>NZ_JAJSEE010000001.1 GCF_023555375.1 Guyparkeria hydrothermalis
GTTCGGTTGTTCCTCCAAACAGCGTAATAGGGTGGGAGCAGGCCATTCCATTAAGAATGCCCACCAATCGGTGGGCATCGTTCCTCAGCGTCAACGAAAACCGAGACGCGGAATCAGGCCGTCGCCACCTCGACACCCCGCTCCTTCTCGGTAAGGCGCTGGTCGGCAAAGATCGTCCGATAGAAGTTGTACGCCATCAGCACGAACCCAACGAGGAAGATCGCCCCACCGAGCGCGCGCACCACGTACGGGATATGCAGGAAGGCGACGGTCTCGACGAAGGTATAGGCCAGGTTGCCGTACTGGTCGAAGGCCCGCAGCATCAGCCCCTGCCCCACGCCGGCGACCCAGAGCGCGACGATGTAGAGCACGATCCCGATGGTCGCGAGCCAGAAGTGGACGAACACGAGCCGCGTGGAATGCAGCGGCTTGCCCCAGAGCCTCGGTACCAGGTGGTAGAACGAGCCGATGGTGATCATCGCCACCCAGCCGAGCGCGCCGGAATGGACGTGGCCGATGGTCCAGTCGGTGTAGTGAGACAGCGCGTTGACCGATTTCAGCGACAGCATCGGCCCCTCGAAGGTGGACATGCCGTAGAACGCCAGCGCGGTGATCAGGAACAGGATGATCGGGTCGGTACGCAGCTTCTCCCAGGCCCCGGAGAGCGTCATGATGCCGTTGATCATCCCGCCCCAGGACGGCAGCAGCAGGAGGATGGAGAACGCGGCGGCGAGCGTGGAGACCCAGTCGGGCAGCGCCGTCCAGTGCAGGTGGTGCGCACCGACCCACATGTACAGGAACGACAGCGCCCAGAAGTGCACGATGGACAGTCGATACGAGTAGACCGGCCGCCCGGCCTGCTTGGGCACGAAGTAGTACATCATGCCGAGAAAGCCGACCGTCAGGATGAAGCCCACCACGTTGTGCCCGTACCACCACTGCGTCATCGCGTCCTGCGTGCCGGAGAACACCGAGTAGGACCCCCACAGCGAGTACGGCACCTGCAGGTTGTTGAACAGGTGCAGGATCGCCGTGGCGAGGATGAAGGCGAGATAGAACCAGTTGGCGACGTAGATGTGCGGCTGGCTGCGCCGCAGGATGGTGCCGAAATAGATCGCGAAGTACGCGGTCCAGGCGATCAGGATCAGCACGTCGATCGCCAGCGGGAACTCCGCGTATTCGCGCGACTGGCTGTGCCCGACGACCAGGCTGGCCACGCCCACGACCAGGATCAGCTGCCACAGCCAGAACAGGGTGTGGTGGACGGAGGAACTGCCCCACAGGCGCGCCTGGCAGGTGCGTTGCACTACGTAGAACGAGGTGGCGATCAGGGCGTTGCCGCCGAAGCCGAAGATCACCAGGTTGGTGTGCACCGGGCGTAGGCGACCGAAGGTGATCTCGGGCACGCCGGCGTTAAGTGCCGGCCAGGCCAGTTCGCTGGCGATGTACACCCCCACCAGCATGCCGATCACGCCCCAGACGATCGAGGCGACGGTAAACCACTTGATCAGGTCGTACTCGTAAACCTCCGCCCCGCCCCTGGCGGCCGGCGCGGCGTTCGTGACTGTCGCCATGGTGACCCCTCCGTTCAAACAACGACTTATTGATTGATAGCAATACCATATAGGTATGTCAAATGCAGGTTTCGGGATGCAGGCGGAAAACCACCCGGTTGCCGCTGGCGCGCGTGGCGATCCCTCACAGGGGATCAGGTGGGCGTGTGGGAGCGAGCCTTGCTCGCGAAAGCCGCTGTGCGGCTGTCTCGCTCTGAGGAAAGCACGTCGGGCACGTCTTTGAGCAGGAATCAAGGGCTGGCAATCCCCGGGCCCCTGTGCCTTGCCTCGTCAGCGCTGGCTTGCCGGGTCGGCGCCACAGGGACGTGGCGCCGAGGTTCAGCACGACAGGACGTCGTGTTGAACCGACCCGACAGCAAGGCAGCGCTGACGAGGGAAGCCCGAAGGGCCAAGGCGCCGGGGTGTCCTTGTCTTTGGGTACTTTCTATTGGACAAGCAATAGAAAGTACCTCGGGCGTTAGCAACGCGGTGCGATCGAAACCGCCCAGCGAAACAAACGCCCGAAATCGTTCCACCTCCACCAGAAAGCGCGCAACCCCGACACCTCAATCGGGTAGACCCGTCCCAGCAAGTCGGCCATTCGGCCGACGTTGGGCTGAAGCCCAACCTACGGCGCGAGACACACGCCGTTGGCGCGTTTCGCGAGCGGGGCTCGCTCCCACAGCGGGGTACGGGTGGCGCCGCTCGGATGAGAAGCAAGGGTGGATTGCGGGCAGGTGGTCGTCGGTGGGTTTCGCGCCTGACGGCGCTCCTACGGTGGTGGGTGGCGTGGACGGCACGTCGCCGCTCCGGGGCCACCGCCCTGCCCCGGCGGCCCGAATCCGCTAAGGTAGGGTCCGATCCCGGCGAACCCACGATCCGTCACGGACAGACTCGATGAACAAGTTCCAACTCCTGTACGGCCGGCTGCTGGGCGACGTCGGCACGGTCTTCTATCTCTCGGTGCTGATCATCGCCGGCTTCGTCACGGTCGCCGCGCTCTTCCCCGACGACGTCGAGCGGGTCGCCAACCAGGTCCTGGACTACACCGCCAACAAGATGGGCTGGATGTACCTGCTGGCCACCAGCGGGTTCGTGATCTTCATCCTGTTCCTGGGCCTGTCGAAGTTCGGCAACATCCGGCTGGGGCCGGACGAGGAGCCGCCGGAATTCAGCTTCAAGAGCTGGCTGGCCATGATCTTCTCCGGCGGCATGGGCGTCGGCCTGGTGTTCTGGGGCGTGGCCGAGCCGATGATGCACTTCAACGAACCGCCACTGGGGCTCGACGAGCCGCGCACGGCCGAGGCGGCGCAGACGGGCATGCGCTACGCCTTCTTTCACTGGGGGCTGCACCAGTGGGCGAACTTCGCGCTGGTGGGGCTGGCGATCGCCTACATCCGCTTTCGTCACAACGCGCGCGGCCTGATCAGCGAGACCTTCCGGCCGATGCTGGGCAACCGCGTCGACGGCGGCTGGGGCGTGGCGATCGACACCCTCGCGGTGGTCTCGACCATCTTCGGGGTCGCCACCACGCTGGGCCTGGGTGCCTTGCAGATCAACAGCGGGGTGGCGCGCTTCGAGGGCATCGAGTACGGCACCTCGACGCAGATGATGATCATCGCGGGCCTGGGCGTGCTGTTCACCATCTCGGCGATGACACCGCTCAAGGCCGGTATCCGCTACCTGTCGAACCTCAACATGATCATCGCGATCGGGCTGTTCCTGTACGTGATCCTGTTCGGGCCGACGGCGTTCATCTTCCAGGAGTTCACCCAGACGATGGGCGAGTACCTGGGCAATATCGTGCAGATGAGCCTGGTGACCACGCCCTACTCCAGCGAGCACTGGGTCGAGCAGTGGACGATGTTCTACTGGGCCTGGGGGCTGTCGTGGGCGCCGTTCGTGGGCTCGTTCATCGCACGGATCTCGCGCGGGCGGACCATCCGCGAGTTCGTGCTGGGCGTGATGATCGTGCCGGTGGGCCTGAGCATGCTGTGGTTCGCCGCCTTCGGCGGCAGCGCGATCCATCTGGAGCTCTACGAGGCGGCGGGGATTGCCGACGCGGTGGCCCGCGAGGTGCCCGCCGGGCTCTACACCACCCTCGAGCAGATGCCCTGGGGCACCTACGCGGGCCTGGCGGCGATCGCGCTGGTCTGCGTGTTCGTGATCACCTCGGCGGATTCGGCCACCTTCGTGCTGGGCATGTTCACTTCCAAGGGCGTGCTCAACCCGACGCGCTTCGTGCGCGTGCTCTGGGGCCTGCTGCAGCTGTCGATGGCGATCGTGCTGCTGCTCTCCGGCGGACTCGAGGGGCTGCGCACGGTGTCGATCATCGCCGCCTTCCCCTTCATGCTCCTGATGGTGCTGATGGCCTTCGCCCTGCACCGGGATCTCACCCAGGAGTTCTGGCAGCGCGAGGAGAAGGAGCGCCTGATTCGCCAGCGGGTCGAGAATCTCTTGCTGCGCGAGTCCGAGCGGGAGGCCGAACGCGCCGCCGCCGAGGAGGTGCACCCCTCCGCCCCGGACACGGTCCTCGGCCCGGAGGAACCCCCGCGCGTGGGGCTGGGCGACCACTCGGAGATGCCTGGAGACACACCCAAACCGAACACCGAGCCCACCCCCGGGGGTTCGAGGAATTCGGATTCGACCCATTAGGCAGGCATGCTCTCCGACCAGCGAGTCGACGAGTAGGACGACGACATGACTCCCTACGCCTATTTGGCCATCGCCATCATTCTCGAGGTCGTGGCCACCAACGCGCTCAAGGCAACGGATGGCTTTACTCGGCTAGGACCGAGCGCACTGGCAATCGCGGGCTACGGTGGTGCGTTCTTTTGCCTCGCGCTCGCCCTGCGGAGCATTCCGGTCGGGGCGGCCTACGCCATCTGGGCCGGGGTGGGAATCGCTCTCGTCGCCCTGGTGGCGGCAGTTGTCTACCGGGAAGTACCCGACCTACCCACCTTGCTGGGCATGGGGTTGATCGTGGCTGGCGTCGTATTAATCAGCCTTTCGGCAAACTAGCGTAGCGATAGGCCCGGTTGCGCCCGCCGGCCTTGGCCTGATACATGGCCTCGTCGGCCTGCTTGAGCAGGATCTCGTCGTCGAGAACGCCTTCCTGCGGGTAGAAGGTATAGCCGATGCTCGCCGTGACCTGCAGCGTCGCCCCCTCGATCCGACGCTCGCGGGCCGCCGTCTGGACCAGCCGGTTGATGATCGGCTCGGCATCCGCCTCCTGGTCGAGGCCGCTCAGGATGATGACGAACTCGTCGCCGCTGATGCGCGACAGGGTGTCGGTCTCGCGCAGCTGGGCACCGAGGTCCTTGGCCACGTCGATCAGGAGCTTGTCGCCCATGTCGTGGCCGTGCTCGTCGTTGACCGCCTTGAATCCGTCGAGATCGAGGAAGGCCAGCGCCAGGGTGCCGTGATTGCGGCGTGCCGCCGCCATGGCCTGCCGGAGGCGATCGGCCATCAGCACGCGGTTGGGCAGGCCGGTCAGGGCATCGTGGTTGGCCCGGTGCTCGAGCTCGCGCTGGTAGTTCTTGATGTCGGTGATGTCCGAGGCCAGCGCGATGTAGTTGCGCGGTCGGCCCTCGGCGTCGTGCACCAGGCTGATGGTCAGCCGCTCGGCGAACAGCTCGCCACTCTTGTGCCGGTTCCACAGCTCGCCGCTCCAGTAGCCGGCGGTGCGCAGGCGCTCGCGCATGTGGCGATAGAACTCGCGATCGTGGGTGCCGGACTGCAGGAACTTCGGCGTGTGGCCGATCACCTCGTCGCGGCGCCAGCCGGTCATCTCGGTGAACGCGGCGTTGACGTCGATGATGCGCGCGTCCAGATCGGTGATCAGGATGGCCTCGCGGGCGTGCACGAACACCGAGGCGGCCAGTTGCAGGTCCTGCTCCATCTGCTTGCGGGCGGTGATGTCCTGGTGCGTGCCCCACATGCGCCGCGGCTCGTCCGCCTCGGTCCATTCCAGCACCCGGCCGCGCGTGAGCACCCAGACCCAGTCACCGTCCCGGTGCTGCATGCGGACCTCGGCCTCGAACTCGTCCCGCTCGCGCCGGAAACAGGCCTGCAGGGCCGCGTCGGCCCGCTCCAGGTCGTCCGGGTGGACCAGGCCCTTCCAGGTTTCGATGGTGGTGGGCTCGAGATCCGGGAGTCGATACCCGAGCATCTCGGCCCAGCGCGCGTTGAATACCGTCTCGCCGGTCTGGATGTTCCATTCCCAGGTGCCGACGTTGGTGGCCTCGATCACGTTGCCCAGGCGTTCGCGTTCGCGCTCGAGCGCCTGCTCGGCCCGTTCGCGCTCGGTGATGTCGTGGACGATCACGAACATCCGGCCGCGGTGGCGGTGATCGGTCAGCGGGGTGACGTGCACCTCGACGCGACGCTCCTCGCCCGAGCGCAGCCGGTGGGTATGCAGATGGCAGTGACCGCCGGTGATCCCGCCCCGGCAGACCTCCTCGAACTGCCGGCAGCGGTGCGCCCAGAGCCGGTCGATCGGATGACCGACCAGTTCCTCGCGCGGCCAGCCGTAGAATCCGGCCGCGGCCTGGTTGGCATCCAGGATCTCGCCGCTCTCGAAATCGATCAGCAAAAGTACCGAGGCGTTGTCCTCGAAAAAGCGCCGGAAACGCTCCTCGCTGCGACGCAGGGCGATCTGGCGGAACACCAGCGCCACGGTCAGCAACCCGACCAGCACCATCGCCAGCGCCAGGATCAGCAGCTCGTTGCGGTGCTGTGCCCAGATATCGGCCCAGGTGATGTCGTTGGCGCGCTCGAACGGCGGCAGACCCAGCTCGCGCGTGACGCGCTCGACCGGCAGGTAGTCGGCCGGCGGGCCAAAGCCGGCAATGCCGGCCGTCTGGGCGGCCGGATCGTCGACGTTGAGGCTGAACAGCGCCGCGGCAATCTGGCGTTCCAGCGCCAGTCCGACGTGGGGCATCGTCACCAGCGGCCACTCGGGGTAGAGCCGGGTCGAGACCAGGTACGGATAGTCGCCCAGGTGCTGACGGTTGATCACCTTGAGCACCCGCGGATCGATGTGGCCGCGATCGATCAGGTCCTGCAGCACGCCGGTACGGATGAAGCCCGCCTCGGCCTGGCCGTCGAGCACGGCACGCACCACCGCGTCGTGACTGCCGAGGAAATCGAACATCGCCGATTCGCGCAAGTCGATTCCGGCCTCGAACGCCTCGAACAGCGGTGCCTGGTAGCCGCCGAGAAACCGCTCCCCGGGGGCGGCGATCACGCGCCCGGCCAGGTCGGCCAGCTCGTCGATCTCGGCCGAATCGCGCCGCGCGATGATCACCCCGCCCAGGCTGCGGGTGCTGCGGCCCCGGTGCTGGGTGACCAGGGTGCCCAGGACGCCGGACAGCGCGTTCTCGCTGCGCACCAGCTCGTAGTGGGTGGGCGTGGTCAGCAGCAGGTCGATCTCGTTGCGCTGAATGGCCCGGTCCAGGTGGTCGAGATCGAGCACGCGCATCTCGAACTCGGCCGACTCGATCGAGGCATTGAGGTAGTCGACCAGCGGCCCGAAGCGCAGCTCCATCAGGGGCACCGGGCGAACGGCGAAGATGCCCAGCACCAGTCGCTCGCCCGACGCGGCCAGCGTGACCATCGGCGTGCTCACCAGCACGCACAGGGTCAGCCCGCGCAGGAGTCTCGCCGCGAGGGAGGCGACCCCGCCGCGGTTGGCATGCCCGTTGGTCCGATCAGATTGCACGCGCGTGCCTCCGCGGCAGGAAGGCATCCGTGAACCAGTCGCCCTGCAAGCCGCCCGACGTGCCGATCCGGCGCTGGAGTTCGGCCGCCGCCACGGTCAGGCGCGAACCGGCACTCAGATAGCGCTGGTTGGCAAGTCGATCCGGCAGCAGCACACCCCCCAACGCCTGGCGGACGTCGCCGGGCGAGACGGACTCCACGTCGGCGATCCGGTAGAGCGCGTCCTGGCGGTTGAAGCGCAGGTGTTCGAGTGCCCGGAAATGCGCGTCGATCAGGCCGAGCAGGGTGTGCTCGACGTGGTGGATGCAATCGCGGCGCACGGCGAGCACGTCGAAGATGGTGTCGGGGAAGTCGCGGCTGTCGGCCATGCGCACGGCACCGAGGCGACGCAATCGGGCGACCGTGGGCTCGTAGCTGACCAGCGCCTCCACGTCGCCGACCTCCCAGGCGGCCACGTGGCGGTCGATCGGCAGGTCCACCACCGTAACCTGCTCGCGGCTCAGACCGGCCTTGTCCAGTACCCGGTCGAGCAGCATGGCGCCAACCGCCGACCCCTCGGCCCCGATGCGTTTGCCTTCCAGCTGCTCCAGGCGCTTGATCGATTCGTCGACCACCAGCGCATCCGCCCCGGCCGAGACGTTGAACACCATCACCACCACCAGGTCCATGCCCTGCACGCGCGCGCGGATCACCTCGTCAAGGGTCAGGGCGGCGGCATCGGCCTCGTGTTTCTGCAGGGCGGCAAGCGACTCGGAGGCCGACTGGCGGCGGGTGAGCGTGGCCGCCTCGGGCAACCAGCCGAAGCGTTCGGCCAAATACAGGGTCTCGTAGCCGATCCAGGGGTGGTAGGAGACGCGCAAGGGATCGTCCTGCCGACACCCGCCGAGAAACGGGAGCATTCCCGAGACGCCAAGGGCAAGCGGGGTCAGGGCGAGAAAACGTCGACGATCCATGCGTGGCGTGGTCCTAAGCGGCCTCCGATTGGCCGGATAGTGAAGGGCATACGCCCGGGCGAATCCACTATATCAACCGACGATTTCCGGGCAACCAGTAGTCGACTACGCATTCCCGCCCCGCCACAACGGGCTGTTGCGCCCACGCAAAAAGCCCACGCCAGTGACGTGGGCTTTGGACTCGCGTTGCCTGGTCCGGTCAGGGCTTGACGGTAGTCAACCCCAGGGTGTGCCAGAGCTGCATGCCGCCCCGGTACCAGTAGATCTTGTCGGCCGGGTAGCCCATGCCGACCAGGGCCCGGATATTGGTCGGCGACTGGCCGCACCAGGGACCGTTGCAGAACAGCACCAGCTTCTTGGCCTCCCGGAAGTCGAACAGGCCGCCGGTCTTCTTGACGTCGAACTCGTCGATCAGCAGCGTCTCGGCGACGAACGGATCGAAGGTCGATGATTCGGGATGCAGCTGCGTCCACGGGATGTTCTGCGCACTCGGGATGGTGCCCTTGGTGAACCAGTCCGGGGTGCGCGAATCGATCAGCAGGAACTCGTCCTCGCCCATCGCGCGGTCGGCGAGCATCTCCAGGAGCTCGATCTCGCCAATGGTGTGCACGCCCGGCAGCAGCTGCATGGGCTGGACGCAGAACGGCGGGCATTCGCGACTGGTCTGGGTGTAGTCCTCGGCAATGCGACCGTCCGGGTCCTGGTCGCGCTTGATCACGACCTCTTCGCCCTCGTGCATCACGGTGACCGATTCGAGGTCAGGGGTGACCTTGACCTTCATTTCCTCGGCGCCCACCACGCCGGCGGCGGCGAGCAGTGTCGCGCCGATCAACCAGGCTGGCTGTTTCATGGCTTGCCTCCCCTTTCTCGTGAGATCTACCAGGGAGTCTAGGCGGGAGAATCGCGACTTGCAGGCGGGTGAATGGGACGCCCGCGGATCAACGCGGCTCAAGCGAGGCGCTGGACCGTCTCGCCCCGACCGATGCCGTAGTAGTGCCAGCCCTCGGCCTTGAGGCGGTCGGGGTCGTAGAGATTGCGCCCGTCGACAATCACCGGCGCGGTGAGCGATTCGCGCATCAAGGCGAAGTCCGGCGCGCGGAAGGCCTTCCACTCGGTGCAGATCACCAGGGCATCCGCGCCCTTGAGCGCGGCATCGCGCGTGCCCACCAGGGCGAGGTCGTCCCGGTGGCCGTAGATGCGCTGGGTTTCCTCCATCGCCTCGGGGTCGAAGGCCTGCACCTTCGCCCCGGCCGCCCAGAGCGATTCCATCAAGGTGCGCGACGGGGCCTCGCGCATGTCGTCGGTGTTGGGCTTGAAGGCGAGCCCCCACAGGGCAAAGGTCTTGCCGGCCAGTGCCTCGACGCGGCCGTAGTGCGCGACCAGCATCTCGAACGGGCGGTGCTTCTGGCGACGGTTGACCGCCTCGACGGCATCCAGCAGCAACGGTTCGTGGTCGACCGAATGGGCGATGCGCGAGAGCGCCTGCACGTCCTTGGGAAAGCACGAGCCGCCGTAACCGCAACCCGGATAGATGAAGTGATAGCCGATGCGCGGGTCGGAGCCGATGCCGAGACGCACCTGTTCGATGTCCGCCCCGAGGCGTTCGGCGAGGTTCGCCAGCTCGTTCATGAAGCTGATCTTGGTCGCCAGCATCGCGTTGGCCGCGTACTTGGTCAGCTCGGCCGAGCGCAGGTCCATCACGATCACGCGGTCGTGGTTGCGGTTGAACGGCGCGTAGAGCTCGCGCATCACCGCCTCGCTGTGGGGATCAGAGGTGCCGACGATGATGCGATCGGGCTTCATGAAGTCGTTGACCGCCGCCCCTTCCTTGAGGAATTCGGGGTTGGAGACGACGTCGAAGGCCAGATCCACGCCACGCCGGGCGAGCGTCTCGGCGACCACCTCGCGCACCTGGTCGCCCGTGCCCACCGGCACGGTCGACTTGTCGATGATGATCTTGGGCGCCTCCATGTGCTCGGCGATGGTCGCGGCCACGGCGCGCACGTACTGGAGATCCGCCGAGCCGTCCTCGTCCGGCGGCGTGCCCACCGCGATGAACTGCAGCTCGCCAAAGGCGACACCCGCGGCGGCATCGGTGGTGAAGTGCAGCCGGCCCTGCTCGTGGTTCTCGCGCACGATCGGCTCGAGACCCGGCTCGTAGATGGGGATGATGCCGTCGTTCAGGCGCGCGATCTTGCCCGGGTCGACGTCCACGCAGGTGACCTCGTGGCCCACCTCGGCGAGACAGGCCCCCGTGACCAGACCGACGTAGCCGGTGCCGAAAATCGTGACCTTCATGCTGGATTGGTTCCTTCGTCGTTCATGTCCCCGGCCGCCTCGATCACGTCGCGCACCTCGAGAAACAGGGCGCGGCTGGCCTTGCCGTATTCCTCGCGCGCGGCCTCGGTCCGGGCCGAGCGCTGCAGCTGACGCAGGTGCTGGACGTCGACGGCCGGGTAGCTGTCTATAAAGCGGGTAATCGCCTCGTGGTCCTCGATCAGCGCGTCACGCCAGGCCTCGGCCTGCATCTGCCGGCGCTGGTTTTCCGGCGAGTTGGGGTCGAGCCGACGCAGGGCCGTTTCGATGGCCTCGACGTCCTCCTCGCGCATCAGGCGGCCGATGTACTGGCGCTGGCGCTTGGCCGCGCCCCGCGAGCGAGTCGCCTTGAGCTGGTCGACCGCGTCGCGCAGGCGATCGGTGATCGGCAGGCGGTCGAGCGCCTCGCTGTCCAGCTCGGCCAGCCCCACGCCCAGCGCCTGGGCGGCGTGCGCCTCGCGCTTGACCTGGGACTTGCTCGGGCCGAGGTATTCCTCGTCGTGCTCGCCGATCGAATCGGGCGGCAGGTGGTGCTCGGACATGGGTCGCTCCCGGCGATGGACGTCAAAGGCGGGATTCTACCCAATTCCGAGCCGGTGTCGGCGCCCGCCGGTCCGTTACTCCGACCCGCAGCCTGGCGGTCAGACGTTACGGGGCGATGACTCGAACGGGTTGAGCTTCCAGATGCGCGCGTTGAGCAACGCGGCGAAGGCGACCCAGAACCAGTAGGGCACCAGCAGCCAGGCGGCAAGCGCGCTGACCTGGGCGAACAGCCCGATGGTGAGGCTCAGCACCAACCACAGCACCAGGATGTCGACGAGCCCGGCCACGATGCGCCGGCGACCGAAGAACAGCCAGGACCAGGCGGCGTTGAACAGCAGTTGGACGAGGTAGAGGATCAGGCCGGCCCTGCGGGCGGTCGACTCGTCGGCCATGAATACCCGCCAGGCAGCCACCGCCATCAGGAGATAGAGCACCGCCCAGGCGATGGGAAAGACCTTGTCCGGCGGCGTCCACGACGGCTTGGCCAGTTCGCGGTACCAGCCATCGGGGCGGAAGATACCGCCGGTCAGGGCGGTGAGCGCGACCAGGACGATCGATCCCATCAGGACCGCGATGGATTCGAGCATGGGAGTCTCCCCTCAGCGATTCGTTGGCATGAGCCTAGTCGTCACGACCGCCCCGTGCCGCGAAGCGACCGCGAACCACGTGGACTCAATCGGACGACGTCACGGTGAAAAGCTCGGCGACCAGTTCGGTGGCGTAGCTGCCCGGCGGCAGGGAAAACGCGAGTTCGACCGCGCCGTCCTCGACCCCGTACTCGAGGTCGGTTACGCGTACGGCCAGTGGACGACGGTCGGCCTCCACCCGCCAATCGCTCAGCCATTGCCGCCAGGTCGCCTCGCCGAACCGGGCCAGCATCTCGGTGGCCAGGGCATTCTCGCGGGCCGCCACCCCATCACCCGCCGGGGAGGCACCCTCGCCCCACAACGGGCCGGTGGGCATGACGTCGCCCTGCGCCAGCCGCGCCTCGAGCACGTCGAGCTCGTCGGCCTCGGCGAGGAAACGGCTGCGCGAACCGGCCAGTTGCAGCAGGTCACCGGGCTCGACCCGGTCGATGCCACCGCTGGCAACCCGGTCGGCCAGCACGCGGTCGAAGATCGCCGAGCGCAGCGTGGACAGCAACCAGTTGCGCGCCTGGCGCTTGGGGCGCCCCGTCCGGATGCCCTGGCCCCACTCGACCAGGCCGCGCAGGTTGCCGAAATACCGCCCGTAGCGCTGTTCGCCGAAGTAGTTGGCCATGCCGCGCGAGGCGAGACCCGGGGCCCGTTCGGCCAGGTACCCCGCCAGGTCGGGCGCCTCGCTCTCGTGGACGGGCGCGACGTCGTGCAGGCGCAAGCGGAATCGATTGGCGCGGTGGGTGCCACGGCGCAGTTTTCGATCATGGCGATCGAGCGCCAGCAGGCCGACGCCCGCCTCCGCGCAGGCCCGTTCGAAGGCCGCCGGATCGAAGGATTCGTGCGGAACGCTCAGCCACTGGGTGGTGACCGCGTGGCGATCCTTGAGCCCCGAAAAGCCGATGTCGCGCGCCCGCGTGCCGGTCACCTTGGCGATCCAGTCGACCAGCGCGCCGGTGGCCATGTCGCGCTTTTCCAGGCGCATCAGCCAGTGGTTGCCCGCCCCGCTGGGGTCAAAGCCGAGTTCCTCGTCCACGCGGAAGGACTCCGGGCTCTGCTTGAGCCCGGCCTGCCAGGCGGGTGAACCCGCAAGCCGCGGTCGCGCAGAGCCCGGCGCCCCCGGCCAGTCCAGCGGCGGCTGCACATCCGGCTGGCCGGCGCCGTCGACCTCACTCATCGACAAGCGTCGCGGTCCAGTCGATCGTCTCTCCGCTCAGGAACGGCACGACCACGTCGCCGCCGCAATCGATCGGTGCGGGGACCGTCTGGGCCTTGCGTTCCAGGCGCAGGCGACGCTCGTTGACCGGCAGGCCATAGAACCGTGGCCCGTTGAGGCTGGTGAACGCCTCGAGCCGATCGAGCGCGCCCAGCCGGTCGAAGACCTGGGCGTAGAGCTCGACGGCCACCGGCGCGGTGAAGGCCCCGGCACAGCCGCAGGCCGACTCCTTGGCGCCCTTGGGGTGCGGGGCGCTGTCGGTGCCCATGAAGAACTTGCCGGACGGATCGACCGCCGCCTCGAGCAGCGCCTCGCGATGCTTCTCGCGCTTGAGGATCGGCAGGCAGTAGTAATGCGGGCGGATCCCGCCGGCGAGCATCGCGTTGCGGTTGAACATCAGGTGGTGCGCGGTGATGGTCGCGCCGAGGCGTTCGCCCTGGGAGCGCACGAAGGCCACGGCCTGGGCGGTGGTGATGTGCTCCATCACGACGCGCAGGCTGGGGTAGCGTTCGAGCATGGGCTTGAGGACGCGCTCGATGAACACCGCCTCGCGATCGAAGATGTCGACCGCCGGGTCGACCACCTCGCCGTGCACGCACAACGGGAGGCCGGTGCGTTCCAACGCCGCGAGCACCGATTCGATCGCCAGCGGATCGGTGACCCCGTTCTCGGAGTTGGTGGTGGCCCCGGCCGGGTAGAGCTTGACCGCGTGGACGTGCGGATCGGCCGCGGCCTGCTCGATGTCGGCGGCCGTGGTGCGATCGGTCAGGTACAGGGTCATCAACGGCTCGAACCCGCTGTCCGGGCCAAGCGCGGCGAGGATACGGTCGCGGTAGGCCCGCGCCTCGCTCACGCTGGTCACGGGCGGCACCAGGTTGGGCATGATGATCGCCCGGCCGCACTGGCGCGCGGAGTAGCCGGCGACGGCGTCGAGCATCGCCCCGTCGCGCAGGTGCAGGTGCCAGTCGTCCGGCTGGCGAATAATCAGTTCATCCACAGACAATCCTTAATGGGATCAATGGGTTTAAATGGGTTGTTCGCGTGGATTGATAAATCCTCACCAGGCGATGTACGCGTAGCCGTCTTCCTGGTATTCCATCAGGGCCGCGGCACCGACCTGCTCGATACGGGCGAACTCCCGGATGTCGTCCGCGCTGTAACCCACGGTATCCATGGTGTTGCCGCAGGCGATCCACTCGACGTCGTAGTTCTTGGCGAACCCCTCGACGCGGGCATAGATCTCCTCGTCGACTTCGCGCATGGGCTCCTTGGCCAGGATGTGGATACCCTTGGCGAAGCAGGCCACGGCGATCTTCACGTTGCCGCCGTACTTGCCGATCATGGCGTTCATCGAGTTGAGCACGTGGGTCTGGTACTCCACGTCGCCGTGGTTGAGCTGGTAGATCACCTTGTGCGCCGGCTCGTCACCCGGGAAGAACAACTCCTCCTCGCCACCGCCGTCCTGCGCCTGTGCGCGGCCCAGTCCAAACGCGGCGCCGGCGCCCGCCATCGCGGTCATGAAACGGCGTCGATTCTTGAGAAAATCCTGCATGCCTCTACCTCTCTCATCCACAGCCCCTCGATCTATCGGGGGTCTGCCATCGTGGGTCAGAACGATCCGTCGATTACGCTTCCATGGCCTAGCGTGGCGGCCATGGAATCATGGTAGCTCATTAACGATTCAAGGACGGCCTTCCCGAGCCGGCCAGCCGCCGGGGCTCAGTCGCCGGAGCCAACCCGCATCAGCACGTAGCCGCCCTTCGCGTAGAGCACCTCGCCCGGCGTGCGCTCGGCCCGCTCGCTACGGGTTAGCAGGAGGTCGCCCTCCCGGACCTCGCGGCGCTCGACCACCTTCTGCGCGTAGACACCGAAGCTCGGCATGTTCATGTCGCGCATCACCAGCGGCCCCGGCAGATCACGCGCCATCAGGCCCGCATCGCGCACCGGCCCCTGCTGCATCTGGCCCACGGCGTTGAGCACCAACGCGTTGACCACCAGCGCGCAGGACAGTGCCACCGGGATCATCACCTTGGGCAGCGACCACGTGCGCGCCAGCCCGGCCGCAATGACCAGGGCCAGGGTGCCGCCGACGATGAGATACCACGACACGCCGAAGAACCGGTCCCGCTCGGCGAGCATGTCCTGCACGTAGGACGGCTTGATCTGGTCGAAGTTGATTTCCACCAGCCAGGGCAACAGCAGGACGAACAACAGGAACAGCGCCGGGGGCACCAGGTGCAGCCACCGGTGCCGGATGTGCGGCAGGTGCGAGGCCATCACCAGCATCAGGCCGACCAGGCCGTAGTTGAGGTAATGCGGCAGCTTGGTGCCGGAAAACGAGAACAGCAGCAGCGTCAGGCCGAACCAGATCCAGCCGAAGCGGCGCAGCGCCAGCGGCAACGAGGCCGGCTTGCCGTAGGCCGCCCGCCAGTCACTGGGCAGGTAGCGCAACGCGGTGAGCACCGCCCCGGTGAATGGCAACAGGGCGACCAGGGTGACCACCGGGTAGTACCACAGACCACCGGAATGGCCTTCCATCGGCTCGTCGAACCGACTGACGTTGTTCTTGAGGAAGAACTCGTCGATGAAGTACTGGCCGTGTTCGATCCAGACGGCGATGTACCACGGCAGCGCCACGGCGAGAAAGATCAGTATGCCCTGCCAGTCGAGCACCGCCCGCCACCAGTCGCGCCCGCGCGCCGTGACCAGGTAGAACGCGAAGCTCGCCAGCGCCGGAATGACCACCGCCACCGGCCCCTTGGTGAGAAACCCCAGTCCCATCGCCAGGTAGGCCCAGCGCACCCAGCGCCGTTCGCCGCTCACCCAGTGATTGAAGGTGGCGAACACCGCGGCGGTGAGAAAGAACAGCAGCACGGCATCGGAAATCGCCGCCTTGCCGACCACGGTGGTCATCAGCGAGGTGGCCGCGATCAACCCGGCGAAGAAGGCCGAGCGGCCACCCAGATACCGGTCGGCAAAGGCATAGATCAGCCCTACCCACGCCGCCGAGGCGAGCACCGACGGCAGGCGGAAGGCCCACTCGGTGAACCCGAACACCCCGACCGAGGCGGCCTGCAACCAGTAGATCAGCACCGGCTTGGCAAAGCGCGGCTCCTCGTTGAGGTACGGCGTGAGGAAGTCGCCACGCTCGAACATCGCCCAGGTCGCGCCGGTGAACGCCCCCTCGTCGAGGTCGAACAGGGGCAGGCTGGCAATGCCCCAGACGTAGCCGATCGCGACGGCCACGGCCAGGACGATCAGGTGAAAGCGGCGGGAATCGAGCATGGTGGTCGGTCTCATCACGAGCGGGTGGCCGGCAGGTGACCCGGTGGGCACTGGCGCGGGAGTATATCAATCGCCGCGCGGGGTTCCGCCGCTGGCCGGCAAATCTCGTTACAATGGGCGCTTCCGGTCATCGACCCGCCGCATCCAGCCTGCAGAAACGAGTTCCATGGACCTGTATCCCCTCCTCCGCCCCCTGCTGTTCCGCCTCGATCCGGAAACGGCCCACCGCGTCACGCTGACCCTGCTCGATCTCGCGGCCCGCACGCCGTGGTGCGGCATGCAGCGTCGCGGGGTCCCGGCGGACCCCACCACGGTCATGGGCCTGGACTTCCCCAACCGGGTCGGACTGGCCGCCGGCCTGGACAAGAACGCCGCGCACATCGCCGGCCTATCCTGCCTGGGCTTCGGCTTTCTCGAGGTGGGCACGCTGACCCCGCGCGCCCAGCCGGGCAATCCCGCGCCGCGCCTGTTCCGACTCACCGACGCCGAGGCCCTGATCAACCGGATGGGCTTCAACAACGACGGCATCGAGTCGGCGCTGGCGAACATCGCCGCCGCGCCGCGCAGCGTGCCGCTGGGCATCAACCTGGGCAAGAACTTCGACACCCCCATCGAGGGGGCACTCGACGATTACCGCACGGGGCTGGCCGCCGTGTATGACCAAGCCGATTACGTCACCATCAACATCTCCTCGCCCAACACTGCCAACCTGCGCAACCTCCAGGGCGGCGAGGCCTTCACCGCGCTGCTGGCCGGACTGGCCGAGGAACGCGAGCGCCTGCGCGACGAGAGCGGGCGACACGTGCCGCTTGCGATCAAGATCGCCCCGGACATCGAGGACGAGGAGTTCCCGGCACTGGTCGACGCGCTGGTCGCCCACGGCATCGATGCGGTGATCGCCACCAATACGACCATCGGGCGACCGCTGGTCTCGGGCCTGCCGCAGGCCGACGAAGCCGGCGGGCTCTCCGGCCGCCCGGTACGGGAGCGCTCGACCGAGGTGATCGCCGCCCTGCGCGAGCGCTTGCCGGACGATTTCCCGATCATCGGGGTGGGCGGTATCGATTCGGGAGACATGGCACTGGAGAAGATCCGCGCCGGCGCCGACCTGGTGCAGGTCTACACGGGACTCATCTACCGCGGCCCGCAGCTGGTGCGCGACGTGGCCCGCGCCCTGGCCGAGTCCGACGACTAAGGACTACGCCTGGCTCAACCGCCGCGACGTACGGCACAGACCGGGCAGCCCGGGTCCTGGCGATACTTGACGGTGCGCCACTCGGCATCCTTGAGATCGAACAGCGCCAGTCGGCCGACCAGCGGCCGGCCGGCCCCGGCAAGCACCTTGATTGCCTCGGCGGCCTGCAGGCTGCCGATCATGCCCACCAGCGGCGAGAGCACGCCGGTCTCGGCGCAGCGCAACTCGTCCTCACCCTCCTCGCGGTACAGGCAGCGATAACAGGGGGCGTCCGGATCGCGGTGATCGAACACGGTCACCTGGCCGGCCCACTGGATCGCCGCCCCGGAAACGAGCGGCACGCGCCGCTCGGCACATGCCGCGTTGAGCGCGAAACGCAGATCGAAGTTGTCCGAGCAATCGACCACCAGGTCGACCCGCTCCACCGCCTCGGCCAGGCGGTCGCCCGCCAGCTTCTCCTCGACCGGGACCAGCCGCACCTCGGGGTTGATCTCGGCCAGACGGGCGGCGGCGGAGGCCACCTTGCTCTGTCCGACACGCGCCTGGTCATGCACGATCTGACGCTGGAGGTTGGAGAGATCGACCCGGTCGAAGTCGGCCAGGTGAAGCTCGCCCACCCCGCTTGCAGCCAGGTACATCGAGACGGGCGAGCCGAGCCCGCCCAGCCCGACGATCAGCACGCGGGCATCGAGCAGGCGCTCCTGCCCCTCGTAATCCAGTCCATCGAGCATGATGTGGCGCCCGTAGCGCAGCAATTGGTCGTCTTTCATTGCCAGTCAATCGTCAGAATGAGCCATCGTTACGTGCCGGAACGCAAATGCCCGGCCAGGGGCCGGGCACCGAAGGGGTGATCGATCACCCGCTATTCATGACGCGGGATTACAGGTAATGGCGCCAGGGGTCGTCGGATCGGTCGCCCTGATCCTCGACGTGTCGCTCACGGACCGCGCCTGCCTCCCCGGTCGGCCGGTATTTCTGCGGCGGCAGGTTGCAGCCGTCCAGCCCCAGGGCCTCGCGCTGGTTCTGCTCGGTGTAATCGACCAGGGCGCACTTGAGCTTTTCCAAAAGCGCGGCGTCGAGGTGAAAGCCCGAGGCCTGCAGTGCCTGGCGGATGGCCTTCAGGCAGATGCCGGACAGGTCGTACTCGACCTCGAGGCAGAGCGGCCCGCGCCGTCTGGCGGCGATCACCCCCGGCAGCCACCGGGCGAACGCCTCCGCGGCTCGTGCCGGCTCACCTTCCTGGTGCGGGCCACGAAACCAGATTTCGTGCATCTTGATCAGTTGCTTGTCTTCCATGCCGGCGCCTTGCCTTCCGCCCTGTACGAGTCAAGACTAACGCAGTTAGGGAAGGTCTGCACGAATGCCATATCGCTCTGAGTGCCTTGATCACGAACGACTCACCAAGCCTTCAGTCGTATGGCATTCGTGCAGACCTTCCCTAGTCAGGCGAACCAAGATGGACGTATCGCGAGGATCAGCCGGGACGCCGCCCGCCGGTCACGCGCGGCTGCTTGCCGAGATCGCGCCGCGTCTCGATGGCCTCGAAACCGGCCTGGTCAAGCAGCGCCGCCACCGCGTCGGCCTGTTCGAACCCATGCTCGAACAAGAGCCAACCGCCCGGTCGCAAGACCGACGAGGCCTGCTCGACGATGCGCCGGTAGTCGGCCAGGCCGGCATCGGCGGCGACCAGGGCCTCGACCGGTTCGTGGCGCACGTCACCCAGACGCAGGTGCGGGTCGTCGGCGTCGATGTAGGGCGGATTGCTGACGATCAGATCGACCGATTCGGGGGCCACCGCGGACAGCCAGTCGCCCTGCCATATCCCCATGCCCACCGAGGCGCCCTGCTCGGCAAGAAAGGCGCGGTTCCGGGCCGCCAGTCGGGTCGCCGTCTCGCTGCGATCGACCGCGTGCACACAGGCAGCCGGCCGTTCGGCGGCGATCGACAGGCCGATCGCGCCCGTGCCCGTGCCCAGATCCAGCACGCAAGGAGCGGTCCGCTCGGGGAGCCGCTCGAGGGCCCACTCGACCAGGACCTCGGTGTCCGGCCGGGGAATCAGCACGCCCGGCGCGGTCTGGAAGCGATAGCGCCAGAAACCCCGTTCCCCGACCAGGTAGGCGACCGGCTCACCTGCCGCGCGCCGATCGCAGAGACGGTCGACGGCCGCGCGCGTGTCGGCGTCCAGGGGGCGGTCGCCCCGCAGCATCAGCGCCGTGGTATCCAGGCCGGTCACGAACCCGGCCAGCAGGCGGGCCTCGAACAAGGCCTCGCCCCGGTCGCAGCCGCGACCGGCGGCAATCCGTTCCGCCCCCCGGCGCAGCACAGTATCTAGGCTCTCGCCGGCACCCTCGTCCCCGATCACGCGCCTTCCTCGATCACATGCCGTCCTGGGCCAATGCCTCGAGCTGCTCGGCCTGGTCGGCCTGGCGCAGCGGCACCACCACCTGGGCGAGGTCGCCGTCGAGGATCTTGTCGAGCTGGTGGACCGTCAGGTTGATGCGGTGGTCGGTCACCCGCCCCTGCGGGAAGTTGTAGGTGCGGATACGGTCGGAACGATCGCCGCTTCCCACCAGGGCCTTGCGACTCGCCGCCGTCGCCGCCGCCTGTTCCCGGCGCGCCTCGTCGGCGAGCTTTGCCGCCAGCAGGTCCATGGCCCGGGCGCGGTTCTTGTGCTGGGAACGCTCCTCCTGACACTCGACCACCGTACCGGTGGGCAGGTGCGTGATGCGGATGGCCGAGTCGGTCTTGTTGACGTGCTGACCGCCGGCACCCGAGGCGCGGAACGTATCGACGCGCAGGTCGCCCGCGTTGATCTCCGGCGCCTCGGCGGCCGGGATCACCGGCATGACCGCCACGGTGGCCGCCGAGGTGTGGATGCGACCCTGGGTCTCGGTGACCGGCACGCGTTGCACGCGGTGCGCGCCGGACTCGAACTTCAGCCAGGCGTAGACGCCATCGCCGCTGACCCGACTGATCAATTCACGGTAACCGCCGTGCTCGCCCTCGGAGGCGGACAGCACCTCGACCTTCCAGCCCTGGGATTCGGCGAAGCGCCCGTACATGCGAAACAGGTCGCCGGCGAAGATGGCGGCCTCGTCACCGCCGGCCCCGGCGCGGATCTCGAGGAACACGTCGCCCTCGTCGTTCGGGTCCTCGGGCAGGAGCTGGCGCTCGATCTCCGCGTCCAGTTCGGCGTGGCGCGACTCGAGCTCGGCCAGTTCCTCGCGCGCCATCTCGGCCATGTCGGGATCATCGCCCTCGACCAGCGCGCGTGCCTCGGTCAGGTCGCGTTCGATGGCTCGATAGGCTTCGACATTCCTCACCAGCGATTCGAGCTTGGCGTATTCGCGCGACAGGCGCTGGAAGCGTTCCTGGTCGCCGATCACCTCGGGGTCGGCGAGCAGAGCGGTGACTTCCTCGAAACGTTCGACAAGGCTGTCGAGCCGGGCGGCCAGGGCGTGATGCATAGAGGGGATTCGGGTACGAAAAAGTGAGGGGAACGAACAGTCACAGGAGCGGCGCCCGGCCGAGTGGCGGGCGCAGGGCCTTTGCTAGCGCTCGCGGTCGTCGTTCGGATTGCGATTGCCCCACTGACCCACGGGCAAGGCGCGCTGGGCCAGCGACTCGGCGTCCTCGTCGAGGCCGACCACGTGGGAGACGCTCTGGACGGTGGCGAGATCGCCGCTGACACAGGCCTGGCGGAGCACCACCGTCGGCTGGTGGATCAGACGGTTGGTGAGCGTGCGGGCCAGGTAGTCGAGCGCCTCCTGCGGATCACGCCCCGACTGCATCATGGAGCGCGCCCGGGCGAGGGTTTCGTCGCGCATGGCCTCGGCACGACGCCGGTAGTTACGGATCAGCTCGGCGCCGGTCTGCAACTGCACCCATTGCAGGAAATGCTCGACCTGCACGTCGATGATCTCCTCGGCCTGCTCGGCGGCCTCGCGGCGGCTGCGCTGGCCCTCGTCGATCACCGTCTTGAGGTCGTCGACCGTGTAGAGATACACGTCCTGCAGGTTGCCCACCTGCGGCTCGATGTCGCGCGGCACGGCGATGTCGACCATGAAGATGGGGCGACGCTTGCGCTCGCGGATCGCCTGCTCGACCGCGCCCTTGCCGAGCACCGGCAGGGAACTGCCGGTCGAGGAGATCACGATGTCGGCCCGGTGCAGGTGGGCGGGGATGTCGCCCAGGCCGATGGCGCTGCCCTGGTACTGCTCGGCGAGCATGTGGGCACGCTCGATCGACCGGTTGGCGACGATCACCTTGGTCAGGCCGGCCGACTGCAGGTGGCGCGCGCACAGCTCGATCGTCTCGCCGGCACCGATCAGCAGCGCGGTCTTTTCCTCGAGCGAACCGAAGATCTGGCGCGCCAGGCTCACGGCGGCGAAGGCCACCGACACGGGGGAGGCACCGATCTGCGTGTCGGTGCGCACCTGCTTGGCCACGGCGAAGGTGTTCTGGAACAGGCGACCCAGGATCGGGCCCAGGGCATTGGCGTCCTGCGCGAGCGTGAACGCGTCCTTGATCTGGCCGAGGATCTGCGGCTCGCCCAGCACCATCGAGTCGAGCCCGCAGGCCACGCGCATCAGGTGGCGAATGGCCGATTCGTCGGTGTGGGCATAGACGTAAGGGGCCAGCGCCTCGGGCGACATCTGGTGGAACGTCGCCAGCCACTCGACCAGCTCGTCGGTGACGCACTCGGCGTGGGTGTAGATCTCGGTGCGGTTGCAGGTCGAGACGATCGCCGCCTCGCGCGCGCCGCCGTCGTCAAGCAATTCCTTGAGCGCGTTGTGCACGCGATCGGGGCCGAACGCGATCCGCTCGCGCACGTCCACCGGTGCGGTCTTGTGGTTAACCCCGAAGGCGATCAGTGACATGGCGGAATTATAGCCTCGCACACCCGAGTTTGACGATCCCCGCGGGCATCACCAGTTACCCCGCCGGCCGATACCGCCCAGCCGCCGGTCGAGCGACCGGCCCAGACGGCCGGGCCAGTAGCGCAGGGTACCGACGAACAGCGCCGCCACCCCGATCAGTGCGACCAGCCAGTTGGCCCACACGCCCTGCGGGTAACCCACGTCCACCCAGGGGGCCCCGAGCGCGCACACCGCGCAGACGAACACCGCGACCGGCACGGGCCAGCGGGCGTGACGCGCCGCCGGCCACCGATCGACCAGCCAGACCGCCGCGACCACCGACACCAGGCCGACGATCGCCCCGGCGAGCACGTCGGTCGGCCAGTGCACGCCGGCAACCATGCGCGAGATGCCCATGATCGAGGCCACCGCCAGCAGCAGCGCCACCCAGGGCCAGCGCGGCCGCAGCCCGAGGATCAGGAGGCCGGCAAAGGTAAACGCCGTCACGGTGTGACCGGAGGGAAACGCCTCGGAACGGATCGAATGCCCAATCAGGTGGAAGGCATCCGACCCGAGCACGCCGGGCGGGCGCAGGATGTCCAGGCCGGGTTTGAGCGTGTGGGTGATTGCCGTGGCGACGATCGCGGCGAACAGCATCAGGATCGCCAGGCGCGGGCGCCAGAGGACAAACGGCAACAACAGCCCGAGCGTGAGCCAGGTATCGGCCAGGGCGTTGATGCCGGCCCAGAACGGCTGGGTTGCCTCGACGCCCCCGAGCGCGTTGAAGACATGAAACAGCGACTCACGGGCACCCGGCCAGACGAACACGCCCGCCAGCAGCACGGCGGCGGTCAGCACGAACGCCCAGACCAGCTGGGTGGCCGTGTCCGGGTCGCGGGCCAACTGAGGCTGGTGGCTCATGCGGATTCCTCCCCGGCGGTTCGTTCCCCGCCCCGCTCGACCGCGTTGGGCATCCTGAAGGCATCGTTCTCGCCGGCGGCATCGAAGCGCGCCGGCAGGTGGTAGGTGCGCACATCACGTGACTCGTAGTAGGTCCGCGACAGCATCTCGGAGAGCACGCCGGTGGTCAGCATCTGCACCCCGATCAGGATGAACAGGATCGAGACCAGCAGCAGCGGCCGGTCGCCGATGTCGTGGCCGAGGATCTTCTCGATCAACAGGTAGAACATCCCCAGGCCGCCCAGCAGGCCGAACCCCGTGCCCAGCAGGCCGAAAAAGTGCGCCGGTCGCGCCGAGAAGCGCATGAAGAAGTAGACGCTGATCAGGTCGATGATCACGCGGAAGGTGCGCGACAGGCCGTACTTGGAGGTGCCCGCGGTGCGCGGGTGGTGGGTAACCACCTCCTCGGCGATCCGGCTCGGTGCCGTCTGGGTGGCCAGCCAGGCCGGAATGAAGCGGTGCATCTCGCCGTACAGGCGCACGCCCTTGATTACGTCGGCGCGGAACACCTTGAGGCTGCAGCCGTAGTCGTGGAGGTTGACGCCGGTCAGTCGACGGATCAGACGGTTGGCCAGCCACGAGGGCACCTTGCGTACCCAGTTGTCCTTGCGATCGCGCCGCCAGCCGGCAACCAGGTCAAGGTCCTCGCGCAGCAGCCGGTCGACCATGCGCGGGATGTCGATGGGGTCGTTCTGCAGATCGCCGTCCATCGTGACGATCACCTCGCCCCGGGCGAGATCGATCCCCGCCTGCATCGCCGCGGTCTGGCCGAAGTTGCGGGTGAGCGGGATCGGACGGACGTGCGAACCGAAGGCCTCCCGTGCCTCGCGAATGCGCGCGACCGTGGCGTCCGACGACCCGTCGTCGACCAACAACAACTCCCACGCTCCGGTATACTCGGCCAATGCCTCGTGCACCCGATCGACCAGTGGCGAGACGTTCTCCTGCTCGTTGAACATCGGCACGACGATGGAAAGCGGCGCGGCAAGTTGGGTTGTCATGGCGTGGGGCACCCCGTGGGAATGACTCGATGTCGGGTGGTGTGGTTGACGCATGTCCAATGCCGGGGCTCGGCGTCCCGGCATTGACCGGCGTGGCAGTCATCGCGCAAGCGAGACGAGACGGCACCCACGTCAAACCGCGGGGGCAGTGTACGGCAGGAACGCCAGCCACCGCCACCACCCGGGCGGGTGCCGAATCCCGATTGCCGTCGCTACCGACCCGTTTTTCCGCAACGATTCGCCCCGGGCACCGGGGGCGATCCGACTTGACCCAAATCCGTAACGGCTTGATCCTCCATCCACGCATGAGCCACGGCCTACCTTCTATTGAACTCGCCTTTTCCGACGCGTCGACCCCACTCGGGGAGGCGCCCTCACTGCTGTTCCGGCCCTACCCGGCCACGTGTCCGCTGATGAGTCCGTCACCACGATGAGCATCCCGGACACCACCCGCCGCATCGAGGCCCTCGCCCGATCGCTCGGCGAACGCCTGGCGCGTGACGAGGCAATCGCCGCCCTGCTCGAGACCATCGCCGCCTGTTACCCCACCCTGTCTCGCAGCGCCGTCTTTCTCAGCGAGGACGGACGGCTGCTCGCGGCAAGCAACGATTTCGACCGCTCCCTGATCCCGGACGCCACCGCCGCCGGCAACTCGGGACCGGGGATCGAGGACATCGAGGACCGCCTGTTTCTCCAGGCGCTCGGCCCGGAGAGCGATACCCCCGGCTACTGGGCGATCGAGACCCAAGCCCCCCTGCCCGAGCCGGACACGCTCTCCGCCCTGACGCGGTGCGTCGATCACCTGTTCGCCAGCCACCGTCCGGACGCCGCCGAACAAAAGCAGCGCCAACGCCAGCGCATCGAGCGGCTCGAGCGCGACCAGGCACTGATGCAGTCGCTGCTTGCCCAGATCGACACCCTGATCCTGGCGGACGACGAGCAGCGCATGCTGGAGGTGGTCTGCACCCAACTGGTGGAAACCGGCCTGTTTCTCGGCGCCTGGGTCGCACCAGCCGATCACGGCACGGCACCGATCGCCACCGGCGGGGCCAGCGAGGTCATCGACCGGCCGGACCCGCAGGTGCAGCGCACCATCGATGACGGGATACGGCGCGCCCATGCCCTGGTGGACGCCGGACGCCGGTTGGTGATCGACGAGCGCATCGCCGCGCCCTTTGCCGCGCTCAACTGGTTCGACACACCACCGCTTGCCGCGCTGGTCCCCCTGTCGCGAGGCGGACGGCTGTGGGCCTTCCTGGTGATCGTCGCCGCGGCCGAATCGGACCTCGACCAGCAGGTAACCGAGGTCCTGGTGCACCTGGGCGAACTGGTCAACCGCAGCCTGGAACAGCTCGACCTGCGCGACCGGCTCGACGAGGAACAGCAACGCAACACCTATCTCGCCTACCACGACCCGCTCACCAACCTGGCCAACCGGCGTGCCGTCGACGCCGAGCTGCCCAAAGCGCTGGCACGGGCCGACCGCCACAACCAGATGCTGGCCGTCGCCCTGCTCGACCTCGACGACTTCAAGCCGATCAACGACCGCTTCGGGCACGCCGCCGGCGACGAGATGCTGATGACGCTCGCCGCGCGCCTCAAGGGGGCGATCCGCGACACCGACACGGCCGCCCGGCTGGGCGGCGACGAATTCCTGCTGATACTCGAGGACATCGAGGACGATGCCGGCCTGACGCGGGTGCTCGACCGCGTCGCCACCACGATTCGTCGACCGATCTCGCTTGAGGACGGGCTCGAGGTGCATGCCAACGGCTCGATCGGCGTGACCCGCTACCCCCTCGACGACAGCGCGCCCGAGCAGTTGATCCGCAACGCCGATGCCGCGCTGTACGCCGCCAAGAACAGCAAGTCGATCCGCACGCAGGACTGGGTCATCTGGGAACGGGAAACCACGCAACGCCACTCGGACCTGCCCGAGATGTCGGAAACCATTCCCGCCTATGGACCGGCGGCCCGGATGTTGCTCGAGCGCATCCAGCCGGAGGTGAGCCGTCTCAGCGAGGATTTCATCGATCGCTTCTACGCCGAGCTCTCCCGGCAGGAATCGATCCGTACCGTGCTCGGTCACCTGTCCGCCCGTGAATACGACGGGCTCAAGCACCAGCAGGCCGAGCACCTGGCCTTTCTGCTCGCCCCGGACCTCGGCGAGGAGCAACACGCCAATCGCGCGCGTCAGATCGGCCACGTGCATGCCCTGGCGGGCGTGTCGCCCAGCGATCTCGTCCGGGCGATCACGGTCTACATGCACGAGTTCAACGAGACCTTCAACCGCGCCCACCTCAACCAGCGCCACCAGAATCGGCTCGAGCGGGTGTTCACCGAGCGGTTGAGCATGGAGCTTTCCCACCAGCTCGCCGCCGGCCAGGCCGTCGACGACGAGTTCCACGCCGCCCTGGTGGAGATCGACCAGCGCCGCCGCAACGAACACAACTGGCCGGACTTCAACGAGCACCTGCTCGATACCCTGACGGGCCTGCCCGGCATCACGGGCGTGGCGATTCTCTCACCCAATGCCGACGGCCGTTTCGTTGCCAACTACGCCGAGGGGGACGACCTGTTCGCCCGATCGAACGACCGGGCCGACACCCATCCCACCCTGGATCTCAAGCGCCCCGAGTCGGCCCATCCAGTTTCGGCCGCCTACCGCCAGGCGCGCGTGGTGCGCATGGACAACACCCTCGACGACCCAGCGGGCGCGCCCTGGGCCACGCGGGCCGACGCCGCGGGCATTCGCAGCACGGTCGCCGTGCCGATCCTCGACAACCGCGACCAGCCCATCGCCGTGATCTGCCTGCAGGGGCGCATCCCCGGCATGTTCGCCAGCGCCCGGCTGCAGGGGTTCGCCGGCCAGTTGATGGCCCTGGTCAGCCAGGCCTGGCGACAGATCCGCAGTCCGGCGGCCCTGCTCTATGCCAAGGGCGATTACGACCGCTGGCGTCAGGCCTTCTACGACGGCGGTTTGGAGATGATCTTCCAGCCGGTCATCGACGTGCAGACGGGTCGCCTGACCACGCTCGAGGCGCTGGCGCGCCTGTATCTGCCCAGTGGCGAGGTCATCCTGCCCAACATGTTCATCCCCTGGCTCAACGACGGCCAGGTGATGCGCCTGTTCGAGATCGGGCTGGACCAGTCACTCGCCTGCCTGCGCGACATCGAGGCCCGCCATGGCCCGTCGTTGTCGGTGGCGATCAACCTGCCGGTGGGGGTGTTGATGGACCCGGCCACGCCCGGGCACGTCCGGGCCGCGCTCGACCGCCACGGGGTCAGTCCCCAGCGAGTGACCCTCGAGTTGCTCGAGCAGGGCGACACCGGCTTCGAGCCGCGCGATCTCGCCCGCCCCATGCAGCGCCTCGGGGAACTGGGCATCAACCTCGCGATGGACGACCTGGGTTCCGGGTACAACAACCTCTTGCGCCTGCGCAGCCTGCCCTTCAACACGGTCAAGGTCGACCAGGGAATGGTGCGCGCCGCCCAGCACGAGCCGGGCCGCGTGCTCACCTTCATCGCCTCGATGATCCAGATGGCCCAGGCCCTGGAACTGCGCACGGTGGTCGAGGGCCTGGAAACGCCCGACCTGATCGAGGCCACCGCCCTGCTCGGCGGTCAGCTCGGCCAGGGCTACGCCATCGCCCGCCCCATGCGACGTACTGAGCTCGCCGGCTGGATGACGCGCTTCGACTTCGTCACCAACCCCGCTCGGCCGCGCACCGCACTGGGTGCCATGGCCGCGCTCTGGGGACTGCGCTCGCTGGGTCGAGCCCACCTGGAAAACTCCGACCGCCACCACCGCCTGCGCGCCGCGGCCGCCTGGTGGGCCACGGAGAACCTCGACCGGCACCGGCATCTCGCCACCGGCATCCTGGCGTTGCTCCAGGAGTTTCACGATGGCGGGATACCGGGGGCGACCTTCGAGGCCCGGTTGCAGGGGTTCATGAACACCCTCGACCAGCTGATCCGCGACACGGCGGCCGAGGAATCCGCCGACTAGTCGCCGCTCGGGGTCGCGGTACGCGTGGCGGTTGGGGCCGGACGAGAGATCAGCAGCGATAGCGTCGCGGCCAGTAGCGCCGTGCCCAGCACGAACAGATGCAGGTTGACCGCCGCGGCCAGCACGGTGCGGGGCTCGTCGACCAATGGCGCGATCAGCAGCGCCACCCCGGCCTCGTAGGTACCGAACCCGCCCGGGGCATGCACCGGCAATACCGTAGTCAGATCCCCGCCGATCGCTCCGAGCACCCCCGCGGCAAACCCGACCGGGGCGAACGCGGCCAGCACCCAGCCGAGCGCGGCAAGCTTGACCAGCCAGTTCGCCCAGGTCCAGAACAGCGTGGCGACAAACCGCCCCGGACGATCGGGCAGGCTGGCGAGCATCTCCGCCCCTTTCGCCGCGAAGCGGCCCTCGCGCCGGACCAGGAGACCATGCAAGCCATGGCGCAAGGCAAAGGCCCCGACGGGCGCGGCCAGCAACAGCGCCACCAGCCCCGCGAGCACGCCCCCCGACAGGCCCAGCAGGTGACCGCCGGCGGCCAGACCGATCAGCAACACCACCTGCAGATCGAGCAGGCGAAACCACAACAGCACCGGCACGCTCTCCAGCGGCGAGAGCCGGTAGTAGCGCTGCATGAGCACCGGGAAGGCCACCTCGCCGGCGCGCATCGGCAGCAGGTTGTTCATCAGGTTGTGCCAGTTGGCCAGGCGGAACGCCGACCAGAACCGGCCGGACAATCGGTCCGGGAAGTAGCGCGTGATGCGCAGCGTGCGGATCACGTAGCTCGCCAGCATCAAGACCAGCGCCACCGCCAGGGCCCAGGGGTCGATCGACAGCCAGGGCGCGACCAGCCGGGCCGGCCCCACCCAGATGACCGCCGCCCCGAGCAGCGCCAGCACCGCCAGCCAGCTGACCACGGACAACGCACGGCCGGTGGTCGTGTTCACGATGCGCCCTCGGGGTTTCGATGGCACGTGCGGGCCACCGCCGTGCCGATTTCGACGGCATGCGCCTTGGGCGGCATGGGGTAATTGGGCATAATGTTCGTTTGCTCCGTGGCGTGGCCGGCGGCGGCCCGGGTATTCGAGCCTCAATGCGCAGGATACCGATCGGCGGCCGGCCTCGCAGCACCCACGGACCCGGACATCGAGCGCGCCCGACAACCGAGATGAGCGAGATCGTATTTCACCTGATCGACGACCCGGCCGAGGATGCCTTCTGGTACTTCGCCGCCGAACTCTGCGCCGAACAGGCCGAGGCCGAGCATCCCACCTACGTGGTCTGCGCCAACCTCGCCCACGTCGAGGGCTTCGACGACTATCTCTGGTCCTATCGCGGTGATCGCTTCGTGCCGCACACGGCCGACCCCGAGGACGCCGACCACGCGCCGATCTTCATCGGCTGCGACCCCGAGGCCGGCGGCTTTGCCCGCGTGATCAACCTCACCGGCGCGACGATCCCGCGCGCCGGCGAACGCGAGCGCATCGACGAGGTCATCCCGGCCGGCGACCAGCCCCGTGCCGATGCCCGCGACCGCTGGCGGCAGTACAAGGCCGCCGGCGTCGCCGTCGACCACAACCGCGTCGACTCGGTGCGCCCCGACGACGCCTGATCCCCCGACGAGACCCGGGCACGGCCGCCCCGACTCGAGCCCCCGACCCGACGACAAGCGAACCAGATAACCGCATGGACAAGACCTACGACCCCCGACAGATCGAACAGGACTGCTACACGCGCTGGATGGACGGCGACCGGTTCCGTCCCGACATGCAGGCCGAGGGCGCCTACTGCATCATGCTGCCGCCGCCGAACGTCACCGGCCGACTGCACATGGGCCATGCCTTCCAGGACACCCTGATGGACACGCTGACCCGCTGGCACCGCATGCGCGGCGAGGCCACCCTGTGGCAGCCGGGCACCGACCACGCGGGCATCGCCACGCAGATGGTGGTCGAGCGCCAGCTCGAGGGTCAGGGCATCTCGCGTCACGACATCGGCCGCGAGAAATTCCTCGAGAAGGTCTGGGAGTGGAAGGAACAGTCGGGCGGCTTCATCACCGAGCAGATGAAGCGCCTGGGCGCCTCCTGCGACTGGTCGCGCGAGCGCTTCACCATGGACGAGGGCCTGTCCGAGGCCGTGCGCGAGGTGTTCGTCCGCCTCTACGAGGACGGGTTGATCTACCGCGGCAAGCGCCTGGTCAACTGGGACCCGGTGCTGCGCACCGCCGTCTCCGATCTCGAGGTGGTCAGCGAGGAGGAAGCCGGCCACCTGTGGCACATGCGCTACCCGCTCTCCGACGGCAGCGGCTACCTGACCGTCGCCACCACCCGCCCGGAGACCATGCTCGGCGACACCGCCGTGGCCGTCCACCCGGACGACGAGCGTTACAACGGCCTGATCGGCCAGACCATCACCCTGCCGCTGGTCGGACGCAAGATCCCGATCATCGGCGACGACTACGTCGATCCGGAGTTCGGTTCCGGCTGCGTCAAGATCACCCCGGCGCACGATTTCAACGACTACGCCATCGGCCAGCGCCATGACCTGCCGATGCTCAACGTGCTCACCGAGACCGCCACCATCCGTGAGGCGGCCGAGTGCGTGGGCAAGGCGGCCGAGAACGCCGACACGCACCTGCCCGAGCGCTACCGCGGTCTCGACCGCTACGAGGCGCGCCGACAGATCGTGGCGGATCTCGAGGCCGAGGGGCTGCTGGTGCAGATCGACGACCACAAGCTGATGGTGCCGCGCGGGGATCGCAGCGGCACGGTGATCGAGCCACTGCTGACCGACCAGTGGTTCGTCGACCTGACCCGCGACGAGACGGCCAAGGGCACCCCGGGCGGGAAGAAGGCGATCACGGAGCCCGCGATCGACGCGGTGCGTTCGGGCGACATCCGCTTCGTGCCCGGCAACTGGGAGAACACCTACTTCCAGTGGCTGGAGAACATCCAGGACTGGTGCATCAGCCGCCAGCTGTGGTGGGGCCACCGCATCCCGGCCTGGTTCGACGCCGACGGCAACATCTTCGTCGGTCGCGACGAGGACGAGGTGCGCAAGAAGTACGACATCGCCGCGGACGTCGCATTGAACCAGGACGAGGACGTGCTCGACACCTGGTTCTCCTCGGCTCTGTGGCCGTTCTCCACGCTGGGCTGGCCCGAGCAGACCCCCGAGCTCGAGCGCTTCTACCCCACCAGCGTGCTGGTCACCGGCTTCGACATCATCTTCTTCTGGGTCGCCCGGATGGTGATGATGGGCAAGTACTTTGGCGGCGACGTGCCCTTCCGCGAGGTCTACGTGCATGGCCTGGTGCGAGACGCCCACGGCCAGAAGATGTCGAAATCCAAGGGCAACGTGCTCGACCCGATCGACATCATCGACGGCATCGATCTCGAATCGCTGGTGGCAAAGCGCACCACCGGCCTGATGCAGCCGAAGAAGGCGAAACAGATCGAGAAGCAGACCCGCGAGGAATTCCCCGACGGCATCGAGGAACACGGCACCGACGCGCTGCGCTTCACCTTCGCCGCCCAGGCGACCACCGGGCGGGACATCAGCTTCGACCTCGAGCGGGTCAAGGGCTACCGCAACTTCTGCAACAAGCTCTGGAACGCCAGTCGCTTCGTGCTGATGCAGTGCGAGGGCGAGGACACCGGTCTCGGTGACGATCCGGTCACGTTGGGCACCGCGGATCGCTGGATCATCGGCGAACTGCAGACCTGCGAGGCGACGGTCACCAAGCACCTGGAGACCTACCGCTTCGATCTGGCCGCGCAGACGCTCTACGACTTCACCTGGAGCACCTACTGCGACTGGTACCTCGAGCTGACCAAGCCGGCCATCAAGCACGGCGACGAGGCCGCCAAGCGCGGCACCCGCCGCACCCTGGTGCGCGTGCTCGAGACCCTGCTGCGCCTGCTCCACCCGTTCATCCCGTTCATCACCGAGACCATCTGGCAACGGGTCGCCCCGCTGGCCGGCACCCGGCGCGCGGCCGACGACAGCATCATGACCGCCCCGTTCCCGGTCGCCGACGAGTCGAAAATCGACGCCGAGGCCGGCGAAGCGATCGAGTGGCTGCAGGGCTTTATCCTCGGCGTGCGCCGCATCCGCGCGGAGATGGACATCGCCCCGGGCAAGCCGCTGCCGGTACTGGTGACCGAGGCCAACGACAGCGACCGGGCACGGATCCGCGAGCTCGAACCGCTGCTGACCACCGTCGCGCGGATCGAGTCGATCGAGGAGCTTGACGGTGAATTGCCGGAATCGGCGATGGCCTTGGTGGGCAAGATGCAGGTGCACATCCCGCTGGCCGGCCTGATCGACGTGACCGCGGAACTCGAGCGACTGAACAAGGCAGTCGAGGGCATCGAGAAGCAGATCGAGAAGGCGCGCGGCAAACTGTCGAACGCCAACTTCGTCGAGCGCGCCCCGGAGGTGGTGGTCAACCAGGAGCGCGAGCGACTGGCCGGCTTCGAGGCCGAGCTCGAGGAACTGGCGGCCCAGCGCGAGCGGATTCGCCGCCTGGCCGACTGACGCCCCGGCGCTCGGCGGCGTTCAGCGGCCCTGAACGATCGTCGTCGGCTAGCCCGGATATTTCATGAAATATCGGGGCTAGGTTCAGCCGCTCCGCCCCCGGTTTGACCGCGCCGCCTTGCGGGCCGCCCGCTCATCGAAGCGCGCGGGCTTGAGGCCCTCGGCCAGATCCCGCGGCAATGGCGAGGGGGTGTCCTCGATGCAGGAGGCGAGGTACTCGGCCAGCCAGGCCGACCAGGTCAGCCCGCGCGCCCCGTGACCGGTCGACACCCACAGCCCGTCGGCGAGCCGACCGACAATCGGTAGCCGATCCGGCGTGGTTGCTCGCAGGGAGGCACGTCCCTGCAGGGCGATCGTAGAGACCCCATCGGCCAGCGACGGGGCAATGGATGCCAGCCGTTGACGGTTTTCCTCGTGCTCGGCCTCCCGTTCCTCGAGGGCCCGATCACCGGGAAGAAAGCTCGCGCCGAACAGGCGTTCGCCACTCGGCAGGTCGAGCGAGTATCCCTCGCGCATCAGGGGCCGGCCGCGCGTCGGCCCGCCGGCCCGGTCGGCATCGACCCGCCCCCAGCTGACCTGTCCGCGGCAGGGCTCGATCCAGCGTGACAACGACGCGATCAACCCGCCGGACGCCGGACCCGCCGCCACCACCACCTCGCCGAACGGGCCATGGGTTGCGCCGTCCGATGTCCGCAACCGCCAACCGCCCGCCTGGTCCACGATGCCGGTCACGGGGCGGTCGAGGCGCGTCTCGATGCCCGGTTCGGCCAGCCAACGGGCAATCACCCATCGTGGGCGCAACCAGCCGGCGGTCGGGAACCACCACCCCGGGGCATCGACGTCGGCCACGCCGCTCAGTGCGGCCAGGGAATCGGCCTCGCACCACTGGGCAAACCCCGGGTCGGGCTGCAGGGCCGCGGCGATCCCCGCCTGCTTGATGGCGTGTCGCTCGCCGCGGGCCAGCTTGATCACCCCGTTGAAGGCCGCCGTCTCGCCATCGACCAGCCCATCCAGCTCCGCGCGCATGAAGCCCATCCCGGTCGCGGTCAGTTGCGACAGTCGGTTCCAGTCGCGACTGATCACCGGGGCCACCAGACCCGCCGGGTTGCCGGAGCCGCCGCCCGCCGGTTCGTCGCCGGCCTCGAACACCACCACGTCCCGCCCCCGCCGTGCCAGGGCCCTGGCCACGGTGGTGCCGGCCATGCCGGCCCCCAGCACGGCAACGGGTCCCACGCCCGGACCGCTTTTCTTCCTGGGCGCGCCGAATGCAGCCGGATCGCGTCGGGCGCAGAGCATGTCGCGCTTGCGCCCGAAGCCGGGGCGCTTCTCCGTGACGAACCCGGCCGCGGCCAATGCCTCGCGCACCCGGCGGGCGGCGGAAAAGGTGGCAGCCGTCGCGCCCGGCGCGGCACGGCGCGCGAGCTCCGCGATCAACGCCTCCTGCCATAACTCGGGATTGCGGTCGGGGGCGAAACCGTCCAGGTAAAAGGCGTCGAACCGGCCGTCGATGCGTGGCAACTGGTCGGTGGCATCGCCCCAGATAACCGTCAGCCGGATTCGCCCACCGGCCAGAAACCGTCGGTGAAACCCGGGCACGGGGTCGGGCCATTGCGCGTGCAGCGCGGATTGCAGGTCGTGGAATCGGGCCTCGGCCCCGGCGGCGAATCCCGGGTGGCCGGCGAGCCAATCGCTTGCGAGGCGCCGTTGGGCATGGGCCAGGCGCGGCAGATCGTCGCGGGCCACGGGATGCTTTTCCAGGCTGACGAAGTCGAGCGAGGCGTCGGCCGGTGCGAGTTCGAGGAACAGCAACGCGGTGGCCAGAAAGTTTCGGCCGGTACCGAAACCGGTCTCGAGGATGCGCGTGCCCTCCCCCGCGGCGAACCGGGTAGGCAGCTCGTTGCCGGCCAGGAACACATGCTCACTTTCGCCAAAGCCGCCGGCACGAGAGAAATAGACGTCGCCGAACGCCTCGCTGCGCGGCGTCTCGTCGTCGTTCCAGGTCAGCGCGGCCGGCTCGAGTGGCCAGCCGCTGGCAGGTGCGGTCATTGCCGCTCGGGAAGCTGGGTGATCACGAGGCGCCGTCGATGCGGATGGGTCCGGTGCTCCCACAAGAACACGCCTTGCCAGGTTCCCAGCATTAGGCGGCCGTCGGCCATGGGCAGCGACAGCTCGTGACCGGCCAGCAAGGTGCGAAAGTGGGCGGCCATGTCATCCGGGCCCTCGTCGTCATGGCGATAGGCCGGATCGCCGTCCGGCGCGGCCCGACTGATCAGGGTCTCGAGGTCGGTTCGCACCTCCGGCGACACGTTCTCCGTCAGGATCAGCGAAGCGCTGGTGTGCTGCAGGAACAAATGGCACAGGCCGCTGCCCTCCAGCTCGGCCTGGACCTGGCTGGTGATGTTGGTAAAGCCCCGCCCGGGGGTGCGAATTTCGATCACTGTCGGCATGCGCGGCATTCTAGCAGCTGATCCTGGCCATTCACGTCACGCCAGGGATTTGCGGTGGCGCCCTGGGCAGTAAGGCAGTATCCTCTAGCCAGTGCGGTTCACTGCGCCCAGTTCGTCCAGGAGTATTACAACGGAATGATCACGCAACGCCGCTTTGCCCGTGTCGAAATCCCGCTGCCGGTGCGCGTGCGCTGCCCGGCAAAGACCCTGCGCGGCACCATTCTGGACGTCTCGCTCAAGGGCATCCTGATCGAGCTCGAAACGGCCGGCAGCCTGACCGACGATTGCGTGGCCGAACCGCTGAACATCGAGATTCTCTCCGACCCGGACCAGACGGTCCTGGTCGAACTCACCGCGCGCATCATTCGCGAATCCAACCGCTGCGTTGCCCTCGCCTGGTCGAGCATCGAGCTGGATGCGCTGACCCATTTGCGCGAGTTGCTGCAGGCAAACGGCGTCGAGGAGCATCAGCTCTCGCGCGAATTGTCCGAACTGCTGGACGATTGAAGCGTCGCACGGGCCGGGCGGTCCGGCGCGAGCCCGGCAAGACATAACCAACCGGAACGTCACATGTTCGACTACACCCACGACCGCGGCCAGGCCAGTGAAATCATGCGGATGGTGCTTTCCCAGCTCGCCGAGCTGGGACTGCCGCCGACCCCGGTCTACATCACGCTGTTCTACGAGCGCGCCCTCAAGCGCGACGCCAGTCTCACCAAGGACATGGACGACGCGATCAACAGCAGCAAGGGCCTGACCCAGGAAATTGCGCAGGACCTGTTCGACACCCACGTGCTCAACGGCGCGCTCAAGCAGATGACGCGTGCCCAGGACATCATGCTGCGCGTGATGCGCAACATGATGTTGCAGATGCTCAATACCGGCAATGAATTCTCGAACTTCGCCTCGACGCTGGGCGATTTCGTCCGCCAGATCGATCGCAGCGAATCGGTCGAGGCCCTGCGGGCACTGACCGAGGAAGTGATGGAAGATACCCGTCACGTCGAGAAGAGCGCGCTGGAATCCTCCGACCAGATGAACAGCGCCGGCGACCAGATCGCCAAGCTCCGCAAGGAGCTGGAAAACGCCCGTCGTGATGCCCGCACCGACCCGTTGACCGGCCTGCCCAACCGTCGCGGCCTCAACGACCTCCTGCAGAAGCAGATCACGGCCGCGCTCTCGGCCGGTGAGCCCGGCGCGTTTCTGCTCGCCGACATCGATCACTTCAAGCAGATCAACGACAACTACGGCCATCTGGTCGGCGACAAGATCCTGCGTTTCATCGCGCGCACGCTCAAGGAGCACGTCAAGGGCCAGGATCAGGTGCTGCGTTACGGCGGCGAGGAGTTCGCCATCGTCCTGCCCGACACGCCCACCGACGGGGCCATGGCCGTGGCCAACAAGCTGCGCAACATCATTTCCCAATCGAAGTTGCGCCTGGCCGAGAGCGGCCGCGAACTCGGCGAGCTGACCATCTCGATCGGCCTGACCAACGTGATCCCGCAGGATTACGCCGACAGCATCATCCAACGCGCCGACGACGCGTTGCTGGCCGCCAAGCGCAAAGGACGCGACCGGGTCATCCACAACCCCGCCGACCCCGACGCCACCGGCCCGGACACGCTGATCGACGAGCAGAACAACACCACGATCTAGCCCCGCTAGAACGCGTTCCGCACGTCCTCTTCACTGCACAGGTCCTCGCGGCCAACCACCGTGCCCCGCTCGATGCGATAGAGGACCAGGCAGTCGGTCTCGGTCACCAGGGGCTCGGACACCCCCTCCTCGCGTATCAGCACCACCGGATAACGCCGGTCGCGCAGCGCCGGCAGCGCGAACAGGCGGCTGATCAGCCCCGGCATCCGGCTGATGTCCGAGAGGTAGACGACCGTCCCATCGATCAATCGCGCACCGACCACGTCGTCGAGTACCGGCGACAACGACTCGTCGGCCTGCTTGGAACGCGAAAACACGATCGCCTCGGTGGACTGACCGGGCAGCTGGTGGGTCTTGCCGTGCTGGTCATCGAGTTCCCAGCGTGGAAACGGGTCGCCGGCCTCGATGCCAATTGGCGTGGCCATCTCGGTTGCGATGGCGTTTGTCGTGAAGAGCGGGACGCTGAACAGTAACGTCGCGACGAATGCCGCAAAGGGACGGGGCATGGCCGTTTCTCCGAATGAACCAGGAGAAACTTATACTACATCCACATCTCTTATGACGTGAGGGGCTCGTCTCAGGACTCGGCCTCGCGACGGCCCTTGAGCGCCAAACTCAGCGTGCTTGCGTCGATGTACTCTAGCTCGCCACCCATGGGCACGCCCTGCGCGAGGCGCGTCACCCGAAGACCACGTGCGCGTGCAAGCTCGGTGACGTACCCGGCCGTCGCCTCGCCCTCGATCGTTGCGCTGGTCGCGAGGATCACCTCCTCGATCCCGGGTTGGTCGAGTCGATCGGCGAGCTGGTCGAGTTTCAGCTCGTCCGGGCCGATCCCGTCGAGCGGCGAGAGCCGCCCGAGCAGCAGGAAGTAGCGTCCCTGGTAGGCACCCGAGGACTCGATCGCGATCCAGTCGGCCGGCGACTCGACCACGCACAGCAGCCGGTCGTCGCGCTGGCTGTCGGCGCAGATCGGGCAGATCTCACCCTCGGTGAACACCCGGCAGGAACGGCAGTGACCCAGCTTCTCCAGCGCCTCACCGATGGCCTCGGCAAGATGGCCCGCGCCGGCGCGATCGCGTTCGAGCAGGTGCAATGCCATGCGTTGCGCGGTCTTCTGTCCCACCGTGGGCAGGCAACGCAGCGCGTCGATCAGTTGCTGGAAACTGGGCGAAAATTGCACGGGCGACACTCCGTAACGAGAAACGCCCGAACCGCAATGGATCGGGCGATGAGATCAGGTCAGGCCGATTCAGAACGGCATCTTGAAGCCCGGCGGCAGGTTCATGCCGGCCGTCATACCCGACATCTTCTCCTGCTGCTCCTGCTCGATGCGCCGGGAGGCGTCGTTGATCGCCGCGGCAATCAGGTCCTCTAGCATGTCCTTGTCGTCTTCCAGCAGGCTCGGATCGATCGAGACACGCCGCGCCTCGTGCTTGCCGGTCATGGTCACCTTGACCATGCCGCCACCGGACTGGCCTTCGACTTCCATCTTGGCCACTTCTTCCTGCATGCGCTGCATGTTTTCCTGCATCGCCTGCGCCTGCTTCATCAGGTTGCCGATTCCACCTTTCATTTGCGGATGTCTCCTGCTCGCTAACGTTCGTTGACGGTGCCGTGTCCACCCAACGGGCGCACGGACTCCTGGATCAGTTGGGCCCCGGCACGCTCGGCCAGGACCTGGGCCGCCGGGTGCTCGCGCAGCGACGTCACGCGCGCCTGGGCCTCGGCACGCTCGTTGCGCTCACGCACCTCGGCCGGGGTTTCCATCGCGCCCGACGGCGCTGGGGCCGGCTGCCCGGCTTGGCCGCCGAGATCGTCCCCGACATGGCCGTTGCGTTGCGGTTGCCCTGCGGGGTCGGGCTGGCCGTGGGCCGGTGATGAATCGGCCGGCTCGGTCGGTTCGGCGTTAGCCGAGGCATGCACGGTGGGTGGCACCGGGGCCGACACCGCCGAGGTCTCGCCCACCATGAACCGCACCGGCTGGGTCACGCCCAGCCGTTCGAGCTGCGCGACCAGCCGTTCCTGTGTCGCCTTGGAGGCCATCGAGCGGAACCCCGGGTCGATCACCAGCACGACCGTGTCGTCCTCGTTGGTCGCGTGGCAGCGTTCGGCCAGGCTGCGGGCGGGCATGGAAAGCTGGCCGACGATCTCGAACCAGTTCTCCGGCGTGATCGAGCGCCCGCCGGCCGCTCGCGCCGGGGGCGGCGTCGGAGCGTCGGCCACGCCCTCCCCGGCCATCGACTTCACCGGCGCTTGAGTTGACTGAGCCGAAGCCGCTGCCGGGTCATTGACCGCACGCGCCGCCTCATAGGGCGCGGACGGACGGTCCGAGACCATGGTTGGAACCTCGCCGGGCGGCTGCATCGCGGTGGGCGACGACGTCGCGGGCGCCGGTGCCGAGGCGGACGACGGCCGCCTCGTGTCCGTGCCCTGGGTGGACGATGCGCCTTTCGTGCCGCTCCCCGGCTCCACGCCGGGCTCGAAGGCGAGCATGCGCAGCAGGGTCATCTCCAGCCCGATCCGCGGCGACGGCGCCCAGCCGATATCCCGGCGACCGGAAAGCGCGATCTGATACCAGAGTTGCAGGGTGACCGCATCGACGTTCACCGTCGGGACGTCGGTCGGCAGCCATTGCGCCAGGGCCGACTGGTGCACTGCCTCGGCGAGCTCGGCCAACAGGCGAGCCGGGTCCACCGAACGCTCCAGCGCCTGATCGACCAGGCCGAACACGCCATCGGCATCGCCCGCGGCCAGGCGTTCGAGCAGGCCATGCAGCAGGCGACGGTCGGTGACGCCCAGCATGTCGGCGACTGCCTCGGTTTCGAGGCGCCCGTCGCAGAAGCCGATCGCTTGATCGACCAGGCTCAAGGCATCGCGCATGGAGCCGCCGGCGGCGTCACTGACCAGTCGCAGCGCTTCCGGGTCGGCCTCGAGGCCTTCCCGGTTGAGGATATCGGCGAGGTAGGTCTGGATATGCGCCTCGGGCAGCGCGCGCAGATTGAACTGCAGGCAGCGGGACAGCACCGTGACCGGCAGCTTCTGCGGATCGGTGGTCGCGAGCAGGAACTTGACGTGTTCGGGCGGCTCCTCGAGCGTCTTCAACAGGGCGTTGAAGCTCGCTTGCGAGAACATGTGCACTTCGTCGATCAGGTAGATCTTGAAGCGCCCCTTGACCGGCAGGTAGACGACGTTTTCCAGCAGTTCGCGGGTGTCGTCGACCTTGGTACGGGAGGCGGCATCGACCTCGATCAGGTCGACGAAGCGACCCGAGTCGATCTCGCGGCAGGCGGCACACTCGCCGCAGGGCTGGCTGGAGACGCCCTGCTCGCAGTTGAGTGCCTTGGCAAAGATGCGGGCGACCGTCGTCTTGCCCACCCCGCGGGTGCCGGTGAACAGGTAGGCGTGGTGGAGACGATCGCGATCCAGCGCGTTGGTGAGGGCCTGGAGCACGTGACCCTGGCCGACCATGTCGTCGAAACGCCGGGGGCGCCACTTGCGTGCCAGTACCAGATAACTCATAGCGCGGGATCCAATTGGGTGGCACCCTGCATCCGCCGGTCTCCGGCGCCCGGATCGACCGCTACCGTTGCTCCCTTCCGGGCCTGGCGGGATTCACGGAGATCCGTCGCGAAGGGACGAACACAGGGCACCATTGGGTGGCGCCGCGGCCAGATCGACTGGCCAAAACGCGGACGAAGAATAACACGCGTACCAGTCCGAAAACAGGCCATCAGGGAAGCCCTACACGAATCAGATACCACTCTGCGCGTCTTGAAGCCGGCAAATGCACGGTATTCGTCCGCCGCGGAAGAGTCATCCTCGTTCCAAGGACGACAACGCCGCCGGTGCGGGCTCAAGGCACGCCCTTCGGAGCTCGGCAGAGCGGCATCCGATTCGTTCAGCGCTGCCCTAAGCAAATCATCCGCCGGCCAGCACCTCGTCGAGCGCCGTGAGCAATGCCGCGTTCTGCGACTCGTTGCCGATGGTGATGCGCAGGTGATCACCGATGCGCGGCCGGTCGAAATGGCGCACGATCACGCGTCGCTCGCGCAGCCCGGCGGCCAGCTCGGCGCCCGCTCGACTGGCATGGCGCGCCAGCACGAAATTCGCCGCCGAAGGCAGCACCTCGAAACCCCGTGCCTCGAGATCGGCCGTCAGCTGCTCGCGCATGCTCACCACCGCATCGCGCGTGTCGCGGAAATAGGCCTCGTCGGCAAACGCGGCGATAGCGCCGGCGCTGGCCAACCGGTCGACCGGATAAGAATTAAAGCTGTCCTTGACCCGGGTCAGACCTTCGATCAGACCGGAGTCGCCGATGGCGAAACCCACGCGCAAGCCCGCCAGCGAGCGCGACTTGGACAGGGTTTGGGTGACCAGCAGATTGGGATAGCTGTCCACCAGTCCCACGGCGGACTCCCCACCGAAGTCGACGTAGGCCTCGTCGATGACCACCGCGCAATCGCAAAAATGCGCCGCGAGGCGCTCGACCTGGTCGATGGCGAGAAGCCGGCCGGTCGGGGCATTCGGATTGGGCAGGATCACGCCGCCGACGGATGCCGGGTCGACGGCGCACATCGCCTCGACGTCCACGGCCAGCTCGTCATCCAACGGAACGATCTGCGGCTCGATGCCGAACAGCCGACAATAGACCGGGTAGAACGAGTAGGTGATGTCGGGGAAGACGATCGGTCGGCCACGCTGGAACAGCGCCCGGAACAGGAACCCAAGCACCTCGTCCGATCCGTTGCCGACGAACACCTGTGCGCCGGTCACGCCGTGGTACTCGGCGATGGCCTCACGCAGCGCCTGACTGCTCGGGTCCGGATACAGGCGCAACCCGGCATCGGCCGCCTCGCGGATCGCCTCGATCACGCACGGCGACGGGGGGAACGGGTTTTCGTTGGTGTTGAGCTTGACCAGGTCGTCGATCTTGGGCTGCTCGCCCGGCACGTACGGGCTCAGCGTTGCCAGATCGTCGGACCAGAATCGCCCTGCCGGCTCGCTCATGACCTACCCCTCGGACTCGCGACGATAGTCGGCCGATTGCGCGTGCGCCTCGAGGCCTTCGGCCCGGGCCAGGCAGGCGGCCGTCACGCCCAGTTCGGCGGCCCCGTCGGCCGAGCAGTGGATGATGCTCGACCGTTTCTGGAAGTCGTACACGCCCAGCGGCGACGAAAATCGCGCCGTGCCCGAGGTGGGCAGCACGTGGTTGGGGCCCGCGCAGTAGTCACCCAAAGCCTCGGCGGTGTAGCGCCCGACGAAGATCGCCCCGGCGTTGCGGATCTCGCCCAGGCGATCCTCGGCCCCCTCGAAGGACAACTCGAGGTGCTCGGGGGCGATGCGGTTGACCAGCTCGATGGCGTGATCGATGTCGGCCACCTCGATCAGCGCGCCGCGGGACTCCAGCGCCTTGGCGATGATTTCCGCGCGCGGCTGCTGGGGCAACAGACGCTCGATCGAGGCCGTGACCGTGTCGAGAAAGTCCGGATCGTGGGCGAGCAGAATCGACTGGGCCTGTTCGTCGTGCTCGGCCTGCGAGAAGAGGTCCATCGCGATCCAGTCGGGATCGGTGTGCCCGTCGCAGACGATCAGGATTTCCGACGGCCCGGCGATCATGTCGATGCCGACCCGGCCGAAGACCTCGCGCTTGGCCGCGGCGACGAAGATGTTGCCCGGGCCGACGATCTTGTCGACCGCGGGGATCGTCTCCGTGCCATACGCCAGTGCGCCGACCGCCTGCGCCCCGCCGACGGTGAACACGCGATCCACGCCCGCGATGCGGGCGGCCGCCAGCACCGTGTCGTTGACCACGCCATGCGGCGTCGGCACGACCATGACGACCTGCGCCACCCCGGCGACCTTGGCGGGGATGGCGTTCATCAGTACAGACGAGGGATAGGCGGCCTTGCCGCCGGGCACGTACAGGCCCACCCGGTCGAGCGGCGTGACCTGCTGGCCCAGCACGTTGCCGTTCGCCTCGGTGTAGCTCCAGCTCTCGCCCTTCTGGCGCTGGGCGTAGGCGCGCAGCCGTTCGGCGGCCAGCTCGAGCGCCTCGCGCACCTCGGCGGGGATCGCCGCGAGCGCGGTATCGAGCCGTTCGGCCGAGAGTTCCAGCGCACCGGCCGAGTCCACCTCGAGGCGATCAAGGCGGCGGGTGTGTTCGACCACGGCGGCGTCACCGCGCTTGCGCACGTCCGCGAGGATGTCGCGCACGATGGTCTCGACACGATCGTCGGCCACGCCGGACCAGTCGAGCAGCTCGTCGAGCTGGCGATCGAAACCCGCGGCGCGGGCGTTCATGCGACGGATCATCACTTGCCCTCCAGGTACTGCTCCACCCGCTCGACGAAATCGCTCACCCGTGCATGCTTGAGCTTCTGCGCCGCGCGATTGACGATCAGTCGCGAGGAAATCTCGGCGATGTGCTCGAGCGGTTCCAGGCCATTGGCGCGCAAGGTGTTGCCGGTGTCGACCACGTCGACGATGCAGTCGCCGAGATCGACCAGCGGCGCGAGCTCCATCGAGCCGTACAGCTTGATCAGCTCGATCTGGCGGCCACGGTCGGCGAAATAGGACTCGGCCGAGCGGGTGTACTTGGTCGCCACGCGAATGCGCCCGGCCCGATCGAGCGCGCCGGGCTTGCCGGCGACCATCAGCTTGCACTGGGCGATCTTGAGGTCGACCAGCTCGAACAGCCCCTCACCACCGTGCTCCATCAGCACGTCCTTGCCGGCGACACCGATATCGGCAGCGCCGTGCTGGACATAGGTGGGCACGTCCGAGGCGCGCAGGATCAACAGGCGCACGCTCGGATCGCTGGTCTCGAGGATCAGCTTGCGGCTCTTGTCCGGGTCCTCGAGCGGCTCGATGCCCACGGACGCCAGCAGCGGCAGGGTTTCCTTGAAGATGCGCCCCTTGGAGAGCGCGACGACGATCTGGTCGGATTGGGACATGGCGATCAGCTCGTGATCCGTTGGATATTGGCGCCGAGGCGGGAGAGTTTCTCCTCGATGGACTCGTAGCCCCGGTCGATGTGGTAGATGCGATTGACTAGCGTTTCGCCACGGGCCACCAGGCCAGCCAGCACCAGGCTGGCCGAGGCACGCAGGTCGGTCGCCATGATGGGCGCGCCGGAGAGGGCCTCGACCCCGCGGATGACCGCGGTGTTGCCCTCGATGTGGATATCCGCGCCCATGCGCTGGATCTCCTGGACGTGCATGAAGCGGTTCTCGAAGATGGTCTCGACCACCGTCGAGGTGCCCTCGGCCACCGCGTTCATGGCGACGAACTGCGCCTGCATGTCGGTGGGAAAGCCCGGATGCGGCGCGGTGCGGATGTCGACCGCCTTGGGCCGACGACCGTGCATGTCGAGACGAATCCAGTCCTCGCCGACCTCGATCTCCGCACCGGCCTTCTCCAACTTCGCCAGCACCGCGTCGAGCAGTTCGGGACGGGTATCGCGCACCAGGATGCGCCCGCGGGTCATGGCCGCGGCGACGAGATAGGTGCCGGTCTCGATCCGGTCGGGAAGCACGCGGTAGCGCACGCCCTGCAGGCGCTCGACCCCGTGGATGCGGATCACGTCGCTGCCCGCCCCGCGCACGTCCGCGCCCATGGCGTTGAGGAAGTTGGCGAGATCGACCACCTCGGGTTCGCGGGCGGCGTTCTCGAGCACCGTCTCGCCCTTGGCGAACACGGCGGCCATCATCAGGTTCTCGGTACCGGTGACCGTGACCTGGTCGAGCACGATGCGCGCCCCGACCAACTGCTCGGCGGCCGTTTCGATGTAGCCACCCTCGACACGGACGTCGGCGCCCAGCGCCTCGAGGCCCTTGAGGTGGATATCCACCGGCCGCGTGCCGATGGCACAGCCGCCCGGCAGGGAGACGCGCGCCTTCTTGAACCGGGCCAGCATCGGCCCGAGCGTCAGGATCGACGCGCGCATGGTGCGGACCAGGTCGTAGGGTGCCTCGAGGGTGTCGACCGTGGTGGTGTCGACCTCGACACTCATCTGGTCGCCCACCGTCAGCGTCGCGCCCATGCGACCGAGCAGCTCCATGGTGGTAGTCACGTCCTGCAGGTGCGGGACGTTCTCGATGGTCACCGGCGAGTCGGCCAGGAGCGAGGCGGCCATCATCGGCAGCACCGCGTTCTTGGCGCCGGAAATGCGAATCTCGCCGTCAAGTGGCGTGCCGCCGCGGATCAGGAGCTTGTTCATGTAATCGGATCGGGTCTCGGGCCGTGGGCTAATCCAGGCCGGTCTCAAGCGGCATCAAGCCCTCGAGACCGTACACCGCCATCATCTGGCGCATGGCCTGGGGCGCGTGAGTGTATCGCAGACGGATGCCTTTTGCCTCGGCCTGGGCCTGAATGGCGGCCAGCCAGGCCAGTCCCGCGGTGTCGATCCGCTTGACCTGGCCGAGGTGCACGTCCACCGCCGGACCGACGACGTCACCGGGCAGATCGACCGATTGGCGATCGAACCCCGCGCGCAGCAAGGCCCCGCTCAGGCGAATGACGCCCGGTTCGACCCGCAGGGACCAGCCGCGTTCAGTTCCGGCCGTCTTCATTCTGCTCCCGCAGGGTGCTGATCAGCCCGTCGATGCCGTCACGCTGGATCTTCTGCGCGAAGCTGCCACGGTAGTTGTTGACCAGGCTGATGCCGTCGACCACGACGTCGTAGGACTTCCACTCGCCGTCGACCGGCGCCATGCGGTAGGCCACGGGCACGGTTCCCAGATCACCCCCGGAGACCTCGGACTCGACCACCAGCTCGTCGTCCGCCCCGCCCGGCTTGGTGCCGACGATCTCGATCTCCTGGTTGCCGAGCGCCGAGAGGGGGCCCGCGTAGGTGCGCACCAGCAGACGCTGGAACTCCTTGTTGAACTGGGCGCGCTGGGAGGCGGTGGCCTGGCGGTAGTAGCGCCCCAGGACCAGACGGGTCATGCGCTCGGAATCGACGTGCGGCAACAGCAGCCGGTCGACGATCTCCAGCAACGCCTCGGGGTCGGCCTCGACCGCCGCCTGGTTGTCACGGATCTCGCTGATCACCGCCTCGGCCGTGGATTCCACCAGCTCGCGGGCATCCGCCTCGGTGGGTTCGGCGCGCGCCGTCACGCTCAGACCGGCCAGCAACAGGCCGATCAACCCAAGGCTGGGAAACGATACGCGCGAGTGTCGGGCAAACGGGGACAGGGCAATGCTCATCATGGATTTTTGGTCTTCTTTGCGGATGGTGTCCAGGGGCGATCGCGCTTATTGCGGATAATCGCCGGTCGCGATCGCCAGCTGGGCGACGCTCATGTTGAAGTCGTTGATGGCGCGGAAGTAGTCCGCCTGTGCCTCGGTGTTGGCCTTGACCGCCTCGGCCAGTTCCTCGCCACCGACCAGGCCGGCCTGATAGTCCATGAAGGTCGAGACCATCCACTTGCGCGTGTTGCCCTTGGCGGCATCGAGCGCGCGGATCTGGCGCTCCAGCCCGTGGGCGGTGTGGTAGGCCTCGGCCACCTGGAAGGGAATGCCCTGGCGGGCGAGCTGGGCCTTGGCCACCACGCCCTGCAGCTGCGCCTCGGCATCGCTCACGTTGGCGCGCATCACGCCGGGGTTGAAATCCCACTGCAGGCCAACGACGGGCGCGGCGTAGGCCTGGTTGAGCGGCTGGTTAATGTAGGGGTTGTTCAAGCGATCCCGTCCCGGGGTGTACGTCGCCCCGGCGATCACGCCGGCATACAGGTTCGGATAGCGCTCGCTCTTGCGCGCCGCGACGTAGTTGCGCATCGCCGCCTGGCCGTTCTCGGCCATGGCCATTTCCGGGCGCTGGGCCAGGGCGCGGTCGGCCAGCTCGGCCAGTCCGCCCTCGGGCAAGGTCACCGGCTCGATGCGTGGGTCGGCCACCTCGATGCTCGAGGTGATCGGCACGCCGATGATGGTCTTCAGGCCGTCGATCGCGATGGCCTCGACGCTGCCCGCCTCGGCGAGATACCGCTCGAGCTGGGCCGCGCCGCTCTCCAGCGCGTAGAGCTGGCTCATCGGCACCTCGCCGGCCTGGGCATCCTCGCGCATGTCCTCGCGCGTGCGGTCGACCTGTCGCTTGACGCCCTCGAGCATGCGCCGCGTATCGCGCGCGGCCAGATAACCCCAGTAGGCACGACGAACGGTCAGCCAGGTCTCGCCGCGGGCCAGGGCCACCTCGGATGCCTTCACGTCGCGGTTGAGCCGCGCGGCGTTGCCATAGTTCTCCAGCTTGCCGAAGGTGTAGAGCGGCTGGATGATCGAGGCGGTCAGGCCGCTGGTGACGGTCAAGCCCTCGTCGAGCTCGTTGCCGTCGTCACGCAGGGTGCAGGACTCGCCCGCCGGACAGGTATTCGTGCCATTGGTGAAGATGCCGTCCTCGGCCTTCGGCGCGAGCCCCATGAACAGGTTGGCCGAAACGCGCACCCCGCCCTCGCCCTTGACGCGCTCGATCAGCGCCTGGGCGCGCGCAACGTTGGCCCGCTGCTCCTCGATGCGCGGATCGGCGTGCAGGGCCATGTCGGTGGCCTGTTCGAGGGTAATCGGCTCGCCCGGTGGTGTCTCGGCCCGCACCGTGGTGGAGGCCAGCCCCGCCAGGGCCGCCGTCAGGAGCAGCGCACCGCCCCACTCAATGAATCCATCTCGCTTGTTCATTCTTTTGCCTTGTCGAACAGGAACTTGGAAACCACGCTCTCGAGGATGATGGCCGACTGGGTCATCGTGATCCGGTCGCCGTCCTCCAGCGATTCGATTGCCCCGCCGGGGGAAATCTCGACGTATTGCGCCCCGAGCAACCCGGCAGTGTAGATGTTGGCGAAGGAATCGGTCGGCAGGTTGTCGTACTTGTCGTCGATCACCATGCGCACCTCCGCCTGGAACGTCTCCGGATGGATCTCGATCGAATCCACCCGGCCGATGGTCAGGCCGGCCAGCTTGACCGGCGACTGCACGGTCAGCCCGCCGACGTTGTCGAAACGGGCCGTGACCTCGTAACCGCTGACGCGACTGGCGCCGAAATTACTCCACTGCAGGGCCATCACCATCAGTGCGGCGATCCCGGCGAGCACGAACAGCCCGACGACCAGCTCGACTCCACGTTGCACATTCATTCCATCACGCCCCAAACATGAAAGCCGTCATTACAAAATCCAGTCCCAGCACGGCGAGCGAGCTCAAGACCACGGTCTGCGTGGTCGCGCGCGCCATGCCGCTCGCCGTGGGCTCGGCCCGGTATCCCTCATAGACCGAGATCAGCGCAATCACCGCACCGAAGGCCAGCGACTTGATCGCCCCGCCGCCAACGTCGTCCCAGGCCTCCATCTGCTCTCGAATCTGGCCCCAGTATGAGGCCTGGTCGACGCCCAGCACCACGACCCCGATCAAGTAGCCGCCGACGATACCCACCAGCGAGAACAGCGCGGCCAGCAACGGCACCGAGATCATCGCCCCCCAGAACCGCGGGCCGATCACGCGACGCAGCGGATCGACCGCCATCATCTCCAGCGCGGCGAGTTGCTCGGTGGTCTTCATCAGGGCGATCTCGGCGGTGATCGCCGAGCCGGCCCGCCCGGCGAACAGCAAGGCGGCGACCACGGGCCCCAGCTCGCGCACCAGCGACAGGGCCACCATCACACCCAGCGATTCGCTCGCGTTGAAGTTCGACAGGATGTTGTAGCCCTGCAACCCCAGCACCAGCCCGACGAATCCGCCGGCGACCAGGATGATCACCAGCGAGAGCACGCCGGCGGCATAGACCTGCTGCAGGATGTCCCGCGGCCGGGTCCAGGTGGGAATGAGCACCCAGGCAAGCTCGACGGCGAACAGTGCCATCGACCCCGCGTGCTGCACCCCGTCCAGGAACAGCCGCCCGAGCCGGGCGATCGCGTCGACAACCGCTTTCATCGATCGCCTCCCAGCCCGAGGTCCGCCGCCAACGGCGCCTCGTCCTCGGCGGCGTTGAGCGGCCCCTCGGCCGCCCCGTCCAAGAACTGCGCCAGGGCCGGTTCGTGCTCGCGCTGGGCGCGCACCTCCTCGGGCGTGCCCCGGCCGATCACCCGCCCGCCGGCAATCACGATCACCTGGTCGGCGATGCTCAGTGCCTCGCTGACATCGTGGGTGACGACAATGCTGGTCAACCCGAGCGCGTCGTTGAGACGACGGATCAGGCGCAGCAACACGCCCATGCTCACCGGGTCCTGCCCGGCGAACGGTTCGTCGTAGAGCATGATCTCGGGATCCAGCGCCATCGCTCGAGCCAGGGCCGCGCGGCGTGCCATGCCGCCGGAAAGCTCGGCCGGGTACTTCTCACGCGCCGAACGCAGGCCGACCGCCTCGAGTTTGAACAGCACGATGCGTTCGATCAGTGCCTCGTCGAGTCGCGAATGGGCCCGCAGGGGAAAGGCGACGTTCTCTCCCACGGTGAGATCCGTGAACAGGGCGCCATTCTGGAACAGCACGCCCATGCGCCGACGCAGCGCATACAGCGCCTTGCGGCGGACACGCGAGACCTCGATGCCGTCGACCAGCACCCGGCCGTGGGCCGGACGGACCTGCCCGCCGATCAGGCGCAGCAACGTGGTCTTGCCGGTCCCCGACGGGCCCAGCACCGCCGTGACCTGCCCGCGCGGAAACCGCATGTCGACGTTATCGAAGATCACCTGCTCGCCGCGGGCAAATCGCACCCCGTCAAGCTCGATCATCGCGGCCGTGTCGCGCCGCTCGCTCACCGTCCCATCAACTCCACCAGGGTCCGCAGGCGGTCGACCGTGGCGACCGAAGGCGGCTCGCCCTCGACGAACAGGGCCGCCTCGGCGGGCGCCTGGTCGAGGAAGGCCGAGAGCCAGGCATGCAGGTCCGCCGGCTGGTCGCTTGCCGGCACCAGGCCGACCACGGCCGGTTGATCGCCCCCCTCGGGGCGCCAGACCGGGGTGTCGTCACCCAGGCGGACGATGGCATGGCGACCGGCGTCGGCCAGCGCCTGCCAGGCTGCCGACCAGGCGGCGTCTTCGACCACGACGAATACCGCGTTGGGCGAGTCGTCCAGCTCGGCGAGCACGGTCTCGACATCCGGGTCGTCACCGGCCACCCACAGGGCGTCCTGCTCGTTGAGCAGGTAGGCCACCCGCCATTCGGCCGGCATCTCGGGATCGAAGAAACTCGACTCGAGTGCCGGCGAACGCCGCTGGCGCAGACCCAGATGTATCGCCTTCATCGCCGTTGCCTACCTCGGGAATTCATTCGACGCACCCGCTCCGAGCGCCCTCGGCTGGGCCGTTCGGGATGCGGGACACGTCGTTCGGATCACATGCGTGGCCGCGCATGATACACGGCGCTCAGGCCTCGATCTCGCGCACCAGGCGAAATCCGAGGTTGAGGTCGAATTCGTCCTGATGGCGACGCGCCCGCGAGCCGCTGCGACATGCCCCCGGCGGGTCGAACCACGAACCGCCGCGCACCGCGCGCAGGTAACGGTATTTGCGGTCGATGCTCCGGTACGGGCGGTCGCCGGGACGCGGCCCGCCGGGATAGGCGTCGTGCCAATGATCCTGGGTGAATTCCTGCACGTTGCCGTGGACCTCGTAGAGCCCCCAGGCATTGGGCGGCAGGCTACCCACCCGCACCGGCTTGCCGATACCGCAAAGAAACAGCCCGCGGGTGCAGTGCAGGCCGCCGGCGCAATTGACTTCCTGGCGACGGATCCGGTCACCAAAGCAGAACATGGTGTCGCTGCCGGCGCGCGCCGCGTATTCCCATTCCGCCTCCGTCGGCAGCCGATAGCGTTGCCCGGTCGCCTCGCTCAGCCAGCGCGCGTAGGCCTCGGCATCGCGGGCCGAGACGTTGTACATGGGAAACTCGGGATCGTTCCAGCTGTAGGGACGCGGCCGACGATGCCCGCTCGCCTGCAGGAAGGCTAGGTATTCGCGGCGACGGATGGCCCCGCGGGTAACCGCGAACGCGCGATCGAGGTAGACCTCGTGGCGTGGCTGCTCGAAGGCCCGCGCCCGGTGCTCGGTCACCCGGCTGCCCATCCAGAAGCCGCCGGACGGGATGACCGCCACCTCGGGGGCCGGCTCGCCACCGGCCTCGCCGTCCCGGAAGAACACCTCAAGACCAAGGCGATGGGCCGTCTCGCGCTGCCGCTCGATCACCTTGTCGACAGGATCCACCTCGATGGTCCGTTCGCTCGCCGTGGCTATCGGCTGCATGCGCTCACCTCCAGGACGTTGGGATTGACCGGCGCGGGAACCGACGAGGCCCGGCCGGAGTCGACAGACAGCCGCCAACGGGTGGGCAACGCCGAGCAGGACGCCGGCAGCGATACGCTACGGGCCGCCCGTCCGCAGCGGACTGATATACTCCGAAACCCGAAAATCTTAGCATGCCAACCGGATACCCCATGGAGCCCAACGCCCTGCATCCCGACAACCTGCTGCGCATGGCCCGCGAGGTGATCGACATCGAACGCCAGGCCATCGACGCGCTCCCCGCGCGGCTCGACCAGGCGTTCGTCGACGCCTGCCGCCTGATGATCGACTGCGAAGGCCGCGTGATCGTCACCGGCATGGGCAAGTCCGGGCATATCGGCGGCAAGATTGCCGCCACCCTGGCGAGCACGGGCACCCCGGCCTTCTTCGTCCACCCGGGCGAGGCGAGCCACGGCGATCTTGGCATGATCACCGATCGCGACGTGGTCATCGCCCTGTCGAATTCCGGCGAGACCGGCGAGATGCTGGCCATCCTGCCCGTCATCAAGCGCCTCGGCGTCGGCCTGGTCGCCATGACCGGCCGGCCGGAATCGACCCTGGCCCAGGCCGCCGACGTGCACCTCGACGTCGGCGTCGACCGAGAGGCCTGCCCGCTCAACCTCGCCCCCACCGCCAGCACGACCGCGACCCTGGTGATGGGCGATGCACTGGCCGTGGCGCTTCTCGACGCGCGCGGGTTCCAGCCCGAGGACTTCGCCCTCTCCCACCCCGGCGGTTCGCTGGGCCGCCGCCTGCTGCTGCACGTCCGTGATGTCATGCATACCGGCGAGCAGCTGCCTCGCGTCGGACCGCGCCAGAGCGTCAAGCAGGCCCTCCTGGTGATGTCCTCGGGCGGCCTTGGCATGGCGGCCGTGGTCGACGAGGGCGACCACCTGCTGGGGCTGTTCACCGACGGCGACCTGCGTCGCCTGCTCGATCGCCATGACGTCGACCTCGACTGCCCGATCGAGAAGGTGATGACACCCGATCCGCGCACCTGCCCGGCCAACGTGCTCGCCGCCGAGGCCATGGCGATGATGGAGCGTGACAAGATCAATGGCCTGCTAGTGGTCGGTGAGCAGAAGCGCCTCGTCGGCGCGTTGAACATGCACGACCTGTTGCGGGCGGGGGTGGCGTGATGTCGGGCAAGAACGACACCTGGATCGAACGGGCCCGCCGGGTCCGCCTGCTGGTACTCGACGTCGATGGCGTGATGACCGACGGGCGCCTGCACCTGACCGAGGACGGCGAGGAACACAAGATCTTCCACAGCCGTGACGGTCACGGCATCAAGGTGATCCAGGAACTGGGCGTGGACGTGGCGATCATCACCGGGCGGTCCTCGCCGGCGGTCAGCCGACGGGCCAAGTCGCTGGGCATCCAGCACGTGGTGCTCGGCGCGACCGACAAGGGCCAGGCGATCGAGGAACTGGCCCAGTTGCTCGAGATCGAGCTCGACGAGATTGCGGCCATGGGCGACGACGTCCTCGACCTGCCCATGCTCAACCGGGCCGGCCTGTCGGCGACGGTCAGCGATGCACCGATGGTGATCCGCAGCCGCGTCGACTGGATCAGCCCGGTGCCCGGTGGCTGTGGCGCGGTGCGGGCATTGATCGACACCTTGATCGACGCGCGCGACCAGTGGGCCGACGTGCTGGCACGGTACCGCTGATCGTGCGCTGGTCGGTCTCGTCTCGCCTCAACCGTGTCTTCCTGGGCGTTGCCGGGCTTGGGGTGCTCGCCTGGCTGGCCTGGCACAACCTGGCGGACGAGCTGGTCCCACCCAGCGACGATGGCGGTGGCTACGCCCAGCGTCTCGATCAGGCCAGCAGCTGGCAATACGACGAGCAGGGGCGCCTTGCCTACCGACTCGACACGCCGCAGGCCATCCAGCTGGATCTGGCCGATGGCGATCGATACGAAATGGACGCCCCCACGGCCACGCTGATCGACGAGGCACCCGGTGCGCCCCCATGGACACTGCGCGCCGATGCCGGCACGGTGAGCGAGCGTGGCGAGACGATCGAGATGACCGGTTCGGTCCACGCGCAGCGCGCGCCCTACCAGGAACGCGGGCGCCTCGAGCTGACCACCGAGCAGCTCTGGCTCCACCCCGCCAAGCGCCAGGCACGCACCGACATTCCGGGACGCTTGAGCGAAACCGCTCCCGACGGGACGCCGCGCTGGCACAGCGACGCCGACCGGCTTGCCCTCGACTGGGGCAACGAGGTTCTGACCCAGACCGGGCAGATCCGCGACGAAATCCAGCCCGGCTCGACCGGGAACACCGACTAGGCCGGCCCGTCGGGCACGGTTGCCCCGACACGGCCGGGAGGCAGGAAGGACACACCATGCAGATCACAGCGACATCCCCCCACGCATCACGGGCGCGCTTCCCCCGGCTCGCGGGCCGAGTCGTCGGAGTAGCCATCGGGCTGGCCATCGGGCTTCCCATGGGGCTCGGCTCGGCGCCGGCACTGGCCGCCCAGGCCGACCGCAATCAGCCGGTCAAGGTCCAGGCGGACAAGAAGGTGACCAAGTACCAGGAAGGCACCAGCGTCTACACCGGTGACGTGGTAATCGATCAGGGCAGTCTGCACGCGACGGGCCAGCGCGCCACGCTCTACCTCGAGGACGGCGAGCTGGTACGCGCAGTGCTCGAGGGGCGCCCCGCCACCTTCCGCGAACGCGACGAGGAAGGAAACTGGGTCGAAGGCGAGGCGCTCCAGGCGGACTACCGCACCGCCGAAGGCACGGTGGTGCTGACCGACGAGGCCTGGCTCAAGCGCAGCGGCGACGAGATCCGTTCCGACCGCATCACCTACGATCTCGCCACCGAGGTGGTCGAGGCCGGCGAGGAAGGCGGCAAATCGCGGGTCGAAATGACCCTGCAACCGCGCAACAAGGAAGGCGGCAACGGTGGCGACTGAGGCATCCATGAATCACGCCGAGACACGCCCCGGGTCCCCGGCCACCGGACAGCCGCGCACGGCCTTGCTCGAGGCGCGCAGCCTGTCGAAGAGCTACGGGGCCCGTCCCGTGGTGCGCGATGTCTCGCTGCACGTGGAGGCCGGCGAAATCGTGGGGCTGCTGGGGCCAAACGGTGCCGGCAAGACCACCAGCTTCTACATGATCGTCGGCCTGGTGGGGGTCGATCAGGGGGCGGTCTACCTCGATGGCCGCGACATCACGCACACGCCCATCGACCGACGCGCGCACTTGGGGCTGGGCTACCTGCCGCAGGAACCGTCGGTGTTCCGCAAGCTGTCCGTGCGCGAGAATATCCTCGCCATCCTCGAGCTGCGACGCGATCTCGACCGGGCCACCCGTCGACAGGCGCTCGACGAGTTGCTCGAGGAACTCAACATCACCCACATCGCCGACTCGAAGGGCCAATCGCTCTCGGGTGGCGAGCGACGCCGGGTGGAGATCGCCCGGGCGCTGGCGGCCAATCCCCGCGCCATGCTGCTCGACGAACCGTTTGCCGGCATCGATCCCATTTCGGTGATCGACATCCAGCGCATCATCGAGCACTTGCGGGACCGCGGCATCGGCGTGCTGATCACCGACCACAACGTCCGCGAGACCCTCGGCGTGTGCAAGCGGGCCTACATCGTCTCCGACGGCAGCATCCTGGCACACGGCACGGCCGACGAGCTCCTCGCCAACCAGTCGGTGCGCGACGTCTACCTCGGCCAGGACTTCACCCTCTAGGGAAACTCTGCACGATTCGATGACGTCTCTGCGGGACCTCCAAGCGTCCAGATGCAAGGCGCAGCCCTTGTAAAGGGCCGTCGCCCTTTACAAGGGCTGAACCGGATCGGCAGGACGCCGATCCGGCCGGCGCAAGCCAGCCCGAAGGGCGGGGTTCATGGACGAACCCCGCGACGCCGCAGATGGGCCCTTGAAGGCCCGCCCGGACGGGGCGCGCGGGATTTGCCCGCACTCGTCGTTGCCGTCCCTCGACGGGCAGCAAGCCCGTCTTCGGATCGGCGCCTCGATTGCGAACAAACCCGCGAGCCAGAGATGCCATCGAATCGTGCAGAGTTTCCCCAGGGAAACCCTGCACCGGACCATTCGTTCGAAATGGCGATCCGCTCGACCGACGAGCGGCGCGGCGGATCGGGCAAAACCGTTGGCACAGTGCGGTATCGATCGGCTAAACTCGACGCCATGCAAATTGCGTGCGCACGTCACCCTTACCCCCCGGCTCAGACCTGGCTTCCCGCCCGGTTTGCCGCTTCCACGATTCGTCCCCACCCTATCCTCGTTTTGACCCCCGGAGGCGCGACATGGCCGGCATGAAGGCAGGTCTCGAGCTTCGCCTGGGCCAGTCGCTGGCCATGACGCCGCAGTTGCAGCAGTCCATCCGCCTGCTGCAGCTCTCCACGCTGGAGCTGAGCCTGGAGATCCAGCAGGCGCTGGACAGCAACCCGCTCCTGGAAGTGGCCGAGGACGAGCGCGAGGAGGACGAGGCGACCGAGGCGACCACCGCCGAGGAACAGGACCCCGGCGCCCAGGCCGGCGAGGAACTGCTCGAGGATCGCAAGGACAAGTCGGCCGACGAGGACTTGGTGGTCGATTCCTCCTGGGACGACTACTACGAGTCCGACGGCAGCACCGCCCTGAGCGCCAGCGCCCCGGGCGAGGACTACGACCCCTTCGCCACGCAATCGACGGGTGAGGACAACCTCCGCGACCATCTGCTCAGCCAGGTCCATCTCGCCTCCCTCTCGGACACCGACCGTCGCATCGCCACCGCGCTGATCGAGTCGCTCGAGCCCTCCGGCTATCTCGAGGAACCGCTGGAGGAGATCGTGGCCATGCTCGCCGAGGACCTGCCGGGAATCGACACCGAGGAGGTGGAGGCCACGCTCCACTACATCCAGCAGCTCGACCCGGTCGGGGTGGCGGCGCGATCGCTGGCCGAATGCCTGACCATCCAGATTGACCAGCATCACGCCGACGACCCGGCGGCCGACGATGCCCGCGCCCTGCTCGAGGGCGACTGGCTCGAGGCCATCGCCCGGCGCGAGCTGCCGCAGGTGATCAAGGGGCTGGGTATCAGCCGCGAGCGGCTCGAGGCCGCCCTCCGCCTGATCCAGGTGCTCGATCCCCGCCCGGGGCTGTCGATCGGCGACACCGCCGCCGACTACATCAAGCCGGACGTGATCGTCACCCACCGCGAGGATGGCTGGCATGTCGACCTCAACCCCGAAATCGCCCCGCGCCTACGCGTGAACCAGACCTACGCCAGCCTCATCGACCGCTCCAGCCGCGGCAAGGACGCGACCTACATCCGCAACCACCTCCAGGAGGCCCGCTGGTTCATCAAGAGCCTGAGGAGCCGCAACGAGTCGTTGCTGAACGTGGCCCGGGAGATCGTGCGCCGCCAGATCGAGTTCTTCGAGCAGGGCGAGATCGCAATGAAACCGCTGGTGCTGCGCGAGATCGCCGAGACACTCGAACTGCACGAATCGACGGTCAGCCGGGTCACCACCAACAAGTACATGCTCACCCCGCGGGGCGTGTTCGAATTCAAGTATTTCTTCTCCAGCCACGTCGGCACCAGTGACGGGGGCGAATGTTCGGCCACCGCCATCCGCGCCCGCATCAAGAAGCTCGTCGAGGAAGAAAATCCCAAGAAGCCCTTGAGCGACGCCAAGATTGCGACCATGCTTGGAGACGAGGGGATCGACGTCGCGCGACGCACGATCGCCAAGTACCGCGAGGCGATGGGAATCGCCTCGTCAACAGACCGCAAGCGACTGATATAACGCACTTATTAAGGAGCGGCACATGCAGATAGACATCACCGGTCATCACGTCGACGTCACTGAGGCACTCAAGGCCCACGTCCACGACAAGTTCACGCGCCTTGAGCGTCACTTCGACAAGCTGGTGGATATCCACGTCATCCTGACTATCGAGCGCAAGGAAGCCCAGAAGGCCGAGGCCAACCTCCATGTCAGCGGGCAGGACATGCACGCCGAGGCCGTCACCGACGACATGTATGCCTCCATCGACGCCATGATCAACAAGCTCGACCGGCAGATCGTCAAGCACAAGGAAAAGCTGACCAGCCACCGCTGAGCTGGCCCCGCCGGCCCGATCGCCGGCGGGCTGACGGAAGGAAGCCGACCGACAACGGCCTCCGTCTCGTCCGGATCGGTGTTGCACCGCAGGCGCAACACGCTATGATGCGCGCCGATTCAACCATTCCCGCCCCGACCCGCGAGCGATCCTCGCGGACCGTCGACCGACAGGGTGCTTAATGAATACTGCCGAGCTGTTTCCGATCCACCACATCCGGATCGACGAGCTGTACCAGAGCCGCAAGCGGGTTCTGGAGGTGCTCTCCGGCCTGCTCGCCGACGACGAACTCGGTGGCCAACAGGCCACCCGCATCTTCGAGGCGTTGGTCGCCCGCGAACGGCTGGGCTGCACGGCAATCGGTCATGGCATCGCCGTCCCCCACGGCCGGGTCGACGACATCCTGACCCCGCGTGGCGCATTGATCCGGCTGCGCGAAGGCGTCGATTTCGGTGCCCCCGATGGCGCACCGGTCACCCTGGTCATCGGCCTGGTCATCCCCGAGGATTGCCCGGAGCAACACCTGGAGATTCTCGGCCGCCTGGCACGCCACCTCAACGATGCCGACGAGCGCGACACCCTCATGGAAGCGCAGAGCGCCGAGCGTGTCCAGGCACTGATGGTAGAGTGGCTCAAGGACAGCGCGGAAGCGACCGCGAGCTAAGGGAAGGTCTGCACGAATCCGATACCGCTCTGCGCGCCTTGGGTCGGGCAGATACAAGGCGACCGTCCGCCGCGGAAGAGTTATTCTCTCTCCAAGGACGGCAACACCGCAGGTGCCCGACCCAAGGCGCGCAGAGCGGGGCTTGTCGAGCCGCCCGTGCTCCGCGTTACGATGTCTTGACGTGACCACCGGTACGCCGGCGACATCGCGCCTCGATCACGAACGGCTCGCCAAGCCAGAGTGGCATCGGATTCGCGCAGACCTTCCCTAAGCCGGGCCCAGGCCCGACCATCGGCTCTCGAACGGGCAGGCCATGATCCCGAGTTTCACCTACCAACACCTCCCCTCCAATGCGGGTGACGCCGACTGGCAGCAGGCACTGCCGGCCGACTGGGACGCCCCGGTCGCCGACGATCAGCGCCTGCTCGGCCCGGCCAACCCGTGGATCCCAACGCGCGTCGCGTTGATTTCACCTTCGCTACGCCACTACCTGCAATGTGGCGAGGAATGCCTCGAGCGCGCCAACGGTCCAGTCTCGGCGATCAGCGCCCCCCGGGTGATCATCCTCAGCCAGGCCCACGCCGACGTGCTGACCGACTGGCTCGACCGCCACGCCGCCGCGCCGAGCACGACGGCCGAAATCCACATCCTGAGCACGCACGAGGACGACGAGACGATTGCCCGTCGCCTGCGTCGCCTCTGCGGCCGCACCGACGAGGACTGGCGTCACGGAGTGTTCATGGAGATCAGCGGGCTGGGTGTATTGATCCGGGGGGCGGCCGGCATCGGCAAGAGCGAGGTGGCACTCGAGCTGCTCAGCCGCGGGCATCGGCTGGTGGCGGACGACGCCCCCTGTTTCATGGCCCACGGCGAGGAAGTGACCGGCTCCTGCCCCGATCGCCTGTTCGGCCTGCTGGAGGTGCGTGGCATCGGCATCGTGGATATCGGCGAGCTGTTCGGCAGCAACGCGCTTAAGGCACGCAAGTACCTGCGCCTGATCGTCGACCTATACCCCGCCGATGCCGGCCGGCGCATCGGCGCCGACGAACGGTTGTTCGGCGACCGGGGCAACGAGCGGGTCGCCGGACAGAGCATCCCGGTGTGGCGGCTGCCGGTGGCCCCGGGGCGCAACCTCGCCGTGCTGCTGGAGACGATCGTGCGGCAGCGCAACCTCGAACGCCAACGTGGCGGCCAGCCGACCAGCCCGCGGATCGCCAAGCTGTTCGCCGGGGGCGTGATCCCCGCCCGGCCCGATGAAAAGCCGGAGCCCTGGTCATGAACCGTGCCGTGCCCCGGCTGATACTCGTGACGGGCCAGTCCGGTTCCGGCAAGTCCGTGGCACTGGCCGCGCTCGAGGACAGCGGCTTCTACTGCATCGACAACCTGCCGCCCGACCTGCTCGATCACCTGGCGGAGAGTTACCTCGAAGGCGGCATCGTCGCCCGCGGCATCGCGATCAGCATCGATGCCCGCGCCCCCGAAAAGTCGCTCGCGAACCTGCCGGACCGGATCGACCGCCTCAAGGAGCGTCTGCCGCAACTCGAGATCAGCAGCCTCTTCCTCGAGGCCGACCGGCAACGCCTGATCACCCGGTTTTCCGAGACCCGGCGGCGCCACCCGCTCTCCTACCAGATCGAGAACCTGGTCGAGGCGATCGCGCGCGAGGGACAGCTGTTGATGCCGATTCGCGCCTACGCGGACCTGGTCATCGACACCAGCTTGACCACGGTCCACCAGCTGCGCGAGGACGTGCGCTCTCGTCTGATCGGCGAGAAGGAGGCCGGGCCCCGAATCCTGATCCAGTCGTTCGGCTTCAAGTTCGGCATCCCGCTGGATTCGGACTTTCTCTTCGACGTGCGCTTTTTGCCCAACCCGCACTGGGACACCTCGCTCAGACCGCACAGCGGGCTCGACCAGGCCGTGGTGGAATACCTGGAGCAACACCCGGTCACCCACGAGACGCGCACCCGCATCGGTGAATTCCTCGCCCACATGCTCACCCAGGCAAGTCGCAGCGATCGCAGCTATCTGACCTGCTCGATCGGCTGCACGGGCGGCAAGCATCGCTCGGTCTACCTGGTCGAGCAGATCGCTCGCGACCTGCGACCGGCGTTCGCCAACCTGGTGGTTCGACACCGTGATCTCGGCAACCACTGAGGCCATGCGGTCAGCCGCCCTGCCCCGCGCCGGTTTTTCGGTATGATGCACGCTTTGCCGAGCGCGATTGAGGAATCACTCCCGCAATGACCGTCGGAATCCTGCTGATTTGTCACAACGATATCGGGGGCCAGTTGATCGAGACGGCCACCGACATGCTCGAACGTCTGCCCACCCGGCTCGAGCACCTCGACGTGCGTCAGGACGACGACCCGATCGACCTGCTGAATGCCGCGCGTCGCCGCGTCACCGACCTCGACAGCGGCGAGGGGGTGCTGGTGATGACCGACATGTACGGCTCGACCCCGTCGAACATCGCCCACCGGCTGCTGGACCAGCACGAGGTGCAGGTGCTCTCGGGCGTGAACCTTCCCATGCTCGTCCGCGCCCTGAACTATCCGCGCCTGCCGCTCGACGAGATGACGGCGAAGGCCTGCAGCGGCGGGCGCGAGGGCATCATCCAGGAAGGAGCGACCGACCGGCCATGAGCGAGAGCGATCCGACCGCAATCACGCGGGATCTGACCCTGCGCAACCGCCGGGGCCTGCACGCTCGGGCCGCGGCCCGATTTGCCGCCACGGCCGAGCAGTTCGAGAGCGACGTCGAGGTCGAATTCAACGACCGTCGCGTCAACGGCAAGTCCATCATGGGCCTGATGATGCTGGCCGCCGCCTGTGGCAAGACGATCACCGTCACCGCCACCGGCGACGATGCCGCCCGGGCCATCGAGGGCATCGCCGACCTGGTCGATGCCCGTTTCCACGAATCCGAATGACAGAGCACGGAGTAAAACATGCAGCGTAGAGGCAACTCAGCGAAAGACGGCTACGTCGGGATCGACAACGATCGCGACGGGGGCATGACCTTCCACGGTCGCCTGGTGCTCGACGCACGCGTCTTCGGCCTGATCCCGGAAGACGAGACCTGCGAGGGCTGGGAACTTGGCCGCCTGCAGGGCCTGGCCGACCGCGTCAATGCCGAATGGGACAAGCACGGCGGCGGCATCCCGAGCCTGCTGCCCGACGACCTGCGAAAGCGCCACGCCGAAATCTACGAGCGTCAGATGCAAAAGGCCCACGAAGCGGGCTGGGATCCGGACGCCAATCTCGAAGACGAGCAGTAAAACGACCGGGTTCCCGTCGCCCGCGACGGCCCCATAAATATCAAAAGGCCGCCGGAATCCATGATTCCGGCGGCCTTTTTGCGTCTTGCGCGCCCACCCCGCGAGGGGGCGGGATCGGAGCGATCAGCCCGCCATGCGGGCCAGAACGCGTTCGGCGGCGGCGATGGTGGCGTCGATCTCCGCCTCGCCGTGGGCCATCGAGACGAACCCGGCCTCGAAGGAGGACGGCGCGAAGTAGACCCCCTCGTCGAGCATGCCGTGGAAGAAGGTCTTGAAGGCCTCCTTGTCACAGGCGGTCGCGTCGTTGAAGTTGGCCACGCGGTCCTTGTCGGTGAAGAACAGGCCGAACATGCCGCCGACGTTCTGGGTGATCATCGGAATGCCGTGCTCCTTGGCCGCCGCGGACAGGCCATCGCAGAGCGCCTGGGTGCGACGCGCGAGCACGTCGAAGAAGCCCGGCACGCTGATCAGCTCGAGCGTCTTCACGCCCGCGGCCATCGCCATCGGGTTCCCCGAGAGCGTGCCGGCGTGATAGACCGGCCCCATCGGCGAGATCATCTCCATGATCTCGCGGCGACCACCGAAGGCGCCCACCGGCATGCCGCCGCCGATCACCTTGCCCATCGTGGTCAGGTCCGGCTTGATGCCGTAATGCGCTTGCGCCCCGCCCAACGCGACGCGGAACCCGGTCATCACCTCGTCGAAGATCAGCACGGCACCGTAGTCGTCGCAGACCTGGCGCAGGCCCTCGAGGAAGCCCGGCTCCGGCGGGATGCAGTTCATGTTGCCGACCACCGGCTCGACGATGATCGCGGCGACCTCGTCACCCACTTCCTCGAAGACCTTCTTCACCTGGTCGAGGTTGTTGTACTCGACCGTGGTGGTCAGGTCGGCGAACGCCTTCGGCACGCCCGGCGAGCTCGGCACGCCATGGGTGAGCGCCCCGGAGCCGGCCTCGACCAGCAGCGAGTCGGAATGGCCGTGGTAGTTGCCCTGGAACTTGACGATGCGGTCGCGGCCGGTAAAGCCGCGCGCGAGGCGAATGGCGCTCATGGTCGCCTCGGTGCCCGAGGACGTCAGGCGCACCATGTCCATCGACGGCACCAGCTCGCAGAGCAGATCGGCCATGCGCGTCTCGCTGACCGTCGGCGCCCCGAACGACAGGCCGCTCTTGGCCGCCTCGCGGACCGCGTCGATCACCTCGGGATGCGCGTGACCCAGGATCATCGGCCCCCAGGAACCGACGTAGTCGATGTAGGCCTGGTCGTGCTCGTCGAAAAAGCGTGCGCCCTCGGCGCGCTTGACGAAGACGGGATCGCCGCCGACCGAACCGAAGGCACGCACCGGCGAATTCACCCCACCGGGGATGTGGGCCTGGGCGCGTTCGAACAGCTCGTGGTTGGATGCGGTCATCTGGGGATTCTCCGGATCGTGATGAGTTCTTGAAACCTAGGAAATGGGGACACGGCGTTTGCGGGTGTCGGATCAGGCCGCCACCATGGCCCGCGTCAGCGACTCGGCGGCGGCGCGGATATCGGAGGCGGCAAACACCTCGCTGATTACCGCGATCATGTCGGGGCGATGCACCATCAAGTCCGCCACGTTGCTCGCCGTGATGCCGCCGATGCCACACACGGGGCGGCCGAGGGTCTCCCGGGCCCAGCCGAGTACGTCGGCGGGCGCCCCGGGGGCATGCGGCTTGGTCGGCGACGGGAACATGGCCCCGAAGGCCAGGTAGTCGGCCCCTTCCGCCGCGGCACGCTCGGCCCGAAGCCGGTCAGCATAGCAAGACACGCCGATGATCGCATCGAGCCCGGCGGCCTCGAAACGCGCCCGCGTGTCCATCAGCGCGTCGTCGTCACGCCCGAGGTGCACGCCGTCGGCCCCAACCTCGATCGCCAGGGACACGTCGTCGTTGACGATGAACACCCGGCCGTGACGACGACACAGCTCGGCAAGCGCCGCGGCCTCGTCTCGGCGTCGAGCGACCTCATCGCTCTTGTCGCGGTACTGGACGATGCGCGCCCCGCCCTCGATCGCCTCGGCCACCGCGCCGACGAGCGCCTCGCGCTGGAACCGGGTGGTGTCGGTGATCACGTACAGTCCGCTCAGGTCGTCACGGCTCATCGTTCATCCCGTGTGTGGTTGATTTGCTGCTCCGCCAGCCGCCTGGCCCCGGTGATTCCCAGTTCCCCGTCGGCGACCACCCACAGCGGCAAACGGCCCAGCATGGTCGCAAACCGGCCCTTGTCGAGAAAGCCCTCGAGCGTGTGCTCGCGCAGAAACGGCAGGACATGCCCCACCAACCCGCCGGCGATGAACACCCCGCCCGTCGGCAAGGCCTTGAGGGCGATATTGCCGGCCTCCGCGCCGAGGATGCGCGCGAACAACCGACAGGCGATCACCGCGCACTCATCCGACCCGTCGCGTGCCCAGGCCGTGATCCGGGCATTGGGATCGGCGGCGGCCGCGAGCTGCTCGTCGGCATCCGTGGCGCAGCGCCCCAACTGGGCGTGACGGGCGAAGGCGTACAGCGACGAAAACCCATCCCCGCTGAGGATGCGCTCGTAGCTGACGTGCCCACCGAAACGCCCGCGCAGATAGGCCAACAGCGCGGTCTCGCGCTCGTCATTGGGGGCAAAGTCACAGTGCCCGCCCTCGCTGGGCATGGGGTGATGACGACTGCCGTCATGGAAGAACAGGGCCTCGCCCAGGCCGGTGCCCGGTGCGATCACGGCGGCATGGCCCTGTGCATGGCTGTGGGCATCCCCGATCGCGGCTTCCGGGTTGAGGTTGACGCGCGTGTCGACCGGGCTGGCGAGCGCACCCAGCCCGACGGCAATCAGGTCATTGACCAACCGCACGGGACAGCCACCCAGCTGCTCGCCGATGGCCGCAGCGAAAAGGGTCCAGGGCAGATTGGTCGCCCGCACACGCGCCTCGGCCCCCTCACCATCGACGGGCCCGGCCACACCGAACGCCGCGGCCTCGATGGTCCGCCCTTGCGCCCCCCTCCGTTGGCCGGCGAGGTCGAGAAAGGCCGCAAGCAGGGTGGCGAAATCCGCGTGGTCACGACTGGGCAGCGTGCGCACGAAGCACGCCGTTGCCGCCCCGGGCTCGAACAACGCCAGGCGCGCCCGTGTGCCGCCGATATCTCCGGCCAGGATCATCCGGTTCATTCCTTCACCTCCCTCTGCATCCCGGCACCGCCGGCCGCCCCGGCCTGCCCGGCGGCATCCGCGGTCAACAGGTAATCCAGCGCCTTGCCCACCCAGTGGGCGACGGCCCGTGGCGACCGGCGGTAGAACGCCTGCCAGGCATCCGCCCTCGCGTCGTCGTAACGACCGGCATCGTCGGGGTGCTCGGCCATCCAGGCCAGCCGCACGGCGTGGCCGATCACCACGTCGAGCACCAGCGGTTCCTCGATCACCAGATCCTCGCCGGCCGTCAGGATCTCGATCAACGCGACGATCGCCTCGACGGTCAGCTCGCGGTACTCGGGCGCCTCGATCCGGTTGAGTCGATGCTCGACGGCCAGCGCGAAATTGTGTTCCCTCGCCGTCGACTGCCCCCGGTAGACCTGGCTGTCGAGGACGTTGCGCGAGTCGTAGCGGTTGCCGATCACCAGCGCCGGGACGTGGCCCAGCAATTCCCAGACCCCCTCGTAGAATCGTTCCGGCAAGCGACTCATCGCCCCACCGATTTCGCGCTGGTGATACCAGTCGACCCCTCGTTCGTCCCCTGCGCCCGCGTCGTGCGCATACGGTCGATTGAGCGGCATGGGATCCTGCGGGGTCAGCGTCTCGCTCCGCGGTGCGACCGTCGCCACGCCGCCACCATCGCGTCGATGCAACGCCTCGAGCCGTTCAGGACGATCACGCCAGTCGATCGCCTCGCGCAGCCGCTGCCGCAATTCCTGTGGTGCCATGGACACGAGCTCGTCCAGCGCCTGCGCCGGTGAGGTGCCGGACTCACGCGCCCGCAAGGCGACCAGGATCTGCAGCAACGGCCCCGTGCGCAGCGTGAGCACGTGATCAAACAGCTCCGGCGAGGCCCGCAGCCAGGCACCCAGGTGGATGACCAGTTCCTGCGTCAAGGCCCGTTCACGGGCATCGTCACCGCAGTAGGCGTGGATCCGGCGCAGGATCTCGCGGTTGGAAATCGGCGCGTCGATCACCGCCCGTCGGCTGTAGGAACGCCCCACGGCCACGCGCTTTTGTCGCACCACGAGATCCATGAGGGCCACCTCGAGAAACCCGTCGACCACCCCGACGAGATCGGCGGCCAGTCGCATCACGCGCCACGCCGCCACGCGTTGGGCCAGGCGCAACAGCGCCATACCGTGCGCGTGCCAGTCACCCACCCGGCCATCGATATCGGCAAACCGCCGCTCGGACGACACATCGGCGGCGCGCAGCCAACGGAGCAAGGCGAGCCGCTCGTCGAGCGCGACAGCCTCGCCGAAGGCGGCCGTCAGCGCATCGACCGACGGCGATTCGCCCAGCGACGCGGCCAGACCGTCGACGTCGCCCCCGCACTCCCAGCGGCCGGGAACGAACGGCTCGGCCGGCCGAGCCGGCGGCAGCTCGCCAGGCAACACCCAGCGTGACGCGGACTCGACCAGGGTATCCAGGTGAGCGAGCGTCACCGGCATCCCGTCCAACGCCCCGTTCTCCAGTTCGCGGCAGAAGGACAGCACGGCCTCGCCTCCCGCACCATCGAGCATCCACTCGTCCACCGGGATCACCCAGATCGGGTGGCTTGCCCCATTCGCGTGCCGGGCCAGGTAGGCCAGGCTGGTCCGGATCTCGTGGACCAGCAACTCGGCATCCCGGCCGAGCAGGAAGGTGTCGCTATCGAACAGCGCCGGCAGCACGGCGGTCTCGCCACGGTCGGTTGCGACGACCCGGGCCGCCGACAGACCCAGCAGGCGCCGGGCCGGACGGCCGGTCAGCGCCAGGTGGCCATTGGCCCCGAACGAGGCAAGGCGCTCGACCAGGGTGTCGGCGGTGATCACCGACGTGCGTTGCCGGCCCTCACGCGTCACATGGCTCACGCCCGCCGCCGCGAGTCGATCGGCGACCGTCTCGGTCCGTGCCAGCAGCGCCACGCCGATCTCCTGCGTGGTCAGTCGCTCGGCACCACGATGCCGCCCGATCGGGTCGATGTCCGCCGGGCGGATGCACCCGGCAAGCAGCAACCGCCCGACCACCCACAGGCTCTGTGCCCAGACGAGTGGTCGGTTCTCGTTTGCCAATCGGTTGACCGAACCGGGCCGCTTCCGCTCGGCCTCGATGGAATCGGCCGGCACGAAGTAGAGCTCGGGCAACACCGGGGCCCCGCCCTCGCAGACCGCCACGGACTCGATCTGGCGGTGGACGGCCCGGGCCGACGCCAGGTCGCCGGCGAAACAGGCGTTGATCAACCGGTAGGTGAAAAACAGCGGCCACTCGCACTCGATGCGGGCGAATGCCTCGAGCTCCTCCGGCTCGTAATGCAGCTTGGATTCGTCCTCGATCGCCGTCTGATGGCCGTCGCGCAGAAAGCGCTTGTAGCCGTAGCATCCCGCCAGGCGGGTGTCGATGCGCTCGATCACCTCGGCGGCCTTCTCACCGGCGGCAAAGGCGGGAAAGCCGGTCACGGCGAGCAAGGCCGAGTCGATTTCCTTGGAGGCCGACTCGCGGGGCAGGATCGAGTCCAGACACTGCCTCACCCGGGCGATGTCGTCCGGCACGACCAGCAACCGGCTACGCGCATCGCCATTGGCGCCGAACAGGTCGAAGCCGTCGGCGGCCTCCAGCGCGGCCAGCACCAGGCCGAGCGAACTGGCGTTGAGTTCCCGTACGCCGTGGTTGATCTTGTTGCCGCGTTCCCAGATGCCGTAATCGGGCACCACGTAGGCGCGCGAGAGGTACCAGACCAGGTTCTGGACGAAATCGACCTCGTCGCGTCCCTGCACGATGGTCAGACCGGAGGCGGTCATCTGCACCAGCATCAACAGGTACAGCGAGGTGGCGTCCAGTTGCAGGTGCCCCCAGTCCTCGTCACCCACCACGGCCTCGCCGGTCGCCGTGTCGTACTTGGCATGCAGCGCATCGATGGGGTCGAGGCTTGCCTTGAATCGCTCGACCCGATCGGCCTGCCGCATCATGGCCATCAGCAGGCCGCGCATGTTGCGCACCACCGCCTGCTCCAGCTCGAAGGCACGCGACGTCTCACCGGCACGCCGGCAGGCGATGCCCAGTGTCCAGGGGCCGAGGATGCTGTAGACGTTGTCCCGTACCCAGGCATCGGTGTAGTCGCCGTGGGCGGTCACCGCGGTGCTCGCGGGCAGGAGTCCCGAGATCGGGTGCTGGCGATCGAGGATATGGCGACGGACCTCGACGAACAGCGCATCGAGCGACACGCCGTCGTCGGCAGGTGAACTGGGCAGGGCGTGACCGGACGTCATGCGATACACCGGGTGGTCGTTGCTGTCGTCCAGTATGGGGGCGATGGCGCTTGCCGACCAGAGGCCGGCACGTTCGTGGTCAGTGACGGGTGGACTCGGGCGGCTCGACGCTCTCGCTGGTGAGCAGCTGCTCGACGTCGACGCGATCGAAGCGATACAGGCTGCCGCAGAAGTCGCAACGGATCTCGATGACGTCCGGCGTTTCCTCGCTGTCCAGCGTGGCCTCGAGTTCCTCGCGGCCGAGACTGGTCAGCATCTGGCCGACGCCCTCGCGAGTGCAACCGCAGTTGAACGCCACGCGGGCCACGTCGTGGATGCGCAGCGCCTCCTGGTGGAACAGCCGGTGCAGCAACTCCGGTGCCGAGACCTGTCGCATCTCGCGACGTCCCTGGTCACCGAGCAGGGTGTCCACGAGCTTGCCGACGTGCTCGAACCCGCGGGCCGCCGCGCCGGCCGTCGGCACGATCCCGCCGGTCTCGGGCATCTGCTGGATCAGCATGCCGGCGGTCACCTCGTCATCCGCGGCCAGGACCAGCCGGGTGGGGAGTTGCTCGGACTGCTGGAAATAACCCTCGATGGCGTTTTCCAGGCCGGCGCCCGCGATCGGAACCAGCGACTGATAGCGCGCGCCGTCCTCGGGTTCGATCGTCAGCACCAGCTGACCGCGGCCCAGTTGCTCCTCGAGGTGATCGCCCGCCTCGGCGAGGCGCTCGTCGTCCCACTTGGCCATGCAGCGAAAGCGCCGGTCGGAGGTGACCTGCACCACCAGCAGGCTGATCGGGCCGCGGCCGGCAAACTGGAGCACCAGCCGCCCCTCGAACTTGAGGCTGGCCACCATCAGCACGGCCCCGGCCACCGCCTGGCCGAGCAGGCTGGCCACCGCGGGCGGGTAATCGTGGTTCTCGATCGCCGCCTGCCAGGTGGTCTCCAGGCGCAGCGAGACGCCCCGCACCCGCCCGTCCTCGAAGGAAAAGCGGAACAGCTCGTCGCCCTGCGGCAAACGCTGCCAGTCGATCGATTCGGCCTTGCCGGTCATTTCGCTCATGAGACTCTCCGGTTGGCGTGCGTCGGCTCAGTCGCCGTCCAGGCGGCGCTTGAGCACCTCGTTGACCGCCTGCGGGTTGGCCTTGCCCTTGGCGGCCTTCATCACCTGGCCGACGAAGAAGCCAAACAGCTTGTCCTTGCCGCCGCGGTAGGCCTCGACCTGGCCGGGGTTGGCGGCGATCACCTCGTCGACCATCGCCTCGATCGCGCCGGTGTCGGAGATCTGCTTCAAGCCGCGCGCCTCGATGATCGCGTCGACCGAGCCGCCCTCCTCGGCCAGGGCCTCGAAGACCTCGCGCCCGAGCTTGTTCGAGAGGGTGCCGTCGCCGATCCGCTCGAGCAGGTCGGCCAGCTTGTCGGCCGGGACCGGGCAGTCGCCGATCTCGAGCTCGAGGCGATTCAACAGCGCGGCGACCTCGCCCATCACCCAGTTCGCGGCCAGCTTGGGATCGGCACCGTCGCGCGCAATCACCGCCTCGAAGTACTCGGCGGTCGCACGGCTGGCGGTCAACACGCCGGCGTCGTAGGCACTCAGACCGTACTCGGACTGGTAGCGGCCGGCCTTGGCGTCCGGCAGCTCGGGCAGCTGGGCGCGCCAGGACTTGATCGTCGCCTCGTCCAGCACCACCGGCAGCAGGTCCGGACAGGGGAAGTAGCGGTAGTCGTCCGCGTCTTCCTTGGTGCGCATCAGGCGGGTCTCGTCGCGGTCCGGATCGTACAGGCGCGTGCACTGGACCACCTCGCCGCCGGTCTCCAACAGATCCACCTGGCGCTCGATCTCGAACTCGATCGCCCGCTGCAGGAAACGGAAGGAGTTGACGTTCTTGATCTCCGCGCGGGTACCGAAGGCCGTCTCGCCCTCGGGGCGCACCGAGACGTTGGCATCGACGCGGAACGAGCCTTCCTGCATGTTGCCGTCGCAGATACCCAGGTACTGCACGATCGCGTGGATCTTGCGGGCGTAGGCGACCGCCTGCTCGGGGGTGCGCATGTCCGGCTCGGAGACGATCTCGATCAGCGGGGTGCCGGCCCGGTTGAGATCGATGCCGGTCATGCCGTGGAAATCCTCGTGCAGCGACTTGCCGGCGTCTTCCTCGAGGTGGGCGCGGGTGACGTTGATGGTGTGCTCGCGCGCCTGCTTGCCCTCGCCGGTGGTGATCGTCACCTGGCCGCCGACGACGATTGGCCGGGCCAGCTGCGTGGTCTGGTAACCCTTGGGCAGGTCCGGGTAGAAGTAGTTCTTGCGGTCGAAGCTCGAGACGCGCGAGATCTCGGCGTCGATGGCCAGGCCGAACAGCGAGGCCATGCGGACCGCGCCCTCGTTGAGCACGGGCAGAACGCCCGGCAGCCCGAGGTCGACGGCGCAGGCCTGGGCGTTGGGCTCGGCGCCGAAGGCGGTCGACGCGCCGGAGAAGATCTTGGAACGGGTGGCCAGCTGGGCGTGGATTTCCAGCCCGATGACCGCTTCCCAGCCCGAAGGGATGACGTAGTCAGACATGTCGTTTTCTGCCCTTCGCTTAGTGGTTGGAGGAATCGCCGCCCAGCGACGGCATGCGGGTGTGCCAGTCGACACGCTGCTGGTACTGGTGGGCGACGTTGAGCAGGCGCGCCTCGTCGAAGTGGCGGCCGATCAGTTGCAGGCCGACCGGGCGCCCCGCGACGAAACCGGCGGGCACCGACATGCCCGGCAGTCCGGCCAGGTTCACCGGGATCGTGAAGATGTCCTCGAGGTACATCTTGGCCGGGTCGTCGCTGTGCGCGCCGCGGTCGAATGCCGGGGTGGGCGTGACCGGCCCGGCGATGACGTCGCACTGTTCGAAGGCACGCTGGAAGTGATCGGTCACCAGGCGGCGGGCCTTCTGCGCGCGGCGGTAGAAGGCGTCGTAGTAGCCGGCGGACAGCGCGTAGGTGCCCACCAGGATGCGGCGCTTGACCTCCGCGCCGAAGCCCTCGGAGCGGCTGCGCTCGTAGAGATCCTGCAGGTCCTTCGGATCCTCGCAGCGATAGCCGAAGCGCACGCCGTCGAAGCGCGACAGGTTCGAGGAGGCCTCGGCCGGGGCGAGCAGGTAGTAGGCGGCCAGCGCGATGTCGGCGTCCGGCAGGTCGATCTCGACCGTTTCGGCACCGGCGGCGCGCAGCTCGTCGATCGCCGCCGTCACGGCGTCGCCCACGGCCGGGTCGAGCGCCTCGGAGAACCATTGCCTGGGGATGCCGACGCGCAGACCGGCGATCGAGTCGTTCAACGTGGCGGCGTAGTCGGGCACCTCGCGGTCGGCGGAGGTCGAATCCCGCTCGTCGAACCCGGCCATCTCGCCGAGCACCGTGGCGCAATCCTCGGCGGACTTCGCGATCACCCCGCCCTGGTCGAAGCTCGAGGCGTAGGCGATCATCCCGTAACGCGAGACGCGGCCGTAGGTGGGCTTGATGCCGGTCACGCCGCAGAAGGCGGCCGGCTGGCGGATCGAGCCGCCCGTGTCGGTGCCGGTGGCGAACGGCACCAGCCGCGCGGCGACGGCCGCGGCCGACCCACCCGACGAGCCACCCGGTACCGCGTTCGTGTCCCAGGGGTTGGCGACCGCGCCGAAGTGACTGTTCTCGTTGGACGAGCCCATGGCGAACTCGTCCATGTTCGCCTTGCCCAGCAGCACGGCACCGCTCCGGGTCAGGCGTTCGTGGACGGTCGAGTCGTAGGGTGCGACCCAGTCGGCCAGCATGCGCGAACCGCAGGTGGTGCGCGTGCCCTTGGCACAGAAGATGTCCTTGTGCACGTAGGGGATACCGGCCAGGCGACCGGTCTCCGAGGCGGGCTCGACCGGCTCGACCCGACTGACCAGGCTATTGAGCGACGGATCGATCGTCTCGATGCGTGCGGCGAATGCCGCGGACAGGTCGTTAGCGGTGTACTCGCCGGCGGCCAGTCCCGCGCGCAACTCGGCGATCGAGGCATTGATCAGGGCGGCATCCCCGCCACGATGCGGAATATCACTGGTGGACACGAAAACTAATCCCCTTGCAGGCAATGTGGGTCGTTGTCGGCATACATGACGACCGGGCCGGGCGCGGCCGGCCGGGTTCGACTCATTCGATGACCTTGGGCACCAAAAACAGGCCGTTTTCCTGTGCCGGGGCGGCGGCCATCAGGGTCTCGCGGTCGTCGGTCTCGGTGACCTCGTCGGGACGCAGCCGCTGCACTTGGTCGAGCGGATGGGCCATCGGCTCGAGGTCGTTCAGCCTCGGGTCGTCAAGGCGGTCGGCCTGCTCGAGGATCCCGTTGATATCCGAGCGCAGCGCCTCGGCCCAGTCCGGCTCGACGGCGATCCGGGCGAGGTGCGCCACCGCTTGCAGTTGATCGTTGGTCAACGACATGGTCGTCATCCCTCAAGGAACGTGATTGGCGTGTAACGTGAAATTGGTGAGATTGGCACGTAACGTGGCTTGACGTATCCGCCCCCACCCGGCCGCGCGGCCGTTCGCCAAGGCATTCACCCGACGGCGATGGGAACCCGCCGGCGGGTCGCCTGTCGAAAGGCGCGTGCCGGCGGGTGGAAATCCGGCGCGAAGCCTACCACAGCCGCGCCTGCCTGCCGAGTTCGGCACTTGCCTGAAAGCGCGCATGTTGCTACCGTAACCGCTTATTTTTCGCGGCTCATCGCGGTCGGTCGACGGACCGATACCGAGGGAGGTTGCCTGCCGGCCAGGCAGGTCCATCGCGCCGCGCGAACGGGAAAGGACTCAGGCGCTGTCGTCTCGCCGCGGCAGCGCGCTCACGAACCGCTCCCCGGTTCGACCACATAACAATAGACATCATTCGGTTATATCCCCCATGTTCAAAGGCTTCCGCGGCATCTTCTCCACCGACCTGTCCATCGACCTGGGCACGGCAAACACCCTGATCTACGTGTCCGGCAAGGGCATCGTCCTCGACGAGCCCTCGGTGGTCGCCCTGCGGAACGATGGCGGTCAGACCGTGATCCAGGCCTACGGCAACGAGGCCAAGCAGATGGTCGGCCGCACGCCGAAGTCGATTCACGCCGTGCGCCCCCTGCGCGACGGGGTGATCGCCGACTTCCACGTCACCGAGAAGATGCTGCAGCACTTCATCAAGAAGGTGCACTCCTCGCACTGGTTCCGCCCCAGCCCGCGCGTGCTGGTCTGCGTGCCGGTGGGCGCGACCCAGGTCGAGCGCCGCGCGATCCGCGAATCCGTGCTTTCGGCCGGCGCCCGCCGCGCCTTCATCATCGAGGAACCGATGGCCGCGGCGATCGGCGCCGGGGTCGACGTCGACGAGCCGCGCGGCTCGATGGTCGTCGACATTGGTGGCGGTACCTCCGAGGTGGGCGTCATCTCGCTTGACGGCATCGTCTACTCCTCCTCCGTACGCATCGGTGGCGACAAGTTCGACGAATCGATCATCGCCTTCGTCCGTCGCCACTACGGCATCCTGATCGGCGAGGCGACCGCCGAGCGGATCAAGAAGGAAATCGGCTCGGCCTACCCGGGCAAGGAACTGCGCGAGATCGACGTCAAGGGCCGCAACCTGGCCGAGGGCGTGCCGCGCAGCTTCACCCTCAACTCCAACGAGATCCTCGAGGCGCTGCAAGAGCCGCTGTTCGGCATCGTCCAGGCCGTGCGCGCCGCCCTCGAGCAGACGCCGCCGGAACTGGGTGCCGACATCGCCGAGCGCGGCATCGTGCTCACCGGTGGCGGGGCCCTGCTGCGGGATCTCGACAAGCTGATCATGGAAGAGACCGGTCTGCCGGTGGTGGTCGCCGAGAACCCGCTCACCTGCGTGGCGCGCGGTGGCGGCAAGGTGCTCGAGCTGATCGACCAGCGCAACAACACCCTCTTCGCTGACGAGTAACGGCGCCGGTCATGGCGCTTTTCGATTCCCACCGGCCCGGACTCAACCTGCTCCTGGTGCTGGTGGTGGTATCGATCGCCCTGATGAGCCTCGACCGGATCGGCACCCGCTGGGTCGGTCAGCTCGATCAGGGGCTGGGCGGGGCGACCGACGGCATCATCAAGACCATCCACCAGCCGGTGGTCATGGCCCGCGGCATCGGGCAATGGTTCGTGGAACGCCGCGAGCTGCACGCCGAGGTCGAGCGCCTGCGCGAGGAGAACACGCTGCTACGCGGCCAGATGCAGCAGTTCGTCGCCCTGCAACGCGAGGTAGACGAGCTCCGCGCCATGCTCGACGGCGAGGCGAGCACGATTCCGGGCGTACTGCTCGCCCGGCGCATCGGTCACCCGCCCAGCCTGCGGGGCAATCTCTTCACCATCGGGCGCGGCTTTGGCGATGACGTGCGCCCCGGCGACCCGGTCATCGACGCCCACGGGGTGGTCGGCCAGATCCTGCGCAGCACGCGCTTTGGGGCGACCGTCATCCAGCTGACCTCTCGCGACCACATGCTCTCGGTCATCCTCGGCGATACCGGCCGCAGTGCCCTGCTCCGGGGCACCGGCGACCGGCAACTGGTCGTTGAACGCGTGCCCGAGCGCACCGCGATCGAACCGGGCGACCTGCTGACCACCTCCGGCATCGACACCGCCTTCCCGCGCGGCTACCCGGTCGCCCGCGTGTCCACCATCGAGATGGACGAGGCCCAGGGCTTCATCCGGCTGATTGCCGAACCGGTCGCCGACCTCGAACGTCTCGATCACGTGCTGGTGATTACCGAGCCCCCGGATGCCCCGGATGCCTCGCCCAAGGCAGGCGGAACACCCGGGGAGACTCTCGAGCGCCCGGCCGTCGCGCCGGCACCAGACGAGTCCGCCACGACGGCTACGGGGGAGAGCGATGACGACTAGCTGGTTCGCGATTCTCCTGACGAGCATTGCGGCGCTGGCACTGACCCTGCTGCCGCTGCCGGCGGCCGTGCAGGTGCACAACCCGCAATGGCTGCTGCTCACGGTGATCTTCTGGTCGCTCTACCGCCCGGCTCAGGCCGGACTGATCTATGCTTGGATCGCCGGGCTGATGCTCGACGTGGCCACCAACGGGCTGCTGGGACTCAACGCCCTGCTGTTCACCCTGACGGTCTTCCTCGTCCTGTCCCTGCGACAACGCCTCAGCGTGGCCCCACTGCTCTCCCAGGCGCTGCTGATCGCGACATTCACCCTGGTGTTCCTGATGGTGGCCCTGTGGGTCGAGGGCGTGGCCAACGATCTGGTCTCCATGGCCACCTACCTCTCGCGGGCGCTGAGCAACCTGGCGGCCTGGCCGGTGGTGTTCTTCCTGCTCAGCCGACTGGCACGCATCTCGGAGCGTTGACCCGGAGCTCGGGCCTCCCCGGGCCCGGGACCACGTCAGTCGAACAACAGCACGCCCCAGACCACGGCGGCGATCACGATCGCCATCAACACGGCCGCCGAGCCGACGTCCTTGGCGCGTCCGGACAGCTTGTGCGGATCGTGTCCGATACGATCGACCACCGCCTCGATTCCGGTGTTGATCAGCTCGACCATCAGCACCTGCAGCACGACCGCGATCAGCAGCGCCCGCTCAAGCGCGGTGTCGCCGACGAACCACGCCGCCGGCACGGCCCCCAGCGCCACCACGATCTCCTGACGGAACGCCTCCTCCTTGCGCCATGCCGCGCGTAACCCTTGCAGGGAATAGCGCAACGCAAACCACACGCGCCGGAGCCCGTAATTCTGTTCGGATGCCATCGGCCTCTCTCCGGCTTGGTATCGAGCCTGTCTTTCGTCCCTGGCGGCCAATCGGTCAAACGCGCCGCCGCGGTCAGTCGGTCGCCTCGAGCATGCGCCCGTACTCGTCGGGGCTCATCCAGTCGGCCGGTTCGCCCTCCATGCGGATCTTGAGGATCCAGCCCTCGTCGAGCGGATCGTCGTTGATCAGTTCGGGACTGTCCTCGAGTGCCTCGTTGATCTCGAGCACCTCGCCATCAACCGGGCAAAGCACGTCCGATGCCGCCTTGACCGACTCGAGCGTGGCGCAAGGCGCGCCCTCGGAAACCGCCTGCCCGACGTCCGGCAGGTCGGCGAACACCACGTCGCCCAGCATCTCCTGACCCTGCTCGGTCACGCCCACGGTGATTACGTCGTCCTCGACGGTGTACCACTCGTGGGTTTCGCCGTAGCGCCGATCCTGCCGAATTTCCATGGGCGACTCCTTACATCAGGTTAAGCGGGTAAACAGGCCCGCGATTCTGGCACAAACCACGGCCCTTCTCGATTACCGGCCTCGCCACACCGCGGCATTTGCCGCACCGCATGGGCCACCTGCCACGGATTGCCTCCCTCGGACAACGACAAATCAATGGGTTATCGATGGCCCGGTTTCTGCAAACCAGAGGGGAACCAATCGTGACGTATAACGAACCATCGAGGGATGACCACCGCATGACCGTCTGCCGCCCCCTGCATCGACCCACCCTGCTGCGCGCCTCGATCCTCGCCGGCCTGATGACCACTTGCCAGGCCGCTGAGGCCGAGGGCCTGGAGACGATCCTGATCACCGCCGCCGAACCGCCGGCGATCGACGAACCGGCCACGCTGACGGGCGAGGAAACCGCGCCCAGGGCCGACCTGGCCGAAACACTGCGCGAGATCAGCGGGGTGGAGGCCGGCAGGATGTCGGGGCACGGGCTCGATCCGATCATTCGCGGGCAACGGGAACACCAGCTCAATGTGCTCCTCGACGGCGCGGGCATCGCCAACGCCTGCCCCAACCGCATGGACCCGCCGACGAGCTTCGGCAATCTGGCCGGCTTTGATGCCGTCGAGGTACACAAGGGGGTGACCTCCCTCACCCGGGGCCCGGGCGGCAGCGGCGGCCGCATCGAGCTCACCCGCAACACCGTCGAGCGTGCCGCCGAAGCCGGCATGCAGTCACGCCTCGGTTTTGCCACCAGCAGCAACGGCCTGGCCGACCAGACCAGCGCGGACGTGCTACTCAGCGACGGCAACGCCTACGGCCGCGTGATCGGCCAGATCGGCAACGGCGAGAACTACGAGGACGGTGACGGCAACGAAGTGCCCTCGTCGTTCAAGCAGCGCAGCGGCACGATCATCGGCGGCTACCGCGTGTCGGAGGCGACCGGTATCGAGGTGTCCATCGATCGCAACCGGATGCTCGATACCCGCTACGCCGGTTCCGGCATGGATTCGGTGTTCGACAACGCCACCATCTATCGCCTCGACGGCCGTCTCGGCGATCTCGAGGGTCCGGTCGATGCCCTGCGGCTCGAGGTCTCGCGCGCGAATGTCGATCACCTCATGGACAACTACAGCCTGCGCGAGCTTACCGCCCCGATGCCCATGGAAGCGCCGGCCGAATCGCACACCACCACCGCGCGCCTGACCGCGTCTTCCCGCATCCACCAGGTCGAGCTCGATTACGGCCTCGATTTCCAGCGCGTCGAACAGGATGCCCAAGCGTTCAATGGGATGACCGACATGCTGATGTTCCGCCAATGGCCCGATGGCCGGACCGACCAGATGGGTGCCTTTGTCGAAGGCGACTGGCAAGTGGATGCACGCAATGCGCTGCGCGCCGGCCTGCGGGTGGATCGTTTCGAGAGCGAGATCGATTCGCGCCTCGACAAGAGCATCGCGACGCACCCGATGGTGCCGATCGCCATCCGCGAGTCCGCCCGAGAGATGAAGAGCGACTCGGCGATCAGCGCCCTGCTCCGCTACCACCACACGTTCACCGGCAATCTCGCGGGGCACGTGGGGATCAGCCGAACCGCGGTCGCCCCGAACCTCACCCAGCGCTACCTCAGCACGCTGATGAACGGCAACCTCATGAAGGTGGGCAACCCGGACCTCGAACCCGAGATCCATCACCAGGTCGAGACCGGCCTGTCCTGGCAAGGCGAGCGGCTCGTTACCAACGCCAACCTGTACGTCGACCAGGTCGACAACTACATCCTGCAGGATCGGCAGATCGCGGGCCTGATGCCGATGACCACGAGTTTCCGCAACGTCGACGCGCGCCTTTACGGCGGCGAGCTCGACCTGAGCTACGCGGTGACCGACTGGTTGACGACCCAGGCCCAGGTCAGCTACGTGCGTGGCCGCAACACCAGCGATTCCCGCGATTTGCCGCAGATCCCGCCGTTGTCGGGGAATCTCGGCCTGCACGCCGAGCGAGGCGCCCTCGACGGCGCCGTGGTCCTGCGCTGGGCCGCGCGCGCCGAGGCCATCGATGAACAAAGCGGACTCGACACCTCCGAGACCGCCGGCTACGCCGTGCTCGACCTCACTGCCGGCTACGACATCCACCGCCACTGGCGCCTCGAGGCCGGTATCGACAATCTCTTCGACCGAACCTACGCCCAGCACGTCAACCGTGCCTACAGCAGCGTGTTCGGCGACCCGACCGCGCGCATCAACGAACCGGGCCGCACCGTCTGGGCGCGCCTGACCGCCACCTTCTGATCCCTTGCTCTCTCCAGACTGTCACGCCGCGGCGTGGCCTTGCGGCAGCCATGGGCTGCCGTTTTTTTTGCTGCCGAGATCGCCCCACGCACGCCGGCACCGCAAACGAAAAGCCCCGTGCCGGCATGCACCGACACGGGGCTGAGGGCCCGATGAGCCGCGCCGCTATTCGATGGCAAACTTCTTCAGGCGATAGAGAAACGTATCGCGACTGAGATGGAGCAGGCGCGCGGCGCGCGACTTGTTGCCACCGCTCTGGACCAGGGCCTGGCGCAGCAGGTCGCTCTCGACGGCCTCCAGGTCGACGCCGCCCTCAGGCAGCAGGAAACCGGGGGCGATCGGTCCGCCGTGCTCGCTCTGGGCCGCCGAGCGCATCGCCGGCGGCAATGCCTCGACGTCGACTACCCCACCCGGGTGGAAGATCACCAGCCGCTCGGCGAGCTGCTTGAGCTCCCGGACGTTGCCCGGCCAGCGGTAGCGCCGCAGCACGCCGGTGGCACGCGCGGTCAGCCGCGGCAAGGCCACCCCGTTGCGGGCCGCGTTCTCCTCCAGAAAGCGGCCGAACAGCCAGTCGACGTCGCCCTGACGATCCCGCAGCGGCAACAGCTCGATCGGCACGCCCGCCAGGCGGAAGTACAGGTCGGCGCGGAACTCGCCTGCCTCGACCATGCCGGCGAGATCCCGATGAGTCGCCGCCACCACGCGCAGGTCGACCCGGCGCGTGCCGGTCTCGCCCACGGCGCGCGTCTCGCCGCTCTCCAGAAGCCGCAGCAGTTTGGCCTGCAGCGCCAACGGCAACTCGCCCAACTCGTCGAGAAACAGCGTGCCGCCATCGGCCTGGTCGACCAGGCCCGGCTGGTCGGCGAGCGCCCCGGTGAACGCCCCACGCCGATGGCCAAACAGGGTCGATTCGGCCAGCTCGTCGGGAATGGTGGCGCAGTTGACCGTCACCAGCGGACGCGCGGCGCGCGGCGAGCCGGCGTGGATGGCCCGGGCCGCCAGTTCCTTGCCGGTGCCGGTCTCGCCGGTGATCAGCACCGTCGCCTCGGTCGCCGCGACCAGCCCGATGCTGCGCAGCGTGGACTCGAAACGTGGCGACTGGCTCTGCAATGCCTCAAGATAGGGGTTCGCGTTCATGACTTTGTGTCCGCAACGTGACTGGTTCGGGCGGTAGTCTACCGCCGCCAACCGTCATGATAAAGCAGGCTTTTGCCACCCAAACCCGACTCAATCACCCGGAGATACGATGCCCGATTCGGTCACCGACAACCTCGAGTGCTACATCGTCGGCGGCGCCGTGCGCGATCGATTGCTCGGTCGCGAGGTCGTCGACCGCGACTGGGTCGTGGTGGGGGCCACGCCCGAGGCAATGCTCGAACGCGGGTTTCGCCAGGTCGGCGCCGATTTTCCCGTGTTCCTGCATCCCGAGACCGGTGAGGAGTACGCGCTGGCCCGCACCGAGCGCAAGCAGGGCCGGGGTTACCACGGCTTTGCCGTCCACGCCGCCCCCGAGGTCACGCTCGAGGACGATCTCGCGCGGCGGGATCTGACCATCAACGCGATGGCGATGCGGGAGGACGGCGAACTGGTGGACCCCTTCGGCGGTCAGGCCGATCTCGAGGCGCGCCGACTGCGCCACGTCGGCCCGGCCTTCGTCGAAGACCCGCTGCGCGTACTGCGCGTGGCGCGCTTCGCCGCGCAACTGGGCGCACACGGCTTCGAGGTCGACGGTGCCACCGCCGCGCTGATGCGGGAGATGAGCCACAGCGGCGAGCTTGCCGACCTGGTCCCGGAACGCGTCTGGGCCGAGACCGTCAAGGCCCTGGGCACCGAGCGGCCCTCGCGTTACTTCGCGGTGCTTCACGAGGTCGATGCCCTCGGCGCGACCTTCCCCGAGGTCGAGGCCCTGTTCGGCGTGCCACAGCCCGAGGAATACCACCCGGAGGTAGACACCGGCATCCACACCCTGCTGGTGCTGGATGCCGCCGCCGGGCTGAGCGACTCGGTCGCGGTGCGCTTCGCCGCCGTCTGCCACGACCTGGGAAAGGCCCTGACCCCGCGCGAGGAATGGCCGAGTCACATCGGCCACGAACGGCGTGGCATCCAGCCGACCCGGGCGCTCTGCGAACGCCTGCGCACCTCCAAGGCGGTCCGCGAACTGGCCATCACCGTCACCGCCCAGCACGGTCGCATCCATCGGGCCCTGGAGATGCGGGATGCCACGCTGGTGGACCTGCTCGACGAGCTCGACGCCCTGCGACGCCCGGAACGCTTCGACGACATCCTCACCGTCTGCCACGCCGACTCGCGCGGCAAACCGGGCAAGGAATCGGTCGACTACCCGGAGGGCGACTGGCTGCGCCGGGTGCGCGCCGCGGTCGCGGCCGTCTCGCCCCAGCCGTTGCTCGAACGGGGCATTCGCGGCAAGGCACTCGGCGAGGCCCTGAGGCGGGAACGCATCCGTGCGGTCGCTGCCTTGCGCGCGGCCCCGGAAGACGGCGACTCGACCTGAGTCACCAGGGGAAACTCTGCACGATTCGATGGCATCTCTGGCTCGCGGGTTTGTTCGCAATCAAGGCGCCGGACCGAAGGCGGGCTTATTGCCCGTCGAGGGACGGCAACGCCGAGTGCGGACAAACCCGCGAGCCCCGTCCGGGCGGGCCTCCAAGGGCCCCATCTGCGGCGTTGCAGCCCTTGTAAAGGGCGACGGCCCTTCTCGGCGGACTGCGCCTTGCATCTGGGCCCTTGGAGGTCCCGCAGAGACGTCATCGAATCGTGCAGAGTTTCCCTAGCCGGCGTGCCAGCCTCGGCGCTCGCATGAACCGGCCCGGGCATCCCATCATCCGGGGTTGCCGGACCAAGTAAGAACCGCGACACCGTCGCCAGCACTTCCTCGCCGAACGGGAACACGTTCGACAGGCTGATCACCAGCCCGGCATGACGCAGGTTATCCACGCGCAACAACTCCACCGGCACGCCGGACTGTTCCAGCCGGCGGGCGAGGCGCTCGGTGTTGCGCGGATCGACCACCGGATCGTCCGCGCTCACCACCAGCAGCGTCGGCGGCACGTCGGCATCGACCCAGTTGACCGGCTGGCTGGATGCCAACGGGTCGGCCGGCTCGAAGATGCGCTCGAGCGTGGCGTCGTTCAACGGCAGGAAATCGTAGGGGCCGGCAAGTCCCGCCCAGCTGGCAATCCAGTCGCGCCCGCCACCCACGGACTCGAGATAGCGTGCATCGGTGACCAGCATCGCGGCGTTGTACGCGCCGGCCGAATGCCCCAACAGCGATAGCCGTGCGGGATCGCCGCCGTACGCCGTGGCCTGCTCGCGGGCCCAGGCCACCGCGCGGGCCGAGTCGCACAGGAACGCCGGGTAGCGCACCTCCGGGTAGACGCGGTAGTCCGGAATCATCACCACCAGTCCGCGACTCGCCAGTGTCCGCCCCAGGAACCCGTAGGTGGAACGATCGCCCGACTGCCAGCTACCGCCCCAGAAAAACACCACCACGGGCGCGTCGGTCGCATCGACGGGGCGGTAGACGTCCAGCGACAACTCGCGCTCGGCATCGAAGACCACGTCACGGGTCACGGCCACCGATTCGCTCGGTGCGAGTGACTCGAGGACCCGCGCCCCCGAACAGGCAGTCAGGTTCAGCAGGGTCACACTCGCCGCGGTGATCGCGGTCAGGATTCGTTTCACGCGTTTGCTCCGTGGTCATCGCGCAGGGCCACGGAGTGTAGACCGACTCAGCGCGCGCGGGATGACCGGATGCGTGCCCGTTCGCGCAATTCATGCGCCGCGGCGACCAGGTTGCGCAATCCGGCGCGCACCTCCTCCCAGCCGCGCGTCTTGAGCCCGCAGTCGGGGTTCACCCACAATCGGTCGGCCGGCACCTTGTCCAGCGCCAGTTCCAGCCGGTCGACCATCTCCGCCACGCTCGGGATCAGCGGCGAGTGAATGTCCCAGACGCCCGGGCCAATCTCGTTGGGATACTCGAACTCGGCGAAGGCATCCAGCAACTTCATGTTCGAGCGGGTCGTCTCGATGGTGATCACGTCGGCATCCAGCGCGGCGATGGCCGCGATGATGTCGTTGAACTCGCTGTAGCACATGTGGGTGTGGATCTGGACGTCGGTCGGTGCCAACGCGGTCGCAAACCGGAAGGCGCGCACGGCCCAGTCGAGATAGCCATCCCAGCCGGCGCGGCGCAGGGGCAATCCCTCGCGGAAGGCCGGCTCGTCCACCTGGATCGCGGCGATACCGGCGGCACACAGGTCGGCGACCTCCTCGCGCAGCACCGCGGCAAGCTGGTAGGCGACCGCTTCACGGGACAGGTCATCGCGCACGAACGACCAGGAGAGCATCGTGACCGGGCCGGTGAGCATGCCCTTGACCGGCCGATCGGTGAGCGACTGGGCATAGCGACTCCACTCGACGGTCAGCGGACGAGCACGCGCCACGTCACCCCAGATGATCGGCGGCTTAACGCAGCGAGATCCGTAGGACTGCACCCAGCCGGCACGAGTGAAGGCGAATCCATCCAGTTGCTGACCGAAGTACTCGACCATGTCGTTGCGCTCGGGCTCGCCGTGCACCAGGACGTCGAGACCCAGGGCTTCCTGCTCGGCGATGGTGTCGGCGATCGAGGCACGCATCGCCCGTTCGTAGGCGTTCGTGTCGATTTCCCCGCGCCGATGGGCCCGGCGCGTCGCCCGGATCTCGTCGGTCTGCGGGAACGAGCCGATGGTCGTGGTGGGAAACGCCGGGAGCCTCAACCGGGCCTGCTGGGCCCTGGCCCGATCGGGGTAGGCGTGACGGCGGACGGGTTCACGGTCGAGCGATCGACTCAACCGCTCGCGGCGGGCGTCATCCCGTCGTCCCGGCAACGCGGCCAGACGCTGGCGGGCGGCCGTGGCCGCCTCGATCTCAGGGGCAATGGCGTCGCGCCCCTCGGCCAGCCCCCGCGCCAGCAATTGCAGTTCAACCAGTTTCTGACGCGCAAAGCTCAAATTCTCGACCAAGGCTGGCGGCAGCGCCGTGTCAGCCTGGGACTCCTCGCCCGCGTCGAGGGGCAGGTGCAACAGCGAACAGCTCGGCGCCAGCCACAGGCGGTCTCCCAAGCGTCGATGCAGCGGCTCGAGTCGATCAAGCAGCGCGGCCAGGTCGGCACGCCAGATCGAGCGACCGTCCAGCACCCCCGCCGAGAGCACCTTGAACGCCGGCAGACGATCGGCAATCGCGTCGAGCTCGCCACCGGACGAGGCATCGACGTGAAGGCCATCGACCGGCAGGCCGGCCAGCAGGGACAATCGCCCGTCGATCGGCGCAAAGTAGCTTGCCAGCATCAGGCAGAGTCCCGGTGTCTTCACGCGGTGATAAACCGGCTCGAACGCGGCCAGCCAGTCGGCCGGCAGATCCAGCCCGAGGATCGGCTCGTCCAGTTGCACCCACTCGGCGCCCAGGGCCGCGATCTCGCTCAACAGCGCGGCGTAGGCATGGGCGAGTTCCGGCGCCCGGGCCAGGCGCTCCTCCCGGCTGGCACCCCCGCTCAACCACAGGAAGGTCAGCGGCCCGATCAGTACCGGCTTGCTGGACGGATCGTCGGCGAGCGACTCCTTGATCTCGTCGAGCAGGCGCCCGGCATCGAGCCGGAATGGGCGTGCCGCGTCCAGCTCGGGCACCAGGTAGTGATAGTTGGTATCGAACCACTTGGTCATCGCCAGCGGCGCGAGGCTGCCCTGCTCTCCTTGTTGCCCACGCGCCAGGGAAAACAGCGAGTCGAGGTCATTGGGCCGGTCGCCGAACCGTTGCGGTGCCTGGCCGAACAACAGGCACAGGTCGGCCATGCCGTCGTAGAACGTGAAATCGCCGCAGGCCGGACGCGTGATACCGGCCTCACGGTGCCATCGGCGGGAATCGTCGCGCACCTGGCGGGCGGTCTCGTGCAGGGCGACCCGATCGGACGTCCCGCGCCAATGGTCCTCGAGGGCCCACTTGAGGGCACGATTCTGACCGATGCGGGGGAAGCCGAGGGTGTGGGTGACGAGCTTGTTGGTGAAGGGCGTATGGGTGACGGGCGGGATGGTCGCGGCGGTCATGTCGGTGACTCTCGATAATGGATGTGGATTCACCCTATCGAAAGACAACATGCATTTCGTCGCGCCTTATTCTCTTTTTACATGATTTTCATTCATGACTGGTGGAGTCGGATGCCGCGACCAGGTCACGATGGAAGACCACGGTGTCGTCACGCTTCTCCTTGGCGCGGTACATGGCCGCGTCGGCGCGCCGCATCAGGCCATCGAGCGTGTCGGCATCGTCCGGGAACCGGGCAAAACCGATCGATGCCTGCACGTGGATCAGCTGCGCGGTGCCACCGAGCATCATCGGCTCCCGCAGCGCCTCGAGCAGTGCGTCACCCAGGCGGACCATGTCCGCGTCGTTGCGCACCCCGTAGAAGGCGACCACGAACTCGTCGCCGCCCAGTCGCGCCACGATGTCCTCGCGACGACCCACACCGGAGAGGCGCCGTGACACCTCGCGCAGCACCTCGTCGCCGACGTGGTGCCCCAGGGTGTCGTTGATCGGCTTGAAGCCGTTGAGATCGACGAACGCCAACGCGATGCCCGTACCCTCGCGGATGGCATGCAACCGGGCCTGTTCGAAGCGTTCCTCGAGCCCGGAGCGGTTGAGCGTGTCGGTAAGCGGGTCGTGCAGGGCGCGATGGTGCATGGCCTGCATGCGGCGATGGCGAACGGTGACGTCGCTGATCACGGCGACGTAGCGGCTCACCCGGCGACGATCGTCACGGATCAGGTCGACCGACCAGCCCAGCACGCGCTCGCGACCGTCCGGCAGCCGACAGGCCAGCTCCTCGGTCCAGCGCCCGCGCTGGCGCAGGCCGCGGACACAGGCCTCGAGTCGTCGACGGCTGTGATCCAGTACCTCGGGGGTGGTCAGGCGCGCCCCGACCAGTTCCTTGGACGACTGCCCCACCAGCCGCTCGAAGGCCGGGTTGACGGCCAGCACGTGCCGGAAACGGTCGAGGATGACGATGGCGTCCCCCGCCCCCTCGAACACGGCCGTGGCCAGCCCCTCGAGCTGCTCGAACGCCTGCCGGTCGGAGAGATCGGTGAGCGTGCCGACCAGGCCGGACTGCCCTTGCGCCGCGGTGGCAACCGGTTCGACGCGCACCTCGGCGGGCACTTCCGTGCCGTCGTTGCGCACCAGCCTCGTGGTCAACACGACGCGCTCGAGGCGCGATTGACCGGTGCCGGCGCGGCCACGCCCCCGCATGCGCTCGGCCGCCTCGCGGATGCGTCGCCGTTCCTCCTCGGGAAAGAGGTTGAGCCAGGACGCCCCGATGACGCCCTGTTCGGAACGTCCCACCATCCGCTCGTAGGCCGGGCTGACGTACACCAATTGTCCGCGGCGATCGGTGCGAAACACCACGTCGCTCACGTTGGAGGTCACGTCACGCAACAGTCGCTCGGAATCGACCAGAGAACGCTGCTGTGCCTGCCAGCGCACGGCCAGCCAGATCACCAGCAGGCCGACCAGCACGGCGAGCAGCTCGGCGGCGCGCGTCAACCACGTGACCATCGCGGGCGGCTGGCTGGGCTGCATGGCCAGTTGCCAGCGCCCGTCCAGGGCGATCACGGGGGTGGTCAGGACATCGCCTTCGGCGAACAGCTCCGGTTGGCCCAGGAAGACCGCCCCGTCCGCCCCGAGGCCATCCATGCCGCGCACGGCCAGGCTGCCCTCGTTCAGTCGGTCGCTCACCCCGGCACTCTCGAACAGCCGCATGACGTCGATGGGCGTGGATACCACGCCCCAGTACTCTTCGGCCCCGTCACCGTCGGTGTCGAAGAAGACCGGCACCCGGTGGATGACCGCGTAACCGCCCTGCACCAGCTCGTAGGGCCCGCCCAGCACGGGTTCACCCGTCTGCATCGCGCGGCGCAACGACGTCCCCTGAATCGGATGAGCGGCGAGATCCACGCCGATTGCCGCCTCGTTGCCCTCGAGCGGAATGCTGATCTGGATGACGTTGTCCGGGGCGATCGCGATCGACCGGATTACCGGCGTGCGTTCGAGCATCCGGTCGGCGACGGAGCGCAGGCTGTCGACGTCGAGCCCGTGGTTGACCTCGATCATCGCCCCAACACCGTCGGACACATTCGAGGCCTGGTTGAGCTGGGATTCGATGCGCGTGCGGATCTGGGCCAGGTCATCCAGATCGGCCTGCAGGACCGCCGTGGTCAATTGCCGTTCGACCACCCACGTGGAGGCCAGCAGCACGCCACTGACCACCAGGCCGGCGACCAACGACGGAAGCATGCGCTTGAGACGGGCATAGCGAGGCCGCGAGCCGCCACGAAACGGCCCCGGCATATCCTGGTTTTCGGCCCGCCGGCCGGTGTGGAGACTGCCCACCACCGATCTCTCCTTTGATGCGGATTACCCGATAAAACCAGTCTAGCTTAGAGCGCGGTCCGTACGGCTAGTCAGCCTAGGCAAATGCTGGCTCTTTTCCGGATTCGACAAACGAAAAGGCCGGTGCCTTGCGGCACCGGCCTTCCTCAATTCGGGTTCCCGGGTGGTCCGGACTCGACCACCGAGCGTTCAAGCGGCGTTAGCTGTGCTGATGTTGGTGCTGTCGCTCTTCCTGGGCGTGCTTGGCCTCGCCCGACTTCTTCCACAGCATCCAGAAGGCGTACAGAGGCATGCCGATGATGCCGATCATGGCGAGGATGCTGACCAGTACGATTTGCAGTTCGATGTCCATCACAATCAACCTCCGATTGTTTGATCGCATGACCGCCTTGGTCAGGCCAGGTCATGGGTCTGAATCTAGACCCTGCTTATGGACCTATCAACCCAGCGCATCACTGCAGTATTCGCCGGAGTGAGCGATCGATCGGCAAACAGCGTCAGCGCAGGCGTTGGCCCGGCGAATCGGCCAGAAATTAGGCAAGGGACTCGCCCAGGAACGCCGCCCCGCGTACCCCGCTCGAATCACCGAAACGTGGCGGCACCAGACGCGTGCTGATCGGGTCGGAGAAGACGAACTCGTCCCACTGCGCCGGGACGTTCTGGTAGAGCCGGTCGACGTTCGACATCCCGCCGCCGAGCACAATCACGTCAGGATCGAACAGGTTGATGACGTGCGCCAGCGCGCGTGCCAAGCGCCGCTCGTAGCGGAGGAGGCTCGCGTTGGCCACCTCGTCGCCGTCCAGCGCACGGGCCACGATGGCCTCGCCGGTTAGCGACTCGCCGCTGCGCTCGGCGTGATCGCGCTCGAATGCCGGCCCGGAGAGCCATTGCTCGATGCACCCGTTGAGGCCACACCAGCATGCCGGGCCGGGCGACTCGTCACCCTCCGCCCAGGGCAACGGGTTGTGCCCCCACTCGCCGGCGATCGCGTTACGCCCGACCAGCACCCGGCCATCGATCACCAGCCCGCCGCCCACGCCGGTACCGAGGATCACGCCGAACACCGAATCGGCACCCGCCGCGGCCCCGTCATCCGCCGATTCGGACAGCGCGAGGCAGTTGGCGTCATTGGCCATCAGCACCTCGCGCCCCAGGCGGGCCTCGAGATCCGCCTTGAGCGGTCGGTCGTTGAGTACCACGGAGTTGGCGTTCTTGATCAGGCCGGTACGCGGCGAAATCGTGCCGGGGGTGCCCACCCCGATGCCGTCGGCCCGACCGCACTCGCGCTCGGCGCGTTCGATCAGCGCAGCCATGCTCTCGACCGTCCCGGCGTAGTCACCCTTGGGCGTGGGTTCGCGCTCCCGCCAGCGGATGTGGTTGTCGGGGTCCAGTACCGCCACCTCGATCTTGGTGCCCCCCAGGTCGACGCCCAGTCGATTGCTCATCGCCTTATTCCCCTGCTCGAAAAGACAACGGCCCGGCCGCGATCCGTTCACGTGCCGGGCCGATGGTCGCCCGGCACCCCGCGGGTGCCAGGCAGTCGGTAGTTCTTTCGTCAGAGCGCGCCGAGGGCGGCCTGGTAGTTCGGCTCGTCGGCGATCTCGCCGACCTGCTCGACGTGGCGCACCGTGTTGTCGGCATCCAGCACCACGACGGTACGGGCGGCCAATCCGGCCAGCGGGCCGTCGGCGATGCGCACGCCGTAATCGTCGAGGAACTCCGGATGACGGAAAGCGGACAGGGTGACCACATCATCGAGCCCCTCGGCGCCACAGAAGCGACCCTGCGCGAACGGCAGGTCCATCGAGATGCACAGCACGACCGTGTCGTTGAGTTCGCCGGCGCGGCGATTGAACTCGCGCACCGACTGGGCGCAGGTGCCGGTATCCAGGCTCGGGAAGATGTTGAGCACCTTCTTCTTGCCGGCAAATGCCTCCAGCCCCTTGTCGGAAAGATCGCTCGCGGTCAGCGAGAACGCGGGCGCCTTGTCACCCACGGACGGCAGCGCGCCGGCAACGTTGACGGGCGAGCCCTTGAATGTGACCTGGGACATGGATTGCCTCCTTTCTCTTGGGCCAGTCGAACTGGCTGAAATGATTGTCGAAATGGGTCGAAATGGCGGTGGCCTCGCAGGGCGCCGCCAGTGCGTATCAGTTACGCAGCGTCGCGATCAGCCGCTTGGGTTTCAAGAGTAGATCAAGGGCGCTGTTGATGTCGGGGCAGATCACGTCGCAGGCATCCAGCGCGTGGCGTGACAGCCCTTCCGGTTGCATCACGCCGACACCCAGCACGGCCTCGGCCAGCATCAGGGCATCGTTGCGCCCGTTGCCGATGGTGACGCATTCACGCGCCGAGAGCGTGCGCACGTAGCGCTGCTTGGCCTCGTCCTGCAGGTGGTCGGACAAGGTCGAGAGCGTCACCGGCAGGTCCGCCAGTCGCCCCTCGACGTCACCGTAGGTATCGGCGGTGATGACGTGGACGTCCAGGTGCTTGGACAGCTCGTGCAGGCGCTCGCCCACGCCTTCGACCAGGGCGCCGTCGAGCGCGAGCGTGCCGTTGTAGTCGAGCACCAGGTGCGACAGGTGCAGGACGCCCCGACTGGGGATGGTGATTTCGAGCATGGTTTACTCCTCGATGACGATTTCGGGTCCGGCCTGTTGCTCCGAACGCACGGCACGCCCAAGGCCCGCGGCAAGCCGTCGCGCGGCCTGACGGTAGGTGCCGGCCAGCGCGCCGGACGGGTCCTTGGCGACCGTCGGGGTGCCGGCATCCAGGTCCTCGCGGATCCGCAGATCCAGGGGCAGGCGGCCCAGCAAGTCGGTGCCGTACTGACTGGCGATCGATTCGCCGCCGCCCTCGCCGAAGATCGCCTCGACGTGACCGCAGTTCGAGCAGACGTGGGTCGCCATGTTCTCGATCACGCCCAGGATCGGCACGTTCACCTTGTTGAACATGGTGATCGCCTTGCGCGCGTCCAGGGTGGCGATTTCCTGCGGGGTGGTGACGATCACGCTGCCGGCCACCGGCACCTTCTGCGCCAGCGTCAGCTGCACGTCGCCGGTACCCGGCGGCATGTCGACGATCAGGTAATCCAGGCCGTCCCAGCGGGTGTCGTTGAGCAACTGCATCAGGGCCGAGGTGACCATCGGGCCACGCCACACCATCGCCGATTCCTCGTCGACCAGGTATCCGATCGACATGGTCTGCAGGCCATGGGCCTCGACCGGGGCCATCGACTTGTCGTCGACCTGGCGCGGCTTCTCGTGACTACCCAGCATGCGCGGCTGGCTCGGGCCGTAGATGTCGGCATCCAGCAGCCCCACCTTCGCGCCATCGGCCGCTAGGGCCAGGGCGAGGTTGATGCTAGTGCTGGACTTGCCCACGCCACCCTTGCCCGAGGCCACCGCGATGATGTTCTTCACGCCCGGCAGGGGCTTGCCATGCAGGGCCGAGCCCTCGGGGGCAACAAAGGCCACCGTGACGGCGGGGGCAAGCGAGGCATCAACGCCGGCGACTGCCTCGCGAACCCGACTGGTCAGCTCGGCCTCCCAGTCCCCCGGCGGGTAGTCGAGCACGATATCGATCTGGCATGACTTGTCGCCGCATTCGACACGCTCGACCGCCCCCGACTCGGCCAGCGTCTGGTCGTTGTTGGGATCGTGAATCGCCTCGACCGCTCGCTGGATCTCGGCAGTTCGTTCGTCGTTGGCGTTGCGCTTCTTGCCGAACAGGCCCATCAATCTCGTCACTCCGCTATTGGCTTAGCCCCCTAGGGTAGCAAAATCGGACCAATCCGGTCTGGTTATGCCAACCGTTTTTCGGCCTCGAGCACCGTCTGCTGCATGGGCAGGAGACTGTCAGGGTTGAGCGACAGGCTCGAGATGCCCTGCTCGACCAGCCACTCGCTGATCTCGGGGAAATCCGAGGGCGCCTGACCGCAGATCCCGATGTACTTGCCCTGCTCGCGGCAGGCGGCGATCGCCATGGCCATGAGCTTCAAGACCGCCGGGTTGCGCTCGTCGAGCCCCTCGATCAGCGAGGAGTCGCGATCGACCCCCAATGTCAGCTGAGTGAGATCGTTCGAGCCGATGGAAAAGCCATCGACGTGCTCGAGGAATTCCTCGGCGAGCAGTGCATTGGCCGGGATCTCGCACATCAGGTAGACATTGAGGTCGTGCCGGCCGCGCTCCAACCCCGCCTTGGCCATCAGGGCCAGCACCCGGTCGACCTCCTCGACGCTGCGTACGAAGGGCAACATCACCTGGGCATTGGTCAGGCCCATCCCCTCGCGCACGCGCCGCAGGGCCTCGCACTCGAGCAGGAACGCCTCGGCGAACGACTCGGCGTAGTAACGCGACGCCCCGCGAAAGCCGAGCATCGGGTTTTCCTCGTGGGGCTCGAACCCCGCCCCGCCGACCATCGCGGCGTACTCGTTCGACTTGAAGTCCGACAGGCGCACGATCACCGGCCGCGGGTGGAAGGCCGCCGCGATCGTGCCCACGCCCTCGGCGAGCTTCTGGATGTAGAACTCGCGTCGATCGGCGAAACCCACGGTGTGCCGATCGATCTCGGCCTGTGTCTTGGCATCCAGCTGGTCATATTCGAGCAACGCCCGCGGGTGAATGCCGATGCGGTTGTTGATGATGAATTCCAGTCGCGCCAGGCCCACGCCCGCCGCCGGCAGCGAGGCCAGCCGGAAGGCCTGCTCGGGATCGCCGAGATTGATCATCAAGTCGGTGCGCGTGGTCTCGGTCCCCGACAGGTCGAGCCGCTCGACCGTGAACGGCAGCACGCCGCGATAGACATGCCCGGTGCTGCCCTCGGCGCAGGAGACGGTCACCTCCTCGCCGTCGGGCACCCGCTCGGTGGCATCGCCGCAGCCGACGATCGCCGGAATGCCCAGCTCGCGGGCGATGATCGCGGCGTGACAGGTCCGTCCACCCCGGTTGGTGACGATCGCCCCGGCGCGCTTCATGATCGGCTCCCAGTCGGGGTCGGTCATGTCCGTGATCAGGATCTCGCCGTCGTCGAGCTTCGCCATTTCGGCCGAAGACTCGATCGTCCGGGCGCGCCCGGCGGCAATGCGCTCGCCGACGCTCTTGCCTTCGACCAGCACCTCGCCCCGCTCTTCCAGCCGGTAGGTGGCGTGGGTGGCGGCCTCGCGCTGCGAGTGGACCGTCTCGGGACGGGCCTGGAGGATGAACAGCTCACCACTGTCGCCGTCCTTGGCCCACTCGATGTCCATCGGGCGGAATTCGCCGGCCTGCTCGCTGTAGTGGCGCTCGATCTCCACGGCAAAGCGGGCCAGCGTCAGCACCTCCTCGTCGGTGATCGCAAAACGCTGGCGCTCCTCGACCGGCACGTCGACGTTGCGGGTCGAGGCACCGTGGCGGGCATCCTCGGTGTAGATCATGCGGATCGCCTTCACGCCCAGCTGGCGCGAGACGATCGGGCACAAGCCTTCCTCGAGCTTTGGCTTGTAGACGTAGAACTCGTCCGGGTTGACCGCCCCCTGCACCACGTTCTCGCCCAGCCCGTAGGCCGCGGTGATGAACACGGCGTCCCGGAAGCCCGACTCGGTGTCGATGGTGAACATCACCCCCGAGGCGGCCTTGTCCGAGCGCACCATCTTCTGCACCCCGGCCGAGAGGGCCACCGCCATGTGATCGAATCCCTGGTGCACCCGGTAGGAGATCGCCCGGTCGGTGAACAGCGAGGCGAACACGTGGCGGATGCTGTCGATTAGGGCCTGTTCGCCGGCGATGTTGAGATAGCTTTCCTGCTGGCCGGCGAACGAGGCGGTAGGCAGGTCCTCGGCGGTGGCCGAACTGCGCACGGCCACGTCCGTGTTCTCGCCGTACTCCTGGCCCAGTTCCCGGTAGGCCGCGACGATCTCCTCGGCAAGGTCCGCCGGCACCTCACCCTCGGCAATCCAGCCGCGGATCTGCCGTCCGGCCTTTTCCAGCGCGGTGACGTCGTTGGTATCGAGCGAACCGAGTACCTCGCCGATCCGGTCGGTCAGATCGTTGTGCTCGAGGTAATGGCGATAGGCCTCCGCGGTCGTCGCGAACCCGTCGGGCACCCGCACGCCACGCTCAGAAAGCTGGGCGACCATCTCGCCCAGGGAGGCGTTCTTGCCCCCCACCGTGGCCACGTCGTTCATGCCCAGTTCGGAAAATCGCCGCACAAAGCGCATTACTGCCTCTCCCTTGATCAATCCCGGCCGCCCCGAATCGCCTGACCCGATCGCCTGGCCATGGCCCGGACAATGGCCCTGGTGCCCAGGGCCTTGTGTCCATGACCTTGGGTCGAGCTTAGCACCGGCCGAGGTGTCGTTGCGGGAACCTTTTTGACAATATTCGATCGGACGAATGTATACTCGACCACCCCCTCACTGGAGAGACCCATGCAACGACTCACCGCCCTCCTCGCCGGCACGCTGGCCCTGCTGACCACCGCCCTCGGCCATGCCGATGGCGAGACCACCTACCAGCCGACGGCCGAGCCGGTCACCGACTCGGTGTACGCGATCATCGGGCCGACCGATGCCCGCACCTACGAAAATCACGGCATGAACGCCAACTACGGGGTGATCGTGACCGACGAGGGCGTGATCCTGATCGACTCCGGCCCGGGTGCCTTCAGCGGCCCGTACATCGAGCGAGCCGTCGCCAAGGTCAGCGACCAGCCGATCCGCTGGGTGGTCAATATCGGCGTGCAGGACCATCGCTGGCTGGGTAACGATTACTTCCAGCAACAGGGTGCCGAGGTCATCGCCCTCGAGCAGACCGTCGAGTCGCAGCAGGAATTCGCCGACCAGCACATGGAAGGTCGACTGCCCGAGGCACTGGGCGAACGTTTCGAGGGCACCAGGCCGGCCTATGCCGACCGGGTCCTCGATGGCGAGACCACCTCCATCACGCTCGGCGGCACCGAGATCGACCTCTCCCTGACCAACGCCCACTTCCCCGGCGATGCCATGGCCTACCTGCCGGAAAGCGACGTGGCGTTCACCGGCGACCTCGTCTACGTCGATCGCCTGCTGGGCATTCACCCGTGGTCGAACCCGCAGAACGGCCTGGAGGCCTTCGCCCGACTCGAGGAAATCGACCCCGAACACGTCGTGCCGGGCCATGGCCGCGTCAGCGACATGGAGCGTGCCCGACGCGACAGCGGCGATTACTACGACTTTCTGGTCAACACCGTCGGCGAGGCGGCCCGCAACTTCGAGGCCATGAGCGACGTGATGAATGCCAACGACGACCTCGAGGCCTTCAAGTATCTCGAGCACTACGACAGCTGGCATCGCACCAACATGAACCGCACGTTCATCCTGTTCGAAGGCATGTAGGGGGAACGGCAAGCGCCCCCGGTCGCATCAGGCGGGCGTCGGCGACGGAAAACGGGGCTTTTCGCCCCGTTTTTTTCGTGCCTTGCCTCACCCCTTGCTTACTACCGCTCCGGGCGAGCCTTCTCGATCCGGCTTACCGCCAGGCGGTCATCCCCGGGAAGCACCACCCAGTCCTCGCCGTGATCGGTAACCACGTCGATGACCCGAATGCGCCGCCAGCGACCATCCACCTGGACCTCGGCGTGCCGCTTGTGCAATGCCGCAGCCTCCAGCACGTCCACGATGCCGCAGCGGAAATCGGCGCCCGACTCCTCACCCATGGGCACGATCCGCGGCGGGCGTGGTCCCGCCGGATCGGCGGTCCATCAGGTACAGCCCCAGGGCAAGGAGGAACAGCACCGGCAGGGCCGACTCCATGCCCTCTTCTAGGGAAAGCATCACCATGTCGATGTTCTCCGGCAGCGTAATGTCGAACTGCACCCGCAGGATTGACGGGCCACGGTCGACGGCCTTGAGGATCGGCGAGATCGCCACCGCGAACAGGGCGAGCCAGCCCCAGGGACGACGCCAGCCGCCACGCCCGACGATCTCCCGTCCGCCCAGCACCAGCAACCAGATCAGCGTGATCGTCAGCCCCACCGCGACGGCGCCGGCGATCAGCTTTTCGGCCATCGGGACGCCGGTCATCTGGTAGTAGTCGGACTTGAACAGGCTGTCGGTGGTGAACTTCTTGTGCCAGCCCTCCTCGCGGGCAGCCAGTGCCGCGGCAATCACGGCCATGCCGATGCGACGCGACAGGCGGATTGGTCTGGCAAACAGCAGCACCGCGGCCAGAACCAGCCAGAACACCGCGCTCAAGTCTTCAAACCAGCCCGTTTCACTGAACAGGGCGTCCGCGCGCTCGGGCGGTAGCACCAGCCCCAGGTAGACGAGCCAGGCGGCATAGACCGCCAGCGCCAAGCCCGTCAGGGCCACGATGGAACGTTGATTCATGGAATGACCGTCCAAAAAATCGCCATGCTACCCAGCCGGCTTCAACGCGGCAACGCGCGGCCCGTCAGATCGACGCTAATCGACGTAGGGCCCACGCTGACGGATCGGCTCACCGTGCGGACGGCCGGCCGCCACCATCACCTCGCTGTCGTCGACCGCCTCGAGCTCGATCCGCGTCTCGCCGTCGAGGAAGGCGGCCTGCGCCGGCGAGAGCGACTGCCCGTTGATCCGCGCCGCGCCATCCTTGAGATAAACGATCGCCCGCCAACCGGCAGGCAAGGCGATGGCGTGCCGACCGCCGGCATCGAGCAGGACATGGCGATACAGGGCGTCGGTCTTCAAGACGACCCGTCCGCCCTCGCCGGCAATGCGCCGCTCGCGTCCGCCCTCGAAGTCGACCTCGGGCACCGTCTCGGCCGGGGCTTCCTCGTAGGCAGGCTCGCTGGCCTTCAACCGACGCGGGAGGTTCACCCACAGCTGGATCCCGCTGGTGGTCTCCTCGACCGAGGGCATCTCGGAGTGGACGATCCCCGCCCCGGCCGTGAATCGTTGCGCGCCACCGGGCCCGACCGTCGAGACGTTGCCGAGGTTGTCACGATGCTCGATCTCGCCACGGAACAGGTAGGTGATCGCCTCGAAGCCCCGATGCGGGTGTTCGGGAAAGCCCGTCCCCGGGCCGAGCTCGAAGTGATCGAACATCACGAACGGGTCGAAGTTCATGAACGCCGGCAGCGGCAGATGGCGCTTGACCCGTGCGCCGGCCCCCTCGGCCATCACGGTGGCATCCCGGATCTCGATACTCACAGCAACACCTCGCGCTCGTCACGGTGAACGCCGCGATGATGCGGCTGGTCGAAGTCGATCTTGGGCCCGCGCGGCACGATGCCGGTGGGATTGATCCAGTCGTGGCTGACGTAATAGTGGTGCTTGATGTGATCGAGGCGCACCGTCTCGGCCACACCTGGCCACTGGTAGAGCTCACGGGTGAACGCCCACAGGTTCGGGAAGTCGACGAGCCGGTTCCGGTTGCACTTGAAGTGACCGTGATAGACGGCGTCAAAGCGCGCGAGGGTAGTGAACAGGCGCCAGTCGGCTTCCGTGATCCGGTTGCCGACCAGGTAACGCTGGCCGGACAGTCGCTCCTCGAGCTCGTCAAGCACCTCGAACAGGCGGTCGAAGGCCGCCTCGTAGGCCTCCTGCGTGGTGGCGAACCCCGCCCGGTACACGCCGTTGTTGACGTTGTCGTAGACGGTGGCGTTGATCTCGTCGATCGCCCCCTGCAAATCGGCCGGATAGTAGTCGTGCCGGTTGCCGGTCAGGTCGTCGAAGGCCGAGTTGAACATGCGGATGATCTCGGACGATTCGTTGTTCACGATCGTCTGGCGCTGCTTGTCCCAGAGCACCGGCACGGTGACGATGCCGCTGACCTTGGGATCGGCCCGGGTGTACAACTGGTGGAGGTGGTGCGCGCCCATCTGGCTGTCCGGCGTGGCACCGGGAAATTCGCCGAAGTGCCAGCCCTCGGCTTGCATGTGCGGGTGGACCACGTCGACGCTGATCAGGTCCCGGAGCCCCTTGATGGCCCGGAAGATCAACGTGCGATGCGCCCAGGGGCAGGCGTAGGAGACGTAGAGGTGGTAGCGCCCGGCCTCGGCCGGGAAGCCACCCTCCCCGGTCGGCCCCGGCGAGCCATCCGGCGTGATCCAGTGACGGAACATCGAGTCCTTGCGGACGAACTCGCCGCCCTCGGACTCGGATTCGAACCAATCGGTATGCAGTTTCCCCTCGATGAGCAGACTCACGCGTTTCTCCTGGCACTGTGCTGGCAAGCGCCGGAGTATGGACCAGATTTCCGGTGACGTTGTCGAACTATTCGAAACCTTTGATTCGATTCGGTAATATCTCATCCGGCCGCGACGGATACCCGACTTATGCCCCGATCACGAGATTCTGTGGCGAAAACAACGCCCTGACGGGCATTTCGCCCTACCATGAGGGGACATTCGCCCTTCGATAATCGACGACCGCCTCATGCCCCTACTGTTCGACACCCCTTGGCTGACCCTACTGGCTGGCGCCGCCCTGATCGGACTGGCCTTCGGCGCCATCGCCGCGGCCACCCGCTACTGCAACATGGGCGCGGTGTCCGACTGGGTGCTGACCGGCGATCCGGGCCGGATGCGCGCCTGGCTGTTGTCGATCGCGGTGGCCATCCTCGGGGTCGCGCTGCTCGAGACCGGCGGGGTATTCGATCTCGACCAGACGCGGGTGAACTACCGTGCCGCCGACTTCCCATGGCTGCGCTACCTGCTCGGCGGCCTGCTGTTCGGCGTGGGCATGGTGCTCGCCGGCGGCTGCACCACCAAGACGCTGGTCAACATCGGCCAGGGGGACATGAAATCGCTGTGGGCCTACGCCGTGGTGGGCGTGACCGCCGCCGGGCTGCTCTACTGGCCCGAGGCGCGCTGGTTCGTCGACCAGACGCTGGCCTGGCCGCACTTCAGTTTCGAGGCCATCTCGATCGGCCACCAGGATCTGGGCGCCCTGCTCGCGGGCATCACTCCGGGCGGGTCATTGGAACACTGGCGACTGGCCATCGCGCTGGTCGTCACGGTCGGGCTGCTCGCCTGGCTGTGGCGGATGGATCATGGACAACGCATGCGTCGTGCGGACGTGATTGGCGGGCTGGGCATCGGCCTGGTGATCACCGCCGGCTGGCTCTGGACCGGCTCGCCCATGGGGCAGGTCCTGATGAGCGAGGCGGCCCTTGCATTCGACCCGCCCAAGGGTACCGGCACCCAGTCGCTGAGTTTCGTTGCGCCGGCCGCCGAGGTGCTCCGCCTGGCCGAATCGCCGGCGCTAGGTCTCGTGACCTTCGGCATCGTCGCCATGCTCGGGGTCATCGTCGGCGCCGGCATGTGGGCCGTGGTGCGCGGCCATTTCCGACTGCAGGGATTCCGTGCCTGGTCGCAGTTCGGCACCTACTCGATCGGCGGGCTCTTGATGGGTACCGGCGGGATCATCGCGATGGGCTGTTCGGTGGGCCAGGGCCTGTCCGGCGCCTCGACCCTGGCACTGGGGAGCCTGATCGCCCTGGGCGGCATCGTGCTGGGCGCGTTCGTGACGCTCAAGATCATGCTTTACCGCGCGCTCTACCCCGAAAGCCGCCGGCGCTCGCTGACCTGCGCGTTGCTGGCCGACCTGCGCCTGATCCCGCGCCGCTGTCACCCCTTCCGAGACGAAGACCCGACCGGCGAGCGACCGAGCGGCTGCTCGCGGTAAGACGGGCACTCGCGTTCAGCGCTGCCCGACAGCCCTCGACCGATTCGGTCGAATCGATTCGGCCGGGGGCTCAGTCGTCGCCCGACTCGATCCGCAACAACGGTGCCCGCCCGTCGACCAGCACCTGCTCGGCCAGCGCGGCCGGGTAGTCGAGCGACACCCGGGTACCGGCCTCGAGTACACGCGACTCGCTCCAGTCGGCCTGTCCGCCGTCCTCGTAGCGGGCCAGCCGGTAGACGAATGCGTCGTCCTCGTTGTTCACCAGCGTCAGCCGGGTGGTGATCCGCGGGTTGTCATCCAACCCGGTCTGGCCACGCACCCGCTCGATGTTGCCCTGCACGTAGTCCGGCAAGCCGACCGAGAGCGTCTGCTCGTGCAACTTGACGTTCACGTGCGACAGCCCGCCCAGCGCCTCGCCGGGCATGGCATCGAAGACGAACATGTTGCGAAATGTGGTCTCGGCGCCTGAGTCGGTCACGCGGCAGGCGCGGTAACGGGTGTCCGGAAACACGCCGGAGAGCACCCAGGTGGTCCAGCCCGCGCTCCCGTCGCGCACGTTGCTCCGGGGGCCGCGATCGCAGTCGTCCGTGCCGACCCGGCTGGTGGCGAACAGCCCGCGGGTTTCCCGATCCCTGATGTCGCTGACCCGGAGTTCGGCCTCCACCTCGGCCTGGCAGCCGGTCAGGAGTGCGGACAGGCCGATGCCGGCCAGCAACAAGGGCATCAGGACGATACGACGGGGCATGGCAACCTCACGGTCTCGCGCAACGACCAGTCGTCCTCGGATTGACAGACGCCCGGCCGATCAGGGTGTTGACGGGGAAGCGGAGTCTAGCACCCGTCCCGCGCGCCCGGCGGGGCTTGGCATTCATTCGTGCAGGGTTTCCTCGGGAAACTCTGCACGATTCGATGACGTCTCTGCGGGACCTCCAAGGGTCCAGATGCAAGGCACAGTCCGCCGTGAAGGGCCGTCGCCCTTTACAAGGGCTGCAACGCCGCAGATGGGCCCTTGGAGGCCCGCCCGGACGGGGCTCGCGGGTTTGCCCGCACTCGTCGTTGCCGTCCCTCGACGGGCAATAAGCCCGCCTTCGGTCCGGCGTCTCGATTGCGAACAAACCCGCGAGCCAGAGATGCCATCGAATCGTGCAGAGTTTCCCTAGCTATCATGACCCCATGAACCTTCACCTGATACTCACCTTCCTGGGCGGCGTGGGCCTGTTTCTGCTGGGCATGCGCCTGATGACCGACGGCCTCAAGGTCGCCGCCGGCGATGCCCTGCGCGAGATACTCGCCCGCGGCACGGCCACCACCCCACGCGGCATCGTCTCCGGCATCGGCATCACGGCGGTGGTGCAATCCTCGTCGGCCGTGATCTTCGCCACGGTCGGCTTCGTCAATGCCGGTCTGCTGACGCTGTTCCAGGCGATCGGCGTGATCATCGGCAGCAACATCGGCACCACGGCCACCTCGTGGCTGGTCGCGCTGGTCGGCTTCAAGGTCGATCTGCAGGCCCTCGCCCTGCCGGCGGTGGCCATCGGCATGCTGCTGCGAGTCACCGGCCAGGGCAAGCGACGCGCCTACCTGGGGGATGCCCTGACCGGCTTCGGCATCTTCTTCCTGGGGCTGGACGTGCTCAAGACCGCGTTCGGCGATTTCGGTCAGGGCTTCGACCTCGCCGACCACACGGGCAACGGCATACTGAGCCTGCTGATGTTCGTCGCCATCGGCGTGGTCATGACCGTGGTGATGAACTCGTCGAGTGCCTCGCTCGCGATCACGCTCACGGCGGCCGGCACCGGCCTGATCCCGTTGACCGCGGCGGCCGCCATGGTGATCGGTGCGAACGTCGGCACCACCTCGACGGCCCTGTTCGCGGTCATCGGCGCGACCTCTTCGGCCAAGCGCGCCGCGGTGGCCCACGTGCTGTTCAACGTGGTGGTCGGCATCGTCGCCTTTGTCTCATTGCCCGCCCTGCTCTGGCTGGTGGCGCAGACCGCGCAACTGATGCGCCTGGAGCCGGGCCCGGCCACCTCGCTCGCGATCTTCCACACCACCACCAAGCTGCTGGGCATGGCGATATTCTGGCCACTGACACCACGGCTGGTGTCGTTCCTCGAGACGCGGTTTCGCAGCGCCGAGGAAGACGAGGGTCAGCCACGGCATCTCGACCGCCACATCGCCAGCACCCCGGACCTCGCGCTCGATGCGCTGAACATGGAATTGAAGCGCATCGGCGAGATCGCCCGGCGTGGCGCGCGTGACGTGGTGAGCATGGAGGGCTCGGCGGCCATCGATCGGCTGCACCGTGACCGCGCCATCGTTGACCGGCTGATCCTCGCCTGCGTGGAATTTTCCAACCGGGCCCAGTACGGCGAGATCCCCGCCTCGATCGCCGAGGGCTTCCCGCTGGCCATGCGCATCAGCCGCTACTACGGCGACATCGCCGAACACGTCGAGGAGATCGCCAAGCTCGAGGCCACCCTGACCGCGCCCACCGACCCGGCAATCGCCGAGGCACTCACCGAGTTCCGCCGCGAGACGGCGCACTTCCTCGCCCTGGCCGACCCGGACGCCGAGGGCTTCGAGATGAAGCCGATCAAGCGCGCGATCAAGGACTTCGCTGACGACTACCAGGCGCTCAAGGCGCTGTTGTTGCGCGCCGGCGCCGACGACCGCCTGCCCGTGCGCCAGATGGTCGCCCGGCTCGACGAGTTGAGCCACGTCCGGCGCATCGTCGACCAGTCCTACAAGGCGGCGAAGTACACCCGCCGTCTGCGCAAGCAGCTTTACCAGCACCGTGACGAGGGTGCGCGCCCCGAGGACACCGACACCTACCGGGACGACGCCGTCATGGAGATGACCAACGCCGCCACCCCGACGACGGCAGAGCCCGCCGAGTTAGCGGATACGATGGGACAGTCAGGCTCGGGCGACCGGGACGAGGAATCCGACAGGCCACGGTAAGGCGAAAAACGGCAGCCGGCTCACTGCCGCTGCCTCCGGGGGACGCCTTGGCCGCACAATCTGACGCCCATGGCATGAGGCCTATACCCGGGAGCAACAAAAAGGCCACCGACCCAGTGGATCGGTGGCCCTTGTCGAACATGCTCGCCGGCGTTGCCGGCGGCAGCCTAGCGGTCAGCCGAGGTCGCAGCGCCCGGCATTCATCACCTTGTTCCAGGCCGCGACGAAGTCGTGCACGAACCGCCCGCCGGCGTCGTCCTGGGCATAGGCCTCGGCGATCGCCCGCAGTTGCGAGTTCGAACCGAACACCAGGTCGACGCGCGTGCCGGTCCACTTGAGTTCGCCGGTCTTGCGGTCGCGCCCCTCGTAGATGTCCTCGTCCGCCTCGGTGGGCTTCCAGACCGTGTCCATGTCGGTCAGATTGACGAAGAAATCGTTGGTCAGGGTGCCCGGCTCGTCGGTGAACACGCCGTGCTTGCTCTCCCCGTGGTTCGCGCCCAGCACCCGCATGCCGCCGACCAGGGCGGTCATTTCCGGTGCCGACAGGCCCAACAGCTGGGCGCGGTCGATCAGCATTTCCTCGTCGGAGACGGTGAACTTGGCGCGACGGTAGTTGCGGAACCCGTCGGCCTCGGGCTTCATCGGATCGAAGGAATCGGCATCGGTCTGCTCGTCGGTCGCGTCGGTCCGACCCGGCGCGAACGGCACCTCGACCGGGTAACCGGCATCCCAGGAGGCCAGCTCGATGGCCGCCGCGCCGCCCAGCACGATCAGGTCGGCCAGCGACACGCGCTTGCCGCCGTACTGCGCGTCGTTGAATTCCTTCTGGATGCCCTCGAGGGTCTTGAGCACGCGGGCGAGCTGCTCGGGCTCGTTGACCTCCCAGTCCTTCTGCGGCGCCAGGCGGATTCGAGCGCCATTGGCCCCGCCGCGCTTGTCCGAGCCGCGGAAGGTGCAGGCCGACGACCAGGCGGTGTAGACCAGCTCGCGCACGCCCAGCCCGGCATCCAGGATGGCCGCCTTGAGGTCCTCGGCGTCCTGCTCGTCGATCAGCACGTGATCGACCGGCGGCACCGGGTCCTGCCAGATCAGGTCCTCGTCCGGCACGTCCGGGCCGAGGTAGCAGTCCTTCGGGCCCATGTCGCGGTGAGTGAGCTTGAACCAGGCCCGGGCAAAGGCATCGGCGAACTCCTCCGGGTTCTCGTGGAAGTGCTTGGCGATCTTGTGGTACTCGGGGTCCTCGCGCATCGCCATGTCGGCGGTGCTCATCATGATGCCGACCCGCCGGTTCGGGTCCTCGGCATCCGGGGCGTGATCCTTCTCGGCCAGGTTCTTGGGCGTCCACTGCCAGGCGCCGGCCGGGCTCTTGGTCAGCTCCCAGTCGTAGCCGAACAGCACGTCCAGGTAGGTCATGTCCCATTGGGTCGGGGTCGGCGTCCAGGACCCTTCCAGCCCGCTGGTGATGGTGTCGCGGCCCTTGCCGCTGCCATAGCGGCTCTTCCAGCCGAAGCCCATCTCCTCGATCGGCGCGGCCTCGGGCTCCGGGCCGACGAGCGCGGCATCACCGGCGCCGTGGACCTTGCCGAAGGTGTGGCCGCCGGCGGTCAGGGCGACGGTCTCGTAGTCGTTCATCGCCATGCGCTCGAAGGTCTCGCGGATGTCCCGCGCCGAGGCGAGCGGGTCGGGCTCGCCGTCCGGGCCTTCCGGGTTGACGTAGATCAGGCCCATCTGCACGGCGGCGAGCGGATTTTCCAGCTCACGGTCACCGGAGTACCGGCTGTGCGGCGCGTCGCTGGTCGCGAGCCACTCCTCCTCGGCGCCCCAGTAGATGTCCTCTTCCGGTGCCCAGATGTCCACGCGACCGCCGCCGAAGCCGAAGGTCTTGAGGCCCATGGACTCGAGCGCCATGTTGCCGGCGAGGATGTAGAGGTCCGCCCAGGAGAGCTTGTTGCCGTATTTCTGCTTGATCGGCCACAGCAGGCGGCGGGCCTTGTCGAGGTTGGCGTTGTCCGGCCAGCTGTTGATCGGCGCGAAGCGCTGGTTGCCGGTGGAGGCGCCGCCGCGCCCGTCGGCGGTGCGGTAGGTGCCCGCCGAGTGCCAGGCCATGCGGATCAGGAACGGGCCGTAGTGACCGTAATCGGCCGGCCACCATTCCTTCGAGTCGGTCATCAGGTCGACGAGATCCTTCTTGACCGCCTCGAGGTCGAGTTTCTTGAATTCCTCGGCGTAGTCGAAATCCTCGCCCAGCGGATTGGACACGCCCGTGTGCTGGTGCAGGATGCCGAGGTTGAGCTGGTTAGGCCACCAATCCTTGGCACCACCACCGCCGCCGCCCATCTTGGTGCGGCTGCCATGCATGACCGGACACTTGCCTGCGTTCGCGTTCTCGCCCATTTCCTACTCCTCGTGGTCTTGGCAGAGGTCCGCCTTGCACGGCCGACTCTCCGGGTTCGCTGATGCGAAACGCCCGACGGGTGTCCGCCGGGAAAACGACAGCGGCACCGGAACCCCAGGGATCCATGCGCCACCGAATCAGTGATCGAACTTAGGCCTCCCGTCCACCGCCTGCAAATTGATTTTTCCTTGGCGTTCAATAGTTACGGCCTATCGCCACCACCGCGGCACCACGCCGCCCGAAAAAGGAAGGTCGTGGCCCCCGAGCCCGATTACCTGGCAAGCGTGTAGCATTCCGATCAAGCCCCGCCAGGTAACGCTCAGGTGAGGGGTCCGAATCCATACCGAGGCCCGACATGCACCCACCTCAGCCGCCCCGCCACCGCCGCTACCGTCCCGGCAAGCGCAGCCTGATTGCCCTGCTCTCGATCGGGCTGATCGCCTGGCTGGCCATGGGCGCCTGGCATGTCTACAAGCCCATGCCCGGCGGGCTGGACGTGGCCACGCCGTGGGTCCCCGCCGAGGAGGTGCGCTTTCTCGCCGACACGACCTACACGGCGCCCGACGGGACGCGCGTCAGCGACCAGCGGATATTCGATGCGATCCGGGAAATGATCGTCGGGTCGCAACGGCTGCTCGTCCTCGACATGTTCCTGTTCAACGATTTCGCCGGCGAGACCGGTGACGGTCATCGCCCGCTGTCGACCGAGCTGACCCAGGCGCTGATCGACCAGCGAGGCCGACAGCCCGATCTCAAGGCCGTGCTGATCACCGACCCGGTCAATACCGCGTACGGCGGTGTGGCCGCTGACCACCTCGGCAAACTGCGAGATGAGGGGGTTCGGGTCATCACTACCGACCTCGACCGTCTGCGCGATCCGAACCCCTTGTGGTCCGGGTTGTGGCGGCTGTGCTGCCGATGGCTGGAGAGCGAACCCGGCGCCGGATGGCTGCCCAACCCCCTGGCCGAGGACCGTGGCGCCACGCTCGCCGCGTGGATGCGGCTGCTCAATTTCAAGGCCAACCACCGCAAGACCGTGATCGCCGATCGGGGGGAGCAATGGATCGGGCTGGTGACCTCGGCCAACCCGCATGACGCGAGCAGCCGGCATGGCAACGTCGCCCTGCGGTTTGCCGGCCCGGCCGCCCTGGACCTGCTAGCGACCGAGCAGGCCGCCGCCGAGCTGTCCGGCGCCGAGCGCGCCTTCGCCCTCCCCTCGCCCCCGCGGGGCGACCCCCTCGACTCGAAGGAAGGACGGTTACGGGTACTGACCGAGGCACGTATCCGCGAGGCCGCCGTCGCAATGATCCAGGCGGCGGAGGACGGCGAGCGACTGGACCTGGCGATGTTCTACCTCTCGCACCGGGAGGTGATCGATGCCCTCAAGCAGGCAGCCGCACGCGGGGTGGCGCTGCGCGTGCTGCTCGACGCCAACCACGATGCCTTCGGCCGGGAAAAGAGCGGCATCCCCAACCGGCCGGTCGGAATGGAGTTGCACCGAGCGGGCGTCCCGGTGCGCTGGTGCGATACGCGCGGCGAGCAGTGTCACAGCAAGATGCTGCTCCATCGCCAGGCCGATGGCTCCGGTCGGCTGCTGCTCGGGTCGGCGAATTTCACCCGCCGCAACCTCGACAACTTCAACATGGAGACCAACGTCGAATGGCAGGCCCCGCCCGATCACCCGGCGCTCCGCGAGGCCATGGCCTTTTTCGATACGCGCTGGTGCAACACCAACGGCGAGCACCACAGCCTGCCCTTTGCCGAGTACGCCGACGACTCGTGGTGGCGTTACTGGCGCTACCGACTGATGGAGGCGACCGGCCTGTCGACGTTCTGACCGGGCCTCACAGGCCGAAGGGATACGTATCCGCCGCACCCTCGAGCGCTCGGCTGTCCAGCGGCGTCACGGCCCGACTGCGGTCCACCCAGACGTACTCGTCGAACTGGCGCGGCAGCTCGGCGTGAAAGTAGTGACTGGCGCGTTCGGTTTCCGGACGATAGATCACCCCGACCGCCCGTTCCAGGCGTGACTCGGCCAAGCCCTGGCGTACCTGGGGGTCGCCGCCCCGGCCCAGCGGCAACAGGAAACCGGCCCGACCGGTCTCGTGGCAGAGACGCTCGTAGCTGTCTGGCAACGCCGGGCGCAACGTCTTGATCTCCATCGGTTCGTCCCAGTTCGAGGCCGCCGCCACCGTGCCGGTGTCCGTGCCGAAACCGATCGAGTAGACGGCCTCGCCGAATCGGGCCCGACACAACTGGCCGATATTGAATTCGCCGCGCCGCGACATGTCGGTAGCCCGTGCATCGCCCACGTGCGAGTTGTGCGCCCAGACCACGCCACGGCTGTCCTCGCCGTGATGAGCCAGCAACGCCTCGAGGGTCTCGAACATGTGGCCATCGCGAAGGTTCCAGGCACTACGCGAGCCGTAGAACATCGAGCGGTAGTACTCCTCGGCGTTGGCGATCAGGCGGGCATTCTGCACCGCGTCGAGGAACCGGTCGCCGTCCTGCTCGGCGTACCGACGGTGACGTTGCTGCAGATCGCGCAGCATCGCCACCACCGGTCGCTCGCAGCCGGCATAGCCTGGGCTCAGCGACATCCGGGCATAGTCGGCCGGGTCGGGTTCGAAGGGCGTCAGGCAGCCGTAGCGCTGCCGGGCAACGGCGGCGGCCTCCGGGTCGACGTCGTCGAGGTAGTCGAGCACGGCCGCGATCGAGTTGTAGAGGCTGTAGAGGTCCAGGCCGTGAAAGGCGACACGATCGGCGGGCGCCCGATCGGCATTGTGCTCGCGCAACCAGTCGACGAACCCGCGCACCTCCGCGTTGCGCCACATCCAGGTGGGAAACCGGGCAAAAGCGGTCCATTCGGATGGCGGGTACTCGGCGTGTCGCACGTAGTGATCGATGCGGGCGGCATCGGGCCAGTCGCCCTCGATGGCGACGAAATCGAACCCCTTCGCCTCGATCAGCGCCCGGGTAATCCGTTGGCGGGCGCGGTAGAACTCCGAGGTGCCGTGGGAGGCCTCGCCGATCAGCACCAGACGCGAGTCGCCGATGCGCTCCAGCAGGCCGTCCAGCGGCAGGTCGTCGACCGCATCGAACCCTTCGGCCACCGCCGCCATGCGGCGACCGAGTGACTGATCGCGTGGCGACATCGTGCGCGGGCCGGCCCGCGGCGAACGGGCGCGAGCCTCGTCCCGGCCGGCCTCGCCCAACAGCGGGAGGAAGCTCACGTCGGCCAGATCCTCGGTGCGATACGCGTTCTCGCCCAGGCGCGTGATCCGCACCAGCTCCTGCGCCTCGTCGTCCTCACCCACCGGGATCACCAATCGGCCGCCAATCGCCAGCTGGCGCTTGAGTCGATCCGGGACACCGGGGCTCGCCGCGGCCACCATGATTGCATCGAAGGGCGCCGCCTCGGGCCAGCCCAGCGACCCGTCGCCCTCGCGCACCTCGACATTCCCAACCCCCTGGTCGCTCAACGCGCGACGCGCCTGGGTGGCGAGCTCCCCGATGCGCTCGATGCTGTACACCGCGGCGGCGATCCGCGCGACTACCGCCGCGGCGTAACCCGAGCCGGTACCGATGTCGAGCACGCGCTCACCCCCCTTGAGATCGAGCGCCTCGATCATCATCGCGACCACCCAGGGCTGGGTAATGGTCTGACCGGCGGCGATCGGCAGCGCGGTGTCCTCGTAGGCGAACTCGCGCAGGTCCTGCGGCACGAACGCCTCGCGTGGCACCTGCCGCATCGCCTCGAGCACCTGGGGTGATCGGACGCCTCGAGCTCGCACCTGGTGTTCAACCATCGTCTCGCGACGGAATTTCCAGTCTGAATCGGTCATGGCTCACCCCCGACGGGAACCGTCATGGAACACGAGGTCAGGTGAGCATAGTCAATGCACTATCGAACGACGCCCGCCGCCGTTTTTGCACCCCGGTTGTGCATGCATGGGCGTCTCTGCACCAGAGAGACGCATTCGTTGCCGGTCGACTGCCCCTTAATGCGGCATGTGGCCATGGAACGATTCCTGCCTATGGTGCAAGCAACCCTTCAGACCGGAGACTTCGATGGAAACGTTTCAGGACGGTGCGAACACCTTCTTTCTCTTGATCGGTGCGGCCATGGTGCTGGCCATGCACGCCGGCTTCGCCTTTCTCGAGGTGGGCACGGTGCGCGAGAAGAACCAGGTCAACGCCCTGGTCAAGATCATCGCCGATTTCGCCGTCGCGACGATCGCCTACTTCTTCATCGGCTACTCGATCGCCTACGGGATGGACTTCTACGCCGCGGCCGCCGAGCTCAATGTCGGCAACGGCTACGAGCTGGTGAAGTTCTTCTTCCTGTTGACCTTCGCCGCCGCCATCCCGGCCATCGTCTCCGGCGGCATCGCCGAGCGGGCCAAGTTCTACCCGGTGCTCGCGGCGACCTTCCTGATCGTGGCGTTCATCTACCCGGTCTACGAGGGCATGGTCTGGAACGGCCGGTTCGGCCTGCAGGGCTGGCTGGAATCCACCTTCGGGGCCGGCTTCCACGACTTCGCCGGCTCCATGGTGGTGCATGGCATGGGCGGCTGGATCGCCCTGGCCGCGGTCTTGCTGCTGGGGGCGCGTCGCGGGCGCTACGGCAAGCACGGCATGGCCGCCCACCCGCCGTCGAGCATCCCGTTTCTCGCCCTGGGTGCCTGGATCCTGACCGTGGGCTGGTTCGGGTTCAACGTCATGTCGGCCCAGTCGGTCGAGGCGGTCTCGGGGTTGGTCGCGCTCAACTCGCTGATGGCGATGGTCGGCGGCGTGCTCGCCGCCCTGTTCGTCGGTCGCAATGACCCGGGCTTCGTCCACAACGGTCCGCTGGCCGGGCTGGTGGCCATCTGCGCTGGCTCGGACATCGTCCACCCGCTGGGCGCACTCGCGATCGGCGCGATTGCCGGTGCCCTGTTCGTCGCGACGTTCATCCTCACCCAGAACCGCTGGAAGATCGACGACGTGCTGGGCGTGTGGCCACTGCACGGGCTGTGCGGCGCCTGGGGCGCGATTGCCGCCGGCATCTTCGGGCTGGAGGCGCTTGGCGGCATGGGCGGCGTGAGCCTGGTTTCGCAGCTGATCGGCACCACGGTGGGCGTTTCCATCGCGCTGGCCGGCGGCTTTCTCGTCTACTGGCTGCTCAAGCGCAGCGTCGGCATCCGCCTGACCGAAGAACAGGAGTTCGAGGGCGCGGACCTGTCGATCCATCGCATCAGCGCCACCCCGCCCAACGGAAGCTGATTCGACACCCGGTCCGGCACGGACCCAACGCCAATGCAGGCCGCCCGGGCATCCGGGCGTCGATCGAAGGCCCGGTGACGCCAGCGCGTTACCGGGCCTTTTGCTGGTACATGGCCTCGTCGGCGGCCTGCAGCAAGGCCTCCGGCGTCGTGCCGTCGGTCGGGTAGACCGCCGAACCAATACTGACCGTAACCCGCACGGTCAGCCCGTCGAGCGTGATCGACCGCTCGACCACCTCGCCGAGCTTTTCGGCGACGGTGCGTACGTCCTCGGCATCGGCCGGACGCACAACCAGCACCGCGAATTCGTCGCCACCGAGACGCGCCACGCTGTCGGTCTCGCGTGTCGCCTCCTGCAGCCGACGCACCAGGGTGACCAGCACCTGGTCCCCCACGTCGTGGCCATGGGTGTCGTTGATCGGCTTGAAGTCGTCCAGGTCGAGGTAGAGCACCGCGACCAGGTCGCCGTGGCGCTCGGCCTCGGCGATCGCGCGAGTCAGGCGCTCGTGGAACAGCACCCGGTTGGCCGCGCCTGTGAGCGGATCGTGATGGGCCCGGTACCACATGCGCCGCTCGCGATCGTGGATGTCGCTGATGTCGCTGAACAGCCCGACCAGCCGGCGTTCCCCCCAGTCGAGGGTCAGTGCCGTCAGCGAGAGCAACACCGGCGTGCGCTCGCCCCGTTTCCGATCGAGCAGCATCAGTTCGCCTTCCCAGGAGCCCTGTTCCCGCGCCTCGCGCCAGGCGGCGGGAAGGTCGACGGCATCGTCGCGAGCGGTACTGGCAAAGATCGTCTGCACGTGCAGGGACGTGGACTGCGTCTCGTCCACGCCGACCAGTCGCCGGAACGAGGCGTTGCAACGTTGCACGAGCCCCTCGGTGTCGCAGACGAAGATCGCCTCGTGCGCCGACTCGATGATCGCCTCGGATTCCAGTCGGCTTTCCGCCAGCGCACGCTGCTCACTGACGTCCTGAACGGTGCCGATCATGCGCTCGCGGCGATCTGCGCCGGTCTCCACCACGCCGCGCTCCAGCACGTGGCGCACCTGCCCGTCCGGGCGCAGGATGCGATGCTCGATCACGTAGGGAGCGCCGGTGGCGAACGAGTGTTCGGCGGCCTCGGCCACCCGGTCGCGGTCGGCCGGGTGCACCAACGCCATGAACGACTCGTGGGTGGGTCGGAAGGATCCCGGAGAGACCCCGAAGATGTCGTACACCTGGTCCGACCAACGGATCTCGCCATTCGGGCCGTCCGATTCCCAGCTGCCCAAACGGGCGATCCACTGCGCCTGCTGGAGACGTTGGTGTTCCTCGTGCAGATCGGCAAGCAGTTGCGCCCGCGCGCGGTTGCCGAGGTAATCCCGCCGATCGAGCACCAGCAGGGTTGCGATGACCAGCAGCAACAAGCCCAGGGCGATCGCGATCTTGAGCCACATCCAGCCCCACGAGACCGCCGCCTCGGGCGCCCGCTGAAAACGCATGATCCAGGCCGCCGAGTCGCCGAGCGTGTTCTCGACCGGCAGGAATGAGATCACCACCGGGCTGGGGGCAAGCGTGACCAGCGAGAACGCCCGCCCCTCGGGAAGCTTCTCCGCGGCTCGATCGGCCACGGCGGCTTCCAGCGCGTCCACCTCGGATTCGCTCCAGTTGCCCGCCGGCGGCAACAGGGCCGGGTTGCTGAAGGGATCGGCCTCCTTGTCACGCAGGTAGTCCGGATGCAGCGGGGTGCCCGCGTAGTAGCGTTCGCGCGGCTCGCTCCAGACCGTCGAGTCGACCAGCGACTGCGGCAGGATCAGCCGATACAGGCTGGCATCGAGATCGACGTGGTGGAGCAGGAAGGTGCGAAACGAGAACGAGGCCTCGACCGAGCCCACGAACTCGCCTTCGTGCAGCAACGGGTAGATGTGACGAAAGCCGTTGTAGACCCGACCTTCCTCGAAGCCGAACACGGGGCGTCGGGTCTCGTTGACCAATCGCAGGCCGGCACGCACGTCCCAGAGATCGTCGCCGAACGCGTCCGGGCGATGAAAGCGCAGGAAACTCACCGCGCCGGGCAGGTGGTAGTGCAGCTGGCGAAACCCGTTCTCGCGCATCCGCTTGTAGACCGGCTCCAGCCGGGCATGGAGTTGCTCGCGCAGGCGTGCGCGCTCGGCCGGGTCCTCCGTGCTCGCCGCCCGGTGCATGAGCTCGAGTACCACCGGTGTACGCAGGTGATCGGTGACCACCTCGTCTGCCAGCGTGCGCTGGTAGCTCTTGAGGAGGTCGTACTCCATCGCCAGGTGATTCAAGGTCTCCTTGGCCAGCGAGCGCTTGAGGTCGCGATGCGAATCGACGAACGTCCACACCAGCACGGCAAACCCCACCAGCACGGTCAGGATGACCAGCGCATGGCGAAGGTAGAGGCGTCTGATGGGGGCGTGGTTCAGCGGCATCCGTCGTCCGTCGGTGGTCGCTTGCACCGGGACGACGTACCCGCCCCGGGAGCTGGTGCTGGGGCGAGCTTACAACTTGTGGCGCCCCCGGGCCTGAGCGTTCACCGGGGCGCGCCGTGGACCAAGGGTTCAATTACCCCCTATCGATCGCTTTGGGGGCGGCAGACCGGATCGATGGAATTACCCGCGCGGGATCGACGAGACCGAGTCGAGGACGTGAGACGCGCCTTCGCGGATTTCCTCGACGATCGCCTCGACCGATCGGACCTGTTCCCGGCCCAGGTCGGCCACCCGGCTGGCGTTTTCGATGCGCTGGACGATGTCGCCGGTGTAGTCGAGGTTGCCCCGGATGACCTCGGCGATCTCACCGGTCGCGGCACTGGTGCGCGCGGCCAGCTGGCGCACCTCGTCGGCCACCACGGCGAACCCCCGCCCCTGCTCGCCGGCACGGGCCGCCTCGATCGCGGCGTTCAGCGCCAGCAGGTTGGTCTGGTCGGCCACGGCGCTGATGGTAGCGACGATGGTCTCGATGTTCTTGGATTCGTCGTTGAGGTTGCCGATCACCGCCTTGGCCTCGGCAATCAGGTCGCGGATCTGCTCGGAGGTCTCGATCGACGTGCGCAGCGAGTCGGCACCGCGCGCGGCGATGTCGGCGGTCTGCTGGGCGGTCGAGTAGGCAACCGACGAGGCGTCCCGCGTCTGCTCGGCGGCCAGCACCGCCTCGGTCACGTCGGTGGCGAACTTGATCACTTTTTCCACGCGTCCGTCCTCATCGAAGATCGGGTTGTAGGTGGCCTCCAGCCAGACCTCCGCGCCGTTGGCGCGATAGCGGCGGAAACGGCCGGAGCGAAACGCCCCGTCGGCCAGCTCCGACCAGAAATCCGGGTGCTCGCGATAGAAGGCGTCGTCGCAGAACATCCGGTGGTGTTTGCCGCGCACCTGCTCGCGCGAGTACCCCACCGTGTCGAGGAAATTGCGATTGGCGTCGATGATCGTGCCGTCCGGGGTGAACGAGATCACCGCCATGGATCGATCCAGCGCCTTGAACATCGCCTCGTGTTCGCGCAGCTCTTCGGCCCGCTCGGTCACGTCCGAGGCGATCTTGACCACCCGCTCGACCCGGCCGTCCGCCGACTTGACCGGGAAATAGGTGGCCTCCAGCCAAAGGCGATCACCGCCTGCCGTCACCCGCGGGAAGGTCCCGGAGTGCGACTCCCCGCTGCGCAGGATCTCCCAGAACCGCTGGTAGGCGGTGGATGCGGCGTAATCGTCGTCGCAGAACAGGCGGTGGTGCGCCCCGATCACCTCGCCACGTGATCGCCCGACCGTCTCGAGAAAACGCGCGTTGACGTCCAGCACATGACCATCCGGGCTGAACTCGATGTAGGCGACCGAATCGCGCACCGCATCCAATACGGCGTTTCGTTGGCGCAGCTGGTCCTGGCACTCGGCCAGTTCGTGGTGCAGACGACGATTGAACATCTTCGATTCCTCCCGACCGGCTCGCACCCGACGGGTGCGTCGGCCGGCGTGTTTGTATCGGTATTGTATACCTCTTGTATAGGTTATGCAGAACTTTATGCACCCCAATGGGGAAGGCAGGACCGGAAAGACCACGACAACCGGGACGAACGGCTCGAGGAATGCCATTCCGCCATCCGGTTCGCCGTCGGGCTTGGCAACGCCTGCCCGGCGTTGGATCATGCAGGCACGCAACCCAATCACTTGGCAGGGAGTTTGAATGTCTTATCTCAAGGATTTTCCGAACAAGGAAGGCTACTTCGGTGAATTTGGAGGCGCTTTTCTTCCCCCCGAGCTCGAACCGCACTTCGCCGAGATCGAGCAGGCCTACCGGCGCCTGATGCGCTCGGCCGACTTCCTCAACGAACTGCGCTACATCCGCAAGCACTACCAGGGCCGCCCCACCCCGGTTTACTACGCGCACAACCTCAGTGCCGATGTCGGCGCGCACCTCTACTTCAAGCGCGAGGACCTCAACCACTCCGGCGCGCACAAGCTCAACCACTGCATGGGCGAGGCGCTGCTCGCCAAGCACATGGGCAAGAAGAAGCTGATCGCCGAGACCGGCGCCGGGCAGCACGGCGTGGCCCTGGCGACCGCGGCGGCCTACTTCGGCATGGAATGCGAGATCCACATGGGCGAGATCGACATCGCCAAGGAGGCGCCCAACGTCACGCGCATGAAGCTGCTCGGGGCCAACGTGGTGCCGGTGGGCTTCGGTGGCCGCAGCTTGAAGGAAGCGGTGGACTCGGCCTTCCAGAGTTATCTCTCGCAGGCCGACGAGGCGATCTTCGCGATCGGCTCGGTGGTCGGCCCGCACCCCTTCCCGCAGATGGTGCGCAACTTCCAGTCGGTGATGGGCCTCGAGGCGCGCGAGCAATACCTGGAGATGACCGGCGAGCTGCCGGACCACGTCACCGCCTGCGTCGGTGGCGGCTCCAACGCCCTGGGGATCTTCGCGGGCTTTATCGACGATGACGACGTGCAGCTCCATGGCGTCGAGCCGCTGGGCAAGGGCACCGAGCTCGGCCAGCACTCGGCGACCATGACCTTCGGCAAGCCGGGCATGATCCACGGCTTTAAGTGCCTGCTCCTGAGTGACGAGGAAGGCAACCCGGCGCCGGTGCACTCGATCGCCTCGGGGCTGGACTACCCCGGTGTCGGCCCCGAGCATTCCTACCTCAAGACCTCCGGTCGGGTGAACTACCACGCGATCAGCGACGACGAGACCCTGGACGCCTTCTACAAGATCTCGCGGCGCGAGGGCATCATCCCGGCCCTGGAATCGGCTCACGCGATCGCCTGGGCGATGAAGTTCGGTCGGGAGAACCCCGGCACCACCATCCTGGCCAACCTCTCCGGGCGCGGCGACAAGGACATCGACTACGTCACGGAGCATTTCGGTCATGGCTGATCACGGCAGCATCGACACCCGCGCGGCGCAACTGGGCGCCCCCGGCTCGCCCGAGGCGGTCCGCCTGATGCTCCTGGGTGCCGGCGAGCTCGGCAAGGAGGTTGCCATCGAGGCCCAGCGACTGGGCCTGGAGGTGATCGCGGTCGACCGCTACGCCAATGCGCCGGCCATGCAGGTCGCGCATCGCTCGCACGTGATCGACATGCTCGACGGTGCGGCCTTGAAGAGCGTGATCACCCAGGAGATGCCGGCCTTGATCGTCCCGGAAATCGAGGCGATCGCCACCGCCACCCTGCTCGAGCTCGAGGCACAGGGCTTCGTGGTCACCCCGAACGCCCGCGCCGCGCGGCTGACCATGGACCGCGAGGGCATCCGCCGACTGGCCGCCGAGACCCTCTCCCTGCCGACCAGCCGGTTCGCCTTCGCCGAGACCGAAGCGCAGTTCCTCGATGCCATCGATCAGATCGGCACGCCCTGCGTGGTCAAGCCGGTGATGAGCTCGTCGGGCAAGGGCCAGTCGCTGGTGCGCGAGCCGGGCGCGGCACTGCGCGCCTGGGAATTCGCCCAGTCCGGCGGCCGGGCGGGACGGGGCCGGGTGATCGTCGAATCGTTCATCGACTTCGACTACGAGATCACCCTGCTCACCGTCCGCCATCGCGGCGGCATCACCCTCTGCCCGCCAATCGGTCACACCCAGGTCGACGGTGATTACCGCGAGAGCTGGCAGCCGCACCCGATGAGCGAGACCGCGCTGGCACGGGCCGGGGAGATATCGCGTACCATCGTCGAGGAACTGGGCGGCTACGGGATCTTCGGTGTGGAGCTGTTCGTCAAGGACGACCAGGTCTGGTTCAGCGAGGTCTCGCCGCGCCCGCACGACACGGGGCTGGTGACCCTGGTCTCGCAGGACCTGTCGGAATTCGCCTTGCACCTACGGGCGATGCTGGGTCTCCCGGTGCACGAGATCGCCCAGCGCGGCCCGTCGGCCTCCTGTGCCATCGTGCGCGAGGGCGAGAGCAGACACCCGGTACTGACCGGGACGGCGGCCGCGCTGACCGAACCCGGCACGGAACTGCGGCTGTTCGGCAAGCCCGTCGTCTCCGGCAAGCGCCGCCTGGGCGTGGCGCTGGCCCGAGGCGAGTCGATCGAGCAGGCGCGCGAGCGTGCCCGTCGCTCGGCCGGCTCGATCCAGCTCAAGCCGTGAGCCCCTCGCGCATTCGGGAGAAACGCCGATGAGTACGCGTCAGAGTATTCGCCTCGATGGCAGCGGCGGTCGGGCCGGCCCGCAGCAGCAACCGGCCGGCACCTGGGTGCGCTTCAACTGGGAGGACGCCGACGACCGGGCCTGGCTCGAGGACGAGGCCGGTGTCGACGAGCTGGTCGCCGACAGCCTGCTCGCCGAGGACACGCGCCCGCGCGTGGTCGAGCACGACAACGGCCTGATCCTGATCCTGCGCGGCGTGAACCTCAATGCCGGCAGCCGTCCCGAGGACATGATCTCGCTGCGGTTGTGGTTCGACGGCGAGCGGCTGATCAGCACCTCGCGTTATCCGCTGCGCACCGTCGAGGGGATCATTGACCAGCTCGAGCGCGGCACCGGGCCCACGACGCTGGCCGACCTGCTGATGGAACTGGTCGAGGGCCTGGCCGAGCGCACGGACGAGCTGATCGAGTCGATCGAGGAGGAAATCGACGATCTCGAGGCGCAACTGCTCGACGGCGCCGACCGCGAACTGCGCGGCCGGATCGGCCAGATCCGCCGCAGCATCATCGTCATCCGCCGCTATCTCGCGCCGCAGCGGGACGCGCTGGCCCGCCTGTCGACCATCAACCGGCCCCTTCTCGCCTCGCTGGATCGCGGCCGCATCCGCGAACAGGCCGACGCGCTCACGCGCCTGGTCGAGGACCTGGACATGGCCCGCGAGCGCGGCGCCATGATCCACGAGCAACTGCTCACGCGGCTGTCCGATCAGCTCAACACCCGCATGTACATCCTGTCGATCGTGGCGGCGATCTTCCTGCCGCTGGGTTTCGTGACGGGGCTGTTCGGCATCAACGTGGGCGGCATGCCCTGGGTGGAGACCCCGATGGGCTTCTGGTGGGTGGTGCTGCTGATCGCCGCGATCGGGGTCGGGCTGGGCGTGTGGCTCAAGCGACGCCGCTGGTTCTAGGGAACCTCTGCACGAATGCCATACCACTCTGGCCTGGCGAGCCGTTGTAAGAACAAGACGAGTCGTCGCCGGTACGCTCCGTGGCCACATCGAGGCGACGCAACGCGGAAAATGGCGGCTCGACAGGCCCCATAGGGCGCGCCTTGCATCTGGCCGGATCAAGGCACGCAGAGCGGCGTGCCATTCGTGCAGAGTTTCCCTACTAGCTACCCAGCGCCACGTCCAGCACCATCATCACGATGAACCCCCCGATCACGCCCAGCGTGGCGGCATCGGCGTGGCCGCTGCGCTGCGCCTCGGGGATCACCTCCTCGACCACCACGAAGATCATCGCCCCGGCGGCAAAGGCAAGCGCGTACGGCAGGATGGGCTGCCAGAACAGCACCGCGGCCGCGCCGATCACCCCCGCGATGGGTTCGACCACGCCGGACAGCTGCCCGTACCAGAAACTCTTTCTCCGGCTCATCCCCTCGCGGCGCAGCGGCATGGCAACCGCCATGCCCTCGGGGAAATTCTGGATACCAATGCCCACGGCCAGGGCAATCGCACCACCGAGGCTGGCCTGGTCAAGTCCGTGGGCGAGCGCGCCGAAGGCCACGCCGATCGCCAGCCCCTCCGGGATGTTGTGCAGGGTGATCGCCAGCACCAGCAGGGTCGTTCGCCGCCAGGTGGTGGGGACGCCTTCGGCCTCGTGCATGGGGGCGTTGAGGTGAAGGTGGGGCAGGATCCAGTCGGCTCCACGCAGGAACGCCGCCCCCAGCGCAAAGCCGACCGCCGCCGGAAACCACGCCGGCACGGCAAGCTCGCCCGCCATCTCGATGGACGGCGCCAGCAGCGACCAGAAACTGGCGGCAATCATCACCCCCCCGGTGAAACCGAGCAGGATGTCGAGCAAACGCCGGTTTTCCCGGTCGGTAAAGAACACCGGCGAGGCGCCGGCCGCGGTCATGCCCCAGGTGAACAGCGTGGCGACCAGGGCCTGCATGATCGGCGAGGCGTTCAGAAAGGCCTGCCATGGCGCGAGAAGCCAGTCGATCACACCGTCTGCCCTGCATTGGTTTCACACCGGCATTCGCCGCGCATCCGATCCCTCCCCTAGTTCGTCAACATCATAGCCGAGCAGCCCGACGCGTTACGACGACCGGCCACGCACGTGATCCCGCCTTGTCGTCTAAGCTATTGATGGTACTCGCCAAACCCACATGAAAGGAGGTGAGCCATGAGCAACGACATGCTGAAGGTCATCGAAGTGTTGGCCGAATCCGAGCAGTCCTGGGAAGACGCCGCCAACCAGGCGATCGCCAAGGCCAGCCGCAGCATCCACGGCATCAAGTCGATCTACATCAAGGACTTCGAGGCCAAGGTTGAGGACAACCGCATCACCAGGTACCGGATCAACGCCAAGATCACCTTCGAGCTCGACTGAGCGAAAAGGCGAAGCGAAAGGACCGACCGGCCCTGCGCACTGGGGGCCGGTTTTTTCGTGCGTCGATCAGGCCCTCCACCGCCCTACTGTTCGGCGGCCACCTTGTCGGTGCGCGCGGCCATGATGAAATCGTTGCGGTGCAGGCCGCGGATCTTGTGGCTCCACCACGTGACGGTCACCCGGCCCCACTCGGTCAGCAACGCGGGATGGTGTCCCTCCGACTCGGCGATCTCGCCCACGGCGTTGGTAAACGCCAGGGCGCTCGCAAAGTCGTCGAAACGGAACACGCGCTCGAGCTGCCGTACCCCGTCGCGTGTGACCACCTGCCAGTCATCCCGCAACTCCTTCTGCAACGAGGCGATCTCGTTGTCGTCCAGGGTGGGCGCATCGGCCCGACAGGCCTCGCAGTGGTTCGCTGCCAGTTCGCTCATGCGTTTCTTACCTCGTCGACGTCGAAACTCGGGACGCGCCGCCCAATTCGGGGCGGCAACAACGTCACCGGACTGTAGGCAACGGCAGTGCCCTCGTCCATCGCTGTCCTTATTCGACACGGCGTGTTAGTTTGTATAGCTATCTAAACAATTGCGGCACGACGCGGCCACTCATTCCCTTCGTTGGCCCCAGTGATATTGAAGTCGTGCCGCTCTCCGTACACCGAGGTGCACGATGACCGAAACACAACACCACCATCGGCTGGGCCTGATCCTGATGGCCCTCGCCGTCCTGACCATCCCGATGTCGGACACCATCGCCAAGTGGCTCTCGGCCGAGCTGTCGGTCGGCGAGATCGCCTGGCTGCGATTCGTGTTCCAGACCCTTTTCCTGCTGCCGTTCCTCGCCATCTATCGGGCCGGCGGTCGCCTTCGGGCCCTCCATCTACTGCTCGGCACATTGATTGCCGCCTCGATCCTGTTTCTGTTCTGGGGGCTGGCCCACCTGCCGCTTGCCAACAACATCGCGTTGTTCTTTGTCGAGCCGTTGATCCTGGTCATCTTCTCCGCCCTGTTCCTGGGCGAGCGCATCACCATTCGGCGCTGGATCGGGGTACTGGGCGGACTGGCCGGTGCCGTGGTCATCCTGCGTCCGAACTGGAGCGCCTACGGGCTGGCCTCCCTGCTCCCCATCGCGGCGGCGGCCTGCTATGCGGGCTATCTGACCGCCACCCGCGCCTGGGCCAGCGCCCCTCGCCCGCGGGATGCCCTGGTGCTGCAATTCTGGGTGGGCGCGGCCGCATCAGCGATCATGCTGGGCTTCATCCTGTTCGGCCAGGGCTTCGACTGGTCGCTCACCCATTGGGCGATGCCCAGCCCCTCACAATGGGTCTGGCTGGCCACCGCCGGCGTGCTCGCGGCCTTTGCCCACGTGCTGATCGCGATGGCCTTCGCCCGCAGCGACGCCAGCCTGCTCGCGCCGCTGCAGTACCTCGAGATCTTCGGCGCCACCCTGCTCGGCTGGCTGATCTTCAGTGAATGGCCGGATGCCTTCACGATCCTCGGCGGCCTGATCATCGTTGCCGCGGGCCTGGTGGTGATCCGCGAGCGGCCGGTCGAGGCGCACCCCTGACCGCCCCACCAGACACGCGCAGGAAAGCCGTTGCGCAGACCAAAAAAATCCCGCCAGATGGCGGGATTGTCGTATTGAGTTGAGGGACCGCCCGTATCAGGCGCTTTCCATGTCCTCGCTGTACTTGCCGAGGCTCGCCAGGCCGTTGTACTTCGCCCGCGTCAAGGCGCGCTGCTGTGCCTCGGCCACGTTGCCCGGCTCGCCCTTCCAGTAGTTGAGCGCCGGGCCCTGGATGGCTCGGGCATAGGAGAAGGTCAGCGGCCACGGCAGGCGATCGCCGTGGCGGGTGTGCATGGCGTTCAGGTGCGCGGTGGATTCCTCGACGCCCTGACCACCGGAGAGGAACACCACGCCACCGAGTGCGGCCGGCACGGTGCGACGCAGGGTCTCGACGGTGCGATCGGCCACCTCGTCGACGCCGGCACGGTTCGAGGCGCCCTTGCCCGAGATCACCATGCTGGTCTTGAGGATCACGCCCTCGAGCATGACGTTCTGGTGATAGAGCTGGCGGAAGACCTCATTGAGCTCCTCCTCGGTGACCCGCTCGCAGGTGGTGATGTCGTGATCGCCGTCGATCAGCACCTCGGGCTCGATGATCGGCACCACCCCCGCCTCCTGGCACAGCGCAGCGTAGCGCGCCAGGGCGTGGGCGTTGGCCTCGATGCAGCCACGGGTCGGCAGGCCCTTCGCCGTGTCGATCGCGATCACCGCACGCCACTTGGCAAAGCGCGCGCCCATCTCGTAGTACTCGGCGAGGCGCTCGCGCAGCCCGTCGAGGCCCTCGGTGACCTTCTCGCCGTCCGAACCGGCGAGCGGCTTGGCACCGGTGTCAACCTTGATGCCGACCACTTGGCCTCGCTCGCGCATCACGTCGATGAAGGACTTGCCGTCCGCCGTGGACTGGCGAATCGTCTCGTCGTAGAGGATCGCCCCGCTGACGTATTCCTCGAGGTTCGGCGTGGTCAGCAGCAGCTCGCGGTACTCTCGCCGCTTCTGCTCGGTGGGCTCGATGCCGACGGCCTCGAAGCGCTTGTTGCAGGTGCCGTTGCTTTCGTCGATGGCCAGTATGCCCTTGCCGGGGGCGACCATCGCCTTGGCTGTCTGGATCAACTCGTCGGCCTTCTCGGGACGATACATGGTCATGCGCGAACTCCTTGATTCCGTGAATGAAATCGTGTCGTGAAAAGTGACCGCCCTAGGGAAACTCTTCACGATTCGATGGCATCTCTGGCTTGCGGGTTTGTCCGCAATCAAGGCACCGGACCGAAGACGGGCTCGTTGCCCGTCGAGGGACGGTAACGCCGAGTGCGAACAAACCCGCGAGCCCCGTCCGGGCGGGCCTCCAAGGGCCCATCTGCGGCGTTGCAGCCCTTGTAAAGGGCCACGGCCCTTCACGGCGGACTGCGCCTTGCATCTGGGCCCTTGGAGGTCCCGCAGAGACGTCATCGAATCGTGAAGAGTTTCCCGAGACAATAGCCCCTCGCGGGCCGGTTTTTCAATCCGGCACGCGCCACGCGCCACGCGCCACCTTAGAGGTACGCACCGCCCCCGCCGATCGCGATGCTCACCAGACCCAGCCACATGATGATGTGCACCAGCCGGCGGATCCGCGGGATCATCTCCCCGGCACGCGACCAGTCCTCGGCGGCCACGGCCAGGTGCAGTTGCCGGTACGGCCCGAAGGCGAGCACCACGAAGGCGATGATGGTCAGCCAGCCGAACAGCTGCATGCCGTGCAGGTAGCCCGGCGAGGCAAACCCGCCGAAGCTGGAGAACAGCAGGCCGTAGCCGCTGATCAACAGGGCGGCGATCAGCACCCACACCCAGCGGAAGAAACGAGTGAACACCCGATCCCAGAGCGAGACCCGCTCGGGGCCGGAGAGAAAGCCCACCGACGGGCGCAGAATCACGTAGGCGTAGAACACGCCGCCGATCCAAAGGACCGCGGCCAACAGATGGATTACCTTGAGCAAACCGGTCATGTCGTCATTCCTCTGCGTTTATGGGGTCGTGTCAGGTGTTGGCCTGTCGTGACCGACGGACGGTCTCGTAGGCGTTCTGGATTTCCTGGCTGCGCTCCTTGGCGAGCTCCACCATCGAGTCGGGCAGCCCCTTGGCGATCAGCTTGTCCGGGTGATGCTCGCTCATCAACTTCCGATAGGCACGCTTGACCTCGGCGTCGGTCGCCGAGCGCGTCACGCCTAGCGCCTGGTAGGCGTTTTCCAGCGCCGCGGCCGTGGTCGGCGCCCCCGGGCCACGCTGGTAATGTCCGGCCAACAGTGCCTCGAGCCGGGAGAAGTCCGCATCCGAGACGCCGAGGGCGTGGGCGATGCGCAACAAAGCCTCGCGCTCGGCCGGCGCGATCTGACCGTCGGCGAACGCCGCCTGGATCTGGATTTCCAGGAACACGCGCAGCAGCGTCGGCTGGCTGCCACAAACGCGCACGAAGCGACGGATGCTCTCGTCGGGGTCGAAGTCACGCGCCTTGCCGCGGTTGAACGCCTCGATCGCCCGCTTGCGACGCCCCTTGGTCAGGCGCATCTGCGTCATGATTTGCTCGGCGGCACGAATCTCCGCCTGCGTGACCTGGCCGTCGGCCTTGCAGACGTGACCGAGCACCGTGAAGGTGGTCTCGAAGAAGGTCTGTTGCACCTCGAGCAGTCGCCCGCCGACGCGCTTGATCCGGCCGACGAAACGATCGAGAAAGTGCCCCAGCAACAGCCCGATGCCTGCGCCAATCCACCCGAAGATCCAGTAGCCGATGCCGGCCCCCGCCAGCTTTCCAATCCAGGACATGCGTCATCCCATTAGTGAACCGAACGTGCAGTGTGCCAAAAACGAGTGCGCCTGGTCCTGCCACCGCCCAGGTTCCGACGTCCCGCTGACATGCCACCCCCGCCCGGCGGGGCGGATCGATGCCCGAATCCCATCCCAACCGTCCCGCGAGACAGGTACACTCGGGCGGGTCCATCCACCCCGGATCCACACGGCCCGCGACCCGCGTCGCGCTCAACAGGGAGACTGCCGCCATGGGAACTGAAACCTGGATCGTGATCGGCATCGTGGCGATCGCCGTCGTCTACGTCATCCACGTCTACAACAAGCTGACCTCGTACCAGACCCAGTACGAGAACGGTTTCGCCCAGATCGAAACCCAGCTCAAGCGCCGCCACGACCTGATTCCCAACCTGGTCAACACGGCCAAGGGCTACCTCGAGCACGAGGCCTCGGTACTCACGGAGGTGACCGAGGCGCGCGCCGCGGCCGAGAAGGCCGTCGAGGCCGCGCATGACCGCCCGGGCAACCCGGAGACCATGGACCTGCTCTCCCGGGCCGAATCCGCGCTCAACAGCGGTCTGGGCCGCTTGAACGCCACCTTCGAGGCCTACCCGGATCTCAAGGCCGACGCCAACATGCGCCAGCTCTCCGAGGAACTGGCCACCACGGAAAACCGGGTCGCCTACGCCCGCCAGGCCTACAACGACCTGGTGCAGAAGTACAACGAGTATCGCCGCTCCTTCCCGCCGGTGATGATCGGCAAGCTGGTCGGCCACGGCCAAGACGCCCGGTTGCTCGAGTTCGAGGACAGCGAGGCCATCCAGAAGGCCCCTGAGGTCAGCTTCTGAGTCGACCGACGATGGATTTTCGCGAACAACAGGACCTGGCGCGGCGACAGACACGGATACTCGTGGGACTGTACGTGCTCCTGCTGATCGTCGCGGCGGCGGCCGTGGGCGGGCTGGTCTGGCTCGCCCTGACACTCGGCGAGCAGGCCCAGGCCAACCAGCCGGGTGCCGTATCCAGCCTGCCGACCGACGCCACGTGGCAGGCCGTCGCCTGGGCGGCCGGCCTGACTGGCGGCGGCATCCTCCTGGTCACCCTGTTTCGGTGGTTCACGCGCTCGGACGGCGCCAAGGTCGCCCAGTCGCTCGGCGGGCGAGAGCTCACCGGCGCGGGCGAAACCAATCTCAGCCCGGCCGAACGCCAGTACCTGAACGTGGTCGACGAGATGGCGATCGCGGCCGCCCTGCCCCGGCCGCGCGTGTTCGTGCTCGACCGTGAGGCCGGGATCAATGCCTTCGCCGCCGGCACGAAACCGGAGAACGCCGCCGTGGCCGTGACCCAGGGCGCGCTGGACAACCTGAGTCGTGACGAGCTGGCCGGGGTGGTCGCCCACGAGTTCGGCCACATCGCCAATAGCGACATCAAGCTCTCCGTGCGCGTGGCGGCGATGGTGTTCGGCTTTACCTTTCTGTTCTTCGTCGCCCGCTGGTGGTTCCACGTCGGCGTGGGCCCGGGCCGGCGGGACGCCCGCCTGCGCATCGCCATGCTGGTGGGCGCGGCGGCCATCGCGCTGGTGGGGCTGCTGACCGTGTTCTTCGGTCGCATCCTGCAAGCGGCCGTCAGCCGCCAGCGCGAGTTCCTCGCGGATGCCTCCGCCGTGCAGTTCACCCGCTATCCCGACGGCCTGAAAAGCGCCTTCGAGAAACTCAAGGGCGGCGCCTCCTCCCGGGTGGAGTCCGACGCCGCCGCGGAGATGAACCACGCCTTCCTGTTCCGCGCCGGCGGCGCCCGCCTGTTCGACACCCACCCGCCGCTCGACGAACGGATTCGGCGGCTGGAAGGCCAGCCGTCGCCGTAGGAGCGGCTGTTGGCCGCGAAACGCACAGGTGGCAACATCAAGCTATCGCGCCTGAAGGCGCTCCTACGGGGCACGATGGCTTGGCGGTCGTCGCCGTTCTCAGTGGATCGGTTCGTGGGTGAACTCGATCACGGCGCGGGCGTCATCCGCTGCCTGGGCAAAGGCATCGGCGCCGGTACCGCTGTAGGTCGAACCACCGAACACGGCATCCATGATCGATTCGGTCCGCTCCACGAAGACGCCGTCGCCGTCCGGGTCGGTCAGGTAGGTCACGCTGCCGCCGTGAATCGCGGTTCGATCATAGGCGAACCCGGATAGATCGTAATAGCCGTCCTCGGCATTGTTGATACCGAGAATGGTGTTGAGGTAGACCACCGTATCGACCGTGATCGCTTTCGTCTTGGACGCGGCGCCCCCCAGGAACGCGGCGGCCTCCTGCAACGTCCAGCTGCCCTCGGTGAGCGCGGCCCGGTACAGCGACAGGTTCGCCAGCGGCGAGTCGATGGTCAGTTCATTGCCATCGGCATCCACCACCAGGAACCGACCGGCGGCATCGGTCTCGATCTCGCCATCGGCATCCAGCGACAGCGTGCGTAGCGCCTCCTCGAACGCGTGGTCCAGCACGGATGGCGGGGCACGGCCGACGTTTAGCCGCTCGAACTCCACTTCCTGCAACGCGTTCTCGTCGACCACCTCGGTAAAGCCTTCCGCCTCGGGGTCGTCGGAGGCGTAGGGGATCACGTTGCCGTCGGCATCCACGAACTGCACCCGCCCCAGGTTGTCCAGCTCGGGCGAGCCGTCGGGTTCCCGCAGGATCACGTAGAGATCCCCGTACAGGCTGCCCTTGCCCGCCGAACCGCCTTGAATGCGATCGAGGCTGTCTCGCCCCTGGCCGCGGAACACGCTATCGACCAGGTGCTGACTTCCGGACCCGGCATGGCCGCCGCCCTTGCCCCCGGTGCCACCCTTGCCGCCCGGACCTTTCTTTCCATGGTCGCTGTCGGCGTGATCGTCCGTGTGGTCATCGGTGTGCGTCGTGCCGGTATCGTGGCCGCCGCCGGACGAATGCCCGCCACCGGCATGCCCCCCGGAATGACCGCCCTCGGCCGCCTGAACGGCCGGGACGGCGGTAAACGGCGCGGCAGGCCCCCTGTCGATGAACATCGACCCCGAAACCAGCCCGGCGACGGCCAGGCTGGCAAACAACGGTCGATACGTGGTCTTGACCGAATTCGTGATCGTCATTTGAATCCCCTCGGGATTACCCGTTTGTGCTGATTGCTCGTCTTTCTTGAGAGCAATGGCGAAAAAAGACCCCCGGTGTACGGGGGTCTTCAAGATGGCTACCAGCCATTCCACCTCACCAGGCGAATCAGTGAATCGGTTCGTGGATGAACTCGATGACCTGCACGGCGTCGTCCGTGGACAAGGCGTAGCCCGTGGCGCCCTCGCCAGTGGCGGCTTCGCCATCGAACACGGCATCGACCAGCGGCTCGGTGACCGTGATGTAGGTCCCGTCACCTTCCGGATCGGTCAGGTAGCTCACCATGACACCGTCATACGCCTCGAGGCGATCGTAGGTGAAGCTCGCCAGGTCGACCCAATCCATGGTGGTGGCGCCCGTGTCCGGATCCGTGACCTCCTGGTTCAGGCCGAGGATGGTGTTCAGGTAGACCACCATGTCGAGCGTCACGTTGCCGAACTTGCTCGCCGCGGCGGCCAGCAGGGAGTCGGTCTGGTCCAGGGTGAACGTCTCGTTGCCATCGATGTCGTCGTTCAGGCGGATAATCGCGTCCTGGTAGAGCGCCAGGTTCTCGAGCGGGGAGTCGATGGTGTAAACCACACCGTCAGCGTCCTCGATCACGATGCGACCGGCCGCGTCGAACTCGAACACACCATCGGCATCCAGCGCGATCGTCTCGAGTGCCGTGTCAAGCGAGTGGCTCAGCACCGCCTGCGGAGACCGGGCGAGGTTCAGGCGGTCAAACGCGACTTCCTGAAGCAGAGACTCGTCGGCCACCTCCGTGAAGCCCTCGTCTTCCGGATCATCGGAGAGGTACGGAATCACGTTGCCCTCGGCATCGAGGAGTTGCACGCGGCCTTCGTCATCCAGAATCGGCGCCCCCGTGAGCGGGTCGCGCAGGACGACGTACAGATCCCCGTACAAGTCACCCATGCGGTCACCGGCGTTCGGGTTGCCTCCACCCATGTCCGTGCTCGGACCATCGCCTTCCGGCGGCCCCTTGTCGTCCGGGCGACCACTTCCACCGACGGCATCACGACCGCCAGCCCCCTGACCACGCAGCACGTCGTTGACATCCATGCTCTGCTGGCCACCGGAGATACCCCCGGCGCCACCGATGCCACCCTGACCTTTCATGGCGCCACCGGCACCCTGGCCACCCTGACCGTGGTCGGAAGCCGCATGAACCGACGAGATCGGCATGAGGTTGTGCGTGTAGGTGTTACCGACCAGCATCGGCACTGCCAACACACCGGCCGCCACCAGGCTCGCGGTCAGGCGTTTGCGGTTGGTATTAAAAAGCGATTTCGTGTTCATGAGGGAGCCTCCTTTCTCAGCTTTCCCAATTCACTCATATGCCCATAAACTTCTTGTGACAAGGTGGCAAGCCCATCAAATTTTACAGACCAGACCAACACGGATTTATCAAACCAACTACCGAATAAATCCACAGAAAAACAGTCGGTTACCTGATCGCGCGACTGGCGCCATTTGGGCCCTCCACCGCCGTTTTCACCTGAGGACTCAGCGCCCAACATCCCCCGGAAATACGAAACCCCGCTCGACGGCGGGGTTATTTTTGCGCGGTCAAATGGAACCGCCCCAGGGCGGAAACGGGCTAGAAACGGAAGCCTACCCCGAGCCGGAACTGATCGATCTCGTTGTCCACTTTCACCGTGTCGGTATTGTCGTGGGTGGTCGCGAACCGGATGTCACCGTAGTCCGTGCGGTTGTAGTCCAGCCGCACGAAGGTGTTGGGCGTCAGCGGCAGCTCGGCACCCAGGCCGATGCGCGTGCCGATCTCGCTGACATCGCGATTGATGTCGTTGTCCGGGTTCTCGCCCTTGCGATAGCGATAGTTGAACTGGCTACGCGCCTTGCCCAGCCGGGCGTAGAGCAGCGTGCCGTTGTCCAGCTGGTAACCCAACCGCGCCGATAGCGCTTGGCCGCCCTTCTGCTCCACGGAAAAATCGCGACCGGTGGGTTCGCGTAGGTGCTCCCATTCCGCGCCGCTGTTCTCGACGTCCAGTTCCAGGCCGAGATAGATCCGATCCCACTGCCAGCCGTAACCGGTAAACACGCCGGTGCTTACGCCGTCGTTGCCAAAGCTGGCCTGCAGGCGAGAGCGGCCCGGGTTGGAGCCACCGTCGTTATGAATCGCATCGAGATCGGAGCGCAGCAGGGTGTGCCCGACCTGTGCACCGGCGTAGAAGCCACCAATATCGCCCTCCGTCGGATCAACCGGTGCGTAGTCCTGGGCGCCGAAGCGCCAACCCAGGCCGAGGCGGAACAGCCCTTCCCGGGTTTCGAACCGCTCCACGCCGTCGGGCGTGGTGTTGTAGACCACGTCGTAGCCATCGTAATCCGTGATGCTGTAACCCATGCGCCAGAACAGGTGCTTGCCCGCCGGCACGTCGACACCCACCCCGTAGCTGGTGCCGGTCTGGTCGTCCGACTCGTCCGCGGCGTTCTGCGGGGCGTCGTTGGCCTGGTAGAAGGTGTCGAACTCGCTACGGACCATGCCGAGCTGCCCGTAAAGCAGCGCCCCGTTGGCCAGCACTCGACCGCCGCGGAGACTCGCCCCCCAGCTGTCGTTCATGTCCAACGAAAAGGTGCGGCTGGTCGACTTGTCCTTGGCATGATCCCAGTCGGCACCGCTGCGGGCGCCCTCGATCTCGATACCGCCATACCAGTGGTTGGCGGTCGTCAGGCCCCAGCCGGCGAACAAGCCGGTGTTCCAGCCGTTGCCGACCATGGTGGCGGTATCGGTGCCTTGCTCGCCGCGCGGGCCGGTGGTGTCGGTAGCCATGCCACTCACCCCGGCCTGCGCACCGGCGTAGAAACCGCCGCCGAGTCCGGAACCGCGCGTGTCGGCCAACCCGGAGAACGTGCCCGCAACGACCGCCGGCTCACGCACCGGGTAGAGCAATGCCTTCAAGCGCAGGTAGAACTGGTCACGCTGGTAGTTGCCGTCGAACAGGTCGCCGTTGAACTGATCCTGCTTTTCATTGAACGGGGCGCGGAAATCGGAGTCGCGCTGGAAGTGGCGGTAGTCGAACTGCAGCAGGAGGTTCCGGGTCAGCCGGTACTCGACACCCACCCCGGCACTGATCAGGTCGTCGGTGCGATCGACCTCCTGGTAGTCCACCTGACCGTAGGAGGCCAGCGCGGAGAGGGTCGTGCGGGGCGTCAAGCGGTGCTCGACACTGGCCTCGGCGCGGCTGTAGAGGTAGCCAGACGACACCACCGGCACCCCATCCTCGATCTGCCAGTAGGTGGTCTCCTCGAGAGACCGATCGATCGCACCGCGCAGGCGAGTGAATGGCGTGACCTGCCAGTTCACCTGCGCTCCGACGTCGGGCGTCGTGATCGAGGAAAAACGCGGGTCGTCATAATCCTGGTAAAGCAGGCCGCCGTATACCTCGCCGCTGACCCCCGAACCGGAATCGAAGGTGGCACCCACGGCAAGCCGTTGCCCATCCGAATCACGGCGGTAATCCAGGTCGTCGCGTGAATCCCGGTAACGGCGGGTCTCCGTCGAGGCCTGGACGAACGGCTGCACCCGGGGGGAGTGGAGGTAGGTCAGTCGCGCGCCGAGGGCGTAGATATCCCGGTCGCGGTCGTCATGGTTGATCGGTACACCGTCGACAGTGATACCGCTGTCGTAGTCGAGGCGCTGGGCGGTGCCGCCGAGGCGCAGCACGGTCCGGCCGATGCGCCGGGCGTAACCGCCGTGGGCATCCAGGCTGTCGTAGGTCACCGGCTCGATCCCGGCCGCGCCCTCCGGCGAGGTGCGATCCTCGTGCGTCCGGGTATAGCCCAGGCCACCGAAGACGTTCGACACCGTGTTGATGTCGTAGCGCCCATCGGCATTGAGCCAGAAGTCGTCGTAGTTCTCGTCGCTGTTGTCGCGGTAGCGCGCGAGGTCGGCCCCGGCGTTGAAGTTCAGCTCGTGGCTGTCCCAGTCCGAACGCACCGCCAGGCTGGGCGAGAGGATGCCGACAGTATCCGCGGTCTCGTCCTCGATCGGGCCCCGGGGGTCGTCCTTGTCGACCGGCACCGACCCGTTCACGCCGTAGATGTTGGTGTCGTACAGCGTGGTCACGGTCAGCTGGGGGAAGAACAGAAAACCGCCCAGGGCGTGGCCACTGGACGGCGTTTCACTCGACGCGTTTTCCGCTGCCGACGCACCGGGCTTGGCCGGTAGTGGAGCCGCGTCCTAGGCATAAACGGTCAGCGGACCGACGGACACCGCGCCGAGGGCGATGGCAATCGACCGGGAAAGGCGTGTGGACATGGCAGACCTCCTTCTGCGCAGGCGGTCGAGATGACGGATCCCTTCATGGATCACTCGCCTGTATGCCCACTTAGATACGCCTGATGAGGTGAAATGTCGATTAGGTTGTTAAGCAACCGTTGCAACGTCGCGACACGCGGACGATTCGGCCTTACACGATCTCCACGGGGGCGAGTCAATCGGCGCCGCCCCGTCCGGGCCCGGTGGCCAGCTGACGTGATGGCTCATCGAACCCGTGCATGACCCCCGATCAGCCGCGCACCAGCACGGCGCCGGGCGGCACGTGGTGTTGAAGATCGCGACAATTGCCCGGCGGCGGCTGGTCGCCCGGGCTGCGATCCGGGTACCAGATACGGCATTCGCCCGGTGGCGGCAGATGGCCGGCCGGGATGCTCACCGGGGTGAGCGAGGGATCACCGCCCGGGTGGATGATGACCGTGCGTTGATCGCCTCCCGGACCCGTCATGGCACAGCCGGCAAGGAACACCAACCCCGCAAGGATCGCCCCTCTGACGGCTAGGCGGCCGGTCACCACTCGATTCATGGTTTCGTCTCCCGGTTTTCGGCGCGGGCGAAGTACTCGCGCGTGATGGCGAACACGGTGCCCGACAGGGCGATCAACGCGATCAGGTTCGGGATGGCCATCAGGGCATTAAGGATGTCGGCCACCAGCCAGATCAGCTCGAGGTTGGCGATCGCCCCGATAAACAACGCCCCCACCCAGACGTAGCGGTATGGCTTGATCACCTTCACGCCGAACAGGTACTCGGCACTTCGCTCACCGTAGTAGCTCCAGGCCACGATGGTGGTGAAGGCGAACAGGACCAGCCCGCCGGTGACCACCCAGTTACCCCCGCCCAGGCTCTGGGCGAAGGCCGCCGAGGTGAGCGCCGCGCCGCTCTCGCCAGTCTCCCAGACACCGGAAAGCACGATCACCAGCGCGGTCATGGTGCAGATGATGATGGTGTCGATGAAGGTGCCCAGCATCGCGATGGTGCCCTGGCGGACCGGGTCGTTGGTCTGTGCCGCGGCGTGGGCGATCGGCGCCGAGCCCAGGCCCGCCTCGTTGGAGAAGATGCCGCGGGCGACCCCGAAGCGGATCGCCGCCCAGACGGCCGCCCCGGCGAACCCGCCGGTCGCCGCCGTGCCGGTAAAGGCGTCACTGACGATCTGCGCGAGGGCCGCCGGCACGTCGGTGATGTTCAGCAGGATGATCACCAGGGCAAAGCCGACGTAGAGAATCGCCATCGACGGCACCAGGTACTCGGCCAGGTGCGCGATGCGGCGGATGCCGCCGATGATCACCACGAACACCAGCGCGGCCAGCACCAGACCGGTGGCCCAGTCGGGAATGGCGAGGTTGGACTCGAGCACGTCGGCCACCGAGTTGGCCTGCACGGTGTTGCCGATGCCGAAGGCGGCGATCATGGCGAACAGGGCAAAGGCCGCGCCCAGCCATTTCCACTTCGCGCCCATGCCGTTCTTGATGTAGTACATCGGCCCGCCCACGTAGCGACCGCGCTCGTCGACCTCGCGATAGCGCACCGCCAGCACGGCCTCGGAATACTTGGTCGCCATGCCCACCAGCGCGGTCAGCCACATCCAGAAGATCGCGCCGGGCCCGCCCAGGGCGATCGCGGTGGCCACCCCGGCGATGTTGCCCGTGCCGATGGTCGCCGAGAGCGCCGTGGCCAGGGCCTGGAAGGGGGTGATGTCGCCCCGGTCGTCCTTGCCCGCGTGACGGCCACGGAACAGCTGGCGAAAGCCGTAGCCGATGCGACGGATCGGCATGCCGCGCAGCCCGGCGGTGAGATACACCCCCGTGCCGAGCAACAGGGCCAACATCACCGGCCCCCAGACGAATCCACTGATGCTGCCAAGAAACTCGGTCACTGCGTCCATCGTGTCTGCTCACTCCCTTTGGTGATTTCGCGTGGGTGGTTCGCGCGCAATAGCTGCAAACCCTAACCGGTTTTCCCGCCGATATGCCAGTGCGATGGGCACCTGACGCCCGTTTGACCGCTACCACGGTGTCGAGCGCATGCTAGTCTCGGTTGCATCGTCCCCACGGACTCGAGAGGCACTCATGGCCGACGCGCCTACCCGGCTGGAAGCCGATCAACTCTACCGCCCCTGCCCGGCGAGCTCGTTGCCGTTCGAGACGACCGCCGAGCTCGATCCGCCGGCCGCCCCGCCGGGCCAGGAGCGGGCGCTCGAGGCCCTGACCTTCGGCACCGAGATCGCTGACGGGGGCTTCAACCTCTATGCCCTCGGCGCGACCGGCAGCGGCAAGTACGCCGTGGTGCGCGACTTCCTCGAGCAGCGCGCGCGCCGGGATGCCCCGCCGCCGAGCTGGGCCTACGTGTACAACTTCGACGACCCGGACAAGCCCCGCCTGCTAAAACTGCCCGCCCGGGCCGGGCGCGACCTGCAAACGGAGCTGGACAACCTGGTCAACGAGTTCCGCACGGCCATTCCGGCGGTGTTCGAGAGCGACGAGTACCACAACCGCATCCAGGAACTGCGCGAAACCTACAAGCGCCGCCAGCACGAGGCCATCGCCGCGATCAGCAAGGAGGCCGAGGCGCGGCATATCGCGATGGTCAGCACCCCCAACGGTTTCACGCTGGGTCCCTATCGAGACGGAAGGATCCTCGACCCCGAGGCGTTCAGCGAGCTGCCCGAGGAAGAGCAGAAGGCCTGGCAGGCGGCCATCGACGAGCTCGAGGTCAAACTCAAACAGACGCTGCAGCAGATCCCGAAATGGCAGAAGGAGGCGCGCGAGCGCCTGCAGGCGCTTAACGAGGAGATGCTGCGCGTGGCGGTTGGTCAGCAACTGCAGGCCCTCGAGGAACGCTGGGCGCGCCTGCCCGACGTGACCCGGTTCATCGGCTCGATCCGGGACGACATCATCTCGCACGTCAACGACCTCGAGGACGACAGCAGCGCCGTTCCCGAGGAGATCCTCAACCAGTACCAGATCAACCTGATCGTCGATAACGCCGAGCTGCACGGCGCGCCGGTGATCTACGAGGACCTACCTACCCACGCACGCCTGATCGGGCGCATCGAGCACTACTTCCGGGAAGGCGCGCTGCTCACCGACTTCCGCCTGATCCGGGCCGGCGCCCTGCACCGGGCCAACGGTGGGTACCTGATCCTGCACGCCCGCCAGATCCTGATGCAGCCATTCGCCTGGGAAACGCTCAAGCGGGCGATCTACGGCAAGCAGGTCCGGATCGAGTCGCTGGAGCAGCTCTACGCGGTGTTCACCACGATCACGCTCGAGCCGGACCCGATCCCGCTCAACGTCAAGGTGGTGCTGATCGGCGACCGCCTGCTCTATTACCTGCTGGCCGAGTACGACCCGGATTTCGCCAAGCTGTTCAAGGTCCAGGCCGACTTCGAGGACACCCTGCCCCGCGCCGCCGAGAGCGAGATGGACTACGCCCGCACGCTGGCCGCGATCGCCCGACGGGACGGTCTCAAGCCGCTGGACCGGGGCGCTGTCGCCCGCAGCATCGAGCACGCCAGCCGCCTGGCCGACGATCGCGACAAGCTCGCCGCCGGGACCCGCCCGATGGCCGACCTGCTCGCGGAGGCCAACCACCTGGCCGGCACCAGTCACGCCAACCACATCGCCGGTCACCACGTCGAGATGGCCATCCGCCGCCAGGAGCAGCGCGCCGAGCGGCTGCGCGAGCGGGCGGTCGAGGCGATCCTGCGCGGCACGCTGAACGTGCCCACCCAGGGCGAACGGGTCGGCGCGGTCAACGGGCTTGCCGTCAGCGAGCTGGGGGGATTCCGTTTCGGGCTGCCCACGCGCATCACCGCCACCGCCCGCCCGGGCCGCGGCCAGGTGGTCGACATCGAACGCGAGGCCAAGCTCGGCGGCAACATCCACGCCAAGGCGGTGATGATCCTCTCGCGCTATCTCGCCAGCCGCTACGCCCCGGACGGCGAGTTGTCCCTGTCGGCCAGCCTCGCCTTCGAACAGATGTACGGCTCGATCGACGGCGATTCGGCCTCGGTGGCCGAGGTCGCCGCCCTGGTCTCGGCGATCGCTCGGGTATCGATCCGCCAGTCATTCGCGGTGACCGGCTCGATCAACCAGCTCGGCGAGGTGCAGGCCATCGGTGGGGTCAACGAGAAGATCGAGGGCTTTTTCCGCATCTGCCGCGACCGAGGGCTCGATGGCTCGCACGGGGTGATTATCCCGGCGAGCAACCGGCCGCACCTGATGCTCGACCCGGAGGTGCGTAGCGCGGTCGGGGCCGGTCGCTTCGCCATCCACGCGATCGAGCACGTCGAGCAGGCCCTCGACTTACTCACCGGGCTGGAGCCGGGGGAACGCGATACACACGGCAACTTCCCGCCCGAGAGCCTCAATGGCCGCGTGGTCGAACGCCTCGCTCGCTTCGCCCGCGCCACGCGTCACGATCGCGGGCGGGATCGACACGAGCCTGACGGGACCGGGCCGGGATGAGCAGCCCGCAAGTCCTGTTACTGATCGACGCCTCGCCGACCAGTCGGGCGGCGCTGACCAGCGCCGCCCGACTGGCACGGCAGCAGCACGGCGAACTGATCGCCCTGTTCGTCGAGGACCAGGACCTGCACGCCTCGGCCGGCCACCCGTTCACCCGCGAGATCAGCGCATTGTCGGGTGAGTCGCGTCCCTTCGACCGCGAGACACTGCTTACGCGCCTGGCCCAGCAGCGCCACCAGATCGAGACGATGCTGACCGAGCTCGACCGCGATGCCCCGTTGCGCTGGCGCCTGGACGTGGTCACCGGCCCGGTGTTCGAGAGCGTCCGCGCCGCCGCGCAGACCGCCGACTGGGTGGTGATGGGCAAGACCGGCTGGTCGGCCGGCCACGGGGCACGACTGGGCTCGGTTGCCCGGCGCCTGCTGGAAAGCGGGTGTCGCCGGCTGCTGCTCTGGCAGGCGACCACCGAGAGCGAGATGAAACCGGTCCGGCGGATCGTCCGACCCGCCGCCCACCCGGTAGGCCGATCGACAACCGCCCGCGCCCCGCAACGGACCGAGGAGCGACGTGCGCCGGTTGTCGCCCTGCTGACCTCCCAATCGGCCGCCGAGACCGTAGTCCTCGCCGCGCACGCCATCGCCGTGGCCACCGACCGCCCCTGCCACCTGTTCATGCACCCGGGCATCGACCCGGCCACCCTGCCGTCGCTGGTTGCCTGGCGCCAGGAGGGCGAACCGCCGCTGGTCCTGGAGTTGATCGATGCCCCATCGGCCGATGTCGAATCGGCACCCGACCCAACCTTGCTGCGCACCCTGCAGCAAACCCGGGCGTCGGTGGTGGTCCTCGCCGCTGACGCCGGTGCGACGATTGGCCGACCGCTGGCCGACCTGATTGCCGACATCCACCATCCGGTGATCCTGGTCCCGTCTGCCCCGGTATAGGGCTCGTCGCGGCGCGCAAACCGGGCACCGACCGACAAGCCGCGTGGTAGCATCCCCTGCTGCCGACACGCGGCCTTGCCGCGTGAGTCAGTGACCAACACCCCCGGCTCATCCCCGGCCCATCACCCGGATCGCAGGAGACCCCATGACGTCCAGCCAATCCCTCGCCCGCACCCTGGTTCTGCTCGCGGTCAGCGCCCTGCTGGCCGTGACGCTCAGCTCGCCGGCCGAGGCCAAGCGCTTCGGTGGCGGCAAGAGCTTCGGCTTCCAGGGCCAGAAGAGCTCGCAGACCACCACGCAGCGTCAGGCCACGACCGACCAGAAGGCCACCCGCAGCCCGGGCGCCGGCCTGGGCGGCATGTTCGCGGGGCTGGCCGCCGGCGGCCTGCTGGCGTGGATGTTCATGGGCGGTGCCTTCGAGGGGCTTCAGCCGATGGACTTCCTGCTGATCCTGTTGCTGGCCGTCGGCGCGTTTCTCCTGATCCGTCACCTGCGTGGCGGGGCCAACGGAATGGCGCGCGGCCGTCCTGCCTATGCCGGCGGCAACGACCCGGCGCCGACCGACGATTCACTCGCGCAGGCCCGGACCCGCAACGAGGCATTCGATCGTTCGAGCACGGGCACGCAAGGCGTGCGTCCGGGATCGCTGATGGACGAGTTCCGTTTCGGTGGATCGGGCGACTACCAGCCGCCCGCCTGGTTCGACGAGACCCGCTTTCTCGGCGCGGCGCGCACCCACTTCACCAACCTGCAGCTGGCATGGGACGCGAACCGCATGGACGAGATCCGCGAATTCGTCACGCCCGAGCTGTTCCGTGAGCTGGTCCGCGAACGCGCCGCCCTGGGGGATGCCGAGAACGTGACCGAGGTGGTCGACCTCGACGTCTCGCTGGAAGACCTGGGCGAGGAAGGCCGTGAGCTGGTCGCCGCCGTGCGCTTTACCGGGCAGGTGCGCGAGGCGCGTGACGCAAGCGCCGAGGCACTCGACGAGACCTGGCTCGTGACCCGCCACCTCGACGAGGAGGATGCCAACTGGTTGATCGCCGGCATCCGCCAGAACACCTGACCCGGAATCACTGACACACCCCCTGTCGGTCGGAACGTCATTGACCAAAGAAACCCCGTGCATCGAGCGATGCACGGGGTTTCTTGTTATCACGTCGAGCCGGTAGCAAGCTCCTGGGCGTCGCCTGGGCGTCAGAGGAAGAAGGCCTCGCGGGCCAGCCCCTTCATCACCTCGGTGAGATTGGCCTCGGCACTGTCGACCACCGCGACCATGCTGGCCACGCCGCAGACGGTGCGCTGGCCGCCATGGACGATCCAGCCATTGGCCGGCGTCCAGCCCGGCTGGTTGACGAACAGGGCCAGCTGGTCAGCATGCCCCTGTGTCATGCGCTTGAAGTCGTGCGCCAGGCGAGTCAGGCGGTTGGCTTCGGCCTCGGACAAGTCGCCGTGCACCTGCCACGGCTCGCCGGATTCCTCGCGGAAATGGGCCACGGCCTCCACGCCCTTGATATCGAGCAGTTGCTTGAGCATGACATCCTCCTCACCCCGCCAGGGCCTTGTAGGCGGCGTCGTAGTCGGCCCGGTCATTGGACAACACGACACCTTGCCGGCCTCGCGAAACGGCGGACCAATCCAGCCCGACGAAGGTGAAGCCCTCGACCGGGTAGAAGCCCTTGACGTCACTCATGCCTTCCCAGCCACGCGCCTGCATGGCACCGATGGCCATGTTGGCGATGCATAGATGACCCAGCAGGTCGAGGGTGTCTCGATCGATGGCGGCCTCGTCGGTGATCACGGCGTCCTCGAGACGGCCGTCATCGTCGAACTGAAAGGCGGCAACCGCGCCGGGCATCGAACTGAGTGTCTTGAGATCGGACATGGTCATTCCTCCTTGGTGGGACGGTCGCCCGCCGTCATCAGATCAGCACATCGGGGGCATTCGCCAGACGCTCGCGCATCAGGCCGAGCACCTTGGTCAACGAGGCCCGTTCGTTGTCGAGCACGCAATAGACGTTCGAGATTACGCAGATGCTGCGCGACTTGCCGTGTACCACCCAGCCCTTGGTCGGCTCGAAACCGCAGCCGCCGGCACTGGGCTGACAGACGCGGGAGAACAACGCCAGCATGTCGCCTTCCATGCGCACGGCCGCCGTATTCGCCCGGCACAGGGTCGAGACCAGCTTGGTCTCCACTTCGGACAGATCGCCCTTGTGGTGGTAATACTGGTCACCACGGTAGGCGAAGTTGCCGGCCGCCACGACCCCGGTTTGGCCCATCAGATCGCTTACCAAACTCATAAATGTCGCCCCTCTTCTGGACTCAGTATCATGGTTATAGACCCCACGGCGATGGAAAAGCGGCGTTTCTTATATTGAATCTTTTGATTTCAATGTGTTCTGGCTTATACGGAGTGCAGAATGACGCGGAACTCCCCCCCTGATTCGCCACCGACATCGTCCACGCGTGGCCACTTCGACCCGATTGCGTCGACGTACGCGCGTCACCGCCCCGGTTACCCGAAGACGCTGATCCATTGGCTGGTGGATCGCGCACCGGGCCGCAGGCTTGCCTGGGATTGCGGCACCGGCAACGGACAGGTGGCCCGATTGTTGGCGCCGCACGTCGATCAGGTCGTCGCGACCGACATCAGCCCCGCGCAATTGGCCCAGGCGCCCGCCCTCGACGGGGTGGCCTTTCGCCGGGCCCCTGCCCATTCCTCCGGGCTGGCCACCGCGAGCGTGGACCTGGTGGTGGTCGCACAGGCGTTGCACTGGTTCGATGTGCAGGCCTTCAACCGGGAAGCACAGCGCGTGCTTCGCCCCGACGGGCTGATGGCGCAGTGGTGCTACGGAGGGATGGAAACCGGCGTGGCGTCGATCGACGCCGAAATCTCGACGTTTTACCGGGACGTGGTCGGTCCATACTGGCCACCCGAACGCCGCCACGTGGAAACCGGCTATCGAGACCTGCACTTCCCGTTCGAGCGCACGCCCGCACCGGCATTCTCGATGGAAGCGGCATGGACCCTCGAGGATCTGCTGGGTTACCTGCGCAGCTGGTCGGCCACGGCACGCTACCGACAGGCGACCGGTCACGACCCCGTCACCGACCTGGCCGAACGGATCGCCCCGCCATGGGGACCTCCCTCGAAGCCGAGACCGGTGCAATGGCCACTCACGCTACGCGTGGGTCGTCTCCGGCCTCACCCGGGGCGATGAGGCGACCATCACGCCCGATCGCAACCGAGGAGCTCGCGTAGCCGGGCGGCATCCCTCGGTGCCTGTGCGTCGGCATCGTTGTCGAAATAGGCGTAGACATCCCGCCCGTCATCGCGCCAGGCCCGGATCCGGCGGGCCAGCGCCTCGAGTCGGGCCTCGCCGTAACCGTCGCGATACGCCCCGTCGGCCCCGTGCCAGCGCAGGTAGACGAAATCGGCCGTTTCCAGGAACGGGGTGGTCCGCCCGTCGAGGTCGAAGACGCAGAAGGCGGCCCCGTGCGCGGCCAGCAGGTCGGTGACGGCCGGGTCCCACCAACTGCGGTCGCGAAACTCGAAGGCGTAGCGATACCCGCTGGGCAACGCCTCCAGAAACGCGGCGAGACGCTCGACATTGACGTGCCAGTGGGGCGGCAACTGGAACAGGATCGGCCCGAGTCGCTCTCCCAGGCGATCGATGCGCTCGACGAAGTCGGCCGTGCTCGCCGCCGGGTCGTTGAGTTTCTTGAGGTGGGTGATGTATCGGCTGGCCTTTACCGCGAACCGGAAGTCCGGGCCGACCGCCTCACGCCAGGCATCCACGGTTGTCGGGCTGGGCAGGCGGTAGAAACTGGCGTTGATCTCGACGCTGGAGAACCGCTGAGCGTAGAAGTCCAGCCAGTCGGTCGAGGGTAACCCGGCCGGGTAGAACGCCTCACGCCAATGCGGGTAATTCCATCCCGAGGTGCCGATGTAGAGCGCCATGCCTTGCCCTCGTCGATTGCGTGTCGTTCGAGGGTAGACGACCTTGAATCGACAACGACACGCCCCCACTGTTCGCGGTGAGATAGGCGTGGAATCGCCAGGCTCTCCTCATCGATCCGCCAGGGGGTAATCACATGGCGCATATTCACCTTCGTCGAACCCGACACACCTCGGACCTGCGGCGCTACTGGAAGGTCATGACCTTGTCCGAGCGATTCGAACAGGTCATCGCCGCCGTACTGGGCGTGATCGTTGCGGTGGTGATCCTGCTGGCGCTTTGGGAGTTATTGCGACTCGTGGTGAACACGCTCGTGCTTCAGCACCAGAACGTGCTGGATCACAGCGTGTTCCAGAAGCTGTTCGGCGCGATCCTGACCCTGTTGATCGCGATGGAATTCCAACACTCGATCATCAAGGTCATTGAAAGGCGCGAGCACATCATCCAGACCAAGATCGTCATCCTGATCGCCCTGCTCGCCCTGGCCCGCAAGTTCATCATTCTCGACATGTCGAGTACGACGCCGATGATGCTGCTGGCCTTGTCGGTGGGGGTGGTGGCACTGGGGGCGGTCTACTGGCTGATCGAGCAACGCGACGCCATTCGCATCGACCAGGAGGCCACGCCAACCGTCACCGGGTCGAACGGGACTCGGGCACGAACGCAAGCGCCCCACCCCCGTGACGGGAATGGGGCGTGATTAGGGCCGTCGTGTCCGAACCTAAGAAACCCAAGGAAGCGCTGCACGATTCGATGGCGTCTCGGCGGGACCTCCAAGGGCTCCAGATGCAAGGCGCAGCCCGCCGTGAAGGGCCGTCGCCCTTTGCAAGGACTGAACCGGATCGGCAGGACGCCGATCCGGCCGGCGCGAGCCGACCCGAAGGGCGGGGTTCACGGGCGAAACCCGCGACGCCGAAAATGGCCCTTGGTGGCCCGCCCGAACGGGGCTCGCGGGGTTGCTCGCACTCGGCGTTTCCGCCCCGCGACGGGCCCGAGTGATTACCCTGGGCCCGTCTTCGGTCCGGCGCCTTGATTGCGAACAAATCCGCCAGCCAGGGATGCCATCGCATCGCGCAGAGCTTCCCTAACTGGCAAGCGCCTCGCCGGCCCCCTCGGCAATGACCCGGTCGCGACCGCCGGACTTGGCGGCATACAGACGCGAGTCGGCCAGTTTCATCAGCGGCTCGGCACTGCTGAGACGGTCATCGGCCGTGCAGGCGATGCCGATGCTGGCGGTCACCGACAGGGTATGGCCGGCGACCTCGACCCGACTCTGCGCCAGGGCAAAGCGAATGCGCTCGGCGATGTCCGCGCCGTCCTCGATATCCGAGCCCGGCAGGATGGCGATGAACTCCTCGCCGCCGTAGCGCATGACCACGTCGCCCTTGCGCAGCATGTCGCGGATGACGCTTGCCGCGCGGACCAGCACCTTGTCGCCCGCCAGGTGACCATAGGTGTCGTTGAGACGCTTGAAGTGATCCAGGTCGACGATGATCAGGGAAAGCGGCGTCTGGTTGCGCTGGATGCGGGCCAGCTCTTCCTCGAGTCGCTTCATGCCGAAACGGCGGTTGTAGAGACCGGTCAGCGGGTCGAGCGCCGCGACGCGTTGCAGGTCGTCGTGCAGCAGGGCGTTGTTCAGCGCCAGGCCCAGGCCCTGGATCATCAGGGGCAGCAGGCGAGTGGTCTTGTCGCTGAACGGCGAGGCTGCGGCCAGCACCACCCAGCCCAGCAGCAGGCCATGGTGCTTGATCGGCAAGAGGAGGACATCGCTGGGCGTGAAGTGCGAAAGCACCGCATCGACCCGGACCTCCTCGGGCAGGTCGAAACGGCGCACTTCGGCCTGCTCGTGGGCGGCCTGCAAGGCGGGGCTCTTGAGGATCGCCTCGGGCTCGATCAGGCCGGTGGACGCGGGAATGGTCCACTCGCCCTGCTTTTCCAGGATGATCGCGCCGCCGTCGGCCTCGGAATGCTCGATCAACAGCGACAGGGCCTGCTCGCTGAGATCATGCAGGTCGAGCTGGCTGGAGAGGGTGTTGTTGAAGTTCTGGATGCGCTCCTCGACGCGGTGGGCCGCGTGAAGCGCCTGCAACAGGGCGTTGTAGCTGTCGGCCACGTCACCGAGTTCATCCTCGGCCTGCTCCTTCAACTGGCAGACGGCCGGGTCGCATTCGGACCAGTCGCCCGTGTAGGTGGCCTGATCCATCGCCGACCGGACCTGGCGCATCTTGCCGGTCAACCGACGCAGGCGGGGACGGACGATCCGACTGGCGAGCGCGAAGTTCAGCCCGCCGACGATCAGACCGGCCGCCAACGTGGTGCCGACGAAGGTGGGCGACAGTGCCAGCTCGGCCGACACGCCCAGTTCAACGGCCACCAGCGGAAAGATCGCGCCGGTGAGAACCCCCAAGGACACCATGCCCCAGGCCAACGCGCGAAAGACATGCTTTGATCGGTAGAAACTCATCCCTGTTCCCGTCCTTATATGCGTTTTGACGCGGAACATTAGCATGCCGTGATGGATTAATAACCCCTTGATCTGCGCGGAAATAAGCGCCCGGGCCAATCCCTGCACCCAACCCCATCACCCAGGGCGCGTCCTCGTGGTCTACCCTTGCGGACATTCGGTTCAAGCCGTCGCCGGGCTGTCGATGAACCGTCCTCCACGTCAACCACCAACCGAGGTGAATGCATGAGCAAGGTTCTCGTTCTCTACTACTCCATGTACGGCCACATCGAGACCATGGCGCAGGCGGTTGCCAGCGGCGCCGCCGACGTCGACGGCACCGACGTCACCATCAAGCGCGTGCCGGAGCTGATGGACGAGGAGACGGCGAAGAAGGCCGGGGCCAAGCTCGACCAGTTCGCCCCGATCGCCGACCCCAAGGAGCTGGATGACTATGACGCCGTGATCATCGGCACGCCCACGCGCTTCGGCAACATGGCCGCACAGATGCGCAATTTTCTCGATCAGACCGGCAGCCTGTGGGCCGAGGGCAAGCTGATCGGCAAGGTGGGCAGCGTGTTCACCTCCACCGGCACCGGCGCGGGCAACGAGACCACCATCACCTCCACCTGGAACACGCTGGCCCATCTCGGCATGGTGATCGTCGGCACGCCCTACGGCATCCCCGAAATGTTCGATATCTCCGAGGCTCGCGGCGGCGGCCCGTACGGCGCCGGCACACTGGCCGGCGGCGACGGCAGCCGTCAGCCGAGCGAACGCGAACTCACCATTGCTCGCTACCAGGGCCGGCACGTGGCCGAGATCACCAGCAAACTCTGCCGCTAGGAGCGGCCGGCGGCGTTGGCCGCCTGAGAGAGTATCCACGAGTCGACCTCGAGCCGGCCAAGGGTGTTACTTGCCTGACCGGCCGAACCGTTTCCTGCCGCTCGAGGAGGTCGGTCACGTGTCACGATGAGCCATCCATCCTCCACGAATGCGCCTGCCGATTTGCCGCTGCTGCTGGGCGGGGACGTCATGCTCGGGCGCGGCATCGACCAGATCCTGGCCACGCCCTCCGATCCCATCCTGTTCGAGGGCTACGTGCGAGACGCGCGCGAGTACGTCCGGCTGGCCGAGCGGAAAAACGGCCCCGTGCCCCGTGGCGTCGACGCCCGCTACGTCTGGGGCGCGGCGCGGGAGATGCTCGCCGACAGGGCGCGACGACGCATCCTCAACCTTGAGAACGCGATCACCACCAACGACACGCCGTGGCCGGGGAAAGGCATCCACTATCGTCTGAATCCGGCAAACATCGGCTGCCTGACCGAGATCACCCCCGACTGCCTCGTGCTGGCGAACAACCACGTGCTCGACTGGGGGCGCGCTGGACTGGTCGAGACGCTCGACACCCTGGATGCCGCCGGCATTGCCTCGGTCGGCGCCGGCCGCGACCGTGCGGAGGTCGAGCGTCCCGCCATCCTCTCCGACGGACACGGTGCACGCCTGCTCGTGTTCGCCGCCGGTCACGGCGACAGCGGCGTCCCGGCCGACTGGGCGGCCGGCGAATCGAACCCCGGCGTGCAATACCTGCCCGCGCTTGACGAGGCGGCGATCGAGCGACTGGCGCGCCTCATCCACGCCCATCGCCAACCGGGTGACACGGTGGTGTTCTCGATCCACTGGGGCAGCAACTGGGGCTACTCGATCCCCGAGGCGCATCGGCGGTTTGCCCACGCATTGGTCGACGAGGCGCACGTCGACCTGGTCCACGGCCACTCCTCGCACCACCCGCGAGCGTTCGAAGTGCACCACGATCGCCTGATCCTTTACGGCTGCGGCGATCTGATCAACGACTACGAGGGCATCGGCGAGACCACCCCGTATCGATCCGACCTGGCCCTGCTCTATCGGCCCACCCTGCGCCGCGGACGCCTGGAGCGCCTCGAACTCGATCCGTTCGCGATCCGCCGCCTGCAGTTGCAGGCCTGTATACCACCGGACCGGGACTGGCTGCTGGGCGTGATCGACCGACAGGCGCAACGCTTTGGTGGACGGGTCATCGATTCCGGCGCCCACCTGACCTGCCGTTGGGAGGAGTAAGCGCCCGCTCAATCCGATTCGCGCTCGATCCCGCAGCAAGGCGTCGCCGTGTCCACCCCTTCAAGCACCGCCCCCGTGACCGGGTTCGGCCGGTAGGTGGTGCAGCCCTTCAGGCCCAGCTCGAAGGCGCGCTGGTAGATGGCCGCGAAGTCGTTGAACGGCATCGATTCGGGCACGTTGATGGTCTTGGAGATCGCGCTGTCGACAAAGGGCTGCAAGGCGGCCTGCATGGCCAGGTGGGCCTCGGGCAACAGGGCCTCGGCCTCGACGAAGGTGTCGGGCGGCGTCCCGTGCGGGTGCCGACCCCGCCACCGGCGCCAGGCGTGATCCTCGAGGCGAAACGACTCGCGCTCACCGCCCCCCGTCAGCACGGAGCGACACAGCTCGCGACGAAAGATCGGCTCGATCCCGGAGGAGACATTGCCGGCCAGCAGGCTGATGGTGCCCGTGGGGGCGATCGCGGTCAGGTGGCTGTTGCGGATGCCATCGCGGGCAATCCCGGCGCGGATGTCGCCCGGCAGGGCGCGGACAAACGGTCGGTCGAGAAAACGGGCGGCCTCGAAGAACGGAAACGGTCGTTTTTCCCGTGCCAGATCGATCGACGCGCGGTAGGCGGCATGCGTGATCGTCTGCATCACCGCTCCAGCCTGTTCGCGTGCCTCGGGGCTGTCGTAGTGCAGTCCCAGCATCACCAGCACGTCGGCCAATCCGGTCACGCCCAGTCCGATCCGCCGACTGCCACGCGCCTGCTCGGCCTGGGCCGGCAACGGGTAGGACGAGGCATCGATGACGTTGTCGAGAAAACGCACCGCCAGCCGCGTCGTGGCGGCCAGCCCGTCCCGGTCGAGGCTCGCGCGCGGCGTGAACGGGTCGGCCACGAATCGCGTCAGGTTGATCGAGCCCAGATCGCAGGCCCCGTAAGGCGGCAACGGGATCTCGCCACAGGGATTGGTGGCGGTGATGCGCTCGCGATCGCCGAGGTTGTTCCACTGGTTGATCCGGTCGACGAACAGCACGCCCGGCTCGGCGTGATCGTAGGTGGCCCGCATCAGGTGCTCCCAGAGCTCGCGGGCGCGCACACGCCGAACCACTCGGCAGACCACGGGCGCCTCGTGGCCGGGCCAGTCGCGCCGGAGCGTCTCGCCCTCTCCGCTCGCCCCGTCGACTGCCCCGTCCATCGCCGAGGCGGGAAAGACCAGCGGCCAGTCGGCATCGGCGTGCACCGCGGCCATGAAGGCATCGGTGACCAGCACCGAGCAGTTGAAATGCGTCAGCTCGCCGGAGCGATGTTTGGCGTCGATGAACGCCTCGATGTCGGGGTGATCGATGCGCAGGGTGGCCATCATCGCGCCACGGCGGGCACCGGTCGACAGGATGGTCGCGCACATGCTGTCCCAGATACGCATGAACGAGACCGGCCCCGAGGCGATCGTGCCGGCATGATGCGCCACCGCGCCGGCCGGTCGCAGGGTGGAGAAGTCGTAGCCGACGCCACCCCCTTGCTGCATGGTGATCGCGCCTTCCTTGAGCGCCTCGAAGATCCCGTCCATCGAATCCTCGATCGCGCCCATGACGAAACAGTTGAACAGCGTCACCTGGCGCGGAGTGCCCGCGCCGGCGAGGATGCGGCCACCGGGCAGAAAGCGCAGATCGGTCAGCAGCTCGGCGAAGCGTCGCTCCCAGACGGCCGGCTCGGCCTCGACCGTCGCAAGCGCGTGGGCCACCCGTTGCCAGGTGGCGTCGATACCCGGCTCGTCACCATAGCGATAGCGACTGGCCCAAACATGCTGAGCAATGGGCGTATCAAGGGGTTCGACAAGCGGCTCGACTGACATGCAACGCCTCGACCACACTCACGGCCGGCCAAGCCAGCGGCTAAACCATTCCGCGGCCAGCCGAGCGGCCTGGAACAGGGTGCCCGGCTCCTCGAACAGGTGGGTTGCGCCGGGCACCACGGCAAGCTCGGTGGGCGCCTGCATGCGCTCGCGGGCCCAACGATTGAGCCCGAGCACCTGGGTATCCGCCCCGCCGACGATCAACAGGGTGGGTGCCGCCACGCGGGGCAACGCCTCGCCGGCAAGATCCGGCCGACCGCCCCGCGAGACCACTGCACGGATCGTGTCGGGCAACTGGGCGGCCGCATTCAACGCCGCCGCGGCCCCGGTGCTGGCGCCGAAATAGCCCTGCGGCAGGTCGGCAAGCTCCGGTTCACCGGCCACCCAGTCGGAGGCCTGCACCAGGCGCTCGGCCAACCGGTCGATGTCGAAGCGGTTTTCGTAGACCTGGTCCTCGGCCTCGCTCAGCAGATCGAACAAGAGCGTGGCCAGTCCCACCTCGCGCAATTGCCGCGCCACGAACTGGTTGCGCGAGCTGTGACGGCTGCTGCCGCTGCCATGGGCGAACACCACCAGGCCGCGTGGCTCGGCCGGCATCCCGAGGATGCCCTCGTGGATCGTCCCGCCCAGCCACATCTCGACGTTGCACTCGGTATCAGTACCCATGGTCCGTTCCCCCATGACCCATCGCCCCGCGGCCCGCCTCCCGGCCGACCGCCTGTTGCAGCATGCCGATCACCTCGTCGTCGGTGACCTGCGGGAAATGGTCGTAGTAGGCCCCCACGGCGCCGAGGTACTGGTCGGTGATCTCGAGGGCGACCAGCTCGTCGGCCTCCCGTTCCAGCGTCGCTGCCGTCGAAGCCGGCACCACCGGGATGGCGACCACGACCCGCGCCGGATCGCGTGCATCGGCATCGCGAATCGCCGCGCGCATTGTCAGGCCGGTGGCGATGCCGTCGTCGACGATGATGGCAAGCTTGCCGTCCACCGACGGGGCGTCGGCGCGCCCGTACAGCGCCCGTCGCCGGGAGGCCTCGACCCGCTCGCGCGACTCGGCATCCGCCAGCCAGCCGGGATCGACGGCGGCCTCCTCGCGCGGGTTGCAGACGCGCTCGCCCTGCTCCGGCACCGCGCAGATCGCGTATTCCGGCTGCATCGGGTGACCGATCTTGCGCGGGATCAGCACGTCCAGCGGCATGTCGAGGTACCGCGCCACTTCCACCCCCAGCGCCACCCCGCCGCGGGGAAGCGCGTAGACCACACCCGGCTGCCCCCGAAAGCGCTCCAGGGCCTCGGCCAACTGGCGGCCGGCTTCACGTCGATCGCTGAACCGCATGGCTACCTCCCATCACACCCCGTGTCGGCAATCCACTCGTCGCACCTGACATGACTATAGCCATTCAGTGCCCGAACGCTTGCCCCAGGAGCGGATTTTTCACGCCCAAACAGTAGGTTGCGAACGATAAGGAGGTGGTTCGCTGTGCTATGTTTTCACTGGAACGTGGATCACTCGGCTCCGGGGCCGGCTCAAGCAGCAAGCCCCAGTGATGAGGTTACCGATCGCTGTGGGCATCGCCTTCGCCCGAGTCGACCGCGTTCCGGGACATCCGCAGCAGCGGATGAATCGCAACACGGGGAATTCGCCGAGCGGGTCGACACCAGCCCCGCCCGACGCACCTCGAAACGGACCACGGGGAATGCCGCGCGGCATCGGCTTGTTTCCGACGCGCGGATCGAACCCGTGGTCCGAGGCCTTCATTCCAACCAGGGAGGAGAAGCGCCATGATCAGGAAACGACTCTTGCGAGAACTGACCGCCTGCGGTCTTGCCGCCACCATGGTGACGACCGCGCCCGCGGCCCTCGCCGCCGACGACGACCAGCCGCGCCGCGGCATGGTTGGCCCGGGCATGATGGATGGGTCCGGCCCGTATGGCCCTGGCTACGGTTATGGCCAGGGATACGGCCACGGCTACGGCATGGCCAACGGCGCGCCCTGTACGCCAGGTGCGGGTTATGGTCCCGGCATGATGGGACCCGGAATGATGGGGCCCGGCTATGGCGGATACGGAGGCGGTTACGGCCCGGGCATGATGGGACCCGGTTACGGCCCCGGAATGATGGGTCCCGGAATGATGGGCCCTGGAATGATGGGCCCCGGCGCTGGCTACGGACCGATGATGAACGGTTCCGGCCCGGGATGGGGCGGCCAGCCGCTCTCGGAAAAGCAGCGCGAACGGGTGCGTGAGCTTCAGCAGGAAGAGCAGAAGGAGCACTGGGAGCGCATGCAGCAAATGCAGGAACGCCAGCGCGAACTCCAGCGCCTGCAACTGGCCGACGAGCCGGACTACGACGCCATCAAGAAGAAATCGCGCGAAATCGGCGAGCTCCAGCAGGAGATGGCCGAGGAGCGCATCGAGATGCACCGGCGCATGCGCGAGGCCCTGGAACAGGAGTAAGCCCGAGGCCAACCACGCCGACCGAAAACCAGAAGGCCGCCCATGCAACGGGCGGCCTTTCTTACTTTGTCTCGATCAATACGGTGTGACCGGGCTCAATCATCCAGTCGTCGTCGACGCTCCTCGAATTCCTCGTGGTCGATCTCGCCACGCGCATAGCGTTCCTTGAGTATGTCCAGTGCCGTGCGCCGACCCTCACGCGGCTCGGATGACCGCGGCTGGCCCGAGGAAATGAGCCACTTGATCAACACGACAATGCCGACGATCAGCAGGACCCAGAAGAGCACCATCAGCACCCATCCCAGACCGTACATGCCGCCATGCGGCATCCAGCCGTAACCCCAGTCGTACATACCTGCCTCCATGAAATCGGCAAAGGGTTAAAAACCGTGTCCCAAGAGACCCAGCACGCCCAGCGCAATCAGGTAGATCGCCACGATGTAGTTGAGCAGCTTGGGCACGATCAGGATCGCGATGCCCGCGACCAGGGAGAGAAGCGGAACGATTTCGATATGGAAGGTCATGTCTTGCTCCTTGTTTCGACGACCGGTTACCTGCCATTGATCGTGCCGCGCGGACCCGGCAATGTCCACCGTTCAGCCGCCCGGAGCCGTTACAGGGCCCCCTCGTCGCGCAACACCTCGGCAAGCCGCTCGGCCATGGCGCGGTAGCCCTCGGCGTTCAGGTGCACGGCATCCGACTTGTAGCTCGGCCGGCGCAGCAGCCCGGCGACCAGGTCGTCGACCAGCAGCACGTCGTGCTCGTCGGCCAATTCACGGTAGAGGGGCGCCGACTGCGAGAACAGGGATTTTTCCGGCACGCCCACCAGCAACACGGCCACGTCCCGTTGGCGCGCCAGTTCGATCATCCGGGCGAGATTGCGCTTGGCCTCCGCCAGATCCTGATTGCGCAGCACGTCGTTGCCGCCCATCAGCAGAATCATCAGCGTCGGGGCGTGACGCTCCAGCGCCTCGGGCAGGCGCTCGACGCCATCGGCGGTCGTCTCGCCAGCCACACCGGCATTGACCACCTCCCGCCCCGTCAGCCGGGCCAGCTGCTCGGGATAGGCCGCCTCCTCCGATGCCCCCACCCCCTCGGTCAGGCTGTCACCGAAGGCGAGAATGATCGCGCCCCGGGGCAAGGGCTCCAGTGCCGGCTCGCCACAACCCGCCAGACCGAGCACGACCGGGCCCAGCAGAACCCCGGCCAGCAGCCATCGAATCACTCGCCCTGCCCCCTGCATCACTCGTCGGCTTCCTGCTTTCGTCCGGCCCGTTTCTCGTCGAGCATCTCTCGGTCCGCCTCGACCACGGCCGATTCGATGTCCTGGCGCGGGTTGCGGGCCGCCCAGCCCACGGACGCCTCGACGCCCGCCTCGGCCAGCGCCCGGCGTACCTTGGCCTCGATCGATCGGCCACCGTCCGTCCCGCTCTCCATGCACAGCACGGCAAACTCGTCGCCGCCAATGCGCGCCACCGCGTCGGTCTCCCGCATGGCCGTCCGCAGGGCCTGGCCCGCGCGGATGAGCAAGTCGTCGCCGGCATCGTGGCCGAGGCTGTCGTTGATTTCCTTGAGCCGGTCCAGGTCGATGATGAACACGGTTGCCGGGCTGCCATAGCGCCGCGCGCGACGCTCCTCGATCTCGACGCGCTCCTCCCAGCCTCGGCGGTTGAGCAACCCGGTCAGCGGGTCGAGGCTCGCCTCCGCGCGGACGGTCTCGAGGGTGCGCGCCAGCTCCACGCCACGCAGCTCGGTCTCCAGGATGCTGCCCAGCAGGCGGGCGAACAGGCGCACCAGGGGCAGTTCGGCGTTGAGCGCCTCCGGCTGCGGGTCGGGATCGATCGCACACAAGGTGCCGAACAACTCGCCATCCGCGCGCATGACGGGCACGCCGACATAGGCCCCGATCGGCACCTGACGACCGATGGGGGCGTCACGGTAGGCGGCCACCTCGGCGGCCCGGGGTGCCGCCTGCGGCCCCCTGCCCCCCACCATCAGCGAACAGAACGAATCGGCCCAGCGCAGCACGTCCCCGCCGGCAACCGAGTACCGTTCGTCATCGCCCTCGGCCTGCAGCACGATCCAGTCCTCGCCCTCGGTGCGCGTCATCATCCACAAGCCGAGGCCCGTGCGTTCGCTCAAGTGCGCCAGCACGGCCCGGCAGGCGGCATCGAAATCCCCGAACGGCAGGACGTCGGCGGCATCATTGGTCATGGATCAAGGCCCTCAGCCTTTGACACGGGTCGATGGTTGACCATTCGACCGGAATCCCGAGTGTAGCGGTCAAGCTTACGCCCTGCGCATCTCATTCGCATGCATCCAGCCGGGCTCATCAAGCCGCGCTACGCTCGACCGTATGGCAACCATAAGGGATCGCAATTCCTCCCGGTTCTTCCTGATGGTAGACTCGCCGCCACTCGACCTTTCCTGATACTTGAAATGGCCCGCGCCAAGGTCCCCGCTCGATGATCGAACTCCGGACGTACGTCTTTATCGACTCGCTCCAGCCCCAGGTGGCGGAGTACATGGCGACGGCGTCCCAGGGCTTTCTGCCGGTCCCGGGCGACGCCTGCCTGTGGGTCGAGGTCTCGCCGGGCATGGCCGTCCACCGGCTGACCGACATCGCGCTCAAGGCCTCCAGCGTGCGCCTGGCCCAGCAGGTGGTCGAGCGGGCCTTCGGCTCGATGGTCATCCACCACCGCGTGCAGAGCGACGTGGTCCAGGCCGGCAACACCATCCTGGAATACCTCGGCCGCGAGCAGACCGAGCGCCAGCCCTGCGAGATCGCCTGGCAGGAGATCATCCGCGGCATGACGCCGGATCACACCGTCCTGATCAACCGTCAGAACCGCCGCGGCAACATGATCCTGCCCGACCAGAGCATGTTCATCCTCGAGGTCGAGCCGGCCGGTTACGTGGTCTACGCGGCCAATCAGGCGGAGAAGGCAGCCAACATCTCGCTGATCGACGTCCGCGCGGTGGGCAAGTACGGCCGCCTGACGATCGCCGGCACCGAGGGCAACGTCGACGAGGCCGCCCGCGCGGCCATCGCTGCCGTGAAGAACCCCGCGTTCACCTAAGCACATGCATCGCAACGACCTGCTCGAACAACTTGCCCGCTACGAGACGCGCTACCTCGACGAGGCCGCCTTCGTCCAGCGCGCACGGCAGTTCGTCGCCACTCACCCCGACACCTTCTACCGCGACCACCTGCCGGCCCACGTCTCGGCGTCCACCTGGGTGGTCAACCCCTCGCGCACGGCGGTGCTGTTGATGCACCACCGGAAGCTCGACTGCTGGCTGCAACCCGGCGGTCACGCCGACGGCGACACCGACATGCGCGCGGTGGCCTTCAAGGAGTGCGTCGAGGAGACCGGCGTTTCGCCCGAGCATATTCGCCTGGTCTGCGACGAGATCTTCGACGTCGATATCCACGCCACCCAGGAGCCGCACCCGGACGCCCAGCCGCACCACCACATCGACGTGCGCTACCTGGTCGAGATCGACGACAACGTGCCCGTGCCGGGCAACGAGGAGTCCTTCGAGCTGCGCTGGGTCCCCGTTTCCATGGTCACGCGGCTCAACAACAGCCGCTCGACCCTGCGCATGGTCGACAAGACGCGCAAGATGCGCTGATTCCCGTGGCGACTCACCGTCCCACGTCTCGGAGCCCACGAAAAAGCCCGGATCGATCGATCCGGGCTTCGTCGTCCTAGGGCCGCGAAGGCGACCCGAAGGGGCGTCAGCTTGCCCTGGCTAGGTCCCGGGCCAGGTCGCGGGCGCGATCGACCGCGTCATCGAACACCGTGGTCTCGTAGAGGGTCTCCATGTCACCCGGCACCGTCATGCGACCGTTGGTCGATCCCTTGCGGGGGCGACGGGCAGGTCGTTGCACGAGGTACATGCCGTCGGTGGCCTGTTCAACCAGGATGTTGCCGTTGCGGTAGAAACCGCGTTCCGCGTCCATCTTCTCTGCCATGAGCATCACACCTTTGTCGTGATCGGGCCGGGCCGCGGGACGGCGGCCGGCCGTGGTGAGTGACAGCCCCGGAGAACCCCGGGGCGCCCACTCGTCCACTGTAGGCCAGTCGTCATCGATATGTCATGGAAAAATATCGAAGCGGCCGAGCTTGCGATTGCGGCGTGGATCCGCCGTCGCGAGCCCCGCCCACATGCGGGCAAGCGGGCCGGGCGGAGATTTCGAAATGATCGAAGCGCAACGGATCACGAGATAGCGACGCCATGCCCTCCCGGCATGACAGGACCGATGCAAATCCCTACAATGACGCCCTTTCCGGGCCGTGCCCCCGAGCGCTCCACCGGCCCAACGATTCGTGACGGAGACCGACCAGTGACCAACAGCAATCGCCCGCGCATCAGCGGCACCCGCTTTCTCAGCGCCGACGATGCGCCGAACTCGCGCCTGAGCCTGGGCTCGTCCCACCGCGATGCCTACCGCTCGGTCACCGGCACCGGCAGCCATTACGACGCGATCGACGTGCCCGCCAACGAGAGCTGCGTGATCTGCGCCCCGGCGACCCGACGCCTGGCCGAAGACCTGTTCAACCAGTGGAACGCGGCCCTGCAGACCGGTGACGCCGCCAAGGTCACCGAGTTGTACGCCGAAGACGGCGTGCTGCTGCCCACCGTCTCCAACGTGCCGCGCACCAGCCACGCGGAAATCCAGGACTACTTCGAGCACTTCCTGGAAAAGCACCCGGTCGGCACCATCAACACGCGCAACGTCAAGCTCGGCTGCAACAAGCTGACCGACGCCGGCACCTACACCTTCCGCGTCACCGACGGCGACGAGACCCGCGACGTCCCGGCCCGCTACACCTTCGTCTACGAGAACCGCGACGGCCGCTGGCTGATCGTGCATCACCATTCCTCGATGATGCCGACCGACTGACGCCGACCGCGTTCACCGCGATCGAACGACAACGCCCGCCATCACGGCGGGCGTTTTGCGTCAGGGCCTAGGGTCCAGCCTTACAACGCTTGGCGAACCCTTTGGAAACCGGTCACGCCCGCCAGCACGATCGCCCCCGCGATCAGCCCCACGATCCCGTTGAACAGCATCGGGACCAGCCACCCGACGCCCCCCTCGACGCCGGGGTCGATCCATTCGAGCAGGTGGTGCAGGAACGGCAGGCCGTGGACCAGGATGCCGCCACCAACCAGGAACATCGCCACCATGCCGACAACCGACAACCCGCGCATGAATTTCGGTGCCGCCACCAGGATGCCGCGCCCGACCGCCTCCTTGAACCGTCCCCAGGCATCGCCTCCGGCACCCTTCACCATCGCCAGCCCCCAGTCATCGAAGCGCACGATCCCCGCGACCAGCCCGTAAACGCCCACGGTCGCCACCAGCGCCACCAGGGAGACCACCACGGTCTGCGTCCAGATGCCCGCCGCGCTCGCCGCGCCCAGCGCGATCACGATGATCTCGGCCGAAAGGATGAAATCGGTGCGGATCGCGCCCTTGATCTGCGCCTTCTCCGCCTGCTTCATGTCCTTCTTCCCGTCGACGGCGGCCTCGAGGACTTCCTTGCGGTGCGCCTCGTCCTCCTCGGGACTGTGCAGCCACTTGTGAGCGATCTTCTCCGCGCCCTCGAAACACAAAAACAGCCCGCCGAGCATCAGCAGCGGAGTGATCAGCCACGGCAGGAAGGCGCTGATCAGCAAGGCCGCCGGCACCAGGATCAACTTGTTGAGGAACGAGCCCTTGGCCACCGCCCAGACCACCGGCAACTCGCGGCTCGTGCCGGCGCCGCTGACCTGCTGGGCATTGAGGGCGAGGTCGTCGCCCAGCACGCCGGCGGTGTTCTTGGCGGCGACCTTGGAATAGACGGCCACGTCATCGAGCAGCGTGGCGATGTCGTCGAGTAGCGCGAGCAGTCCGGCTGTGGCCATGATCTAGAGGTCCTCGTGAACGAATCCGGTTCGATCCGAGGCGCAGTGTGGCACAGGCATACCGGCCGATGCCGGCCGACCACGCATCCACGGCACGACCAAGACATGCGAAGATAGCCCCCTGCCCCAGACGGGTCTTTTCGCAACGGAAGCGGCATGAATTCCTACCGACGCAAGGCAGCCATCCTGATCGCCGTGGTGAGCGTCACGCTTGCCCTCGTCGCGGGTATCGTCGCGTGGTGGACCGTGCCGGGCGATGGTGCGCTGAGCGCCGGTCTGATCGCCGCACTGGCCGCGATCGCCTCTGGCGCATTGATCTACCCGTTCGTGGTACGCCTGAACGACGCGCAAGATCACCACTCCCGCGACCTGCTCAGCTCCCACGTCGCCCTGCTCGAGGCCATGGGCAAGGCGGTGGCCAAGCGCGACTCCGACACCGGCGATCACAACTACCGCGTCACCGACATCGCCATGGCGATCGCCGGGCGCATGGGCCTGGGCAAGACGGCCATGCGCGGCCTGCTCTCCGGCGCCCTGCTCCACGACGTGGGCAAGATCGGCGTGCCGGATCGCATCCTGCTAAAGCCCGGTCGGCTCGACGACCACGAGATGGCGCTGATGCGCTCGCACGTCCCGCAGGGCGAGGACATCGTCGCCGGCATCCCCTCGCTCGACCAGGCCCGCGACGTGATCGCCTGCCACCACGAGAAATGGGACGGCAGCGGCTACCCGCGCGGGCTGGCCGGCGAGGCCATCCCGTTGACGGCGCGCATCTTCGCCGTGGCCGATGTCTTCGACACCCTGTGCTCGCCGCGCCCCTACAAGGAGGCCATGTCCTTCGAGACGGCCTGGGGCATCATCCGCGACGATGCCGGCAGCCACTTCGATCCCGCGGTGGTCGAGGCCTTTCGCCCCATCGCCCGCCGTCTGCACGAGCAGCACTTCGGCGGTGACGCCCGCCGCTCACGCGAGCTGCTCGAGCGCCAGATCCGCAAGTACTTTTTCTAGGGAAGGTGATCTGCCCTACTCCGGCATTGCCGCCTCGTCTTCCGGCACCACCGGCCGGCTGCGGTAGGGATAGTTCTTCAGCCTGGTGTCGCCGCGCGGGTGCGGCTCGGCAATGGTCTTCCCCGGGTCGACCCACTCCTCCCACCGGAAGTCCTCGATCACCTTGGCCTGGTAGCTCTGCTCGAGCGGGTGCTCGAGGATGTCGTTGATGTGCTGCCATTGGTAGTGGCGCATCAGGTCGACCTGGTAGGGCGTCGGGTTGCCACCGGCCTGCTTGACCACCGCCTTGAGGGCATTGACCTTCTCCATCGACACCGTGGGCTCCCAGTCGATCGTGCCCGGCAGCATGACCGGCTCGCCCGGGATGTTGTTGATGCCCTGCTTCCAGGTTGCCAGCACGGCCGTGTCCGTGTCCTCGCGGTACAGCAGGATGGCGTGGCTGTAGCGCGTGTCCTTGAAAAAGCCCAGCGTGCCGTACTGCAGGCGCGCCCCGGTCAGGTAGGCCACCGCGTCCGACCAGCACGGCGAGGTACCGCTGATGCCCCGCAGCACGCTGCGATCGATGATCCCGTCGGGGAATAACGTCTGGAAGGCCACCCAGGCCGCGTTGGCCGCGTGCGTGGTGCCTTCGCAGTCGTGGCCATGAAAGCGCACCAGGTCCTTGAGCGTGACCGGGTAGGTGTAGGGGTAGTAGCGCCCCTGCGTGCCCCGAGTGGCCAGCATCTCGAACACCGGCGCGTGCGGTTTGGCCACCATCGAGGCGTACCAGGTCGGCTCGCGATCCGGGGCCTCAACCCCCGTCTCGATGAATATCGTCCGGCCCTGCTCGAAGGTCGGCTCACCGGCGATTGCCGCCGACCACGGCCCCCACAGGCCAATCGCACCCAATGACGCCACCAGGCCGGTGGCAAACGCTGCCCAACTCGATTTCATGGCACTGACCCTCCACGACGGTCCATGCGTCCGGCATCGTGGTGCGGTCTTGCGGCTGATCACCCCTGTCTCGCGCCACCCTGCCCATCACCGAGCATAGGCCGCGCGGCCCCGGAAACAACCGGGACCCGCCTTTTCCGCCTGCGTTCGTGATCAGCGCGGCGGCCGACCCACCGAACCCGACGGGCGCGTTGCATCAGTCGATGCGACACCCCGTCTACCGCCGCCTCTGCGGCGGACCTACTCCACCCAAAGATCGCCGTGGTCGAGCGCCGCGGCACAACGCACGCGCCCCGTTACCTGCCCCAGCAGGCCGGAACGCAACACCTTCACCATCCAGGCCGCGGCGTGTTCGTCGGGAATCGGGTACGGGGCGGACAAGCCATGCCGGCCGGCGGGCTCGAAACCCGAACGCGGGTAGTAGCCGGGGTGGCCGAGAACGAACACCAGCCCGACGTCCATGGCCTCGAGTGCCTCGAGGCCCGCGGCGATCAAGCGCCCTCCGATGCCCTGGCCCTGCACCTCGGGATGCACCGCCATCGGCGCGAGCAGGCTGGCCGCGAGCGGCTCGCCCCCCGTGTCGACCTCGGCGCGGGTGAACAGGATGTGGCCCAGCACCCGTGTCCCGTCCACGGCCACCAGCGACAACAGCGGCCGGGCACTCGGATCTTCGAGCGCCTCGTCCACCAGCTGGACGATCCGGGGCGCCTCCTCGGCGCCGAACGCGGCCGTCAGGAGCGCGTGAATGGCCGGCCGATCATCGGGGCGAGCCGCACGAATCTCGATCGATTCCGGGTTCACGGGGCAGCCTCCTCGGCGGGCCCATTCCGGGCTCAGTCGTAATGCACCGCCAGCCAGACCGTGTCCTCATCCGGATCGGTCCAGGCCACGCGGTGCCGGGTGTGGGCGGGGATGGTCAGATGGTCGCCCGGACCCAGGGGGACGTCCTCGCCGTGCTCGAATGCCACCATGCCCTTGCCCTTGAGCACCACCACCCACTCGTGGCGGGGCTGGTCGTACCAGCCGGTGGCCGGCGAGACATGACCATGCGAGACGATCCGTTCGATCGTCACGTGCTCGGCCTCGAGCAGCGTGTCGAAGCATTCTTCCGCCAGATGCGCGGGCAGGTTTTCAAACAGATTGGCGGTCATGGCTCAGTCTCTCCCGAGTTGAAACATGCAACGGCAACGACGTGTATGGGTGGCACAAAGGAGACGGATGCGCAGCTCGTCGATAGCGCGTTCTTGCCGCGTGTGATCGCCACGCGAAATCCATACTACGTTCATGTGGCGCTCCGCGACGCGAGCGCGCTTGGCAGGCCTTTTCATATTCACCGGGAGGAATTCTCATGGATTCGGACCGCATCAAAGGCAAATGGAAACAGATCAAGGGCCGTATCAAGGAGGAATGGGGAGATCTGAGGGATGACGACCTAGACGAGGCCGAAGGTCACCGTGACTACCTGATCGGCAAGGTGCAGGAGCGATACGGCATCGGCAAGGACGAGGCACGCAAGCAGGTCGAGGCGTTCGAGCACACGCTCTGAGTGCGCTACCGCCTTCCGCTCCTGCTCTCGTCCGCGGCTCGATTGACTCACGTCCCTGCTCAAGAGCGCCGCCCCTCCCTCACGAGCCGGGGCATACTCCGGCCACCCACCAGCCAATCTGGCCCTGTCTATTCCCGCAGCATAGTCCGCCGACAGGGCGTCCCAGGACCCGGGCACATGAACCCGTATTCTCTCGTAAGGGACAGACGCCAAACCGGCAATTGACGCCCCCTCGCCCTCCGGGCACAAAGGCGCTCGACGCTCCACAGCAATCGGGGAAACCGATTCGGCCAGCGGGAACATAACCCGCCTCAGATATTATCCGAATAAATCGACACGTCGTTTCGCCATGCCAGGTGAAACCAGGCGTACTCTCCCAAAGACCAATCGTCATACCCATGCGGCACTCGGGCAAATACCCCCAATGACAGCGTGGAATTTCCCGGGGCAAAAGACCTCATAAACCACGCGGTTTCTCGCGAAATACCAACCATCCACTCCCGACCTTTAGTCACAACCCATCACCGCCACGCGCTCCAACAGGGAAAATTCACGCCGGATTCACCGCCATTGTTGGCCAGACGGATGGCTCCAGCACGGTACTGCGCCGATCCGAACCGGACCGACGCCCCACCCCGCAAGCGCACTCTCACCGGGCTGCCGTGATCATCGCGTCACGCCAATCCGGGCTTCTGAAACCACGAAAAACGGTCGGGGATTTTGTGGCCGTGGAACGTCTGTTGTACTAATAACCAATAACTGTGCTATTTCTGTAACGAACGCTTTTCGAGAAAACCAAACATTTAAGTATTTCATGGACTTCTAAATTACCAGAAACAGTTTCTGATTCCGCCAATCCCATACCGAAGGCTTTCAAGCCAAGGAGGGCCGTGATGATCTGGAAAAAACTGCTATTGGCTCTGACCACCCTGTCCACGGCGGTCATTGCCGCTGCGCAGGAAGAACCAAGCGCCTTCAACATGACCCGCGGTGTCACCGAGATCAGCCGCGACGCCTACGACATGCACATGCTGCTCTTCTGGATCTGCGTGGCAATCGGCGTTGGCGTGTTCGGCGTCATGACCTGGTCGCTTATCCGTCACCGACGATCTCGCGGCGCAAAGGCCGCCAAGTTCTCGGAAAACACGGTGGTCGAAGTGGTCTGGACCGTCATCCCGGTACTGATCCTCGTCGGGGTGGCCGTTCCGGCAACGGCACTCCTCCTGAAGACCAATGCGGAGTCGCCCAATCCTGACGTCGTGGTCGATGTCCATGGCTCACAGTGGAAGTGGGAATACGTCTATCCCGATGAGGGGATCTCCTTTTTCAGCAACCTGTCGTCGGCCAGCCGCGATGCGAGTCAGCTGGGCGCCAAGGAATCCCCCGCCGATGCCCCCAACTACCTGCTGGATGTCGACAACCCGCTGGTTGTACCGGCAGGCAAGGACGTTCGTCTACGCATCACCAGTGACGACGTAATCCACGCCTGGTGGGTGCCGCAGCTGGGCTTCAAGAAAGACGCGGTCCCCGGCCAGTTCAACAACATCGACGTCCACATCGGGGAACCCGGTACCTACCGCGGCCAGTGCGCCGAGCTATGCGGCTCGGGGCATGCCTACATGCCCGTCGTCGTGGAAGCGGTATCGCCCGAGGCCTACACCGAGTGGGTGGCTCAGCAGAAACAGGCCGCGGCGCAGGAGGCGGAGAAGGCTTCCGCCCCGTATAGCCGCGAGGTGGCCATGTCGCAGGGCAAGAAGGTCTACGAATCGGCCTGCGCCTCCTGCCACCAGAGCAATGGCCAGGGCATCGAGGGCACCTTCCCCGCGCTGGAAGGCGGCGAGATCACCACCGGTCCTGTCGAGGGACACCTGAACATCGTGATCCACGGCAGCGAGAAGAACCCGGTCATGCAGGCCTACGGCGACCAGCTGAGCGATCGCGAGATCGCGGCCGTGGTCACCTACGAGCGCAATGCCTGGAGCAATGACACCGGTGACCTGGTCACCCCGGAAGCAGTGGAGGCGGCACGATGAATCAAACAGCGGATTCTGTAGTCGATCAGATCGAACACGAGCACAGCCATCACGGGCCGAGAAAAGGCCCGCTGCGCTGGCTGCTGACCGTCAATCACAAGGACGTCGGCACCATGTACCTGGTGCTCGCCCTGGTGGCGCTGCTCGTCGGCGGCGTCATGGCGCTGGTCATCCGGGCCGAGTTGTTCCAGCCGGGGCTGCAACTGACCCAGCCGCAGTTCTTCAACTCCCTGACCACCATGCACGGCCTGACCATGATCTTCCTGGCGATCATGCCGGGGCTGACGGGGCTGGCCAACTGGATGGTGCCGTTGCAGGTCGGCGCGGACGACATGTACTGGCCGCGGGTCAATAACTGGGCCTTCTGGATGCTGCCGCCGGCGGCGATCATGCTGTGGATCGGCTTTTTCATGCCCCAGGGCGCGCCCGGCGGCGGCTGGACCCTGTACGCGCCGCTCTCGTCGACCTACGCCCCGCCGTCGATCGACTGGGTGATCATGGCGATCCACATCATGGGCATCTCCTCGATCCTCGGGGCACTCAACATCATCCTCACGATCCTGAAGATGCGCGCCAAGGGGATGAGACTCTGGGACATGCCGCTGTTCACGTGGACCTGGCTGATCACCGGCTTTCTGCTGCTGCTGGCGATGCCGACACTGGCCATCGCGGTCACCATGCTCCTGACCGATCGGCACCTGGGCACCGCCTTCTTCGATGCCACGAACGGCGGCGACCCGGTGCTATTCCAGCACATCTTCTGGTTCTTCGGTCACCCCGAGGTGTACATCATGATCCTGCCGGCCTTCGGCGTGGTCTCGGAGATCGTGCCGGCGTTTAGCCGAAAGCCGCTCTTCGGGCGCACGTCGATGATCTGGGCCGTGATCGCCATCACCTTCCTGTCGGCGATCGTCTGGGCGCATCACATGTTCACCGTGGGCCTGCCGGTCGAGGCACAAGTGCTGTTCATGTACACCACGATGCTGATCGCGATCCCCACCGGCATCAAGATATTCAACTGGGTCGCCACCATGTGGCGCGGGTCGATGACATTCGAGGCGCCGATGCTCTGGGCGCTCGCCTTCATCTTCCTGTTCACGATCGGCGGCTTTTCCGGACTGATGCTGGCCGACGTGCCGGCCGACTACCAGTACCACGACACCTACTTTGTCGTGGCGCACCTGCACTACGTGGTGGTGACCGGCTCGCTGTTCGCCATCATCGCCGGGGTCTATTACTGGCTGCCCAAGTGGACCGGCCACATGTACAACGAGAAGCTCAGCCAGTGGCACTTCTGGTTGTCGGCCATCTCGGTCAACGTCACGTTCTTCCCCATGCACTTCGCCGGGCTGGCCGGCATGCCTCGCCGGATTCCCGACTACCCCTTGCAGTTCATGGACTTCAACATGATCTCGACCGTGGGGGCGTTCGTCTTCGGCTTCTCCCAGCTGCTGTTCATCTGGCTGGTAATCCAGACGATCCGTGGCGGCAAGAAGGCGGGCGACCGCCCCTGGGATGGTGCAAAAGGCCTGGAATGGACCCTGTCCTCTCCGCCGCCGTACCACACGTTCACCGAGCCACCGTCGCGCCAGACGATTCATGAGGAAGGCCCGCACGGCTACCACTGAGGCGAACGTGAGACGACTCGGCCGCAGCGCGCCATGAACGGAATCTCGTCACCAGTGACAGACGCGCGCGGCAGCACGACAAGGCGAGGCGCGACAATGGCAACGGCCAGGGACAACCGAACGGCTGACCTCAGCGAAGTGGCTGCATCGGCGAAAGGCGCCGCTCCCGGCGGGCCTCGATTCCGACCTGCCCTGGTGCAAAGCCTCGCGACCCTGGTCCTGCTGCCGGTCTTTCTCGGCCTGGGCACCTGGCAGGTACAGCGGGCAGCGGAAAAGCAGCAACTGCTCGAAGCCGAGTCGGCGGCGACGCAAGCCTCGCCGGTGCCAGTCGGCTCACTCGGCCCCACCAGCGTGCCATTGCACGCCCGGGCCAGCGGCCGGTACGACGAGCACCTGTTCCTGCTGGACAACCGGGTCCGGAATCGCCGCGCCGGCTACGAGGTGCTGGCACCGTTGCGCATCACGGACGACGAGGCGGTACTGGTCAACCTGGGCTGGGTAGCGCAAGGCGAAAGCCGCGGGCAACTGCCCACGGTCGGGACGCCAACCGGAACGGTGCAGGTTACCGGTCTGGCCATGACGCCCCAGCCACCACCGTTCGAACTGTCCGATCGCGAGACCTTCGCCGCCGGCTGGCCCAAGGTGGTGCAGACCGCGCTACCCGGGACGCTGGAAAAGGAACTGGGCTACCGGTTGCGGCCGGTCGTGCTTTATCCCGACGGCTCGGAGGTCGCGGCGCACCGGGTCGAGGCGATGCATGAGTTCGGCCCGTCGCGGCATCACGCCTACGCGGCACAGTGGTTCGGATTCGCGGTGATACTGATGATTGTTTACCTGTGGCACGGCCTGCACCGGGGCAAACAAGGGAGAAACGCAAATTGGACGCAGTAATGACGAATGCCAATCGACGGCAATGGATCATTCTTCTGAACCTGGCGGCGATCTTCATCCTGCCGCTGGCCGCTTCGTGGACCATGTACACCCTGCAGCCGTTCGAGAAACGGGGCGGACTCGAACACGGGGAGTTGATCACCCCCGTCGAGAAGGTGCCGGTGGCCGGGTTGAGCACGCTCGACGGTGAGCCCGTCGACGCCAGCCTTTTCCAGGGAAAATGGACCTTGCTCTATCACGTGCCCGCCGGCGAGAACCAGGCCGGCTGCGACGCGGATTGCCGCGCGCTCATGGACACCCTCCGCCGGGTTCGCCTGGCGCAGGACGAGGGAATGCGGGCCGTGCAACGGGTCCTGCTGGAACCGGCAGGCACAGGCCGACCCGCGGATTTCGACCAGGGCCTGCAGGTGCTGGAAAGCAACCAATGGCCGTTGGCACGCGGGTCCGTCTATATCGTCGATCGACAGGGTTACCTGGTGCTGCGCTACGACGCCGGATTCGATCCGCAGGGGCTGCTGAAAGACCTGGAACGCCTGTTGCGACTGGCCGGGGAGGGTTAACGGGATGAACCTCAAACCGGTAAAGCAACGTGTGAACAGCACGGGTTCCGGCCACGTCTACCGTCGCCTGACCTACCTGGCCACGGTGCTGGCCCTGGTGGTGGTCGTGCTCGGCGCCTACGTGCGCCTGACCGATGCCGGCCTGGGCTGCCCGGACTGGCCAGGCTGCTACGGCCATCTGACGGTCAGCTCGGCCCAGGCCAATGAAAGCCAGGTCAACGCCCTCTACCCCGACCAGCCCCTGGAGGCCGGCAAGGCCCTCAACGAAATGGTGCACCGCTATGCCGCCGGGACCCTCGGCCTGCTGATCGTGATGCTGGTGGCGATCGGCTGGTGGTACAAGCGCCATCGGGCCCTCTTGTCCACCCTCGCCGCGCTGGTCGTGTTCCAGGCCCTGCTGGGCATGTGGACCGTGACCATGCTGCTCAAGCCCGTGGTGGTAACCGCCCACCTGTTGGGCGGCATGGCCGTGTTGTCCATGCTCTGGTGGATATGGCTCGACAACCGCCACCGATGTCTGCGTGAGGCCGGGGCAACGCCGTTGCCGTCAACGACGATAAGCCCCGGCATGCGCTGGTTCGCCGCGATCGGCCTGGTGCTGCTGATTGGCCAGATCTTCCTGGGCGGCTGGACCTCGACCAATTACGCCGGGCTGGCCTGCAGCGGCTTCCCCACCTGCAACGGCCAGTGGTGGCCGGATGCGGACTACGGCTCGGTCTTCGGGCTGCACGAAGTGAACGACCTGCACGGCCCCGGCCTGATCGCCACCCAGTGGCTGCATCGACTCGGGGCGTTGGTGGTGTTCATCACCCTGCTGACATTGACGATCAAGGCAAGCCCAGTGGCGCCGCGAGTGGCCGTGGCCATCGGCACCCTGCTGGGGCTGCAGATATCCATCGGCGTGGCCAATGTGCTGTTCGGCCTGCCCCTGGTGATGGCCGACGCCCACAACGCGGTCGCCGCGCTACTGCTGCTGGCGGTTCTCGCGCTCAATCACCACCTCAATCATCCGCTGACCCCCGCGATGGGTCAGGCACCGAAGGGAGTGTGCACATGAACGTTCGAGCCCAGACGGTTGCCGCGATCGGCGCCTTCCCGTGGCACAGCTATGTCAAGCTGTGCAAGCCCAAGGTCGTCTCGCTGGTGGTGTTCACGGCACTGGTTGCCATGCTCCTGGCCGCGCCGCCGGGAGATCTGCCCTGGACGCTGCTCCTGGCCGGCACCGCCGGCATCACCCTCGCCGGTTTCTCGGCGGCGGCGTTCAACCATATCGCCGACCGAGAGATCGACGCGGAAATGGGCCGAACCAAGGCCCGGCCGCTACCCACCGGCGACATCTCGAGAAGCGCGGCGACCATCTTCGCCAGCCTGCTCGGCACGGCGTCGCTGACCCTGCTGTGGTTCGTGGTCAACCCGCTCACCGCCGTGCTGACCCTGTTCACCCTGATCGGCTACGCCGTGATCTACACGCGCTATCTAAAGTGGATCGGGCCACAGAACATCGTGCTGGGCGGTGCCTCGGGCGCGGCGCCGGCCCTGCTGGGCTGGACCGCCGTCACCGGCCAGGTCGGCTGGGAGGCCATCACCCTGTTCCTGATCATCTTCGTCTGGACGCCGCCGCATTTCTGGCCGCTGGCGATCGCCCGACGCGAGGAGTATGCCGCCGCCAAGGTGCCGATGATGCCGGTCACCAACGGCGTGGCGTACACCAAGCGTCAAACCCTGTACTACGCGATCGCCCTGCTGCCCGTCAGCCTGCTGCCGGTGCTGGTGGGCATGAGCGGCCCGGTCTACCTGGTCGGTGCCACGCTGCTGGGTGGCAGTTTCATCCTGCGCGCCTGGCGGCTGCTGCACGTCGACAGCGACCGGCAGGCCATGAAGCTGTTCGGTTTCTCGATCACCTACCTGACCGCGCTGTTCGCCCTGATGCTGGCCGATCACTACCTGCCGCTCGGTTCCTTGCCGGCAGTGCTTGGTTAACCTGACCGACCGCGGGGGAGGAAATCATGACGCTGCCAACCATCCTCGAGCAGAGCGTCGCCTTCCTCCTGCCGTACGACTTCTCGCCAACGGTGCTGCTGGTCTGTATCGGGGCCGGCCTGCTCTACCAACGGGGTTGGCGCAAGGCAGGCGGCGGGCTGGGCCAGGCCGTGATGTTCTGGATCGGGCTGGTGGCGATCTATGTCGTGCTGCAGACCCAGTTCGACTACTACGGCCAGCACAGCTTCTTCATGCATCGCCTGCAGCACCTGGTGCTGCACCACGTCGCCCCGTTCCTGATTGCCGTCTCGGCGCCGGCCGCGATTCTGGCAGCCGGCCTGCCCGAGCCCATCCATCGTTACGTGGTCACGCCGCTGCGACGCAACTGGCTACTGCGCCACGTCTACGCCGCGATCCAGGAGCCGCTGGTGGCCGGCGCGATCTTCGTCGGCCTGATCTACTTCTGGCTGATCCCCTCGGTGCACTTCTACGCCATGCTCAACGTGCCGCTCTACAACACGATGAACTGGGGCATGGCGATCGACGGGCTGCTGTTCTGGTGGATGATCTTCAACCTGCGCGCGCCGGGCGCGAGCGACATGCGCCATTACGGCTACCGCCTGCTGGTGCTGTTCCTGGTGATGTTTCCGCAGATCGCCCTCGGTGCGTACATCGCCCTGAGCGATCACGACCTGTTCGGCATCTACGCCGCCTGCGGCCGCATCCTGCCGATCACCCCCCTGACGGACCAGGCGATCGGCGGCCTGCTTACCTGGGTACCCGCGGCGATGATGAGCTTTGTCGGTGGGCTGGTGCTAGTGCATCGATGGAACCGCCGGAGCCGTCACGTCGAGAAACCCGTTTCCCCCACCCTTCGTTGTGCGAGGTGAGATCGTGTCGCAATCCAAACACCTGATCCTTTGGCTACTTCCCCTGTTCCTGCTCGGTTGCAGCGGGGAGGCATCCAACCAGTGGCACGGTCATGACATCACCGGCGTCATGCCGGACCTCGAGTTCGAGCTGACCGACCACACCGGCCAACCGGTCACCGCCGAAGACTATCGCGGCAAGATCACCCTGATGTTCTTCGGCTACACCAGCTGCCAGCATGTCTGCCCGGTCGCCCTCAGCAAGCTGGCCGCCGCAACCCGGGAGCTGGGCGACCAGGCCGACAAGGTCGAGATCCTCTTCGTGGCGGTCGACCCCAAGCGCGACAAGAAGGTGCTCGACGACTACGTCACCGAATTCACCCCCGACCTCGTCGGCCTGACCGGCACCCAGAAGCAACTCAAAGCCGTCGCCAAGCGTTACCGCGTTGCCTTCAGCTACGAAAAGCCGCGTGAGGACGGGTTTTACATCGTCAACCACAGCGGCGCGGTGTTCGTGTTCGATCCGCAGGGCAAGGTCCGCCTGCTGATCGACGAGCAGGCCAAGACCGCCAATATCACCGAGGATCTCCGGAATCTGATCGAGCAATCGTCCGGTTGATCCGGCCTCGGCACGGCGGCCGTTGTCGTTGAGTCAGCGTCTGGGTCAGCTCAGGCGAGTGAAGAACGGCCGCGCGGCCCGGCCACTTCGCACGCCACAGGCCCGGGGAAAACCGGTTTTCCGTGTTGGCGGGCACGTCATCTCCAGCCATCGCGATTCCGGGGCTTGCCCCGAAGACGACTACATTTAGGCACCCGTCGCGGCCGTGTCAGCCGCAGGCGCAAGGGCGATCGAGACCGATGGCCTGCCCCGGGGCGCTGGTGTATGTTCGATGGCATTGCAGGCGTCGACAGGGAGCCACGGCGATGAGCGAACACGTACTGGTAGGCGGGGCCGACGGTCACGCCGTGAACCAACTGGGCCGGATGAGCAATCGTCACGGCCTGATCGCCGGGGCGACGGGCACCGGCAAGACCGTCAGCCTGCAGATCCTCGCCGAGAGCTTCTCCCGGCTGGGCGTGCCGGTCTTCGCCGCCGACATCAAGGGCGATCTTTCCGGACTGGCGGCCGCCGCCACGCCCCACCCCAAGGTGGACGAACGGGTCGAACGCATCCCGGTGCCGGACTACCGGGCCGAGGCCTCGCCGGTGCTGTTCTGGGACCTGTTCGGTGAGTCCGGCCATCCCATACGCACCACCGTCTCGGAAATGGGGCCGTTGCTGCTCGGCTCGCTGCTCGAACTCAACGACACCCAGGAGGGCGTTCTCTACGCGGCCTTCCGCATCGCCGACGACGAGGGTCTTCTGCTGCTCGACCTCAAGGACCTGCGCTCGATGCTCAACTGGATGGGCGAGCATCGCAGCGAGCTCTCGCAGGAATACGGCAACCTGGCGCCGGCCAGCCTCGGGGCCATCCAGCGCCGCCTGCTGGTGCTCGAGGAACAAGGTGGCGACCATTTCTTCGGCGAGCCAGCCGTCGAACTCAAGGACCTGATGCGCACGGACTTTTCCGGGCGCGGCGTGATCAGCCTGCTGGACGCCACCCGCCTCTACCGCGAGTCGCCGCGGCTCTACAGCGCGTTTCTACTCTGGTTGCTGGCCGAGCTGTTCGAGGAATTGCCCGAGGCCGGTGACGCCGCACTACCCAAGCTGGTGTTCTTCTTCGACGAGGCCCACCTGCTGTTCGACCAGGCCACGCCGGCGCTGCTGGAGAAGATCGAGCAGGTGGTACGCCTGATCCGCTCCAAGGGCGTGGGCGTTTACTTTGTCACGCAAAGCCCCACCGACGTGCCCGAGGCGGTACTGGGGCAACTCGGGCTCAAGCTCCAGCACGCCCTGCGCGCCTTCACGCCCAAGGACCGCAAGGCGATCCGGGCGGCGGCGCAGAACTTCCCGGCCAACCCGGGCCTCGACGTGGAGGCGACCCTGACCGACCTGGGCATCGGCGAGGCGCTGGTCTCGGTCCTGGATACCAAGGGCCGACCGCAGGCGGTGCAACGCACCTTGATCGTGCCGCCCCGCTCGCGCATGGGGCCCCTGTCGGCCGCGGAACGCGCCGAGCTGCTGTCGCGCTCGCCACTGGCCGGGCAGTACGACACGGTCAATGACCGGGATTCGGCCTACGAGGAGCTGGCACGGCGCACCGAGGCACGCCAGAAGGCCCTGGACGAGCAGGCCGACGCCCAGCCGACGACCAAGGGGAAATCCACCTCCCGAGGCGACTCGGCCGGCGTAGCCTTCCTCAAGAGCGCCGCACGCAGCTTCGGCACCCAGCTCGGTCGGCACCTGGTGCGCGGCCTGCTCGGGGCGTTATCGGGCAAGCGCTGACCCACCACCCACGCCCCGGCATCACGGCACCGAGCAAGGGTCGTGTTCTCCCATCGCTTCGCGCTCGCCTGCCGGCACCGCGATGATCTCCTCTAGCGGGCCGTGGGGCGTCGGTCGATCAACGGCCCGCCCCGAAAGGGTTCTGACCCCGTTTACGGATGACGCGCGATAGCCGCAATGGTGTCGGCATGGAAACGCGCCGCCCGGGCGACGGCGGCGCAACCCAGGTCCTCGGGCAGGACGTTGACGGTATCGACGGCATGCCCGGCCAGGGCATCGATCACCGCGTAGACGCTCGACGAGAGTCCCTCGGGGCTGTAACCGCCCTCGAGCATCATCACCAGACGCCCGTCACAGCACTCTTCCGCCAGCGCGCTGACCCGCGCGGCGAGCGCGGCATAGCCGGTCTCGTCCATCGCGCAGGTCTGGTCGAGATAATGGCAATCGAACCCCGCCGAGATCAGGATCAGCTCTGGCCGGTACGCTCGTGCCGCCGGCCGTACAACGTGCTCGAACACGTCCAGCAGGGCTGCATTGCCGCAACCCCGCGGCAGCGGCACGTTCAGGTGGTAGCCGTGGCCGGCCCCCGCGCCGATCTCCTCGATGTGGCCCGTCCCGGGATAGAACGGCGCCTCGACATGACTGTCGATCACCAGGACCGCGGGGTCGTCGTAGAACAATGCCTGGGTGCCGTTGCCGTGGTGCATGTCCCAGTCCCAGATCATCACCCGCTGGTAGCCCAGCGAGGCCCGGGCGTGGGCGGCGGCCACGGCGATGTTGTTGTACAGGCAGAAGCCCATCGGGCGGTCCACCAGGGCGTGATGCCCCGGCGGGCGGACGATGCAGAAGGCGTACCGGCCTTCCCCCGCGGCAACCGCCTCGCAGGCCCCCACGCCGGCGCCCGCCGCAAGGCGTGCGGCAGCCACGCTATCGGGCGAGACGGCCGTGGTGTCCTGGGCCAGCCAACCCGATTGGCCCACGAGCGAATCGATGTAGGAGAGATACGGGCCGGCGTGCACGCGCTGCAACTGCGTCGTGGAGGCGGCCGTGACCGGCCGCCAGTCGAGCCCGCCCAGTGGCTGGTCCTCGAGGGCATCGATGATCGCGGTCAACCGCCTGGGGCCCTCGGGATAACGGTAGGTATCCAAGCTGGCATCGGGGTACTGGTGCGCGATCATCGCCTTGACCGCCTCGCTCCACTCGGGGTGCTCGACGTCCCAGCCGGCCGGGTCGTGACCCAGCATCCGCGCGTCGTAGTAGATCAGCACCCGTCTTCCCATTGCCACACCTCGACGCTCCGAGCAGGGAACGGCCGGCGGCGTCCCGATCACAGAGCGTAGCGGGTTTTCACCGGCCGGGACGGGCGATGGTGTCGGACTGACTAAAGACCGACCGAGAGCCAACGAGGCCGTAGCACGAAAGCGGCCCCGTCGCGCCTCACCGACCCCGCCGACGATACCGTTGCGACCCGCTCAGTCGCCGAGGACTCGCCCTCGCCCATCCTCGGACCTGATCACCCGCCACTGTGCCCAGAACGCCGTACCCTCGATGGTGCATCCCAGCCGACGCAACCAATCGGCCACCTTGTGGTTGGAGTTGTGCCAGAACGCGTAGGGCTCCGGGTACTCGACGAAGGCGAGATCGTAGGTGGGGTTCTCCTTCACGCTTGCGAGGTTCTCTTGGTGATGGGTTTCGAGCGAATCCCGCAACGCGGTCACCCGATCGGCATCCACCTCGACCTCGTGGATCGCCTGGATACCGACCCGCGACCCCTCACGCAGTCCCTCTCGGGTCGCTGGCCGGTCGGTCTGGCGTCGCCCCAGACCGGCACGTGACGGAAACAGCACTGCATCAATGGCCTGCATCCATCCGGTATCCACCTCGGCATACCAGGCCCAGTCACCGTAGGCATAGCGAACGAAACCCTGCGGGTGCGGCAGCACCAGGCTCGAATGACGACCGTGGTCCAGCACGAACACCGATTGCGGACGCTCCACCGACGCAGGCGCCACGATGGTTGTCGTGCATCCGCCCATCAACAACGCCACCCCACCCAACAGGGCGAGGCAAGCCGACCGCCAGGAACCACGCCGGGGATGTCGTGCCATGTCCACTCGTTACCGATGTGTGCGGATAGACGACAGCGTAGGCCACCCGGTTGATCGTGATAGGAAATCGCGCATCAAAAAATAGTTCTGACCCCATCTCCCCGCCAAACTCACGCGGGCACGACCAGCTCCGCATGGACCAGGTCGGCCAGCAGCGCCTGCACGTCCACCCGGATCTGGCTCGACGGGACGGTGGTGTGCAGCTCGCCCAATAGCCCGGCGATCTCCCGGCCACTGATGGCCTCTTCCTTGAGCAGGCCCCACACCAGCTGACCGGTGGCGTTCAGGCGGTAGATCGCCCCGCTGGGCACATGGATCAGGAAGCGATCGGCCTCCAGCTCGTACTCGCGCACGGCGGTGGCGGCCTGCCAGCGATCGTCGGCGTCCACGGCGGCGGTTTGCCGCCGGGGACCGGAAACCCCGGCCGCCGCCGGAGAGGCCTCTTCCACGCCGTCGATCACGCCGGGCATCGCGGCAAGCAGACGTCGCGTCGCGGCCAGCGGCTCGGGGTAGCGCAGCAACCGGCACGGCAGCGACTGCATCAACGGCAGGAAGCGCGCCATCAGGGCCTCGCTGGGCAGGTCGTGGGCAAAGTGCTGGCGCAACAGCCGCGTCAATCCGTCGCCCGGCGCGAGCGGCACCAGCTCGGCCTCGGTCAGTCGCTCGTCACGTTCGAGCAGCACCACCGCCCCGAGCGGCAGGGCCTCGCCGTGCTCGGCGAGCTGTCCCTCGGGCAGGTCGAGGTAGCGATACCGGTCGTCCTCCGGCCCCGCGTGCGTCTCGGCGTACTGCAGCAGGCTCACGTCCACCGCCGGCGGCATGGGCAGCGGCAGGCGCAACCGCGGGGCCACGCCCATCGCCATCCCCCGCGTACGGCCCGGCCCCTCGTCGTCGAGCACCAGCACGTCGTCGCCGAATACCCGCAATCCCCCGCCGGCCAACGCGGCCACCAGGGTGCTCTTGCCCGCCCGGTGGGTCTCCGGGAACAGGACCAGCCGCCCGTTCAACTCCACCGAGGCGCAATGCAGCCCGACCCATTGCGGGTTGAGCTCGAGGAAACGCTCGATGACGTCGGCGACGACGGCGCAGGCCGCCGACACCGGCGACTGGTGGGTCAGCCCCCGGGGGTAGGACGGCGAGACGTGACGACATCCCCCGTCCACGGCCTCCAGTCGAATCGACGGGGCCAGCCCGGTCGCCGGCACCGCGTCGATCGACCAGCCCGGCAGGGCCGCCGTGAACGCGGCGACGACATCCGGGCAGCCCGACACGCGCACCGCCGGGCCAATCCCCGGCAGGACGAGATCGTGCGCCTCGATGGCGGTGCCGACGCGCGTCACCACCGGCTGGGATGCAGGAGGATGTTCAGCCGCAGCTCGGAATCACGATGGTGGTGATGCCGCCGGTCATCCCGATAGTAGCGACGCTCGCGGTACTCGTGGTGGCCGTGGTGATGATGGTGCTTGCCGCTGGGCCGGCTGTAGCTGGGTCGCGAGAAGCTCCCACTGCCGTGTCGATGCGGCCCCGGATGCGCCCCGGCCACGTTGACCAGCGTCGGTGCCACGTAGGCCCCGGCCAGGCCGGCGCCGAGGGTAATGAGCAGGCGACGACGGCGGCGATAGGTTGCATCAGACTGGTGATCACTCATGGACCATCCCCCGTTTCAGTCAGTGGAAGAAACCTCGCGACCCGGACGCCTGGCCATCGGCTTTGCCAGATACATAGCCAGACACATAACGTGGGTCACGATCTTCCGTTTCTGACAGGGAGGACCGGCAAAAGTGCCAGACGAGGGGCGACGCAACGCCACGGCCACCGCAGGCCCTGCCCGCGGCTCACGCCCATGGCGACCCGCCCTCAGTCATCGGATGCCGGCGGGGGTTCCGGTGCGGGCACGTGATGGACGCGTGCCGAGCCCAGGATGCGCATCAGCAGCTCCACCATCGTGGCCCACGCCATGCCCAGCGCCAGCCCCAACACGATGCCCGAGGGGGCGGACCAGCCCGCCACGAGGGTGGCCAGCGAGAGCGTAAAGAGCACGAAGGTGCCGATGCCGGCGTAGACCACCGCCGGCTGCCAATTCGACACTCGGAAGGTGAATGCCGTCGTCTGCACCAGGAGCGCGGCGGCCGCCGCGACCGGCACCGACGGGAATTCCGCGTTGGGGACCACGCCTTCGAGCACGAAGTGATCGAGGACATGGGCGCCACCGGCCGCACCGAGGACACCCACCCCGATACGCAGCGCCGCCGCCCACCCGGCGCGCCAGCACACGAACGCCATCAACGGCATGACCACGACGAGGATGCCCGGCCACTGGAAGGCCCACAGCGCGCCGCGCGCAACCGCGACGGCCTCCTCGGTTTTCACCGCCCCCATCCATTCGAGGACCGGAAAATCGATCAGCGCCAGGCCCGCGACCGCCCGCGTCTGGCTGACCACGAGGCCGATCGCACCGGCGGCCATCAGCAGCACGAGGAAACCGAGGGTCAGGCTCAACCCCTGGGCCAGGCTCGGGTTGAAGCGGCGGCTGAGCCAGTAGAACCCCGGCGCCAGCCGGAGGACGACGCCCCGCGTGCCGGTGATCCGCAATGCCCACAGAAACGCCTGCTCCACGCGATAGCGGTTGGCCGCGATGCGGGCGGCCGCCCAGCGGATGAGCAGGGCCGTGATGAACAGGATCAGCACCAGCAGCGCGGCGGTCCCGGTGACGTCCTGCAGCACCTTCCAGGACGCCCCCAGCACGACACCAAGCGTGAGGTAGGTGGCGGCCCAGATCAGGCTCGCCGGCACGTCGAACAGCAGGAAACGCCGGTAGGAGAGCTGCGACGCGCCGGCGAGAAACGGCACGATGATGCGGGTGGGCGTCGAGACCCGCCCCAGCACGATGGCCCACTCGCCCCGTCGCTGCATGAATTCCTGCACCCGCTGGATCGACCGGCCGAAGTAACGCTCCAGCGGCGCCCAGTGCAGCATCCTCACACCCCAGCGACGGCCGACATAAAACCCGGTCGCATTCCCCAGCAGCGTCGCCGACAGCACGACCCCGAGCAGCGGCCCCATCTCGACCTGCCCCCGAGAGGCGAGGATGCCGCCGATCACCACGGCCACCTCGCCGGGCGTGAAGAAACCGAGAAAGAACGCGGCCTCGGCCCAGCAGAGCACCCCAAGCACGACATAGATCGTCAGGGGAGAGAGCTCCAGGGCCGACTGAAGAAGCTTGTCGATGACTTCACCCGTGTGCGGTTGAGCGGGAACGAAAAAGTATAGCCAGGGAAACCCGGCGCGATTCAGCCGCGCCTTGAGCTAGGTTGAAGACTCGGCCGGCCCTTATTGGTTTCCTCAAAGCCGGTGGCTCTTCATACGGAGGCGGGTATCGCAGGAACGGGTATCGCAGGAAATGATTCAGTGCGCCCGGCGTCAGGCAACACCCTTACGGTCACCGATCGACGGGCCCAGTCGCCCGAAACGCCTCATGAAAGCGGACGGTGCCGTGCGGGACAGGGCCGTCGAACGGCAGGACGAAGAAGACGTCGGGCGGGACGCCCTCGACCGCGAGATCGGATGGGTTCTTGAAGCCGAAGCGCGGGTAGTAGTCCGGATGGCCGACCAGGCAGCAACCCTGAGCATCGAGGGATTGCAAGTGCGTCAGACCCTCGCGGATCAAGGCCGCCCCGATGCCCTGACGCTGATACGCCGGCAGGACCGAGACCGGTCCGAGGCCGTACCAGCCGGACGTGCCGTCGGAGATCGTCACCGGGGAGAAGGCAATGTGACCGACGACCCGCCCGCCCCGTTCGGCGACCAGCGAGACGGTCAGCGCATCGACGGCGCGCAGGGCCTCGACGATGTACTGCTCGGTGTGCTCGCTGATCTCCACCGCGGCGAAGGCGGCCTGGGTGACCGCGGCGATCGCCTCGATATCAGCCGCGGTCTCGGGACGGATGGTGACCGGTGTGTTCATGGCTCAACCATAGGCGTTGAAGAGCTCGGATACGACGCGGTCGCTGCGCACGCCACGGGTCTGGGCGAACGTGAGCGCCTCGGCATGCAACTCGCCCCGACGATCCGACGATGGGGGGTCGGACCGAGCCAAGATGCCCTAACGGAACCACCAGCCCGGGTTGGCGCCGACCACCGCCGCCAGGCGCTCATACCCACGGCTGTCCGGGTGGGCTCCGTCCCCCGCTCGCACCGCGATCCGGTAGACGGCATCATCGACCAGCGGGCCGAAGAGATCGATGAAGGTCACGCCGCGTTCCCCGCACCGCTCGGCAAAGGCATCCGACAGGTGGCCGATCCGCCCATTATGGCCGTCATCGTCGACCGGTGGCGGCCCCACGAACAGGCAGGGATAGCGGCTCGCGAACGCGAGCATCGCATCAAGATTCGTGACCGACTCCTCGAACGGCACGCGCGTCTCTCCGCCTTCCCACGTAGTGTCATTGACCCCGCAGGACAGGACGATGCGCCCATCACACTGGGGAGGCAGCCTGGGCGCGCACTCGGCCTCCAGCCGCCGCCACAAATCACGACTGGTATCCCGGCGCACGCCGAGGTTGTAACTGGTCACGGGAACGCCCTGGCCGTGGGCATCACGACATAGCCGCCCGACCCAGCCCAGCACCGACTCGTCGCCGGTGCCGTTGACCAAGGAATCGCCCACGTAGCAAATACGGATATCGCTCACTCGCCGTTCAACCCCAGTGATTGAAGAACTGCCGCGCGACCCGGCCGCTGCGCACGCCGCGGGTCTGGGCGAACTTGATGGCTTCCGCGTGCAGCTCGTCGCGGTCGCCTGTCCAGTCGCGGAAGTAGAAGTCGACGATCTCCAGGTACTCCGGCTGGCTGATCGGGTAGAACGACAGCCACAGGCCGAACCGGTCGGAGAGCGAGATCTTCTCCTCGACGGCATCGGTGTGGTGCAGCTCGGTGTCGACCACCCGCGCCCCGTCGTTGTCGCTCGCCTGCTCGGGCAACAGGTGCCGGCGGTTGGAGCTGGCATAGACCACCACGTTCTCCGGCGGCAGCTCCAGCGAACCCTCCAGCACGCGCTTGAGACCCTTATAGCGGGAATCACCCTGCTCGAAGGAGAGGTCGTCGCAGAAGATGACGAAGCGCTGCGGCAGGTCCAGCAGCGGGTCGATGATCTCCGGCAGATCACCCAGGTCATCGGCGTCCACCTCGATCATCCGCAGGCCCTGCTCGCCGTAAGCATTGAGCATCGCCTTGATCAGCGACGACTTGCCCGTCCCGCGCGACCCCCACAGCAGCGCATTGTTCGCGCCGCGACCGTGAAGAAAGCGCCGGGTGTTCTCTAACAGCGCGCCCTTCTGGCGCTCGACACCCAGCAACTGCTCGGGGACGACCGGATCGACCCGGTGCACCGGGCGCAGTCGTTGCGAACCGGCGCGCCAGATGGCCGCGTGGGTGTTATGCCAATCAATATCCGACATCAGCTACCAGGATCGGTGGGAGTGAGACCTGAAATATACATGGCATGGAACCCTCGAGCCGAGAGCCCCCTTCGCCTTGCCGAGCGGCCGGCTAAAGCCCCTCGTCGTGCACTTATTCCCCTCGGCGGATCACGCTGTTGATCGCGACCGACCGGCCACCGAATCGAAGCCCGATCTCCCTGCCGTTCTCGCTCGCACTGATGTGGAGGTGCGGTTCGAGGCTGTTTCCCGAGTTGCCGACTTCGGCCAACGGTTGCCCCGCCGTAACGACCTCCCCTGGCGCCACTCTGATGCTGCCTTGCTTCAAGTGGGCCATGAAGATATCCGCCTCATCACACCGCACTACGACATAGTTGCCCTCCGACTGCTCCGTGTCCGGGTGTCCCGGCGGGTTGTCCGGCAGACCGGCACGAACCCGGTCGATGGGCCCTTGGCATGGGCTATGGAGTCTCTCGCCGAAGATTTCGTAGGCGCTCAACGCACGCGGAGCAATACCGTCCGCGCGATTGCCAAACCGGTTGAGCTTGACGATGTCGACAGCCTTCCTGTCGCCACTCAGGGCGTGGAAGGGGTTGGTGACGGCACTGCCCCCGCCCTGGAGCACGTAATAAGTGCCGGAGCCGAGCGGGAAATCGACATCAAGGGTCTCGCCCGAGGGATAATACGACGCGATCGCCAGAGCGTTGAGCACCGAGAACAGGAGAAATACCGACGCACGCAGGACCGTGATCCCGCCGACGCGAGCCCGGCCATGAGGGCTGCCGTGCCATATCCGGAAGAACAGGAACACCGCGACAACGGCGAACAACCCAGGAAAAACGTACCGCAGGTAATAGCTTGTGAAGGCCCAGCTGCCCGCGAGGAAGGCGAAGGCCATGATGCTGCCACTGGTCAACACCAGCACTGCCCAATCGAGCCGATCCCGGCGCCCACGGCTAATCAGCCAAACAAGAGCGGCCCCCGAAAGGAGCAATGGGTAAGCCGCGAACGCAATAGGAAGACTTTCACTCACAGCGCTGATCCAGAAGTGCACAACGGTGTGGTGAAAGGCAACTGGAGCAACGAGTAGGTGTCCCGCGCGAGCCCCACAGCAGTGCATCGTTCGCTGCGCGGATGTTCTTCCAAACAATATCTGACATCAGCTACCAAGAACGGTGGAACTCACAGCTTAAATATACATGGCAGGGAGTCATCGGGCGGGGAAGTCCCCTTCGCCTTGCCGAGCGGCCGGGGTGCCGCAGGGTCGGGGCGGCATGGACGCCGCCCCGAGGTTCGCCGCGACAGGACGTCGCGTCGAACCGACCCGTCCGCGGTACCCCGGACGGGAGGGAAGCCCGCAGGGCCAAGGCGAGGGGTGCCCTTCTCTTTGGGCACTTTCTCTTGGGCAAGCAAGAGAAAGTGCCTCGCGCGCTGAGCACTGCACAGCAGAGAAATCGCTTCACGTAAGAGCGTGCGAAGAAGAGCCCATCACGCTAAAGGGTTCTCACCCCTTTTTCGCGGTTAAGGGCGTGCGCCCCCAAGTAACCCCTTCCACCTGAAGACAGGCTATCCGTTTCCACCCGACGGCACCCCATGATTTTTCAAGAGTTTATGAACAAACCATAGAAAAGCGCCAATCATATTCAAAAGAATACCCGCTACAAAAATCTTCGTTTCTCCCCCCATGCGTTCCCACCACGTCTCATTGAGCCTTACTCCTTCCATATAGACGATATCGACGGTGCCATTATATTTGATCTCGTCGGCGCTCAAGGGTCGAAAAGAGGAGCGCGCGCCACGAAGCTCCATAGCCGCACCTGATTCCAACTCATGAGTTTCGCCTTCAATTCGGACTTCTTGACTATCAAGGGCTCCAATTTGCGCAAACTCTATATGCGCCACATTGCGCGGCACGCTAACAGAATCGTAATCCGGAATAACAAGCCAACCGCCTCCTCCATACACATTCAAGGTATTATCTTCACTGATTTTTAAAAACGAGAACTCATCTTTTCTAACGAGCTGAAAAAGAACACCCGACATGGCAACCTCGGTGTCCACTTCAAAATTGCCTTCACCCAGATCATCAAGACCCGCCATCCGACAATCGAGCTTGGAGTCTGCTCTTGAAAAAGGCACAGGGTTAAAGCTTATTCGGCGCTCCTCCCCATCCACTTCGATCACAAGGTCACGAACCGCGGGCACCATACCAGAGGAATCATAATCAACCATTATCGACGACATAAATGCTGACATATCACTCGATGCTGTCCAATAACGCAACGCGCCGCCAGTAATAAAAAGCGAAGCTTTTGTGCGACCATCTTCACTTTCGTCAAACCGTAACATCCGAATATTTTCTTTTGTATCAAGGCCAAATTTATCATCATCTTCCGACACCACCCCTAGAGTTAAATCCGAACCCCCAGAGAGATATTGAGCGGAAAAATTCTGCACGTCAGGAAATACCCAATAAGGCCTGTCTCCTTCGGAGATTTCAAGCTGATCTAAGTCCTGATGGCACTCGACTGGAAAGTAAACCTGAAGGTCCCAGGTTGACTCAGGGACATCTTTGCGCCATTCCAAAGAATGAACACTTTTGGGACTGAGCCACCTGACCCTGTCTGACTCGAATTCTTTTTTAGAAAAAATTAGTGAATTCGACGTGGGACCAAATGAAGAGTCATCCGCTTTTTCGTCGAAACCATCTTGAAGAACATACGTAATATAAAACTCTCCCTTAAGGCTTCCCTCGATATACACAGGCTGAACGTAAAAAAGGAGCCAAACAGCAATGTAGACAAACACATTAAAGACAAACCCAGAAACAACTGGGGCCATCACCTCTATACTCCGCCTAACGCGAAATGATAAGTGGCGCTGACCCACCGCCATTTCACCAAGATGCTTCAAGATAACAACAAAACCGGCCACAAAAACCGATCCAAATAGTGACAAAACAAGAAGGATCCACAAAATGTCTAGTGATAAGCCGTCAGATATCGCCTGATATACCGCCCCAACCGCAACCTGAATAACAAAGTTTAGAGAAAAAGAGACGGCAAAAACGAATCTATAAGAAACAGCGTTAAAAGCCGCAAATATCAACACAAAAGCCAACGCCAACGAATACCAGACAAATGACGCGCTCAGCCAATCACCTAATCCGGATACTGGCGTCACTAACATTCGACTGACGGACTCAGGAGACGGGAGGAAGAACTGGGAAATATATATATAAACAACGGGTCCGGTGCCAATCACTAATGAAAGGCCAACAACATTAGCCAAAAAGACAGAGGCAGGACCGGAGGTTTCTCGCATCGTCACTCTTTGTTTTCTCATTTTATATAAAATTGAAATAACAATCAGACTCAATAAAGCAATAATAATTAACATTCAGATCCCTCTGATGAGCAGCAATGCGTCGATATAACAAAATAAAAGCCCGCTCAAAGCGGGCTTGGCATACTTATTTCAAATACGGTGGAGGAATCACTCCGGCCGCATATGCGGGAAGAGCAGCACATCCCGAATCGACGCCGAATCGGTCAACAACATGATCAACCGATCGATGCCGATCCCCTCCCCCGCCGTCGGCGGCATGCCGTGCTCCAGCGCGCGGATGTAGTCGGCGTCGAAGTGCATGGCCTCCTCGTCACCGGCTTCCTTCTCGTTGACCTGCTGGGCGAAGCGCTCGGCCTGATCCTCGGCATCGTTCAGCTCCGAGAAGCCGTTGGCAATCTCGCGGCCGCCGACGAAGAATTCGAAGCGCTCGGTGACGAACGGGTCGTCGTCCTTGCGGCGGGCCAGCGGTGAGACCTCGGCCGGGTACTCGGTGATGAAGGTCGGGTCGTGCAGCTTGTGCTCGGCGGTCTTCTCGAAGATCTCGATCTGCACCTTGCCGAGGCCATACGAGTCCTTGAGCGGGATGCCGAGCTTCTTCGCGACGGCACGCGCGTTATCGAGGTCGTCGATGTCGGCGGCGGTGAGATCCGGGTTATGGCGCAGGATCGCCTCGCGGACGGTCAGGCGCTCGAAGGGCTTGCCGAACTCGAAGGTGTCGCCCTGGTACTCGATCGAGGTGCCACCGTGGACTTCTTCGGCGCAGCGGCGCAGCAGGTCCTCGGTGAGGTTCATCAGGTCGTTGTAGTCGGCGTAGGCCTGGTAGAACTCGACCATGGTGAATTCGGGGTTGTGCCGCGTGGACAGGCCCTCGTTACGGAAGTTGCGGTTGATCTCGTAGACCCGCTCGAAGCCGCCGACCACCAGGCGCTTGAGGAACAGCTCCGGCGCGATGCGCAGGTACAGCGGCATGTCGAGCGCGTTGTGGTGGGTGACGAACGGCTTGGCCGACGCCCCGCCCGGGATGGCCTGCATCATCGGCGTCTCGACTTCCAGGAAGCCGTGGCCGTCGAGGTAGTCGCGGATGAAGCGGATCACGCGGCTGCGCAGGCGGAAGGTCTCGCGCGCCGACTCGTTCATGACGAGATCGAGGTAGCGCTGGCGATAGCGGGCCTCGGTGTCGGACAGGCCGTGGTACTTGTCCGGCAGCGGGCGCAGGCTCTTGGTGAGCATGCGGATGGAATCCACGCGCACGGAGAGCTCGCCCTTGTTGGTCTTGAAGAGCACGCCCTCGCCGCCGACGATGTCGCCGATGTCCCAGGTCTTGAAGTCCTGGTAGACGTCCGCGCCGACGTCGTCGCGGGCGACGTAGAACTGGATGCGGCCGGACTGGTCGAGGATGGAGAGGAAGCTTGCCTTGCCCATCACCCGCTTGGCCATGACGCGGCCGGCAACCGCGACGCGCACGGTGTTCTCCTCGAACCACGGCTTGTCGTGCTCGCCGTACTCGGCCTGCAGTTCGCCTGCCATGTGTTCCCGGTCGAAGTCGTTGGGGAACGGGTTGCCGGTCTCGCGCAGCTTCTTGAGCTTCTCGCGGCGCTCGGCAATCAGTTGGTTCTCGTCGAGTTCGGGCTTTTGCTCGGCCATGGTGTCGGCTCTTTGTGATGTGTTGGGGCCGGGCGTGCCCGGCGGAATCGTGTTCGGCAATTGGCAACGTCGCTGTGGGAGCTTGCCTTGCAAGCGAATCGCGCCCTGGTTCGTTGAGCGGGGCGCGAGTTCCCGTTTCGGCCTTGTGCCCGGCCTGAACGGGGACGGCCGCTACCGCGGCCTTCGCGAGCGGGGCTCGCTCCCACAGTGGGGCTTCGTCGTGTCTTACAGGCCGCTCTTGAGGCTGGCCTCGATGAACGGGTCGAGATCGCCGTCGAGCACCGCCTGCGTGTTGCCGGTCTCGTGGCTGGTGCGCAGGTCCTTGATGCGGCTCTGGTCGAGCACGTAGGAGCGGATCTGGCTGCCCCAGCCGACGTCGGCCTTGGTGTCCTCGACGGCCTGGGCCTCGGCGCGGCGCTTCTGCATCTCCAGCTCGTAGAGCTTGGCCTTGAGCTGCTTCATCGCCCGATCCCGGTTCTGGATCTGCGAGCGCTCGGACTGGCACGCCACCACCACGCCGGTGGGGATGTGCGTGAAGCGCACCGCCGACTCGGTCCGGTTGACGTGCTGACCGCCGGCCCCGGAGGCACGGTAGACGTCGGTACGGATGTCCGCCGGGTTGATCTCGATCTCGATGTTGTCGTCCACCTCGGGGGAGACGAACACCGAGGCAAACGAGGTGTGCCGGCGGTTGTCCGAGTCGAACGGCGACTTGCGTACCAGGCGATGCACGCCGGTCTCGGTGCGCAGCCAGCCGAAGGCGAACTCGCCCTCGAAGCGGATGGTGGCCGACTTGATGCCGGCGACCTCGCCGTCGGAGATCTCGATGATCTCGGTCTTGAAGCCGTGCTTCTCGCCCCAGCGCAGGTACATGCGCAGCAGGATGGAGGCCCAGTCCTGCGCCTCGGTGCCGCCGGCGCCGGCCTGGATGTCCATGAAGGCGTTGGACTCGTCCATCTCGCCGGAGAACATGCGGCGGAACTCGAGGTCCTCGATCCGCTTCTCGAACTCCTGGACGTCGGACTCGACCGAGGCGATGGTGTCCTCGTCGTCTTCCTCGCCGGCCATCTCCACGAGCTCACGCGCGTCGGTCAGGCCGTCGCGCATCTCGGAGAGGGTGTCGACGATGCGCACCAGCGAGGCGCGCTCCTTGTTCAGTGCCTGGGCGCGATCCGGGTCGTTCCAGACGTCGGGCACTTCCAGCTCGCGATCGACCTCTTCCAGGCGTTCTTTCTTCTCATCGTAGTTAAAGATACCCCCGGAGCGACTCGGAGCGCTCGATGAGGTTGTCGATACGATTCAGGATCGGGTTGATTTCGGCCATGGAATGCGGTGTCGCTGGTAGTCGATAAGAGTTGAAGCAAGCGTCATCCGATCCAATCCGGGTGACGCCCGGATTCGACAGGAAGTGCGGTAGTTTACTGAATGCCCACGGTTACCTCAAAGCGCATGGCGACGGGAAAACGAGGGAGCGCCATCGCCATATTCCCAAGCGTTTTCCCTGTGGCATGATGAGGCTCGGCCACGCGCCCAAGGCATGCCGTTTCAGCTATATACCCGCCGGCGAATCGCCCAGTTCGACCCCACGCGAATTGCCCGGCCAACGGACGACGACTACCGACTATGGAACACCAGCAACAGCCCCTTTGCCCCGCCGCCCGGCGTTCAATCGGTCGGCTGGCCGCCGCGGCCCTCACCGGCCTGCTGCTCCTGCCACTCGCCGCGACGGCGGCGAACGACGCCCTGCCCGCCAAGGTGAACGCCGAGCTCGCCGCGCAGAAGCTGGATGCCAACCACCTGGGACTGTGGGTGCAGGCGGTCGACAGCGACACCCCGCTGATCAACCACCAGGGCGACCGGCTGTTCAACCCGGCCTCGGTGATGAAATTGGTGACCACGGTCGCCTCGCTGGACGTGCTCGGCCCGACCTTCCAGTGGAAGACCGAGTTCCTGGCCGATACCAAGCCGGTCAACGGCGTGATCAACGGCGATCTCTACATCAAGGGCTACGGCGACCCGTGGTTTCGCAGCGAGGACCTCTGGGACGCCGTGCGACGCCTGCGCGAACTGGGCGTGCAGGAGATCCGCGGCGACGTGATCCTCGACGATTCGTACTTCGCGCCGATCGCCGCCGACCCGGGCGACTTCGACAACCGCCCGGACCGCGTCTACAACGCCCTGCCCAACGCCCTGTTGCTGGACAACCGCGCCGTGCGCATCAGCATCACGCCGCACGGCCAGGGCGAATCGGCGGTGAGCACCTGGCCGCCGAACCCGCGCATGGCGCTGGACAACAGCCTCAACCTGGTCAACCAGCCCTGCCGCTCGGACACCAATCGCCCCGTGATCGACATCCGCAACCCGACCGATCCGGGCGCGGAGATCCAGGTGCGTGGCACCGTCTCGCGCCAGTGCGCGCCGCATCTCTACTACCGCGTCGCGGGCGACCCGCACGATGCCTTCTTCCACGCCTTCAAGGAACTGTTCGAGTCCGCCGGCGGCAGCATCACCGGCACCTGGCGCCAGGGGCTGGTGCAGGCCGGCGCGACCCGGCTGCTCACCCACGACTCCCGGCCGCTGTCGAACTACCTGTGGCTGATGAACAAGTGGTCGAACAACGTCATGGCGCGGCAGATCATGCTGACCATGGGCGCGGAGATCGAGGGCACCCCGGCCACCGAGCTCAAGGCCGCGCGCGTGATCGAGCGCTGGGCCGAGGACCGCGGCCTGAACTGGGACGGGGCGGTGGTCGAGAACGGCTCGGGCCTGTCGCGCATCTCGCGGCTCTCCCCGCGCCAGATCGGCCAGATGCTGCTCTCGGTCTGGACGAGCCCGTACATGGCCGAGGTGATGTCCACCCTGCCCATCGCCGGCATCGACGGCACGATGAGAAAGCGGCTGACCGACGGCTCGATCCGCGGCCACGCCCACATCAAGACCGGCACCCTGCGCGACGTGCGCGCCGGCGCGGGCTACCTGCTGGCCAAGTCCGGCCGGCGCTACGTGGTTGTCATGCTGCACAACGAACAGGGCGTGCAGTACGGCGGCGGCACGCGCGTGCAGGACGCCCTGCTGACCTGGTTGTACGAGAACGGCTGAACGCCGCCGGCACCTGACCCGACCGTAGGAGCGCCTTCAGGCGCGATGGGGCGACCGGTGGTTGCGTTTCGCGGCTAAAGCCGCTCCTACGCAGCCTTGCCGATCAATTGCTCGGCCTCGCAAGCTCCCGGTTCGGACTGCCGTTCCACTCGTTCGGGACGCACGCCGGCGCGATCGAGCACGGCTTCAACATCCCACCCCAACCACTTGAATCCCGGCGATTCGCATCCAATCATTCCGGTAGGAAACTGGTTTGATTGGAGGTGAGACATGGCTGCTATCGATCGTATTCGTGACCGCTTCGAACAGATCGGCACGTCAATTACCGAGGGCTGGCGCCGCCTGACCGACGCGGCCGGCCAGGCGGTCACCCGCTTTACCCCGAGCCATCGCGAGTCCGCCGAGGGCAGTCATGACCTGGATCGACGCAACATCGGCTGGGGCCTGTTGCCGGTGGAGGTGTTCGACCAGGGCGGCCGGATCGAGGTGCGCCTGGAGGCGCCCGGGCTCGAGCGCGAGGACATCGAGGTGGAGGTGGTCGACGATCACGCGGGAACCTCTGCATGAATCGATAGTGCCTCTGCGGGACCGCCAAGGGTCCAGATGCAAGGCGCGGTGCGCCGTGAATGGCGGTCGCCATTCGCAAGCGCCGCAACGCCGCAGATGGGCCCTTGGCGGCCCGCCCGAGAGGGGCTCGCGGGTTTGCCCGCACTCGTCGTTGCCGGCCCTCGACGGGCAATGAGCCCGCCTTCGGCCCGGCGCCTCGATTGCGAACAAACCCGCGAGCCAGAGGCACCATCGATTCATGCAGAGGTTCCCTTGCGCATCGCCGGCGAGAAGCGCGTCGAGCGCGAACACCGGCAGGGGGAATACCACGTGGCCGAGTGTGCCTACGGCTGTTTTGCCCGACTGGTGCCGCTGCCGGCGGCGGTCAAGGCCGACTCAGCGCAGGCCCGCTACCGGAACGGCGTACTCAGCGTGACCCTGGACAAGGCCGAGGACAGCCGCCGCCGGCGCATCGAGGTCCAGAACGGTTAGACCTGACCCGGCTGGCCTCCCTCGACCAAAAGCCAGGCGGGCTCCCCCGCTTGCGGCCGGAACGCCACGTCCACCAGCCAGTGCCCGCCGGCCCGCACCGCGGCGAGCTGCCCGCCGATCTCCACCCCGATCGCCGCGGGACGCTCCCAGGGCGGGATGCCCTGATCCTGGAACCATTGCTTGACCGGCAGGCTCGGTCGACCGACGGCCGGCCGCAGCCGTTCACTGCCGCCCACCGGCCGCAGGCGCCACGCCTCCGTGGTCTTTCTCAGCCGCCCCCCGTCGTCGTCGGACTCGGCGCTGACCGGCCGTCGACACAGTGCCCCGCCTTCGTCCAGCGACAGGCAGGACTGGTCGTCGGGCCAGTCCCGCGGCCGCGTCGGCTCGGGTAGCGATTGCAGCCAGTGAATACGCTCCCGGTAGCGACGCAACTGGCCGCCGGGCCACTCGAGCAGCGGCTGGCGGTCGGCCGCGGCGGTACGCAGCTGGGCAAGCCATTCGCCCAGCCGTTCCGGGGGCGGCGGCAGGCAACCCAGGCGGGCCAGCCACTGGCGCAGCAGGTTGCACTGGCGATGCGGCGGCAGGGCCGAGGCCCGGCGCCAGTCCAGCGTGGTCCGGTCGAGCGGCTGGCCGGCGTCCAGCTCGGCCAGCTCGCCGAGCAGGCCCTGCTCCATCGTCAGGCGCTGGGCGCTGGTGCGCACCCGTGAGACGGCATCCGGCCAGAAGGCGCGCAGCGCCGGCAGGACGTGGTGGCGCAGGTGGTTGCGGGCAAACCCCGGGTCGTCGTTGGCCGGGTCGTCGACCCACGAGAGCCCGCTCGAGCGGGCGGCGGCCTCGAGCTCGGCCCGGGGCGTGTCCAGGAAGGGACGCCAGTGCGCGAAGGCCGCCCGCGGCCGCCAGGCCGACATGCCCGACAGTCCTCGCCCACCGGAGCCGCGCATCAGGGCCAGCAGGATGGTCTCGGCCTGGTCCTCGGCGTGGTGCGCGGTCACCAGCACCGGGGGATGGGCGGGGTCGTCGGTCGCCGCCTCGGCGAGCGCGGCATCGAAGGCTCGGTAACGCGCGTCGCGGGCGGCCGCCTCGGTCGACCCCCGTCCGGCCGCCGCGGCACTCCGCTTGACGCGGACCTGGCGGGCGTCGAACGCGCAGTCGAACGCCTCGGCCTGTTCGCGGGCGACCTCGGCCCACGCGGGGGCATCGGGGTGCAGGCCGTGATCGACATGGATCACCGACAGGCGGGCAAATCGTCCTTGCTCGCGCCATTGCGACAGGCGCGTCAGGGCGCCGAGGGAATCGCGCCCGCCGGAGCTGGCGAGCAGGACGTGGGCGGCCGGATCGGGGGCCACCGGGCGCGGCATGCCGTCCGGGCCGACCACCGTGCCCGGCGCGAAATCAGCGTTCGGTGAACTCACCGTAGCTCATCAGGCGCTCGTAGCGCCGCTCGAGCAGCGCCTGGGTGGGTCGGTCGATCTGGGCGAGCACCGCCTTCTTGAGGCTGCTCTTGAGCGAGCGGGCCATGGCCGGCACGTCGCGGTGCGCGCCGCCACAGGGCTCGGGGATGATCTCGTCGATCAGGCCCAGGCTCTTGAGCCGGTCGGCGGTGACGCCCAGCGCCTCGGCGGCTTCCGGGGCCTTCTCGGCGCTCTTGTAGAGGATCGAGGCGCAGCCCTCCGGGGAGATCACCGAGTAGGTGCTGTACTGGAGCATCATCACGTGGTCGCCCACGCCGATGGCCAGCGCGCCACCGGAGCCGCCCTCGCCGATCACCGTGACGATGATCGGGGTCTCGAGCTCGGCCATCACGTAGAGGTTGCGGGCGATCGCCTCGCTCTGGCCGCGCGCCTCGGCGTCGATGCCCGGGTAGGCGCCCGGGGTGTCGATGAAGGTCAGGACCGGCAGGCCGAACTTCTCGGCCAGCTCCATCAGGCGCTTGGCCTTGCGGTAGCCCTCCGGACGCGGCATGCCGAAGTTGCGGCGGATCTTCTCCTTGGTGTCCCGACCCTTCTGCTGGCCGATCACCATCACCGGCAGGCCGTCGAGGCGCGCCATGCCGCCGATGATCGCCGGGTCGTCGCCGAAGGCACGATCGCCGTGCAGTTCGCGGAAGTCGGTGAACACCCGCTGGAGATAGTCGGTGAGGTAGGGACGCTGCGGGTGGCGCGCGAGCTGGTTGACCTGCCAGGCGCCGAGATTGGCGAAGATCGAGCGCGTCAGGTCCGTCGACTTGGTGCGCAGCCGCTCGATTTCCTCGTCGATGTCCAGGCCCTGGTCGTCGTCCATGAGCTGGAGCTCGCGGATCTTGGCCTCGAGTTCGGCGATCGGCTGTTCAAAGTCGAGATAGTTCGGATTCATAGACGGCTGCGCGGTGTGGGCGGGTAGTCGGTATACCGTCTCGCGGTCGGTACCGGGGCCGAAACAAACGCCCTGACGGTTCGGACCGGGCGGCGAGACAGACGCGTATTGTGCCGAAATTGCGCCCGCAGCGTAAATCCGGGGCGTTTCGGGTCGGTCAGCGGTCGCTTTCGTCGCTGGCCGGGTGCGGGGTGTGAACCGCGAGGTTGTCGATCAGGCGCACCTTGCCCAGCCTCGCGGCGACCAGCAGGCGCCCGTGCGGGACCAGCCGGGCCTGTTCCTCGAGACGCTCGTCGTCACAGTAGACCAGGTAGTCGACCACGAAGCCCTGCTGGGTCAGCCAGTGCCGGGCACCGGCGAGCGTCGCGGGCACCGTGTGGCCGCCGGCCAGCGACTCGGCCGCGCGCTTGAGGGCTCGGTGCACCGCCGGGGCCTGGCGACGCTGCTCGGGGTCGAGAAAGCGGTTGCGCGAGCTGATCGCCAGCCCATCGGGCTCGCGATGGGTGGGCTCGATGGCCAGCTCCACGTTCATGTCGAGGTCGGCGACCAGCCGCCGGATCACGGCGACCTGCTGGGCATCCTTCTCGCCGAACACGGCCACGTCCGGGCGCACCAGATTGAACAGCTTGGTGACCACGGTGGCCACGCCGGTGAAGTGTCCCGGCCGGGCCGCCCCCTCGAGGCGCTCGCCCAGCGGGCCGGCATCGACGCGCACGATGTCCTTTTGACCGCGCGGATAGAGCACCGCCTCGGTGGGCAGGAAGACCGCCGCGACGCCGGCCTGCTCGAGAAGTTCGAGGTCGCGCTCCTCGGTACGCGGGTAGCGGGCGAGGTCGTCCGGGTCCTCGAACTGCAGCGGATTGACGAACACGCTCACGATCACGGCTTCGGCGCGCTGCTTGGCGTGATCGATCAGCGCCAGGTGGCCGGCGTGGAGGTTGCCCATCGTGGGCACGAAGCCCACGCGACGGGCATCGAACCCCTCCGATTCGCGCCAGTCGCGCAACGTCTCGATGTCGCGGATCACCTGCATCAGAAGCTTTCCTCGGCGGTGGGGAAGCGACGCGCACGCACGGCCTCGACGTAGGCGGCAAACGCCCCGTGGATCGAGCCACCCTCGGCGAGGAAATCGCGGACGAAGCGCGGTGGCTTGTCGGTCAGCCCCAGCATGTCGTGCATCACCAGCACCTGGCCGTCGGTGTCGGCCCCGGCGCCGATGCCGATCACCGGCACGTCGACCGCCTCGGCCAGCGCCCGGCCGAGTTCGCTGGGCACGCATTCGACCACCAGGAGATCGATGCCGGCGGCGACCAGGGCCTGGGCATCCTCGAGGATGCGGCGCGCGTCGGCGGCCTCGCGGCCCTGCACCCGGTAGCCGCCCAGCTTGCGCACGCGCTGGGGCAGCAAGCCGACGTGGCCGCAGACCGGCACGCCGCTGTCGGTCAGGGCACGCACGATCTCGGCCTTCTCGGCGCCGCCCTCGAGCTTGACCATGTCCGCGCCGCCCTCGCCCATCAGCACGCCGGCAGCATCCAGCGCCCGCTCGACGGTCGCGTCACTGAGAAACGGCATGTCGGCGACCACCAGGGCCTCGCCCACGCCGCGGCGGACCATGGCGGCGTGGTAGGCGACGTCCTCGACGGTGACCGCCAGGGTGTCACGCTGCCCCTGAACCACCATGCCGAGTGAATCGCCCACCAGGAAGGCATCGACCCCGGCGGCAGCGGCAACGCGCGCGAAACCCGCGTCGTAGGCGGTCAGCATGGCGATGGGCTGGCGGTCGGTCTTGGCCTGACGCAATCGGGTACGGGTCATGACGACCTCCGCGTGGGGGTGGTGCGTGGGTGGCGCGGCGCGTCCGGCCGACGACTTGCCGCACTAGTGGCGCGCGGCTCGTCCGCCCGCCGCTGCCAGCGCATGGCGCGCAGGAACCGCAGCGGGTGATCGGCAACCGCCTCGAGCCAGCCGGCCAGGGCGGTGCCGTCGGGCAGGCGGGCGTCGGGGCGAATCTCGAGCCAGGGGGCGAGCACGAAGTGCCGGCGGGCGATTTCCGGGTGCGGCACGGTCAGCTCGGCCGTGTCGATCCGGCGATCGCCGAAGGCGAGGATGTCCAGGTCGAGCATGCGCTCGCCCCAGTGGCGCGTGTAGGAACGCCCCGCCGCGCGCTCCAGGCCCTTCAGGGCCCGCAGCAGCGCCTCCGGGGCCAAGGCTGTCTCGATCTCGGCCACGGCGTTGACGTAGTCGGGCTGGTCCTGCGGGCCGATCGGCGGGTTGGCGTACAGGCCGGAGACGGCGCGCACCTGGCACAAGGGCAGGCTGTCGATCGCCTCGACGGCACGCTCGATCTGGTCGACCGGGTCACCGAGGTTGGCCCCCAGGCCGATGGTCGCGACTTCCCGAACCATCATTCCCCCGCAATCAGCTGTTGGCGGACTGCGGCTTGCCACCCGGCTTGCGCCGGCGCGGGCGACGGCGGCGACGCTTCTTGCCGAAGTCCGAGGGCTGCAGCGCCTCGATCGGCGCCTCGTCGCGGCTGCCTCGCTCCGGGGCGTGACGACGCCAGAAGGTGCAGACCGACTCGTCGACCTCGTTGGTGCGCGAGCGCAGGCAGAGGAAGTCCACCGCCGCGCGGAACCACGGCGCCTCGGTCAGCGCGCGTTGTTCCTCGGTGAGCGTGTCCGCGTCCTTGCCCTTGCCCGGGGCGTTCGCGGCCGGGGCATGGCGCTCGAGGTCCGGCTGCAACGCCCAGATCGCGCGGATGATCTCGGCCAGGCGGCGCGGGATCATCAGGCGCCGGGCGGCGACGGCCAGCACCTCGTCGGCGGCCAGGACGAGCGCGTCCTCCATCGGCACGCGCTGGTGCATCCACTGGACGCGGTGGCGGCCCAGCATGCGCCAGAACAGGCCGGCGAACAGGAAGGCCGGGTTGACCGGCAAGTCCTTGGCGACCCGCTCGTCGGTGGCCTCGAGCACCGGCTCGATCAGCACCCAGTCGCTGGCCGGGTCGTTGGGCTCGATCCAGGTCGAGAGGCTATCGAACAGGTACTCGAGCAGGCCGAGGCGCTTGAGCTCGAGCACGGTCTGGCGCCCGGCGCCGCCCTGAAGCAGCTTGACGGTCTCGTCGAACAGGCGGGCCGGCGAGATGTCGGCGAGCGTCTCGCGGCAATGCGCGATCGCCTGCTCGCTGTCGGGGGTGAGGTGGAAGCCGAGCTTGGCGGCAAAGCGTGCCGCGCGCAGCATCCGCACCGGGTCCTCGCGGTAGCGCGCTTCCGGCTCGCCGATCACGCGCAGGCGACCGCTGTGGATGTCGGTCAGGCCCTCGACGTAGTCGACCAGCTCGCCGGAGGCGAAGTCGAGATAGAGGGCGTTGCAGGCGAAATCGCGCCGCCAGACGTCCTCGTCGATGCTGCCGAAGACGTTGTCGCGCGTGATCATGCCGCCGTCGGCGCGCTTGACCTCGTCGGCGTCGCCGCCCCGGAAGGTGGTCACCTCGATCAGCTCGTCGCGGAAGACCACGTGGACGATCTTGAAGCGCCGGCCGATGATGCGCGCGCGCTTGAACAGGCGCTTGACCTCTTCGGGGCGCGCGTCGGTGACCACGTCGAAGTCCTTGGGGCTGCGCCCGCGCAAGAGATCGCGCACGCACCCGCCGACGGCGTAGGCCTCGAAGCCGGCCTCGTGCAGTCGCTCAAGGACGAACCGGGCGTTGTCGCTCAGGTCGTTGATCGAGATGCCGTGGGTCTCGGCGGGTATTCGGGTCTGGGTTGCTGTCACGTTGTCCGTCAAAACGGTCTGCCATTGCTCGCCGTGGCCGGCGTCGCCCCACATTCGGGCGGCCAGCGGGCCGGTCGCGTCACATCAACGCACCGACAGGCCACGGGTGGATTATGGAACCTCTGTACGGATTGCAGCGCCACGCCGGGGGTACCGGGGGAAGTGCCATTCGTGCAGAGGCTCCTTGAGAAAACCGGAGTCTATCACTATGGCCCTGATCTCGTGATCCACCGCCCCGGCCGGCCGCGATCGCCTTCGTTAAGGAAACTCTGCACGAATGCCATGCCACCCTGGCTTGGCGAGTCGTTCGTGATCAAGGCGCGCAGGGCGGTATGGCAGTCATGCAGAGTTTCCTTATAGCACCTCGCGCGCGCCCGCAGGATAAACACGTGCGACCCACCGCAAATCGCGTGCTGTCGCGGCTTTCGCGGCATCGATCGGCCGTTGATCGGAAACTTCTATGCTAGGATTTTCGGCTGATTGCGTCCGTTGCTTGACGGCCGCAGGCCCCCATTCACCCGCATAAGGACGGTGTTCGTGAACCCGATCGAACTCTTGGCCGCAGTCGTCTTGCTGCCGTTCCTGGCCGCCCCGGTGGCGGCCTGGAGCGCCCGCATCAATCGCTACGCGGCCGCCTGGGTGGCCGGTGGCGCGACGCTGCTCGCGCTGGCGCTGTTCGCCTGGCTGGTCGCCGGGCACATCGGCCAGATGCCGGTGGCCACCTCGCACGCCTGGATCGAGGCCGCGGGCCTGACGTTCGGTTTCCGCCTCGACGGCCTGTCGCTGTTGTTCACCGGCCTGATCTTGGTGATCGGCCTGCTGATCGTCATCTACGCCCGCTACTACCTCTCGCCCAACGACTCGATGGGGCGCTTCTTCGCCTACATGATGATGTTCATGGGCGCGATGCTGGGCGTGGTGCTCTCCGAGAACATGATCAACCTGGTCATCTTCTGGGAGCTGACCTCGCTGGCCTCCTTCCTGCTGATCAGCTACTGGCAGCATCGCAAGGAGGCCCGCTACGGCGCGCGTCTCGCGCTGGCGATCACCGGGGCCGGCGGGCTGGCCCTGCTCGGCGGGGTGCTGATCCTCGGCCACATCGTCGGCTCCTACGAGCTGACCGACGTGCTGGCCAACGGCGAGCTGATCAAGAACCATGAGCTCTACGCCCCGGCACTGATCCTGATCCTGCTGGGCGTGTTCACGAAATCCGCGCAGTTCCCGTTCCACTTCTGGCTGCCCAACGCCATGGCCGCGCCGACGCCGGTCTCGGCCTACCTGCACTCGGCGACGATGGTGAAGGCCGGCATCTTCCTGCTGGCGCGCTTCTTCCCGGCGCTGGCCGGCACGGAGCTGTGGGTGATCATCGTCTCCACCGCGGGCCTGATCACGTTCCTGCTGGGCGCCTACACGGCCCTGTTCCGCCATGACCTCAAGGGACTGCTGGCCTACTCGACCATCAGTCATCTGGGCCTGATCACGCTGCTGTTCGGCTTCGGCACGCCGCTGGCCGCCGTGGCGGGCATCTTCCACATCATCAACCACGCCACCTTCAAGGCCAGCCTGTTCATGGTCGCCGGCATCGTCGACCACGAGACCGGCACCCGCGACATGCGCCGCCTGGGCGGGCTGGTCAAGTACATGCCGCACACGGCGGCACTGGGCATGATCGCGGCGATGGCGATGGCGGGCGTGCCGCTGTTCAACGGCTTTCTCTCCAAGGAGATGTTCTTCACCGAGTCGGTGCGCGTCGCTGGCGACATCGGCCCGGTCTGGCTGCTGCCGATCCTGGTCTCGCTGGGTGGCCTGTTGTCGGTGGCCTATTCCCTGCGCTTCGTGCACGACACCTTCTTCGGCAAGCCCGACGGCGACCTGCCGAAGAAACCCCACGAGCCGCCCGGCATGATGAAGCGTCCGGTCGACCTGCTGGTGGTGCTGTGTCTCGCCGTGGGCATCCTGCCGGCGCTGGTGGTCGGCCCGCTGCTGCACATCGCCGTGACCGGGGTGCTGCAGGCCGAGCCGCCCTACTACAGCCTGTCGCTGTGGCACGGCCTCAACCTGCCGCTGCTGATGAGCGCGATCGCCCTGGTCGGTGGTCTTCTGATCTACCTCTACCGCGCGCCCATCTTCCGCTGGCATGCCCGGTCGCTGGCACACCTGGATGCGCGCGCCGTCTACAACCGCCTCATGGAACTGCTGATGCGCGCCGGCGCCGGCGTGACCGGCGGGCTCGACAACGGCCGGCTGGGTCGGATCGTGCTGCTGACCCTGCTGTTCTCGTTGCTCGCGGGCCTGGCGGGCTACCTTCAGACCGCGGGTCTGCCGGGCGTGCAGGCGGCGCTCGATCGCGGCACGGTCGAGGACAGCGGCGACTGGGTGACCTGGCTCGGGATGCTCCTGATCATCATCGCCACCGTGGTCACGGCCGTCGGTCATCGCCAGCGCCTGTTCGCGCTGATCTCGATGAGCGTGGTCGGCCTGGGTGTGGCGATGATCTTCGCCCGCTTCTCGGCACCGGACCTGGCCATGACCCAGCTCTCGGTCGAGGTGGTCACCATGATCCTGTTGCTGCTGGCCCTGTTCTACCTGCCGCAGCAGAGCCGCAAGCTCTCCTCGCCGGCCCGGCGCTGGCGTGATGCCGGTATTGCCACGGGGATCGGCGGCGGGATCGCGGCACTGACCTACGCGATCATCAGTCGGCCGTTCGAGACCATCTCCGGCTACTTCCTGGAGCATTCCGTGCCCGGGGGTGGCGGCACCAACGTGGTCAACGTGATCCTGGTCGACTTCCGGGGCTACGACACCTTCGGCGAGATCACGGTGCTGGCGCTGGCCGCACTCGGTATCTTCGCCATGCTGCACAACCTGTCGCTGCCCTCCTCGCGACGCGACCCGTTCGGGCGCGCCTGGAGCGACGACCCGCACCCGCTGATGCTGCGCACCTTCGCGCAGATCATCCTGCCGCTGACCCTGCTGTTCGGCGTCTACGTGTTCCTGCGCGGGCACAACGAACCGGGCGGCGGCTTCATCGCCGGGCTGATCGTGGCCAGCGCGCTGGTGGCGCAGTACATGGCCTTCGGCATCGAGAACACCGAACGCAAGCTGCATCTGCCGATCCACGGCATCATCGGCGCCGGGCTCCTGATCTCGCTGGGGACCGGGCTGGTCGCCATGGCGGCGGGCGTGCCGTTCCTCACCTCCAACACCTGGCACTTCACGCTGCCCCTGATCGGTGAGATCCACCTCGCCTCGGCACTCGGCTTCGACCTGGGCGTGTTCCTGGTGGTGGTCGGCTCGACCATGCTGATCCTGCTGAATCTCGGCCGGCTGACCGACCACGCGATCGAGCATCCCGACTACGCATCCATCGAGGCAAGCCCCGCGGACGGCGATAGCCGTGGGGGGAGAGACGCATGACCAACCTGGCCATTTCCCTGCTCATCGGCGTGCTCACCGGCGCCGGCGTGTACCTGGTGCTGCGCGCCCAGACCTTCCCGGTGGTGCTGGGGCTGACCCTGATGTCCTACGGGGTCAATCTGTTCCTGTTCACCATGGGCCGGCTGCACACCGCCGCCCCGGCCGTGGTGGGCGCAACCGAGCAATCGGCCGATGCCCTGCCCCAGGCGCTGGTGCTGACGGCCATCGTGATCGCGTTCGCCATGACCGCCTTCGTGATCGTGCTGGCACTGAAGGCCCGGGCCGCGCTCGGCAATGACCATGTCGACGGCACGCACATCCCGCAGGCCGACCGGGTGATCGATCGCCGCAAGGAGCCGCGCGCATGACCGACAACCTGATTTCCCTGCTGGTCTTCCTGCCGGTCGCCCTGGCGGCGATCCTCGCCATGACCGGGCAGCGCGCCCCGGCGCTCTCGCGGGCCATCAGCCTCGCCGGCGCGGCCACGTTGCTGATCGTCAGCGCCTGGCTGCTGCTGGGCGGATTCGGCAACACCGCACAGGTCATCGAGCTCGGGGGCTGGTCGGCGCCGTTCGGCATCGTGCTGGTGTTCGATCGGCTCTCGGGGCTGATGGTCGTGCTCACCTCGATCGTCGCGGTGCTCTCGCTGCTCTATGCCGTGCGTCGCGACGAGGATTCGGCCGGGCCGCACTTCCACGCCCTGTTCCAGGCGCAGCTGTTCGGCCTGAACGGCGCGTTCCTGACCGGCGACCTGTTCAACCTGTTCGTGTTCTTCGAGGTTCTGCTGCTGGCCTCCTACGGCCTGCTGCTGCACGGCGACGGTCGCAAGCGGACCCGGGCGGGTTTCCATTACGTGGTGGTCAACCTGATCGGGTCGACGCTGTTCCTGTTCGCCGTCGGCGCGCTCTACGGCACGGTCGGCAGCCTGAATCTCGCCGACATCACGCTCAAGCTTCCGCAAGTCGCCCCGGACGCGGTGCCGATCGTCACCACGGCGATCTTCCTGCTGTTCGTGGTGTTCCTGATCAAGGGCGCGGCCTTCCCGCTGTATCTCTGGCTGCCGGGGGCCTACGGCTACGCCTCGATCCCGGTGGCCGCCCTGTTCGCGATCATGACCAAGGTGGGCCTGTACTCGGTGCTGCGGGTCGATTCGGTCATGCTCTCGGGCAATACCATCGGCGGGCTGGTCGAGACCACCGCGCTGATCGCCCCCTGGCTGTTGTGGCTGGGGCTGATCACCCTGCTGCTCGCCGCCCTGGGCGTGGTGGCCGGACGGTTCCTGCGCCGGCAGATTGCCTACCTGATCGTCGCCTCGGTGGGCACGATCCTGATCGCCCTGGGCCTGGTCACCGGTTCCGAGCGCGAACTGGCCATCAGCGGCGCGCTGTATTACTGGATCCACACCACGGTGCTCAGCGCCGGGTTCTTCCTGCTGGCCGGGCTGTTGATCCGCCATCGTCCCGAGGCCGGCGACGGCATCGAGGCCGCCCCGCCCATGCCGCATGCCGTGCTGGTAGGCTCGCTGTTCTTCGCCTACGCGATCGCCATGGCCGGCTTGCCGCCTCTGACCGGCTTCTTCGGCAAGGTGATGATCCTCGCCGCGGCACTCGACAGTCCGCTGATGGCCCCGATCTTCGCGGTGGTGCTGACCAGCGGGTTGATCATGGTGATCGCCCTGGCGCGCGCCGGCAGCCGGCTGTTCTACCAGTCGCAGGCCACGCCGGGCCACCCGGCGCACGCCATGCCGCGGGGTGCGCGCACGGCCCTGCCGGGGCTGGCGCTGACCATCGCGCCGCTGGCCGTCGCCACGGTCATGGTCGTGGGTGCCCAGCCGCTGTCCGACTGGCTCGATGGGACCGCCCAGCAGATCACGACGCCGTCGGGCTACCTGGACGCGGTGATGCCGGATGGCATCCTGTCGCCGGAGACCGCGCCCGGCAAACTGGGCCAGGAGTACGAGGGAGGTAAACACTAATGCGCCGCATCCTGCCTCAACCCCTGCTGAGCCTCGTGCTGCTGGTCAGCTGGCTGGTGATCAACAACAGCATCCACCCCGGCTCGATCGTCATGGGCGCGATCGTCGCCCTGGTGATCCCCTGGATCACGCATCGCTTCTGGGAGATTCGCGCCGGGGTGAAAAGCCCCGTCGCCCTGCTGGGCTACCTCGGCATCGTGGTGATCGACATCATCCGCGCCAACTTCGTGGTTGCCCGCCAGGTGCTGGGCCCCAACCGCGCGTTGCGCTCGCAGCTGTTCGAGATGGAACTCGACCTCGAGGGCGCGCTGCCGGTGAGCATCCTGGCCGCGACCATCACGCTCACGCCGGGCACGGTCTCCTGCCGCATCAGCCCCGATCAGAGTCGCCTGTGGGTGCATGCCCTGCACGCCGACGACGTCGCCGAGGAGATCGCCGAGATCAAGCAGCGCTACGAGTCGCGCCTGATGCGGATCTTCGGCCAGACCGACCAGCGCACCGCGCGTTCCTCATCAACCCCGGGGACGGAATCATGATCCACGTCAGTCTCGGCATTGCCCTGGTCCTGATCGTCATCGCGATGGGACTCGCCACCTACCGCCTGTTCAAGGGCCCCGACCAGACCGACCGGGTGCTGGCACTCGACACCATGTCGATCAACGCGATCGCCCTGCTGATCGCCCTGGGCATCTGGTTCGAGACCTCGATCAACTTCGAGGCCGCGCTCCTGATCGCCGTGCTGGGGTTCATCACCACGGTGGCCTTGAGCAAGTACCTGATTCGCGGCGACATCGTCGAATAGCCCGGAGGCCATCATGCTTTTCGAACTCATCGTCAGTTTCCTGATCCTGTTCGGCGCCGCGTTCGTGCTGCTGGGCTCGCTGGGCCTGGCCAAGCTGCCGAGCTTCTTCATGCGCCTGCACGGCCCGACGAAGGCCTCCACGCTGGGCGTGGGCAGCATCCTGCTCGCCTCGGCGGTGTACTTCTCCAGCCGCGGCAGCCTCTCGGTCCACGAGATCCTGATCCTGGTCTTCCTGTTCCTGACCGCGCCGATCAGCGCCCTCTTGATGGCGCGCGCGGGCATCCACCGCGAACTGCCGGGTGACAACCCCCGCTTCGGTGACAACGATCGGGACGGTGACAAGGACTAGATTCATCTCGTAGCCGCCCGGAACCGAAAACACCCCGTGTCGATCGCCTCGACGCGGGGTGTTTTCGTTTGGACGGCGCTGGCTGGCGTTGACCCGAATCAGTCGACCGTGCAGCAAACCCGATGCAACCGCTCGATGGCCTCGAGCAGACCGGGGGTCATCTCCCAGCGATCCTGGCTGATGTAGAGGCGTACCGCGACGATGCCGGGCTCGCCGATCGGCTCGGGCAGCATTACGACGCTGTGGCCGACGGCGTTGATCACCGCGGGGTGGCCATCGCCGGCCTCCGCCGGCTCGGCGGCATCGCTGTGCACCCAGCGCCCCTCGCCGCTCACCAGCACCCGTCCGAGCTCGTCGGCCAGCGGCCGGAGCAGTGCCTGGTGATGGCGCAGACTCTCGGGGAGATGCGCCTCGAGATACGCGATCAACGCGGCGCGATCGTGGATCTCGGCGGCGGCGAGCGAGATCGTGCGCACGTCGAAGAACGGACTGGCCGGCTGCTCGGCCAACGTGGCGCCGAGTGATTGGCGTTCGGCCGGTGACACCGAGGCGCAGCGCGAGGTCAGATGGTCGATCTGCGCCCGCAAGGCGATGTCGTCCGTGGCGCGCGCCGGACGCAGCATGCCGATCATCCGCTCCGGCCGCCCCTCGCCGTCACGCAGGACGCGCAGCTCGAGCCACATCGGGCCGACGGCCTCCGCGCCGGGCAGGCGCCCCTCCAGCGCCAGCCGGTCGACCGCCCCGCGGGCGAAATACGCCGGCAACGCCGTTTCCGGATCACCGGCGAGCGGCGAGGCGGGGTCCGTGGGTTCGAACAGGTCAAAGAGCGCGCTGCCGACCAGGTCCTCGCGCGCCCGGCCGAACCATTCGGCCGCCTGGCGGTTGGCAACGATCACCTGCAACCGCCTCGGGTCGATCTCGATCAGGCCCAATGACGGCATCTCGAGCCAGGCGTGGTGCCAGAACTCGCGCTCGCGCAGGATGTCCGCGCTGCGGGCACGGTAGCGCCCGCGCAGAAAGCGCCAGAGGAACAGCAGGGCCGCGAACAGGCCCAGCGTCGAGAGCAGCGCCGTCAGGCTGAGCCACTTTTCCAGCTGGTCGACCGGCGCGAGCACGTCGCGGCGATCCTGGAGCACCAGCAGGCGGGCCGACAGGCGGGGCAACTCGACCGTCGCGTAGACCCGATCGGCGCCCTCGATGCGGGTCACGCCCTCTTCGGCGTCCGGGTCGCCCTCGATCTCCGACAGCCCGACGCGGATCCGATCGACGATGCCCGACGGGGTCTCGGCAACCGTCGAGGATTCCTGTCTCGGATCGAGGACCAGCATGGGCCAGAAGCTCGAGCCACTGCCGGGATCGGCCGGGGCGTTGATCAGCAGGGTGCGCAGCCCCTCGGCGGCACGCACGCGCCGCCCGTCGCTCTCGGCATCGGCCAACAGGCTCTCGGTATTCAACCGCGTCCAGAGCAACAGGTACCACGGACCGCGGGAGACCGCGGTGCGCTCGTCGTAGATGGGCAGGATCCAGAACAGGTCGACGCCACCGCGGCCGCGGGTGAAGCGGGTCACGGTGTGCACGTCGCCGGTGACCGCCGCCTGGTCGAACTGCAGCATGTCCGGTGGCACGACGTTGGTCGCCCCCGTCTGCAGCTGCGGGTTGCGGTCGGGGTCGAGCAAGGTGATTGAGCGGAACCGGCTGAGCAGGCTGCCGCGACGCAGGTCATCGGGGAACCCGTCGACCTCGCCCTCGTCCAGTCTCGTCACCCAGGCCTGGAGCCACTCGCTGCGCTGGGCCAGCGCGTCGACCTGCTGGTCACGCTCCTCGACCCAGTTCTCCAGCTCGATGGCGCGGATGGCGGCGAGGTTGGCGACCTCGCGCTGCGCCTTGTCGAGCAGCAGCGGGGCGTACTGGCGAGCGGCGACCGCGGCGATGAAGATCTGCATCACGGCGATCAGCACCAGGGCGACCAGCATGGCGGTCAGCCAGCCCTGGCGGGGGCGGGCACGCTCGTGACCGAAATCGACCACCCCCTGGCGTGCGGCGGTCAGACGGTCGACCAGCACGTAGAGCATCGCGCCGGTGACCAGCACGAAGATCTCGCCGAACACCAGGCCGGCGGTGGAGATTTCCCAGTGGGCACCACCCAGTCGGCCGAGCAGCCACTGGGTCACCCAGATCCACAACGAGGCCAGCAACAGGTAGGCGACCGTGATCGGCAATGCCGGTCGCATGGCCCCGATCTTCATATCAGGCGCCGATCCGGTCCCGGAAGGCGTTGAGGCGCTGGATGCTGCGCACGCGCCCCATCAACTCGAGGATAACGCCGAAGCTGGGCGAGGAGGTGTGCCCCAGCAAGGCGAGGCGCAACACCGGCCCGACCTTGCCGAGCTTGAGATCGAGCGTCTTGGCGACGCCCTTGACCGCCGCCTCGAGGGTGTCGGCGCTCTCCCAGACCGCGTCATCCTCGAGGGCGACGATCAGCGCGTCGACCACCATCGCGGCCGAGGCGTCCAGCTTCGCCATCGCGGCGGGATCGGGCTCGACGGCGTCCTGGTAGAAGGGTTTGGCCTGCTCGGCCATCTCGACCAGGGTGTGTACCCGGTCGACGTAGGCCGGGACGATCGACGCGGGCTTGGGGCCGAGCTCGTCCGGGTCGATGCCCAACTGGCCAAGGTGCCAGCGTAGCTCGGCGGCGACGTCGGCGACCGGCAGCTCGCGCATGTAGTGCTGGTTGAGCCAGCGCAGCTTCTCGGGGTTGATACTCGAGGCCGAGTGGTTGACGTCCTTGAGGTCGAACAGCTGGACCAGCTCGGCACGCGAGAAGATCTCCTCGTCGCCGTGCGACCAACCCAGGCGCACCAGGTAGTTGAGCAACGCCTCGGGCAGGAACCCGTCGTGGCGATACTGGACCACGCTGACCGCGCCGTGGCGCTTGGAGAGCTTCGCCCCGTCCGGGCCGTGGATCATCGGCAGGTGCGCGAACGCCGGCGGCTCGACGCCCAGCGCCCGGTACAGGTTGATCTGGCGCGGGGTGTTGTTGAGGTGGTCGTCACCGCGCACGACGTGCGTGATCCGCATGTCCATGTCGTCGACCACTACGGTGAGGTTGTAGGTCGGGGTGCCGTCGCCGCGGGCGATGATCAGGTCGTCGAGCTCGTCGTTGCGGAAGGTCACCCGGCCGCGGATGGCGTCCTCGACCACCACCAGGCCGTCCAGCGGGTTCTTGAAGCGCACCACCGGCTTGATGCCCGCCGGCGGGGTGCCGGTGAAATCGCGGTAACGACGGTCGTAGCGAGGTTTCTCGCCGCGCTTCATCTGCGCCTCGCGCAGCTCGTCGAGCTCCTCGCGGGTGGCATAGCAGTAATACGCCTTGTCCTCGGCGAGCAACTGGTCGATCACCTCGCGGTACCGTTCCATGCGCTCGGTCTGGTAGAACGGCCCCTCGTCGTAGTCGAGCCCCAGCCAGGTCATGCCCTCGAGGATCGCGTTGACGGACTCGGCGGTGGACCGCTCGCGGTCGGTGTCCTCCACGCGCAGCACGAACTCGCCACCGTGACGGCGTGCGAACAGGTAACTGAACAGGGCCGTGCGGGCGCCGCCAATGTGCAGGTAGCCGGTGGGCGACGGGGCGAAGCGGGTGCGAACGGTCATCGATACCTCGTTGCGAGCGAAATGCGGCCTCCCTGCGCAGACGATCGGCAGGGACGGGTGCGGAAAACGTGGGTGAGGAGTATAGCGTTTTGCCGGCGGATGACTGAACCGCTGGCCCGACTACGCATCGCGTTGGCGAGGCAAGCCCCATGGCATGGCAATTGCTTCATGCAGCCCAACGACACCGATTCAATCCGGGGCAGCGAGGCGACCGCGCGCCCGGCGAACATCACCCTTGCCGACAGGCCAGCCACCATGCACCGATCCATTACCGATACCCGGGCCCGTAGCCAGACCGATCGCTGGGCAGAAAGCCTGGCAGACAGCCGGACCACGATGCCGGCACCCACCCGCCGACCACGCCGAGCCCTTGCCGTGCTGCCGGGCCTGATCGCGGCGGCCGCGATCATGGCCAGCGCACCCGCCCAGGCACAGCAGCCCAACGAGGCGTGCCCGGCATCGCATCGGATCGTGATCAGCGAGGCCCATGTCGGCCACGAACCGGGCGACGTCATCGGCCTGCCCGGGGCAATCGCGGAACGCCTGGCCGCTCGCCTCGAACAGGATGGCCAACAGGTGGTGGACGTCGTGCGACCGACCCGCAGCGGTGGCCTCGAGCCGGCCATGGACGCCTTCTCCCGTCACGGCGCCCCCTACTTCCTGCGGCTGGTCGCGCGCGACCTGGGTACCGAAGGACGCCCGTCGGGGATCGTGCTGTTGCCCGATCGCTTCGCCCCGCGGGCCGGTGAGCTGAGCGCCACGCTGGACGACGGGGCGCGCGGGGCGCGGCTGGACAGTTGGCAGATCGACCTATCTGCCGCCGACGGCAAGCCCTTCTCGCCCGAGGTGGCGGCCGACTCGGCGCGGTTCTGGGAAAGCGACTGGGGCCAGTCGATGGACGCGGCGATCGACACCCTGGCGGGCAACGTGCTCGACACCGTCGGCTGTCGCCCGCTGGTGGGCCGCGTTCTTTCGACCGAGGGCCGGGGTGGCAGCACGGACCTGCGGATCGACCTGGGCCGACGCGACGGCCTGTCGGCCGGCGACCGATTGCAGGTCATCGACCCGGGTATGCCGGCCGACTGGCTGGGCGTCAATCTCTTGACTCGCCCAGACCTGGAAACGACGGCCGGGCCGATCCGCGAGCCGCGTGCGTTGGGTGACGCGCGGGTTTCCTACCTGGGAGAGCGTGACAGCACCCTGCGCTACCAGGGCGGTCACAGCGTGGAGAGTGGCGACCTGGTGCAGGTCACGCCGGGTCGCGACCGCCTCGAGCGCGTGCCGGACTAAGCCGCGAGGGCGGCACGCTCACGCGCCCCTCAGTCGAGCTGTTCGCCCAAGCCCCGCGCCAGGTCGGCGATGATGTCCTGAGGGTCCTCGAGACCGACCGACAGCCGAATCAGGCCCTCGTCGATGCCCGCCTCGGCACGCGCCTCGGGACTCAGCCGGCCGTGGGTGGTGCTCGCCGGGTGCGTGATGGTGGTCTTGGTGTCACCGAGGTTCGCGGTGATCGAGAGCATCCGGGTGCGGTTGATCACCTCCCAGGCCTTTTCGCGCCCGCCCTCGACCACGAACGAGACGATCGCCCCGGGGCCGGTCTGCTGCGCGGCGATGATCTCGGCCTGCGGGTGGTCGGCCAGCCCCGGAAAATGCACCCGGGCGACCCCTTCGTGGGCGACCAGCCAGTCGGCCACCTCGCGGGCATGGCGGCTGTGGGCCTCCATGCGCAGGTTCAGGGTCTCCAGGCCCTTGGCGAAGATCCAGGCATTGAACGGCGCCATGGTCGGTCCGCAGGTCCGCAGGAAACCGCGCACTTCCTTGCCGACGCGCTCGGCATCCCCCACGACCGCCCCACCGATGGCGCGCCCCTGCCCGTCGAGGAACTTGGTCGCCGAGTGGATGACGATGTCCGCGCCGAGGCTCAGCGGGCGTTGCAGGGCCGGGGTGCAGAAGCAGTTGTCCACCACCAGTGCGGCATCGAACCGGTGGGCCAGGTCCGCCAGCCACCGGATGTCGGCGACCTCGGTGAGCGGGTTCGACGGCGTCTCGATGAACAGCAGGCGGGTGCGCTCGTTGACGGCGGCCTCCCACTGCGACCCGTCGGTCAGGTTCACCCAATGCACCACCAGGCCGAACTTGGCCAGGTACTTGTCAAACAGCACCTTGGTGGTGCCGAAGACCTGGCGGGCGATCACCACTTCGTCACCGGCCTCGCACAGGGCCATGAAGGTGGTCAGGATCGCGGCCATGCCCGAGGCGGTGGCGACGCAGTCCTCGCCGCCTTCCATCGCCGCCAGGCGCTCCTCGAAGATGCGCGTGGTGGGATTGGTGAAGCGGGCGTAGATATTGCCCGGCTCGTCGCCGGCGAAGCGCGCCGCGGCCTGCTCGGCCGACTCGAAGGTGAAGCTCGAGGTGGTGAAGATCGGCTCGCCGTGCTCGCGCTCGGGCGTCGGGTGATGGCCGACGCGGATGGCCTGGGTCGCGAGCGACCAGTCGGGATCGGGGCGGCGGTGCGAATCGGTCATGGGCTATCCGTTGGGTGTCGTGAGGCCGCGCTCAGCGGGCGTTGAAGAAATGCCAGGCGAGGTTGTCGAACTCGGCGATCGCCGCGAGCAGGCGATCGGTCTCTTCCTCGAGCTCGGCGAACTGGTGCTCGGCCAACGGCGCCATCGAGCAGTTCTCCGGCGGCGTGCCGAACCGGTCGAGCAACTCGCGCATCTGCGGCAGGAATTTCCACTGCAGCCATTCCTCGAACGCCAGCGTGTCGAAGCAGAACGGGTTGGGGCTGGCCAGCGCCTGCTCGCTGGGGCGCTGATCCGACCAGAGCCCGGCCCGCTGCATCTCGTGGGCGATCTGGTCGAGCTGGCGCAGCATCATGTCGGTGCTGGGGCGAACGGTCTCCATCGGTCACGTCTCGTCAGGTCTGTTCAATGGACTCGCGATGAACCGGGCGGTTCGTCGTTCATGTCCGCACCGCCCTCGTCATCGGCCCAGAACAGGCGGTGCGGGATCAACTGGCCACGGCCGATCGCCGCGGCGTGCATCAGGGTCTGGTGGGTGTATTCGAGCCCTTCGTGGACGGCATTGACCGGGTCGCTGCCCTGCGCGATCAATCCGGCGATCGCCGAGGAGAGCGTGCAGCCCGAGCCGTGGAACTGGCCGGCCAAACGCTCGTAGACGAAGCGCCGCGGCGGCTCGACGCCGAACAGCCAATTCTCGACCTTCTCGCCCGGCTCGTCGCCGCCCTTGAGCAGCACGTACTCCGCCCCCAGCGCCGAGAGCATCTGGCCACGCTGGTCGCGGTTGGCGGCATCCGGCGCCAGCACCCGGGCCTCGTGGGCGTTGGGGGTGACGACGGTCGCTCGCGGGAAGAGATGCTCGGCGATCGCCGCGGCCACGGCGTTGTCGGCCAGCGACCCGCCGCCGCCGGCCACCAGCACCGGATCGAGCACCACCGGGATATCCGGGAAGCGTGCCAGCACGGAGGCGACCGCCTCGACCAGCTCGACGGTGCCAAGCATGCCGATCTTGATCGCGCCGACCGGCATGTCGTTTAGCACCGCCAACGACTGGTCGATCACGAGCTTCGGGTCGCTGGCCACGAAGCCATGCACGTTGACCGTGTCCTGCACGGTCAACGCCGTGATCGCCGTGGCCGGGTGCACGCCCTGGCTGATGATCGCCTCGATGTCCGCGTGGATGCCGGCCCCGCCACTGGGATCGTGTCCGGCAATGGCCAGGACGACGGGAACCTCGGGGGCGTCGGTGAGCGTCGGTGTGGTTTCCATCTGGTGCTAAGCTCCCTCGCAGATAAGGCCGTGGCGGCAGCGGCGTCGTGATGGCGCCGGGCCGAGCATGATAACGCAGCCAGTGCCACACGCATTGATCCGGCGCGCCGCCGCGACCCCACCCGTCACCCGCCACGACAAGGACCCGGCCGTTCGATGATCCCCTTCACGCCCCGCCAATGGCTCAAACCGGTCACGCGCTGGATCTGGCACGACCGGCCCGCCAGTCGCCTCGGGCGCACGGCACAACGCCTGGTACGCGCCATGCTGAGCGTGATGTCGTCCGCCTCGCGCGGCGACCTGCAGCTCAACGCGATGAGCCTGTCCTACACCACCCTGCTGTCGATGGTGCCGCTGCTGGCCGTGACGTTCTCGGTCCTCAAGGCGTTCGGCTCGGCATCGGTGATCGAGCCGTTCCTGCTCTCGGTGATGGCGCCGCTGGGCGATGCCGCCGACGAGCTCACCCTGCGCATCCTGGATTTCGTCGACAACATCCGCGTCGGCGTGCTCGGGGCCGTGGGCGTCGCCCTGCTCTTCTATACCGTCATCGCCCTGATGCAGAAGATCGAGCGGGTGTTCAACCGCATCTGGAACGTCCACCAGATGCGCTCGATGTCGGCGCGATTCGCCAACTACCTGTCGGTGCTGATGGTGGGGCCGGTGTTGGTGATCGCCGCGGGCAGTCTCACCGCCACCCTGTTGGCCGCGCCCTGGATCAGCGACGTGGCGGAACTCTCGGTGCTGGCCACCGTGCTCAAGTGGCTGGGCTACCTGGTGCCGCTCGCGATCTGGACCGGCGCCTTCGCGTTTCTCTACCTGTTCATCCCCAACACGCGCGTCCGGCCCGGCTCGGCCCTGGTCGGCGGGCTGGTCGCGGCGGTGCTCTGGAACCTGCTGGGCCTGCTGTTCGGCGGGCTGATCGCCGGTTCGACCAGCTACACGGCCGTCTACTCGGCCTTCGCCTCGCTGGTGCTGTTCCTGGTCTGGCTGCAGATTGCCTGGATGATCGTGCTGGTTGGTGCGGGCATCAGCTACGCCTGGCAGCACAGCGACCGCCTGACCCTGGGCAAGCCCGCCCCGGTGCATCCGGCGACCCGGCTGGCTACCGCCATCGTGCTGCTCGACGAGATCGAGCGTCGCTTCGAGGCCGGCCAGACCCCGCCCGACCGGGACCGGCTGGCCGAGCGGGTCGACCCCTATCCCGAGCTCGCACCAGTCTGGATCGACCCCTTGCTGGAAAAACTGGTGGAGGCCGAACTGCTGCGCATTACCGAACCGAGCGACGCCACCTGTTTCCTGCCGGCACGGCCGGGCGAGCGCATCAGCCTCGCCGAGGTGGAACGGGCCATCGAGGGCGAGCCGGCGCGGCTGCCCCGCCCGCTGGTGGATGCCATCCCGGCCCTGGACCGATTCGCCCGGCGCCACCGGCAGTGGGAGGAGGATATCGGCGCGACCACGCTGGCCGCCGGTAGCGACTCGAGGGCGCCGGCCGAAGGCGCCGGCAACGGGGCGAATCAACCGGGCGCGGAGCCGCGCCAGTAGACGGTGTGCTCGCCGGCCGGATCGAGCCGGCGGGCGAACACGAACCAGGCATCGGACAGCCGGTTGAGGTAGGTGGCCAGCGCCGCGCGTTCGCCACCGCGTTCGGCGTCATCGACCTCGTGACACCACGCCCAGGCCAGCCGTTCGGCGCGACGGGTCCCCGTGCGCACCAGGTGCGCGCGCGCCATCGCCTCGGTGCCGCCGGGCAGGATGAATTCCTTGAGCGGCGGCAGCTCGCGATTGGCCGCCTCGATCCAGTCGTCCAGGCGATCGAGCGACGGCAACTGGCTCGCCGCGGCCATCTCGCCCATCGCGACGAAACCGCCCAGGTCGAATACCGCCTGCTGCTGCTCGCGCACGAACGACAGGGCATCGGGCTCGTCGGTCAGCGCGACACTCAGGCTGCCCAGGCGGGCATTGAGCTCGTCGAGTTCGCCCAGCAGCTCGATGGCGAGCGCCTCCTTGGCCAGGCGCTGCCCATCGGCCAGCCCCGTCTCGCCGCGATCGCCGCTGCGGGTCACCACCCGCGAGAGGCGATCACGACTGTCGTTCGAATCCGTCATGTCGGTCCGCCTCATCCCGGCTCGGGCTGCGCGCGGTACTCGTCGGCCGGCACGTCGGCGGGCCAGTCATGCGGCCGACCGGAGAGCACCTTGAGCGCAAAGGCGAGAATCGCGACCACCCCGTAGCCAAGCCCGGCGACCACGCCCAAGTCGACGATGCCGTGCCAGGGCTGGGGCAGGAAACCGACCAGGATCACCAGCAGCACCACCCCGGCAGTCACCGACAGGGAGACGATGCGACGCTTCCGGGTCGCGTGGATGTACCCCATGCAATACAGCGGCGCGAGGGCCACGTGCCAACCCACCGGATGGCGCGAGAGGTGCGCCGCGCGGGCGACCACCCGCGGCGAGAACCCCTTCTGAAACCCCTTGTAGCCTTCGCTGTAGACCATGAACACCATCCAGCCGACGAAGAAGGCCCAGTGCCACCAGGCCCAGGACGCGCCCCAGGCCTCGATGCCGTAGAACGACAGGCGATAGATGGCCCAGAGCAGCAACGCGCACAGGCCCAGCACGCCCCACAGGGCACCGACAATCCCCAGTGGTGTGGGCTGTGGCAACCCGGCTTGCGATGACTTCTCCACGTATCGATTCTCCCGGACGCCTGTCCGACTGGTGGTTCGTTGGTTGGAAAACTCTGCATGAGCTCGATGACCGAGGGCGCGGAGTTTATCATGCAGCCCACCACCCGATTCCCGAGTGACCGGCCCCGATGAATCCCCGCACCCGCCGCGAGATGTTCGCCCGTTTCCAGCGCCAGCGACCCGAGCCGACCACCGAGCTCGAGTACCGCAGCCCCTTCGAGCTGCTGGTGGCGGTCGTACTCTCCGCCCAGGCGACCGACGCCGGCGTCAACAAGGCGACCCGCCCCCTGTTCGCCCGGGCCAACACGCCGCAGGCCGTCCTCGACCTGGGACTGGATGAGCTCACCGAGGCGATCCGCACCATCGGGCTGTACAAGACCAAGGCGAAGAACGTCTACGCCCTGTGCCAGCAGCTGATCGACAAGCACGATGGCGAGGTACCCGCCGACCGCGAGGCGCTCGAGGCGCTGCCCGGCGTGGGCCGAAAGACCGCCAATGTCGTGCTCAACACCGTATTCCGCCAGCCGACCATGGCGGTCGACACGCATATCTTCCGCGTCGCCAACCGCACCGGGCTGGCCAAGGGCAAGACGGTGCGCGCGGTCGAGGACCGACTCCTCAAGGTGATCCCCAGGGAATACCAGCTCGATGCCCACCACTGGCTGATCCTGCACGGGCGCTACGTGTGCAAGGCGCGGAAACCCGACTGCGGGGCCTGTATCGTCTGCGACCTGTGCGATTTCCGCGACAAGACCGAGGACTGCAGCCCCGAGCTGATCGCCCGCTACGCTACCGAAGAGATTTGAGCATGTACTCCAGTGACCGCCGCCGTATGCGCCAGCCGTTTCTCGATGCCTGGACCAAGGGAAAGCAGAAAAAGCCCCTGGCGCCGATCGAGCAGATGATCTTCGAGGTGATCCGCGATCATCCCGAATACCATTCGCTGCTCGACCAGCCCGAGTTCGCCCTGGAGGCCGACTGGCCGCCGGAGATGGGCGTGACCAACCCCTTCCTGCACATGAGCATGCACCTTTCCCTGCGCGAGATGGTGCAGACCGACCGCCCGGCCGGCATCCGCTCGGTGCACTCGGAACTGTCCCTGAAGAAGGCCGATCCGCTCGAGGCCGAACACGAGATGATCGATTGTCTCGGCGAGGCCCTCTGGCAGGCCCAGCAGAACGGCGGCCCGCCGGACGAGGTCAAGCTCATGGAATGCCTAAGGGAACTCTGCACGAGGCGATGACGTCTCTGCGGGACCTCCAAGGGTCCGGATGCAAGGCGCCGTCCGCCGTGAAGGGCCGTGGCCCTTTACAAGGGCTGGACCGGATCGGCACGACGCCGATCCGGCCGGCGCGAGCCGGCCCGAAGGGCGGGGTTCACGGACGAACCCCGCGACGCCGCAGATGGGCCCTTGGAGGCCCGCCCGGATGGGGCTCGCGGGTTTTCCCGCACTCGGCGTTGCCGTCCCTCGACGGGCAACGAGCCCGTCTTCGCTCCGGCGCCTTGATTGCGAACAAACCCGCGAGCCAGAGATGCCATCGACTCGTGCAGACTTCCCTGGGGGACAAGCTCAAGCGCTGACCCCGTGCACGCGGGTGACTGCGTCTGCCCGTGCATGAAATAGATTGAGGGTCTAGGCTCGAACGAGACAGCCGTCTCCCATCCATTCGAGGTAGGCCCCGATGAGCGAGTCGACAAACCAACGCCACGAGCCCGTCACCGACCCGGTCTGTGGCATGCAGGTCGATCCGGCGACGAGCGAGCATCGCAGCGAGTATCACGGCGAGACCTTCCACTTCTGCTCGGCCCACTGCCGGGAGCGCTTCGAGGACGACCCCGAGCGCTACCTGTCCGGCGATGACCCATCGGACGATTCGGCCGCCGAGGACCCGGAGGCCATCTACACCTGCCCGATGCACCCCGAGATCCGTCAGCAGGGCCCGGGGAGCTGTCCGATCTGCGGCATGGCACTGGAACCGGAGACCGTCAGCCGCGACGATGGCCCCAACCCGGAACTGATCGACATGACCCGGCGGTTCTGGATCGGCGCGCTGCTGACCCTGCCGCTGTTCCTCATGGCCATGGGTGGCCACTTCCTCGGTATCGATCGCTGGATCGCCCCGCAGGTGAACCACTGGCTCCAGTTGCTGCTGGCCACCCCGGTGGTCCTGTGGGCCGGCAAACCGTTCTTCGTGCGCGGCTGGCGATCGGTGGTCGACCGCCAGCTCAACATGTTCACCCTGATCGCGCTGGGCACCGGCGTGGCGTGGGCCTATAGCCTGGTCGCCACGGCCGCGCCCGGCATCTTCCCGGATGCCTTCCGCCAGTCCGACGGCTCGGTCGCAGTCTATTTCGAGGCCGCGGCGATGATCACGGTACTGGTCCTGCTGGGCCAGGTCCTCGAACTGCGCGCCCGCGAGAAGACCTCCGGGGCCATTCGCGCCCTGCTCGACCTGGCCCCGACCACCGCCCGGCGCATCACCGACAGTGGCGAGGAGGACGTGTCGCTCGACGAGGTCGAGATCGGCGATCACCTGCGGGTGCGCCCCGGCGATCGCGTGCCGCTGGACGGCGAGATCCTCGAGGGTCGCTCCAATATCGACGAGTCGATGATCACCGGCGAGCCGATGGCGGTGACCCGCAAGGCAGGCGACACCGTCATCGGCGGCAGCATCAATGGCCAGGGCAGCTTCGTGATGCGTGCCGACAAGGTCGGGCGCGACACGATGCTCTCGCGCATCGTGCAGATGGTGGCCAAGGCCCAACGCAGTCGCGCGCCCATCCAGGGGCTGGCTGACCGCGTGGCTGCCTGGTTCGTGCCCAGCGTCATCGCCGCGGCGGTGGTTGCCTTCGTCATCTGGTCGGTGGTCGGTCCCGAGCCACCCATGGCCTACGCCCTGATCGCGGCGGTCAGCGTGCTGATCATCGCCTGCCCCTGCGCGCTGGGGCTCGCCACCCCGATGTCGATCATGGTCGGTGTCGGTCGCGGTGCGCGCGCCGGGGTGTTGATCCGTGATGCCGAATCCCTGCAACGCCTCGAACAGGTCGACACGGTGGTGATCGACAAGACCGGCACGCTCACCGAAGGCCGCCCGCGCGTGACCCGCATTCATGCCACCGGCGCGGCAACCGGCGAGCTCGGGGAGGACGAGCTGCTGCGCCTGGTCGCCGGACTCGAACAAGGCAGCGAGCACCCGCTGGCCGAGGGGATCGTCGCCGAGGCTCGCGAACGCGGGCTCGACCTGCCCGAGGCCTCCGACTTCGATGCCGAGAACGGCAAGGGGGTTACCGGCCGCGTGGACGGGAAAACGGTGCTGGTCGGCAACCGGACCCTCATGGAGGGCCACGACATCGACACGAAAACGCTGGAGGGGTCGGCGACGTCGTGGCGCCATGAGGGCGCGACCGTGATCAGCGTGGCCGTCGACGGTCAGCCCGCCGGGCTGCTGGCGATCGCCGACCCGATCCGCGAGTCGACCGCCGATGCCGTTCACCGTCTGCAGCGGGCCGGACTCGAGGTGGTCATGCTCACCGGCGATTCCGAGGAGACCGCCCGCGCCGTCGCCCGACAACTCGACATCGACCAGGTGCGCGCCAATGTCCTGCCGGAGGGCAAGAGCGAGGTGGTCGAACGGATGCGCTCGGAAGGGCGGGTCGTTGCGATGGCCGGCGACGGGGTGAACGATGCCCCGGCACTTGCCGCCGCCGACGTCGGCATCGCCATGGGCAGCGGCACGGACGTGGCCATCGAGAGCGCCGGGATCACGTTGCTGCGCGGCGATCTGGACGGGCTGGTGCAAGCGCATCGGCTGTCCAAGGCGACCATGCGGAACATCCGCCAGAACCTATTCTTCGCCTTCGCCTACAACACGGCCGGCATCCCGATCGCCGCCGGCCTGCTCTACCCGGTCTTCGGCGTGCTGCTCTCGCCGATCATCGCGGCGGCCGCGATGTCGTTTTCCTCGGTGAGCGTGATCGGCAACGCCCTCCGGCTGCGCGTGGTTCAACTGGACTAGTCACTCTCTTCGAGCGGCCAGTCGACCACGTGGACCTCCCAGTCGATCGAGTCCCGGTCCGCGTTCTCGGCGATCACGGCCCGCCCGGCGACCGAGTAACCGCTTTTCATGGTGCTGGCGGGATCACCGGTGAGCAGCGGGTGCCAGGGCGGCAGGTCACGCCCCTCCGCGATGCGCCGGTAGGCGCAGGTGGGCGGCAGCCAATCGAATTCCTCGACGTCCTCGGGGCGCAGCCAGACGCAACCGGGCACGCGGGTCTGGCGATTGAGGTAGTCCGTGCACTGGCAGGTACCGGCGTCCAGCAGGTGGCAGGCCACGTCCGTGTAGTAGACGTCGCCGCCCTCGTCTTCCACCTTCTCGAGACAACACTTGGCACAACCGTCGCAAAGGGATTCCCACTCGGACGGGGTCATCTCGGTCAGGCGCTTCTCGCGCCAGAATGGCAGCTGGTCGCTCATCGGCTAGGGTCGGGTAACGGTGGTGAATCGTGGGGGCGGGCAATCCGGGTCGAGATCGGGGCCGGCAGCCTATCACGCCGGGCCTCGACGCCTGCGGATATGACCGACGGTATGCGATGATTCGTCCATCACGCAACGAGGTAACGCGATGACGGAAACGGCCCAGGCCATGCCGGTGATGCGCATCGGCAGCGAAACGGACATCAACCAGGCACTGCATTCGGCACGCAATGCCCGTGTCCAGCGGCTGGGCGAGGTGCTGGTGCAGCGCGGCGCACTGAGCCGCGAGGCACTGGAAAGCGCCCTGGACTCGTTGCGCCACCACCCGGCCACGCACCTGGGCGACTGGCTGGTCGAGCGCAAGATCATTTCGGCCGAGCAGCTCGAGCAGGCCCTGTGCTCGCAGCTGGGCATCCCGCAGGTAAACCTGGGGGCGTTCGTGCCGCCGCCGGAGGTCGCCGCGCTGATCCCCTACGAGATGGCCCTGCGCCTGAACGTGCTGCCGCTGGCACGGCGGAACTCGGTGCTGGTGGTCGCCTCGGCCCGGCCGACCGACCAGGAGTTGCTCTCCATCCTGCGGTTCTACACCGGGCTGGGCATCGAACCGGTGCTGGCCTCGGCGCACCAGGTCGCCAGCGGGATCAATCGTGCCTACCGGGTGGAATCGGTCGGCGAGGACCGCGAGGCCTTCCTGCGCCACGAAGGCGAAGACGCGGCGCAGAACCGCGAGCCCGAGATCGAGAACGAGGCCACCAGTCCGCCGGTGGTCAAGATGGTCAACACGCTATTGATGCAGGCCATCAGTCGCGGCGCCTCGGACATTCATTTCCTGCCGCGACGCGAGAATGTCCTGGTGCGCTTTCGCCTCGACGGCGCGCTGCAGACGATCCGCTCCATCGACAAGTCCCAGCTGGCGGCCGTGGTCGCGCGCATCAAGATCCTCGGCCGGATGAACATCGCCGAGCACCGCCTGCCCCAGGACGGCCACGCCCGCGTGCACATGGGCAAGAACGAGGTCGACCTGCGCATCTCGGTGATGCCGACGTTCAACGGCGAGAGCGTCGTCATCCGCATCCTGAACAAGAACATGGGCTTAAAACCGCTCGACGCGCTGGGCTTTTCGAAGGGCGACGAGCGCATCATCCGCAACCTGATCGCCCGTGCCCAGGGCATGATCCTGGTGACCGGGCCGACCGGTTCGGGCAAGACCACCACGCTCTACTCGCTGCTCCAGGAGGTGAAGGCCGGCGACCCGCACATCATCACGGTGGAAGATCCGGTCGAATACGACATGGACGGCATCGACCAGGTGCAGGTGCATGCCGGCATCGGCTACACCTTCGGCCGGGCGTTGCGCAACATCCTGCGCCACGACCCGGACGTGATTATGATCGGCGAGATGCGCGATCTCGAGACCGCCGAGAGCGGCGTGAAGGCCGCGCTGACCGGCCACCTGGTGTTCTCCACCCTGCACACCAACGACGCCCCCAGCGCGGTGACCCGCCTGGTCGACATGGGCGTGGCGCCCTACCTCGTCAGCTCGACCGTGATGGCGGTGCTGGCCCAGCGACTGGTGCGCATCCTCTGCTCTCACTGCAAGAAGAAACACCAGCCCGAGCCCCTGGTCTGCGAGACGATGGGCGTGGACAAGGACGAGACCTTCTGGCGATCCACCGGTTGCGATCACTGTGACCAGACCGGCTACGTCGGCCGCACCATGGCCTATGAGCTGATCGTGGTGGACCGCGACATGGCCAACCGCATCGCCCACGGCATCACCACCGAGGAACTCCGCCAGTTCGCCGTCGACAAGGGCATGCGCACGCTGACCCGCCACGGCCTGGAAATGGCGCGGGCGGGCATCACCTCGCTCGAAGAGGCCTACCGCGTTCGCCTCGAGGACCTGGGTGGTCCCGAGAACGGCAACGGCCACTAGAGCGGCGTCATGGACCTGTTGCTGATCGTCCTGGTGGCCATCGCCATGCTCCTGCTCGCGCTGCGTGGCCGACAGAAACGCCGCCGCCCCGCCCCACGCCGCGCGCCGGGCCCCGCGTCGGCCCGCCCGGCGCGTCGGCGCTCGTTCTCGCGCTACCCGCGCGAGGACTGGCGTTACTGGCGAGATCTCGCGATCGTGATTGCCCTGGTGTTGCTGCTGCTCATTGCCACCGCGTTCATCGGCACGCGCTACGCCTGACCCGGGTCGGGATTAGACCGGACGACGATAACCGCCACGGGCCCCCGTGGGCGACAGCACGAACTGCCACAGCTGGATCTGGCGGGCGCGGAACCCGCCGGCGCAGGACTGCAGGTAGTAGGTCCACATCCGGCCGAACGACTCCCCGTACCGCTCGCGCCACCGCGGCCAGGCGCGCTCGAAGTTCTCGTACCAGGCCATCAGCGTGCGGTCGTAGTCGGCACCGAAGTTGTGCATGTCCTCGACCACGAAACGCCCTTCGCAGGCATCGATCACCTGCTGCATGGCCGGCAACTCGCCGTTGGGAAAGATGTACTTGCTGATCCACGGATCGGGCGGCGAGCCTTCGCGGTTCGTGCCGATGGTGTGCAGCAGAAAAAGCCCGTCGGGCTTGAGGCAGCGACGGGCGACTTGCATGTATTCGTCGTAGTTGTGACGGCCGACGTGCTCGAACATGCCGACCGACACCACGTGGTCGAACGGCTCGTCGATATCGCGGTAATCCATCAGGCGGAATTCCACCGGCAGATCGCCGGCAAGCTCGCGGCCGAGCGCCGTCTGCTCCTTCGAGACGGTCAGCCCCACGCATTCCACGCCGTAGTGTTCGGCCGCATAGATCATGAAGCTGCCCCAGCCGCAGCCGATGTCGAGCACCCGCTGGCCGGGCCGGAGGCCGAGCTTGCGGCAGATCATGTCCAGCTTGTGTTCCTGGGCCTCGGCAAGCGTCTGGGCCCCGTCGCCCCAGAACCCGCAGGTGTAGGTCATGCGCGGGTCGAGCATGTCGCGGTAGAAGTCGTTGCCGAGATCGTAGTGACGCTCGCCCACCTCCCAGCAGCGCGAACGGGTCTGGCAGTTGAGCAGGCGCGCCTTGAGCGCCGGCAGCCACAGGCGCGGCGAGCGACCGACCTCGCGCGCCAGCTCGGCGCGCAACACGCGCTCGACGAACTCGTCGACCCGGTCGATATCCACCCAGCCGGCCATGAACGCCTCGCCCAGGCCGAGATTGCCCCAGCCGAGGATACGGTCGACGGCGCGCGGGTCACGGATACGGATGTCCCAGGGTCGCTCGCCACCGACGTGGATGTCCGCCCTCGCCAGCAGTTGCGCAAAGCGGGAACCGGGATCGATCACGTGATCGTCGGCCGCTTCCGCCTCCATGGTCATTCGCCTGCTCATCGAGCACCTCCGTGCCTGGCTTGACCGGGTGCCCGCGCTCAACGCCCGCGCTTTGCACCCCGAATCAACAATCTAGCTAGCCACGGGGCGGTTTTCAATCCGCGCGACGCGCTGGCTGGCCCAACCCCCAGTGTCGGGCGAAGGCCTCGGCGGGCATCGGTCGGCCATGGTAATAGCCCTGTTGCAGGTCGGCCCCGAGCTCGGCCAGCAGGCGGGCCTGTTCGACGGTCTCGACCCCTTCGGCGATGACCCGCAGGCGCAGGTTGTGGGCCAGGGCAATGGTTGCCGAGACGATCGCGCGGGCATCACCGCTTGCGATCATGTCCGCGGTAAAGCCGCGATCGATCTTCAAGCAATCGAGCGGAAAACGACGCAGGTAGGCAAGCGACGAATACCCGGTACCGAAATCATCGATCGAGAAACGGAATCCCGCCTCGCGCAATTCGCTCATCGTGGCCACGTGCGCATCCACGTCCTGCATCAGCGCCGTTTCGGTGATCTCGAGGGTCAGTGCGGTACCGGGCACGCCCAGCGTCGTGCAGGTGTCGATCAGCGACCGGGCCAGATCGGGTTCGGCGAACTGCCGGGCCGAGAGATTGACCGATATCTTGACGCGTCCGCCCCAGCGCGCCGACTGGCTCACCGCCTCGTGCACCACCTGCTCGCCGATCGGCAGGATCAGCCCCGTTTCCTCGGCGAGCGGGATGAACTCGCCCGGCCCGACCGCCCCCCACTCGGGATGATCCCAGCGCAACAGCGCCTCCGCGCCGACGAGTTCGCCCGCGCCGTCGACCACCGGTTGGTAATGCAGGCGGAACTGCTGGTGCTCGATCGCCTGGCGCAGACCGGTCTCGAGATCGAGGCGCCGGCGGGCCGCCTCGTTCATCGCCGGGGTGAACAGGCTGTAGGTATTGCGCCCACTCTGTTTCGCCCGGTACATCGCGATGTCGGCGTGCTTGAGCAGGGTCTCGCTGTCGATGCCGTCGTCGGGGTAGAAGGCCACGCCGACGGAACAACCGATCACCAGCTCGCGGCCCTCGAGGACCACGGGACGACTCAGTGATTCGATGATGCGCTGCGCGATATCCGCCACCGGCTCGAAGTCCTCGATCTCCGGCAACAGCGCGAGGAACTCGTCACCGCCGGTGCGGGCGACCGAGTCGTCCTCGCGCAGGCACGCGGTCAGCTTGCCGGCCACCACCTCCAGCAGCTCGTCGCCCACGGCATGACCCAGGGTGTCGTTGATCTTCTTGAAGTGATCGAGATCGATGAACAGCACTGCCAGCCGCCCGCCACTGCGATGGGCATGCGCGATCGCCAGATCGAGCCGGTCGTGGAACAGCCGGCGGTTGGGCAGACCGGTCAGGGGGTCGTAGTAGGCCAGGTGCCGGATCTGGCGCTCGTTCTCCTTGAGCTCGGTGATGTCCGAGAACAAGGCCGCGTAGTGACTGATCGCGCCGTCCTCGTCGGTGATCGCCTTGATCGTCAGGAGCTCGGGGTAGATTTCGCCGTTCTTGCGTCGGTTCCAGATCTCCCCGCGCCATTGCCCGTCCCGGTTGAGCGTGGCCCACATGCGGTCGTAGAACGCCTTATCGTGACGGCCGGACTGCAGCACGGCCGGCGAGTGCCCGATCACCTCCTCGGGCCGATAGCCGGTCAGGTCGGTGAACGCCGGGTTGACCCGCATGATGCGGCCCTTGGCATCGGTGATCATGATCCCTTCGAGCGAGGTCTGGATCACCTTTTCCGCCAGCTGCAGGTTGCGCTCGGAGCTGGCCAGCGCCGAGTCGCGCGCCTGCAGCGCCGAGCGCAGCTCGTCCACGTAGGCCAGCTCGATGCCGGAAAGCAGGTCCGCGAAGCTGACCAGGCCCTCCACGTCGCCGTCGCGCTCGACCCCGATGTGGCGGACACCGCGCTCGTTCATCATGCGGCGCACGTGAAACAGGCTGGCGTCCGCCGGGACGGTGAACAGTTCTCGGGTGCACACCCCGCCCACGGCAACGTCCTCGTGCCGGTTCGCGATCAGGCCGACCAGGTCCCGCTCGGTGAGGATGCCGTGCCCGCCCTCGTCGAGGGCGACCAGCACGGCATCCACGCGCGCCTCGCGCATGCGCCGCGAGGCCTGCGAGAGCGTGTCCGTCTCCCGTATCACGACGGATTCGTGTCCGACCAGCGTGCCTACCGTGCGGAAATGCAGGTAATGCTCGATGCCCTGGTTGAGCACCACGTCGGTCAACGAGATGATCCCGCGCAAGGCGGCCTGCCCATCCCCGCCATCGCCGACCAGCAGGTGACGGATATGGCGTTCGCGAAACAAGTGTGCCGCATCGGTCAGGGTGGCGGTCGAAGGAATCGATCGCACCGGCGAGCTCATCACGGTCCTCACCGGTCGATCGAACACGCTCGACGACGACAGATCCAACGCCAGGGCGTCGTGCTCGGTCCAGATGCCGACCGGCCCGTCCTCGTCGGCGACCACGATCGAACTCACGCCGGCCGACCGCATGAGGCCGGCGGCCTCGAAGACGGGCGTGTCCGGCGGGCAGGTCAGCACCTCGCGGCCGGGCGGCAGGATGTCGACGATTTTCGGATCGAAGTCGAGTTGGCTGGCGTTCACGGGCGGCCTGTCATGTGTCGTGGAAAGCACCCCGACATGGCGGGGCTGGAACAGAGAAACAGCAACGCCGGGTCGCTCCATGATTCTCACCTCGAGAACCAGGAAACGCCCGGCGCGCATTGTTGGGCAGGGTCACTCCCGACGCGTCGATCCAACCACGACCGACCGGAAGCGCCCCGCGCTCATGTCATCAGGCGGTCACCACCGGGATGTCCTTGAGCATCTGCAGCCCCTTGGTGGCCTCTTCCTGGTACTCCTCGATCTCGTTGAAGTTGAGGTAGCGGTAGATGTCGGCGGACATCGTGGCCAGGTGGGCGACGTGCTCCTGGTACTCCTCGACCGACGGCAACTTGCCGAGGATCGCGGTCACCGCGGAGAGCTCGGCCGAGCCGAGGTAGACGCGCGCGTCCTTGCCCATGCGGTTGGGGAAGTTGCGGGTCGAGGTCGACATGACGGTGGCGCCGTCGGCCACGCGCGCCTGGTTGCCCATGCACAGCGAGCAGCCCGGCATCTCGACGCGCGCACCGGCGCGACCGAAGACGTTGTAGTAGCCCTCCTCGGTCAGCTGGTGCTGGTCCATGCGGGTCGGCGGCGCGATCCACAGGCGAGTCGGCACCGACCCGCCGTAGGACTCGAGCACCTTGCCCGCGGCGCGGTAGTGACCGATGTTGGTCATGCAGGAACCGATGAACACTTCCTGTACCTCGTCGCCGGCGACCTCGGACAACGGCTTGATGTCATCCGGGTCGTTCGGGCAGGCCAAGAGCGGCTCTTTGATCTCGTTGAGATCGATCTCGATGATCTCGGCGTACTCGGCGTCCGCGTCCGGCTCGAGCAGCTCGGGGTTGTCGAGCCATTCCTGCATCGCCTCGATGCGGCGACCCAGGGTGCGCTTGTCCTCGTAGCCCTGGCTGATCATCCACTCAAGCAGGGTGATGTTGCTCTTGAGGAACTCCTTGATCGGCTCGGGGCCGAGGCGGACGGTGCAGCCGTTGGCCGAGCGCTCGGCCGAGGCGTCGGCGAATTCGAACGCCTGCTCGACCTTGAGGTCCGGCAGGCCCTCGATCTCGAGCACGCGGCCGTTGAAGACGTTCTGCTTGCCCTTCTTCTCGACGGTCAGCTGGCCGTTCTGGATCGCCTTGTAGGGGATGGCATTGACGAGATCACGCAGGGTGATGCCCGGCTGCATCTCGCCCTTGAAGCGCACCAGCACGGATTCCGGCATGTCCAGCGGCATCACGCCCAGCGCGGCGGCGAAGGCGACCAGGCCGGAACCGGCCGGAAAGGAGATCCCCAGTGGGAAGCGGGTGTGCGAGTCACCGCCGGTGCCGACGGTATCCGGCAGGATCATGCGGTTGAGCCAGGAGTGGATCACGCCGTCACCGGCACGCAGCGAGACGCCGCCGCGGGTGGAGATGAACTCCGGCAGCTCGTGCTGCAGGGCGATGTCCACCGGGCGCGGGTAGGCGGCAGTGTGGCAGAACGACTGCATGACGAGATCCGCGGAGAAGCCCAGGCAGGCCAGTTCCTTCAACTCGTCGCGGGTCATCGCGCCGGTGGTGTCCTGGCTGCCCACCGTGGTCATCCGCGGCTCACAGTAGGTGCCCGGGCGCACGCCCTCGACGCCGCAGGCCCGGCCGACCATCTTCTGCGCGAGCGTGAAGCCCTTGCCGGTGTCTTCCGGCTGCTCGGCGCGCAGGAACTCGTCGGACGGCTCCATCTTGAGCGCCTCGCGGGCCTTGGCCGTCAGGCCACGGCCGACGATCAGCGGGATGCGGCCGCCAGCACGCACCTCGTCGGGCAGTGTGCTCGGGCGCATGTTGAAGGTGGTGATCACCTCGCCGTTCTTGAGGATCTCGCCCTTGAACGGGCGGATGGTGAGCACGTCACCCGTCTCCATCGAGTCGACGTCGCACTCGATCGGAAACGCGCCCGAGTCCTCGGCGGTGTTGAAGAAGATCGGGGCGATCTTGCCGCCCAGGACCACGCCGCCGGTGCGCTTGTTGGGCACGTTCGGGATGTCACGGCCGATGTGCCACTGCACGGAGTTGATCGCCGACTTGCGCGAGGAGCCGGTACCGACCACGTCGCCGACGTAGGCGATCTTGTGGCCGCTCTCCTTGAGCTTCTTGATGGTGTCGAGTGCCTCCGGCATCTTGGATTGGAGCATCGAGCAGGCGTGCAACGGGATGTCCGGGCGGCTCCAGGCCTCCTGGGCCGGGGAGAGGTCGTCGGTGTTGGTCTCGCCCGGCACCTTGAGGACGATCACCTCGATCTCCTCCTCGAGCTTGGGCTTGGCCTTGAACCAGTCGGCGTTGGCCCAGGACTCGAGCACGCGACCGGCATTCTTGCTGCCCTCGCGGTACTTGTCCTCGACGTCGCGGAAGGCGTCGTAGACCATCACCAGCCGCGAGAGCGCCTTGACCGCATCCTCACCGACGGTCTCGTCATCGAGCACCTCGATCAGCGGGTCGACGTTGTAGCCACCCATCATGGTGCCCAGCAGCTCGACGGCCTGATGCCGATCGATCAGCGGCGACTCGGCCTCGCCCTTGGCCAGGGCCGCGAGAAAGGCGGCCTTGACGTAGGCGGCCTTGTCCACGCCCGGCGGCACGCGCTGGGAGAGCAGGTACTTGAGCTCTTCGCCGTCGACGTCGGCCGGCGGGTTCTTGATCAGCTCGATCAGCTCGGCTGTCTGCTCGGCGTTCAGCGCCAGCGGCGGAATGTCCTGCTCGGCACGTTCGGCCTTGTGTTCGCGATAGGCTTCAAGCATGGGGGATCCTCAACGGCTTGTGATCATGGATTCGGAGCGCCTCGACAACCGGCTGCCGCGTGGACGGCGGAGCCGGGACGGTGTTTCGAGACGCCCTGGTTGTTCGGTTTTTCGAGCCGGTGTGACCGACCGACCCGGTTGGCTGTTTCGAAGAGGCCGGATTCTATCAAATCCGGCGCCCCAATCCGCCGAACGCCCTCAGAGCTTTCCCGCCAGTCGCAGGCGGTCGAGCCAGAGCAAGGCGATCACCGGGGCAGCGGCCACGATCCGACCCGCCTCGACGTCGGCGAGCGCCTGGTCGATCGGCACCACCCGTACGCGGATGTCCTCGTGCTCGTGGTCGAGGCCGAAGCGCCCGTCGACCAGCCCGTCACCGTCGCGATCGATCGACCCGGTATCCACGCGGGCCAGGAACAGGTAGATGCTCTCGGTGGTGCCACCGGGGCTGACCCAGTAGCGGGTCAACGGGTAGAGCTCGTCGATGGTCAGTCCCGCCTCCTCGTCGGACTCGCGGCGGGCGACGTCCTCGGCCGACTCGCCCGGCTCGATCATGCCCGCGACGATCTCGGCCAGCCACGGGCCGGTCGGCGCATCCAGCGCCCCGGGGCGGAACTGCTCGATCAGCACCACCTCGCCGCGCCCCGGGTCGTAGGGCAGCACGGCGACGGCGTGACCGCGTTCGAAGATCTCGCGCTCGATCGGCTCCGACCAGCTGCCGTCGAAATACTCGAAACGCAATCGATAGCGCTGCAGGGAGAAAAAACCCCGGTACAGGGTCTCATTGGCCAAGAGGTCGAAACGCATCGGTGCTGGGTCCTGCTACCATCCACGGATTAATCAGGCTGGCACAACCGATCCGAACCGCCGACAGGCGGCTTGCGCGAAAGCCGCTCGGCAGTCGGGTGGGTTATCCAGAATCTCAAGACTAGCCTACATTTCGGCGAGCACGCTCGCCCGATCGACGGATGCCATGAATACGATTCTCACCCTGCTCGAGCCCCTGATCGGGCGCGAAATCCAGATCGGGGACCAGCGCGGCACCGTGATCGAGATCCACGACGCGCCGCCGTCCCTGATCCTGCGCGCCGAGGGCAGTCCCGATGCCTTCCAGGTCGACTATCTCGGCCGGCCGCGCTCGATGGCCCAGCCGACCTGGACACAGCCGATCACGGGCGAATCGGGCCGCGGACTGCATCCCGACCTGCAACGGCAGTTGCCGCGGGAAACCGCCCTCGCCCTCGACGATTTCATCAAGTCGCAGCAGCCATAGCATCGCGACGCCCCCCGACCGTCCATCCATCACTCACCCCTCGACAAGGAGTCACGTCTCATGGGAACCCCTTTCTCCTCCTCCGGCCTGCGTGCCATTGGCCTGGGTCTCGCGCTGGGACTGGTCACCGCGCCGGCCAACGCGGCCCCCACCCCGCCGACCGACACGCACTGGCGGCTGGCCAACGCGGTCGGCATCCAGAGCATCGACCCCACCATCACCGATCTCGTGGTGGACAGCGAGGGCAATCTCAGCGGGGTGGCCGGCTGCAACCAGTACCGGCGCGAACTTGGCGACGAGGGCTACGGCGAGACGATCGTGACGCGCAAGAGCTGCTCCGAGGCGCAGATGAAACAGGAAGCCGCCTTCCTGCAGGCACTCGAGCAAACCCGTCACTGGGACCATGACGGCGAGCGCCTGCTGTTGCGTGATGCCGAAGGCCGCACGCTCGCGATGATGCTCGAGCCGATCACCCGCACCTACCACTTCGACTGCCAGGGCAAGGCGGTGGTCTTCGACGTGATCCGCCGTGGGCAGATCCGCCTGACCGTGGACGACCAGACCGTTCTGATGCAGCGCGAGGAGAGTGCCTCGGGCTCGCGCTATCGCGACGAGGACGGGGCGATGACGTTCTGGGGCAAGGGCACCGAGGGACGATTGACCCAGGGCGATGAAACCCGCGAGTGCCAGCAGGTCCCGCCGCCGGATGCCTACCCGATCAACGACTGACCGCCACCGGCGGCTCGGGATTCAATCCAGCGCCTCGAAGGCCTGCCGTGCGGCGGCCAGGTCACCGGCGTGGTCGAACATCCGCGCCCAGGGGTCGCCCTTCTGGCCCAGGCGGCGGAACACGTTCTCGAGCGTGTAGCTGTCCGAACGCAGCCCGCCCTTGTCCAGCTCGACCCAGTCGAGCGGGGTGGCCACGGGCGCCCCGGGTCGGGCGCGCAGGGAGTACGGCGCCACGGCCGTCTGGCCGAAGGCATTGCGCATCACGTCAAGGTACAACCGCCCCTCGCGAGCCTCGATGCGCTGCTCGGTAGTCAGCTCGTCGGGAAACTCCGTCGCGAGTCGTCCGGCCATCCGGCCCGCCAGGGTCCGAACCGCGTCGAAATCGGCTTGCGGACGCAATGGCGCGACCACGTGCAGTCCGGTCGACCCCGTGGTCATCACGAAAGGCGAGAGCTGGCAGTCGCGCATCAGCGCGGCTACCCGTCTGGCCGCGCGCTTGAGCTCCCCCATGTCGCCATCGGGTGGGTCGAGATCGAAGATCATCAGGTCGGGTCGGTCGAGCGCGCGCGAGCGTGCAGCCCAGCGATGAAAGGTCAGCGTTCCCTGATCGGCGAGAAACGCCAGGCAATCGGCATCATCGCAGCGCATGTGCTCGACCCACCCCGTGGGCTTTTCGTGACGGATCGCCAATCGCTCGACCCGCTCACCGAAGTGCTCGGCCCAGGCCTGCTGGAAGAACCCCTCGCCGTCGAGACCGTCGGGGAAGCGGTGCAGGGTCAGGGGCCGGCCGGCCAGATGCGGCAACATGTACTCGGCCACGCGCCGGTAGTAGCCGACCACGTCGGCCTTGGTCCAGCCGGCCTCCGGGTAGAGCGCCTTGTCCGGGCGGCTGACGTCATCCGGCGCGGTCATGTCGAAGCCTCGGCATCACGGATCTGGGCCAGCGTTCGCCCCGTCTTGACCGAGCGATCCTGCGTGGAGACCGGGTTGCGTCGCGCGTCGGCCCCCTCATCGCGCATCTTGATCATCAACCACTGCGGCTTGTCGCCGCCCTCGATACGTTTGAAGGCGTAGCCGCCACGGATCTTTTCGCCGTCGAGCCATACCTCGATCAGCCCGCGCTTGAGCCCCTCGGCCACCGAGTGCGACGAGTCGAGATTGCGGTACCCGCCCCGATCCCAGACCATCACCGTGCCGGCGCCGTATTGGCCCTCCGGGATCACGCCCTCGAAATCAGCGTAGTCCAGCTTGTGGTCCTCGACCTCGATCGCCAGTCGCTTCTCGGACGGATCGGTGGATGGCCCCTTGGGCACGGCCCAGGACTTCAGGACCCCACCCACCTCGAGGCGAACGTCGAAATGGCGCTGGCTGGCGTCATGCCACTGAATGACGAAACTCGGCGACTGGCCCCGAGCTGCGTTGCCCCTGGTTGCGTTGCCCCCAGCTGTTTTGCCCATGACACCGCTCCCCCGTGTTGGACGTTGCTCGGTACATGTTTCTGGCGCTAGCCCGGAGTAAAGCAGTCCACCGTTCCGGCTGCCGAACCGATTTCAGCACGCCGATAAGGTACGATTATGGAACCATTCATACATCTATGGGTCGGACTAACCAGTCTGTCTGGCCAGAGCACCTGGTCGCAGACGGCAAACGAGATCAAGCACAACGAGGTTTCCTTATGCGATCCACCCTTCTTTACACCCTGCTCGGCACCTTCCTGGCCGCCGGCGCCGCCCACGCCGGGCACGCCAATCCCTGGGCCACCCCGAAAGACGACCTGCTGATGCAATACCACGACGAGAACCTGGAACAGAGCGTGGACACCCCGGGCGAGGACGAAATGCTCGGCGTGATGGAGCAAGGCGCCTACGGCAAGCTGGGCGGCTCCCCGACGACCGGCGGCCCGGGCGCCGGCGCCGGCGTGGGTGGCGGCAACCCCGGGGTCGGCGGCGGCCGCTGATCCCGGCCCGGAACGGAATTCCCGGAAACGAAAAAAGCCCGCGCGGCAGACCCGCGCGGGCTTTTTTCGTTGTGTGGCGTCCCCAAGGGGATTCGAACCCCTGTTACCGCCGTGAAAGGGCGGTGTCCTAGGCCTCTAGACGATGGGGACCTAGTTGAAAGGTCGGAGCCTACCCGACCAATTGATCACGTTTCAAGGTGACCAACAAGTAGGGCAGCACGCGTGACACGCACTGCCCGACCATATGGCGTCCCCAAGGGGATTCGAACCCCTGTTACCGCCGTGAAAGGGCGGTGTCCTAGGCCTCTAGACGATGGGGACCTGATTGGCGCGCCCGGGAAGATTCGAACTCCCGACCTTCTGGTTCGTAGCCAGACGCTCTATCCAACTGAGCTACGGGCGCTTTGGCTCCCCGAGCTGGACTCGAACCAGCGACCCAGTGATTAACAGTCACTTGCTCTACCAACTGAGCTATCGGGGAATACGTCTCGCGACGTGGGGCGGCATATTAATGATCCACCCCGGGTGCGTCAACACCCACGACCAGAAAAATGCGCCCATGAGCGCCCTGCCGGGCTAAGCCCTTGAAACGCGGTTGCGCGAGGCGGCGGCACTCCCCGTGGCAATCCTCGACGTCGCGACCTGGCCCGCCCCCCAGAACGAAAACGACCCGGCCGGGCCGGGTCGCAACACCTCACGCCCCGTTCCGGGGCAGGGTTCATCGGTGGGCGATCAGAGGAACTCGAGGTCCATGGCCACGGCCTCGGCGCCCTTGCGCGCGCACATTTCGTCGGTCTCGCCGGACGGGGCGCCCGAGACACCGATCGCCCCGTAGGTCTTGCCACCGGCCTCGATGGTGACACCACCGGCGCCGAACATCAGCCCCGGCACGTGGCCCAGGGCCCCGGCACCGCGATCCTCGATCGCCGAGGTGGCCGAGTTGAACGACATGGCGGTGTAGGCCTTGAGCTTGGAGATGCGCAGGGTCAGGTCCGGTGCCAGCACGTCACGCAGCACCACCTGCTCGTTGCCGCCGCGGTCGACGACCGTCACGCCCACCTGGATACCCTCCTCGCGGCAGGCCTCCATCGTCGCCTGGGCGGCCTTCAAGGCCATTTCCATGGACAGGCGGTCGACGCTGACGGTCATCGGCTGGTCGGACTGCGCCATCGCGGCATTGCCGGCCAGGGCCAGGCCGGTGGCGACGACGGCACCGCGAATCGCGTTCTTGGTGAATTGCATGGGTTCTTCCTCTTCGTTTGGCTTGCTGGTGGTCTTGGGAAATTCTGCACGATTCGATGGCATCTCTGGCTCGCGGGTTTGTTCGCAAGCAAGGCACCGGCCCGAAGGCGGGCTCATTGCCCGTCGAGGGGCGGCAACGCCGAGTGCGGTCAAACCCGCGACCCCCGTCCGGGCGGGCCTCCAAGGACCCATCTGCGGCGTTGCAGCCCTTGCAAAGGGCAACGGCCCTTCGCGGCGGACTGCGCCTTGCATCTGGGCCCTTGGAGGTCCCGCAGAGACGCCATCGAATCGTGCAGAGTTCCCTTGGGCTCTGTCGGCCCATTTTTTATCTTGGACCGGCTTACGCCTGGTCCAGGGTGGGGTAATCGATATACCCCTTCTCCCCTCCACCGTAGAAGGTCGAGGTGTCGGGTTCATTCAGCGGTGCATCGAGGCGGAAGCGCTCGACCAGGTCCGGGTTGGCGATAAACGGCACGCCGAAGGCCACGGCCGCGGCACGGCCTGCCTCGATATCCCTTTCGGCCCGGGCCTGGTCGTACTGGTAGTTGCGGATCACCGGACCCTCGAACAACGGCACCAGCTCGGCCAGGTCGAAGGCCGGGCCGGCATCGCCGGGCGCGTCCTCGCCCATCCCCGCGATGTGCAGGTAGGCCAGGCCGAAGGGGTTTAGCTCGCGCACCACGTAGGAGAAGGTGCCCCAGGGGTCGCTGTCGTGCATGCCGTTGAACGGTTGCAGCGGCGAGATGCGTACCCCGGTGCGCTCGGCACCGGCCACGCGGATCACGGCCGCCAGCACCTCGCGCAGCAGCCGCATGCGGTTTTCCAGCGTTCCGCCGTAACGGTCCGTGCGCTTGTTGGTGCCGTCACGCAGGAACTCGTCGATGAGATAGCCGTTGGCCGCGTGCACCTCGACCCCGTCGAAACCGGCCGCCAGGGCGCGCTCGGTGGCGCGGGCGTAGGCCTCGACCAGCTCGGGGATCTCCTCGGTTTCCAGCGCGCGCGGGGTTTCGAAGGGCTTCTTCTCGCCGGAGGGGACGTAGCCTTCCCCGTCGATGGCGATCGCCGACGGCGCCACCGGCAGCTTGCCACCGGGCTGGAAGTCGGAGTGCGAGACGCGGCCGACGTGCCAGAGCTGGAGCACGATGCGGCCGCCCTCGTCATGCACGGCCCGAGTGATCATCTCCCAACCGGCCTGCTGCTCGTCGCTGTGGATACCGGGCGTGGCCGGATACCCCTGCCCTTCGGGCACGACCTGGGTCGCCTCGCTGATGATCAGGCCGGCCCCGGCGCGCTGCCGGTAATAGGCGCGCATCATCTCGTTGGGGACGTTGCCCGGCACGGTCGCCCGGCAGCGGGTCAGCGGCGCCATGATGGCGCGGTTGGGCAGGGAAAGGGCCCCGAGGTTGACCGGGGTAAGCAATGCGGAATCCTGACTCATGGAACCTCGAACACGGTTGTTGTCGGGTGCCGAGCGTTCGATCCGGCCCGGCATCCGCTACGACAAGTTGGTTAGCCGGCTAACTTGTAGTCCACATGGCCGTCGAATGCCACCCGGATGGGCACCTCAGTGCCGGGCGGGTGCCCCCGCCGACTCCTGGACCAGGATCCACGGCGGCGTGACCACCGCCCACAGGGTCGGCTCGCCACTGGCCCAGCGACGGGCGGTACCGGTGTCGAGCGCGTCGATCTCGCCGGCATCCCGCCAGGCGCCCACCGCTTCGGCGCGGTCACGCACCATCGCCATGGCGACGTCGACCAGGTCCAGGCTCGGGGCGATCTTCAGGATCTGGCCCTTGGCGAAGAAGCGCTCGAGTTCCGGCCACTCGATCCGGGCGGTCTGCCCGACCAGCTCGGCGTAGAGCGTTTCGTCGTCAAGCGCCGCGGCGCCGGTCTCGGGGAGATTGGAGGAGATTTCTGTCATGATCTGCCCTTGTTCACTGTATTCGGAGAGGAGAGCCTGCCGATGGCCAAGCGCCGCCGCCCGGGACCGGACCGCTCGAGCTACCTGAATCACCGCAGCCGCGTCGAGCCGATCCGCGCCCCCGACGGCTCGTCCGTGCGCGAGCTGCTGCATCCGTCCCGTCACGCCATCGAGCGCCTGAGCGTGGCGGAGGCCAGCATCGATCCCGGCGAATCGACGCGTCTGCATCGCCACCCCGTGGCCGAGGAGGTCTACCAGATCCTCGACGGCGCCGGCCTGATGGAACTCGGCGACGAACGGCTCGCGGTGGTGCCGGGTGATATCATCCGCATCGCCCCCGGCCAGCCGCACCGGATCGAAGCGAGGAGCGAGGTCCCGTTGCGGCTGTTGTGCATCTGCCAGCCGGCCTACCGCGACGAGGATACCGAATTCCTCGACACCCCCGACCCCAGCGACACCGGAACGACATGGTCATCCAGCGCAGCACACTCGAATTCCTGATTATCGCCCTGGTCCTGGGCACCATCCTCGCCGCGACGCTCTGGCTCGGCCACGGCGCCGGCGTGCTGGTACTGATCGCCTGGGGCGTCGCCGGCTTCATCTACCTCAAGCGCAAGTCGCCCCGCACCAAGGGACACGACGACTCGACGGACTGACTCAGTCCGCCATCTCCTCGGCCATCAGCCGCCGCACCCGCTCGAGATCCGCCTCGGTATCCACCCCGGGCGGCGGCGTGACCTCGGCGATCTCGATCGCGATGGTCTCGCCCATCGACAGGGCACGCAGCTGTTCCAGCTTCTCCAGGCGTTCGATCTCCGGGCTGCCCGTGGCCACGAACCGGCGCAGGAAACCCGCCCGGTAGGCGTACAGGCCCAGGTGGCGAAAACCGAAGATGCCCGCCTCGCCGGCCTCGGGCAGGCCGTCGCGATGGAACGGGATCGGGGCGCGGGAGAAGTACATCGCCTCGGCGCGCTCGTTGGCGACCACCTTGACCGCGTCGGGCGAGAGAAACTCCTCGCGATCGGCGATCGGCACCATCAGGGTGGCCATCGCCGCCTCGGGCTTGGCGCGCAGCAGCTTGGCCACCTGGGCAAGCAGCACGGGCGGCATCATCGGCTCGTCGCCCTGCAGATTGACCACCACCGTCTCGTCGGGGAGCTCGAGGAAGTCGATCACCTCGGCCAGCCGATCGGTGCCCGAGGCATGACCCTCGCTGGTCAGCACCGCGCGTGCGCCGATCTCGGCCGCGGCCTCCTGGATGCGCTCGTCATCGGTGGCGACGACCACGTGCTCGCTGCCGGCCGCCACGCCACGCTCGTAGACCCAGTGGATCATGGGGCGCCCGGCAATCTCGGCCAACGGCTTGCCCGGCAGACGACTGGAGTCGTGCCGTGCCGGGATGATGATCCAGTCGCTCTCGTCCATCATGCCCCGGCATCCCCCCTGGTGTCGGTCGTTGCCGGGTGCTTCTTGCGCCAGGCCTGGTATTCCTCGTCCTCCAGCCGGCGAGCCTCGTCCTCGAGCATCACCGGAATGCCGTCCCGAACGGGATAGGCCAGGTGGGCCGAGAGCGAAATCAGCTCGTCGTTCGACTTGTCGTAGATCAGCGGTCCCTTGGTCACGGGGCACACGAGAATATCCAGCAGCTTCTTGTCCATCGGGGGTTACACCTCGTCGGGCAGCGCGGTCCAGCGACCTCGGGTCGATCACCGCGCGTGCATCAGGTTTCCAGTCGTTTCAGCGTGGCCTCGATCAGCGCGGGCGGCAGATCGATACCACCGCGCACCACCAGGAGCTGCCCGGGACGAACCGGGGGCTCGGGCCATTTGACCGCATCCTTCTCGGTCATGACAACCGGACGACCGTCATCGAGCCAGGCGCGGGCCTGGGTCCGGGTGGGCGCGGCGTGATCGTCCAGGGGGTGCGCCTCGACCTCGACCCCCTCGGCCTCGAGCATGGCGAAGAATCGTTCGGGGTTGCCAATACCCGCCAGCGCGATCACCTCCCGGCCGGCGAGATCCGTGATCGGCCGCTCGGTCTGATCGAAGCGGTCGAGCAGCCCCTGGGGGCGAAAGTCGATCCGCCAGGCGGGCACACCATGCGCCCCCGCCCCATGGCGGGCCGGCTCGGCGCCGTTGACCAGCACCGCGTCCACTTCGTCCATCACCGCCGGCGACTCGCGCAGGGGCCCGGCCGGCAGGCACCAGCCGTTGCCCAGCCCTCGATGACCGTCGACCACCACCCATTCGATCGTCCGCGCGAGCCGGTGATGCTGCAGGCCATCGTCGCTGACGATCACGTCGACCTCGGGGTAACGGGCCTTGAGCTGCCTGGCCGCCTCGCGCCGGTAGGGGTGGACGACCACCGGGGCACCGGTGCGCTGATGGATCAGCCAGGGCTCGTCGCCGCAGCTGGACGGGTCGACTGCCTCGGCGAGGTCGACCGGCTCGATACCGACCTTCACGCCAAAGCCGCGGCTGATCACGCCCGGGGTGTGACCGGCCCGGCGCAGGGCCTCGACCAGCGCGATCACCACCGGCGTCTTGCCCGTGCCACCGACGGTGAGATTGCCCACCACGATCACGGGGCATTCGGGCTGACGGCCGGCCGCTTTCCGTCGGCGACGGGCCGCCTCGGCACAGACCAGCCAACCCAGCGGCCAGAACAGGCGGGCAAGCAGACCACGGCGCTGCCAGAAGGCGGGATAACGCATCAGTCGGCCTGGTCGGCGAATTGCAGCCGGTAGAGACCGGCGTAGGCGCCGTCAGCGGCCAGCAGCTCCTCGTGGCGCCCCTGCTCGACCACGCGCCCGCCCTCCATCACGACGATACGGTCGGCATGCTCGATGGTCGACAGCCGGTGGGCGATCACCAAGGTGGTCCGCCCACGGGTGAGGTTCTCCAGCGCCCGCTGGATGAAGCCTTCCGAGCGGGTATCGAGCGCCGAGGTCGCCTCGTCGAGCAGCAGGATCGGGGCGTCGCGGTACAGGGCACGGGCGATGGCGATGCGCTGGCGCTGGCCGCCCGAGAGCAGCACGCCGTTCTCGCCGATGTTGGTCTCGAAGCCCTCGGCCAGTTGCTCGATGAACTCCTCGGCAAACGCGGCCTTCGCGGCCTCGCGCACCCGCTCCATGTCGAAGTCCGCGCCGTCGGCGTAGCCGATGTTCGCGGCGATGGTGGTATTGAACAGCACCGTCTCCTGCGAGACGTAGGCAAACTGGCGCCGCAGATCGGCCAACGGCACGTCGTCGTGACGCATCTCGTCCAGGCGGATCGCGCCACGCTGGATCTCGACGAAGCGTGGCAGCGCGCCCATGAGGCTCGACTTGCCGGCACCCGACTGGCCGACGAAGGCCACCGTCTCACCCGCGGCGATCTCCAGGCTCACGCCCTTGAGCACCCAGTCAGGATCGCGGCTATCGGTTGGCGCGGGATCGCGGTAGCTGAGCCAGACATCCTCCATCGCGATGCGCCCGCTGACCCGACCGACCGACTGGGTGCCCGACTCGGTCTCGCGCGGCTCATCGAGCAGGGCGAACAGGCTTTCGCCGGCGGCAATGCCTTTCTGGATGATGGCGTTGAGGTTGATCAGGCGCTTGGCCGGGGCGAGCGTCATGGCCAACGCGGTGATGAAGGAGACGAAGGTGCCGACGGTGATGTCGTCCATGCGATCGCCGCTGGTGGCGAACCAGACCACGCCGGCGACGCCGATCGCGAGCACGAACTGCGTCAGCGGCGAGGAGGCGGCCTGCACCGCCTGCATCTTCATGAACGCGCGGAAGTTGTACTGGTTCTGGCGATCGAAGCGCGCGCTCTCGTAGTCCTCGCCACCGTAGAGCTTGACCACGCGATGGCCGCTGATGGTCTCCTCGGCCACGTGCGAGACCTGCCCCATCGATTCCTGTATCCGCCGGGCGTAGCGACGGAAGGCGCGCGAGATGCCGGCAACCATCCCCACCAGCAACGGCAGCAGCACCAGGATGAACAGCGTCAGTTGCCAGGAGAGATACAGCATCCACACCAGCAGACCGATCACGGTCACGCTGTCGCGAATCAGGATCGTCAGCGCCTTCGAGGCGGCCTCGGAGACCTGTTCGCTCTGGTAATTGAGGCGGGTCAGCACCTCGGTCGACGGCACCCGGTCGAAGTAACGCGGCGGCAGATGCAATACCTGGGCGAAGGTGTCGTGGCGCAGGTCGCGGATCACCGACCGCCCCACCCAGGCCATGCCGTAGTTCGAGGCGAATTCACCGATCACGCGGAACAGGAACACGCCCAGCAGTGCCAGCGGCATCCAGGTGACCAGGGTCGGGTCGCGCTCGACGAAACTGCCGTCGAGCAGCGGCTTCATCAGGGCGGCGAAGCCGACCTCGGACAGGCCCGCGACCACCATGCCGACGATGGCGATCACCAACACCCGGGTATAGCGCCAGGTGTAGTTGAGCAGGCGGCGGTAGGTGGCCCACCCGGCCTCGGTGCGGGCGCGTTGCTTGAGCGACTCGGGATTCATCGTGGTGGCGTCGTCCCCATGCCGATCTTGTCGATGCCGGCGCGGCGGGCCTGATCCAGCACCGTGACCACCCGCTGGTTGACCACCTGGGCATCCGCCCAGAGCACCACCGGTCGGCCGTCGTCGGCAATCTCGGCCAAGACGCCGCCAAGCTCCTGCTCGGAAACACGGCGGCCGTCGACGGCGATCTCGCCGCGGGCGTCGAGTTCGATCACGTGATTCTCCAGTTCGGCCCGCTCGCTGCTGCCCGACTCGGACACCGGCAGGTCCACCTTGAGGGCGCGGTCATGCACGAAGGTGGTGGTCAGCATGAAGAAGATCAACAGCATGAAGACCACGTCGATCAACGGGATCAGGTTGAGCTCGAGCGGTTCGCGAGCACGCTGCCGAAAGTTCATGCCGCCTGCCTCCGTCCCAGGCCGGCCGGGTGGATCAGGTCGACCAGACGGATGGCCTCGGCCTCCATGTCGATGACCAGTTCGTCGATCAGCCCGCGGAAGTAGCGATGGAAGATGAACGCCGGCACGGCGACCATGATGCCTGCGGCGGTGGTGATCAGCGCCTTGGCGATCCCGCCGGCGAGGAGCTCGGGCGCCACCGCGCCGGCGCCGCTGTGCGCGGTGATCGCCTGGAACACGTCGATGATGCCGATCACCGTGCCCAGCAGGCCGAGCAGCGGCGAGATCAGCGCGATCGTACCCAGCGTGTTCAGGTATCGCTCCATCTGGTGGGCGACGTGACGGCCGGCATCCTCGATGCGCACGCGCATGCTGTCGGCCGAATGACTGCCCGCCAGCCCGGCGGCGAGGATGCGCCCGAGCGGCGAGACCCGGGAGAGCTCGTCCAGTCGCGCCGCGGTGATCCCGCCGTGGCCCTGCCAGGAACGGACCATCTCGACCGGGTCGCCCGCCATGATGCGCCCGCGACGCAGGGTGTAGAGACGCTCGAAGATGATTGCCATGGCAATCACCGAGGCAATGATGATGGGCAGCATCATGCCACCACCGGCCAGAACGAGATCAAGCATGTTCGTGGTAGGTCCTTGTCCGTGGAGTGATGGGTTCGGGTTGGCGCAACCGGTTCGGTCCCGCTCGAGCGACTGCCGTGGTGGTCACGCCGGGCGTGTCAGAACGGCGTGATCCGCTTGCCCTCGGGCCAGCGCACGCGGTAGCCGAAGTCGATCTGCCAGGGCTCGTCGGGTGCCAGCTCACGCTGATAGGCCCACACCCCCTTCTGGTCGTCGAAGGCGCGCTCGGCGGGCGTGTCGGTATCTGCCAGTGCCTCGACGACGATGTCGGCATCGAGCGGTGTCGGCATCCGCATCAGCACGGTCACCGGCACGGCCTCGCCATGACGGCTGGTCACCGTGACCTGGCGACGGCGCTCGATCTGGTGGACTTTGCCGATCAGGCCGTGACCGGCGCGTTCGTCCGGTGGGGCCTGGTAGTCGACCACCAGCCGGGGATCGACGCCGAAACTCAACTCCACCGGCTCGTCCGGCTGAAGCGCCGGGCGCGAGGTACTGGCCTGCTGCTGACCGTCGCGATGTATCTCCCAGCGGCCGGCCGGAAGCGGGTTGACGATGCTCGGCACGAAGCGGGCGACCACCACGGCATCCCGACTTTGCTGCGGGGCAACGCGGAGTGCCATCGTGGCATCCAGGCCCTGGTCGAGCACGGCCAGGCTCACCCCGCCCTCACCGCTGGGAATGGCGGCGGGCTTGTTCACCGCGATACTCGTGGCAAAGCCGGTCTCGTCCTCGACCCGTGCCGCCTCCGCCATGCCGGCGACATCGGCACGCATCAGCGAGCTCTTGGCCAGGGGTTGCACCGGGGCGCCATCCTCCGGGTCGACAAAGCCGATCGTCAACGGCAGGAGTTCCGGTACCGGGTAGAAGCGACGCTGATCGCTGGTCACGAGCGTCATCGGCACCGCCGGCCAGTCCTCGCCGGTCTGTTGATGCACCCGGGCCGTCATCCGCCAGTCAATGCGGCGCTCGGCGGTATCCAGCCGGGCGCGGTAGATCGGCTCCCAGCCGGCATTGGCGACCCGGTAAGCCAGGTGCAGGGCCTCGTCGCCCGGCTCCAGGTCCGTTCCGTTCAGGGCAATCCCGACCTGCCAGCCGGGGGGCTGGCCCGCCAATTCGTCGAGGGCGGCCTGCAGGGCGTCGACGTCCTCGTCGATCCGGGCCTGACGCTCGAGCAGGGCTTGCCGTTCTTCGCTCAGCCGCGACATCAACGTGTCGACCGCGCCGTTTTCCTTCCAGAGTCCGGCGATCTCGCCGTCTTCCGGCACGAGCGCCGCGAGCTGGTCACGGGCGATCCGCCGGCGCAGGCTGTTTTCCTCGAGCTCGACGGCCACGACCCGCGCGTCGGCGCGCACCTCCTCGAGCCGTTCGGACAGTCGTTGGTAGCGCGGTGTCTCTCGCACCACCTCGCGCTCGAGGCGGATGCCCGACTCGGTATCGACCCGCGGCCCCTGCACCCGGAGGCTGTCGCCGTCGAGATCGGCCGGCAGGCCACCGATCCAGAGCCGCCCACCCTGCTCGGCCGGATCTCGACGCAACAGCGAGGCATCGGTCCGGTCGAGGTTGGCCAGCGATTCGGCGGTCAGCGACCGGCTTACCCAGGCACCCGCCGGGGCGACCGTCAGCTGGTCGATGCCCATCGCGTGGTCGTCAACCGACTCGATCAGGGCATCGACCTCCGGCGAGGCGGCCTGCAGACCGCCCGCCCAGCCGAGCCACGAGGCGCTGCAGGCCAGCAACAAGGCGCCGGCCCGCCGCCGGGCCGGGACACAAAGCCGACCAGCGACTGCCCGATCAGCCATGTTCCGGCAGCTCGTCGAGCACGCCGCCGCCGGCACGACGGATGCGCACCGCCTCGGCCAGACGGTGGATGACCGCGCGGCTGTCGTCCCAGCCGATACAGGCATCGGTGATGCTCTGGCCGTAGTGGAGCGGCTTGCCCGGCACCACGTCTTGGCGACCGGCGACCAGGTGGCTCTCGATCATGGCGCCGACGATGCCGGCGTTACCACCGGCAATCTGACCGGCGACGTCCTCGGCCACCTGGATCTGGCGGGCATGCTGCTTCTGGCTGTTGGCATGCGAGAAATCGATCATCAGCCGTTCGGGCATCTCGGTCTGACGCAGTTGCTCGAGCGCCTCGCTGACGCTCGCCGCGTCGTAGTTGGTGCTGCGCCCGCCGCGCAGGATGATGTGGCAGTCCGGATTGCCGCTGGTCGCAAAGATCGCCGAACGGCCGGCCTTGGTCACCGACAGGAAGTGGTGCGGGCGCGCGGAGGCGCGAATCGCGTCGATGGCCACCCGTAGGCCACCATCGGTGCCGTTCTTGAAGCCGACCGGGCAGGACAGCCCCGAGGCCAGCTCGCGGTGAACCTGCGACTCGGTGGTCCGCGCGCCGATCGCGCCCCAGCTGATCGAATCGGAGATGTACTGCGGGCTGATCAGGTCGAGGTATTCGGTGGCAGTGGGCACGCCCATGTCGGCCAGGTCGACCAGCAGGTGGCGCGCCACGCCCAGGCCCTTGTTGATGTTGAAGCTGCCGTCGAGGTCCGGATCGTTAATCAGGCCCTTCCAGCCGACGGTGGTGCGCGGCTTCTCGAAGTAGACCCGCATCACCAGGAAGACGTCTTCCTTGACCTCGTCGGCCAGCTCGCGCAGGCGGGCGGCGTAGTCGCGCGCGGCATCCACGTCGTGGATCGAGCACGGCCCCATCACCACCATCAGCCGGTCGTCGCGGCGATCGAGAATGTTCTGGATGGTCCGGCGCGCGTGGGCCACCGTCTCCGCGCCCTGTTCCGAGAGCACGTACTCGGCCCGGAAGACCTCGGGCGGGGTCAGCTGGTGGATCTCCTCGATACGCAGGTCGTCGGTCTGTACGGTCATCTTCGCTCAACTATTGGCTATGGGCGCCCGGACGGTACACCGGGCGGAGATTCAGGGTCTCCATGGTAAAGGCCAAGCGCGATTTGCGCCATGGGCGCGCGACCAACTTACTGGCCGCCGGAGAACACCGTCGGACGATGCAGCTGCCGGACGGGAAAGCGCTCGCGTAGCCCGGCAAGCCAGGGGTAGTCGAACCGGGCGAATCGCAGGCAATCGGCCTGCTCCTCGGCATCCTCCAGTACCCGCCCCCAGGGGTCGACGATCAGGCTGTGCCCGTAGGTCTCGCGCCCGTCGGCGTGACGTCCGACCTGGGCGGCGGCCACCATCCAGGCGCTGTTCTCGATCGCCCGGGCGCGTAAAAGCACGTGCCAGTGCGCCTGGCCGGTGGCCCGGGTGAAGGCCGACGGCAGGCAGAACCAGTCGGCGCCGGCATCGGCGAGCTGGGCAAATTGCTCGGGGAACCGCAGGTCGAAGCAGGTCGCCATCCCGAGGCGGCCGGCCGGCGTGTCCACGACCACGGGCCGGTCGCCGGCGACGAAGGTGTTCGATTCGCGGTAGCTCTCGCCGTCCGGCAGCACCACGTCGAACAGGTGGATCTTGTCATAGTGGGTGACAATCCGGCCCGCCGCGTCGATCACGAGGCTGCGCGAGGCGACGCGATCCACCTCGGCCGGCTCGTCGGGGACGAACGGCAGGGTGCCGGCCACCAGCCAGACGCCGTGACGCGCCGCCCAGGTCGCGAGATCGTCGACCGCGCTCGGGGTGTCCGCCCGCGCCATGCGGACCAACTCGCGCGGGTCGGCCGGCATCGCCAGGAGGTTCTCCGGCAGCACCAGCACGCTTGCGCCGCCCTCGCCCGCCCGGGCAATCAATGCCTCGACCACGGGGCGATTGGCAGCCCAGTCGGCCCGGCCATTGAGCTGGGCGACCGCGACGGTCGGTGTCGTTTCGCTCATTGGGCCTCTCCTCTCGTCACCACGGGCTCGTCGAACGATCCCCCGATATGGTAGGTGACCGATGGCTCCGGGGCCTGGTCGAGTTGCCGGAAGGTCTCCTGCAAGGCCAGTACCGCTCCGCCGACCAGCGGGCCGCCGGCGACCGTGCCGATCAGGGGCAGGAGCATGCCGAAATCGGCGTAGATGCGCGCGGTCAGATCCAGGCGCCGCTCGACCAGCTGGAGCTCGCCGTCGATCAGGGCGCTCAGCGACGGGTTGGTCAGCTCGAGCGGATCGACCATCAGTCGCCCGCGATCCAGGCGCCACTGCCCGGCGAGCGTCTCGAAATACAGCCCCTCCTTGGTCACGTCGCGGAAATCGAGACGCAACCGGTCGGTCAGCGCCCCCAGGCTCATCAAACCCACCAGGCGGCCGGCGCCCGGGTCGATGCGCTTCAACTGCCCCTCGGACAACAGGAATCGACCGTTGCCGGCCGCCCGACCGACAAAGAAGCTCGTCGGACTGCCCGGCCAGGCGATGGTGAGCTGCCCCTCCTCGACCTCGCCGCCCTGGATGGGCGAATCGCCGTTGATCGCCTCGATCGCGCCCCCCAGGTCGGTGCCGTCGATGGCCAGCGACAGCCGCGTGCGCTGCCCCTTCGGCCCCTCGCTGACCCCGTCCTCCACGCGACCACTGCCGGAAACGCTCAGGCTCGGCGTCGGTTGCCAGTCCACGTCCTCGATCCGGTAATGCGCGTTCTCCGGCAGGGATTCGACGCGCAACCGGCCCAGCGCGAGCTCGTCGACCGTCAGGGCATCGACTACCAGGCTGGCCGCGGGCAGCGTTGCCAGGTCCCAGGCCTGCGGGGGAGCGGGGTCCCGATCGGCCGGGCTCGCCTCGCGATGCAGCCGCAGGCGGTCGAACTGCCCCTCCAGCCGGCCGGTCGACGGCCCCGCGGCGAACCGCAGCTCGCCCCGGTTCTCCTCGCCGGAAACGCCCAGCCACCAACCGTCGCCCCGGGTCGCCCAGCCGGCCGTGACCCCATCGAGCCACCAGTCACCGAGACGAAGTCGATCGATGCGGGCATCCACCCACCAGGACTCGCCCTCGCTCCCCGAGGTGGCGCCCGCGCCGTTCGAGGCAATCGACCCCCACCAGTCAAGCCAGGGATCGAGTGCCAGCTCGCCGAGGGTCACGCCGACGCGATGAGGCGCCGAGTCACCCTCGCCACCCGGAATCCCGTCCAGCGCCCGGTTGCCGATCCGGCTCTCGGCCAGCGCCCCGTTGTCGCCGAAGGCCAGTTCCGCACGCCAGGTCTGCGGGCCGTCAAGTCGGGCCGAGAGCGTCCGCAACCCGCCGTTGCGCACCGACATGTCGACGCTCAGCGGCCAGCTGATCGGGGCCGGCTTTGCCAGCGGCTCGGGCAGGCGGCTCTGCCAGCCCACCAATCCGGTCTCCACGCCGATCTCGACACCGCCCTCGCCGTGCGGCACGTCGACACGCACGCCCACGTCCGTCTCGCCCTCGAGGGAGGCAATCAGGGCCTCGGCCACCGGCGTCTGGCCCGCCTGGCCCAGCACCGAGGCAAGGCCCGTCGGCGTGAAACGGGTGGTTGCTCGGACACGGGTCGCCGCCCGGTCGGGCGCCCGATCGACCCGGGCATGGAAAGGCTTGCCGAGAAAACGTCCTTCGAGGGCATCGGCGGAGAAACGGGTATCGGCAAAGCGTAACGGCCCGCTGACGTCCTTGAACACGAAGCGCCCGTCGGCCACCGCCAATTGATGACCGGCGAACCGATAGGAACCGCTTGCCGTGGGTGGTGGAGCCCCCTTGGTCAGACCGATCAGCACGTCGAGGGTGAATTGGCCGTCACCACGCCCGGACACCCCCGCCAGGGCCCCGGCATCGATCAACGGCGTCTGGCCGAGCCCCTCGAGCAGTGCGTCGATCGCGACCGGCCGATCGACGGCGATCTGCAACTTGGGCGCATCGAGGTCGAAGATGCTCACGCGCGAATCGCCGACCGGCACCGGGCCGACATGGCCCTGCTCGACGTCGACGTGATACTGCTCGTTGATGAACGCCATGCTGCCGTCGGCCCCCGTGAGCGCGGGCCAGCCCGGGCGGTACGGCAAGGTCACGTCGTGGTAGTCGAAGACGATCGAGAAGTAGCCTCCGCCGTCGGTAAACGGCGCGCGGGCGGGATCGCCATGAAAGATGAAACGCCCCGCATCGACCCGGCCCTGCGCCCCCTCGCCTTCCAGCGCGGCATCCAGCCAGTCGAGCGTCCCCGGACCGATCACGTGTCGCGGCAGGTACCCCGGCGCCTGGCGCGTGTCATCAACGGAAAAGCCGCTGTCGATGCCGAGATACCCCGGCCGGTCACCCGCCGCCTGGCGGTAGAAGAATCGCCCGGCCACGTCCAGTCCCGGCGATTCGAGCACCAGGTTCGGACTGTAGAGCGCCAAGCCGGGGGCGGTCTGGTCCACGCCGCCAGTCCCCGCGATTCGGTCGAACCAGTAGAGATCCCCCTGCAGGCGATCGATGCCCACCGGCTCGCGGAACATGCCGGGCACGGCCAGGATGAGGTCCTGCTGATCGACGCGGGCGAGCCAGCCGCCCGGCTGGCGATACAGGGTCAGGTCGGCGCCGCCGCGCCCCGCACGGGTGCCGATGACCGGGCGCAGCGGCACGCCGGTGGTGTTGCCGAAGCCGGCGAGATCGAGAAAGCCCTCGACCAGCTCGCCGTCGAGAAACCGCAGGCGCACGTCGCGGGCCTGGCCGCGCGGCACGTTCTGGTCGAGCAGTTCGAGGAAATCGGTCGGCAATGGCGCGGCGGCCAGCCAGACGGCCAGGTGGCCAAGGTCGGCGTGGTCCGTGGCGAACAGGAGCTCGTCGCCGATCGCGCGCAGGCGCACGAACTCGGTCGGCAACGGCTCTTCGCGCGAGGGGCGCAGCTTGACGTTCTCGGCATCGAGGTGCCAGCCGTCGGCATCGCGCGCCCAGGCAAGCGTGGCCGAGACGCGATCTAGCGACGCCTGACGGGCATCGTCCTCGCCCAGCAGGTGCTCACGTGTCACGGCCAGATCGCGCACGTCCGCCTGCACGGTAAGTTCGGTCAGGCGCATCTCGCGCCACTCCAGCCACAACCGGCCCTCCAGGCGGCCCGAGTCGATGCGGGGCATGCCCACCTCGCAGCGGGCCGGGTTGCCATCCCCCGGACAGCCGCCCAGCGTGCGCCGCACGGTGGGGCCCCCGTATCGATCCAGCCGTCGCTGCACCGCGGGCAGCTCCCAACCGGTCACCTGCAGGAACAGCGAGACCTCGCTCTGCTCGCCGAAGCGCCCCTCGCCGGCAAAGCGCATGGGCTTGTCACCGATCCCGCCGAGCCTGGCATTGCCGGAGGCGCGCCAGTGCTCGCGGTCGAGCTCGGCGGCCAGGCTGAAGGTCAGGCGATCACCGCGGCCGGTCGGATCGCGGAATTCGACCACCGCGTCGCGCACCGACAGGTGCCCGAGTCGCGCCAGCTGGTCCTCCACCTCTGACCAGGAGACCCGCTGGGCGGTCACGCCGGCGCGTCCCTCGAGCGAGAGGTCGGCCACCGACCAGCCCTCGCGGTCGCGAATCAGGGTGAATCGGGGGGCATCGAGGGTGATCTTGTCGGCGACCAGGCGCCATTCGGTCAGGCTGCGCCACCAGGAAAGCCCCAGGCTCAGGGCATCGGCACGCGGCCCGGCGTCGATGCGCACGTCGCGAAAGATCACCTGCGGCTGATAGCCCTGCCAGCGCAGGTCGAGCGAACCGAAGCGCACCGGCACGTCGAGCGCTTCGCTGACCATCGCCTCGAAATCGGGCTGGTAGCGTTCCACCCAGGGCAGCAGCGCCCGGGAAACGGCACTGATCGCCGCGACCAGCACCAGCAGCACGGCGCCCACCATCAACAGGCGACGGAACGCCAGGCGAATCCGACGTTCCCGTTGTGCGCTGCTTGTCTCCATTAACTGGCCACTCCGCGTACCTCCGCCAGCCCGCCGATTGCCGACCAGCCGGTCGGCCATGTCCGATCACATCAGGACGATATCGTACTGCTCGGGCTGGTAGTGCAGGTCAATCTGGAGTTTAAGCGGAACGCCGGTGAATTCCTGCAATTCGGCCAGGGAGGTGGAATCCTCCTCGCGCAAGCGGTCGATCACCGAGGCACTGGCGATCACCAGCATCGACTTGGGTTGGTACTGGCGCGCATCCCGGGTGACTTCGCGGAAGATCTCGTAGCAGACCGTCTCGGCGGTCTTGACCGAACCACGCCCGGCGCACACCGGGCAGGTCTCGCAGAGCACGTGCTCGAGCGATTCGCGGGTGCGCTTGCGCGTCATCTCGACCAGGCCGAGCGTGGAGACGTCGCAGACCTTGGTGCGGGCATGGTCGCGCTCGAGCGCCCGGTTGAGCGCCTGGTGCACCTGCACGCGGTGCTCGGGCTCGGCCATGTCGATGAAGTCGATGATGATGATCCCGCCGAGGTTGCGCAGGCGCAGCTGGCGCGCGATCGCCGCGGCCGCCTCGAGGTTGGTCTTGAAGATGGTCTCCTCGAGCGTCTTGTGGCCGACGAACGCGCCGGTATTGACGTCGATGGTGGTCATCGCCTCGGTCTGGTCGATGACGATGTAGCCGCCGGACTTGAGCGCGACCCGTTTTTCCAGCGCGCGCTGGATCTCTTCCTCGATGTTGTGCAGCTCGAAGATCGGTCGCTCGCCGGGATAGTGCTCGACGATCGGCAGGATGTCCGGGACCATCTCCTCGGCAAACGCGATCGCGCGGTGGTAGGTCTCGCGCGAGTCGATGCGGATCTTCTCGACGAACTGGCCGAGGGTGTCGCGCAGGGTCCTGAGCGCCAGTGGCAGGTCCTCGTAGACCAGCCCCGGGTCGGTCATCTGCTGGCGCCGCTCGGCGAGATTGCTCCACAACCGGCGCAGGAAGCGGTAGTCATGGCGCAGCTGCTCGCCCTCGACGCCCTCGGCCGCGGTACGCAGGATCAGGCCGCCGACCCCCTCGAGCGTTCCCTCTTCCTCGAGGATGATCTCGGTCAGGCCGGTCTTGAGGCGGTCGCGTTCGTTCTTGTCCTCGATCCGGCTGGAAACGCCGATGTTGCGCCCATTGGGCACGTAGACGAGATAGCGCGACGGGATGGTGATCTCGGTGGTCAGGCGGGCGCCCTTGGTGCCGATCGGGTCCTTGATCACCTGCACCAGCAGGTTCTGGCCGGTGCGCAACAGCATCTCGATCGACGGGGGCGAGGACTCGAGCTCGGTGTCCGGATCATCCATCTTCAGCTCGACATCGGAGACGTGCAGGAAGGCCGCGCGCTCCTCGCCGATGTCGATGAAGGCCGCCTCCATGCCCGGCAGCACGCGGGTCACGCGGCCACGGTAGATGTTGCCCACCATCCCACGCGAACGCGAACGCTCGATGTTGATCTCCTGGAGCACCCCGTTCTCGACCATCGCGATGCGGGTCTCCTGCGGGGTGATGTTGATCAGGACTTCTTCGCTCATGACTCAATTCTCGTTGTTATTCCGTGTCGTCCCCGTCATCCCGATCCATCCAGGCCGGCCGGATGCCGAACAGGGCGAGCAGGCGGCACGTGGCCGCCAGCGGCAGGCCGATCACGGCACTGCAATCGCCCTCGATCGCCTCGACGAAACCGCCGGCCCGCCCCTGCAGGCCGTAGCCACCCGCCTTGTCGAGTGGCTCGCCGGTGGCCACGTAGGCGCGGATCGCCTCGGTCGACAATCGCGCAAAGCGCAACCGCGAGGCGACCACCACGTCGTGGCGCTGCCCGCCGTCGCCCACGGCAACGGCGGTGATCACCTGGTGCCACTGGCCACTCAGGCTGGCGAGCATGGCCTCGGCCTCGGCCGCGTCGACGGGCTTGCCCATCGGCCGCCCGTCCGGCCCGGCCACTAGGGTATCGGCCGCCAGCAACACGCCACCGGGCGGCCATGACGGTACCGCCAGCGCGGCATCGAGCTTCGCCCGGGCAAGGCGCAGGACAGCCGACTCGGCCGCCTCGCCCGGCAGGAGCGACTCGTCCACCTCCCGCGCTGGCCGTGCCCACCCGGCAATGACGAAACCGGCCTGTTCGAGCAATTCCCGGCGGCGAGGTGAGCCGCTGGCCAACCACAAGGCGGGACGGGGATCGAATTCGGGTCTCATCGTTTCATTCTAACGATTCGACCCGAGCCGCGGGGGTCCGGTTTCCCGTCCGTCACTCGCGGTGATAGGGGTGATTCTGGTGCAGGGACCAGGCGCGGTAGAGCTGCTCGGCCACCAGCACGCGCACCAGGGGGTGCGGCAGGGTCAGGGCCGACAGTCGCCAGGTCTCGTCGGCGCGCTGGCGCAGGGATTTGGCCACCCCGTCGGGTCCGCCGATGACCAGCGCCACATCGCGCCCCTCGACCAGCCAGTCGCCCAGCGAGGCCGCCCACTGGCGAGTGTCCCGGTCGCGACCACGCTCGTCGAACAGGATCACGCGCGCGCCCTTCGGGATCGCCCGCTCGATGCGTTCGGCCTCCATCGTCTTGACGCGATCGATGTCGACGTTCTTGCCGCGCGGCGCGGCCGGGATCTCGGTCAGGCGCACCGGGCAGCCGGCGGGCAGGCGCTTGAGGTATTCCTGCGTGCCCTCCTCCGCCCAGCCGGGCAGCTTGTGCCCGACGCTGATCAGTTCGATCCGCACCCCGAATTTACGATTTCGTGGCCGACGGGTCGGCGGCCGGCGCCGACCAGAGCTTCTCGAGCTGATACAGCGCGCGCGTCTCGGGCATCATCAGGTGGACGATCACGTCGATGAAGTCGACCAGCACCCATTCGGTCTGCGGCGTGTCGTCGCCCTCGACGTTCATCGGGCGCATGCCGTGCTCCTTGAGGGTCTTGACCACCTCCTGCGCCATCGCCTTCAGGTGGCGATCGGAGGTCCCGGAGGCGAACACCATGTAGTCGGTGAAATTGCAGCGTTCGCGCACGTCGAGGGTGACCAGATCGACGGCCTTGAGTCCCTCAAGTGCCTCGATGGCGTGCTTGAGGATCTCCTCGGCCGGCATCGGCGGGGTCTGGTCGACCGGCTGGTTGCGGGTGGATGGCGGTTGATTCGCGCTCATGTTGGGAAACCTGTTGCCTGGCGGCACCGGGCCACCAATGGAAGTTAAAAACGAAATGAAATCGGAGTGAAATCAGCGTTGAAAACGGGCAATGGTCGGCGCAACCGGGGATGCGGTCAACCACGGCAGAAATGACGGACCACCGGCTCGGGCACGAGGTAACGCAGCGAGCGGCCCTGTTCGATGAACCCGCGCAGGATGGTCGCCGAGATATCCAGCCGGGTGATGGCCACCGGCACGATCCGGCCGACTGGTGACTCGGCCAGCGCGCCGGGGACGACCTGCCGTTCGGCCAGCCACCGGGCGGCCGTGCCGGTCGCCTCCGAGCCCGGCCGGGTCGCGACCGCGATGTGCGCGAGATCGAGGATGCGTTCGACCTCGTGCCAGCCCGGCAAGCCATTGAAGGCATCCATGCCCATCATCAATACCAGCGGCTCGCCCGGGTACTCGGCGGCGAACTCGGCCAGGGTGTCGGCCGTGTAGGACGGCCCGGCCCGGCGGTGCTCGCGGTCATCGAGAACGAATCGCGGTTCGTCGGCGATCGATTGCGCCACCAGGTCGAGGCGCGTGGCCGGATCCAGGAGCGGCTCGCCCCGATGGGGCGGGATGGCCGCCGGCACCAGGTGCACCCGCGAAAGATCGAGGGTCTCGGCCACCTCGGTCGCTAGGCGCAGATGACCGATATGGACCGGGTCGAACGTCCCGCCAAAAATGCCGATCATGACCGGCTCAGTGCCGCGTCTCGCCGTTGCCCAGCACGATGAACTTCTGCGAGGTCAGCCCCTCCAGGCCCACCGGGCCGCGGGCGTGTATCTTGTCGGTGGAGATGCCGATCTCGGCACCCAGGCCGTATTCCATGCCGTCGGCGAAGCGCGTCGAGGCATTGATCATCACCGACGCCGAATCCACCTCGCGCAGGAAACGCCGCGCGGTGGTGTAGTTCTCGGTGACGATCGAGTCGGTGTGATGCGACCCGTAGGTCTCGATGTGCTCGATCGCTGCATCCAGCCCGTCGACCACGGCGACGGCGAGGATCGGGCCGAGGTATTCCTCGCCCCAGTCGGCCTCGGTGGCCGCGGTCATCGACGAGACGATCGCCCGCGAGCGCTCGCAGCCGCGCAGCTCGACGTCGAGCTCGCCGAATCGCTTGGCCAGATCCGGCAATACCGTTTCCGCCACCGACTGATCGACCAGGAGCGTCTCCATGGCGTTGCAGACGCCGTAGCGATGCGTCTTGGCATTGATCGCGATCGCCTTGGCCTTGTCCAGATCGGCATCCCGATCGATGTAGACGTGACAGACGCCGTCGAGGTGCTTGATCACCGGCATGCGCGCCTCGCGCGAGACCAGCGCCACCAGCCCTTTGCCGCCGCGCGGGATGATCACGTCGAGCGCCTCGGGGCTGTGCAACATCGCCGTGACCGCCTCGCGGTCGGTGGTACCGACGATCTGCACGGTCTCGGCGGGCAGGCCAGCGGCCTCCAGGCCGTCACGGATGCAGGCGGCCAGGGCGTGGTTGCTGTGGATCGCCTCGGAGCCGCCGCGCAGGATGGTGGCGTTGCCGGATTTCAGGCACAGCGCGGCGGCATCGATGGTCACGTTGGGACGCGACTCGTAAATGATGCCGATCACGCCCAGCGGTACGCGCATGCGCCCGACCTGGATGCCCGACGGGCGGAAGACGGTGTCGCTGATCTCGCCGACCGGGTCCGGCAGTGCGGCGATCTGTCGCACGCCCTCGGCCATCTTCTCGATGCCGGCGGCATCGAAGGCAAGGCGGTCGATCATCGCCTCGTCGAGCCCGTTGGCGCGTCCGGCCTCGAGATCCTTCTTGTTGGCCTCGATCAGGGTACCGGTGTGTTGAACCAACTGGTCGGCGATGGCCAGCAAGGCGGCGTTCTTCTTCTGCGTGTCGACACGGGACAGCGCTCGTGCCGCGCGGCGAGCCGCTTGCCCCATCGCCTGAATGGTCTCGGTGACGCTCTTGTCATTGGCCATCGGTAGCTCTCTCCTAAGTTCGAGACGAGCCGCCGGGGCGCACTCGTCATGGATTCGGTTACGGCTCGAGCCGCTGGCCCGGGCCACCCATTAGGCCAGCCACGAGAGTCAACGTCCCGGGCGGGTCGCGTGCAACATCACCCGGTCGAGCAAGGCCCAGACCCGGCCGCCGCCGTCCGCGGTGTTGCAGCCCTCGCCCAGGCCCTTGATGCAGCGATCCACCTCCGCACAACCGGCAAGCAGGCGCTGCCAGTTTCCGGGCGGCATCGCACGGGCTCGTGCCTGGTAGCGACGCGCGAGGAACGCCGGAATCCGGGTCTTCTTGAAACCCGCCTGGTCGTTGCCGGCCAGCGCCACCAGCGCGCGCAGGTCGCGCGCGATCACCCACAGGATCAAGAGCGGCTCGGTGCCCTCGGCGCGCAGGCGCGAGAGCAGGTACAGGCCGCGCTCGCGGTCGGCATCCAGCACCGCGTCGCTCAATGCGAAGGTATCGACTCGCGACTGGTTGGCCAAGCCCTGGGCAACCCGGGCGGCATCGACCGGCCCCTCGAGGTCCATCAACGCGAGCTTCTCGATTTCCTGGGCGGCGGCCAACAGGTTGCCCTCCACGCGCCCGGCGATCAGCTCGGCGGCGTCCCGCTCCAGGCGCACGCCGTGCGTGGCGGCGCGCCGGGTGATCCAGGCCGGCAACTGCCCCAGCGGCACGTCGTTGAACCGTACCGCCAGCCCCGCGCCGGCCAGCGCCTTGAACCAGGCGCTCTTCTGCAGCTGGTTGTCCAGCCGCGGCAGGCTGACGATCCAGATATCCGACTCGCCGCCCCCCTTGACCCGCTCGGCGAGCGTACTCAGGGCCTTGGAGCCGACGCGGCCAGGCTTGCCGTCCGGCATGCGCAGGTCGATGATGCGCTGGCTGGCGAACAGCGACAGGCTCGCGCCCTGGCTTTCCAGCGCGCCCCAGTCGAACTTGCCGTCCACCTCGAAGCGCAGCCGCTCCTCGCACCCCGCCTCGCGGGCCTTGGCGACGATGGCATCACGCGCCTCCTGGACCAGCAGCGGCTGATCGCCGCCGATCACGTACAGGGGTTCCAGCCCCCGGGCCAGGCCCTGCTCGAATTCCTGTGGCTTGGCGAGCACGTGGCCTCAGCGACCGTCGTCGGGCGCGATCAGGGTGTCGGGATCGATCGGCGCGAGCAGGCGGTAAAACAGCAACTGCCCCACCAGCTCGCCCAGCTCGCGGCGAATCTGCCCCTCGTTGCTCGACGAGGCCAGCACGCCGGTCGGATCGTAGTTGTAGTTGCGCGCCTGACTGATCTGGCGGCTGGGCGTGCGCGAACCGTCCGGCAGTTCGATGTGGTAGCGCAGCTCGTGGAGCAACTCGTACTGACGCACGTCGGCGCTCGGGTCGACCACCGAGGCGCGCTGCTCGACCGAATTGCCCTCGACCACCAGTCGGGCCGTCGCGTCGCGGCGATCATCGACCAGCACGGCCTCCGATTTGTCGATCTCGGCGGCCAGTGTCCGGTAGACGGGATCCGAGCTCGACAGTCCCGAGACGTACACCCGCTCGAAACTCGGGTCGACTTCCGTCACGCCTCGCAGGTGGTAGCCGCAGCCCGAAGTGACCACCATGGCCGCCGCCAACGCCATGGCCACCCCCAGGGAAAGGGCACGCGACAAGCCACGCATGCCGGCCGATTGACGGGACGTCCTGACCCAAGTCGTATCCATTACGTTGCCACCACGATATTGACCAGTTTGTTGGGGACCACGATCACGCGCTTGATCTCGCCCTCATTGGTGAAGCGCTGCACATCCTCGTTGGCCAGCGCCTGCGCCTCGATGGCCGCCTTGTCCGCGGCGGCCGGCACGTTGATCTTCGCGCGCAGCTTGCCGTTGACCTGCACGACCATCTCGATTTCGTCGCGCACCAGCGCGGCCTCGTCGATCGTCGGCCAAGCGGCATCCGCAATGGTGCCCTGCCCGCCGACTTCATGCCAGAGCGCGTGGGTGATGTGCGGCACGATCGGCGCGAGCATGCGCAGCATGTCCTGGATGACGGCCGCGACCACCGCCTGACCGCGCTCGTCGGTCGCCTCGAACCGGGCCAGGTCGTTGAACAATTCCATGTTCGCCGCGATGACCGTGTTGAAGGTCTGGCGCTTGTCGATGTCCTCGGTGACCCGGCCGATGGTCTCGTGGAGCTTGCGGTACAGGTCCTTCGCCGCGCCATCGGCATCGGCCAGCTCATCGGCCGACTCGAGGCGCCGCGTGAGGTCGATACCGGCGGCCTTGCGCTCGGCGACCTGGCGCCACAGGCGCTTGAGGAACCGGTGCGCGCCCTCCACGCCCGAGTCGGACCACTCCAGCCCTTGGTCGGGCGGCGCGGCGAACATCATGAACAGCCGCACGGTGTCCGCGCCGTATTCCTCGATCAGCTCCTGCGGGTCGACGGTGTTGCCCTTGGACTTGCTCATCTTCGCACCGTCCTTGTTCACCATGCCCTGGGTGAGCAGGCGGGTGAACGGCTCGGGGCAGTCGGCCGGGATCAGGCCCTCGTCGCGCATCAGCTTGTGGAAGAAGCGCGCGTACAACAGATGCAGCACGGCATGCTCGATGCCGCCGACGTACTGGTCGACCGGCAGCCAGTAGCCGGCGCGCTCGTCGAGCATCGCCTGCTCCGAACCGGCACTGGCGAAGCGCGCGTAGTACCAGCTCGACTCGAAGAAGGTGTCGAAGGTGTCGGTTTCGCGCTCGGCCGCGCCACCGCATTCCGGGCAGGTGGTGTCGATGAATGCGCGGTCGGACTTGATCGGCGAGCCCGGGCCGTCCATCACCACGTCGGTGGGCAGCACCACCGGCAGGTCCGCGTCGGGCACCGGCACGGCACCGCAGTGCTCGCAGTTGATGATCGGGATCGGGCAGCCCCAGTAGCGCTGGCGCGAGACACCCCAGTCGCGCAGGCGGTAGTTGATGGTCTCCTCGCCACGACCGTCGGCGGCCAGCTTTTCCACGATCCGGTCGAAGGCCGCGTCGCTGGAAAGCCCGTCGAACTCGGCCGAATCGATCAGCGTGCCTTTCTCGGTCATCGCCCCTTGCGAATAGTCGTGCGCGGGGTCGCTGCCCTCGATCACCGGCTTGATGGGTAGATCGTGCTTGCGGGCGAATTCCCAGTCGCGATCGTCATGGGCGGGTACGGACATCACCGCGCCGGTGCCGTATTCCATCAGCACGAAGTTCGCCACCCAGACCGGCACCGGCTCGCCGGTCAGCGGGTGCGTGGCGGTCACGCCCAGCGGCAGGCCCTTCTTCTCCATGGTCGCCATGTCCGCCTCGGCGACCTTGGTGTGGCGGCACTCCTCGCGGAAGGCGGCGACCTTCTCGTCGTCCTCCGCGGCGGCGACCGCCAGCGGATGGTCGGCGGCCACGGCCAGATAGGTGACGCCAAACAGGGTGTCCGGACGGGTGGTGAACACGCGCAACGGCTCGCCGTTGTCGACGCTAAAGTCGAGCTGCACCCCGCGCGAACGGCCAATCCAGTTGGCCTGCATGGTGCGTACCTGCTCGGGCCACTGCTCGAGCTTGTCGAGATCCTCGAGCAGCTGGTCGGCGTAGTCGGTGATGCGGATGAACCACTGCGGGATCTCGCGGCGCTCGACCGGCGCGCCCGAGCGCCAGCCGCAGCCGTCGATGACCTGCTCGTTGGCGAGCACCGTCTGGTCGACCGGGTCCCAGTTGACGACCGCCGTCTTCTTGTAGGCCAGACCCTTCTTCACCAGGCGGGTGAACAGCCACTGCTCCCAGCGGTAGTAGTCCGGGTCGCAGGTGGCGAGCTCCCGGTCCCAGTCGTAGGCAAAGCCGAGGCGCTGGAGCTGGCCACGCATGTAGTCGATGTTCTCGAAGGTCCAGCGCGCCGGGGCGGCCTTGTTCTTGAGCGCGGCGTTCTCCGCCGGCAGGCCGAAGGCGTCCCACCCCATCGGCTGCAAGACATTCTTGCCCAGCATGCGCTGGTAGCGGCTGATGACGTCGCCGATGGTGTAGTTGCGCACGTGCCCCATGTGCAGTCGGCCGGAGGGATACGGGAACATCGACAGGCAGTAGAACTTCTCGCGGGTGGGATCCTCGCGAACGTGGAATGCCTTGGTGTCTTCCCAGAAGCGTTGTGCCTCGTCCTCGACTTTCGCGGGGTTGTATTGCTCGTGCATGTGGGACTGTTTCTACCTTGGTTTTGAGCGTCTGCCCGGCCGGATCGCCGCGATAATCGCGACGTACCGATCGTCGGGCCATGTTGCGTCCGAGGCCGACCCTCGGCCACGATGGAATCGGTGCATTCAATGGCAACGCCCCCGGTGCGGCGTCGGGCTCTCCACGACAGCGCCACCGGGGGCTGACCGGGGAAGGTCTGCACGAATCCGTTGCCACTGAGGGCTTGGCGAGTGGTGCGTGATCAGGACGCCATGTCGCCGGCGGACGAACGCCTTGCATCGCCCGGCTCAAGGCACGCTTCAGCGGTATCGGATTCGTGCAGACCTTCCCCAGCGCACTAGAATACCGAAAGGAACCACCCCCTGCACGACTCGGCGAGCACGCCATCGGGCAGGACCCGACAAGCCCAGAAGGCACACGGAGACCAAAGCGAATGACCGATACCCGCCAGGAGCACAGCGAGACATACGAAGCCCTGCGACACGGCTACTACCAGCTGCTCGAACGGATCTACGCCCGCCTGCTAGACGAGCCCGGGCACAAGCCGGCCGACCGGGCCCGGATTGCCCAATTGGCCGAGGAGGAGGCATCGGCACTGGACACCGAGGATTTCCGCCACGAGATCGTCGAGGCGGTGAAGGACGACCTCGAGCACACCCGCGAGAACCTGGCGCATGAAGGCGAAAGCATCCGCGAGACCCTGCGCGACTGGGCCGGCGACATCGGCGCGAAGCTCCTGTCGATCGCCGATCACACCGACGTGACCCTGGAACAGATCCGCAACGAGGCCGAGCGCACCCGCCCGCGCGAATGGGTCGCCGGCCACGTCACCAGCCCCAAGCGCCTCAAATGCGTCGATTGCGGGGCGATCCTGCACCACGACACCTTCGGCCCGCTGCCCACCTGCCCCGAGTGTGGCGGCCAGTCCTTCCGGCGCGCCTGAGCGCGCCCGCCCTCGCCGCCTCGTCCACGAGGCAACCACTCAGACCCACGTCGTTGGCAATGAAAGCACCACTGATCCTGCTACTGGCCCTGACGCTGACCGCCCTGCCGGTGCGGGCGGCAAACGCGACGAGCGTCCCGCCATTGGTCGAACCGGGCTGGTTGGCCGATCGACTCGATGCGCCTCGACTGGCCATCATCGAGATGTCCAACGAAACCTCCTATACCTTCGACGGGCACATCCCGGGGGCACGCTTCACCACGAAGTCCGCCTGGCGCGAGCAGAACGACGACGGCACGCTGATCCGCCTCCCGGTGGACACGCTAGAAAGCCGCTTTCGTGAGCTGGGGGTGAACGACGGCGACGGCGTGGTGATCTACTACAAGGGCAACGACCGCGACGAGGTCCTGGGCGCGTATTACCTCTTCTGGCTGTTGCACTACCTGGGTCATACCAACGTCGGGATGCTCGATGGCGGCTGGCACGGCTGGCAACAGGCCAATGGCCCGGTATCGGACGAGGGCGGTGCGGCGGAATCGGGGGATTTCGTTGCCCGCCCCCTGCCGGCGCTGGAGATCTCGACCGAGGAGCTCGACGCCATCCGCGAGCACTACCCCGTGATCGACGGCCGACCGGCCAGGCATTTCAGTGGCGAGGACAAGTTCCCCGCCAACCCGCGCCACGGACGCATCCCGGACACCATCAGCCAGCCCTGGGCGGATTTTCTCCGGACCGCCGACGACGGGACGATCTACACCGAACGCACCGACCTGGCCCCCTTCTTCGTCGAACACGGCATCGACCCGTCGACCCCCATGCTGATCACCTGCCTGGGCGGCACGGGCGCGGCCATCGACTACGCGATGTTCTACAGCCTGGGCTACCGCAACATGCGGGTACACGACGCCGGGCTGCGCGAATGGAACGTGCGTGACCTGCCCCTGATCACGCCGGACGACTAGCCCCGTGCCGCGTTTCCTTACCGGTTGAACAGCCGCGGGTTGGCCTCGAGGAATGCCGCGATCCACTGCTCCAGAAACGATCGCCCCGCCGCCACCTTGAGGTAGCCGTAACCGAGTATCGCGATCGCCCCCGCCCCCAGGGCATCGACGATCAGATCCCACATGGTGTCGGTCAGCCCCGACGGGTCGCCGAGCATCGCCTTCTGCATGTCGGAGCCGAACCACTGGTCCATCGTGAACTCGACGATCTCCCACATCGCGCCGATCCCCAGCGCGAACATGTAGGCGAACAGCGCCACGAACCCAGGCGTCATGTGAAAGCGCAGGCTCTTCTTCTCGTTGAGGATGTACACCAGCAGGAAGCCGACGATGCCGAGCAGGAAGCCCGAGGCGGTGTGCAGCACGAGATCCCACCACCAGAAGCGGGTGTAGTAACCCTGCACCTCGCCGAGAAAGAGCGAGGCGAAGATGAACAGGGTCGCCAGCAGCTTGAACTCCGAGGGGATAAACACCTCGAAGCGCCGGAACATCAGCACCGGCGCCAGCGTCAGTAGCAGGATGAGAAATGTCATTGCCGCCGTCAGCCACAGGCCTTCCCAGAGGGCAAAACCCAGCTCGGCGAGCATGATCAACTGGATCACCAGGGTGACGCGCTGGTGGACGCGTCGTTGCTGCCCAGGCGCTTTGCGATCAACAGGCGTCATCGGCATGAGTGGAAGACGGTTGTCGCGGGGTTGCCGCGGGTGCGACCGCCACGCCGATCAGGAATCATCGACGTGTCGATCGGCCGTGATGGAGGCAATCTCGAGCCGAAACGGCCCGGGCCGACGGTCGGCGAGCAGGAACCCCACCCGGTCGATGCGCTCCGGGGTCAGGCGCGGCGCATCCGGCACATCGCGCCCACGAAACACCGCCTCGAACGCCGGCCAGGCAAGACTCACCTCCAGCCACCGGCCGGCCACGGTATCGAAACTCGCCGCGTAGGAAATGCCCGGCGCGGTCTGGTCGGTTCCCACACGACACTGGTAGCGCCGCCCATCGCCCCGCACACGCATCGACAGCCCCGTCGCGCCGGCCAGCACGCCGGGACGCAACTCGCGACGCACGGAGGCAAAACCGCCGCCGTGTTCGAGCGACAGCTCCCCACCGAAGACCGCAATGTCAGTCTCGAACGACATCGAGCCGGCGGATACCCCGCCCATCACGCCATCGTTGACGGCATGCCAGCCCTCCGGCTCGAGGAAACTTGTACGGGATATCATCGGACTAACGTAGATCACCGGCGCGCTCGCCGCTGACCGGTCGAATCGACAAACAGGAGGTGCCACCATGCTGATGACAACCCACGCCTTCAAACCGACCCGGACCACGGGCCTGGTCCTGGGCCTCGTCCTGACGTTGCCAATGCTTGCGCCGACGGCGTGGGCGGCGGACGACGAGCCGTGGAAAAAGCCGGGCTGGGAGCCGATCACCGACGAGGAGCGCCAACCGCCCAGCCCCGACGAGATGGCGGAAAGCGCCGTCGAGATCCGTGAATCCCAGGGGATTCGCTATTTGAGCGGCGGCCTGGGCGCCGGGGAGCGGGCCTGGCTGCAACAGCACGGGGCCTCGTACCCGGTGGCCCTGCAATTCTCCAAGGGGGAACGCGGGGCGTTCGTCTCGTCAGTGGGCGTGACGATCCGCACGCCCGATGGCCAGACGCGCTTCGAGGCCACGACGGACGGGCCGATGATCTTCATCGACCTGCCCGCCGGCCGCTACGACGTCACGACCCGCTACCAGGAGCACAGCCGCGACTTCTCGCTGCAGGTACCCACCAGCGGCCAGACGAGCCAGTCGATCAATTTCCCCTGAGAACACCGACACCGGAGCCGAACATCCGATGCAACGAAAAAATCCCGGGTCGCCAGTGCGAACCCGGGATTTTCTGATGTTTGGTGGAGCCAGGCGGGATCGAACCGCCGACCTCCTGCATGCCATGCAGGCGCTCTCCCAGCTGAGCTATGGCCCCTCGTGCCTGAGGAATGCGCGCATTGTACCGGCAGAACGGAGGCTGTCAACACCCTGTCACGCGGATTTTGTCGGGATCGACACAACCCCCTGATTCCCCGACATCTCGGCATCGCATCGCCCCGGAATTGGGCCGGGGCCGCGCACGCCATCGGGATTTTGGTTACATTACCGCCACACGATCGGGCAGCCACCCGCGCCTGTCCGCCCCACCCTTCGAAAGCGACGAGGTATCACATGACGTCGAGCAACACCCCGAGCGTCCTGTTCGTCTGCATGGGCAACATCTGCCGTTCGCCCACCGCCCACGCCGTGTTCGAGCGGCTTGTCGAGCAGGCCGATCTGGCCGATCGAATCCGTATCGATTCGGCCGGCACGCATGCCTATCACGTCGGCAATCCGCCTGACGAACGCGCCATGCGCGCGGCCATGACACGCCAGTACCGCATGGATCACCTCGTCGCGCGTCAGGTACGTCCGGAAGATATCGCCGAGTACGACTACGTGCTCGCGATGGACCTGGCCAATCTCGAGATCCTGCAATCGCTGGCCGACGAGGCCCTGCGCGACAAGCCGCACCTGTTCATGAGCTACGCCCCCGACTACGGGCTAGAGGAGGTGCCGGACCCGTACTACGGTGGCACCAATGGTTTCGAGCAGGTGCTCGACATGGTCGAGGCCGCCGCCGGCAACCTCTTGGAAGACATTCGTCGGCGCCACCTGGGCTAACCCGCGACGATCCGCCGGGCTCCTCGACCCGGCCAACGGCGTTTCGCCCTGGAGCGGAACGAACAAAAGAAAACGCCCCGCTACGATCAGCGGGGCGTTCTTGTTTCCGGCCGATTCACGACGGGATCAGCGCTCGCGCTTTTCCTCGTCGGTGGTTGACTCGGCGGCGGACTCATTGGAGCTCGCGGCTTCCGACGTCTCAGCTGCGTTCGCCTCGGCGGTCGGCTCCGCGCTCTGCTCCTTGGAGCCCTTCTCTTCCGGTGCCTTCGCTGCCGGCGCCTCGGCCTTTTCCGCCGCCGAGTCGGCAGTGGGTGCCGCGTCAGCCGGCTCGGCCGCCTTCGGCTTCTCGGCCTTTGCCGCCGTCTCGGACACGTTCGACGGCTTTTCCTCGGCTACCGGCTTCGCCTCGTCGGCTACCGGCTTCGCCTCGTCGGCGACCGGCTCGACCGTCGGCGGTGTTTCCGCGGCGTCTTCCTTGACGGGCTGGCCTTGCGTCGGCGCGGTTTCCGTCGCCTTGCTCGCCGCCTGCTCGGACTTGCCCGAATCGGTCACCTCGGCACTGGCCTCGGTCGGCGCGGCCGCCGGCGTAACGGACTCGGGGGCTGCGGCCTTGCTGGTCTTGGTATCGCTTGCCTTGACCAGGCGGTCACTGCTTTCGAGCCGGACGGCGGCGTTCGGCGGCAGTTCCTCGGCCACGCCTTTCTTCTTGGCGACGTCGAGCGGCAGGCTCTTGCCTTCGCTGATCGGCGCGGCCAGCTGCTGCTCGACCATCTGGCGCTCGCGCTCGTCCAGCGGGGGCGGCGTGCGCGGCTCGCTCTTGGGACCGCGGTCACCACGACCGCGACCCTTGTTGACCGGGCCGCCTTGGCCACCCTTGCCGGAGGTATCGCCGGAGGGCTTGCCAGCGGAGGACTCGGCCTTGCCCTGGGTGTCGGCCTTGGTGGTATCAGACGGCTGCTCGCTCTTCTGCTGCTCCGGCTTCTGGCCACCGGTCTGCTGGGCCGCGTTGCCACCGTTGCCACGGCGACCACGGCCACGCCGACGACGGCTGCCGGACTTGCCCTTGCCCTGCCCCTTGTCCTGGGACTCGTCGCGGGCGGACTTCGCCTTCTCGCCACCGTCACCGGCCGCTTGACGGCGACCGCCGCCCTTGCGGCCGGAACGATCCGCCGACTTCTCGTCGCCCTTGCCGGACGGCTTGCCCCGGCGCGATGCGGTCTCGGCGCCCTCGTCCTCGTCGGCGCGGGCACCGAAGAGCTGACCCACCACGCGACGCAACAGGGAAACCGCGCCATTGGCGGTCGGACGCTGCGGTGCTGCTGGCGCCTCGACGGCCTTTGCCTTGGTCGCCGCCGGCGCCGGGGCCGGCTCGGCGGCCTTTTCCGGGGCCGGCTGGGCCGGGCGCGGGATGGTCTGCACCGCGGCCTTCTCGGCCTGGCGATGACGCGGCTCCGGCGACGGGGTCTCGACGGTCAGCGGCTCGATCAGCTGCTGCACGTCGCGCGAGCGGGCCTCGCTGTCATCGGCGCGCACCCGCTCGATCTCGTAGTGCGGCGTCTCGAGATTGATGTTCGGGATCAGGAGCAGGTCGACGTTGTTGGCCTGCTCGATCTCGTTGATCTGGTCACGTTTCTCGTTCAGCAGATAGGTGGCGACATCGATCGGCACCTGGGCGATCACGCGGCCGGTATTGTCCTTCATCGCCTCGTCGACCAGCAGACGCAGGATGGCGAGCGACAGCGACTCGACCGAACGGATCACGCCCTGGCCGTTGCAGCGCGGGCACATGTGCTGGCTGGATTCCTCCAGCGAGGCGCGCAGGCGCTGGCGCGACATCTCCAACAGGCCGAAGCGCGAGATGCGGCTGGTCTGTACCCGGGCGCGGTCGTACTTCAACGAATCGCGCAGGCGGTTTTCCACCTCGCGCTGGTGCTTGGAGGAGCCCATGTCGATGAAATCGATCACGATCAGCCCGCCCAGATCCCGCAGGCGCAGTTGCCGCGCGATTTCCTCGGCCGCCTCCAGGTTGGTGTTGAAGGCGGTGTCCTCGATGTCCTGGCCCTTGGTGTTGCGCCCGGAGTTGATGTCGACCGCGGTCATGGCCTCGGCGACGTCGAACACCAGTTCACCGCCCGAGGGCAACGTCACGTTGCGCTGGTAGGCGGACTCGATCTGGGACTCGATCTGGTAGCGGGAGAACAGCGGGGTCGGGTCGTCGTAGAGCTTGATCTTCTCGGCGACCTTTGGCGTGACCATCTGGACGAAGTCCATCGCCTGCTGGTAGATGGTCGGCTCGTCGATCAGGATTTCGCCGATGTCGTTGCGCATGTAGTCGCGCAGCGCCCGGATGATCAGGTTGCTTTCCTGGTAGATCAGGAAGGGGGCCGGACGGCCCTCGGCCGCCTCGTGGATCGCGCTCCAGACCTGGACGAGGTAGTCGAGGTCCCACTGGAGTTCCTCGACGTCACGCCCCACCCCGGCAGTGCGCACGATCAGGCCCATGCCCGCCGGTACGTTCAGCTGGGCCAGCGCGGCCTTGATCTCGGCGCGGTCATCGCCTTCGATGCGGCGCGAGACGCCACCGGCCTTGGGGTTGTTGGGCATGACCACCAGGTAGCGCCCGGCCAGGCTGACCAGCGTGGTCAGGGCCGCGCCCTTGTTGCCACGCTCTTCCTTCTCGACCTGGACGATCAGTTCCTGACCTTCCTTGAGCGCGTCCTTGATGATCGGACGCCCCTTGTCGTCGACCGCCTTGGGGTCGAAGTACTCGGGCGAGATCTCCTTGAAGGGCAGGAAACCGTGGCGATTGGCGCCGTAGTTGACGAACACGGCCTCGAGGCTGGGCTCGATGCGCGTGATGGTGGCCTTGTAGATGTTGGCCTTCTTTTGCTCCCGGGACGGGGTCTCTATGTCGATGTCATAGAGGCGTTGCCCGTCTACTAGCGCAACGCGGATCTCCTCGGAGTGCGTTGCGTTGATCAGCATTCGTTTCATGGAAAAAATCTCGACGTTTCTGCACGAGTCGCGGCTGGCAACAGGCCGCTCGCGACAGGTGACTTGACTTCAGGGGAACGTCCCGACGCGCGATTGCCGGCCACCCCGCCAGTCGCCGGGCCGCAAGCGACCACGACGTCTGCCGCCCGGCTGCCACGAGGCGAACCAGGACGGAGAACGGCAGGGAGAGAAACCGGAAAAGGCACATTGAGTACAGGACGTGATAACCGTTGATCGTTCTTGACAACTGTGAGCGGGCGGCAGCCCGAGGCTTGTCGTGCCCGTCGAGACCCGCCAGGGGTGCTGGCAAGGCCGCGTCAAAGGCAAGCGGGATGGTCTGGCGCGGGGCGCCGGCTTGAAGAACCCGAGCGCTCGCTGACTGCCGTGGGTGGTCGGCACCTGCCGCTCCACCTGACTTTCGCCACAGTCCACTGATACTATCACATCCCCGCCGGCCCACCGCCGCGATTTACCCGTCGCCCGCAGGCCCCGGCCGCGCCCCACCGGTGCCCCGGTTCACCGCCGCACGCAAGCCAGCCAGATGACTGCCGAGAACCGTCCCGAACACCACCGACAGACCACCCAGCAGGCAGCCGATCGACCCGCTGTCGATCGTCCCCGGGTCCGCCTGGAAACGGTCGACGCACGCAGCGATGGCCAACGGCTCGACAACTTCCTGTTGCGCGAGCTGGGCGCCCAGCACGACAAGCAGCCGCGCGCCCTGGTCTATCGCCTGATCCGCAAGGGCCAGGTGCGGGTGAACAAGAAGCGCGCCAAGCCGATGCAGCGACTGCGCAGCGGCGACATCGTGCGCATCCCGCCGGTGCGCGACCTGCGCGGCGACCCGGACACGGCCCGCCCGACGGCCAGCATTCCCGCCGGCTGGATCGAACGCATCGAGACGCTCATCCGACACGAGGACGAGGCCCTGCTGGTGGTCGACAAGCCCGCGGGGCTGGCCGCCCACGCCGGCAGCGGCTACGACTTCGGCCTGATCGAGCTGCTGCGCGCCGCGCGTCCGAGCGAGGCCATGCTCGAGCTGGCCCACCGGATCGACCGCGAGACCAGCGGCCTGATCGTGGTGGCCAAGTCCCGCGAGGCCCTGCTTGCCCTGCAGGAACAGTTCCGCCCCGAGGGCGCGGCGAAGAAACACTATCTGGCCCTGTGCCACGGCCACTGGCGCGACGCGCACCAGACCGTGAATGCCCCGCTGCGCAAGGACCAGGGCGAGGGGCGGGCCCATCGGGTGGTCGTGGACACCCAGCGCGGCAAGAGTGCCCGCACCGATTTCGAACGCCTCGGCACCAGCCATCGTGGCCCGGCTCTCAGCCTGATGAAGGCCACCCTGCACACCGGGCGCACCCACCAGATCCGGGTGCACTGCCGTCACGTGGGCCACCCGATCGTCGGCGACAGTAAGTACGGCGATCGCGGTCTCGATCGCCCCCTGTCCCGCCGGCGGCCCGGGCTGATGTTGCACGCCTACCGCCTGACCCTGGCCCACCCGGACCACGGCGGACGACTGACGATCACCAGCATGCCGCCGGATAGCTGGCAGCCGCTACTCGAGCAGGCCGGCCTGGCCGTGAAACCTTGAAAATCGCCGACCCGACCCGATAACCGCTCCCATGACCGACATCCGCACACTCCTGAGCCGCCCGGACCACCTGGCCACCCCGCCCCGCCTGGTCGTGTTCGACTGGGACGGCACGCTGGCCGATTCGACCGGCCGGATCGTCACCGCCTTCCAGGAGGCGCTGGGCTCGGTGGACCACCCGCCCCTGCCGGACGACTCGATCCGCGGCATCATCGGCCTGTCCCTGGCCAACGCCATCGCCGAACTGTTCCCCGAGGCCGAGGACGCCTTCCGGGAGGCGCTTGCGCAGGCCTATCACCACTGCTACTTCGCCAACGAGGAGCCCGTCGCGCTCTACCCGGAGGCCGAGGCGCTGCTCAAGGGCCTGGCCGAATCCGGTTGCCTGCTCGCCGTGGCGACCGGCAAGTCGCGCCGCGGGCTGGACCGCGCCCTTGCGCAGACGGGGGCGGCGAACTACTTTCACCACACGCTGACCGCCGAGGAGACGCGGTCGAAACCCCACCCGGAGATGCTCGAGGGCATCCTCGAGTACACCGGCAGCCGCCCGGTCGAGACCTGGATGGTGGGTGACACCGACTTCGACCTGCTGATGGCCCGCAACGCGGGCACGCACGCGATCGGCATCACCCATGGCGCCCACCCGATCGAACGCCTTGCCGCCGCGCGGCCGGACTGGCTGATCGAGCGTCTGGCGCAGCTGCACGAGCCGGACCAACGGCCCGCACCACCCGGCATCGCGGATCAGGCAGGGGAACCCGGGACCCGCCCGGCCGTCTGACTCGGTCATCGAATGCGCCGACCGGACGATCCCCCGCCGGCCAATCACCCTGGAAAATCACCCCGGACGACAACGCAGGCAAGACCGCCATGAGCCAGAACACCCCGCCAGACGACGTGCGCATCGAACCGCCCGGTGGCCCGGACTACCATCCGGGCGACCCCTCCGGCGAGTCGTCACGCCCCCGGCGCGAGAAGGCCGAGGCCTCGCCGGACTGGGCACGTGACGCCCTGCTCGACATGGCCCGCCACGGGCTGGTCGAGCAGCGTCGGGCCCGGCGCTGGAAGGTGTTCTTCCGTTTCGTCTCGGTGGCGCTGGTGATCTGGTCGCTGACCATCATCACCCTGCTGTTCACGGCCGGCGATCGCAGCGCGCCGGGCGTGGGCAAGCCCGCCGCGGCGGTAATCGATATCAGCGGCCTGATCGCCGCGGGCGAGACCACCGAGGCGCGCCGCGTGATCCCGCAGCTGGAGAAGGCGTTCAAGGACGACAACGTCAAGGGCATCGTGCTGCGCCTGAACACACCCGGTGGCAGCCCGGTCCAGTCCAGCGCCATCTTCAATGCCATCCGCGATCTCAAGGCGCAGTACCCGGACAAGCCGGTCTACGCCGTGGCCGAAGACATGGCGGCCTCGGGCGGCTACTTCATCGCCGCGGCGGCCGACGAGATCTACGCCAACCCCTCCTCGATCGTCGGCTCGATCGGCGTGCGCATGGACAGCTTCGGCTTCGTCGACGCCATGGAGAAGCTCGGCATCGAGCGTCGCCTGCTCACCGCCGGCGAGAACAAGGCCCTCGGCGACCCGTTCAGCCCCAGCGACCCGGCGGAGACCGAGTATCTCAAGGGCGTACTGGATGAAATCCACGAACAGTTCATCGCGGCGGTCAAGACCGGCCGCGGCGACCGCCTCGATGACGACGAGGCGATCTTCTCCGGGCTGTTCTACACCGGCGAGACCGCCGTGGAGAAGGGGCTGATCGACGGCATCGACAGCGTGCGCGGCGTGATCCGCGAGCGCATCGGCGTCGAGCACCAGATCGATCTCACCCCGCGCAGCAATCGCCTGGAGAAGCTGCTCGGTGCGACGGCCCAGGAGTTCGGCTCGGCCCTCACCGGCGTCAGGAACGAGCCGGCACGACCCATGATGCTGCCCTGAGGACCCGGTCACGCGACGGTTGGCTCGGGTTAGACTGTGCAGATGACTGACACCAGCCAGACACGCCTACCGTTCACCGCCGGCATCAGCGCCGGTCCGCAGACCACCCACCGCCCGCTCGAGACCGAGGAAGTCTCCGAGCAGGCGGTCAGCGACGAGCCGCCCATGTACCGGGTGCTCTTGTTGAACGACGACTTCACCCCCATGGATTTCGTGGTGCAGATCCTGATGCAGCTGTTCGGCATGACCTTCGACCAGGCCAATGCCGTGATGCTGGAGGTGCACCACAACGGCCGTGGCGTCTGCGGCGAGTTCACCCGCGAAATCGCCGAGACACGCGTGAGCCAGGTCAACCAGATCGCGCGGGAACACGAATACCCGCTGATGTGCGTGATGGAACGCGCCGAATAAGTCGAAAGACTGAAAATTCCTCGCCCCGTTGGCAACGCCGTAATCCGGCGTATCATCGGGACACAGGCCCACGGTTCGACACCGAACCGGAAACGGGCCATCGCAGATACCCCGGAGGAGAGGATCGGTGCTGAGCAAATCCCTCGAAACCACCCTGAGCCGCGTGTTCGATCGCGCCCGGCGCCAGAACTACGAATTCGTCACCCTCGAGAGCCTGCTGCACACGCTGCTCGAGGACCCCGACGCGCGCATGGTGCTGGAGGGCTGCAACGCCAACATCTCCCAGCTCGCCATGGACCTCGAGGCGCACATCCGCCGCACCACCCCGCGCATCCCGGAGAACGACCCGCGCGAGACCCAGCCCACGCTGGGCTTTCAGCGCGTCCTCCAGCGTGCGGTGATGCAGGTGCAGGCCGCCCAGCGCAGCGAGGTCTCCGGCGCGCACGTGCTCGCCGCGATCTTCGGCGAGCAGGACGCCCATGCCGTGCACCTGCTGCACAAGGCCGGCGTTACCCGCCTCGACGTGATCAACTTCATCTCGCACGGCCCCGAGGCCGACGACGAGGGCGTCGACGACGAGGAGCCGGAGATCAACCAGGCCGACGTCGAGGCCGCCGAGGAGCAGCCGGCCGACGAGAACGCCTTCGAGAACTTCGCGATCAACCTCAACAAGCAGGCGGCCGAGGGCAAGATCGACCCGCTGATCGGCCGCACCGCCGAGCTTGAACGCGTCCAGCAGGTCCTTTCGCGTCGCCGAAAGAACAACCCGCTGCTGGTCGGCGAGGCCGGCGTCGGCAAGACCGCCATCGCCGAGGGCCTGGCGCGCAAGATCATCGACGGCGAGGTGCCCGAGGCACTCTCCGAGGCGACCATCTACGCGCTCGACCTGGGCGCGCTGGTCGCCGGGACCAAGTACCGCGGCGACTTTGAGAAGCGCCTGAAGATCGTCTTGAAGAAGGTCCGCTCTGTGCCCGACGCGATCCTGTTCATCGACGAGATCCACACCCTGATCGGCGCGGGCTCGGCCTCCGGCGGCTCGATGGATGCCTCGAACCTGATCAAGCCGGCACTCGCCTCGGGCGAGCTGCGCTGCATCGGTTCGACCACGCACCAGGAATACCGCAGCATCTTCGAGAAGGATGCCGCCCTGACCCGCCGCTTCCAGAAGATCGACGTCCCCGAACCCTCCGAGGAGGAGACGATCGACATCATCCGCGGCCTGCGCGAGGGCTACGAGAAGCACCACCACGTCGTCTACACCGACGAGGCGATCGAGGCGGCGGTCAAGCTCTCCACGCGCCACATCAACGACCGCCACCTGCCGGACAAGGCGATCGACGTGATCGACGAGGTGGGCGCGCAGTACCGCCTGCTCCACCCGCGCCCCGAGGACAACCGCATCACCGCCAGCGACATCGAGCGCGTGGTCGCGCGGATGGCACGCATCCCCGAGCGCAGCGTCTCCACCTCGGATCGCGAGGTGCTCAGGAACCTCGACCGCAACCTCAAGATGGTGGTCTTCGGCCAGGACGAGGCGATCGCGCAGATCACCACCGCGATTCGCCTGGCACGCTCGGGCCTGCGCCCGGACAACAAGCCGATCGGCTCGTACCTGTTCGCCGGCCCGACCGGCGTGGGCAAGACCGAGGTCTCCAAGCAGCTCGCGCGTCTGCTCGGCATCGAGCTGGTGCGCTTCGACATGTCCGAGTACATGGAGCGCCACAGCGTCTCGCGGCTGATCGGCGCCCCGCCGGGCTACGTCGGCTTCGACGAGGGCGGCCTGTTGACCGAGAAGGTGCACAAGAACCCGCACTGCGTGCTGCTGCTCGACGAGATCGAGAAGGCGCACCCGGACGTGTTCAACGTGCTCCTTCAGGTGATGGACAACGGCTCGCTGACCGATACCAACGGGCGCAGCATCGACTTCCGCCACGTGATCCTGATCATGACCTCCAACATGGGGGCCGAGGAGATGGCGAAGAACAGCATGGGCTTCGTCGCCCAGGACATCGGCTCGTCGGGCATGGAGGCGATCAAGCGCGGCTTTACCCCCGAGTTCCGCAACCGCCTGGACGCGATCATCCAGTTCCGGTCGCTCGGCACCCGGCAGATCGCCAACGTGGTCGACAAGCTGTTGCTGGAGCTCGAGCAGCAGCTCGAGGCAAACCACGTCACCCTGCAGGTCGACGACGAGGTGCGTCACTGGCTGGGCGAGCATGGCTACGACGTGGTGCTGGGCGCCCGGCCGATGGCCCGCCTGATCCAGGACAAGCTCAAGCGCCCGCTCGCCGAGCAGATGCTGTTCGGCGATCTCGCCGACGGCGGCAAGGCGCGCTTCACCATGGACGAGGACGAGCCCGCCCTGATCGCCACGCCAGCCGCGGAGTCCGTGGCCGAGGAATCCTCCACGGCCTGAGGTCAGTAAATAGACCGATCAAAGACGAACGGCGCCCCTTGTGGGCGCCGTTTCTCTTGGTGGGCTATTTTTCGAGCACACAAACGCGCTCGCCCGGCTCACGCAAGGCGTGGCCACCGGGAAACGCTGCACGAATGGCATGCCACTCTGGCCTGTCGAGCCGTTCGTGATCAAGGCGCGATGTCGCCGGCGTGCCGGCGGCCACGTCAAGACATCGCAACGCCGAGCACGGGCGGCTCGACAGGCCCCGCAGGGCGCGCCTTGAGCCGGGCATCTGCTGCGTTGTCGTCCTTGGAAAGAGAATGACTCTTCCGCGGCGGACGAGCGCCTTGCATCTGCCCGGCTCAAGGCACGCAGAGCGGTATGCCATTCGTGCAGCGTTTCCCGGAGATGGGCCGTCGGGATCGGTGGCGGTCGGCTCGGGCGGACCTACCGCGGGATCAGCGGGAGCGGAAGGAGATGCGCCCCTTGGTCAGGTCGTAGGGGGTCAGCTGCACCGTGACCTTGTCGCCGGTCAGGATGCGGATGTAGTTCTTGCGCATGCGCCCGGAGATGTGGGCGGTCACCACGTGGCCGTTTTCCAGCTCGACCCGGAACATGGTGTTCGGCAGGGTGTCGATCACCACGCCCTGCATCTCGATGTAATCTTCTTTTGCCATAAATCCTCTAGCAGGTTGAAATGGGGCGTGATTATCGACGAAAACCGAGCTCGCGCCAAGAAAACGCCCCCGTCGGACCAAGCGCCGTGCCGAATCATTCAACATGGGCGACTCGTTCGATGACCAAACCGGTTGGTCGCAAGCCCGCCATTATGAACGAAAACCGCCCAACCTTATATCGAGACCCTGCAGACATGACCGAACACCGTGACCTGGTCGACGCCCTGATCCATCGCCACTCCACGCCGGCGACTTGCCTGACCGAGCCGGCACCGGACGACGACACGCTCCAGCGCATCCTGCAGGCGGCGGAAAGCGCCCCGGATCACGGCGGCCTGCACCCGTGGCGCTTCCTGGTGATCGACGGCCCGGCCCTCGATCGACTCGGCGAGGTGTTCGTCGAGGCGATGCGCCGGAAGGACCCGGAGGCGAGCGACGAGTTGCTTGATCGCGAACGCCTGCGCGCCCAACGTGCGCCGATGATCATCGCCGCGATCGCTCGGGAAGAGGCGGGACACGCCAAGATCCCCGAGGTCGAGCAACTGCTTTCCGCGGGCATCGCCGCCCACCACGTGCTGCTCGCCGCTCGGGCATCGGGTTTCGGCGCGGTGTGGCTGACCGGCCTGCGGGTCTACGACGAGCACGTCATGGCCGCCCTGGGGCTGGCCGAGGACGAGCGCCTGATCGGCCTGATCAACATCGGCACCGTCAAGGAAGGCGCCCCGACCAAGGGCAAGCGCCGGCGCCAGGCCACGATCGACCGCTGGGCGGGCTGACGTCGGCCGTTGTGTCCCGATCCGGGCGGGAGCACGGCGCGCGGCCCGATTTTTCGTACAATGCCCGCTTCACACGCGATCGATGCCCCCGCTCACACGTGGCGGGCCCGATCTACGCACCGCCCATCCAGCCGAGGCCCATCGAGCAAGCATGTCCGAATCCAACGAGCCGATCAGCCACTTCATCCGCAACCGCATCGACGCCGATCAGGACAAGGGCACCTACGGCGGCAAGGTGACCACGCGCTTCCCGCCGGAACCCAATGGCTACCTGCACTTCGGGCACGCCAAGAGCATCTTTCTGAACTTCGGCCTGGCGCGGGACTACGACGGCATCTGCCACCTGCGCTTCGATGACACCAACCCGGTCAAGGAAGAACAGGCGTACGTCGACGCGATCCGCGAGGACATCGACTGGCTGGGCTTTCGTGACCCGGCCCACGAGCACTTCGCCTCGGATTACTTCGAGACCCTCTACCAGGGCGCGGTTGCCTTGGTGAAGGCGGGGCTGGCCTACGTCGATTCCCAGTCGGCCGACGAGATGCGCGCCAATCGCGGCACGCTCACCGAACCGGGCACGAACAGCCCGTACCGCGAGCGCTCGATCGACGAGAACCTGGATCTGTTCACCCGCATGCGCGCCGGCGAGTTCCCGGACGGCGAGCATATCCTGCGGGCCAAGATCGACATGGCCTCGCCGAACCTGAACATGCGCGACCCGGCCATCTACCGCATCCGCCACGCGCATCACCACCGCACCGGCGACGACTGGCCGATCTACCCGATGTACGACTACGCCCACTGCGTGTCGGATGCCATCGAGGGGGTCACCCACTCGCTGTGCACGCTCGAGTTCGAGGACCATCGCCCGCTGTACGACTGGTTCATCGACAAGCTCGCCGATCTCGGCTTCTTCGAGCGCCCGCTGCCGCAGCAGATCGAGTTCTCGCGCCTCAACCTCACCTACATGCCGCTGTCCAAGCGGAAATTGATCCAGCTGGTCGAGGGCGGCCATGTCGATGGCTGGGACGACCCGCGCATGCCGACGCTCAAGGGCGCGCGCCGTCGCGGCTTCACCCCGGCCGGCTTCAAGCTGTTCACCGACCGCATCGGCGTCTCCAAGTCCGACAGCCTGATCGACTTCGGCGTGCTCGAGGACTGCATGCGCGAGACGCTCAACGAGTCGGCCGAGCGCCGCATCGGCGTGCTCGATCCGCTCAAGCTCGTGCTGGTCAACTTCCCCGAGGAACACGAGGAGACCTGCTACGCGCCCAACCATCCGCAAAAGCCGGACTGGGGCAAACGGGAGGTGAAACTGACCCGCGAGCTGTGGATCGAGCGCGGCGACTTCGCCCTCGACCCGCCCAAGAAGTACTTCCGCCTCAAGCCCGACGGCGAGGTCCGGCTGCGCTACGGCTTCATCATCAAGCACGTCGGCCATGACGTGGACGAGGACGGCAACGTCACCTGCGTCTACGCCGAATACGACCCGGACACCAAGTCCGGCACGCCGGGGGCCGACTCGCGCAAGGTCAAGGGCAACATCCACTGGCTGTCGGCACGCGACGCGGTGGAGACCGAGATCCGCCAGTACGACCGCCTGTTCAACGTGCCCGCCCCGGGCGCGCGCCGCGAGGGTGACGAGCCGGACGTCGAACGCGATTTCCTCGATGACATCAACCCCGACTCGATCCACACGCTGACCGCCTATATCGAGGCCGGTGCGGCGAATGCCGAACCCGAGTCGATCTACCAGTTCGAGCGGCACGGCTACTTCGTCGCCGACCAGAAGGAGCACGCACCCGACCAGCGCCCCGTCTTCAACCGGGCCGTGACCTTGCGCGACTCCTGGGGCCAGGGGAAATAAGGCCGCCGGGGCGGCCGTGACGAACCGTAGGAGCGCCTTCAGGCGCGAAAGGCTCGGGCGGCAATTTGCGTGGTTTCGCGGCTGAAGCCGCTCCTACGAACCGCATCGTGACCGGTGCCTCAGGATCGAACAGGCCCGTCATGCACACGAAAAACGGCCCGGGAGTCCCGGGCCGTTTTCTCGTTGCGCGGCCAGATCCGATGACCTGGTCCGTCGGACTCACCCCTTCACGTAGGAGCTGCACCAGCCGGTGCCCTTGACCGCCTTGCCACGGAAGATGGAGCAACCGCCCCAGCCTTCGCCCGCCGCATCGGCCTTGTAGAGCGCGCAGTTGGCGCAGGTCTGGCCGCTCTTGTACGAGCCGTGCTCGACCTCGCTGGCCTCGTGCTTGTAGTCCAGCGACTGAGCCATCGGGTCGTCCTCGGACAACTGCTCGAGCTCCTGCGCCCGGGCCGGGGCGATCGCCATCAGCGGGATCACGGCCGAGGCGAGCGCCCCGCCGACAAAGCGCCGGCGCGATCGATCTGCCGGCAGCTCGGTGTTCGGTGTGTGCTTATCCGTCATGGTTCCTCTCCCTTGGATGAGTTGACAGCAACCCGACTGTAGCGCGCTTTTTCCAAGGAGGGAAACACGTTAGAAGACGCTAACCCGTTAATATAAAAACGGTTCTCATTCGTTCGTCCATTCGCTTTCGCCTCACGTGATCGCCCAGCTGAACACCAGCAGCAACAAGGCGGCTGCTACCAGCCACCAGGCCAGCCGGGAGGATTCGGCCACCTCCTCGGCGTCCTCGGCCTCCGCCTGGCCACGTTCACCGGGCGGGAGTGGTTCGCGCTCCTCGTATTGCGCGATCACCCGCTCGGCGCGATCGGCGTCGCGCTCGTCGATCAGCATCACCCGCGCGAAGTCCTGCGGGGCGAGTTGGCCGACCGCCCCCTGCTGGTAGAACCCGGCCACCTCGGCCTCGATGCCCTCGGCATTCAGCATGCCGGCGACGATGTGCGCCTCGAGGATGTCCGCTGCCCGGTAGATGGTTTTCATTGCCGCTCCATTCAATGCGATTCGCGCCCTGGCGAGACCCGCCGAAGGGGGCGCCGGATGCCGAGATTGATGTAGACTACGCGCCATCTCAATCCAAGCGTTCAGCCTACCGCCATGACCCAGGACAAGTCCCCGGAAAACACCCCCCTGACCTACCGCGACGCGGGCGTCGACATCGATGCCGGCAACAGCCTGGTCGATCGCATCAAGCCGGCGGTCAAGCGCACCCAGCGCCCCGAGGTCATGGGCGGCCTGGGCGGCTTCGGCGGTCTGTTCGCCCTGGATACTGCCAAGTTCAAGCAGCCGGTGCTGGTTTCGGGCACCGACGGCGTGGGCACGAAGCTGCGCCTGGCGATTGATCTGAACAAGCACGACCAGATCGGCATCGATCTCGTCGCCATGTGCGTCAACGACATCCTGGTCACCGGCGCCGAGCCGCTGTTCTTCCTCGACTACTACGCCACCGGCAAGCTCGACGTCGACGTGGCCGCGCAGGTGGTCGAGGGCATCGCCGAGGGCTGCTCGCAGGCCGGCTGTGCGCTGATCGGCGGCGAGACCGCCGAGATGCCGTCGATGTACGAGCACGGCGACTACGACCTGGCCGGCTTTGCCGTCGGCGCGGTGGAAAAGGACCAGCTCATCGACGGCAGCAAGGTCGCCGCCGGCGACACGCTGATCGCCCTGCCCGCCTCCGGCCCGCACGCCAATGGCTATTCGCTGATCCGCAAGATCATCGAGCGCGCCCGGCCAGACTGGAACAGCGCCGAGGGCAAGACCCTGCTCGAACAACTGCTCGCGCCGACTCGCATCTACGCGCGTGCGGTCGCCGCTCTCGCCGAGCAGGTCGACATCCACGCGATGAGCCACATCACCGGTGGCGGGCTGACCGAGAACCTGCCGCGCGTCTTCCCCGACGAACTGGCCGCGGTGATCGACTGGTCGAGCTGGGAACGCCCGACCGTGTTCGACTGGCTGGCCAAACAGGGCAACGTCGAGATCGCCGAGATGCGCCGGACCTTCAACAACGGCGTGGGCATGGTGGTCATCGTCGCCGCCGACCAGGCCGAGAAGGCCGTGTCGGCCATGCAGGCAGCCGGCGAGAACGCCTGGGTGATCGGCGAGATCGTCGAGCGGGGTAACGGCGAACCCGTCATCTACCGCTGATGGCGGCGGGAGAGAAGGCCCGGCTGGTCGTCCTGGCCTCCGGCAACGGCTCGAACTTCCAGGCGATCATCGATGCCTGCGAGAGTGGCCGACTGGATGCCGAGGTCGTGCTGCTGGTGGTCAACCGCCCCGGCGCCTACGCGCTCGAGCGCGCCCGAACGCACGGCATCCCCAGTCGCCTGATCGATCACACGACCTACCCCGACCGCGAGGCCTTCGATGCCGAACTGGCCGCGGTGATCGACGAGGCGCGTCCGGACTGGATCATCATGGCCGGCTTCATGCGCATCCTCACCGACGGCTTCGTCGACCGGTTCCAGGGACGCCTGATCAACATCCACCCGTCGCTGTTGCCGAAGTACCCGGGCATGAACACCCACGCCCGGGCTCTCGAGGCCGGCGACCTCAAGCATGGCGCGACCGTGCACTTCGTCACCCCGACCGTCGATGCCGGCCCGCCGATCGTGCAGGGCCGTCTCGAGATCCTCGACAACGACGACGTCGAGTCACTCAAGCAGCGCATCCACGGTGTCGAGCATCGGCTCTACCCGCTCGCCATCGACTGGCTGGTCAAGGGCAAGATCGACTTCGAACGAGCCGAGAAGCAGAGCCGCCCGGCGGTGGTCGATGCCTCCGGCGCGCTGATCGTCCCGCCAAGTCCGTAGCAGGCAGCTCCCGGCATTCGCCCGGTACCGCTCTCCGCGTTGTCGGCGAATGACGGGCAGAAACTCTCGTAGGAGCGGCCTTAGCCGCGATAACCCAAGGTAAACGCTCAGCCGTTCGCGGCTAAAGCCGCTCCTACCGTGGTTACAACCGCCCTGCCCGGCTGACCAACCACGGCATGACCGCCATGATCAGCAGACTGAGCACGTAGGCCGACCCCGCCAGCGGGTCCCGCCCGGCGACAGATTCCGCCAGCGTCAGCCCGCGCAGACCGAGGACCAGCGCGATCTCCGCCAGCAGCAGCCAGGCCACGGCCAGCAGACCGGCACCGAGCCGCGCAGGGCCGGTAGCCAGTACAAAGCGTCGTACCGTCCAGCGGGCGGCCAGCACGATCACCGCCAGCATCACCGGCATTTCCACCAGCTCCGCGACGCGGGCACCCAGCCACGGGCTCAGCCATAACTCCCGCAGCACGCCGAGGAAAAACCCCACGGCAAACACCCACAGGAAATAGGCCGTCCCGGCACGGAGCACGTTCATCGCTTTTCTCATGAGCAAAGAAAAGGGCCCGCCTGAACCAGGCGGGCCCTCGTCATGTGCCATTGGGTGGACCGCTCAGCCCTTGAGCATGGCGTAGAGCTCGTCCTTGAGCGCGAGGCGCTGCTTCTTGAGCTCTTCCATGTGCTCGTCGGTGACCGGCTCGTCCTGCTTCTCCAACCGCTCGATTTCCTTGGTCAGCTCGTTGTAACGCTCGAACTGCTTGTGGAAATGGTTGTCGCTGGTCTTGAGCTCGTGAATGCGCTCCTTGAACTCCGGGAATTCATGGGCGAGATCGTGATGGTCTACCTGCATCGGTCACCTCTGTTTCGGAATGGAAAGCCTGCCGGGAATTCCGGCCAGCACCAGCGTAGATCATAGCGCCGAATCAGGCAGGCGTCCCCCGAGCGTATCGCTCGGGAATCGCGCCTCCAGCGGGCTTAGAACCGGGCGTTGACCTGCAGGCCCAAGATGTCGACCTTGCCTTCGTACTCGCCCTGGAGCCGGTCCGAAAGGGGGGCGGAAGTCACGTTATCGATCGTGCTGTCATTGAGCCAGATGTGGGTATAGCCCAGATCCACCGACCAGTGCTCGTTGAGCGCGTACCCCAGGCCAATGGACCCCCAGATGCGATCCGCATCGGGCAGACGAGCCGTCCGGAATTCGGCGCTCGGCACGGGCGTCGGATCATAGGCCGCCCCGGCACGCAGGGTCCAGCGCGGGGCAAATTCCCATTCGCCGCCCATCGACACGCGCAGCGTGTCATCCCAGTTCTCGCGAGTCACGATATCGTCCAGCCCGGTCTCGGTCTGTCGCACCCGCAGTTCGTCGAAGCTGGACCAACCGGTCCACAACAAACCAAGCGAGCCGCGAACGGATTCGGTGAACTCGTGCGTGACGGTGGCGGCGATCGACGCCGGCAGGTCCAGACCTGCACTCACGTCGCCATCGATCATCGGTGTGGCCGAATACTCGATGTCTCCCTCAAGCCCATGATCGACGCCGGAACGGTAGCTGACGCCCACGCGAGTCTGATCGGTGGCTTGCCACAACACGCCGAGGTTGAAACCCAGGGCCCAGTCGTCGCCCTCGATCTCCGCCGTGCCCTCAGGGGTACCCAGAACAGGGTTGGGCGGCGTGGCCGACGTGAGCTTGGCCTCCGAGTATTGGGCGACCAGCCCGGCGGCAACCGACAGGTCGGGCGTAACATCGAAACTGAGCGCGGGATTGAGCTCGATGACCTCCACCCGGCTCTCAATACCGTGGTATCGACCCAGCCACTCCTCGTCGTACTCGGTGGCAAGCCCGAACGGCACGGTCAGCGCCACGCCCACGCGGGTACGCTCGTTGAGTTGGTGGACGATCGAGGCGTTGGGGATCGCCGCGGACTCGCCCGCGTCGCCTCCCAGGCCGCCAACGGTCGGGCCAAAGGCGCTCTGCGAGTTCGCCCCGGCCTGAAGTTCGAACGAGGGGCGGATGTAGTTGATGCCACCGGACACCGCGGTCCCGTCGATCTGCGTCATCGCCGCCGGGTTGCCGATCATGCCGCTGGCCTGGCCATTCCCGGTGGCGAGGTTGGCGTAGGCCTGGCCGAGGTCGGTGGCGTTCTTTTCCATCAGCGCAAAGCCGGCGGCCTGCGCCTGGCCGCCCAGCGCGGCCATCGACAGCGATACGGCGGTCGCGAGCGTCGTCTTGTGGATACGGTTCACGGTGGGACTCCTCTCTCGTTCCTTTGGTTTTTCTGTTTGATTTGCGTGACGACAGGTCGTCTCTTGCGAACGCCCCGTAGGAGCGCCTTCAGGCGCGATAGGCTGAACTTGCAACCACGGTTGTCGCGAAGCAATTGCGGCTAAAGCCGCTCCTACAATGGCGCTAGCGTCCGGCGAAAAGCTCGGCGATGTCCTCGGCGTGTTCCTTCTCGATCAGCGGCCGCTTGAGCTTCTGCGTGGGCGTCATCAGCCCGTCCTCGATCGTCCACGGCTCGGTCAGGATCTTCACGCGACGGATCTGGGCATATCCGGGGAAGTCCTCGAGGCGCGCATTGACGCGCTTCAACACCAGGCGTTCGACGAAGCGGTCGACGAGCGTCTCCGGGTCCTCGGGGTCCATGTCGAACTCGCGCATCAGCCCGGCGAAGGCCTCGGGCTCGACCACCACTAGCGCGGCCAGCTGGTGCTGACCTTCACCCAGCACCAGCACCTGGTCGATCAGCGGGTCGAGACCAATGGCCGACTCCATCGCCGCCGGCGGCACCTTCTCGCCGTTGGCCATGACGATGATGTCCTTGATCCGCCCGGTAATGCGGATGTGGCCATCCTCGTCGATGGCCGCCTGGTCGCCGGTGTGCAGCCAGCCGTTCGCGTCGATGGCCGCCGCGGTGGCCTCCTCGTTCTTCCAGTAGCCCTGCATCACGCCGGCGCTCTTGACCAGGAGCTCGTCATGCTCGCCGAGACGCACCTCGACGCCCTCGAGTACCGTGCCGATGGTCTCGGGGCGGTTGTCGTCCGGGCGGTTGACCGACACCACGGGGCTCGCCTCGGTCAGGCCGTAGCCCTGCAGCACCGGCACGCCGATGCCGGTGAACACCGTCGCCAGTTCCGGGGAGAGCGGCGCCCCGCCGCAGATGGCATAGCGCAGCCGTCCGCCAAGGCGTTCGCGGAGCGTCGCCGCCACCAGCCGATCGAACAGCGGCCAGAAGGCCGCCTTGATCGCGCTACCGTCCCGCCCCTGCGCGCGCTCGAACCGCGCCGTGCCCACCGACACGGTGCGTTCGAACAGGGCCTGGGCGAACGCGCCCTTCTTTTTCAGCGCCGAGCCGATGCGGTCGTAGACGCGCTCGTAGACGCGCGGCACCGAGATCAGCAGGGTCGGCTTGATGATGCCGAGATCCTCGCCCAGCTGCTGCGCCGAGCGGGCAAAGGCGACGGTCGAGCCGCAGATCATCGGCAGGTAGTAGCCGCCGGTGCGCTCGAGGGTGTGCGACAGCGGCAGGAAGGAGAGGAACAGGTCGTCGCCGGTGATCGAGGCGACCTTCGAGCAGGCAAACGCGTTTTCCAGCATGTTGCTGTGCGTGAGCATCACGCCCTTGGCCCGCCCGGCCGTGCCGGAGGTGTAGACGATCGACGCCAATGTCTGGCCATCGGCCTCCAGACGGACCGGCTCGCCGCGCGCGCCGAAGGTCCAGTCGGCGAAGGACTCCAGGTGCTTGTCCTTGGCGCCGTCCTCCACGTCGACCGGCGCGAGCGTGATGATGTGCTTGAGCGTCTCGAAGCCGTCGGACACGGCCTCCAGCCCGCGCCACTGGCGCCGACCATCCACGACAAGCAGCCTCGCCCCGGTCTCCTTGATGATCTTCGCCACGTTCTGCGGCCGGTCGTCGGTGTAGAGCGGCACGGTCACCAGCCCCAGGCCCAGGGCGGCTTGGTCGAACAGCACCCATTCGCGGGCGTTCTTCAGCATCATCGCGATGCGATCACCGGCTTCGAGACCGTCACGCCTCATCGCCGCCTGGATGCGCCCCACCTCGTAGGCCATGTCGCCCCAGGTGGTGTCGATCCAGTCCTGGCAGCCGGGATCGTACTGGCGATACGCGATCGCCTCCGGCGTGCGCGCGACGCGCTCGAAAAAAAGCCCGCTCAGGTTGACGGCCTGGGCAGGCGTGACGCGGTGATCCGCCAAATCACTGGCGTGGGTCGGGTTGGGCGAGGACATCATTTCCTCCGGCTAACATCCTGAACTTGCCGGAGTGTAACAGTGCGGTTACGGGAGGTAACGGCAGAGAGTTTTATGCCCCATCAAGGGCGAAAGCCTGTTGCAAGGCCATTTATCACCTAGGCCAAGGACTCGGGGACATGGTGCTGGTCTGCCGTGGGAGGTGGTTTCGCACGCCGGTTGCTTGGTGCGGCACGAATCAAGCTCCGTGCCCATTTAACCTCGCAACAGTCCCTTGACGCTGATGTCCTCGTCCAGCGCGGGCCAATGAATACCTTCGCCGTCCCCCAGGAGCTCGAATGTCTCGAGCTGCTTGCGATCGGCAGCCGCCAGCAACGGAAACCAGGCCAACGGCACGCTGATCTTGCGACCATCAACAAGCTGGACCGTCATGTCGTCGTCACCAAAAAAAACCCGCTCGGCACGGGCCTGCGCCTCAACCGCCAATGTGCTCATTCCAGGCCTCCAGGAAGGTGTCCTGATTCTTCCGAACAATGTCCATTATGGTCCGGAGTTCATGGGACGGAAAGTGACTCGAACTCGCGAGCGCAACTGGCTTAAGCCAGCATTTCGCCAAGAGGCGATCCCGCTGCACGTGAATATGCGGCGGCTCACCGTGCTCGTTGCTATAGAAGAAGAATCGATAAGGTCCGGACCGAAGTACCGTTGGCATACGCGTCCCTGCGTTAGCTACTTGGGCGATCACAAGATCATTGCACAATTCTGACGTTCATCAATATGGCGTGGAGGACCGTTTCGCACGCCGTTTGCGAGGGATGGCACAAACCGTCCGCCTTGCGCGGCGTGCGAGGGTATTTTCTTGCTTGTCCAAGAAAATACCCGAAAAGAAGGACTCCCCGCGGCTTGGCCCTTCGGGCCTTCTAGGCCGGACATCGTCCGACCTAGAAGCCTCACGACCGACGGCTGTCTCGGGGCCGGCTCGACGCGACGTCGTGTCGCGGCGAGCCTCGGAGCGACGTCCCTGTCGCTCCGACCCCGGCCAGCCGCCGGCCGTGAGGCAAGCCGAAAGGGGGAAGTCTCCGTTACCCGCCGTGCCGCACGCTGGCAACGACGTGTCCGCCTACACATTAAGGCAAGCATGCTGCTCAAACACCAACAACAATTCGAATCGAAGACCCAGTCCCCCTTACGCCTTGCCTCGCGAGCGGGGAATCGCAGGGTCGGGCCGCCAGGGACGGCGGTCCGAGGTTCGCCGCGACAGGACGTCGCGTCGAACCGACCCGTCCGCGATTCCCCGTTCGCGAGGCTGATCGCGCCAGCGATCAGGCCCGCAGGGCCAAGGCGTCGGGGTGTCCTTCTTTTCGCCCCTTTTCTTGGACAAGCAAGAAAAGGGGCTCGCGCGCCGGGCACAGCGCCAGATTGATACTGCGTCGGGCTAACGGCGCGTGAAAACGGTCCACCAAACGATAGGGGGAACCGCTCCTCCCTTAGGCAACCAGTTTTGTCGCCGAAAATGACATTCCAAGGCACACAAAGCCGTGGCTCACCGCCTATATCGTGCTGAATATCAGCTAGTTACTTGGGCCCGACCCCATATTAGGTCAAATATTTACCCACGCAGACGACTGTCTATTTCGGCCAACCAATGAGCAACCTCGCCCGCCGGGTCTCTCTCCTCCAAGCGTGCCCGATTCATTCTATACACAGCTTCTCGGTTCAATTTTCGCTTAGCAGTCCTTTCCTTTATCGAAAGAGCTGTCGCCACATCTTGAGGGACGTTATTATTGTCAGTTATTGAAACGTGAACGGACAACGATTCGTTAATTGCGTCCGGATGGAAATAGTTCTCGCACTCACGCTTCCTCGTAAGGAATGCAACGGACCCATCACCCCTAGCATTAACTTCATCGCACGCGGATTGATATTTAGGAGGCTCACTCTCGTCTCTATCGTAAATATGAACTTCCGGCTTTCCTAAACTTTTTAGGTAATTATTGTTTACCCAATTTCTGAGTGTGTCGCCGCCGAGAGGAAGAAGAACTATTCGCGGGTCATTAGCCAAATCAGGAACATTTACACCCTCATCTCTAAGGACCTTAGAGATGCCCTTCAGGAAGCTGACGTCATGGGGTCCTTCAACGCAGACTATCACTCTGGCTCGAGAGTCCGGCAAAACGCCAAGATCGCGGGCTATAACCTCGCACATCTCACTAGATTCAGAGTCAACCTCAACATGCCCTCCACTGTTCTTTCGAACATGACGCAATGACTGCACCGGCAATTGTTCTGCCAACCCAGGGACATGCGTCGTCAACAGAATTTGGCATCCATCCGACTCAGACATATCAACCAACGACTCAATCAAGAGACGTTGTTTATCAGGGTGCTGTGAGGTCTCAGGCTCCTCTATTGCATAGATAACCCCGTTACCTTCACTTTCTTCTCGGATCTTCTCTGCCTCAGCCTTGAAGAAACTAATCAAGACCAGCCTACGCACCCCACTTCCTCTCTTGTTTATTGGAATGTCATCATCCCCAGTGAGCGACAGTTTGAATACACTTTCCCATTTGGGGTCCGCTCTAAAAACAGGTGACAAATCCATTGCGAGATCAGGATCAAAGCCAGCCAAGTGTTTTAATGTTTTGTTAGCAACATCAAGTGCTCGATCACGCACCTGGACCTTAATTGCATCAAGCTCGTCGTCGAGCTCCTGAAGAGCGTGCGAGACGGCCACCTTCATCGGATCTTGGACCTCGGCCTCTTCATCAGTACTTGGCCGATCCGCTCTAAAAAGAGCAAAATGTGGCAATTTTGATAGGACTTGATCAAGAATTTCCTTTCCATCCTCTTTGGAAAGGGAGACTCTCTGTGGAGTCAACTCAAGATCTTCCAAGTGGCCATAAATAGCCTGACGGAGGCTTACGTTTGACCGATTGTCATCGGCCGCGACACCTAGATGCTGCGCGGTGGACTTGAGGTCTGAATTTTTCTTTAAAAGGGTTCCTTTAGCATGTTGGCTGGAAGGATGGATGCAATTTACGAAATAAGCGCCCGCTCCCTTTCCCTTTTTGAACACACGAGAAAGTGACAACATCCCATCACTATCAAGGAGGTACTCGTCACGCAAGGTAGTCTCAGACGAAGAATCAATCACCAAACGTTCAGGGAGGTCTGAGAACACACATGTAATCTCGACATCCTCATCGTCCGAGGCAAATACACATTTATCGGTTGGATCGTATTTGCAGGACTTATTGTTGAAAAACACACCTAGCGCGTCTAGCACCGTGGTTTTTCCAACATCATTCCTGCCAATCAACGCAGTAAGATCACCGATTTTGATTGAAACTTCTTCTTGATAAGCGCGGAAGTTTTTTATTTCCAGCCTTTCTAATTTCATCATCCCTCCTTGGAGTAAAAACGGCCCGCATGTCACAAGAGCACAAAGTGAGCGTGGCAGTTACTACCGGCCTTTTTCTCTACCAGGGTAATAAGCCGCCGCCCGGATAACGGTATCCAGTTCCTCCAACCGCTCCATCAACGTAGCCTCCGGCGCCACCCGCCAGTCATCGGAAAGACGAAACGCCCCCCGCCCCAACTCACTCTGCACCTCGACAATCACCGGCAACCCCTCCGCCTCACGGAACGGCTCGATGATGTCGAGCATCCGCTCGGTGGCCTCGATGCCGCAATCGGGGGTGAGCGCCACGGTGACGCACTGCGCAAACCGCGCCCGCGCCTCGCCGAGCGTGTAGAGCCGCTTGTGACGAATGCGCAGGTTGCCGTTGAAGGAATCGAAGGAGACGTCGCCCTCGACGATTACCAGCTGGTCGCGACCGACGCGGTCGGCGAGCACCTCGATGTCGTCGCCCACCAGCCGCATCTCGCCGCGACCGCGACCGTCGTCGAGGGTGATGAACAGCTGCTTGTCGCCGCTCTGGGTGCGCATGGTGCGCTCGGCGACGCACAGGCCGGCCACCACCGCCGGCGTACCGCGAACGAAGCCGCCACCGGCGGCCGCCGCGGCGGACTCGGCCTTGTCGGTGAGCGTGTCGAGCCGCCCGGTGATGAAACGCGTCAGCTCGTCGAGGTACTGGTTGATCGGGTGACCGGTGAGATACAGCCCGAGCATGTTCTTCTCGAGACGCAGGCGCTCGTCGTCCGACCACTCGGGCAATGGCTTGATCGGGCTGGCCACGGCCGTCTCCGGCTCGTCCATGCCGCCGAACAGGTCGCTCATGCCGGCCTCGGCGGCCGTGGCGACCTGGCTGGCCGCCTTCATCGCCTCGGGGATGTGGGCGTGCAGCGCGGCGCGTGAGGGACCGAGCTCGTCGAGCGCCCCGGCGCAGACCATCGCCTCGAGCACGCGCTTGTTGAGCGTGCCGGCGCCGACGCGCTGGCAGAAGTCGTTCATGTCGCGGAACGGGCCGTTCTCGGCGCGCTCCTCGACGATGCGCTGGATGACGCCCTCGCCCACCCCGCGGATCGCGCCGAGGCCGTAGACGATCTCGCGCTCGCCGCCGGCGGTGAAGCGGTAGGCGCAACGCTGCACGGACGGCGGCACCACCTCGAGCTCCATCCGCCGGCATTCCTCGATCAGGCCGACCACCTTGTCGGTGTTGTCCATGTCCGCGGAGAGCACGGCGGCCATGAAGTACGCCGGGTAGTGGGCCTTGAGCCAGGCGGTCTGGTAGGCGACCAGCGCGTAGGCGGCCGAGTGCGACTTGTTGAAGCCGTAGCCGGCAAACTTCTCGACCAGATCGAAGATGTAGCCCGCCTCGTCGACGTCCACACCCTTCTCTTTCGCGCCGTCGAGGAAGATCTGGCGCTGCTTGGCCATTTCCTCGGGCTTCTTCTTGCCCATCGCCCGGCGCAAGAGATCCGCGCCGCCCAGGGTGTAGCCGGCCAGGATCTGCGCGATCTGCATGACCTGCTCCTGGTAGACGATCACGCCGTAGGTGGGCTTGAGGACCTCCTCGAGCCACGGGTGGAGGTACTCGACCTGCTGCTCGCCTTTCTTGCGCAGGATGAAGTCGTCGACCATGCCCGAATCGAGCGGGCCCGGGCGGAACAGGGCCACCAGGGCGATGATCTCCTCGAAGTTGTCCGGCTGGAGCTTCTTGATCAGGCCCTTCATGCCCTTGGACTCGAGCTGGAACACCGCGGTGGTCTCGCAGCGCTTGAGCAACTCGAAGCTCTTGGGGTCGTCCATCGGGATGGCCGAGATGTCGATCGGCTCCTCGCCCGCCTTCTCGCGCGTGGCGTTGATCGCCTTCAGCGCCCAGTCGATGATGGTGAGGTTCCGCAGGCCAAGGAAGTCGAACTTGACCAGGCCGACGGCCTCGACGTCGTCCTTGTCGAGCTGGGAGGCCGGCGAGGCGTGGTTGGCCTCGCAGAACATCGGCGTGAAGTCGGTGAGCTTGGAGGGCGCGATCAAGACGCCGCCGGCGTGCTTGCCCACCGAGCGCGGCAGGCCCTGCAGGGCGCAGCCCATGTCGACGATCGCCTGGACTTCCTCGTCGCGGTCGTAGAACTCCTTGAGGTCGGCCGAATAACGCTCGGGTTCCTTCTGGCTCTTCTCGGTGCGCCCGAGGGCGTCGTCGAGCGAGACGTCCATGCCCGGCTTGAAGGGGATCAGCTTGGCGATGCGATCGACGAAGCCGTAGGGGTAGCCCAGCACCCGGCCGACGTCACGGACCACCGCCTTGGCGGCCATGGTGCCGTGGGTGGCGATCTGCGAGACGGCGTCGCGGCCGTAGCGCTCGGCGACGTAGTCGATCACCCGGTCGCGGCCTTCCATGCAGAAGTCGATATCGAAGTCGGGCATCGAGACCCGCTCGGGGTTGAGGAACCGCTCGAACAGCAGGTCGTAGGCCATCGGGTCGATGTCGGTGATCAGCAGCGCCCAGGCGACGATCGAGCCGGCGCCCGAGCCCCGCCCCGGCCCGACCGGGATGTCCTGGCGCTTGGCCCACTGGATGAAGTCCGCGACGATCAGGAAGTAGCCGGGGAAGCCCATCTGGATGATGACGTCCAGCTCGCGCTCGAGCCGCTCGCGGTAGGTCTGGTGGTCTTCCGCCGGCACGCGCTCCAGGCGCTCTTCCAGCCCCTGCGCGGAGAGCTCGCGCAGGTAGTCGGATTCGGTCTGCCCGGCCGGGGTCGGGAAGTTGGGCAGGAAATTCTCGCCGAGTTTCAGCGTGACGTTGCAGCGCTCGGCGATGGCCAGACTGTTGTCGATCGCCTCGGGGATATCACTGAACAGCTCGCGCATCTCGTTCGCGGTGCGCAGGTACTGGCGGTCGGAGTAGTCGCGCGGGCGGCGCGGGTCCTCGAGCGTGCGCCCCTGGTTGATGCACACCCGCACCTCGTGGGCCTCGAAGTCCGACTGGTCGAGAAAGCGCACGTCGTTGCTGGCGACCACCGGCAGGTCCTTCGCGATGGCCAGATCCACGACGGATTCGATGAACGCGCCCTCGTTGACACGGTTGGTGCGCGTGAGCTCGAGATACAGCCGGTCGGGGAAGCGCACCGTCCAGAAGGCGAGCGCCTCGTCGACCACGTGATCGAGCCCGTGGACGAGACCACGACCGAGATCGCTGTCCACCCCGATCAGCGCGATCAGCCCGTCGGTCTTCTCTGGGGTGAGCCAGTCGCGGTTCAGGCAGGGCCGGTCGTCGTGCTGGCCCTCGCAGTAGGCCTGCGACAAGAGCTCGGTCAGATGCAGAAAACCGGTGTCGTTCTGCGCGAGCAGCACCACGCGCGACGGCGGGGTCTGGGCGTTCTCGTAGACGAAGCAGTCCGCGCCGAAGATCGGCTTGATGCCGGCGCCGAGTGCTGCCTTGTAGAACTTCACCATCGCGAACAGGTTGCCCTGGTCGGTCAGGGCGATGGCGGGCATGCCGCGTTCCTTGGCGTGCTTGACCGCGTCCTTGACGCGCAGGGTGCCGTCGATCAGCGAGTACTCGCTGTGCACGTGCAGGTGGACGAAACTCATGCGGCCACCTCCCCCGACGCGAACGAGCCGTGCCAGCCCAACCTGCGGCGGCATGCGGAAGCCGGGACCCGCGCCGGCGGCGCGGTTCGCTTGCAGGGCAAGCTCACACGGAACATCGCCATTACCGTAGGAGCGGCTTTAGCCGCGATACCCGCAGATACCAATCCCAGACCATCGCGCCTGAAGGCGCTCCTACGGGCGGAGGCGGCAGGATCGGCTTGGTGACACGTCATGCGAAAAGCGCTCATTTGCCCTCCAGCATGGCGAGCGTCTCGGCTTCCATGTCCTTCAAGTCCTGCATCTCGCCGTCGGTGAAGCCGGCGGCCTTGCGGCCGACCTCGTCGTAGGGGCCGCGGATGCGCCCGGCCATGTACTGCTGCAAGAGCTCGCGGAAGGTGGTACGCGGATCGACGCCGCGCTGCTCGCAGGCATAGCGGAACCAGCGCGTGCCGATGTGCACGTGCTCGATTTCTTCGGTGTAGATGACATCCAGGATGTCGATCAGCGGCTGGTCGTCGTACTGGGCGAGCTTGCGCTGGATGCCGGGGGTGACGTCCAAGCCGCGCGCCTCGAGCACGCGCGGGATCAGGGCCATGCGCACCAGCACGTCGTGCTCGGTGCCGTGCACGGTCTCCCAGAGGCTGGCGTGCGCCGGGAACGCGCCGTATTCGTAGCCGCGCTCGCGCAGATAGGCGTCCAGCAGTTCGAAGTGCTTGGCCTCGTCGCGCGCTACCGACAGCCAGTCGCGGTAGAAGCCCGCGGGCATGGCATCGAAGCGGTAGCAGGCATCGAGACCGATGTTCATGGCGTTGAACTCGATATGCGCGAAGGAATGCGCCATCGACGCGCGGCCCTCGGGCGTGGCCGGGCCGCGCTTGGGCACGTCGCGCGGGGCGACCAGTTCCGGGCGCTCGGGGCGGCCCGGGTCCGGCACCGGTTCGACCGATACGGGCGGCAGCGGCACCTCGGCGTCCGGCATGGCCATCGCCTCGTCATAGAGTGCGCGCACGGTGTCGGCCTTGGCCGCCGGGTTGTTGTCGCGCAGGGCACGGCCGGCGCGCTCGCGGAGCGTGTCGGTCATGCCTGCCCTCCCCGCTTGCCGGCCTTCGTTTCGGCCCGCTGGGCGAGAAACGCGCGCAGGTCGTCCTCGAGCTCCCGATAGCGGGCGATGGCGGCACGGCCGGTCTCGGTGACCGTGGCGTGTCCGCCGCCGGCACCGCCGACCTCCTTGGACACGTAGGGCTCGTCCTCGAGCTGGTTGACCTCCTGGATCAGCGACCAGGCGCGCTTGTAGCTCATGCCGAGCGTACGGGCGGCGTGGCTGATCGAGCCGAGCTCGTCGATGGCCTCCATCAGGCGCACCTTTCCCACCCCCAGATAGTGCTCGCCGGCCTCGTCGATCAGCCACAGGCGGGCGTGGATCCCCGGGGCATAGGCCTGGCCGGGAAGTCGATTCTGGCGGGATTTCTTGGGCATGCGCGATCGATCCGTGACGGGGCGGGTGGGCGAGAATGAATGCGCCCCATGATACCCGAGCGGGTCGGCCGGGTGGCAAGGGAAGCCGGATGAATTCGAGCCCATCCGAAGCCGGGCGCGGTCTGGCCGGGACGGCCGCTGACGCGGCTCCCTACCTCGCCGACAAATACCGTAGGAGCGCCTTCAGGCGCGATGGTCTGGTTCTGGCACCTGAGGGTTTCGCGGCTAACGCCGCTCCTACCGGGAGGCCGGCTCAGCCGCGGCGGGTGTCGAGCGCGTCGCGGGTGGCCTCGCCGACGAAGATCAGCAGCACCAGCGTGCCCACCAGGACGAAGAAGGTCGAGACCGACAGCCACCAGGCGTCGATGTTGCTCTTGCCCTGCGAGAGCAGCTCGCCCAGCGAGGGCGTCGACGGCGGCACGCCCAGGCCGAGGAAGTCGAGGCTGGTCAGGGCCAGCACCGCCCCGGAGATGCGAAACGGCAGGAAGGTGATCACCGGGGTCATGGCATTGGGCATCAGGTGGCGGAACATCAGCCGCGGGCCCGAGACCCCCAGCGCGCGGGCGGCCCGGACGTAGTCGAGGTTGCGCCCCTTGAGGAACTCGGCGCGCACGTAGTCCGACAGCCCCATCCAGCCGAACAGGGCCAGCAGGGCCAGCAGCAGTCCGATCGACGGCTCGAAGATCGAGGCGAAGATGATCAGCAGATACAGCTCCGGCAGTGCGGCCCAGACCTCGATGAAGCGCTGGAAGACGAGGTCGGTCTTGCCACCGAGATAGCCCTGCACGGCACCGGCGAGCACGCCGATCGCCGTGCCGATCACCGTCAGGGCCAGCGCGAACAGCACCGAGATGCGAAAGCCGTAGATCAGCCGGGCGGCCACGTCGCGGCCACGGTCGTCGGTGCCCAGCAGGTGGCGACTGTTGGGCGCGGCCGGGTTGGGCTCCTCGTTGTAGTAGTCGATGGTGTCAAAGGAGAACGGGATCGGCGCGCGGATCACCCAGCCCTCGCGCTCGATCAGCTCGATCACGTACGGGTCGGTGTAGTCCGCGGCGGTGGCGAAATCCCCGCCGAAGCGCGTTTCGGGGTAGTCGTTCCACAGCGGGAACAGCAGCTCGCCCTGGTACTGGGCGATCAGCGGCCGGTCGTTGGCGATCAGTTCGGCACCGAGACTCAGGACGAACAGCGCCAGGAACACCCACAGGCTGATCCAGCCGCGCCGATGGCGACGGAAGCGCTTCCAGGCGCGTGCCGCCGTGGAAACCTGCCCTTCGGCGCCACTGCCCTTGGTGACGGCCGTGTCCGCTCCGGCATCGACAATCGACATCTACGAGGTCTCCTCGCCCATTTACCGTACCGCCTCGAAGTGGATACGCGGATCGACCCAGACATACACCAGGTCAGAGAGCAGCTTGCCGAACAGCCCGATCAGGCTGAAGACGTAGAGCGTGCCCAGCACCACGGGATAGTCACGTTGCAGCACCGCGTTGTACGAGAGCAGCCCAAGCCCGTCGAGCGAGAAGATGGTCTCGATCAGGAGGCTGCCGGTGAAGAACGCACCGATGAACGCCGCCGGAAAGCCCGTCACGATCGGAATCAGCGCATTGCGGAAGACGTGGCGGTAGAGCACCGTGCGCTCGGCCAGGCCCTTGGCGCGCGCGGTAAGCACGTACTGCTTTCTTATCTCCTCGAGGAAGCTGTTCTTGGTCAGCATGGTCATCACGGCGAAGTTGCCCACCACCATCGCGGTGATCGGCAGCACCAGGTGCCAGAGATAGTCGAGGATCTTGCCCATCAGCGAGAGCTGCTCGAAGTTGTCCGAGGTCAGCCCGCGCAGCGGGAACCACTGCACGAAGCTGCCACCGCCGAACAGCACCAGCAGTACCAGGCCGAGCACGAAGCCCGGGATGGCGTAGCCGACCAGGATCACCGTCGAGGTGATCGAGTCGAACTTGCTGCCGTCGCGCACCGCCTTGGCCACCCCGAGCGGGATGGAGACGAGATACGTGAGCAGGAAGGTCCACACCCCGAGACTGATCGAGACCGGCAGCTTCTCGACGATCAGCTCGCCGACGGACCGCTGGTAGAAGTAGGACTCGCCCAGGTCGAAGGTCAGGTAGTTGCCGAGCATATCGCCGAAACGCTGCCAGGCCGGCTGGTCGAAGCCGTAGAACTCGCGGAACTGCTCGATCTGCTCCTCGCCCAGCCCCTGCTCGCCGCGGTAGAGCCCGCCGGTGAACTGGCCACCCGACTCGGCCGCCGCGCCCTGGGCACCGCCCTTCAACTGCATCATCAGCTGCTCGACCGGCCCGCCGGGGACGAACTGGATCACGGCGAACGAGATCAGCAGGATCCCGAACAGGGTCGGGATCATCAGGGCCAGGCGCTTGGCGATATAGGCGCCCATCTATTGCCCCCCGCCCCTTGATGACGGTTCGGCGGTCGGACTGGACGGGATGCGCGAGACCGGCGCCTCGCCGTCGCAATTCTCCACGCAGACCACGCGACGCTCGACCTGCCCGCCGCAGCCGACATAGCACTGGTCGAAGGCGGCCTGACAGCCGCAGTCGATGTTGCATTCCTGGTCGATCACCGCCGCGCGGATCGCCTCGCGGCTGGGGGCCTCGGGCGGAATCGGCGGGTCGTCGTAGAAGCGGTCGGTGAACCAGAACGAGGCCGGGTAGCCGTAGTAGAACGGGTCACGGTACAGCCCGAACTGCATCGCCCGGTCGAGCTGGTAGTACTGGCGCTCGCGCATGTAGACGCGTCGCTCGGCCTCGTACTGGCGCAGGGCCTGGTCGAAGGCCGCCTCCACCTGCGGCTGGATGCCGGCGATGCAGCTCTCGCGACGCGACTGGCAATCGGCCTGGCAGGCCTGCATGTCGGTCTGGCAGCCACGCAGGCAGGACCGGCCGGCCTCGGTCGCAGGTGGCAGGTAGCGCACCTCGGTGGCGTACTGCGGCGAGGCGCAGCCGGCGAACCCCAAGACCATCGCCAGGCCCATCGCCAAGGCCATTACCCGGGCCATCCCAGTGGCGAGCCGTGGCAACCGGCGGGGTCGGAACCGCGCGCCCATCGACACCGACGATGCGCCGCGTGCTACCGGCGGAACGATTGGATTCATGACGGGCTCCCTCCATTCAGGCTGCTCACGTCGTTGACCACCGGCCCCGGCTGGGGTTCGGCATGGGTTTCCCACCAAGTCTGCATCACCCATTCCGCCCCGCTGAAATAACGTGGCAGCGGCTCATCGTGGTAGCCGAACCGGTTCCACCACGCGAGGCGATGCGCGCCGATGTACCAGTTCGGCACCAGGTACTCATTCCACATCAGCACCCGGTCGAGCGCCCGGCAGGCGGTCACCAGGGCCTCGCGGTCCTCGGCGTAGATCACCGCCTCGATCATGGCGTCCACCACCGGGTCATCCACCCCACTGTAGTTCCTCGACCCCTCGCGGTGCGCCGATTCGCTGCCGAACATCTCGCGCAACTCGTTGCCCGGCGATTGCGACTGGCCGTAGGAGACCACGGTCATGTCGAACTCGAAGCGGTTCATGCGCCGCTGGTAGAGCGCCACGTCGATGGTGCGGTAGGAGACGTCGATCCCCAGCCGGCGCAGGTTGTAGGCGAACGGCGCGACGATCCGCTCGAAGCCGCGCTGCGCCAGCATGATCTCGAAGGCGAACGGTTCGCCGTCGGCGTTGCGCAGCTTGCCGTCCTCCAGCCCCCAGCCGGCCTGTGCCAGCAACTGCTGGGCCTGGACCAGGTGCTGACGCTGGATCTCAGGGGTGGGCGCGAAGGGCACCACGTGGGCCTGCTCGAACAGCTCGGGCGGCAACCGGTCCCGGTGTGGCGCCAGGAGATCGAGCTCGGCGCCCTCCGGGATGTCGCGCGCGGCCAGCTCGCTGTTGGCGAAGTAGCTGTCGCAACGACTGTACTGGCCGTAGAACAGGTGCACGTTCGACCAGTGAAAATCGAAGGCGAGATTCAGTGCCCGACGGACGCGGCGATCGGCGAACAGTGACCGGCGCGTGTTCATGGCGAAGCCCTGCATGCCGGCGTTGTTGTCATGCGGGATCTCGCGGCGACGGATGCGCCCCTCGTCGAACGGCTTGCCGTGGTAGGCGCGCGCCCAGCGCTTGGAATTGGTCTCGTGGAAGACGTCGAACTCGCCGGCCTTGAATGCCTCGAGCGCGACCGTCTCGTCCTTGTAGTACTTGAAACCCAGCGTGCGGAAGTTGTGCTGACCGCGGTTCACGCCCAGGTCCTTCGCCCAGTAGTCGTCCCGGCGGCGATAGCGGATATCGCGACCGAAATTGATCGCCTCGATCGCGTAGGGGCCACTGCCCGGCAGCGGCGTGCGCGAGTAATCGGCGAAATCCACCTCGGCGAGTGCATCGCGGGAGAACACCGGCAGCTCGCCGATGATCATGTGCAGTTCGGGATTGACGCGGCGGAAGTCGAAGCGCACGTGCCGCGCATCGACCGCCTCGGCACCACTGACATCCGCCCAGTAGTAGCGGTAGCGGGGATGGGCCGATTCGCCCACCAGGGTCTCGAAGCTGAACACCACGTCATGCGCCGTAACGGGGCGGCCGTTGACGAACCGGGCGTCGGCATTGATGCGGAACGTGGCCGACAGGCCGTCTTCGGCCAGTTCCAGCCGGTCGGCCAGCAGGCCGTAGACCGAGAACGGCTCGTCCCAGGCCCGCACCACCAGGGTGTCGAACAGCAGGCTGTTGGTGCCGGTAGCGGCCAGCCCCTTGAGGACGAAGGGGTTGAGCGAATCGAAGGTACCGAATACCGACAGGGTCAGCGAGCCCTCGCGCGGGGCGCGGGGATTGACGTACTCGAAGTGCGACAGGTCAGCCGAATAACCGGGGTCGTAGCCAAGCGCCTCGGCGAAGCCCGCCGCCCGGGACAGCCCCGGCCCGGCGCCCATCGCGGCGATGCCACCGATACCGGCCAGTCGACGCAGGAACAGGCGCCGGTCGGGCGAGAGCAGGTTCTCGCCCCGCGGCGGGTCGGCCGTGTCGTCCCTAACCGAGGGGCAATGTAGCTCTGTGGGATGCTTGTTGATCATCAGGCGAATACAATACGGTGAAAATCGAACGCAGACCAAGCATCATCCGGCGGTTTTCGCCGTCGGCCCGATGCGGCCGTCGCCCCCTTTTCGAACACAAGGAGAGACCCATGGGATTCCTATCCGGCAAGCGTGCCCTGATCACCGGCATCGCCAACAACCGCTCGATCGCCTACGGCATCGCCGAGGCCATGCACCGCGAAGGCGCCGAACTGGCCTTCACCTATCTCAGTGAGCGCTTCAAGCCGAAGGTCGAGAAGGCCACCAAGGACCTGGGCTCCGACATCTACCTGCCCTTCGATGCCACCGACGACGAACAGGTCGACGCCCTGTTCCCGGCTCTGGCCGAGCACTGGCCGGAAGGTGTCGACATCGTCATCCATGCGATGGCCTTCGCCCCGCGCGAGGCACTCGACGGCGACTTCCTCGACGGGATGTCCCGCGAGGCGTTCGCTCAGGCCCACGACGTCTCCGCCTACTCGCTCGCCGCCCTGGCCAAGGCCGGCGAGACGTACATCCGCGACGAGGGCGCGCTGCTGACCCTGAGCTACCTGGGCGCCGAGCGCGTGATGAAGAACTACAACGTCATGGGCGTGGCCAAGGCCTCGCTGGAGGCGACCGTGCGCTATCTCGCCGGCTCTCGGCTGGGCGAGCGCGGCATCCGCGTCAACGCGATTTCCGCGGGTCCGATCAAGACGCTGGCCGCCTCGGGCATCGGCGATTTCAAGGGCTTCCTCGATTACGTCGCCACCAACGCGCCGCTGCGCCGCAACGTCACCATCGAGCAGGTCGGCAACACCGCTGCCTTCCTGTGCTCGGACCTCGCCTCGGGCGTGACCGGCGAGAACGTCCACGTCGACTCGGGCTACTTCATCACCGGCATGGGTCGTTGCGAGGACTGAACCCCGTCGGCGACGACGCGAGATCAGGGCGCCCTCGGGCGCCCTTTTTCGTTGCCCTCCGCCGGCGTTGGCAAGACCGATAAAAACACGAGGTCCCACCGAGAAAACTTTGATTGGAAAAGGGGATTGCCCGCCACCACCATTCCTAAAACAGGAATATCAGTTAATCAGGACATACTGGAGGAAACAGGGACGATGGATACTGGCATCCGCAAGGTCTTTCATTTCGGCGAACAGGTCGACGAGTACCCGGTCCGGGTCATCAACGAGCGCGAGGCGCGGGCCGCCGCCGGCGTGCTGGCGCTGTTCGCCGGCTTTGCCTTCGCCCAGGGGTTTCTCACCGGCGATTTCATGTGGGAACGCCTGCTGATCCTCGCCTTCACGGTCGAGTTCGGCATCCGGGTATTGATCAACCCGCAGTACGCCCCGTTCATGATCATGGGGCGATTGATCACGCGCAACCAGGAAGTCGAGTACGTCGGCGCACCGCAGAAACGGGTGGCCTGGGGCATCGGCCTGTTGATCGCGGCGTTCATGATCTGGGTGGTGTTCATCGAGGCGAACACCGGCCTGATGAACCTGATCGGCTGCTCGGCCTGCCTGCTGTTCCTGGCCTTCGAGTCGGCCTTCGGCATCTGCCTGGGCTGCGTGGCCTACAACCTGCTGACCGGCAAGCAGGCGCAGCTCTGCCCGGGTGGCGCCTGCCGCATCAAGCGGCTCGAGCCGATCCAGCGGGTCAAGTGGTGGCAGGTCATCCTGGTGGTCGCCTTCCTCGGCCTGCTCTGGGCGATCCCGGAATACAACCTCTGGAATATCCAGGACAACGTCGAGGTCGACGAGTCCAACTTCGACACGATCGATCTCGACACCCTGGAATACTGACGCCGCCGAGAGGCCCCCACGAAAAAAGCCCGCCATCGGCGGGCTTTTTTACGGGTCCGGATGTTATCCGATCCTAGCCGCGCTCGGCGGCCCCGGCCGGCTCGCCGGTCTCGGCACCCTCGTCGGGACGGGTGTCCATCAGGACACGCTCCTCGCCACGCAGCTTGGCAATGATCACCGCGCCGGTCGCGTCGCTGTAGACGTTGACCGAGGTGCGCAGCATATCCAGCAGCCGGTCGACCACCAGCAGCAGCCCCATGGCCTCCAGCGGCAGGCCGAGTACGCCCAGGATCAGGGCGATCGCGACCAGGCTCGCCGACGGCACGGCGGCCACGCCCACCGAGGTGACCAGGGCGAGCACGACGATCAGCACCTGCATCGACAGCGACAGGTCCACGCCGTAGGCCTGGGCGATGAACAGCACCGCCGCGCATTCGTAGAGCGCGGTGCCGTCCATGTTGATGGTCGCGCCCAGCGGTAGCACGAACGAGGAGGTCTCGCGCGAGACGCCGGCACGCTGGGTGAGTGCCTGCAGGGTGACCGGCAGGGTGCCGGCCGACGAGCTGGTCGAGAAGGCCACCAGCAGTGCCGGCCAGATCGCGCGCATGAAACGGATCGGCGATCGCCGGGTCACGAGCCAGAGCACCAGGGGCAACACCACCAGCGCGTGGATCGCGAGCCCCATGACCACGGCCAGGAAGAAGTCGATCATCGGCAGGATCACCGACAGGCCGCTCTCCGCGATCACCCCGGCCACCAGCGCGAACACGCCGATCGGCGCGACCTTCATCACCCAGTGGGTGATCTGGACCATCACGTCCTGCACGCCGGCCCAGAAATCCTTGACCGTCTGCATGCCTGGCGAGGTCGCCCGCGTCAGGGCGATGCCGAACAGCACCGAGAAGAAGATCAGGCCGAGCATCTGGGCCTCGGCGCCGGCCTCGACGATGTTCGCCGGCACCATGTCGCGCAGGATATTGAAGAACTCGGACAGTTCCTTGCCCTCCAGCCGACCGCTGACCTCGTCGCCGATCGGCGGCAGGGCCACGGTCTCCGAGAGCGGCTGCCCGCCCGAGATGCCCGGCTGGAACAGGTTCATCACCATCAGGGCAGTGGTCACCGCCAGGGTGGTGGAGAACAGGTAGTAGATCACGGTGCGGCCGGCCATCTGCCCCACCCCGCCGGCACTGCCGATGCTTGCCACCCCGGTGATGATCGAGGCGGTGATCAGGGGCACGATCAGCATCTTGAGCGCGTCGAGGAACAAGCCGCCGACGAACTCGTAGATGGACAGCAACGGGATGCCGGCCGCCTCGGTGCCGAACACGGCACCGACCAGGAAGGCGGCGGCCAGGGCGGTCAGGATCTGCCAGTGCAGGGCCATGCAAACACTCCGGTTCGCCCGCCCGAATCAGGGCGGGCGTGCACGGTCGCCGTCAGTCGAAGGCGCTCTCGCGGATTTCGACCTCCGCCCCGGCGCGCAGGGAACGCATGAAGGCGTCGATCAGACGATTGGCCTGGTTGTTCTCCAACTGGCCGGCGAGACGATTGCGCGTCTCGGCGTCCAGCTCGGCCGGCTCGCCGGCACGCACGCCGGTCAGGACCAGCACGGCCCGATCGCCATTGTCGAGCTCGGTCGTCGCGGTGGCCGGGGCATCACCCTCCGGCGGGGTGAGGGCAAACGCCGCCGCCAGGGCATCGCGCGGCATGCTCGCGCCGGCATCGCCCCGACCGACCCAGGCCGGGGCGCTCCAGCTGGCCGCTTCCACCTCGGCCACGCGCTCGGCGGGGTCCTGGCCGGCGGCCAGATCGGACTCGATCGCCTCGGCCAGCTCGGCCATCTCCGTCTCGATTCGCTCGGCACGCCATTGCGCGAGCACCTGGTCCCGGACCTCTTCGAACGGCAACGGCTGGGCCTCGCGGTACTCCTCGACGCGCACGACCACGCCATGGCTGTTGTCGAGATCGATCAGCTGGCTGTTGAAGCGCTCCTCGAGCACCGCCTCGTCGAAGGCGGCGTCGCGCACGGCCCGGTGCTCACCGATGCCCTCGCCGGATTCGCGGCTGATCCAGTCGCTGGTCTCGATCTCGAGGCCAACGGCCTCGGCGGCGGGCACCAGGCTGTCCGGCTGCTCGTAGCTGATGCTGGCCAGCTGCTCGGCGGCATCGTAGTAGGCACGCTCGGCGGCGTCCTGCTTGAGTTGCTCGATCAGCTCGCCACGCGCCTGCTCGAGCGGCGGCACCTCGGCCTGACCCACCTCGTAGACCTCGATCAGGTGCCAGCCGAAACGGGTGCGCACCGGCTCGCTGATCTCGCCCTCGCCCAGCTCGGCCACGGCCCGGTCGAAGGACTCGGCGATCTCCCCTTCGCCCACGCGACCCAGGTCACCCCCATTCTCGCGAGTGCTGCCGTCGTCACTCAGCTCGGCGACCTTCTCCTCGAAGCTCGCCTCGCCGGCCATGATGGCCTCGCGCGCCGCCTCGAGCCGCTCGCGCGCCTCGTCGACCGTGGCCGCGTCGGCGTCGCTGGGCAGCTGGATCAGGATGTGACGGGCACGGCGAACCGCCTCGTCGGCCATCCGCTCGCGATAATCGTCATAGGCGGCCTGCAGGGCCGCGTCACTGACTTCCTGGGAGGCCGCCAGTTTCTCCGGGCTGATCTCCACGTACGCCAGGCGCACCTGCTCCGGCCGCTGGAAGGCATCCACGCGCTCGTCGTAATACGCCTTGAGGGTCGACTCGTCGGGCTCGGCGATGCCGGCGGCAACCGTCTCGCGGTCGAGACGCACCAGGCCGACCTCGCGCATCTGGTCACGCAGGGCAACCAGTTGGCGCACCTCGGGCTCGGTGACGAAGGCACTGCCGATCAAGGCGTTGTCGAGGGTGTTGAACAGCAGGTCGCGGCGCACGTCGTTCTCGAACTGCTCGACCGTCATGCCCTGCTGGGCCAGGCGGCGTTCGTAGGCCTCGCGGTCGAACTCGCCGTCGCGCTCGAAGGCGGGAATGCCGCGAATGGTGGCGGCGACCAGGCCATCGGGCACGGCGTAGCCCTGCTCCCGGATGAACTGGACCAGCAGGCGCTCGTTGATCATCTGGTCGAGCACCTGGCGCTTGAGGCCCATGCGCTCGATCATTTCGGCGGTGATCTGCTGCTCGCTCTGGGCGATCAACTGCTGACGGCGCTCGCTGAAGGCCTGATCGAGTTGACGGGCCGTGATTTCCTCGCCGTCGACCTCGGCGACCGGTTGCTCCTTGCCGCCACCGAGGTACTCGCCCACACCCCACAAGGCGAACGGGATGCTGATCAAACCAACGATTACATAGGCCAGCCAGCCGCGAATCTTCTCGCGGATATCCATCAACATGTCTAGGTCACTCCCGCTTCGGGTCTGTCTTGGTGGTGTGGGCGCGGCCGTCGCTCCGACGGCTCGGTATCGGTGCAAACCGAGCGGCATGATAGCAGGGCCGGGCCTGCCAACCCATGCCGCTCCCGGGTTCCCCCGGCCACCCTCGGGCGCCGGGCGCCAGCCAAGGCACCGGTGCGCCGGTTCTCTCGCCGCGCCTTCAACCGGCCGTCGGCCGGGTCAGGGCGCGACCAGAGGCGCGGTTCAAGGGAAAAGCGCCGGGCAAAAAGAAAGGGGCGTCTCCGCCCCTTCTCGTCGGTGGGCCGGCCATCAATGCGGCCGGCCCACCGGATGCTTTCCGTCTGGATCGATCAGTTGACCGCGTCCTTGAGGCCCTTGCCCGCCTTGAAGGACGGCAGCTTGGAGGCCTTGATGTTGATCGTCTCGCCGGTGCGCGGGTTACGGCCAGTCCGGGCCTCACGCTCGCGAACCAGGAAGGTCCCGAAACCCACCAGCGTGACCTGATCGCCTTTCTTCAGCGCGCCACCAACGGCATCGATGAAACCATCCAGGGCACTCGCGGCCGCCGACTTGGAAATGCCAGCGTTGTCGGCCATCGCATCGATCAGTTCAGATTTGTTCATACCTTGTCATCCCTTGGTGAAAAAAGTGTCTGTTCGGGTCCCGGCTCACCGCGCGTCAGCGTCAGGACGCGGCGCAGCTGGCCACCGCACGGAAACAGCGAAAACAGTTATACAAGTGCGACCTTCGGCGTGTCAACACGCAAATCGCCCGCGTAACGCGCATTCTGGCGCGACAGGTAGGCAGGCAAACCGCCAAATCCATCCAGTAACCCGACGATCGCTGCACGCCCCATACAAACAAACCGCCCCTCCGGTTGTGGAGGGGCGGTGTGGTTTTCTTGCACGTCGGGGTACTGGACCCGGTCATGCACGTCCCGGCAACGCGACCGACCGGAGCCGGGCGCGGGCCGCGACCTGCCTCAGTGGGCCAGGTTCTTGCCCTTGCCGCCGCGCTTTTTCTTCTCGATCAGGCCCACGTCACCGGAGGGCGTGGTCTCGTTGGGCATTGGCATGCGCACGAGGGCCGCCTCGAGCACCTGGTCGATCCAGCGCACCGGACGGATATCCAGCTTCTTCTTGATCTGGTCCGGGATCTCGGCGAGGTCCTTGCGGTTCTGCTCGGGGATCAGGACGGTCTCGATCCCGCCGCGCTGGGCGGCAAGGAGCTTTTCCTTGAGGCCGCCGATGGGCAGCACCTCGCCGCGCAGGGTGATCTCGCCGGTCATGCCCACCGAGGCCTTGACCGGGATGCCGGTCAGCGCCGAGACGATCGCCGTGCACATCGCGCTGCCCGCCGACGGGCCGTCCTTCGGCGTGGCCCCTTCCGGGACGTGGACGTGGATGTCGCACTTCTGGTTGAAGTCCGTGTCGATGCCCAGGGTGTCGGCACGGGCGCGCACGACGGTCAGTGCGGCCTGGATGGACTCCTGCATCACTTCACCGAGCTTGCCGGTGTACTTGAGGTTGCCCTTGCCGGGCACCGTGGTCGCCTCGATCGTCAGGAGATCACCGCCGACCTCGGTCCAGGCCAACCCGGTGACCTGCCCCACCTGGTCGGTTTCCTCGGCGCGACCGTAATCGAAGCGCTGCACGCCAAGGTACTTGTCGAGGTTCTTCGGCGTGACCGAGACGCCCGACTTGTCCTTGGCGGTGATCAGCTCGCGGACCACCTTGCGGCAGATCTTCGCCAGTTCGCGCTCGAGATTGCGCACGCCCGCCTCGCGGGTGTAGTGGCGAATGATGTCGCGGACGGCGTTGTCGCTGACCTTGAGCTCGCCCTCCTTCAGGCCGTTGGCCTTGATCTGCTTGGGCAGCAGGTAGCGCTTGGCGATCTCGGTCTTCTCGTCCTCGGTGTACCCGGCGATGCGGATGGTCTCCATCCGGTCGAGCAACGGCCCGGGGATGTTGTAGCTGTTGGCCGTGCAGACGAACATCACCTCGGACAGATCGATGTCGACGTCCATGTAGTGATCGGCAAAGGCCTTGTTCTGCTCGGGATCGAGCACCTCGAGCATGGCCGCGGCCGGATCGCCACGGAAGTCGGAGGCCATCTTGTCGATTTCGTCGAGCAGGATCAGCGGGTTCTTGGTGCCGACCTTGGACAGCGCCTGCACGATCCGGCCCGGCAGCGCGCCGACGTAGGTCCGACGGTGACCGCGGATCTCGGCATCGTCGCGCACCCCGCCCAGGGCGATCCGGCCGAACTTGCGGTTGGTCGCCTTGGCGATCGACTGGCCCAGCGAGGTCTTGCCCACGCCCGGCGGGCCGACGAGGCACAGGATCGGACCGGCCATCTTGCGCACGCGGGTCTGGACCGCGAGGTACTCGATGATCCGCTCCTTGACCTTTTCCAGGCCGAAGTGATCGGCCTCGAGCACCGCCTCGGCCGCCTCGAGATCGTGCTTGATGCGGGTGCGCTTCTTCCACGGCACTGCGATCATCCAGTCGAGGTAGCTGCGCACCACCGAGGCCTCGGCGGACATCGGCGACATCATCTTGAGCTTGTTGAGCTCGGAGCGCGCCTTGTCGCGGGCCTCCTTGGTCATGCCGGCCTTCTCGATCTTGTTCTCGAGATCGTCCAGCTCGTTGCCGCCGTCCTCGAGTTCGCCGAGCTCCTTCTGGATGGCCTTCATCTGCTCGTTGAGGTAGTACTCGCGCTGGCTCTTCTCCATCTGCTGCTTGACGCGCCCGCGGATGCGGCGCTCGACCTGCAGCGTGTCGATCTCGGACTCGATCAGCATCATCAGCCGCTCGATGCGCTGGTGCAGGTCGATCGTCTCGAGGATCGCCTGCTTCTCCTCCAGCCCGAGGGCCATGTGCGCGGCGATGGTGTCGGCCAGGCGCGAGACGTCGTCGATGCCGGACAGCGAGGTCAGCACCTCCGGCGGGGTCTTCTTGTTGAGCTTGACGTAGCTCTCGAACTGGTTGAGCAGCGCGCGCGCCTCGAGCTCGACCTCGCGCTCGTCGGTCTCGGAGGTCGACTCGATCGAGTGGACCTCGGCGGTCAGGTGACCGTCGAGCTCGTGGACGCGATCGAGCTCGACCCGTTCGATGCCCTCGACAAGCACCTTGATGGTGCCGTCGGGCAGCTTGTGCAGTTGCAGGATCGAGGCGAGCGTGCCGACCTGGTGGAGGTCACCCACACCCGGATCGTCGTTCTCGGCGTCCCTCTGCGCGACCAACAGCAACTGCTTGCTGCCCTTGACCGCCTCGTCGAGGGCGGCGACCGATTTCGGCCGGCCGACGAACAGCGGGATCACCATGTGCGGGTAGACGACGACATCGCGCAGGGGCAGCACGTCGACCTGACGCGGCGAGCCCGTGATGACGGCGGATGTTTCTTCGCTGTGACTCATATAGGGGTATACCTGTAGCGCCGTGATGGCGGTGTATTCGGGTGGTCGGGCGCGCGAGTGGGCGCGGATCGCAAGTCAGTGGGTTTCCCCTGACGTATGACCGGAGAATAGCTTTTCAAGCGGGTTCTGTCAGAAACCGGGCGCGCAAAACGCTTGCCGTGCCCCACATGAAAACACCCCGGACAGGCCGGGGTGCAGGGGTCGGGACAAGCAAAGGCGAGCGGATCAACGATCCGACGAAGCCTTGTCGTGCTCGGCGGCCGTCTCGTCGCCCTTCGTCTCTTCTGCCGACTCGCCGCGGCCCTTGCCGTAGACGATGTAGGGCTCCGACTCGGCGCGAACCACCGCCCCGTCGACCACCACCTTCTCGACGTTCGAGAGCGACGGCACCTCGTACATGGTGTCGAGCAGGATGTGCTCCATGATCGTGCGCAGACCACGCGCGCCGGTGCGGCGACGGATGGCCTTCTTGGCGATCTCGCGCAGGGCGTCCTCGCGGAATTCGAGCTCGACGTCCTCCATCTCGAACAGGCGCTCGTACTGCTTGGTCAGCGCGTTCTTCGGCTCGGTCAGGATGCGGATCAGCGCGTCCTCGTCGAGCTCCGTGAGCGTGGCGATGACCGGCAGGCGGCCGATGAACTCGGGGATCAGGCCGAAGCGGGTCAGGTCTTCCGACTCGATCTGCGCCATCAATTCGTCGGTGGCCTTCTGGTCGAGCTCGGACTTCACCTCGGCGGAGAAGCCGATGCCGCCCTTCTCGACCCGCTGGCGAATGATGTTCTCGAGCCCCGCGAACGCGCCGCCGACGATGAACAGCATGTTGCTGGTATCGATCTGGACGAATTCCTGCTGCGGGTGCTTGCGCCCGCCCTGCGGCGGCACCGAGGCTGTGGTGCCCTCGATCATCTTCAGGAGCGCCTGCTGCACGCCCTCGCCCGAGACGTCGCGGGTGATCGACGGGTTCTCGGACTTGCGCGTGATCTTGTCGATCTCGTCGATGTAGATGATGCCGTGCTGGGCCTTCTCGACGTCGTAGTCGCAGCGCTGCAGGAGCTTCTGCAGGATGTTCTCGACGTCCTCGCCGACATAGCCCGCCTCGGTGAGCGTGGTCGCATCGGCGATGGTGAACGGCACGTCCAGCACGCGCGCCAGGGTCTGGGCCAGGAGCGTCTTGCCCGAACCGGTCGGGCCGATCAGCAGGATGTTCGACTTCGACAGCTCGACGTCGTCTTCCTCGGCATCACGGTGGCGCTCGCCGAACAGGTTGAGACGCTTGTAGTGGTTGTAGACGGCCACGGCCAGCGCGCGCTTGGCGGTCATCTGGCCGATGACGTACTCGTCGAGTGCGGCGACCAGCTCGTGCGGGGTCGGCAGACGCTCGGGGCCGTTCTCGCCCTCGGCCTCCACCTCTTCACGCAGAATGTCGTTGCACAGTTCGACGCATTCGTCGCAGATGTAGATGTTCGGACCGGCGATCAGTTTCTTGACCTCGTCCTGGCTCTTGCCGCAGAACGAGCAGATCAGATCCTGCGTGTCTTTCGTCTTCTCAGCCATGGCTGTTCTCGTCGAACCTCGTGGGTCGGTGCGGCCGAGCGGTACCCGGCTCGGCCGGTCGGCTGAATGGGTCGCGACCGTTTTCCGGGCGCGATGGGCCTGGAGCGATCCGCCGGGGGATCAGTCCGCCTTGCCGGCCTTCTGTCGGCTGGTGAGTACCTTGTCGACCAGATTGTAGTCGCAAGCCTGATCGGCCGTCATGAAGTTGTCGCGATCGGTGTCGCGCTCGAGCTGCTCGAGGCTCTTGCCGGTGTGATGCGACAGGATGCTGTTGAGACGCTCGCGCAGCTTGATGATCTCCTCGGCGTGGATCTTGATGTCCGAGGCCTGGCCCTGGAAGCCGCCCAGCGGCTGGTGGATCATGATGCGCGAGTTCGGCAGCGCGTAGCGCTTGCCCTCGGCCCCGCCGGCGAGCAGGAACGAGCCCATGCTGGCCGCCTGGCCGATGCAGAGCGTCGAGACGTCGGGCTTGATGAACTGCATGGTGTCGTAGATCGCCATGCCGGCGGTGACCACGCCACCCGGCGAGTTGATGTAGAGGTGGATGTCCTTGTCCGGGTTCTCGGACTCGAGGAACAGCAGCTGGGCAACGATCAGGTTGGCCATCTGGTCCTCGATCGGACCGACCACGAAGATCACCCGCTCCTTGAGCAGGCGCGAGTAGATGTCGTAGGCGCGCTCGCCCCGGGAGCTCTGCTCGACAACCATCGGTACCAGGGCATTCATTTCCGGTTGGCCGCCATGGTGGCTTTCAAACGCCTCTTTCATTCATCACCTCGGTATAAACGGTTCGGCCGCCTCGAGGGCGGCCAGATTCCAGTCAGCTATCGACTACCCGGGATTTCAGCCCTGCGGGTTCATCAGTTCCTTGAAGGGAACCTTCTTCTCGCTGACCTTGGCCTTGCCAAGGATATGCTCGACGGCCTGTTCTTCAAGGACCACGGTGCGGGCGTTGCTCATCATCTGGTGATCGCCCTTGTAGTGAGCGACCACCTGCTCTGGCTCGTCGTAGGCCTGAGCGATCTCGTTGATGAAGGCATCGACGCGCTCGTCTTCCGGCTTGAGGTCGGCTTCCTTGACCACTTCCATGATCACCAGACCCATGCGCACGCGCTTCTCGGCCTGCTCCTTGAACAGCGACGGATCGAGCTTGGAGGCATCCGCCTGCGGCATCTGGTTGCGGACGAACTGGTCGCGCATCGAGACGGCCTCGTCGTCGATCAGCGTCGAGGGCACATCGAACTCGAGCGAGTCGGTCAGGGCCTCGATGGTGCGATCCTTGTTGCGACGACGCATGGTCTGCTTGAGCTCGCGCTCCATGTTCTCGCGCACGTCCTCGCGCAGCTTGTCGGCCGAATCGGCGCCGAACTTCTTGGCGAACTCGTCATCGACCTCGGGCAGCACCTGCTCTTCGACCTGGGTGGCCTCGATCTCGAATTCGGCGGTCTTGCCGGCCAGGTGCTCGGCCTGGTATTCCTCCGGGAAGTTCACCTCGATCGTGACCGGCTCGCCCGGCTTGATGCCCTTCAGGCCCTTCTCGAAGTCCGGCAGCATCTGCCCTTCGCCCAGGATCACCTCGACGCCTTCGGCCGAGCCACCCTCGAAGGCCTCGCCGTCGATCTTGCCGACGAAGTTGATGGTGACCTTCTCGCCCTTGCGCGCCTTGTGACGCACCTTCTTCCAGTCCGCGTTCTGCTTGCGCAGGGTGTCGATCATCTCGTCGACGTCCTCGTCGGACACCTCGCTGGTCACGGTCTCGATCTTGAGCTTGGACAGGTCGCCCAGCTCGATCTCCGGGTAGACCTCGACGGCGGCGGTGAACTTCAGGGCCTCGCCGGCCTTGTTGTTCTCGATCGACTCGATGCTCGGCTGGCCGGCAACGCGCAGGTCGTTTTCCTCGACGGCCTTCTGGAAGCTCTGGCCCATGACGTCGCCGATCACGTCGTCACGCACCCGGCCGGCGTACTGCATGCGGATCACCGACAGCGGGGCCTTGCCCGGACGGAACCCGTCGATGCGGACGCGACCGCGCATGTCCTTGAGACGCTTCTCGACCTGCTCGTCGATCTCGTTGGCGGGAACCTCGATCGCCAGGCGACGGGTCAGGCCTTCGGCCGGCTGCAATTCAACCTGCATGGATGCGATACCTCGAAAAAAACAAATGTCTGAATGTTGTTCGCCCCGCCAACGCGTGGCGGGACGCCTATCGGGATCTGGTGCGAGAGGAGAGACTCGAACTCTCACGCCGTCAGGCGCTGGTACCTAAAACCAGTGCGTCTACCAATTCCGCCACTCTCGCCGGCTGGGGAACCGGTCGCGACGACCGCTTCCCAGACGTTCAAAGCCGGGCAGTATACCGGAGCGGCACGCGCGCCCAAAGCGCGCTACCCGTGGGGCCGCCTGTCGTCAGAACGGCAGGCCGGGCATGCGCCCCTTCATGGCGCGCATCATCTTCTTCATGCCGCCGCCGGACAGCTTCTTCATCATGTCGCGCATGTCGCGGTACTGCTTGAGCAGGCGATTGACGTCTTGGACCTGCATGCCCGAGCCGTTCGCGATCCGGCGCTTGCGCGACCCCTTGATGATGTCGGGCCGCTGGCGCTCGCCCGGGGTCATCGAGTCGATGATCGCGATCATGCGCACGATGTCCTTGTCGTCGATGTGCTTTTGCGCATCGGCACCGAGCTTGCCCATGCCGGGCAGCTTGTCCATCAGGCCACCCATGCCGCCCATCTTGAGCATCTGGCTGAACTGGTCGCGCATGTCCTCGAGGGTGAAGCCCTTGCCCGAACGCACCTTGTCGGCCAGCGCCTTGGCCTTGTCGGCGTCGACCGTCTCCTGCGCCTGTTCCACCAGCGAGACCACGTCGCCCATGCCGAGGATGCGCGAGGCGATCCGATCCGGGTGGAACGGCTCGAGCGCGTCGAGCTTCTCGCCCACGCCGAGGAACTTGATCGGCTTGCCGGTGACCTGACGCACCGACAGCGCCGCGCCGCCCCGGGCATCACCGTCGGCCTTGGTCAGGATCACCCCGGTCAGCGGCAGCTGCTCGTGGAAGGCCTGCGCCGTATTGGCCGCGTCCTGGCCGGTCATCGCGTCGACGACGAACAGCGTCTCGACCGGGTCGACCGCGCCGTGGATGCGGGCGACCTCGCCCATCATCTCCTCGTCGACGTGCAGGCGACCGGCGGTGTCGACGATCAGCACATCGTAGAACTTGAGCTCGGCCTCCTTGCGGGCGGCCTTGGCGATCTCGACCGGGTCCTGATCGCTGGTCGACGGGAAGAAGTCGACGCCGACCTGCTTGGCCACCGTCTCGAGCTGGTCGATCGCCGCCGGGCGATACACGTCCGCGGAGACCACCAGCACCTTTTTCTTCTGGTTGTTCTTGAGCCAGCGGCCGAGCTTGCCCGCGGTGGTGGTCTTGCCCGCGCCCTGCAGGCCGGCCATCAGGATCACGGCCGGCGGACGCGCGGCAAGATCGAGCTCGGCGTTCTCCGAGCCCATCAGGCGCGTCAGCTCGTCATTGACGATCTTGACGAACACCTGACCGGGCTGGAGGCTCTTGGCCACCTCGGCGCCGACGGCGCGCTCGCGCACGTCCTTGATGAACTCGCGCACCACCGGCAGGGCCACGTCGGCCTCCAGCAGTGCCATGCGCACCTCGCGCAGGGCATCCTTGATGTTGTCCTCGGTCAGGCGCCCCTGGCCCTTCAGGCCATCGAGCAATCCACCGAGTCGCTGGGAAAGGTTGTCAAACATCGCTTGCCTCTCTCACTGCGGATGCCCCCGGTCCCAGGCGGGGCTCTGTCGAGCCTGACCGCCCGAACCGGACCGCGCCGCGATCAGGAACCCCGGCTGGCGCGCTTGCGCTCGTTCTCGGTCAGGTACTTCTTGCGGATCCGGATCGACTCGGGGGTCACCTCGACCAGTTCATCATCGTCGATGAACTCGAGCGCCTGCTCAAGGGTGTAGCGGATCGGCGGGGTCAGGGTGAGTGCCTCGTCGGTGCCGGCAGCACGGACGTTGGTCAGCTTCTTGCCCTTGAGAACGTTGACGGTCAGGTCGTTGTCGCGGGCGTGGATGCCCACAACCTGGCCTTCGTAGACCTCGTCACTGTGACCGATCATCAGGCGACCGCGATCCTGCAGGTTGTACAGCGCATAGGCCAGCGCCTTGCCGGTGTCGGAGGCGATCAGCACGCCGTTGTTGCGCTGACCGACCATGCCCGGCTGGTACGGACCGTAGTGATCGAAGACCGAGAACAACAGGCCGCTGCCCTGGGTCGCGGTCAGAAACTCGGTACGGAAGCCGATCAGGCCGCGCGACGGGATGATGAACTCCAGGCGCACGCGGCCCTGGCCGTCCGGCTCCATGTTGCGCATCTCGCCCCGGCGCAGGCCGAGCTTTTCCATCACGCCACCCTGGTGCTGCTCCTCGATGTCGACGACCAGCTGCTCGTAGGGTTCCTGCTTCTCGCCGTCGACCTCGCGGACGATGACCTCGGGGCGCGAAACGCCCAGCTCGTAGCCCTCGCGACGCATGTTCTCGATCAGCACCGACAGGTGCAGCTCGCCACGACCAGAGACGCGGAACTTGTCCGGGTCGTCGCCCTGCTCGACGCGCAGCGCCACGTTGTGGACCAGCTCGCGCTCGAGTCGCTCGCGGATCTGGCGACTGGTGAGGTACTTGCCCTCGCGGCCGGCGAACGGCGAGGTGTTGACCTGGAAGGTCATGGACACGGTCGGCTCGTCGACGGTCAGCGCCGGCAATGCCTCGACGTTTTCCGGGTCGCAGAGCGTGTCGGAGATATAGAGCGGGTCGACACCGGAGAAGGCGATGATGTCGCCGGCCTGGGCCGAGTCGACCTCGACGCGATCGAGGCCGTGGAAGCCCATGATCTGCAGGATGCGACCGTTACGCACCTCACCCTCGCGGCCGACGATCTTGACCTGGGTATTGGTCTTGACCCGGCCCCGCTTGATCCGGCCGACGCCGATCACGCCGACGTAGGAGTTGTAGTCGAGGCTGGAGACCTGCATCTGGAACGGACCGTCGGGATCGACGTCCGGCGCCGGCACACGCTTGGTGATCGTCTCGAACAGCGGGGTCATGTCGCCCTCGCGCACGTTCTCGTCGAGGCTGGCGTAGCCGTTCAGTGCCGAGGCGTAGACGATCGGGAAGTCGAGCTGGTCGTCGGTCGCGCCCAGGCGGTCGAACAGGTCGAACACCTCGTTGATGACCCAGTCCGGGCGCGCGCCCGGGCGGTCGATCTTGTTGATCACCACGATGGGCTTCAAGCCGTGTTCGAAGGCCTTCTGGGTGACGAAGCGCGTCTGCGGCATCGGGCCGTCGACGGCATCGACCAGCAGCAGCACCGAGTCGACCATCGACATGACCCGCTCGACCTCGCCGCCGAAGTCGGCGTGTCCCGGGGTGTCGACGATGTTGATACGCCAGTCTTCACCCTCGGGAGACTGCCATTTGATCGCCGTGTTCTTGGCCAGGATCGTGATGCCCCGCTCCTTCTCGATCTGGTTTGAGTCCATGACCCGTTCACCGTGGTCGGTGCGGGCATCGAGAGTGCCGGATTGCTGCAGGAGGCGGTCGACCAGCGTGGTCTTGCCGTGGTCAACGTGGGCGATAATTGCGATGTTCCGCAGGTTCTTGACATCGCTAGATTTGTTCTGGTCTGACATTCGAATTCCGGGTTGTTATGTACACCAATATGTACACAAAAGTTTTCACGAGCGATCGCCGGGTAGCGCGCGTTTGTGTCACGCCATGACCGGTTTGAAAGAGGGGCATTGTACAGAGATTGATTAGAACTTAATGACGAATCGTCTAAGCATGAATCCGCCGCCGGATTCTCACGAGGATCAGAGGCCGCGAAACAAGTAACAACCTGCTAGGCTAAATGTCGATCACGCCCCTCGGCCGACGCCTGACTCCAGCAATCCAAGTCAGGCCTCAACCGAGGGGCTTTTCCGTTCCGAAGGCCTGCCACGGGGCCCGCACCGGGAAGGCCAACAGGTGCTTGAAAAGAGCCTATCGTTCCAAAGAAGACACCCCGCTCGCGCGGGGAGGACGATTCGGAAACCGATCAACCACCGGAAACAGCCAGAAACACCCCCGCTCGCGCGGGGAGGACGGCTCGATCTCGATGCCCTTGGCGCCGACGGTGGAAACACCCCCGCTGACGCGGGGAGGACACCCTGCCGACGCTGGGCTGGAAGACCGAGGAAGAAACACCCCCGCTCGCGCGGGGAGGACGACGACGGGAACCCGTTGCGTCATCGCGTGCCGGAAACACCCCCGCTCGCGCGGGGAGGACTCGGCGGTGTCCTTGCGCTGCTTGGCGATAGCAGAAACACCCCCGCTCGCGCGGGGAGGTCTTCACGGACGCCAAGTACTGCGCTTCGTGGCCGGAAACACCCCAGTTTGCACGGGGAGATCACGCCTGCGGCCACAGTAGCAGCCTGATTCCAAGAAACACCTCCGTTCGCACGGGGAGGACGCGGTGTCGCCGGTCGAATCAAGCTGAATCTGGGAAACACCCCCGCTCTCGCGGGGAGGACATCAGCGCGCAATAGCTGGCGGCATCCTCGTAGGAAACACCCCCGCTCGCGTGGGGAGGACCGCCGTGGCCTTCTTGGCCCAATGCCCGCGAGCGGAAACACCCCCGCTCGCGCGGGGAGGACTTCAGCAGGCCAAGCTCCATGGCGTTGACGGCAGAAACACCCCCGCTCGCGCGGGGAGGACCGCTGTAGTTCCTTGAGCTTGCGGCTCTTGGCGGAAACACCCCCGCTCGCGCGGGGAGGATTGCCCAATCCCGTGCAAGTGACCCTGGACGGCAGAAACACCCCCGCTCGCGCGGGGAGGTCTTCACGGACGCCAAGTACTGCGCTTCGTGGCCGGAAACACCCCAGTTTGCACGGGGAGATCACGCCTGCGGCCACAGTAGCAGCCTGATTCCAAGAAACACCTCCGTTCGCACGGGGAGGACGCGGTGTCGCCGGTCGAATCAAGCTGAATCTGGGAAACACCCCCGCTCGCGCGGGGAGGACTCGTCGCGGTCGCTGGTCAGCAGCTTGGACAGGGAAACACCCCCGCTCGCGCGGGGAGGTTGCAATAATCAACGCCACCACGCCGTCGATCTTGGAAACACCCCTGCTCGTGGCGGGGAAGTCGACACCTTTTTTACCTCACGGCGAATCCTTAAGAGAAGCACCCCGCTCGCGCGGGGAAGGCTGCCACAGGTCGATCAGCCGGGTCCGGTACTTGGAAACACCCCCGCTCGAGCGAGGAAGCCGGGTCCATTGTCATCTACGAGGAGGCCCAGCAAGAAACACCCCCGCTCTCGCGGGGAGGACGCATTCAGCGGCGGGGAGATCAGCCCGGAGATGGAAACACCCCCGCTCTCGCGGGGAGGACGTGCGCCAGACCGGGCCGTGGATGCGGGTGTCGGAAACACCCCCGCTCGCGCGGGGAAGGCCTTGCGCGCAGAGTGGCCAGGGTGATGCCGTAGGAAACACCCCCGCTCTCGCGGGGAGGACAGCCCCTCGACCAGCGCCATGATCTGCGCGTGGGAAACACCCCCACTAGCGCGGGGAGAACATCATGAAGTAATCCTTGCCGATCTTAGTGTCGGAAACACCCCCGCTCTCGCGGGGAGGACATCACCGAGGCTCGTGAGTGGATCGGTACGCCGGAAACACCCCCGCTCGCGCGGGGAGGACATATGCTGGAAGCGGGTCCACTGGTCCATCAGGGAAACACCCCCGTTCACGCGGGGAGGGCGTAAACACGATCTGGAAGTTGGTCTCGGCCTGGGAAACACCCCCGCTCAGGCGGGGAGGACTCGGTCACGTCTTCCATGTAGGTCTTCGTGATGGAAACACCCCCGCTGGCGCGAGGAGGACTGCATGACGATGCACCCGTCACGGACGTTGTAGGAAACACCCCCGCTCGCACGGAGAGGAATCGCGGTCGTGGGCGATCGTGCCGCAATGGATGGAAACACCCCCGCTCGCGCGGGGAGATGCTCGTGGCTTGGGGGCCGAATACCTGCCACCTAGAAACACCCCCGCTTACGAGGGGAGGCCAGAAATATATTTGTTAAAGAGCCAAACTCCACAACTCAATATGTTGGGGTTTTTGGGATTACGGGGTGTCGACGACGAGCAGATCGTACGGACCTCTTGTCTGGGACAGCGACTCCCGGGGCACCTTGACGACCAGTCAGTTGGGAGCCCCCGCCGGCTACTCCATCATCCACTGAACTGTCACTCGGCGGTCTCGATAACGCTTGTCTTCACCGAACTGGACAGGCACGTCATTGAGGGTCATCACCTCGTCTCCCTCATGCTCTCCTTCCAACACCCGGAAAGCAGGAGCCCTGCCCTTGGCGCTTGCCAGTTCACGGGCTGCGGAAAGGGCCTCGTCATGAGTCGCGTGGATGCCCTGGAAGATCATTTCCGTCGGCACGAAACTCTTCCTGCCGAGGAAGACATCCCATCGAGGCTCGACGAGTGCTTTGGCGATCGTCTCGGCTAGGTCGTCGGGCAAGCCCAGCACGACAGCGAATGCCATGTCCTGAATGGCATACCGGTAGGTCATCTTGATTGCTGTGCTGGAGGCCGTGCCATCCGCTTTCTTGGGGATCAGAAGACTTTCCCATGGATCGTGGCCGTCATACCCGCTGCCGACCATGTGGAAGTCGCGCATCAGCGGAGGCCGTGGCACAGGCCGACCCTGTTCATCCGCGCGGGGGTAGGCTTCCACCCGTATATCACTCGATGCGAGGCGGGAGAGCAGTTCGTGCTGCTCTCCCGCCGCCCCCAGTGCACAGCAGATCAAACCGGTCACACCGGATCGGGTCGGGAAATCGAGGGTGTCCCGACGACCGAAGCGGGAATCATGCCCCCAAGACTGCAGGGGGGCCTCCAGCCACAAGAGCATGTTTCGATCGCCCATCCTCAGGCCTCCTCCACGGGAGCGGCATCCTCCACATGGCCCTTCAGTGCACCGACAAGGTCATCAATGCTGAAATCCTCCCGGTCACCCCAGCGATAGTCACCCAGCTTCCCGTAAAGGGAGCCGAGCATCTTTTCCCGGCTGTCGATGAAACCGTCCAGCTCCCGAAGGCTCGGCTCCAGATAGCCCTGGCCTTGCGCTTGCACGGGGCGGTCGAACGGCACTTGGAGCCGTTGCCCCTTGCGGACCAGAACCCGTGCGTAATCCCAAGGACTGGCCCCGGACATGGTCGTCTGTCGGGCACCGGGGACGGCAATGAACAGCGCCTTGACGAATGACTCCACCGCATCGGCAAGGTTATCGGCCGGAATCTGCTCTGCCAGTTGCCCGAGATCGAGGCTCACGTAGCGGTAATACGTTGCTGAATTGAACTCGAGGCTTCCCATGTGGGCCGAGCCGCTCTCGTGCTCGGCCTCTTCATCGGGGTCGGCGTAATCATCGAGAGCGGTGAAAAACTCCACTTCGTTGGCCACCTTGTGGGTAGAGATGGCGTGGGCAAAAGAGGACGCTGCTTCCACGTTCATGTCGGGCAGCTTGGCGACCATGCGGCCAAAGAGTGCGATGTCCAGGGCGTTGAGGTGCTTCAGGCTCCGATCCTGGTCAAGAACCTTCTTCGCCTCTTTCCAGAGTGTCTTTTCCTTTACGCCAGAGGTATCGAAGTCGATAGAGTTGCCGTATCGGGCCAACGCCTCGACCTCGTTGTCACCGATGAACAGCAGAGTGTCCTTGGTCAGGATTTCCGCAAGACGATCCGCAAAAGCCTCGGCCGCCTGATGATCCGCACCCTGTGCCTTGCAGGCTGGCACCAGAAGCTCTTTGACTTTCTTGGTGCGTGTCCCGGCCTTTGCACCCAGGTCTCGCAGCGCCAGTCGCACCTGGCGTTTCCAGCACTGAGAACTAACCCGGGCCCGGGTCACTCCGCCAATGTTGGCGGTTTTCGGTGCGCCCACGTCATCCCGGTTCAGGCAGGTCACCGGAAACGACTGGAGAATATGAAACTCGATGCGAGTGTTCTTGAGGGAATTGTTTTCCATGACTTCTTCCTTTCTCGATTGCTGGTAGCCGCCCCTTCAGGAGCCGAACGGGTTGTCGATCACCGGTCTGATCTGCAGGAGGCCGCAGCCAAAGGCTCGCCCTCGTCCGATGCCGCGGGCAAAGCTCTCACGGAACCGCGCCTCATCCGTTACTTCGAGCAGACCGGTCAGGTGGGCCTGAGACAGCGTGATGTGGTTTCCATGTTTTCCTTTGAATTGCTGGACATTCACCTGCCCGACCTGAAGTGATTGCGCAGGGGCCGAGAACCCCCAGTTCTCTGCGCTGCGCTCGACGAACCACTTCTCGATGGCATCCCGCCCCTTGATGGGTACGCGCTTGCCGGCGCTCGTGACGGTCGGGTTGACGACCACTTCGAATCGATACCGGGGATGGCGCAGAAAGTCCTCGGGAATGGGCCGCGATTCGACTTCACCGAAGGCTTCCCCGTCCCAAATCACACCTTGGGCCGCGGCCCGGTCGGAAAGGGTAAGAATGGTTCTTCCCAGGCGATTTCCGCCCTTGTCGGCGAATACGATCCCGCTGGGATCATGTCCGCGCTTCTCCGCTTCGGTTCTTGTATCGTCGAACAAGCTGTAGACGACTCGATGCAACGAATAGGGATCGGTGATGGCAAGTTTTCGGATGGCTCGCCGATCGAGCCGCAGGACACTGGCGTATAGCGCGTCTGTCATGCCCCCTCCTCTTCCTTGAAATGACCCCGAAAAAAATCCTGCGCCCACCGGGCCCGGGTCCGCTCGCCATAGCGATGAAACCAGCTCAATTCATTGAGCAGGCGGGCATAGTCGAGCCTCGCGCCCAGACGTGACTGCACCAGCGTGAGGATCGGGCGCAACACCTCGCAGGCTTCTTCCGTGGAATCACAGGCAAGCAGACGACGTAGCCGGGCGCGAGCCGGCGCGCTCTCCTTGCCATCCGGATAGCTATGAGCAAGGCCGGCTCCTATCGAAAGCGCACCATTCTTCTCCGCGTGAGCCCGCATCATCGCTGCGCCGACAGTCACGAAAGGCAGTCGCTGATCCCGGCACTCCAGATCGATGCCAAAATCCGCTAGCACTTCCCAGACTTGGTACTCCGTAGCGGGGTTGTCCGCCCGCCGGAACCGTGCCGAGAGACCCTTGTCGTTGCGGGCCCTCTCGAGCAGGTAAGCGACGAAGCGGTGCCCTCGACTGGATTCGTGGCCACTCGTTTTGCTCCGGGTCGCCTCCTCGGTGGTTTGATTCTCCATCATCATGCCCCTTGGGTCGTGGGTTGTTGTCGTTCGGCGGTCTCGAGATAACCGGCAGGCGGATTCGGACGTCGGTTTGCCCAGGCCTCCAATTGCCGAGCTGTTTCCCTTGGTGCGTACAGGTCGAACACTTTGTGCGCGTGCTGCACAAAGCGGTGTCTCAATGCCTCTCGGGCCTGCGACTCCCGCTCCCCTCGCTCGCAGTTATCGACGAGAGTCTGGAAATCCCGCTCACAGAACTGCCAGAAGAGGTTTGAGCCCAGCGCCGCTTGTGCACCGGCATACTCAGGCGTGGCATGAAGGTCTGCAAAATAGTTGCGCAAGGAGCCGTAAACGGTGCTTGCGAGCTTATCCATTCCCTTCATTTCAAGATCGAGGTGGTTGAGCCAGACCGTGCCGAGGTCATCGCCGTCAATCCAGACTGTCGATTCAAGAAAGTCGTCGTCCTGCTTGGCCGACTGATCGCCCGATGTGCTGCTTACCCGGATTCCACCTGTCCAGACGCACAGTCGCTCTTTCCGCTGCTTCATTCGTTGGACGCCGACTCGAAACGCCATATTCTCGAAGCCTGCTGTACTTCCACTTTCCAAGAACGAGAGAAAAGCAGGAAGCTCTCTCCAGGGGCGTTTTTCCAGGTTCACGTATTTCGCTTTCGGCAGCTTGTCGCTCTGATCGAGCATCAGGGTGGGCTCGAACCAGCCCTCGCTGACCTTGGGATACTGAATGCCATCGAGGTAATAAATCCCACCATCCTTGAGGTAGACAAACCGCGAGACCCCAACCAGACACCCCTGGTAACTTTCCCTGATGGCCTTGGCCCGAGCGTCCTGCTCGTGAGCGGGCATGGCTTCCCAGGCAGGACACCCCACTCCCTCTGGCCACCGGTTCGCCTTTTCAATCTGTTCCCTGGTCAGCACATTCAACCAGACATCCTTTCGCAGGTCTCCGGTTACCACGAGCCCATGCAGCTGACCCACGAACCCCCCAAGACTGGGGCCTGCAGGCGCGCTGTGCTTGTCACTGAGCACGGTGCCGGCAAGGGATTTCATCCCCCCCTCAACCCGCTTCCCAGCAAAGGCGAAGTTCATCAGGGTCAGCATGAAGAGGGCCTGTTCACCCGAATCCAGTTCTTTTCCCAGCATGGTGTGGGAGAGCATCGAGTTGTTGTCCGATGGAAGATCCGGATAGAAGCCGGCACCGAATGGCTTCGGTGCCCCTTTCTGTATCTCTTGCTTCTTCTTCCCGCGCGTCTTGGCCTTCTTCAATCGGGCGTCCGTCCGGGCGGCGACCAAGGACTCCACCGTTGGCATCTGCAGGAAGGGGACTTCACCGAACAAAAAGAAGCGGTGGCGCCACCTTTCCAGGTAAGAGAGACAGCGCGATGCCAGACCTTCAGGCCCCATCTTCCGCCACTCTTCCTCGTCTTCGGGCGTGCAGGCGGCCTGTGCAATGGCAAGGAGCAGCTTCATGACGGCCAGCTTCTGGATCGGGTTTCCGCCCAGTGCACGGATGTCCGTGCGGGAAAAGATGTCTGCCAGACCTACCCTGCCGTGGTCGGCCACCGGGATCCAAGGCTCGTCGATCAGGTTGTATTCATTTCTCATGCTGTTTCAGTCCTTTCTGCGTTCGGCCTGATAACCCAGTTCATGGCGATAGAAGGTCCGGAACTTATCGTTGGCGGCGTGACCATCAAGCCCGACCACTTCCCGCGCATCGTTCACCAATCCAACCCGAAATGACGAAACCTCGTCCTCCGGTTGCCCGAGATAGAAGCAGTTTCCCAATCCGTAACGCCGCAGTTGCCGCACCGGCAACGCCCTTGGAGCCTGATGTTCGGCCACTCTCACTTTCTGTCGAGCCAACTGGACACTCAGAACCCGCCACTCGCGCCTTTGCAGGACATGACGGTCCCATGGAATCTTATGGCGGCTACCGTCGAGCAAGGTGACGATCGTCTCGCGGTTGTCGGGCCGCGAGCGGATATCGCTCAAGAGGAGAACCTCGGTGGACTCCATGTCGCTGTAACGCGTGCCCGCCTTGTCCTCGGATTGCGTCTTGCCACCGAGTGAAAGAGCCCCGCGGGCGAGTCGCCTCATGGTCGATATGCCCGTTTTTCGCCGGTTCCCTTCGTGCAATTCGTGCAGCCATCGAGCCATCGGTCCGGTCTCTTCCCGGGCTCGATAGGTGGCATCGATCATCGGCCGGATATCCTCTGGCAGTTTGATCTCACCGCGGTCCTGCCAGACCCCCAGACTTCGGCACAGGACATAAGCGTCGTATACAGCCTCCGTGGAACCAAAAGCCTTCGACGGATTCTCAACAGCGTCGACCAGGGCGGGGGCCAAAATGGCCGCCTCGCACCGGCTACCGGCGGGCCGTGCCGTTCCCTCGTGGCGCCAAAGCCGACCCAGACGCTGGAACAGCATGTCGGTGGGGCAAAATCGGGCAACAAGGTAATCGGCATCGATATCTAGGGACTGTTCCAGCACCTGCGTGCCGACGAGGATGCAGCCACCCCCAGATGACCCTGCCCGTCCACCCCGCCCGAAACGGCCAACCCATCGATCCTCGAGGCTTTCGCGATCGGACGCGGTAAAGCGGGAATGCAACAACCCGATTTCGATGCCTGCATCCCGGGCGCGCGCCGAGAGCACGCGGAAACGCTCCTGGGCCTCGAAGACCGAGTTCTCGATCCAAAGGATGTGCTGCCCATCGAACGCCCGTCGCAGCGCTTCCTCGATGACTGGTTCCGTTTCCCGGCACCAAGCAAGCTCCACCGATCGACTCCGTGGTCTTTCCAACGGAATCTCGGCAACGTCACCGGCTTCCGGTGCACTGGTCACCAACGGATAATCGTCCCGATGAGCCTCTCTATGCAGCAACTGGTTCCGTCGTGGCCGGGACAAGGTTGCCGTGAGGATGATGACCGTGCAGCCGGCCTTGCAAAGAAAGTCGACCAACTCATCAAGCAAGGTGCCCGTATACGCGTCGTATGTATGAACCTCGTCGAGAACGACCACCTTGCCCGCCAGTCCGAAGGCCCGAACAAAGCCATGCTTGACGTTCATCACGGCCATCAATGCCTGGTCGAGCGTACCCACCGCGAACGGGAACAAAAGTCCGCGCTTCGCATGGCTGAACCAGGAACCACCCGGGCGTCCTTCTTCACCCATTTCCGATTCCACCAGCCAGGCACCGCTGTGTAGAAGCATGGCACGCGCCATCGGATCACCCGGCTCCAAAATTCCTTCCAGAAACCGCTGGAACCGAGCATGAATCCGGTTGGAAGTCAGTTGGGTCGGTAGCGCGAAATAGATACCGGTCGCCTTGCCAGCTGCCAACTGGCCGTAGGCCGCATACAAAGCGGCTTCCGTCTTACCCATCCCCATCGGGGCCTCGAGCAAATACACGCCCGGCCCCTCAACCGCCTCCGATAGCCGGGCCTGGGCCTCATTGGCACTGAAGGGGAATATGTCCTCGAACCCCAGTCCGGCCCGAACAGAAAAAGGTATATAACCCGCATCATGAACCGCCTGATCGACCCGATCCTCCCATGGTTCTGACGGGTCATCGAAGTGTCGACCCGAACCGATCCAGTCCGCTACTGTCGTCAGCCCCGCGAGGACGCGGGCTTGAACGGGATCGATGTTCTCCGGCCAGTCGGAGGCCATCGCCTTCTTGAGGGCCTCGACCAGCGCTTCGCGCTCACGTTGCCAGGCCGAACCACCAAACGACTCGTCATCTCCAGATCGGCCCTCGACCTGTGGGGAATAGCCGTGGTGCTGCCCCAGAATTTCCGGAACCGGTGGAGGGGCCCCCATGCTCGTTGCTGCGCACTGACTAACGCCCGCATGCCCACCCCAATTTTTCTCAATGTCAGGATCGAAACCGGCGACAGCCCTGAGTAAGGTGGGGTCGACGGCGCACTCGGAGTCAATCGCACGCAAGATCTTGGCTACGAATGTAGGGGAGACTTTTCCTAGGTCATGAGCCCCCGCCACCAACGGAGATCCATCCGGGAACAACAACTCTCGAAACGCCTTCGGAAACGCAACCTCTAACCGCGCGGCAACCGCACCGACCGTCAGACAATGCTCCAAGACATTGCGCCCGATGGATGTCCTTCCCAGTTGATCCGTACGAGTCTTCGCGGGGCAGTGAGCGAAAATCCCTAGAGGCAACTCTGGATCTGTCCTTGTATTCCTTCTGCGGCGCATCAATTAGTCCTGCAACAGGCTCCATCGTGAGCCACCCCAAACTGTTCACAACTCACTCCATACTAGGAGGTAGCGCGGGATGTTCTTGTCCATGCGGGTTCTGCCGCGTTTTTCGTGACAGCGACAGGGGCTATTCAGGCGGCCGAGGGTCTCCTACCGCGCCCTCCCCAGCTTTCCAAACACTTTCGTGCCGATTCAAATCCCGATGTTTGGACTCTACACGAGAGAACTCGGCAGTGTTGCGATGACAAAGAACGCGGTTGGGAGACGCCGACCCGCTCCGAACACGATTGAGATAACGACGTAACCGATTGTATATTTGAGATATATTCAGTTGACGCAGAGGTGTGCTTAGCTCAATCTTTGACCTTGCAGAGTTACCAGCAATGAAGGGTGAATGAGCAACCTATCCATAGCCATCCTTGTAAGCACGGTCTTCGCGGTGCTCTTGATCCAAGTAATGAAATGGATCGGCAACTGGGCAGACCGCAAGTACGAGGAGTTAGAAAGTCGGCGGGAGTAGCCACTGAAGCTACCTGATGTCTTAGATGTCGTTTTGCCCTCTCGCTACCAGAGCCGCGGTCGATGTCATCTTGGCAGCTCTGGTTGCGGGCTGGACAGAGCCCCCTGGAACTGCAGAGTCGCAAGACTCCCAAACAAGCAATTTGAGATTTGTCGGCTCGCTCCAGCGATGAGTTCACTGCGTCTTATCCAATGCTGACCAGCATCGGTTACGTCACCTGTGTTCGATCTCAATGCGATGCTCCCAAGCGTGCAATTTGGAAGTCAGCGTGTTGGGTACGGTCAATCGCCAAACCTGCCCCACGGTGAGCCCTGCCGAGACTCGACACTAATATCGAGCGAGCAAAGACGAAGGCTCTTTTCCCCGCCCCGACATTTCTAGACAAGTTACGACTTAGTTACCTCAAGTTTTTCGATACACGTTAACGGTCCAAGAACGCCCCAATTCGTATTGCGAGTTCCTCAACCAACCTGTCGAGCTGAAGAAGAACCTCGAGATCCGGTCGCGATATCCCTTTTCGCCAGCGATAAATCGTGTTCACGTGAAGCTGCAGCAGATCCGCCAATGCCTCGTCATGAGGCTTGAACCCGCCAGGCCTCAGACCTAAACGCTCCAGCCATTCATCTAGGAGATCAGCCATAACCACCTCGCGAAGGCGCTCAACACGCTTTAATCGTGCTTCGTCATTGAGCATCTCACGAGCCATCTGCAGGACATCATCGGGGATGCGCAGAATGCGACCATTCTCCATGTTGACGATGCGGGACCGGTTTACTCCAAGTGCCAACGCAAACTGGGTTTGCGACAAACCGACCTGCTCCCGAATCGAAATCAGCTCCAACTGTTCATCAGAGCGAAGTCGGCTCTTCACACGCCCCCTGGACGTCTTCGCGGAAGCGCTGGACTGGCCCTCTGCCGCTCTAGAAACACGTTTAATCGACCCGGAGGTGATGAGACCACTCAGCCCGGACCGACGTGACACTGTCTTCTTCGAAGCTTGCGCCATAGCGTTCAGATTTCCGTTTTTGCAATAGATTTGCACTGCATTGTATCAGCCTGGTAATAATTTTAACCAACCACATCTGTGCAGGGATCACCCGGCTATAGCGTAAAGCCCCCTCCTCGAGCAGCGTTCAACGAAGAACTCCAGAGGGCTCAAGATCAACATACGGCCAGAGCATGAAAAGACTCGGCACAAACTGAGGGAGCCCGCCGACACAGGGTTAACACGAAATTTGGATCAAAAGGCCCTTTCTGGGAGAAAAACGCTTTAAGCAGACGAATTGGGTCAATAATCGCGGGGCCGAAATCTTTCTTTGTGATAACGCACCGCGCCACTAGTGACGATGTCTGCAACCAAAAACAGACCAGGAGACCAAGGCAGATGGATTTATTTTTGATAATCACCATTATCAAAAAGAACCAAGCCGAAACGGCACCCTTGGCCGGTCAGATCAGCACCGAAGAGGCTCGAGACGCTCTTCTTGAGGAATTTATTCACTGGCTCAGAGGGCCAAATTTAGACACTCCGTACTCCAAAGCCACGATTCGGGCCGATTCGCGCTGGGCCCGCCGCTTTCTGGCGTTTGCGGCCTTCCACGCACTTGAGAGGCTTCGGATCCATCTATTCGCGCTTACGTCCCGGAGGAAACGAAAACGGCGAGTCGCCCCGCCCCCCGAAAGTTAGGCCACGGCAGGTGACTATCGGCACTGCCTCCCAGCCCAATCGGAAAACGCCATGTCGGCACCGGCGGCAACTGAACGCAGCACGAAGCCCAGCTCACGCAGACGGCGGGCCGACGCCCGCATCGTCTTGAGAACCGTTTGGGGCGTCTCTCTGGAGCCGATACCTGCGTAGTAGTTCACGAAGTCACCGCCCCTTCCACAGCCTCCAAGCAGCCACGATTGCCGAGGCAACGAGCACGAACCACGCTGCCCAATCGAGACGGCGCACAATCCGGTCGGGAAGACGATCTGGAATCAAAGCAGATTCCTTCATCGTGACCACAAGCGGCCCGACCGCCCACGGTAAAACGAAGTAGAACAACATGAATCCAACCACGCCGACAGCGAGGACAGCTTCCGGCGAGAGTCGCTTACGCTTGGACGCTCTTTGCTTTCCCATGTGCTCGGCTCCTCCCCTCACCTGCCGGCCTCATTCGGTCACTTGATTGATTACCTCGGCCTCGCATTCGTCTGGATACCGCTGATTGCTCATGGCGCCTCATCACAACCTCTATGTGAAGCTTTTGAGGTGTCTAGTAAATTCGGGAAGATTGATCTTTAAGCATCCACTATCTCGCGCCGCCTCGGCGCCACACACTTTCAATCCTTTAAATACCTTTCTCACTTTCCACTTTGGGACGAACGTTTCCTTCGCGGGTACAACAGGTTATACCAGCCACTCACCACAGATTCACGACTAGCCCACCACGGATCCAGGACAGACACACCACAAACCAGGGACATCGTCACCACCAAATCAGGACATCTTCACCACAAAATCAGGACATCTTCACCACAAAATCAGGACATCTTCACCACAAAATCAGGACTCCTACACCACACATTCGCGACTGCCTGAAGCGCAATAGAAAGTTGTTTGGCAACGCTAGTTGAGTGCATCTAATTTTCTGTTAGTGTTATTTGAACCACACCAATCGCGTGCACTATAGACATGATTGTGAACACCAGCAGAAACACTGGCAGGCCGTTGACGCTTGCGAACGACGAGCTTGTGGTCATGGCCAACGCACTCGCAAATAGCAGGTACATGCTGTCCCTCAACGGTTCCCGCCTACTCTCGTTGGCAATTACCAAGATCAATCGCCAACAACCGATCTCGTCCAGCGCCACCTTCCGAGTACACATGGACGACTGGCGAAAGATTTTTGGAGGAAACAGAACAACCGCGTACGAAAACCTCCAGGCGGCAGCAAAGAACCTGCAGGAAGCACACATCACATTGAACCGACACCCAAACGGTGAATCGGGTGCTCCAAGCGGCGGCACGACCAAGCTGGTTGAGCAGTGTCACTACGAACCCTTAGCTGCACACGTCGAGATCGTCTGGTCACAAAAAATCAGCTCTTATTTGAGCGATCTAAAGTGCAACTTCCTTAAGCACGACGTGAGAGACATTTCTTTAATGACAAGTGCTTACGCGGTACGGCTATATCAGTTGTGTCTGGCCAACCAACCCCGAAACTCCGCGTCATACACCCTGGATGAGCTGCTTTGGCTACTACGGCTAGAGACGTGTCCATCATATCGAGCCTCATGGAGGCTTCGTCAGCGGGTCATTGACCCAGCAATCGCCCAAATCAATGCGCACACTCCGTTAAAACTGACCTCCACTCCCATTTATGAGGGTCGAAGAATCATCGGGATCAAACTCAACTGGGTTGTTTCCAACAAGGCCAGCGAGGCGAGCAGACTCCGCACCATGACGAAATCGGAGCGAAGAGACACCGAGATTGAAGCACCCAAGAGTCAGCATGAAAGCAGCACCACAACACGCGCTCTCAAAGCCACACCATCAAGAAGCCCGAGTATTCGAACCAACGAAACAAGGCCCGGGACTCGCCTACCGGAAGACTGGACGCTGCCCGAAAGCTGGCTTCAATGGGCCAGGGAGTATTTCGAAGCGAAAAAGCAACCGCTCACCGACGCGGAAATACTCGAGTGTGGCGACAACTTCGCCGACCACTGGCACAGCAAGCCCGGGGAGGGTGGACTAAAGACCGACTGGGAAGCAGCCTGGCGCGTCTGGATCAGGAACGCAAGGACATTGATACCGCCGCGAAAGCGCGGGGCCAATCGCATTAAGCCATCAGGAATGGACGTGGTGCATCAGAGGATGCGGTACGAGGACGAGGGCGGGCCGACCACAATGGAGCGGGCCTTGGCGTTTCAACGAGCAAGGGGCAGCAACATCTGATCTCGGTGGCACCCGGAGACCAGTGTTGATGCCAATGACAACGGCAACCAACGGGAGTAAGAAGCCATGGAAAGAAGTATGCAGCAACCAATCCACCGATACAATATGAGGAAGAAGGACGATCCGCGAACCCCAGAGGAGAAGCGGAAAGCCAAGAAGACAATGGACTTCGTGCTGGAAAAGCTCGGTGGAGCGCCTTGGGAAGAGAAGCCCCTGGTATGCAAGCGACATGGGATGTATGACGCTCTCGAGACAGCAGATGGGTGGACAAGCTGCCCGGAGTGCGCGAGAGAGCACGAGGAGCAAAAGGCCGTCGAGGACATGGAGCGAAATCGGGCGCTGGCGAAGGCTGAACGCATCCAGCACTTCTTCGGCACCCGCCCTCTCCCGTTGAGATTCCGCAACGCCTCGCTCGCCAACTATCGCCCGCATAACGACACGCAGAAACAAGCCCTCGATCTCGCCCAGGCGCTCGCCGACCGGGTGGCCGTCGAGCCTTGCGGCGCACTGAACCTCATCCTGCTCGGGAGCGTGGGGATGGGGAAGACGCACCTCGGCTATGCCCTGTACCGCAACGCCCGTCAGGCCCGGCGCAGCGCATACCTCGACACGGTTCACGGCCTGATGGAGCGATTCAAGGCATCCTATAGTCACCGCACGACAGAAACACCGAAGGAGCTGCTGGAACACCTGATCGAGGTTGATCTACTCGTTCTCGATGAGGTCGGCAAGTCGGCACAGACAGACCACGAGGGGGTCACCCTGCACGGTGATCATCGACCGTCGCTGGGCGAACTCCCTTCCCATAGTGATCCTGAGCAACACGACCTTCGAGACGCTTGAGGATGCCGTGGGTGGATCGCCCGCCGTGAGCCGGTTGCTCTCCAATGGCGACGTGTTGCAGGTCAAGGGCGAGGACTACCGATTCCTCCAAGGCTGACAGCCAGCAACGCTCGACCCGACAGCCCCGCCACCGAGCGGGGCTTTTTCATGCCCGTGACCCGGTTCAGATGAGCGCGAGACAAGTCCGTGCGTATTACTAATGGCGGAGCCTCCCCTGGCGCTGGTTCCGGCGGCGACCGTGAGAACCGCACAGCCAATGACCCACCACGGATTCACGACAAGACACCACTCAGTTTCCGGCCCGCGACGGGGCCGACAAACTGGCCGCCGGGTGCCGCAATGCCGCTGCGCTCCGAACGAGACGGGGTGCCGCGCTGCGATGGCGAGGGGCGCAGGAAAAGCCTCGGGGGCAAGGATGGAGGGAGGCCCGGTTCAGGGGGAAGGGCAGGCCCCATTTGCATTCGAACCATATCAGGATCAGCCCGAACGCCGTGCAGCAACGGCAATCGCACTGCCTGACCCGTGCTAGGGCGCAAGGCCCATGCTGGTGCGGTCGCGGCAGGCACTCGTGCCGCCCGACACCCCTGGCGGGGGTTTTCCTTTAAGCCCTCCCTCCGCCGTTGCTCCGGTCGGGAGAGAAGCTGCTATCGCAGCTAGAAGGAGCATCTGCGATGCAAGGAGGAGCGCCTGCGGCGCATCCACGGCCTCAAGGGCGGCAGGCCCAAAGTCATCGCCTTTGGCGCTCTCGGCGCTTTTTTGCCCTACATACCCGAGCCAGGTGTGGCAAAGCTCGCCCCGGAGAGCGCCCCTTACGCAAATGGTCCCGACCAAGGATGCAGGGTCCAGAGGGGGATTGCTTGGTGGACACGCCTCCGGTTCACCACGCCCGAACCATCCTGGACCAGACGAATCGAGAGACGACGCACTGCGCCGCTGGCCCCGGCAGGTTAATGGACGAGTACACACCAACGGTGCGGCCTTGGCAAAGGGGTCGGACAGCTAACCGAGGAGGAAGGATAATATCTACGAACTTGAATACTATTGATTCTCATTTGGCTTCTCTATACCGTACCTAGCTGCAGCGCCGAGCCTCTAGGGGCTCTCGTTCCCTCATTAGGCATCGCGCCTAAGCCACAGCAGAGGATCCAGCGGATGCCACAGCCAATCGTTTTCGTCGCACACGTGGTCACCGAAACGCTAAATGAAGGCTTTCTAATCGCAGCACGAGAGCTGGGACTTGACCCAGTGATCGTCACCGACCTGCCCGGCGATCACCGTAGACATTTCTCTCAGGAGGGTCTTGCCGCGTACCCAGAAAAAGTGCTCGGCTGCGACGTGTTCAACCCGATTGCCATTATCGAAACGCTACAAGAAGCCGATATCGAGCCGAAAGCGGTGTTTTCCCATAGCGATCACCTGCAGGCCCCGACGGCCATCGCAGCGGGTTACTTGGGCCTACCGGGAAAGGACTGGAGGGTATGCTTCGCCGCCAAGAACAAAGCGGCGATGCGTCAGCGCTTCGATGAGCTCGAACTGTCGCCATGCTGGCACCGGCTGGTAACAACACGAGCAGAACTCACCGCGATCCTCCCCGACTGCCCGTTCCCCTGTGTGATCAAACCTAGAGAGGGCGTATCAAGCCTAAATGTCAGCCTAGTCGAGACTCAGGAAGCGTTAATCGCTGGTTGCGAGCACTTGTGGCAGAAGCATTCAGGTCAGCCGCTTCTGATCGAGGAGTATCTACAGGGCGAGCTCTACACGCTAGAAACCTTGGGCGACGGCGACCGGATTGAGGTCCTCGGCGGCTTCCGCGTCAATCTATCACCCCCACCGCATTTCATAGAGTTGGCCGCCCACTGGGGGCTCGATCTCGCGCCAGAAATAATCGACGAGGTTGTCGATCAGATTCGCCGTTTCGGCATCGGCTTTGGCTCATGCCATACCGAATTCGTAGTGACACCAACCGGCCCCCGCCTGATCGAAATCAACTACCGCACTATCGGCGATGGCCGAGAGTTTCTTCTTGATGAGACTCTCGGCATTGAGCTGTTCCGCACGATCCTGAACCTGCACCTTGGCGAGGCTTTACCCCAACTCAATATCGCTCGTAAGGGACTTCACATTGAATACATCAGGGCAACCCGGTCGGGTCGACTGGTGCAAATTCCCGGACCATTTCGACGACGCTGGGAGGACGGTTTCATCGACTTCCGCCCCCTGCGCCAGACCGGTGAGAGCTTAAAACTAAGCCATTCGAATAAAGACTATCTCGGCGTAATACGCGCCTCGGGCGATTCCACCAGCTCGATCAAGGAACGTGTGTCAAAGACGCTTGCCTCACTTGAGTGGGAGATCCAGCCATGACTCACAACGCCACAGCGAGGGTTGAGGCCCATCGCTATATGCTTGAGCGCGTCGTGAATGCTTTTCTTCGCGAAAATGTCCAAGGCATCACGCAGCACGCCCGAGTGATGAACGAGGCACCACACGCGTCTAACGGCCGGGACATCGATTCCATAGGGCGGGGACGCTGGCTCGAGATCACGACACTTCCCTCCGGCACTCTGTGGCTTCCAGTAGCGCCCGAGTGCTTCATGCAACGATGGCGCTACCGTCAGGGCCCAGTGCTAGCCGTCGACACAGAAGGCGTGAAAACATTCACGGACGCGGCAAGCCTTGTCGATTGGCTCGGCGAGGGCTTGGCGGCCGAATCACGTGAGTACTACCAAGCCTTTGCCGACGAATGTCGCCAAGCCGAGTGTCAACGAGTGGCTTGCCGCCAAGCCCAAAGCGATTACTTCACCCGCTGCCAAGATCAAGAAACACCACGTTTCCTCTCCAATGACTGGTGGACCCGTTTCATCCACTACGACTGCTTGGCGTCTTTCGTCGATCACCCCTACTACCCCACCGCGCGAGCAAAACTCGGTTTTGATGCGGCGGCACTCGAGCGCTTCGCCCCCGAGTTCCAACCGCGTTTCAAGCTGCGCTGGCTAGCGGCACCGAAGGCACTCTTCCAACTAAACGACACGGCGTTGCCCGACTGGTGGCCAAACTTCAAACAAGTGGGGCTCGAAAATGATCTAGCCATAGACCACCAACTCCTGCCCGTGCACCCCTTCCTGTGGACCTCTGACCTCGATCTCATGCTTCGAGAAACGGGCCTGTCCGAGACCCTCGTCAAGGCACCACTGCAAGCGGTTGAGGTCCAACCCACTTTGTCGGTGCGAAGCTTGATGCTTACCAAGCACCCCGGCACGCACATCAAGTTGCCACTGACGATTCGCACCCTGGGCAGCCGAAATATCCGGACGATCAAGCCCAGCACCATCGCTGACGGTCATCGAGTCCAATGCCTGCTCGGCACCATTGCAGAACAAGATGAACGAATCGGCGGGCGCCTGCTGCTCACCGATGAACACCAAGGGGGCCATGTCGCGAAGCAACCTCTCCTCGGTTTCATTCTGCGCCGCTACCCAAAGGAAGTCGAAGCGGCCACCATCGTTTCGGTAGCGGGACTCACCGCACCGAGCCCCTACGCGGTCCGTAACAACACACACAACTCAGCGAACGGTTCCGTGGTCTATGCGGAACTGGCCGAGCGTTTCTACAACGCCGATGTTCGCGGCTTCCTGCGGGAATATCTTCGACTCACTTTCGACATCCACCTAGCCCTCTGGCTGCGTTATGGCGTGGCCCTGGAGTCCAATCAGCAGAACTCGATGCTGCTGTTATCCGAAGGCGAAGAAATGCGTCTGTTGCTGAAGGATAACGATGCACCCCGACTCCATCGCGCTAGCCTTGAGAGTCGTTGGCCGGCGCTATATCGACTCGTAGAGACGATCGAGGATCAACGCATCTGGTGCGAGTCACCACAGGCACTCGAACAGATGTTCGTCACCATCACCCTGCAGCTCAACGTCGCTCCGTTGATCGAGCACATGGCCGCACACGGTTACGGCGAACGGACTGATCTCTATGGCGAAGTGCGACAGGCCATGACTGAAAGCCTCGCCACCATGCCATCAGAAGACGGATCGCGAGTGACACGACTTTTTGAAAGCGACGTTCTCGATGCCAAGTACTTGCTGACCGCCGGCACCCTGACCAGCAAGAGGACGACCGGAGCGAAGGACATCAACAAGTTCTACGGCAAGACGGCGCCGAATTTCCTGAAAGAAGCGACTTTCGGGGCAGAGTCCACACCCTCCTCGGATACATCGCTCAGGGGCTCACCTTGAACCAAGACGTAAAACAGCAGGTTCGGAGCGTCATGTTGAGCCACTTCGTGGCGTCCATGGCGGTACTGGGCATGCCACCCTTCTTTGGCATTCTGTTGAGTGAAGAATTCGCCTCTACCCAACTTCACCTCATCGGTTGGTTGTATGTGCTGCCCACGGTGTTTTCCGCCTTGGCCGCACCTTGGTGGGGGCGCTTCGCCGATCGCTATGGCGCCCGGCACTCCCTGATCCGCGCCCAACTCGGCCTCGCCTTGGGCTTTCTCCTGGCCAGCCAGGCGGACTCGGTGGGTGGCTTCGCTTTAGCGTTAGCCATACAAGGGCTTCTCGGTGGCACCTTCGCAGCCTCCAACATCTGGCTCGCCCGCGAGCTCGAAGGACGGCGCCTGACTCAGGCACTTACTGCCATGCAAGCCTCGGCCCGGGCCGCCCTAGTCGTCGCTCCGATCTTATTCGGTGCGCTGATCGGCGCGGTATCACCGTTGAACCTATACGCTTGGCTCGCGCTGTTGCCGTTAGCAGCGGCGGTGTTGATGGCCACCCTCCCGGCTCGGAGGGCGACTCACAAAAGAGCGAACACCAGAAACGCGACGGAAGGAAGCTCGCAACACAAGACACAAGATACGGTTGAAAGCGTGTCTCCGTGGCTGTTGCTGTGGCTGCAATTCGGCTTCTCCTTCGCCTGCGTAGTCACCTACCCCTACTTCATCCCCGACCTTCAAGTCCGCTTCACCGGACTCTCGACGGTCACGCTAGCTGCCCTGTTCAGTCTGCCCCATCTGGTGTATCTCGCGCTTTCCGCCCCCCTTGGCAAGGTGCTGACGCGCCATTGCCCACGGCGGACTTTGTTACTCGCCTTCGCCGTCATGGCAATCGCCTGCGGCGCGCAGTATGGATTGACTGGGAATCATTGGCTTTCACAGCTCGGCATGTTTCTGGCGCGGCTGGCAATGGGCCTGGCCATGACTGCCGCCTTCATCGCACTCCATCAGCTGATGAGCGGAGCCAGACGGACGCAGGTCGGACGCATGTTTGGGCGCCTCGATGCCGCTGCCAAGTGGGCGGGTGTTTCGGCCGGGCTGTGTGCCGGCGTTCTGGCCTCCGCTTTTGGCCTGGCAAGCCCCTTTCTGGCCGCGACCGGGGTATTAACCGCGCTCTGCTTGAGCTTGAGCCCCCGGCTCACTGCTCTTCTTCCTTCGTCTTCTCAAAGGACGCGAACATGACCGCCACCTCGTCTGCTGTACTGCAACAAGCGTTCAAACGTCAAGACATTCAAGACCAAGCCGAAACCCGGATGATCTGGGCGCTGCTCAACACGTATTGCCGCGAGATCGCCGCGCCGGTCGCCGATCTCCACTTGGACTGTCCCTTCGGTGCTCGGTCTTGGCCCCAGGTGATCCAGCACCATCGACGTTTATGGGGCGGCCACGTCTTGCAGATCTCGTTACCACGCAGTGGCCAGGTGGTGCTGATAGCAATCGAACGCCCCTCGGTGACGCTTAACCACTCCTACCGCTCGGCACCCTACGGCGCCCGCTTCGGCAAACCATGGCAGCTACTGGACTGGGAGCGCCTGGCACGCATGCTGTTGGACGAACTGGCTTTGCGTTTCGATCAGCCGTTCAACGAAGAACTGTTAGCCCAGATAGGCAACAGTGTCGAGTTAATGGAAGAGTTCATCGCCGGCGCCCCTGACGACGACTGGGGCCAAGGCGAGGAGGCCTACCTGCGCTCAGAGCAATCGCTGACCTTCGGACACGCCTTCCATCCCACCCCCAAGAGCCGCGAAGGCGTGTCTCTCGACGCCATCCGTGCCTATTCCCCTGAGCTCGGCGCGGCGTTCCAACTGCACTATTTCGCAGTGGCCTCAGCCGATCTCGTACAAGCGTCTCATCTCAAAGAAGATGCCTACACACAGCTTGATCGCCAACTCCCGACTCTCGCTCTGCCGCCCGGATATCGAGCCGTACCGGTGCATCCCTGGCAAGTCGAGCATATCCGCAGCCTCGCGGCGGTGCGCCGGGCGCTCAAGAACGGTCGGCTACTGGACCTGGGACCGGCCGGCACTCCTTGGTATCCGACGGCCTCCGTCCGCACGCTGTTTCAACCCGGCCGTGACCGATTCCTGAAGTGCTCGCTCCACGTGCGGCTGACCAATTGTGTACGAAAGAATGCGTGGTACGAACTCGAGAGCGCGGTCGCCATCAGTCGGCTCCTTGATGAAGAGGCGCACTCCCTGAGTGCAACCTTCCCCACGCTAACGCTGATGAGCGAACCCGGGTTCGTCACTGTCGATTTTCCCGACCACCCCTCGGAGACGCGTGTCGCCCTGCAGGAAGCCTTCGGTCTGATTCTGCGTCAAACCCCGGCCTGGGGGCAGAACGACACGCCGGTACTGGCGGCAGCGCTGTTCTCCGATACGGTCTCACCAGGATCGCCACTGGAACGCGAAGTCATGCGCGTGGCCCGTCACCAGGGCCTGTCCCGAACCGCAGCGGCACAGTGCTGGTTCGAGACCTATGTCGAGCAGCTGGTCCACCCAATGCTGTTCGCACTATGCCGACTCGGGGTGGTGTTCGAGCCACATCTGCAGAACGTGGTGATCGGACTACGACAGGGTCTGCCCAGTCACATCTATATCCGCGACCTGGAAGGCACCAAGTTGCTGCCTGACCAGTGGCCCGATGCGCGCTTGACGAGCCTCACCGAACGCGCCAAGGCTTCGGTGCGCTATCCCGAAGAATTGGGAATCAAGCGCATTGGCTATTGCCTGCTGATCAACAATCTCGCCCAAGCGGTGTTCTTCCTGGCGCGCGACGATGCCGAGCTTGAGACACGGTTATGGCGATGTCTCGGATCGAGCCTGAAACGATACCAGCGGCGTCACGGCAACGCCTTCTCAGCAGGGCTGATCAGCCGGGTGCTCAAGGGGGCCCCTTGGCCCAACAAGACGAACCTGCTCAATCGCGTCCTCAAGCGCAGCGATAGCGCCTCCGAATACGTGCCGCTGGTCAGCCCCTTTGCCAAATCCGTCGACACACAAGACCCCAGGAACCCGCAATGGAATTTCGACTAGCCCGCATGGCCCAGGAGGCGACTCGCCTGCAAGCGGCCAACGACACGCCGCTGTGCGCCTATCTCTATGACCTTCCGGCGTTGCGCCAATACGTCAACGACGTCATCACTGCACTGCCCGAACGCTGCGAGATGTTCTACGCGGTGAAGGCAAATGCCGAGACGCCAATACTGGACACCCTCGACGGCCGGGTTGCGGGATTTGAGGCCGCGTCGGGCGGAGAGCTGGCGTTGATTCGTGAACGCTTCCCGACGGCTCCGCTCGTGTTCGGCGGGCCAGGCAAACTGGTCTCGGAACTCTCGCTCGCCCTGGATCTCGGTGTCGAGCTCATCCATGTAGAGAGCCTCACAGAGCTTGAACGTCTAGCCCGCCTCTTGGAACACGGCGAGCGCCGCCAAGCGGTCTTGTTGCGCATGAACCTTCGCACCGACAACTTGCCCTCGACATCCCTGACCATGGGCGGCACCGCCACCCCCTTCGGCATTGACCCCGACGACCTCGAGGCCTGCCTCGCTTTCCTCGCGCAACATCCCAAAATCGAGCTGCGCGGCTTTCATTTTCATCTGGTTTCGCACCAACTCGACGCCGACGCCCATCTGAGGCTGCTCGACGATCTGTTTCACCAAGTGGAGCAATGGCGCAAGCGGTATCGCTTGGATATCGAGGAAATCAACGTCGGCGGCGGCATCGGCATCAATTACCGCACGCCCGAGCGGCAATTTGACTGGACAGGCTTCTGCCACGGGCTCGAACGGCGGCTCGCAGAGCCTCCCATGCAACGCTATCGCATTCGCTTCGAATGTGGTCGCTACTTGACCGCCCCCTGCGGCTATTACGTAATGGAGGTAATGGACCTGAAGCGCAACCACGGCGAATGGTTCGCCGTATGCCGAGGCGGCACCCATCACTTCCGCACCCCGGCAGCGCAAGGGCATAGCCACCCATTCGTGCAACTGTCCGGTGGTGACGGCGAAAAAGGGCTGACCGACACCACGGTAACCATCGTGGGCCAGCTGTGCACTCCCAAAGACGTGCTGGCGCGCCGAGTCGAGATCACCCATCTAGCCATCGGCGACATGCTGATGTTCACCTTCGCCGGCGCCTACGCGTGGAACATCTCCCATCAGAACTTCCTGCGCCACCCTGCACCCGTCATGCACTTCATCGACGACGGGGAGGACACCTGATGCTTGGCATCAATCCAGTCAAGCGCCGTCTTGACCGGGGAGACTGCGTCTACGGGGTGCTCAACTCCGTACCCACACCTTGGCTCGTTGAAATGTTGGGCCATGCCGGCTTTGATTTCGTGGTGCTCGACATGGAACACCTTAGCGTCAATCCAGAAACCGTGGAGCATATGATCCGCGCCGCCGAGTGTGCCGACATCACGCCTTTGGTACGCGTGACCGGGGTCGATGCCGGGGCAATCCAGCGCGCCTTGGACGCCGGTGCAATGGGGGTGGTGGTGCCGCGAGTCGAGAGTGCTGAGCAAGCTCGCGAGGTCGTCGCGGCAGCCCGCTTTCACCCACTAGGCCGACGCGGCATCACCGGGGGGCGAACCACAGGCTTTGGCCGACTCTCTCTTGAGGATTATCTGGCACGCGCAAACGACGAGCTTTTGGTGGTTCTGATGATTGAATCGTCCCTCGGGGTGGAAAACATCGACTCCATTGTGGAAGTGCCAGGGGTCGACTGGATACTCGAAGGCGCAATGGATCTGGCACACAACCTTGGCGTAGCCCCCGACACCAGTCATGACAGCGTACGCCACGCGTTGAAGAAAGTGGCCTGGAGCTGCACGCGTGCAGGACGTCACTTCTGCGCGATTCCTCGAGCAAAAGGTCAGTACCAGAATTGGCGGGAATGGGGGGTGAGGACGTTCCTCGTGGGAGAGGACCGTGGCATCCTTTTCCGCCGACTCTGCGAGCTGCGCTCCTCATTCGAAACATAATGAATAACACTCCCCAAGCCTCTGTCAGGCGCGATCAATATCCGGTTCTCTCAGGCCTTCTATCGCTGCCGAGCCCCGCCAAACCGGAGACGAATCGAGACAGAAGCCCGTTGAGGACCGCCCCGGCGATCGCATCGCTCAGCCCCGTTGAGGTGCAACAGACAGTCTCAACTAGCAACCGCATCACCATCATCGCGTCTGGCGCCGTCGTTGACGAACACATAGTCACGGATGATTGAACGTCTTCAGGAACGCCTCCGCCATTTACATTGCCCTGGGGGAGTTCGTGCTGTCGTCGCCGACGGAAAGCCGAAGGATCGGCAAAGGCCCCGATCGGATTCGATATGCATGGACCGGCTTTGTCCAAAAGCCACTGGACTGTATGAGACAGCCGGTGAATCGGGCTGAACCGCTGCTCGAGGCGTTGCAACATCAGGTTCTGAAGGCCCCCGAGAAAGCTCAGCTAGGGCCGTAATGCAAACCATTCCTCTTTCGCTTACAATTCTTCGCCCATTCATGCCGGACAGGGAGACACATGCGCCCATCAATTCCCTCGCACCCGAGCCAGGCTCATTTCGCGACGCCCTGCCCACACGTTTCTGCGCACCTCGTGGCCCTAAGCCCACATTCCGATAACCCGACCCACGCTCCATGGAGCGGTCAACACAACAGCCATCTCCTCAGCACACGCCGCACACGCCATGTCACGTTTTAGCACTCGCGCCGTCCGAAATACGGCTCTCTTCATTACCCTAGGACTCGTTCTGGGCGTCAACGTCGATCAGAATGCTCTCGCCGAATCCTTGCACGATGATCGGGGCACCCCGATCAAGGCAATCTACGCCGAACGGGTCGCGGCCATTTCCACCTTCGCCGCCGACACATTGGTGGCACTCGGTGTTTCGCCCGTGGGTGCATCTACCTTCGGCAGCGAACCCTTACCTCATTTTCTTGGGAAGTCGCTGGACGAGACTCAAAGCCTCGGGCAGCGGGCTAACACCAACCTGGAACTGCTCGCCGAGTTGAACCCCGATCTGATTATCGGCATACACCGCTACACCGAACCCCATGCCCGCCAAATCGAGGCCATCGCACCGTTCCTCGCTTTTGACGTAGTCAGCCTGGAAGACAGTCGACGTGCAATTGAAGGCGTAGCGGCGGCGCTTGGCCAGCGCGCCGAGGGTGAGGCACTGAACCGATCTTTCGGCGCACGGCTCAACGAATTCGCCGACGCTCCCGGAGAAGTGAGCGCGATTCTCCTAGCGGGCGCCGGCGAAACACCCTTCGCTTACTACGATCATTTCCTTAGCGCCGCATTACTAAAACACCTCAATGCCACGAACGCCGCCGGTGCATCGCCAACGCCGGAGCAAACCATACCCTTCGGCTACACCATTAGCCTGGAGAAGTTGCTCGCCCTCAATCCTGACGTCATCTTCCTGTTTGCCACGGGCACGGAACGGGCCTTCGCCAACAACCCGGTATGGCCTTATCTCGATGCGGTGAAAAACGGCCGGGTCTTCGAAGTCGGCCCCCATTGGAAGGAGGGTGGCGGGCCGATCGCTCGCCGCATGATCCTCGACGAGATGGCCTGGCGGCTTTACCCGGAAACTTTTGATCGCCCCGAGCTACCGGCCGACATCACCAGTCACGCATACCGATGAACAAGCCACTTGACTCATCCGCTCCCGGTGAGCCGGAAGCTCTCGCGCCCGGACGAATCCCATTCGCCTTGTGGAACGTAGGGCTTGTCATCGCCATCCTCGGTGTTGGCGCGCTGGCGATGGTCAGCGGCAGCGTGCCGTTGTCGTCACATCAGCTCTTCGATGTGCTATCCGGACGCGACGGCGGCATGGCCTCCATTCTGGTGCTGGAATTGCGCTTGCCGCGCTTTCTTGTCGGACTACTGGTTGGCGCGAGCCTCGGCATAGCCGGCCAACTCATGCAGACCGTTACCCGCAATCCTTTAGCTTCACCCGGCATTACGGGTGTGGTCGCGGGAGCCTCGATGGCCGTGGTAATGGCGCAAGTGGCCTGGCAGGTGGACGCAACCTGGCTTCCCATCATCGGCATGCTCGGGGGAGCGGGTGCCGCCACTCTGACATTTCTCCTGGCCGCGCGCAGCGGATTCTCGCCGTTGATGCTGGCCTTGGCTGGCATGGCGGTCACCGCACTGGCCTCGGCTCTGGTGACCGCCTTTTTATTGTTCTCTGGCGCCCAGGCCCAACTACTCTACACTTGGCTAGCCGGCGGCCTGCAGGGGCGCGGCTGGTACCACGCCGGCCAGATTCTCCCGTGGGCCCTTGCGGGGCTCGCGCTTTCTCTCGCCACCGCCCGGTGGCTTAACCTGATGCATTTAGAAGATAGCGTGGCGCGCTCCTTGGGTGGAACCGTTACATGGCTTCGCCTCGGTTTTGTGACGCTTGCCGTCGCGCTTACCGCCGCGGCGGTCGCCGTGGCCGGCCCCGTCGGCTTCATCGGCCTCGTCGCCCCCCATCTGGTTCGTCTCGTCGCCGGGGTCGACCAGCGCACAACCCTTCCGCTGGTGGCCCTGGTCGGCGCACTTCTCGTCACCCTAAGCGACCTACTCGCCCGAACTCTAACCGCCCCCCAGGAGCTTCCCCTGGGATTGTTCACGGCTTTGATCGGCGCTCCCTTATTCATCGTTTTAATTCGGTCGAGAACACTGTGACTCGCCTCTTTAACGCAGTTTCATCTGTATGGGTCCATCTGGCCCAACGCTCAACCATGCAATACCGGTTGCGGGTGGGAGCGATTTTCCTGCTGGGCCTGGTTTGCGTGTCAGCGATCGCGAATCTCCTGTTTGGTGCGGTTACCCTGTCTCCCGAGCGGGTCTGGTTCGCAATGATCGGGCACGGAGACCCGGCATCGGCAATCGACGATCCGGTTGCCGAGGAAATCATCTGGAACCTGCGTTTACCACGCCTTTTGGTGGGTGCCCTGATCGGAGCCCACTTCGCCATCGCCGGATCGCTATTGCAGGCGGTCCTGCGCAATCCTCTGGCCGACTCCGGTGTGATCGGCATCAACGCGGGCGCGGGCCTCGCAGCCGTGCTCGCCTTCGCGGTCGCCGAGCGCCTTGCCGGCGATGCCAACCCATACCTGCATGCGGCGTTAAGTCTCGATTGGCTGCCCTTGATAGCTTGCGGAGGCGGTATCGTCGCGGCCGCCGTGGTCTACCGGCTAAGTTGGAATGGTGGGTCAACCCCGGTCAGACTGGTCCTCAGCGGGATTGCCGTCGCCGGATTGCTCAGCGCCCTGACAACCGGGATTCTGGCGGGCTGGGCACAGGCCAGTACCGAAACAGCGTTGGCGTGGCTGTCGGGAAGCCTCTATGGCCGAGATTGGGCGCACCTCTCGACGCTTCTACCCTGGACGGTGGCCGGCCTTTGCCTTCTTCCTCTGCTACTCCGTGGAGCAAATCTGTTGCAGTTAGGCGACGAGGTCGCCGCCACCCGTGGACTCCGAGTCGAACGTTCACGTTTCGCTCTACTACTAGTCGCGGTGCTGTTCGCCGCCAGTGCCGTCGGCGTCGTTGGCCCCGTCGGTTTCGTCGGGTTGATCGTCGCGCACATTGCACGACTTATGGTCGGTCCCGATATCAGGAATCAGCTCATTGTCAGCCCGCTGCTAGGTGCCCTGTTGGTGCTCGCCGCCGATCTGATCGGCCGTCTCGTATTGGTGCCCGCCGAACTCCCCATTGGGGTGGTGACCTCACTCCTCGGCGTACCTTTTTTTCTCGCCCTGCTGGCCAGGAGGCGTTAAGAGATGCCGCTCCGCATACCTTTTTTTCCAACACGACACCGTCCCGCCGATGGTCACTTTGAAGACTTGGACGCCACACCGCCGATGCTCACTGCCCGAAACCTGCGCTTGGGGTATGCCGACAAGGTCATCATCCCCGACCTGACCCTCGATTTCGAACCGGCCAGAATTCACTGCTTGGTCGGTCCCAACGGATGCGGCAAGAGCACGTTATTGCGCGCCCTGGCCGGGCTCATCCCCCCTCAGAACGGGGACATGCTCCTTGATGGGAAACCGGTCACGAGTTGGCCGCGTCGCCCGCTGGCACGACGCCTTGCAATGCTCCCTCAACACCCTCAGGGCCCCGAGGGACTTAGCGTCGAGCAACTTGTGCGGTTTGGGCGCTTTCCGCACCAACGGCTCTTTGGTGCGCTAGGCGAACAAGACCATGAACAGGTTTGCTGGGCGATTCGGGTCACCGGGCTCGCCGGCTACGAGCGCCGCCCCTTGTCGGCGCTGTCTGGCGGCGAGCGTCAACGCGCATGGATTGCCCTCTGCCTCGCTCAACAAGCCGACCTATTGATCTTGGATGAACCCACCACGTACCTGGATCTCGGCCACCAACTTGAGATTCTGGAGTTGCTGAAGACGCTAAACCGTGATCAGGGACTCACCGTGATCATGTCGCTCCACGACCTCAATCAGGCGGCTTGGGTCGGGCACAGACTGGTCGCGATGAATGCCGGCGCACTCGTGCAGGCGGGATCACCGACCGACGTGCTAACCGAACGACTCCTCGCTGATGTCTTCCGAATCCGAGCGCGCATCGTCAATGACGATGCGCTGCCCGATCTGGGTGCTCACGACGCAACCGCCCCGTACTTCATCGCCACGTCATCAATCAACGGGCCACCGCTCTAGCGCCCGAGACCCCCCCATGGCGCGCTCCAAGGGTTGCGCTTAGGAATCACATGCGTGTACGATTGCGACCGATTCTCATTCACGCTATCAACAAGGACCATGCCATGATAACGATTCCGTCCCCGCTGACAGCCCTTGCAGCTCACTCCCGAAAAACGGCAAGTGTTGCAGTCATTGGCGTCACTTCCGCCTTGATAAACACCGGTGCATTTGCTCAGGAATCAACCGAGTTAGACGTAGTGGTCATTGAGGGCGATTGGCTGGGCAATCCCACGGAAGAAGAGGTCAAGACCTACCCCGGGTCTCGAACGGTAATCGAAAACGAGCAGCTCCAGGATAGCGGTGCCTTGAACATCGAGGATGCACTGCGTTCGGTACCTAGCGTTCAAGTTCTCGACGAAACCGGCACGGGCGTATTGCCGAACATCAGCCTGCGTGGACTCAATCCGCTGCGAAGCGAGCGACTGATGATGATGCTGGATGGGTACCCGCTCGCCATCGGCCCCTATAGCAACGTCAGCTCGTCATTGTTCCCGGTCACGATGCAAAGCATTGACACAATCGATGTCGTCCGTGGTGGCGCGGCCGTCCACTATGGCCCTAACAACGTCGGCGGCGTGGTCAATTTCATGAGCAAGCCGATTCCCAGCGAGGTGGAACAGACGGTATCCGAACGGATCACCGTCGCCGAGGAGACCGGCCACGTATTCCACGACACCTATTATCGAGTTGGCGGGTTCGTCAACGACAAACTGGGCCTTCAATTCCAAGCCAACGTGCAAGGTGGCGAAGGTTTCCGGGAGCATTCCAATACCGACGTTCGGAATTTCCAACTGGATGCCGAATATTGGTTGAACGATCGCAACACGCTGAACGGAAGTGTCCAATATTACGATGTCGATGCCGAGCTCCCCGGGGCGCTCAGCCCTCAAGCGTACGAGCGTGACCGTACGCAGTCCCAGCGCCCCCACGATGCGTACGATGCCGACATGATGCGCGGCACCCTGGGTTGGACATTTCATCCCAGTAACGACGTGGAATTCACCTGGCGAAACTTCGCCCATAAAGCGGACCGCACGTTCTTCTTCGGCCAGGATCTGGTTAGCGGTGGGCACTGGGCAGACCCAGAGGCCGAATCGTCCCACGTCGCCGACTCACCTCGCCTGTTTACCGTATGGGGCACGGAGCCACGCCTGACCGTCCGCAAGGGTATCCATACGCTAACGCTGGGCACGCGTTACGTAAGTGAAGAGGTTGATTTCGATGTCAATCGCGAAGAGTTGGCGACTGGCCAGTACAACGAAGTCCGCCAATGGGACCTGAGCACTGACGCGATCGCGTTCTATGTCAGTGACACGATGAGCCTGTTGAATAATCGATTGGAGATCACGCCGGGACTGCGCTACGAAGACGTGCGCATGGATTTCACGGACACACTCAACGGATCGACCTCCAGCAACGACACCAGCGAACTGCTTCCGGGCCTGACCGTCGGGCTACAAGCGACCGAAAACCTTTTCCTGTTTGCGGATGCGCAGAAATCTCTGGTGCCGGTGCAGATTGCTCAAGCCACTCGCGATGGCGATGTTGCCAACGAGACGGCGTGGAACTACGAGCTTGGCGGGCGACTGGACGTGACTCCTACCGTGAGTACGTCGGCAACGTTGTTCCGCATCGATTACGAAGACCAAATCCAGTTTGATAAAGCGAACGATCGCTTCGTCAACCTCGGAGAGACGCGCCATTCAGGTGTCGAGCTTGGGCTCGACTGGCAGGCTACCGAGCAGCTCGCTTTCGCGCTCAGCTACACCCATCTCGACACTGAGCAACTGAGCGGTGAATATGCTGGTAACGATCTGCCGAATGCACCTCGCCATCAAGTGGGTGCCCAGGTGCGTTACGACGCAAACCCTTGGGCGGCGAACCTCAGCATAGATCGGGTCTCGAGCAGCTACAGCGACGCCGCGAATACGGACAACGAGACCGCAAACGGAGACGCGGGCGAGCTGCCGGGTTACACCTTCGTCAACGCTCGAGTCGGCTACGACGTCCGGGTAGGCCCCGATACCAACCTGAACATTGGACTGGCTGTCAACAACCTTCTGGACGCCGACGCCTATTTCCGTGGCACAGACGTCAGCCCGGTCGGACGCATCCCAATGCCCGGCCGCGCCTACATGCTCGAGGCACGCCTGGACTTCTGATGCATTTCGCAATGCTCGGATACGAAAACGGCGGCCATCAGGCCGCCGTTTTCCGTTCTATGCTCAATTTTTTGTCCAAGCCTTGTGTCCCACAGGCTCCGTCGGGTTCTACCCCGTGAATCGCCCCCGGTTTTCTAGACACTCGCGAGCCGGTTGAAATAGCGTTTCTCGAACTCTACCGGAGACAGCCCACCGATGTAGCCATGACGGCGGCGGGCGTTGTAGAAGAGCTCGATGTAATCGAATACGTCCCGGCGGGCTTCCTCCCGATCCGGGTAAATCCGTCGTCGAATTCGCTCACGTTTGAGCAACTGGAAGAAGCTCTCCGCCACGGCGTTGTCGTGACAGTTGCCCCGCCGGCTCATGCTGCCCACGAGACCGTGTGCCTTGAGGAAGTCCTGCCAGTCGTGACTGCTGAATTGGCTTCCCTGGTCGGAGTGGACGACGACCGGGCCATCAGGCTGGCGTCGCCACACGGCCATCATCAACGCATTCATGGCCAGCTCCCGGTCCATGCGTGGACGCATGGACCAGCCGACGACTTGCCGAAAGAACAGGTCCAGAACCACCGACAGGTACAGCCACCCCTCGTGGGTCCGGATGTAGGTGATGTCCGTGACCCAGGCCTGGTTGGGAGCGGACACGTCGAATTGCTTCTGCAAGTGATTCGGCGCCACGACGGCCGGGCGTCCACCACGAAAGTCGGGGCGGCGCCGGTAGCCAGTCTGTGATTTCAATCCCTCTCCACGCATCAGACGGGCCACACGGTGCTTGCCGCAGCGCTCGCCCAAATCCCGCAGGTCGTGATGGATCTTGCGGTAGCCGTAGACGCCACCGCTCTCCAGCCAGGATTGCTTGATCACGCCCAGCAGCCGCCGATCTTCCCGTTCTCGTCGGGAGTCCGGCTGACGCTTCCAGGCGTAGTAGCCACTCGGGTGGACATCCATCAAACGGCACAGACGGCGCACCGGATGGGCGCGTTCATGGTCTTTGATGAACGCGTACCTCACCCGGACTGCTTGGCGAAGTACGCGGCCGCTTTTTTTAATATGTCGCGCTCCTCGGTGACTTCCCGGAGTTGCGCATTCAGGCGGCGGATATCGTCGGCCTGGGCCTGCTGCTTCTGCTTTTCTTCATCCGGCTGCTGATACCGCCGGATCCACGCGTAAAGGCTGTGCTGGGAGACACCGAGATGCTCGGCCACCTCCTTCACCCGCCGGCCTCGATCGGTCACCTGCTTGACCGCCTCGACCTTGAATTCGTCTGGATAACGTTGACTGCTCATGGCACCTCCTAGGAACTCTCAGTGTGAGGGTCTTGAGGTATCTACGAAAGTCGGGGCGATTGAGTCCCCGACGTTTCCTTTGGGAAAACCGCACGCACACGCATCACCTTTGGGCTTCCGTGACTCGGATTGCACCGGCGGGCAGCAAATCGCCTGGCACCGGCACCTCGAACCCGCGTCTCAGCAGAACGCGTGGGCACGGCATGATATTTGCTTGCCAATGCGGAAATATACTTCTCCGCCCGATAAGCTGCGGGCGTCCCCGACCGCCAATCCCCCGGAAGACTAGGAAGTGCCTACCGACCCATGCGCGTGATGCTCATCGATCAGGATCGTGGTCGGGCCGCGATCGTCGAACAGTCCCTGCAGGATGCCGGTCACGAGGTCGTCGCCCGGCTGGCCAGCGTCGAGCGGCTGGCCCAGGAGGTCGAGGCCCACCAGCCCGACGTGGTGATCATCGACATGGAATCGCCCGACCGCGACGCGCTTGAGCACATGTCGGTGGTCTCCCGCGACAACCCACGCCCGATCGTGCTGTTCTCCGAGGAGGACAGCGAGGAGGGCATCGCCCGCGCGATCAAGGCCGGTGTGAGCGCCTACATCACCGATGGAATGCGCGCCGAGCGGGTTCGTCCGATCGTCGACGTGGCCGTCGCCCGATTCCGGGAGTTCCAGGCGTTGCGCCACGAGCTCGACGAGACCCGTTCCCAACTCGAGGACCGGAAGCTGATCGAGAAGGCCAAGGGATTGTTGATGAAACATCGCAATGTCGACGAGGCCCAGGCCTACAAGGCCATGCGCAAGATGGCGATGGACCGCAACCAGCGACTGGTCGAGACGGCGCGCAACGTGATCGCGATATTCGACCTGGTTGGCGACAACGGCATCTGAGAGGCAGGCATGCACGCAAGCGAGACCCCCGATCAACGGCCCGACTACCACCCCGAGAAGACCCGGCTCACGCTCGGGTTCATCCCGCTGACCGACTGCGCCCCGCTGATCCTCGCCCGCGAGCGCGGCCTGTTCGAACGCTGGGGGCTCGACGTCGAGCTCAGGCGCGAAGTCTCCTGGGCAAACATCCGCGACCGGGTGATCGTCGGCGAGTTCGACGGCGCGCAGATGCTCGCGCCGATGCCGCTGGCCTGCAGCGCCGGATTGGGCTCGGTCACCAAGCCGATGCTTGCCCCGTTAGTGCTCAGCCTCAACGGCAACGCGATCACGCTTGCCGCGGGCCTTCACCGCGAGCTGCTCGAGCAGGCCGGCAGCAGCGACGAGCCGGCTATCGGACGGGCGCTCAAGCGACTCGTTGGCCGCGAGCAGGCCGAGGGCCGTCCCAAGCGCACCTTCGCCACGGTCTTCCCCTACTCCATGCACACGCTACAACTGCACCTGTGGCTCGGCCACCACGGGATCGACCCGGATCGCGACGTGCGCATCGTGGTGATCCCGCCGCCGCAGATGGTCGCCAACCTCGACCAGGGCCACATCGACGGGTTCTGCGTCGGCGAGCCGTGGAACACCCTAGCCGTCCAGGAAGGGGTGGGACACATCGCGATCACCGGCTACGAGATCTGGAACAACAGCCCCGAGAAGGTGCTCGGCGTCACCCGCGACTGGGCGGCAGCGCACCCACAAACGCTCAAGGCCCTGATGGCGGCACTCTACGAGGCCTGCGCCTGGCTGGACGAACCGGCGCATCGCCTCGAGGCAGCCCGACTGATCGCCGAGGCACACGTGATCGACGTCCCGGAAGAAGCCATCGCCCCGGCCCTTGCCGGTCGCCTGCGAATGGGCCGGGACGAGCCGATCGTCGAATGCCCGGACTTCACCGTCTTTCATCGCCACGCGGCGAACTATCCCTGGTGGTCGCAGGCCTGGTGGATGCTCGAACGGATGCGCGTGAACGGCGATCTCGCCGGTGGGCCGCTTGAAGATGCCACCGGATTGGTTCCACTGGCCCGCCTGGCCGCCGAGGTCTACGACGACCGCCCCTATCGCGACCTGATGCGGGACCTCGGCCAGGCGCTGCCGAGCGCTCGCGGCAAGCCCGAGGGCATTCACTCGCAGGGATGGCGGGACGCCGGTGGATTCCCGCTGGGCGCCGACCGCCTGATCGACGGCCAGACGTTCGACCCGCCCCGATCAGACGAGCCCTGATTGCACCAAGATGGCGAGCCACGTGACCCCAAACGGGGCACTTCCCCCCGCCGCATCGGGCGGTGATTTTCATAACCCACTGTTCTATTTGGAAAAGAAAAAGTGGCACGACCCATGCTTTGAACCAAGCAGGTCTCACCAATGGCGGTGAGGCAACCAATCCGATCGAGCAACGGCGCTCACGCAACCGGGGAACCCCCGGCTCGTGAGCGCCTTTTTTATGTCCACGCCTTTTCAACGGGAGACCGTTTCATGACCACCAACAATTCCTCACGACGCCGCTTTCTCAAGCACACCGCGACCGGTCTGGCCGGCATCGCGCTGGCCGGTAGCGGGCTGGCCGCTCTGCCCGCCCATGCCGAGGTCGGCTACCCCGAGAAGGAAGCGTTGACCTTTGGCTTTATCAAGCTGACCGACATGGCGCCGCTCGCCATCGCCTACGAGAAGGGCTATTTCGAGGACGAGGGGCTGTACGTGACGCTCGAGGCACAGGCCAACTGGAAGGTGCTGCTCGACGGCGTGATCACCGGCCAGCTCGACGGCGCCCACATGCTCGCCGGCCAGCCGCTTGCCGCCACCATCGGCTACGGCACCAAGGCCGAGATCATCACGCCGTTTTCCATGGACCTCAACGGCAACGGCATCACGCTTTCCAACGAGGTCTGGGAGCAGATGCGTCCCGATCTGCCCAAGCGTGACAACGGCAAACCGGTCCACCCGATCAAGGCCGATTACTTGAAGCCGGTGGTCGACGCGCGCAACGCGGCCGGCAAGCCGTTCAAGATGGGCATGGTCTTCCCCGTCTCGACCCACAACTACGAGCTGCGCTACTGGCTGGCGTCGGGCGGCATCCACCCGGGCTACTACGACCCGCGCAACGGCGATACCTCTGGGCTCATCGACGCCGACGCCCAGCTCTCGGTCACCCCGCCCCCGCAGATGCCGGCCACCCTGGAGGCCGGCACCATCGACGGCTACTGCGTTGGCGAGCCCTGGAACCAGCAGGCGGTGTTCAAGGACATCGGCGTGCCGGTGATCACCGATTACGAGATCTGGAAGAACAACCCGGAAAAGGTCTTCGGCATCACCCGCGAGTTCGCCGAAAAATACCCAAACACCACCGTGCGCCTGGTCAAGGCATTGATCCGTGCGGCCAAGTGGCTCGACGAGGACAACAACGCCAATCGGCCCGAGGCGGTCAAGATCCTCGCCAAGCCGAACTACGTCGGCGCCGACGAGGAGGTGATCGCCAACTCCATGACCGGCACCTTCGAGTACGAGAAGGGTGACGAGCGGCCGGTACCGGACTTCAACGTCTTCTTCCGATACAACGCCACCTACCCCTACTACTCGGATGCCATCTGGTACCTGACCCAGATGCGTCGCTGGGGGCAGATCGCCGAGCACAAATCCGACGACTGGTACCGGGAGACCGCCAAGCGGGTCTACCGCCCGGACATCTACGCCCAGGCGGCTAAGGAACTGATCGCCGACGGCGCGATGAGCGCTGAGGACTTCCCCGACTTCGGGAGCGAGACCGGCTTTCGCCCGCCGCAGGACGAATTCATCGACGGGGTGACCTACGACGGCCGCAAGCCGAACGCCTACCTCGAACAGTTCCCCATCGGTCTCAAGGCTGACGATCAGGTCTGATCGACCCGGCCAACCGCCCCCGGAGTGACTCCATGAATCTGTCCCTCAAGACACCCGGCGCCATCGCCCCCGTCGTCAACCTGGTCCGCGGCGAGAACCGCCGCGAGCAGGTCGACATCCTGTTCCGCACCTTTGGCCTGCCGCTGATCGGCCTGGTGGTCTTCCTGATGATCTGGGCCGGCGCGGCCGCCAAGATCGAGACCTCGTTGGGCCAGTTCCCCGGCCCGACACAGGTCTGGCACCAGGCCGAGGCGCTCTATGCCTCGCACGTCGCCGAGCGCGACAAGGCCGAGGCGTTCTACGAGCGCCAGGAGCAACGCATCGCCGAACGGCTGGCCGACGACCCGGATTACGAACCGCGCATCCACGACTACCCCGGCAAGCCGACGTTCTTCGACCAGATCATCACCAGTCTGATCACCGTCCTGTCGGGCTTTCTGATCGCCTCGGTGATCGCCATCCCGGTGGGCATCGTGATCGGCCTGAGCAACAAGCTCTACTCGGCGTTCAATCCGATCATCCAGATACTAAAGCCGGTCTCGCCGCTGGCCTGGTTGCCGCTGGTCACCATCGTGGTCAGCGCGGTCTACGTCACCGACGAGCCGATGTTCGACAAGTCGTTCCTGGTCTCGATGATCACCGTGGTGCTCTGCAGCCTGTGGCCGACGATGATCAACACCGCCGTGGGCGTGAACACCGTCAGCAGCGACCTGCTCAACGTCTCGAAGGTCCTGCGCCTGGGCTGGGTGACCCACGTGATCAAGATCGTCCTGCCCTCGTCGATCCCGATGATCTTCACCGGGCTGCGCCTGTCGCTGGGCATTGCCTGGATGGTGCTGATCGCCGCTGAAATGCTCGCCCAGAGCCCGGGTCTCGGCAAGTTCGTCTGGGACGAGTTCCAGAACGGATCGTCCAACTCGCTCGCCCGGATCATGGTCGCCGTGCTGGCGATCGGTTTCATCGGCTTTCTCCTCGACCGCGGCATGCTCGCGCTCCAGCGCGTCGTGTCCTGGGACAAGTCCGCCGTACTGCGTTAAGGAAATTTCCCCATGAGCGAATCCCATCTTGAACTGAGCGGCGTCGACATCGAATTCCCGACGCCCAAGGGGCCGTTCAAGGCCCTCGACGACATCAATCTGCGCGTCGACCGCGGCGAATTCGTCTCGCTGATCGGCCATTCCGGTTGCGGCAAGTCGACGGTGATGAACATCGTCGCCGGCCTGCACCAGGCCACCCGCGGCGGCGTGATCCTCGACGGCCGCGAGGTCGACCAGCCGGGTCCCGAACGCGCGGTGGTGTTCCAGAACCACTCGCTGCTGCCCTGGCTGACGGTCTACCAGAACGTCGAACTGGCCGTGAAGCGGGTCTTTCGCAAGACCAAGAACCGCAGGGAGATGCGCGAGTGGATCGACCACAACCTCGCCCTGGTGCACATGGAACACGCGGCGCACAAGCGCCCCGACGAGATTTCCGGCGGCATGAAGCAGCGCGTCGGGATTGCCCGGGCACTGGCGATGCAGCCGAAGGTGCTGCTGATGGACGAGCCGTTCGGCGCGCTCGACGCCCTGACCCGCGCCCATCTGCAGGACTCGCTGATGGATATCCAGGCCGATCTCGGCAACACCGTGATCATGATCACCCACGACGTCGACGAGGCGGTCCTGCTCTCCGATCGCATCGTGATGATGACCAACGGCCCGGCGGCGACGGTCGGCGAGATCCTCTCGGTCGACCTGCCGCGTCCGCGCGATCGCCTCGCCCTGGCCGACGACCCGGCCTACAACCACTACCGCCACGAGGTGCTCACCTTCCTCTACGAGAAACAGAAGAAGGTCGAAAGTGCCCCGGCCACCGCGCGCCCCGAGACGAATCAAACGCCACCGGCCGCGCCGGAACCGGCCCGCGCCGCGACCGGCGAGGCGGGCCGCAAGGCGCGGGAGACGACCGCGTGAACCCGCCCCTCGAATCGTTCCATTTTCCCTTCAACATCCAACGGGAGCCGACGCCATGACTCGTTCCGTTCCATCGACCCCCGAGACCAAACCGCGCCTGGTGCTGATCGGCAACGGCATGGCCGGGATGCGCACGCTCGAGGAACTCCTCAAGCTGGCCCCGGACATGTACGAGATCACCGTGTTCGGCGACGAGCCCTACGGCAACTACAACCGGATCATGCTCTCGCCAATGCTCTCCGGCGAGCAGACCCTGCCCGAGATCATGCTCAACGACGAGGACTGGTACGCCGAGCGCGACATCACCCTGCGCAAGGGCGAACGCGTCGAGCGCATCGACCGGCTTCGCCGCGAGGTGCTCACCCAGGATGGTGACCGCCTGCCCTACGACCGAGTGCTGATCGCCACCGGCTCGCGACCGTTCATCCCGCCCATTCCCGGCGCCGACCAGGACGGCGTGCTCGGCTTTCGCACCGTCGCCGACGTCGAGACGATGGTCGAGGCATCAGACGGCGATGACCGTCGCGCCGTGGTGATCGGCGGTGGCCTGCTCGGGCTGGAAGCCGCCGCGGGGCTCGCCGCCCACGGCATGCACGTCACCGTGCTGCATCGCAACGGCCACATCATGGACCAGCAACTCGACACGGCCGCCGGCCGCATGCTGGAGCGCACCCTTTGCGAGCGCGGCATCGACGTGCGCGTCAATGCCAACACCCGCCGGATCGAGGGCGACGGTCGGGTCACGGGCGTGGAACTCGACGACGGCGAGCGGTTGCCGGCCGACCTGGTCGTGATGGCCACCGGCATCCGGCCCAACATCGACGTCGCCGAGGCGAGCAAGCTTTACTGCGAGCGCGGCATCGTCGTCGACGACACCCTGCTGACCTACGACCCGAAGATCTACGCGGTGGGCGAATGCGCCCAGCATCGCGGCGACACCTACGGGCTGGTCGCGCCGCTGTTCGAGCAGGCCAAGGTCTGTGCCAACCACCTGGCGCACTACGGCATCGCCAAGTACGGCGGCTCGATGGTCTCGACCAAGCTCAAGGTCACCGGCGTGGACGTCTACTCCGCCGGCAAGATCGCGGCGGGCGACGACGAGACCGAGGAGGAGATGGTTTTCGCCGACGCGGCCCGCGGCGTCTACAAGAAGCTCGTCCTGCGCGACGACCGGGTCGAGGGCGCGGTCCTCTACGGCGACACGCTCGACGGCTCCTGGTACTTCCAGTTGATGCGCGAAGGCACGAACATCTCCGACATGCGCGAGCACCTGCTGTTCGGCCAGGCCCACGTCGGGGACTCGGGCCACGGCGCGACCGCGCGCATCGCGAGCCTGCCCGATGACGCCGAGATTTGCGGCTGCAACGGCGTGTGCAAGGGCGACATCGTCCGGGCGATCAACGAGAACAAGATCTTCACGCTCGACGAGGTGCGCGCTCACACCAAGGCGTCCGCCTCCTGCGGGTCGTGCACCGGCATGGTCGAGGACCTGATGGCCTCGACCTTGGGCGGCGACTACTCCGCCGCGCCGTCGAAAAAGCCGGTCTGCGAATGCACCGATCACAGCCACGACGAGGTGCGCGAGGCGATCTACCGCCAAGAGCTCCACGATATCCCGGCGGTGTTCGCGGCGCTCGACTGGCGCACCGATAACGGCTGCGCGAAATGCCGCCCGGCGCTCAACTACTACCTGCTCTGCGCCTGGCCGGATACCTACCAGGACGACCCGCAGTCGCGCTTCATCAACGAACGCGTCCACGCCAACATCCAGAAGGACGGCACCTACTCGGTCATCCCGCGCATCTGGGGCGGGGTCACCACGCCCAACCAGCTCAAGAGCATCGCCGAGGTCGCCGAGCGCTTCGAGGTACCGACGGTCAAGATCACCGGCGGGCAGCGCATCGACCTGCTCGGGGTGCAAAAAGAGCAGCTCCCGGCCATGTGGAAGGACCTCAACGACGCCGGCTTCGTCTCCGGACACGCCTACGGCAAGTCCTTGCGGACGGTGAAGACCTGCGTCGGCCGCGAGTGGTGCCGCTTCGGCACCCAGGACTCGACCGGGCTGGGCATCCAGCTCGAGAAGATCACCTGGGGCTCGTGGATGCCGCACAAGTTCAAGATCGCGGTCTCCGGCTGCCCGCGCAACTGCGCCGAGGCGACCATCAAGGACTTCGGCGTGGTCTGCGTCGATTCCGGCTACGAGCTGCACGTCGGCGGCAACGGCGGCATGAAGGTGCGGCCCACCGAGTTCCTCTGCAAGGTCGACACCGAGGCCGAGGTGATCGACTTCACCACCGCCTTCATCCAGCTCTACCGCGAAGAGGCGCGCTACCTCGAACGGACCGCGCCCTGGATCGAGCGGGTCGGCCTGTCCTACGTCAAGCGTCGCCTGCTCGAGGACCCCTCCGGGCGCGAAACGCTCTCCGAACGTTTCGCCAACTCCCAGCGGTTCGCGCAGCGCGACCCCTGGGCCGACCAGGTCGCCGCCGAGGACGACCACGAATACGAACCGATGATGGTGCTTTCATGAGCCAGTCGAACGCCAACGATCTCACCTGGTACCGGATCGGCCCGGTCTCCGACATCCCGCCGCTGGGCTCGCGGGTAGTCCAGCACCAGGGCGTGCGTATCGCGATCTTCCGCGCCCACGGGGATGCGATCTTCGCCGTGCGCGATCAGTGCCCGCACAAAGAAGGGCCGCTGTCGCAGGGCATCGTCCACGGCCAGCGGGTCACCTGCCCGCTACACGGCTGGGTGATCGAGCTTGCCAGCGGCGAGGCGGTCAAGCCCGACGTCGGCTGTACGCCGCGCTACCCCACCCGGGTGGATGACGAGGGGGTGATTTCGCTGGGCGTGCCCGCACTGCCCCCCGAGCTCACGCCAGCCGACGACGTCGTCCACGATCTGGCCGACGACGCCTGAGGGATTCCATGGATTCGGTACGCACCACCTGTCCCTACTGCGGCGTCGGCTGCGGCGTGCTCGCCGAGCGGCAAGCGCCCGATGGCGAGTGGTCGGTCCGCGGCGACCCGGACCACCCGGCCAATCTCGGCCGGCTGTGCTCCAAGGGCGCGGCGCTCGCCGAAACCCTCGATCTGCCGCAGCGGCTCATCGAACCGACCCTGCGCGGTGCGGATGGCACGCTCGAAACCACCGACTGGGAGAGCGCACTCGAGCGCGTCGCGACCGGATTCCGGGAAACGATCGCCGAGCACGGCCCGGACTCGGTGGCCTTCTACGTCTCCGGCCAGTTGCTGACCGAGGACTACTACCTCGCCAACAAGCTGATGAAGGGCTACATCGGCGCGGCCAACATCGACACCAACTCGCGCCTGTGCATGTCCTCGGCGGTGGCGGCCTACAAGCGCGCCTTCGGTAGCGACACGGTGCCGGTTTCCTACCGGGATCTCGAACAGGCCGACCTGGTCGTGCTGATCGGCTCGAACACCGCCTGGGCCCATCCCGTGGTGTTCCAGCGGTTGATCGCCGCCAAGGAGGCCCGGCCCGAGATGCGGTTCGTGGTGATCGACCCGAGGCGCACCGCCACCTGCGACATCGCCGACCTGCACCTGCCAATCGCCCCGGGCACCGACATCCTGCTCCTCAACGGCCTGCTTGCGCACCTCGCCGACCGGGGACGAATCGATCGGTCGTTCGTCGAAGCCCACGTCGAGGGTTTCGATGCCACCGTCGAGGCGGCGCGCCACGACAGCCAGGACATCGAGAACATCGCCCAACGTTGCGGCCTGCCGGTCGACGACATCCAGCGGTTCTACGACTGGTTCACCGCGACCGAGCGAAGCGTCAGCCTCTGGTCACAAGGGCTCAACCAGTCCGCCAGCGGCACCGACAAGGGCAATGCGGTCATCAACCTGCACCTGGCCACCGGCCGGATCGGCAAGCCGGGCATGGGCCCGTTCTCGATCACCGGCCAGCCCAACGCCATGGGCGGGCGCGAGGTCGGCGGGCTGGCCAATCAGCTTGCCGCCCACCAGGATTTCACGCCGGCCGACATCGACCGGGTCGGTCGTTTCTGGCAGGCGCCGAACATGGCGACCGAACCGGGCCTCAAGGCCGTCGACCTATTCGAGGCGATGCGCGACGGGCGGATCAAGGCCGTCTGGATCATGGCGACCAACCCGGCCTTCAGCCTGCCGGATTCCACCACCGTGCGCGAGGCACTCGACGCCTGCCCGCTGGTGGTGCTCTCCGAGTGCCACGGTGGCACCGACACGGCGGGGTTTGCCGACGTGCTGCTGCCGGCCAACACCTGGGGCGAGCGCGACGGCACGGTCACCAACTCCGAGCGCTGCATCAGCCGCCAGCGCGCGTTCCTCGACGCGCCGGGCCAGGCCCGACCGGACTGGTGGATCGTGAGCCAGGTCGCCCGCCGCATCGACCCGAGCTGGGCGACGGCCTTCGACTTCCCCGACTCGGCCAGCGTGTTCCGCGAATACGCCCGCCAGACCGCGTTCGAGAACGCCGGCAGCCGCGATCTCGACCTCGCCGGGCTGGCCGAGTTGAGCCGGGACGATTACCAGGCGCTGGCACCGACCCGCTGGCCGGTGCAAGCCGGGCGTGACGGCGAGCGGGAGACCATCGACCTGTTCGCCGACGGACGCTTCTTCACCGACGATCGCCGCGCCCGGATGATCCCGGTCGACAACCGCGGCGCCGCCTCGGCCCTGACCCCGGCCTTCCCGCTGCGTCTTAACACCGGCCGCTTGCGCGACCAGTGGCACGGCATGACCCGCACGGGGCCCGTGCCGCGACTCAACACCCATCGCGGCGAACCGACCGTGAGCGTGCACCCCTTCGACGCTGCCCGCTACCGGTTGCGAGGCGGCCAGATTGCACGGATCGGCAACGCCCAGGGCGAGATCCTCGCCCGGGTGAGCCTCGACGACGAACAGCGCCGCGGCTCGCTGTTCGTCCCCATGCACTGGAGCCACCTCACCGCCAGCCGTTCCGGCGTAAACAATGTGATCGCCAGCGACACCGACCCGGTTTCCGGCCAGCCCGAGTTCAAGACCCAGGCCGTCTGGGCCGAACCCTACGCGGCGCACTGGTACGGCTGGGCGCTGGTGTGCGAAGGCGCGACCCGCCCACCGGCCCTCGCCGGGTGGCCGGGCGACTACCGGGTCGTCATCCAGGGCGCCGGCCTCCAGCGCCTGGAACTCGCGGGCATCGACGCACCGGCCGACTGGATCGCCTGGGCGCAGACCGAGCTCGCCCCGCCCGCCGACACGGCCCGTCAATGGATCGAGTTCGCCGACCCGAAAGGCGGCCAGTATCGCGTCGCCTGCCTGGCCGAAGGGCGGTTGCAGTCCGTGCTTTTCGTCAGCCGCCGCAGTCGTCGCCCCGACATCGGCTGGCTGACCGACCTGTTCTCGCACGCGCCGCTCTCCGACCAGGACCAGGCCGACCTGCTGGCCGGCAAGCCGGCGACACCCGGCGAGGATCGCGGCCCGATCGTCTGCGCCTGCTTCGACGTGGGTCAAAACACCCTGATCGATGCCATCGACACCCAACAGATCACCGATGCCCGCCAACTGGGCGAGTGCACCCAGGCGGGCACCAACTGCGGCTCGTGCATTCCTGAGCTCAAACAGCTCATTGCCCGGCGCCTGACCGAAACCAGCAACTGAGGGAACCCCCATGGACCAGCTTCCCATCTTCATGAACCTGCGCGGCAAGCCCTGCCTGGTCGTCGGCGGGGGCGCGGTCGCCGCTCGCAAGGCCGACCTGATGCGCGCCGCCGGCGCCCGGGTGACGGTCGTCTCCCCCATGATCACCGGCGAGACCCGCCGCATGGTCGACGACGGCCGGCTCACCTGGCAGGAGGCCGTGTTCGACCCGGCCATGGTCGTCGGCAACCGGCTGGTGATCGCGGCGACCGACGAGCCGCAGGTCAATCACTCGGTGTTCGATGCCTGCGAGGCCCGCGGCATCCCCGTCAACGTCGCAGACGAACCGGACCTATGCAGCTTCATCCTGCCGGGCATCGTCGATCGCAGCCCGGTCACCATCGCCCTGTCGACCGGCGGGCGCTCGCCGGTGCTCGCCCGGCTGATGCGCGCCCGGCTCGAGACCCTGATCCCGGCCGGATTCGGCCGGCTAGCCGATCTGCTCGGACGCTACCGCCAGCGCGCCAAGGACCGCATTCTCGGCCTGGAGACCCGCAAGCGGTTCTGGGAGGACGTCATCGACGGGCCGATCGGCAACCTGGTGCTCGCCGGCAAGGACCGCGAGGCGGAGGACAAGCTCGCCGGTCTGCTCGACGACCGCGAGGCGCCCACCGATACCGGCGAGGTCTACCTGATCGGCGCCGGCCCCGGCGATCCCGACCTGCTGACCTTCCGCGCGCTGCGCCTGCTGCAAAAGGCCGACGTGGTCGTCTACGACCGGCTGGTCGCCCCGGCGATCGTCGATCTGGCCCGGCGCGAGGCCGAGCGGATCTACGTCGGCAAACGGGCCGGCAATCACAGCTGTTCGCAGGGCGATATCAGCGGTCTGCTGCGCGACCTCGCCGCCGAGGGCAAGCGCGTCGCCCGGCTGAAGGGCGGCGACCCGTTCATCTTCGGCCGCGGCGGCGAGGAGATCGACGTACTCGCCCGCGCCGGCCTGCCCTTCCAGGTGGTGCCCGGCATCACCGCCGCCAGCGGCTGCGCCGCCTATGCCGGCATCCCGCTCACCCACCGCGATCACGCCCAGTCGGTGCGGTTCGTCACCGGCCACCGGCGTGGCGAGCGGCTGGATCTCGACTGGCAGCACCTCGCCTCGGGCCAGGACACGCTGGTGTTCTACATGGGGCTTGGCAATGCCCGCGAGATCTGCGCGCAGCTGATCGCGCACGGCATGCCCGCGGACCGGGGGGCGGGGCTGGTCGAGCATGGCACCACCTCGCGCCAGCAGGTGCACGTCGGCACGCTCGCCACCCTGCCCGATCGCATCGCCGCCGCCCAGTCGCCCGCGTTGCTGATCATCGGCGACGTGGTCGGCCTGCACTCGCGACTCGCCTGGTTCGAAGGGTCGGCGAGTGCCGATCCGAGCTTTCTCTCCGGTTCTATCGAGCAGAGCGATCCGTTGTCGGTCCGCAGTGCCGCATAAGCCGCGCTACAAGCCGACACCTGATCTGAATTCAACACGCGTTCGACACACAGCAGACACACATCCGCCACTCACGGGGAATCCACCATGGCCGACAACACGCAAGGCATGCACGCCGATTACGTCCCGCCCAACGATCTCGCCAAGAAGATGGTCGATGCCGGCGAGGCCAAGATCCGGGTCTCGACCCGCGACACCCTGATTCGCGCCTACATGGCCGGCGCGATCCTCGCACTGGCCGCGGCCTTCGCGATCACGGTCACCATCAACACCGGCTCGCCGCTGATCGGCGCACTGCTGTTCCCGGTGGGTTTCATCCTGCTCTACCTGCTGGGGTTCGACCTGCTGACCGGCGTATTCATGCTGGTGCCCCTGGCCCTGCTCGACCGACGACCCGGGGTGACCGTCAACCAGGTGTTGCGTAACTGGGGCCTCGTGTTCGTGGGCAACTTCGCCGGCGCGGTCACGGTGGCCTTCATGATTTCGTTCATCCTCACCTTTGGCTACTCGGCCCCGGGAGGCGCGATCGCCGAGAAGGTCGGCCATATCGGCATGGCCCGCACACTGGGCTACGAAGAGCACGGCCTGTCGGGCTGGTTCACCATCTTCATCCGCGGGATCCTGTGCAACTGGATGGTCTCGACCGGGGTGGCAGCCGCCATGCTCTCGACCTCGGCCATCGGCAAGATCTTCGCCATGTGGATGCCGATCATGCTGTTCTTCTACATGGGCTTCGAGCACTCGGTGGTGAACATGTTCCTGTTCCCCTTCGCCCTGATCATGGGCGGCGATTTCACCTTCGGCGACTACCTGTTGTGGAACGAGCTGCCCACCGCGCTGGGCAACCTGGTCGGCGGCCTGATGTTCGTGGGACTGATCATGTACGTCACCCACTACAAGACCGCCCCGCAGCGGGAACTGGAGATCTGAAACCATTGCCTGCCCGGGCCGATCGACCACCGGCCAAACGCCCGGGCGCCGCAGACCCTAGGAGTGACTTGCCATGACCGCTCGTCTTGACGCCAATGCCTTCGCCGGCCGACGCATCGCCCTGCCCGAGACCCGGCAGCTCGACGTGCTGGCCAACCTCCTGCTGCGCCGCGGCGCCGAGGTGGTGCGATGCCCGCTGATCAGCATGCACGACAGCCCCGATCAGGCGGCCGTCCGCGACTGGCTCGATCGGTTCGTCTCCGATTCCCGTATTGGCGACCTGGTCATCCTCACCGGCGAGAGCGTCGCGCGCCTGGACGCCGCGGCCGAGCGATTCGGCCTGCAGGAGGCCTTCCGCCGACGGCTCGCCGAGGTGCGCCTGATCGTGCGCGGGCCCAAGCCGGGCCGGGTGCTCAAGCACTGGGGTATCGCCGCCGACGTGGTCGCCGACGAGCCGACTTCGGCCGGGATCATCACCACGCTGCAACGGCTGGACAATCCGGCAGCGGTCGTCGGCCTGGCAATGTACGGCACCGAACCCAATCGGCCGTTGATCGAGGCGATCGAGGCGCTGGGCACCGAACCCTTCCCGGTCTGGCCCTATATCTACGCGAGCGAGAGCGAGACCGACACCGTGCTGTCCCTGGTCGACCGACTGATCGCCGGGGAGATCGATGCGGTGGCCTTCACCAGCCAGCCGCAGATCGACCGGCTGCTCAAGGTCGCCCGCGCCCACGACCGCGAGCCGGCCTTGCGCGAAGCACTCGCCGACCGGACCGCGGTCACCGCCATCGGCCCGGTGATGGCCAACCGGCTGACGGAACTGGGGATCGACGTCGACGTGATGCCGGAAGGGCGCTTCTTCATGAAGCCGCTGGTGGATGCCCTTGCCCACCACTTGGCTGATCACCAAGGCGATCACCAGGGCGATCAGCCGGGCAATGCCCCGACCGACCACCCGAATCATCGCCCGCAAGACCGGGAAGCGACCTCATGAGGCCCGCCCTCAAGCTAGAACTCAAGGCCGAGACCCCGTTGAGCGCACTGGTGCTCGCCGGGGGCGCCAGTCGGCGAATGGACGGCCGCGACAAGGGCCTCGAGCCGTTCCTCGGCCAGCCCATGGTCAGCCACGTGATCGAGGCGCTCGCCCCGTCGGTCGCCGAGCTGGTGATCGTCGCCAACCGCCACCTGGATGCCTACCGTGGACTCGGCCATCGCACCATCACCGACCCGGACCGGGTGCGGCGCGGCCCCGCGGCGGCCGTGCACGCCGCAATGGGCCGGTTGCGGCACGACTGGGTGCTGCTCGCGCCTTGCGACACGCCGCACTATCGGCCGCAGTGGCCGGCTCGCTTAATCGCCCGCCAGCGGGCTACCGGCGCCCCGGTAGTGATCGCCGACGACGGCCATCGCCTGCAACCCGGCGTGGCGCTTTTCCACGTCCCGTCGCTCCGCCGCCAGCGAGTCGGACCGGTGCCCGAAAGGCTGACCGACCTGCTCACCGGCGGGCCACACGCCTGCTGCGATCTCTCCGAGGACCGAAATGCGTTTCTCAACGTCAACACCCGGATCGATCTATTGCGGGAATCAGCCATGCCAGGCTTGGGAATAGGGAGAAGCGACTCATGACCAACTGCCATTGCGGCACGTCCAGCCCCAGCGCTGCGGAAGCGATTATGACGCTGAGTGCCGCTGCGCCGGCACTTTCCGAACTGGAACTTCCCCTCGACCAGGCACTAGGACGGGTACTCGCCCGTACGATTCACGCCCCCCAAGCCTACCCGCCATTCAACCGAGCCATGATGGACGGTTATGCCGCCCGCCTGGCGGACGTCACCTGTGGCGGGGAATTAACCATCCGAACCGGATCACAAGCGTGCCTCACCATGCCGGAATCCCTTCACTCTGGGCAATGTGTGCCCATTGCCACGGGCGCACCCTTGCCGCCCGGGGCCGACGTGGTTTTGCGTCGGGAAATCGTCGCCGTCTCGGCAGGAAAACTGCGGGCAACGGCCCAGGTGAAACGTTGGGCCGACTGTGAGGGCGTCGGGGCAATCAACATGCCGGGCGCGACCGTACTGTCCGTAGGCATTCGACTGCAACCGGGCCACCTCTCGCTCGCCGCCCGACACGGTTTAGCAACCCTGCCGATACGCAGACCGCCACGAGTAGCCGTGCTGGTGACCGGCGACGAGCTGGTCTCTCCCGACCAACCCTGCTCACCTGGCGGCATTCATGACAGCAACAGCATTCTCCTGGAAACTACTCTCGTTCGCTTTGGGGCCGACGTTATCGGACCATTCGGGCCGATCGCCGACCATCTACCGACAATAGAGGCCGAGGTACGACGGCACCTCGCCAGTGCCGACCTGGTGTTGCTCGTTGGGGGGAGTTCGGTGGGTGTCCATGACTTCGGACGCACCGTTCTGCGTCGCCTCGGCACTCCACTCTTCGAGGGCGTCTCAATGCGTCCAGGACGTCCCACCAGCGCAGCCAGGAGTATCGGCGGCACGATCCTCATGTCGTTACCTGGCCGACCGACCGCACTGCTGACCGCACTGCATGGGGTCGTTCAACCGGCTCTATATGAAATGATGACCGATGGCGTCTCGCCCCCTCGAGTCACCGCTCGATTGGCGCAATCTCTCGAATCCGCATCTGTCGACCGCTATGTTCCAATCCAACTCGACTCACGAGAGGGCACATGGTGGGCACGGAGTGAGTCGATCGACCCGGAGGAAGCGGCTGCGCTCGCAATGATTCCAGCCCGAATGTCTCTCAAGACGGGTGCATGCGTATCAGTGCTAATAATGAACTGTGTTTCAGACCGTTGAATCGAGTTCCTTAGAACTTTTTTATAAACCCTCATACGTACGGTTTCGGTGCGATCTCATAAACTATCGATTAGTTCCTCGAGACACCCGCAACCCGCCGTGTGCAAACATGTTATCCGAATCATGCGAACCGAGTTTACTCACCCGGCTTCCTTCCAGCACATACGACAGGCTCAACAGCATGTCCTCGCCATCCGACTTCTCCTGAGCACGGTCAACCAGCCGCTCGATCTCCCGGCGCACCGTCTTGGCGTGCATCGCATTCGACCGGCCCCGTTCCTCCCCGGAGAGCTGCAACTCCCGACCGCGGGCCAACACCTGGCTTCGCCTGGCAATCAGTCGCTTCGCCAGCAACACCGCCTCGCGCACCTCATCTGAGTGGCGCTCAAACCCACCCCATGACTCCACGCTCTTTTCCGCCCGCGTACCCAAACGGATCGTCTGCCACCCACGGCGCACCTGCTTCCACTTCACCAGGTACGGCTCCACGGCATCACCATCCGAACGGGAAGGAGTCTTGCGCCACAGCACACGAATCCGGCCCGTCGCCGGGGGCTGCAATCGCCACAGCAAACGATCCACGGCAAGGATGCTTCGGTTGAGCATCTGAACGGAGGAGAGCAGGCCATCAACACCACGCTCCAAGCGGGCACGAAAGCCAGCCTCCGAACGGGACACAAGCTCAAGAACACAACCCTCGTATCCATCATCCCCAGCGTCACTCGAAGCACATCCGAGCGGGGAAAAGTCATCGTTAGCCATCGCGGCCAATACCTCCACAAGCAGTTCGGAAAGGACATCTGAACGGCGAGGAGAAACAAGCACTCACGGCATCAATTCCACACCGGGTAATCGAAGCGCATCTGAACGGCGAGGAGCCAATCAATGCCACACGATCATCCATCTGCCCGCAGGTTGTAGATAAAGCCAGCACAGGCCCATCTGAACGGCGGGGAGGCCAGTCGGATGCAGCACGGGGAGAGCTTCTTAACCGGCAGGGTTCTCGCACAGGTGTTTAGGGCTTCCGGCGCATGGTGCTGTTCACGCTGACTGTCACAGTCGCCATGATGAACACACGACGATTAGAGGGGCTTTGCATACACATGTATTTTTCTGAGTGTCACATTGACAGTTAATGTGACTGTGACTCTCACAGTTCATGTTGCCTGTGCATGTGATTGTCACTGTCACAGTGACAATCACATGCGACTTTGATCCTCACAACAAATCGCGCTCCTCACCCTCACCCGCCGTAATAGAGCGCCGTGAACACGCTAACTAACGTGATCATGCGATCCGATTCACAGCTCACACCCTTCGCCAGCTGCAGGTGAACCCCGACATCACGGCCAAGTGGGAGATGGACTTGAAGAAGATCGCGTAGGGGAAGATGTCACTGGCCGACTTCGAGGCCAGCATCAACCGCTTCGTGGCCTACATCCTCTAATAGGCCAGTGATAGCCAAAGGAGCCTATCGATCTCCGGGGGGAGCCACGAAATCCGGGCGTAAAAAAGGGCAGGCCCGCAAAAGGCCCGCCCGTAGTGGTACGTCGAATCGAGGCAGGAAGGCCGGTTAGCCTTCGTCCTCGTCGTTGACCACCTCGACAATGGGGGTCATGTCCAGCAGCGCCTCTTGGGCGAGCTTCTGGTACATGAGCCCCATTGTTACTTTCGCCTGCTCGTCCATCGCGTCCCACACCTTGCGAGTCGGGGCCAGGTCGCGCCAATCAGGATGGCGACACATCGAGGCGTAGACCGCCTCAAGCTGGTCCTCGAGATCACGCTCCTCCTCCATCACGAAGTCGGATGGCTCAAGAATCTCGGCGAGCATCAAGACTTGCGCAAAGGGGATGCCGAGGAACTTTCCGATGGAGCGCAGGCGCTTGTGGGAAATCTTCGGCACTTCCCGCGATCCGTTCAGGATCAGGATGAGGTAGCTGTAGGTCAGGCCTGACTCTTCAGCCATGCCGTGACGGTCAAGACCAAGCTCTTCGCCTTTTTCAAGAATCGCTCGGGTAAGAGCCGAACCTGGAAGGTATCGCGGCTTGCTTTCGGCACCTTCCTCGAGCAATTCCTCGTTCGCCGCATCTTCTTTTCCCATAACTTTCCCCCTTGTTAATGACCCCACAAAGTAAGGCAACGAATTCCAAGTCAACTTAAGCCCAGCCAGAACAACAGTTGCGATGAGTTGTGACAAAGGCCAGCGTGGGGGCGAAGAAAACTTTAGTGTTGCTCCAACGGACCCATGCGCGGGCGTTCGCCTGCAGCAATCCTCGACAAGGCCCCAATGCCCAACCACCCGGATTGGCAAAAGGCCTTTAATACCTTTCACTTCACTCCAGAGCGTTAATCGACACCCGATGCCCACCGATTTTTGGGGGACTCTCTTTGCTCCCCTCCTAGCAACACAAAGCTCCTCTTTGCCGCCTCTAGGCCAACTTACCACATATGCCCCATGCATACACACAGCGCAACTCACACACATTGTTGATCTTTTTTACACCAATGGTATTGTCGCCGAAGTGCAGAGCACCCGCGGCTCTGTACTAAGAACTGGTGCCTATACAAAAGGGAGCCACGCCCGCGTGCCCACCATGCAACCCGTCAGAGGACAACTGCCACTAGCAATGAGGTTTTGATGAAAATCGAAAGAGGAATCGAGGCAAGGGCAATGAATGCACAAGAAGTCGCAGCCCACTGCGGAATGGGTCGGAGCACGCTCTATCAAATGATCAGATCAGGGGAGTTCCCCGAAGGAATGATGGTCGGCTGGGGACGACGATGGCTTCGAGAGGAAGTTGACGCCTGGCTTGACCAACAATTTCAGGTCGCAAGCGAAAGACAGACGGATTGAGGAACAACAAATGCCCATGCACTCAAATGAATCAACACCGACGATGCTTCAACGCCGGCCGCCGCATTTGGACCGCTACATGAAGACCAGCGAGCTATGCGAACGATACGGACGAAGTGTTCGCACACTCATCCGCTGGCAAGAAACTCGCGGTTTTCCACAGCCGATGATTCAAGGCGGGGGCGGCACCGAGCACCGCTGGCTGGCGCAGGACGTTATGGAGTGGGAGGAGTCTTTGCGGAAACAATCTGCATGAGACGATCCCACCACTTCCGATAGACCTCGGCCTGCTCCTCGAGATAGTCGTGTCGGTCGTAGACCTGCCACACCCCCGGCAGGGAGTGGCCCAGCATCACTTCGCACACATGGGGCGGTCCGAGCGAACTCCAATTCGTTCGGGCCGTCTTGCGTAGGTCGTACAGACACATACCCGGCAGCGGCGCGTTGAGCTGCCTCTCGGCGGCATTGAGGATCGAGCGATGGAAGGACACCGTAGATCGATCACCTAGCTCGGTGGGCTTGCTCTCACCGCTGAACAGCATTCGTGGATTCATCGAGAGCGCCATCGCCTCCTCAATCCACGGGATCACTTCGTCGATCAGGGGTCGGCGGAGCGGTCGCTTGGTCTTCTGCCCAGTCTTGTGGCGTTCCGGCGGGATTTCCCACACCTTGTTCTCGAAATCGAACTCGGAAACTGCGGCGGTGCGAAGCTCGCCAGGACGGCAGCCGAAGAACAAGGTCAGTTTCACGAATAGCTTGGAGCGGGCGGCCAAGCGAGAACGCTCGGTCGCGTGCCACACAACCCACAACTCGCGGTCAGTGAAGGCCCGCCCGGAATCCTTGTTCTTGTGGATGTTGAGGTCGGCTCGGGCTGTCATGTTCGCCACTGGCTCTTGGGACATGTAGCCCCAGCGACGCGCCCACTTGTGGCATTGGCGCACATTCGTCAGAAGGCGGGAGGCTATCGAGGGAGACGCATCCCTCACGGATTCCAGCAGGCCCATCCAAGCATGCGTAGTCGTGTCGTCGGCGGGGAGATCACCGATTTCCGGGAAAACGTACCTCTCGAAGCTACGTAAAATCTCGTCAGCCCCGACCTTGTTAATCACGACGTACTTCTCATGCCAAAGACGAAGTAGCGTCTCGTTAGTGTGCTGCCCCTGAACGGCTCTCTTCTCGACTTCGCGGCGCACCCGCGGATCATGCCCCTCTTCGAGCTGCTTTCGGCGACTTACGACCTCCTCCCTAGCTTCCTTGAGGCTCATCACGGGGTAGGCACCCAAATCCATACGAGCAGCCTTGCCGTGGTAACGAAAGCGGTACTGGAAGACGATCTTGCCCTTACGGCTGACCCTCACACTCAGCCCATCACGATCAGACTTCTCAAGGACCGAATCACGATGTTTTTGATAGGCGTTTTTTAACCAAAGATTCGTGATTGACATGAGGAGGCCAATGAATCGAGTGTGTACATAAAATGCCAGACCAGCAAGACGATGTACACGAACATGTACACAAAAGCATCTACCGGCAGAGGTTGTCGCTGACCAACAATGACCGCTTGTGGCGCATTTATAGCCTTATTTATCAATACTTTACGCGTTTCTTTTCCTGCGCAACCCCGACCAATACCGCGTGATGATTATCGACGTGGGCGATAATGGCGATATTACGAAGATTGGCGATCACAAAAAACGGTCCAAGGGATTGAAATAAGGGCGCGCAGTATAAACACAAAAGGCGAACCGACCGAGGCGGAAAACCAAAAGTCGGCGCCAACCCCGCCACGATGGCGCAAACAAACCGGCAAGGTCCGCAAACGTCGGCAAGATCGCGCCTTGGGTGATATACCTAACGGACCTGGTCGCCGAGCATCCCACTCGGGAATCCGGCGACGCCGCCCGATAAAAACGAACGAGAACGCAGGGAGCCCTCCATGAGCACCACCCCCACTGCCGGCAAACGCACGATGCTGTTGATGCCGGTCTTTCTGCCCGCGGTGATCGTCATCGCGCTGCTGGTCATCGGCACGGTGATCAACCCGGAACGCGCCGGCGACGTCTTCGCCAAGGTGTTGGACTGGATCACCAGCGATTTCGGCTGGTTCTACATGCTGGCCGTGGCGATCTTCCTGATCTTTTTCATCGCCGTGGCGATCTCGCCCTGGGGGCGGATCAAGCTGGGCCCGGACCACTCCGAGCCCGAGTACAGCTTCCCGGCGTGGTTCGCCATGCTGTTCTCGGCCGGCTACGGCATCGCGCTGCTGTTCTTCGGCGTGGCCGAGCCGGTGCTCCACTTCGCCAGCCCACCCAACGGCTCGGCCGAGACCATCGACGCGGCCAAGCAGGCCCTGCAGATCTCGTTCTTCCACTGGGGCTTTCACATCTGGGCGATCTACGGGCTGGTCGGCCTGGTGCTGGCCTACTTCGCCTTTCGCCACGGGCTGCCGCTGTCGATGCGCTCGGCGCTCTACCCGCTGATCGGCGAGCGCATCCACGGCCCGATCGGCCACACGGTGGACGTGTTCGCCATCCTCGGCACCATGTTCGGTATCGCCACCACGCTGGGCCTGTCGGTCGCGCAGATCAACGCGGGCCTGAACTACCTGTGGCCGACCATCCCGGTGAACACCACCGTGCAGATCATCGCGATCGCCGTGATCACCGCGGCCGCCACCGTCTCGGTGGTCGCGGGCATGGACAAGGGGATCAAACGCCTGTCGCAGCTGAACATGATCATGGCGATCGCGCTGGTGCTGTTCGTGTTCGTCATGGGCCCGACCATCTTCCTGCTCGAGGCCTTCGTCGAGAACACCGGCTTCTACCTGTCGAACATCGTCGAGCGCACCTTCAGCCTGCAGGCCTACGAGTCGAGCGACTGGATCGGCAACTGGACCCTGTTCATCTTCGGCTGGACCATCGCCTGGGCGCCGTTCGTCGGCCTGTTCATCGCGAAGATCAGCCGCGGGCGCACCATCCGCCAGTTCGTGCTGGGCGTGATGTTCGTGCCGACCATCTTCACCTTCTTCTGGTTCACCGTCTTCGGTGACACCGCGCTCCACGCGATCATGAACGAGGGCGCCGACGCGCTGATCGGCCAGGTGCAGACCGACAAGGCAATCGCCCTGTTCAAACTGTTCGAGATGCTGCCGCTCACGCCGATCATCTCGTTTCTGACGATCGTGCTGATCATCACCTTCTTCGTCACCTCCTCGGACTCCGGCTCGCTGGTGATCGACTCGCTGGCCTCGGGCGGCGCGATCCAGACCCCGGCCCTCCAGCGGGTCTTCTGGGCCGTGCTCGAGGGCGTGGTCGCCTCGGTGCTGCTGCTCGCCGGCGGTCTGGGCGCGCTGCAGACGGCCTCGATCACCGCGGCCCTGCCGTTCGCGATCATCATGCTGATCGCCGCGGTCGGCATGTGGCGCGCGCTGCAGATCGAGGGTCATCGCGAGGTGAGCCTGCAACACCACATGAACGCCGGCCGCCACGGCAGCCTTGGCGGGGTCGACAACTGGCGCAAGCGCGTGACCAACATGGTCAGCTTCCCCAAGCGCGAGCCGGTCGCCGCGTTCATCAAGAACGACGTCGTCGAGGCGATGGCGCAGGTGAGCGAGGAGTTGAAGGGCCAGGGCTGGCCGGTCGGCACCGACTTCGACGAGGAGCGCTGCCGCGCCCACCTGAACGTCACCAAGCCGGGCACGATGGAGTTCATCTACGAGGTGCGCCTGCGCGGCTACGCCAAGCCGGGCTTCGCTTTCCCGGAGCAGGACCGCTCGCTCGATGGTGACAGCCACTACTACCGCGCCGAGGTCTACCTGCGCCGCGGTGGCCGCTCCTACAACATCTACGGCTACGACCGCGAGACGGTCATCAGCGACATCCTCGACCAGTTCGAGAAGTACATGCACTTCCTGCACACCTCCCCGGCCATCCTGCCGTGGAAGATGGAAGAGCATGACGAGGACCTGCACAGCGAGCGCATCCGCCAACTGGGCAACGGCAAGGCCGGGCCGACCGCCGACAGCTGATCGCAGCCCCGGCCCCACCGGTGGCTTCAAACCAACCCGTCACCCCGGTGGCGGGTTTTTTCGTGTCCGCCCCGTGAAAGACGGACCCACGCGACGCGGTCACCCCTCCGCGGCGTGGCCTCGAATGATAGAATCGCGACAGGTTTCCAACCCGATCACGACGAGGCATTTCATGGCCGACCGGCTGGCTTTCACCAAGATGCACGGACTGGGAAACGACTTTATGGTCGTCGATGCGGTCAGTCGTCCGCTCCCGGTTGCCGAGTGGCTGACCCCCGACCGCATCCAGTCCTGGGCCGACCGCCATTTCGGCATCGGCTTTGACCAGCTGTTGCTGATCGAGCCGCCCCGCGGCCGGAACGCCGATTTTCGCTACCGCATCTTCAACGCCGACGGCGGCGAGGTGGAGCAATGCGGCAATGGCGCGCGCTGCTTTGCCCGCTTCGTGGCCGAACGCGGTCTCACCGACCGGCGCGACATCCGGGTCGAGACCGCCGGCGGGCCAATCGTCCTACACCTGACCGACGACAATCGCGTCCGGGTCGACATGGGCCGGCCGCGCTTCGCCCCCGAGGCCATTCCCTTCAATCCGCCGATCACGGCAAGCGGATCGCCCTACACGCTGATGCTCAGCGGGCTGCCCGGCGGGCTCGATCGGGTCACGCTCGAGGCCGTTTCGATGGGCAACCCGCACGCGGTGGTCCAGGTCGAGGATCTCGAGCGTTTCCCGGTCGAGGCCGTCGGCACGGCTCTCGAGTCGCACCCGGCCTTCCCGCGTCGGGTGAATGTCGGTTTCGTCGAGCAACATCGTCCCGACCACATCGCCCTGCGGGTGTTCGAACGTGGCGCCGGCGAGACACTGGCCTGCGGCACCGGGGCCTGCGCGGCGGTCGCCGCGGGCATCCGCGCCGGACGACTCGACTCGCCCTGCCGGGTCGACCTGCGCGGCGGCGCGCTCTCGATCGACTGGTCCGGGCGCGACGAGGACTCGCTGTTCATGACCGGCCCCGCCACCTTCGTCTTCGACGGCGAGGTCGCGGTCGACGCGACCGAATGATCCACATCGACCCTGCCCGAGCCACCGCATTGCCGAGCCCGGCGCGCGGGGGTAAGGTGGGAGATCAGAGCGCCCGGAGAGGCGCCGTGCTGCCAACAATCACCAGGGAATACGCATGAGCGAGAACGTGGCCTTCGAACTTGCCGACACGGACGCCGGAGTCGACAACGGCCAGGATGTAAGCGCCGAAACGGTGCTTGCCTACCTGCGCACCCACCCGGACCTGTTCCTCGAGCATCCGGACGTCCTCGATCACATCGAACTGCCCGGCCCGCCGCAACCGGCCGTCTCGCTGCACCACTGGCAGCTGCGCCGCTGGCGCGGCCAGGCGATCCGGCACCGCGACGCGCTGGACCAACTCCACCGGGTTGCCGCCGACAACGCCGCGGCCGACCGGCTGCTCCACCGCTTCTGCGAGGGCTTGCTGGCCGCCGCGGACCGCTCGACGACGACCCTCGAGGGGCAGCTCCGCGCCCACTTCGAGATCGACGCCTGCCGCGTCGTGCCGTTGGCCGAGCTCGACGCCGAGACCCGCGGCCTGCTCGCCGGCTGGCTGGACAATCCCACCCCGTTCTGTGGTCGCCCGCACGACACCGTGCGCGAGACCCTCTTCGGTGACACACTTCCGCAAACCGGCTCGGCGGCCCTGATCGCCATTCCCTCGGCGGCCACCGGCCCCGCCCGCTACGTCGTCGCCCTGGGCCGCCGCCTGCCGGACGGCTTCAACCCCGCCCAGGGCACGCACTTTCTCGAGCAGATCGGCGAACTGGCCGGCGCGTTTCTCGGGCAGGCCGCGAGCGACAGCACCGACCGCTGACCCCAGTGCCCGCCGCCGCGCTCAACACGGCGTTTGAACGGGCCGGCGAGGCACTGGCCGCCGACCACCGACTCAACTCGCTGACCCGCAAGGCCTACCTGGCCTCGTGGGCGCGTCTGGCCGACCATCTCCACGCCCAGGGCATCGAATCGAGCGCCGCGGTCGACGACCGGTCGCTGCGCCGCTTTCTCGCCGAGCTCGCCCGTGCCGGCCAGTCGCCCCGCTCGATCGCCCGCCACGTCAGCGCGGTCAAGCGCCTGCTGGGTTTCTGGAAACGCCTGGGGCTCGACTGCGCGGCCGACCCGCTGCTGCTCAAGGCGCCGAAAGCGCCCCGACGCCTCCCCGACGCCCCGGATGTCGAGACGCTCTCCCGCCTGCTCGACCGCCCGGGTACGGACCAGTCCACTCACTCGGCCAGGACCCCGGCCCAACGGCACGCCACGGAAATCCGCATGCTGCGGGATCGCTGCCTGTTCGAGTGGCTTTACGGCAGCGGTCTGCGACTGGCCGAGGTCGTCGGCCTCGACCTAACCGATCTGGACCTCGCCGCCGGACAGGCGCGGGTCACCGGCAAGCGCGACAAGACGCGCATCGTGCCGGTCGGACGGCAGGCCCGTGCCGCGATGCAGGACTGGCTGGGCGCCCGTCGCGACTGGGACCGTACTGGCAGCCCGGCGGTATTCATCAACGACCGGGGCCGGCGGCTGTCGGCCCGCTCGGTGCAGCTGCGACTCAACCGCGCCTCGCGCCAGGCCGGCCTCGAGGCCCCCCTGCACCCCCACCAGCTCCGCCATGCCTTCGCCACGCACGTGCTCGAATCCTCTGGCGACCTGCGTGCCGTCCAGGAAATGCTGGGCCACGAGAGCCTCTCGACTACCCAGATCTATACCCACCTGGATTTCCAGCACCTGATGGGCGTCTACGAGCGCGCGCATCCGCGGGCCCGGCATCGAACCCGGGAGGCGATCCAGGAGGACACCCCAAAAGACCCCAAGCGCGACGACGAGCCGGGTTGAAAAGCCCATCCATCGCCTACACTGTCTCCCCTTCAGATCGCCCCATCGGCCCACCCATCAACCGGACCCGACCGTTTTCCATGGCTCACCACGAAGACACCCTCTACGGCACCACCATCCTCTGCCTGCGCAAGAACGGCCAGACCGTCATCGGCGGCGACGGCCAGGTCACGCTCGGCCACACCGTGGTCAAGGGCAACGCCCGCAAGGTACGCACGCTCTACGACGGCAAGGTGCTCGCCGGGTTTGCCGGCGCCACCGCCGATGCCTTTACGCTGTTCGAGCGTTTCGAGGCCAAGCTGGAGAAGTACAGCGGCAATCTGCTGCGCTCGGCCGTGGAGCTGGCCAAGGACTGGCGCACCGACCGGATGATGCGCCGGCTCGAGGCGATGCTGGTGGTCGCCGATCGCAGCGCCATGCTCACGATCAGCGGCAACGGCGACGTGATCGAACCGGAGGACGCGCTGATCGCCATCGGTTCGGGCGGCGCCTACGCCCAGTCGGCCGCCACGGCGCTGATGCGCCACTCCGAGCTCTCCGCCCGCGAGACCGTGGAAACCGCGCTGCACATCGCCGGCGACATCTGCATCTACACCAATCACAAGCTCACCATCGAAGAACTCGACTGATGAACCTGACACCCGCACAGATCGTCTCGGAACTCGACAAGCACATCGTTGGCCAGCAGGCCGCCAAGAAGGCGGTCGCGATCGCCCTGCGCAACCGCTGGCGTCGCCAGCAGGTCGACGAGCCGCTCAAGAGCGAGATCACCCCCAAGAACATCCTGATGATCGGGCCGACCGGCGTGGGCAAGACCGAGATCGCCCGTCGGCTGGCCAAGCTCGCCAACGCGCCATTCCTGAAGATCGAGGCGACCAAGTTCACCGAGGTGGGCTACGTGGGCCGTGACGTCGAGTCGATGATCCGCGACCTGGCCGAGTACGCCCTGAAGATGGTGCGCCAGGAGGCCATGGTCGAGGTACGCGACCGGGCCAAGGTCGCCGCCGAGGACCGCGTACTCGATGCCCTGCTGCCCGCCCCGCGCGACCCGTGGCAGAACGAGGACAGCCACGGCCAGGAGGCCTATCGCAACACCCGCGAGAAGTTCCGCGACAAGATCCGCCGCGGCGAGATGGACGACCGCGAGGTGGAGATCGAGCTGCGCCAGGCCCCGGCCGGCATCGACGTGATGACCCCGCCGGGCATGGAGGAGATGGCCAGCCAGCTGCGCTCGATGTTCCAGAACATGGGCCAGGACAAGACCCAGACGCGGCGCATGACCGTCGCCGAGGCGCTCGCCGCGCTGACCGACGAGGAAGCCGCGAATCTGGTCAACGAGGAGGAGATCCGCGCCGAGGCCGCCGACCGCGTCGAGCAGAACGGCATCGTCTTCATCGACGAGATCGACAAGGTCGCCAAGCGGGCCGAGCATGGCGGTGGCGAGGTCTCCCGCGAGGGCGTGCAGCGCGACATGCTGCCGCTGATCGAGGGCTCGACCGTCAACACCAAGGTGGGCATGGTGCGCACCGACCACATCCTGTTCATCGCCTCGGGGGCCTTTCACGTCTCCAGCCCCTCGGACCTGATCCCCGAGCTGCAGGGTCGCCTGCCGATCCGGGTCGAGCTCGAGGCACTCACCAGCGACGACTTCGTGCGCATCCTCACCGAACCCGATGCCGCGCTGACGCGTCAGCACACTGCCCTGCTGGCCGCCGACGGCCTGAGCATCCAGTTCAGCGATGAGGCCATCCGGCGGATCGCGGAGATCGCCTTCGAGGTCAACCATCGCACCGAGAACATCGGTGCACGCCGCCTGCACACGGTGATGGAGCACCTGCTCGAGGAACTCAGCTTCGAGGCAAGCGGCGAGGACAAGACCCTCACGCTGGATGCCGACTTCGTCGAGGAACGCCTGGGCGAGCTGGCGCGCGACGAGGACCTGAGCCGCTACATCCTGTAAGTCCGAGGTTCCGCATGGCACAACACCACCCCGCACCGAAGCAGATCCGTCTCGCCAAGGACCGCCGCTCGCTGCACCTGGTCTTTCCCGACGACGCGGCATTCGACCTCTCCGCCGAGTACCTGCGCGTGTTCAGCCCGTCGGCCGAGGTGCGCGGTCATGGCGGCGGGGAGATGATGCTGGTGCTGGGCAAGGAACGCGTGAAGATCGTCGACGTGCAACCGGTGGGCCGCTACGCGGTCAAACTGGTGTTCGACGACGGCCACGATTCCGGGCTTTACGACTGGGGGCTGCTGCGCGAACTGGGCGAGCGGCGCGACGAGCACTGGAACTACTACCTTGGGCGTCTGTCTTCCGCAGGCATCGAGCGCGATCCCGAGCGTGAAGAACCGCCCACGCCCTACGATGTATTATCGTCCCCCGGACCGGCCAAGCCGGAGTGATCCCACCCCGTTCCCCTGACGAGAGAACCGACGCATGACCGAGAAGACGCACTTTGGCTACCGGGAAGTCCCGCGCGAGGAAAAGTCCCGGCTGGTGGGTTCCGTCTTCGACTCGGTCGCCGCTCGCTACGACCTGATGAACGACGCGATGTCGTTGGGCATCCACCGGATCTGGAAACGCGTGGCCCTCGAGTACACGGGCCTTCGGCGCGGCGGCCAGGCGCTCGACCTGGCATCCGGCACCGGGGATCTGGCCGCGCGCATGGCGCGCCTGGTCGGCGACACGGGGCTGGTGGTGCTCTCCGACATCAACGCCAGCATGCTCTCGATCGGCCGCGAGAAGCTCGATGACCAGGGCATCTTCAACAACGTCGAGTACAGCCTGGCCAATGCCGAGGACCTGCCGTTCGAAAGCAATCGCTTCGACTGCGTGACCATCGGCTTCGGGCTGCGCAACGTCACCGACAAGGCGCGTGCGCTTGCCGAGATGGCGCGTGTGGTCAAGCCGGGCGGTCGCGTGGTGATCCTCGAGTTCTCCAAGCCGACCAACCCGCTGGTCGAGCGGGTTTATGACGCCTACTCGTTCTCGGCCCTGCCGGTGATGGGCAAGCTGCTGGCCAACGACGCCGACAGCTATCGGTATCTGGCGGAGTCGATCCGCATGCACCCCGACCAGGAGACGCTCGAGCGCATGATGCTCGACAACGGCTTCGATCACGTCGACGTGCACAACCTGACCTTCGGCGTGGTCGCCATACACGTGGGCTTCAAATTTTGACCGAGGCACGGGCGCGAGGTGGGATCGGACGCTGGCTGATCCCGCTGATCGGCGTGGGCGCGCTGTTCGCCGCGCCACTTTCCTGGTGGGTTCATACCTGGACGCCCGCCGACCGGCCGGCCCGGCTGGCCGCGATCGACGTGGCCGAGAGCTTCAAGCGAAGCCCGCAGCTCGAGCAGGTACGCGAGCGTGGCGTACTGCGCGTCGCCACCCTGATCGAGCCGACCCTCTACATCCCCGACAGCTACCGCCCCCAGGGGCTCGAGTACGACCTCACCGGCCGCTTCGCCGATCGGCTGGGGGTCGAGGTCGAGTACGTGGTGGTGCCGACGATCGAGGCGGCCTACCAGGCGGTGGCCGACAACCGGGTCGACCTGGCCGCGGCCGGGCTCGCCATCGACCCGGCGCGCATGAAGCGCTTTCGCTTCGGGCCGCCCTACCTGACGGTCAGCCGCAAATTGATCCATGCCACGGACCTCCCTGTCCCCACCGGGCTCGACGACATCGATGGAGACACGCTGGCCCTGCCGACCGGCTCCGCAAGCCGGTCGTGGCTCGAGCGCGTCATGGCGCAGGACGACTCCGTTCGTCTTGAGCTGGTCGAGGCGCAGGACAAGCTCGCGATCCTGGAGGGCATTCGTCACGGCAAGATCGACTACGCCCTGGCGCTGTCGCACATTGCCCTGCTCGCCCACAAGCTCTCCGACGAGGTCGCCGTCGGCCCGATCGTCGGCCCGCCGGTCGCGCTGGCCTGGGCATTCTCCCGCCAGGCCGACGAGTCACTGCATGGCATGGCGCGCCGTTTCTTCGCCGAGGTGCGCAGTGACCAGCAGCTCAAGATGCTGGTCGACCGCCATTACGCCCAGTTCGAACGGCTCGACGAATCGCTCTCGCGGCGGTTTCTGGAAGACCTGGAAACGCATGCCCGCCCCTATCTGGCCACCTTCCGGCGGGCCGGCGAACGCTACGAGATCGACTGGCGTCTGCTGGCCTCGCTCGGCTATCAGGAATCCAAGTGGCGCCCCGACGCCGTCTCGCACCAGGGCGCCTACGGGCTGATGCAGATCGTCCTGCCCACGGCCCGGGATCTGGGGCTTGCGAACCCCGCCGATCCCACGGCCAACATCATGGCCGGTGCCAAGTACATCGCCCAGCTGCGCGAGCTGGTGCCCGAGGAAGCCACCGAGCCCGACCGCACCTATCTCGCGCTCGCGGCCTACAACGTCGGGATCGGTCACCTGAGCGACGCCCTGGATCTGACCCGGCAGCAAGGGGGCAACCCCACGCAGTGGGCCGACGTGCGCGAGCGGCTGCCACAACTGTCCGATCCGGCCATCTACCGCGAGATGCGCTACGGCTACGCCCGGGGCAGCGAGACGGTGAATTACGTCGAGAACATTCGGGCCTTCCATGACCTGATGATCTGGGTGGCGACCCGCGAGGACCTGCTCGCCGTCCGCAACTGACGTCTCGAGCACCCACGAGCCAGACATGAAAAAACGCCCGTCTCGCAGCGCGAGGCGGGCGTTTCGTCGTTCTCGACCGATCGCGAAGGCCGCGGCCAGTCACCGTCACAACTCGGCGACGATGGCCTCCAGCGCCTTGCCCGGCTCAGCCGCCGCCGTGACGGGGCGGCCGATGACCAGGCTGGTCGCGCCGTTGGCCAGCGCCTCGGCCGGCGTGACCACACGCCGCTGATCGTCACGGGCACTGCCCGCCGGCCGCACCCCGGGGGTCACGACCAGGCCGGATTCGCCCGGGAACAGCGCTCGCATCGCGGCCGCTTCGCGAGCCGAACAGACCACGCCGTCCAGCCCCGTGTCGGCGGTCAGGCGCGCAAGCCGCTCAACCTGCGCCTCGGCACCATCGATCACGCCAACTTCGACCAGGTCGGCGTCCTCCATCGAGGTCAGCACCGTCACCGCGATCAAGGCCGGGGCATCCGCGCCCGGGGCGATCGCCTCACGCGCCGCCTCCAGCATCCGTCGCCCGCCGCTGGCATGCACGTTGACCAGCGCCACGTCCAGATCGGCCGCGGCCCGGCAGGCCTGGGCCACCGTATTGGGGATGTCGTGGAACTTGAGATCGAGGAATACCGGGAACCCGCGCTCACGGGCCCATTCGACCGCGCGCGGGCCCAAGGCGGTAAACGCCTCCTTGCCGATCTTGACCCCGCAGAGCGACGGATCGAGCACCGCAAGCAGATCGCGGACGCGTCCCTCGTCGGCAGTATCCAGCGCGACGTAGATGCGTGGCTGGGAACGGTGGCAAGCCACGCTCAGTCCTCCCGCTTCACGGCCGCGTTGACCCGCTCGCGCAATTCCTTGCCGGGCTTGAAGTGAGGCACGTACTTCGCCCCCAACGAGACGGTCTCACCCGTCTTGGGGTTACGGCCCAGGCGCGGGCGACGGTAGTTGAGCGAGAAGCTGCCAAAACCGCGGATCTCGATCCGGTCGCCGCCGCTCAACGCGTCCATCATCTCGTCGAGCATCAGGCGTACCGAGGTCTCGATATCGCGCATGGGCAGGTACTGCTGGCGATCGGCCAGCCGTTCGATCAGTTCCGACTTGGTCATCGGTCACTCTCCGGTTGCCGCCCCGAAAGGCGCACAGCTGAAATGAGGTGGCAACCGCCGCCCAGGGCGACGATTGCCGGGAATTCACAGGGTTGCCCGTCCCCGGTGCACGAGGTCCGATTCTCGGCCTCGCTTCGGCCAGTGGCCGAGGGATTGTCGGGGTTACCCATAAAAAACGCCATCACGAAGGATGGCGTTTTCCGGGATCGCAGGATCCGGATTACTCGGACTTGCCGAGCTGTTCCTTGAGCAAGTCGCCCAGGGTCGGCGACGAGGTGCTCGGCGCCTTGTTCAGCTCTTCCATCGCCTCGGCTTCCTCGGCGTGGTCCTTGGCGCGGATCGACAGGCTGATCATGCGGTTCTTGCGATCGATACCCATGAACTTGGCCTCGACTTCCTCGCCTTCCTTCAGGACGGTGCGGGCGTCGTCGATGCGCTCGCGAGCGATATCGGAGGCACGGATGTAGCCTTCGATGCCTTCGGCCAGCTCGACCACGGCACCGCGGGCGTCAACTTCACGCAGCGTGCCCTTGACGATGCTGCCCTTCGGGTGCTCGGCCGCCCAGTTGGACAGCGGGTCGTCCTCGAGCTGCTTGAGGCCCAGGGAGATGCGCTCGCGCTCCGGGTCGATGGCGATGACGACCGCCTCGAGTTCCTCGCCCTTCTTGAACTGGCGAACGGCTTCTTCGCCCGGCTCGCTCCAGGACAGATCGGAGAGATGAACCAGACCGTCGATGCCGCCTTCCAGGCCGATGAAGATGCCGAAGTCGGTGATCGACTTGATCTGACCGACGACCTTGTCGCCCTTGGTGTGCGACGCGGCGAAGGCATCCCACGGGTTCGGCTGGCACTGCTTCATGCCCAGCGAGATCCGGCGGCGGTCCTCGTCGATATCGAGGATCATCACCTCGACCTCGTCGCCGACGTTGACCAGCTTGCCCGGGTTGACGTTCTTGTTGGTCCAGTCCATCTCGGAGACGTGTACCAGGCCCTCGACACCATCCTCGATCTCGACGAAGCAGCCGTAATCGGTGATGTTGGTGACCTTGCCGAACAGGCGGGTGGAGGTCGGGTAGCGACGGGAGATGTCGCTCCACGGATCTTCGCCCAGCTGCTTGAGGCCCAGCGAAACGCGGTTGCGCTCGCGGTCGAACTTGAGCACCTTGACGTCGATCTCGTCACCGATGTTGACCATCTCGGACGGATGCTTGACGCGCTTCCACGCCATGTCGGTGATGTGCAGCAGGCCGTCGATGCCGCCGAGGTCCAGGAACGCACCGTAGTCGGTGAGGTTCTTGACGATACCGCGCAGCACCATGCCTTCCTGCAGCTGCTCGAGCAGCGCTTCGCGCTCGGCGCTGTACTCTTCCTCGACAACCGCGCGGCGGGATACGACCACGTTGTTGCGGCGCTGATCGAGCTTGATGATCTTGAACTCGATATCCTTGCCTTCGAGGTAGGTGGTGTCCCGGATCGGGCGCACGTCGACCAGCGAGCCCGGCAGGAACGCGCGGACGTCGCCGAGCTCGACGGTGAAACCACCCTTGACCTTCCCGGAAATGCGGCCGGTGACGATCTCGTCGTTCTCGAAAGCCTTCTCCAGCTTCTTCCACGCACGGGCACGCAAGGCCTTCTCGCGCGACAGGCGGGTCTCGCCGAAACCGTCTTCGACGGCGTCGAGGGCCACTTCGACCTCTTCGCCGACGTTGATGTTCAGCTCGCCGTTCTCGTCACGGAACTGGTCGGTCGGGATGATCCCTTCCGATTTCAGGCCGGCGTCGACGGTGACGTAATCATCGTTGATGTCCACGACCTTGCCGTAGACAATCGAGCCCGCCTGCATGACGGCATTCTGGAGGCTTTCTTCAAAAAGCTGGGCAAAACTTTCAGACATTAATCCGCATTTCCAAAGGGTTGACGACTGGACGTTCCAAACGCTGTCCGTCGTGGTAAAAAAACACTGGCGTATCCGATCCCTGGGTTTGCCAGACTGACGGGTTGTTGAGCGGGCGGAATTGCCCGTACAAAAACACGAGTCAATGGCCCCGCCGTATCGCTACGCGTCCTGATCGGCAAGCCGATCCTGGATGTAGCGCCACAGCGTGGCCTCCACCTCGTCGATCGAAAGATCACTGGAATCAACGACTAGCGCATCCTCGGCCGGCCTCAGCGGCGCGACCGATCGATTGCGATCCCGCTCATCCCGTTGGCGGATCTCCTCGACGAGGGCGGTAAAACTAGCATCGAATCCATTCTCGATCAACTGCTTATAACGGCGATCGGCGCGCACCTCCGCGCTGGCATCGAGAAAGATCTTCGCCGGCGCGTCCGGGAACACCACCGTCCCCATGTCACGGCCGTCGGCGACCAGCCCCGGGGCCTGGGCGAAGTCGCGCTGGCGCTGCAGCAGCGCCTCGCGCACCTCGGGGCGGGCGGCGATCTGCGAGGCGATCGCGCCCGTGGTTTCGGTGCGCAGTTCCCGGCTGACGTTTTCCTCGTTGAGAAAGACGTTGCCCTCCTCGTCGAACCGGCAGGCGAGATGACGGGCGATGTCGATGATCTCCGGGGCCTGCGGCGCCAGGCCGGCCTGCTGGCTGGCCAGAGCCGTCAGACGGTAGAGGGCGCCGGAATCGAGCATGCCGTAGCCCAGCCGCGCGGCGAGTCGACGGGCGATGGTGCCCTTGCCGGACCCGCTGGGGCCGTCGATGGTGATGACGGGGACCATGGGATCTCCTCCAATGTGTTCAGTGGCGCGACAGCTCCAGGCAACCGCCGAGGCGATTGAACAGCTCGGCAAACCCCGGGAACGAGGTCTCGACGAACTGGCAGTCGTGGATGGTGACCTCGCCGCGGGCCTTCAGGCCGGCGACCGCGAAGGCCATCGCGATGCGGTGATCGCCCTGGGCGTAGATGGTCGCCGAGCCAAACGGGGCCGGCTCGCCGCGCCCCTCGATGATCATGCCGTCCTCGGTCGGGGTCGCGTCGATGCCGAGCTTCTGCAGGCCGTCGGCCATCACGGCGATGCGGTCGGATTCCTTGACCCGCAGTTCCTCGGCGCCGGTCAGCACCGTCCGGCCCTTGGCGCAGGCAGCGGCGACGAAGATCACCGGGAACTCGTCGATCGCCAGCGGCACCAGCGCCTCGTCGATCTCGATGCCGTGAAGCTCGGCGCTCTTCACGCGCAGATCACCGACCGGCTCGCCGCCCACTTCGCGGCGGTTTTCGATGCGAATGTCCGCGCCCATCGCCTGAAGGATGTCGATCACCCCGGTGCGGGTCGGGTTCAGGCCCACGTGGGTGAGCAGGATGTCCGAATCGGGAACGATGCTGGCGGCAACCAGGAAGAACGCCGCCGAGGAAATGTCGGCCGGCACCTCGAGCGCGCGCCCGACCAACCGACGCTCGCCGGCGTCGCCCTGCTCGATGCAGACCCGCGCCCCGTCACGCTGCATACCAACACCCAGCCCCGAAAGCATGCGTTCGGTGTGATCGCGGGTCGGGGCCGGTTCGGTCACGCAGGTGCGGCCCTCGGCGTACAGGCCCGCGAGCAGCACGCAGGATTTCACCTGGGCGCTGGCCATCGGCATGGCGTAGTCGATCGCCTTGAGCGACTGGCCGCCGTGGATCTTAAGCGGAGAACGCCCCTCGGGGCCGGACTCGATCCGTGCGCCCATGGCGGTAAGCGGGTCGATCACCCGCTTCATCGGCCGGCGCGAGAGCGAGGCATCGCCCTCGAGCACCGAATCGAACGCCTGGCCCGCGAGGATGCCCGACATCAGTCGCATCGAGGTGCCGGAGTTGCCCACGTACAGCGGTTTCGCCGGCGCCTTCAGACCGTGCAGCCCGACGCCCTCGATGGTCACGCGCCCGTCGACCGGGTCGGTAATGGATACCCCCATCGCCCGGAAGCAGCGCAGGGTGTTGAGGCTGTCCTCGCCCTCGAGAAAGCCGCTGACCTCGGTGGTGCCCTCGGCGAGCGAACCGAACATGATCGAGCGATGTGAGATCGACTTGTCCCCCGGCACGCGCGCCTCGCCCTCGAGGGACTGGGCCGCGGTGCTGCGGAACGTCAGGGAAGCGGGGTCATGAGCTGCGGTCATGGCGCGGTCATCCGAGGTTGAACGGGATAGGAATGCGGGGCGTCAGGCGCCACGCGTGTCGGGGCGGCTCGTCAGGTCGGCCTGCGCCGCCGGGTAGAGCGCGTCGCGCACGGCCTTGGCCTCGGCAAAGTAGGACTCGATCGCCTCGCCATCCGCGCTCTCGAGCATGTCGCGCAGGCAATCGAGCTCGGCGCGGTAGTGATCGAGCATCGCGAGGATCTCGTCGCGGTTGTCGAGGCAGATGTCCCGCCACATCACCGGGTCGGAACTCGCGATGCGGGTGAAGTCGCGAAAGCCGCCGGCGGCGTAGCGGAACACCTCGTAGCGCTCGGCCAGGCGGGCGAGCGACGAGACCATGGCGAAGGCCGCGGCGTGCGGCAGGTGCGAGGTGGCCGCGAGCACGTGGTCGTGGTGGGCGACGTCCAGTTGCTCTACCCGGGCACCCACCGCCTGCCACATCGCCTCGATGCGGGCGACGTCCTCGGCACGGTTTTCCGCGATCGGGGTCAGGATCACGCGGTGGCCGCGATAGAGCTCCGCCGTCGCGGCTTCCGGGCCGCTGCGTTCGCGACCGGCGATCGGGTGGCCCGGAACGAACCGGGCCAATTGCGAGGCCGAGAGATGCGCCCTCGCCCGCTCGACCACCGCGCCCTTGACGCTGCCGCCGTCGGTGACCAACGCGTCGTCCGGCAGGCAAGTGGCCAGCTCACCCAGTACCGCGTCCATCGCCTTGACCGGCGTGGCCAGAAAGACGATGTCGGCGCCGGCGACCGCCTCCGAGATCGAGTCGGCCGGTCGGTCGATCAGGCCAAGGCGCTCGGCGGCCAGGCGGGTATCGAGGCGCCGCGAGTAGCCGACCACCTCGCCCACCTCGCCACGCTCGCGCAGGGCCAGCGCCAGCGACCCGCCGATCAGGCCGGTGCCGATCAGGGCCAGGCGGCGGAACATCATGCCGAGCCGTCCTCGTCAGCCAGACGGGCCAGCACCCGCTCGAGCGCCTCGATGGCCCGACGGTTCTGCTCCGCGGTGCCGATGGTGACGCGCAAGGCCTGCGACAACCTGCCCTTGGCCTCCATACCCCCGAGCGGCCGAACGATCACGCCCTCGCGCAGTAGCGCCTCGAATGCGCGTCCGGCGGCGAACGGGGTGATCACGGTGATGAAGTTCGCCCGGCTGGGCACGCTCTGCCAGCCATTGGCTTCGGCCGCGGCGGCCCACTGAGCCAGGCCGGCGCGATTGACCTCGCGGCTCTCCACGATGAACGCGTGATCCTCGAGTGCCGCCTCGGCGGCGCGCAGGGCGAGCGCGTTGACGTTGAAGGGATGACGCACCCGGTCGAGCAGGCTCGCGATCATCGGATCGCTCACCGCGAAACCGACCCGCAGGGCGGCCAGGCCGTAGATCTTGGAGAAGGTGCGCGTGACCACCAGGTTCGGGTAGTGGGCCAACAGCTCCATGCCATCCGGGAACCCCGGGTCGTCGACGTATTCGGTGTAGGCCTCGTCGAGCACCACGATCACGTCCGACGGCACGGCATCGAGCAGGGCACGCAGCTCGGCGGCCTCGACCCAGGTGCCGGTGGGGTTGTTGGGGTTGGCGAGAAACAGCACGCGGGTGTGCTCGTCGACCGCCGCGGCCATCGCCTCAAGATTCGCCCCGAAGGGCATGTCCGGGTCGTCCGCCGGCCGGGCCGGCACCACCTTGGCCTCGGCGCCCGCGGCCTGGGTGGCCAGCGCGTAGACGGCGAAGGCGTGCTCGGAGAACACGGCGTTCACGCCCGGCTCGAGGTAGGCGCGCGCGACCAGTTCGAGCACGTCGTTCGAGCCGTTGCCCAAAGTGACCTGCTCGGAGCGCACGCCGAAGTGCTCGCCGATCGCCCGCTTGAGATGAAACCCGCTGCCATCGGGGTAGACGTGCAGGTCGGCCAGGCCCGCCTGGATCGCCTCGACCGCACGCGGCGAGGCGCCGAGCGGATTCTCGTTGGAGGCCAGCTTGAGCACGTCCGCCACGCCGTACTCCCGGGCGACCTCCTCGGCCGGCTTGCCCGGAACGTACGGGCGGATCGCCGCGACGCAGTCACGCACGCGACCGAACGTCATTGCCGTCTCGCTCGAGTCCATCACTCGCCTCCCGGCTGGCTGATCACCGGCACCGGATAGGAGCCCAGCACCCGCAGCTGGCCGCAGTGCGGTCGCAACTGCTCGAGTGCGGCGGCCACCGCCGGATCATCGCGATGCCCGGCGATGTCGATGAAGAACACGTAGTCCCAGACCCGGTCGCGCGCCGGGCGCGACTCGATGCGCAGCACGTCGATGCCTGCCTCCGAGAGCGGCAGCAGCAGGCGCGTCAACGCCCCGGGCTCGTTGGTCACCGACAGCAACAGCGCCGTCTTGTCGTTGCCCGAGACGGCCACCGGCTCGCGGCCGAGCACGGCGAAACGCGTGGTGTTCTGGACGTTGTCCTGGATATTCGCGGCACGCACCACCAACCCGTGCCGCTCGGCGGCGAACGCCGGCCCGATGGCGAAGACCTCGGGGTCCGACGCCGCCTGCTGGGCGGCCGCACTGTTGCTGGCCACCGCTATGCGCTCGATGCCCGGGAAATGCGCATCGAGCCATTCGCGGCACTGGGCCAGCGACTGGGCATGCGAGACGATCACGCGCGGCGTGCTGCCGGCATCGGGGTGCGCCATCAACTGCTGGTCGATGCGCAGCGCCACTTCACCGCAGAGCAGCAGATCGCTGCCGGCGAGCGAGTCGAGCGTAAGCGAGACACTGCCCTCGGTGGAGTTCTCCAGCGGCACCACGCCGTAATCGACGCTGCCGGCGGCAACCGCACGGAAGACCTCGGGGATGCCCGGCTCGAACTGCAGCCGGCCCCCGTGGCCGAAGGCCGCCACCGCCGCCAGCTCGGAGAACGTGCCCGACGGCCCCAGGGTGGCGATCGACAGCGGCCGCTCGTGGGCCAGGCAGGCCGACATGATCTCGCGGAACAGCCAGGCAACGGTGTCGTCGTCCAGCGGCCCGGGGTTGAGTTCGCGGATGCGCGAGAGCACCTGCGCCTCGCGCTCCGGCCGGTAGAAAGACTGCCCCGGCTCGTGGGCGGGATCGCGTTCCTTGATGAACGCGACCTGCTCGGCCAGGCGCGCACGCTGGCTGAGCAGGTCGAGAATCTGCCGATCGATCGAGTCGATCAGCACCCGCACCTCGTCCAGGCTTTCGGGCAGTGCCGCGTTCACCGCGGCGTTGGCGTCAGTGCCGCCCATGGGCCCGAACGATGATCAGAGCAGGCGCAGGCGCAGGACGCCGTCGATCGCCGCGAGCTCGTCGCGGGTCTCGGCCGGCACGTCACGGTCCACGTCCAGCAGCGTGTAGGCCACCTTGTCACGCGACTCGTTGACCAGGTGCTCGATGTTGACGCCGGCCTTGCCGAGGATGTGCGAGATCTGGCCGACCATGTCCGGGCGGTTGAGGTTGGCGATCGCGATGCGCTGCACACCGGAACGGGCCATCTGCACGTGCGGCATGTTGACCGAGTTCTTGATGTTGCCGTTCTCGATGTAGTCGCGCACCTGGTCGGCGACCATGATCGCGCAGTTGTCCTCGGCCTCGTCGGTGGACGCGCCCAGGTGCGGCAGCGTCAGGCACTTCGGGTGGTTCTTGGTCAGGTTGGTCGGGAAGTCGCAGACGTAGGACAGCGCCTTGCCGTTGTCCAGCGCGTCGACCATGTCCTGCTCGTTGACGATGCCGTCGCGGGCGAAGTTCAGGACCACGACGTTGTCCTTCATGAACGCCAGGCGCTCGGCGTTGATCAGGTCCTTGGTCTGCTCCATCAGCGGCACGTGCAGAGAGACGAAGTCGGCCTTGGCCAGCACTTCGTCAACGCTGCCCGCCTGGTGGACGTCCGGGGAGAGTTCCCAGGCACGCTCGACGCTGATGCCCGGGTCAAAACCAATCACGCGCATGCCCAGCGCCTTGGCCGAGTTGGCCACGCGCACGCCGATCGCGCCCAGGCCGATGATGCCCAGGGTGCGTCCCGGCAGCTCGAAGCCCTTGAAGTTCTTCTTGCCGGCCTCGGTCGCCTTGTGGATTTCCTCATCGGAACCCTCGAGGTTGCGGGCGAAGTCCCAGGCCGGGCCGATGTTGCGGATCGACATCAGCATGCCGGCGATGACCAGCTCCTTGACCGCGTTGGCGTTCGCGCCCGGGGCGTTGAAGACCACCACGCCCTGCTCGGTCATGCGGTCGACCGGGACGTTGTTCACGCCGGCGCCGGCGCGACCGATCGCCAGCAGCGATTCCGGCAGGTCCATGTCGTGCATCTTGGCCGAGCGGACCAGGATGGCGTCGGCGTCATTGAGCTCGGCACCGATGTCGTACTTGTCGGTCGGCAGGCGCTCGAGGCCCTTGTTGGAGATGGCGTTGAGGGTGTGAATCTTGTACATGACGGATTCCTTGAAAACAGTTTCTGGCAGCGAGGCGAGCGGGGCTCAGCCGTGGCGCTTGGCGAAGTCGTTCATGAAATGGATCAGCGCGTCGACGCCGGCTTCCGGCATCGCGTTGTAGATGCTCGCGCGCATGCCGCCGACCGAACGGTGGCCGTTGAGCGTGACCAGGCCCTGGCGACCGGCCTCTTCGAGGAAGGTCTTGTCGAGCGAATCGTCGGCCAGCATGAACGGCACGTTCATCCAGGAGCGGTAGGCCGGCTCAACCGGGTTGCGGTAGAAGTCGTTGCCGTCAATGGCGGCGTAGAGCTTCTCGGCCTTGCGCTGGTTGATCTTGCCCATCTCCTCGAGACCGCCCTTGGCGAGCAGGTGCTCGAACACCAGACCGGCCATGTACCAGGCGTAGGTCGGCGGGGTGTTGAACATGGAGTCGGCTTCCGCCTGGGTGGCCCAGTCGAGCATCGCCGGGGTGTTCTCGCGCGACTTGCCCAGCAGGTCCTCGCGGACGATGACGATGGTCAGGCCCGCCGGGCCGATGTTCTTCTGCGCGCCGGCGTAGATGACGCCGAACTTGGAGACGTCGATCGGGCGCGACAGGATGGTCGAGGACATGTCCGCGACCAGCGGCACGTCACCGGTGTCCAGGATGTAGGGGAACTCCACGCCGGCGATGGTCTCGTTCGGCGTGTAGTGGACGTAGTCGGCATCCGGGGAGAACTGGGTCTCGCCCTCGGCCGGCAGCGTGGTGAAGTTCTCCGGCTTGGTGTCGGCGACGACGTTAACGTCGACGAAGCGCTTGGCTTCCTTGATCGCCTTGACCGACCAGTGACCGGTGTTCAGGTAGTCGGCCTTGCCCGAGCCGTTGCCCAGGTTCAGCGGGATGGCGCCGAACTGGGTGGAGGCGCCGCCCTGCAGGAACAGCACCTTGTAGTTGTCCGGGATGTTCATCAGCTTGCGCAGGTTCGCTTCGGCCTGCTCGGCGATGCCGACGAAATGCTTGCCGCGATGGCTCATTTCCATGACCGACATGCCGGTCCCCTGGTAATCGACCATCTCGTCCCGTGCGCGGGTGAGGACCTCGGTGGGCAACATCGCCGGACCGGCGCTGAAGTTGTAAACGCGAGCCATGACTACTCCTGAACAGAAACGGAAAACAAGCGACCGGGCGATACCTCGCCCGGTCCATCATTCAATCGGAAACAGCCCGCTCGGGCGGGCTGTGTGGGGCGGCGTCCTTCGCCACGGCGGGGATCACTCCTCCGCGTTCTGGTCCTCGAGTTCCTCGTCCTCGCCATCGTCTTCCATGGCCGCGACCGGCTCGACCTGAACCAGGCGCTCGTCCTTGCCCAGACGAATCAGCGTCACGCCCTGAGTATTGCGCGACAGGGAGGAAATCTGGGACACCTCGGTGCGCACGAGTGTACCGCGGTTCGAGATCAGAATCACCTCGTCGGCCTCGCGCACCAGCACGGCGCCGACCAGCTCGCCGTTGCGCTCGCTGGTGTTGATCGCGATCACGCCCTGCCCGCCGCGGTTGTAGACCGGGAACTCGTCGGTGGGCGTGCGCTTGCCGTAGCCGTTCTCGGTCGCGGTGAGCACCTCGCCCTCGTCGACCACGATCAGGGACACCACGAACTGGTCATCCTGCAGGCGGATGCCGCGCACGCCGGCCGCCGTCCGGCCCATCGAGCGCACGTCTTCCTCGACGAAGCGCGTGGCCTTGCCGGCGTTCGAGAACAGCATGATCTCGCGGCTGCCGTCGGTCAGCGCCGCGCCCACCAGGCGGTCGCCCTCGCGCAGGTCGATGGCGATGATGCCGGCCTGGCGCGGACGGGAGAAGTCGACCAGCGGGGTCTTCTTCACCTGACCGTTACGCGTGGCAAAGAAGATGTAGTGATCGTCGACGAACTCGCGGATCGGCAGCATGGTGTTGATGCACTCGCCGTCCTGCAGGGGCAGCACGTTGACCACCGGACGACCACGCGCACCGCGCGCGCCCTGCGGCAACTGGTAGACCTTGCGCCAGTAGACGCGGCCGTAGTTGGTGAACATCAGCACCCAGGCGTGGGTGCTGGCCACCAGCAGCTGCTCGATGACGTCCTCGTCCTTCATGCGGGTCGAGGCCTTGCCCCGGCCGCCGCGGCGCTGGCTGCGGTAGTCGGTCAGCGACTGGGTCTTGATGTAACCCTCGCGCGAGAGCGTGACCACGCGGTCTTCCTCGGCGATCAGGTCTTCCATCGAGAGATCTTCGTAGTCGACGATGATTTCGGTGCGACGCGGGTCGGCGTACTCGTCCTTGATGCGCATCAGCTCGTCGCGGATGACCTGCATCAGGCGCTCGTCGGAGCGCAGGATGTCGAGGAGATCGATGATGCGCTCGAGCAGCGTGGCGTACTCCTCGACGATCTTGTCCTGCTCGAGACCGGTCAGGCGGTTGAGACGCATCTCCAGGATGGCCTGCGCCTGCTCGGGCGAGAGGCGGTAGCTGCCGTCTTCCTGCAGGCCGAACTCGTCGCCCAGCGCCTCCGGGCGCGAGGCGGCGGCGTCGGCCTTCTCGAGCATGGTACGCACCACGCCGGACTGCCAGGTGCCCTCGAGCAGCTTGACCTTCGCCTCGGCCGGGGTGGGCGCGGCCTTGATCACGGCGATCATCGGATCGATGTTCGCCAGCGCCACGGCCAGACCCTCGAGGATGTGGGCCCGGTCGCGCGCCTTGCGCAGTTCGAAGATGGTCCGCCGGGTGACCACCTCGCGGCGGTGGCGCAGGAAGACGTTGAGGATCTCGCGCAGACCCACGGTGCGCGGCTGGCCGTCGACCAGCGCGACCATGTTGATGCCGAAGACGCTCTGCAGCTGGGTCTGCTGGTAGAGGTTGTTGAGCAGCACGTCGGGCATCTCGCCGCGCTTGCACTCGATCACGACCCGCATGCCTTCCTTGTCGGACTCGTCGCGCAGCTCGGCGATGCCCTCGATCTTCTTCTCGCGCACCAGTTCGGCGATGCGCTCGATCAGGCGGGCCTTGTTGACCTGGTAGGGCAGCTCGGTGATCACGATCGAGGTGCGGTCGGTCTTCTCGCTGTCCTCGAACTCGGCGCGGGCGCGCATCACGCAGCGGCCTCGACCGGTGAGGTAGGCGTCGCGCAGGCCGGCCGCGCCGTTGATGATGCCGGCGGTCGGGAAGTCCGGCGCCGGAACAAAGGCGAGCAGGTCGTCGTCGTTGATGGCCGGGTCGTCGATCATCGCGACCGTGGCATCGAGCACCTCGCCAAGGTTATGCGGCGGGATGTTGGTGGCCATGCCCACGGCAATGCCCGACGAGCCGTTGACCAGCAGGTTCGGGAACTGCGCGGGCAGCACCTGCGGCTCGGATTCCGAGCCGTCGTAGTTATCGATGAAGTCGACGGTTTCCTTGTCGATGTCGGCGAGCAGCTCGTGGGCGATCTTCGCCATGCGCACTTCGGTGTAACGCATCGCCGCCGGGGCGTCGCCATCGACCGAGCCGAAGTTGCCCTGCCCGTCGATGAGCATGTTGCGCATGGAGAAGTCCTGCGCCATGCGCACCAGCGCGTCGTAGACGGCGGAGTCGCCGTGCGGATGGTACTTACCGATAACGTCACCGACCACGCGGGCCGATTTCTTGTAGGGCTTGTTCCACTCGTTGCCCAACTCGCGCATCGCGTAGAGGACCCGACGGTGCACCGGCTTCAAGCCGTCGCGGGCATCCGGCAGCGCCCGTCCGACGATCACGCTCATCGCGTAATCGAGGTAGGACTGCCGCATCTCGTCTTCGAGATTGACCGGGAAGATTTCTGAAGCGAACTGAGTCATTCGAGTGTCCTGGTACCCACGAGTGTCCTGATTCATCGGCTCGGCTGTTGCCACCGAAAACGGCGCATGGCGGCGACCGCTTACGGCCCCGCTCGCAACCCTTGGCCCGTCCGGGCCACCGAAGCCCGCGACACCGCCGCAAGCCCGTCAGGGCAACGGCCGAATGGGGGCTCCGGCAAACCGGTGCATGGTACCACAGAGAGCCCCCTCGGCGCGGGCGGTGGACCGCGCGCCCTCAACCACCCGGGCGCGCCCCGCTTGCGGGCCGTTAAAGGAGGGCGAGGCAGGATTCGCCAAGGGCGATACGGCCAGCAGCCGGCCGGAGCCAAGACACGTCAATCAAACAGGCGGGCGATCGAGCCCCGATCCGGGTGACGCACGACACCAGCCTCGGTGACCAGGGCATCGATCAGCCCGGCAGGGGTGACGTCGAAGGCGGGGTTGTAGACGCTGGCACCCTGCGGGGCGAGCAGCTGGCCGCCGACCTCGCTCACCTCGGCGGCCGGCCGCTGCTCGATCTCGATCGCCGTGCCGTCGTGGCAGCCGCGGTCGATCGTCGAACGCGGCGCGACCACCATGAACTTCACCCCGTGGTGACGCGCCAGCACGGCCAGCGAGTAGGTGCCGATCTTGTTTGCCGTGTCGCCGTTCGCGGCGATGCGATCGGCACCCACGATCACCCAGCCGACGCGCCCGGTGGCCAGCACGCTCGCTGCCGCCCCATCGCAGATCAGCCGGTAGTCGATCGACTCTTCCTGCAGTTCCCAGGCCGTCAGCCGCGAGCCCTGGAGCCAGGGCCGGGTTTCATCGACGTACACGCCCTCGATCCGACCCGCCGACCAGGCATCACGGATCACCCCGAGTGCCGTCCCCTGCCCGGCGGTGGCCAGCGCCCCGGTGTTGCAATGGGTCAGCACCCAGCCGCGGTCGCCGTCGCGTTCGATCAGTGCTGCGCCCCGCTGGCTCATGGCGAGGTTCGCCTCCACGTCGCGCGCCTCGATGGTCCGCGCCTCGTCGCTCAGTCGCTCGAGCCGCTGCGCGTCCGGCAGGGATTCCGCGTCGCGCAGGCACGCGACCATCCGATCCAGCGCCCACACCAGGTTCACCGCCGTCGGACGGGCGGCAGCCAGCTCGCGATACCCCGCATCGAGCGCGTCGACCGTGAGCGTCTCGCCCTGCGCGGCGAGCGACCGCGCCGCCAGCAGATACCCGTAGGCAGCGGCCACGCCAATCGCCGGCGCACCACGCACCGCCATTTCGCGTATCACTTTTGCCACGCACGTTGCGTCCGTACAACAGATCCACTCGACCCGATGCGGCAGGCGCCGCTGATCGAGCACGTGAAGGATATTGTCCTTGTATTTCAGCGCTTTAAGCACACCAAACTCCTGGATAAAACCCTGATGGAATGACCTGTCGGCATCGACTTCGGAAGGCGGAATAATCCCCGTTGCGCGATTTTGATGCCTAGGCACGCAATCAATCGGCGCTATTTTTGCACTTTGCCGGAATGGGCGGCTACTATTCCGGTGAGATTCAACCGTTGCCGGACCTGAATCGCGCTATCCCTAGCGACACCAAAGTCATCTCTGACCTCAGAAGAAACAAGGAGATTTCACAGATGAAGAAAATGACCGTGATCGCTGCCTCGGTTGCAGCCACGTTTGCCTTCTCTGGCCAGACCTTCGCCGGGGGTCAGTCCCCGTACGTATTCACCAGCAACGGTGAGCCGGTCAAGACCGGTCATGGTCCGTGCCTGTACAACGCTCACGGTACGCTGAACAGCGAAACCGCGATCGAAGAGTGCAACCCGGAGCTGGTACAGAAGGAAGCCGCGCCGGCACCGAAGCCGCTGGTCGAGCCGCCTCCGGCACCGGAAGCCAAGACCATCACGCTTGAGGCCGACACCTACTTCGACTTCGACAAGTCGAACCTCAAGCCGGAAGGCAAGGACACCCTGAACGCACTGGTACGCGACATGGGCGACCTGAACGCCGTCGCCAACATCGAAGCCGTCGGCCACACCGACAGCATCGGTACCGACGAGTACAACCAGGGCCTGTCCGAGCGTCGCGCCGCGACCGTCAAGAACTACCTGGTTGACCAGGGCGTTCCGAGCGACAAGATCGAGACCCAGGGCATGGGCGAGTCGAACCCGATCGCTACCAACCAGACCCGTGAAGGTCGCGCTCAGAACCGTCGCGTTGAAATCACCGTACAGGGCACTGCCCAGTAAGGCGTCTACAACGTCCGACGCGACAAACACCGCCTTCGGGCGGTGTTTTTGTTTGGGGCTCTTTTTATCTCGCCGCAGGCGAACGCGATCGAGATATACCCGATGGTGCCTATACTGGTCACCGAGGCGCCCCTGAGCCCGAACGCCACATAATCACAAGTATCGAGGAACCGTCATGGAAGAAGCAGGCTTTTTCTCCCTGTACGTAGTGCCGTGGATCATCAAGATCCTGATCGCCGCCGCGATCGCCGTCGGTGGTTACTTCATCGCCAAGATGGGCAGCCCCTGGCTGGCCAAGCTGCTGGGCCGGAGCGGCCTGGACCAGATGCTGGTGGGCTTTGTCGTCGCCCTGGCCCGCGCGGCGTTCCTGCTGTTCGTCGCCATTGCCGCGCTTTCCCAGCTCGGCCTGGACACCACCTCGCTGGTTGCCCTGGTCGCCGGCGCCGGCATTGCCGTCGGTCTGGCGCTCAAGGACTCGCTGGCCAACTTCGCCGCCGGTGTCATGATCCTGATCTTCCGCCCCTTCAAGGCCGGTGATTTCATCATCTCCGGCGGCCTGATGGGCACCGTCAACGAGATCGGCATTTTCCACACCCGCATGAACACGCCCGACAACGTCGAGCTGATCGTGCCGAACGGCCAGCTCTACGCATCGGCGATCACCAACTACAGCGTGCGCGACACCCGCCGCCTGGACCTGGCGATCGGCATCGACTACGCCGACGACATCGCCAAGGCCAAGGAGCTGATCATGCAGGTGTTCGAGAAGGACGATCGCGTGCTCAAGGACCCGGCCCCGGCCGTACTGGTCGACCAGTTCGGCGCCTCGAGCGTCGACCTGCTGGTCCGTCCGTGGATCCGCTCGGCCGACATGCCGCACATCAAGTCCGACCTGCAACAGCAGATCAAGGAAACCTTCGATGCCAACGGCATCACCATCCCGTTCCCGCAGATGGTGATCAGTTCGGCCGAGGAAGGCGCCGGCGACGACAAGCTGACCAAGAGCTAAGGCCGTCACCCTCCCCCGCCCCGGGGGAGGAAGCCACGAAACGCAAAAAGCCCGCCGGACAACGGCGGGCTTTCGCTTTTTCTGGTCAGACGATTTGGCGGAGAGGGAGGGATTCGAACCCTCGGACCCCGAGAAGGGGTCAACGGTTTTCGAGACCGCCCCGTTCGACCGCTCCGGCACCTCTCCAAACGGGAAGGATGCGACAGCGGTCGCACCCACGCCCGGCGCGCAGGCCGGGCCACACAGAAACTGGCGGAGAGAGAGGGATTCGAACCCTCGGTACGGGGTTACCGTACACACGCTTTCCAGGCGTGCTCCTTCGACCGCTCGGACACCTCTCCGTTTTCCACCCGACCCGGGCAACCCGCGTCAGGAAGGGCGCAGAGTTTAACCAAACCGACCGGCCATGACAATGGTCAGCGACGACGGCCGCCCGGCCACGAGTTTCAGCGCCCGAGTTTCATCACCCCGGCTCGAGCACCGCCATCGACTCCACGTGGGCGGTGTGCGGGAACATGTCCATCACGCCCGCAGCCAGCAGCCGCCAGCCATACTCGTGTACCAGCCGGCCCACGTCGCGGGCAAGCGAGCCCGGATGGCAGGACACGTACACCACACGCTCCGGGCGCATGCGCGCGATCACGGGCATCATCGCCTCGGCCCCGGCCCGCGGCGGATCGAGCAGGATCCGCTCGAACGACTCGCCCAGCCAGCCATGCCCCGCGTGCGGCTCGAACAGGTTGCCGACCACGTGGCGGGTCGTCTCGATGCCGTTGTCACGCGCGCAGGCTGCACCGCGCTCGACCATCGCCGCATCGGCCTCCACGGCGGTCACCGATCCCGCCGTCCCCGCCTTTCGGGCCAGCGGCAGGCTGAAGTTACCCAGTCCCGCGAACAGGTCCAGCACGCGATCACCCGGCTGCACCGCCAGCCAGTCGAGTACCTGGTGGACCATGCGCTGGTTGATATCGGCGTTGACCTGGGCGAAATCCAACGGTGAAAAGCGGATCTCGACGTCGAATTCGTTCAGGCGGTAGCTCGGGTAGACGTCGCGCGCGCCGGCCACCAGCGGCTCGAGCGTCTCCGGGCCGCCCGGTTGCAGGAAGACGGCGAAACCATGCGCGTCGGCAAAGGCATCCAGCCGCGCCCGATCGGCCTCGGTCAGCGGCACCATGTTCCGGAACGCCAGCGCGCAGTGCGTATCACCACAACCCACCTCGATCTGGGGCAGGTCGCGCCGGGCATCCATCGCGCCGATCAACTCGGCGATGGCCGGCAGTTTCTCACCGACCCGCGGGTCGAGTACCGGGCAGGTGTCGATGTCGGTGATCAGTGCCGAGCCGAGTTCGCGAAAACCCACCAGCGCCCGCCCCTTCTTGCGCACGTACCGCACGCCCAGACGGGCCATACGTCGGTACCCCCAGATCGGCCCGGTCAGCGGCGCGAGCACCTGCTCCGGCTCCACCCGGCCGATACGCGAGAGCTGATCGAGCAGGGCCTGCTGCTTGTGGGCCACCTGAGCCTCGGCCGCCAGGTGCTGCATGGCGCAGCCACCGCAGACGTGGAAATGCGGACACCCCGGCTCGATGCGCTCCGGGCTGGGCGTGTCCACGGCCACGGCATCCCCGAGGTCGAAATGCCGGCGCTGGTCGCGGTAGACAAAGCGCACGTCCTCGCCCGGCAGGGCCCGGCCGATGAAGGTGGCCTTGCCGTCGAGGTGGGCGACACCCCGGCCCTCCAGCGTCAGTGATTCGATATGGGCGGAAAACTCGCCCCGTGGAAGTTGCTTGATGCGCTTGCGTCGCGCCATGGGATTCGCTCTCGGGAAGATTGGTCCGGAAACGGCTGGCCGCTCCGGGTTCAGCGAGATTCGACCGGCGCACAGGGGCGCTGCAGGGCCGCTTCCAGGGCCCGGGCCCGCTTCGGCGGTCTCAGGGGGCTCCGGATTGTCCGCGGTGGCCGGTCCCGCAGGGCGTCACGCACCACGAAACGGGCGAACCATTCGCGACCGGCCCCGATATCGACCGGCCGCCCGGCGTTCGTTTCACGGGCCAGTTCACGTGCCGCCGACTCGGTGAGTCGGACATGCACCGACACCTCGTCTTCGGCCGGGACGAACCGGACGGCCTCCACCCGTTCGCGGCAGAGGTCGAATGCCAGCGGCGGCCCAGCCTGGGCGGGAGCCGCCAGGGCCACCGACAGCAAGACAGCGAGTGCGGCTGCCCGCATCAACCGGCAGGAAAGACGCCGGTGGATAGGTAGCGATCGCCCCGGTCGCAGACGATGGTGACGATCACCGCGTTCTCCACCTCGGCGGAGACCTTCAGCGCCGCGGCCATCGCCCCGCCCGAGGAAATCCCGGCCATGATGCCCTCCTCCCGGGCCAGCCGTCGGGTCATCTCCTCGGCCTCGTCCTGCTCGATGTCCAGGGTGCGATCGACACGGGCCGGCTCGAAGATGCTGGGCAGGTATTCCTTCGGCCAGCGGCGGATACCGGGAATCTGCGCCCCCTCGCCCGGCTGGACGCCGACGATCTGCACGTCGGGATTCTGCTCCTTGAGGTAATGCGAGGTGCCCATGATCGTGCCGGTGGTGCCCATGGCCGCAACGAAATGCGTCACCCGGCCCTCGGTGGCCGCCCAGATCTCCGGGCCGGTGGTCAGATAATGCGCGCGCGGGTTGTCGGGGTTGGCGAATTGGTCGAGCACGACGCCCTCACCGCCCGCGGCCATGGCCGCGGCGAGATCGCGCGCGCCCTCCATGCCCTCCTCGCGGGAGACCAGCTTGAGCTCCGCCCCGTAGGCGGCCATCGACTGGCGGCGTTCGATCGACATGTGCTCGGGCATGATCAGGGTCAGGCGCAAGCCCAGTGTCGCGGCCACCATCGCCAGCGCGATGCCGGTATTGCCGGACGTGGCCTCGACCAATCGGTCACCGGGCTTGATCTCGCCGCGCTCCATGGCGCGCGAGATCATCGAGTGGGCGGCCCGGTCCTTCACCGACCCGGCGGGATTGTTTCCCTCGAGCTTGCCGAGGATCACGTTGCCGCGTGCCGCGCCGGTGGGGTCGAGGCGCTGGATTCGCGCCAGCGGCGTGTTGCCGATCAATTGATCAAGACGGTGACCTAACATACGCTTTGCCGGCTCGCTCCAGTTACCCGTTTCATCTCAAAACCCCACCGGGGATCGGCGGATTTTCCGCGCCCCGAGTATGCCACAAAGGCCTTCGGTGAACGCTTCGACCCGCAGAACACAACCCACGCCGAAAGCGGGCCGCACCGGCCGCCTGGCACCGCTGGTCGCCGGCGCGCCCCGGGTCGTGGTTGCGCTGGCCCTGCTCGCGCTTGCTGCCCCTCCGGTGTTGCTGGCCATCGAGGCATCCCTCGCCGGCCGCTCGCTGCCCTCGCCCGGGTTCTGGATGGTCACACTGGGCTGGGGGGCGACCTGGATCGTGCTCGTCGTGGCGGCCGCAGCGTTTTCCATGCGACGAGGCACGCCCTCACGGGAACCCAGAACCCCGGACGACACGCCGGCACAACCCCCGCGCCGGACCGGTGCGGAAAGCCAGCTCTCGGCCGCGTCGGTCCTTGAGCTGGTCAACCAGCAATGGGTGACCCCGCTGGGTCATATCCGCTCGGCGGTCGACTCGCTCGCCACCCTCGAGCGCCGGCTGAGCCGCTGTGCGCCCCCGGCCGAGCCCGGGCAGCAGGAGCCGGCCAAGTCGCTGCAGCTCATGCGCCACGCCAGTCACCGCCTGCGGATCTCGATCGAGAACATCATCGACTACCACGAGATCAACGCCGGACGCATGACGCGCACCGACGGGCGGGTCAACCTGCGCACCACCGGCGAGGACCTGGTCACCGACTGGCAGACCACGGCCCAGCGCGACGGCGAGGTGCTGCAATTCATCGGCTACCAGGACCTGCCGCGCGAGATCGTCTTCGATCCGCAGATGCTGCGTCGCCTGCTCGACCGCCTGCTCAACGAGATCCTCTGCATCGCCCAGCTGCACGAGCCGGCCATCACCCTCGAGCTCGAGGACGATTTCGAGAACGACGGCGGCGATCGGATCGGGCGGTTTCGGCTGACCGTCGACGGCCAACTCCGCGAGGGGTCGCTCGATCGCGAACAGCTCACCGAGCGCCTCGTCCAACCGCTCCCTGAAGGCCTCGAGGGGCTGTTGGTCGATGACCTGATCGATCTCTGGATCCTGCGCTGCATCTCGCATCACCTCGATTCGGCACTCGAGGTGGTCGAAACCACGCCCGATCGCTTCGGCATGACCGCCACCTTCAGCGCCCCCATCCTGATCGGCGAGCCCGACAGCAGCGACCGGCTGGCCGGCCAACTGATCGCGGTGGTCTGCGCCTCACCACAACATCGACGGGCCTGGCAGGGCAATCTCGCCGCGCTCGGGGCGAGCATCCAGGTCGAGCCGGACTTCGGTCAGCCGGTCGACCTGCTGTTCATCGACGAGCGGATCGTCGAACGCCACCACGACGACCCGGCATTCGGCCAGTGGGTATCGCTCGCCGGGCGCGTTATCGGCCTGTCCAGCCACCTGACCATCCGCGGGCGCCCGGCCGCCCCGCTGCACTGGGCCGACTTCACCCTGCCGCTGTTCATCCGCGCCCGAGCCCTGGCCGCCTCGCTGGAGCGCGTCCTGGGGGCCCCGGCACCCGGGCCGGGCCGCCGTCCGGCGCGATTGGCGCCACCGACGCAATCCCAACGGCCGACCGCCAGCACCGCGCCATCCCGTCCGGCCAAGGCCGGTCGACACGCCCTGTATTCGTTCGCCGGGCGCACCGCGCTGGTGATCGACGACGACCCGGTCTACCTGGCCCACCTCGGTCAGACGCTGCGTGAACTGGGCTTTCACGTCCTCGAGGCCACCAACGGCAAACACGCGCTGGCCCTGGCCGACCACGAGGACATCGACGTGGTCTTCACCGACATGCACATGCCGGACATCACCGGCGCGGGCGTCGCCCGCATCCTCAAAAAGCGGCCGCGTCACCTCGAGACGCCCATCATCGCGATCACCGCAAACCGGCAGGGCAACGTCCACCAGGACCTGTTGCACAGCGGCATCGAGCGGGTGCTGACCAAGCCGGTGACCGCCGGCGACCTGCTGAGCGCGATCGGCGAATTCTTCCCGCTGGAAACGCACGGCCGCGTCGACCCGGAGGCCAGCCCCCCCGCCAACGGCGACCGCAAGGACGAGCGCGATCCCTTCCTGACCCGCCTGCTCTGTGACGAGCTGCCCGGGTACCGTCGCCTGCTGACCGAGCAGACCGAGGACCGCGACGCGCTGCGCCATGCCGCGCACAAGCTCCGGGGCGCCGCCGCCTGCTGCCGGGAAACCGAACTACAGACCCTCGCCGGCGAGCTCGAGGACGCACTGGACGCCAATGCCGATGCCAAACGGATCGACCCGCTGCTCGACTCGCTGATCGGCTGCATCGACGGCATCAACGCCAACCCCGTCTGCGACAGCGGCGCGTCCTGATCGCCCGCCGCGTATTTAAGGGAATCGTGATTCAGCTGGCCCGAATTCGCTGCTAGGATGCTGTGAGACAGATGTCACCCAGGGTCGGGTGGCCAACCGCAGGCAGGGAAGGAACAGGGACGATGCAACTAGACAACGTCGCGGCGTATGGAGGGGCTGATTCGGGCATGGTCGTCTTTCTCTGCACTGCCTCCGGGCGCGTCCTGAGCGCCAGCCCCCGGGCCGAGGAGCTGTTCCCGGCCGATGGCGAGCAGACCCTCCGCGAACGCCTGGAAAGCCGCCTGCGACTGAACACCACCCCGTCGCTGGGCAGCGCGCTGATCGACGGCGAGGAAACCTCGCTGGTCGGCCTGATGGACAACCGCGAGATCACCCTCGGCGTCACCCCGCTGAACGACCACCAGCGGATGGTGGTGATGATCGAGAGCCTCTGCCCGCCCACCAGTCTCGACTCGCTCACCGGCCTGCCGGACCGCAGCGCGATGCTCGAACGCATCCGCGAGATCCAGTCCGACGGGGAAGGCGGCCACCGCCTGATGCTGATCGACATCGACCGTCTCAAGACCGTCAACGACTACCTCGGCTATCACGTCGGCGATCGGGTGATCCGCGATCTTGCCGTCGCCATGCAGGCGGCCGTCCCCGACGACGTCATGGCCTCCCGCTGGAGCGGCCATGAATTCATGCTCCTGATCCCGCCGCGCCAGGCCGAGCACAGCTCGCAGATCGCCGAGCGCATCCGCTCGGCCGCCGCCAGCGTACGCTTCAATGCCGGGGAAAAGGCCACCCAGCTGGGCACCGTCACCGTCAGCATCGGCCACGGCGCGCTCGGCCCCGGCGAGACCAGTCGCACCCAACCCCGCGACCAGCTCTCCTCCCTGAACGCGGCCGTCTACGAGGCCAAGCGCACCGGGCGCGACCGCGTGGTCAACGCCGACCGGTTGCAGCAACCGTCCGTCTACACCACGGGCGGGGCGCTCGACCGTGCCATCCACGAGGGCCGCATCGTGGCCGCCAGTCAGCCGATCGTCGATCTCAAGACCGGCGAGGTGGTCGCCGACGAGGCACTGGCACGCATGATCACCCCCGAGGGCGACGTCATCCCCGCCGGGCTGTTCATCGAGGCCGCCTCGCGACTACAGATGGCCCATCGGATCGACTTCGAGATCATCAACCAGACGATTACCAACTGCGTGGCCTCGATCGATCACCGACCGATGGCGCACTTCGTCAATATCTCCGGGGACTTCCTGCAGCACCCGGAGCTGATGGAACAGGTGATCAGCAACGCCCGGGCCGCCTGCGAGTGCATCGGCGGTTCGGGCCAGGTGGAGGTCAAGCCGCTGGTCCTGGAGATGACCGAGCGCGAGGTGCTCGAGGACACTGCCGATGCCTTCAGTGCGCTCAAGCCATTGATCGATTTCGGTCTGCGCCTCGCCCTGGACGACTTCGGCAGCGGCTACTCCTCCTACCGCTACCTCCTCGACATGCCCTTCACCTTCCTCAAGATCGAGGGGGCGTTGGTGCAGAACATGAGCGAGAGCGTGCGCGCGCAGAAAATCGTCCAGCACATCCAGGCCATGGCGAAGGACATGGGCCTGATCACGGTCGCCGAATTCATCGGCGACACGCGCACCGCCGACATGCTGCGCGAGATGGGAATCGACTGGGGACAGGGCTTCCATTTCGGCCGTCCGGAGATCATCCGCCCCCTGACGAACCACAACCGGGCCATGGTCCACGACATCTGACCGCCCGGTTGCCGACGGCCTTCCTCGGCACGGCAAAATGCGCTATCCTGCGCGCCCTGTTTCGGAGTGTAGCGCAGCCTGGTAGCGCACCTGCATGGGGTGCAGGTGGTCGGGGGTTCAAATCCCTCCACTCCGACCAAATCGATCAATCAGTTGGGCCGCCTGTAATGGGCGGCCTTTCTGCGTTTTGGACGACGAGAATGTCGTCCCGGTTTCAATGGATCGCTTTCAGGGAGCGGACGCGGCAGCCGACCGCGGTAGGGTGACGTGAAATCGAGTTCGACGCCCGAGCGAGTCAGCAGCAATCTCCCCGTCATGCGCGTGAATGATGGCCCTCGTGATCGCCAGACCCAACCCCAGCCCGCCGGTGGTACTCCCATGGCGAGGCCTTGCCGCCTCGGCCCGATAAAACCGATCGAAGATCATGGGCAGCTCCGATGGCGGAATGGGATCACCGGTGTTCTCGACGATCAGGGATACGGTTTTCGATTGTTCCGCGATAGTAATCCGCACCTCACCGCCCTCTCCCGCATGGCGGATGGCATTGGAGAGCAAGTTGCTGAATGCACGCCGCAACATCAGGCGGTTCCCGCGGACCGAGGCCTGGCCCGACGCCTGCAAACGAACGCCCTCCTCCTCGGCCAACGCGTCATAAAACTCCAGCAGGTCAGCAATCTCGTCGTGCAGGCGAATCTCTTGAATCGACGGCAAGGAGAGGCCGTTGTCCGCCTGAGCCAGGAACAGCATGTCGGCGATCATGCGCGAGAGCCGATCAAGCTCCTCGGCGCTGGAGGCAAGCGTTTCCTGGTACTCGTGTTGAGTCCGCGATCGCGACAGGGCGACCTGGGTCTGGGTGAGCAGGTTGCTCACCGGCGTTCGCATCTCGTGGGCCAGGTCCGAGGAGAAGTTCGACAATCGCCGGAACGCCTCCTCCAAGCGAACCAGCATGCAATTGAGTTCGTGGGCAAGCCCCCTGAGCTCCCGGGGTACCGACTCCTCCGGCAAACGGCAGTCGAGCTGCGAGGCGGTGACCGAGGCCGCACGCTGCTGTAGCAAGCGAAGCGGTGAAAGCCCACGCCGCGATGCCCACCAGCCCAACAGACCACTGAGAAACGCCGCCACCGGAATGAACACGCTCAACGTCCGACCATAGCGCTCCATGAACCGCTCGTGGTGATCGATATTGATCGCCACCACCACGAGAAACGGCGTGAGATCCGACAAGGCCGTCTGCATGGTCGTGGCAAGCCCGCGGTAACGCGAGTCACCCTCACTCCAGGCGAACAGCACATCGGCTTGCTCGACCTGTTTCCGGTTGATCGCCTGATCGGGGAACGACAAGTCGGGCGGCGCGAGAATGGTCGAGCCACCGTCGGTTCGAACGAACACCTTGAGCTTCGGGTCGCTACGGAACATGTCGAGCACCGCCTCATCCAGCGCCTGCAGTTCCTGCGCGTCGGGCGGGCTGGCCAGCAACCGCTCCAGCACCTCGACCTTGCCCTCGAGAAGGCTGCGATCCATCTCGATGAAGTGACGTTCGACCGCGGCATTGAGCAGCCAGCCAAGGCCGATCAACACCGAAGACGACAGCAGGACGAACAGCAGTGTCAGCCGGGCGGTGAGGGAGAGGGCCAATTTCATGCCTCGGGCTCGTCTTCCATGACGTAGCCCATGCCCCGCACCGTTCGAATCAATCGGCGTTCAAATGGCTCGTCGACCTTGCGACGAAGCCGGCGGACGGCCACCTCAACCACGTTGGTGTCGCTGTCGAAGTTCATGTCCCAGACCTGGGAGGCGATCAGCGAGCGCGGCAACACCTCGCCTTTTCGACGCATGAAAAGCTCCAGCAGGGCGAATTCCTTTGCCGTCAGATCGATTCGCTCTCCGGCCCGTGTGGCCCGGTGGCCGAGGCGGTCGAGCTCGAGGTCGGCCACGCGCAGGGTGGTCGGTTCGGGTTCTGCCCGACCACGACGCAAAAGGGTGCGCACGCGGGCCAGCAATTCCGAGAAGGCGAACGGCTTGATCAGGTAATCGTCGGCACCCAGATCGAGGCCTCGCACGCGATCCTCGACCTGGTCCTTCGCGGTGAGCAGAAGAATCGGCATGTCTCGACCGTTCCGACGCAGGGTCTCCAGCACCTGCCACCCATCCATGCCGGGGAGCATGACGTCCAGCAGCATCAAATCGAAGGGCTCGGTAAGCGCCAGATGCAGCCCCTCGACACCATCCGGCGACAGGTCGACGGTATACCCAGCTTCGGTCAGACCCTGCTGCAGGTACTGGCCCGTTTTGCTCTCGTCTTCGACGATCAACACCTTCATTCGACAGCTCCCGAATAATCTGGGGTCATTCTGCCACCGCGCCGAACCTGGCTCATGAAGATTACAAGGATGTAATCAGCGGGTCAGGCGCCTGACAGCTCGCCGGGCTACCTTCGTGGGCAAGTCGTTAAAAGTCATCCCGACAGGCGAACCAAGGGAGCACTCAACAATGGATCGACGTCGTTTCTTGAAGCACAGCGTCGCGGTGGCCGCCACGGCAAGCCTGGGCTCGATTACCGCGCAACCCGCCCGGGCGGCCAGCCGCAACCGTCCCACCCTACCGATGCCCGAGGTCCTCGACGTCACCCAGAGCGGGCGTCTGGAACTGACGGCCCAGGCCGGCAAAACGGTGTTCGCAGGCGGATCGTCCTCACCGACGCTCGGCTACAACCAGGGTTACCTTGGCCCGTTCGTCCGTGCACGCCAGGGCCAGGAGGTCGCCGTCCGGCTGCAGAACGATCTCGACGAGCCACTCGCCACTCACTGGCATGGCCTGCTCGTCCCCGGGGAGGTCGATGGCGGCCCTCACCAAGCGATCGACCCCGGCAAGGTGTGGGAGCCGATCCTGCCGATCGACCAGCCGGCATCGACGGCGTGGTTTCACGCCCATACCTTCCCGCATACGGCTCGCCAGGTCTACGCGGGCCTGGCCGGGGTGTTCCAGATCGACGATGGACTTGATGCCGACCGGGGCGTGCCTCACGAACACGGTGTCGATGACCTGACGCTGGTGATCCAGGACCGACGCCTCGACGATGCCGGTCGACTGGATTACCGGCTGAGCATGTTCGATCGCATGCACGGCTTCCAGGGTGACCGCCTGTTCGTCAACGGCGCAGAACAACCCCGTAGCCCGGTGCCGAACTCCATCGTCCGGTTACGCCTGCTCAACGGCTCGAATGCCCGCATCTTCCACCTGCGCTTCGAGGACGGGCGCCCGATGCATGTGATCGCGGGCGACGCCGGGTTCTGGCCCAAGCCGGTGGCCACCGACGAGCTGCGCCTGTCACCGGGCGAACGCTTCGAGGTACTGGTGGATTTCCGCGACGGGCGCGAGGTGGCGCTGATCACCGGCCCGGATCAAAATCGGGGCGGCCCCGGCATGATGGGGATGATGAGCAACATCCGCTCGTTTGCCTCCGGGCTGGTCGAAGGCGACCAACGGGTGCTGTCGTTCCACCCGGATGACCGCAAGGGTCGGGTGGATCGTCTCCCGGAGGCCACTGGTGACTCCCTGCCATCGCGGCCGACAACCTTCGATCGTCGACGCCACTTCCGCCTCGACATGATGCTCGGTGGCATGCCGATGATGCGAGGCATGATGGGCGACGGCTCCGGCCCCTCCATGGGGATCAACGGCCAGCCGTTCGATCCGCATCGCATTAACGAGGACGTCGCGCTCGGCACCATCGAACACTGGACCATCGAGAGCGACATGCTGATGCACCCGTTCCACATCCATGGCGTGCATTTCCAAGTGCTGACCGACGAGACGGGGCAGTCGCCCCGGCTGGAAAATCGAGGCGCGAAGGACACCCTGCTGGTCGATGGCCGGGCAGAGATCGCGGTGCGTTTTACCCAGCCGGCCGGCAAGGACACCCCGTTCATGTACCACTGCCACATCCTCGAACACGAGGATGCCGGGATGATGGGTCATTTCACGGTTTCCTGAGCCCGCTCGCCCGCGGTGGCGGGCCCGGGCCTCGGCCCAACGTTATCAGGAGAAAAGAAAATGGGATGGGATCACACCATGGGATTTGGCGGAGGCTTCATGTGGATCGTCTGGATACTGCTAATCGCGGTGATCGCCTGGCTGATCGTCGCCCTCTCGCGACAAGGCCGTTCCTCAGGAGAGCCGTCTCCCCGGGAGATTCTCGATCGCCGCTACGCTCGGGGCGAGATCGACAAGGAAACCTATGAACGCATGAAGGACGAGCTCGACTGAACACCTCCCGCCCCGACCAACCTGGTCGGGGCCATTGCCTTCCGGGGCGGCTGCACCAATACCGACAACCTCGACCGCCCCCCTCTCTCTTCGAACCAACCACTCGCTGGCCTGGCCGCCTCGGGAGAGGCCCTGACGCGTGCGCACGTAGATGACAAAACCGTAATCCCGCCGTCAGGTCCATGACAGCCCGGCTGCGTAAGGTCATGGGTATCGAAACAGGCACGTCACGGCAGGCAATGCCGACACTAAGAGGAACAGATCCATGACTAAGAGGAACAGATCCATGGCAACGAAACACGCAGTAATCGCCTCGCTCCTGCTTCCCTTCGCGGCCCTCGGCGCAGGTCAACACTCCGGCGGTCATGGGGGTGCAGGCACGGCCACCGGCGAGCCGGGGCAGATGACCAACGTCGATCGCCACATCGTGGTGAAGATGGACGACCGGATGCGATTCGAGCCGTCGTCGATCGAAGTGAAAGCCGGCGAAACAGTGCGTTTCCGCGTCAGCAACACCGGCAATCAACCCCATGAGATGGTCATCGGATCGATCGAGGACCTTAAGGCCCACGCCGAAGAAATGCGAGAGCACCCGGGCATGGCCCACGACGAGCCAAACATGATCCAGCTCGACGCCGGCGAATCGGGCGATCTCGTCTGGCGATTCACGCAGCCCGGACAGGTCGAATTTGCCTGCCTGCTGCCCGGCCACCTCGAGGCCGGCATGAAAGGCCACATCGACGTGGCACCGGGCCAGTAAAACGCCGCACCCCCATAAACCGTCCTTCTCGACGCAATCGGAGGAGATCCCATGAAGCCCAACGACATCCTCACCGCCGACGGGCTGTCCCGTCGCCGGTTCTTGCGCAGCGCCACATCCATGAGCGTCCTGGCCGCTCTCTACGGGGTAGGCGCCCTCCAGCCGGCCCTCGCCTGGCCCCGCAGCGGCAACCTCGAGGCCAAGAAAGAGGTCGACGGCAACACCGACATCTTCCGGCTGACCATCGACCGCACGTCAATGCCTATCGATGGCAAGGACGCGCGCCCGATCACGGTCAACGGCACCGTGCCCGCGCCCCTGATCCGCCTGAAGGAAGGTCGCGACGTGCGCATCCTGGTGACCAACAACCTCGACGAGGACACCTCGATCCACTGGCACGGCATCCTGCTGCCTTTCGAGATGGACGGCGTGCCGGGCGTGACCTTCCCGGGCATCAAGCCTGGCGAGACCTTCGAGTACCGCTACCCGGTGCGCCAGAGCGGCACCTACTGGTACCACAGCCATTCGGGGCTCCAGGAACAGCTCGGCCACTATGGCCCGCTGGTGGTCGACCCAGCCGAGCCGGAGCCCTACGCGTACGATCGGGACTACGTGGTCATGCTCTCCGACTGGACCTTTGAAGATCCGCACGACGTCTTCCGCAAGCTCAAGGTCGCCGAGGGCTACTACAACTACCAGAAGCGCACCGTCCAGGACCTGCTCGAGGACATCAAGTCCAAGGGCTGGGAGCAGACCATGCGCGAGCGGGCGATGTGGGGCGAGATGCGCATGAGTTCGCGCGACCTGCTCGACGTGACCGGCAGCACCTACACCTACCTGCTCAACGGGCGTTCACCCGCGGACAACTGGACCGCCCTGTTCAAGCCCGGGGAAAAGGTGCGGCTGCGGGTCATCAACGGCTCGGCGATGAGCTTCTTCGATGTGCGCATCCCGGGATTGAAGATGACCGTGGTGCAGGCCGACGGACAGGACATCGAGCCCGTGCCGGTCGACGAGTTCCGTATTGGTGTTGCCGAGACCTACGACGTGATCGTCGAGCCGAACGAGGATCGCGCCTACACCATCTTCGCCGAGGCCATGGATCGCAGCGGGTATGCCGCCGCCACCCTGGCGACCAGAGAGGGCGCACGCGGCGAGATCCCCGAGCGTCGCCCCATGCCCGAGCGCGGCATGGAGTCGATGGGCATGGACCATGGAGACATGGATATGAACATGGGCCACGGCGACATGGACATGGGCCGGAACGACATGTCGGGTGACATGAATGGCGGCGTGGAGATGGCAGCCGACGCTAGCGACCCGCATGCCGGCCACGACATGAGCGGCGGCAGTCAGGCCCTGAATGACGATCACTCCGGCGGCATGAACATGGCCGAGGACGAACCTTCCGAATGGCCCCTTGCCGGCCGAAAGATCAGCCACGGCCACGATGATCACGGCCCGGGCGCGGCCATGGTCGCCAGCAATCCGCAGAATCGCATGAGCGATCCGGGCATCGGGCTCGAAAGTACCGAGGACCACAAGGTGCTGGTCTACGACGACCTGCGGGCACGCGCCCCTTGGCCGGATCAGCGTGAACCGGAGCGAGAAATCGAACTTCACCTGACCGGCAACATGGAGCGGTACATGTGGTCGTTCGACGGCAAAAAGTTCTCCGAAGTCGACGGCCCGATCCGCTTCCACCACAACGAACGGCTGCGCCTGATCCTGGTCAACGACACCATGATGGATCACCCGATTCACCTCCACGGCATGTGGATGGAGCTGGAAAACCGTCATGGCAAGTACCGGCCGCGCAAACACACCCTGTCGCTCAAGCCCGGCGAGATGGTCTCCGCGCAGATCACCCCGGAACACAAGGGCGACTGGGCCTTTCACTGCCATCTGCTCTATCACATGGACGCCGGCATGTTCCGTGTCGTGTCCGTAGCCTGAATACCGGGAGGAACTGACCAATGACCATTCAGACGATCAAGCACCCGAGTCGATGGCTGGCGACCGCCTGCGTGCTGGCACTGACACCAGCGCTTGCCATGGCCGACGGACGAGGTGACTACGCCCGCGAACAGGGATGGGATTCCCCCGTCCCCGACATGCAGACCGGAATGCTGTTGTTCGACCGGCTGGAGTACGCTGCCGGGGACGACGAGGACAGCGTCGACTGGGAGTTCAAGGGTTGGTACGGCGGCGATACCAACCGGCTGGTGATCAAGGGCGAGGGGGAACACGTCGTCTCCGGTGGAGACGGTGGTGAGATCGAGGCCCTCGATCTACTCTACGGCCGCCTGATCGCCCCCTACTGGTCCGTGCAGGCCGGTGTCGGCTACCAGCTCGAATACGGCCCCGGCCCCAACCACGACCGCGGCTTCGCCGTGGTGGGCCTGGAGGGCCTGGCGCCCTACTGGTTCGAAATCGATACCAGCCTGCGGATCAGTGAAGACGGCGACGCCTCGGTCGACTTTGAGGCCGAGTACGACTTCCTGCTCACCCAGCGACTGGTCCTGCAGCCGCGCATCGGGACATCTTTCGCCTTCCAGGAGGTCGAAGAGTTCGGCGTCGGCCAGGGTGTGAACCACGTAAAGGCCGGACTGCGGCTTCGCTACGAAATCCAACGCGAGTTCGCCCCCTACATCGGGGTGAGTTGGAAGAAGCAACTGGGAGACACCGCCGACCTGGCCCGAGAGGAAGGCCATGACACTGAGGATCTTCGACTGGTCGCCGGCGTACGCATGTGGTTCTGACCACCACGCAACAGTGCCCTGGAGAAGCATGAGCAAGGCTCCCGTTTCAGGATGGGGGCCGTTGTCCGTTAACGAGCACCGACATCTGCGCTATGACGTGACCGCTCTCGACCTCGTCAACCCGGAGTTTTCTATCGGATGACCGACACGACGAGGCCGTGACGATCAACTCCTGATGTCTACAGAGGGGAGCAGGATGAACAAAGCGAACGACCGCACGAGCCGCTATCAAGAGGGGAGCCTGACCCTGCCGGGAGCAGTGATGCTGGGGACCGGGGTCATGATCGGTGCCGGCATCTTTGCCTTGACGGGGCAAATGGCCGAGATGACCGGCGTACTGTTTCCCTTGGCCTTCCTGTCAGCGGCGGTCATCGTGGGCTTCAGCGCCTATTCCTACATAAAAATCTCGAACACCTGGCCGTCTGCCGGCGGCATTGGGATGTATCTCCAAAAGGCCTATGGAAACCGCTTGCCAACTGCGTTCAACGCCTTGTTGATGTATTTCTCGATGGTAATCGCTCAAGCCTTCCTTGCACGGACCTTCGGCTCGTATTCGGTGCAACCCTTTGGTGGGGATGAATCCGGCCTTTTGGTGCCTGTTCTGGGTGTGTCACTCATCATCGCTGCCTTCGTGATCAACCTCTTGGGCAATCGCCTCATTCAGGGAGTTGCCTCGCTCATCGGCATTCTCAAGATCGGAGGCATTTTCTTGTTCGGTCTCGCCGGTATCTGGGTTGCTGACAGCATCACCGTTGATTTTTCCAGCACCGGGGACGCCGGAACCCTCGGCAATTTTCTCGGCGCCACCGCGCTGGGCATCCTGGCCTTCAAGGGATTCACCACGATTACCAATAGCGGCTCCGAGGTAAACAATCCCCATCGAAATGTCAGTCGCGCCATCGTCATTTCCATCGCCGCCTGTGTCGTCATCTACTCCCTGGTTGGTTATGCCGTCGCCAGCAATCTGTCATTGGCCGAGATCATAGAAACGAGAGACTATTCTCTGGCGGCGGCAGCCCGACCGGCGCTGGGCGAATACGGCGTGTGGTTCACGGTCATCCTTGCGATGACGGCCACCGCAGGCGGCATCCTCGCCAGCATCTTCGCCGTCTCCCGCATGCTGGCCATGCTGACCGAGATGGAACTGGTGCCTCACCGACATTTCGGCATGCCGGGCAGCATCCAGAAGCACACACTGGTCTACACCGTCGTCCTCGGTATCTTCTTGACGGCTTTCTTCGACCTCTCCCGCATCGCTGCCCTGGGCATCGTTTTTTACCTGATCATGAACATCGCCATCCAGTGGGGTGTGCTCCGTTATCTCAGGACAGAAGTGGATGCGCGGGCGTGGATACCCGCGACGGCCATCGTTCTGAACCTGCTCGCCCTGTTGGGCTTCGTCTGGGTAAAACTCAACACGGATCCGTTTGTCATCGGCGCGGCGATGGCCACGATGATTGCGATCGCGGCGGCAGAGTGGGTTTTCCTGCGAAAGGCAGGGAGAAGGCACCCTCCCGTGCATGCCGAGCATCAGACGCCGGATCATCGCGGATAAGGCGTGCCGACAAAACCCAAGCCGATCAGCTCAGCCCCACCGCCAAGAAAACGCCGACGATAAGACGATAAAAGGAACAAGTGATGCCCAACGACCCGTTGTCTTACAACTCGACAATCAAGTGTCCCGAATGCCGGCACTCGCAAACCGAGACCATGCCCACCGATGCCTGTCAGTGGTTCTACGAATGTGACGGGTGTCAGACCTTGCTGCGGCCGAAGCCAGGTGACTGCTGCGTATTCTGCTCATACGGCAGCGTGCCCTGTCCACCGATCCAAGATGGCCAGGGATGCTGCGAGGCGCAATCCAGCGGGGGGTAAACCGGCAACGCAACGGAAGGCCATCGGAATGCCCGTCATCGCCGAAACCAGTCCGACCATACCCCGCCTGCAACGAGCGTCAGGGAGCAACTACTCGACCAGGACCTATTGCAGCCCGGGCTGGTCGATGAACTCGCGGCATTCGGCCGGGCTCATGTCCTTGGCGCAGCGCTCGGCGCGATCGACGTTGCGATCCAGGTAATGGTTGTAGAACGCCGGGGCCGCGCCGGTGATCTCGCCGATCCGCTCGCCGTCCGGTGAGAAGAAGAGCACGTAGGGCACGCCCCGCACGTCCAGCTCGTCGGCGAAGGCCGCCGGCTCCTTCCACTTGCCATCCACGCCGATGAAGCGATCGTCGGAGTCGATCTGCACGCGACGGATGATCAGGCGCCCCTGGTAGTCCGGGTCGAGCCGCATCGGGATCAGGAATTCGTCGTCGATCTTCTGGCAGTAGCCGCAGTAGCTCGCGTGGAAGAACAGCATCATCGGCTTGTCGTGCTTTTGCATCCAGGCGAGATCCGCGGGCAGGTCGGCGAGGTGGTCGACGAAGCGGACCTCCTCGTAGATGGCCATCGTCGAGTCAGCGGCATCGGCGGCGACCACCGGGGTGACCGCACCCAGCCCGAAGGCCAACAGCAGGGCGGCCAGCGGGCGGCTCAGGGCGGAAAGAAATCGCTGAGGGAGGTGGCGGGATACGGGCATGGTGACACTCGCTGGTTGTGTTGGGGCGTATATGCCTGGCACCCACGATACGACCAACCAGCCGCGCAATCCATCGTGGCACCGTTTCTGAGGCACGCCGGCCCGCAAGCGGGCCAGCCACTTGAGCGCAGCGGGTTGGGCGGGCACACTTGTCGCGCCACGCGCCCCTCTCCCGGAACCGCTTCACGATCGTCGCGCCGCCATGACCCCAGCCGATGCCCACCACTTCGCCCAACACCCCTCGCACGTGGTGCGCCGCGCGCTGGCGATCGCGATCGAGGCACACGCGGGCCAGGTGCGTCGCTACACCCACGAGCCGTTCGTCACGCACCCGATCGCCGTCGCACAGACGGTCCGTCCCTTCCACGGCGACCCGCTGGTGCTCGCCACCGCCCTGCTCCATGACGTGGTCGAAGACACACCCGTGACCGCCGCCGATCTCGACCGCGAGATGCCCAGCTCGGTGGTGCGCATGGTGCTTTCGCTGACCAACCCCTCCTCTCCGGACGACGGCGATCGCGCGGCCCGCAAGCGGATCGACCACGACCACGTCGCCCGCGCCGAACCCCGCGCGCAGACCATCAAGTACGCCGATGTCTGGCACAACGTGCGGTCGATCGCCCGCCACGATCCCGAGTTCGCGCCCACCTATCTCGCCGAGAAGGTCAGCCTGATCCGTCGACTCGATCGCGGCCACCCGGTACTGCGCCGGCGTGTCTGGCAATGCCTGGTCGAACTCACATCGCCCGCGTCGTAGTCGCTTAGCCCACTTCGGCGAGCATGCGCCGAAAACGCGCCAGCGACAGCGTGAACAGCACCCCGCCGATCGCGGCCAGCGCGAGGAATTGCGGCCAGACCACCTCGAAGCCCGCGCCGCGGTAGAGCACCGCCTGCGCCATGGCGACGAAGTGCAGGGTCGGGGCGGCCTGCATCAGCAGGTGAACCCAGTCGGGCAGGCTTTCGGCCGGGGTCATGCCGCCAGAGAGGATCTGCAGCGGCAGCAGTACCAGCAGGATCAGCAACCCGAACTGCGGCATCGATCGGGCGATGGTGGCGAGAAAGATCCCCAGCGAGGTGGTGGCGAACAGGTGCAGCAACGCGCCGACCAGGAACAGCCACACCGATCCCTGAATGGGGATGGCCAGTAGCCCCTGGACTACCACGGTCAACGAGAAGCTCGCGGCGAGCAGCACGACCACCGACATCGACCAGATCTTGCTCGCCATGATCTCGAACGGCGTGACCGGCATCACCAGCAGGTGCTCGACCGTGCCGTGCTCGCGCTCGCGCAGCAGCGCCGCGCCGGTGAGCACGATCGCGAGCATGGTGATGTTGTTGATCAGCTCCATCACGGCACCGAACCGGGCGACCTGCAGCTCGGGGTTGAACCGCGCCCGCCAGACCAGCTCGACCGGCGGGGACGGCGCCTCGCGGTAGCCGGCGAGAAAGGCATCGATCTCGCCCTGCACGATCGCCTGGATGTGACCGCTACCGACGAAGGCCTGACTCATGCGGGTGGCATCGACGTTCAACTGGATGGCCGGGCTCCGGCCGGCGAGCACGTCGCGCTGGAAGCCGGCCGGGATGTGCAGGGCGAAGGTGTCGAGCCCGGCGTCCATGCGCGCGTCCATTTCGACGGCGGAAATAAAGCGCGGCGGCAGGAACGACGGCGGGTAGAAGGCATCGGCGATGCGCAGCGACAGCGGCGAGCGGTCCTCGTCGACGATCGCGATCGGGGCCTTGTTGAGCGTCTCGGGCATGGCGGTGGCCGCCGTGTAGATCGCCAGCGAGAAGGCGAACACGATCAGCACCAGCATGATGGTGTCCCGCCACAGGCTGCGGAACTCCTTCAGCCCCAGATACCAGATGTTGCTTCCCATCCGCATAGAGGCTCCCTAACGCTCCTGTCGCCTAAGCAGCAGGGTGGCGATCGCGATCAGCACCGGACCGGCCAGCAGCAGGGGCAGGAAGGCCCCGGCCAGGTCCTCGAAACCCAGCGCCTTGGAGAAGGTCCCGCGCGCGATGGTCACGAAATGCGTGGCCGGGAAGACCTGCCCGATCACCGCGCCCATCCCTTCCAGCGCCGTGACCGGGTCGATCAGCCCCGAGTACTGCGTCGAGGGGATCATGGTGAGGATCGACGTGCCGAAGATCGCCGCCAGCTGGCTTTTCACGAACGTCGAGATCAACAGCCCCAACGCGGTCGAGGCGAACACGTACAGCACCGCGGCCAGGCTCAGGGCGAGGAAGCTGCCGGTGATGGGCACGCCGAAGACGACCACCGCCAGGGCGACCAGCAACAGGTAATTGCCCATCGCCAGCACGACGTAGGGCAACTGCTTGCCCAGGAGGAATTCCAGGCGCGTGACCGGGGTGACGTAGAAGTTCACGATCGACCCCAGCTCCTTCTCGCGCACCACGGACAAGGCGCTGAGGATCGCGGGGATCAGCATCAGCAGCAGCGGGATCATCGCCGGCACCATCGCCGGCAGGCTTTTCACGTCGGGGTTGTAGCGAAAGCGTGTCTCGATGGACGCGGCACCAGCCAACGCCGCCTCGCCCACCGACTCGCGCGCCCGCATGGCCAGCCAGTGCTGGTGCATGCCCTGGGCGTAGCCGGCCAGGGTCTCCGCGCGGGTGGGCATGGCGCCATCCACCCAGGCGCCCACCTCGACCGGCGCGCCCCGGGCGATGTCGCGCGCAAAGCCGGGCGGGATCTCGATCACCATGCCCAGTTCGCCCGAGCGCATGCGCCGGTCGAGTTCCGCGTAGCTTGCCACCGGCGGGTGCTCGATGAAGTACCGCGAGCCGGACAGGCCGGCGATGTAATCCCGGCTGACGGTGGTGTTGTCGCGATCGAGTACCGCGAAGGACAGGTCGTCGACGTCCATGTTCATGCCGTAGCCCAGCACCAGCATCAGCAGCACGGTGCCCAGCGCGGCCAGTGTCAGGCGGATCGGGTCGCGCGTGAGCTCTCGCCCTTCCCGGTGGGCGTAGGCGGCCAGGCGCCGCGCACTGAACACGCCGTGGCGGGGGGGCGACCGCCTGCCCGCGAGTTCCGCCGGGCGCTCGCCGCTGCCGCGGGTTTCCCGGTTACGCGGCACTGTGGGTTCCTCGTTCTCGGCGGCGCCCTCGAGGTAGTCGATGAACGCGGCCTCGAGGTCGGCCGCGCCACGCGAGGCGATCACCTCCTCGGGCGTGCCGGTGACCAGCACCCGCCCGGCGTGCATCAGCGAGAGCCGGTCGCAGCGCTCGGCCTCGTTCATGAAGTGCGTCGAGATGAAGATGGTGACCTGCTCCTCGCGGGCCAGCTCGATCAGGATGCGCCAGAAGGCATCGCGGGCGATCGGATCGACGCCGGAGGTCGGCTCGTCGAGGATCAGGATCTCGGGCTCGTGTACCAGTGCCACGGCCAGCGACAATCGCTGGCGCTCGCCCAGGGGCAGTTCGTCCGGCAACGCGTCCATCACGCGGTCGAGGCCGAAACGGCTCGCCACCGCGGCGACCCGCGCGTCGAGGGCCGATCGATCGAGGCCAAACAGCCGGGCATGCAGTTCGAGGTTCTGGCGGACGCTCAGCTCGCCGTAGAGCGAAAAGCCCTGGGTCATGTAGCCGACCCGGTGGCGGGTGGCCAGATCGTGCGGGTCGAGGCGATGCCCGAGCAGTCGCGCCTCGCCCTCGCTTGCCGGCAGGAGACCGGTGAGCATCTTCATGGTGGTGGTCTTGCCGCAGCCGTTCGAGCCGACGAAACCGAAGATCTCGCCGCGCGGAATGGAGAAGCTGACGTCCTCGACCGCGGTGAAGGTGCCGAAGCGCTTGGTCAGGCCCCTCGCCTCGATCGCCACCGGGGCGGTTCGGGCATCCGGGTGCGCGCTGTGGTCGACCGGTCGATGCTCATGTTGCTCGGCCGCCGGCAGCAGCGAGATGAAGGCCGACTCGAGCGTCTCCTGCCCGGTGCGCTCGAGCAGCGTCGCCGGCTCGCCCGTCGCCAGCACCCGACCGGCATTCATCGCCACCAGGCAATCGAAACGCTCGGCCTCCTCCATGTAGGCGGTGGCCACCAGCACACTCATGCCGTCGTGCTCGGCGCGGATGCGCTCGATCAGGCGCCAGAACTGGCGACGCGAGAGCGGGTCGACGCCGGTGGTCGGCTCGTCGAGGATCAGCAGGTCCGGTGAGTGGATCAGCGCACAGCACAGCCCCAGCTTCTGCTTCATGCCGCCGGAGAGCTTGCCCACCGGCCGGTCGGCGAACGGGGCCAGGCCGGTGGCCTGCAGCAACTCGTCGATCCGTCGCCGGCGCTCGGCCCGGGCGTGCCCGAACAGGCCGCCGAAGAAATCGACGTTCTCGAACACCGATAACGTGGGGTAGAGGTTGCGACCCAGCCCCTGCGGCATGTAGGCAATGCGCGGGCTGACCTGCCCACGAAAGCGCGCCCGCCCGATGTCGCCACCGAGCACCTCGATCGTCCCGGACTGGATCGCGCGGGCCCCGGCGACCAGCGCGAGCAGGCTGGACTTGCCCACGCCGTCCGGTCCGATCAGGCCGACCATCTGCCCGGCGGGGATGTCGAGGTCGACCCCGTCGAGCGCCACCGTCTCGCCGTAGCGCAGCCCGACCCCGCGCAGGCGGGCGACCGGTGCGGGGCTTACCATCAGTCGGGCACCCGTATCGCCAGGTGCTCGGGCCAGGGCTGATCGTCGTCATAGCGCACCCAGGCCACCCCCGGCAGGCCGGTCTTGACCTGCACGATGTAGCGCTCGAGCAGGTCGACCGGCAGGCGGGCACGCACGCGGAACATCAGCTTCTGGCGCTCCTCGCGGGTCTCGACCGTCTTGGGGGTGAACTGCGCCACGTCGCTGATGAACGAGATGCGGGCGGGAATGACGTACTGCGGGGCGGCGTCGATTACCAGGCGGGCCTCGGCGCCGATGGCAATCCGGCCGACCACGTCGGTGGGCAGAAAGAACGTCATGTAGACGTCCTTGAGGTCGATCATGTTCATCACCCGGCCGCCGGCACCGACCACCTCGCCCGGCTGGGCGACGAGATACTGGATGCGTCCGTCGCGCGGGGCATACAGGGTGCTGTCGGCGATGTCCGCCTCGATGCGCTCGATGGTCGCCCGCGCGGCGGCGACGGCCTCCTCGGCCCCGACCACCTGTGCCCGCGCGGTCGCGATCGCCGCATCGGCCGCGGCAATCTGGGCACGCGCGGCACTGACCGCGGCCGCCGCGCCCTTCACCCGGGCCTCGTCGTTGTCCACCTCCTGGCGGGAGACCGAGCCGCTCTTGACCAGCTGCGAGGTGCGCGCCAGGCGCTTTTCCGCGATGTCGAGCTCGGCCTGCCGCTGGGCCAGCAGGGATTCGGCCGCGGCCCGTTCCGCCTCGCGCAGGATCACCTGGCTGCGAGCGGTCACCACGTCGCTGCTCGCCTGGCGCAGGTGCGCCTGCGCCTGATGGAGCTCGGCCTCGAGCGTGCTGGTGTCCAGAGTCGCGACCGGCTGACCGGTGGTGACGAACTCGCCCTCCTCGACCCGGATCGATTCGACGCGCCCCGGCACCTTGGCCGCGATATCGATCTCGACCGCCTCGATCCGCCCGTTGCCGCTGGCAAGACCGGGGTGATCCTCGACCACCGTCAGCTGCTGGTAGGCCCACCAGCCGACAAAGCCCACCACCAGGGCGATGGCGGCCATCCGAATCATCCAGCGGCGGCGGATCGGGGACATGTTTCGGGCTCCTTGTCCGGGGATCGACGTGACCCGTCCATCATGCGCCAGCCGGCCGCCGACGAAAAGCCCCGCAGGTCCGCTTGAAGCCGCAGCATGACGGGCCATGGGGGCAATCGACTTTCCTGCTTTATTCCGGGTGTCATACTGGGGTAAATTGGCGCGAAAAACGGTTCGTCGAGCTATCGATGACCAGCGGGCACGATTTTCCGGGGACATGACATGGCGGAGTCTGGCGACTTCTACCGCAAGAGCTACGAGCGCATGCTCCGGGAATTCACCCGCCTGGAGGACCACGACCTGCGCCTGGTCAAGCTGTTCAAGCTGACCGTCAGTCGCACGCTGATCGCGGTGGAGAAGGCCTACCCGAGCCTCGTGCCGCTGTGCAATCGCATCCGCAGCCACGTCAGCCGCCAGGCCGATGCCGACTTTCCGCTCGACCGCCTGCAGGTGGACATCGAGCAGCTCTCCGAGCAGCTGCGCAAGCTGGAAAGCGGCCACGAGCCAGCCAGCGACGACGCCCAGGAGCGGCCCGACAACTCGCGCGCCGAGTACCAGCGCAAGCTGTTCGTGCGCGAGTTCATCCCGCAGATGCTCGAGGGCATCGCCTTTATCGGGCCGCTGGAGAGCCATCGGCGCCAGCTGCTCGAGGCGATCGCCGCCCACCAGTTCGATGCCCACCCCAGCCTGCTGATCGATCGCACCGTGGCGCTGATCAACGAGATGCGCCAGATGATCGAGCAGGAGAAGACCGAGCTCACCCTGTTCCTCGACGAGATCAAGTCATCGGTGCAGAAGATCGAGGAGGACGCCTTCCACCAGGGCAAGCAGGCCGAGGAGCGCCGCGGCAAGCTCCGGCGCTTCGACAACATGCTCGGGCGCACCGTCGGCAAGCTCAAGAAGGAGATCGAGCAGGCCGAGGACATCGAGACCATCAAGCAGACGGTGCGCGACCAGATCGAGCAGCTGCACGGCAAGGTACGCGAATTCCACGAGACCGAGGGCCGGCGACTGGCCGAGTTCGAGAGCCAGAACCTGCGCCTGCGCGGCTACCTGACCACGGTGATCAAGCGTGCGCAGATGCACGAGAACAAGCTCAAGGAGAAATGCGCGGACCGCAATCGCTGCATGCTCACCGCCCTGCCCAACGCCTTTGCCTTCGAGCAGCAGCTGCGCATGGAGCTGGCGCGACTGCGTCCGGGCCGCCCGCCGATCTCGATGCTGTTCGTCGACATCGACCACCTCAAGACGATCGTCAAGAGCGACGGTCAGCAGACCGCCGACAAGATCCTGATCGTGCTGGTGCAGACGATCTCGCGGATGATCCACTACAGCGACTACTTCGCCCGCATCGGCATCGACGAGTTCGCCATCCTCTTGAAGGAACAGGACGGGGATGCGGCCATGGAACTGGCCGAGGCGATCCGGGCGCGCGTGATGCGCACGCGACTGCGCCATGGCGCCAAGAGCCTGTCGCTCACGCTGTCCTGCGGCGTGACCGAACTGGAGGTCGGCCAGACCTCCGAGGAGGCCTACCGCCACGCGCTCGAGGCGCTGCAACACGCCAAGACCCTGGGCGGCAACCGCTGCCAGCGGATCGGCCCGCGCTAGGGAACCGGAGATCTCCCGGCGTCAGTCCCAGCCCTTGCGGTGCGCCACCTCGGGGTTGAGCAGGCAAATCTGCTGGATCAATGGGTCGGGGTGTTCGCGCTCGGGCTCGATCTGCATCAGGCGCAGCAGGTAGGGCAGCAACGCCCGACGCACGCTCACCCGCCGCTCGCCGTCGACCATGCCGTAATCCGCGGCGATCACCGCCTGCTGGGCCGCGGGCAGCTCCGGGTGCACGCCCACGCGCAACACCACCTCCTCGAACCAGTCGCCATCCGCATCGCGCGGTGCGCCCGGTCGATCCGGCAGCGATTCGGCGTTCGCCATCCGCGCCAGTACGAAGTCGCGATATTCCTCGTGCTCGTGACTGAACGCCCTCAGGTGCCAGCGAAAGCCGCTGAACACCAGCGTGTGCGGCGAGAGCTCGATCGGGCGCGGCTCGGGACGCCGCATGGACTGGTAGTCCACCCGCAAGCGATGCCCGTTGCTGGCCGCCGCCGAGACCGCCCGCAGGATGTCGAGATCCAGCTCGCGCTCGAGCGGGCGCAGCAATTCCACGTTCGGCCCGGCCGCCGCCAGTGCGACCACCGGCCGATCCGCCCCCGGCAAGGCGCCCAGCACGTCCAGCAGCTCCGAGGTCCGCCCCGACAACAGCCGCGCGGCGAAGTGTTCGCCCGGCTCGTAATACTTCTGGGAGCGGTTGTAGACGAGGTTGCCCGGGGCGAGCGCCTGGTAGACGGCGAAGTCCTTGGAGGCCTGCGCGCGGCTGATGCCGAAGGTCTCGGTCAGCGCCTGGGTGCGTAGCCAGCCATTGAGCAGCAGGGTGCATTCGAGCAGCTTGAGACGCTGGCGCAGGTCCCACTTGAGGTCGTCGATGGCCGGATCGGGGGCCGGATCAGTCATAAGGGGCGTCGCGATAGTCATGGTTCCCATTCTCCGCCCACCCGACGGTATGTCAATAAAAATGACGCGAGTTTGTTGACACGTCCAAATTGTGTGCATACTATCTGGACATGCCTAGTTTGTAGGCAGTCAACGAAAGGAGCACCGCCATGCAGACCTACCACGACGACGTGATCGATTTCTGGGCCAACATCTTCCGCGCCTGCCGACTGTCGACCACCGGGCTCGACCTGGAGACCTTCCTCGAGGCCCCCGCCCAGCACCTGGAACGACTGGGCCTGTCGGATGCCGTCGAGATGCTCGCCGGCGGCCACCTGCCGCTGCTGCCCGAACAGGCCGCGGTGCGTCGCGAGATCGACGCCCGCTTCCCCCACGCCCCCGCAATCAACCCGGTGCCGCAGTCAGCGGCCACCCGGGCGGGCGCCTTTCTCCCGCCACCGACCTTCCTCGCCACCGCGAGCTGATCACGGCCCTCGCCTCGCCGACGGGGCAATTAGTCTCCGCGGCGTCGCCGGGCCGCATCCGCTGGACGGTCGGGCTCGCGTATAGTTGGGTGACTGTCACCCACGCCCGAACCGAGAGCCTGACCCGAGAGCAATGGACGCGACCAACTCGTTTATCCTGCTCGGCGCCCTGCTGCTGTTCACCAGCATCCTCGCCGGCATGGCCTCGTCGCGGTTCGGCTTCCCGCTGCTGCTGATCTTTCTCGGCGTCGGCATGCTCGCCGGCCAGGACGGCATCGGCGGCGTGCAGTTCGACGACTTCGAAACCGCCTTCCTGATCGGCAACCTCGCGCTGGCGATCATCCTGCTCGATGGCGGCCTGCGCACGCATATCCGCACCTTCCGCGTCGCCCTCAAGCCGGCCCTGTCCCTGGCGACCGTCGGCGTGATGATCACCGCCGGGGCCATGGGCGCGCTGGCCACCTGGCTGATGGGTTTCGACTGGTACTACGGCCTGCTGATGGGGGCGATCATCGGCTCGACCGACGCCGCGGCGGTGTTCTCACTCTTGAAGGGCAGCGGCACCCGACTGAACGAACGGGTCGGCTCCACCCTGGAGATCGAGTCGGGCATCAACGACCCGATGGCGATCTTCCTCACCATCACCCTGCTCGAGGTGATCTCGGCCGGCCAGTCGCTGTTCGACCCATGGATCCTGGTGTTCCTGGTCCAGCAGTTCGGCATCGGCGCGGTACTGGGTGTCGCCTTCGGCTTTGTCCTGCGCGAGGTGCTGCGGCGGATCGAACTGGCCGAGGGGCTATATGCGCTGTTGATCGCCTCGGGGGGCTTGCTGTCGTTCGCGCTGATCAACGAGCTGGGCGGCAGCGGCTTTCTCGGGGTCTATCTCACCGGGCTGGTGATCGGCACGGCGCGCAACCGCGGTACCTTCCACGTGCTGCGCATCATGGACGGACTGGCCTGGCTGGCGCAGGCGGGCATGTTCCTGATCCTGGGGCTGCTGGTGACGCCCACGGCGGTGCTCGACCAGATCGTGCCGGCGCTGATCCTGGCCTTCGCCCTGCTCCTGGTGGCCCGGCCGATCGCGATCTGGATCGGGCTGTGGCCGTTTCACTTCAACTGGCGCGAGACCACCTTTATCGCCTGGGTGGGATTGCGCGGCGCGGTGCCCATCGTGCTGGCGCTGTTCCCGATGATCTACGGCATCCCCGATGCCGAGCGCTTTTTCGAGATCGCCTACGTGGTGGTGATCACCTCGCTGTTGATCCAGGGCAGCACCGTGCCGCTGGCCGCCCGCCTGCTCAAGGTCGAGGTGCCGCCGCTGGCCGAGCCACGCCAGCGCGCCGATCTGAACCTGCCGATCGAACCGCGCCTGGAGATGGTGCAGTTCGTGGTGGGCGAGCACACGGACGCCGACGGCGCCGGCCTCGACCGGCTGCCGTTCGGCGAATCGGTCACGGTCGCCGGCGTGGTGCGCAACCTCGCGTTGCGCAAGGCAGAGCGCGGCTTTCGCTTCCAGGCCGGCGATATCGTGCTGACCATCATCCCCGAAGACATGATCAACGACCTCAACCGCTTCTTCACCGGCGAACGGCGCAAGAAGGCGGCGCTCGCCGAGCAGACGTTCTTCGGTGCCTTCTCGCTGCGTGGCGGGGCGCGGATCGCCGATCTCGCCCAGGTCTACGGCATCCAACCGCCCGAGGCGTTGCAGGAGGCGACCCTCGACGAGGCGATCAAGTCGCTGTTGCGCAACCCGCCGGTCGTGGGCGATTCGGTGGATCTCGATCGCGTCAGCCTGACCGTGCGCGAGATGGAGGGACCCACGATCACCCAGGTAGGTCTCAAGTTCCGCGAGGAGGGTTGATCACCCGGACTTGCTCACCCGGGAATCTCGCCCAGCACATCTCAGCCGGGACATCTCACCCGGGCTCGAGCAGCCGCGCGACCCGCTCGCGCAGGGCCGGGACCACCTCGGCCTCGAACCAGGGGTTGTTGCGTAGCCAGCGATTGTTGCGCGGACTGGGATGCGGCAGGGGAAAATGTGTCGGGGCAAGCCGGCGCCAGTCGGCGACGACGTCGGTCAGTCGCTGACCGCCCTTGAGCCCGAGGTGCCAGGCCAGCGCGTAGCGGCCGATCACGACCGTGGTTTCCACCTCCGGCATGGCCGCCAGCAACGGCCGACGCCAGGTCGGGGCGCACTCGGGTCGCGGTGGCAGGTCCCCGCCCCGGCCGGTGCCGGGAAAGCAGAAGCCCATCGGCACGATGGCGATCGCCGGGTGGTGGTAGAAGGTCTCGCGGTCGATCCCGAGCCAGTCGCGCAGCCGGTCGCCGCTGGGGTCGTTGAACGGCAGGCCGGTCTCATGCACCCGTCGTCCCGGTGCCTGGGCGGCGATCAGCAGGCGGGCCTCACGGTGGGCGATGAACACCGGCCGCGGCCCCAGCGGCAGATCCGCCTCGCACAGCCGGCAGGCGCGAATCTCCGCCTCGAGTTGCTCGAGCGCGACCGGCTCAGCCGGCATCCCCGTCCAGGGCCTTGAGGTGGGCGAGCACCGAATCTTCCAGCCCCTCGAGATCGTAGCCACCCTCCAGCAGGGACACCACCGGCAGGTCGTCCCCGCCGGCCGCGGCGATCACCTCGCGGGTGATCCAGGCAAAGTCCTCGTCCTCGAGGATCCAGCCGCCCAGTGGATCGTTCTTGTGGGCGTCGAAACCCGCGGAGAACAGCAGCAGCTGCGGGCGGAACTCGCGCAGCGTCTCGAACCAGACCGAGTCGCGCACGCCCTGTCGGAACGCCTTGCCGTCGGTCATGTTGGGCAGGCCGATCGGGAAGCAGTTGTCGGCGATCGGCGGGATGCCCGCATACGGGTAGTACGGGTGCTGGAAGATCGAGAAGAAGCGCACCGCGTCGCTGTTGGCCACGATCTCCTCGGTGCCGTCGCCGTGGTGGACATCGAAATCGACGATCGCCACCCGCTCGAGGCCATGGTGGCGGATGGCGTAGTAGGCGGCGATCGAGACGTTGTTGAATACGCAGAACCCGCGCGGCTGGCAGGGCCCGGCATGATGGCCCGGCGGGCGGGTGGCGAGAAAGGCCCGGCGCTCGGGCCCCGGCAACACGGCATCGACCGCCGCCTTGGCCGCGCCCACCACCCGCCGACTGGCCTCGATGGTGTACTCGTTGAGCGAGGTATCGCCGTCGACCCGCAACGCCTGGAAATCGTCGCCTGTTGGCGCCTGGCTGAAGATCGCCTCGACGTAGCGCGGGTCATGGGCCAGCTCGTAGTCGCTCTTGTCGCCCAACGGGGCCTCGACCCGCGTGTGCCGATCGGCCGGAAAGCGGTCGATGGCCGCCATCACGGCGTCCAGGCGCTCGGGGCGCTCCGGGTGCGGCAGCATGACGTCGTTCTCGTTTACGTGCTTCCAGCAGACCGGGTGGCTGTAGATCAGCATGAGGATTCCTCGTCGACGGGTGGGCGGGCATCGGTCAAATCAAGCACCCGACCCGGCCGTTGTAAAGGAAATCCCGCGGGTATCGAGTGCCTTAACTACCGATTGGGCTACCCATTGCGCACCGATTGGGCCACCGATCAGCCCGTCGTGCCGCCGGCCCGCACGGTCAGCACGTCGCCCTTGGACTCGCGCAGGATGTGCTGGGCGACGCTGCCGAGCAGCAGGTGCCGCAGGCCGGTCTCGCCCTGCGTGCCACAGACGGTCAGGTCGGCGTGGGCATTCACCGCGGCATCGACCACGGCGGTACCGGGGTGGCCGGCGATGATGCGGTAGTCGGGCTCGTGGTCGCTGCTCACACCCACCTCGTGGGCAAATTCGCGCAGCCGGTCGTGCAACGCCTGCTCCTGTTCGTCGCGCAGGCGCTCGTAGGTGTCCGCATCGAGGTAGGTCTCGAACCAGGTCTCGTAGGCATGCACCAGGGTGAACTGCGCCCGCGGCGCCCAGGCCAATGCCGCAGCCAGGGCCGCCCGGCTGGATTCGGAGAAGTCCACCGCCACCACCACCTTCTGGTAGCTGTGGGTGGGCTCGACCCGCGCAACCAGCACCGGCACGTTGCCGGCCCGCACCACCTTCTCCGCGGTGGTGCCGATGAACCAGTCGCGCACCGCGTGTCGACCGTGCGCCCCCACCACGATCAGGCTCGCCTCCATGGACGCCGCCATCTCGCTGGCCACCGCGGCCGGCTTGCCCAGGCGCGCCTGGACGTCCGACTCGGGCAGCTCGATGGCCAGCTGCCCCGCCGCGTCCTTGAGTTGCGACTGCAACCCGGCCAGGGCCTCGCGCAACAGTTCGGCACGCAGGTCGTCCGGGTCGAGGTCCCGACTCTTGACCACCCACCACAGCGGTTCCTCCTGGATGACGTGCAGTGCGGTCAAGGGACAGCCACGACGCGCGGCCAACTGCATCGCACGGGTAACCGCGACCTCGCTGGCACCGGAGAGGTCACTGGCAATCAGGATAGGGCAGGACTCGGCCATGGGTCGCTCCTTGAGTCGGCGATGGGTGTCGGCAATGGCGATGATTGGAAGGTACCATCAGTCGTCATCAGCGTCATGGCGAGCGTTTGGCGTCGCGACGGCGGTGCTCACCACCTCGAGGAGCAGTCACGGTTTTGCGCGAGCTCACGATGTTCTGGCACACCCTGCTGCACGCCGGCCGCAACCTGCTGCCGATCGTGCTGGTGGTCGCCGCGTTCCAGCTGTTCGTGCTCCAGTCCGTGCCCGAGGGGCTGACCGGCATCCTGATCGGTTTAGGGGTTGTGGTCGTTGGCGTGGCGCTGTTCCTTCAGGGCCTGGAGATGGGCATCTTCCCGATCGGCAAGAGCCTGTCGAACGCCTTTGCCCGGCGCGGTTCCCTGCCCCTGCTGCTGGGCTTCGGCTTTGCCTTCGGTTTTGCGGCGGTGATCGCCGAGCCGGCCCTGATCGCGGTGGCCGAGCAGGCACAGACCATCAGCCAGGGACACATCGATGCCCTGACCCTGCGACTGATCATCGCCACCTCCGTGGGGCTGGTGGTCGCCCTGGGGGTGCTGCGTACCCTGCTCGGCTGGCCGATCCACTGGTTCATGATCGGCGGCTACATTGCGGTGGTTTCCGTCACCTGGTTCGCCCCGCCCGAGATCGTCGGGCTCGCCTACGACTCGGGCGGCGTGACCACCAACATCGTCACCGTGCCGTTGATCGCCGCGCTGGGCATGGGGCTGGCCGCCTCGATCAGTGGCCGCAACGTGCTCTCCGACGGCTTCGGCCTGGTGGCACTGGCCGTGATGGTGCCCATGATCACCGTGCAGGCCTACGGCATCTGGGTCTTCGAGATCGTCGGGGTCGACCCGGGTGCCGACTCGCTGGACATGGCCGCACAAGCCGATGCCAAACAGGCCAATCTCGATCCGATGGGCATCCTGATGGGGCTGTTGGTCACGCTGCGCGACGTGCTGCCGATCATCGCCGCCGTGCTGTTCTTCCAGCTGGTGATCCTGCGCCAGCGCATCCCGCATCTCAAGCGCGTGGTGGTCGGCTTTCTGCTGGTGATCCTGGGGCTGTATGCCTTTGTCGTCGGCCTCAAGCTGGGGTTGTTCCCTATCGGCGAGCGCATGGCCGACCAGCTGATCGCCCGCGACAACGTGATTTTCCTCTACCTGTTCGCCTTCGCCATCGGCTTTGCCACCACCATGGCCGAGCCGGCATTGATCGCGATCGGCGACCAGGCCGAACAGGCCGCCCAGGGGCAGATCCGTGCCAGCGTGATCCGGCTGCTCGTGGCCGTGGGGGTGGCAATCGGCATCACCATCGGCGTGCACCGCATACTGGCGGGGGATTCGATCCACCATTACGTGATCGGCGGTTACGCGCTGGTGATCGCGCTGACGGTCATCGCGCCGCGCTACATCGTGGCGCTGGCCTATGATCTCGGCGGGGTGACCACCTCGGAGGTGACCGTGCCGCTGGTGACCGCGCTGGGCATTGGCCTTGCCACCCAGATCGAGGGGCGCGACGCGCTGATGGACGGTTTTGGCCTGATCGCCTTTGCCTCGATCTTCCCGATCGTGACCGTGCTCGGCTACGCCATATTCGCCGATCTTGCCAACCGCTGGCTGGCAAACCGGCCCACGCGCCGGCCACCGAACGACACATCGACTTAAAGAGGACGAACCGCGATGAGATTTTCCGTACTGGTCGCCATTCTCGCCGAGGACATGGAGGAGAAGGCCATCGAGGTGGCCAAAGCCGCCGGTGCCGGCGGGGTTACCCTGCTCGATGCGCGCGGTATCGGCGCCGAGGAGAAGAAGACCTTCTTCGGCCTGACCTACGAGGGCAGCCAGTCGGTGCTGCTGTTCGTGCTCGAACGCTCGCTGTCGCTCAAGGTGATGAAGGCGCTGACCCGGGAACTCGAGCTGACCGAACACTCGCGCGGCGTGGTGTTCACCCTGCCGCTGGAGCACATCGCCGGCATCGAGAACCGGCAGGTAGAACGATTCCAGGAGAACCTGAAAGATGACCTCTGAAACCCGCCCCCGACTCGTCGGTGACGTCATGGTCCGCGAGGTGGCGACCATCTCGCCGCTGGCCACCCTGCGCGATGCCCTGCGCCAGATGCGCCAACGGCAGGTGAAATCCCTGGTGGTCGAGAAGGCCCACGAGCACGACGCCTACGGGATCCTGACCTACACCTCGATCCTGCGGACCATCGTCGCCGAGGAAGGCGACATCGATCTCGCCAACGTCTATGACGTGATGAGCAAGCCGGCCATTTCGGTGCCCGAGGGCATGGAGATCAAGTACGCCGCGCGCCTGATGGTCTCCCAGTCGATCCGACGGGTGATCGTGCTTCGGGGCGACACGCTGGTCGGCATCGTCACCATGAGCGACATCGTCGAGTCGATCATGGAACTGGCCGAGCGCTGACACATGGACGAATAAACGAGAAAGGCGGACCCGTCCGGGCCCGCCTTTTTTGTTTCCACCCGGCCCGGTCAGGCCGGTTCAACCTCGGCTTACTGCCAACCGATGAACGCGGTGGCGGCATCGGCCGCGTCGTAGAGGAACAGGTCACGGAACATGTGATCCGCACCGGAGACGACCGTCATCTCGATGTGATCGTCCTCGACCCGCTCTCCCATCTTCTCCTCGAGGTCGGTGACCGTGTCATCGGCGCCGGCGACCACGACCAGGGTCTCGATCGAGGTTTCACCCAGCACGGTGGGCGTGTTCATCCGCGGGTCCTCGCGGTAGTAGCTGACCACGCTCGAGGCGGCGGCACGGGTGTCCGGGCAGTAGATGAAATCCATTTCCATGATCTCGTCGCCACGGCCCTCGTCGACCAGGGCCTCGGCCTTCTCCAGCAGCGGGCCGAGCTCGGTGTCGTAGTTCGACTGGTAGTCCTTGGCGTAGTAGCCCTCGGACCAGGTCTGCGGGGCGAGCAGCACGGCCTTCTCGACCATCGGGTCGGCCTGGTCGGCGAGGTAGCGAGCCACCTGGTTGCCGCCACGCGAGTGACCCATCACGGCCAGCCGCTCGGCGCCCTCGCCCTTGAGCCACTCGACCCAGGCGGCGATCTCGTCGACGGCATCCTCGTGCTTGTGACGATGGGTGGAATCGCAGTCGTACATGCCTTCACGGGCGTCCTGGCCGAGGCTCAGGTTGATGGCCAGCGAGTTGTAGCCGGCGTCCCGCAGCAATTCCTGCATGCTGCGCATGATCTCCATCTCGCCGTGGGCGAGCGTGCCGTGCACCATGAGCACCACGCCCTCCTCGACCGAGCTGCCGGGCGCCATTTCCATGTGCCCGATCAGGGTCATGTCGTCATGCTCGAGCTCGACGCGATCGGCCGCTTGAGCCAGGCCGAACGCGCCGACCAACGGCAGGCAGAGCACCGCGGCGGCGATGCGTTTCATCAGGTTTTTCATTGTTATCTCCCCTTGGTGGATTTAGGTCATCCGGCGACCGAGTGTAGTCCGGGCGCCAGGTCATGCCCAGCAATCAAGCCGGCTAAATGATTCGTGGGCTAATGGATTCACGGGTCGAGGATGACGGCCCTGCCGCCAACGGGCACTCGACTGAAGGCCGTGACGTGACGCGCGTGGTTCAGGCAGACAAAAAAATGGGCAGGTCGCTCCGCGTGGGAACAGACCTGCCCGCAAAACTCACCGCAGGAGGAGTCGATGAAAACGAAGAGACATCTCAACGCGACTCACCGGCTATGACCGGGACGAGATTCAGGAGTTCCCCGGGTCTCGGTGAATCGGTTGCATGGGCGCATGCCTGGGACGTGTCTGGGGTTGGGTCGACTCGATCGCCCCGCACCGTCTCCTCGTCTTCATTTGACGAGGTCAGTATAGCGCCTCGTTATGCAAATACAAACGTTTCGCATTACCTTTTGCGTAGGGAGTTGAGAGCCGGTGCCGATCAGACCCAATGTCAGTCGATTAGTGAAAGTCGCGTGAGCGCGTGGGCAGCTCGCCCAGCCACTCGCTGTGATCGACCAGCATGCGCGCGACGAGGTGGGCGACCCCCTCGCGCTGCTGCCACTGGCCGCGCACCTCCAGCAGCCGGGCATTGACCACCACCTGGCGGTACTCGGCGACGCGATCTGGCCAGACGATCACGTTGACCGTGCCGACCTCGTCCTCGAGCGTGAGGAACACCGTGCCCTTGGCCGTGCCGGGGCGCTGGCGCATGGTCACCAACCCGCAATAGCGCGTGTGCGCGCCGTCGTGGCGGGTCTTGAGCTCGTCGCTGCGTCGCAGGCGCAATCGTCGCAGCCGCTCGCGCAGCAGGCCCAGCGGGTGGCCGTTCAGGGACAGGCCCAGCCGCCGGTAGTCGGCGACGATGGTCTCGGCGCGGTTCGGCGCGGGCAGGTCGATGGCCGAGTCCGCCACCGGTCGGTCGGCAGGCAGGCCGGCCTCAAGCTCCATGTCCGCGGGGATGCCACTGGCCGACCACTGCGCCGCGTAGCGATTGGCCTCCAGTGCGGCAAAGGCCCCGGCGTGGGCCAGCGCGCGCCGATCGCGGGCATCCAGGCGGGCGCGTCGCACACAGTCGGCCACGTCGCGAAAGGGCATCTCGTCGCGCGCGGCCAGCAACCGCTCGATGCCGGCCGCGGAGAGTCCGTGGATGCGTCCCAGGCCCAGGCGCAGGGCGTGGGTCTCGACGGCCCCCCCCTTCCCGGCCCGTGATTCATCTCCCCGAGCTTCCAGCGTGCTCTCGTCCCGACTTGCCACCACGCAGGGCGGGCGCACCACCACCCCGTGACGGCGAGCGTCCTGCACCAGTTGCGACGGGCCGTAGAAGCCCATCGGCTGGCTGTTCAGGAGCGCACAGTAGAAGGCGACCGGCTCGTGGCATTTCAACCAGGCCGAGGCGTAGGCGATCACGGCGAAACTTGCCGAGTGCGACTCGGGAAAGCCGTACTCGCCGAAACCGAGGATCTGGCGATAGACGCGATCGGCGAACTCGGGCGCAAAGCCGCGCGCGGTCATGCCGTCATAGAGCTTCTTGCGAAAGTCCTCGAGCGTGCCGCGCTTGCGCCACGCCCCCAGTGCCCGGCGCAACTGGTCGGCCTCGCCGGCGGAAAACCCCGCGGCCACCATGGCCAGCTCGATCACCTGTTCCTGGAAGATCGGCACGCCCAGCGTGCGGCCCAGCACCCGCCGGATGGCCTCGTTGGGGTATTCCTCGCGCTCGAGCCCCTGGCGGCGCTTGAGGTAGGGGTGGACCATCTCGCCCTGGATCGGCCCGGGCCGGACGATGGCGATCTCGATCACCAGGTCGTAGAACGAGCGCGGCTTGAGGCGCGGCAACATGCTCATCTGCGCGCGCGACTCGATCTGGAACACGCCGACCGTGTCCGCCCGGCTGATCATCTCGAAGGTGGCCGGGTCCTCGCGCGGGATCGACCACAGCGCCAGCTCGCGGTGGCGGTGATGATTGACCAGTTCCAGCGCCCGGCGCACCGCCGAGAGCATGCCCAGCGCCAGTACGTCGATCTTCATCAGACCGACGGCATCCAGATCGTCCTTGTCCCACTGGATAACCGTGCGATCGGCCATCGAGGCGTTCTCCACCGGCACCAGATCGGCCAGTTGCCCGCGGGCGATGACGAAGCCGCCGACGTGCTGCGACAGATGCCGCGGCATGCCGGTCAATTGCCGGGCGATCGACAGCCACCAGCGAATCTGGCGGAGGTTTCCATCGACGCCGGCCGCCGCCAGATTCTCGTCGCTGACCTCGCGGTCCCACCAGGCCAGTTGCTCGTTGACGCGCTCGGTGAGGTCCTCGCCCACGCCCAGCGCGCGGGCGGCGTCGCGCAGCGCGGACTTGCGCCGGTAGCGGATCACGGTGGCCGCCAGCGCGGCGCGGTCGCGCCCGTAGCGTCGGTAGAGGTATTGCATCACCTCCTCGCGGCGGTGGTGCTCGAAATCGACGTCGATGTCCGGCGGCTCGGCCCGTTCCCTGGAGATGAAGCGCTCGAACAGCATCGAGGACTCGGCCGGGTTGACCGCGGTGATGCCGAGCGCGAAGCACACCGCCGAATTGGCCGCCGAGCCGCGCCCCTGGCAGAGGATCCCGCGCGAGCGGGCAAAGCGCACGATGTCGTGCACGGTGAGAAAGTACGGCTCGAAGGCCATCGCCTCGATGATGCCGAGCTCGCGCTCGATCTGGGCGGACACGCGTTCGGGGATGCCCTCGGGCCAGCGCACGGCCGCCCCCTCGAGGGTCAGGCGGCGTAGCTGTTCGGCGCCGGTCACCCCGTCGGGGATGTCGTCGAGCGGGTACTCGTAGGAGAGCTCGTCGAGCGAGAAGTGGCAGGAGTCGGCGAGACGCAGCGCCTCGGCGCGCCACTCGGCCGGGAAGAGCGAAGCGAGCGCGGCGACCGGGCGCAGGTGGCGCTCGGCGTTCGACGGCAAGCGGTCGGCCGCCTCCATCACGGTGACGCGATGGCGCAGGGCCGTGACCACGTCGAGCAGCGGCTTTTCCTCGCGTTCGGCCATCAGCGTGTCGCCCAGCGCGGTGATCGGCAGGCCATGGGCCGTGGCCCACGCCCGGGCGTGGGCCACCCGATGCCCGTCCAGCCCGTCAAGCCACGCGACCACGCCCAGCCACGGGCGGATACCACCGGCGAGCAGCCAGTTCGGCGAGCGGCTCTCGCCGGCCGGCACCTGCCAGATCACCCGCACCCCGGCGCCCATGTCATCCACCGGGCCATCCACCAGGCCCTCCAACACGTCCGCCCGCTCGAGCCGGTACTCACCCTTGGCCGCCGCGCGCCGCCCGCGGGTGATCAGCTGGCTGATCGCGGCGTAACCCGCCCGGCTCGCGGCGAGCAGTACCAGCTCGTCCCCTTCCTCGAGCACCAGACGCGTACCGATGATCAGTCGCGGGCGCCCGGCCTCCGGCAACGCCCGCCAGCCCTGCAGGGCACGCACCACCCCGGCCAGCGAACACTCGTCGCAGATGGCGATGGCGGCATAGCCACGCTCGGCCGCCACCGCCACCAGCCGCTCGGGGTCCGGCGTGGCGGCGAGGAAGCTGAAATTGGAGCGGGCGGACAGCTCGGCATGGGCGTTCATGCCGATACTGTATATTTACACATCATTTGTGCAAGCCGCTCGACCAGGGGGCGCCGGGGGACGACGCCGGGCGGCCGGACGGAAAACGGCTCAGTCGCCGCGGCGGGCCCAGTCGAGCAGGGTGTCGTGGACCGCTCGCAACGGTGCCGGATCGGATCGGCCCGTCGCCCCTCGCTGTGCCGGCTCGGGGCGGGTGCCCGAGGGCTGCTCGCCGAGATCACCCGACGCCCGGGGCTCGACTGACTGGCCGATGGTGTCGTCGATTGCGGCACGCAGCACATCAAGGATCGTCGACTGCAGGGCCTCGATATCGTCACCGGCCAGCTCGGCCAGTCGCGCCTGGAGGGACTCGAACTGGGCCGCCAGCCGCCGTGTCGAGGGCAACTCGTGGCGCAACACCTGTCCGTGCAGGTCGGCGGGCAGCCGGTCGATCGCGGCGTGGGGAATGATCAGGGTGATGATTTCGCCGCTCGACGTGCGCAGGACCGAGGATTCGCGCACGTCGAGGATCAGGATGTCGCCCGGGCGCACGTAGACACCGCGGCCGGCGCATTCACCGTGCAGCGATCCGCGGACATAGAGCTGGATGAAGTAGTGATCGAACGCGGCTTCGGCGTCACGGGCCTTGCGCCGGGCGTAGGAATGGGGGTTGAAGCGGATACGACAGGTCGCCCAGTTGTCCAGCAGATCGCACTCGATCTCCCCGTCCATCGTCTTGTCCACCAAGGGAAGCCCCACCGGAATCCGATGCCCCTCTGGCGTGTCGAGGTCACCGTGATCAAGGCGCGGCGACGCAGGCGTGCCGGTGGCCACGGCAAGACGCCGCAACGCCGAGCACGGGGACCTCGACATGCCCCGAAGGGCGCCCCTTGAGTCGGCCATCTGCTGCGTTGCCGTCCTTGGAAAGGGAATTACCCTTTCACGGCGGACGGTCGCCTTGCATCTAACCGACTCAAGGGGCGCAGAGGGGCATCGGATCCCGGTGGGGCTTCCCCGGGCACGACGTGATCAAAAAAAGATCCGGCAATCGCGTTCCAGGCGGCATTGCGCTCCTCCGGCGGCAGATCGGCCGTGCGGAACACCCCTCGTCGTGGAGGATTGACGGGCTTGGGCTGGTCTGCGGCTGACACGCACTTGCCCCCTGATCACGGTTCAAGACAAGTCAGCAATCATCTCGGCAAATGCCGGTGAATTCAACCGGTTGCTTCAGCAATGTCGCTCAGCCGGCGTGCGCCTGCAGGATGCGCAGGAAACCCTCGCCGTATTTCTCCAGCTTGTGCTCGCCCACACCGGAGACCGCGGCCATCTCGTCGAGCTGGGTCGGCCGGATCTCGAGCATGTGCTTGAGCGTGGCGTCGCTGAACACCATGTAGGGCGGAATGCCCTGCTCTTCGGACAAGCGCTTGCGGTGGGCGCGCAGCGAGTCCCAGAGCGGCTCGTCTTCCGTCGGCACCGGCGCACTGCCCGGCTTGGCCCCGCGCCGGCCCGCCGTGCGCTTTTTCTCCGGACGCAGATGCAGGGTTTCCTCGCCGTGCAGCACGGCACGGGCACTCGGGTCGAGGCGCAACCCGCCGTGGCCCTCGGCGTCGACGGCGATCAGGCCGCGCGCGATCAACTGGCGAAACAGGCCACGCCAGCCCGTCGCCGACAACTCGCCACCGATACCGAAGGTGGAAATCTGGTCGTGGCCGAAGCGGCGCATGCGATCGTCCGCCTCGCCGCACAGCACGGAAACCAGGTAGTTCACGCCGAAGCGCTGCCCGGTGCGGTGGATGCAGGACAGTGCCTTCTGCGCCGCCTCGGTGGCATCCCAGGTCTCGGGCGGCTCGAGGCAGTTGTCGCAATTGCCGCAGGGCTCGGCCAGCGTCTCGCCGAAATAGCCCAGCAGAGACTGGCGCCGGCAGCGGGTCTCTTCGGTCAGGCCGAGCATGGCGTCGAGCTTGGCGCGCTCGATGCGCTTGATGCGCTCGTCGGCCTCGGAGCCGGCCATCATCTGACGCAGGGTGAGCACGTCCTGCAGGCCGTAGTCCATCCAGGCATCCGCCGGCAGCCCGTCACGCCCCGCCCGACCGGTCTCCTGGTAGTAGGCCTCGATGCTCTTGGGCAGGTTGAGGTGCGCAACGAAACGCACGTCGGGCTTGTCGATGCCCATGCCGAAGGCGATGGTCGCGACCACGATCACGCCCTCCTCGGCAAGAAAGCGCTCCTGGACCTCGCGGCGGTGCTCGGCGGACAGCCCGGCGTGATACGGCAGGGCGACCAGGCCCTGCGCCGTCAGCCACTCGGCGGTCTGCTCGACCTTCTTTCGCGACAGGCAATAGACGATGCCCGCCTCGCCGGCGTGCTCCTCGCGGATAAAGCGCAACAACCGATCGCGGCTGCCGCCGCTGCCCTGGCTGATGCGATAGCGGATATTGGGCCGGTCGAAGCCGGAGACGAAGCGCCGCGCGTTGGTGAGCCGCAGCCGGTTGACGATTTCCTCGCGGGTCGCCTCGTCGGCCGTGGCCGTCAGGGCGATACGCGGCACGGTAGGGAAGTGGTCGGCCAGCTCGCCCAGGCGGATGTACTCGGGACGGAAGTCGTGGCCCCACTGCGAGACGCAGTGCGCCTCGTCGATCGCGATCAGGTTGATCGGCAGGCCCGCCAATCGCTCCAGCGCGGCCGGGGTCATCAATCGCTCGGGGGCCAAATAGAGCAGGTCCAGCTCGCCGGCGTGCAACTGCCGGATCACCTCCCGGGATTGTTCCGCCGAAAGGCTGGAGTTCAGGAACGCCGCGGCCACACCCAACTGGCGCAGCGCGGCGACCTGGTCCTGCATCAGCGCGATCAGCGGCGAGACCACGATCGCCGTGCCGGGGCTCGACAAGGCCGGCACCTGGTAGCACAGCGACTTGCCGCCGCCGGTGGGCATCAGGACCAGGGCGTCGCGGCCCGAGGTGACCGTCTCGATCACCTCGCCCTGCGGCGGGCGGAAGTCCTGGTAACCGAAGACGCTGTTGAGTATCTCGTGGGGGCTTTTCGACATGGCGGGTATTGGGCCAGATTCGGCCCCGGAAGGGAACCGCACCATCCCGGGTGACCGCCCCGCATGCCCGAGCGCGGGGCTCGGGAAATGGACGAAGCCGCGTCGGTCGGCTAACGTGCCGTCTTCCGTGACATTGTGACAGGCATATTCGATATGGATCTCAACGAGATGGACGCATTCGACAAGGTGGCTGCACCCGCCCGGCGGGAGCTGTTGCGCTTCGGCGTGGCGCTGCTGTTTGTGATCGGGGTGGCGCTGTTCACCTGGCTCACCCAGGGCCACGTCAGTCTCGTGATGGTCGTCGCTGCGGTGATCGGTGCCTACATGGCCATGAACATCGGCGCGAACGATGTGGCCAACAATGTCGGCCCGGCGGTGGGCTCCAAGGCCCTGACCCTGGGCGGGGCGATCGCGATCGCCGCCATCTTCGAGGCCGCCGGCGCGATCATCGCCGGCGGTGACGTGGTCAGCACCATCAAGGGCGGCATCATCGACCCGGCCGCCATCGGCGACCCGATGACCTTCGTCTGGCTGATGATGGCCGCGCTGCTGGCCGCGGCGATCTGGCTCAACCTCGCCACCGCCTTCGGCGCCCCCGTCTCGACCACTCATTCGATCGTCGGCGGGGTCATGGGCGGCGGTATCGCCGCGGCCGGCTGGGGCATCGCCAACTGGGGCACGGTCGGCCAGATCGCGGCCAGCTGGGTAATCTCTCCGTTGCTGGGCGGCCTGCTCGCCGCCGCCCTGCTCTACCTGATCAAGCGCAGCATCACCTACCAGGGCGACCTGCTCACCGCGGCGAAGAAGCGCGTGCCCTGGTTCCTCGCGCTGATGGCGTGGGCGTTCGGCACCTATCTGGTGGTCAAGGGCCTGAAGAAGATCGTCGAGGTGCCGTTTTTGGGCGCAGCACTGATTGGCGTGGTCATCGCCGCGATCGTGTTCTTCCTCGTCCGCCCGCTGGTCGCCCGCGCCGCCGACGGCATGAAGGAGAACAGCAAGGCGAGCGTCAACCGTCTGTTCACCCTGCCGCTGATTTTCGCCGCGGCCCTGCTGAGCTTCGCGCACGGCTCGAACGACGTGGCCAACGCCGTCGGCCCGCTAGCCGCGATCAACGATGCCCTGACGCAGGCAGGCACCGCGTCCCAGGCGGCCATCCCGTTGTGGGTCATGCTGATCGGCGCCCTGGGCCTGGCGGTGGGCCTGGCGCTTTACGGCCCCAAACTGATCCGCACCGTCGGTCACGAGATCACCGACATCGACCAGATGCGCGCCTACTGCATCGCCATGGCCGCCACGCTGACCGTCATCCTCGCCTCGCAGCTCGGCCTGCCCGTCTCGACCACCCACGTCACCATCGGCGCGGTCTTCGGCGTGGGCTTTCTGCGCGAGTATCTCAAGTCCAATTACGACCGCCTCGAACAGCAAGTGCGCGACCTGCACCCGGACAGTGACGACGACGAGGTGATGCAGGAATACCTCGAGCGCTTCCGCGCCGCCCCACTCAAGGTCAAGGAGCAGATGCTCCAGGAACTCAAGGACAAGAACACGCGCCGCGAGGCCCACATCAGCAAGCGCCAGCGCAAGGGCCTGAAGAAGATCTACAAGCGGGAACTGGTCAAGCGCTCGCTGGTACTCAAGGTCATCGCCGCCTGGGTGATCACCGTGCCGGCCGCCGCGCTGCTGGCCGCGATGTTCTTCTTTTTGATCCGCGGCCTCTTCGCCGCCGGTTGAGCGCACTCGCTGGCTACAATCCCCCTATGCCAGCGCACCCGACCCTCCGCGACACGCTCGACGCGGCCCTGCCCGCCTGGCAACGGGCCGGGCACCGGCTGGCCGTGCTCATCAGCGGCACGCCCGACTGGGTGATGACCCAGGCCCAATCGCTGGTCGATGACGACAGCCTCTGGATCGGTCCGGATGCGCCCACCGATACGACGTCACTCGGTTTTCGCCGCGCGGGCGAGGCGCTGGGTGGCGAAAGCGGTCGGTTGTTCGTCAACGCCCTGACGGGCTTCGATCCCGATGCCCTCGGCGCGGCGGCCGGGCGGGTCCGCGGGGGCGGCTGCCTGGTGCTGTTAACCCCGCCGCTTGGGCATTGGCCGTCGCTGACCGACGCCGACATGGCGCGGCTGGTCCCATATCCCTTCCAGGCAGGCGATGCCGGCCCGGCCTACCGCGAGCGACTGGTGCGTATCCTCGGCATTGCCCCCCGCCTCTGGCACCTTGCCGAAGGCCAGCCGGTTGCCCCGCCGCCATCGCCCGAACCGGTCCAGGGCCGGGGCGCCGACGCCTCCCCCTCTTTGCCCTCTCGCACGGTTGATCAGTCGCAGGCCATCGAGGCCATCCTCGCCGTCGCCCGCGGCCGTCCGCGCCGTCCGCTGGTCCTGCGATCGCACCGTGGCCGCGGCAAGACCTCGGCACTGGGCCTGGCCGCCGCGCAGGTGCTGGAGCAAGGACTTGGCGACGTGCTGGTGACCGCCCCGCGGCGCGAGGCGGTCGCGCCCCTGTTCGACCGCCTGCGTGAAAGGGCGGACACGGCCGCGGACAACGACGGGGCCGTTCGGCTGGGAAGCCAGCGACTGCGCTTCCTGCCGCCCGACGTGCTGCTCGAGCAACGCCCCGAGGCGCGGCTGCTCCTGGTCGACGAGGCCGCCGCCCTGCCGACCGCCGTGCTCGAGGCACTGTTCGACGCGTTCCCACGCTGCGTGTTCGCCACGACCGAACACGGTTACGAGGGCAGTGGTCGCGGGTTCACCCTGCGCTTTCTGCCCCGCCTCGAGGCCAGCGCGGTGTCCGTGCGCCATCACTGGTTGACCACGCCCATTCGTTGGTCACCGGACGACCCGCTCGAGCAATTGGTCGATCGGCTGTTGCTGCTGGATGCCGACCCCACCGAGACCCTGCCGGTCGATACACGGCAGACGCCCCGTCCAGCGGCACGCCTGGAGCCAAGCGCACTCGCCGGCGACGAGCGCCGACTGCGCGAATGGTTCGGCCTCCTGGTGGCCGCGCATTACCGCACCACCCCGCGCGATCTGCGCCAGCTGCTCGATGGACCGGCCAGCCAGCTCTGGTCGATCGAGACCGGCGCGGCCACCGATCGAGCGGTGATCGCCACGGCCGCCACCCAGGACGAGGGCGGCCTGCCGGACGACCTGGCGGCGGCGGTCTTCGACGGCGAGCGCCGCCTGCGCGGCCACCTGCTGCCGCAAACCCTGGCGGCCCACGCGGGCTGGCCCGACTGGCCTCGACTGACCGGTCGACGTATCCAGCGCATCGCCGTCCACCCGGCCGCACGGCGACAGGGGGCCGGCGGCGAGCTGGTCGCCGCGATCGCCGCGACCGCCCGCGACGAGGGGCGCGACTTCGTCGGTGCCAGTTTCGGTGGGGACGACGAGCTGGTCGCCTTCTGGGCCGCAGCCGGCATGCGGGTGCTACACCTCGGACAGCATCGCGACCACGCCTCGGGCAGCGAGGCGGTGGTCATGGCCATGGGCCTGAGCCCCGCGGGCAAGGCGGCGGTCGAGCGCGCGGCCGCCGGCTTCGTTGACCGGCTGCCCACGCGGGCCGCCGGCCCGTTGCGGCACGTCGAGCCCGAACGCCTCGCCACCCTGCTCGCCGTTACCCCGCCCCGGCCTGTGCCCGCATTGACGCTCGACCAGCACCGCCAGCTGATCGCCTGCGCCCGACACCGCCATCACCTGGATGCCGCGCTGGATACCCTGCGCGCGTGGCTGACACCGGCCCTGACGCAACCGGCGGCCCAGCGGGCCCTCGAGCCGGAGCGGCGCGCATTGCTGATTGGTCGTATGCTGCAGTTGCGGGACGAGACAACGCTGGCCCAGCGATTCGGGCTGGCCGGTCGCCGTGCCGTCGAGGCCACGTGCCGAGAGGCCCTGGCCCGGTTGCTCGACGCGCTGACGGATCAACGCTGATGGGCCGGCTGATGGGGCGTTGCGCAGGCCGGCAGGCACGACGAACCACCGGATGTCACGCCCGTCGTCACGCCCTTCGCCAAGGAGTACGAAGATGAAAGTCGCGTTCTTTTCCACCAAGCCCTATGACCGCGAATCCTTCGAGGCACTGGATCACGACCACCAGATCGATTTCTTTCCCCAGCGGCTGACCGAGGACACGGTCCATCTCGCGCGGGGCTACCCGGCCGTCTGCGCGTTTGCCAACGACGTGCTCGGCGCCGCGGTGATCCGGGCGCTCGCCGAGGGCGGTACCGAGGTGCTCGCCCTGCGCTGCGCCGGCTGCAACCACGTCGACTTCGATGCGGTGGCCGAGACCGGCCTGCGGGTGGTCCACGTGCCGGCCTACTCGCCGAATGCGGTGGCCGAACACGCCGTGGCCCTGCTGATGGCGGTCAACCGACAGATCCCGCGGGCGACCGCGCGGGTGGCGATGGGCAATTACGCCCTGCACGGCCTGGCCGGCTTCGACGTGGTCGGCAAGACGGTGGGCGTAATCGGCACGGGCAAGATCGGGGCGGTGTTCGCCCGGATCCTCAAGGCCGGCTTCGGCGCCCGCGTGATCGCCCATGACCCCTACCCCAACCCGACCTGCGAGGCGATGGGGGTGGAGTACGTTTCCCTCGATGCACTGTTCGAGCGATCGGACGTGATCAGCCTGCACTGCCCGCTAACCGAGGACAGCCATCACCTGATCGATGCCGACGCCATTGCCCGCATGAAGCCGGGCGTGGTGATCGTCAATACCGCGCGTGGCGCGGTGGTCGACACGCCGGCGGTCATCGACGGCCTCAAGAGCGGGCGGATCGGCGGGCTGGGCATGGACGTCTACGAGCACGAGGGGCCGCTGTACTTCGAGGACCGCAGCGACGAGATCCTGACCGATGACCTGTTCGCCCGCCTGCTGGGCTTTCACAACGTGGTGATCACCGGCCACCAGGCCTTTCTCACCCACGAGGCTCTCGAGCAGATCGCGAGCCAGACCCTGCAGAACCTCACCTGCATCGAGACCGGCACGGCCTGCGAGCGCGAGATCACCCCGGCCGAGGAACAGGCCGACTGACCGCGGCGCGAACGCAACACGCCTCGGCGCGGTACAATCCCCGGCTTTGCCCCGAGCGCCCATGGACCTGATCACCCCGCTGCAACTCTCCTCGCTCGAGCCCGTCGGCCAGGGCGCCCAGAAGCTGGTCTTCCGTCACCCGCAGGACCCGCGCGTGCTGGTCAAGGTGGTCAACCCGCGCTTTATCGAGCGCCGTGACCGCAAGGATCGCTTCTACCAGAAGTGCCGCCGCATCGGACATCACCGGGCGTTTGCCCGCGAGATGATCGAGCACCTCGCCGCGCGAGCGCTGGCGCCCGGTCGACTTGCCTCCTGCCCACACATGCAGAACATCCTCGGCGTGATCGACACCGACATGGGCGCAGCCCTGCTGGTCGAGGCCGTGCTCGACGAGCAGGGGAACCTCGCCCCCACCCTGCGCGATCTGGTGGAGTCCGGGCGCTACGGCGAACGCGAAGAGCAGGCATTCGAGGGATTCCTCGACTGGGCACTGACCTCCAACGTGCTGATTAACGACCTGTCGGCCGACAACCTCGCCTGGCACCCGGATGGCCACTTCGTGATGATCGACGGGCTGGGCGATCGTGCCGGCATCCCGATCCGCGCGGTCAGCCCCTGGCTCAACCGGCTCTACAAGCGCAAGAAGATCCGGCAATTGCGCGAGGAAATCGCCTCACTGCAACCAGGCGCCTGATCCCAAGGACCTGATGCCAGGTACCTGATCCAGGGCGCGGACGACCGGTTCCCTGCTACTCTCCGTGCTGAACGACACTGGGAGGAAACCATGCGCCCCGAAACCATCGCCCTGCACGCAGGCTACGAGCCGGATGACCAGCACGCCGTCGCCGTGCCGATCCACCAGACCACCTCCTACAGCTTCGACAGCGCCCAGCACGCCGCCGACCTGTTTGACCTGAAGGTCCAGGGGAACATCTACTCACGCATCATGAACCCCACCTGCGGGGTGCTCGAGGCACGCATGGCCGCCCTCGACGGCGGCGTGGGCGCACTGGCCACGGCCACCGGCATGGCGGCGATCACCTACGCGATCCAGACCGTCGCCCAGGCCGGCGACAACATCATCTCCATCAGCGAGCTCTACGGCGGCACCTACAACCTGTTCGCCCACACCTTCCCGCGCCAGGACATCGAGGTGCGGATGCAGGACAAGGACGACTTCGCCGGCATCGAGGCGGCGATCGACGAGCGCACCCGCGCGATCTACTGCGAGTCGATCGGCAACCCTTCGGGCAGCGTCGCCGACATCGAGCGCCTGGCCGACATCGCCCACCGTCATGGCCTGCCGCTGATGGTCGACAACACGGTGGCCACGCCCTTCCTGTTGAAACCCATCGACTACGGCGCCGACATCGTCATCCACTCGGCGACCAAGTACATCGGCGGCCACGGCACCACGCTCGGCGGGGTGATCGTCGACTCGGGCAACTTCGACTGGGCCGCGCACCCGGATCGCTTCTCGCTGTTGATCGACCCGGACCCGTCCTACCACGGCGTGAGCTACACCAACGACGTCGGCGAGGCGGCCTTCATCACCCGCGCCCGCGTCGTGCCCTTGCGCAACACCGGCGCGGCGCTGTCGGCGCAATCCGCCTGGAACCTGCTGCAGGGGCTGGAGACGCTCTCGCTGCGCATGGATCGCATTTGCGAGAACACCCAGGAGGTGGCCGAGTTCCTCGAGGGTCACCCGCAGGTCGGCTGGGTGCAGTACGCGGGCCTGCCCGAGCACAAGGACCATCGCCTGGCGCAGAAGTACATGGACGGGCGCGCCTCCGGCATCCTCAGCTTCGGCCTCAAGGGCGGTCGCGAGGCTGGCGTGAAGTTCTACGACGCCCTCGATCTGATCCTGCGGCTGGTCAATATCGGCGATGCCAAGAGTTGCGCCGCCATCCCCGCCTCGACCACCCACCGCCAGCTCAACGACGAGGAACTTCGCGCCGCCGGCGTGCCGCCGGACATGGTGCGCCTGTCGATCGGCATCGAACACGTCGACGACCTGATCGAGGATCTCGACCAGGCGCTCAAGGCGGCACGCTGACGTAATCGAGGACGGACGCGAACACTCGCGCTACCCAGCGAGCGACGCCACTGTCGGTCGGGCTTCAGCCCGACAGCCGCCCAGACCACCCCGCCCCTGCCGAAACCGAATCACCTGTCATCCGGGTGGAATGTCGGGCTGAAGCCCGACCTACGAATGACGGTGGTTTCTGGTAAGGGGCTTGACCGCCTCAGGCCAGCAACACCGCGATAATGCCGGTGACGAAGATGCCGTCGAAGGTGCCCGCCCCGCCGATCGAGGCCACCGGCGAACCGAGCTTGCGCACGTCCTTGAGACGCAGCAGGTCGGCGCCGATCAGCACGCCGATCGTCCCGCCCACGTAGGCCAGCGCCGCACTGTGTTCCGGATCGATCAACAGGCCGAAACCCGCCGCGGCCAGCGGCGCGACCAGGATGGGCATGCCGATGCCAAGCCCCGGTATCGGGCGGCTGGCCACGTAGGCGACGGTAGAGACCAGGGCCACGGCCAGCAGGTGGTTGCCCAGCGGGGCGCCCGCGTTGAGCACGAGGTAGGCGGCAAAGGTCACCGGTAGCAGACAGCCGCCCAGGTTCACCGCGACCGTGGTGACACCCTCGAAGGGTTGCTGGCGATGCGCGAGGATGCGCCGGATCGGTTCGGGGACGGGCTGGTCGGGCTCCTCGGCCTGCATGCGAAACAGCGGCACGTTGACCAGGCTGCCCATCAACGAGACGAACAACAGGGTCATGCCCGACTCGGGGGCCAGACCGAGCTTTTCGAAGGCGATCTGCAACGCCCCGATCTGGATCAGGGTGAACAGCACCACCAGGCCGAGCATGGCGAGGAGAAAACCGGGATTGGGCATATCGCTGCTCTCGCTCCGTGTCACGGGTGTCCTGGCATCGGCCCCGATTCAGGCGTCAGGGGCGAACGACCGATGACCAATCCACAGTCGACCACCCGGGGCGACCACCCGAAGCAATCGCATCGGGCTATCGCGCCGAGAGGTGATCCGCCCGTGGGACCGAACGCGCCGCCGACCGACCCGACGCATCCAGCTCGACCAGGCGATCGACCGGCACGAAGGCGCGCCCCCCCACCGTGGGCAATTCCCACCCCGCCGGCAAGCCACCGACGCGCCGGAGCCCACGCCAGACCAGTTCCGAGCAGTACATGGCCGGACGGTCGTCGAGGCGGAAGCGAGTATCGAATGCGGTGTTTCGGGCCAGGTGCCCGTCGAGCCAGGCGCGCAACTGCCGGCGCTGCCCATCGTTGAGCGCCGGGCGCACCAGACGGCTGAGTTGGGCCTGTCCGGTAAAACGGGCCAGCGGTTCGCGACGGATGTGGCCGCCCAGGGGCGAGCCGTCCATGTGCACCACCTCGAGGTCATCCCCGTCCCGCACGACCATGCCGACGTGGCTCCAGCGTGGGTCGTGCTCGGCAAAACGGCGGGCCAGGAACGCCCAGGCCCCGTCATTGCCGGTCAGCACGATATCGCCGGTCTGCAATGGCGGGGCCGTCGGGGTGTCCGGCGAGGTCCCCCCTGCCTGCAGCGGCAACGCGATCAGGGCCAAGAGCAGCGCGACCGCGCGGGCGATCAGGGATTCGCTTCGCACTGCTTGGCGGCGATCATGATCTCCTGGAAGGTGTTCTGGTCCAGGCGGGTGCCGATCTGCTCGAGGGAGGCATCCTCCTCGCGCATCAGCTTGACCAGCTCGCCGAACTGCTCCTCGCTGAGGTTCTTGTCCAGCCGCTCGCCCATGCAGGCACAGCCCTCGACATCGCCGGAGTTCTTCTCGCAGGTGGCCTGGAAATCGGCCTTGGGGCTCGAACAGCCGGCCACGGCCAATGCCAGCGCGCCGGCCGCGGCGGTCAGGCCAGCAACCTTCCCTGTCTTCGCTTGAATCATCTTCAGTTTTCCTCGGATCGATACGTGATGACGTCCTGCCCATCAAGCGGGCGGCGGTTAGGACACTCGGCACGATTCGATGACGTCTCAGCGGGACCTTCGCGGGCCTAGAGGCAAGGCGCGGTCTGCCCAGAAGGGCCCTCGCCCTCGACACGGGCTGAACCGGATCGGCGCGAACCGGGCCGAAGGGCGGGGTTGACGGAAAACCCGCCAGCCAGAGGTGCCCTCGAATCGTGCGGCGTGTCCCTAGTTTACCGGCCTGCCCTGTCGAGAACGAGCCGTTCAGAGACTGCGCAAGAATGTCAGCATGGCATGACGCTCGGCCGCGGTCATTTGTCGGAAGGACTCGCGGGCAGCCCCGGCCTCGCCACCATGCCAAAGGATCGCCTCAGCCAACCCTCGGGCGCGACCATCGTGCAGGTAGAAGCGGTGTCCGGTCACCAGCTCGTTCAGGCCGATACCCCACAGGGGCGGGGTGCGCCACTCGCGGCCCGTGGCGACGAAATCGCCTCGCCCGTCGGCCAGACCCTCGCCCATGTCGTGCAGCAGGAAATCCGAGTACGGCGCGATCTCGCGGTTCGACAACAGCGCGATGCCATCGGGATGCTCGCCGGTCTCTATCGTCGGCACGTGACAGGCGGCGCATCCGGACCGCTCGAACAGGCGCTCGCCGCGGCGGACCTCGGGATTGTCGACGAAACGACGTGACGGCACAGCCAGTGTCTGGGTGTAGAAGGTGACGTCGCCGAGTCGGCGTTCGCCCGCTTCGGGATCCGGGCTGCCGGTCGCACTGCTCCAGCCCAGCTCGGGATCATCGGCCATCGCATCGCGATTGACTGCGGCACCCGGCGCCTCACGGGGGAACACGGGGTTGGTCACCCCCATGTCCTGGTGGTAGGCGCCGGCGTTCTGTTGGCGCAGCGACGGATTATTGGCCTTCAGGCCGATCCGCCCGATCACCCGCTCGCCGGAGACGGCATCGATAACCCGGTTGACCCGACCGCTGATGCCGTCGCCATCGGCGTCGTCCGGATCGGCCAGGGCCAGCAGGGTCTCGTCCGCGATCGCCTCGATGTAGCCCCGGCCGTGGATTGGCGGCGCCACCCGGGGCGAGGTCTCGATGTCCTCGACCGTGTAGCCCGCCTCGGTCAACGCTTCCGGATCGGCCAGGTCGGTCAGCTCGAACTCGGGCCGGCGCAGCTCGTAGGCGGTGCCGTCGGCGTACTCGCCGCGCGTCGTGCGCCAGTGCACGATGACCGTCGCCTCCGGTACGGCGCCGGCCACCGCGTGCTGCTGGAGCTGGGTGCCCATGCCCGGCACGGGGATGGGGCCCGTCCGGGGATCGTTGCCCACGCTCACGCGCAGTAACATCGATTCTCCATCCGCCAGATTGCTGCGATCGTCAGCCGGATGGGGCGGCGGCTGCCCGCGCGAATCGCGCGGGTGACAGGCCTCGCAGCTCGAGGCATTGAACACCGGCCCCAACCCCGGCCGGATGGCGTTGCCGCTGGAGACGAACGGAGTCTCGAAATCCGCATCCCCACGGGTAAAGCGGGCGACTTGTTCGTCGCTCATGCCGGGCAAGGGATGCGAAAAGGCGTTGCTGGTGGCCGAGTCCACCGTCACCGGCGGAGGCGGATCTGCCCAGGTGACGGCCGTTACGCTCAGCATGGCGGCAATCCACGACAACACCCGACCTGCGAAGCGACGATGGCGCCGGGTAGGAGCAATGCCCGGCCGGGCCGTATCGATCCCGCGCGTGCTCGAACGCGTCATCTTCATTCCTCGTCCAGGGCCGCGACCAGTCGCTCCTGCAGCCCCCTCACCGCATCCACCGCCGCCTGGATTCGGGCCTGCTGGGCCGCGTCGCCGCTGACGACCGCCTCGGCGAAGGCCAGTCGAGCGTTGCCACCATCGGTCTCGCCGATCGCCGCCAGTCGGCCGTTCGCGACCAGCAACGCCCGATCGACGGCCGCGACATCGACACCTTTCCCCACTGCCAACGCGCGCAGGCCCAGACCCGAATCCACGCCGTCCAGTGAGCCGAGCCAGAGATTGCGGATGCCTTCGACGTTGTGTTGCATGTCCGCCCGGGTATTGCGGGCATACGGCGACTCGACGCCGTCCAGCCGACCGGAGGCCAGCGGTTCGCCCAGCTTGGCGGCCGCCAGCTCGTCGGCAATGCCGTCCATACCCTCGGCCAGTTCCTGCAGCGCTCCCCGGACCGCTGGGTACAGCCGCGAGGCCGGCGTCCCTGCCCCGGCGAGCTGCCGGGCGTGGCCATCACTCCCTCGCCAGGATGCGGCCATGGCGGTGGCGTGATCGTCCAGATCCACGCCCAGCGCGGCGAGCAGTTCACGCTGGCGTGGTTGCTCGGCGAGGCGTTCGGCCGCCCGTTCGGCCGACTCGCGCCCCTCGGCCACCGGCTGATGCCAGAGCAGGAATTCAATGGCGTGAAAGCCTTTCACGTCACCGTCGAGACCCGCGACGCCTCGAGCGTCCAGCGATGCCGACCCGGCCATCAGCTGGCCGAGCTCGCGCCGATCGAGTGGCCAGGAATCCATTGCCGGATCGTGACCGTCGATATCCACCGGGCCGAACAGGTGCGCCTCGCCGGTCTCCCAGTACGCCCTGGCCTCGCGCCAGGCCGCCCGCGCGGCAATCACGTCCTCGGCGTTGGGGGTCTCCTGCAGGTCGGCCAGTCGCTCGGCCAATCGGCTCGTGGCGGAGGCCAGCCGGACGTAGTTGCGCGTGATCACCTGTGCGGCGGTGTGGGCCAGCACGCGTTCGGCGGCCGGAGCGGCGTGAACGCTCGGCGTGCCCAGGATCGCCCCGGCGAGCAGGGCCAGCGGGATTGGTCGAAAGATGCGTCTCGTCATGGTCGTGCCTCGCTATCGGGTCGAGCGGGTTCAGAACGTGACCGCGAGCTGGGTCGTGAAGGTGCCGGCCGATTCGCCGCTGCCGCCGTCGGCGATGCCGTAGTCCTCGTCATGGCGCTATTCGAGGCTCAACGCGGTGCGCGGGAATATCTCGGTCGACAGCGAGGCAATGGCGCGGCGCGCTGGCAAATCGAGCGCCACTGCCTCCTGGCTGCCCTGGTAACCGATGCCGGCGCGGGCCGGCCGACCCATCAGGTCGAAGGCGTAGCTCGCCTCGACGTTCCAGGCGCCAGGCCGGGCGCCAGCCCCGGCATAGGCAATCTCGCCCTCCTCGAAGGCACCGCTGGCCGTCAGGTACTCGCCCACCAGCCGCATCTCGCCGATTCCGATCACGAGACTGGCGGTCCACGCGTCCACCTCGCTGGCGTCTGTGCCGGTGTTGGCGACGTGCACCGTCTCCTCGAGACCGTCGGATTCGCCCAGGCTGTTGAGGTAACCGGCGGTCAGGGCGAAATCGGCGACACCAATCCGGCCGCTGTAACCGGCCGTCGCGCCGAAGGTGCCGATCGAATCCTCGTTGTCGAGGTCGCCGTTGAACGCATAGACCTCGGCATGCAGGCCGCCCTGATCGATCCCGACGGCGATTGCGGTCTCACGGGCCTCGCCCAACTCCAGGGTCAGGGGATCGGAGACCATGGCCGTCTCGTACACACCGAAGGGGACGTAGAACTGGCCGGCACGCATCGACCAGCCCCCATGCGGCTTGGCAAGCATCACGCTGGCCGTATCGATTTCCAGGGGCGTTTCGTTCTCCTCGTAGAGGGTGGAGACCTCGGCCCGGATCCACTCGTTGATCGCCGCCGTCACCCCGAGCGCGCCCGTGGCCAGGACCACGTCGCTCTCGTCACCGCCGGCATAGGGATTGCTTTGAAAGGCCTCCACCTCGACCACGCCGCCGAACGAGATCGACGGGTAATCGAGGGTGGGCTCGTGACCCTGTGCAATCGCCGCCTGAGATGCCAAGGCAAGGGGAAACGCCGCGAACCGTCCGCCGCGCATGATTTGCGTCATGTCCACTCCTCGATGTTCCGGGTCCGGAAAGGACCGTTTGCAAGGAGGGCTGGCTGGCGACGGCTGGCTGGCCCCGAGATACCCACCCGGCGCGGAGGCCACCGGGTGAACGATGATCGATACTAAATACGAATCGTTATTATTGCAACTCGTGTTACTCACCTTCCCACGGGGTCCGATCGTTATGCCGAAGGCATAGACGACCTCGATCCCGGCGAAGGAAGACCGGGCGCAGGCCGGCGGGTCAGAAGCAGAAGGCTGGGTCGGACGGGAGCCGGGTCAGCGATCAGTGGGCGCGCCACGGCACTTGCGGTGTGGACCGTAGAGGGCCGCCAGACCCAGGACGAGACCGGAGACCGTGGCGATCATCCCCGCGGCGCTCACGGCATCGTCACCCCCCAGCCACAGCGGGCCGTAACCGGCCAGGACGTAACCCATCACCGCCGAAAAGACGGCAAAGGCCACCGACCAGAGCACCTGGGTCTCGAGTCGGTTGGTCATCAGGCGGGCGGCGGCCGGCGGGCAGATGAACATGGCGATGACGATGATCGAGCCCACCGCGTCGAAGGCCGCGACCGCGGCGATGGCCGCCATGATCACCAGCCCGAAACCGATCAGATTGGTGCGCATGCCCAGCACGCGGGCAAAGTCCTCGTCGAAGGTAGAGATCTTCAGCGGTCGCCAGAACACCAGGGTGAACAGCAACATCACCAGGGCCACGATCGCGATGCGGCCCAGTTCGGGCGGCAACCCGGCCAGGGCGACCGGGTCGAACAGCGAATTCCAGCCCTTGGCCTCCACCCAGATCAGGCTCTCGAGGTTGCCGTAGAGCGCGTGCTGCACGTCCAGGTGCACCGACGAGGTGTCCGACTGCTCGAGCAGGAGTACGCCGAAGGCGAACAGCGCGGTGAAGGCCACGCCCATGGCCGCCCCCGGCTCGATCCGCCCCAATCGCCGGATCAGTTCGATCAGGAGCACGGCCACCACCGCCGCGCCGGCGGCACCGGCCATCATCGCCCAGGAACTGACCGTGCCGCTCAAGAGAAAGCCGACCACGATCCCCGGCAGGACGACGTGACTGATGGCATCACCGATCAGGGCCTGACGGCGCAGGACCAGAAAGTTGCCCGGTAGGGCGCAGGCAACGGCAGCGAGCACGCCGATCAGGATCGGCACCAGCGAGAGCATCACGAATTCACCAGCCATCAGGCGCAGCCCCCGCCCGACTCGGCGATCTGACGATCGATCTCGCGGATCTCGTCACGGGTGAACACGTCCTCGATCGGCAGCAGCCCGTCGTAGCGGGAGACCGCCGATTCGTGCGAGTGCATGCGCCGTGCGACCGCCCAGCGCGATTCGTCACGACAGGCCTTCTCGGCACGCCGGCGCCCCAGCTCGGTGGGCACGCCGTCCGCGCGGGCCAACCCGGCGCGCACCAGCAATTGCAGGGTGTAGCGCTCGTAGATGGGCAAATCCTGGGCGATCGCCAGCAATCCCTGGCGCAGGTGGATGCGCCGCTGCTGGCGCCGGTGGCGCAGCCAGGCGGCGAGTACCCCACGACCGGGGGCGAACAGCATCGAGACGGCGAACAGGGCGAAGGCGGTCAGCACGATGATCGGTCCGGTCGGCAGCGCCGGGGCCGTCGCGGAAATCGCCGCGCCGACAAAGCCCGAGACCCCGCCGAACACGCCCGCGATGCCCACCACGCGATCGCTGCGGTTGCTCCAGAAACGGGCGGTTACCGGCGGAATGATCAGCAGCGCGACGATCAGCACGAGACCGACCACCTTCAGCCCGATGATGGTCACCGCCAGCACCAGGCCCATCATGGCCAGGTCCACGCGCCGGACATTGACCCCGGCGGCCGACGCGAACCCGGCATCGAAGGCCACCAGGGTCATCGGCCGGCGCAGTGCCCAGACCACCAGCACCGCCAGTGCCCCGGCCACCGCGATCAGCACGGCATCCTGGTAGAGCATGCCCGCCGTGGCACCCAGCAGAAAATCCTCGAGTCCGGCGGGGCGGCCGACCGAGACGGTCTGGATGACGGTCAGCAGCACCACGCCGAAACCGAAGAACACCGAGAGCACCGCGCCGATCGCGGCGTCCTCGGCCAGGCGCGTGTGGCGGGTCAGCGCGTGCATGGCCCACAGGCCCAGCGCCGCCGTCAGCGAGGCGCCCAGCAACAGGCCGACCAGGTGACGACCGTCGCCGCCGAAGGCCGTCATCACCAGGAAGGCAAGCCCCACACCGGGGAGCGTCGAATGACTGATCGCGTCCGAGACCAGCGCGCGCTTTCGCAGGAACAGAAAGGTGCCCGACGCCCCGGCGGCAATGCCGAGCAGCGCCGCGCCGATGGCCACCAGCGTGGCGTTGTAGCCGAGTTGCAAGGTCAGGGCGTCGAGCAGCATGGTCGCCCCCATCAGTGACCGCCGAGCTGGAGCTGATCCATCAGGTTCGCCGCCAGGCGGCCGCCATAGGCACGCTGCAGGTTGTCCTCGGTGAAGGCCTCGGCGACGGGCCCTTCCGCCACCTTGTGCACGTTGATCATCAAGACGTGATCGAAGTAGTCGCGCACGGTGGAGAGATCGTGGTGGACGGCAACGACCGTGCGTCCCTCCGCCTTCAGGCCCTTGAGCACGTCGATGATCGCGCGCTCGGTGGCCGCGTCGACCCCGGCGAACGGCTCGTCGAGCAGGTAGAGGTCCGCCCCCTGGGCCAGGGCACGCGCGAGAAAGACCCGCTGCTGCTGGCCGCCGGACAGCTGGCCGATCTGCCGATCGGCGAAATCGCGCATGCCGACGCGGTCGAGGCAATCGAAGGCACGCTGGCGATGATGCCCGCGCACCGGCCGCAGCAGGCCGAGCTCACGGACCAGCCCCATCAGCACCACGTCGATCACGCGGGTGGGAAAATCCCAGTCGACCGAGGCGCGCTGGGGCACGTAGGCAATGCGCCGCCGGCTCGCGGCCAACGGCTGGCCGAACACCGAGACCACCCCGGACAGCCGCGGCACGATGCCCAACACGGCCTTGAGGGTGGTCGACTTGCCGGCGCCGTTGGGCCCGATAATGGCGGTCATCGACCCCGGCTCGACCGTCATGTCGAGCGAGAACACGGCCGGCTTGTCGCCGTAGGAAACCGTCAGGCCACGCACCGCGAGCGGCTTGTCCGACAGGCTGTCGAGCGGGTCGCTCGGCGTCCCCCGTCCCATGGCCGTGCGCAACGCGTCAATCATCGCGACGCCTCGGCCAGACGCCCCTGCATGCCGTCGGCCGGCGCCTCGCCGCCCAGGGCGCGGACGATGGTGGTGATGTTGTGGTCGATCATGCCGATATACGTCCCCTCGTAGGTCCCCGCCGGGCCCATCGCATCGGAATAGAGCGTACCCGCGATGCGCACCGCGTGACCGCGCGACTCCGCGCCTTCCACCAGCGCGCGGATGTTGCGATCGGATACCGAGCTTTCCACGAATACCGCGCCGATGCGGCGTTCGACCAGCAGGTCGACGAGATCACGAATCCGGCGCAGCCCCGCCTCGGACTCGGTCGAGATGCCCTGGATACCGATCACCTCGAAGCCATAGGCCCGACCGAAGTAGGCAAAGGCATCGTGGGCGGTGAGCAGCACGCGCGCCTCGTCGGGCACGCTCGAGGTCACCTCGGCGGCCCAGTCGCCCAGTCGCTCGATGCGTTCGAGGTAGGCATCCGCGCGTTCGCGGAACATCGCTTCCCGGTCGGGGCGCGCCTCGATCATGGCATCGCGGATCGCAACGACCACCTTGGCCCAGAGCGACGGGTCCATCCAGACGTGCGGGTCGCGCTTGTCGTCGTAGTCCTCGTGGCCGAGCAGACGCTCGCGCGGCAGTTGCTCGGCGACGGCCACCACGGTCTGGCGCTTGGCCAGTCGCTGGAGGAACTCCTCCATCTGTGCCTCGAGGTACAGGCCGTGCCAGAGCACCAGGTCGGCTCGCGTCATGGCGACGATGTCGCTGCGGGTCTGCCGGTAGCTGTGCGGGTCGATCCCCGGGCCCATCAGCCCCTCGACCTCGACCGAGTCCCCCCCGATCTCGCGTGCCGCGTCGGCGATCATGCCGGTGGTCGCGACAATGGAAAGGCGCTCGCCCGCCTGACCGACCAGCGGCGCGGCCAGCAGGACGACCAGGGCCGGGATCGCCAGCGCGCACCGCCGTAGGTATCGCCTCGCGGCACCCGTCAGAATGACCCGCCCGGCCCGTGCCCACCCTGCTCTCTCGTTTGCCGGCATCGACTGCCCTCGCCAAAGTTAGTCAAGACTAACTTTTACTCTATCCGCTCGACCCGGACCCCGTCAATCCGGGCGATACCCCCTTGCACGGTCGGCAGATGACGGGAGGCACGCGGGCACCGGGACGGCCGGTTGCACCATCACGGGGCTAGGGAAACTCTGCCAGAGTGGCATGGCATTCGGGCAGAGTTTCCCTAGGCAGGTAGAATCCGCGCTCCTCCACCGACGCCGATCGGCCCACGCCGCTTGATGCAATGCAGGAAACCGGCATGACTGACCCGACCCTAGACAAGACCCTGTTGACTCGTATCCGCGACCTGATCGGCCCCGGCACCACCCGGGTGGGCTGGCGCGAGATGGTGATCGCGGGACTGGCCGCCCTGGTCGGGATATGGGCCGTCCATGCCTTGACCAGCTGGGTGGCCGGACCGTGGGCGGCGCTTCTAATGGTCGGCTCGATGGGTGCGGCGGCCGTGCTGCTGTTCGCCGTGCCGCACGGGGCATTGTCCCAGCCGTGGCCGGTGTTTGGCGGCCAGATCGTGTCGGCGGCGATCGGCGTGAGCGCCGCGGCCTGGATTCCCGATCCGGCCCTGGCGGCCGGGGTGGCCGTCGGTGGGGCGATCGCGGCCATGCAGTTGCTGCGCTGCGTGCATCCGCCCGGCGGGGCGACCGCCCTGATCGCCGTGATCGGCGGGGCGCCGGTCCACGAGCTGGGGTATCTCTATCTCGTCGTCCCGGTACTGGCGAACACCGCGATCCTGTTCGCGGTGGCGGTGATCGCCAATTACCCGTTCCCGTGGCGGCGCTATCCCATCGGTCTCGCCCGCTGGGAGGAACCGCCCGCCCCGCCGTTGACCTCGCGGCACCTGCAGGCCGCGGTGCGCGACCTCAACGTCGTGGTCGACATCACCCCGGCGGAGCTCGACGCGATCGCGCGACTCGCCATCGCGCACGCCACGCAGGACAACTCGCCACTGCAGGTGCCGGTAGGCGAGCGCTACGTGCACGCGGAGGGCGGAAAGACGGACAAGGACTCCGTGACCATCCACAAGCGCTTCGAGGGCACGGACGACGGGCACGGGCGGGGACGGATCACGCTCAACGTGGTCCACCGCCAGGGCGAGAGCGAGGCCGAGGACAAGGGTGACGACGTCGGCGCAACGGGACGGCCGGATCGCCCCGCTTGATGCCTACTTGAGCGGCTCGCGCACCCGCAGCGCGGCGCGCCCTTTCTCGGTGGAAAGCCGGTTGGTGATGTGGCAGAAGAGCTCGGCGGTCTTCTGCGCGTCGTAGAGCGCGCCGTGGGCGCGACTGTTGTCCCAGTCGAAACCCGCGGCGGTGCAGGCCTTGGCCAGCACCGTCTCGCCGATCGCCACGGCGGCGGCCGTGACCGTGTCGAGCGTGGAGAACGGGTGGAAGGGGTTGCGCTTGTAGCCGGTGCGTTCGCAGGCGGCCTTGACTACCGCGAGGTCGAACGGCGCGTTGTGGCCCACCAGGATCGCGCGGCGCGCGTTGAGCGCCTTGACCTGGCGGCGGATCGGGCGGAAGAAGGCGTCCAGGGCCGCCCGCTCTTCCACTGCCTCGCGCTCGGGGTCGGAGGGGTCGATGCCGTGGATCTTGATCGAGACGGGGTCGACTTCCGTCAGGTGACTGGGGTGGACCGAGACGGCGATCTCCTCGGTGGGATACAGCCGCCCGTGCTCGTCGACGTCGAGCAGCACGGCGGCCAGCTCGAGCAGGGCATGCCCCTGCGGGTCGAGCCCGCCGGTCTCCACGTCGACGACCACCGGCACGAAGCCGCGAAAGCGACGCGCGATGGTCCAGTCGGACGGGTCGGCGGCGGCCTCGCTCATCGGGCGCTCAACCCAAACCCAGCCGACGCCGCCAGGACGTGACCGTGTTGTGCATCAGCATGGCGATGGTCATCGGCCCCACCCCGCCGGGCACCGGCGTGATGAACCCGGCCCGTTCGGCCGCCGTGTCGAAGTCGACATCGCCATGCAGCGTGCCGTCCTCGCGACGGTGGATACCCACGTCGATCACGATCGCCCCCTCCTTGATCCACTCACCCCTGACCAGCCCCGGCTTGCCGGCGGCGACCACGACCAGGTCGGCACGACGGACGTGGGCGGCCAGGTCCTCGGTGAAGCGGTGGCAGACCGTGACGGTGGCCCCGGCCAGCAGCAGCTCGAGGGCCATCGGACGGCCGACGATGTTCGACGCCCCCACCACGACGGCCTCCATGCCGTGCAGGTCGCGCCCGGTCTCCTCGAGCAGGCGCATCACCCCGTAGGGCGTGCAGGGGCGCAGGCCCGGCTGACGGATGGCGAGCCGGCCGATGTTGGTGGGGTGAAAGCCGTCGACGTCCTTGTCCGGGTCGATGCGGTTGATGATCGAATCGGCGCTCAGGTGCTCCGGCAACGGCAGCTGCACCAGGATGCCGTCGATGCGCGGGTCCTCGTTGAGCTCGTCGACCAGGGCATCGAGCTCGGCCTGGGTGACCGTGTCCTTGAGATCGTGCGAGAACGATTCGATGCCGAGCTTGGCGCAGGCCTTGCGCTTGTTGGCCACGTAGACCGACGAGGCCGGATCCCCCCCCACCTGCACCACCGCCAGCCCGGGCGGACGGTGGCCGTTCTCGGTATAGGCGGCGATCGTCTCGGCAAGCCCGGCGCGCACGGTGGCGCCGACGGCTCGCCCGTCGAGAAGTCTTGCAGTCATGGGGCGTGTCACATGCGGGGAAAGGCGCGATTGTCGCACGCGCGTTGGGCCGACTCAACGCCGCCCGGCGCGGTGCGCGACCGGTCAGTCGGTCGCGGCGGGCAGGTAGCGCATCGGCGATGGCGCCGGCCGGCCGATCAGGAAACCCTGAGCGTAATCGATGCCGAGTGCGCGCACCTGCTCGAGCACCTCCTCACTCTCGACGAACTCGGCGACCGTGTGGATCTCGAGCTCGCGGGATAGCTCGGCGATCAGGCGCACGAAGGCGCGGTCGCGCGAATCCTCGAGCAGATTGAGGATGAAGTCGCCCTCGATCTTGAGGTAGTCGATCGGGAAGTGCTTGAGGTAGTGGAACGAGGAGAAGCCCGAGCCGAAGTCGTCGATCGCGAACTTGAAACCCTCCAGGCGCAGCTCCTGGACGAACTTCTCCAGCACCTGGATGTTCTTGACCGTGTCGCGCTCGGTCAGCTCGAAGACGATGCGCGATTTTTCCACGCCGGCCATTTCCACGATCCGGCGCACCGTGGGGATGAACTCGGAGAGCACCAGCGCCCGCGGCGAGAGATTGATGAACACCAGCCCGGCAAAACCGGTGGCGGCCACCTCCGCGAGGGCCTTCTCGATCATGATGTAGTCGATCCGGTCGATCACGCCCATCTTCTCGGCGATCTCGATGAACTCGGAAGCGCCCATGATCGTCTCGCCCAGGTCGATGCGCGAGAGCACCTCGACGGCCTCGATGCGGTCGGGCCCGGTGGCGAGTATCGGCTGGAAGTACGGCACGATCCGCTTTTCCTCGACGGCCCGGAGGATGGTCAGGCCCTTCTCACTGATCGAGCGGAACACGTCCATGACGTCCTCCTCGCTCGGCACCGCCACGCGCGCCTTACCCTCGGCCTTGGCCTTGTACATCATGTTGTCGGCGAACAGGAACAGGTCCTTGGGCTCTTGGGCATGGTCTGGATAGACCGCGATGCCGATCGACACCGAGGCGGAGACCGGGTCGCCGTCCGGCGCGGTCAGCACGATGCCGTCGGTCTCGGCGAGCACCGCGTTGGCCGTCACGCAGGCCTTCTCCAGATCGGTCTCCGGCAGCACCACCACGAACTCGTCGCCACCGTAGCGGGCGAAGATGTCGCCGCGCTTGAGACCCTTGCCGATGGCATCGGCGAAGGCCTTGAGGAAGGAGTCGCCAAAGGCGTGGCCGTAGCTGTCATTGACGAGCTTGAAGTTGTCCAGGTCGATCAGCAGCAACGCGAAACGCTGGTCGTGGCGCTGGGCCCGGTCGATCTCGTAGCCGATCAGCTCCCAGAACACACGCTGGTTGTAGAGGTTGGTGAGCGGGTCGCGGGTCGCGTAGTACTCGAGATCGCGGGTGTACTTGAAGATCGCCTTGACCGAGCCGACCACGTTCAGGAGCGTCGAGAGCACGCTCTCGATCACCAGCAGGCGCGTCTCGTCGTTGACCGTCTCGGCCTGCACGCCGATGCCGACGATGCCGCCGATCTTGGGCGAGTCCACCAGCAAGGACTTCACCTGCACCCGCACGTCGGACTCGTCGAGTTCGATCAGCGCGCCGTCATGGTCGGCGACGTGGTGGTTGATATGCACCAGCGTCGCGTCGCTCAGGTTGGGATGATCGGCCATGTGCTCGCGCACCGCCCGCTCGAGCAGCTTGCGGCTGTCCTCCGATGGCGGCGAGCGCCAGAAGACGTCCAGGTCGAACAGTTCGTCGTCGACCTTGAAGATCGAGAACAGGGTGTAGGTCTCGATCACCTCGTTGATGTCGGTCATCAACCGGCAGATGTAGTCGTGCCAGTCGCGTACCACCTCCGAGGTGATGATGAACTTCTCCAGCAGCTTGATCTCGAATTCGAGCAGGTCACGATCGACCGCCACGCTGCGGAACTTGCCCACCAGCTCCTCGAAGCTGCGGAACACGCGGTTGAGCTCGTCGAAACCCAGATCGGTGTCGCCCAGCGAGAGATTGCGCAGGTCGGCGACGCGGTTGACCTTGGCGGCGTTCTCCTCGAGCAACTCGACCGAGCGGGTGATGCGCCGGTTGACGAATACCGTGATCAGCCCGGCGCCAATGATCGGCAGCGGGGCGAGCAGGATCAGCCAGAAGAAGAAGTTTTCGCGTGCCTCGGCGATCGCCGCGGAGAAGTCCTGTTCGACGTCGATCACGCCCAGCACGTCGCCCTCCTCGGCCGTGGCGTGGCAGGAAAGGCACTTGGCCTCGGCGCGCAGCGGGAAGGTGTAGCGGACCGCGTGCTCCTCGACGTGCTCGAGGGTGCGCCCGGATTCGAAGACCGCCGCCACCGAGTCGTCGATCGGGGCCTGGTCGATCTGGCCGTACTGTGCGGCGACCACCGGACCGCGGTAGATCTCCAGATCGTAGCCGCTGCCGGCCAGCGCCTGGCGATTGGCCTCGACGAAGTCCTCGAGCTGTTCGCGGGTCCAGCCGGTACTCATCAGCTGGTACATGGAGGCGAAGGTCGAGCGGGCGAGCAGATCCGAGTCCTTGAGCGCGCTCTGCTGCACGGACTGGTTGAAGATGCCGGAGACGATCAGGTAGGCCCCGCCGAAGAACAACAGCGAGACGAGCAGGGACATCGCGAGGATGAACGACTTGATGGTGCGCATGCGAGTTATTTCGCGATAACCGTGAACCAATCCGCTGCGCCTCCCTGGCTCGGACGAATCAACGGATGGTATGTAGCCAGACCGATGCACTCAACGCAGCGTCACACTCAGTTAATGGAATACTGATATACCCCTTGCACCGGCATACCGACGCGACACGGCATCAAATCGCGTTTTCGGCGCTCTTTTCGTGGGATTCGATCGGGCGGGTGAGCATGTCACGCGCCACCCGGCCGTCGCCAGTACGATGCATCGGCGGCAGGGCATCGAGGATGGTCCGGCCATAGCCCTTGGACTGCAGGCGCGGATCGCAGAGCACCATCACCCCGGTATCGGCCGTGTCGCGAATCAGCCGACCGACGCCCTGCTTGAGGGTGATGATCGCCTCGGGCAGCGCCATGTGCACGAACGGCACCAGCCCCTTGTCCTTCAGGCGTTGCTCGCGGGCCGCGCGCACGGGGTCGCCGGGCGCGGCGAAGGGAATGCGGTCGATCATCACCAGCGACAGCGCCTCGCCGCGCACGTCCACCCCTTCCCAGAAGCTCTGCGTGCCGAGCAGCACGCCGTTGCCCGCCTCGCGAAACGCCTCGAGCAGTGCCGACTTGGCCTGCGTGCCCTGCACGAACAGCGGCAATTCGGTCAGGTGCTCGCCGAGTGTCTCGGCGGCCAGCTTCAACGCCCGGTGGGAAGTGAACAGCAGGAACGCCCGCCCGCCGCTGGCCTTCAACAGCGGGTAGACGGCGCGCAATGACGCGAGCGTGTGTTCGCGCGCCCCGCCCGGGCCGATGGGTTCGGGCAGGTTGGGCGGCAGGTAGAGCACGGCCTGCTCGGGGAAGTCGAATGGTGACTCGACCTGCTCGCAGCGGGCATCGTCGAGGTTCATGCGCCGCGTGAAATGACTGAAGTCCTTGCCGGCCGCGAGCGTCGCCGAGGTCATGATCCAGGCGCGCGGCGCCGATTCGACGTGCGATTTGAGCTGCCCCGCGGCGTTGACCGGCGTGGTGTGCAGGGTGAACGAGCGGGTGCGGCGCTCCACCCAGCGCACCGCGTGGCCCTGGGTTTCGGCCTTGCCCTCGCGGAAGGCGGCGAGCTCGTCGCGCAGTCCCTGCGCCCGGCCCAGCAACGCCTGCAGACCCTTGCCCCGGGGGGCAGCGATCTCCAGTTCCCGCACCAGACCGTCGAGGGCCTGGCCCAGGCGATCTAGCGCCTCGGTGACGCTGGCCTGGTCGGCCAGCTCCGCCCACGGCAGACGCTCGTTGTCGATGCGCGCCAGGGCCTCGAGCACCGGGTCGGTCGACGCCTTGAGCGTATCGGCGGCCTCGGCAAGGCCCGGCTGGTCGCGCGCCTCGTGCTTCTGCTCGGCGCGGGTATCCGCGGCGAGATCGCGCAGCTGGCGCGAACCGATTGCCTCGCCGAAGAACATCGAGGCGATTTCCGGCACCTGGTGGGCCTCGTCGAGCACCACCACGTCGGTCTCGGGCAGCAGTTCGGCAAAGCCGGTCTGGCGCAGGGCCAGGTCGGCGCAGAACAGGTGGTGGTTGATCACCACGATGTCGGCCTTATGCGCCTTCTCGCGCGCCTTGACCACGAAGCACTCGTCATAGAGCGGGCACTCGCGACCCAGGCAGTTGTCGTTGGTCGAGGTGACCAGCGGCCAGATCTCGTGGTCGTCGCCGACGCCGGGGCAGTCGGCCCGGTCGCCGTCGATCGTCCGGGCCGCCCAGTCACGAATGCGGTCCAGGGCCCGCGCGTCATCGCGGCGCGGCAGGCGCGCCTGCTCGCCGGCCAGTTCGAGGCGATACTTGCAGAGGTAGTTCGCCCGCCCCTTCAACAGGGCCACCTTGGCCTCGACGCCCAGCAACTCGCGCAGGCGCGGCAGGTCACGGTCGAACAGCTGGTCCTGCAGGTGCTTGGTGCCGGTGGAAATCAGGGCACGCTTGCCCGAGAGCAGTACCGGCGCGAGGTAGCCGAAGGTCTTGCCCACGCCGGTGCCCGCCTCGAGCACCAGGGTGTGCTGGTCGTTGATCGCGTCGCGGATCAGCTCGGCCATGCGCCGTTGCCCCGCGCGCGGCTGGTAGCCCTCGAAGGCACCGGCCAGGCGCCCCTCCTGGCCGAAGACGTCCTCGAGCCCCAGCGAACTCCGGCGATTCGTTGCGGTCATGCCGCCAGGCGTGCCCCATCGCGGCGAGCGGCTTCGCTACCGGCGCGTTCCTCGGCCTCGCGCGCCCCGGCCTCGTCGCCCTGGGCCCGCCGGGCCTTGGCCACCAGTTGCCAGGCGGCCGACAGGGTGCGGTTATCCCGGGCGTGCTCGACGGCGCGCAGGGCCAGTTGCTCGGCCTGCTCGGGCTGATTCTGCGCCAGGCGCAGCTGGGCCAGATCGAGCCACAGGCGCGCGTTGCCGGGCTCGATCTGCACGGCACGCTCCAGGGTCGACTGCGCACCGGCCAGATCGCCCGACTGGCGCCGCTGATCGGCCTGCTGCACCAGGGCGAGCACCGCCGGCGAGGTCGCCGGCTCGCTCGACGGGGCCTGGCGATCCGTCGGCAGGGCCTCCTCCTGGATCTCCGGGGTCGACAAGGGGGTCGAGCGCACCTCCGGCTGCGGCGGGGGTGCCGGTTCGCTGCGCGGCTCCGAGGACCCCGGCGGCGGGGTCATCGGCGCGCAGGCGGCCAGCAACAGGCCGGCGCAGCCCGCCACCAGGGCGCGGGCAGCGGAAAGGGCCGACAGACGAGGTGGTTTCGTCACGGGGAGGCTTTGCATGAGTCGATACCTGGTCAGTCTTCAAAGGGGTCATCGTAACCCGGCAAGCCCGGGCGCGGGGAGCCGCCCTCACACGAACCGGCCAGGCATCCCGGGGCGGCCATTCACCGAAACCAGTCCCAGATCGTGCCGGCATCCTCGTCGCGGCCGCCCCGCCCGCCATCGCAATCGGTCGCCGCGTCGGGCAGGTGCGAGGCAATGAACGGCAGGGCCTCGCCGGGACAACGATCGGGCACCACGAATTCGCGCTCCGGGTCCACCCGGGCAAAACGTATGCCGCGCGGCGGGGTCATGTCGCGGGGCTGGTTGTCGAGCGTCGCGAAGGTTGCGCCCCACAGCGGCAGGGCCGCGGTCGACCCGGTCAGGTTGGCCGGTCGGTCGTCGTCCCGACCGACCCAGATCACGCCGACCCGGTTGCCGGTGAACCCGGCGAACCAGGCATCACGCCCGTCGTTGGTGGTGCCGGTCTTGCCCGCCACGCCCACCGAGGGCGGGATCATCTGGTTGAGTCGGGTGGACGTCCCCTCGGCCACCACCGTCTGCAGGCCGTACTGCAGGAGGTAGAGCGGCTCGCGGTCGGCGGCGCGACGCACGTCGAGCGAGTAGCGCGACAGCGGCTTGCCGTCGCGATCGACCACGCTGCGGATCGCGCGCAGGGGCGTCATGAAGCCGTCGGCCGAGAGCGTCTGGTACATCTGGGCGACCTCGAAGGGCGTCATGCCCATCGAACCGAGCAGCATCGAGGGGTAGAACGGCGACGGTCGCGGCCCGCCGAGTCGTTCGATGGTCTCGGCGACCGACTCGAGCCCGACGTCCATCCCCAGCCGCACGCTGGGCACGTTGCGCGAGTGTGCCAGCGCCTCGATCAGCGGGGTCGGGCCATGGAATTCGCGGCCGTAATTCTGCGGCTCCCAGTCGTCCGAGCCACGCTGCTCGATGGTAATCGGCTCGTCGACGATCTCGGTGATCAGGTTGTACTCGGCCGGTCGCGAGAGCGCGGTCAGGTAGATCGCCGGCTTGATCAGCGAGCCGATCTGCCGGCGGGCATCCAGCGCGCGGTCGTAGCCCTCGTAATGCACGTCACGCCCGCCGATCATCGCCTCGATCTCGCCGGTGCTCACCGAGGCGATCACCCCGGCGGTCTCCAGGGTGCCGGCCTCGAGCCCGCGGCTGGCCTCGACCTCGTCGAGCCGGGCCGTGCTCTGCTCGAGCGCCTCCTGCACCCTTGGACGCAGGGTGGTGAAGATGTTCAGCCCGCGCGTCTGCAGGTCCTCGGCGTCGTACTGCTCGACGAGCTGGCGCCGCACCAGGTCGACGAAGGCCGGGTGCCGCGCCCGCGACCCGGCCCCCTCCAGCACGCCCAGCGGCCGCCCCTGCCATTCGGCACCGGTGGTCTGGTCGACCAGGCCCAGCTCGATCATCACGTCGATGACGACGTTGCGCCGGGCCAGCGCCCGCTCGGGATTGCGGCGCGGGTTGTAGTAGTTGGCGCCCTTGACCATGCCCACCAGCAGGGCGACCTGCTCGGGCTTGAGTTCGTTGATGGGCCGGCCGAAGTAAAAGCTCGCCGCCAGACCGAAGCCGTGGATGGCTCGCCCGCCGTCCTGGCCGAGGTAGACCTCGTTGAGGTAGGCCTCGAGGATCTTGTCCTTGGGGTAGTGCCACTCCATCTCCAGCGCCATGATCATCTCGGCGAACTTGCGCCGGTAGGTGCGCTCGTGGGTGAGGAAGAGGTTCTTGGCGAGCTGCTGGGTGATCGTGCTGCCGCCCTGCACCCGCTCGCCGGAGACCAGGTTGGTCAGGAAGGCGCGCAGGATGGCGGTGGGCACGACACCGTGGTGGTCGTGGAAGGCGCGGTCCTCGACGGCCAGCAGCGTGTCGAGCAGCAGGGGCGCCTCCTCCTTGACCTCCTCGATCGCGAGCAGCACCCGGTCCTCGGCCCGGTTCGGATAGAGTGTCCCGATGGAGCGCGGCTCGAGTCGGACGATGCCGAGCGACTCGCCGTCCGGGCCGTCGAGTTCGGTCACCTGTCCGCCGACGATTCGCACGTCCACCCGGCGCGAGGGTTGCTCGCCGTCCGGGAAGGCGAACGACCGCCGGTGGAACGAGACCTGGTTGCCGCGGCGGCGGAAGGTGCCGGTCTCCTCGAGCGAGTCGGCGGCGACGTAGTTGAGCCGCTCGAGCGCGGCGGTCAGGCTGTCGAGGTCGATCGACTGACCGACGTAGATCTCGTCGGGGGCGGCGTAGACGGTCGCGGGCATGGTGAACAGCGCACCCTCGAACCGCTCGGTGACCCGCTCGTTGAGGTACCAACCCCAGGCGGCCAGCAGCGGCAGACCGATGGCCGCCGCCAGTAGCACGCCACGCAGCGCCCAACCGAACAGGCGCGCACGCCAGCCCCGATTCGGGCGCCCCTGGCGCGTGCCCCGGGCCGCCTGACGCCGGTTCGTGGTCTTGCCCGCCGTCGTCCGGCGCGACCGGCTACCGCGCGCCTTGCTGCCCCGGGCGCCCCCCTTTGCGGTGCTATTCGCCTTGGTGCTGCCACTGCCCTTTCTGGATGCCACGTTCAACCCACGCTGTTACACTTTTGAAAATGAGTCCGACCGCGATGTGGCGCGGTCGAGGGAACCTCTGCACGAATGCCATGCCGCTGAAGCGCGTCTTGAGCCGGGCAGATGCAAAGCGTTCTTCCGCCGCGGAAGGGTCGCTCCCTTTCCAAGGACGGCAACGCAGCAGATGCCCGACTCAAGGCGCGCCCGGCGGGGCCTGTCGAGCCGCCCGTGATCGGCGTTGCGTCGCCTTGTCACGAACGGCTCTACAGGCCAGAGTGGCATGGCATTCGTGTAGCGGTTCCCGAAACGCCAGTCTATCAGCCCGGACGACGGGCGAGTGACCGCCGCCCCGGCGGTTTGCCGCTCGCCGGTCGCCCCGCCTGCTTTCCCGATTCGACCCAACCAGGAGCGCCCATGGCCGAGCACCCGCAAGAGCGACTGATCGAACGGTTCAAGGAGAACCTCGCCGAGAGCGATTCCTCCCTCGAGCACCTGCAGACCCATATCTCGCACGTGTTCCTGACCGGCCCCTGGGCCTACAAGGTCAAGAAGCCGATGAACTTCGGTTTTCTGGATTTCTCCAGCCTCGACCGCCGTCGCCACTTCTGCGAGGAGGAGCTGCGCCTCAACGCCCGTCTGGCCCCGGAGCTCTACGACAAGGTGCTGGGTCTGGACGCCGACGGCAAGCTGATCGAGGCCGACGACGGTGCCGAGGAATTCGTCATCCGCATGCGGCGTTTCGACCAGGCCGACCGGCTCGACCACGTCGCCCGGCGCATCGGGTTGGACGAGGCGCTGGTCGAGCAGATCGCCAGCCAGATCGCCGCCTTCCACGCCAAGGCCGAGGTGGCCGCCGCCGAAACGCACTTCGGCGAGCCGGACACCGTCTGGGCGCCCATGCAGCAGAACCTCGAGCAGACCGCCCCCCTGTTGGAGACCGATGCCGATCGCGAGCGACTGGCCGAGATGGAGCGCCTGTCGCGCGCGGCCTTCGAGGCCATCCGCCCCACCCTCGAGCAACGCAAGCGCCAGGGGCACATCCGCGAGTGCCACGGCGACATGCACCTGGCCAACATGGCCCTGCAGGACGGGGTTGTGACCATCTTCGACGGCATCGAGTTCAATGACGATTTCCGCTGGACCGACACGGCCAACGATCTCGCCTTTGCGCTGATGGACCTGCACAAGCGCAAGCTGATCGGCCCCGCCCGCCAGCTGCTCAACCGCTACCTGGAACTCAGTGGGGACTACGAGGCGCTGCCGACCCTGCGCTTCTACCAGGGCTACCGCGCCGCGGTGCGCGCCAAGATCGCCCTGCTCGGCCTGCGCGACGGCATGCCCGACGAGGAACGCGAGGCGGCCTGGCAGGACTTTCGCGACTACGCCGATCTCGCCAACGCCTTCTTCACCCCGGCCCAAGGCGAGCTGTTCATCACCATGGGCGTGAGCGGCAGCGGCAAATCGCTGGCCAGCCGCGAACTGGTGCTCGCCCGCGGCGCGATCCGGGTACGCTCGGATGCCGAGCGCCAGCGGATGTTCACCGATCCGGCCGAGCGCTACACCCAGATGGCGAGCGACAGCACCTACCATCGGCTGGCGGAGATCGCCCGGTTGGGCGCATCGAGCGGCTGGCCGATGGCCATCGACGCGACCTTCCTGGAACGCGCCCGGCGCGCGCAGTTCGAGTCATTGGCCGACGAGCTCGGCGTGCCCTACACCATCCTGTTCATCGAGTGCGACAACGAGCAATTGCTCGAGTACCTGCGCGAGCGCCAGGCACACGGCGGCGACATCTCGGAGGCCGACGAGCAGGTACTGCAGCATCAGCTGCAGAAGCTCGAGTCACTCGGCCCCGACGAGGCGCGCCACTGCGTACGCCTCAAATGCGATGCGCCGTTCGGGCCGCAGATCGCCGAGCGGTTGGGGTGATGGGCTGATCGGCGTCTGGCCCCTACGCCGTTGAGATGAGGTGACATCGGGGTGCCGTTGGAGATTTCGCGGCTAAAGCCGCTCCTACACCAGTGACGGGAAACCGTGGGAGCGGCTTTAGCCGCGAATCGCGTCGGTCTTCCCATCGACCGAACCGATTGGCTCGCCCGACTCACTCCACCGGCTCGACCTTCGCCCCACCGCGGATGGCATCCACCGCCAGGCGGTACATGTCGATGTCCAGCGGGTGATCGTCGCCGGCGGCCAGCAACTCGGCCACGTCGGCGTCCGTGCGGGCCGTGCCGAGATAGCGCCAGTGGCGGAACAGGTGGCGCTCCTCCCTCTCCTCGCGCGTCTCGCGGATCGCCATCGCCCCGGGATAGGGCCAGGCCTCGAAGGCAAGCGGGCCCAGGGCCTGCTTCAGACGCAGCCGGTGCGCGAGCTCGGGCTCGCGCCCGGCGCACAGGCCGCCACACTGCCCGATCTGGTGGGCAAAGCAGGCGCGCCCCGCCCCGTTCTCCAGCTCGAGAAACTGCGGACAGAGCCGGTATTCCTTGGCCAGCTCGCCCAGACGTTCGCGCGCCTTCATCCGCGAGCGGAACACGCCATGCACCCGCCCCAGGTCCGCGGGGTCGACCTCGTCGACCTGCACCAGGCGCGGCGGCTCGCCGGACTCGTCGTCCCAGTACCAGGCCAACAGGCCACGACGCGCGCGCAGGCGGCGGTTGAAGATCGGCTGCTCGCGCTTGACCAGCCACGCCTCGGTGAGCAATGCCCCGATCTCCCCGGCGGTCTCGATCCAGTCGATGTGATGGGTCTGCTGCGCGATGCGCATCTCGCGGTCGCTGCGGTGGTCGTCAGCAAAATGCGAGCGCACCCGTGAACGCAAGTTGACGCTCTTGCCCACGTAAAGGAGCGCCCCCTCCTCGCCGAAGAATCGATAGACCCCCGGCACGGCAGGCACCGCGTCCAAGCGGGCGGGGTCGAGGTTGGGCGGCGTGCTGGCGCGCTTGTGCTGCCGGCCGAGCGCCTCGAGTACCGCCTCCACGCCGTCGCGCTCGACAAAGCGGGCCAGCAGGGCCGGCAGGGCCAGGCAGTCGCCCATGGCCCGGTGACGGTCGCCCACGGGCAAGGCATGACGGGTGATCAGGGCATCGAGGTTGTGACGGCGCTCGCCCCGGTCGAGGCGACGCGAGAGCTTGACCGTGCACAGCTCGCGCAGCGGGACCACCTGGCCGGCGGCACGAAAGGCATTGCGCAGGAAGCCGGCGTCGAAGCGGGCGTTGTGGGCGACCAGCCAGCGGCCGTCGAGCAGCTCGCGCAGCTCGTCGATCAGGCGGGCGAACACCGGGGCGCCCGCCACCATGTCGTCGCTGATGCCGGTCAGGCGGGTGATGGTCGGCAGGATCGCCACACCCGGATCGACCAGGCTCTGGAAGGGCTCGCCGACCACGCCGTGGTCGACCGGAATGATCGCGACCTCGGTGATCCGGTCCCGTGTCGGCCGCGTGCCGGTGGTCTCGATGTCGACGAAGGCCAGACGGTCAAAAGGCGCGGGCAGGGATGCCAGCGCCTCGATGCACGTGCCGGGTTGCAGCAGCTCGGTCAACGCGTCAACCGTCGAGGGTCTCCACGCGCATGCGCACGACCGGGGCACGGACGGTATCCAGCGCCTCGATCTCGGCGAGCGCATCGTCCATGTCCTTCTCGCGCACCTGGTGGGTGAGCATGACGATCGGCAGCGTGCGCTCGTCCTCGGTCATCTCCTTCTGCATCATCGCCTCGATGGAGACCTCGTGGTCGGCCAGGATCTGGGCGATCTTGGCGAGCACGCCGCGCTTGTCCTCGACGGCAAAGCGCAGGTAGTAGGCCGTGGCGATCGAGTCCATCGGCACGACCGTCATGTCGCTGATCTGGTCCGGCACGACGGCCAAGTGCGGCACGCGGTGGGTCGGATCGGCGGTAAGCGTGCGCACCACGTCGACCAGATCGGCGACCACCGCCGAGGCGGTCGGCTCGGCCCCGGCCCCGGCGCCGTAGTACATGGTCGGACCGACCGAGTCGCCCCAGACCAGCACGGCGTTCTGCACGCCGTCGACGTTCGCCAGCAGGCGACGCTCGGGGATCAGCGTGGGGTGGACGCGCAGCTCGACGCCGTCGTCGCGCTGGCGCGCTATCCCCAAGTGCTTGACCTGGTAGCCGAACTCGCCGGCGTAGCGCACGTCGTCGGTCTCGATGCCCGAGATGCCCTCGGTGTAGACCTCGTCGAACTTGAGCGGCATGCCGAAGGCGATCGCGGCGAGGATGGTCAGCTTGTGGGCCGCATCGATCCCCTCGACGTCGAAGGTGGGGTCGGCTTCGGCGTAGCCCAGGTACTGGGCCTCGGCGAGCACCTCGGCGAACGCCCGCCCCTCGTCGCGCATGGCGGTGAGGATGTAGTTGCCGGTGCCGTTGATGATGCCGGCCAGCCACTCGATGCGGTTGCCCGCCAGGCCCTCGCGGATCGCCTTGATGATCGGGATGCCACCGGCGACGGCCGCCTCGAAGGCGACCATGGTGTGGTGGCGCTGCGCCAGCTCGAACAGCTCCATGCCCTCGTGGGCGATCAGTGCCTTGTTGGCGGTGACCACCGGCTTGCCCAGCTCGAGCGCGCGGCGCATCAGGTCGCCGGCGGGCTTCATGCCGCCGATCAGCTCGACCACCACGTCCACTTCCGGGTTCTCGACCACTTCCATCGGGTCGGTCGTCAGCAGGATGCCCTCAAGCGGGCAAATGCGCGGGGCGTCGAGATTGCGCGCCGAGGCGTGCACCACCTCGATGCGACGGCCGGCGCGGCGGGCGATCTCCTCGGCGTTGCGGGTCAGCACATTGACCACGCCGCCGCCGACGGTGCCCAGGCCCAACAGGCCGATGCGCACCGGCGGCAATTCCTCGTACTGATTCGTCTGCATGTCGCTCATTGTCCTCCCTCCGACGGCACGGGCACTCCGTGGGCACGGAACATCGCCTTGATGCCACGGATCGCCTGCCGGGTGCGGTGTTCGTTCTCGATCAGGGAGAAACGCACGTGATCATCGCCGTAATCGCCGAAGCCGATGCCCGGCGAGACGGCCACCTTGGCCTCGGCCAGCAGGAGCTTGGTGAATTCCAGCGACCCCATGTGGGCGAAGGCCTCGGGGATCTTGGCCCAGACGAACATGGTCGCCTTGGGCGGCTCGACCGGCCAGCCGGCCGCGTTCAGGCCCTCGCAGAGCACGTCGCGGCGTCGGCGGTACATGTCGCAGATCTCGTCGACGCAGGTCTGGTCGCCCTCGAGCGCGAGGATCGACGCCACCTGGATCGGCGTGAAGGTGCCGTAATCGAAGTACGACTTGATCCGAGCCAGCGCGTTGACCAGCGTCGGGTTGCCCACCATGAAGCCCACGCGCCAGCCAGGCATGTTGTAGCTCTTCGACAGGGTGAAGAACTCGACCGCCACGTCCTTGGCGCCCGGCACCTGCATGATCGACGGCGCCTTGTACCCGTCGAAGACGATGTCGGCATAGGCCAGATCGTGCACCACCCAGATGCCCGCCTCGCGGCAGATCTCGACCACCTTCTCGAAGAACTCCAGGTCCACGCACTGCGTGGTGGGGTTCGCCGGGAAGTTGAGGATCAGCATCTTCGGCTTGGGCCAGGTCTCCTTGATCGCCCGGGTGAGCTCCTCGAAGAAGTCGACGTCCGGGGTCAGGCGCACGTGGCGGATATCGGCATCCGCGATCACCGACCCGTAGGGATGGATCGGGTAGGCCGGGTTGGGCACCAGCACGGTATCCCCGGCCGACATGGTCGCCATGGCGAGGTGGCCGAGGCCCTCCTTCGAGCCGATGGTGACGATGGCCTCGGACTCGGGGTCGATCTCCACCTCGTAACGGGTCTTGTACCAGTTGGCGATCGCCCGGCGCAGGCGCGGGATCCCCTTGGACTGCGAGTAGCGATGCGTGTCACCGCGCCGGGTGGCCTCGACCATCTTTTCGACGATATGCGGCGGTGTCGGCTGGTCGGGATTGCCCATGCCGAAATCGACGATGTCCTCGCCGGCGGCACGCGCCTTCGCCTTGAGCTCACCAATGATATTGAAGACGTAGGGCGGCAGTCGCTTGATGCGGGCGAAATGTTCGTTCACTTGGATTCTGATGCGTCTTGGAAGGGTGGACGAAACGCGGCCCGGCCTGCTGATGGGCCGAGCTCGGGCAAAGGGTACAAACAGTAAGGAGCGGCGCCCATCCTGTCAATCCGCGTGGCCGCCCGAACGGCCCGAAAAGCCGCCCCGTCCGAGGGTGACCGCCCCCTCCGAGCCGATCGAACCATCAGCGCACCGCAGGCTGCACAAAATCTGTTTATTGGCATATACGAACAAGCTGACCTACGGTCGCTCGCGTCGATAAAAACCACACAAAACCAAGGGATTTGGTCGGGCATCGATCGGCGCCGAGGAAGCCAGCCGCGGGCTCGCGCCGTTTTACCCCGCCGACTCATTTCGTGAAACCAGTCGCCACGGAGGGAACGCAACACCATGAAGGTCAATCTCCCGGTCACCCAGCACAACGTCGACTACCCCGCGGACATGCAACTGATCTCGACCACGGACCTCAAGGGGCAGATCACCTACGTCAACCAGGACTTCATCAAGGTCAGCGGCTACGCCTGGGACGAGCTCATCGGCCGACCGCACAACCTCATCCGCCACCCGGACATGCCCCCGGCCGCCTTCAAGGACCTCTGGCAGACCATCAAGGCCGGACGCGTCTGGCATCAACTGGTCAAGAATCGCTGCAAGAACGGCGATCACTACTGGGTGGATGCCTACGTCACGCCGGTCTACGCGGGCGACGAGATCGTCGGCTACCAGTCGATCCGCACCAAGCCAAGCGAGGCGGATATCGCCAAGGCCGAGGCCTGCTACCGCTGGATGAACGAGAAGAAGGTCGAATCGCTGCCGAAAAAGCGGCGACTGGCCGACCTGAGCCTGTTTCACGTCACGCTGGTCGTGTTGGGCCTGTTGGGACTGGTCCAGCTCAACGAGCTGCTGGCCCCCGACTGGATGAACGACGCCTTGGCCTCCTCCCTGCCGGTAATCGAGCTGTTGCTCACCGTCGGGCTGGGACTGCTGCTCTGGCGTGGTGTCTTCCGCCCGCTGGCCCTGACCAGCACCATCCTGCGGCGCATCGCCGGCGGCAAGCTGCGCCAGCCCATTCACGTCAGCGGCGAGAACGAGATCGGCCGGATCAACCAGTCGGCCAAGTTGTTGCAGGCGCGCCTGAGCACCGTGTTCGGCCAGTTCACCGAGTCGGCGCTGTCGCTGACCGCCTCGGCCGACCAGCTCTCCGCCACCGGCGCGCAGACCTCGCAGCGCATGGACCAGCAGACCCGCGAGGTCGAACAGGTCGCCACGGCCATGAACGAGATGGCGCAGACGGTCGAGGAAGTCGCCCACAGTGCCGCGCGCACCGCGGAGACGGTCGAGCGGGCCGACCGCGAGGCCCACGGCGGCAAGGAACAGGTGCGGCGCACCCACGCGGCCGTCGAGGAACTCTCCGGCCAGTTCGAGCGCACGGCCGAGTCGATCGAGTCGCTGCGCGAGCACGGTGACCGGATCGACAGCATCATCCAGGTGATCGGCGGCATCGCCGACCAGACCAACCTGCTCGCGCTCAACGCCGCCATCGAGGCGGCCCGTGCCGGCGAACACGGTCGCGGCTTTGCCGTGGTCGCCGAGGAGGTGCGCTCGCTGGCCAGCAAGACACAGGACTCGGCGGGCGAGATCCGCGAGATGATCGAGACGTTGCGCCAGGGCATCCAGTCGGCGGTCGACAGCGTCGAGCAGGGACGCGGGCGCATGGACGAGGTCGAACAGCAGGCCGGTGCCACCGACCGCGCGCTCGACTCGATCACCGAGGCGGTCGACGAGATCAGCCAGATGAGCACGCAGATCGCCACCGCCACCGAACAGCAGAGCGCGGTGGCCGAGGAAATGAGCCGCAACATCACCTCGATCTCCGGCGAGACCGAGGAAACCACCGAGAACAGCCGCGAGGTCGCCGACGCCGGCCAGGCGCTCTCGGCCATGGCCGCCGACCTGCAGGCACTGCTGGCCCAGTTCAATACCGACGCCAGCGCGACCTTCGACTTCGCCTCGGCCCGCGCCGCCCACCTGGCCTGGAAGACCCGCCTGCGCGCGTATCTCGCCGGTGACCACGACGCCCTGGATGCCGACAACATCGCCTCCGACCACGATTGCCAGCTGGGCCGCTGGTACTTCGGCCAGGGCAAGCGCAAGTACGGCGATCTGCCCGCCATGGCCGCGATCGAGGAACCGCACCGGCAGCTCCACCAGAAGGTCAAGCAGATCATCGACCTCGACCGCAACGGCGACAAGGCGCAGGCCGAGCGGGAACTGACCGCGGTCGACCGGCTATCCGACCGGATCGTGAGCCTGCTCGACGAAGTCGAACGCGGCACGCAGGCCGCCTGACCCGATTCGGGCCCGGCAGCAGCGCATTCGCGGCCACGCATGCTAAGGTCGCGGGGATTTACGCGGATTCACATTCACTCGGTCACGGACGACCCGCCCCCGTGGGACGTCCGTCACCACGAGGGACTTCCCCATGAGCCAGACCTCGCCTTCCCGCCCCAGCAACGAAACGACCGCCGAAACCGGCCTGGCCCGGTTCGGCGACCCGCTGGTCCTGGTCCTGACCATCGGTTTCGTGATCGCCTTCATCGGCCTGTCCCTCTGGGACATGGACCGGGTAGCCGACGGCATCGGCACCGGCTTTGCCTGGACGGCACGGGTGCTGGGCTCCTACTTCCAGGCCTTCCTGCTACTGACCTTCTTCATCGGCATCGGGGTTGCGCTGTCGCCGGCCGCCCGGGCAACGGTGGGTGACCTGGAACGGCCCGAGATGAGCACGTTCAAGTGGCTCTCGATCATCATGTGCACCCTGCTGGCCGGGGGCGGGGTGTTCTTCGCCGCGGGCGAGCCGGTCTACCACTTCCTGGTCACCCCACCGGCCTTCGACACCGAGGCGGGCACGGCCGAGGCGGTCGCCGGCGCGCTGGCGCAATCGTTCATGCATTGGGGCTTTCTCGCCTGGGCGGTGCTGGGTTCCCTGACGGCCGTGGTGCTGGCCTACGCGCACTACATCAAGGGCCAGCCGCTGCGCCCGCGCACCCTGCTCTACCCGGTCTTCGGCGAGCGCATCATGCGCGGCTGGTTCGGCGGCGTGGTCGACTCGTTCTGTGTGATCGCGGTGGTCGCCGGTACCGTCGGGCCGATCGGCTTTCTCGCCACGCAGTTGAGCTTCGGCCTGTCCGAGCTGTTCGGTGTGCCGGCGACCTTCGCCACCCAGCTGGGCATCCTCGCCTTCCTGGGCGTGATCTACATCACCTCGGCGGTCACCGGCGTGCACCGCGGCATCCAGTGGCTCAGCCGCTTCAACGTGCTGCTCGCGATCGCGATCGGCGCGGTGATCTTCGTCTTCGGCCCCACCCTGTTCCTGTTCAACGCCTACGTGCAGGGCATGGGCACCTACGTCTCGTCGTTCTTCGCGATGGCCACCATGACCGCCGAGACCGCGCCGGGCTGGTGGATGCAGTGGTGGACGGTGTTCTTCTTCGCCTGGTTCATCGGCTACGCGCCGCTGATGGCGGTATTCGTCGCGCGCATCTCGCGCGGGCGCACCATCCGCCAGATGATCCTGGCGGTCGCCGTGATGGCACCGATCGCCACCACCATCTGGTTCACCCTGCTGGGCGGCTCGGGCATCCACTACCAGTTGAACGGCGTGTTCGACCTGGCCGAACCCCTGAACAACTTCCAGTTCGACGTGGCCACGCTCACCGTCGCCCAGGCCCTGCCGGGCGGCACCTGGATGGCCGCGGCGATCCTGCTGCTCACCCTGATCTTCGTCGCCACCACCGGCGACTCCATGAGCTACTCGATCGCCATGGTCGGTTCGGGGCACGATGCCCCCCACCCGCTGATCCGCGCCTTCTGGGGCGGCGTGATGGCCGTGATGGCCGCCATGCTCCTCTACATGGGCTCGGGGCAGATCAGCGTGCTCCAGCAGTTCATCGTCATCACCGCCATCCCGGTGTCGCTGATCCTGCTGCCGTCGCTGTGGACCGGGCCGAAGACCGCCTACGCCATGGCGCGGGCGCAAAAGCTGCTCACCGAGGATTGAGCCGGCGTGGCGCGACGGGGCTGCCTATACTCCGGGCGGTGACGCCCTGACCCCACTGGAGGAGCCCCATGAAAACCACGCAAATGACTCGAAAGACCCTCTCCCTGTTGCCGGCCAGCCTGCTCGCCGCCGGCCTGGCTGCTCAGGGCCCTGCCCTGGCCGACAACCACGGTGGCAGCTGGGAACCCAGCGGCGAGGACATCGGCTACGAGGTCGGCAACGAGACCTTCGAGGGCTACCTCTCGCCGGCCGAGGGCGAGTCGCGCGGCACGGTGCTGGTCATCCACGACTGGGACGGCATCGACGACTACGAACGCCAGCGCGCCGACATGATCGCGGCGATGGGCTTCGATGCCTTCGCCGTCGACCTCTACGGCGAGGGCAACCGTCCCCAGGAGACCGGCGCGAAGAAGGCGGAAACCCAGCGTCTCTACCAGGATCGCGAGCGCATGCAGACGCTCACGCGCGCCGGGCTGGAATTCGCCCGCCAGCAGGGCGTGGCCGAGGAGACCGTCGTGATGGGCTACTGCTTCGGCGGCGCGGTGGTCCTCGAGGCCGCACGCAACGGACTGGTCGACCAGGCGCGCGGTTTCGCCACCTTCCACGGCGGCCTCGGCACGCCGGAAGGCCAGAGCTGGTCCGATCCGGGCGCACCGATCCTGATCGCCCATGGCGGGGCCGACTCGATGATCTCGATGAACGACGTGGCCACGCTTTCCGGCGAGCTCGAGGACGTCGGGGCGACCTACACCATCGAGGTCTACTCGGGCGCCCCGCATGCCTTCACCGTGTTCGGCACCGGGGCCTACCAGGAACGCGCCGACCAGCAGTCCTGGACCGCGTTCACCGAACTGCTCGACCAGGCCTTCTGAGCCACGACCCTCACCCCGAGACGAGAAAGGCCCGACGCACGTCGGGCCTTTCTGCATTCAGGCGCGCGGCACGCCGGATCAGGCGCGCTGCCACCAGCTGGTGCGCGACTTCAACTTCTCGATGTGCTGGCGCACCGCCCGCGAGGCGGCCGTCTGGATGATGGCCTCGCGCTGGAGCTTCGGCACCCCCTGGGCGTGCTCCCAGTGGGCCATCCGCTCGGCCAGGGCGGTCTTCAAGGGCTCGATCTCGACCGGATTGTGCTCGAGCCAGTCGAGGGCGAACTTGATGGCATCGCTGGTGAGTATCTCGCGATTGGTCATGGATCAGGGAACTCCGGTCAATGGGTCGGCTAACGGCATGCGGGTCGGGGAATTCCGAGCGTCCTTGATCGTCCCTTCGGCAAAACGGTTCGCATCCTACCGAATCAGGCGGTGAGACACACCCCTCGCCCCGACGTTCCCCCGATGACGGTGCCGGGCATCGTTGCCATCGAACCGGATCAACCCGGCTAGACTGGTCGTGAGGGCGAACAGAACGCCCGGCGACCACGCCCCGGCACGGAGGAGCCCCGCAATCATGTCCGGCCTTGTCACCTCGACACTCGCCCCGGCGAGACGCCCCCGTCGCGCGCCCCTCCGCGCCGCGGTGGTCGCGCTGGCCTTGTTGCTCCTCGGCTCCATGATCCCCGGCCAGGCGCCCCGCGCCGACGAGGCGGCGGCCGCGCCGAGCCTGGCGGAAATGCGCGACTGGATCGAGGCGATGAAGGCCGCCCCGCGCGGCCCCTTCACGCGGATTCGCTGGTTCTGCGAGGACGGCACGATCCTGCCGCCCCAACCCTTTGCCTGCCGGGCTCACGGCGGCGGCATCCAGCACGGCGAGTGGAGCGAGCGCACGCAGGCCATCCGCGCCCAGGGATACCCGCTCGCCACGCTGCTCGCCGAACTCGAGCCGGCCGACTATCTCGGCCCCGACGGGCAACATGAACGGCTCCGTCAGATCCTGATCGAGCGCTTCCTGGTGCGCGCCGACGACGGCTGGGTCTTCCGCCGCGCGCGCTACTACCGCGGCGCGATCCAGCTCGAGGACGAGACCCGCCAGTCGCGCGAGCTGTTGCTTGCCTTGGCCGACGATCCCTGGTGGCAAGCGCCCGACCGGTTCCTGCTGCTGCGCGAGGCCGTGCGCCTGCTGCCGGTCGATGGCGACCACCCCGCGGCCACCCGCGCCCGGGACCTTGCCATCGAGGTCGCCGAGGCCGACCCGGGCTTCCAGGAGCTGCGCATCAAGCTCCACGGCATGCCGGATGCCGGCGACATCCAGCGCGTGCGCGACTACGCGAAAGCCAACCGCGACCCGGCACTCGACGCCCCACTGGCCGAGCTCGCCGGGGCGCTCGAGACGCTCTACGCGCCGCGAGCCGCGGTCGACCGCCTGCGCGCCCTGGGCGAACACGCCCCGGACGACCGCCTGCGCGGCGTACTGCTCGAGGCGGCGGACCGACTCGAGCACAGCGCCTCCCTGACCGATCGGCTGGCCGAAACCGGCCGGATCGCGGGCGCCCTGCGCGAACGCATCGAGACGAACACCCGTTCGCCGGCGGCAACCCTGCGCCTACTTCAGGCGAGCCTCGCCCTGGAACAGGAAGGCTTCGCAGTCGCCAGCCGGCTGGTCGAACGTAACGCGGACACGGCCGCCAGCCGCCGCGAGCAGCTGACGTGGCTCCGCGCCCTGGGCGAAAGCCTGTACGGCGCGGGCCTGCTGTCGGCACGCCAATGGCGGCATCTGGCCACCGCGATCGACGGACTGCTCGAGGGGCCATCACCACCCGCCTCGCGATACGCCACCGAACTGGCGTACCTCGCCCGCGTCCCCGGCTGGGCACAGCGCGCGCTCGGCTTTCATTTCGATCGTGCCATCGAGCGGTGGGCCGACCTGACGCCAATGGTCAGGCACTTCACCCCGGATCGCCTGCGCGACAGCCCGTTGCTTTTCTACAGCCGCCTGCTCGACGGCCTGCGCGACGATGCCGGCCGACTGACCGATACCCGACATCGTCTGTTCGGGGCGTCGCTCGCCACCGGGCTGCGCCCGCTCAATCCGGGCCTGGCCCGCGGCGTGCTGCACCTCCCCCCGGCCGATGGCGAACCGTTCGACCGTCAAGGCATCTATCTCCTCCCCGAGACCACCGCCACGCTGCCGCCGGTCGCCGGCATCCTCACCCGCGGCGAAGGCAACTCGCTCTCGCACGTCCAACTGCTCGCGCGCAACCTCGGCATTCCCAATGTGGTGGTCGAGGACGACCTGGTCGATCGCATCGAGGATCATGTCGGCGACCGGGTGGTGCTGGCCGTCAGCCCGGGCGGGCGCGTGGAGCTGGCACTCGACGGTCCCCGATGGCAACCGATAGCGGGCGACGGCGAACCCGCGACGGACCCGCCGATCGAGCCCGACTGGGACAAGCTCGACCTCGACGCCACCGCCCTGCGCCGCCTGCACGACTTGCGTGCCGACGACTCCGGCCGGCAGGTGGGCCCGAAGGCGGCCAACCTCGGCGAGCTGGCGCACCACTATCCCGAACAGGTCAGTGCCGGGCTGGCGATCCCGTTCGGCGTCTTCCGCGAGCTGGTCGAGCAGCCGATCGAACCCGGCGGGCCCAGCACGCTCGACTGGCTGGCCGGCGAATACCGGCAACTGCGCCAGATCGAGGACAGCGGGACACGTGAACGCGCCACCGCCGAGGTGCTCGAGCGCATGCGTCGCTGGCTCGCGACGGCCGAGTTGCCCGGCGATTTCCGCGAGCGGTTGCGCGAGCGGCTGACCGAGACCTTCGGCTCGGCGGACACCGCCGGCGTGTTCGTGCGCAGCGACACCAACGTCGAGGACCTGCCCGGATTCACCGGCGCGGGGCTCAATCGCACCGTGGCCAACGTGGTCGGCTTCGAGGCGATCATCGGGTCCATCCGCGAGGTGTGGGCCTCGCCGTTCACCGAGCGCGCTTATGCCTGGCGCCAGGCCCACATGGAGGCGCCGGAACACGTCTACCCGGCGGTCCTGCTGCAAGCCACGGTGCCGGTGGACAAGTCGGGCGTATTGGTCACCACCGACCTCGACACTGGCAATCGGCAATGGCTGAGCATCGCGGCCAGCGAGGGGCTGGGCGGCGCGGTCGAGGGGCAGGCCGCCGAGGAATTGCGCGTCCACCGGGACAGCGGCGCCGTGCGCCTGCTCAGTCAGGCCACGGCCCCCACCCGGCTAGCCCCGGGCCCGGGGGGTGGCGTTCAGCGACTCCCCGCCGACGGCCCGTCGACCCTGCTTTCGTCGGCGGAGATCGACAAACTGCGCGCCCTGGCCGATGACGTCGAGGCACGCGGATTGCTGGCGACCGATGCGACCGGCCAGCACCCGGTGGCCGACATCGAGTTCGGTTTCGTCGACGGTCGACTGGCCCTGTTCCAGATCCGCCCGTTGGTGGAAAACCGGCGTGCCCGCGCCGATGCCTACCTGGTTGCGCTGGACCGGCCGATCCTCGATACCGCGGGCGAATCGGTCGATCTAGCGCGCCCACCACGGCGATAACACGACACGCGGCCGGAACCGGTTTCACTGGCCTATGCTCGAGACATGAACACCATCCGCACACCCGCCAAACCCACGGCAGCCATCGGCCTGGCAGCACTGCTCGCCGGCCTGGCCGTTGGCGGTGCCGCGCAGGCCTACCCCATCGATGCCGCCGATCAGACCGGCATCGAGCGCCTGGAAGGCTATCGCCTTGCGAGCCAGGGCGAGATCGCGGGCAACCGCCTGCCACCCGGGGCCCTGCTCGATCGCGACCAGATCCAACTGCGCCTGGCCGACCGGCCGGGCTTCGAGCTGCCCGCCAGCGACCCCGGGCTGACCCGCCGGGTGGTCGACCTGCTCGGGGCCGAGGCCTCCCGCTACAGCGTCAGCGTGCTCGAGATCAGCGACCCGGACCGGCCGCGCTACGCCGAGCACAACGGCCTGACCAAACGCACGCCCGGCAGCGTCGGCAAGGTCATGCTGGTCACGGCCCTCTTGCAGGCGATCGCCGACCGTCATCCCGAGGACATCGAGGCGCGCGAGCGCCTGCTGCGCGAGACGACGGTCACCGCCGACGCGTTCATCCAGTGGGACAGTCACACGGTGCCGTTCTGGGACGGGGAAAGGAAACGTTTCACGCGTCGCCCGCTGCGGGTCGGCGATACCGCGAATCTCTGGACCTACCTCGACTGGGCCCTGTCGGCCAGCTCGAACGCCGCGGCCAGCGCCGTAATGAAGGAGTTGATGCTGCTTCACCACTTCGGCGAGGACTACCCGGTGCCGGTCGAGCGCGAGGCGGAGCTGTTCGACCGCCCACCGGCCGAACGGCGCGACATCCTGCTCGAGGCACTGGTCGATCCGATCGCGCGCAACGGGCTGGACACCGAGCAGCTGCGCCAGGGGGCGTTCTTCACCAGCGGCGGCAAGGCACGGGTCTCGGGCACCAACAGCCTAAGCACCACCCGGGAGCTGATGCGACTACTGGTGAAGATGGAAAAGGGGGAGCTGGTCGACGAGTGGTCGAGCCGGGAACTGAAACGCCTGCTGTACATGACGCAGCGGCGCATTCGCTACGCCTCGTCACCGGCACTCAGCGAGGCGGCGGTCTACTTCAAGTCCGGTTCGCTCTACAAGTGCGACCGGGAGGCGAATCCAGATTGCGGCAAGTACCGCGGCAACGTCTACAACTACATGCACTCGGTGGCGATCGTCGAGCACCCGGCCGGCGACCCGGAACGGGTCTACCTGGTGACGATGACCTCCAACGTGCTCAACGTGAACTCGGCGGTGGCCCACCAGACGTTCGCCACCCGCCTGCACCGTCTGCTGCAGGCCGGGGAGTGAGCTATTGACCGGCCGCTGTGTCCAGGCGCGGGTCCAGGCCGGCGGTGCGGATCGGTGCGTCCATGATCAGGCCGTCGAGCTCGACGATCAGGCGCTTGAGCCACTCGCCGCCACTGGGATTCTGCGCCAGCCCGACGGCGATGTAGGTCCGGCCGTCGTGCTCGACGATGGCACTGTCGGCATGCCAGTCGCGCCAGGTGCCGGACTTGCGATAGATCTGCGCCTCCGGCACCTCGCCGAGCAGGCCACCGACGAACTTGTGCGAGATGGCGGGGTCGCCCAGGATCCGCTTCATCTCGCGCGAGGACTGCGGCGAGACCAGCTGGCCGGTCTCGAGCAGGTAGTAGAACCGTGCCACCTGGAAGGCCGTCGCCCCATGGGAGAGATGATGCAGCGGGTCGCGCTGGTAGGCCGTGCCTCGGCCGTATTCCTTGCCGACCCACAGGCCGCCGTTGAGCGACTCGTCGTAGAGGCGGTAGCGGGGCGAGCGCAGCAGGTCGTTGATGTAATCGCGCCCCACGCGGCGGATCATCTCGGTCGCGGCCGTGTTCGACGAATTGCGGATCATGCGGGTCATCAGGTCGCGTGTCTCGTCGTCGAGCGCGATCGCCCCCTCGTCGATCCGCTGGAAGGCCGCCAGCAGAATGGCGATCTTGGGCAGGCTGGCCGCGTAGAGCATGGCATCGCCATTGACCTCGGCCAGTCGCGGTCGGTCGGGGTTCGTGACGTCGACCAGGGCGATGGAAAGCTGGCCGGCCTCGACCGACCCGCCCAGTTTCAGGGCCTCGAGCCGCTCTTCCAGGCGTGCCTGGAGCGCGGGGTCAGCGGCATCGCGCAGGGCGACGGCATCCGCCGGCAGGGCGGCCTGCCCGAGGCCCGGCCCGACCGACCAGAAAACAATTACCATCGCCAAACGACGCCACATGGCCACCTCCGTACCCGGCGGCTGCCAGGTGAAAAACAAAATTGCCCTGAACGATACCCCAGAAATGCCGTAGCGTCATGGAGATAGTCTCGTTGAAGGACGCCAGGTGACTCGACTGACCGGAACCGAAACCCGCCCGCCAGGACCAGTTGGTCCCGGCTTCGGCTCGCGCCACCCGTGGCTGCTGCGGCGCGTGCTGCTGTTCACGAACTTCTTCCTGATCATCGCCGCGGTCTACCACCTCAAGCCCGCCAGCCGATCACTGTTCCTGAGCGCCCTGGGTGCCGACGCCCTGCCGTACGTCTGGATCGCCACGGCCACGGCCCTGGCCCTGACCATCGGCCTGTATCACCGCCTGATCGCACATTACTCGCGCATCCACGTGGTCCTGGGCACCTGCGCGCTGGTGATCGCGGTGCTGATCGGCTTCTACCCGTTTCTCAACGGCAGCGGCTTCGCCGCGGCGTTCGCCTTCTACGTGTTCGTCGACATGGTCAGCGTGATCCTGGTCGAGCAGTTCTGGAGCCTGACCAACACGATCTTCTCCACCCGGGAGGGCAAGCGCTGGTATGGCTTCATCGCCACCGGCGGGCTGGTGGGCGGCGTCGCCGGCGGCATGGCCTCGAGTGCCTGGATCAGCCGGGCGGGGCTGGAGACCATGGACCTGCTGCCGATCGCCGCGGCCATCATCGGCCTGATCGTCGGACTGACCCTGCTGATGGGGCGCTACGGCCTGTACCGGGAGAAGCCCGGGGTGAGCAACCACGAGGGCCCGTCGACCGGTGACTGGCGGGCCATCCTGCGCCATCGCTACCTCGCCCTGATCGCGCTGATCCTGCTCCTGGCGCAGATCGCCGAGCCGATCATCGAATACCAGTTCATGAAGGTGGTCGAGGCGACCATCACCGATCGCGACGCGCGCACCGCCTACCTCGGCGCCTTCTTCGGCGTGCTCAGCGCCGTGGCGATCGGCATCAACCTGCTGATCACGCCCCTGGTTCACCGTTGGCTGGGGGTGCTCGGCGGCCTGTTCGTCCAGCCGATCGCGGTGCTGTTCGGCAGCCTCTGGTACCTCTCGCAGGTCACGTTGCAGGCCGGCGCGTTTCTCAAGATCGCCGACCGCGGGCTGTCCTACTCGATCAACCGCGCCTCCAAGGAACTCCTCTATGTGCCGATCGCGCCCCTGCTGATGTTCCGCGCCAAGGCCTGGATCGACATGTTCGGCTACCGCCTGTTCAAGGTGGCCGGCTCGCTGTTGATCCTGCTACTGACCCAGTGGCTGCCGTGGCCGCTGGAGGCCGCCCACCTGGCCTGGGTGGTGGTCGCGATCTGCCTAGCCTGGATGGCCGTGCTCGTCCGGCTGGGCCGACGGTACCGCGGCATCCTCGAGCGCGCCGAGGCGCAGGCGGAAGGTCACCCGTAACCCGCACCCAGCGCAACAGTGCGGTCACATGAAAACGGCCCGATCACCGCTTGGATGATCGGGCCGTCAACGTGTCTGTCCCCCTTGGCGGGAAGCCCGGCAATCAGGCGTCGGGGCGCTTCTGCGTGAAGTGGCCGGTGAGTTCCTGGAAAGCGTTGGTCAGCTCGATCGGCAGCGGGAAGAACACCGAGCTGGTCTTGCCGTTGGTGGACATGTCCGCCATGGTCTGCAGGTAGCGCAGCTGCAGGGCCGCCGGGCTGTCCTTCATCATGTCGGCGGCCTGGACCAGCTTCTCGGCGGCCTGCAGCTCGCCCTCGGCGTGGATGATCTTGGCGCGCCGCTCGCGTTCGGCCTCGGCCTGGCGGGCGATCGCGCGGATCATCGACTCGTCCAGGTCGACGTGCTTGATCTCGACGTTGGTGACCTTGATGCCCCAGGCGTCCGTCTGCTGGTCCAGGATGCCCTGGATGTCGTTGTTGAGCTTGTCACGCTCGGAGAGCATCTCATCGAGATCATGCTTGCCGAGCACCGAGCGCAGGGTGGTCTGGGCCAGCTGGCTGGTCGCCGCGTAGTAGTTCTCCACCTGGATCACGGCCCGCTCGGGGTCGACCACCCGGAAGTAGAGCACCGCGTTGACCCGCACGGTGACGTTGTCTTGCGAGATCACGTCCTGGCTGGGCACGTCCAGCGTGATGATCCGCAGGTCCACCTTGACCATCTGCTGGATCACCGGGATGACGATGATCAGGCCCGGGCCCTTCACGCGCTGGAATCGCCCCAGGAAAAACACCACGCCACGCTCGTACTCGCGCAGCACCCGGAGCGACATCGCGATGATCGCGACCAGCACGATCAGCGGTACGATCAGAAATCCGAAATTGCCCAGCATCTGTCTTCCCTCCATGGGCCCAAACGGCCCTTGCAATGGCGTGTCTACTCAATCGGTTCGACGGTCAGGCGCAGGCCGTCAATCGCCACCACCCGAACGGCCTGACCGGCTCGTACGGGGCGGCGGCTGTCGGCCGTCCACAACTCGCTGTGAACGAACACCCGCCCGGTGCTCTCGAAATCTTCCTTGGCGATGCCCTGCATGCCGATCATCTCCTCGTAACCGGTCGCCGGGCGTCTGCGACGCACGTCGAGAAACCGTCCCAGCACCCAGATCGAGAAGCCGGCGATCGCAATCGCCACGCCGATGATCAGGGGAAGTGCCACGTTCAGGTTGGGGTCGTCCCAGAGCATGATGGATCCTGCGGTGAAAGCGGCGAGACCGCCGATGCCGAGCGCGCCGAAACTGGGCACGAACGCCTCGGCAATCATGAAGATGATGCCGAGCAGGATCAGCGCCAGGCCCGCGTAGTTCAAGGGCATGACCTGCAGGGCGAAGAAGGCCAGGATCAGGGCGATCGAGCCGATCGTGCCGGGCACGATCGCGCCCGGGTTGGCCAACTCGAAGATGATGCCGTAGATCCCGATCAACAACAGGATATACGCGATGTTGGGGTCGGTGATCACGGCCAGCAGCTTGGTCCGCCAGTCCGGGTCCTGGCGCACCACCTGGATACCGTCGGTCGACAGGGTTCGGTTCGACCCGTTGACCACCACCTCGCGGCCGTCGAGCTGAACCAGCAGGTCCGAGAGATCCTCGGCCACCACATCGATGACGTTCTGCTCGAGGGCCTCGCGCGCACCGAGGTTGAATCCTTCACGCACCGCCGACTCGGCCCAGTCGGCATTCCGATCGTGCCGTTCGGCCAGTCCGCGGATGTAGGCCACCGCGTCCTCGAGCACCTTGCGCTCCATGGCATCGCCGCCGCGACGTGGCTCGTTCTCCGTTCCTTCGCTAGCCGATTCGGGCTCGCTGGCTTCCTCGTCGCCGCCCTCCTCGGGCGGCGTCATGCCGGGCAGGCCGCCTCCGCCCATCTGCACGGGCGTGGCCGAACCGAGGTTGGTCGACGGGGTCATCGCCGCGATGTGCGAGCCGTAGAGGATGTAGGTGCCCGCGCTGGCGGCGCGTGCCCCGGCCGGATGGACGTAGCTTGCCACTGGCACGTCGGCCTGCAGGATGGCCTGGATCATCGACCGCATACTGGTATCGAGCCCACCGGGGGTGTCGAGCTGCAACACGACCAGCTCGGCACGGCGCTCTTCGGCCGATTCGATGCCGCGGATCACGTAGTCGGCGGTCGCCGGCGTGATCGCGTCCTGCACCGTCAGCAGCACGGCCTCGCGTGCCCCTTGCTGCGCCGCGGCCACCGCCAGCCAGATCAACCCGGCCAGGATGAACAGCGGCCATGCCAGCCGGCGCAAGGCAACGCGAGATGGACGTTTTGGAAACGCAACCTGCATGGGGACTCCCCCTTCCCATCCGGCAATGGACGGCGTCTGCCGCCGGGACATGGCAACAGCATAGGTCATTGGCCGGCCCAAGGCAGCCAGGGCAGCCGGGTCGGCACCCACCACGAGAAAGGCCGCCCGATGGGCGGCCTTAAGGAAGGTCTCGGTGGCGTGGCTCGGCGATCAGCCGCCGGTCATCGACATGAAGCGGATCACCTTCTCGGGCTTTTCCGTGAACTCGTGGCGTTCGGGCTTGAGCGCGATCGCGTGCATCAAGGCCTCCTTGAGCTCGTCGTCGGGGATGCCCTTTCGCAACAGCGGGCGGAAGGGGAAGCTCTCTTCCTGGCCCAGGCACATGTACATGGTGCCGTCGCAGCCCAGGCGCACGCGGTTGCATGTCTCACAGAAATGCTCGGACATCGGGGTAATGAAACCGACCATGGTGTCGGTACCCGCCACCTGCAGGTAGCGCGCCGGGCCGGCGCCGGTGACCGAGTTGACCGCCGGGATCAGGTCGTACTTCGCCTTTAGGCGCTTTTTGACGTCCTGCAGGCTGACGTAGTGATCGATCGCGTCGCGGCCGGTCTCGCCCATCGGCATGGTCTCGATCATGCGCAAGGTAAAGCCGTTGTCGATGCAGTAGTCGAGCAGGTCCTCGACGTCGTACTCGTTGAGCCCCTTCATCACCACGGCGTTGATCTTGATCGGATCGAAGCCAGCAGCCTTGGCCGCGGCCAACCCGTCGAGGACCTTGTCCACCTTGCCCTTGGTAATCGACTTGAAGCGCTCGGGGTCGAGGGTATCCAGACTGACGTTGATGCGGTTGGCCCCCGCCTGGCGCAACGTCTCGGCCATCTTGTTCATGCGCGTGGCGTTGGTCGACAGCGACACGTCCTGGATGCCGGGCATGGAGGCGACGCGGCCGACGATGTCCTCGATGCCCTTTCTTACCAGGGGCTCGCCACCGGTGATGCGGACATGCGAGAGGCCCATGTCGGCCATCACGCCCACCAGGCGCTCGATCTCGTCGGGGGTCAGCCAGTGCTCGGGGACCTCGAAGTCCTTGAAGCCCTCGGGCATGCAGTAGAAACAGCGCAGGTCGCAGCGGTCCGTCACGGACAGCCGCAGGTAGTTGATGGAACGGCCGAAGGGGTCGGTCAACTGCTGCATCGTCTTGTCAGCCCTTGCCTGGACCATGCCGACATCCGGGTGGCATGGGTGTCTACTAACGTACGCGGCCGGCGTGGCGGCCCGCCGCGCGGGAATGGGGCCCGGCCGGGGACGAGGGGTCGGAATCGCCCTCGACCGGGACCTGCTCTGCAGGAGCAAGTGAAACGTGCGTCATGTTCACTTGGACATAACGGTATCAGCCATGCCCGAAAATGCAAGCGTTATGGCGAGAGAAACCGAACGCCAGCCGTGACCCCGGAATGGGGTTCGCGGCTCAGGCCTCGCCGGCCTGCCAGTGACCGCTCTTGCCGCCGCGCTTCTCCAGCAGGCGGGTCTGCTCGATCACCATGCCGCGGTCGACCGCCTTGCACATGTCATACAGGGTCAGCGCGGCCACCGAGGCGGCGGTCAGCGCCTCCATCTCCACCCCGGTCTGGCCGGTCACGGCGCACTCGGCGGTAATGCGCACGGCGTGGTGCTCGGGTTCGGGCGTCAGCTCGACCTTCACCTTGGTGAGCATCAGCGGGTGGCACATGGGGATCAGATCGCCGGTACGCTTGGCCGCCATGATCCCGGCGATCCGCGCCGTGGCCAGCACGTCGCCCTTCTTGTGGCCACCGGAGAGGATCAGCTCCAGGGTCTCGGGCTGCATGACGAGGCGCGATTCGGCCACGGCCACCCGCTGGGTGTGCGCCTTGTCGCCGACGTCGACCATGCGGGCCTCGCCCTTCTCGTCCAGGTGGGTCAGTGTACGGCTCATAGGCCAAGCTCCTTGAAGGCGGTGAATTCGACCGTGTCGCCGGCGGCAAGACGGGCATCGGGCGGGACCAGGGCGAGACCGTCCGCCCAGGCCAGCGAGCTCAACAGCCCGGAATTCTGGTCGGGGTAGGCCTCCAGTTGAACCCGCCCGTCGACCTCGACGCGACGCACGCGGATGTACTCGGGGCGATCCCCGCCCCGCCGAGCGGCGGCCAGCGGCAGCGGCTGGACCGGCCAGGCGCCCGGGTCGGTTCGACCGGTGAGCCGGTCGATCGCCGTGCGCACGAATCGGAGATAGGTGACGAAGGTGGAGACCGGATTCCCCGGCAGGCCGAGAAACGGCGTGCCCAGTACCTCGCCGATCGCCAGTGGCTTGCCGGGCTTGAGGAAGATGCGCCAGTGATCGATGCGCCCGAGCGCCTCGACGCCGGCGCGCACCAGGTCGGCCTCGCCCACCGAGACACCGCCGGAGGTGACGATCAGGTCGGCCTCGGCCGCCTCGCGCAGGCGCGCGTCGGTAACGATCGGGTCGTCGGGCAGCACGGCCCGCTGGACGATCTCCACGCCGGCGGCCGACAACAACGCCTCGAGCATGGGGCCGTTGGCATCGTAGATCTTGCCCGGCGCGAACGGCTCACCGGGCGCGAGCAGCTCGTCACCGGTGGTCAGCAGCGCCACGCGCACCCGTCGGGAGACCGGAACGCTGGCGACGCCCGTACTGGCGATCAGCCCCAGCATGGCCGCGTTGATATGGGTGCCGCGGTCGAGCAGCGTCTGCCCTTCCCGGGTATCGGCCCCGGTGGCGCGCACGCCGGCGCCGACCGACACGTCCTCGTCCCACCGGACCCGGCCGTCCTCGACCGTTACCGACTCCTGGGCGATCACGGTATCCGCCCCCTCGGGCAGGAGCGCGCCGGTGAAGATGCGCATCGCCGTGCCGGGGTCGAGTCGCGCCGGGGCATCGCCCGCGAACTGCTTGCCGACCACCGGCAACGAGTTGCCCGAGACCAACGGGCCGGCGGCGGCGTAACCGTCGAACAGGCTCAGCGGCGCGATGGGCACGTCACGCGGCGCGTTCAGCGGCCCGGCCAGCACCCGGCCGACCGACTCGAGCACCGGCACCCGCTCGGTCTCCCCGAGGGGCTCGATCCACTGGATCAGTCGTTCGATCACTTGTTCGACGGATTCCACGCGCGGCCCTCCCGGCTCAATCGAACTCGGCAAACCAGCGCCGACGCGCGACCTCGTCGCTCTCGCGAGCGTCCACCCAGCGGGTGTTGCCCTCCGGGTCGACCTCCTTTTTCCAGAACGGCGCGTGGGTCTTGAGGTAATCCATGATGAAGGTGCAGGCGTCGAGCGCGTCACCGCGGTGCGCGCTGGCCACCGCAACCAGCACGATCTGATCGGTCGGTCGCAGGTGCCCCACGCGGTGAACAATACTCACGCCCGCCAGCGGCCAGCGGGAAATCGCCTCATCGGCCACCCGCTCGAGTGCCCGTTCGGTCATGCCCGGATAATGTTCCAGGACGAGATCGCTGACCTCGAGGTCGTCGTTGATGTCACGCACGGTGCCGAGAAAACTGGCGACGGCGCCGACATGGGCGCATTGCGAGCGCATCTCGCCGAGGAGGTGGCCAATGTCGAAATCGGCCTCTTGGACACGGATGGAACGGTACACGGTGGAGGTCGCTGCCCTGATGGATATTTCCGGCAAACTATAACGGCCCACCCCAGTCGAGCCAAGGGTTGATGGTTCGGGCGCGCGCCCGCGGGGTTCGCCGCACGAGCGGTCACGTGCGCTGATACCCCATTAAATGATCAAACCCGCATGCGGTTGTTAATTAGAACCCGCTGATGTAGATTGCTGCCGGTTCAATTTTTTGATCGGGCCATCGACCAGGAACCCCCGTTCGGATTGACCCGGCTCGAAGACCCATGAACAATAGCGGGTCCATTGTCGACATCGGCAAAGCCGCCGGCCTGTCCTCAAAAAAATGCGCGCCTTCTCGGTTGTCGGAGAACCGGAAGGCACGGAATGGATCTAAAGAATGATGATCCGACCAATTGCCTACGATGCAGGAGTGAGCAATGTCAGAAACCACACTTGATCAGACGCCGCAGAGCGATGCCCGCGAGGGCGTGGCTTCCAGCGACCGTCGCAAATTCCTCCGCAAGAGCGTCGCGCTGGCGGCATCTGGCGCTGCCGCTGCAGCCGCCGGCAATGCCTACGCGGGTGACGTGAAGCTGGAGACCGTCACGGAGCCGCTGAAGGACGGTCCGACCCGCAACATTCTCGGCCGCGGCGTGGTATCCGTTCCCTACGGCATGCCGTCGAAGTTCGAGAAGAACGTGGTTCGCCGCAACGTCAGCTGGCTGACCGCCGACACCGTCGCATCGATCAGCTTCACCCCGTGGCAGGATCTCAACGGCATCATCACGCCGAACGGTCTGCACTTCGAGCGTCACCACGCCGGTGCCGTCGACGTCGATCCGGAGACCCACCAGCTGGTCATCCACGGCATGGTCGACAAGCCGATGGTCTTCTCCATGGAAGATCTCAAGCGCATGCCGTCGCACACCGCGATCCACTTCCTCGAGTGCCCGGCCAACGGCGCGATGGAATGGCGCGGCGTCCAGATGGACTCCATGCAGTTCACCCACGGCATGATGAGCTGCTCCGAGTGGACCGGCGTCAAGCTGACCGACCTGATGGAATACGTCGGCGTCGATCCGAAGTCGACCTGGCTGTACGCCGAGGCCACCGACGGTTCCGCCCTGCAGCGTTCCATCCCGATGGAAGGCGCCAAGGACCAGTTCGGCGAGCCGATCAAGGCTTCCGACTGCGAGCTCTACAAGGACGCGATGATTGCCTACGCCCAGAACGGCGAAGCGCTGCGTCCGGAGAACGGTTACCCGATCCGCTTCCTGCTCCCGGGCTGCGAAGCGAACATGTCGATCAAGTGGCTGCGCCGCATCAAGTTCGTCGACAAGCCGCTGGTGACCTACCAGGAGACCCGTCACTACATCGAGCCGCTGCCGGATGGCACCATCCGCCAGTTCTCGTTCCTGAACATGGCGAACTCGGTCATCAACTACCCCTGCCCGGACAACCAGATGAAGGGCAAGGGCAGCTACGAGATCCGTGGTATCGCCTGGTCGGGCCAGGGCAAGATCGCCCACGTCGACGTCTCCGTCGATGGCGGCAAGAACTGGCAAGAGGCCGAGCTGGTCGAGCCGGTACTCAGCAAGTGCGTGACCAAGTTCAAGCTGCCGTTCGAGTGGAACGGTGACGAGCACCTGATCATGAGCCGCGCGACCGACGAGACCGGCTACGTCCAGCCGACTCTGGCACAGATGCGCAAGGTTCGTGGCACGAACAGCATCTACCACAAGAACTCCATTCAGGCCTGGAAAATCGAGAAGACCGGCGAGGTGAAGAATGTCCAAATTGAAAACTTCTAAGTTCGGCCTGGGTCTCGCGGCCGGTGCCATGGCCCTGGGCCTGAGCACCGCCGGCATCGCGGCCGAGCACGCCAGTGGCTTCAACGGCATTGGCAAGAACATCACCGACAAGGCGATCGAGCCGTGGGACATCAGTGTGTTCTACGACGGCGAGAACCTGCCGAAGGGTTCTGGCACCGTCGAGGCTGGCCAGGAGCCGTACGACACGCAGTGCGCCATGTGCCACGGCGCGTTCGGTGAAGGCGCCGAGGGCTACCCGAAGATGGCCGGCGATCCGATGCCGCAGTTCATCACCTCCCTCAAGCAGGGGCTCGATGGCGTCGGCAACCGTGGTGTCAACAACGCCTGGGGTCACGCCCCGACGCTGTTCGACATGATCAAGCGCCACATGCCGTTCTACGCACCGGGCACCATGGGTGTTGACGAGTCGTACGCAGTCACCTGCTACGTTCTCAACCTGGCCAACATCGTTGACTACGAGTTCACGTGCAGCAACGAGACCCTGGCCGACGTCAAGATGCCCGCAGCTGACTACTACGTGACCGACACCCGTCCGGACACGGATAACCAGCGCTGCATGAGCGACTGCTACGACTACGAGCCGAAGGTTGTTGGCGCTGCGGTTACTGGCGTAAGCGAGTAATCCACGACCCGACCCAACGGTCTCAAGGGCCCCGCTTCGGCGGGGTTTTTTTGGGTATACGGATTTAATGGTTGATGGGGCACCTTCACCCCATCAATCTGATACCACCCTCAGATGGTTGATAGATCGACTCCGTAGTTGAGTTCCTCTGCGAAGTCCGGCAGTCCGTAACCGATGGTTTTCTTGTAGAAAGGAGAGACCTTCGCAGTCGGTGCCTTCTTCTTGTGCTTCGTGGTGTAGAGCATTCGTGCCCGCATCACCTCGAAGGAGTAACCGCGCCCTTCACGGTTCTTGTCCTTGGCCAGTCGGTTGATGGACTCCGTGTAAGCGTTGGTGACGGGCATGTCCGTCTCGAAGTAGGTCATGGTCTCTTCGCGCCAGTTTCCCACTGCCCTGACCAGATCGCTCCAGACTTCCTTTTGGCCCTTCGGGATGGTGGCTATCCACTCGTCCAGGGCGGCTTCTGCCTGGAGCCGTGTGGTGGCGTCCCAGATGCCGTAGAAGCGCTCCTTGTGCTCGTAGGCGGCCAGCAGTTGCGGGAACGCGCCTGTCCAGGTCTCCATGATGAGGCGCTCCCGGTCTGAGACTTCGTGAGCGCGTTTCAGCAGGATTTTCCGGTCTCCCTTGAGAGTCCGGCTCTGGGACGGTTTCAGCTCCTTTCTGAGGCCCTTGCGCACTCTCTCTAGGGCATCGTTGGCCATGCGCACCACATGGAACTTATCGACCACGATACGGGCCTGGGGCAGCACAGCCTTGACCGCTGCCCGGTAGGGGTTCCACATGTCCATGCTGACGATCTCGACCTTCTGCCGGTCTTTCAGCTTCATCAGGTAGTTGGTCACCACGTCCTGGCGGCGGGTGGCCAGCAGGTCGAGCAGGGTTCGCTCCTCAATGTTGGTCAGAATGCAGCGGTAGCGCTTGTTCAGGTATAGCTCGTCAATGCCCAGGATGCGGGGCGTCTCGAAGCGGTGCCAGCGCCCCAGGAACTCGGCGCGGGCGTTGAAGATGTCGCGCACCGTCTTCTCGTCCAGGCCGGTCTGTGCCGCCACAAAGGTGTAGGGGTGGTTGAAGGATTCCTTCTCCACGTACTCATGCAGCCGCAGTGTCATACGGAATCCGTCCACCATCTCCGGTAGCTGGGGCCTGAATGTTGTCTTGCAGGCCCGGCAGGTGTATCGGCGGCGGACCACCCAGAGAGTGACCCGCTTGCCGTGGATGGGCAGATCACGATAGGGAACGTCACGCTTGCCGAACCGTACGAACTCACCCTGCACGCCGCATTCCTCGCAGGCGATGGGATCGGGCACGTCCACCTGGAAGTGCATTTCGTCGTCGGTTGATTTGCAGCCCAGTACTTGGTATTGCGGCAGGTGAAGGATGTTGTCGGGAAGTTCGGTCATGGTGTTGTATAGGCGTAGGTGTCAGTCAGATCCATCCGGCTCGGCATTGGTGTTTGCTTTTTTACCCAACAAGCTGCTGGAAACGAAAAGTAAGGCACCGAGGACAATTGCAATATCAGCCAGGTTGAAGGCCGGCCAATGCCAGTCTCGCCAATAGAAATCAAAGGAATCCACAACATAGCCGCGAAAGACCCGGTCAATCAGGTTGCCCATGGCGCCACCGAGGATAAGACTGTAAGCGATGGCTTCTCCTTTATGACGATTTTCAAGGATCAGCTTGATCAGAAAAATCGAGACCACTACCGCGATTCCGATAAAAAAGTAGCGCTGCCAGCCTCCACCATTCGCAAAAAGACTGAATGCGGCACCGGTGTTCCATAGGTGCACCCAGTTAAAGAACGGGGTCACCGAAACATACTCGCCATAGGCCATTGATTGTTGCACCAGCCATTTTACGGCCTGATCAGACGCTGCCAGCAGGCCCGATATGGACAATAGGGCATACGGCGAGAGCTTTTTGCCAATAATGAGCATTATTTAACCCTTCAACGCCAAAATGCGTCTGGCACCGTTAAGTACAATGCCCCCCACGATGGTGCCGATAATCAGATCCGGATAATTGGACCCGGTCCACGCGACCAGAGCGCCGGCGGTGATGACCCCCAGGTTGATCACCACGTCGTTGGCCGAGAATATCCAGCTTGCCTTCATGTGCGCCCCGCCCTCCCGATGTTTGGATATGAGCAGCAGACAACTGGTATTGGCAATCAATGCGACGAAGGCGATCGCCATCATCATCAGCGATTCAGGCTCACTACCGAAAACAAAGCGTCGCACCACCTCGACGAGTACGCCGATAGCCAAAATCAGTTGCAGTACCCCTGCCAGATGCGCGGCACGTACCTGCATTTTCGCACTGCGCCCTACGGCATAGAGAGCCAGGCCATAGACGGCTGCATCGGCAAACATATCCAGGGAATCAGCGATCAGGCCGGTAGACTGGGCGATCAGGCCAGCAGTCATTTCCACCACGAACATGATCGCATTGATACCGAGCAACACGCGCAGAGTGCCTGACTCCTGCGTAGCAGAGACTGCCGAGCTCTCAGCGGCCTTGATCGTCTCTGGGTCGGCAATGACGGTTTCCTGAAGCGAGGCGCCTAGCCCCAAGGTCGCCAGTTTCGCGGTAATGGGCTCAGCCTCGCCGTCATGCACGACCTTCAACCGGCGGTTCGACAAGTCGAAGGACAGTGCCCGAATCTCCTCAAAGCCGTTCAGGGCTAGGCGAATCATTCGTTCTTCTGATGGACAGTCCATCTTCGGCACGGCATAAACACTGACCCATCTCCCTGGCGCCTCGGAGGAGGCCTGTATATCGGTATCCGCTGCGGACGTTGCATCACCGCCACAGGCGCCACCACAGGATTTGCTCATGATACGACTCCACTTGAACAATGTTGTGGTACCATTTAAAACTATAAAGCTACTATAAGGTCAATAGAGTAAAGAATCCGTTGGGGAGGAGGCTGATGCGCATTGGTCAGTTGGCGCAGTTGGTAGGGGTCGAAACACAGACGATCCGCTTCTATGAACAGCAGGGCTTGTTGCCGCCGCCTGATCGGCAGGACAACGGTTACCGTGTCTATACCGAGAAGCATGGTGAGGGGCTGGCCTTCATCCGTCGCTGCAGAATCCTGGGCCTGTCACTGGCTGAGATTCACGAACTACAGAGCTATCAGGACGACCCTCATCAGCCTTGTACCGCCGTCAACGCCTTGCTCGATGATCACATCTCTCATGTGCGGTCGCAGATAACCGCTCTGCAAGCGCTTGAGAAACAACTCGTTTCACTGAGAGCGAGTTGCAACGATGACCGGGAAGTTGGGGCGTGTGGGGTTCTTGCTGGAATTAGCGAAGGAAACATGCACCAGCAGTAGGTGAAGCATCAACCAGATAATCCGATGAGATGCCGGTCTGTCTCACTCTCATGCAAAGGTAAGATCAACCATTTAATCCGCTTACCCGTTTTTTTGTGCCTGCCAAACCGGGGTGACCTTGGGGAAGGAACGACTGCCGGCAACACACGATCGCCAAGGTCGGCAGACCAGCAAGCACGGTTGCGCTGAAAGGCGACCGAGGCACCCCAACGTCAGCCTGCGCCAAACGGATGCCGTCGACGGCCCTCTGGCGGCCTTCCTTGATACTTTCCTGGGGCGCCCTACCCCCGACACGAAAAAGACCCCGCCGAGGCGGGGTCTTTTGGTCAGCGTCGGTTGACGAGCCGGGCTTACTTCATGAAGCCCAGGATCGCGTTGCGCACCGAGTCGAGGTCGGCGTCGATGGTGACCATGGTCGCCTTCTCGACCCCCGGCATGTCGCCGGTGCATTGGGCGATGGCGGTATCCGGGTCCTTGAGACCGTTGCCGGTCAGGGTCAGCACGATGCTCGAGCCGTCCTGGATCTTGCCGGCCTCGAGATCGTTGATCAGACCGGCCAGCGAAGCGGCGGAGGCCGGCTCGCAGAAGATGCCCTCGTGCTGAGTGAGCATGCGCTGGGCAGCCAGGATCTCGGCGTCGGTCACCTCGGCAAACCAGCCACCGCTCTCCTCCATCACCTTCCAGGCCCGGTCCCAGCTCTGCGGGTGGCCGATACGAATGGCCGTAGCGACGGTATCCGGGTCGTCGACCATGGCACCGCGCATGAACGGCGCCGAGCCCGTCGCCTGGTAACCCACCATCTTGGGCCGGTTGCCACCCGAGCCGCCACCGGCGAACGGGCACTTGCCGTTGCAGTAGGCGCAGGACTCGGTCACCTGTTCGCCGGAGACCGCGGAGAGCTCGCAGTAACCGATCCAGTGCGCGGTGATGTTGCCGGCGTTACCCACTGGCAGGCAGTGGTAATCCGGGGCGCGACCGAGCTCCTCGACGATCTCGAAGGCCGCGGTCTTCTGACCCTGCAGGCGGTAGGGGTTGACCGAGTTGACGATGGTGACCGGCGCCTCTTCGGCGACTTCCTTGACCAGGCGCATGCCGTCGTCGAAGTTGCCGCGGATCTGCAGGATGGTCGCGCCGTACATCATCGCCTGGGCCAGCTTGCCCATCGCGATCTTGCCGTCGGGGATGATGACGAAGGCAGTAATGCCGGCCCGGGCCGCGTAGGCGGCGGCCGCCGCCGAGGTGTTGCCGGTCGAGGCGCAGATGATGGCCTTGGAGCCCTCTTCCACCGCCTTGGTGACCGCCATGGTCATGCCGCGGTCCTTGAACGAACCGGTCGGGTTCAGCCCCTCGTACTTGACGTAGATGTCCACCGAGCGGCCGAGCAACTTGGGCAGGTTGTGCAGCCGGATCAACGGCGTGGCGCCCTCGCCCAGGCTGATCAGGCGGGTGTCGTCGGACAGCGGCAGACGGTCACGGAACCGGTCGAGCAGACCGGTGTAGCGGCTTTGATGCGTCATGGGAATCTCGCTTGGAATGACGCGCCGCGCGAGCCGGCCCCGATCGACGCGTCGATTCGGAGCCGGGCCCGGCGGCGAGCGGATGATTTGCGGACATTTTACCCTGCCAGCGAATGACTGTCAGGTCAGGGCATCCGGGAACAAGGGGCCGGGTCGAGGGGTTCGTCAACCAACCTTCATGCGGCAGAGCATCTGGTCCTCGCCGCCCAGGATCTCCTTGAGCACGCGGCGGACCTGGCGCATCGACGTCGACAAGGTCTTCTCGATCTCCTTCATGGAGACGGTCTCGCCGTCGTGCACGCCGGCCGCCCAGTTGGCCACCACGTTGAGACTCGCGTAGTCGATACCGGCCTCGCGGGCGAGCACGGCCTCGGGCATGCCGGTCATGCCGACGACGTCGCAGCCGTCGCGTTCCAGTCGGCGGATCTCGGCGGCCGTCTCCAGGCGCGGCCCCTGGGTGGCACCGTAGGTGCCGCCGTCGACCATGGGCAGGTCCAGCGCCCGGCCCGCCGCCAGGAAGGCCTCGCGCAGCGAGGCATCATAGGGATAGGTGAAATCGACGTGGGTGACCGAGTCGAGATCGCCCTCGTAGTAGGTCGACGGCCGCCCCCAGGTGTAATCGATCAGCTGATCGGGCACCACCAGCGAGCCCGGCCCCATGTCCGGGTGAATACCGCCGACGGCGGCCACCGCCAAAATGCGGCTAACCTTGAGTTCGCGCAGGGCCCAGATGTTCGCCCGGTAATTGATCTGGTGTGGCGGGATGCGGTGGTTGTAGCCGTGTCGTGGCAGGAACACCACCTGGCAGCCCTGCATCCGGCCGATGGTCACCGGCCCGGACGGCTCGCCGAATGGCGTGGACACCACCTGGTGACGCACCTCGTCGATGCCCTCGATCTGGGACAGCCCCGTCCCGCCGATGATTGCCAGATGCACGTCAGTCCTCCCCTCGATTCATGTCGCCCGCCGGCTCACTCGCCCTCGGGGAGGGCGTGGATGCCGGGCAGGTTGCGAAAGTAGCCATGGTAATCCATGCCCTCGCCGAAGATGTAGCGGTCGGGCACCACGATGCCGGGAAAATCCGCCGCCAGGTCCGGCACCTTGCGCTCGTGCGCCTTTTCCGTGGCCACGGCGATCCAGACCCGTTCCGCGCCCGCGTCGAGGCACCACTCGCGCACCGCCGCCAACGTGTGCCCTTCGTCGAGGATGTCGTCGATCAGCAGCACCTCGCGACCGGCGAGCTCGATGTCCGGCTGGGCAAGCCACTTCAATGCCCCGCCCGTGGTCGCCCCGCGGTAGCGGGTCGCGTGCAGGTAGGAAAGCTCCAGCGGGAAGGTCAGGCGCGGCACGATCTGCCCGGCGCTGACCAGCCCGCCGTTCATTACCGCCAGCACCACCGGCAATCGACCGGCGAGCTGCCGATTGATCTCCTCGGCCAGACGGGCGTAGGTCGCCTGCATCTCGTCCGGCGAGACCAGCAGGTCACAGCGGCCCAGCAGGGCCTGGAGTTGATCGGACTGCTGGCGCAGCTCGTCGCGGGTTTGCATGGCTGTCTCCGTCGGAAGGGGCTCAGGCGCGGTCGGGGAACAGGTCCGGCTCGTCGACGCCAAGGCGCTCGATCCATTGCCGTGCCTCGGCGTAACGCGGCGAGTGGGCCAGCTTCGATTCGCTGGGCACCGGGCCATGGCCGAACATCCGGGCCAGGCGCGCCTCGCGCTGGGCACTGGGCGCGAAGTCGAGTGACTTCTGTACCCGGTCGACCAGCTCGGGGTGATTGCAGACCAGCGCCATGTCCACCCCGGCGGCGAGGCACTGCGCCACCCGCTCCTCGATCTTGCCCACCGCCGAGGCGGCCGCCATGGTGAGATCGTCGCTGAACACCGCACCCTCGTAGCCCCACTGTCCGCGCAGGATCTCGCGCACCCAGACCGGCGAAAAGCCGGCCGGCCGGGCATCCACCTCCGGGTAGACCACGTGCGAGACCATCAGGCCCGGGATCAGGCGATCGGCCATGGCGCGGAACGGTCGCAGGTCGGTCTTCTCGATGATCGCCAGCGGACGCGGGTCGACCGGGTGGGCGATGTGCGAATCGGCCGCCACCGCCCCGTGCCCGGGGTAGTGCTTGCCCACGGCAGCCATGCCGGCCTCCTGCATGCCGCCGGTCCAGGCGATCGCCAGCGCGATCACCGCCTCGGGCCGCTCGTCGAAGGCCCGGTCGCCGATCACGCCGCTGATGCCGCGGTCGAGATCCAGCACCGGCGCGAAGCTCAGGTCCACCCCGACCTCGCGCAACTGCACGGCCATCAGCCAGCCCAGGGAACGGGCCGCCTCGAGCCCGGCCTGCCGGTCCTGCTCGAAGAGCTTGCCGATGCGTCCCATCGCCGGCAGGGGGACGAAACCGTCGCCGCGAAAGCGCTGCACGCGCCCGCCTTCCTGGTCGACGGCGATCAGCAGATGCGGGCGACGCAGCGAGCGGATCTCGGCGATCAACTCGGCGAGCTGGGCGTGCCCCTCGAAATGGCGCGCGAACAGGATCACCCCGCCGGTGGAGGGGTGCTGCAAGCGTCGCCGATCGGCCGGGGTGATCTCCGGGCCGGCGAGATCGATCATCAGGGGGCCAAGTGCGGTCATGCCGGTTTCCTTGCTCCGAGGGTCAGTGGTCGTGGCGATCGCGGACGTTGCGCAATCGGCGACTGCGGCCATTGTTGCCCAGCAGGGCCTTCTCGGCGAGCGCGCCGAGGTAGACGTACAGGCCGAGCGCGACCAGCAGGGCCGCGGCGGCGAACACCATCAGGGTGGCGACCGCACCCTGGTCGGAGTAGCCCATCGACACCTTGAACATGGTCAGCAGGCCCTCGATCAGGATGGCGACCAGGATCGCGGCGACAAACCGCGTCATCGTTCGCCTCACCGTGCTGTGGCGATGGACGTCCTTCTCCATCAGCACCTCCTCCTCGAACACCGTCTTGGCGAGATCGAAGATCGCCATGGCCAGGGTGAGCACGACGATCACCTCGAACGGCTTGAGCCGCAGTTCGGCCGCCCAGCCGGGCTCGAGCAGCGCGTGCACCAGCTCGCTCATGCTGCTGTAGAAGAGCACGCCGGCCACGAGCATCATCGCCGCGGCGAACAGGCCGTAGAGCGCGCGGAAGAAGGGCTCCATCCGCCGGCGCAGGGTATCCCCGAGCAGGAAGCTGATCATTGCCTCGAGGTCCACGTCGATGACGAGGTAACCCACCCGGCCCTGGTATTCGATCTGCAGGGTCGCCGAGATGCAGAGATCCCGCGAGGCCGAGGACAGGTACGGCTCGGTCAGGTGGACGTACTCGCCCTCGTGGAAGAACTTGAAGTACGGTCGCTGGCTGCGATCGGTGCCCTTGCCGCGGCCCATCGCGCGATTGACCTGCCCGGTCTCGTCGGCACCGTACTCGGCGATCTGCACGCCGTCCTCGTCGAGCAGGTAGACCAGGTCGACGAACGGGTAGAGGTCGATCAGCTTCTCGGTCACCGAATGCAGGGCCGCCTGGTCGGTGAGCAGCCGTGGCTCGCCGATGCCGGTGATGATCGATTCGATCAGTTCGCGGATCGACCGCGATTGCTCGTGGTAGCGGTCGATGGTGCTGATGTAGTTGGCCGAGTGCATGGTTTCCCTGATTGAGGTGAACGAACTGCCGCGCAGTGTAACCCGAGCGGGCCGACCGGCCGGCGCCGGCGCACGGCAAAAAAGAGGCGCCCACGAGGGGCGCCCAGCAAGGAGGAGTCAAAGAGCACCAAGCGGGGCACGCCGGAACCGATGAAGGAAGACGCGTCGCGTTGGCAAACCACTATCAGCGAGAAGCGTGCCAGCGGTTTGTGACACGCCGATGGCAACGTGCGACCGGCGCGCGGGCGCCGTTTCGCCGTAGTCATGGCGCACGGTCCCGGGCGGCACGCAGCCCATGCGCCCGCGATGGACGCCCCAAAATCGGGCAGCCGCCGGGGTGACGGGCCGGGCCATGCCCCAATCTGGATCGACCCGATCCGGTCCGGCGATCAGCCAAGCTTGTCGGCGAAGAAACTCAGCGTCTTGGTGAGCGAGTCGCGGTCGGCAGCCGGGTCGTAGGACAGCGGCAGGCCGAATTTCTCGGCCTTCGCGTCGGCCCCCGGGTTGGTGAAGGCGTGGCTCACGCCCGGGTAGCGGGTGACGTGGACCTCGGCGCCCGCGGCGCGCATTTCCTCGGCGACCCGTTCGACCTGCTGCGGGTCGGCCATCGGGTCCTCCTCGCCGGTGAAGATCCAGGTGGGTGTATCCACCGACCCGGCGATCGGCGCCAGCCCCTCGATACCCGCATGGAAGGTGGCGAACGCATCGTGGCGAACGCCCTGGCGCGCCATGCTCAGGCCCACCGCCCCGCCAAAGCAGTAGCCGATCGCGCCGAGGCGCTCGGCATCGACCGCGTCGTGGCGCTTGATCGCCTCGATTGCGAGTCGGTAACGGGTCTTGAGCGCGTCGAAATCGGCCAGGGACTGATTCATCAGCTCGGTGGCCTCGCCGGCGTCCTCGGTCACCCGGCCGTCGCCGTAGAGATCGATGGCAAAGCCGACGTAGCCGGCCTCGGCCATGTCGCGGGCCCGTTTTTCCATGTAGGCCGTCCGCCCCCAGAACTCCGGTACCACCAGCACGACCGGCCGCGGCCCGGCCGCGTTGGCATCGAAGGCGACCAGGCCCTTCATGGTCAGGTCACCCGAACGGTACTCGAGTTCCTCGGTCTTGATTTCTGCGGCCATGTCTCTCTCCTTGGGAACGTTTCGACGGGCACGAACACGCCGCCACCCGGCCCAAGCCGGGCAGAGGCAACGCGTCGGAAGAATCAGGGAAAGGGTTTAGCAGCTGCCCGCGGCAAATGCAGGCATCAGCCGGCAGCCTCGGCGGCCGGCTCGGCCGACCGGGCTGCCTTGGCGGCCCGGGCACGGCGGGCAGAGCGTTGATCGACGGCCTGCTTGAAGGCCACCAGCAGCGCGAGCCCGATGAAGGCGCCGGGCGGCATCAGCGCGAGCAGGAAGGTCATCTGCTCGGGCAGCACCCGCACGCCCCAGTCGACGGCGACCGGCCCGAACAGCTGATCGGCGCCGTCGAGCAAGGTGCCAAAGCCGATCAACTCGCGCATTGCGCCCAGCACGACCAGCACAAGGCCGAAGCCCATCCCCATCACGAAACCGTCGAACAGCGACACGCCGACGCCGTGGCGGGAGGCGAACCCCTCGGCCCGCGCGATGATGATGCAGTTGGTGACGATCAGCGGGATGAAGATGCCGAGCGTGTTGTAGAGCTCGTGGAAGTGGGCGTTCATGGTCAGCTCGATGATGGTGACCACCGAGGCGATCACCATCACGTAGACCGGCAGGCGCACCTCGGCGCGCACCCAGTCGCGGATCAGGGAGACCACGCCGTTGGAGACCAGTAGGGTCACCAGCGTGGCGATCGCCAGCCCCAGCGCGTTGATCGTGGTGTTGGAAATCGCGAGCAGCGGGCACAGCCCCAGCACCTGCACCAACGCGGGGTTGTTCTTCCACAGCCCGTCGAGGGCCAGTTCGGACAGGCGCGGGTTACTCATGCTCGTCTTCCTCCCTCGGGACCTGGTCGAACAGCAGGCGGTGGTGGTCCTCGGCGTATTCCAGGGCCTGCTTGACCGCCGCCACCACCGCGCGCGGCGAGACCGTTGCCCCGGTGAACTGGTCGAACACCCCGCCGTCCTTCTTGACCGCCCAGGCGTCGGCCGGCGGGTCGCCCAGGCGACGCCCGGCAAAGCCCTCGATCCAGTCGGTCTTGTCCGCCTTGATCTTGTCGCCCAGCCCCGGGGTCTCGTTCTGCTCGAGCACGCGCACGCCGGTGAGCTCGCCGTTGGGCTTGATTCCCACCAGGAGGCGGATATCGCCACTGTAACCGCGATGGGTGACCACCGGGATGGCCACCGCCACCACCTCGCCGTCCTGGCGAGCACGAAAACCCAGCTGACCGGCGTTCATGGCCCGCTCACGCGCCTCGACGGTCAGCGCCTCGGGCATGACCTCCCCCGCGCTCGCCTCGATCACCGGCGCGCCCAGGTCAAGGGCCTCGGGATCCGGCAGCAGGAAGGCATCCTCGGCCGGGTTGTTGTCGTGACCCTCGCCCTGCAGGACGGCCATGATCTGGCCGAGCAGCACGGCCTGGCGGTTGAGCTCGATCTGGTCGGCGGTCTTCTGCTGGGTATAGGCGACAAAGCCCACCCCAAGGCCGAAGAACACGGCCAGGACCACGGCAGTGATCACCACGCGACGCCATTCCAGGTTCATTACGTCAGCGGCCCTCCGTCCTGGTGCCCGACCGACCCTTGCGGCCAAAGACCGGCGGCTGGGTGTAGTAGTCGATCAGGGGCACGGCCAGGTTCATCAACAGGATGGCGAAGGCCACGCCGTCGGGATAATTGCCAAAGCTGCGGATCAGCACGGCCAGTACGCCGATACCGAAGCCGAACACCAGCCGCCCGCGCGGCGTGGTCGACGCGGTGACCGGGTCGGTGGCGACGAACAGCGCCCCGAAGATCACCCCGCCGCCGACCAGGTGAAAGAGCGGATCGGCGAAGCGCTCGGGATCGATACCCCAGAGCAAGCCGGCCGTCAGGAGCACCCCGGCGATCATCGCGACCGGGATGTGCCACCGGATCGCGCCGCGGTAGAGCATCCAGGCACCGCCGGCGAGAAAGGCGAGGTTCAGCCACACCGACCAGGCCCCGCCCTGCCAGATCGACGCACCGGTGATGTCGCCACCCTGCGTGACCACCATGCGCCACTGGTCCAGCGGGGTCGCCTGGCTCAGCGCGTCGAACGCGGTGGCGCCCGGCAGCACGCCGAGGAAGGTCCACTGGGCCGCCTCGGCAAGCGCCAGGCTCGCCGCCCCGCCCTCGACCGGTGCGCCCCAGCGCGTCATCGCCTCGGGGAAGGACACCAACAACACGACGTAGCCGACCATCGCCGGGTTGAACAGGTTGTAGCCGATGCCGCCGTAGAGTTGCTTGGCGACCACCACGGCGAACACCGCGCCCACCACCGGCAACCACCAGGGAGCGAGGTTGGGCAGGCACAACGCGAGTATCCAACCGGTGATCAGCACCGAGCGGTCGGTCAGCGCGGGCTTGAACGGGCGGGCGCGCAGCCACAGCATCAGGGCCTCGGCCAACCAGGCCGCGCCGACTGCCAGGGCCACGTTGAACAGCACGCCCCAGCCCAGCAACCAGACCGCCGCGACCGTGCCGGGCACCAGGGCCCAGAGCACCACGGTCATCACGTCGGCGACGCTCGAGGGGGCCTCGACGTGCGGCGAGGTCTGCACCGGAAACTTCATGACGACCCTCCCGGTCGTTCGGGGGCGTCGCTGGTGCGGGGCTCGGCACCCGTCGTGTCATCCGGTGTCGGCTGGGCCTGCTGCGCGCGCGCCTTGCGCTCCTTGGCGCGGGCACGGGCCGCCTCGATGCTCAGCGCGGCGGCGGACTTGCCCTCGCCGGCCGATGACGCGGCGGGCGAACCGTTACCGGCCTTCGCCTTGGCGGTGGAATCGCCCGACTTGTCACCCGCCTGGTCGCCCTGCTTCGCCGCCTTCTCCTGCGCGGCCTTGATCGCGGCGCGCTTCTTGGCCAGCGCGGCCTCGCGCTCGGCCTTCTGGCGTTCGATGCGCTCATTGTGGAACTCGAACCGGCGGCGGGCGTGTTCGGCCTTGGCCTTCTCGCGTTCGGCCGACCAGATCTCGGTCTTGGCGTGGCGGAAGTACTGCACCAGCGGGATGTGCGACGGGCAGACCGCCGAGCAGACTCCGCACTCGATGCAGTCGAACAGGTGGTAGTCGTGGCTGCGCTCGAACTGCTGGGCCCGGGCGTACCAGTAGAGCTGCTGCGGCAACAGATCCGCCGGGCAGGCCTCCGAGCAGCGCGAACAGCGGATGCAGGGCTGCGGCGGCGGGGTCGGATCACGGTCGACCGGGCGCATCGCCAACAGGCAGTTGGTCGCTTTGACCACCGGCACCTCGTCCTCGTGCAGGGCAAAGCCCATCATCGGCCCGCCCATCAGCAACCGGTCGACGCCCTCGGTGTAACCGCCGGCCGCCTCGATCACCTTCGCCATCGGCGTGCCGATGCGCACGCGGAAGTTCCGGGGCTCGGCCACCCCGCCGCCGGTGACGGTCACGACCCGCTCGGTCAGCGCCCGGCCCTCGACCACGGCGTGCCAGCTGTTGGCCACCGTGCCGACGTTCAGGCACAGGAGCTGGTAATCGGTGACATGCCGATTGCGCGGCACCTCGATGCCGGTGAGCGTGCGAATCAATTGTTTCTCGCCGCCGGCCGGGTAGATGCTGGGCACCACCTTGATCGCGAAGCGCCGCTCGTTCTCCTCGGCCGCCAGCCGGTCGATCACCGCCTGCAGGGCCGCGATCGCGCGCGGCTTGTTGTCCTCGATGCCGATCAGGCAACGGCTCGCGCCCACGGCATGCAGCATCATCTGCGCCCCGCGGATGATGGGCTCGGGCGCCTCCTGCATCAGCCGGTCGTCACAGGAGATGTAGGGTTCGCACTCGGCGCCGTTGAGCACCAGGGTCTCGACCCCGCCGGGGTTGGCGGTGGCGAGCTTCACGGCCGTGGGGAACACCGCCCCGCCCAGGCCGACGATGCCCGCCTCGCGCAGACGCGAGCGGATCTCGACCGGGCTCTTGTCGACGTAGTCGGGCCAGGGATCGAGCGGCTCGGCCTCGCGGTCCTCGCCATCGGCGGCCAGCACGATGCTCTGTGCCGACAGCCCGCCAGGATGCGGCAGGCCACGCGGCTCGATCGCCTGGATCACCCCGGAGGTCGGGGCGTGGATGGCCGCGGAAATGAAATCGTCGGGGCGGGCCAGCAGCTGGCCACGGCGGACGTGGTCACCGACGGCGACCACCGGGATGGCCGGCGCGCCGATGTGCATGTGCAGCGGCAGCACGTACTCGTCGACCAGCGGCATCTCGCCGATCGGGCGATCACAGGCCGGCGCCTTGTGGTAGTCAAGATCCAGCCCGCCGTGGAACCCGTGCAGCCCCGGCGTAATCGTGGCGCGCGCCTCAGGCATTGGCCAGACCCTCGCCCAGGCCCTCGCTACGGGCGGCCGGGCCACGCGTGGGCACCGGGTGGGCGGATTCGGGCATCGGGAAGCGATAGGCCTCGACGCCCTCCTCGATCGGCACCATGTCGATGCAGTCGACCGGACAGGGCTCGACGCACAGCTCGCAGCCAGTGCACTCGTCCTCGATTACCGTGTGCATCTGCTTGGCCGCCCCCAGGATGGCATCGACCGGGCAGGCCTGGATGCACTTGGTGCAGCCGATGCAGACCTCCTCGTCGATGATCGCCAGCGTCTTGACCTCCTGGGCCTCGAGCTCGTCGTCGAGCGGCTTGAAGTCCACCTCCAGCAGGTCGGCCAAGTTACGGATGGTCGCCTCGCCGCCCGGCGGGCAGCGGTTGATGTCCGCCTCGCCCTTGGCCATCGCCTCGGCATACGGCTTGCAGCCGGGATAGCCGCACTGGCCGCACTGGGTCTGCGGCAACAACTCGTCGATGCGTTCGGCGAGCGGGTTGCCCTCGACACGGAAAAATTGCGCGGCCAGGCCGAGCAGCACCCCGAACAGGATCGCCAGGCCAACGGACAGGAGGATTGCTTCCCACATCAGACGGTCACCATGCCGGCAAAGCCCATGAAGCCCAGCGCCATCAGCCCGGCGGTCACCAAGGCAATCGGCACGCCCTCGAAGGCCGCGGGCACGTCGGCGGCGGCCAGCCGTTCACGCAGGGCGGAGAACAGGATCAGCACCATCGAGAAGCCCACCGAGGCGCCGAAGCCGTACAGGGCCGACTCGATGAAGCTGTTGGCCTCCTGCACGTTGAGCAGCGCCACGCCCAGCACCGCGCAGTTGGTGGTGATCAGCGGCAGGTAGATACCCAGCACGTTGTGCAGCAGCGGGCTGGTCTTTCGCACCATCATCTCGGTGAAATTGACCACCACCGCGATCACCACGATGAACATGATCGTGCGCAGGTAGCCCAGACCCAGCGGCTCGAGCAGCCACGAATGCGTGACGTAGCTCGCGATTGCCGAGAGCGTCAGCACGAAGGTGGTCGCCAACGACATGCCGATGGCGGTCTCGACCTTGTTCGATACCCCGAGAAACGGGCACAGGCCGAGGAACTTCACCAGCACGAAGTTGTTGACCAGGATGGTGCTGATCAGGATGAGGATGTATTCCGTCAAGGCCACCTACCGGAATGATGCGAAACCGCGCCGGCGGGGGCCGGCACTAGGGAAACTCTGCACGAAATCGGATACCGCGCTGCGCGCGAATGGTAGCAAGGAAGTACCCGTCCCGACGAACCGATATGTTCACGCATACCATTCGCCTGATTCAAGTCGAACGGTGACACGCGACGCGGCCGCGTCGGGGGTCGTCAGGAGGAAAGGCGCGGCCAGGCGAACCCCTCGTCGGTCTGCTGCAATCGTTCGACCCACTCGGCATGGGCCGCGGCGGCCTCCGCCTCGGGCTCGATCACGCGCAGGCGCGGCCGGTCGGCGCGGATGGTGCCGAGGGCGGCCTGCGCCCCCGTTGCCGTCTCGGCGGGGTTGTCGAAGGAGAGATCCCATTGCCCGCCGGTCAGCGCGAGGTACACGTCGGCAAGGATCTCCGAGTCCAGGAGCGCGCCGTGCAGCGTGCGCTCGGAGTTGTCGATCTGGTAACGACGGCACAGGGCATCGAGGCTGTTGCGCTGACCGGGGTGCTTGTCGCGGGCGATCGCCAGGGAGTCCGTGACCAGGTCGACGTGCTCGGACAATGGCGGGTAGCCGGCGCGCTTGAGCTCGGCATCGAGAAAGCCGACGTCGAACGCCGCGTTGTGAATGATCAGCTCCGCGCCGCGGACGTAGTCGAGGAATTCGTCGACGATCTCATGGAAACGCGGTTTGTTTTCCAGGAAGTCGTTCGACAGGCCGTGGACCGCGAACGCCCCCGCGTCCACCGCCCGCTCCGGGTTGAGGTACTGGTGGTAGTTGCGGTGCGTCAGACGGCGCTCGACCAGCTCGACCGCGCCGATCTCGATCAGCCGGTGGCCCTCCTCGACCGGCATGCCGGTGGTCTCGGTATCCAGAACGATCTGTCGCAGGGTCATGCCTTGTTCTCGCCTTGTGCTCGTTGGTACTGGTTCAGCCAGCGCTCGAGCGCGCCGGCGAAGGCCTGCTTGTCCTTGGGCCCCAGCGGCGGCGGCCCGCCGGTGGCCACCCCGCTCTCGCGCAGGGTCTGCATGAACTCGCGCTGGACCTGCCGGCCGCGGATCGACTCGGCGGAAAACGCCTCGCCGCGCGGGCCGATCACCGCCACGCCCTTGGCCAGCGCGTCGGCGGCCAGCTCGATGTCCGCCGAGATCACCAGATCGCCGGGCGAGGCTGCCTCGACGATGGCATTGTCCGCGACATCGAAGCCCGGTGCCACCTGCATGAAGCGCACGCGCCTCGAGCGCGGCACGGCGATGGGGTGATTGGCCACCAGCACCACGTCCACGCCGACGCGATCGGCGGCGCGGAAGAGCATCTGCTTGATGGGGACGGGGCAGGCGTCGGCGTCGACCCAGATGGTCATGCGCAGTTTCCGTGATGTGACGAGGTGAGGAGTTTCGCATGCCGGGTGCGTGGCACCGAACCGGTAAGCGACCGGTGGGGTGTGTTTCGCACGCCGTTTACGCTCAGCAGCTTGAATTGGCCGCCGTGCCCGGCGCGCGAACCCCTTTTCTTGCTTGCCCAAGAAAAGGGGCGAAAAGAAGGGCACCCCGGCGTCCTGGCCCTGCGGGCCTTCGAGCCCGGACGGTGTCCGGACTCGAAGCCTCACGACTGGCGGCCGGCTTCGGGGCCGGCTCGACGTGACCTCCTGTCACGGCGAGCCTCGGAGCGACGTCCCTGTCGCTCCGCCCCCGAGCCACCCACCAGCCGTGAGGCAGGACACAAGGGGGACGTCGTTCCCGACCATCCGGCGGCGTGATTCAACTTCTCAAGGCAACCCAAACGCCAGGATCTGGTGCTTAAAGTGCGATCGAAGGTTCAAATCCCCTTGTGCCTTGCCTCGCGAGCGAGGGGTTGCAGGGTCGGGCTCGCATGGACGCGAGCCCGAGGTTCGCCGCGACAGGACGTCGCGTCGAACCGACCCGTCCGCAATCCCTCGTTCGCGAGGCTGATCGTCGCGGATGCAATCCGCGGCGATCAGGCCCGGAGGGCCAAGGCATCGGGGTGTCTTCTTTTCGTCGGTTTTCTTGGACAAGCAAGAAAATCGACTCGCACGCCGCGCACGGCGATCAGTCCGTGCCACTCCGCACACTTGGCGTGCGAAACCCCATCCCAATCACAATACTCAGACCACCGAATCCTCCGACATCTCGCGCTCGAGTCGCCGCCCCACATCCCCCGGCGACCCCGTCCGCCGCGCCAAGAGATCGTAGGCCACCGGCACGACGAACAGCGTCAGCACGGTCGCCAGCGCCACCCCGGCGAATATCACCGTCCCGATCACCAACCGCGTCTCCGCCCCGGCACCCGACGAGACGATCAGCGGGATGGCACCGGCCATGGTGGTCACCGCCGTCATCAGGATCGGGCGCAAGCGCGTGACCGCAGCCTCTTCGAGCGCCTCGGCGAAGGCGCGGCCGCCGTCGCGCAGCTGGTTGGCGAACTCGACGATCAGGATGCCGTTCTTCGCCGCCAGCCCCACCAGCATCACCAGCCCGACCTGGCTGTAGATATTCAGCGACAGACCGGTCAGATGCAGCCCCAGCAGCGCGCCGAGGATCGCCAGCGGCACGGTCAGCATGATCACGAACGGATGGACCAGGCTCTCGAACTGTGCGGCGAGCACCAGGAACACCACCAGGGCACCGAGTACCAGCATGAACACGGTCGCCCCGCCCGCCTCGCGGTAGTCGCGTGACTGGCCCTTGACGTCGGTCTGGGCCTCGGGCGGCAGGATCTCGTCGACCGTGTCCTCGAGGTAGGTCAACGCCTCGCCCAGCGGGTAGCCATCGGCCAGGTCGGCCTCGATCGTGATCGAGCGCACCCGGTTGAAGCGGTTGAGGGTCGCCGGACCGGCGAAGTCCGTCAGGGTCACCAGGCTGCCCAGGGGAATCAGCTCGCCGCTGCTCGCCGAGCGCACGTAGATGTTGTCGATCGCCCGCGGGCTGCGCTGGTTCTCGCGTTCGCCCTCGAGGATGACGTCGTACTCCTCGCCGTCATCGACGTAGCGCGTCACCGTGCGCCCGCCCAGCAGGGTTTCCAGCGTGCGGCCGATCTCGGTGATCGTCACGCCCAGGTCGGCGGCCCGGTCGTAGTCGATCTCGATCTTGAGCTGCGGCTGGGTTTCCTTGTAGTCGGAGTCCAGTCCGGTCAGGCGCGGATTGTCGTCGCGGATATGGGCAAACAGCGTGTCGCGCCACTCGGCCAGTTCCTCGTACTCGCCGCCACCAAGGACGAACTGCACGGGTTTCTGCACCTGCTGACCGAAGCCCTGGCGCATCACCGGGAAGGCGCGCACCCCGGGCAGGTCGGCGACCAGGGTGCGCACCTCGTCCATGATCGCCCAACCGGAACGACGATTGGCCCAGTCGTCCAGGATCACGATGCCGAAGCCGGTGTTGAAGTTCTCGATATTGCCCCAGCCACGCGGCGCGCGGATCAGGGCGCGCTCGACCTCGCCCGACTCGATCAGCGGCCCGAGCCGGGCCTCGATCTCGTCCATGTAGTCGAGCATGAAGTCGAAACTCGCCCCCTCGGGCCCGTTGACCACGATGAAGAACGCCCCGCGATCCTCTGACGGCGTGTATTCGCGTGGCAACTGGTCGGCCAGCCAGACGGTCCCGGCGACCGCGCCGAGAAACAGGATCACCACCAGCCAGCGCAGGCGCAGTGCGGCGCGCAGCAGCACACGGTAGCCGCGCCGACTGGCATCGAGCAGCGTCTGGACCAGGGCGGCCAGACGTCCGGACTGCTCGCGCTTGCCGAGGATCTTTGAGGCCATCATCGGGGTGAGCGTCAGGGCGAGAAAGCTCGAGATCACCACGGCCGCCGCGAGGGTCAGGGCGAACTCCGAGAACAGCCGCCCGATGTCGCCCTGGATGAAGGTCAGCGGCACAAACACCGCGATCAGCACCAGGGTGGTGGCCACCACGGCAAACCCGATCTGGCGAGTGCCGCGGAAGGCGGCGACCAGCGGGGTTTCCCCGTATTCCTGGATGCGGCGATTGACGTTCTCCAGCACGATGATCGCGTCATCGACGATCAGCCCGATCGCCAGCACCAGGGCCAGCAACGTGAGCAGGTTGATGGTGAACCCGAACAGATAGAGCGCGGCGAAGGTGCCGATCAGGGCGATGGGCACGGTGATCGCCGGGATCAGGGTGCTACGCAGGTTGCCCAGGAACAGGAAGATGGTCAGCACCACCAGCCCGATGGCGATGAACAGGGTCGAGACCACCTGGCGCACGGCGCTGTCGACGAACACCGAGGTGTCGTAGCTGAGATTGAGCGTCATCCCCTCGGGCAGCGTGTCGAGCAGGCGCTCGCGCTCGGCCTTGGCGCCGCGGGCGATCTCCAGCACGTTGGCCGTCGACTGCTTGATCATGCCGAGGCCGACACGCGGCACGCCGTTCTCGCGGAAGATGCTGCGGGTCTCGACCGCGCCCACCTCCACGCGGGCGACGTCGTCGAGCCGCACCAGGTGGCCGCCCTCGCCGCGCTTGATCACCAGGTCGCGAAAGTCGCCCGCCGTCTCGAAATTGCGCGGCAGGCGCACGATGAACTGGCGTTCGCGCGACTCGATCGACCCGGCCGGCAATTCCACGTTCTCGGCCCGCAACGCCGATTCGATGTCGCCGACCGCGAGCCCGTGAGCGGCCAGCGCCTGCCGGTCCAGCCAGACCCGCATCGAGTAGGTCTGGCTGCCCGAGACCCGCACCCGCGCCACCCCGGGCAGCACGGAGAAGCGATCGACCAGGTAGCGCTCGGCGTAGTCGGTCAGCTCGGCGATGGAATACTCCTCGCCGGACAGGCCCAACCAGAGCACCACCTCGCTGGAGGAGTCCGCCTTCTCGACCTCCGGTGGGTCGGCTTCCTCGGGCAGGTTGTCGAGCGCACCGTTGATGCGATCGCGCATGTCGTTGGCCGCGGCGTCCAGATCGCGCGACAGGGCGAATTCCACGGTGATCGACGAACGCCCGTCCTCGCTCGAGGAGGTGATCATCTCGATGCCCTCGACCCCGGCAATGCGGTCCTCGAGCACCTGGGTGATGCGGGTCTCGACCACGGAGGCCGAGGCACCGGGATAGCGGGTGTCGACGCTGACCACGGGCGGGTCGATATGCGGGTATTCCTGCAGGGGCAGGCGCTCGAGCGCGATCAGGCCGAAGGCGACCAGCAGCGCGGCCAGCACCCCGGCCAACACCGGCCGGCGAACGGATACGTCGGAGAGGATCACGGCTCGCCCCGCGGGCTTTCGAGCGTGTCGCGATGACGACGCAGGATCTCGCGGATCGGGTTGTCCTCGTCGGCCACGGCCAGCACGCGCACGGCATCGCCATCACGCACCTTCTGGATGCCGTGACGCACCAGCCGCTCGCCCGGCTCGAGCCCGCCGGTCACCTCGACCCAGCCCTCGCGGCGCTCGCCGATCTCGACTTCGCGGCGCTCGACGGTCATGGCGTCCCGGTCGATCACGAACAGGTACTGGTGCTCGCCCTGTGGCAGCAGCACCGATTCGGGCACGGCCACCACCTCACGGCGGTCGCGCTCGAGGATGGTCTGCATCAGTTGGCCGGGGCGCAGCGCGCCGTCGTCGTTGTCGATGCGCGCGCGCAGGGTGATGCTGCGCGTGGCCGGGTCGATGCGGTTGTCGATGCCCGTCACCCGACCGGAAAAACGCCGATCGGGGTAGGCATCGGTGCTTGCCGTGATGGTCTGGCCACGCGAGATGGCGCCGAGGTGGCGCGACGGCACCGTGAAATCCACGTCGACCACGTCGAGCTTGTCGAGCCGCACCAGCGCCGTGCCCGGAGAAACCAGCATGCCGGGGCTGATCTCGCGCAGCCCCACCACGCCGTCGAACGGGGCATGAATACGATGGGCGGCGAGCCGGGCCTGGGCCGCCTCGATCTCCGCCTGGGCCTGCTGGACCCGGGCACGGGCGTCCTCGAGCTCCGCACGGGCACCGAGGTTGCGCTCGGCGAGATCCCGGGCGCGCGCCAGCACGTTCCGCTGTTCGACCAGTCGGGCCTGGGCCGCCGCCAGCTCGGCCTGCTCCTCGAGATCCTCGAGGTGCACCAGCAGGTCGCCCTGCTCCACGCGCTGGCCATCATCGAAGTGCACCGCGCCGATGATCTCGGTGACCGTCGCCGACAGGGTCACCGACTCGTCGGCGCGCACCGTGCCCAGCGCCTCGAGCGGGTCCGACCAGGTCTGGCGCTCGGCATCCGAGGCGATCACGGCGGTGGCCGGGCGGTCGGCCTGGGCGTGGAGAGACGGCGGTGCCAGGACCACCAACAGCATGGAGAGCAGCGGCAGGAGTGGGCGAGTCGGGCTGGCGGCTGGACCGAGCCAACCAATCGGACGAAACAGTGACATGGGATTTCCACGGGACATGTAGGTGGCCGAATGCAGCGTTCAGCATAGTACGCATGCCGCCCCGAGGCGCGGCGTTCGCGACGGCATTGCTATGATGCGGTCCCATTCGAGCAAACGAGCGAACCGAGGCCCCATGCAGGTGGACGTGGTGATTGTTGGCGCCGGCGCGGCCGGACTGATGTGCGCGGCGACGGCGGGCTACCGCGGCCGCCGGGTGCTGGTGCTCGACCACGCCCGCAAGGCGGGGCAGAAGATCCTGATGTCCGGTGGCGGGCGCTGCAACTTCACCAACCTCAACAGCACCCCGAACCAGTTCCTCTCCGCCAACCCGCGCTTCTGCATTTCCGCGCTCAAGCGCTACCCGCCGCAGGCCTTCCTCGAGCTGGTCGAACGCCACGGCATCGAGCATGTGGAAAAGGCCGCCGGCCAGCTGTTCTGTGCCGGCAAGGCGAAGGAAATCGTCGACATGCTGCTCACCGAATGCGAGTGGGCCGGCGTGGAGGTGCGAATGAAAACGCCGGTCGAGGCGATCGAGGCCAGCGACGACGGTTACCACGTGGCTATCGATGGCGACACGATCACGAGCGAATCGCTGGTGATCGCGACCGGCGGACTCTCGATCCCGACCATGGGCGCGACCCCGTTCGGCTACGAGGTCGCCCGGCAGTTCGGCCTGACGATCCTGCCCACCCGCGCCGGGCTGGTGCCCTTCACCCTGCACCCCGATCTCAAGGAACGCCTCGCCCCGCTGGCCGGGATCAGCGTTCCCGTTGCGGCCACGGCCAACGGGATGCGTTTCGAGGAGCCGATGCTGTTCACCCACCGCGGCCTGTCCGGTCCGGCCATGCTGCAGATCTCGAGCTTCTGGCAACCCGGCGAGCCGCTGGTGATCGACCTGCTGCCCGGGCGGGACACGGCCGCGGATCTCGCCGAGCGGCGCGCGCATCGACCGCAGGGCACGGTGTTGCAGTACCTCGACGAACACCTGCCGCGACGCCTGAGTCGGGTGCTGTGCGACTGGCACGGCTGGTCGCGCCCGCTGCAGGAGTATTCCCGCGAGGATCTCGCGGCAGTCGCCGAGCGCTTGCATCGCTGGACCGTGCACCCCGCCGGCACCGAGGGCTACCGGACGGCCGAGGTCACCCTGGGCGGGGTCGATACCCGGGCATTGTCCTCGCAGACCATGGAAGCCCAGGGGCAACCGGGTCTATTCTTCATCGGCGAGGTGGTCGACGTGACCGGCCACCTCGGCGGGCACAATTTCCAATGGGCCTGGGCCTCGGGCGTCGCCGCCGGCCAGGCTGTCTGAACCGGGCAGCCTGATTCGGTGGTCTGACCCGCCCCACCCCGATCCGGAGCCGACATGGACAGTCTGACCTCACAGTTCCTGCAGGACAACCAGACGCTGGCACTGCTGGCCGTCGCCCTGCTGCTCGGCGCGCTGATCGGCCTGGAGCGCGGCTGGTCGACCCGCCAGCAGGAACCGGGCGAACGCATCGCCGGCATCCGCACCCACAGCCTGGTGGGGCTGTTGGGCGGGCTGGCCGCCCTGCTTTCCGAGACGCTGACCGGCTGGGCCTTCCCCACCCTGCTGATCGCCGTTGCCGCCATTGCGCTGGTTGCCTGGCGCACCCGCGCGCAGAGCGTGCGCAACTTCAGCATCACGGGCAGCATCGGCCTGCTGATCACCTTCTGCCTCGGGGCGATCGCCGTGGGCGTCGACGTGGTGATCGCCACCGCCGCGGCGGTGGTCACGGCGATGATCCTCGACAACAAGGACGAGATCCACGGCCTGCTGCACAAGCTCGAGGCGCGCGAACTGGACGCCGCCCTGAAGCTCCTGCTGATCAGCGTGGTGATGCTGCCGCTGCTGCCCAACGAGCCGCTGGGCCCGGGTGGTGCCCTCAATCCCTACCAGATCTGGTGGATGGTGGTGCTGATAGCCTCGATCTCGTTCGTCGGCTACTTCGCCATCCGCGTCGGCGGCGCCGAGAAGGGCATCCTGTTCACCAGCCTGTTCGCCGGTCTGAGTTCCTCGACCGCCCTGACCCTGCAGTTCGCCCGGCAATCGCAGCAGACGCCGGGGCTGGGACCGATGCTGGCCGTGGGCATCCTGATCGCCTGCGGCACCATGTTCCCGCGGGTGCTGCTGGTCGCCACCGCGGTCCATCCCCCGATCTTCTCGGCGCTACTCTGGCCGCTGCTGGTAATGACCGTGCTGATCGTCGTACCGGCGATCTGGATGTGGCGCCGCGCACGCAACATCGATGCGATCAAGCAGCCGGAGCTGACGCAGAACCCCCTCGACCTGACCTCGGCGCTGCTGTTCGGCGCCCTGCTCACGGCGATCATGCTCGCCGGCGAATGGCTGCGCGAGTGGCTGGGCAGCGCCGGCATCTTCCTGCTGGCCGCCTCGTCGGGCGTGGCCGATGTCGACGCGATCAACCTCTCCCTGACCCGCATGGCCCGCGAATCGATCACGCTCGAGACCGCCGTGATGGGCATCATCATCGCCTCGGCGGTCAACAACCTGGTCAAGACGGGCATCGCCGGGGCGATCGGCACCCGCCAGCTCGGCCTGCACGTCGCCGGGCCCATGATCCTCTCCGTGGCCGCCGGACTCGTGACCGCCTGGCTGATCTGATCAACCCGCCCCGAACCGCCTTCGATCCCACCAGGCCAGCATTGCCGGCGTGAACAGCAGGGTGAGCGGGGTGGCCACCAGCAGGCCACCGGCGATTGCCGTGGACAGTTGCACCCAGTACTGGGTCGAGGGCGCGCCGATGGAGAACTCGCGCCCGAAGACGTCGATGGTCAGGCCGAAGATCATCGGCATCAGCCCCAGTACCGTGGTGATGGTCGTCAGCAACACCGGACGCAGTCGCTGGGCACCGGTACGCAACGCGGCATCCACCGGCTCGATCCCGTCACGGCGCAGCTGGTTGTAGGTATCGATCAACACGATGTTGTTGTTGACCACCACCCCGGCCAGCGCGATCACGCCGATGCCGCTCATCACCACGGAGAACGGCTCGGCGCGCAGCAACAGCCCCAGCAGCACGCCGCTGGTGGAGAACACGATCGCGGTAAGCACCAGCAGGGCCTGGTAGACGCTGTTGAACTGGGTCACCAGGATCAGGACCATCAGCACGATCGCCGTCAGGAACGCCAGGGACAGAAACCGCCCCGCCTCGGCCTGGTCCTCCTGCTGACCCCGCACCGAGAGCTCGACGTTCTCGGGCATCGGGTGGGCGGCCAACCAGTCCTGCAGCGCCCGCATGCGCTCGTCGACCAGTTGCCCGGCAGCCACGTCGGCCTCGAGTGTCAGCGTGCGACGCCCGTCGACGCGGTGGATCACCCCGGTCTTCGGGGCGGGCACGAACTCGACGAAATTGCGCACCGGCACCAGGCCGGCCTGGGTAGGCACCCGCAGGTTCACCAGCTGGGCGAGGTTGCGCTCGTCGAAGGGAAAGCGCACCCGGATGTCGACCTCCTCGTCGGCATCCTCGGGGCGATAGCCACCCAGCGCCAGACCTCGGGTGAGCATCTGTACGGCCCGACCGAGCAGGTTGACGTCGGCGCCGAAACGGGCCGCCTCGCGATGATCCACCTCGATACGCATCTCGATGCCCGGCAACGGGCGGTTGTCCTCGACGTCGACGAACCCGCCCACCGCGGCCATGCCAAGACGCAGATGCTCGATCGCCTCCACCAGCGGCTCGACGCCGTTGCCGCCGTCCGTGGCGGATGCCTCGAGCACCACCGGCTTGCCGGCACTAGGGCCACCGGACTCGGTCAGGAACTGCAGCTTCACCCCGGGCAGATCGTCCAGTGCCTGGCGCAAGTCGGCGAGGATCTCGTCGGCCGGCCCGCGGCGTTGCCAATCGACAAGGTCCAACTGGATCACTCCGATCACGTCCTCGGCATAGTCCTGGGTGAGGCGTGTCTGCGGCGAGGCAATGCTGCGGGCATAGACGCTCTCGAAGGCCGGGTGATCGTACAGGCGTGCCTCGACCCGACGGACCATCTCGTCGACCTCCCAGACCGACAGGTCACCGCGCGCCTGGATCTGGACCTGGGCGAAGCTCGGTTCGACGTCCGGGAAGAAATCCACCCCGCGCCCCAGTTCGCCGTAGGCGACGTAGAGGGCGGCGGTGAACAGCGCTACCGCGGCCAATGTCTGGCCCGGGTAGGCCACGGCCCAGCGCAGCAGGCGGACGTACCAGGCCGTGCCGCCATCGAGTTCCTCGAATCGGCCCGCCTCGGCCGCCTGGATGTGGCGCACTTGTTCGGGGCGACTGGCCCCCTGCCCGCGCGAGAGGATCGCCGCGAGGACCGGGATGAATACCAGCGCCATGGCCAGCGACATCAGCAGGGTGACGATCACGGTGGCCGGCAGGTAGAACATGAACTCGCCCACCATCCCCGGCCAGAAGAGCATGGGGAAGAACACCGCCAGCGTGGTGGCCACCGAGGCGATGATCGGCCAGGCCATGCGCTGCGCTGCCGCCAGGTAGGCGCCCTTGCCGCGATCTTCGGCCAGGTACCGGTCGGCCTGCTCGATCACCACGATCGCCCCGTCGACCAGCATGCCCACCACCAGGATCAGGGCGAACAGCACCACGATATTGAGGGTGAAGCCCATCAGGTACAGGACCAGCACCCCACCGAGGAAGGCACCGGGAATGGCCAGCCCCACCAGCCAGGACGAACGCCCGCCCAGCGCAAAGACGATGGTGAGCATCACCAGCAGGATGGCGGTGAGGACGTTGTTCTCCAGATCGCCGAGCAGGTCGTCGATCTCCTCGGCGCTGTCCTGCAGGTAGCGCACCTGGATGCCGCCCGGCCAGTCGGCCTGCTCGGCCTCGATCACCTCGCGGGCCGCGGCGACGGTCTCGAGGATGTTCGCCCCGGCCCGCTTGCGTATCTCCAGCGACACGGCCGGCTCACCGTCGATCCGGGCAAATCCCTCCGGGTCCTTGAAGGTGCGCCGCGCCTCGGCGACCTCGTCGAAGGTCACCACGGTGCCCTCGTGCGAGATCACCGGCAGCTCGAGCACGTCGCTGACCGATTCGATCACCCCGGGCACCTTGATGTTCAGCCGCCCGGCCCCGGAATCGAGCGCCCCCGCCGCCACCAGCTGGTTGTTGCGCTCGATCGCGGCGACCAGGTCGTTGAACGGCAGGCGGTAGGTCTCCAGCGTGCGCGGGTCGACCAGCACCTCGAGCAGGTCCTCGCGATCGCCGCCGATCTCGACCTCGAGCACGCCGGGTAGCGCCTCGATCCGGTCGCGCAACTCGCGGGCGCGCTGCACCAACGTTCGCTCGGGTGCCGAGCCGGACAAGGTGGCGATCAGCACCGGGAACATCGACAGGTCGACCTCGGTGACCACCGGCTCCTCGACGCCCGGGGGGAGCTCGGGCCGCACCAGGTCCACCTCCTCGCGCACGTCGGCCAGCGCGCGACGGTTGTCGTAGCCGGGATCGAAATCGAGCCGGACCAGGGCAAAGCCCTCCCCGGCACTGGCCTGCATCTCGTCGAGTCCCTCCAGCCCCGCCAGCTCGCGTTCCAGCGGCCGGACCAGCAACCGCTCGCTGTCCTCGGGCGAGATACCCGGGTAGGCGACCGTGACGAAGAAGATCGGTACGTCGACGTCGGGCGCGGCCTCCTTGGCGATCTGGACGTAGGCCGTCCCGCCGGCGGCCAACAGCGCCAGCAGGACCAGCAGTACGCTGCGCGAGCGGGAGAACAACGCGGCAAGCAATCCGTTCACCGCTCACCCTCCGCCGTGGGCACCACCTCGATGACATCGCCGTCACGCACGAAGCCCTGGCCCAGCGAAATCAGGCGGACCGTGTCGTCCAGGCCGGTCACCCAGACCTGCTCGGCATCGGCGCGGATCGGCGTGACCGGCACGAAGCGGGCCTCGAGTTCATCCGCCGCTCCGTCCACGGCGATCTTGACGCCCAGTTCGCCCGACTCGCTCTGCGAGATCAGCGCCGGAGAAATGGCATGCGCACGCACCTCCTCGACGGGAATCTCGACCGTGACGCTGGTGCCCGACGGCAGGTTGCGGTCGGGGTTGGCCACCTCCACCCGCGCCCGGAAGGTCCGTGTCTCGTCTTCGGCGACGGTCGAGACGTAACGCACCGTACCCTCCCGAACCTGGCCATCCAGGAAGGTCACCCGGGCGGCCTGTCCTTCCTCGACCTCGTGGATACGGTGCTGCGGGATGCGCACCACGGCGCGCAGGGGGTTGTTCTCGACGATCTCGGCGACCGGTTCGCCCGCCGCGACCACGTCGCCGACTCGGGCGATCTGCCGATTGAGCACCCCGGCGATCGGGGTCGGGATTGCCGTGTGTTCGATATCGAGCTCGATGGCGGCCACCCGCGCCCGCGCGGCCTCGAGTTCGGCACGGGCGCGCTCGGCGGCCAGCCGCGCCTGAAAGCCCTGGTCGGCCAGTCGGCTCGCCGCATCGTAATCACCCTGGGCACGCCGTTCGGCGGCCTTGGCCTCGCTCAACCGCGCGGGACGATCATCCAGCGTCAACCGCGCGAGCAATTGGTCGGCCTCGACTACCGCGCCTTCCTCCACCGGAGTCTCGGCGACCTCGCCGCCCGTCTTGGCCCGCACTCGAACCACCTGCTCGGGTTCGGCCTGCCCCTGGAGTTGCAATACCCGCTCGACCGACTCGGCATGACTGCCGGTAAGGCCGACCTTCACCGTGGTGCTGCGCTCGGGCGTGTCGACCTCACCGCCGTTGTCATCGCCGCTCAACACCCAGCCAAACAGCAATAGGGCAAGCAGCAGGAGGACCAATCGGCCCACGTTGCGCGATAACCAAGACCTCATCGAAAATCATTCCTGTCAGTGGCGGTATATCACTGGCTACGCCGAGGCGCAGACAATCCCACGCCCATGGTAGCAATTCCCGCGACGGGCGCTCAGCCCACCCCGCCGACAATGTGACGGGTGACGGCCTTGTAGACCTCCATCAGGGCGAACGAGGCCACCCCGACCGCGAGGATCAACAGGCCGTCGGCCAGCGGCACGGCCTCGGTGGCGAACACCCCCTGCATGGCCGGCAGGTAGGTCACCAGCAACTGCGCGAGCGTGACGACGATCACCGCCAGCCAGACGGGACGCGTGCCGCGAATCAGGTCGAGGCTGAGCGACGAGCCGTGCAGGTTGCGGATGAAGAACAGCTGGAAGATCTCGAGCACCACCAGGGTGTTCATCGCCATGGTGCGGGCCAGTTCCAGGGAATATCCCTGCGCGATCGCGTGGTGGTAGACGCCGAAGACCGCCGCGAGAAAGACCAGCGCCACCAGCGCGATGTAGATCAGCCAGCCGCCGGTGAGGACCGGCTCGTTGCGCGGTCGTGGCGGGCGATTCATCACGCTCGATTCGCTGGGCTCGAAGGCGAGCGCCAGCCCCAGCGTGGTCGCGGTGACCAGGTTGATCCACAGGATCTGGATGGGTGTTACCGGCAGGGTCAGGCCGGCCAGCAGGGCCACGATGATGGTCAGCGCCTCGCCGGCATTGGTCGGCAGGGTCCAGCTGATCACCTTCTTGATGTTGTCGTAGACGGTCCGGCCCTCGCGGACGGCCGCCACGATCGATGCGAAGTTGTCGTCGACCAGCACCAGGTCGGCGGCCTCCTTGGCCGCCTCGCTGCCCTTGCGCCCCATGGCAATCCCGGCATCGGCGCGCTTGAGCGCCGGGGCATCGTTCACCCCGTCGCCGGTCATCGCGACGCTCTGGCCGAGCGACTGCAGGGCCTCGACCAGGCGCAGCTTGTGCTCGGGGCTGGTGCGTGCGAACACGTCGACGTCGGTGACGCGTTCGATCAGCTCGGCGTCCGAGAGGTGCTCGATCTCCGCGCCGGTCAGCGAGCGATCCGGTCGCGCCAGACCGACCCGGGCGGCGATCGCGCGGGCCGTGCCGGCGTGATCGCCGGTGATCATCTTGACGCGAATGCCCGCCCGCCGGCATTCGGCCACCGCCTCGATCGCCTCTGGCCGCGGCGGGTCGGACAGCCCCACCAGCCCCAGCAGGATCAGCCCATCGCCCACCTCGGACCGCTCGAGCACGGTCTGCGACGGCTCGACCGGGCGCCAGGCCAGGGCCAGGACCCGCTGGCCTTCGCCGGCCAGCGCCTCGGCCCGCTCGGCCCAGAATGCCCGGTCCAACGGCTCGGTCTCGTCCCCGTCGGCGGCCTGCCGATCGCACATCGCCAGCACCGCCTCGGGGGCGCCCTTGACCGAGATGGCCGCATGGCCCTCGTGATCGTGGTCGAGGGTGGCCATGAAGCGGTGCGCCGCGTCGAAGGGGATCGCGTCGTTGCGCCGCCAGCGCGCCCGTTCCTCCCGCAGATCCAGGCCGGCCCGCCCGGCCATCGCCAGCAGGGCCCCTTCCATGGGATCGCCCTCGACCCGCCAGTTGCCCTCGTCGCTGCGCAGGTGGGCGTCGTTGCACAACAGCGCCGTGCGCGCGAGTCGGTCGAATGACGCCGGCGTCGACGGCCCGGCCGGCTGGCCGTCGAGGAACACCTCGCCGCTGGTCGAATACCCCTCGCCGGTGATCGTCAGGGTTGCCGCGGCGAGCGCCACCTCGGAGACCGCCATCTCGTTGCGGGTCAGCGTGCCGGTCTTGTCGGTACAGATCACGGAGACCGAGCCGATGGTCTCGATGGCCGGCAGGCGCCGGACGATCGCCTGCCGGCGGGCCATCGCCTGCACGCCGACGGCCAGGGTGATGGTCAGTACGGCCGGCAGGCCTTCGGGGATGGCCGCGACCGACAATCCGACCACGACCATGAAGGTCTCCTCGAATGCCATTCCCCGCCACCAGACGCCCAGCGCGAGAATCAGACCGGCGCCCAGGAGAATCACGGCCGTCAGCCAGCGACCGAAGCGGTTCATCTGTTCGAGCAATGGCGTGGTCAGGGTCTGCACGCCCGCGATCAGCCCGGAGATCCGGCCCAGCTCGGTGTGGGTACCGGTGGCGGTGACCACGCCGCGGGCCGCGCCACGGGTCACCAGGGTGCCGCTGTAGGCCATCGAGCGGCGGTCGCCCAGCTGGGTGTCGGCCTCGACCGCCTCGGCCGCCTTTTCCTCGGCAAGCGATTCGCCGGTCAATACCGCCTCGTCGACGTGCAGGTCGTGGACCTCGAGCAGGCGCAGGTCGGCCGGCACCCGGTCACCCGCCTCCAGCAGCACGATGTCGCCCGGCACCAGCTCATCGCCCGGAATCGCCTGGCGCTGGCCGTCACGCACCACGGCCGCCTTGAGGGCCAGCATGTGACGGATGGCGTCCATCGCCTGCTCCGCGCGGCCTTCCTGGATGAAACCGATCAGCGCGTTGGCCAGCACCACCGCCAGGATGACGGCGGTGTCGATGCCGTGTCCCAGCAGGGCCGTCACGGCGGCCGCGCCCAGCAGGACGTAGATGAGGATGTTGTGGAACTGGCGCAGCAGGCGTCGCCAGGCAGGCGGGCGCGGGGCCTCGGGCAGGCGATTGGCGCCGAAGCGCTCGCGGCGCCCGGTGACCTCGGCGGCGGTCAGGCCGTCGGGACGAGTCTCAAGCCCTGCCAACACCGCATCGGGCGACTCGGCATGCCATGACTGGCTCGATCGGGACTCCTCGCTCATTGCCGCCCTCCTTCGCTCCGTGAACCACCCACCCGAGGGGAAACCCCCAGTAGAGTATTACCCCGATCGCCCATGAACGCGACACGGTTGTCAGCCGGCGGCCGCCTCGTCCATGGCCCGGTTGGCGAGCTGGTCGGCGCGCTCGTTTTCCGGGTGGCCAACGTGCCCGCGGGTCCAGTGCCAATGCACGTGGTGTCGACCCGCCGCCTGCTCGAGGCGCTTCCAGAGATCGGCGTTCTTGACCGGCTTGCCGGCCGCCGTGCGCCAATTGCGTCGCCGCCAGTTGTGGATCCACTCGGTGATCCCCTGGCGCACGTACTGCGAGTCGGTGGTCAGGTGCACCTCGCAGGGTTCCTTGAGCGCCTCGAGCGCCTCGATCGCCGCGGTCAGTTCCATGCGGTTGTTGGTGGTCTCGGTGTCCGCGCCCCAGAGGTCGCGTTCGTGTTCGCCGAAGCGCAGCACCGCCCCCCAGCCACCGGGGCCGGGGTTGCCGCGGCACCCCCCGTCGGTCCAGGCGTGTACCACCTTGCGGCTGGTCGGGGTCTCGTTCGGGGCGTGATCCATGATGGCTAACTTATCGCTGCTGAAGAATGGACGAATGGCGGCGCAGTCCGGCGACCTCTCCGCGCACGGGCTGACCGACCAGGGAGGCGAGGCGGAACGTGGGCTTGGGTCGGCTGGGACGCGCCACCCGCCGGGTCGCGTCGATGACGTACAGGCCATTGAGGAACCAGGCCCACTCGGCGCTCCAGCGCCGTGGACGTTCGCCTCGCTGGTAGGCCGTATCGCGACACCACGGGATCACCCCGCCGACCGGCTCGATCGCCTCGATGCGGTAGCCCAGCACGCGCAGCCAGTCGACCACCCGCCAGGTGGGATGGTGGTGACCCAGCGCCAGCGGCGCGTGGCAGCCGGGCCAGAAACGCGAACGCAGGTGCAGCAGGCTCGCCGGATTGAGACCGACGATCAGCAGCCGCCCCTCGGGGCGCAGGGTCCGATCGATCTCGCGCAGGATCTCGTGCGGATTGCGCCGGTCCTCGAGCACGTGCAACGCGATCACCAGGTCGGCCGCCTCGCTCTCGATCGGCAGGGCATCGAGCTCGACCGGCAACGCCCCCGAGGGCCCACCGGCGCCGGCACCCGGCGGTCCGGCGAGCACGCGGTGATCGATGCGCAACTGCCGCGCCCAGCCGAAACGCCGCTCGATCTCCAGCCCGGCCTCGCCCAGCACCAGCGCGTGGTAGCCGAAGGCCGTCTCCGCCCGCCGGGCGAGCATGGCGACCAGATCGGCGGCCACCAGCCGACCGACCGGCCCGCGGTACCAGTCGGCCGCGGCGACGCTGGCGGCAATCGCGCTGTCCCTGGCTGGAGTCTGTGTCACGGCGTCCTCGTGCAGCGTTGGGTCGTCCGCGAGCCGGCCTGGGTTCAGGCCACCTCGCGCTCGCCCGGCGACCAGCGCACCACCCGCCGGGCGGCGAGCATCAGCGCAAACGCCAGCAGGCTGGCGAGCGTCATGGCGGCAAAGGCCGGGCCGGGCTCCACTCTACCCCAGAGCAGACCGGCGAGGTACAGGCCGAGCGCCGCGCCACCGCCGTAGCTGGCCGCCGACAGGATCGCCTGGCCGCGGGCATGGGCGCGACCCGGGAACTGGTGGTCGATCACCCAGATGCCCACCGCGTGGGTCATGCCGAAACTGGCCGCGTGCAGCAGCTGGGCGAACAGCAGCCAGCCGAGCACGTCGGCCTGGTAGCCGATCAGCAACCAGCGCAATGCCATCAGACCGATGGCGAGCAGCATCAGGAACAGGGGCGCGAAGCGATTGCGCAACCCGGGCAAGGCGAAGAACAGCACGATCTCGGCGACCACGCCCAGCGCCCACAGCAACCCGATGGCCGTGGCCGAGTAGCCCAGCTCGGCCAGGTGCACGGAGAAGAACGCGTAGTAGACGCCGTGGGAGAGGTTGATCAGGAACGAGCCGGCGAAGAATGCCAGCATGGCCGGTTCGCGGAGCCGATCGCGGATCGAGACGGGACGGGCGCCGGTATCGGGCGGCACGCCCGGCTCGGGGACGCGCCACAACACCACCGCCAGGGCGACCAGGGCCGCGGCCATCAGCCAGGGCACGGCACCCAGACCGATGCGATCGATCAGTGCGCCCAACCCCACCGAGGCGACGATGAAACCGATCGAGCCCCAGGCGCGCAACGCGGGGTAGCGCTCGGGGGCCGGGCCGGTCAGGCGCAGCGCGGCCACGTCGAGCTGCGAGAGCAGCGGCTGCCAGAAGAACCCGAAGGCCACCAGCAGGAGCATCCAGCCGACCAGCCCCGCCTCGATGCCGGCCAGCAGCGCCAGCCCCACGGCCAGCACGGCGCTGACCACGGCGGTGGCGATCAGCCAGACGATCACCCGGCCACTGTGGTCGACCACCCAGCCGAGCAGCGGTGGCGCGACGAGCTTGGCGGCCATCACCATGGCGAGCATGGCCCCGACCGTGTCGGGACCGAACCCCTGTTCGATCAGGTAGGGACTGAAATAGGGCAGGTAGATCCCCAGCCCCAGGAAGAAGGCGAAATACCCGAGCCGGATCGGGTTGAGGCGCACCACCCCGCCCTGTCCTGCCGGGGCCGTGCTCATCGACCGGGTGTCGAGCCGTCCCCGGCCGGGATGACCGGCGTGTCGGTGGCGAGATCACCGCATTGCCCGCGCTGGCGCAGGGCGTGATCCATCAGGGTGAGCGCCAGCATGGCCTCGGCGATCGGCGTGGCGCGGATGCCCACGCACGGGTCGTGGCGCCCGGTGGTGACCACCTCGGTGGCCTCCCCCTGCTTGTCGACGCTGCGACCGGGCAGGCGGATGCTCGAGGTCGGCTTCAACGCGAGATGCGCGACGATGTCCTGCCCGCTGGAGATGCCGCCGAGCACGCCGCCGGCGTGGTTGGAGAGAAACCCCTCGGGCGTGATCTCGTCGCGGAATTCCGTGCCACGCGCGGCCACGCTGTCAAAGCCGTCACCGATCTCCACGCCCTTGACCGCGTTGATGCCCATCAGGGCATGCGCGATGTCGGCATCGAGACGGTCGAACACCGGCTCGCCCCAGCCCGGCGGGCAGCCTTCGGCGCGCACGGTGACCTTGGCGCCGACCGAATCGCCCGAGCGGCGCAGGTCGTCCATGAAGGTCTCGAGCTCGGCCACCTGGTCGGCACAGGGCCAGAAGAACGGGTTCTCGCCCACCGCCGCCCAGTCGAAGCAGTCGTCGTTGAGCACGATGGGGCCGAGCTGGGAGAGATGCCCGCGCACGGTCACCCCGTGCGTTTCGGCCAACCACTTCTTGGCGATCGCACCGGCGGCGACCCGCATGGCCGTCTCGCGGGCCGAGGAACGCCCGCCGCCACGGTAGTCGCGCACGCCGTACTTCTGCCGGTAGCTGTAGTCGGCGTGTCCCGGGCGGAACTGCTCGGCGATCTTGGAGTAGTCCTTGGAGCGCTGGTCGACGTTCTCGATCAGCAAGCCGATCGGCGTGCCGGTGGTCTCGCCCTCGAACACGCCTGAGAGGATGCGCACCTGGTCGGGTTCGCGGCGCTGGGTGGTGTGGCGCGAGGTGCCCGGCCGGCGGCGGTCGAGGTCGGCCTGCAGGTCGTCCTCGGAGAGCTTGAGTCCCGGCGGACAGCCGTCGACGATCGCGCCGAGCGCCGGTCCGTGGGATTCGCCGAAGGTCGTGACCCGAAACAGCGTGCCGAAGGTGTTGCCTGCCATACCTGTGGTTCCAAAAACGCGGGCCGCCACGCTGGCGGCGGCCGGTTGTGTCCCGCCGAGTGCCCGGCGGGGCGTGCTAAAATGCGCGGTTCGCGTTGGACCGGCTGCCGCGCCGGCCCGCGCGATCACGAACGGGTAGAGCCGATCGGACAAGCGCCCGTCGACGATCGCCCGCTTGCAACGATCGCCCAGTCCAAAGACCGCAGAGTATACCTGTCCCCTCGGGACACTGCCCAAGACCCGCCGCCCATGCCCATCGCGCTCATCTCCACCATCGACCGGCAGGCACGCGATCGCCCGCGCGCCCGTGCCTTGGGCGACCGGCACCAGTGGCTGGACTACGCCGAGCTCGCCGGTCGGCTTCAGGCCGCGCGGGCGACGCTGCGCGGGCTCGATCTCGCCGCGGGCGACCGGGTGGTGCTCTGGGCGGGCAAGGCGATCGACACGGTGGTCTGGCTGCTCGCCATGCTGGCCGAGGACATCGTGCCCGCCCCGGCGCACCCGGGCCTCAAGCCCGAGCAGGTCGACCATCAACTCGCCCGCTGCGAGGCACGCGGCCTGCTCGCCGATCGGGCCCGGTTACGGAGTTACGGGCAGAGCGCATTCGAGGCCGACTGGGGCTGGTGGGCCACCGGTGTCGATGCCCCGCAGGGTCTGCCCTCACCCGATGCCAACGGCGCGGTTGGTCTGCCACCCCGCGAGACCGGTCGATTCCCCGACCGTCTGGCCATGCTGTTCTTCACCTCCGGCAGCACCGGCCTGCCCAAGGGCGTGATGGTCAGCGAGGGCAATCTCGACGCGGGCACCGCGGTGGTCGCCGACTACCTCGGCCTGCGCGAGGACGACGTAATCGCCGCCATGCTGCCGCTGGCCTTCGATTACGGCTTCTCACAGGTCACCACCGGGCTTTCCGTCGGGGCGGCGGTCTACCTCGACGACTACCTGCTACCCGCCGACCTCAAACGCCCCCTGCTGCGCGAGCAGGTGACCGTGTTCGCCGGCACCCCGGGCCTGCTGGTGCCGCTGTCGCGCCAATCCTGGCTGAGCGAGGCCCCGGCCCTGCGCGTGCTGACCAATTCCGGCGGGGCCCTGCCGACCGCGGCCGTGCGCCGAGTGCGCGAGGCACGCCCGGCCACGCAACTGTTCCTGATGTACGGCCTGACCGAGGCCTTTCGCGCCACCTTCCTGCCGCCCGATGAAGTCGACGCACACCCCGATTCGATCGGCTACCCGCTGCCGGGCACCACCATCGGGCTGGTCGATGCCGACGGCCGCTTGCTGGGTGCCGGCGAGACCGGCGAACTGGTCCAGGGTGGGCCGCTGGTAACCCGGGGCTACATCAACGACCCCGAGGCGAGCGCCCAACGCTTCCGTGCCCCACCGACCGGCTGGCCGGACGAGACGGCCGAACGGGTGGTCTTCAGCGGCGACCGCGTGCGCATGGATAATGCGGGACGCCTGTACTTCGCGGGTCGACTCGACGAGCAGATCAAGGTGGCCGGCTTTCGCATCAGCCCCGAGGAAATCGAGTCGGTCGCCCACGCGGCCGCGGGGATCGACGAGGCGGTCGCCGTGGGCGTGTCCGATCCGGAAAGCGGCAACCAGCGACTGGTTCTGCACGTCGCCCCGGACCGCGCGGACATCGAGGCGCTGCGCCATCACCTGCGCGTGCATCTGGCGCCCTACCAGCAGCCGGCGGCGATCGTCGCGCACGCCGCCCTGCCCCGGTCGGCCAACGGCAAGTTCGACCGGCAGGCCCTGCTGGACACGACAGGCAATACTGGCAACGCAGACAACACCAGGGAGAGGCACTGATCCATGGCGAGACGTGACGAAACCACGCCCAGCAACGGCCACGAGGTCCTCGAGCAGACGCTCGGCCCGCTGGGCGACTGCTGGGGCCGGGAAAACGGCCACCTCTCGATCGATGGGCAACCACTTTCCGCGCGGGTGGCGCAAACGCCGGCCTACCTCTACAGCCGCCGCTGCCTCGATGCGTCCGTCGCCGCGCTGCGCGCGGTCCTGCCGGCCTCGATCGGCATCCACTACGCGATCAAGGCCAACCCCTTCCCGCCGCTGGTGCGCCACCTCGCCGAGCAGGTCGACGGCTTCGACTGCGCCTCGCTTGCCGAGATGCAACTGGCCCGCGACGTTGCGAGCGACGCGCAGCGGCTCTCGATCGCCGGGCCGGCCAAGTCACGGGCCGAGCACCGGTTTGCCATCGAGGCGGGCATCACCATCAACGCCGAGTCGGTCGGCGAGATCGAGCGCATCCTGGCCGAATCGCGCCGCCTCGGCCGACGCGCCCGGGTGGCGCTGCGCGTCAACCCGCCGTTCGCGCTGAAGGGGTCGGGCATGCACATGGGCGGCGGCGCCCGCCCGTTCGGCATCGACAGCGAGGCGATCCCCGCCCTGCTCGAGCAGCGCGACCGGCTTGCCGAGGGCGGCATCGATCTCGTCGGGCTGCACCTGTTCGCCGGCTCGCAGAGCCTGGATACCGAGGCGATCGCCGCGACCCTGACTGCCTGGACCGACTTGCTGCGCGACTGGCAACAGACCATCGGCTTCACGCCCGAGGAGCTGATCATCGGCCCGGGCCTCGGGGTCGCCTATCACCCCGGGGACCGGCCACTGGACCTCGATGCCCTGGCACCGGCCTTCGCGCGGCTCGCCGCCGATCTGGCCGCGCTGGGCGATGCCGGCGGCCGGCGCGTCGTCACGCGCCTGGAAATCGGACGCTTCCTGGTCGCCGGCGCCGGCGTGTATCTCACGCAGGTGGTCGACCGAAAGGTCTCTCGTGGCACCACCTACCTCGTCTGCGACGGCGGCATGCACCACCACCTGGCCCTGTCGGGCAACCTCGGCGCGGTGCTGCGGCGGAACTGGCCGCTGGTGGCCGCCGACCGGCTCGACGTGCCGGCAAGCGAAACGGTCGACCTGGCCGGCCCGCTGTGTACACCACTGGACGTGCTGGGGAAACAGCAGTCGCTGCCGCCACTCGCCCCCGGCGATCGCATCGCGGTGCTGCAATCAGGCGCCTACGGGGCCTCGGCCTCGCCGACCGGCTTTCTCTCCCGCGAGCCGGCGATCGAATACTTGATCTGACCGCTTCGCTGGCCAACACTCGCCCAACCCTCCCTCTGCCACGCGCTGCCCACATGCCGAACACCCCCTCCACCGCCGCGACCGACCCATCACGTGGTCCATCGATGGCGCAGCCCGATCCCGGCCTGCCCTTTCGCCGGTTCCTGCTGGTCAACGTGGCACTCCTGCTGATCTCGCTGGTAGCCAACCTGGCCATCGAGCGCCCAGCGTTTTCCCTGGTGCATGCGCTGATGCTGGCCGCGGTAGCGGCGAGCTGGGCCGTGGCGTTGCGCTGGGGCTGGCGGGTGGCGAAGCGCTGGTATCTCGCGGCCTTGATGCCCTACCTGATCAGCTTCGCCTTCATCGGCCAGCTCGAGAGCTTCGACATCCTCTGGATGCTGCTCTTCCCGCCGATCGCCGCGTTCCTGGTCGAACGCCCGCGCAGCCTGATCCTGTGGGACGCGAGCTTCCTCGCGCTGGTGGCCGGCGTGTACAGCCTGCACTGGACCCGGCTCTACCCGCTGATGTACACGGACATCGCCCTCGGCGCGCAGTTGACCGCGCTGTTCTTCCTGGCGGTGATCAGCTGGTTCATGCAGGGCTACAAGGCGCGGCTCGCCGACGTGCAGCGCGCCTTTCGCCAGCAGCTCGAACAGCAGGTCGACGACGGCCTGAAACAGATCCGCGGCCTGAACCGGGAGCTGGAATCGACCCAGACCGATCTGGTGCGCCTGCTGGGTGAACTCTGCGAGGCCCGCTCGGAGGAGACCGGCAACCACGTTGCCCGCGTGGCCGCCTACGCCCGGCACCTGGCGACGCTCGCCGGCCTCCCCGAGCATCACGTCACCTCGATCCACCAGGCCGCCCCGCTGCACGACGTCGGCAAGATCGCGATCCCCGACCGCATCCTGAACAAGCCCGGGCGCCTGACCGACGAGGAGTTCCGCGAGATGCAGTCGCACACGCACCTCGGCCACGGCATCCTCAAGGCCTCGGGCCGGCCGTTGCTGCAGGCCGCGGCCACGATTGCCCACGAGCACCACGAACGCTGGGACGGCAACGGCTATCCGCGCGGTCTGGCGGGCGAGGCCATCTCGATCGAGGGGCGGGTGGTGGCGATCGCCGACGTGTTCGACGCGCTGTCGTTCGCCCGCGCCTACAAGCCGGCCTGGGAGGACGGGGCCATCCGCGAGCTGTTCAGCAAGGAGCGTGGCCGGCAGTTTGACCCCACGCTGACCGACCTGTTTCTCGGCCGCTACGGGGAATTCGTCGCCCTGCGCGAGCGCAGCGGCTGACCACCGCCGGGACCGGTCCAACGAGGAACCTCAGGCGAGCAGGCGACGTACCGGGGCAAAGGAGCGACGGTGGATCGGGCTGGGGCCCAGTTCGGCGAGTGCGGCGAGATGGGCGGGGGTCGGATAGCCCTTGTGCCGCGCCAGACCGTAGCCGGGATGCGCGGCATCCAGCGCGACGATCTGCCGATCGCGGGTGACCTTGGCCAGGATGGAGGCGGCGGCGATCGCCGGGTCGGAGGCGTCCCCGCCGATCAGGGCCCGGCCCAGCACCGGCAGCTCGGGGCAGCGATTGCCGTCGATGTGCGCCCGATCGAGGGCGTGGCCATCGTCGAGCAGGGCGAGCACAGCGCGTCGCATGGCGAGCATCGAGGCGTGCAGGATATTGAGCTCGTCGATCTCGGCGACGCTCGCCTCGGCAATCGCCCAGCCCGCGGCGTGCTCGCGAATCTCGTCGAACAGCGCCTCGCGGCGGCGCTCGGTGAGCTTCTTGGAATCGTCGAGCAGTCGGATCGGGCGGGCGGGGTCGAGGATCACGGCGGCGGCAACCACGGGACCGGCGAGCGGACCGCGCCCGGCCTCGTCGACACCGCAGTAACAGCCCGCGTGGTCCAGATCGTCAAACAAGTCGGCTTGCGGCATACTCGCGCCCATTCGTTGTTACCACCTATGTTTCCGGGGGCTGCTTGGATTCCGAGACTCATCGCCATCCTCACCCGCGCATCCTGATTGCCGCCGGCGAGGCCTCCGGCGACATGTACGCCGCCGAGCTGCTGCCCCGCCTAATCGCGCGCCTGACCGGCCTGACCGCCTTCGGCCTAGGTGGGGCCCAGTCGCGCGCCGCCGGTATCGACACGATCGTCGACCTGGACCAGGTCTCGGTGATGGGTCTGGTCGAGGTGTTGCGCCACTACGGCCAACTCCGCGCGGCGATGAACACCCTGGTCGAGGCACTGGACCGCGAGCGGCCGGACCTGGTCATCGCGATCGATTTTCAGGAATTCAACCAGCGCCTGGCGAAGGCCGCCAAGGCGCGCGGCATCCCGGTCCTGTTCTTCGTCGCCCCGCAGGTCTGGGCCTGGCGAGCCGGTCGGGCACGGCACTTTGACCGCTACGCCGATCACATGGCCGTGCTGTTCGATTTCGAGGTGCCGCTGTTCGCCCAGCACGGCCTGCCCACCACGCAGGTCGGTCACCCGTTGCTCGACCTGATCGATCGCGAGGCGCCGGATCGCGACAAGGCTCGGCGCGCCCTGTCGATCCATGACGAGCCGACCATTGGCCTGCTGCCCGGCAGTCGTCGCGGCGAGATCGAGCGGCTGCTGCCAATATTCCTCGCCACCGCCGAGCAGCTATTGGCGGCCAGTCCCGCGCGGCGCTTTCTGCTGCCGCGCGCCGGATCGATCGACCCGGAGTGGCTGGCCGCGCAGATCGAGGCGGCAGGCCCGTCGCCGGCCCTGCGTGATCGACTGACGATCGCCGAGGGCGGCGCCCGGCAGGTGATGGCGGCGAGCGACGCCCTGCTGGTCGCCAGCGGCACCGCGACGCTCGAGGCGGCCCTGATCGGTACTCCCCAGGTGATTGCCTATCGCAGCAACGCCCTGACCTACGCCCTCGCAAAGCGGCTGGTGCGGGTCGAGCACGTCGGCCTGCCCAACATCATCCTCGGCCGCGAAGCCGTCCCGGAGCGCATCCAGCACGACGCGACGCCGACGCGGCTGGCTAACGACCTCGAATCGATCCTCACCACGGACCGCGCCCGGGAACAGCGGACGGCCCTGGCGGAAATCCGGGGCCGCCTCGGCGCGGGCGGCGCGCTCGACCGGCTGGCCGACTTGGCCGCCGAGATGATCACGCGGTCGGGCTAACCCTCGCCGGTCAGTCGTTTCGGGTCGAGGAGTTCGGTGAGGCGCGCCTCGTCGAGGTCGGTCATCTCGCGGGCCACGTCGATCACCGCCCGTCCCTCGGCATAGGCGCGCTTGGCGATCGCCGCGCCGGCCTCGTAGCCGATCACGGGGTTGAGCGCGGTCACCAGGATCGGGTTGGCGGCCAGGTCGCGCTCGATGCGTTCCTGGTTGACGGTAAAGCCGGCAATCGCCTTGTCGGCCAGCATCCGCGAGGCGTTGGCCGCCAGGGTGATCATCTCGTCGAGATTGGCCGCGACCAGCGGGAACATCACGTTGAGCTCGAAGTTGCCCGACTGAGCGGCCATGGCGACGGCGTGATCGAGCCCCTGGACCTGCACGGCGACCATCGCCACGGACTCCGGCACCACCGGGTTGACCTTGCCCGGCATGATCGAGCTGCCCGGTTGCAGCGCCGGCAGGCTGATCTCGCCGAGACCGGCGAGCGGGCCGCTGTTCATCCAGCGCAGGTCGTTGGCGAGCTTGTGCAGGAACACCGCCACCCCGCGCAGGGCGGAGCTGAGCGCGAGCGAGTCGTCCTGCACGCTCATGCCGGTGGTCGGCTGCGCCAGGCGGCTGAAGGGAATCTCACGCTCCAGCGTCGTATTGAGCGCCGCGACGCTCGCCTCGGCAAAGCCCTGCGGCGCATTCAGCCCCGTGCCCACCGCCGTGCCGCCCAGTGGCAGGGCCAGGTTGCGGTCACGGGCCTGTTCGAGGGAGAGCCGCCAGCCGCGCAATTGCTCGACGTAACCCTCGAGTACCTGGTCGAAGCGCACCGGGGTGGCATCCATCAGGTGCGTGCGGCCCGTCTTGACCACGTCACGCAGGTTGCGGGCCCGCCCGAGCAGCACGGTCTCCAGGTGCGCCAGCGCCGGGAGCATGTCCTGCTCGACACGCTGCACCGACATCACCCGAATCGCGCTCGGCACCATGTCGTTGGAGCTCTGGCTCATGTTGACGTGGTCGTTGGGGTGCACGTCGGCCGATGCGCCCGCCAGATGGGCGATCACCTCGTTGACGTTCATGTTGCTCGAGGTGCCCGAGCCGGTCTGGTAGACGTCGACCGGAAACGCCTCGAGGAACCGGCCCTCGGCCAGGCCCGCGACCAGCCGGTCGACCACGGCCGTGATGGCCTCGCCACGCCCGGCATCCAGCGTGCCGATCGCCTGGTTGCCACGGGCGCAGGCGCCCTTCAGGTGACACAGCGCCTCGATGAAGGCCACCGGCATGGGCCGGCCACTGACCGGGAAGTTGTCGACCGCGCGCTGGGTCTGTGGACCGTAGAGGGCGTCGCCCGGCAGGCGGACCTCGCCCAGGCTGTCGTGTTCGATGCGTTCGGCGGGATGCGTGGCTGTCATGGCGTTGTCGGACGACGTGTTCGGGGTAGATAAGGCCGGCCCCGGATGGCACCGGCGGGGTTCGGGCCGAGGCAAGCCGGTGCCTGGCCGTTGGAATGGGGGTCAGCGGGTGATGCCGCGCTCGCTCTCGCGGATGAAGTCGAGCATCTCGGCCAGGGCCGGCTCGGTCTCGGCGGCCTGCTCGAACTCGGTCCAGACCAGATCGTCGCCCTGGCGCTTGACCAGCTGGCGGAAGCAGCGGTTGAGCAGCGTGATGGTCTCGGGCGAGAAACCGCGCCGCTTCATCCCCTCCTTGTTCAGGCCGATGGCCCGTGCCCGCGCCCCGTCGGCCATGACGAACGGCACCACGTCCTTGGACACCTTGGAGAAGCCGCCGATGAAGGCATGCGACCCGATGTGGCAGAACTGGTGCGCGACCGCGAAGCCGCCGAAGATGGCGTGCTCGCCCACCTCGACGTGTCCGGCGAGCGAGGCGGCGTTGGCCAGGATGACGTGGTCACCCACCAGGCAGTCGTGGGCGACGTGCGCGTAGGCCATCACCAGGATGTCCGACCCCAGCCGGGTCAGGCCGCCGCCACCGGCGGTGCCGCGGTGGATGGTAGAGAACTCGCGGATGCGGTTGCGATCGCCGATCTCGAGAAAGGTGCGTTCGCCGGCGAACTTCAGGTCCTGCGGCACCTCGCCCACCACCGCGTGGCTGAAGATGTGGTTGTCCGTCCCGATCCGGCACGGCCCCTTGATCACGGCGTGGGACTCGATGACCGTGTTGGCACCGATCTCGACCTCGCCCTCGATGATCGCAAAGGGGCCGACCTGCACGCTCTCGTGCAGACGGGCCTCGTCACTGATGATCGCGCTGGGATGAATCACTCGATCACTTCCTTGGCCACGCACTTGACCGTGGCCCGCGCCGCCAGCTCGTCGCCCACGTGCGCCGTGCAGTTGAAGATGCCCATGCCGCGGGCCATGCGCTTGATCTCGACCCGGATGGTGAGCTGGTCGCCCGGCTCGACCATGCGGCGGAACGTCACGTCGTCCAGTCCGACCAGCATGTACAGGGCGTTGTCCTTGGGCTTGCCGCCGTTGGAACGGAAGGCGAGCACGCCGGTGGCCTGGGCCATCGCCTCGGTGATCAGCACGCCGGGCATGATGGGACGGACCGGGAAGTGGCCCTGGAAGAACGGCTCGTTGAAGGTGACGTTCTTGATCGCTACCAGATACTCGTTGGGCGCCCAGTCGACCACGCGGTCGATCAGCAGGAACGGGTATCGGTGCGGCAGGAGCTCCATGATCTCCTGCACCATCATGGTGTTGTCTTCGCTCACGAGTCTTCCTCAGGGCTCGGCGTCTCACCGAGCTGTTTTTCCAGTTGCTTGACCCGGCGTGCGAGCCGGTCGAGTTGTTTGAATCGCGCGGCATTGCGATGCCAGCGCTCGTTGGTGTCCAGGGGCGTGCCGGCCGAGTAGATGCCCGGCCGGTGAATCGAGCGCGTCACCATCGACATGCCGGTGACGTGCACGTTGTCGGCCAGGGTCAGGTGGCCGGCCAGGCCCACGCCACCGCCCAGGGTGCAGTGACGACCGACCTCGCTCGAGCCGGCCAGCCCGGCGCAACCGGCTACCGCCGAATGCTCGCCGATGCGCACGTTGTGCGCGATCTGGATCAGGTTGTCGAGCTTGACGCCGTCGGCAATCACCGTGTCGTCGAGCGCACCGCGATCGATGGTGGTGTTGGCGCCGATGTCGACATCGTTGCCGATCACCACGCGCCCCACCTGGGGCACGCGCCGCCAGGCGCCGTTTTCCTGGGCGAGACCAAAGCCATCAGAGCCGATCACCACGCCGGGCTGGATCACGCAGCGCGCCCCGATCAGGCTGTCATCGAGCACCGTCACCCGGGCGAGCAGCCGCGTGTCCTCGCCGATCGCCACGTTCGCTCCGATCACGCTGCCCGCACCGATCACGGCACGGGGTCCGATGCGCGCGCCGGCACCGATGGTGACCTGGGCCTCGATGCGCGCGGTGTCGTCGATGACGGCCGTCTCGTCGACCACGGCCGAGGCATGCACGCCCGCCGGCTGCTGTGGACGCGCGTAGAGCCGTTCGAGCAGCCGGGCGAACGCCAGGCGCGGCTGTTCGACCAACAGGCAGATCGCCGTGTCGGGCAGCCGCTCGCGGCCGGCCCGGTTGGTCAACACCAGCCCGGCCCCGGTGGCCGCTGCCTGGCTGGCACTGCGGCGGTCCCCGTCGTAGTAGCTGACGTCACCGGGGCCGGCACAGGCCAACGAGGCCGCTCCCGTGATGCGGGTAGCGGCCTCGTCGGGGGCCTCGTTCAAGGCCTGGGCATCAAGCCAGTCGGCGATCTCGCCGATGGTTGCGCTCGTGCTGGCCGAAATACTCACCGTGCGTGGGGCCCGGGCCGGATCAGCGGCCCATCTGCTCGAGGCGGTCGAGCACGTCCTGGGTCAGTTCGACCCGATCGGCCGAGTAGACCACGCCCTCGGACAGCACCAGGTCGTAGCCCTTCTCCCGGGCGACCTCGCGGATGGCGTCGAGCACCAGGCGCTGCAACTTGCCCAGTTCCTCGTTCTTGCGCAGGTTGAGATCGTCGCGGAAGTTGCTCTGCTGGCGCTGCAAGTCACGCAGCTTGCGGTTGAGCTCGCGCTCGAGATTGCCGCGGTCGCCCTCGTTCATGGTCACGCCGTCGCGGTTGAGACGGTTCTCCATCTCCTGGACTTCCTGGCGCAGACCCCGCAGTTCCTCCTCGCGGGCGGAGAACTCCTGCTCGAGCTTCTGCTTGGCCTGTTCGGCCTGCGGGGCCTGCTCCAGCAGGACCGAGGAATTGACGAAACCGATCTTGATGTTATCGGCCGCCTGCGCGCCCAGGGGCGCGAGCAGCGCAATCGTGAGCAAGGCGAATCGTTGAAGCAAGCGAATCACGCGGTCATCTCCTGAAACATCTAGGCCCGAAACGGGCCGAACGGGCATCACCGACCGGTGATGCCCACTCCTGCATGGCGGCACATTATGCCACAGCCCCGGCAACCCTCGTCAGAAGGACGCGCCGATCGAGAACTGGAAGCTCTGGGTGCGGTCTTCGGGCTCATCGTTGAGCGGCTGGGCGAAGCTGAACATCAGCGGGCCAACCGGCGAGATCCAGCTCAGGCCCACGCCCACCGACTGGCGCAGCGAATCGGCCTCGAAGTTCTCCAGGTCACGATAGGCGTTGCCCACGTCCCAGAACAGCGACATGCGTACCGAATCGCGCTGCTCGGTCAGGAACGGCAGCGGCGAGTAGATCGCGAGACCACCGTTGAGCTTGAAGGTGCCGCCCATCGGATCGTCGTTGTTGTCGCGCGGGCCGAGCGAGTAGTCCTCGTAACCGCGCACCGAACGGATGCCGCCGGTGAAGTAGTTCAGGAACGGCGGCACACCGTCGTAGTACTGGCTGACACCCGAGTAGTCATTCTGGGTGTCGCCGTAGGCCTTGATCTGGCCGACGTTGCCGTGCGCCTGCAGGGTGAACAGGTCGGTCAGCGGCAGGTAGAACTCGCCGTCGTACTCGCCCTTCACGTAGGTCAGGTCGCTACCCGGCACGGCCAATGTAGCCGAGAGACGGTGGTACTGACCGGCGGTCGGGAACATGTGCCGGTTGCGCGAATCGTAGCGCCAGGACGGCCGGATGGTGTAGGTGAAGTACTGCTCGCCGTCGAAGCCCGGCCCCGGCTGGTCGCCGTCTTCCTCGCCGGTCACCCAGCTGGGCGAACGCGTGGTGGCCTTGATCTCCTGGCTCTCGACACCGAAGGCGATCGACGCGTAGGTCAGCTCGGAGAGCGGCACGCCGAAGTTGATGTTGCCGCCGTAGGAGTCGACCAGGTAGCGCGACAGCGACAGCTCGGTGCCGTCCTGCTTCTGGTAGAACAGCCCGAAGCCCTGGCTGACGCCGTTGACGGTGAAGTACGGGTCGCGGTAGTTGAACTGGTAGTACTCGCGGTACGAGCTGCGCTCGACGTTGAAGCCCACTTCCTTGCCGGTACCGAGGAAGTTCGGCTGGTTGAGACCGACGTTGAACAGCACGCCCTCGGCCTGGGAGAAGCCCACGCCGGCGGTCAGCGAGCCGGACAGCTGCTCGGTGATGTCGTACTCGATATCGACCTGGTCGGGCGCCTCGGGAACGGGCTTGATCTCTTGCTCGACGTTCTGCACCGACGGCAGGCGCTCGAGGCGCTGCTTGGAGCGGTCGAGCTTGTCGCCGGCATACCAGCTGCCCTCCATCTGCCGCATTTCGCGACGATAGACGACCTCGTTGGTGTTGTAGTTACCCTTGAACTCGATCTCGCGGACGCTCACGCGGCGTCCCGGCTCGAGGTTGAAGTCGACCACGACGGTCTTCTCGGCCTCGTCGATGTCCGGGCGCGGCTCGACCCGTGCGAAGGCGTAGCCGTAGTCGCCCATGCGTCGGCCGATGGCATCACTGGTGTCGACCACCTGGCGGCGGTTGAAGTACTCTCCCACCTCGACCTGGGTGAGCTCCTCGAGGGTTTCCTCGTTGAGGAGCATGTTGCCGCTGTAGGTGACGTCGGTGACGGTGTACCGCTCGCCCTCGGTGATGTTGACCACCACCTCGATGTCCTTCTTGTCCGGCGTGATGGTCACCTGGGTGGAGTCCACCGAAAACTTGAGGTAGCCGCGATCGAGGTAGAACGATCGCAGGCGCTCGATGTCCGCGGACAGCTTCTGCTTGGAGTACTGATCGGCGCTCGACCAGAAACGCCACCAGGAGACCGGGCCCAACTCGAACTGGTCGAGCAGCTCGTCCTCGTCGAAGTCCTCGTTGCCGATGATGCGCACACGGCGGATGGAGGCCGGCTTGCCCTCGTAGATATCGATATTGACGAAGACGCGGTTGTCCTCGAGTTCCTCGACCTCGGTCTCGATCTGCACGCCGTACTGGCCCAGGCTGTAGTAGACCCGCTGCAGCTCGGTCTGCATCTTGTCCAGCGCCCGCTGGTCGAGCACGCGGCCCTGAACCAGACCGATCGACTTCAGGGCTTCCTGCAGCTTTTCGGTCTCGACCTTTTCGTTGCCGTTGACCTCCAACGCCGTGATGGTCGGGCGTTCCTGCAACCGGATCAGCAGCGCGTCATCCGGCCCGCGTCCCACCTGGACATCCTCGAAAAAGCCGGTGTCGTACAGCGCCTCGACCACGCGTGTACTGTCACCGGCCTGGAAGTCGTCGCCGACCTCGTAGGGGATGTAGGTGAATACCGTCCCCGGCGAGATGGTCCGCAAGCCCTCGACCCGGATGTCGGTGATTTCGAATGCCTGTGCCAGCGAAGGCAAGAGAAGCAGCGCGGCAAGCGCCAGAGAGGTGCAGCGTTGGGTGATGGTCATGCCGAAAGGCTTTCCTAGTCAGGCGGATGGGTTTCGAAAACGGGTCCGGCAGGGCGCGAAGGAGTCGCCGCACCGAGCAATAGGTAAATCCGCGCTATTGTGGCCCAAGCAGTGCTAGTGCATCAACCGCGCGATGTCGTTGTAGAAGACCACCACCATCAACAGCCCGAGCGCCAGAATCCCGATGCGGGCGAAGACCTCCTCGAAGGCCGCGCCCACCGGCCCGCCCTTGATGGCCTCGATCGCGTAGAGCAGCAGATGGCCGCCGTCGAGCATGGGGATCGGCAGCAGGTTGAGGATGGCCAGCGACAGGCTGACCAGGGCGAGGAACCCGAGGAAGGTCGACAGCCCCAGCAGCAGGCTCTTGCCGGCGTACTCGGCGATCGCGACCGGACCGGACAGGTTGGCGATACTCGCCTCGCCGATCAGCAGGCGATGGAAGACCGACAAGGTCAGCGTGGTCATCGCCCAGCTGCGTTCGAGGGCCAACCCCATGGCCTCGATGGGCCCGGCATGCTGCACCAGGAACATCGACTCGGCGGCCTCGGGATCGAGCGGCCGGGCGGCCAGGGCCACCCCGATGCGCCCGACGACCTCGCCGTCCACCTCGGTGGCCCTCGGGGTGACCACCACCTCGCGGCGACCGGCATCGGTCTCGACCACCAGCCGGACCGGCTCGCCCGCGCGGGCGCCGATGGCGTCGATCAAGGCCCAGGGGTCCTGGTACTCGCGACCGTCGATCGCGACGATCCGCGCCCCGGCCTCCAGTCCCGCCGCCATGGCCGGCGAATCGGGCTGCACCTCGGCGATCTCGGCATGTGCCGGTGCGCGCCACAGCGAGAAACCGACCCGATCGAGGATGTCCGTCGGCTGCCGGCCGATCTCCCCACCCAGCGGGTCGAGCCCCTGCAGGTCGAGCATGAGCTCGCGCTCACGGCCATCACGCTCGACCGTCAACGGCACACGCTGTTGCTCGATCGCCCCGTTCAAGAGCGATAGGCGCAGATCCGACAGGGTGATGACCGGGTCGCCGTCCACCGCGCGGATCACGTCCCCGGCCTCCAGCCCCGCCTCGGCCAGGCGCGATTCGCCCGCCAGGTCGCCGACCTTGGGCAGCACCCCCTGGGTACCCACCATGAACATCAGCCACCAGAAGACCAGGGCAAGGACGACGTTGGCCGCCGGGCCGGCGGCCACGATGGCCGCACGCACCTTGAGCGACTGGCGATTGAAGGCGCGGTGCTGCTCGGCGGGGTCGACCGGCCCCTCCCGCTCGTCGAGCATGCGCACGTAACCGCCCAGCGGGAACAGCCCGACGCGGTACTCGATCGCCTCGGGGCCACGTCGGGTCGAATAGATCGCGCGACCGAAACCCAGCGAGTAGGTCAGCACGCGCACGCCCAGGCGGCGCGCCACCCAGAAATGACCGTACTCGTGGAAGGCCACCAGGATACCGATGGTCAGCAAAAAGCCGACCACGCTGAGCAGGATGTCCATCAATCAGCCCTCGCGGCCATGGTGCCGTGCCGTGACCGGCACCACGCGGCCGTCCAGTCACGCACCTGGTCGTCGGCGGCCAGGACCGCCTCGACACTCATTGGGGCGCCGATGGCGGCATCCCCGACGAAATGCGCCATCGCCGCCTCGAGCGCGGCGGGGATGTCCATGAACCCGATGCGTCGTTCGAGGAACGCGCCCACCGCCACCTCGTTGGCCGCGTTCAATACCAGCGGCATCGCGCCGCCAGCGGCGAGGGCCTCGAAGGCCAGGCGCAGGGCAGGAAAGCGCTCCGGGTCCGGCGACTCGAAATGCAGCCCCGCCAGCGCGCCGAAGTCCAGCGGTGCCACGCCCGACTCGATCCGCTCCGGCCAGGCCAGCGCGTGGGCGATGGGCGTGCGCATGTCCGGCTCGCCCAGCTCGGCGATCACCGAGCCGTCGACGAAGCGCACCATGGAATGGATTACCGACTCGGGGTGGACCAGCACCTCGATGCGATCGGCGGACACGCCGAACAGGCGGGCGGCCTCGATCACCTCGAGCCCCTTGTTCATCATGGTCGCCGAGTCGACCGAGATCTTGCGCCCCATCGACCAGTTGGGATGGGCACAGGCCTGCTCGGGGGTGATGTCGGCGAAATCGGCCAGCGGACGCTCGCGGAACGGCCCGCCGGAGGCGGTCAGCACCAGTCGCTCGATCTCGCGGCTGTCGCTGACCAGCCCGCCCCGCCCGACCACGGCGGCCTCGTCGGCGGGCAGGCACTGGAAGATCGCGTTGTGCTCGCTGTCGATCGGCAGCAGGGTCGCACCGGCGCGGCGCGCAACGTCGAGCATCAGCTCGCCGGCGGCCACCAGGGACTCCTTGTTGGCCAGCAACACGCGCTTGCCGGCGGCCAGTGCCTTCCAGGTCGAGCCCAGCCCGGCGGTGCCGACCACCGCCGCGACGACCGTGTCGAGCGACGCCTCGCCGGCCAGCTCGTCCACGGCCGCCTGCCCCACCACCACGGCCGGGCGATGGACGGCGGGGAGGCTCGCGAGCCGTTCCTCGAGCGCCGCGCGTCGATCGGCATCCACGAGACCCACCACGGCCGGCCGGAATCGCTTGATCTGCTCGAACAGGGGCTCGACCCGCGAATGGGCGACCAGCACCTCGACCGAGAACCGATCGGGGTGACGGGCGAGCACATCCAGGGTGCTCACGCCGATGCTGCCGGTGGAACCGAAGATGCCGATCCGGTTGCGTGCCACGTCAGCCCCCCAGCAGCTGCATCTGCCAGAGCCCCAGCCACCACAGCGGCAAGGCGGCGAACTGACCATCCAGACGATCGAGCACGCCACCGTGCCCCGGCAGGACACGGCCGCTGTCCTTCGCCCCGGCCTCGCGCTTGAGGCGCGATTCCTCGAGATCCCCGCCCACCGAGGCCAGGGCCACCAGCGCGCACCACAGGGCGAGCAGCCAGCTGGGCGTCGCCGCGAATAGCGGCAAGACCGCGCCGATGGCCGCCAGCACGGCCACGCCGGCCAGGCCACCGACCACGCCCTCGATGGACTTGCCCGGGCTGATCATCGGTGCCAGCTTGCGCCGGCCGAAGGCCCGACCCGCGAAATAGGCGAGCGAATCGGCCACGACCACCACCAGAATTCCGAACACCAGCAACCACTCGCCGTCGGGCGCGGAATGCACCTCGACCAGGGCAAGCCAGAACAACGGCAGGATGGTTAGCCCGATCAGACGCCGCAACCAGAACGGTCGATTGGCCGGGCGCTCGCGGCGGTGGCGCAGCTGCGCGGCGAACAGCAGCAACCAGGTCACCGCCACGGCACCCATGAGCCAGACGAGCTGATCGGCAGGCCACAGCGCCTGCCAGCCAACGGCCAGGGCAACGGTGGCAACGACCCAGGGCCAGACCTGGCAGGGGGCCAGCCCGCAGAGACGGAACCATTCCACCGCGGCCCAGCCGACGAGGGCCAGCGTAAGCCCGGCAAAGATCCGCTCGGGGGCAAGGAGGATGACGGCGAGCGAGACCAGCCCGGCGATGGTGCCGGTCAGCAGACGAAGCGGCGTGCCGGTCATTGGCCCGCCTCGCTGGCATCGATACGGCCGAAGCGGCGGTCGCGCGCGGCGAACCAGGTCAGCGCCCGGTCGAATTCGGTCTCGTCGAACAACGGCCAGAGCACGTCGGTGAAATACAGCTCGGCATAGGCCGCCTGCCAGAGCAGGAAATTGCTCAGCCGACGCTCACCACCGGTACGGATGAACAGGTCGACCGGCGGCTGGCCGGCCGTGGCCAGGCCGCTCTCGAAGGCGGACTGAAGGGTCTCGGGGTCATCGAGCGACAACGGGAAGTCGGCATGCCGCTCGGCCAGCCGGCGGGCGGCCTGGAGGATGTCCCACTGCCCGCCGTAGCTGACGGCGATCTGCAACTGGAGGCGATCGTTGCCCGCAGTGCGTCGCTCGGCGGACGCCATGAGCTCGCGAACGGTGGCATCGAGCCGGGCGCGCTCGCCGATGAAGGCCAGGCGCACGCCGTTCTCGTCGAGCTCGTCGAGTTCCTTCTCCAGCGCATTGATGAACAGCTTCATCAGCGCGTCGACCTCGTCGGCCGGCCGCTTCCAGTTCTCGGAGGAGAAGGCGAACAGGGTCAGCAGGGGCACTCCGCGACGCATCGCGGCGCGGATGGTGGCGCGCACCGCACGGCGCCCGCGCTGGTGGCCGACGGTGCGCGGGAGGTGGCGCGCGCGGGCCCACCGGCCGTTGCCGTCCATGACGATCGCCACGTGGCGCGGGATGCGCGCCGGATCGATCTCGACCGACTCGTCGTGGTCGTGGCTACGCGCCCCCACGTCGCCTCAGACTTCCATCAGCTCTTTTTCTTTGTCCGCCACGATCTGGTCCACCTCGGCGACCCGTTCGTCGGTCAGCTTCTGGATGGTGTCCTGGCCGCGGCGCTCCTCGTCCTCGGAGATTTCCTTCTCCTTGAGGAAGCCCTTGAGGTCGTTGTTCGCGTCGCGACGGATGTTGCGGATCGCGATCTTGGCGTTCTCGCCCTCGTGGCGGACCACCTTGCCCAGGTCACGGCGACGCTCTTCGGTCAGCGGCGGCATCGGGATACGGATGACGGTGCCGGCCGTCGCGGGGTTGAGACCCAGATCGGAGGTCATGATCGCCTTCTCGATCTTGCCGACCATGTCCTTTTCCCACGGGGTGACGGTCAGCGTGCGCGCGTCCTCGGCCGACAGTTTGGCGACCTGGGACAGCGGCACCTGGCTGCCGTAGTACTCCACGTGGATGTGGTCGAGCACGCTGACGTGCGCCCGACCGGTGCGGATCTTGGAAAGCTCGCCCTTGAGCGCCTCGATGCTCTTGTTCATGCGCGAGCGGGCATCTTTGACGATGTCGTCAATCATTCTTCTCGTTCTCCGCTGTCACCAGGGTTCCCACGGCTTCGCCGGCCACGGCGCGCACCAGGTTCCCCGGCTCATTGATGTCAACCACCATCAGCGGCATGTGCTGATCGCGACACATCACGATCGCGGTCGCGTCCATGACGCCCAGCCGCTGGTCGAGCACGGCATTGTACGTCAAATGATCGTAGCGTTCTGCACTCGCATCCAGGGTGGGATCGGCACTGTAGACCCCGTCGACCTTGGTCGCCTTGATCATCAGATCGGCCTTGAGCTCGGCCGCCCGCAGGCTCGCGCCGGAGTCGGTGGTGAAGAACGGATTGCCCGTCCCACCGACCAGCACGACCACCCGCCCCTTCTCGAGATGACGGATGGCCCGCCGACGAATGTAGTCCTCGCAGACCGCGTGGATGGACACCGCCGACATCACCCGGACCTTGAGATCGCGCCGCTCGAGCACGTCCTGCATGGCCAGACCGTTCATCACGGTGGCCAGCATGCCCATCTGATCGCCGGTCACCCGGTCCATGCCCGCGCCGGCCAGCCCCTCGCCACGGAAGATGTTGCCGCCACCGACGACCACGGCCACCTCGACGCCCTGGTCCTTGAGGGCCTGGATGTCGTCGCCGAGGCGATTGATCACGGCCGGGTCGATCCCGAATGACTGGTCGCCCATCAGCGCTTCACCGCTGAGCTTGAGCAGGACACGTCGATAACGGGGAGAGCCGGCAGCTTGCATATCATTCACCTGTGGGCTGTGAGCTTGCGTGGACGGACCGTTCGCGTCATGACGCGTCGGGCTTTCGGATATTTCTGCGTAAGCCCCGTCGAGTCGACCTCCCGGTCGGCGCCGGGGCTTAGGCGGAAATTCCGCGGTTCAAAAAAAAGCCGGGGCATCCCCGGCTTTTCGGCAAGGGGATCAGCTCCCCTTGACCTGCGCCATCACCTCGGCGGCGAAGTCGCCTTCCTCTTTCTCGATGCCTTCGCCGACCTCCATGCGCTCGAAGCGGACGACCTTGGCGCCCTCCTTCTTCAGGAGCTGGCCGACCGTCTGGTCGGGATCCTTGACGAACGGCTGACCGACCAGGGTGATCTCGGCGAGGAACTTGCGGATGCGGCCGTCGATCATCTTCTCGACGATCTCCGGCGGCTTGCCGGATTCGGCGGCCTGGGCACGGAAGATCTCGCGCTCCTTCTCGACGGTGGCCTCGTCGACTTGCGACTCGTCGACGCAGCTCGGCTTGGTCGCGGCGACGTGCATGGCCAGATCGCGGGCCAGCTCTTCGTTGCCACCCTCGAGCTCGACCAGCACGCCGATGCGCTCGCCGTGACGGTAGGCGCCGATCACGCCGCTGGTCGCCATGCGCACGAAGCGCCGGATCTGGATGTTCTCGCCCAGCTTGGCGACCAGCGCCTTGCGGCGGTCGTCGGCCGGCTCGCCATCGACGTCCAGTGCGTTGACCGCGTCCATGTCGGCCGGGTCGTCCGCCAGGATCTTCTCGGCGACGTTCTGGGCGAAACCGGCGAAGTCGTCACCCTTGGAGACGAAGTCGGTCTCGGAGTTGATCTCGACCATCGCGGCGTTCTTGCGGTCGTCGCTGATGGCGATGGTGACCTGGCCTTCGGCGGCAACACGGCCGGCCTTCTTGTCGGCCTTGGCCAGACCGCTCTTGCGCATCTGCTCGATCGCGGCCTCGATGTCGCCGTCGGTCTCGACCAGTGCCTTCTTGCACTCCATCATGCCCGAGCCAGTGCGCTCGCGGAGCTCTTTGACCAGAGAGGCGGTAATTGCCATGAGCTGTCTTCTCCCGAATCTGTCTTGTACAAAAACAACGGGTCAGGCGACCCGTTGTTCATAAATCTGTGACGGGGCCAACCCGGAGGTCGCCCCGCGTCAAGCGGCGCTTACTTGGCCGCTTCTTCCTCGTCGGCCACCTCGACGAAGTCCGACTCGCTGACGTTGGACGCGCCCTTGGCATCCATCACGGCGTCGGCAACAGCAGTGGTGTACAGCTGGATGGCGCGGATGGCGTCATCGTTACCCGGGATGACGTAATCGACACCCTGGGCGCTGTTGTTGGTATCGACCACGGCCACGACCGGGATGCCCAGCTTCTTGGCTTCCTTGATCGCGATGTCCTCGTGACCGACGTCGATGACGAACAGCGCGTCCGGGAGGCGCTCCATGTCCTGGATGCCGCCGATGGAACGCTCGAGCTTGGCGCGCTCGCGGGTGGTTTCCAGCGCTTCCTTCTTGACCAGCTTGGCCAGGCTGCCGTCTTCTTCCATCTGCTTGAGCGCCTTGAGGCGACGGATGGAGGAACGCACGGTGCGGAAGTTGGTCATCATGCCGCCGAGCCAGCGGTGGTTGACGTACGGCATGCCGCAGCGCTTGGCTTCCTGCTCGACCAGGTCACGCGCCGAACGCTTGGTGCCGACGAACAGGATCTTGCCGCCGTTGCCGGCCAGCTTGCCGACGTAGTTCAGCGCGTCCTCGAACATCGGCAACGTCTTTTCGAGGTTGATGATGTGGATGCGGTTGCGCTGACCGAAGATGTAGGGCGCCATGCCCGGATTCCAGTATCGAGTCTGGTGACCGAAGTGGACACCGGCCTCGATCATCTGACGCATCGTGATTTTAGCCATTGATAACTACCTGATTAGATTGGGTTAGGCCTCCGCCACATCTGGCAACGCAACCCCGGCCGAACCGTAGGGCACCCCGCGCTGCCATCTCGATGGGCGTGTGGAATTTCCGGGACCACGCGATCAAGTCACGGCCCGGCGCGCGGATTATACGGGAGAACACCGCCAGACGGAACCGCCAATATGGCCAACCGGCCGGACGCGCAAGCGGCGGCATCGACCCCGCGCCGACCGACCAGCCATCAGGAGGACGCGTGACGCCGCACCACGTCGGCCAGCCCCTCGGCCACCGCATGGACCTGCTCGCGCGACTCCCCCTCGACCATGACTCGGATCAGCGGCTCGGTGCCCGACGGCCGCAGCAGGACCCGACCCCGCCCCGCCAGCTCGCGCTCGGCATCGGCCACGGCGTCGACGATCACCGGGTCCTCCAGCGATAGTGGCCGCTCGATACGCACGTTGACCAGCGTCTGGGGCAGGATCGTCATCGGCGCCAGCAGCTCGGTCAGGGAACGCTCGCGACGCGCCATCTCCGCCAGCACCTGCAGGGCGGCCACGATGCCGTCGCCCGTGGTGTGCCGATCCAGGCAGAGCAGATGCCCCGAGGACTCGCCCCCGAGCAACCAATGCTCGCGCTTGAGCGCCTCGTGGACGTAGCGGTCGCCCACCTTTGCCCGCAGGAACGGGCGCCCCAGGGCCTCGACCGCCTGCTCCAGGCCGAGGTTGCTCATCAGCGTGCCGACCACGCCACCGGCGTAGCCCTGCTCGACGCGGCCGGCGGCGATCACGTAGAGCAGCTCGTCGCCATCGCGGATCGCCCCGTCGGCATCCACCATCACCACCCGGTCGCCGTCGCCGTCGAAGGCGACGCCGAGATCGGCACCCGAAGCGCGCACGGCCGACTGCAGGGCCTCCGGATGGGTCGAGCCCACGCCCTCGTTGATGTTGAACCCGTCCGGGTTGGCACCGATGACCTCGACCTCCGCGCCGAGCTCGGAGAACACCCGGGGCGCGACCTGGTAGGTGGCGCCATGGGCACAGTCGACCACGATGCGTAGACCGGCAAGGCTCATGCCGATCGGCACGGTGCTCTTGCAGAACTCGATGTAGCGCCCGGCCGCGTCGCCGATGCGGTCCGCCTTGCCCAGTTGCCGGTTGTCGATCACCTCCAGCTCGCGGTCGAGCATCGCCTGGATGTCGTCCTCGACGGCATCCGGCAGCTTCTCGCCGTGCGCGGAAAAGAACTTCACGCCGTTGTCGTGGAAGGGGTTGTGCGAGGCGCTAATCACCACCCCGGCCGAGGCACGCAGGGTGCGGGTCAGGTAAGCGATCGCCGGCGTGGGCATGGGGCCGAGCAGGCGCACGTCCACCCCCGCGGCGGAAAAGCCGGATTCCAGCGCGGATTCGAACATGTAGCCCGACACCCGGGTGTCCTTGCCGATCAGCACACGCCGTCGGCCGTGATCGCCCAGCACCTTGCCGGCCGCCCAGCCCAGCTTGAGCACGAACTCGGGGGTCATGGGGTATTGCCCCACCGCCCCGCGCACGCCATCGGTTCCAAACACCCTGCTCACGATCGATTCCCCTTTACTCTCGATTCTCGAACGGCCGACCGGATGTCAGACATCCCGGCGACCGAACGCAAAGACGCCGGCAACATAGCCGGCGTCCACGGTGCATTCGTCACCCGCCCACCCGATTGGTCGGCCGGGCGGCGGAAAGCGCCTTACTCCGCGTCGTCACCCTCGCCCTCGCCGATGGTGGCGATGTACGCGGCCAGGTTGTTGATGTCCGCGTCGGACAGGTGGGTCGCCTGCGGGATCATCGCGTAGGAGTACGGGCCCATCTCGGTGCCCTTGCGGTACACCTTCAGCAGGGAGGCGACCTGGGAGGCCGGCAGGCCCTTGAGCTTGGGCGCGTTCATCAGGTGACCGCCTTCGCCCTGCTCGCCGTGGCAGATGGCGCAAGAGGAGTACAGCGCCTGGCCGCGCTCCACGTCGGCCTTGGCGATCGCGCCGCTCTCGGCAGCCGGCTCGGCGGCGGCCTGCTCGTCGCCACCGTTACCGCCTTCGCTACCACCGAACTCGTCGGCGATGTAGGCGGCCAGGTCGGCGATGTCCTCGTCGGAGAGGCTGGCGGCGTTCGGCGCCATGGTGCCGTAGCGGCCACCCAGGCCAACGCTCTTGAGGTAGTCCTGATCACCGTCGCGGTAGGCGGCCAGCTTCTTCGCGGTCTCTTCCTGGCCCAGGCCGGTCAGCTTCGGGAAGGCCCCGCCCTGACCATCGCCGGCGGCGCCGTGGCAAGCCGCGCAGGAGGCGTACTTTTCCTTGCCCGCGGCGACGTCGCCGGCGGCGTAAGTCAGCATCGGAGCCGCGAGGGCACCACTGGCGGCAAGAGCAATGAGTGAACGACGCATCTGTTTCATGATTTTTCTCTCAACTGTTGCACCCCGCGACACCCGCCGGGCAAAAAACACCACGATGTCAATGACATCGGAAAACGGTAACCCGGCGGATAGGCGGCGTTTTCAAGTCAACCAAATTAACCCCGCCGGGCAAAATATCAGAAAACCCTAATTCGTTCCAAGGCAAACGCTTTTATGGCGGGAAAGCCGCGCTTGTACGCCCACCGCGGCCGGATCACGCCTGGCTCGTGGCCGCCCAGACCGCCAGGGCGTCCCGGGTCGCCTCGACGTCGTGCACGCGGATCACCGCGGCGCCGCGCTCGGCGGCCAGCAGGGCGGCGGCCGCGCTGCCCACCGCTCGCCGATCCACCGGCTGGCCGGTGGCCTCGCCGATCATGCGCTTGCGCGACATGCCCACCAGGACGGGGGCATCCAGTCGCGCGAGCTCGCCGAGCCGGCGCAGCAGCTCGAAGTTCTGCTCATGGGTCTTGGCAAAGCCGAAGCCCGGGTCCACCAGGAGCCGCTCGGCCGGCACGCCGGCCTCCCGAAGCAGGCGCAGGCGGTCGGCCAGGTAGTCGATCACATCGGTCACCACGTCGCGGTAGTCGGTCCAGGTCGCCATGTCGCCGGGCTCGCCGCGCATGTGCATCACGCACACCGAGGCGCCACTCGCCGCTGCCGCCTCGACAGCGCCCGGCCGGGTCAGCGCCCGCACGTCGTTGATCAGGCAGGCGCCCGCCTCGACCGCGCGCGTCATGACGCTCGGGGTGCTGGTGTCGACCGACAGCGGGCAATCGAACCGAGCCGCCAACGCCTCGATGACGGGGATGACGCGCGCCAGCTCCTCGTCTTGGGTCACCGGCGTGGCGCCCGGACGCGTCGATTCCCCACCAATGTCGAGTAGGTCGGCACCCGCCTCAAGCATCGCCTCGGCCGCCGCGAGCGCCCGGTCGACGCTGTTGAATCGACCGCCGTCGGAAAACGAATCCGGCGTGGCATTCAGGATGCCCATGATCAACGGGCGTCCCGTCTGCCGCCAGTCCGGGCAGGCGCGCGGGGCGTTCATCCGCCGCGCGACCCTCCAAGCGGGTCGCCGCTGGGCGTGCGGTTGCCGTCATCGGCATCCGTCCGGTCGCCATCCGACGAGTCGCCCTCCTCGCGCGTGGGCTGGTCGTCCTCGACCTCCTCGTCGGTGGTGTCGATGTGCGCGCCGGAACTCGGCGGCTCGCCCCCCGTACCGGCACCACGCTCGCCCCAGTCCTGGGGTTCGCGCACCGGCCGACGCTCCATCAGGTCGTCGATCTGGCCGGCGTCGATGGTCTCGTACTTCATCAGCGCGTCGGCCATGGCGTGCAGGATGTCCATGTTTTCCACCAGGATCTGACGGCAGCGCTGGTAGTTGCGGTCGATGACGTCCTTGATCTCGACGTCGATGACCTCCTTGGTCTCGTCGGAGAAATGACCGCCCGAGGCCTGCCGACCCATGAACGGATCGCCGTCATCCTCCGAGTAGTAGAGCGTGCCGAGCTTCTCGGACATGCCCCACTTGGTCACCATGTTGCGCGCGAGCTCCGTGGCCCGCTCGATGTCGTTCGAGGCGCCGGTGGTGACGGCCTCGTCACCGAAGATCAACTCCTCGGCGATCCGCCCGCCGAACAGGCTGGAGATGTTCGATTCGAGCTTGCGCTTGGAATAGCTGTAGCGATCGGCGTCCGGCAGGAACATGGTGATGCCGAGCGCCCGGCCGCGCGGGATGATCGAGACCTTGTAGACCGGGTCGTGCTCGGGCACCAGGCGACCGACGATCGCGTGACCTGCCTCGTGGTAGGCGGTGAGCTTCTTCTCGTCTTCGCTCATCACCATCGACTTCCTTTCGGCGCCCATGATGATCTTGTCCTTGGCCCGTTCGAGGTCGGCCATGGTGACGTCGGGCTTGTTGGCCCGCGCGGCGAACAGGGCCGCCTCGTTGACCAGGTTGGCCAGATCCGCGCCCGAGAAGCCCGGCGTGCCACGCGCGATCAGGGACGGCTCGACATCCTTGGCCGCCGGCACCTTGCGCAGGTGAACGTTAAGGATCTGCTCGCGACCGCGCACGTCCGGCAGGCCGACCACGACCTGGCGATCAAAGCGGCCCGGGCGCAGCAGCGCCTTGTCGAGCACATCGGCGCGGTTGGTGGCCGCGACCACGATCACGCCCTCGTTGCCCTCGAAGCCGTCCATCTCGACCAGCAGCTGGTTGAGGGTCTGCTCGCGCTCGTCGTGACCGCCGCCCATGCCCGAGCCGCGATGACGGCCGACCGCGTCGATCTCGTCGATGAAGATGATGCACGGCGCATGCTTCTTGGCCTGCTCGAACATGTCGCGGACACGCGAGGCGCCCACGCCCACGAACATCTCGACGAAGTCCGAACCGGAGATCGAGAAGAACGGCACCTTGGCCTCGCCGGCAACCGCCTTGGCCAGGAGCGTCTTGCCGGTGCCCGGCGGGCCGACCATCAGCACACCGCGCGGGATGTTGCCACCCAGGCGCTGGAACTTGCCCGGGTCCTTGAGGAAGTCGACCAGCTCGACCACCTCCTCCTTGGCCTCGTCGGCACCGGCCACGTCGTTGAACGTGACCTTGACCTGGTCCTCGCTCATCAGCTTGGCCTTGGACTTGCCGAAGCTCATGGCGCCGCGGCCGCCACCGCCCTGCATCTGGCGCATGAAGAAGATCCAGATCGCGATCAGCAGGATGAACGGGAACCACTGGATGAAGATCGTCATCAACAGCGACGGCTTCTCCGGCGGCTTGGCGTTGATCGCCACGTTGTTGTTCAGGAGGTCACCGACCAGGGCACGGTTGTCCGTCTCCGGGCTGTAGGTCTCGAAGCGGGTGCCCGAGCCGGTGGTGCCCTTGATGGTCTGACCTTCGATGGTGACCGAGTCGACGCGCCCGCTCTTCACGTCCTGAATGAACTGCGAGTACGGCACGGCACTCGTGGTGGTCGCGCGCTGATCGAAGCTGTTGAACACCGTCATCAGCACGATCGCGATTACCACCCAGATCAGGATGTTCTTGGTCAAGTCGTTCAACGCAACACCTCTGCGTACAGCCGCAAACAGGCGGACATCCCCGATGCCCGCCTGCCCTGGCGAATCAATGAATCGAATATTGTTCGGACAACCTTATCTCACGCGCTTGCCGGTTGCCACCAGATACACCTCTCGCGAGCGTGGCCGGGAGGCCTTGGGCTTGCGCACCACCACGCGATCGAAGCGCTGACGCGTTTCCTTGACGTACTCGTCGAAGCCCTCGCCCTGGAACAGCTTGGTCACGAAGGCGCCCTTGGGCTTGAGCATGCGATCGCAGAAATCGAGTGCGAGTTCCGCGAGATACATGGAGCGGGGAATGTCGACCGAATCCACCCCACTCATGTTGGGGGCCATGTCGGAAAGCACAAGGTCGACCTCGCGCTCGCCCAGGGCCGCCTCCAGTTCGTGCAGCACGGCGTCCTCGGTGAAGTCGCCCTGCAGCACGGTCGTGTCGGCGAACTGATCCATCGGCAACAGGTCGAGGGCGAAGACGTGTCCCTTGCTGCCGACGATCTGGGCGGCGTACTGGGTCCAGCCGCCCGGCGCGGCGCCCAGGTCGACTACCGTCATGCCCGGCTTGAGAAACCGATCGCGTTCGTTGAGCTCGATCAGCTTGTAGACGGCACGCGAGCGCCAGCCTTCACGCTGCGCCTTTTGCACGAACTCGTCACGAAAATGCTCGGCGAGCCATCGTTTGCTGCTGACCGACCGCGCCATGGGGCCTCCGGGTGGGATGTTGCGGGAGGCGGATTATCCCCCATCCCCCCTTGCCACCCAAACCGGGCGCGGCGAATCACGAAGGACCGCCGACGGTGAGCGGCACCGGAAGCCGATCTCGGCGCCCGGGCCTCAGCGGCGGGGTTTCAGTGATGATGGTGGCCATGATCGTGAGAGTGCCCTGCCGGCTGCGCGGCACGCGGGCGCACGACCGCCTCGACCGTCTGGGTGCTGCCGTCCTCGAACTCGAGCTCGATCGCGATGCGATCGCCCTCGGCCGGCGCGCGCTCCGCGCCGATCAGCATGATGTGCAGGCCACCCGGTGCCAACGTGACGGCCTCGCCGGCCGGCACGGTAATCCGATCCTGGCGCACCATGCGGTGCATGCCGTCCTCGTTGAACGACCGATGCAGCTCGACCGTTTCGAACCCGGGCGCATCGGCCCCGACCACGTGCACCGGCTGGTCGTCGCCGTTTCGCCATTCCATGAACGCGGCCGTGGCGTAGGCGCCCGGCGGGGACAGCACCACCCAGGGGTCGCGCACGTCGAGCTCGGCGGCCACGGCCGGCAGGGTTACCACGGAGGCTAGCGTGGCTAGGATCAGGGCGGACAGGCGTTTCATTCGGGATCTACCTCGGAGAGAAAGGACTGGAGCGTCGTGACGATCCGGTCAGGCTGATGTGGCCCCGGCAACAGGGCGAGCATCCGTCCTTGCGGATCGATCAGGCGAAAGCCGGTGTCGTGATCGACACTGTAGCGCCGTTCACCCGGCGCGTGCTTACCGATACGGTAACCGGCCTTTACCGCGCCGGTGACCGCGTCGATCGCCTCGCGCGATCCGGTCACCGGCACGAATGCCTGGTGGAAGAAGGCGGTGTACTGGGCCAGGTGATCCGGCGTGTCGCGCTCGGGGTCGACCGACAGGAACACCACCTGCCAATCGCGTTCGGGCAGCCGTGACTGCAATGCCGGGAGGATCACCGCCAGTTGCCCGAGCTCGGTCGGGCAGACGTCGGGGCAATAGCTGTAACCCACGTAGAGCAGCGTCCAGCGCCCGTCAAACAACGTCGGGGTCTGGACCGGACCGTCCACGCCATCGAGCGTCACCTCGGGCACCGGCATGGGTGCCTCGGGGGTGCGTAACACCAGCGGCTCGGGGCTCTCGTAGCCGGCAAGCGGGTTGGCCTCGGCGTTCTCGGCATCCGACTGGCAGCCGGCGAGCAACGAGACGATAACGACGGGCAGGAGCAGAACGCGCAGCAACATGGTGTCGGTCATTGGTCCGAGAGAGTCCAGAACGGTAAACTGCCGAGTCATCCACGGCGTTGCAATGTGTGATTTCACACAGCCGCCTCCCTGATTCCCGGAGAGTCCCGACGACATGAATCTCACCGCCCGCCAGCGACAGTATCTTCGCGCCGAAGCCCACCACCTGAAGCCCGTGGTGCTCCTCGGCCAGCACGGCCTGACCGAGGCGGTGCTCGCCGAGATCGAGCAGGCCCTCGAGATCCACGAACTGATCAAGGTGCGCGTGCCGGGCGTCGAGCGCGACGAAAAGCGCCAGATCATCGACGCGATCACCGACGAAACCAAGGCCACCCTCGTGCAGACGGTCGGCCACATTGCGGTGCTGTTCCGCCCGCGAGCCAGCTACTCGGACTTCAACCTGCCCAAGCCGGGGAAACCCAAGCAGCAATGATCCCGCTGCTCGGGCCGGAGCCTGCCGCCTTTCCACCGGTTGCCAGCGCGCTGACCGAGCCCAATGGCCTGTTGGCCGCCGGCGGTGATCTGTCGGTCGAGCGCCTGACGGAAGCGTATCGGCGCGGCATCTTCCCCTGGTACTCCGAGGGCGACCCGATCCTGTGGTGGAGCCCGGACCCGCGCACCCTGTTCACGCCCGAGCGTTTCCACGTCTCGCGCAGCCTGGCCAAGTGGCGCCGGCAGGAACGCTATAGAGTCACGGTCGACACGGCCTTCGCCGAGGTGGTCGACGGCTGCGCCGGGCCGCGCCGCGGCGATCCGGGCACCTGGATCGTGCCGGCCATGCGCCAGGCATTCCTCGACCTGCACGCCGCCGGCATCGCCCACTCGGTGGAAGTCTGGGCCGGCGACACCCTGGTGGGCGGACTGTTCGGCAGCCGGCTCGGCCGGGCGGCCTTCGGCGAGTCGATGTTCAGCCGCGCGCCCAATGCCTCGAAGTTCGCGCTGGCCGCCATCCTGGTCGACGGGGTCTGGGGAGAGATCGACTTCCTCGACGCCCAGTTCACCACCGAGCACCTGCTCGGCCTGGGTGCCGAGGAATACCCGCGTTCGGTGTTCACGCGCTGGCTCGACGAGGCGGCTCGCCGCAACGAGCCGGGCGGGTGAGCCTCACGCCTGCCGAGCGACTCGCCCCGCCCGCGCCCGAGGCGGTTGTGATAAAACAGGGGGCATTCGCTTAGCCGGTTAACCAGTCATACCGGCGACACGCCGCCCGCCCACGTCAAGGAACGAGACATTCCATGCCTGCCGACACCACGGCCACCCTGCTCTCCCTGCTGCTGATCTCGGTCGTCGCCGTGGTGGCGTTGCGCCGCCTGAACCTCCCGGCGATCCTCGGCTACCTCGCCGTGGGCGTGGTGGCCGGCCCGCATGCGCTCGGGCTGGTCAAGGACATCCACGACATCCATCTCATCGCCGAGTTCGGCGTGGTGTTCCTGCTGTTCATGCTGGGGCTGGAGTTCTCGCTCACGCGCCTGATCGCGATGCGCCGGGCGGTGGTCGGCATGGGGGGCGCGCAGGTACTCCTCACCGCCGTGATCACCGGCGGCGCGGCCCTGATGATGGGCTTCTCGCCGGCCGCCGCCTTCACCCTGGCCGGGGTGATGACCGTCTCGTCGACCGCCATCGTCATCCGCCAGCTCGGCGAGCAGCTCGAGGTCAATTCCCGCCACGGCAACAACGCCGTCGGCATCCTGCTGTTCCAGGACCTGGCGGTCATCCCCTTCCTGATCGTCATCCCGGTGCTCGGCGTGTCGGGCGCGGCGGGCGATGCGGGCAACCTCACCCTGGAGATCACCCTGACGCTTGGCGCCGGCGTGCTCGCCGCGATCGGCCTGTTCTTCGGCGGGCGCTGGGTGCTGCGCCCGCTGTTCCGCGAGATCGCCAAGTCCCGCTCGGCCGAGCTGTTTACGCTGGCCGTCCTGCTGACCGTGCTGGGTGCCGGCTGGCTGACCAACGCCGCCGGCCTGTCCTGGGAGCTGGGCGCGTTCCTCGCCGGCATCGCGCTGTCCGAGACCCAGTACAAGCACCAGATCGAGGCCGACATCCGGCCCTTCCGCGACGTGCTGCTGGGGCTGTTCTTCATCACGATCGGCATGATGCTCGACGTCGGCGGCCTGCCGGAGATCGGTCACTGGGTGCTGATGTTCCTCGCCCTGCTGATCGCCGCCAAGACGGCCATCATCTTCCTGATCGGCCGCGCGATGGGCGAGGCGCCGGGCGTGGCCCTGCGCTCGGGCCTGGTCCTGGCCCAGGGGGGCGAATTCGGCTTTGCCATGCTCTCGATCGCCAGCCCCGACCTGATGACCGACATGCAGCACCAGATCGTGCTGGGCACCGTGATCTTCTCGATGGTGCTCACCCCGATCCTGGTCAAGTACAACGGCACGATCGCCAAGCGTCTGGTGCCGGGCTACGCCAAGAGCCGACGCCAGCACAACGTGGAGGTGCGTGCCGATGCCAGCGACGTCTCGCGGCACGTGCTGATCTGCGGCTTCGGTCGCGTCGGGCAGAACGTCGCCCGCCTGCTGAAGAGCGAAGGGATCGACTACACGGCGATCGAGGTCGACCCCGACATTGTCCAGCAAGCCAACGAGGCCGGCCTGCGCGTCTACTTCGGCAACTCCACGCACCTCGACATCCTGCAGTCGGCCGGGCTGGATCGGGCGCGCGCCGTGGTGATCAGCCACCTCGACGACGCCTCGACCATCAAGACCATCGAGGTGATCCGCGGCCACAACCGCGACATCCCGGTGATCGTGCGCACCCGCACCGACGAGCACCTCGATCGCATCCACGAGGCGGGCGCCACCGAGGTGGTCGCCTCGGTCTACGAGATGAGCCTCGCGCTGGGCGGGCACGTGTTGCGCACGCTCGAGGTGCCGCTGGCCAAGATCCTGCGCCAGATCCAGGAAATCCGCCAGGCCGACTACGCCCCGCTGCGTCACACCTTCCACGGCGACCGCGCCCGTGACGAGGACGACTTCGCCCTGCTCGCTCCCCGCACCCTCAAGAACGTGGCACTGGTGCCGGGGGCCGCGGGCATCGGCAAGCAGCTGGGCGTCATCCTGACCGATCACGACGGCGTGGTGGTCGATTCGATCAACCGCCATGGCATCCGCGGCGAGAGCCCGAGCGACGACGTCGAACTCCAGGAAGGCGACGTGCTGACGCTCTACGGCTCGCCCGAGGCACTCGACACCGCCGAGCAATTATTGCTGACCGGCCGACCGGACTGACCGCCGGCAAACCCTCGGCAAGACGGGCGAGATTGGAAATCCGGCGGCATTTCACTAGGATAGGCCTATCAACGACAACGACCTGATCCCGAGGTCAGGGGAGGCAAGCGACATGATCGCGAATGTGGACAGCGGCTACAGCAACATCTCGGCCGCCGACGGCGTGCTCTCCACGCCGACCAACCAGCAGACGGTCAACCCGAGCGCCCAGACGCGCAACACGCCGGTGGAGAACCCGGTCGAGAACCGCGTCAACGGCGGCGAGCCGACCACGGCCACCCAGAACCGCGCCGGCGACGAGCAACAGGACGGCGGGCCGGGCAGCATGATCGACGTGCGCGCCTGACGCGGATACATCGGCTCACGGCAGCGCCGGCGCTGCCACGGGATGCGGGCTCCGGCCCGCATTTTTTTGTCCACCCGTTCCTGACAGCCCCGAGCCATGCCCCGGGCCATGACCGGACTCGTCCTCGTCTCGTCCCGGCCAGCCCTCCCTGTGCAGGCACGCGGCAAATGGGCGACAATCCCGCCTCCCGACCACGTGCCGGCCACGGCCTGCCTCGACCACGATCCCTGATTCGACCCCATGAGCGACGCCAAGCAGTCCATCGCCCAACCCGCCGATCCCGGCAACCCGATCTACCTGCGCGTGCACACCGAGCTCGGCCGGGCACTGGCCACGCGCCTGGCGACCATGGCCGCGGATCGACCGGTGCTGGCCGTCCTGCCCGACAGCCGGGTGGTCAACGACACCCGCGCGGCGCTCGCCTTCCTCGGCATCGAGGCAAGCGTCTTCCCCGACTGGGAAGTACTGCCCTACGACCGCTTCTCGCCGCATCAGGACCTGATCTCCGACCGGCTCTCCCGCCTTTGGCGCCTGCCCGGCGAATCGAACGGGCTGACCCTGATCGCCGCGCCCACCCTGCTCCAGCGACTGCCGCCGCCGGCGTTCGTCACCGGCCAGGGCATGGTCCTCGAGGTCGGGCAACGGCTGGATCGCGAGGCCTACCGCCATCAACTCGAGGAGGCCGGCTACAGCCTCGTCTCCACCGTCGAGCAGCACGGCGAGTACGCGCTACGCGGCGGACTGATCGACGTGTTCCCGATGGGCGCCAGCGAGCCGGTGCGCATCGACCTGTTCGACGACGAGATCGAGACCCTGCGTCACTTCGACCCCGAATCGCAGCGTTCCACCGAGACGGTCGAGGCGATCACCCTGCTACCGGCGCGCGAGTACCCGCTGACCGACAAGGGCATCGCCACCTTCCGACAGAACTGGCGCAACACCTTCGCCGGCGACCCGAGCCGCGCGCCGATCTACAAGCAGGTCTCCGAGGGACTGGTCCCGGCGGGGATCGAGAGCTACCTGCCGCTGTTCTTCGACTCGACCGCGACCCTGTTCGACTTCCTGCCCGACTCGGCGCGCCTGCTGCTGTTCGACGGGGTCGAGCAGTCGATCGACGCCTTCGTCGAGGAGACCAGCCAGCGCTTTGCCCAGCGTGCCGGCGACATCGATCACCCGATTCTCGCCCCCGAGGCGCTCTACCAGACACCCGGGGAATTCGGTGAACGGTTGAAGCGCCTGCCGCGCTGGCAACTGGTGGCCGGCGGCGACGAGCGCTTCCCGCAGGCCGCCGACATCGGCGACCGCCCGCTGCCGGATCTTGCCGGCGGCAGCGCGGCCCAGGCGGCGGTGATCGAGCGCCTGGCCGCGTTCGCGCGCGAGTTCGACGGCCACACCCTGCTGGTCGCCGAGAGCAGCGGTCGGCGCCAGGCCCTGGTCGAGCAGACCACCGCCGCCGGCCTCAAGCCGCAGGCCATTACCGGCTGGGAGCAGGCCGACCGGGCGCCGGTGACCGTCGCGGTGGCCGAACTCGAGCACGGCGCGATCCTGCCGACCACCGGTCGCCCGGTGGCGGTGATCAGCGAGACCAACCTGTTCGCCGAGCGGGTCGCCCAGCGGCGCGCGAAGTCCCGTCGTGGCCGAGACGCCGATGCCATCATCCAGAACCTCGACGACCTCGCCATCGGGGCACCCGTCGTCCACGAGGATCACGGGGTCGGCCGGTTCCAGGGGCTGGTCACGCTGGAGATGAACGACCAGCCGCAGGAATACCTGCTGCTGACCTACGCCGACGACGACAAGCTCTACGTGCCGGTCTCCGGCCTCGAGCGCATCTCGCGCTACACCGGTGGTTCCGAGGAGACTGCGCCGCTGCACCGCCTGGGTTCCGGGCAGTGGGAGAAGGCGAAAAAACGCGCGGCCAGGCAGGTCCACGACGTCGCCGCCGAGTTGCTGGACATCCACGCCCGTCGCGCGGCGCGCAAGGGCACCTCGCTGACCACCGACGAGGCCGACTATCGCCAGTTCGCCGAGGAATTCGCCTTCGAACCCACCGACGATCAACGCCTGGCGATCGAGCAGGTACTCACCGACATGGCGGCCGGCCAGCCGATGGACCGGGTCGTCTGCGGCGACGTCGGCTTCGGCAAGACCGAGGTGGCCATGCGCGCGGCCTTCGTCGCCGTGCAGAACGGCGCGCAGGTCGCCGTGCTGGTGCCGACCACCCTGCTCGCCGAGCAGCACATGCGAAACTTCCGTGACCGCTTCGCCAACTGGCCGGTGACCATCGAGAGCCTCTCGCGCCTGTCGGGCGGGAAGAAGACCGGCGAGCTGCGCGAGCGCATCAAGGCCGGCCAGGTCGACATCGTCATCGGCACGCACAAGCTGCTGCGCGACTCGCCCGAGTTCGCCAACCTCGGGCTGGTGATCATCGACGAGGAGCAGCGCTTCGGCGTGCGCGACAAGGAACGCCTCAAGGCCCTGCGCGCCGAGGTGGATCTCCTGACCCTGACCGCCACGCCCATCCCGCGCACGCTCAACATGGCGCTCTCGGGCATCCGGGACCTGTCGATCATCGCCACCCCGCCGCGCGAGCGCCTGGCGGTCAAGACCGTGATCCTGCGCTGGGACGAGGTGCAGATCCGCGAGGCGATCCAGCGGGAACTCAAGCGCGGCGGCCAGGTGTACTTCCTGCACAACGAGGTCAAGAGCATCGACCGCATGGCGCGCCTGGTCGAGGAGATCGTGCCGGAGGCGCGCATCGGCGTGGCCCACGGGCAGATGGGCGAACGCGGGCTCGAGCAGGTGATGTCGGACTTCTACCACCAGCGTTTCAACGTGCTGGTCTCGACCACGATCATCGAGTCGGGGATCGACATCCCCACCGCCAACACTATCCTGATCCACCGCGCCGACAAGTTCGGCCTGGCGCAGCTCCACCAGCTGCGCGGCCGGGTGGGTCGCTCGCACCACCGCGCCTACGCCTACCTAATCACCCCGGAGCCGGGTCAGCTCACCCCGGATGCGCAAAAACGCCTCGAGGCGATCGCCGCGCTCGAGGACCTGGGCGTGGGCTTCACGCTCTCCACCCACGATCTCGAGATCCGTGGCGCCGGCGAGCTCTTGGGCTCGGGTCAGTCCGGGCAGATGCACGAGGTCGGCTACCGCTACTACATGCAACTGCTCGACCGGGCGGTGGCCGCCATCCGCGAGGGACGCGAGCCGGCGCTCGATGCCCCCCTGCCCCCCTCGAGCACCGAGGTCGACCTGGGCGAGCCAGCCCTGATCCCCGAGGACTACGTCAGTGACGTGCACACCCGCCTGACCCTCTACAAGCGCCTGTCCACCGCCGAGAGCGACGAGGCGCTCGACGAGCTCAAGGTGGAACTGATCGACCGCTTCGGCCTGCTGCCCGAGCCGGTCGTCGCCCTGGTCGAGACCCACCGACTGCGCATCCGGGCCCGCCGGATCGGCATCACCAAGATCGAGCTGACCGCCCGTGGCGGCCGGCTGATCTTCGGCGAGAATGCCCGCATCGACCCGGCCAAGCTGGTCGCCGCCGTGCAGGCCGCCCCGGACACCTATCGCCTGTCGGCCGACACGCTGCGCTTTACCCGCGACATGGCGACGCTCGACGACCGCCTGAAGACCATCGAGGTCATCCTGGCCGACATCGCCCTGCCCGAGCGCGAGGAAACCACGGCATGACGACCGAAACGCCCCCGAAGCGCCCGGCGCGCACCGCGCCCCTGTGGCGACGCGCCGCCGCCCTGTTCTACGACACGCTGTTCGTGATCGCCGTGGTGATCCTGGCGACGTTCATCGCCCTGGTCTTCACGGGCGGCGAGCCGGTTCCGCCGGAGGGGCCGCTCCAGTGGCTGTTCCGCCTCTACCTGCTCGCCTGGATCGCCGCCTACTTCGTCTTCTTCTGGTGCCGCTTCGGTCAGACGCCGGGCATGAAGGTCTGGCGCCTGCTGCTGATCCGCGAGCGTGCCGGCCCCTGCATCGGCCCGATGCTCGCGCGCTTCGGCTTCGGCCTGCTGAGCCTCGCCACGCTGGGCCTGCTGTTCTTCATCACGGTCCGCGACCCGCAACGCCGCAGCTGGATCGACGACCGACAGGCCATGCGGGTGGTGCAGTTGCTGCCCGGCGGCTGACCCACCCCAAGGGAAACGAGCCAAAAAGAAAGGCCCCGGGACGTATGTCCCGGGGCCTTTGGTTTGCCTCGCGAGTGTTGCCCCGGCGATCAGCCGGGGGCCGTCATTCAGTCCGCCTGGTGGCGCAGGAACGACGGGATGTCGATGGTGTCGAGGTTGATCGCGGTGTTGCCGCGATGCGCGGTGCCGGCGTAGGCCTGCTGGGCCTCGGCGCGCGGCTGCTCGCTCGACTCGGTCGATTCCTCGCGGCGGGCGTTGTCGATCACCACGCGCGGCTTGCTCGACTCGGCGTTGACGTTCTTGATCCGCGACAAGCCGGTGGCCACCAGGGTGACGCGCAGCTGGCCGTCGAGCTCGTCGTCGACTGCCGTGCCCACCTTGACCACGGCCTCGTCGCCGGCCAGGCCCTGGACCATCTCGCCGATCTCCATGAACTCGCCGATCGAGAGATCGCCGTTGGAGGTGACGTTGACCAGGATGCCCTCGGCACCGGTGAGGTTGATGTCGTCGAGCAGCGGGCTGTGGATGGCCGCCTCGGCCGCCTCGGCGGCGCGGTTGTCGCCGGTGCCGATGCCGGTGCCCATCATCGCGGTGCCCTTCTCGGTCATGATCGCGCGCACGTCGGCGAAGTCGAGGTTGATCTCGCCCGGACGGGTGATCAGCTCGGAGATGCCGGCCACGGCGGTGAACAGCACCTCGTTGGCGGCGGCGAAGGCGTCACGCAGGGCGGCCTGCTTGCCCATCACCGCGGTGAGCTGGTCGTTCGGGATAACGATCAGCGAGTCGACGTTGTCCTCCAGTTCCTGGATGCCCTCCATGGCCACGGCGGTGCGCTTCTTGCCCTCGAAGGAGAACGGCCGGGTGACGACCGCCACGGTCAGGATGTTCATGTCGCGCGCGATCTGCGCGATCACCGGGGCCGCCCCCGTGCCGGTGCCGCCGCCCATGCCGGTGGTGATGAACAGCATGTTGGCATCACTGATCGCTTCCTGGATCTGCTCGCGGTCCTCGAGCGCGGCCTGGCGGCCCAGCTCCGGGTCGGCACCGGCGCCCAGGCCCTTGGTGATGTTCGCGCCGATCTGCAGCTGCGAGGGCGCGTTGCTCTTTACCAGCGCCTGGGCGTCGGTATTGGCGCTGATGTACTCGATCCCCTCGATGTGCTGCTGAACCATGTGGGCCACGGCGTTACCACCGCCGCCCCCAACGCCGATGACCTTGATCTTGGCGCTTTCGGTCTGCATTTCAGCCATTGTCCAGTTGCTCATGGTGTCGTCTCCTTCTCTCGCGTGGCGTTCGTATGAATCGTGTGAATCAGAAGTGGTCACGGAACCAGCCCTTCAGGCGTTCCAGAACATTTCCATGGGCCGTTGCCGGTCCATGGGCCGTTTGTTCGCGGGCCTGTTCCAGCCCGTGCAGCATCAAGCCAATCCCGGCCGCGTTTGCCGGGTCCCCCAAGGCATCGAGATTGCCGACCACCCCCTGGGGCGTGCCCAGGCGGGCCGGCATCTGCAGAAAGTCTTCGGCCAACTCGACGAAGCCCGGCATCTGCGCCGTGCCGCCGGTCAACACCACGCCGGCATTGACCAGGTTCTGGTAGCCCGACTGGCGGATCTCCTCCTGCACGTAGGAGAGGAGCTCCTCGACCCGCGGGCGGACGATGCGCATCATCGTCTCCTGCGGGATGCGCCGCGGCGGGCGGCCCGAGACGCCCGGCACTTCGATTGCACGCGAGGCCTCGCGGTCGTCCAGCGTCCCTAAGTTGGCGTGGTTGATCTTGATCTTCTCGGCCTCCGCCGGCGGCGTGGTCAGGCCGTAGGAGAGGTCGTTGGTGATCTGCTCGCCGGCAATCGGCAGGACCGCGGCGTAGCGCAACGCCCCGCCGGTGTAGATCGCGACATCGGTGGTGCCGCCGCCGATATCGATCAGCACCACCCCGAGCTCGCGCTCGTCGTCGTTGAGCACGGCGCGGGCCGCGGCGATCGGCTCGAGGATGGTGCCCTCGACGTGGACGTCACAGCGCTCGACGCACTTGATCACGTTCTGCACGTTGTTGGCCGCCGAGGTGACGATGTGGACGTTCGCCTCGAGGCGATGGCCACTCATGCCCTGCGGCTTGCGGATGCCGTCCTGGCCGTCGATGCGGAATTCCTGCGGCTCGCAGTGCAGGATCTGCTGGCCGTCGGGGATCTTGACCGCGCGCGCCGACTGGATGACCTGACTGACGTCGGCGTCGGTGATCTCGCGCCCCCCGGTGCCGGTCATGCCCTGCGAGTCCATGCTGCGCACGTGATCGCCGGCCACGCCCACCCAGGCCGAGCCGATCTCGCAGTCCGACAGGGCGCTCGCCCCGTCGATCGCCCGGCGGATGGCCATCGAGGTGGATTCGATATCGACCACCGAGCCACGCCGCAGACCCTTGTTGGTCGGATGCGAGCCGTAGCCGATCAGGCTCAGTCGCCCGTCGCCGTCGCATTCGCCAACGAGGGCCGCCACCTTGCTGGTGCCGATGTCGAGTCCGACAACGAACTCCCGCTCCCCTTTTCTCAACGCGCTCATGCTGTGTTTCTGCCCTTGATTGCCATGGTTTCCGAACTGTCCTGGCTCCGGAACATCCCTGCTGTCAGTCTTCGTCGTTTGTTGTCTTGTCGGTCGTTTCGCTGTCCGTCTCGCGCCAGGCCACGGCAAAGCCGTTGCTGTAGCGCAGATCGATGCGTTCGACCCGGTCCATCTTTCCGGCCAGCGTGTCCGGGTAGACGTCCAGCAGCCGCTGCAGGCGCGCCTCCAGTGACTCCTGCCCGGTGTGAATCACCGCCCCGGAGGCGAGCGCGAGACTCAGCGAGCCGCGCGGGCTCATGGTCACGCCGGAAAGCTCCAGTCCGACCGTGGCCAGTACCGGCTTCAAGCTGGTGTAGCGCTCCCAGACCGTCCATTGACTGCCGGTCGGCCCGGCCAGCCGGGGGAGGCTCAGATCGACCGGTCGTCGCTCCGGGGCGAACACCGCGCCCGAGGCGCTCAGCAACCGGTCGCCGTTCCAGGCGGCGATCGGCTGATGCGTCTCGAGGCTCACCAGCAGGCGATCCGGCCACTGGCGCGTGATGCGCACCTCGGTAAGCCAGCCATCGGCCAGCAGGCGCTCGCGCATCGCGGCGATGTCGACCGACCAGATGCCCTGCCCGAGCGCGGGCCAGAGTTCCTGCTGCACCCGCTCGGCGGTGACGAAGCGGTTCTCCCCCTCGACCACCAGGCCCGCGACCGGCGATTGCAACTTGAGCCAGACCCGCTGCGAGACCAGTGCCACCGCAGCGACAAAGGCTAGCCACAGGCCGATTCGCCACGCCCAGCGCAGCGCCACCCGCAGCCCGGACACGAACGCCGTCCAGCGCTCGTGCCAGCTCGGCCCACGTGGCCGGACCCGGGAGGCTCGTCGCGTTGCCATCAATGCGCTCCATCAGCCGACTCACCTCCCGTGAACGCCCCGACCAGGTGGGCCCGGTTATCAAGGGTCTGCTCGAGAATGGCGAGGCACAGCTCGGGAAAGTCCATGCCCACCGCGCGGGCGGCCATGGGCACCAGCGAATGGCTGGTCATCCCGGGCACCGTGTTCACCTCGATCAGCCAGTGACGCCCCTCGGCGTCACGCATGAAATCCACTCGGCCCCAGCCGCGCGCACCGATCAGGGCGAATGCCCGACGCGCCGCCGCGGCCAGCCGGGCCTCTTCCGCCTCGGCGAGACCGCAGGGGATCCGGTAGCCGGTGTCCTCGGCCTCGTACTTGGCCTGGTAGTCGTAGAAGGCGTGCTCGGCACTCGCCTCGATCCGGATCGCCGGCAGGCTCCGCTCGCCGAGGATCGCCACGGTGTATTCGCCGCCGTTGACGAACTGCTCGACCATCACCTCCCCAAAGGCGGCCGCCTCGCGGAATGCAGTCTCGATGCCGTCCGCGTCGTCGACCTTGCTCACGCCCACGCTCGAGCCATCGGCGGTGGGCTTGACGATCACCGGCCAGCCCAGTCGTCCGGCCGCCTCGCGCGCCGCGGCCAGATCGCCGACCACCGCGAAGGCGGGGGTATCGAGCCCCGCGCCCTGCCAGATGCGCTTGCACATCACCTTGTCCATGCCGATCGCCGAGGCGGCCATACCGCTGCCCGTGTAGGGCACCTCGGCCAGCTCGAGCAATGCCTGGACCTGGCCGTCCTCGCCGCCGCGGCCATGCAGGGCGATGAAGACCCGGTCGATGCGCTCGTCGATCAGTCGCTGGCCGAGCCCGCGGGCACCGGCCTGGTCGAGGTCGATGGCGATCGCGTCCACGCCGCGCGAGACCAGCGCCTCGTGGACCGCCCGGCCGCTAGCGAGGGAGACCTCGCGCTCGGCCGACCAGCCGCCCATCAGCACCATCACGCGGCCCAGGTTGTCTGTGCGATCGCTCATGACCGATCCCCCCAGCGTTCCAGCAGCAGCCCCGGCAGACTGCCGACGTTCCCCGCACCGAGGGTCAGCACGATGCCGTCTTCCCGGACCATGTCGTCGATCACCTCGGCCACCTGCGCCGGCTCGGCAACGAACACCGGATCGACCTGGCCGCGGGCACGGATCGCGCGGGCGAGACTGCGCCCGTCGGCCCCGGCGATCGGCTGCTGCCCGGCCGCGTAGACCTCCATCAGGATCAGCTGGTCGACCTGCGAGAGCACCTCGACGAAGTCCTCGAACAGGTCGCGGGTGCGGGTGTAGCGATGCGGCTGGAAGATCAGGAGCAGCGGCTCGTCCGGCCAGGCATCGCGCACCGCCGCCAGGGTCGCGGCGACCTCGCGCGGGTGGTGGCCGTAGTCGTCCAGCAGCATGCGCCGACCGTTGGGGAAGGCGAGCGTGCCGCGACGCTCGAGCCGGCGCCCCACGCCCTTGAAGTTCGCCAGCGCCCGGACGATCGCCTCGCCCTCGACGCCGAGATCGTGCGCCACGGTGATCGCCGCCAGGGCGTTGAGGATGTTGTGCCGCCCCGGCATCGCCAGGCGGCAGTGCCAGGACTCGCCGCCCGGCAGACTGACGTTGAAGCTCGACTCGAAGCCATCGCTGTGGATATCGGTGGCGCGCACGTCGGCCGGCGCATCGATGCCGTAGGTCAGCACCTGGCGACCGACCCGCTCGACGATGCTCATGGCGTGATCGTCGTCGGCGCAGAGCACCGCCAGTCCGTAGAACGGCAGGTTGTGCAGGAACTCGACGAAGTGATCGAGCAACCGCGAGAAGTCGTTGTCGTAGGTCTCGAGGTGGTCGGCGTCGATATTGGTGACCACCGCCACGTGCGGCTGCAAGTGCAGGAAGGAGGCATCCGACTCGTCGGCCTCGGCGATCAGGTACTCGCCCCGACCCAGGCGCGCGTTCGAGGCACTTGAGAGCAGCTTGCCGCCGATGACGTAGGTCGGGTCGAGGCCCGCCTCGGCCATGATCGCGGCCAGCAGCGAGGTGGTGGTGGTCTTGCCGTGGGTGCCGGCGACCGCCAGCCCGATGCGAAACCGCATGATCTCGGCGAGCATCTCGGCGCGACGCACCACCGGCATGCGCCGCTCGTTGGCCGCCACCAGCTCGGGGTTGTCCGCACTGATCGCGGTGGAGACCACCAGCACGTCGGCCCCGGCGAGGTTCTCGGCGGCGTGACCGATGAACACCTCGATGCCCAGCTCGCGCAGGTGGCGCACCGCCGGCGATTCGTTCATGTCCGAACCGGAAACCACGAAGCCCAGCGTGTGCAGCACCTCGGCGATACCGCTCATGCCCGCCCCGCCGATACCGACGAAGTGCAGGTGGCGCACCTTGCGCATGCGCACCTGGGCGACCGGGGCAAAATCGGCTGTCACTGCGTCCATTACCGGCCCTCCCCGGATTGGTTGTCTGGAGTCTTGCCCGCGACCACGTCCTCGCAGATCGCCGCGATCCGCGCGGTGCTGTCGGGTACGGCCACCTCGCGGGCACGTGTCGCCATGTCGAGCAAGGCGGCACGATCGGCCAACAGCGGGCCGAGCAGGCGAGCCAGGGTGTCGACGTCGGCCTCGCGCTGGTTGAGGAGCCGGGCTGCACCCTGATCCACCAGCCAGGCGGCGTTGAATCGTTGGTGATCGTCGACGGCGTGCGGGAACGGGATGAAAAGCGCACCGATACCCGCCGCCGCGATCTCGGCGACGGTCATGGCCCCGGCCCGGGCGATGACGAAGTCCGCCCAGCCGAAGGCCTCGGCCATGTCGTCGATGTAACCGGCCACCTCGTGGCGGCTGCCGACGCCCCAGTCGGCCATCTCGTAATGGCGACGCGCCGTCTCCAGGTGGCGGGGGCCGGCCTGGTGACGAACGACCAGATCGGCTTGCTGGCTGATCCGTGCCAGGGCCTGGGGCACCGACTCGTTGAGCGCCTGGGCGCCCAGGCTGCCGCCGAGTACCAGCACGCGCACCGGGCCGTCGTGATCCTTGAAGCGGCTGCCCGGCGCCGCTAGGGCCGCGATCTCGGCACGCACCGGGTTGCCCACTATCTGGCCTGACGGCAGTGCCTTGCCGAAGGCTCTCGGGTAGGCGGCCAGCGTCACGCGGGCCAGCCGGGACAGCACCCGGTTGGTCAGCCCGGCAACCGCGTTCTGTTCGTGGATCACCAGCGGACGGCGCAGCAACCAGGCCGCAAGCCCGCCCGGGCCGGCGGCAAAGCCGCCCATGCCGATCACCAGCGCGGGCCGGTGGCGACGCAGGAGTCGGCCGGCCTGCCAGACGGCATGCAGCAGCCGGAACGGCGCGGCCAGCCGGGTGGACAGGCCCTTGCCACGCAGGCCACCGATGGCGAGGTAGTCGATCGGGTAGCCGGCCTCCGGGACCAGACGGGACTCGATGCCGCGCTCGGTGCCCATCCAGCGGATGGTGTAGCCGCGCTCGGCCAGCATGCCGGCCACTGCCAGTGCCGGTAACACGTGCCCGCCGGTGCCACCGGCCATGACGTAGATCACCGCGCGGCTCATCGGGTCACCTCCCGCACGTCCTCGATGCCGGCCTCGGCCATCGCCCGGCTGGCCTCGTGATGCACGCGCAGGATCAATCCCATGGCGAGCAGCGTCGCGACCATCGCCGACCCGCCGTAGCTGATCAGCGGCAAGGTCAGTCCCTTGGTGGGCAGGAGCCCCATGTTCACGCCCATGTTGATCAGGGTCTGCATGCCCACCCAGGTGCTGATGCCCCAGGCCAGCGCCGCACCGGTGTAGTGCTTCACCGCCCAGGCCATCCGCGCGATCACGAACCCGCGCCAGACCAGCACCCCGTAGAGCCCCAACAAGGCGATGACGCCGAACAGGCCGAACTCCTCGGCGTAGACGGCGAAGATGAAATCGGTATGCGCCTCGGGCAGGTAGGCGAGCTTCTGCACGCTCTCACCCAGCCCGCGACCGAACAGGCCGCCGGTGCCGATGGCGATCAGGGCGTTGACCAGCTGGTAGCCGTCGCCGAACGGATCGGCAAACGGGTTGGAGAACGACAGCAAGCGGTCGACCCGGTACTGGGCCGAGAACACGCCGACGATGGCCAACGCGCCGCCGGCGGCGATCAGCATCAGCATCGTCTGCAACTGGGCACGCATCAGCCAGGCCATGGCGAACAGCGTCGCGCCGAGCACTACGGTATTGCCGTAGTCCGGTTGGAGCAGCAGCAGGGTCGAGGCCAGCATGATCACGGCAACGGGCGCGCCCATGCCGCGGATGCGCGTCTGCACCTTGTCCAGGTGCACGCCGAGATAGGCGGCCATCCAGACGATCATGCCCAGGCGGGCGAACTCGCTGGCCTGCAGCCGGACGAAACCCAGATCGATCCAGCGCGTCGCGCCGTTGACGGTGTGCGCCACGCCGGGGATGAACAGCACGGCCAGCAACAGCAGCGATGCCAACAGGATCAGGTTCCGGAGCGCGACGAAATGACGCAGCGGCATCATCATCAGCACCACCATCGCGACCAGTCCGACGCCCACCGCACCCGACTGGCGAATCAGCAGACCACGGCCGGCCGCGCCGGAATCGCCCATGCCGAGCGTGGCCGAGGCGACCATCACCAGGCCGATCGACAGCAGGGCCAACAGGGCAATCAGGAACGACCGATCCACGGAAACGCCGCTGGTGACGTCCGCCGCCGCATCGATCGGGCGGCGGTCAGCCAGCCATTGCAGTCCCTGCTGGCCGGCCCGGCCGACCCACTGCCATCCGCGGCTGTTGAGTTGCCACAGGCTCATGAGGCCACCTCCGCCGATACCGGCGCGGCGACGTCGGCCGCGTCGCAGACCGTCTCCGCGGCCCGCGCGAATTGCTCGCCGCGATCGGCGTAGCCACGGAACTGGTCGAAGCTCGCGCAGGCCGGCGACAGCAGCACGACCACCTCGCGACCGGCCGAGACCCGCGCCGCTGCCAGCTCGGCCGACCAGCGCACGGCCTGCTCCAGCGAATCGCAGCGCGCCGTGGCCGGGGCGTTGCCGGGGCAGGCGTCCAGCGCCGCCTCGATCCGGTCGGCATCCTCGCCGATCAACGCCACACCGAGGGCATGGGTCTTCAGGGCCCGGGCCAGTTCATCGAAGGACTGTCCCTTGGCCTGGCCACCGACGATGACGACCTGACCGGCGATGCCGGCGGCAGCCAGCCCGTCGATCGCGGCGATGGCCGCCCCGACGTTGGTCGCCTTGGAATCGTTGATGAATCGAACCTCGCCGCCGTCGACCGGCCAGCGGCAGACCACCTGCATGCGGTGCGGCAATCCGGTGAAATGCGCGAGGGCTTTCCGCAGGGCCGGCCGATCCAGCGCGGCCCGGCCGACGACAGCCTCGACCAGCGCCAGGGCGGCCAACGCGTTGAGCCGGTTGTGCGCGCCCGGCAGGGCCAACTCGTCGCCGCGGACCAGCACCTGGTCATCGCGGCAGAGCGATTCACCGTCGACATCGAGGTAATAGCGATGCTCGCCGGTCAAGGCCGGGTTCTCGTCGCTGGCGGAGAAGGTCACCAGCCGGCCGTGACAATCGGCAGCCATGGCCCGCACCCGGGCATCGTCGAGATTGATCACGGCCGTCTCGGCGTGGACCAGGATCTTTTGTTTGAGGGCGGCGTAGGCCTGGATCGACCCGTGGCGGTCGAGGTGATCGGCACTGACGTTGAGCACGGTCGCGGCGCGAGCTCGGATGGCGGCCGGCTCGCAGGCCTCGAGCTGGAAGCTCGACACCTCGAGCACCAGCACGTCGACCGGATCGGCCAGCAAGTCCAGTGCCGGGGTGCCGTAATTGCCGCCGATGCCCACGCGTTGGCCCGCGGCCGTCAGCAGTTCGGCTGTCAGGGCCGTGACCGTGCTCTTGCCGTTCGAGCCGGTGATCAGCACGTAGGGCACGGTGGCCTCCCGCAGCGCGACGGCGATGTCGCTTTCCACCGCGATGCCGCGGCGAGCCGCCTCGGCCAGCAGGCCGGCAACCGGTTCGGCGGCCGGATCGATCCCCGGGCTGAGCACGATGCCGTCGAGGCCACGCAGCGCCTCGGCATCGAGCAGGCCGGCACCGAGCTCGCCCTCGACGACGGTGCCCGGACCGAACGACTCGATCCAGCGCGCCCGCGGGGCGTTCGCACCGCGGGTGTCGGCGGCGACGAACGGCTCACCGCGACGGGCGAAGAAGCGCCCCGCGGAGAATCCAGTCTGTCCCATGCCGACAATCAGTTTCATCAGCGCACCTTCATCGTTGCCAGACCGATCAGCACCAGGATCACGGTGATGATCCAGAAGCGGACGATCACCTTCGGCTCGGGCCAGCCCTTGAGCTCGAAGTGATGGTGGATCGGCGCCATGCGGAAGATCCGACGGCCGGTGAGCTTGAAGGAGGCGACCTGCAGCATCACGGAGACGGTCTCGAGCACGAAGATGCCGCCCATGATGAACAGCACGATCTCCTGGCGGACCATCACGGCGACGATGCCCAGCGCCGCGCCCAGCGCCAGCGCGCCGACATCCCCCATGAACACCTGCGCGGGATAGCTGTTGAACCAGAGAAAGCCGAGCCCTGCCCCGACGATCGCCGCGCAGAAGACCACCAGCTCGCCCACCCCGGCGATGAACGGCAACCCGAGGTAGTTGGCGAACTCGTAGTGCCCGGTCACGTAGGCAAACGCGCCCAGCCCGCCGGCGACCAGCACGGTCGGCATGATCGCCAGGCCGTCGAGACCGTCGGTGAGGTTAACCGCGTTCGAACTGCCCACCACGACGAAGTAGGTCAGAATCACGAAGCCGAAACCCAGCGGGATCAGGGCGTCCTTGACCAGCGGGATCAGGAGGCTGGTCTCGGCCGGGCTCTCGGCGATGGTGAACAGGAAGACGGCGGCGAGCAGCGCGATCACCGACTGGCCGAGGTACTTCCAGCGCGCAGCCAGGCCGTCGCTGTTGCGTCGCGAGAGCTTCAGGTAGTCGTCCCAGCCGCCGATCAGGCCAAAGCCCATGGTGGTCAGCAGCGCGACCCAGACGTAGACGTTGCCGAGGTTGCCCCACAGCAGCATCGAGATCGCGATCGAAATGAGGATCAGCGCCCCGCCCATGGTCGGCGTACCCGCCTTGGCCAGGTGGGTCTGCGGGCCCAGTTCGCGGATCGGCTGGCCGGCCTTGACGCTCTGCAGCCAGCGAATGACGAACGGACCGATCGCCAACGAGATCAGCAACGCCGTGGCCACGCCCAGCATGGCGCGGAACGTGAGGTATTCGAATACGCCGAAGAAGCTGGCGTATTGGGTGAGCCATTCAGTCAGCCAGAGCAGCATCTCGCCCTCTCCCTGTCGATTCGTTGCCGGTCCCCGGCGCGATGCCGATCTCCCGTTCGAGGTCCTCGCGGACCCGCTCGATGTGCATGAAGCGCGACCCTTTGAGCAACACGGTCACCGGCGCCTCATCGGTGGCGGCCAGTCGCTTTCGTAGCGCGGCGGTTGCCGACCCACTGTCCTCGACCACGTCGATCCGGGTGTCGAGACCACCGGCGGCCTGGAAGCCCGCGGCGAGCGCCGCGGCCCCCGGACCGACCGCGATCAGACCGCGGAGTTCCTGACCCGCGGCGAATTCGCCCAGCTGACGGTGCAGGGCCTCGGACTCGTCGCCGAGCTCGCCCATGCTGCCGAGGACGGCAAATCGCGCCCCCGGCCGGCCGGCCAGATAACGCAGGGCGGCGCGCATCGATTCGGGGTTGGCGTTGTAGCTGTCGTCGATCAGCGACCAGCCGTTGGCCAACGCCACCAGCCCCATGCGGCCCGCCGGCGCCCGGAAACCCGCCAGACCGGCGTTGATCGCCTCCACCGAGGCGCCGGCGAGCCGCGCCAGGCCGATGGCGGCCAGCAGGTTGACGGCGTTGTGTGCCCCGGGAATCGGCACAGGGAGCCGCTCGAACAGCGGCTGACCGCGCTCGGTCACCGACAGTTGATGGCCCGACTCGTCGTACTCCCCGAGCCAGGTCGCCCATTCGCGATGGCGGTCATCGAGGGTGAAGGTGTCGGCGTTCGGGGCGGCCTTCAGCCATTGGTCGGCGCCGTTGGAATCCAGGTTGATCAGCGCCCGGGCCGAGGCGGGGCGATGGCGGTAGATCTCGCCCTTGGCCTCGATGATCCGCTCGACCGACCCGAACTCGCCCACGTGGGCGCGCCCGGCCATGGTGACCACCACGATGTCCGGGGCGGCCAGTTCGGTCAGGCGGGCAATCTCGCCAACATGGTTCGCCCCCATCTCGACCACCGCGAACTGCGTTTCGGGGGCCCAGTCGAGCAGGGTCAGCGGCACGCCGATGTCGTTGTTGAGGTTGCCGCGGGTCGCGGCGGTGGGGCCGATCTGGCCCAGCATCGCCGCCAGCAATTCCTTCACGGTGGTCTTGCCGCTGCTGCCGGTAATGCCGATCACGGTCGGGTCGACCGCCTCGCGCCAGCGCCGGGCCAGCCGTCCCAATGCCGCGAGCCCATCGTCGACGATCAGCTGCGGCAAATCGCAATCGGCGATCTCGCGTTCGACCAGCGCGGCGACGGCGCCCTGCTCGCGTGCCTGGTCGAGGAAGTCATGGGCATCGAAGTTCGGCCCCTTGAGGGCAACGAACAACCGACCGGTGAGATCGGCGCGCGTGTCGGTGCCCACCCCGGCAATCGGCAGGGCCCCGTCGGCGGTCTCGGCCAACCGCGCCTCGGCCCAACGAGCGATTTGATCGAGCGTGGCCCGGATCATGCCGCCACCTCCCGGGCCTGCTCGCGCACCACCAGCCGGTCGTCGAACGGCCGAACCTCGTCGCCGATCTCCTGTCCGGTCTCGTGCCCCTTGCCGGCCACCAACAGGCAGTCGCCGGGGGCACCGTCGGCAAGCCGGCGGATACCGGCGGCAATGGCCTCGCGGCGATCCACCACCCGTTCGACCGCCTCGGGGGCGCGCATACCGGCGACGATCGCCTCGATGATCGCCTCGGGCGATTCGCTGCGCGGGTTGTCGCTGGTCACGATCACCCAGTCGGCCAGCCGTTCGGCCACCTCGCCCATCAGCGGGCGTTTGCCGGCATCCCGGTCGCCGCCGCAGCCGAACACCACGCCCAGCCGGGCGCCTTTCGGCAACCCGTCGCGCAGGCTGGCGAGCACGGTTTCCAGGGCATCGCTGGTGTGGGCGTAGTCGACCACGGCAGTCATGCCGCAGCCGACCGTGAAGGTCTCCATGCGCCCGGGCGGGGTCTTGAGTCGACCGACACGCCGCGCGAGGGCGTCCAGGGTCTCGCCCACCACCAGCCGGGCGGCCAGGGCCGCCAGCAGGTTCTCGGCGTTGAAGCGTCCGGCCATCGCGGCCTCGAGTTCGGCTCGCTCGCCCGGGCCGCTCACCGACAGGCGCATCCGGCCGGCCTCCGGCGCCTCGAGTCGACCGTTCAGGCAAGGCTGGCAGTCCGCCAGCGCGGCCGATGCGCCCAGCGAGAAGCAAAGCGTCCGGGGGGCATCCTCCTGGGCGGCGAGGGTCTCGAGCATCCGACGGGTTGCCGACTGGTCCGCGTTGAGCACGGCCTGGCGCACACTCGGCAGGGCGAACAGACGGGCCTTGGCACCCAGATAGGCCTCGATGTCGCCGTGGTAATCGAAGTGGTCGCGACCGAGGTTGGTGAACACCGCGGTGCGAATCGGCAGGCCCTCGACCCGTCCCTGGGTCAGGGCATGCGAGGAGACCTCCATGACGATCTCTCGCGCGCCCTCGCGGACCAGCTCGCCGATCAGACGCCAGTTCTCGATCAGCCCGGGGGTGGTGTTGGTGGTCGACTGGTACTCGACCCGCGGTGACCACAGCCCCCAGCCCAGCGTGCCGATCACGCCCACCGGTTCGCCGTCGAGGCCGATCAGCCCGGCGATCAGGTGAGTGACGGTGGTCTTGCCGTTGGTCCCGGTCACGGCGGTAATCGAGACCGCCTCGTGCCCCCAACCGTTGGCCTGGATGATCAGATCGGCGATCGCCTCCTCGGGGCGGTCGAGCAGCATCACGCCCTCGGCCGGGGACAGACCGGCACCGATCACGCCGGCGGCCCCGCGCGCCAGGGCGTCCGCCACGAAGCGGTCGGCGTCATGCGACTGGGTTTCGCGGGCATAGAACAGCGTGCCGGCGTCCAGGTCGCGGCTGTCGTCGCTGATCGCCCGGACCTGTCGGTCCGGGGCGCCGGCATGCCGAAGCGCGGCGATTTCTCTCAGGCCGATCTCGGGAAAGGTCACGCGCGCCATGTCAGCCGGCCTCCCTGGATCGAGTGGACTCGGCCACTGCCGGGGCCACCGCCGGCGGCCGGTCGCCGGCGATCTGCCCGGCGGGCAGTTCCGGCAGGTTGTCCGGTCGGATGTTGAGCATCCGCAATGCCCCGCTCATCACCCGTTGGAAGACGGGCGCGGCGACGTCGCCGGCGTAGACCTTGCCGGCATTGGGGCGATGCAGGACGACGACCAGCGCCAGGCGCGGATCGCTTGCCGGGGCGACGCCGGCGAACACGGTGTTGTAATCGGTGCGCGAGTAGCCGCCCTTGCCGAGGCGCCGCACGGTGCCCGTCTTGCCGGCGACCTGGAAGCCGGTCACGGACGCCTTGGGCGCGGTGCCGGTCGGCGAAACCACCGAACGCAACATGCCGACCACGCGATCGGCCACCTCGGGCTCGAATACCGCGCGGGTATCGGGGGGACCGTCCTGGCGCAACAGGCTGGGAGCGACGTATTGCCCGCCGTTGGCCAGTGCCACGTAGGCGGTCGCCAGCTGCAGCGGCGTGACCGCCAGCCCGTAGCCGTAGCTATGCGCGGCGGTATCCGCCACGCGCCAGTCGCGCCACAGGCTCAAGGAACCGGAGGCCTCGCCGGGGAAGCCCACCCCGGTCACCTGGCCGAAGCCCAGCCCCCGGTAGGTGTTCCAGATGACCTGGGCGCCGAGATCCTCGGCCAGCATGCTGGCGCCGACGTTGCTGGACTTCTCCAGCAGGCCGGTCATGTCCAGCGTGCCGTAATTGCGGTGGTCATGAATGGTGAAGCCGCCCACGCGGCGGTAGCCGGGGGCGGTGTCGAGGGTGTCGGAGGGTTTCCATCGGCCGCTGGCCAGCGCGGTGGCCACGGTGAAGGGCTTGACCGCCGATCCGGGCTCGAACTGGTCGACCACGGCGTGGTTGCGGGTGACGCTGGGATCGATGGAGGCGCGGTTGTTCGGGTTGAACGATGGCGCGCTGGCCATGGCGAGCACCTCGCCGGTCGCGACGTTCATCAGCGTCGCCGACCCGGCCAGGGCGTCGTGTTCCTCGACCGCGCGCGCGAGTTCCCGGTAGGCGAGGTACTGCAGGCGGCGGTCGATCGACAGCGCCAGGTCCTGTCCCGGCCGGGCGGACTGGATGACACCGAGGTCGGCGATCTCGCGGCCATCTCCGTCCTTGAGGATGCGGCGCTTGCCCGGGGTGCCGGCCAGCAGTTCATCGAAACTCAGCTCGATGCCGGCCAGGCCCTCGTCGTCGATATTGGCAAAGCCCAGCAGCGGCGCGGTGACGTCGGCGGTCGGATAGAAGCGCTTGTATTCACGCTTGAGGCCCACGCCCGGCAGCTTGGCCGCGCGCACCGCCTCGGCAAGGCTCGGGCGGACCTGGCGCGCGACGTAAAGGAAACGGCGCGAGCCGTATTCGCGCACCCGCCGCTGCAGCTCGGCGGCCGGTTGATCGAGGATGGTCGCCAGTCGATTGACGGCATCCGGATGGGCGCCGATCACCTTCGGGTCGATCCAGATCGCGTGCATAGCCACGCTGATCGCCAGCGGCTCGCCGTGACGATCGGTGATCATGCCGCGATGCGCGGCGATCGTCTGGACGCGCTGATGACGATCGCCACCCTGCTCGGCGTAGAAATCCCGCTCGGTGACCTGCAACTGCACCGCCCGCCCGAGCAGCACCACGGCCGCGGCCGCGAACACCATCAGCACGACGCCCGCGCGCCAGCGTACGCCCAGCCAGGAGGCCCAGCGGGTGATGAATGCCCAGGCCGCCCTCATCGGAACACCACCGTGATCTGGTCTTCGGCCGGCGGCAGCATGCCGAGCTCCTCGGTCGCGATCCGCTCGATCCGACCCTGCGCGGTCAGCGTGCCCTCCTCGAGCTGCAATTCGGCGTAGGTGCCCTCGAGACGCTCAATGCCGTCACGGGCCACGGCAAGCTCCTGGGTCAGCCGGCGATCCTCGGCCACCAGCATCACCACCGCGAGCGCGCTCGCGACCACCAGCATCAGCAGAAGAAAGTTGACCGCCCTCATGCCGCACGCTCCGCGACCCGCATGATCGCGCTGCGCGCCCGCGGGTTCCTGGCGGTTTCCTCGCGGCCGGCGCGGATGGCCTTGCCGATCTTCTTCAACGCCACCGCGCCGACCGGGTTGCCGAAGAAGTCCTTGCCGGCGGTGCTGTGATCGCGGATGAACCGCTTGACGATCCGATCCTCCAGCGAATGGAAGCTGATCACGACCAGGCGACCACCCGGCGCCAGATGCTCGAGCGCCTGCTCCAGTGCCTGGGTGATCTCGTCGAGTTCCTTGTTGATATAGAGCCGGATGGCCTGGAAGGTGCGAGTGGCCGGATGCTTGTTGGGATCGCGCTTCGGAATGGCCGCGACGACACAGTCGACCAGTTCGTTCGTCCGGGTCAGCGGGGCCTGCTCGCGGCGGGCGACGATGCTCGCGGCAATCCGGCGGGCGAAACGCTCCTCGCCAAGCCGGAACAGCACGTCGCGGATCTCCTCTTCCTCGGCGACCGCCAGCCAGTCGGCCGCCGACGGCCCGTGACTCTGGTCCATCCGCATGTCCAATGGTCCATCGAAACGGAACGAGAAACCCCGCTCGGCCTGGTCGAGCTGCGGCGAGGAGACGCCCAGGTCGAACATCACCCCGTTTACCGGCTCGTCGATTCCGTGCGCGGCCAGGGCCTCGCCCCAGCCCGAGAAGGCCGACCGGATGAACGAAAAGCGCGGGTCCTCGTCGGCCAGCCGGCTGGCGTGCTCGGCCGCCTCGGCATCGCGATCGAAGCCCACCAGGCGCCCCTGGGCCGACAGCTTGGCCAGGATCGCCCGGCTATGGCCGCCGCGACCGAAGGTGCCGTCCACGTAGGTGCCCGCCGGGTCGGTGACCAGGCAGTCGACCGCCTCGTCGCGCAGCACGGTGTCGTGGCTGGCATCGACCGTCATAGCGACAGGGTCTCCAGGGCCGTGGGCAATTGGTCGTCCTCGTCCGACTGATCGAGGAATTCTTCGGTCATCTGACTCCACAGCGGCTGCGACCAGAGCTCGAGCTTCTTGCCCTGCCCGACCAGCACGGCCGGCTTTTCCAGCTTCGCGTGGGCGCGCAGCGCGGGAGGGATGACGATGCGACCGGCGGAGTCGAATTCCACCTGGGTGGCATGACCGATCAGCATGCGCTTGATGCGATTGGCGGTCTTGTTGAACGACGGCAGGGCGTCGATCTGCTTTTCGATCTCGAGCCAGGTCGCCAGCGGGTAGATAAGGAGGCAGTGCTCCTGGGTATCGATGGTGAGGATCAGTTGGTTGTCATCCTGGGCAAACGCCTCCCGGTGACGCGTGGGCATGGCCAGACGTCCTTTGGCGTCGAGATTCAGGTTGGTGATGCCCCGGAACACTTTTTCCCACTTTTTCCCACTTTTCTACACCTGCGCGCACTATAGCCCCACCCAACAGGGCGATCAAGCAAATGGCGGGATTTTTCTTTTGACCACAAGGAGTTAGCCGACAAAGAAACAGAAAACGGGACCCTGTTTTCAGATAAAAACAGAGGGTTACCACGCATAGATAACAAAGCGCACGAGGATGCGCGGGGCCGCATTCGGGCCGCACGGGAATGCCGGTGGGGGAAAGTGGGAGAAAAATCGGGCACGGAAGGACGTCGGGGGGCGAGCGTTCCTGCCGTGACGCCTGGGCGGCGATCCGCCGCGTCGGCCGACGGAAACGGATCGTTCCGCCGGCAGCACGAAATGGGGTGGAGTCGGCCGGTAAGCCGGGTTCTGTCGTGGATTGCCATTCATCTGGGCGCGACGTCACCGTCGCGCTCGAGCAGCCTACCCGGGAACAGCGCGGGCCACGCCATCGTTCCCCTATTTGGCCTTGCTCCCGGTGGGGTTTACCGTGCCACGACGTGTTACCACGCGTGCGGTGCGCTCTTACCGCACCCTTTCACCCTTACCTGTACCACCTTGCGGTGGCCATCGGCGGTCTACTCTCTGCTGCACTTTCCGTCGACTCGCGCCGCCCAGGCGTTACCTGGCACCGTGCCCTATGGAGCCCGGACTTTCCTCGACGTCCGCTAGGGACGCCGCGACAATCTAGCCAACTCCGGCGGCGGAGTATAAAGAAACCGCAGGCGGTGTCGAGGCGAGCGTGATTTGAAGCCCGTCATCCGCGGGGGACTCGGGTAGACTTCGAACGCCTCACTCGTTCCAATCACACTCTTGCCTCGAGCCCGACCATGCCCGAATCGCTCCCCGCTCCCCTCGACACCCTGCGCAGCCAGATGACCGATCCCGCCGCCAGCGCCGTGGACTGCGACCAAGCCGCCGGCGTGATCGACTGGTTCTACGACCAGGCCTGGCAGGCCGACCGCCTCGAACGCGAGCAAATGCCCTGGCTGCTCGACTGGATGCGCCGCTGCCACGACCCGCGCCGCTTCGAGATCGGCGACGGTCTTGCCGTGACGTTGATCGGCGAAGGGCGGCTCGAGGAGGCCGCCGCGCTCGCCCAGAGCCTGCTGGCCGAGGCCTGGGACCCGGGACTGACCCATACCCTGGCGCTGGCCCTGGCCGCGCGGGGCGAGGTAGCCGAGGCGATCGACCGCCTGAGCGAGCTCGTCAATCACCCCGAGTTTGCCGCGCTGCCGCCCGAGATCGCCACCCAGGTGCACCTGGATCTGGCCACGCTTCTGCGCCGTCAGGGCAGCCTGTTCAAGGCCGTTCGACCCCTGACTGACGCGGTGGAAACCGCCGCGCGCTGCGACGAGCCGGCCTGGCTCGAGCAGGCGGCCGAGATGCTGATCGAGCAATTGGTCGAACAGGGCGGTGCCGAGGAGGCGGTCGAGATCCTCTGCCCCCATCTGGACGACAACCGCCTCGGGTTGTGGCGGCGGGTGCTCGACGGGCTCGGCGGCCACCTGGACCCCGCGATGCGCGAGCGTGGCCTGGCCCTGATGGTCGAGGCAGGCGACTATCGCACCGTGCTCAACCGACTCGTCGACCAGGTCGGCGATGACCCGCAACGCCTACGACTCGCGTTCACCGCCGCGCTGGCATTGCGAGCACCCGCCGAGGTGACCTGCCCGCTGGCCGCCCGACTGCTGGCCAGCGACGCCGCCCGCCAGGAGGAAGGCGCGCCGCTGATCGCCGCCGCGTCGGTGGCCGTCGCCGAAACCCAGGAAGAAAAAAGCCACTCGCAGGCCAAGTGGCACCGGGATGGCGTGGTGCAGTTAATCAGTGTGGCAAAGCACCACGGCATCCTGGAAGGGGAAATCCGCGAATGGGCGGAAAAGGAAGGGCTTTATCACGAACACGGCGTGATCGACCGCGCCGCGCGACACTGCCTGGAGAAAATCGACAAGCCACCCGAATGGCTCGTCAAACATCTTGGGCAGGAAGGCCGAGGCAATTAAGGAAACTCTGCACGATTTTATGGCACCTCTGGCTCGCGGGTTTGTTCGCAATCGAGGCGCCGAACCGAAGACGGGCTCATTGCCCGTCGAGGGACGGCAACGACGAGTGCGCGCAAACCCGCAAGCCCCATCCGGGCGGACCTCCAAGGGCCCCATCTGCGGCGTTGCAGCCCTAGTAAAGGGCCCACGGCCCTTCACGGCGGACTGCGCCTTGCATCTGGGCCCTTGGAGGTCCCGCAGAGACGTCATCAAATCGTGCAGAGTTTCCTTAAAAAAAGGCCCTGCCGTTCGGCAGGGCCCTCTCGATTCGTGCCATTCCGGTCATCGACCGGAATCGACAACTCAGATGCGGAAGTCCTCGAGCTTCTTGCCCTTGTTGAGCTCGTCGACCAGCCAGTTGGGGCGCTTGCCGCGGCCGGACCAGGTCTGCGACGGGTTGGCCGGGTTCATGTACTTGGCCGGCAGTTTCTTGCCCGCCTGCTTGCTGCCCTTTTCCAGGCCAAAGATATCGGCCACGGTGGTGTTGAGCTCGTTGGCCAGGGCCTCGGCCTCGCGGCGCAACTCCATCACGCGTTGCTTGCTGCGCTCGCGCAGGGCCTGCTCGGCGTCATTGACCAGTTTCTTGAGTTCGTCGGCCGACAGGTTCTTTACGTCGAATTGGCTCATCTGGATAACTACCCCCGAAAAATAATGGGCGAAAACGTAATGGGCGGAATGGGATTCAATCGAATCGACACTCTCGACGGAGAAAGCCGCGCTTTCCATGGCCCGGCCCGATACCCCGGAAATCTAGCCCATTAAATCAGACCGGTCAACGCCCCGGGAGATAAAACCCGTTGAATAGAAAGATCACTCCCGAGCCCATTCGGCTCGTCAACGTTGATAACGCCCATGTTTCTTCGAACCCCACACACACGAAAACGCATCCCGAATTATTTCCAAACGGCAACAACCACCACTCGAACGGGCAATGACCGCAGGGGCGCGAATCAAAAAAGGGGTCGCCTGGCGGCCCCTTGGAAAAAACCACCCCGCGCATGCCAACTCGGGTAAATCACCCCCCCAGCCAAGTCAACCCGAAGAAACCCGCCTGGCTCGGGACGGCGTGTATTGCACGCCGCCCCCATCACCGGACCATCTTCCGCTCGAGTCGCCCCGGGGCGCGTCAGGCAAACAGGTCGAGGACCAGACGCCCGGCGCCTCGATCATCGCTGCCATCCGCCCCGTCAGCACCGACGGCGGCCAGTTCGGCCGCATCCGCATCACCGGACTGGCCGGCGCCCCCGCCGGCCTCACCCGTGTTGGACTCGCCACCCTCGTCGGCATCGGCCAATTGCTGGCCGAAGTCGCTTTCCTGACCAAGATCGACCTCGACCTCGCTATTGGCAAGGCCGGCCTCCTGCAACCATTCCTTGAGGCGAGGCAACTGCTGTTCGAGCAGGCCCTGCGCGGTGGCGTTGGTGGCCGTCAGTGCGATGCGGGTCTCGTCTCCCTGGGTCTCGATCGCGATCTTCAGCGGCCCGAGATCGGCAGGCCGCAGTTCGATACTCGCCTTGGAGACCCCCTTGCCGACCATCCACTGGATCTGCTGGCCCAACTGCGCCGGCATCTGGGGGTTGGGGGTCCCGGCCGCCGCCTGCCCGGTGAAGATGCCCGAGCCCGGCGCGGCGCTGGACGTCATCGACGCGGGGCTGCCAGCCAGACCGGTGGTGGCATTCGGGTTTCCACTCAAGGCGGACTCCGACTCACCACGCGGGGCACCCTGCCCCTGCAACCCGTTGAGTGCCGACCAGCGAGTCAGCGGGGCGCGCTCGCGTGCCACGGTACTCGCCTCGCTGCCGGTCAGGCCCAGCGCGGCACTGACCGGCCCGCCGGTCCAATCCGCATTCCGGGCCGACTCGGCGCCGGCGTTACCACCCAGCCGCACGGACTCGTTCGACCCGGCCGCACGACGCCCCGTTTCGGCAAAGCGCCAATTCCCGTCCCAGCCGGCTTGCCCATCGCCACGAGACGCCGCCATGCCGCGGGCCGCCAGGACCTCGCCACCGGCAGCCGCCTGGGCCCGCTGCAATGCCTGCTCCAGTGCCTGCATCTGCCCCAGGAGGCCGGCAGGCATCGCGGAGGCATCGCCGGCGCGGCCGCCCTGGAGCTCGGCCCGGGCATCGACCAGACCGTCACGCAGGCTCGCCAGGCGATCCATCAGGCCCTCCAGCGCAGCGGGCGCTTGCGCCTGGTCCGTGTCGAATGACTGCCTGAGGCTTGCCAGCGCCTCGGTCAGCGCCTCCACCTGGGCACCGAGTTCGGCCATCGTTGACGACGTCCCGGCCGTCGATTCGAGCAACGCATCACCCTCGCCACCAGCTTGGCCACCATCTGGGACTCCTGGCTGGCGGGCGCCTTCCGCCCCCGGCCAGCCCCCGACAAACGATCGGCCACCGGCCGGGTCCTCGCCGGCACCCGGCATCCGACCCGCTCCCGGCCCGCCCTCAAGGCGGGCGATACGTTCCTCAAGCTCACCGACCAGATCGTCCAGCGCCGAGCGCAACGAGTCGATCCCGGCCGGCTCGGCATCCGCCCCGGCCTGGCCAGCGGACGCCCCCTTCCCTGCCGCGCCGCCCAGCGCCTCGCGCAGCTTGGCCAGCTGATCGGCCAATCCCTCCAACGCCTCGGCAAACGCCTTGCCGCCCGAGGCGCCCGGGCCGCCCTTCGTCGCGGCTCCCGCCCCCTCGATCGGACCATCGGCCTTGAAACGACCCTGCGCCGAGGCCATCAGGCGGGCGAATTCCTCGCGCGACCCGCCACCAAGACCCGCGGCCAGCCGGCCGGCCTTGCCCTCGCCCGTACCGAGCAGGCGGCCCAGCCCCTCGATGCCTGTCTTGCCTTCGCCGATCTGACTCATTGCATTCCCCCTGTTCCGCCCCCGCGCGCGGCCTTGGCCGCGCCATGCTGATCCATTACCTGCTGCTCGGCCCGATCGGCACGGCGCCGGATCGAATCACGATAGCGCTGGCTCAGACGGTCGACCGACTCGTTGCGCGCATGCGCCTCGCGGGCATCATTGGACCGCTGGCTCAGTTGTTCTTCCAGGTCGCGGACCACCTTGCGCTGATGCTCGATGGTTTCCTCGATCCGGGCCATGAACTGCCGGTAGTTCTGCAGCGCGAAGGCGCGATTACGCCCCTCGGCGGCAAACCCCAGGTTGTTGGTGTATTCAGTGAAGTAGCCCTCGAGGTCGGCCAGCCGCTGGCGCTGGGCGTCAAGCTCCCGCTGCACCTCACGACGGCGACGGCTGGCGAGATCGGCCTGGTGGCCCATCACCCGCCCGGCATTGCCGAGGGATTTCAGACGTTGCGTGTCACTCATGCTCGCTCACCCCGTCAATCCGAATGCAGCAGGTCGACCAGTGCGTCGATGCTCGAAGGCATGTCGGCCGGCTCGTTCATCGACTGCGACAGGAAGGCCTCGAGGTCGGGCTGGATGTCGATCACCCGGTCGAGGCGCGCGTCCTGGCCACGGCGATAGGCCCCCACGGCGATCAGGTCGCGGTTCTCGCGATAGGTCGCCGCCAACTCCTTGAATCGCCGCATCAAGGATAGATGATCCGGGTCGACCAGCTTGGGCATCAGCCGGGAGATCGAGGCCTCGACGTCGATCGCCGGGAATCGACCGCGCTCGGCGATCTCGCGCGAGAGCACGATGTGCCCATCGAGGATCGCCCGCGCGGCATCGGCCACCGGGTCGTTCAGGTCGTCACCCTCGACGAGCACGGTGTAAAAGGCGGTGAGACTGCCCTGGCGGTTCTCGCTGTTGCCGGCACGCTCGACCAGCTTGGGCAGGTGCGCGAACACCGAGGGCGGATAGCCCTTGGTCGCCGGCGGCTCGCCGATCGCGAGACCGATCTCCCGCTGGGCCTGCGCGTAGCGGGTCAGCGAATCCATCAAGAGCAACACGTCGAAACCCTGGTCGCGGAAATGCTCGGCGATCGAGCTGGCCAGGTTCGCGCCGTGCAAACGCATCAAGGCCGAGCTGTCGGCGGGCGCGGCCACCACGACCGCGCGCTCGCGCGCCTCGTCGTCGAGGATCTCGCTGACGAACTCGGCGACCTCGCGGCCCCGCTCGCCCACCAGACCGACCACGATGATCTGCGCTCGGGTGTAGCGGGTCATCATGCCGAGCAGCACACTCTTGCCCACACCGGAGCCCGCGAAGATACCCATGCGCTGGCCGCGGCCGACCGTCATCAGGGCATTGATCGCTCGCACGCCGACGTCCAGCGGCTCGGTGATCTCGCGGCGCTTCAAGGGGTTGATCGGCCGGCCATGCAGGTTGACCGAGGCATCCCCGGTCAACCGCTCGCCGTCGTCGATCGGCCGGCCACGGGCGTCGAGCACCCGGCCGAGCAGTTGTTCGCCCATCGGCACGCGGCTGGCCGCGCCGAGGTTCTTGACCCGGCAGCCCGGACCGACGCCCTGGGTGGTCTCCAGCGGCATCAGGTAGGTCGCCTCCTCGGCAAAGCCCACCACCTCGGCCTCGAAGCGCCGCCCCTGCGGGTCGGTCACCTCGCATTGATCGCCGATCAGCGCCGAGAGACCGCGGGCCTCCAGCGCCAGGCCCACCACGCGCACGATTCGCCCCTCGGAGGCCGCCGCCGGGGCATCCACCCGCGCGGTCGTCCCCATCAGGCGTCGCGCCCAGTTCAGCGAGACATCGGCACTGGGATCGCGCAGTCCGGGATCAGTCATCGTCGCGCTCCTCCGATCGCGGGGCATCGCTCGCGGGTGCCGAGTCGTGATCGGTACCCGGATCGGCATCCGGCCCATCCGACGAGGTCTCGTTGGGTTGTGCCGGGGCCTCGGCCGGTTCGTCGGATTGAGCCGACCCCGATGGGGTGGCGGCCGTTTCCGGGACGGGCTGGTCCGGGCCGGGGTAGACCCGACCGATCAGGTGATCGAGCGTGGCCGCCCAGCGATTGGCCAGGCTGGCATCCACCCGGGCATCGCCCGACTCGACGATCACCCCGCCGGCACTGACGGTGGCATCGGCGCGCAGATCGAGGCGCTCGAAACGCGCATCGTCGATCAGCTCGCGCAGGGACGCCTCGTCGGCGGGTGCGCAGCGCAGGGTCACCGAGCGGACCGATACCGGCAGGGCCGCCAGGGCCTCGCGGGCGATCGACGGCAGGCCACTGTTGTCGGCCTGGACCTCGCGGGCCACCATCACCCGGGCGATCTGGGTCGCCAGGGCCGTGAGCTGTTCGGTGACCTCGTCGTCGAGCAAGGCCAGCGGCCGCTCCAGGTGCGAGAGCCAGCCGCGCAGGCGGTTCTCGATTGCCTGGATCTCTTCACGCGCGGCGGCCAGGCCCTCCTGGTAGCCGGCATCGCGTCCCTTCTTCAGACCCGTCTCGTAACCGCGTTTCTCCGCCTCGGCTCGCGCCTCGGCCAGTTCCTCGGCGGTGGCCGGATCGACCTGGTCGCCCGCCTCCTCGACCGGCTCGGCGCTGAAATCCGGCAGCTCCCAGGCATCCACCAGCTCCTGCCAGTCGGTGGCCTCGAGCGGGCGGGTCAGGGTCGGGGCGTCGTCAGATGAACTCATCGCCACCTCCGCCACCCAGGGCGATCTTGCCCTCGTCGGACAACTGACGGGCAACCTGCAGGATTTCCTTCTGCGCGGCCTCCACGTCGGCCAGACGTGTCGGACCCAGGGTCTCGAGATCGTCGCGCATCATCTCGGCGGCGCGACGGGACATGTTGTGGAAGATCTTCTCCTTGAGCTCGGAGTCGGCCCCCTTCATCGCCAGCAGCAGCTTGTCGGCCGGCACCTCGCGCAGCAGGATCTGCAGGCTGCGGTCCTCGACGTCGACCAGGTTGGCGAAGACGAACATCAGGTCCTCGATCTGGGTACCCAGGTCCTCGTCGGTCTCCTTGACCCGGCCCATCAGCTCCTCTTCGACGTTGGATTCGAGGAAGTTCATGATGCCGGCGGCGATCTTCACGCCGCCGACCTTGGAGGACTTGCCACCCTGGGTGCCGGACGCCTGACGCTCCATGATGTCGTCGAGCTCTTCGAGGGCCTGCGGCGAGACGCCTTCGAGGTGCGCGATCCGCAGCACGATGTCGGTGCGGGTGTTCTCCGGCAGCATCTGCAGGATCTCCGCGGCCTGGTCGCTTTCCAGGTGCGAGAGCACGATGGCGATGATCTGCGGGTGCTCGTAGCGGATGATCTCGGCGATCGAGCGCGCGTCCATCCACTTGAGGAACTCGAGGTTGCGGCGGTTGCCCTGCGAGGAGATCCGCTCGAGCAGGCCGGCGGCCTTGTCCTCGCCCAGCGCCCGGGTGAGCACGTTGCGGATGTAGTCGTTCGAGCCCAGCGCGAGACCGGTCTGGTTCTCGAGATCGTCGGAGAATTCGTCCAGGGCGGCCTGGATCTGCGGGCGGGTGACGTTCTTGAGAACGGCCATCGCCTGGCCGATCTTCTGCACCTCACGCGGGTCGAGGTGACCGAAAACGTGCGCCGCGGATTCCTCGCCCAGCGCCATCATCAGGATGGCCGCCTTTTCCGGGCCTTTCAGGCCGGAGAGCGGGCTTTCCTGCGGGAGGTTGGTGTCGGGTGCCTGGGCCATGGAAATCAGTTCTCCTCGTGGGTCCACTGCTTGATCACGGCAGCGACCGCCTTGGGATCGTGGTTGACGCTCTTGCGCAGCTGGCGCAGCTTGTCGGTGTAGCTGGCGTTGCCGATCAGCTCGGGCACGTTGGAGAGATCATCCTCGTCGTAGTCCTCGCCCTCGGGCTGCGCGCGGCGCTCGTCCGGATACTGCGTCGGCATAGTGTACTGCGGCCCCTGATGTCCGGACTGGTCGGTGAGCTCGGTCGAGGTAGCCACCCGTTCGCGACGGCTCTCAGCCAGCATCTTCAACAGCGGTCGGGCAACCAGCAGGAAGACCAGCAGCATGGCCAGACCGATGCCGGCGTTCTTCAGGGTCGCCCAGAACCAGCCCTGTTCCCAGACCGGCGTGGTCACCGGCTCGATGTCCTGGTCGACGAACGGGAAGGTGCTCAGCGTGACCTGGTCGCCACGCGCCTCGTCGATACCCACCGACTGGGCCACCAGCGCGCGCATCTTCTCCAGGCGCTCGGTGCGGGCCTGGGCGGCCGCCTCCGCGGCGGCCTCGTCCTCGGCATCGGCCGGCGCCTCGCCGCTGGTTGCGTTCTCGTCGAGCAGGACCGCGACACTGAGCTTTTCAATCTGGCCGCTGGCGAACTGGGTGTGCTCGATGTTGCGATCGACGTTGTAGTTGCGCGTCTCGTTACGGTCGCTGTCGATCGGCGTCTGCACCAGGGTCTGGAATTCCTCGACGGTCAGATCCTGCGGCGGCACCAGGCCACCCTCGCCACCGTCCGGGTTGACCTCGCCGCCACCCGGCGGCTGGTTGGCGATCGCCCCCGGCATGCCGACCACGCCATCGCCTCCCCCCAGCGAGCGGACGGTCTCGTTGACCTGCTCGCTCAGGAGCACGCCCTCGCCCGGCCCGTAGGTCTGGCTGGTGCCCTCGCGACGGGAGAAGTCGATCTCGGCGGAGACCTGCGCGCGAACGCGATCCGAGCCCACGATCGGGGCGAGCAACGACTCGATCCGCCGCGCGTAGGCCTGTTCAAGATTCTGACGGTACTGGAACTGGCGGCTGGTCAGACCCATGCCGGCGGCATCGTCGCCGGTATTGGTCAGCAGGTTGCCGCCCTGGTCGACCACGCTGACGTTCTCGGGCGAGAGGTCGTTAATGCTGGACGCCACCAGGTGAACGATGCCGTTGACCTGGCCTCGGCTGAGCGTGCTGCCGCCCTTGATGTCGACCACGACCGAGGCGGTGGGCGTCTTGCGGTCGCGCACGAACACCGACTTCTCCGGCTGGGCGATGTGCACCCGCGCGGCGCGGATCGCACCGATCGTCTGGATCGAACGGGCCAGCTCGGTCTCGATCGCGCGGCGGTAGCGCGCCTGCTCGATGAACTGACTGGTGCCGAGCGACTGGTCCTGGTTGAGCATCTCCAGCCCGACGCCATCACCGCCCGGCAACCCCTGCTGGGCCATCAGCATGCGGATCTCCGGCAGGCGATCGGCGCCCACCATTACCGTGCCGTCGGCGGCCAGCTCATAGGGCTCGCCCGCGGTCTTGAGTGCCTCGACCACCTCGGCGGAGGACTGCGCGTCCAGCGACTGATACAGCGGCACCATCGACTTGCCGCTGCCCCAGAGGAAGAAGCCGACCATGAAGGAGATCACCGCCGCCAACGCGATCAGCAGCAGCAACTGTCGGAAACTTGACGACTGCGTGAACGCATCCATCTGCCGGATCCAGCGCGGGCTCTCGCCGCTGCCGGTCGGGGTGGTGGTGATAGCAGAACCTTGGGCCATGACGTTATGTCCGAATCAGGAGAATACGGGTGACGGGATAGAACGAGGCATCAGAGCGGCATGTTCATGACCTTCTCGTAGGCCTGAACCAGTCGATTGCGCACCTGCAGGGTCGCCTCGAAGGCCACGGAAGATCGTTGCGAGGCGAGCATGACCTCGGTGAGCGTCACCTGGTCGTCACCCGCCTGCAGCCGGTTTTTGAGATCGCCCGTGGTCTGCTGCAGCTCGTTGACCTGCCCGACCGCCTGGGTCAGGGCATCGGCGAAATTGCTGCGTTCGACCTCATTGACGCCCTGCGCCGCCGGATTGACGGCCTCCGGGCCGGCCGGGCGCTGGGTGGCCTGAGTACGCAGCTGCTGCATCTGGGAAAGGATCTGGTCGACGGACATGTCGTTGCCGCTCATGGACCCACCTCGTTGACTGTCGCGGATTGACTTGCGCAGTCACTTGCACGAGGTGTGCCAAAAGGGCCAAGGGATCGACCGATCGCGGCTCAGCCGATCTGATACTTACGCATCTTCTCGACCAGGGTGGTCCGCCGGATGCCCAGCAGGCGCGCGGCCCGGGCGACCACGGCATCGGCCTGCGCCAGGGCGGCCTGGATCCAGGCCTGCTCGATCGCCTCGAGCTGCGACTTCAGCGAGATGCCGTCTTCCGGCAGGGTCAGGTCGCAATCCTCGACCTCCTCCGGGGTCAGCGGCAGACGCGGGCCGATGTTCTCGGTCAGCGACCAGATGCTGCGCGGGTCCGGGTCGAGGCGCTCGGTGGTCCGGTAATCGGCCGGCGGATCGACCGGTTGGGCGGCCTCCTGCCGCGCGGCCGGGGCCGGTTCCGGCTCGGCCGGGCCGAGATGCTGCAGGTGGGCGGGCAGATCCGCCACGCGTGCCGGACGGTCCGCGGCGAGGATGCCGATGCGCTCGAGCACGTTGGCCAGCTCGCGGACATTGCCGGGCCAGTCGTGCTGCTTGAGCACCGAGATGACCGCGTCGGTCAGTTCGGGCGCTGGCCGCCCGTCGCGCCGCAGTCGTTCGACCAGGGCATTGGCGATCTCGGGCAGGTCGTCGCGCAGGGCGCGCAGCGGTTGGGTCTGGATCGGGAAGACGTTGAGGCGGTAGTACAGATCCTGACGGAACTTGCCGTCGTCGACCATGGACAGCAGGTCGCGGTGCGTCGCCGCCACGATGCGCACGTCGGCATCGAACGAGGAGCTGCCACCGACCCGCTCGAACTTGCGCTCCTGGAGCACGCGCAGGATCTTGACCTGCATGGAGAACGGCATGTCGCCGATCTCGTCGAGGAAGATGGTGCCGCCCTGGGCCAGCTCGAAGCGTCCCTTGCGCTGGGTGATCGCCCCGGTGAAGGCGCCCTTCTCGTGGCCGAACAACTCGGACTCGAGCAGCTCGCCGGGGATGGCGCCGCAGTTGACCGGCACGAAGGGCTTGTCGGCACGCTCGGAGAGCATGTGGATCATGCGGGCGACCACTTCCTTGCCGGTACCGGTCTCGCCGAGGATCAGCACGGTGGCATCCGTCGGCGCCACCTGGGCCACCTCGTGACGCACCCCCTCGAGTGCCGGGCTGCTGCCGATCAGCCCCCGGTTCTCCTGGCGCAGCCGCTCGCCGTGCCAACGGCTCTTCATCGGCGCGAGTACGGCCTGCAACGTCTCCAGCGGGACCGGCCAGGGCAGCTGGGCCTGCGGCGGACGCGTCGGGGTGCCGTCGAGCTCGCCCAGGACCACCCAGGGTGCACACTCGATCTTGTCGTCGTTCGCCACGCCGTCGGCCGCGAAGGTCAGGCGACACAGCGGCCCGTCGCTCCCCGCCGGGTCGGAGCCGACGCAGGTGTCGAAACCGAGCAGCGTCAGTTGCTCGTTCAGCAACGACGCCTCCGGCGCCTTGCTGTCGATCCAGCAAAGGGGTTGAGGCCGCGGCATGCTCTTCTCCTGGGTGCTCGGCGGTCGTGGGTGCCGCCGATTCTTGTCGTTTTTTGTTGGCTCTTCGTGCGTGTTCCGAGCAAACTGTCGCAATCCGCTCGTCGCGGCCTGCCTCAACCCTTGAGCGGGCAGCCACGACAATCACGGAGCGAAAAAGTTCCCGAGAAAACTAGCGTGACCCTGGTGGCATGTCAAAACATTGTCACTCACAGGGAAATTCCGTGAATCTCGCTGTGGCTTGTGAGCGACACCGGCGCGCCCTACCATCGACGGTAACCGCCCCCGACCGGAGCCTGCATGAAGATTCTCAAGGTCGAACAGCCCGGTCAGACCACCCCCGCGGGACAGGTCCTTCGCCTGCAGACCGGGCAGCGCCTCGCCGCCATCTCGCTGTCGGATGCCCGGCCGGGTGAGCGCGCGACCCTGTCGGTGGCCGGCGGCCAGTTGCAGGTCACCACCCAGCACCCACTCAAGGCGGGCCAGGCGATCGACCTGGAGGTCACCCGATTGGGCGAACAGGTTCACCTGCGCCCGCTCGGCCCGCCGCCGGACCCTCGTCAACTCGACCAGGCCCAGCTGACCCGCAACCTGCTCCAGGCCCTGGCGCGGGTGGGCACGGCAGGTGCCAGCAACACCCCCGGGGCCGCCGCACCGGCCACCCCGACATCCGTGGCGGCCAGTCTCGCCCAGGCGCAAACCGCCCCAACACCATTCACTCAGGCGCAGATCACCCCGGCACAGACCAACCCGCTGCCCAGCCCCCAGGCCTCGCCCGCGGCAGGCGCGGCCCGGGGCACTCCAGGCAACGCCGCGGTGCCCGCGCCGCCGGCCAGCCCGTCACCGTCCCAGGCAACCGGCACGGCGGGCGGGGCAACCGCGTCGATACCGGCGGCGATCCTGCAGGCCACCCGCCCCGGAGGCGGTGCTGCGGCCACCGAATCGATGCTGCGCACGGCGCTCAGCCAGGGCGTGACCAGCGGGACAGCGACCACGGGGCCCGGTGCCGCGACACAGGCCACCGCCGCCTTGGCGACACCGGCCGTCTCGTCGCCCTCTGCCCAGACGGTCCCGCCCGGCCTCAATGGCCTCCTGCCACTGCTCTCGGCGCTACGCGAACCGCGCCTGATCCAGGGGCTGGTCGCCGGTTGGCTTGCCACGGCGGACAACCCCGCGCGACCACCCAACCCGCTGGCCGGGGTCGGCGGCCCCATGCCGGCACCCGCGGGCCAGGGGCTGACGGAGACCCCGCTCGGCAGCCTGCTGCAACAGGCCGCGCGCAGCCTGCGCGCCCAGCCCGACCTCGCCCCGCGTGACCCGGCCGCACGCCAGGCCACCCTCGAGTTCATGCAGCGGATCGGCGACCAGGTCGAGCGCAGCCAGCTGGCCACCGCCCTGTCCCAGGGCGCGGCCGGTGCGGCGGCCGGGACGCAGACCGGTCCCAACCAGCCGACCTGGTTGCTGGAGATCCCGCTGCAGCTGGCCAACGAGGCCCACGCGCTGCGCCTGGGCATCCGCGAGGAAGATGAATCGGGCGAGGCGCGTAGCGGCGGCGGGCGGTGGCGGATCGATCTGGCGATGGAATGGCCCCGGCTGGGGCCCCTGCACGCGGCGCTGGTGATGCAGGGCGAGCGGATCGACGTCGACCTGTTTGCCGATCAACCAGAGACGGTCACCCTCCTCGAGACCACGCGACCGACGCTGGCCCAGGCGTTGTCCGATTCGGGCCTCACGCCCGGGCGCCTCGGCACCTACCCCGGCCCGCCACCGGCGAGCGCGCGGGCACGGCTCGAACCCGACACGAACGGGGCCGCAGGCACGTCCGCACCAGACGGCTTTCTGAGTGAGCAGGCATGACGGAACGCGACGAGACGCGCCATACCCAGTCGAAACCGCGGCGCGCCATCGCGCTGGCCTACGACGGCACGGACGTGCCGCAGGTGGTGGCTACCGGACAGGACGAGCTGGCCCGTCGCATTATCGAGGTGGCCCGCGAGAACGACGTCCCGGCGGTGGAAGACCCGATGCTCGCTCGGGCCCTGGCGGAGATCGATCTGGGCGACCGCATCCCCGAAGCCCTGTTCCGGGCGGTGGCCGAGGTGCTCAGCTACGCGCTCTACGTCAACGACCGCCATGAGGAGGTACTGCGTCGCGCCCGCGAACGGGTGGATGAACGCGACCGCAATCGGGACCAGGAGTGAGTCGCAACGCCGCCGGACACGAAAAAGCCCGCCGTGAGAGGCGGGCTTTTCCAACGCTATGGTGGGGTGACTGATGGGATTCGAACCCACGACCACCGGAATCACAATCCGGGGCTCTACCAACTGAGCTACAGTCACCATCGAAAGGTTTTCACCGTTCATCCTGGTGCGCTTATGGCGCGCCCGGCAGGACTCGAACCCGCAACCCTCGGCTTAGAAGGCCGATGCTCTATCCGGTTGAGCTACAGGCGCAAGTTTCGGCTAATTCACTGGTCGGAGTGGAGGGATTCGAACCCCCGACCACCTGGTCCCAAACCAGGTGCGCTACCAGACTGCGCTACACTCCGTTCGCCGTCATCGCGCAAACGCGCCTCGTCCGCCGGAGCGGTTTCGGCCCGTGCCGGTGACGAAGGTGCGCCATGATAGGCATCGACCGGGGCCAAGTCAATTGCCCCCGGGAAGCTCCGAACCGATCTCCCCGGATCGGCGGTCAGTGACGCCCCGCGCGGATCAGGCCGCCCAGGCCGCGATCCTCCAGCGCCTGGTTCAGCAGGGTGCGAATCTCGGCGGGCCGTTCGCAGCGCATGGCCTCCTCGAGCAACGCCTGGGCATCGGCGTGCGAGAAGCTGCGGATCACCCACTTGATCCGCGGCAGCGACCCGGCGCTCATCGACAGCGAATGGATGCCCATCCCCAGTAGCAACACGGCCCCAAGCGGGTCGCCGGAAAGCTCGCCGCAAACGGCCACTTCGCAGTCCTGGCGCGCGCCAGCGGAGCAGACGTCACGGATCGCGGCGAGCACCGCCGGATGCAGGGCGTCGTAGCGCGAGGCGACCCGCTCGTTGTTACGGTCGATCGCGAGCAGGTACTGGGTCAGATCGTTGGTGCCGATGGAGAGGAAGTCGCAGCGGCTGGCCAGCGCGTCGGCCTGGTAGACCGCCGAGGGCACCTCGATCATCACCCCGATCTTGGGCCGCTGGATCTCGCCGACCTCCTCGGACACCTCGTCGAACGCCTGGGCGATGTAGGCCAGCGACTGGTCGAGCTCGTCGACCGCCGAGATCATCGGCAGCAGGATATGCAAATTGTTCAGGCCCGCCGAGGCCTTGAGCATCGCCCGGATCTGGGTGAGGAAGATCTCCGGGTGGTCCAGCACCAGCCGGATGCCACGCCAGCCGAGGAACGGGTTGTCCTCGCGGATGGGGAAATACGACAGCGGCTTGTCGCCACCCACATCCAGCGTGCGTAGCACCACGGGCTTGCCGGCGAAGGTCTCGAGCGCCTCGCGGTAGATATGCGCCTGCTCCTCCTCGCCGGGGAACTGCTTGCGGATCTGGAACGGCACCTCGGTGCGGTACAGGCCGATGCCCTCGGCACCGACGGTCAGCGACGGCGCCATGTCCGAGAGCAGGCCGATGTTGACGTGCATGGCGACACGCACGCCGTCGGAGGTCAGTGCCGGCTCGTCGCGCAGGGCGGCGAGCTCTTCGGTCAGCTCCGCCTCCTCGCGGGCCAGCCGCTGCATCTCCTCACGGAGCGAGCCGCGCGGACGGACCACGACCAGGCCGCGATAGCCGTCGACCACCACCTCCTTGTTGCGCAGCCGGGAAATTGGCAGGTCGGACACACCCATCGCCGCCGGCACACCCAGTGCGCGGGCGAGGATCGCGAGATGCGAGGAGCCCGAGCCGGTCGAGGAGACGATGCCGACCAGCCGCTCGGTGGGCACCTCGGCCAGGTGCGAGGCGGACAGGTCATTGCCCACCAGCACGATCTGATCCGGCCACTCGGTCGGCCCGGCACTCTCGGCGTGCAGCTTGTGCAGCACCCGGTTGCCCAGATCGCGGATGTCCTGGGCCCGTTCACGCAGGTAGGCATCGCTCATCTGCTCGAACACCGCCGCGTGCTCGGCGATCGCATCGCGCAACGCGGCCCCGGCCCACTGGCCCGCGCGGATGTGCTGCTCGATCGCCTCGACCAGCGAGCCACCCGAGAGCATGCGGATGTAGGCATCGAACAGCAGGTTCTCCTCCTCGCTACCGGAGGCCCGCGCAAAATCGATCTTGAGTTGCTCGAATTCCTGGCGGACCGCCTCGATGGCGCTGTCGAGCACGCCCAACTCGTGGTCGATGTCGTCGACCTCGCGATCCTCGACCATCTCCAGCGACTGGCCGTCGGCGACCACCACCGCGGTGCCGAAGACCACGCCCGGCGAGCCCGGTAGGCCGCGGGCGGAGAACGCCGAATCGAAGCCGCCCGGCTCGTTGCCGGTGCGCATCAGCTCGCCGCTGGCGCGGGCGTGACGGATGGCGGAGGCCAGCTGCGTGGCCAAGGTGACCACGAAGGACTCCTGGTCGTCTGAGAAGCGGCGGCGCTCGCGGGCCTGGACGACCAGCACGCCCAGCACGTCGCCGCGGTGGATGATCGGCACGCCCAGAAAGCCGTGGTAGGGCTCCTCGCCGATGTCGGTGACGAACTTGAAGGCCGGGTGGAGCGAGGCGTCCTCGAGGTTGATCACCTCCGCCCGGCGCGCGACCAGGCCGACCAGACCCTCGTCGAGGGCCAGCGAGACCTGGCCGACCATCGACTTGTTCAGGCCCTCGGTCGCCTGCAGCACCAGGCTGGGCTCGACGGCCTCGGCCTCGTCGCCGCCCAGCACGTAGACCGAGCAGACCGAGACGTCGAGCGCCGACTGGACCCGGCGGGCAATCAGGTCGAGCGCCGCCCGCAGGTCCGCCGACTTCGAGACCTCGGTGACGATCTGGCGGAGTTCATCGAGCATCGCGATGCCCCGCCGCGGCCAAGCCGGCCGGTGACGCCTGCTCGATGCGCCGCTCGAGCTGTTCGGGCAGGCACTCGTCCGGGCATTCGGCGGGCACGCCCTCGAGGAAAGGGGCGAGCTGGTGCAACGCCTGGAAATAGACGGTGCGCTTGAAGTAGATCACTTCGGGCAGGATCGACCAGAACGGACGCCATTCCCAGCCGTCGAATTCGGGCTTGTGGGAGGCATTGAGATCGAAGGCGCTCTCGTCGGTGCGCAGGCGCAGCAGGAACCATTTCTGCTTCTGACCGATGCAGACGGGATGGACGTGACGACGCACCATGTTGCGCGGCAGGCGGTAGCGGAGCCAGCCGCGGGTCCAGGCCATCACCGAGACGTGCTCGGGCAGCAGCCCCACCTCCTCGCGCAGCTCACGGTACATGGCCTCCAGCGGCCGCTCCTCGGCGTTGATGCCGCCTTGCGGAAACTGCCAGGAACGATGCCCGACCCGCTTGCCCCAGAAGACCTCGCCTCGCTGGTTGCACACGATGATCCCGACATTGGGTCGAAAGCCGCTACGGTCAATCACGATTCCACTCTTGCAAAAGTCAGTCGCCAGAAATGGCGGGGCGCGCGGCCCCGCAGGGGCAAACCGCCGAGCCGGCACGAGGCCGTCCGCGGTCACCCAAGTGTCATTGATTCTTTCACAAAACCCCGGGGCGATAAACCGACGCGACCGGGCGCCTAGGCAGGCGCGGGTCACGACGAGTCCGGGGGACTGTCCGCCCCGCCACCCGGCGACGGCGGCACTCCTCCCGATCCCCGCGCCGGCGCCCTTTCGCCGGACCGAAACCCTCGTGCTCGACCGGCCCCGCACCGCCTTGCCGCCCGTCGGACCAAGATCCACACGGGATGGGGTATCATGCGCGCCCGTCGACCCGGCCACGGCCGGGATGCAACGCGATCATGACGGCAGGCGCACCGCGCCCTGCCGCCAGGAGGCCTTTCGTGAAACTCGCCATCTTCGACCTCGACAACACCCTGCTCGCCGGTGATTCCGATCACGCCTGGGGTGCCTTCATGACCGAACACGGCATTGTCGACGCCGACGACTACGCGCGGCACAACGACGAGTTCCTGCGCCACTACCAGCAGGGCACGCTCGACATCGACGCCTACCTGCGCTTTGCGCTGGCACCACTGGCCGAGCACCCGGCCGAGGACCTGGAGGCCTGGCGGGCCGAGTTCATCGAGAGGGACATCCGCCCGCTGATCACCCCGGCGGCGCGCGAGCTGGTCGAATCCCATCGCCGCCGCGGGCACACCCTGATGCTGATCACCGCGACGAACGCCTTCGTCACCGGTCCGATCGCCGAGCTGTTCGACATCCCGCACCTGCTGGCCACCGAGCCCGAACGCCGTAATGGCCGCTACACGGGTCGCTACACCGGCACGCCGACGTTCCAGCACGGCAAGATCCTCGCGCTCGAGGAATGGCTGGAGACCCAGCAGGTGCGCCCGGAGGAGACCTGGTTCTACTCGGATTCGCGCAACGACCTGCCACTGCTCGAGCAGGTCGACCATCCCGCGGCGGTCGACCCGGACCCGGTGCTGCGCCGCGAGGCCGAGGCGCGCGGCTGGCCGGTGCTGGCACTCAACGTCGTCGAGGAACCGGCGGGGTAGGACGAAAAACGCCCCCGGCATCACACCGGGGGCGTTGACGGTGGCGCGCTCGAGGCGATCAGGCGGTCGGCAGGGTCACGCCGCGCTGCCCCTGGTACTTGCCGCCCCGGTCCTTGTAGGAGGTCTCGCAGACCTCGTCGGACTCGAGGAACAGCATCTGCGCGACACCCTCGTTGGCGTAGATCTTCGCCGGGATGGGCGTGGTGTTGGAGAACTCCAGCGTCACGTGGCCCTCCCACTCCGGCTCGAGCGGGGTGACGTTGACGATGATCCCGCAGCGGGCGTAGCTCGACTTGCCCAGGCAGATGGTCAGCACGTTACGCGGGATACGGAAGTACTCGACCGTATGCGCCAGGGCAAAGGAATTGGGCGGGATGATGCAGACGTCGGAATGCACGTCGACGAAGCTGCGCTCGTCGAAGGCCTTGGGGTCGACGATGGTGGTGTTGATGTTGGTGAACACCTTGAAGTGGTTCGAGCAACGCACGTCGTAGCCGTAGCTCGAGGTCCCGTAGGACACCATCGGCTCGGCCTTGCCGTCCGGGCCGGGCATGCTGCGCACCTGACCGGGCTCGAACGGCTCGATCATGCCGTGCTCCTCGGCCATGCGACGGATCCAGCGATCGGACTTGATACTCATTCGGTCATCCCGTTGCAGAAGTTGCCTCAAGGGGCGATGCCGTCGGGCCTTCCCGTGGCAAAGCGCGTATGCTTGCGACAAAACAGCGGGTTGTCAACCGGCCCGGGTCGGCCCGGGATCGAGGCGACCACGCAACTTTTGCGAGCCCCCCCGGTCTGCATGAAGGAATATCGTTCGACATGCCGTTTCACTCTGAACAAGGGATTATGCGAAACATGCAAGGCACTCTCCTCACCTTTCCCCGTCTCTTTCCGTCGGCACCGCGCTCGCGCCTGATGGGGCCGATCGCGGCCCTGGCCGTCGCTCTGTTCCTGAGCGGCTGCGCGAGCGCGCCGACAACCCAGAACGGCGATGGCGGCGCCGACCAGGGCAGCCAGTCCAGCGATCAGACCGAGGGCTACGACAAGTACGAGACCACCCAGGAGGCGGTCGACTTCCTGGGCGGTTCGGCCGAGGGCATCGCCCGGGCGGTCGACCGCGCCTTTGCCGACTACGGCCGTCCCAACGCCATCATCAAGGGCGAGGAAGGCGGCGGCGCGATCGTCGTCGGCCTGCGCTACGGCATGGGCGAGTTCATGGCGAAGTCCGGCGAGAAACAGACCGTCTACTGGCAGGGACCGTCGGTCGGCTGGGACTTCGGTGGCGATGCGGGCCGGGTGTTCATGCTGGTCTACAACCTGCCGCGCCCGGACCTGATCTTCCAGCGCTTCGCCGGCGTCAACGGCTCGGCGTTCGTCGTCGGCGGGGTCGGCATGCAGTACCTGCGCAGCCAGTCGATCGTGGTCGCCCCGATTCGCGTCGGCGTCGGCCTGCGACTGGGGGCCGGCGTGGGCTACACGCAGTTCACGCAGGAACAGTCCTACAACCCGTTCTGACCCGCACCGACTCACTGACCACGAAAAGCGCCGACCTCCCCGGAGGCCGGC
>NZ_JAJSEE010000002.1:0-192500 GCF_023555375.1 Guyparkeria hydrothermalis
TGCCCGATCGAACCGGGGCCCGGCCGCGGCGCCGCAAGCCTGCACCCATCCGGCTGCAAGGCGTATCATCGAGGCATCCCCCATCAACCGACAGGCCGATCCTCGTGTCCGACCTCGACGAAATCACCCCAGACCAGACCCTGATCGACCAGCTGAGCGATGCCTCGGCACTCAACGACGACCAACGTCGGCAGCTCGAACACGTCCTGCGCTGCAGCCCCTTCATCCAGCAAAGCCTCGCCGCCGAGCCGGCCATCCTCGATTACGTGATGGCCGGCTGCGGTGACGCGTTTCTCGGCGACGGGCTGGCCACGCGCCTCGACGGGCTCAGCGGCACGCGGGACGAGCGCCTGGCACTGGAGCCGGCGGCCTTCGGCCGGGAGCTGCGTCGATTGCGTCGGCGCGAGATAATCCTGATCGCCTGGCGCGATCTCAACGGCATCGACGACACCGACGCGACCCTCCGGTCGCTATCCAAGCTCGCCGATTTCTGCGTCGCCGAGGCGCTGGCCTACCACGAACATCACCTGCAGGCCCGGTTCGGGCAGCCGCGCGGGCCGAACGGCGAGTCCGTCGGCATGGTGGTCATCGGCATGGGCAAGCTCGGGGGCGACGAGCTCAACTATTCCTCGGACATCGACCTGATCTTCGCCTACGCCGAAGAGGGGGAGACCGACGGCAGCAAGACGATCAGCAACGCCGAGTACTTCATCCGGCTCGGCCAGCGGCTGATCCGCTCGCTCGACGAGAAGACCGGTCACGGCTTCGTCTTCCGGGTCGACATGCGTCTTCGCCCCAACGGCGACGAGGGCCCGCTGGCGATGAGCTTCGACGGGCTGGAACTCTACTACGCCACCCGCGGACGCGAATGGGAACGCTACGCCTGGATCAAGGCACGCGTGATTGCCGGCGACCAGGCGGCGGGACGCGAGTTGATGGACATGCTCAGACCGTTCGTCTTCCGCCGCTATCTCGACTTCGGCGCGTTCAGCCAGTTGCGCGAGATGAAGCGCATGATCGAGCGCGAGATGACCGACGCGGCCATGCACAACAACATCAAGCTCGGCCCCGGCGGCATCCGCGAGATCGAGTTCATCGGCCAGTTGTTCCAGTTGCTGCGCGGCGGACGCGAGCCGGCGCTACAGGACCGGCGGCTGCTGCCGGTGCTCACGATCCTCGAGGAGATGGGCGAGCTCGATCCGACCACCGTCGGCGATCTCACGGTGGGCTACGACTTTCTCCGCCGGGCCGAGAACCGGTTGCAGATGCTCTACGACCATCAGACGCAGACGCTACCGGACAACAAGTTCGACCAGTTGCGCCTCGCGATCTCGATGGGTTTCGAGGACTGGGGCGCGTTCCTGTACGCCCTCGATCAGCACCGTGATCGCATCCACGGCCATTTCTCGGAGGTGCTGCGCCTGCCCAGCGACGGCGACGAGAACGAGGACCCGCTCGAACAGGTATGGAACGGGCTAGGCGATGTCGCCGACCGCGTCGCCATCCTCGAACGGCACGGCTTCGAGCAGGCCGCCGTGCTGGAACGGCATCTGTCCGCGTGGCGGGACACCCAGGGGCCGGCGATCAACGGCACGGTCGCCCAACGTCTCGACGAACTGATGCCCGACCTGCTGCGCGACATCAGCGCCTATCAGGGCCAGGTCGCGATCCTCGACCGGATGCTCGACCTGCTTGCGGCCATCCTGCGCCGCTCGGTCTACGTGGCCCTGCTGATCGAACAGCCACAGGCGCGCCGGCAGCTGGTCCGGCTGGTGCACGGCAGCCCGTGGATCGCCTCGTTGCTGACCCAGCACCCGATCCTGCTCGACGAGCTGATCGACCCCGAGACCCTGTACGCCCCGCCCAACAAGACCGAGCTGGCGCAGGAGCTGGGCGAGCTGTTGGGCAAGTGCCCGAACGACGAGGAACGCAGCCTCGACGAATTGCGCCGCTTCAAGCAGCTGGCGACCCTGCGGGTGGCTGCCGCCGACGTGGTGGGCGCGCTGCCGGTGATGCGGGTCTCCGACCAGCTGACCTGGATTGCCGAGGTAATCCTGGAGGCGGTACACGAGCGCGCGCAGGCGCAGATCGAGGCCCGCCACGGCAAGCCGAAGGCGATCAACGAGGCGGGCGAGGTGTTTACCCCGGGACTCGCCATCATCGGTTACGGCAAGCTCGGCGGGATCGAGCTGGGTTACGGCTCGGACCTGGACCTGGTCTTCCTGCACGACTCCACGGATCGCGAGGCGGTGACCGACGGGCCGAAATCGATCGACAACAGCCTCTACTTCGCGCGTCTGGCGCAGAAGATCATCCATACGCTCAGCATCCGTACGCCGGCCGGCGTGCTTTACGAAGTGGACACGCGCCTGCGCCCGGACGGGGTCGGCGGCCTGCTGGTCTCGTCCGTCAATGCCTTTGCCCAGTACCAGGCCGAACACGCCTGGGTCTGGGAGGTGCAGGCCATGTGCCGGGCGCGCTTCGTCGCCGGTACCGCCTCGGTGGGCGAGACCTTCGCCGAGATCCGGCGCCAGACGCTGACCCAGCCGCGCGACCCCGACGAGCTGCGTGACGCGGTGGTGGGCATGCGCGAGAAGATGCGGACGAACCAGACCGAGACCCCGGCCGGCCTGTTCCACCTCAAGCGCGACGTCGGCGGCATCACCGACATCGAGTTCCTGGTGCAGTACCTGCTGCTGCGACATGCCGCCGAACATCCCGAAATACTCGAGTTCACCGACAACATTCGCCAGCTCGACTCGTTGCGCGAGGCTGGACTGATCGACGCCGAGGCGAGCGAGGCCATCATCCAGGCCTACCGGACCCTGCGCGACGCCGGCCACCATCAGGCGTTGATGGGCAGTCGCTCCGTGGTGGATGCCCACAGCGTCGAGGCCGAACGGCAGGTGGTGATCGATCAATGGCAGGCGCTGATCGGCTGCCTGCCACCGGGCGCGGAGGCCGAACGGCCCGAGTAGGCCGGCGGCGATCGGCGTCGGGCGTCAGCTACCCGGTGCCCCGTAGTCGAGGGCCACGACCACCGGCGCGTGATCCGAGGGACGCTCCCACCGACGCGGCTCGATGTCGATGTGGCAGGCCGTGACCTGATCGCGCAGTGACTCGCTGACGAGGATCAGGTCGATGCGCAGCCCGCGATTGCGGCGGAAATTCGCCTGCCGGTAATCCCACCAGGAAAACACGTTCTCCGGCTGGTCGAACAGGCGGAAGGCGTCGATCAAGCCCGTCTCGAGGATGCGGTCGAGCGCGTCGCGTTCCGGGGTCGAGCAGAGGATCCGCTCCTTCCACGCCTCGGGGTCGTGCACGTCGGCATCCGTCGGCGCGATGTTGAAGTCCCCCACCACCACGCGGTTGCGGTAGCGCCCGGCCTCCTCGGCCAGCCAGCGCGTCAGCGCCTCCAGCCAGGACAGCTTGTAGGCGTATTTCTCCGACCCGACGGCCTCGCCGTTGACCACGTACAGGTTGATCACCCGCAGGTCGCCGAAGGTCGCGGCGATCACGCGCCGCTGCGGATCCTCGAATCCGGGGATGTCGGTGACGATGTCGGTCGGCTCCGGCCAATGGGCCGGATACATCCAGGCCACGCCGTTGTAGGTCTTCTGCCCGTTGGCGATCACGCGATAACCGGCCGCCTCGATCGCGTCCCGATCGATCGCCTCATCGAGTTGCTTGAGCTCCTGCATGCCGAGCAGGGTGGCGGGTTGGTCGGCCAGCCACTGGAGGACTTGCGGCTGACGCACCTTGAGTGAATTGACGTTCCAACTAGCGATGTTCATGGGATCTGCCTCGAGCGAAAGACTCGGGCCATTCTCGCAGAATCGGCCGGTTCCCGGGGCGATCCGCCGCCGGGAAACACGAGGGGACACCCTAGAACGGGGTCCGGATATCGAGCGCGACCAGCGCGAGCACGAACAGGATCAGGCCGGCGGCGACGAATGCGCCCGCCTTGAACGTCTTGCGACGGATCAACGTCTCCTGCGGCACGCCGGAGATGATGAACGGATCGCCGTTTTCCGGCCGGTGTAGCAGGTGGACGGTATTGCTGCCGGTGGCACGTTCACGTTCCGCCTCGCCGACCTCGCGCTTTGCCTGCGCGCGCGCAAGCCGCATGGCCCATTCCCACTCGCGCATCGAGATCTCGCCGTCACCATCCAGATCGAAGCGCGAAAGCGCCTCGTCGTCGTGCTTCCATTCCTGCAGGAGCTCGCGGCGACGCTGCTCGATTGCCGCGTGGGCCGACGATCCATCGTTTCGATGCCCACGGGTCTCGAGCCAGCCAAGCACGTAGAGCGGCCGCTCGGGCAGCAGCAGACGCTCGGTGTAGCGATACGGCTTGCCACCGAATCCCAGTGCCGAGCCGCCCGACCAATCATGGTTCGAGGCACGTTCACGCCAGCGTCGACTGCTGTGCGGGATCACCCGTGCATGGTCGGGGTCGACGAACGCCTCGCCGCTACCATCGTCGACGCGGAACAGGGCATCGCTGCGGCGGCGCTCAACGGTGACCCAATTGCGGTTCTTGCCGCTGGACTCGAGCCGCTCGATCTTCATCTCGAACCAGAGACAGGGGGTAAAGGTCAGCGGCGAATAGAGCGGGTGATCGTCGATCGCCCGGCCCGTGCCTTCGATCTCGTTGAAGCCCTGGGCGGCAGAGCGCAGCCGGGCGGTGGGGGTGTGCGCGATGATCCGCGCCCGAGCGAGGGTACGAAAGCCGAGAAACAGGCAGACGAGGAGCAGGATCACCACCCCCGTCCAGAGGACGAGGTAGAAGCCGGGATCGAGGTCGAGCAGCCAGTCGCCGAACCCCTCGATAACCGACATGCCGGGGATCATCGACTCGCCGGGATCAGCCGAACAGGGCCTTCACGTCGACATCCTCGGTGGACTTGCGATCGAACTCGAGCAGGCGGAAGGCGCGGAAGCCGAACAGCTGGGCAACCAGGACGTCGGGAAACTGTTCGATGCGGATGTTGTTGGTGTTGACCGCGGCGTTGTAGAACTCGCGCCGGTCGGCGATCTCGTTTTCCAGCCCGCTGATGCGCTGCTGCAGGTGCTGGAAGGTCTCGTTGGCCTTGAGCTCGGGATAGGCCTCGGCCACCGCGAACAGGTTACCCAGGCCGAGGCGCAGGCTCTGCTCGGCACCACCCAGTGCGCCGACGTCACCGCGCTGCTGCGCGTCGTTGACCGCCGCACGCGCCTCCATCACCCGCTCGAGCGTGTCGCGCTCGTAGTGCATGTACTGCCGGGCGGTCTCGACCAGCTTGGGCAACTCGTCGTGGCGCTGGCGCAGCAACACGTCGATGTTCGACCACGACTGCGAGACGTTGTGCTTCAGCCGCACCAGGCCGTTGTAGATGATGATTCCCCAGATCAGGATCAGCACCAGCAGGAACACGATGATCGACAGCGCGATGCCCATGGTTCGAACGCCTCCTTGGCTGCCCCGCCGCGGCGAGGCGGGTTGACTCTCGTCGTCTTGGTTACACGTCGATATTGGACGCCGAGAGCGCGAATTTCTCGATGAAGTCGCGGCGCGGCTCGACCAGGTCGCCCATCAGCACCGTGAACACCGAATCGGCGGCCACGGCGTCTTCGATACGCACCTGCAACAGGCGACGGGTATCCGGGTTCATGGTGGTTTCCCACAATTGGTCGGGGTTCATCTCGCCCAGGCCCTTGTAGCGCTGAACCGCCAGTCCACGGCGCCCCTCGGCCATCAGCCAGTCGATCGCCTGTTCGAAACGCTCGATCGCCTGGCGGCGTTCGCCGCGCACGACCTCGGCACCCTCGCTGATCAGGCCGTCGAGTCGTTCGCCGAGGTCGCCGAGCAGGCGGTACTCGTTGCCGCTGAAGAACGCCGCCGGGATGGTGGTTTCATGTGAAACACCGTGCTGGCTGCGCTCGATACGGAACACGTGGCCATGCTCGCCTTCCTCCATCGAGACGCCGTACTCCACACCGGCATCGGCGATGGCATTGAGCATGCCGTTGAAGTGACCCAGCCAACCGGCCAGGCGAGACTCGTCGTCCATCATGGCCGGATCGAGGCGACCGATCTGCATCAGTGCCTTCAGGGCATTGATGTCAAAACGGTTGGCCATGCGCTCGATCATCGCCTGCGCGGAAAGGTATTCCCGCGCCAGCGACTCGAGCCCCGGCCCGGAGATCGGCGGGGTGTTCTCGCCGAGTTCCAGGCGCGCCCCGTCGACCGCCTGCTGCAGCAGGTACTGGTTCAGGGCCAGATCGTCCTTGAGGTACTGCTCCTGCTTGCCCTTCTTGACCTTGTAGAGCGGCGGCTGCGCGATGTAGACGTGGCCGCGCTCGACCAGCTCGCGCATCTGGCGGTAGAAGAACGTCAGCAGCAGGGTGCGGATGTGACTGCCGTCGACGTCCGCGTCGGTCATGATGATGATGCGGTGGTAGCGCAGCTTGTCCGGATTGAAGTCCTCGCGACCAATGCCGCAACCCAGCGCCGTGATCAGGGTACCCACCTCGGCGGACGACAGCATCTTGTCGAAGCGCGCCTTCTCGACGTTGAGGATCTTGCCCTTGAGCGGCAGGATCGCCTGGGTGCGCCGGTCGCGGCCCTGCTTGGCCGAACCGCCCGCGGAGTCGCCCTCCACCAGGTACAGCTCCGACAGCGCCGGGTCCTTCTCCTGGCAGTCGGCGAGCTTGCCCGGCAGGCCGGCGATGTCGAGCGCGCCCTTGCGGCGGGTCATCTCGCGGGCCCGACGGGCGGCCTCGCGGGCCCGCGCCGCCTCGATGATCTTGGAGGTAATCGCCTCGGCATCGGCCGGGTTTTCCTCGAGGAAGTCGGCCAGGTGCTCGGCGGTCATCGATTCGACCGCGGTCTTGACCTCGGAGGAGACCAGCTTTTCCTTGGTCTGCGAGGAGAACTTCGGGTCGGGCACCTTGACCGAGATCACCGCCACCAGGCCCTCGCGCCAGTCCTCACCCGTGGTGTTGACCTTGGCCTTCTTGAGGATCCCGTTGCGATCCATGTAGTCGTTGAGCGTGCGCGTCAGCGCGGTACGAAAACCGGTCAGGTGGGTGCCGCCGTCGCGCTGCGGGATGTTGTTCGTGTAGCAGAACAGGTTTTCCTGGTAGGCGTCGTTCCACTGCAGCGCGAGCTCGATGCCGACCTCGTCGCGATCGCCCGAGAGGTAGATCACGTTCTTGTGGATCGGCGTCTTGTCCTTGTTCAGGTGCTCGACGAACGCGCGGATGCCACCTTCGTAGTAGAACGTGTCCGCGCGGCCGCTCTGCTCTTCGGAGAGCGAGATGTGCACCCCGGAGTTGAGGAACGACAGCTCGCGCAGGCGCTTGGCCAGGATGTCGTAGTGGAAGGTGACGTCGGTGAAGATCGTCTGGCTGGGCAGGAAACGGATCTGCGTGCCGGAACGCTCGGTCGGGCCGGCATCCTTGAGCGGGTACTGCGGCTCGCCGAGGTGGTATTCCTGCACCCAACGACGCCCATTGCGCCAGATGGTGAGATCCAGCCGGTCGGACAGGGCGTTGACCACCGAGACACCCACCCCGTGCAGGCCGCCGGAGACCTTGTAGCTGTTCTGGTCGAACTTACCGCCGGCGTGCAGGACGGTCATGATGACCTCGGCGGCCGACCGCCCCTCTTCCTCGTGAAGGTCGGTGGGAATGCCGCGACCGTCGTCGGTGACCGAGACCGAACCATCGGCGTGGATGACCACGTCGATCTTGGAGCAGTGACCGGCGAGCGATTCGTCGACCGCGTTGTCCACCACCTCGAACACCATGTGGTGCAGGCCGGTACCGTCGTCGGTATCGCCGATGTACATCCCGGGGCGCTTGCGCACCGCGTCCAGTCCCTTGAGGACCTTGATACTGCTGGAGTCGTACGTGTTTTCGGCGCTCATGTAGCTCTTGTCCCTTCCTGTCGCAGCGGTCCTGTCGGCGGCGCTTGCCAACCCGGACCGGTCCATCGGGAGACCGGCCGACTGGCCAGTCCATCCCGATCGTTCCGACGGTGTTTCACAACCTTGTGATCATACCATTTTCCGCACCTGCCCGTCCTCCACGGCAAAGCGGGCCTGGATATCCCCCTCGCCGTCGATGGCATCGGCGGCGATCACGCTGACGAAGGCCTGGTGACCACTCTGGCCGAGGTAGTCCAGCACGCGCCGTCGGTTGTCCGCGTCCAGTTCCGAGGCCAGATCGTCGAACAGCACCACGGCCGGCTCACCGCGTACCTCGGCCCAGAGGTCGAGCACGGCGAGGTGCAACAACACCACCAGCATCTTGATCTGCCCACGGGAGGCAACCTGGCGCGCCTCGTGGTCGCCGAGGGCGATCTTGAGATCCGCCCGGTGCGGGCCGAACAGACTGGCCTGCTGGTCCCGTTCGCGCTCGCCGCCCTGCCGGATGGCCTCGTCGAGTGCCAGGTCCTGCCGGTAACCGGGGAGGTAGCGCAGCGTGAGCCGGTGGCCGGGCAGCATGCGGTCGAGCAAGTCGGTCATGCGTTGCTCGAGATCGGCGAGCACGTCGCGCCTGGCGGCCTCGAGTCGCCCGGCGGTTTCCAGGTAGAGCCGCTCCCAGGCCGGTTCGTGTTGTCCCCGGCGCAACAGGGCGTTGCGCTGCTTGAGTGCGCGTTGAAAGTTGCGATGGATCTCGTGGAAATCCGTTCGGGCGTAGAAGCCCACCCGGTCGAGAAAGCGCCGGCGATGATCGGGCGAGCCAAGCACGAGATCGTCGGATTGCGGGTGCAGGGCAAGCACGGGCAGCAATCGCGCCAGCTCGCTCAACCGCGGCACGTTCTCCTGGTCGACGCGGAGCACCATGCTGCGCCGGTCGCGCTGCATCGCAAGGCGGTGTACACCGCGGCCCGAGCGGGCCTCGACCTCGGCTCGCAGCAGGAGGTCGTCGGCACCGTGCCGGATCAGCTCATTGGCGTTGTTGCCACGGAACGACCGTCCCAGGCTCAAGGTATGGATGGCCTCGAGCAGGCTGGTCTTGCCGGCGCCGTTGACCCCGTGGATCAGGTTGATGCCGGCGGCCGGTTCGAGATCGACGGGTTCGAGGTTGCGGAATCGCTCGACGTGCAGTGTCGCCAGTCGCGTCACGGGAAACCGCTTAGATCTTCATCGGCATGAGGACGTAGCGGGTCCGGATGGCGTCTTCGTCGGTCGGCAGGATCAGGGCGCTGGATTCCGGGGTCTCGAAATCCATGCGCACCTGCATGTCGTCAACGTGCGAGAGGATGGCCAGCATGTAGCTGATATTGAAGGCAATCTTCAGGTCGTCACCCTGGTAGTGAACCGGGATTTCCTCGCGGGAGGATTCCTGGTCGCTGTTGATTGCCTCGATGGCCAGCCGGTCGGATTGCAGGTGATAGTGGGCGCCGGCGAACCGGTCGGTGTTGAGCACCGAGGCGCGCTGCAGCACCTGCTTGAGGGTTTCTCGGTCGACGTGGACCTGTTTGCTGTTGGTCTTCGGGATGACGCGCTCGTAGTCGGGGAAGCGCCCGTCGATCAGCTTGCTGACCATGCGTTGCTGGGCGAGCTTGAGCTCGATCTGCTGCGTGCTGACCAAGAGCTCGACCGGCGAATCGTCGTCGCGATCGAGTGCCCGCATCAGCTCCATCACCATCTTGCGCGGCACGATGATGCGCAGCGTCTCCGCGATCGCTTGCTGGCTGTCGGTTTCGGCCAGTGCCAGGCGATGCCCGTCGGTGGCCACGCAGCGAATCCGTTCCGGGCTGACCTCGAACAGCAGCCCGTTGAGGAAGTAACGCACGTCCTGCTGGGCCATCGAGAACTGGGTCTTCTCCAGCATGGCGCGCAATCGATCCTGCCCGAGCACCAGCCGGTATTCCTCGGTGGTTGTCTCCATGCGCGGGTATTCGTCGGCCGGCAGGCAACCGAGCCGGAACACGCTGTGACCCGCCTGGACGATGACGAACCCGTCTTCCTGGCGAATGCCGATCTGCGATTCGGCCGGGATGGCGCGAATGATGTCGTGCAGCTTGCGGGCGTTGACCGTCGTGCGACCCGGTTGACCGATGTCGGCGGGGCATTCGCTTTCCAGCTGGATCTCGAGGTCGGTCCCGGTGAGCTTGAGTCGATCGCCATCGGCCTCGAGCAACAGGTTGCCCAGGATCGGCATGGTCTGGCGTTTTTCCACGCCACCGATTACGCGGTTGATGGCGTCGAGCAGGTCCGGTCGGCTGACGGTCAGTTGCATGGCTGGCGGTTCCTCTGAATCAGTAACAGATGTTTTTGTTCTGTTGATGATGATGAATGTGATGTAGCCACTTTCCTTGGGATAAGTGCGAAAAGACGAACGGGATCAGTAGCTTCTCGCACTTGACAGATTGGCTCAATGCCGTGGGACGGCCTGTGTATGAATTGGGACCAATTGTGGAAAACTCTCGATTCGCCGATTCGTCCACAGGTTTCCCAGCATCCGTCCTGCCACTGTGCCCGGCTTGTCCCCAACTCGGGCGGCTTCACACATTCAGGGTGTGTCGCAGGAGGTTGTAGTCGTCGTTTATCTTGCTGTCGCTCTCGCGCAGTTCCTCGATCTTGCGTACCGCGTGCAGCACGGTGGTGTGATCCCGCCCGCCGAACGACTCGCCGATCTCGGGCAGCGAATGGCTGGTCAATTCCTTGGCCAGCGCCATGGCCAGCTGACGGGGTCGTGCGATCGAGCGCGTGCGGCGGGCCCCGGTCAGGTCCTGGATCTTGACGTTGTAGTACTTGGCGACCGTGCGCTGGATGTTGTCCAGGGTGATCATCTTGGCGTGTGCCGAGATCATGTCCTTGAGCGCGTCCTTGGTCGACTCGATGGTGATCGGTCGCTTGGAGAACTGCGTGGTGACGATCACCCGTCGCAGGGCGCCCTCGAGTTCGCGGATGTTGGCCTGGATGCGCCGGGCGATGAAGAAGGCGACGTCGGAATCCAGATCGATCCCCGACTGCTCGGCCTTGCTGTGCAGGATCGCCACACGGGTTTCCATGTCCGGCGGCTCGACCGCCACGGTCAGCCCCCAGCCAAAGCGCGACTTCAGGCGTTCCTCGAGGCCCTCGATCTCCTTGGGGTAGCGATCGCAGGTCATCACGATCTGCTTGCCCTGCTCGATCAGCGCATTGAAGGTGTGGAAGAACTCCTCCTGGCTGCGCGGCTTGGTGGCGAAGAACTGGATGTCGTCGATCAGCAGCGCGTCGATGCCGCGGTAGAAGTTCTTGAACTGCTCGGTGTTGTTATTGCGGATGGCGGTGATCATTTCCTGCACGTAGCGTTCGCTGTGCAGGTAGATGACGCGCTTGTCGCCCTGCTGGTCGATGATCTGGTTGCCGACCGCGTGCATCAGGTGGGTCTTGCCCAGACCCACGCCGCCATAGATCAGCAGCGGGTTGTAGCTGGCGCCGGCGTTGGCCGCTACCTGCTGGGATGCCGCGCAGGCGAGCTGGTTGGACTTGCCCTGGACGAAGGTCTCGAAGGTAAAGCCGCGGTTGAGGTTGTGGGAAAAGCCCTCGTCCGTGGTGTCCCCGGGTTCGACCGGCTCGGGGTCGATCGGTCGCGGGGCCGCCGGTCGAGAAGCGGGACGGGACGGGGTGTCGGCCGGGGCCTTGCTGGTTGTGGTCGTCGGCTTGGGCCGAGCGCGGCCGGCCTCGCCGATGCGCAACGACACGTCAAGCTCCGGACGGCCGGAAATCTCGCGGGCATGCACGCGGATCTGCTCGAGCAGTTTCTGGTTGACCCAGTCGAAGGCGAAGCGGTTGGGCGCCCACAGCAGCCACTGGTCGTCGCTGACCTGTTCGGCCTGCAACGGGAATATCCACATGGTCAGCTGATCGTTCGGCAGCTCCTGGGCCAGGCGATCGATGCATTGTTGCCACATCGGGAAATGCTGCATGACGACGGTCGTTCTCCACCGGTTCGGGGTCGGCTAGACAAGGGGCGGATGATAACATCCAGCCACGGGTGGTCGACATCTTATCCACAAGATGCCAGCTGGCCTCGACCGACGCGTCGGGGACCCCGATGGGGGCGGTAATTGACGGTCCTCACGTCCGTCGATCGGTGTCACGAGGCCCGGTTCGACCGGGTGGTGTGACGTCGCCCTTGACAGCAGCCCCCGGTCTGTCAGAGTATTCGGCCCCTTTTTCAAGCGGATATGGTCGCCTGAGTTGGCCGAGACGGGCCGATCGAGATCGGCCGATCCGTGCAGTAACACCTGAATCACTACTGGGACGTCGTCATGAAAAGAACCTTTCAGCCGAGCAACTTGCGCCGCAAGCGCACCCACGGTTTCCGTGCCCGCATGAAGACCCGCGGTGGTCGCGCCATCATCAACGCCCGTCGCGCCAAGGGCCGCAAGCGGCTCTCTGCCTGAGGCCGATGACCCCGGCCGCGCCCGAGGCCCCGACCTCCGGGGCCGACAGCAAGGAACCGGCCGTCATTCGTGGCGGCCGGTTTCCGCGTTCGGCGCGCCTGCTTTCCGGGTCGGACTACCAACGCGTGATGCGCGGAGGTAACCGGGTGCATACCGCCAACCTGATGCTGGCCTTGCACGCCAATCCCGGCGGCGAGCCGCGCCTGGGATTGGCTGTCAGCCGCAAGCGGGTACGGCTTGCCCACGAGCGCAATCGGGTCAAGCGCGTCGCCCGCGAACAGTTCCGCCTGAGCCGGGCCGAGTTACCCGGCATGGACGTCGTGGTCCTGGCCAAGTCGGGAGTGGACGGGTTGTCGATGCCCGAGCTGCATCGCCAGATGCGCCAGGCACTGAACAAGGCGAGCCGGAAATGCGCCGCGTCCTGATCGGCCTGGTCAAGGGCTATCGCCTGCTGATCAGCCCGATGCTGCCGCCCTCCTGTCGTTTTTATCCGACCTGTTCCGAGTACGCCGTCGAGGCCCTGTCCCGACACGGTGCGCTCAAGGGGGGCTGGCTGACGCTGCGCCGCCTGGGGCGCTGCCATCCCTTCTGTGCCGGGGGCATCGATCCGGTGCCCGGCACCTCCTCGGAACCCGGCGGCTGCCCGCATGATGCCGAGTCCTCCGCTTCCCGAGCCGATGCCCACCACGGGCCCCATGCCGTTCAATCGCGAGACTGAAAGATTCCCATGGAACAACGCCGCCTGATCCTGATCATCGCCCTGGGCTTCGTCCTGATCCTGCTCTGGCAGGCCTGGCTGGAGGACAATCAGTCACCGGCCGAGCGCAGCAATGTCACCCAGACGACCGAGCAGGCGGCCGCCGACAAGGCGCCGGCCGACGACCTGCCCACCTCGGGCGGGCCGTCCACGGGCGGGGACGTGCCGGCCGCAGCGGGTGGTGACTCGAACGGCAGTGCCTCGGTCGCCGGGGACCGGGTTCGCGTCGAGACCGACGTCCTCTCGCTCGAGATCGACCCGCGGGGTGGCGTAATTCGCCAGGCCGACCTGCTGGAATACCCGGTTGAGCTCGACCGCCCCGACGACCCGGTGCGCCTGCTACAGGACACCAGCGGCTTCACCTACATCGCCCAGTCCGGCCTGATCGGTTCCAAGAACGCGCCGGCGCCGGATCACCACGCCCGTTTCCAGGTCGAGCAGCCCGAATACCGGCTTGCCGAGGGCGAGTCCGTGCTCGAGGTGCCGATGACCTGGGAGCAGGACGGCATCCGCGTCACCAAGACCTACCTGTTCAAGCGCGGCTCCTACGCCGTCGATCTGCGCTACACGGTGGAGAACACCACCGACGCCGAATGGCGCGGCCAGCAATACCGTCAGCTGACCCGCTCGGGTTCCACCCCCGGCATGCAGCTGATGTACACCTATACCGGCGGCGTCTATGCGGGCACGCCGGCCGGCGGTGGCGATCGACTCAACTACGAGAAGATCGAATTCGACGAGATGGGCAAGATCAAGCTGCAGAAGGACCTGCAGGACGGCTGGGCGGCGATCATCCAGCACTACTTCATGAGCGCCTGGGTGCCGTCGAACCCCGAGCAGGTGAACCAGTACTACACGCTCAAGAGCCAGAAGGACGGCTTTACCGTCTACAGCCTCGGGCTGATGTCGCCGGTCACCGCCGTCGCGCCGCAATCGAGCGAGACGCTTGAGTCGATCCTTTACGTCGGGCCCAAGATCCAGTCGAACCTCGAGCCGCTGGCCACCGGCCTGCACCTGGCCGTCGACTTCGGCATCCTCACCTTCATCTCCGAGCCGATCTTCTGGCTGCTCGACCTGTTCCATGACTGGGTCGGCAACTGGGGCTGGGCGATCGTGCTGGTCACCGTGGTGATCAAGCTCCTGTTCCTGTGGCCATCGGCGGTGAGCTACCGCTCCATGGCCCGCATGCGGGCGGTCACGCCCAAGATGCAGGCGCTCAAGGAGCGCTTCGGCGATGACAAGCAGCGTCTCTCGCAGGAGATGATGAAGCTCTACCAGAAGGAGAAGATCAATCCGCTGGGCGGCTGCCTGCCGATCCTGATCCAGATCCCGGTGTTCATCGCGCTCTACTGGGTGCTGGTCGAGTCGGTCGAACTGCGCCAGGCGCCGTGGATCCTGTGGATCGAGGACCTCACCCAGAAGGACCCGTACTTCATCCTGCCGCTGCTGATGGGCGCCTCGATGTTCCTGCAGCAGAAGCTCAACCCCGCACCGGTCGATCCGATGCAGAAGAAGATCTTCCAGTGGCTGCCGGTGGTGTTCACGGTCTTCTTCGCCTTCTTCCCGGCCGGCCTGGTGCTGTACTGGTTCGTCAACAACCTGCTCTCGATCGTCCAGCAGGCGATCATCACCCGCCGGGTGGAAAAGCAGATGGCGGCCCAGAAGGGATCGAGCTGATCCGCGGCGATGGTTGCCCCGAGATGTTTCCCGTGAAACATCGCCCCGGCGCTCGTCGGTTGCCGTCGTGAGTGCGGCACCGGTCGACACGATCTGCGCGGTGGCCACGGCCGCCGGTCGGGCCGGCGTGGGCGTGGTGCGCCTGTCGGGCCCGGAAGCCCGCGCGATCATCACGCGGTTGACCGGCACCTCCCCCCGGCCGCGTCACGCGCATTACGTCACCTTGAAGCGTCGAGCCGACGAGTCGGTGCTCGACGACGGTATCGTCCTCTACTTTCCGGGGCCGCACTCCTACACCGGCGAGGACGTGGTCGAGTGGCAGGGTCACGGCAACCCGGTGCTGCTGGACGCCGCGGTCGAGGAAATGGTCGGCTGCGGCGCCCGCACGGCGCGTCCGGGGGAGTTCACCGAACGCGCCTTTCTCAACGGCCGGATGGATCTCGCGCAGGCCGAGGCGGTTGCCGACCTGATCGAGGCCGGTTCCACGCAGGCGGCCACCGCCGCGCGCCGGTCCCTGACCGGAGCGTTCTCGCGACGCGTGGATGCCTTCGTCGAGCACCTGATCCATCTGCGCATGTACATCGAGGCGGCACTCGATTTCCCGGAAGAAGAGATCGACTTCCTCTCCGACACGCGCCTGCGCGACCAGCTGGCCGACCTGCGCCGCGAACTCGCCGACCTGCTGGGCCGCACCGGCGAGGGCGTGCGGCTGCGCGAGGGATTGCAGCTGGTGATCGTCGGTCAGCCCAATGCCGGCAAGTCCAGCCTGCTCAATCAGCTCGCCGGGGAGTCGCGCGCGATCGTCACCGAGATTGCCGGCACTACCCGCGACGTGCTGCGCGCCGAGATCATGCTCGACGGCCTGCCGATCCACGTGATCGACACCGCCGGGCTGCGCGAGAGCGATGACCCGATCGAGCAGGAAGGCATTCGGCGTGCCTGGGAAGAGGTCGAGCGAGCCGACCTGATCCTGCACCTGATCGATGGCGCGCGCGGGCGCTCGGCCGAGGACGAGGAAACCCTCGCCCGCCTGCCCGACAAGCCGCTGCTGACCGTAATCAACAAGGTGGACCTGACCGACCAGTCGCCCTCCCAGGCCGTCGAGGACGGCACGCTGCGTCTGAGTGCCCGGACCGGGGCGGGGGTGGACGCGTTACGTCGCGAGTTGCGTCACCTGGCCGGCGTGTCGGACCGGACCGAGGACCCCTTTATCGCGCGGCGTCGCCACCTCGAGGCACTGGAACGTGCCCGGGACAATCTCGCCGAGGCGGGTGACTCGCTGGCCCTGGGCGCAGGCGAGCTCGCCGCCGAGTCCCTGCGTCGAGCGCAGACCGCGATGGAGGCGATCACCGGTCGCTTCACCGCCGACGACCTGCTCGGCGAGATCTTCGGCAGCTTCTGTATCGGCAAGTGATCCGCACCGGATTCGCGCCGATCCAACCGAGCGCCACGCTTGGTTGAAGGGCCGCGCGCCGCACGATTTAATACCCGATCGAATTTTCTTGGGATCCGGTTTGCCGCCGGCGTCCCGCGGGTAGAGGAGTGTCGCCATGCTGTCGATGGAGTACCAACCGCCGATCGACATCCGTCAGGTCACCGGGCACGTGGTGGGCTTGGGTAGCCACCGTGCCCTGCAGTCGAAGACCGACTGCCGGGGCATCATCACCCAGGCAAGCCGGTCGCTGGCCGAGATCTCCGGGTTCGCGGTCGACGAGCTGATCGGCCAGCCGCATAACATCCTGCGCCACCCGGACATGCCGGATACCGTTTACTACCTGATGTGGCAGACGATCCAGGCGGATGACGAGTTCTTCGGCATCGTCAAGAATCGCTGCAAGAATGGCGATCACTACTGGGTGCTCACCCGCGTCGCACCGATCGTGCGTGAGGGCCAGACGCAGGGATACACCTCCGCCCGATTCCTGCCGCGCGCGGACGTGGTACCGGAGTGGGAGCGGCTGTTTGCCGACATGCGCGCCGCCGAGCAGCGCAGTGGCCACGACGACCAGCGCCGTTTTGCCCCGGCCGTCGAGGTGATGAACCGCTTCGTGCGCCGCCACGGCTACGCCAACCTGCAGCAGATGGTGCTCTCCTCACGAGGCTGAGTCGATGGCCTTGCCGACACCGGTTCCCACGACCCGCCCTGGCCTGTCGCTCGATCCGGCCGCCACCGCCGACCTGCCCGAGGTCGCCCGCCTGGCGGAGATCATCTGGTGGCGTTGCTACCCGCCCATCATCGGCAGCGGCCAGGTGCACTACATGCTCGGCCGGGGCTATGCCTTGCCGGCGCTGCGTGACTCGCAGCGAAACGGCACGCGGTTTTCCCTGTTGCGGCTGGCCGGCCGGTCGATCGGCTTTTCCGCCTGGCGTCCGGCGGGCGGGGGCGGTTTCCTCGACAAGTTGTACCTGCATCCGGGGTTTCACGGCACGGGATTGGGGCGATGGTTGATCGATGCCACCTGCCGTGAGATGGCCCGCGACGGGGCCGACCGGGCCTGTCTGCGGGTCAATCGACACAACCGGCCGGCGATCCGTGCCTACGAGCGGGCCGGCTTCGTGATCACCGGCACCGACTGCCAGCCCATCGGGGGCGGCTACGTGATGGACGATTACCTCATGAGCCGCACGGGAATCCTCGGGCTTTTGCTAGACTGATCCACTGGTCCCCGCGTGTCTTCACGGGCCATGGATTGCAGGTGCCCTGGAGGTTGTCGATGCCGCAAGTAACCGAACTCAACGATTTGCAGGTGTTTCCCGACGGGGTGCGCCAGGTGACCTGCCGCGACTGCCTCGCCGAGGCCTCGGATCGACTGGGGTTCGCGTTCTCCATGGCCTTCCAGCCGATCGTCGATATCGATCGCGGCGAGGTCTATGCCTACGAGGCCCTGGTGCGCGGCCCCAACGGCGAATCGGCGGGCAGCGTGCTCACCCAGGTCAATGACCAGAATCGCTACTACTTCGACCAGGCCGCGCGCGTGACCGCGATTCGCCTGGCCGCGGAGCTCGGCATCGAGGCCAATCTGAGCATCAATTTCATGCCCAACGCGGTCTACAAGCCGCAGGCCTGCATCCGCGCGACCATGGAGGCGGCGAGCATCTACGGCTTCGACCCGAGGCGGTTGATCTTCGAGGTCACCGAGGCCGAGCGCATCACCGATCGCGGCCACCTGCGGTCGATTTTCGACGAGTACCGCGAGCGCGGGCTGCTGCGCGCGATCGACGATTACGGCGAGGGCTTTGCCGGACTGAACCACCTGATCGAGCTCGAACCGGACCTGGTCAAGATCGATCTCAACCTGGTGCGCGGCGTCGATGACCATCAAAGCAAGCAGGCCGTGATCCGTTCGACGGCGATGATGTGCGAGGAGATGGGTATCGAGTTGATCGCCGAGGGCGTCGAGACGCGCGAGGAATACGAGACGCTGCGGTCGCTCGGACTGAACCGATTCCAGGGCTACTGGTTCGCCAAGCCCGGTTTCGAGACCCTGCCGATTCCCGAGATGCCCTGAAGACGTTGAAGACGGCCCGGTTCGGCAGGGGCAGCCCCTGCCGGACCCGACGGGACGACAGTTTGCGCGGCCGGCTGTGCCGCCCGTCGACCACGCGCCTCTCGCCCCCACCCGTGCTCGATCACTTGCCACCGACGATTCCATGCCCAGAGAAAACGCCCCCACCATCCGTTTGACCCAGTACAGCCACGGTGCCGGCTGCGGCTGCAAGATCGCCCCGGCGCTGCTCGACGACATGCTGGCCTCCAGCCTGGCCCCGATCCAGCCCGATGCCCGCCTGCTCGTGGGCAACGATTCGCGCGATGACGCGGCGGTCTTCGACCTGGGCGATGGCAGCGCGATCATCTCGACCACCGACTTCTTCATGCCGATCGTCGACGACCCGTTCACCTTCGGCCGGATCGCGGCGACCAATGCCATCAGCGACGTCTACGCCATGGGTGGCCAACCCCTGCTCGCCATCGCCATCCTTGGCTGGCCGATCGACAAGCTTGGGCCCGAGGTGGCCGCGGCGGTCATCGACGGTGGGCGCAGCGCCTGCCTTGATGCGGGCATCACGTTGGCCGGCGGCCACTCGATCGACGCGCCCGAGCCCATCTTCGGCCTGGCCGTCACCGGCCGCGTCGAGCTCGACCGCCTCAAGCGCAACGACACCGCGCGTGCCGGCGACCAGTTGTTCCTGACCAAGCCGCTTGGCGTGGGCGTGCTGACCACGGCGCAGAAGAACGGCGTGCTCGATGCCGCGCATGCCGATTTCGCCCCGGACAGCATGACGCGCCTGAACCGCATCGGCCGGGAGCTGGCATCGATCGAGGCGGTCACCGCGATGACCGACGTCACCGGTTTCGGGCTGGGTGGCCACCTGCTCGAGCTGGTGCGGGGCAGCCGCTTGCGCGCCGAGATCGACGTGGCATCCCTGCCGCTGATCGAGGCGGTCGCCGATTACATCGCCGCCGGCCAGATGCCGGGCGGCACCGGCCGCAATTTTGCGAGCTATGGGCAGGAGCTCGGCGCCATGAGCGAGTTCGCGCGCGCCATCGTCTGCGACCCGCAGACCTCGGGGGGGCTGCTGGTCTCGGTGCGCCCCGAGGCAGTGGACTCGGTCGCCGCGTTGCTGAAAGAGGCGGGCCTGCACGCCACGCCCATCGGTCGCCTGCACGAACCGGATGACGGCCCGCGCGTGGTCTTCCACGAGGACGACCGAGCGTGAGCGGGCGAGCCGATCTGCCGCTGGTCACCGACATCGCCTCGATCTTCCTCGACGAGCGGCCGATGCTGGACGTTCGCGCGCCGGTGGAATTCGAGCAGGGCGCCTTTCCCGGCGCCGAGAATCGTCCCCTGCTCACCGACGAGGAACGTCACCAGGTCGGGATTCGCTACAAGGAAGCGGGCCAGGACGCAGCGATCGCGCTGGGTTACGCGTTGGTGGATGCCGAGGAGAAGGCCCGGCGCGTGGCCGAATGGCGGGCGTTCGTCGAGGCGCATCCGCAAGGCCTCTTGTACTGCTTTCGTGGCGGGCTGCGCTCGCGGCTGACCCAGCAGATGCTGTTCGAGGCGACCGGTATCGCCTACCCGCGCGTCGCCGGCGGCTACAAGGCGATGCGGCGTTTCCTGCTCGATGCGCTCGAGACCCAGGCCGTCGACGCGCCGCTGATCATGCTCGGCGGGCGTACCGGGGTCGGCAAGACGCCCTTCCTGACTCGATTCGAGCGGTTTCTCGACCTCGAGGGACGGGCTCGTCACAAGGGCTCGGCCTTCGGCCGCGAGCCCGAGCCCCAGCCCACGCCGATCGATTTCGAGAACCAGGTCGCCATCGACCTGCTGCGCCTGCGCCACCGCGCGCCCGACGAGCCGATCCTGGTGGAGGACGAGGGCAAGATGGTCGGCGCGCGCCAGGTGCCGCCGACGCTGTTCGAGCGCATGCGCACCTCGCCGCTGGTGGTGATCGAACGGCCCCTGGACGAGCGCGTCGAACAGAGTCTCAAGGACTACATCATCGACCTCGAGGCCGGTTACCGTCGGGTGCTGGCCACCGATGCCGCCGGGGCGAGTGAGCGGGTCCGAGCGCATATCCTCGGGGCGATCGACCGGGTGGCCAAGCGCCTGGGCGGGGTGCGCCACGCCAGGGTGCGCGGCATGGCCGCCGAGGCACTGGATGCCTGGTACGAACGCGACGACGTCCAGGGTCTGCGTGACCTGATCCGCGTCATGCTGGTCGAGTACTACGACCCGATGTACGACTACCAGCTGGCCGGAAAGCGCGACCGGATCGTCTTCAGCGGCCCGCCGGAGGCGGTGGCCGAGGAGCTGGTTTCGCGGGGGTTGCGACCGCAAGGGTCGCCCTGTTCGTGATCCACCCGTCGCGGTAGACTTTCCCGCCCCTGGGAAGACCGCGTAACTCATGTCCGAATCAAAGCCACCAACCGCCACCAGCGGTCGCGACGATCTCTTTTCCGGCCCGACGGCGCCGGCGGCGTTCCGTTTCGACGCCTCGGTGGCGGCGGTCTTTCCGGACATGATCTCGCGCTCCGTGCCGGGCTATCGCTTCAACCTCGAGCTGGTGGCCGCGATTGCCCGTCGGCACGTTCGGTCCGATTCGAGGGTCTACGACCTGGGCTGTTCGCTGGGCGCCATGACCCTCTCGATCCGCTCGGCCCTCGCCGGGATGGACGCGCCGCCGGATCGAGTCGAGCTGATTGGCGTGGACAACTCGCCGGCCATGCTCGAACGCGCCCGCGCCCAGCTCGCCGCCTTCCATTCGCCCTATCCCACCGATCTCGTCTGTGCCGATCTGGCCGAGGTGGTGCCCGAACGCGCCTCGATGGTGGTGCTCGGCTACACGTTGCAGTTCGTCGACCCGGACAGCCGGGATGCCGTGATCGAGTCGATCCACGACGGCCTGCTGCCGGGCGGCGTGCTGGTGCTGGCCGAAAAGGTCCACGAACCCGATCCCGGGGCGCAAGCCCTGATGACCGAGTTGCACCACGACTTCAAGCGGGCCAACGGCTACTCCGAGCTCGAGATTGCCGGCAAGCGTCAGGCCCTGGAAAACGTGCTGCGCAGCGAGACGGTCACGGCGCATGAACAGCGGCTGCGCCGCGCCGGATTTGCCGAGGTGGTGATGCTCTCGCGCCATTACGGTTTCTGCCTGTGGTTGGCGCGACGATGCAAAAAAACAACGCGAGATGCCGACGGATCGGTGACTCCAGGGAACCGCTCATGGCGCGAGGAGACATAACTCTTATGCTGTGCGGCCCGTGCCGATCGGACGCGCGATTCGTGGCCGGTGAACAACAGGAACATAGCCGATGACATCCTCCGAACAACCCGTTGCTCGAGCCATTGGTCAAACCCTCGCCGGAACCCTGGGCCGGGGACTCGCCTTGACGATGCTGTCGCTCGGCCTCCTGGTCGCGACGGGCGTCCAGTCGGCCCCGATCGCCGACGAGACCGGCCTGTCCGGCGAAGTCCAGCCGCTGGTCGGGGTGATCTCGAGTCGCTCCAACCTGGCCGTCTCCAGCGACCAGAAACGCATCGATTCCCTCTACAGCCTCTCCTCGCGCGAGATGCGCGCCGTGGGGGGCGTGCTGGGCCGCATCGACTACACCGTGGTGCCGCGCGAGCTCGCGCTCTACGCCGGCACCCCGCGGTCGGCACTGGCCGACGGCGAGCTCGCCCTCGAGCTGGGCGCGCGCTACCTGGTCGACCGGGTCGGCCTGCTGACCGCCGGGGTGATCCCGGTCACGGTCAACGATAGCGAGGTGTGGTCGGATCCATTCGTCACGGGGACCCGCCGGGATGCCAGCGACGTCGACCGGCGGGGTCTGCGTCTGGGTCTCGCCGGCATCGCCGGCACCGGCCTGTCGATCGACTACCGTCTCTATCGTCGCGACATCGACCAGGAGCGCTCCGGCCAGGCATTGGGGCTGTCGGCCGCCGATCGCCGACTGCTAGACCGCGAGGGCACCGAGCATCGGTTCGACCTCAACTATCGCCTCGCCGTGACCGACAACCTGAGTCTCACCCCGGGCGTGCAGTATCGCCGCCTGGATGCCGATGGTGCCGCGAATCGCGGCTGGCTGGTTCGACCGCAGCTGACCGCGAGCTACGACATCGATCGCTGGTCGCTCTCGATGACCGGCTACTACGGGGTGGATCGCTACGACGCCCGTCAACCGATCTACGACGAGTACCGCGATGGCCGGGAAATGGGCGTGGTCGCCGGTGTGCGCTACGCCGAGCCATTCGGCTGGTCGAACTGGTCGGTCAATGCCTACGGCGTGTGGTCCGAACGCGATTCCGACATCCGGTTCTATGACCAGGAAACCGGCCTGTTCGCCGTCGGGCTGGGTTACCGGTTCTGATTCGTCGATGAGGGATGCCGCCACCGAGGGGGCGATCGCGCTCGGCATCGAACGCATCGCTCGGCAGACGCGTGCCGCGCTCGGTCATCTCCCCCGGCGCATGCCGATGGAGGGATGGCGTACGTTCGACTGGGCGGCGGTCAACCACGGCGACTGGCCACGCTGGCTCGCCGCGATCGGCCGGCTGCCTGAACGACCGGTCGATGCCGTCAACCACCTTGATTGCCCTGCCATCACTGCCCGGGCCGAGGCGCCCCTGCCCGGGCTCGAGGACGCCCTCCGCGACCTGATCCCGTGGCGCAAGGGCCCGTACGAGCTCTTCGGCGTAACGATCGACACCGAGTGGCGCTCGGACCTCAAGTGGGACCGACTGGTCGACCATATCCAGCCGCTCGCCGGGCGGCGGGTGCTCGATATCGGCAGCGGCAACGGCTATCACCTCTGGCGCATGCTCGGTGCCGGGGCGGATTTCGCGCTCGGCGTCGATCCCACCTGGGTGTTCGTGGCGCAGTTTCATGCCGTCGCCCACCTGCTCGGCGAGACGCGTGCCGGCATCGTGCCCACCACGCTGGAGGGTTTTCCGCAGCGCCCGCGCTTCGACACCGTCTTCTCGATGGGCGTGCTCTACCACCGCCGCGACCCGTTCACGCACCTCGGCGAACTCAAGGCCTGCCTGCGTCCGGGCGGCGAGCTGGTGCTCGAGACCCTGGTGGTCGAGGGCGATGCCACCACCATTCTCACGCCGGCCGATCGCTACGCCGGCATGCGCAACGTCTGGTTCCTGCCCAGCCCGGCCGCCGTCATCGGCTGGCTCAAGCGCATGGGTTTCGTCGATCCCGAGCTGGTCGACGTGTCGGTGACCACGACCGAGGAGCAGCACCGCACCGAGTGGTTCGGCGACCGGCAGTCGCTGGTCGACTTCCTCGATCCCGACGATCCTGTCCGTACCCGCGAAGGGCTGCCTGCGCCCCGGCGCGCGATCATCACGGCCCGCTGCCCGGGCTGAGGCCCGGCACGCTCCCTCTACTAGTTGCCGGCGAACAGCCGGCCAAGGTTGGGGTAAACGGTAGCTGCGGCCAATACTCCCCTCGATATAGCGGGAAGCTGGTCGGGCTCGAGTTAGGGAGGATGAAATGCCGTTCAGAGCGGCTTAGAAAAGGCGTGGTACATGGGCAACATTTTGATGAGCTCGCCGATAAGTTCGGCTGCATCCGCACATTCTTGCGCCAAGTCCCGGAAGTCCTGCGGCGTGTACTTCCATGTCTTTGGTATTGGTTCTGGTTTAAAGGTTGGCATGCTCAAACCTTTAGCCATCCGTTGTGCAGCCGAACCGCCTGTCCTCCACGCGAATTCGTTATGCCTGTCGGTGATGATTCCGAAGAATCCATGCGCCAGCTTGGCTCGACGCGTGGCGAGTTGCTCGTACTTATCAAGCTCTATCGAAAGCCACTGCGCAAAGCCTTCATTGGTCAAAGCGGTTTCAGTCAAAATCACCTCAACCTTTCTCTTTGTCGAGGTCATCTTTCGCCATCTTTCCACTGCGGTCGGGGCCTCTTCCCAGCGAATCATGGCAAGCATGACCCCTAGAGTTGCTTCCAAGCTTGCAAATGAGGTGATACAGGCGCCCACACCGGAGCTAAGCACAGGGTGGTTGGCAACGGCTTCTGTACTCCAGTCGATCGGAGGGTCCTGGCGTCGTAGTGGTTGGGGCATGGCGCATCGAATAATACGGATTGAATGGCTCGATGGGCTGTGGGTCGATCGAGAGCGTAGCGGAGAAATTGACCTGGACACCTGCACGCCATCAATCCCGCCCTGTACGAGTATCTGTCTAGGGCCGGTAATCATCATAGCCCGCCACGCGTACTGAGCCATTGACCGTCAGCTCCCAGCGAAAAGCCGATCGAGGTTCCGGTAGCCGATCGCCTCGGCCAGGGCGGCCGAATCGATCGCCTCGCGATCCTCGTAGTCGGCGATGCTGCGGGCGAGCTTGAGGATCCGTTCGCGTGCCCGCCCCGAAAGATTCAACTGCTCGATCGCCCGGTTGAGCATGTCGCGCTCGGCGTTGGCCAGCACGATGTGTTCGGCCACCCCGGCGGCGTCCAGCCGCGCGTTGACCACTCCTTGTCGAGCCCGCATGCGCTCTCGCGCGGCAATGACCCGCTCGCGGACGGCTTGGCTGTCCTCACCGTCCGGCTGGGCCTGATCCAGATCGGTGGCCGGCACGCGCGGTACCTCGAGGTGAATGTCGATCCGGTCGAGCAAGGGCCCGGAAACCTTGGCGCGGTAGCGCTGGGCCGCGCGCGAGTGGATCTCCGTGCCCTGCGGTGAGGGGTTCATCGCCGCGACCAGCTGAAAGTCGGCCGGGAAGCGGGCGTGGCGTGCGGCCCGGGAGATCATCACCGAACCCGCCTCGAGCGGCTCGCGCAGGGCCTCGAGCACGCGGCGATCGAATTCCGGCAGCTCGTCGAGAAAGAGCGTGCCGTGGTGGGCGAGCGAAATCTCCCCCGGCGCCGGGTGAGAGCCGCCACCGATCAGCGCGACGGCCGAGGCCGAATGGTGCGGGGCGCGAAACGGGCGTTCGCCGAAGCGAGTCGGGTCGAACCCACCGGGCGTGACCGTGGCGACCTCGGCGGCGGCCAGCGCCTCCTCCTCGGTCATCGGGGGCAGGATGCCGGCCAGCCGCTGGGCCAGCATGCTCTTGCCGGCACCCGGTGGACCGATCAGCAAGAGGTTGTGTTTGCCCGCCGCCGCGATGGCGAGCGCGCGCTTGGCGCGCGGCTGACCGCGGACGTCGGCCAGATCCCCGTTGATGGCCGGGTCGACCGGCGGGGGTGGGCGGTGTTCCAGTCGCACGGGATCGGCCTCGCCGGCGAGGTAGGCGACCAGGTCGCGCAGGTGATGCAGTCCTCGCCCGGCCACCCCCGGGATCAGTTCCGCCTCGGCCTGCCCGTCGACCGGCAGGAGCAACTCCCGCCCGGCATCGCGCGCCGCTCGAGCCGCCGACAGATTGCCGCGCACCGAGCGCAGGCCGCCGTCCAGGGACAGCTCGCCCAGGCATTCGATCTGTGACAGGCGTTCGCGTGCGGGTGCCGGCAGCTGGCCGGTGGCGGCCAGGATGGCCAGGGCGATGGCGAGATCGAAGCGCGCGCTTTCCTTGGGCAGGTCGGCCGGGGCCAGATTGACGGTCAGCCGTCGTGGCGGGAACTCAAAGCCCGAGGACAGGATCGCCGCGCGTACGCGGTCCCGCGACTCGCGCACGGCGGTCTCGGGAAGCCCGACCAGGGTGAATGCCGGTAGTCCCGGGGCGACGTGGGCCTCCACGGTGACTTGCGGGGCATGAATGCCGAGCAGCGCCCGGCTGTGGATCTTGGCGATGGGCATGTCCGTATGCCTCGTTTGTCGGGTTATCGGTCGGCGCCTATTGCGGGAAACTCGGCGCCGAGGAGGGGTGAGCTGAGGCAGCTGGCGGCCGGGCATCCATGCCCGTCGGCCGTGGTCGTTCTGGCGAACCGGTCCGGAAACCGCTTCGCGGGTCCTGGGTTCAGTTGGCCATGTCGCCTTCTTCATTCTCGGGCTGGCCGCCGTGGTGCTTTTCCATCTCGGCGACGCGCTGCTCGAGCGCCTCGAGCTTGGCACGGGTGCGGGCGAGCACCTGGGTCTGGACGTCGAATTCCTCGCGCGTGACCAGATCCATGCGGGAAAACCCGTTGCTGACGGCCTGGCGGACGGCCTTCTCGAACTCCTGCTTGCCCTCGCGCAGGCTGTCGGGCATTGCCTGCTCGATGCGCTGGGAGATCTCTTCGATCGTGTGGGTGATGGACATCTCGGTACCTCGGGTGGTTCGTGCAGACCTGACCTCGGGATTGTTGGGGATACCCCGGGCAGATGCAAGACAACCTGAGCCGGGGAGATCACACCGATCCGCACCCCGAAGCATCGGTGTATCGCGGGCGATACACCGGTCGATCACGGGCGTGCCGTGCGCACCATAAAGAGGCAGGCGAGAAAATTGCCGTCCCCAAATTGGGGAGGCGGGGCGGTCGGTGCCGAAGAGGGTTTCGGTGAGGTCGTCGATAAGTGTCTATAAGTAAAGGAAAACCGCAACTGGCACGGGCGGTGCAATGGCCTGGGTGAACCCGAACGTTCACCTGATGGAGCACAGACATGAAAAAGACCCTTATCGCTACCAGCATTGCCTCCGCCGTCAGCCTGTCGGCCCTCACCCTGCCCTCCGTGGCTGCGGCCGAGGTGTCCGCCAATGTCGGCGTGGTCTCCAACTACTTCTTCCGTGGCGTGACCCAGACCGACGACGGCGCAGCCGTCCAGGGTGGTCTCGACTACGCGCACGACTCCGGTTTCTACGCCGGCACCTGGGCGTCCACCGTCGATTTCGGCGACGGCACCAGCTACGAGCTCGACCTCTACGCCGGTTACGGCGGCAGCATCGGCGATCTCGGCTACGACGTGGGCTACATCTACTACGCCTACCCGGACGGTGACGATCTCGACTTCGGCGAGATCTACGGCTCGCTGTCCTACAGCTATCTCACCGCGGGCCTGGCCTACACGGTGAACTCCCAGGCCACGGGCGAAAGCGCCTTCGACACGGGCGACCTGTACTACTACGCCGGTGTCGACGTGCCGTTCGGCGAGTCCGGCTACAGCGGCAGCCTGTACTACGGCTACTACACCTTCGATGCCGACAGCTCGACCAACGAGCTCGATTACGGCCACTGGAGCGCCGGCCTGTCCAAGGATGCCGGTGAATTCGGCTCCTTTGGCCTGAATCTCGAACTGGCCGACATCGACGAGAACCACGGCTTCGGCGACGACAACTCGGACGACCTGAAGCTCTGGATCAGCTGGTCGAAGTCGTTCTGATCGCCCCCGCCCCAAACGGACTCATGGGTCGGCCCGGTGCCGGCCCGCATCCGAGGAGAGAGACATGAAACTGATTACGGCAATCATCAAGCCCTTCAAGCTTGACGACGTGCGCGAGGCGCTCGGCGGCGTCGGCGTGAAGGGCATCACCATGACCGAGGTCAAGGGCTTCGGTCGCCAGAAAGGCCACACCGAGCTGTATCGCGGCGCGGAATACGTGGTCGACTTCCTGCCCAAGGTCAAGCTGGAGATGGTCGTGGACGACGCGCTCGCCGACCAGGTGATCGAGGTGATCACCAACGCGGCGAGTACCGGCAAGATCGGCGACGGCAAGATCTTCGTCTCGCCGATCGAGGAAGCCATTCGCATCCGGACCGGCGAGACCGGTACGGACGCCCTTTAAGCGGAGGATTTCACCGTGGAAACTCAAGTCATCGAACTGGGCTATGCCCTCGATACGTTCTACTTCCTGATCGCCGGTGCCTTCGTCATGTGGATGGCGGCGGGCTTCACCATGCTCGAGGCGGGCCTGGTGCGCTCCAAGAGCACCGTCGAGATCCTGACCAAGAACATCGCGCTGTTCTCGATCGCCTGCGTGATGTACATGGTGGTGGGCTACAACATCATGTACAGCGACGGCATCTCCAGCCTGATCCCGGGCCTGTCGTTCTTCATCGGCGGCGACAACTCGGCGGCGGACGTCGTGGCGAGTGGTGGCGACATCTACTACTCCAACATGGCCGACTTCTTCTTCCAGGTCGTGTTCGTGGCCACCGCCATGTCGATTGTGTCCGGCGTGGTCGCCGAGCGCATGAAGCTGTGGGCCTTCCTCGCCTTCACCGTGGTCCTCACCGGCCTGATCTACCCGATCCAGGGCTACTGGAGCTGGGGTGGCGGCATCCTGAGCGATCTCGGCTACTCCGACTACGCCGGCTCGGGCATCGTCCACTTCACCGGTGCGGTCGCCGCGCTGGCGGGTGTGCTGCTGCTTGGTCCGCGTAAGGGCAAGTTCGGTCCGAACGGCCAGGTCAACGCCCTGCCGGGTGCGAACCTGCCGCTGGCGACCCTAGGTACGTTCATCCTGTGGCTGGGCTGGTTCGGCTTCAACGGCGGCTCGGAGCTCAAGGTGTCCGACGTCGGTTCGGCCAACGCCGTCGCCCAGGTGTTCACCAACACCAATCTGGCGGCCGCCGGTGGCGTGATCGCGGCGATGATCACCTCGCGCCTGGCCTTCGGCAAGGTCGACCTGACCATGGTGCTCAACGGCGCGCTGGCCGGTCTCGTCGCCATCACCGCCGACCCGGCTTCCCCGTCGGCCCTGCTGGCGACCCTGATCGGTGCGATCGGCGGCGTGATCGTGGTGTTCTCGATCCTCGGTTTCGAGAAGATCAAGATCGACGACCCGGTCGGTGCCCTGTCGGTCCACGGCGTGGCCGGTATCTGGGGTGTGCTGGCGGTCCTGCTGTCGAACGACGAGGCGACCCTCGGCGGGCAGCTCGCGGGTCTGGCCCTGATCGGTGGCTTCGTCTTCGTCGCCAGCCTGGTGATCTGGCTGATCCTCAAGGCCGTCATGGGCCTGCGCATCAGCGAGGAAGACGAGCAGGAAGGCGTTGACTCGGTCGAGTGCGGCATGGAGGCCTACCCCGAGTTCACCAACAAGTAAGGACGCATCGAGTCGTTCGACGACACAGGGACGTGTCAGGAAAAACGAGGCCCGGGCAACTGCCCGGGCCTTTTTGCGTGCGTCGGCCGGCATGGAGGCCGGCGTCGCTCAATCGTCGGGCGGCTTGATCCGTTCGATGCCCTGGGAACCGAGAAAGGCCTGGAAGGCCTCGACCTGTTCCACGGGTACGTCGAGGCGTGCGGTGACCCGGTTGCCGTAGTCGATCGATTGCAGTTGGGCGCCGTGCTGCTCCGCCCAGTGCCGCAACGGTTGCTCGTCGGCGAAGTCGAACGCCAGGTCGAACCCCTGCTGCGGGCGATGCGCGTCCAGGGGGAGGTCGGCGAGCGCCTGTTGTGTCGCCCCGGCATAGGCGCGCACCAGGCCGCCCGCGCCCAGCTTCACGCCGCCGAAGTAGCGCGTCACCACCACGATCACGTCGCCGATGCCCTTGTGCTGGATCACGTTGAGGATCGGCTTGCCGGCCGTGCCGCTCGGCTCGCCGTCATCGCTCATCGCCGCGCTGGCGGCGGTGTCGGGATTGCCGACCAGGTAGGCCCAGCAATGATGGCGGGCGTCCGGGTAGTCAGTCTTCATCGAGTCGACGAAGGCCAGGGCGGCCCGGCGGTCCGCGACCGGCCCGGCACGGGCGATAAAGCGGCTTTTCTTGACCTCGAGCTCGCGCTCGATCGTCGTGGCCGGGGTGACGTAGCCGGTTGACGAGGGTTGCTGGCTCATGACGTCATAACGGAAAACGCCTGCCGGGTGGGCAGGCGCGGTATGTAATTGGAGCGCTTGTCGATCAGGCGACTCAACGGGCGAGCTTGGCTTCCACCGCGTCGCGGGTCTCGCGCCCGGCCAGCTGTTCGACCAGCGCGAGCGCAAAGTCCATCGCCACCCCCGGGCCCCGGCCGGTGACCAGGTTGCCGTCGACCACCACGGCCTCGTCGGTCACCTCGGCCCCCTGCGCCTCGTTGGCATCGAGCGCGCCGGGGAAATGCGTGATGCGCCGGCCCTTGAGCAGGTTTGCGGCGGCCAGCACCTTCGGCGCGGCACAGATCGCGCCGATCCAGCGTCCGGCAACCGACTGGTCCTGCAGGCGCTTGAGCACCCGCTTGTCGGCGGCGAGGTTGTTCGCCCCCGGCTGGCCGCCAGGCAGGACGATGGCATCGAAGACCCGGCTGTCGTCGAGCAGCGTGAGGTTGGTATCCGCGACCACCGTGGTGCCGCGCGAACCGGTCACCTCATCCTCGTGCAGGGCGGTGATCTCCACCTGGATCCCGCCACGACGCAGGATGTCGATGGTGGTGATGGCCTCCAGGTCCTCGAACCCGGGTGCCAGGATGACCAGAGCCTTGCTTGCCATGTCGTGTTTCCTCCTCGTGTGCCGCCGGATCAGCGGTGGGTGTTCTTGCTGACGATCACCATGCCCTTGAGCATGTTGAGTGCCTCGTAGAGCTGGTAGTCACGGATGACGAGCGGTTCGCGCTCCTCGTCGTCCTCGTCGCCCTCCGCCTGCTTGATGGCATCCATCATGTCCGAGTCGCCGTTGGTCAGGTGGCCGGCCAGGCTGGCCTCGGAGATCGAGAACACGTCCTCGATGTCGCTGACCTTGAGCTGGTGGACGGTGACGTCGGGCGTGATGCCCTCGGCCTGGATGGAGCGGCCGCTCGGGGTGTAGTAGCGCGCGGTGGTCAGGCGCAGGGCGCCGCCGTTTGACAGCGGCATGATCGACTGGACCGAGCCCTTGCCGAAGGTCTTCTCGCCGATGACCAGTGCCCGGCCGCTGTCCTGCAGGGCGCCGGCAACGATCTCGGACGCCGAGGCCGACCCGCCGTTGACCAGCACCACGATGGGCGCGCCGTCGAGGCGATCGCCGTTGCTGGCCTCGAAGCTCATCTTGGCGTCGGCAACCCGGCCCTTGGTGTAGACGATCTGGCCTTCCTCTAGGAAGGCGTCGACCATCTCGACCGAGCCGTCGAGCACGCCGCCCGGGTTGTTGCGCAGGTCGAGCACCAGCCCCTTGAGCGCCTCGTCCTCGTTCTTCTCGACCAGCGCATCGAGGGCCTTGTGCATCTGCTCGACGGTGCGCGACTGGAACTGCGAGACGCGGATGTAGCCCATGCCCGGCTCGAGCAGCTCGTGCTTGACCGACTCGGTCTTGATGATCGCGCGGGTGATGGTGAACTCGAGCGGTTTCTTCTCGCCTTCGCGGGCGATGGTCAGGTCGATGTCGGTGTCCGGCTTGCCGCGCATGCGCTTGACGGCCTCTTCCAGGTCCATGTCCTGGGTGAGCTCGCCGTCGATGCGGATGATCTTGTCGCCCGCCTCGAGCCCGGCGCGCTTGGCCGGCGTGTCGTCGATCGGCGCGATGACCGTCAGCACGCCGTCCTTCATGCCGACCTGGATGCCCAGGCCGCCGAATTCGCCGCTGGTGGACTCGCGCAGGCTCTTGAATTCCTCGTCATCGAGGTAGCCCGAGTGCGGATCGAGCTCCGAGATCATCCCGCGGATGGAATTCTCGATCAGCTCGCCCTCGCTGATGTCGTCGACGTAGTCCGAGCGCACCCGGTCGAGCACGTCGGAGTAGGTCCGCAGCTGCTCGAGCGGGATGTCGCCGTTGACGTCGGCCGGGCGTTCGGCCATCGCGTTGATGGCGATGGCAATGGCAAAACCGAAGAAGGCGGCGATGCCCAGGCTCGAGGTTTTGCGGATCCAAGTGGTCATGGTGTTCTCTCTAGACATGTATCGTCGGCGTCGTGCGGCCGGTCGGGCCGGTCAGGCGTCTGCCCAGGCGGCAGGCCGTGTGGTTACGTGACGGTGGGGGCGAGACGGCGGCAATCAAGATGCCCCGTCCAACGCGATCGCCCGGCCGCGGTCGTCCGCCCCTGGCGCTCGTTTCGTCGCCCCCCGGTCGCCCCCGACCAGGCCCGGGCCTGGTCGGCATGGGCACCGCCAACTATGCCACGGTCGCGCCCCCGGCGGCGAGCCCGATCGGTGGATCGGAACGTACCTTGAATAGTACACGCGGCGACCCGGTGCCATCGCCGTCCGGTCAGCCGCCCACGGCCTGGCGCCAGGCCGGCCAGCGGCCCGGATCGACCGGCCGATTGCCCCGCCGCACCTCCACGTACAACCCCTCCTGGCCGGCGTCGATCACGCCCGATGTGCAGAGGCGATCGCCCCGCTCGACCCGGTCGCCCTTGGCGACGTCCAGCGAGCGGCAATGGGCGTAAAGGGAGAGAAAGTCGCCATCGTGGCGCAGCATCACCAGTTGCCCCCATCCCTTGAGCGTGCCGGCGAAGGCCACCCGCCCGCCGTCGACCGCCCGCACGGCGCTGGCACCGTCGGCGTGGAAGATCACGCCATCGTTGCGCAGGCGGCCTTGCGGCAGGGTTTCGCCAAAGCGTCGCTCGATGCGCCCGGTGATCGGGATGCTGCCGTCATCCCGGACCTGGGCGGGGGGCGTCGTGCCGGGCGGTTCGCTTTCCTGTCTGGCCAGCCGCTCGGTCCGCTCGCGTTCGGCCCGCTGCTCGGCCTCGCGGCGTTCCTGGTCCGCGCGCTTGGCCGCTTCCTCGGCGGCCTTGCGTGCCGCGGCCACCTCGCGATCGAGTCGGCGCTTGCGGTCCAGCAGGCCTTTCAGGTCCCGCTGCTGCTTGTCCAGTGTCTCGCCCAGCGAGGCGAGCAGTCGTTGCTGTTCGGTGAGGTTCTTGCCCACCTCTTCGTAATGGCGATCGAGCCGCGTGCCCGCGTCGCGCAGCTCGCGGTCGGTCTCGGCGATCGCCGTACGGTTCTCGGCCAGCTCGACGCGTTGCCTTTCCAGGGCCCGGCGGGCCTCCTGGACCGGGCGAATCAGGGCGCGCAGGTAGTGCAGGTCGCGATCGGTTTGCAGGGCATCGCCATCGCCGAGCAGTGCCTGCAGCACGCTGCCGCGCGTCAGCGGGTAGGCGGCCTGCAGGCGACGCTCGAGTTCGGCCCGTCGCTGGGCCAGCCCGTCGCGCAGTTCGGCCTCGTGGCGGTCGAGGGTCCGTTGCCGCGCCTCGAGTTCGCGGCGCTCGGCGTCGAGTTCGGCCGACTTCTCTTCCAGGAAGGCCATGCGCTTTTGCAGCTTGGCCAATGCCTCGCGCGCCGCGGCCCGTTCCTGCTCGGTGGACTCGATCTCCTCGCGCTGGGCCTCGATGCGCTGCTCGATGGCCGGCTCGGCGAACGTCGGCGTGGCGGCCCCCGCCATCAGGGCCAGGGCCAGGACGAGCGGGATTGGCCGCCGGGCCGCGCGGTGGCGGTGTCGGGCCGGCGGGCTGGCGATGGGTGATTGTGGCGGTGACTGTGGCAAGGCGGCCCCTGACCGTGGACGAACGATAGGATGTGGCAGCGCCGGGTGACGGTTGCCGGGTCGGCGGTCGGCTGGGGTCACCGGCCCGCCACGGGGTCGAGCGGCGGCTGCAACAATTCGGTGGAAAAGCGGTAGTATACGGAGGTGGGGAATCTCTGCACGAATCGGCAATGCCTGCCTAAACAACGCGCGGGCGATCGTGTCGGTAGATCCCTGGGGGGAGGCCGCCGAGCGGGCCAACCGGGCCATCTGGGGTGAGCGGCGGGGCGATGGCCCCGGCCGCCGCGCATCCGGAGCTTGTCCCGGGTCCCGTGGAGGCTGTCGCCGTCCGTCACCCGCAACCAGCACTTGGGTCGAACCATGAATTTGGAAACCGAGGAATATCCCGCCACCCGGCTGATGGGCCGCTCAGAGGACATCGAGCGTGCCTCGCGGTCGTTGAAGGCGATGTCGCACCCGCTGCGGCTCAAGATCCTGTGCGTCTTGGGCGACAACGAGCTCAGCGTGCAGCAGATCGTCGAGGCCGTCGGCACGACCCAGAGCAACATCTCTCAGCACCTGGCCATCCTGCGCGACAAGGGCATCCTCGCCTCGCGCAAGGACGCCAACCGGGTGTTCTACCGGGTCTCCGACGCGCGAACGTTGCGCCTGATCGGCATGATGCAGGAAGTTTTTTGCCCGCTTAATTAGGATAGAATAAAATAATTCTATTCGGGTGTGCCTTTCCTTGCTGGCGCGCCCTCCTAACGAGTTTTTGCGGAGGCATGCACATGACGACCGATCGCTACGTTCGCATCATCGCCGGGTTGATGATCCTGGCCACCCTCGCCCTGGCGCACGTCACCGGCCAGGCGGATCTCGGCCGGTTGTCCTGGCTGTGGCTGACCGCGTTCATCGGCCTGAATCTGTTCCAGAGCGGCATCACCCGCTTTTGCCCGCTGGATTCGATTCTGGCCAAGCTGGGCGTGCGGCGCGCCTCCTGAGTCCAGCCGCCGGTCGCGAAACGGCCGGCTCGTTGACCCGACAAGGCACCGGATCGGCATCATGCCGCCGGTGCCTTGAATTTTTTGTGCGCCGCGGCCATTGTATGGCCCACCTTATCTCCCCCGATTTTCAGAGAAGACGCAATGGAATCCTTTATCGATTTCCTGGCCCGCCACTGGGTGCTCTCGACCGTAGCCGCCGTCCTCATCGTGCTGCTGGTTAGCAACGAGCTCTCCCGCCGCCTGCAGAAGTTCAAGACGCTCGATCCGGCCGAGGTCGCCCGCAAGGCCGGCCGCGACGGCGTGGCGCTGATCGACGTGCGCGAGGACAACGAGTGGAAGGCCGGGCACATCAAGGGCGCGCGCCACATCCCGCTGGGCAAGCTGGAAAAGAAGCTCGGCGAGATCAAGGGCGAGAACCCCGACGAGGTGGTGCTGTACTGCCGCTCGGGCAATCGCTCGGCCACCGCGGCCAACATCCTGGTCAAGGGCGGGTTCGAGAACGTCAGCCATCTCGGCGGCGGCATCCTGGCCTGGGAAGGCCAGAACTACCCCGTTTCCAAGGGCAAGTAAGGCGTTCGGCATGACCGCTGACCCCGGCAACCAGCCGGCGATCGTCGTCTACCAGAGCCCGCTCTGCCCCTTCTGCCATTTCGCCAAGCGGCTGCTGAAAAAGCGCGGGCTCGCCTTCGAGTCGATCAACGTGCAGCTGTCCTCGGCGAAACGGGACGAGATGATCCAGCGCGCCAAGCGCCTGACCGTCCCGCAGATCTTCATCGGCGAGACGCACGTGGGCGGTTACGACGAACTGGCGGCCCTGGACCGGAACGATCGACTGATGCCGCTGGTGGAGGCCGAGGCCCGCCGTGCGGCGGGCGAGCCGCCGGTCGAGGGTGCCTGACGCGACGCCGCGCCACGTACTGGCACCACGGCGCCCCGGTCGCGCTATCATGACGGTCGGCATCGAGCGAGAGGACGCGCCGCGATGAGTGATTCCAGACACGTGGTCTGCCCGGCCTGCGGGGCAATCAACCGCCTGCCCGTCGAACGGCTTGGCAGCGGCAACTGCGGCCGCTGCGGCGAGACCCTGTTTCCCGGCCAGCCCGTGGTGCTGGACGACTCCCGCTTCGAGCGCCAGGTCAGCCGCAGCGAGCTGCCGGTGCTGGTCGACTTCTGGGCCGAGTGGTGCGGGCCGTGCAAGATGATGGCCCCGACCTTCGACCAGCTGGCACGCGACTTCCGTGGCCGGCTGGTGGTCGCCAAGCTCGAGACCGAGCGTGCGCCGGCCGTCTCGGCGCGCTTCGGCATCCGCAGCATCCCGACGATGATCCTTTTCTCCGGCGGCCGCGAGATCGACCGCCTTTCCGGTGCCCTGCCGGCCGCGCAACTGACGCAGTGGCTGGCCGGGCACGGCATCCGCTGACTCCCGACGAATCCACCGACGACCAGGAAATACGACATGGCAGAGGGCGAAAACACCGCCGCCGGCAATGGCCAGGCAACGGAAGGCAACGACCAGCAGTTCTTCGTGCAGAAGATCTACCTGAAGGACCTGTCCTTCGAGTCGCCGCAGGCGCCGGACATCTTCACCCGCGACGACTGGAAGCCCGAGGTCAGCGTCCAGGTAGGCAACAACGCCACGCGCCTGAGCGATGCCGCCTTCGAGACCGAGCTGACCATCACCGTCACGGCCACCGTCGAGGAAAAGACCATCTACCTCGCCGAGGTGCAGTACGGCGGGGTGTTCACCATCAAGGGCTTCGACGACGCCACGCGTCGCCAGCTGCTGGGTGCCTACTGCCCGACGCTGCTCTTCCCCTACATCCGCGAGACGGTCGGTGACCTGGTGATGAAGGGCGGCTTCCCGCAGATGGTGCTCCAGCCGATCAACTTCGACGCCCTGTACGCCCAGCACGAGCAGCAGCGCGCGGCGCAGGCCGAAGGCGCAGCCGACGCCCGTCCGAACTGATCGTTCGCGATGAGTGACGCGGCACGCACACGGATCGCGGTGCTCGGTGCCGGCTCCTGGGGCACCGCGCTGGCCTCCCTGCTGGCGACCAACGGGGCCCAGGTCCGCCTGTGGGCGCGTGATGCCGAGCAGGCGCAGGCGATCGATCGCGACCACCAGAACGCGCGCTACCTGCCGGGAATCGCCTTGCCCGAGACATTGCGGGCGGGTTCGGACCTGGCCTGGGCCGTGGAGGACGCCGACCAGGTCTGGCTGGTGCTGCCGACCAAGATTCTGGGCGAGTTCCTCGCCGAGCACGCCGCGACACTCCCGCGTTCGGCCATCTACGTCACCGCCTCCAAGGGCTTCGAGCCCGGCACGGGGCGGCGTATCGACGAGCTGGTGGCCGGCGCGCTGGGCGACGTCTCGTTCGCGGTGGTCTCCGGGCCGACCTTCGCCATCGAGGTGGCTCACGGTCGGCCGGCGGCGCTGGCCGTCGGCAGCCGCGACCGGGCCGTCGCCGAGACGGTCGCCGATGCCCTGCGCAACGACCATATCCGCTGCTACCCCAGTAGCGACGTGGTGGGCATCGAGCTCGCCGGTGGTCTCAAGAACGTGCTGGCGATCGCGGCCGGCGTCTCCGACGGGTTCGGTTTTGGCGCCAACACGCGCGCGGCGCTGATCACGCGGGGGCTGGCGGAGATCATGCGCCTGGGCGAGGCGATGGGCGCGCGGATGGAGACCTTCACCGGACTGGCGGGGCTGGGCGATCTGGTGCTGACCTGCACCGACGATCACTCGCGCAACCGCCAGTTCGGCCTGCGGCTGGCGAAGGGCGAGTCGGTCGAGGCGGCGGTGGCCGGCATCGGCCAGGCCGTCGAGGGCATCAGCGCCGCGCGTGAGGGCCACCGCCTCGCGCAGGCGCACGGTCAGGAGATGCCGATTACCGAGGCGGTCTATCGCGTGCTTTACGAAGGCTTGCCCGCCCGGGAGGCCGTCGCCGAGCTGCTGTCGCGCGATCCGCGCCCCGAAGACTGAGGCGCGCCTGTCCCGGCCGTCAGTCGGCGGCGGTCACGATCTCCCGGATCTCCGCGCGATGCTCGCGCACCACGAAGCGCACGTCGATCTCCTCGATGCGCATACCGTAGACCCGCTCCGGGTCGTCGTGGAAGGCCGGGCGCGGGTCCTGTGCCAGGGTCTGTTCGATCAGCGCGACCCGTTCGGAGGACAATCGCTCCAGCCACGGCTCGGCCGCCCCCCAGACCACGGCCAGCCGCGCCGGTGGCTCGCTGGCCCAGCCCCCCCGGCTGTCGGCCGGGCAGTCGGCGTAGGGCACGTGCGGCTTGACGTCGAGGATCGGCGTGCCGTCGAGCAGGTCCAGTCCACCCAGGTGCAGCCGCACCCCGTCCTCGTCGCGTTGCACGTCGATCAGTCGCACCACCGACAGCCCGATCGGATTCGGTCGGATCGGGGCGCGACTGGCGAACACCCCCACCCGTTCGTTGCCCCCCAGCCGCGGCGGGCGGACCGCCTTGCGGTCTCCCGCCTGCATGCGGCGCTTGGCGTGGAACACCCAGACCAGCCACAGGTGCGAGAACGCCTCGATGCCTTGCCACGCGGTCGGGTCCCGCCATTCGGCGGTCGGCACCAGGATGCCGGTGGCCGCCGGCACGATGCCCGACTGGCGCGGGATGCCGAAGCCCTCCCGATAGGGGCTCTCGATAAGCCCGATGGGCCGCATGCGCCACTCGTCGATCATTGCGCCCCCTCGAAGTTCAGTTGACGCCAGGCCTCGAAGAAGGCCACGGCGGCGGCGTTGGCCAGGTTGAGGCTGCGCGAGCCCGGCACCATCGGCAGGTAGAGCCGTTGCGATGCGGGCAGGGACTCCAGTACCTCGTCGGGCAGACCGCGGGTCTCGGGGCCAAACAGCAACACGTCATCGGGCCGGTATTCGATCCGGTCGTAGCGCGTGGTGCCGCGTGTGGAGAAGGCCAGCATCCGCCCGGCAACCGCCGTCCGCGCCTGCTCGAGATTGGCGTGTCGATGGACGTGGGTCAGGGCGTGGTAGTCCAGCCCGGCCCGGCGCACGGCCTTTTCCGACAGGGAGAAGCCGAGCGGCTCGATCAGGTGCAGCGCCGAGCCGGTATTGGCGCACAGCCGGATCAGGTTGCCGGTGTTGGGCGGGATCTCGGGTTCGAACAGCATGATCGATGGCATCCGGGCATTGTAGGCCAGCCCGGCGATTCGCCGTGCAGGACCAGCGGGCGGAGGGTCCGTGGGCTGATGTAGAATGCGAGCCACATCCCGTTCGTCCGCCCGTGACTCCACCTCCCGTGGCGCGGGCGCGCGAACTTTAGGGAAACTCTGCACGACTGCCATACCGCTCTGCGCGTTTTGGCGAGTCGCCCGTGCTCCGCGTTGCGATGTCTTGACGTGGCCGCCGGCACGCCGGCGACATCGCGCCTTGATCACGAACGACTCGCCAGGCCAGAGTGGCATGGCATTCGTGTAGAGTTTCCCCAGCAGACTTGCCTGGTGACGGCGTGGAGGAAAAGGCATGAAGGTACTGGTAATCGGTGGTGGCGGCCGCGAGCACGCCCTGGCGTGGAAGATCGCCCAGTCGTCGCGGGTGGAGACGGTCTTTGTCGCGCCCGGCAATCCCGGCACGGCCGCCGAAGCCAAGTGCCGCAACGTGCCGATTTCCGCGGCGAACGTCGCCGAACTGGTCGCCTTCGCGGCCGATAACGCCATCGATCTGACCGTGGTGGGTCCCGAGGCGCCGCTGGTGGAGGGCGTGGTCGACACCTTCCGTGACGCCGGGCTGGCGATCTTCGGCCCGACCCAGAAGGCGGCCCAGCTTGAGGGTTCCAAGGCCTTCGCCAAGGACTTCATGGAGCGCCACGCCATCCCCACCGCCAAGTACCGGGTGTTCGACACCGCCGCGCCGGCGATCGACTTCGTTCACGAGCATGGCGCCCCGGTGGTGGTGAAGGCCGACGGGCTGGCCGCCGGCAAGGGCGTGATCGTCGCCCAGAGTACCGACGAGGCCGAGGCCGCCATCCGCGACATCTTCGCCGGTCAGTTCGGTGCGGCCGGCGCGCGCGTGGTGGTCGAGTCCTTCCTTGCGGGCGAGGAGGCGAGCTTCATCGTCATGGTCGATGGCGAACACGTCCTGCCGATGGCCTCCAGCCAGGACCACAAGGCCCGCGACGAGGGCGATAAAGGCCCCAACACCGGCGGCATGGGCGCCTACTCGCCTGCGCCAGTGCTCGATGACGCGATGATCGAGCAGGTGATGGCGCAGGTGATCGAGCCGACGGTGAAGGGCATGGCCCTCGACGGCCTGCCCTACACCGGCTTTCTCTACGCCGGGCTGATGATCGGCGCGGATGGCGAGCCGCAGGTGCTCGAGTTCAACTGCCGCTTCGGCGACCCGGAGACCCAGCCGGTGCTGATGCGCCTGGACAGCGACCTCGTCGACCTGGTCGAGGCCGGCGTCAACGGCACGCTCGACCAGGCCACCGCCGAGTGGACCGACAGGGCGGCCGTGGGCGTGGTGCTGGCCTCGGCTGGCTACCCGGAGAGTTCGTCGAAGGGGGACGTGATCACCGGTCTCGATGCGTTGCCCGACGGCGTGAAGGCCTTCCACGCCGGCACGGCGGAAACGGACGGCCAGATCGTCACCAACGGCGGGCGGGTGCTCTGCATCACCGCGCTGGGCGAAACGGTCGAGGCGGCGCAGCAGGCCGCCTACGCCGGGGTCGACCAGGTGCACTTCGAGGGCGGCTTCTGCCGTCGCGATATCGGCTGGCGGGCGATCGGCCGAGGCTGATCACGGCGGAGCCGGTTGCCGTTGGCGGCATCCGACCGACTGGTGAACGGCGCAAAAGCTGCTTTACTCCGTGACCGACCAACCTGTCACGGTGACTTCCCCATGCGTCGTTTCCTTTCCCTGCTCGCCACCCTCGTTATCGCCGGCACCGCGCAGGCCGCGGATCTCGCCGTGGGCGATCCCGCCCCGGTCTTCGCCCTGCCCGACCAGGATGGCGAGACCCGCCGCCTCGAGGATTACCGTGGCCAGTGGCTGGTGCTGTACTTCTATCCCAAGGACGACACGCCCGGCTGCACCACCGAGGCCTGCAGCTTTCGCGACAATATCAACCGCCTGATCGCGCAGGACGCGGCCGTGCTGGGCGTGAGCATGGACAGCGTCGCGAGCCACGCCGATTTCGCCCGCGAGTACGAGTTGCCCTTCCCATTGCTCGCCGACCCGGACGGCGAGGTGGTCGAGCGGTACGGCGCGCTGAGCGACTTCATGGTGGTGAAGTTCGCCAAGCGCCAGACCTTCATCATCGATCCCGAGGGCAATATCGCGACGATCTACCGCAAGGTGGACCCCGACGAACACGTGAAGGACGTGCTCGATGACCTCAAGGCCTTGAGAGGAAACTAGGCGCTAACTGGGCGCTAGTCCACACGGAACTGCGCGTGGCAGGCCATGCACTGGTTCATGGCCTCGGCGGTCATTGCCGTGATGTCCTCGAGCGGGTCGACCTCGGCACGCACCGCGATTTCCTCGAAGGCCATGTGCATCGGTCCGCCGATGGCCCGGAATTCGGACGGCGTCTTGGCGCGGATCGACTCCGGGGTGTTGCGCGCCATGCGATTGCCGGAGCGCTGGGCCGCAGCGATGATCATCTCGCGGTCGTCATCGGCGATGCCCCGCAGGATCTGCTGGACGCTGCCGAGCATCTGGCGCATGTCTTCGAGGAAGATCGCCTGCTCTTCGGAGGTAAAGCCGAGGCTTTGGCGGGGATCGGGATGGTTCGAGGCCGCGCTTGAGAGTGTCGGTAGCGCGAGCAGTGCCAGTCCGGCGAGTGCCATGAGCGAGTCGGTGGCCAGGCGGTGGTGGGACGGGTTCATGCCATGTTCATCGTGACGCGGGATCCACCTCATCTTAGGCGGTCAGCCATGAGGCGCGCCATAAAAAACCCCGGCCTGAGCCGGGGTTTCTCGTTTCGAGCGATGGGTCTGTTAGCCGCGACGCATCGAGTCGTAGAACTCGTTGTTGGTCTTGGTCTGCTGGAGCTTGTCGAGCAGGAACTCCACCGCCTCGAGCTCGCCCATCGGGTGGAGGAACTTGCGCAAGATCCACATCTTCTGCAGCTCCTCGGTATCCGTGAGCAGCTCCTCTCGGCGGGTGCCGGAGCGGTTGATGTTGATCGCCGGGTAGACGCGCTTTTCCGCGATGCGCCGATCGAGGTGGAGCTCCATGTTGCCGGTGCCCTTGAATTCCTCGTAGATCACCTCGTCCATCTTCGATCCGGTGTCGACCAGCGCGGTGGCGAGGATGGTCAGGCTGCCGCCTTCCTCGACGTTGCGCGCCGCACCGAAGAAGCGCTTCGGCCGGTGCAGGGCGTTGGCATCGACACCACCGGTCAGGACCTTGCCCGAGGACGGCACCACGGTGTTGTAGGCGCGCGCCAGGCGGGTGATCGAGTCGAGCAGGATCACCACGTCGCGCTTGTGCTCGACCAGGCGCTTGGCCTTCTCGATCACCATCTCGGCGACCTGCACGTGGCGCGGGGCCGGTTCGTCGAAGGTCGAGGCGACCACCTCGCCGCGCACGGTGCGCTGCATCTCGGTGACCTCTTCCGGGCGCTCGTCGATCAGCAGCACGATCAGGTCGCACTCGGGGTGGTTGTGGGTGATGCTCTGGGCGATGTTCTGCAAGAGCATCGTCTTGCCCGCCTTCGGCGGGGCGACGATCAGGCCGCGCTGGCCCTTGCCGATCGGCGCGACGATGTCGATGATCCGGGCGGTCAGGTCCTCGGTCGAGCCGTTGCCGCGCTCCATGCGCATGCGCTTCTCGGCATGCAGCGGGGTGAGGTCACCGAACAGGATCTTGGTCTTGGAGGCCTCGGGCTTCTCGAGGTTGATCTTCTCGATCTTCAGGAGCGCGAAGTAGCGCTCGTTGTCCTTCGGCGGGCGGATCGTGCCGCTGATGGTGTCGCCGGTCTGCAGGTTGAAGCGCCGTATCTGCGAGGGCGAGACGTAGATGTCGGCCGGGCCGGCGAGGTAGGAGCCGTCGGCGCTGCGCAGAAAACCGAACCCGTCCGAGAGGATCTCCAGTACGCCGTCGCCGTGGATCGATTCGCCCGTCTTGGCGTGCGCCTTGAGCAGGGCGAAGATCACGTCCTGCTTGCGTGTCCGGGCGATGTTGTCCAGTCCCATCGACTGGGCCAGCTCCATGAGTTCCGGAACGGGCTTGCTCTTGAGTTCGGTTAGATTCATTCGGATGGATTCGTCGTGGGGACCGCGGCGGGCCACAGATGGAAAATCAACGGGATGTCGAAGGGCGAAATCAAATGCTGAGATCGGAAGGCCACCGAGGTGTGGCCGGACGACAGAAGGGGTGTGTCGTCTGAGGGAGTCGCGGAGCGCGTCCGGGTGGCTTGCGGCCGACGGGTCGGGGCGACCTCGGGGCCGGTGCAGCGGGACGGGTGGCGTTCGGCGATCCCTTGACTGGCTGGGATTCTGGCACAGAACCCACCACTTGCCAAACGGGTCGGGGTGGTTTGGCGGGATGTGGTGTCGGTTCGTGTCGCGCCGGGGTTACAGGGCCGAGTCGATGAAGTCGGTCAGTTGCGACTTGGAGACGGCGCCGACCTTGGTGCCCTCGACCTTGCCGCCCTTGAACAGCATCAGGGTCGGAATGCCGCGGATGCCGTTCTGGCGCGGGGTTTCCGGGTTCTCGTCGATGTTGACCTTGGCGATCTTGAGCTTGCCGGCGTATTCGTCGGCCACCTCGTCGAGGATCGGCGTGATCATCTTGCAGGGGCCGCACCACTCGGCCCAGAAGTCGACCAGGACGGGCGTGTCGCTGTTGATGACCTGGGCTTCGAAATCCGCGTCGGATACGTAGACGATGTTGTCGCTCACGGCATGACTCCTAAATATCAGTGACTGTTAATGCCTGTCGGGCAATTGTTCATCCCTTGACGCCGCTTTTCAAGCGACCGCACCTCGTGGTGCTATTCTGCTGCCCGACAGGGTCGGGCGTGCCGAACACCCGGAGTATGGCCCGGCCTTCTCGATCACGCAAAAGGAACCTGCCCCCAATGGCTTCTTTGACCGAGCTCCGCTACGTGGTCGCCGTTGCCCGCGAGCGGCATTTCGGGCGCGCCGCCGCGCGCTGTTTCGTCAGCCAGCCCACCCTGAGCGTCGGGGTCAAGCGCCTGGAGTCCGCGCTCGGCGTGCAGATCTTCGAACGCGCCAGCCGCTCCGAGGTGCAGGTCACCACCGAGGGCCGCGCGATCATCGAGCAGGCCGAGCGGGTGCTCGACGAGATGGAGCGCCTGGAGGATCTGGCGCATACCCGCCGCGATCCGCTGGCCGCCCCGCTGCGCGTGGGGCTGATCCACACGGTCGGGCCCTACCTGCTGCCGCGACTGATCGGCCGGTTGCACGAACTGGCGCCACGCATGCCGATCGAGATCACCGAGGGGCTGACCGCCGATCTCGCCGAGCAGCTCGAGCACGGCGAGATCGACGTGGTGGTGCTGTCCCTGCCGTTCGAGGCGCCGGGCGTCACGGTCGAGCCGGTCTACCGCGAGCCATTCACCGTGGCGGTGCCGGTCGGTCACCCCCTGGCCGACCAGGAGGCGATCGAGCCCAACCAGCTCGCCGAGCACGACCTGTTGCTGCTCGGCCAGGGGCACTGCTTCCGTGACCAGGTGCTGGGGGTCTGCCCGCGCTGCAACGACGGGCGGGCCTTCGGGCGCCTGCAGCGCACGCTGGAGGGCGGGTCGCTGGAGACGATGCGGATGATGGTCGCCAGCGGGGCCGGGATCACGGTGCTGCCCTGCGCCTCGACCTGGGCGCAGGACGAGGGCACGCAGGCGCTGGTGCGCTACCTGCCGTTCGCCAGCGACACGCCGACGCGCGACATCGCCTTGGCCAGCCGCCGGCGTTTTTCCCGTCCGCAGGCGATCGAGGTGCTGGCCCGGTCGATCCGGGAAACCCTGCCGGCCTGCTGCGAGCCGCTCAGTCGAGAATGACGACCTCTTCGGCCTGCGGGCCCTTGCGCCCCTGGCCGATCTGGTACTCGACCTTCTGCCCCTCGTTGAGGCGCGAGGCGCCGCCATCGTTGATGGCGCGGAAGTGAACGAACAGGTCCTCGCCGTTGTCACGGATGATGAAGCCGAAGCCCTTGTCGACGTTGAACCACTTGACCTTGCCGGTCTCGCGCACGGGCTCGTGTTCCACCGCGACCTCCTTGGGTCGCAGGCCGGGCTTGGCGGGGCGGGCGGTGAGCCAACCGGCCAGCAGGGAAATGATCAGGATGACGGCGGCGGAGGCGAGAAACTGCAGCAGCCGCTGGTCGAGGTGGTCGTAGATCTGGCCGATGGCCAGCGCGCCGATGACGGCGAGTCCGAGGGTGACGATAAAGGCGGTAAGTCGAGAGTCCTGCCAGGTTTTCATGGGTGGGATAGGTTCCGTGTTGGTTGTGTGTCGTTATTCGAGATGGCGGCCCGGCGTGAAACCTTTCCGGCGGGATATAGGCCGGATGTCATCCGTCACGAGGGGGCTCGCGGCTGGTATTCTGTCACATTTGCCTCATGCCTGACGCCCCGAATCGGGTCGGGGCGAGGCGAATCACGGGAGGGAGGTCATGTCCGGCAAGCACGGCGAGTGGGTCTACGAGACGGTCGAGGAAATGGGCGCGCGCTTCGGCATCCGTGCCACGGAGAAGCTGCTCGACGAGCAGACGCCCTACCAGCACCTCGAGGTCTGGCGTACCGAGCGCTGGGGCAACCTGATGCTGCTCGACGGGGTGATGATGCTCTCCTCGCTGGAGAACTATCTCTACCACGAGATGATGGCCCACCCCGCGCTGCAGACCCACCCGGCCCCGCGCAACGTGGTGATCATCGGCGGCGGCGACTGCGGCACGCTTACCGAGGTGCTCAAGCACCGGGAGGTCGAGTCGGTGGTGCAGATCGACATCGACGAGGCGGTCACCCGTGCGGCCGAACGCTTCTTCCCGGAGCTCACTGCCCACAACGACGACCCGCGCGTCTCGCTCCGGTTCGAGGACGGCGTGGCGTGGATGAAGAACGCCCCGAGCGCGAGTGTCGACGTGACCATCGTCGATTCCACCGACCCCATCGGCCCGGGCACCGGCCTGTTCGGTCCGGACTTCCTCGCCGACTGCCACCGCGTGCTGCGCGAGGACGGCATCATGGTCGGTCAGAGCGAATCGCCGTTCTACCACCTGCCGCTGATGCTCGATTATCACCGCGCGATGAAGGCGGCCGGTTTTGCCGAGCGTCGCTCGCTGCTGTTCCCGCAGCCGGTCTACCCGGGTGGCTCGATCACCGGCACGCTGGCGCGCAAGGCCGGCCCACTCGACGAGCTGCGCCCGCTGGCCGACGAGGTCGTCACGCGCTACTACAGCACGGCCCTGCATCGCGGCCTGTTGGCAACGCCGCCGTTCATGCAGGAGGCGCTCGGCGAGGTCTGAGCCCGCGGCACGTCGCCGTCCCTGCCCTGTCCAATCGACCTGCCCCGCCCGCCAGGCGGGGCCGGCATCGTTTTCATTCCCTTTGCACGTAATGCCCGTCATGTCCGAAACCGACTGGTCCGAACGCCTCATCATCCGGCCCGCCCCGGAAATGCAGCTGAAGTCGTGGCCGACGCGCCGGCGTTTTCGCAATACCCTGATGAACAACCTGCGTGCGGCGCTCGACGGGGTCCCCCACGAGTTGCGTGTCGACCAGGGGCGACTGCTGTTGCTGACCGCCGAGCTCGACGCGGTCGCCGGGCGGCTGGAGCGCGTCTTCGGCGTGGCTTCGTATTCGCCGGTCGAGGCCGTGGTGGAGCCGACGCTCGAGGCCCTGATCCAGGCCGCCCGTGACCGCTTCGCCGACAGGGTGCACGGCCGGCGTTACGCGGTGCGCTGCAAGCGCCACGGCGGTCCACGCCTATCGACCCGCGAGGTCGAATGCCAGGTCGGCGCCGCCCTCAATCCCTTCGGCACGGTCGATCTCGACGCGCCCGAGGTGCGGGTGGAGATCGATCTGGTCGAGGACGGCGCCTGGCTGTTCACCGAGCGCCGTCCCGGCCCGGGCGGCGTGCCGCTGGGGGTGCAGGATCGGGCGGTGACCCTGATGTCCGGCGGCTTCGATTCACCGGTGGCCGCCTGGTACACGATGCGCCGCGGGGTGGGCAACGACTACGTGTTCTGCAACCTCGGAGGGGCGACCCACGAGAACATGGTGACGCGCATCGCCCACCGCCTGGCGCGCGACTGGGCCGTGGGTGACCGGCCGCGGCTGTTCGTGGTCGACTTCCTGCCGGTGGTCGCCGACCTGCGCGAGCGATTGGCCGGCGAGGTCTGGCAGGTGGTGTTGAAGCGGCTGATGTATCGGGCCGGCGAGGGCGTGGCCCGACGCATCGGTGCGCAGGCGCTGGTCACCGGCGAGGCGCTCTCGCAGGTCTCCTCGCAGACCCTGTCCAATCTCAACAGCATCGATCCGGCCAGCGGGTTGCCGGTGTTGCGCCCGCTGATCGGTTTCGACAAGACCGAGATCATGAGGCTGGCCCGGCGGATCGGTACCTATGCGCTCTCCGAGGGCGTGCCGGAATTCTGCGCCCTGTCGAACAGCAAGCCGCTGGTCTCGTCTCGGCGGGGGCGGATCGACCGCGAGGAGGCGCAACTCGACCACGCCCTGCTCGACCGGGCGGTCGCCGAGGCCCGCGAGATCGACCTCGCCGCGTTGACGGACGAGGATCTCGCCGAGCCGGATGTGCTGGCCGACGCGATTCCCGCCGACGCGACGATCATCGACTGCCAGCCGCCACGGCGGTTTCGCGACTGGCACCTGCCCGGCGCGGTCAACTACCCACCCGACGTGCTGGCGCGCCGGTTCGAGTCGTTGCCGACCGATCGTCGTTACCTGCTCTACTGCCTGCGCGGCGCCAACGCACCGATGCTCGCCGAGCGCATGCAGCGCGCCGGCTACGAGGCGCATGCGTTTCGTGGCGGCGTGAGTCGGCTGCGCCGCGCCTTCGAACGCGGCGATCCGGCGGTGGTCGGCGCGGCGTGATTTCCGGCGATAACTGCTGGATCTGAAAGCGGTTTCCGTTATACTGCCGCGCCCCCGACGGGGGTGCGCAGCTATCCCCGGCGCTCGTTGCCATACTTTTCATGCCCGGGGGGTATTAGCCGCATTGGCGGCAGGAGGTTCCCATGCGTTATCCAGATCGATTCCCCGTGATCGTCATCGGCGGTGGTCATGCTGGCACCGAGGCGGCCCTGGCGTCCGCGCGCATGGGCGTGGAGACCCTGCTGGTCACCCACAACATCGAGACCCTCGGCCAGATGAGCTGCAACCCCGCGATCGGCGGGATCGGCAAGGGTCACCTGGTCAAGGAGATCGACGCGCTGGGCGGCGCGATGGCGCATGCCGCCGATCTCGGCGGCATCCAGTTCCGCATCCTCAATGCCCGCAAGGGCCCGGCGGTGCGTGCCACCCGCGCCCAGGCCGATCGCGTGCGCTACAAGGCCGCCGTGCGCCACATGCTGGAAAACCAGCCGCACCTGACCCTGTTCCAGCAGGCCGTCGACGATCTGATCCTCGACGGCGAGCGGGTCGTGGGCGTGCGCACCTCGGGCGGCATCGAGTTTTTCGGGGAGTCGGTGGTGCTGACCGCCGGCACCTTCCTGGCCGGGCAGATCCACGTCGGGCTGGAGCGCTCCGAGGGCGGCCGCGCCGGTGACCCGCCGGCCAAGAAGCTCGCCGACACGCTGCGCTCGCTCGACCTCGGGGTCGCGCGCCTGAAGACCGGCACCCCGCCGCGTCTCGACTGCCGCAGCCTGGATTTCTCCGTGATGCAGGCCCAGCCGGGCGACACGCCCACGCCGGTGTTCTCCTTCCTCGGCTCGCCCGAGGAGCATCCGCGCCAGGTCGAGTGCTTCATCACGCACACCAACGAGCGCACCCACGAGATCATCCGCGGCGGGCTGGATCGCTCGCCGATGTTCACCGGCAATATCGAGGGCATCGGCCCACGCTACTGTCCGTCGATCGAGGACAAGATCCACCGTTTCGCCGACAAGGCCTCGCACCAGATCTTCGTCGAGCCCGAGGGGCTGGACACCCACGAGGTCTACCCCAACGGCATCTCCACCAGCCTGCCGTTCGACGTGCAGCTCGAGCTGGTGCGCTCGATCCGCGGCTTCGAGAACGCGCACATCACGCGCCCGGGCTACGCGATCGAGTACGACTTCTTCGATCCGCGCGGTCTCAGGCCGACGCTCGAGACCCGCGCGATAGAGGGCCTGTTCTTCGCCGGCCAGATCAACGGCACCACCGGCTACGAGGAGGCCGCCGCGCAGGGCCTGATGGCCGGTGCGAACGCCGCGGCGCGCGTGCTCGACCGCGATGCGCTCACCCTGCGCCGCGACCAGGCGTATCTCGGCGTGCTGGTGGACGATCTCACTACCCAGGGCACGCTCGAGCCGTATCGCATGTTCACCAGCCGGGCGGAATACCGCCTGATGCTGCGCGAGGACAACGCCGACCAGCGCCTGACTGGAATCGGTCGCGAACTCGGCCTGGTCGACGAGCGTCGCTGGCGGGCCTTCAACGAGAAGATGGAGGCGATCGAGACCGAGCGTGGGCGACTGAAGGACATCTGGGTCCACCCGGGCCACCCGGCGGCCGACAAGCTCGACGGGTCGATCACGCGCAACGTCACCGCGCTGGACCTGCTGCGTCGCCCCGAGCTGGATTACGCCAAGATCGCCGCGGTCGACGAGTTGGCGCCCGAGGCCATGCCGGCCCCGGCGGTGATCGAGCAGCTCGAGATCGAGGCCAAGTACGCCGGCTACATCGACCGGCAGCGCGACGAGGTCGCCCGCTCGGTCAAGCAGGAAGAGCAGTCGATCCCGGCGGATATCGACTACGCCGAGATCCCGGGGCTGTCCAACGAGGTGCGCGACAAGCTGGGCCAGCAGCGCCCGGCCACGGTCGGTCAGGCCGCGCGCATCCCCGGCGTGACCCCGGCGGCCGTCTCCCTGCTGCTGGTGCATCTCAAGCGCCGCGGCCAGCTGGCCCGTTCGGCCTGATCGCATGTCGGCGGCGCTATCCGACGAGCAACGACAACGACTCGAACGGCAGCTGGCCGACGGCGTCGAGCGCCTCGGTCTCGAGCTCGATCCGCAAGTCGCCCCCCGACTGATCGACTACCTCGCCCTGCTGGCCCGCTGGAACCGGCCCTACAATCTCACCGCCGTGCGCGACCCGGCGGCGATGGTCACCCGCCACCTGCTCGATTCGCTCGCCGTGCTGCCGCACCTGCCCGCCTGCCCGCGTCTGCTCGATATTGGCAGTGGTCCCGGCATACCGGGTATGATCTTGGCGGTTTGTCGCCCCGACAGTGAGGTCACCTTGGTCGACTCCAATCTCAAGATGACGCGTTTCGCGATGGCCGCCCGGCGCGAGTTGGGGCTGGACAACGTCGCCGTGCGACGCGAGCGCGTCGAAGAGCTCGAACCAAGCGATCGGTTCGACTGCATCATCTCGCGCGCCTTTGCCGCCCTGGCCGACTTCGTTCGGCTCGGCGCCCCGCTGCTCGCCGACGGCGGCCGGTTGTACGCCATGAAGGGGCGGCTCGATCCGCAGGAGCTCGATGCCCTGCCCGACGGGTTCGTCGTCACTGGCCGGCACGTGCTGGATATCCCCGATCTGGATGCCGAACGCCACCTGCTGGTCGTGGAACGGGCGGGCACCGCATGAGCTGGGTGATCGCGATCACCAATCAGAAGGGTGGCGTCGGCAAGACCACCACCGCGGTGAACCTCGCCGCCGCGTTGCAGGCCTTCGGCCGCCGCGTGCTCCTGGTCGACATGGACCCGCAGGGCAACGCCACCGTCAGTGCCGGCTACGACAAGCACTCGGTCGAGCGTCACGTCGGCCAGGTGTTGCTCGAGGAGATCGGCGTGACCGAGGCGCTGCTGCCCACCGACCCCGGCGGGTTCGACCTGCTGCCCGCCACCATCGATCTCGCCGGCGCCGAGTTCCAGCTGGTCACGCGCATCGGTCGCGAGACCAAGCTGCGCCAGGCGCTGGCCCCGCTGGTCGAGGACTACGACTTCGTCCTGATCGACTGCCCGCCGGCATTGAACACCCTCACCATCAACAGCCTGGCCGCGGCCGACGACGTGCTGATCCCGGTGCAGTGCGAATACTTCGCGCTCGAGGGGCTGTCCGCGTTGCTGGATACGATCGAGCAGGTGCGGGTCGCGCTCAACCCGGACCTCGGCATCGCCGGGGTGCTGCGCACCCTGTATGATGCGCGCAACCGACTCGCCCAGGACGTGAGCGGACAGTTGCGCCAGCACTTCGGCGACCGGGTCTTCGACGCGCTGGTGCCGCGCAACGTGCGCCTGGCCGAGGCGCCCAGCCACGGCCTGCCGGCCATGTTCTACGACAAGAGCTCCAGCGGTGCCGAGGCGCATGCCGACGTGGCCCGCGAACTGGTCAAGCGGGCGCGCAAGCGCGGCAAGCTGGGCAAGCCGGCCGCCCTGCGCCAGGGCCGCGGCGGGGCGGCGGGGCGCGACTGACGAACGGGACACACAGAGGCCTTTCCATGAGCACGAAACGCAAGGGATTGGGGCGCGGTCTGGATGCCCTGCTGGGTACCGCGGAACGGCCCGCCGAGCAGGCCGGCGCGCAACTGCGCGAGCTGGCGGTCGACCTTATCCGTCCCAACCCGTTCCAGCCGCGCACCCGCTTCGACGAGGCCGCCCTGACCGAGCTGGCCGACTCGATCCGTGCCCAGGGGGTGATCCAGCCGGTGGTGGTGCGCCGCCGCTCAGGCGAGTACGAACTGATCGCCGGGGAGCGCCGCTGGCGGGCCGCGCAGAAGGCGGGTCTCGACCACATCCCGGCAGTCGTGCGCGAGATCGACGACAACCAGGCCGCCGCCATGGCCCTGATCGAGAACCTGCAGCGCGAGGATCTCGATGCCATCGAGCAGGCCCAGGCCATGCAGCGGCTGGTCAAGGAATTCGAGCTCACCCACCAGCAGGTGGCCGACGTGCTGGGCGTATCCCGCCCGGCGGTGAGCAATGCATTGCGCCTGCTCGACCTGGCCTCGCCGGTGCAGAAGCTCCTGCGCGAGCGTCGGATCGAGGCCGGCCACGCTCGCAGCCTGGCCGCCTTGCCGAAGAAGGAGCAGGCCGGCATCGCCGAGAAGGTGGTGGCCCGCACGCTGACCGTGCGCCAGGTCGAGTCCATGGTCAGTCGCTACCTCAAGTCAGCGGCGCCTGCCGCCGAGGCCGATGACGACCCGGATACCCGTGCGCTGGAGCGGCGGCTGGGCGAGGCGCTCGGCACGGCCGTCACCATCCAGGCCAATCGCCGCGGCAAGGGGCGCGTGGTGCTCGGTTTCGACAGCCTCGATCAGCTCGACGGCCTGATCGAGCGCCTGGTCGGCCGCAACGAGGGCGGGCGCCCCGAGGTCGATTGACCCGAGGCCAGCGTGGGGGCTGACGCGACGCTGACGATGGCGCAGCGTTGCCCGACGCGCGCCGGCCGAACTCGTTGCTGGCCCGTCGCGCCGATTCCGTAGCCTGCCAAGGCATCCTTGCTTGTCGATCGATGAGCGAATCGCTACACTGACCGCCAATTTTTGGGCCCCGAACATGAACGATCGCGACAAGACGCCCGCCGATGCTGGCCAGAAAGGTCAGGGTGGCTACTGGAGCGCGCGCTTCAAGGGGCTGCTGCAGGTCGGTGCGGGGAACATGTTTGCCTCCAGCATCATCGCCGGGCTGTTGCTCGGCTACCTGCTGGACGCTTGGCTCGATACGGCCCCGATCTTCATGTTGATCCTCGGGGCGCTGGGTTTCGTCGCCGGCATGCGCAACGCGAAGAAGGCGCTGCTGGCCACCGGTCGTGACGAGCCGCAAGACAAGGATTCGGGGCGCCCGTGAGTCGCATGGCGGAGGCAATCACCCGCCGCGGGCGGCGCGTGGTGACGGTCCAGCTGGCCGTGCTCGCGCTGGGTGTCGGACTGGCCCTGCTGCATTCGCCGCACGCGGCGCTGTCGGCTGCCGGCGGCGTCGCGGTGGCGATGCTGCTGGCCTGGATGCTGCGACGCTCCATGGCTCGAGCCACCGAGCTCGCCGTGGAATCGCCGCAGCAGAGCATGAACACGATGTATCTTGGGGCGGCGGTGCGCTTTGTCGCGCTGCTCGCCCTGATGGCGGTCGGACTGGGGCTGCTGAAGCTGGACGCGCGATTCATGGTCGGGGCCTTCGTGGTCGCCATGATCGCCGGCGTCCTCGCCGCCCGCGGACAGGATTCCGGGCGTCCGACCGACCGGACAACAGATTGATTTCAAGCTTGAGGAGTTAGAGACAGTGGCTACGGAGAATGCGGGCGGTGGCCCGGTTGAATATATCCAGCATCACCTGACCAACCTCCACGTTGGCGAAGGCTTCTGGCAGCTGAACATCGACACGATCTTCTTCAGCGTCCTGCTGGGTGCGCTGATCGTGTTCGTGGCCATGCGCATCGGCCGCGGCCTGCGCGCGGAGACCCCCAACGGCCTGCAGAATGCCGCCGAGGGGATTCTCGAGTTCGTCGACGAGCAGATCCGCGACTCGTTCGGCAGCCGCGCGCCGAAGATCATCGCCCCGCTGGCCCTGACCATCCTGCTGTGGGTCTGGCTCATGAACTTCATGGACCTGATCCCGATCGACCTGCTGCCGGCCATCGCTTCCGGTCTGGGCGTCGAATACCTCAAGGTGGTGCCGACCACCGACCTGAACACCACGCTTGCCATGGCGCTGTTCGTGTTCATCCTGACCGTCTACTACAGCATCAAGGTGAAGGGCCTGGGCGGCTACATCAAGATGTTCCTGTTCCATCCCTTCGGCAAGTTCCTCATCCCGATCAACATCGTGATGACCGCGATCGACGAGCTTGCCAAGCCGATCAGCCTCGCGCTGCGTCTGTTCGGCAACATGTTTGCCGGTGAGCTGGTCTTCCTGCTGATCGCCCTGCTGACCCTGGGTGCGACCATCAGTGCCAGCCTGCTCATCTGGTTCCCGCTGCAGGTCGTGCTGGACATGGCGTGGATCGCCTTCCACATCCTGGTCATCACGCTGCAGGCATTCATCTTCATGGTGCTCACCATCGTCTACATCGGTATGGCGCATACCCAAGACGATCACTGATCACCGACCCGAGTTTCCTTTGACCCTTTGTTTTTCTGATTAGGAGAAGAAGCCATGACCCCCGATATGCTCGCTACCATCTATGCCTACACCGCTGTTGGCGTTGGTGTGATCCTCGCTGCCGCCGGCCTCGGCTCGGCCATCGGCTGGGGCCTGATCTGTTCCAAGACCCTCGAGGGCATCGCGCGTCAGCCGGAGATGCGTCCGCAGCTGATGACCAACATGTTCATCTTCGCTGGTCTGATGGAATCCTTCCCGTTCATCATCCTCGCGTTCGCGATGTGGTTCCTGTTCGCCAACCCGTTCGTCGGTGCCCTGACCTCCGCGATTGGCGCCCTCTAAATCGCGTCCTTCGTGACATCGATTCGGCAGACGCGGCGGTTCGATCCGCCGCGTCCTGCTGACCGGAAACCCAATCCGTATTTACGCGAGGGGACATTGTGAGTATTTCGATCACACTGGTTGCTCAGCTGATCGCCTTCGTGCTGATGATCTGGCTGGTCAACAAATATCTGTGGGCGCCGCTCTCCGCACTGATGGAAGCGCGTCGCAAGAAGATTGCTGACGGCCTGTCCGCTTCCGAGCGCGGCAAGCACGAGCTGAAACTGGCCCAGGAGCGCTCGACCGAGCTGCTGCGCGAGGCCAAGGACAAGGCGAACGACATCATCGCCCAGGCGAACTCCCGTTCGAACCAGATCCTGGAAGAGGCGCGCAACAACGCCAAGACCGAGGCCGAGCGCATCGTCGCCCAGGCCAACGCCGAGATCGACCGCGAGGTCAATCGCGCCAAGGAAGAGCTCCGTGCCCAGGTTGCCGATGTGGCGGCCACCGGTGCCGAGCGCATCCTCAAGCGCGAGGTGACGGACAAGGACCACGAATCCGCGATCTCAGATCTGATCGCTCGGATCTAAGACAAGCGGAGGCCCTATGTCTGAGAACACCACAGTCGCCATCTCGTACGCGAAGGCAGTGCACGACCTCTGTGCCGATGCGGCACAGGCCAAGCACTGGTCCGAGGCGCTTGCCGGGCTGTCTGCCGTTGCGCAGAACGCCGACATGGTGGCGTTTCTGGGCGACGAGGCACGCTCCCGTGCCGACCGGCTCGCCGGCTTCATCAAGGTGGTCGAGGACGCCGTCGACGAGAAGGCGCTCAACCTCGTGCGCCTGCTCGGCGAACGCGACCGCCTCGATCTGCTGCCGGAAGTGGCCGCGGCCTTCGAGAAGCTGCGTGCCGAAGCGGAGCGCCGCATCGTGGCCTCCGTCGTCTCGGCCAAGCCTCTGACCGACGAGCAGTCGAACCAAATCAAAACAGCGCTCGGCAAGCGACTCGATCGCACCGTAGAGCTCGAAACTACCGTCGACGAGGACCTCATCGGCGGCGCGATCATCCGCGCCGGTGACCTGGTCATCGACGGATCGATGCGCGGAGAGCTCGAGCATCTTGCCGTACAAATGAGTCGCTAAGGAGATCTTCCATGATCAACCCGTCTGAAATCAGCAGTCTGATTAAAGAGCGCATCGAAAACTTCGATGCCGGCGCGGAAGCGCAAACCGTCGGCACCATCGTCTCGGTGGGCGACGGCATCATCAAAGTTCACGGCCTGAGCGAAGCCATGCTGGGCGAAATGCTCGAGCTGCCGGGCGGCGCGTTTGCCGTGGCCATGAACCTGGAGCGCGACTCGGTCGGCGCCGTGGTTCTGGGCAATTACGAGCACCTCAAGGAAGGCGACCAGGTCAAGTGCACCCAGCGCATCCTGGAAGTGCCGATCGGCAAGGAGCTGCTGGGCCGCGTCGTGAACACCCTCGGTCAGCCGATCGACGGTCGCGGCGAGCTCAACGCCGAGACCACCGCGCCGATCGAGAAGATCGCGCCGGGCGTCATCGAGCGTCAGAGCGTCGACCAGCCGATCCTCACCGGTATCAAGGCCATCGACTCGATGGTGCCGATCGGCCGTGGCCAGCGTGAGCTGATCATCGGCGACCGCCAGACCGGTAAGACCGCGGTCGCGATCGACACGATCATCAACCAGAAGGGCAAGGGCGTTTACTGCGTCTACGTCGCGATGGGCCAGAAGGCCTCCACCGTGGCCAACGTGGTACGCGAGCTCGAGAAGCACGGCGCGATGGAATACACCATCGTCGTTTCCGCTTCCGCCGCCGACCCGGCCGCCATGCAGTACCTGGCCGCCTACGCCGGCTGCACCATGGGCGAGTACTTCCGCGACCGCGGCATGGATTCGCTGATCGTGTACGACGACCTGACCAAGCAGGCCTGGGCCTACCGCCAGATCTCCTTGCTGCTGCGTCGTCCGCCGGGCCGCGAAGCCTACCCGGGTGACATCTTCTACCTGCACTCGCGTCTGCTGGAGCGTGCCTCCCGCGTCAACGAGGACTACGTCGAGAAGTTCACCAACGGCGAAGTCAAGGGCAAGACCGGTTCGCTGACCGCGCTGCCGATCATCGAGACCCAGGGCGGCGACGTCTCCGCGTTCGTTCCGACCAACGTGATCTCGATCACCGACGGTCAGATCTTCCTCGAGACCGACCTGTTCAACTCCGGCATCCGCCCGGCGATCAACCCGGGCATCTCCGTATCCCGTGTCGGTGGCTCGGCGCAGACCAAGGCGGTCAAGAAGCTGGCCGGCGGTATCCGTACCGATCTGGCCCAGTACCGTGAGCTGGCGGCGTTCTCGCAGTTCGCCTCGGATCTCGACGAAGTGACCCGCAAGCAGCTCGAGCGCGGCAAGCGCGTCACCGAGCTGATGAAGCAGCCGCAGTTCAAGCCGCTGTCGGTCACCGAGATGTCCCTGTCGCTCACCGCCGCCAACGAGGGCTTCCTCGATGACGTGCCGGTCGAGAAGGTCAACGACTTCGAGGCCGCTCTGCACGCCTTTGCCGCCGACAACGCCGGCGAGCTGGCGAAGAAGATCGGTGACGAGGGCAACTACAGCGATGAGATCGCCGCCGAGCTGAAAAAGGTCGTCGAGGACTTCAAGGCCAAAGGCGTCTATTAACCGGGGGGCGAAATCATGGCCGTAGGCAAAGAGATTCGCACCAAGATCAAGAGCGTCCAGAACACGCGCAAGATCACCAAGGCGATGGAAATGGTGGCCGCATCCAAGATGCGGCGCGCCCAGGAAGCGATGGAGGCGACCCGTCCCTACGCCGAGAAGTTTCTCGAGGTAGTGGGTCACATCACCAACGCGCATCCTGAGTACCGCCATCCGCTGATGGTCGAGCGTGAAGTCAAACGCGTTCTGATGATCGTGGTGACCACGGATCGGGGCCTGTGCGGCGGGCTGAACGTCAACCTGCTCAAGCGCACGGCCGACAAGATTCGGGAATACGAGAAGAATGGTGTCGAGGTCGACGTCATCCCGGTCGGCAGCAAGGGCCGCGCTTTCTTCCGCCGGTACGGGGGCAACATCCTGACCTCCGTCACCGGTCTGGGGGACAAGCCGAACTACGCGGCGATGCGCAAGGCGATCAACGCGGCACTGGCCGCGTTCGAGAACGGCGACATCGACCGGATCGATCTGGCCCACAACGAGTTCGTGAACTCGATGAGCCAGAACCCGGTCGTTGAGCAGATCGCGCCCTTGCGGTACCAGGAGGACGAGAGCCTCAAGCATCACTGGGACTACATCTACGAGCCGGACTCGGAGATTGTCCTGGATGCGGTGCTCAAGCGGTACCTGTCGGGCCAGATCGTGTCCGCGGCCGTCGAGAACGTGGCATGCGAGATGGCGGCACGCCGGATCGCGATGAAGAACGCGTCCGACAACGCCAGCGACATGATCACGGACCTCAAGCTGCAGTACAACAAGGCGCGTCAGGCGGCGATCACTCAGGAGATCTCCGAGATCGTGTCCGGCGCGGCCGCCGTGTGACGACGGCACCAACCCATTTTTCGAATTGAAAGAGGAACACACATGAGTTCTGGAAAAATTGTCGAGATCATCGGGGCGGTGATCGACGTCGAATTTCCGCATGACCAGGTGCCTTCCGTCTACGACGCGCTGCGCGTTGACGAGAACGGTCTGGTGATCGAGGTTCAACAGCAGATCGGTGACGGCATCGTTCGTGGCATCGCCATGGGCACCTCCGACGGTCTCAAGCGCGGCCTGTCCGTGACTTCCACCGGCAAGCCGATCTCGGTACCGGTCGGCAAGGGCACCCTGGGTCGCATCATGGACGTCCTGGGCGAGCCGATCGACGAGGCCGGCGCAGTCGAGAGCGACGAGAAGTGGTCGATCCACCGCAAGGCGCCGACCTTCGACGAGCAGGCCTCGGGCACCGAGCTGCTGGAGACCGGCGTGAAGGTCATCGACCTGCTCTGCCCGTTCGCCAAGGGCGGCAAGGTCGGCCTGTTCGGCGGTGCCGGCGTCGGCAAGACCGTCAACATGATGGAGCTGATCCGCAACATCGCCGTCGAGCACAGCGGCTACTCGGTTTTTGCCGGCGTGGGCGAGCGTACCCGTGAGGGCAACGACTTCTACCACGAGATGAAGGACTCCAACGTCCTCGACAAGGTCGCCCTGGTCTACGGCCAGATGAACGAGCCGCCGGGCAACCGTCTGCGCGTCGCGCTGACCGGTCTGACCATGGCCGAGTTCTTCCGTGACGAGGGTCGTGACGTCCTGATGTTCATCGACAACATCTACCGTTACACCCTGGCGGGTACCGAGGTTTCCGCACTGCTGGGCCGCATGCCGGCCGCGGTGGGCTACCAGCCGACGCTGGCCGAGGAAATGGGCGTTCTCCAGGAGCGCATCACCTCGACCAAGACGGGCTCGATCACCTCCGTCCAGGCGGTCTACGTACCGGCGGACGACCTGACCGACCCGGCCCCGGCCACCACCTTCGCCCACCTCGACGCGACCGTCGTACTGGCACGTGACATCGCCGCCATGGGTATCTACCCGGCGATCGATCCGCTGGACTCCACCAGCCGCCAGCTCGACCCGCAGGTCGTCGGTGAAGAGCACTACAACACCGCCCGCGGCGTGCAGACCACCCTGCAGCGGTACAAGGAGCTCAAGGACATCATCGCCATCCTCGGCATGGACGAGCTGTCCGACGACGACAAGGCGGTCGTATCCCGTGCTCGTAAGATCCAGCGCTTCCTGTCGCAGCCGTTCTTCGTTGCCGAAGTGTTCACGGGCGCCCCGGGCCGCTACGTTCCGCTGAAGGAAACGATCCGCGCGTTCAAGGGCATCGTGGCCGGCGAATACGACCACCTGCCGGAGCAGGCGTTCTACATGGTTGGCACCATCGACGAAGCCGTCGAGAAGGCCAACAAGATGGCTGAGAAGGCCTGATAACGGAGGTCGACAATGGCTATGACTACCCGAGTCGACATCGTCAGCATGGAAAAGCCGATCTTCACCGGGAAGGCGACCTTCGTCACCATCCCGACCGAAGCCGGCGAAATGGGCGTCACCGCCCGCCACACGCAGACGTTGTCGGTACTGCGTCCGGGCGAAGTCCGGGTGCATCAGGACGACGGCTCGATCGTGCGCTATTTCGTCGGTTTCGGGGTGGTCGAAGTCCAGCCCCACGTGGTCAGCATCATTGCTGACTGGGCGCTGACGGAAGAGGACGCGAAGAACCTGGATCCGAACGAACTCGAAGCCCGCATGGGTGAAGAGGAGGATTACGTTCAGGAGTACGAGCAGCGCGGGCAGCTCGACTTCACCTCGGCCGAGATGATCATGGTCGAGGCGGAAGAACGCCTCAAGTGGATCAAGTCCATGCGTTCCGCGGGCGGTCGCCACTAAGGCGACGCGTCGGCAGACGTGTTGAAAAGGGGCCTTCGGGCTCCTTTTTTGTTTCCGCCGTTTCGATCGGCACGAAACCAGAGGTACGTACGCAATGAAGGATTCCGCAACCGGCCGACTGCACGTGGTGGTGCTTGCCGCGGGCAAGGGCACGCGCATGCGCTCGAGCAAGCCCAAGGTGCTGCACGAGATCGCCGGGCGATCGATGCTGAGCCACTGCCTGGACACCGCCGCAGCGCTCAATCCGGCCACGATCCGGGTGGTGATCGGCCACCAGGGCGAGGCGGTGCGCGAGTCGCAGTCCGGTCGCGAGGTCGAGTGGGTCTGGCAGCGCGAGCAGAACGGGACCGGTCACGCGGTCCAACTGGGCATCGAGGGCCTGGCGGCCGGGCCCGACGACCGGGTACTGGTGCTGTACGCCGACGTGCCCCTGCTGGGCGCCGACCTCCTCGGGCAGCTGACCGGCTCCCCTGCGGCGGTGGGCTTGCTGACGGTGCGGATGGACGACCCGACCGGCTATGGCCGCATCATCCGCGACGAGCGCGGCCGGGTGCAGCGCATCGTCGAGCAGAAGGATGCCAGCGCGGCCGAACGCGAGGTGCGCGAGGTCAACACCGGGATCCTCATGGCGCGTTACGGGGACCTGGTTGCCTGGCTTGACCGTCTCGAGTCCGGCAACGCCCAGGGCGAGCTCTACCTGACCGACATCGTCGAGATGGCCGCGAGCGAGGACAAGGCAGTCGAGGCCTTGGTCGCCGAGGATGTCTGGGCGGTGACCGGGGTGAACGACCGGCTCGCCCTTGCCCGCCTGGAGCGGGTCTACCAGGCGCGCCAGGCCGAGGTGCTGGCCCTGGCCGGCACGACGATCATGGACCCGGCCCGCCTGGACATCCGCGGCCGGCTGCATTGCGGCATGGACGTCTCGATCGACGTCGATTGCGTGTTCGAGGGCGAGGTGCGCCTTGGCGACAACGTGCGCATCGGCCCGCACTGCGTGCTGCGCGACTGCGAGATCGGTCCGAATTCGATCGTGGAGGCCTTCAGCCACCTCGACGGGGTGGTGACCGCGGGCGACAACGCGATCGGTCCCTACGCCCGTCTGCGACCCGGCGCGGCGCTGGACTCGGCCGCCAAGATCGGCAACTTCGTCGAGGTGAAGGCCGCCCGGATCGGCGAGCGCTCCAAGGTCAATCACCTGTCGTACGTGGGCGATGCCCGCGTCGGCGACGACTGCAACCTCGGCGCCGGCACGATCACCTGCAACTACGATGGCGCGAACAAGCACCACACGGAGATCGGTGACGGGGTCTTCGTCGGTTCGGCCGTGCAGTTGGTCGCGCCGGTGACCGTCGGCCGCGGCGCGACCGTCGGGGCAGGCTCGACCATCACGCGCGACGTCGCCGAGGGGGAGTTGGCCATCGCGCGCAGCCGACAGAAGGGCATCGCCGGCTGGCGACGCCCGCAGAAAAAGCGCGACTGAACGAGGCTTTCGACCGGGGGCTTATCCCTCCGGCAGGAAACGCCCGAGTACGTCGTTGAGAAAGCGCAGGCCGCGCTCGGTTGGCCGGATGGTCTGGATGTCCCACTCGATCAACCCGTCGTCCTCCAGCCCACGCAGGGTCTCGGAGACCACGGCGATGGGCATGCCGGTGCGCTCCTGGAACAGGCTCACCGGAAAGCCCTCGGTCAGGCGCAGGGCGTTGAGCATGAACTCGAACGGGATTTCCTTGCGGCCGATGTCGTGGGCGTCGACGTTCTCCGGTTGACCCGCCAGCTCCAGGTACCGGTTGGGGTGGCGGCTGCGCACGCGTCGCTCGATACGGTTCTCCGCCGGGATCGTCAGCTTGCCGTGGGCGCCGGCACCGATGCCGAGATAGTCGCCGAACTGCCAATAGTTCATGTTGTGCTGGCAGACGTGATCGGGCTGGGCAAAGGCCGAGATCTCGTAGTGACCGTAGCCGGCGCCGATCAGTCGCTCACGGCCGGCCTCGCCGATCGCCTCGAGGGTGACATCGGCCGGCAAGGCCGGCGGGCTGAAGGCGAAGGCCGTGTTGGGTTCGATGGTCAGCTGGTACCAGGACAGGTGCGGTGGCTCGAGCGAGATCGCGGTGTCGATGTCCGCCAGGCCATCGCCTTCCGTCTGCCCGGGCAGGCCGTGCATCAGGTCGATGTTGAAGCTGTCGAGACCGGCATCGTGCGCCGCCTCGATGGTACGCCAGGCCGCGCGCCGGTCGTGGATGCGGCCCAGTCGCTCAAGCGAGTCGTCGTTGAAGCTCTGCACGCCGATCGAGACCCGGTTGAAGCCGATGGCGCGGTACTCGGCCAGCCTTGATGCCATGTCGGTGCCCGGGTTGACCTCGAGGGTCACCTCGCGCGTAAAGCGCAGGTCGAGCAGGGCGCGCAGGCCGGACATCAACCGGTCCAGTGCCTCCGGCGAGAACAGGCTGGGCGTGCCCCCGCCGAGGAAGATGGTCTCGATCGGCCGGCCCCAGATCAGCGGCAACTCGGGTTCGAGGTCGCGCAGCAGCGCGTCGATGTACTCGGCCTCGGGTAGCTCGCGACCCTTGAGCCCGTGCGAGTTGAAGTCGCAGTAAGGGCACTTCTCCACGCACCACGGCAGGTGGACGTAGAGCGAGAGCGGCGGGTTGTCGGTGAATTGCAGCAGGCTCATCGGTGGCTCACGCGGAATGGATGTCGATCGAGGCGAGTTGCTCGATCAGTTGCTTCAAGGCGCGGGCGCGGTGGCTGACGCGGTGCTTCTCGTCCGGATCCATCTCGCCGACGCTCATGCCGTGCTCCGGGGAGAAGAACAGCGGGTCGTAGCCGAATCCGCGCGTACCGCGAGGGGCATCGAGCACCTCGCCTTCCCAGGTGCCCTCGACGACGATCGGCGCCTCGTCCCCGGCGTTCTGGACGAAGGCCAGGGCGCAGACGAAGCGCGCGCTGCGCGGGGCATCCGGGCGACGCGCCAGTTCGTCGACCAGCTTGGCGTTGTTCTCGGCATCGCTGGCGTCCTCGCCGGCAAAGCGCGAGGAGAAGATCCCCGGCCGGCCGTCGAGGGCATCGACCACCAGCCCGGAATCGTCGCCGATCGCCGGGTGGCCGGTGATCGCCGCGGTGTGTCGCGCCTTGATCAGGGCATTGCCGCGGAAGCTGTCGGCATCCTCGGTCGGGGAGGAGACGTTCCAGCCGCGCTGCGAGACGAAGCGCAGCCGCGTCAGCGTGGGGTGGCTTTCAGCCAGCACCCGGCGCATTTCCTCGAACTCGGCCATCTTGCCGTCGTTGTTGGTGGCGATCACGATGTCGGTCATTCGGGCGTCCCGGTCGGTTGATGCAGGCAGCGAGGATACCTGCAACCGGGCACTCCTGCAGTGCCCCGGGTCGCCTCGGGCAAGGCGGTGGTTGCCAAAGCGGGCCGGATCGGCTATATTGCCGCGCTTTGTGTGGAACCGAGCGGATTAGCGAAAGGGGCGTCCATGAAAATTCTGTCTTCTCTCAAGTCAGCCAAGAAGCGACACAAGGACTGCCAGGTCGTTCGTCGTCGCGGCAAGGTTTACGTCATCAACAAGACCAACCCGCGCTTCAAGGCCCGTCAGCGCTAAGGCGACCGACGGACTGATGCGTGACACAAGGCCCCGCCTCGGCGGGGCCTTGTCGTGTCCGGGGCTTGAAAATTCCCGAGCTCGACCTACATCGAACGCATGAACAAGGCATTGGCCAGTCATTGAACATCGAGAGGAGGTGTTGAACATGGCTATCGTGCGTTACAAGCCGGAAGGTCAGACCCGCAACCACCCCTGGGGTATGCTGGATCAGCTCTATCGCGAGATGAACTCGCTGTTCGAGCCGAGCCTCAGCGAGGGGGGCGACGAGGGCAAGCTCGAGATCGCGGACTGGGCGCCGGCGGTCGACATCAAGGAAAACGAAAACGCCTACGAGTTGCACGTCGACCTGCCGGGCGTCGACCCGAAGAGCGTCGAGGTCACGGCCGACAACGGCGTGCTCGAGATCAAGGGCGAGCGCAACTCGGAGCTGAAGAAGTCCCAGGATGGCTACTCGCGCATCGAGCGTCACTACGGGCGTTTCTATCGCCGCTTCACCCTGCCCGAGCAGGTGGATGCCGACGGCATCAAGGCGAGCTCCGAGCACGGGGTGCTCACCGTGACGATCCCCAAGGCGGAAAGCTCCAAGCCGCGGCGCATCGAGGTGAGCTGATCCGCTCCGGCCGCCGGCCGCGGATGCACGCGAAAAGCCCGGCGGCCCCGGGCTTTTCCTCTTTGGGCTTTTCTTTAATTTCCGGCGTGCCGAAAGCCCGACCCAACCCCGACGGCCCGGGGCGGGTTTTCGAGACGCCGGCCAGACGGCAAACCGAACATCACTCGGAGGAGTGCAGGCGTGAAATATCACGACTACTACGCAACCCTGGGCGTGGCGCGTAATGCCTCGCAGGACGAGATCAAGCGGGCCTACCGCAAGCTCGCGCAGAAATACCACCCGGACCGCAACAAGAGCGCCGAGGCCGAGGACAAGTTCAAGGAGATCAACGAGGCCTACGAGGTGCTCGGCGATCAGCAGAAACGGGCGCGCTACGACGCCCTCGGTTCGGGCTATCACCACGGCGACGAGTTCGGTGCCGGCCCCGGCGGCCCCGGTGGATTCGGGGGCGGCTTCGGCGGTGACGACTTCGGCGCCGGCGGCTTTTCCGATTTCTTCTCCCAGTTCTTCGGCGGCGGCTTCGGTGGCCCGGGTGGTCCGGGTGGCGGCCAGGGCCGCAGCGTACGCGGCCAGGATGTCGAGGCCGAGGCGCCGGTGCCGCTGGAGCTGCTGGTCACCGGCGGGGCACACACCATCCGGGTCTCCGATGGTCGTGGCGGCGCCCGCTCGCTGAAGGTCAACGTGCCGGCCGGCTCCGCGCCGGGGCGGCGTATCCGGCTGTCCGGCCAGGGCCAGCCGAGCCCGATGGGCGGGCCGGCGGGTGATCTCTACCTGGTGCTGACCCTGCGCGAGGAGGATCGCGACCGGGTCGATGGCAACCACATCATCCAGGAACTGCCGATCACGCCCTGGGAGGCGGCGCTGGGCGCCAAGGTGCCGGTCACCCTGCCCGACGGCAAGCGCATCAACATGAGCGTGCCCGCCGGGTCGCAATCCGGTCGCAAGCTGCGCATCCCCAAGCGCGGCTTTGCCGGTGGCGATCTCTTCCTCGAGCTGATGATCCACACCCCGCCGGCCAAGACCGACGAGGCGCGCGAGTTCTACGAGGAAATGCGCGCCTCGATGCCCTACGATCCGCGATAAGGGCACGTGGGCGGCGCCTGAGCGTCTAAGCTCCGGGTAGGGGCGCCGCCGCGGTGCCTCGTCCGTGTCACGCGCCAGCAACCGGGAGGGGTCGCCGATGACCGCGCATGCCTTGAGCCAGCTCCACCAATCGCAGGGCCAGAGCCTCTGGCTGGACAACCTGTCGCGGGCCCTGTTGACCGACGAGGGCCTGCCGCGGCTGATCCGCGATTACGGCATCCGCGGCGTGACCTCAAATCCGTCGATCTTCAAGAAGGCGATCGTCGGCAGCGACCTCTACAGCGAGGACATCGCCGCCGGCAAGCGCCGGTATTCGGACGTCGAGTCGGTCTACGAGCACCTGGTGGTCACCGATATCCAGCGCGCCTGCGACCTGCTGCGCCCGGTCTGGGACCAGTCGCACGGCGAGGACGGCTGGGTCTCCTGGGAGGAATCGCCCGGCATCGCCCACGACGCCGAGGCCTCGGTGCGCGCCGCCCACCGCCTGCGCGAACTGGTCGGTCGGCCCAACGTCCTGATCAAGGTGCCGGGCACGGTCGAGGGCATCGAGGCCTTCGAGCGCCTGATCGGCGACGGGGTGAGCGTCAACGTCACCCTCTTGTTCTCCCTCGATCAGGTCCGGCGGGTGTTCGCCGCCTATCGACGCGGCATCGAGCAGCTGGAGAAGAACGGCGGCAAGGTCGCGGAGGTGCGCGCGGTGGCCAGCCTGTTCATGAGCCGGGTCGACACCCTGGTCGACAAGCAGCTCGAGGCCATCGGCGGCGAGCGCGCCGAGGCGCTCAAGGGGCGTGCGGCGCTGGCCCTGGCCGGCATGGCCTACGCGCATTTCCGCGAGGTGTTCGAGGACGAGTCGTTCGACCGCTTCGAGCAGGGAGGCGCCTGGCCGCAGTACCTGCTCTGGGCGAGCACCGGCACCAAGAACCCGGCCTACTCGGACCTGCTCTACGTCGAGAACCTGATCGCGCCGCGCACCATCAACACGCTGCCGGACGCGACCCTCGAGGCGTTCGCCGACCATGGCCGGATCGCCTCCCTGTTGAAGCCGCGCCTCGACGAGGATCGCGAGGTCTGGGCCGAGCTGGCCGATCTGGGCATCGACATGGACGGCGCGGTGCGCGACCAGCTGCTCGACGAGGGGCTCGAGCAGTTCCAGACGGCCTTCGACGAGTTGCTCGCCGCCATCGACCAGGCCTGATCGATTCCTGGTGAATCAGGTCGAGACGCGCCTCACTCGGCGGCGCGGTTCATCCACCACATCCGCAGGCGCACGCCCCAGGGGCTGGTCAGGCCGGTGGTCGAATGGGCCACCCGGCCGGTCTGATCGAAGAACAGGAAGGTGGGCGTGACGTTCACGCCCAGGCTCGAGGCGATCTGTCCGTCGGGGTCGTTGATCACCGGCAGCTTTTCGAGATCGTTTTCCCGCATGTGGGCGCGCACCGTGGCCGCATCGCCCGACTGCATCGCCACGGTGATCACGCGGTGGTCGTCGACCAGATCGACCAGCCAAGGCATCTCCAGGTCGCAGTAACCGCACCAGGTAGCCCAGAAGACCACCACGGTGGGCTCGTCCGCCGGCCCGCCCAGGGTGAGTTGCTCGCCCTCGATGGTTTCCACGGCCATGCCGGGGATCTCGCCATCGGGCAGGTCCGGGCCCATCCAGGCCTGCACGGCCAGCAGCGCGGCGACGAACACCAGGCCCTCCAGCGTCCAGCGTGCCCAGCGCGGCAGGCGGCGCTTGGGTTTCGGCGGCGGGGTGTCACCGGGATCACTGTCCGGCTTGTTGGCCTTGTTGCCTGGGTCGTCTGACATACGTTGTCTCGAAGGTATCCGATTAAAGATTGTGGATGATGGCACTGGCGCGCCGCTTCATGACGCGCTCGGATAGTGGTATCGGCTGCCTGCCGGTCTTCCCTGATAAACTGCGCCCATGAACGCCCCGTCATCCAACGAGCCATCCCGACAGCGCATCCTCGTCGGCGTCTCCGGCGGCATCGCGGCCTACAAGGCCGTGGCGCTGGTGCGTCGCCTGGTCGAGGCCGGTGCGGAGGTGCGCGTGGTGATGACCGAGGCGGCCACCCGGTTTGTCACGCCGCTCACCTTTCAGGCGGTCAGCGGTCATCCGGTGCGCACCACGCTGCTGGATGCCGAGGCCGAGTCGGGCATGGATCATATCGCGTTGGCCCGCTGGGCCGATGCCGTGGTGATCGCCCCGGCCAGCGCCGACCTGATGGCGCGGCTGGCCGCCGGCATGGCCGACGATCTGCTGACCACCCTTTGTCTCGCCACGGAGGCGCCGGTTCAGCTGGCCCCGGCCATGAACCGGCAGATGTGGGCCCATCCGGCGACCCGGGCCAACCGCGACACCCTGCTCGCGCGCGGCGTGACCCTGCTGGGGCCGGCGGCCGGCGCGCAGGCCTGCGGCGAGACCGGCGAGGGACGGATGCTCGAGCCGGAGGCCATCGCGGGGGGCATCCTCGAGGCCCTGCCGCGCCAGGGCGGTCGGGACCTGGCGGGACAACGGGTGGTGGTCACCGCGGCCGGCACCCGCGAGCCGATCGATCCGGTGCGCTTCATTGCCAATCGCTCGTCCGGGCGCATGGGGTTCGCCATCGCCGCCGAGGCCGCCCGCCGCGGCGCGACCGTGACGCTGATCGCCGGCCCGTCGACCCTGGCCACCCCATCGGGCGTGACACGGGTCGACGTCGAGACGGCCGCCGACATGCAGGCGGCGGTCGAGGCGATCGAGTCGATGGATATTTTCGTCGGCGCCGCCGCGGTGGCCGACTACCGCGTCGCGGCACCCGCCGACCACAAGCTCAAGAAGGACGGCGAGCCGTTGCGCCTGGAGCTGGTGCCCAACCCCGACATCATCCGTGGCGTGGCCGCGCGCGCCGACCGGCCGTTCGTCATCGGGTTTGCCGCCGAGACCGAGCATGTGCGCGAGCATGCGGCCACCAAGCGCGTGGCCAAGGGCATGGATCTCATCTGTGCCAACGAGGTGGGCGAGGGCCGGGGCTTCGACCGGCCGGACAATGCCTTGCTGCTCCTGTGGGAGGGTGGTGAGCGCGACTTGGCGCAGGCGGACAAACGCCACCTTGCCGGCGAGATATTCGACACCTATCACCAGATAAAACAGGATTGAGACGATGCATCGCGTTGAGGTCAAATGGCTCGACCCCCGACTGGGCAACGAGATTCCGCGCCCGGACTACGCCACCGACGGTTCGGCCGGCCTGGACCTGCGCGCCTGCCTCGACGAGCCGCTGACGCTCGCGCCCGGCAAGACCGAGCTGGTGCCCACCGGCATGGCGATCCATCTCGGTGACCCGGAGCTCGCGGCGATGATCCTGCCGCGCTCGGGACTGGGCCACAAGCACGGCATCGTACTCGGCAACCTGGTGGGGCTGATCGACTCGGACTACCAGGGCCAGTTGTTCGTCTCGATGTGGAACCGCGGCGACCGCCCGTTCACCGTCGAGGTGGGCGAGCGCATTGCCCAGCTGGTGGTCGTGCCCGTGGTGCAGGTGGCCTTCGAGGCGGTCGACGAGTTTGGCGAGACCGAGCGTGGCACCGGCGGCTTCGGCCACACCGGCCGTTCCTGAGCCCTTCGGCTCGGTCGACCGCGCCGAGCGGTGCCCGGCCTTGTCCCGCCGGTTCCGAATGCCCGTTTTCCCTTAATTTCGCACACAGAGATTCCGACATGCCTCGATTCGACCCCGCCCTGACCGCCGACGTGCTGATGGAGGCGCTGCCCTATATCCAGCGCCTGTTCGACAAGACCGTGGTGATCAAGTTTGGCGGCAACGCCATGGTCGACGAGGACCTCAAGGACGCCTTCGCCCGCAACATCGTGCTCTTAAAGCAGGTGGGTCTGAACCCGGTGATCGTTCACGGTGGCGGGCCGCAGATCAACCAGGTGCTGGAAAAGCTGGGCAAGCAGGGCGAGTTCATCGAGGGCATGCGGGTCACCGACCGCGAGACCATGGACGTGGTGCAGATGGTGCTCGGCGGGCTGGTCAACAAGGACATCGTCGCCCTGATCAACCGCCACGGCGGCCGGGCCGTGGGCCTGACCGGCCGCGACGCGGGCCTGGTGCGCGCCCGCAAGCTCAAGGTGACGCGCAAGAACCCGGAATTCGACGAGCCCGAGATCATCGACATCGGCCACGTCGGCGAGGTCGCCTCCATCGACGCCGGCATCCTGCGCACGCTGGACGCCTCGGACGTCATTCCCGTGATCGCGCCGATCGGCGTGGGCGAGGACGGCGAGGCCTACAACATCAACGCCGACGTGGTGGCGAGCAAGGTCGCCCAGGTGCTCGAGGCGGAAAAACTGCTGCTGCTGACCAACATCGCCGGGGTGCTGGACAAGGAGGGCAAGCTCTTGACCGGGCTGACCGCCGGTGACGTCGAGGCCCTGATCGAGGACGGCACCATCTACGGCGGCATGCTGCCCAAGATCAATTTCGCGCTCGATGCCGTGCGCGGCGGGGTCAAGACGGTGCAGATCATCGACGGGCGTGTGCCGCACGCCGTGCTGCTCGAGCTGCTCACCGACCAGGGGGTCGGCACGCTGATCCGGGGCTGACCCGGCGAACCTCGCGGCCAGCGTGTTCGGTTGGCATTAGCCGTTCGACCGGAGCTCGCGCAGGCGCTTGAGGTCGGCCTCGAACTCTTCCGCCAGTGCCTCGCGCTCCGCGCGCACCTCGATCACCGCCTGTTTCATCCGTTCGAGATCACGTGCATACCCCGGGTCGTCGTGCCCGGCATCGATGTTCGCCTGCATCCGCTGGATCGAGCCTTCCATCTGCGCAATGCGTGCGTCCATCCGCTCGAGGCGCTGATCGCGTGCCTGCTTCAGGTCCGCCTCGCTGCTGTACAGCGACAGCAGGATGCGGTCGCGCTCCGCCTGGGCGCGGGCCTCGCGCTCGGCGCGCTCCGCGGCCTCTCTTGCCGCCGCCTCGCGTGCCTTCTCTTCGGCCGTCTTGCGCGGCGCGACCTCGCGGACGACCGCGCCGGTATGCGGGTCGATCACCTGGTAACCGTTGGCGGCCGCGCCGGAGGGCAGGGTGTCGCTGAATTGCAGATTGCCGTCGCCGTTCACCCAGCGATAGGTGACGTCGGCGGCCCCGGCAACTTGCTGGGCCGCCTGCAAGGCAAGGCCCGAAAGCAGGGTGAGAGCGAGACCGGCCAGAATGGCGCGATGGCGGACCTGCATGCTGATCTCCTTGTGTCCAAGATGGCTACGACCTGCCTGGTCGCAGGGTCAGAAAGTGACAATACGCCCTGCCCCGGGTCGGGGGTGGGCGTTCACTTGGACAGTTCTGCAAGCACGATGCCAGTTGGCCAGCGCGGTGGGCCTGGCTGGCCGGACGCCTGGATGCCCTCGGGTCGGACGTCAGTCGTCCTGGCCGCGCGGCGCGAGCCCCAGCGCCACCCACAGTCCGGACAGCGCCATGCTCAGCCCGACGAACCAGAAGCCCGCCTCGATGCCGCCGGTGAGCGTCGCCACCAGCCCCAGCGCCAGCGCGCCCACGGCATAGCCGAAGTCGCGCCAGAAGCGGTACACGCCCAGGATGCCGGCGCGCTCGACCGGCTCGCAGTGGTCGGCCACCGCCGCCCCCAGGGTGGGGTAGAGCATCGCCATCCCCACGCCGGTCACTGCCAGCGCCACCGCCCAGGCCCAGGCCGAGTGGGTCAGGACGATCGCGATGATCCCCGCCCCGCAGAGCCACATGCCCCAGGTGATCAGGCCGCGGCGGCCGAGCTTGTCCGAGGCCGGCCCGGTGATCAGCTGGCCGGCGCCCCAGACCACGCCGTAGATACCCACCAGGAAACCGGTCGTCACCAGATCCGCGCCGCGGGCGACCAAGAGGATGGGCACGAACAGCCAGATGATGGTGTCGGTGAACTTCTCGACCAGGCCCGCCTGGTTGATCGCTAGCAGGCTGCGATTGCCCCAGGTGGCATGCAGGAAGAAGCCCAGCCCGGAGCGGCGTGCCGGGGCGTTGCCGTTGCCCCGGGTCCGTTGCTGGGCCTTCTGCTGGGCGTGCGCCCAGGGCAGGGTGTCGCGCGCCATCCAGAGGGCCAGGGCCAGGGCCAGGATGATCACAGCCAGGCCGAACCAGAACAGGCCCTCGCGTGCGCCGAGCTGTTCGGCGGCAATCGCGGCGAGATAGCCCGCCACCGCCACGCCGCCGTAGCCGGCGAACTCGTTGGCGCCGTTGACCAGCCCGCGCTGGTGGGCGTGGGTGAGATCGAGCTTGCTGTTGAGCGCCATCGACCACGCCAGCCCCTGGTTGATGCCCAGGAACACCGTGGCCAGCAGCACCCAGCCCCAGGAATCGGCGATCAGCAGCAGGAACGGCACGGGAATCGCGAATAGCCAGCCGGCGATCAGCACGCGCTTGCGCCCGTAGCGGTCGGAAAAACGCCCGGCGAGCAGGTTGAGGGTGGCCTTGATCACGCCGAAGATCACCACGAAGCTCGCCAACGTGGTGAACGCCCCCGCGGCCAGGCCGAAATCGGATTCGGACAGGACCGGCAGCACCGTACGGGTCATGCCCACCAGGGCACCGACGAAGAAAACTTGCAGCAGAAACTGGACGAACTGGCCGCGGTTGGCGGCTATGCCGTGAGTGAGATCCCGGTGAGTGATATCCATGGGTTACCTCTTGTCCCTTGGGGTGACTTGGTCCCGTATCGGGGTGTTACACGCCTTGCCGGATGCGGTCCGAGCGAGCGGGCCGAATCGGGCAAGGCGCCCCGCGCCAGGGCGGGGCGTGGTGCGACGGGTTACTCGGCTTCTTCCTGGCTTTCTTCTTGGGCCCGGGCATTCGCCTCGAAGCCGCCGGCCGCTTTGAAGCCGGTAAAGCCGTCCTGGAGGGTGCGCACGTTGTCCATCCCCGCCAGGCGCAGCATCAGGCCGGCCTGCGCCGACAACGTGCCGGTGTTGCAGTAGACCAAGACCATCTCGTCGCGCGGGAGCTTGTCGCGGCGCTCGAGGATCTGGCGCCACTCGATGTTGATGGCGCCGGGGATGTGGTCTTCCTCGTACTGGCCCGCGTCGCGGGTGTCGACGACGGTCATCTGTTCCCACTGTTCCGCCGGGATCTGCTCGGGCCGGATGGTTGCGCCCTGGTAGTCGGCGAACATCACGTAGCCCTCCATCGCATCGATGAGCGCCTCGTTTTCCGCCATGACGGGTGAGGTGGCGCCGAGGATCAGGCCGCAGGCTATCGCGCCGGCGATCAGGCCGGACTTGTGTGTCGGTGTGATTTTCATGCTGTGTCCCTGTTCCGGTGCGGCATCAGTTGCCGGTGTTGAAGGTGTAGAACGCCTTGATTTCCTCGACCGGCGGCAGCTCGATCGAGGCGATGGTCTCGACGAAATTGCCGCGCTCGCGGATCAGCCCGTTGTTGTGACGCTTCTCGAAGCCCAGCGTGGACATGGGCTTGCCGCTGATGCCGCCACCGCAGACGCTGCCGGCCTGCGCGCCGGCGAGGATCTCGATGTGATCCGGCAGGGAGAGGATCGGGCCGTACAGCGAGTCGTAGAGCTTTTCCGCCATTTCGCGTTCGCGCCCGTGCAGGTCGGGGCGGCCGACGCCGCCGGGAAAGAGCGTGTGTCCGGTGATCAGGAACCACGGCTCGTCGGTGCGCGAGTGGTCGGTCACCAAGAGGCAGATGCTGTCGTCGGTATGTCCCGGGGTGTGCAGCACCTGCGCGCTGACGTTGCCCAGTTCCAGGCGCTCGCCGTGCGCCACGCCGCGGAACGGGTGCTTCACCGGCGCGGATTCATGCAGCACGTATTCCGCGCCGGTGCGCTTGGCCAGCTCCGGGCCGCCCGTCTTGTGATCCGCGTGGACGTGGGTGTCGACCACGAAGGTGATGTCCACGCCCTTCTCCTCGGCCATCTCGACGAAGCGGTCGACGTCATCGAGATGCACGTCGACGGCCATGGCCCGGCCCTTGCCGGTGCAGCCGAACAGATAGGCGAGTGAGCTGAATTCGCAGGGGTGCTGGATCAGGAACATGGGTTGCCCTCCACTGGTGTGTACGGGCATCATTCAATTACTCAATTGAATTAAAGTCAAGCGAGGTCGCGCTGCTTGACAGAAGAATCAATTGACTGATTGAATCATTGCCGGCTGTCTTGCCGGCTTGCGGTGGCCGCGGTCGAGTGGGCGGTTCTTGCCACGCGTCGCGAGGCGGGATGGCAATGGATCAATGGCCGGTCGGCGTGGCGCGGATCGGCGTGTCAACGAAGAAGAGGGCTCGGGTATGGATCCGGCGATTTCCCAGTACCTGCTGTACGTCCTGGTGCTGTCCGTGGTGTTCGGGGCCGCGGCACAATTCACGCGCTTCTGCCTGCTTGGCGGCATGAGCGCCTACATGGGCGAGCGCGACGGCGGACGCATGGCCGTCTACCTGGGTGCGATCGGCGTGGCCATCGTGGTGACCACGCTGGTGCAGTGGTTCGCCGCCATCGATCTCGACCAGACCCGGCCGCCGTATCGCACCGCCGACTTCGCCTGGGGGCGCTACCTGATCGGCGGGTTGCTGTTCGGCGCGGGCATGGTGCTCGCCAGGGGCTGCCCGGTGCGCAGCCTGGTGCGGACCTCGCAGGGCAGCCTGCAGGCACTGGTCGCCATCGTGGTAATGGCGGTGGCGGCCTACGCCATGACGCGCACCAGCCTGTTCCAGACGGCCTTCCTGCCCTGGGTGGGCGCCCTGAGCGTCGATCTCACGGCCATCGGCATCCCGCACCAGGACCTGGCCGCCCTGGTCGGTGGAGGCCCCCTCGTCTACGGCCTGATCGCCGCCGCGCTGGCCGCGTTGTTGCTGGCGGTGAGCTGGCGCTGGCTGCCGCTGGGCGGCAACGGTCTTGCCTGGTTCGGCGTGCTGCTGTTGGGCACGGCGGTCGGGCTGGGGTTCTGGGTCACCGGCGGGGCGCCCGGCCAGGCCGCGGACATGGCCTCGATGATGCAGACGATGCCGCAGGAGGGCCTGGGCACCCAGTCGTTCACCTTCAGCGCGCCGCTGGGTGACGTGGTGTATTTCCTGCAGAATGTCGACAACACCTCCACCATTACCTTCGGCGTGGTGGCGGTGGTCGGCGTGTTCCTTGGCAGCCTCGTCAGTGCCCTGGTGCGGCGCGATGTGCAGTTCGCGGCCCCGCGGGCCATTGGGGAATGGCTGCGCACGGTGATCGGCGCGGCGATGGTCGGGGTCGGCGCCGTGCTGGCGATGGGCTGCACGGTCGGTCACGGCCTGACCGGGCTGTCGACCTTGGCACTGGGCTCGATGCTGTCGATCGCGTCGATCATGCTGGGCGCGTGGATTACGCTTCGTATCCAGCGCCGCCGCGCCGATGCCGGCTGCGCCGGGTGACCACCCCGAGAGAGGATCAGGTGACGACGCAACGATTCAAGCAGGATCTCAACGACCAGTTCGCCCGGCTGGGCAAGGTGCTCTCCAACGGGCGCCGGCTGGAGCTGCTCGAGCACCTGGCGCAGGGCGAGCGCTCGGTCGATGGGCTGGCGCGGGTCGCGGGCCTGTCCGTGGCGAACACCTCCCAGCACCTGCAGCGCATGCAGCAGGCGGGTTTGGTGACCGCCCGCCGCGAGGGCAAGCAGGTGATCTATGCCATCGCCGCCGATGACGTGGTCGAACTGCTGGACGTGTTTCGACGCGTCGGCGAGCGGCATCTCGCCGAGGTGCGCCAGATGGTCGACGCCCACCTGCACCAGAAGGACGCGCTCGAGCCAGTTTCCGCCGAAGAGCTGATCGAGCGCTGCCGCAAGGGGCTGGTCACGTTGATCGACGTGCGCCCGGAAGAGGAGTACGAGGCGGGTCACATCCCCGGGGCGATCAACGTCTCGGTCAAGGACCTCGAGCGGCGCATGGCCGAGCTCGATCCCGAGCGCGAGGTGATCGCCTACTGCCGCGGCCCTTACTGCACCTTTTCCTTCGAGGCGGTCGCCCGCCTGCGCGAGGCGGGGTTCCAGACCCGGAGGCTGGAATCGGGCTTCCCGGAGTGGAAGCTCGCCGGCCTGCCCACCAGCATTGACGACACCGAAACCGAACCGCGGACAAGCCGAGTCGAGCCATGACCGAACAGATGCCCCTCCAGAACCTCCGCGCCCACCTCGGGCACTACATCGTCGGCCAGACCGAGCTGGTCGACCGGCTGCTGATCGGCCTGTTGACCGGCGGTCACCTGCTGGTCGAGGGCCTGCCGGGGCTGGCCAAGACCACCGCGATCAAGGCGCTGGCCGAGGGCGTGCACGCCAATTTCAAGCGCATCCAGTTCACCCCGGACCTCCTGCCGGCCGACCTGCTCGGCAACGAGGTCTACCACCCCGAGACCCGCGAATTCACCTTCGAGCCGGGTCCGCTGTTCAACGAGATCGTGCTCGCCGACGAGATCAACCGGGCGCCGGCCAAGGTCCAGTCGGCCCTGCTCGAGGCGATGGCCGAGCGCCAGGTCACGGTCGCCGGCCACAGCCGCGACCTGCCCGAGCTGTTTCTGGTCATGGCCACGCAGAACCCGCTGGAACAGTCGGGCACCTATCCGCTGCCCGAGGCGCAGATGGACCGCTTCATGCTCCACGTGGCCCTCGACTACCCCGAGCGCGAGGACGAGTACGACATCCTCAAGCGCACCCTCGACGGCACGCTTGGGACCAACCCGGTGGGCGAGGCGAAGAACATCACCGTCGACCAGGTGCTCGCCGCGCGCGAGACCGTGCGCCAGGTGCGCTGCGACGAGGCCCTGCAGCACTGGGTGGTCGACGTGGTCGCCGGCACCCGCAAGGTGGGCGAGCTCGACCCGGCCCTCGCCGACCAGGTGCTGGTGGGCGCCTCGCCGCGCGGGGCGCTCGCCTGGGTGCAGGCCGCCCGCGCCGCGGCCTTCCTCGACGGACGTGACTACATCGTCCCCGACGACCTGATCGGGCTGGCCAGGGACGCCCTGCGTCACCGCATCATCCTCGGTCCGCGCGCGATGGTCAGCGGCCTGACCCGCGACGCGGTGATCGACCGACTGCTCGAGCTGATCCCGGCGCCGTGAGCCCTCGCGGCCTCGACAGCCTGTCCCGTCGTGCCGCCCCCGGTCGTGGCCGCGGGTGGCTCGGCCGGCTCGTGGGCGCGCTCGCCGGTCGCGACAATGACCGGGCGCGATCCGCCGGCGAGACGACGGCGCGCGCCACGATCGCGCCGTCGACCGACGAGATCGCGATGGCCTGGGCGGGCGGCGAGCGCCTGCCGGCCCTGGTGCAGGAAAGCTTTCCCACCGCCACTCGGCTGTCGGGCGACCAGCTGGCCCGCCGCCTCGGCGAGGGGCTGGACTTCGAACAGTTGCGCGCCTACCAGCCCGGCGAGTCGGCCGCGCGCATCGACTGGCGCATCTCGGCGCGCGCCAACGAGCCGGTGGTGCGCGAGCACCGCGAACCGGCCCAGCGCCAGGCGCACCTGGTCATCGACGGCGGCGCGGCCATGCGCTTCGGCACCCGTCGCCGACTCAAGCTCACCCAAGGGTTGCTCGCCGCCCACGCCTTCGCCGCCGGCGCGCTGCGCCAGAACCTGGCCGTGGAGATCCACGGCATCGGCGAATCGCTCTGTCCCGGGCACCACGCCGCCGGCCCCGTCACCGGGCAGGCGGCCATCCTGCAACGCCTCGCCGAGCTGGCCGAGGCCGCCGGCGAGACCTGCGAGGAGACCCAGCCGGTCGACTGGCCCGGCCTGCGCCAACGCCTGTTGCAGCGCCTGCCCGCCGGGTCGGTGGTGGTCGTGCTCTCCGACTGCCTCTCGGATACCGGGCCCGGCCGGCCGATGGACTGGGCGCCGCTGGCCGCCGCCCATCACCTGATCTTCGTCTCGGTCGCCGACCGGGTCGAGCTGGACATGCCCGATCTCGGGCTGGTCGCCTTCGAGGCCGGCCACGGCGCGCGCTGGCTGGATACCGGCAGCCGCCGCTGGCGCGAGGCCTTCTCGACTCGCCAACACGAGCGACTCGAGGCCTGGCGGCAATCGGCCGAGGCCCTGGGCGCCGCCTTTCTCGCCCTGCCCGCCGAGGCCGAGCCGGCCGACTGGCTCGCCGAGGCGCCGGTCGCCCTGGCGCGTGCCGCGGGGACGGCCTCATGACGGACGGGTACCGTGACTGGCACCACCCCGACGGCGGCCTGCCCGAGCAGGCGCCCGAGGGGCTGGTCGATATCTACACCGCCCCCTGGCTGGTCCAGCGTGCCGGCGAGACGGCGGTGGCCACGAACGACGGCTCGTCGGCCTGGGTGGTGGGCGTGACGGTCGCCGTGGTGGCCCTGCTCGCGCTGGCGGGCTGGTGGGCCTGGCGCCATCGCGCCGCGTTGCGACTGTGGGCGATCCTGCGCCGATTGGAGCGGCGGGCGTCGGCCGAGATGGATGCGGGTGCCCGGCGCGAGTTGCTCGACGAGCTGGTCGCCGCGATCGGTGCCTGGCAGCACGGCGGTCGGGCCCCGTGGCGCGACCGACTCGCCGAGCCCTGGGCGGCCTGGGTGCGCGAGATCGACCATGGCCGCTTTGGCGGGGCGGATGAGCCCCGGGAGACGCTGGTCGAGCGACTGCGGACGATGCGCCGGGAAGTCTGGCGGGGGCAGGCGACATGATCGGTTTCGATTCCCCCTGGGTGCTGCTGTTGCTGGTGGGCCTGCCGCTGGTCTACCCGGCGTGGTCGCGTCGCGTGCGCGACCGGCCGCCCGCGCGGCTGTTGCGTCACCCGGCGCTGGGCCGCGACACGGACGGCGATGGTCCGCGCGGGGGGCAGCGCTGGCTGCTGGCCGCCCTGCTGCTCGCGCTGGCGGCCCTGATCGTCGCGCTGGCGCGACCGGTCTGGGTGGGCGAGTCGGTGGATCGCCAGGCCCCGGCCCGCTCGATCGTGCTGCTGGTCGATGCCAGCCCCAGCATGTCGACGCGCGATTTCCGCGACGCCGAGGACCAGCCGGTCTCGCGCATGGCGGTGATGCGCGAGGCGCTGGAGGCGTTTATCGATGCGCACCCGGAGGATCGCTTTTCCCTGATGGTGGTCACCGACTCGGCCGGCACCCTGGTGCCGGAGACGGACGACCACGGCGCGCTGCGCTTCTGGATCGACCAGCTCGAACCGGGACTCGACGGCAGTGCCACCGCGCTCGGCGACGGGCTGGCGGTGGCGATGGAGTCGATCGCCGACCGGCGCGAACGGGGCGAGGCCCCGCCGCAGTTGCTGGTCTGGACCGACGGGGTCAACACCGGCGGTGAGATGAGCCCGGCCGAGGCGCTGACGCTGGCGCGCGCGGAGAACATCGAGCTGTTCACCATCAACCTCGCCCCGGGAGATGCCGGGCCGGCCGGTGGCGATCCCACGCTGGAGGATCTGGCACGGCTGTCCGGCGGGGAGGCGATCGCCGCCGGCGACCGCGAGGCCCTGCTCGCGGTGACCGACGTGATCGAGCGCCACCAGCCCGAGAGCGACGCGCCCGATACCCGGCGCGAGCGTCACCCGCTGATCGCCTGGTTCCTCGCGCTGGGGCTGGCGGCCTTGCTGGTCGCCCAATTCCTGAAAGTGCGGCTGACGGCCTGAGGTGAGCATGAACGCATCCGTCGACAGCCTGATCGATCTCTGGGGGCAGTTGCTGGGCACCGATACCTGGCCCGTGCTGGCCCGCCCCGAGGCGCTGTGGCTGCTTGTTCTGCCCCTGGGGCTGGCCCTGTGGCGTCGTCAACGCCGCGCGCGGCTGGATGCCTACGCCGACCCCGAATTGCACGACTGGGCCTTTGCGGGCACGACCGGCAGGCAACGGCGGCGGGGGCTGCCGTGGGTCGGCCGGTTGCTGTGGGCCCTTTTCTGGCTGTTTGCCGTGCTGGCCCTGGCCGATCCGCGCGTGCCCGAGGAAAGCCAATCGCCGCAGGAATCGCGTGCGCCGCTGCTGTTCGTCGTCGATGGTTCGTCGGCCATGAGCGGCCGGGACGTCGAGCCGAATCGGATCGAACGCGCGGTGATGCTGATCGAGCTGCTGGGCGAGTCGATCTCCGCCCACCCGACGGGCCTGCTGCGCTCGGTGGATACCGCCGGGTTGATGCTGCCACCGAGCCCGGACGGCAATCTCTTGGCCTTCTACGCGCAACACCTGCCGGGGCTGGTCAGCGATCACCTGGTCGCCCGCCCGGACCGCGCCTTCGAGTTGGCCGCCGAGATGTCGGCCATGGACGGGGGCGCGGTGATCTGGCTGACCGCGGCCGACGGCCGGCAGTTTGCCGGCGAGCGCGGCAGCCGGTTGCTCGCGGCGGCCGAGCGGCTCGCCGAGCGGGACATTCCCCTGTTCGCCGTGGCCATGGCACGCGAGCGCACGCCGCTGTTCCGGGACGGCCAGCCGCGGCGCAACGACGACAACGAGGTGATCGTCTCCGAGCCCGACGTCACGCGCGTCGCGGAGCTTGCCTCGCTCACCGATGGCGTGGCACGCCAGACCGGCGTGCTGGCCGAGGACGCCGCCTTCCTGCGCGAGCGCATCGACGCGCTGCCGGCCCCGTCGCGCTCGCTCGAGAGCGTCGAGGGTTACCGCTCGCTGGCGGTGCTCGCCCTGTGGGTGGCGATGGTCGCGCTGGTGATCCACCTGGTGCTCGACTGGGGGCTGCCGAGTGCCCGCCGCTGGCGTCTGGCCGCGATCGTGCTGGTCGCCGTGCTCGCCCCGGTGGTCTTCACCGTCGCCGGGGCGGCCCCGCTGGTCGACGAGGTCGAGCGCGAGGCCCACCTCGATCAGGCCTGGCAGGCCTTCGAGGCCGGCGAGTTCGCCCGCGCGCAGATCGAATTCGACCGTGCCGCCGGCTTCAACGCCCGGCTGGGCAGCGGGCTGGCGGCGTTTCGCCGCGCCGACTACCCGCACGCGGTGGAACGGCTGCAGGCCGCCACCTGGCTGGCCGAAACCGACGAGCAGCGGCTGCTCGCGCTGTTCAATCTAGGCAACGCGCTGACCCTGGCGCGGCGGTATCGCGGCGCGGTGGACGCCTTCGAGGCCGCGTTGCGGATCGACCCGGAATTCGAGGACGCCCGGACCAACCGCGACCTGGTCGAGGCGTTGCGCGGTGGGGCCCAGGAGGAATCACTCGAGCCGACGCCCGAGTTCCAGGGCTACGAGTCGATCCTGCGCCGCGAGATCGTCGAGGACGACGGCGCCGAGATGGCCGAGGAGATGCTCGAGAGCGAGGGCAGCGGCCAGGGTGGTGCCGTGGCCGAGCAGCCGCCGGGCGACGGCGAGTCGTTCGTGCTCGACGAGAATCTGCTCGGCGGGGCGCGCAAGAAGCTCGAGCGGATCGAGGACCGGCCGGTGCCGCCGCTCGACGGCCTGCTGCGCCAGCAGCCCTACAAGTCGACCGTCCGCCAGGGGCTGGTCGACCGCGAGCCGGGGGGCGACGAATGATGGCGACACGATTGCTCAACGGGCGGCCGACCAGCCGGGTCGCGGCGATCGCGCTGCTCCTGGCCGCAAGCGTCCCGGCGCTCGCGGATATCCCGCGCCCCGATCGGGATCGCGATAGTGGCGGTCTGGCCGAGCGTATCGAGCTCGGGCCGATCGAGCCGCTGCCTGCCGTTGCCGAGCCGATCAGCCGCGATGGCGCCGGGCGCCTGCCCAGGGGCGTGATCGTCGAGACCGAGGTGGCGGCCATCGACCCGGTGCAGCGTGAAACCATCCTGGTCACCCAGACCATCCTCGACCCGGCCCGCCAGTTGCGCGGTGTCGAGGTCCACCGTCCCGCCGGCAAGGGCATCGATACGCAGGTGCTGGAGGCCAGCCAGGACACGGTCGAGATCGATGGCCGGCGCGTGAACCGCCGCCACTATCGCTGGGCAGTCCAGGCGCTGCGTCCCGGCGAGGTGACCCTGGAATTCCAGCGTATCGAGTTCGACGTGGTCGGCCGCGCCCAGAGCGAGTACGCCTGGCTGCCGGTCGCCCGCCGTCTCGAGGTGACGCGTCTGCCGGCCCACTGGCCGGAGTACCTGCCGGTCACGCCGGCGCTGACGTTCGGCGAGGAGCAGGTAAGCGACCTGGTCGCCGGCGAGCCCGGGGAATGGCGATTCAACCTCGTCGGCGAGGGGCTGTCGGCCAAGGCGATCGAGCAGTTGCTGCGCGCCCAGTTGACCGCGCCGCCCGGCCTGCGCATCGACGAGCCGTCGATCCGTCTCGCCCCGGAGCAGGCACCCGCCGAGGCGATGGGGCCGCTGGCGGAGGCCTGGGAGGTGCGCCTCTCCCTCCTGCCGGCGGTCGAGGGAGGCGGCGATGGAACACGCGAGGCGCGACTGCCCGCCCTGACGCTGCCCTTCGTCGACCCGCGCCGCCTCGAGGCGAGCGCCAACCTGGCCGAGGTGGCGCTCGACTACGCCCGTCGCGATGCCCGCACGGTGGCCTGGCAGGCCGAGCCGGCCGAACGTCGCTGGGCGACCATCCGCGCCGCGCTGCCCTGGGTGATCGGCGGGGCGCTGGCGCTGCTGGTGATCGTCACCCTGGGGCGGTTCGGCTGGCGGCGCTGGCGTGCCCATCACGCCTGGCGTCAGGCCCAGCGCGACCTGCGCGCGGCACCGGATGCGCGCGCCCTGCGCGACCGGCTCAACCATCAGCTCGCCGGGCTGCCCCGCCCGATGCCCAGCCCCTCGCGCGGTGAGCTGGCCACCCGTGGCGCCCCCGACGATTGGCTGGCAGCCCGCGCGGGCCTCGATCGACTCTGCTTTGCCGGCGTGGCGGGCGAGGACGAGGCCTTCCGCCGCGTGCGCGCCACGTTGGCCGGTGCCCTGCCGGCACGGTGGTTCCGGTAGTTCGCTATGGAACCTTGGTGTAAGGTTGGCGGCGGCCCGCGATGGCCGCGATCCCACCCCAGCCGAGCGAGACGATGAGCATGCAGTTGAACGAGATCCGCGCACTGATGGCCGACGACATGCAGGCCGTCGACCGCGTGATCCTGCATCGGCTCGGTTCGGACGTCGCCCTGATCAACCAGCTGGGCAGCTACATCGTCCACTCCGGCGGCAAGCGCTTTCGGCCGTTGCTGCTGATGCTCGCCAGCCGGGCGCTGCGCGGCGAGCAGACGGATGTGGCCGGCTCGGCGCAGCTGGCCGCCGTGGTGGAGTTCATCCACACGGCCACCCTGCTGCACGACGACGTGGTCGACGAGTCCACGCTGCGCCGCGGCCGCGACACCGCCAATGCCCGCTTCGGCAACGCCGCCTCGGTGCTCACCGGCGATTTCCTCTACTCGCGCGCCTTCCAGATGATGGTCGAGGTCGAGCGCCCGCGTGTGATGTCGATCCTCGCCGATGCCACCAACCGCATTGCCGAGGGCGAGGTGATGCAGTTGATGAACATCGGCGATGCCGGGGTGTCCGAGGCGCGCTACATGGACGTGATCGGCCGCAAGACCGCCACCCTGTTCGAGGCCGCCTGCCGGCTGGCCGCGGTGCTCAATGATCGCGACGAGGCCACCGAGCGCGCGCTGGGCGACTACGGCTACCGGCTGGGCGTGGCCTTCCAGCTGATCGATGACGTGCTCGACTACCGCGGCGACGAGGCGCAGACCGGCAAGCACGTCGGTGACGACCTCGCCGAGGGCAAGCCGACCTTGCCCCTGATCATCGCCATGGCGCGCGCGGATGCGGCCGGTGCGGAGCTCGTGCGCGAGGCGCTCGAGTCGCAGTCGGCCGATCGGATCGACGAGGTGCTCGAAGTAGTTGAACGGACCGACGCACTCTCGTATACTTCGGCGCTCGCTGAACGCGAGGCCGATGCGGCCAAGCAGGCACTGGGGGTTCTGCCCGACAGTGACCATTCCCGAGCGATGGCCGCCCTGGCGGACATCAGCGTTCAGCGCGACCACTGACGTTTCAGGCGTCGACGGTCTTTCGGAGTGTAGCTCAGCCTGGTAGAGCACTACGTTCGGGACGTAGGGGTCGTAGGTTCGAATCCTGCCACTCCGACCAAATTCCCCGGCCGGGGCCCCGTTTGGGGTCCCGGCCTTTTTGGTTTTGGGCACGACGTTTTGTGGGTCGGGTCGATGACTTGATCTACCGAGGCGAATCGAAGGGACAGAGCCCCTTGGCGTCTTGCCTCGCGAGTTGCAGGTGGCCGGGGCGGAGCGACAGGGAAGTCGCTCCGAGGTTCGCCGCGACAGGATGTCGCGTCGAACCGTACCCGAAAAGCCACCTGCGGCTCGCGAGCCCGGGAGTCTCGCTCTCGAGACTCCCGGGCCCGAAGGGCCAAGGCGCGGGGTGTCCTTCTTTTCGCCCCTTTTCTTGGACAAGCAAGAAAAGGGGCTCGCGCGCCCGGCACCGGGCGGTGAGTCGGTCGTCAAGCTCCAGGAGGCGTGCGAAAACGATCCACGCTGGCTTGATCGTGTGATTAAAAGTCCTGGTCTCGCATGGACGATGCGGCTGGTTTTCGCGCGACCCGCCGAATCGGTGACTCATTCGCGGCGGTGTCGATGGTCGCGCGAGTCGATTTTCTTGCTTGTCCAAGAAAACCGACGAAAAGAAGACACCCCGGTGCCTTGGCCCCTGCGGGCCTGATCGCCGCGGATTGCATCCGCGACGATCAGCCTCGCGAACGAGGGATTGCGGACGGGTCGGTTCGACGCGACATCCTGTCGCGGCGAACCTCTGGCCGGCGTCCCTGCCGGCCAGACCCTGCAACCCCTCGCTCGCGAGGCAAGGCACAAGGGGAACCCGACCTCCGTTGTCTCGCTGAGGCGCCTGAAAGGGTTCGCGCTCTCGGCGCCCCTTGCCATGCTCATTTCCGACGCTGCAAATCCTTACGGCGTCAATTCCGATTGGAGACCACATGATCCAGTTGAAGTCCGTCTCCCTTCGACGCGGCACGCAGTTGCTGCTCGAGGATGCCGATCTCACCTTGCTGCCGGGCCAGCGCATGGGCCTGGTGGGCAAGAACGGCACCGGCAAGTCCAGTCTGCTGGCGATGTTCGAGGGCGAAATCGCGCCGGATGCGGGCGACATCGAGTGGGCCGGTGGTCAGCGCATGGCGACCGTCGAGCAGGAAACCCCGGCGCTGGAGGCCTCGGCGGTCGACTACGTCCTCGACGGCGATCGTGATTACGCCCGGCTGAATGCCGCGTTGCTCGAGGCCGAGGCCGAGAACGACGGTATGCGGATGGCCGAGATCTACCCCGAGTTCGAGGCGATCGGCGGGTTCACCGCCCGGGCGCGCGCCGCCCGCCTGCTCGACGGGCTGGGCTTTGCGCCGGCGTCGATCGACAACCCGGTCTCGAGCTTCTCCGGCGGCTGGCGCATGCGATTGAACCTGGCGCGCGCCCTGATCGCGCCTTCCGACATCCTGCTGCTCGACGAGCCCACCAACCACCTCGATCTCGACGCGGTGTTCTGGCTGGCCGACTGGTTGGTCAGCTATCCGGGTACCCTGATCGTGGTCTCGCACGACCGCGATTTCCTCGATCACGTCTGCACGCACATCGCGCACATCGAGAACCAGAAGCTCAACCTCTACACCGGGCACTACAGCGACTTCGAGGCGATGCGCGCCGAGCGCCTGGCGCAGAACGCCGCGCTGGCGGACAAGATCGCCAAGGAGCGCGAGCGCCTGCAGGGCTTTATCGACCGCTTCCGGGCCAAGGCGACCAAGGCGCGCGCCGCGCAGAGCCGGGTCAAGGCCCTCGAACGGCTGCCGACCATCGCCGCCAGTCACGCCGACCGCGACGATTTCTCCTTCTACTTCCCCACGCCCAAGCGTGCCCCGGACCCGATGGTCACCCTCGAGGATGTCTCCATCGGCTACGACGGCACGCCGCTGATCGAGGACGTGTCGTTGCAGATCCGCGCCGGCGATCGCATCGGCGTGCTGGGGGCGAACGGCGCGGGCAAGACCACCCTGATCCGCGTGATCGCCGACGGCGGGCCGACCTGGCTCTCGGGCGACCGCTTCGTCGCCCCGGGCGTGCAGGTGGGCTACTACACGCAGCACCAGCTCGATCAGCTCGACCCGCGCGATACGCCCATGGTCGCGCTCGAACGGGTGGCGGAGAAGAGTGGCAGCACGCAGAAGTACCGCGATTTCCTCGGCCGGTTCGGTTTCGTCGGCGACCGCATCTTCGAGTCGATCGAGCCGTTTTCCGGCGGCGAGAAGGCGCGGCTGGCGCTCGCGCTGCTGGTCTGGAAGGCGCCCAACCTCTTGATCCTCGACGAGCCGACCAACCACCTCGATCTCGCCATGCGCGAGGCGCTGGCCGAAGCGCTGCAGACCTTCGAGGGCGCGATCCTGGTGGTCTCGCACGACAAGAGCCTGATCGAGCTGGTCTGTGACCGATTCTGGTGGGTGCGCGACGGCGCCGCCCTGCCGTTCGATGGGGATCTCGACGACTACCGCGAGGCGGTCACCGAGCGGCGCCGCGCCCAGAATCGCGAGGATCGAGGGCAGGCGGCCGACAAGCCCAAGGGGAAGGCCAACAAGAAGGCACCGGCCGACCCGTCCAGCTGGGGCAAGCCGCGCGACAAGGCCTCGCGCGCCAAGGCCAAGGAGCGGCAAAAACGCCTCGATCGCCTCGAGGCCGAGGTCGAGCGCCTGGGCAACCAGCTGGCCGAGATCGACTCGGCCCTGGCCGACCCGGCCCTGTACGACGGCCAGCGGGAGGCCGAGGTCACGCAATGGCAGGCCGAGCGCGCCGAGATCGCCGCCCGACTCGAGACCGCCGAGACCGAGTGGCTCGAGGCGCAGGACGAGGGCTGATCGATCGGGGTGCCGGGCGTTTCCGGGCGGCCGATGCCGGGTCTATACTGCCTCGATAATTGATTGAGGTGATGTCGATTGCGGCCGGTGGTGGATTGCCGGCTGGACACACGGGACAGGCGAACCAGGAGCGCTCGCAGGCATGAACAGGGACGGCCAGTTCGATATCCGCGTGGCCCCCGGGGTGGCCCCGGGGATCGCCTGTGGGCGCGCGCTCGGCGGTCGGCCGTCACAGCAGGATGACCTGATCTGCCTGCACGACGCGCGCGAGGCGACCTCCCTGATGGTGCTGGCCGACGGCATGGGCGGCGACGGTGCCGGCGAGCTCGCCTCGGGCGGGGTCATCCACGCCGCCCGCGAGTTGTGGGACGAGCGGGCCTGGCGCGACCAACCCGGCGCGTTGTTCCTCGAGACCCTCTGCCAGGCCGCGCACGACGAGATACGCCGGCGCAATGCCTGGGTGGCCGCCGAGCCGCACTCGACCATCGTCGCGCTCCTGCTGCGCGACGGGCAGGCCTACTGGGCCCACGTCGGCGACAGCCGCCTCTACCACTTTCGAGGTCGGCGCTGCCTGAGCGTCACCCGGGACCACAGCCTGGCCCGCCTGAAGCTCGAGCGTGGCGAGATCCGCGAGGTCGACCTGGCCCATGACCCAGACCAGCACGTGCTCTTGCGCGGGCTGGGCGGCAGCGAGCCGCCCGAGGTCGAACACGGCTACGCGGCGCCCCGGCCCGGCGACGGCTTTGCCCTGTGCAGCGACGGCATCTGGGAGACCCTGAGCCGCGCCGAGCTCGCCGGGTTGCTGCGCGCCCCGGACCTGTCCGCCGCGCTGCACGACGGGCTTGCCCTGGGTGCCGAACGCGGTGGCGAGGCGGGAGACAACCTCGGCCTGATCCTGGCGCGCTCCGATCGCCCCACCTCGTGGCTGGGTCGCCTGGCCGGGCGACTGTCGCTCACCTGAACCCATTTCTCGACTCACGGCAACCGAACCATGAAGATTTTCGGTGGACGCTCCGATTCCGTAGGGAACCTAATCCGACTCGTCGCGCTCTTGGCGGGGGCGGCAGTACTGGGCGGCTGTGCCCAGCTCAGCGAGCTCGATGCCCGCCTGCAGGGGTTGGCCGACGGTGACGGCAAGGCGGCCGAGTCCCGGCCGGTCGAGGAATCGACCGTCGCCCCGCCGGCCGATCGCCGTTCGCTGGACGCGATCCTCGAGGACCTCCAGCGCGGTGGCTACCCGCGCGGCCGCCGGGATCTGGCCCGGTACCTGGAACGCCACCCCGACGACATGGTGGCCCGGGCCGTGATGCGCCAGCTGACCGCCGACCCCGAGGAGGTGCTCGGTCGTCAGTCGCATTCGTACACGGTGCGCCCGGGCGACTCCTACAGCGCCCTGGCCGCCCGTCACCTCGGCGATGCCGGGTTGTTCCTGATCCTCGCTCGCTACAACGGCTCGGAAAATCCCTCCGACCTGCGCGTCGGCGAAACCCTGCGCCTGCCGGGACCGGCGCGCTCCACCCGGGCCGAGCCGACGGCGTCGGCGGACGACGGCCAGCCGGCACGCCGGCAGCTCGACCGCGCCCCGATGCCGTCACGCCAGACGGCCGCGGCACTGGCCTTGCCGGACGCCCCCTTGCCGTCGTTCCAGTCGAGCGGTGTGGGACGTGACGCGAACGCGTCGGCCGCGTCGTCCGAGGAGGGGGACAGCCGTGCCGAACGGCTGCAGGACGAGGGGCTTGCCCTGCTCGCCGACGATCGGCCCGAGGCCGCGCTCGAACGGTTCGAGGCCGCGCTGGCCGAACAGGAGGGCATCGAGCCGGCCGCCAGCCGGGCGCCCGCGTTGCGCGAACGGCTGGTGGACGAGTACCACGAGCGGGCCATCCTGCGCTATCGCAACCAGCAACTCGACGAGGCGATCGCGCTGTGGGATCGGGTGCTGGCGATCGATCCGACCTTCGAGCCGGCCCGCACCTACCGGGCGCGTGCCCGCGAGCTGCAGCGGCGCGTCGACCAGTTGTAACGACGCGCCCCGGGGTTGTTGCGGGGGTTACCGCGGGGCGTCGGTCGGCGCCTCGCCCGAGGTATCACTCGGCTCGATCACGCGCGTCGGGTCGGTGTCGGTGGGCGGTGTCGGCGGGTCGGTCGACGCGGCGGGCTCGCGCCGGGAGAGCGATTCGCTCATCAGGTTGAAGGCCGTGAACAGGCGGCCGAACTCGTCGCGCCGCACCAGCCGGATGCGATGACCGGTCTCGCCGCGGGCCACCCGCATCAGCGCATCGCGCAGCACGTCGAGCGGGGCGAGCAGGCGGCGGAACAGCCACCACGCCGCGCCCAGGACCACCACCAGCGTCGCCAGCAGGGCGGTGATCATCGCCATCAATGTCGTCTGGTTCGCCGCCTCGAGGGGGTGGCTGTCCACCCCCAGGCGCAGCGTGCCGATCGGGTGCGCCTGGTAGCGGATGGGTACGTCGAACAGGAGCAGGGACTCGTCGGTTTCGCTCGAGGCCAGCGTGCCGTGGTGGCTCGCGATGCCGTCGTCGAGATGGCGTTGCCCGGCCTCGGGGAAGGCGGGCAGTCTCGCGCCCACTTCCTCGCCGCGGGCGCTTGCGATCACCTGACCTTCGCGGTTGGCAACGGCCAGATAGCGGATCTGGTCGTTGCGACGCATGTCCTCGACCAGCGCGCGCACGGCAACCCGGTCGTTGAGCAGCAGGTCCTCGGCGGTTTCCTGGGCGATGGTGCGCCCCAACGAGGCGCCGAAGTCCAGAGCCAGGCCGGTGAGTGCCTGGTCCTGCTTGACGTAGACCGAGCCCAGGCCGGTGAGCAGCGTGACGGCGAGGATGCCGCCGAGGATCGCGGCCCAGCGCACCCGCATCGGCAGGATGCGGGTGGCGATCGGGTCGGCCCGCAGGCGCTCGAGCTCGCGCCGGGCGTGGCGCAGGTCGTCGATCACCTCGTGGGCGTGCTGGTAGCGCTGGTTGGCATCCGATTGGAGCAGGCTGCGGGTGATCTCCAGCAGCACCTCGGGCGTCCCCGGCTCGCGCGGGATCAGCGCGGGCTGGGGGTTGTCGTGGCGCTCGGCCATCAGCCGGTCGATCTCCGACTCCCGCCACGGCTTGTCCCCGGTCAGGAGCCAGAACAGCAGCACGCCCAGGGAAAACAGGTCGCTGCGCCCGTCGGTGGCCGCGCCGCGCAGTTGCTCGGGCGACATGTAGGCCGGGGTGCCGGCGACCATGCCGTCATGGTGCTCGTCGCCCTCGGGCAGGCGCGCCACGCCGAAATCGTTGACCTTGGCGTGGGTCCAGCCCTCGACCAGGATGATGTTGTCGGGCTTGATGTCCTGGTGGACCACGCCGTGCCGGTGGGCGAATTCCAGGGCGGCGGCGATCTGTCCGACCAGGTCGATGACCACCGGTATCGAGGGGAAGCCCTCTGCGGCAACCCGGTCGGCCAGCGTGTCGCCGCGCAGGCGTTCCATGGCGATGTAGGGTCGACCGTCCGCCTCGCCGACGTCGTAGATGGTGACGATATTGGGGTGCGTGAGCGTGCCGGCGGCGCGCGCCTCGGTGAGAAAGCGGCGCCGGTAGGCGTCGTCGCGTGCCACCTCGTCCTTGAGGCACTTGATCGCCAGGTGGCGATTGATGCTGGGGTCGAAGCCGGCGTAGATGATCGACATCGCGCCCTCCCCGAGGACTCCCTCGATGCGATAGCGGCCGATGGTCGTCGGGGTCTCGCGGGCCGTCACGGCCGACTCAGTTCCAGATCAGGGAGAAGGCGAGCGCCATGGCGGCGAGCAGCAGGGCGCCGACCAGCCAGTGGCGCGGTCCGATGCGGCCCTCGCCGGCCTCACGGGTGAGGAACACGAACGCCGCCTGGCCGAGGCGCACGCGATCGCCGTGCTTGAGGGTCGCCTCGTGCACCCGCTGGTCGTTGACGAAGGTGCCGTTGGTGGACAGCATGTTCATGATCACGTGGTGGCCCTGCTGGTTGAGGATCCACGCGTGCGAGGAGGAGACACTGGGCTCGTCGAGGACGATGTCGTTGTCCTCGCGCCGGCCGATGGTCTGCCGCCCGGCCCGCAGGGTGAACCGTCGCCCCTCGATCCCCTCGCTCGTGCCCTCGAGGATCGGTTCGGCCACCGACGCACGCTCGTTGCCCTGCGGCTGGGCGGCCTCGGCCTTCTGGCGCATCTCGTCGGCCTGGAAGAGCATGGTGCCCTGCGGGCCGGCCGATCGGTTCGGGCGGTGATGGGGAGTGGAGCGGGCATCCTGCGCGTCGCGGCCTTCCATGTCGTCTCCTCGCAAAGTGAGTTGGGCCACCATCATAGCCCAGAGCACCGTGGTTGCCAGATGCGCGCCGCTTGGGAAATCCTGCACGAATGCCATGCCGCTCGGGCTCGGCGACTCGTTCGTGATCAAGGCACGCAAGCGGTATGGCATTGGGGCAGAGTGTCCCTTGTGAACCTCCCCGCCGGATCACGGTCCATCTCCCGTCAGTCACATTGTCATAATCCGGTAGCCTGACGGGTTCAGCATGCCGCTACCGATAACCCGCGAGACCCGATCATGGACCTGTTGCTCATTCGACACGCCGCCGCGCAGGATCGCGAGGCCTTTGCCCGCGAGGGGCACCCCGACATCGAGCGCCCGCTGACCAAGCGCGGCATCGAGCGCATGCAGATGGCGGCGCGCGGCCTGACCACCATGGCCCTGCCGATCGAACGGTTGGTGACCAGCCCGGCGGTGCGCGCCGTGCAGACCGCCGAGATCGTCGCGCCCGGCCTCGAGCAGCGCCGGGTCGAGCAGGAGGGGGTGTTCGCCCCCGACGCGCCGATCGGTGCGGCGGTCGAATGGCTGCGCAAGCAACCCCGCGTCGACGGGATGGCCGTGGTCGGCCACGAACCGAGCCTCGGTCAGTTGGCCGAATGCCTGATCGCCGGCCGCCCGTCGGGCAACCTGCCGATGAAAAAGGGCGGCATGATCCTGATCCGCTTCGACAACGCGGTCGGTTACGGCAACGGCAAGCTCGTCTGGGCCCTGCCGCCGGCGGTGTTGCGGGCGTTGGCGGACTGACGCAAGAAATCAGAATTGAGCGTTGAGAGGTTAGCGGCTGCCTTTCTGACTTCTGACCTCTCCATTTCTGCCCTCTCTATTCGACACCCCACTTCTGCAACCGGTAACGCAGCTGGCGCAGGGTCATGCCCAGCTGGCGGGCGGCCTCGCTGCGGTTCCAACGGGTCTGCTGCAGGGCGGTGAGCACGTTGCGCTGCTCGTCGGTCTCCGGGATGAAGCCGGGGCAAGCGGCCAGCGCCGAGGCGGGTTCCTCCTCGCCGGTCATCATCGGGTGCGGCGCGACGGCCTCCTCGGTGATCCGATCGCCGTCGGTCAGGGCCATGGCCCGTTCGAGCAGGTTCTCCAGTTCGCGCACGTTGCCCGGGAACGGTTGCGCCGCCAGTGTTTGAAAGACCGCCGGGTCGATCGACGGCACCGGGCGCGCGTCGCGCGCGGCCAGCCGGGCGACGATCGTCGTGGACAGCGCCGGCAGGTCGTCGAGGCGTTCGCGCAGCGGCGGCACGCGCAGGCCGATCACGTTGAGACGGAAGAACAGGTCCTGGCGAAAGCGTCCCGCCTCCACCGCCTGGTGAAGGTCCTGGTGCGAGGCCGAGACGATGCGCACGTCCACCGGCACCTCCTCGGTGCCGCCCACCGGCCGCACCCGGCGCTCCTGCAGTACCCGCAGCAGGGAGACCTGCAGCGGCAGCGGCAGCTCGGCGATCTCGTCGAGAAACAGCGTGCCGCCCTCGGCGGCGCGAAACAGGCCCGGTTTGTCGCGGGTCGCGCCGGTGAACGAGCCCTTGTGGTGGCCGAACAGCTCGGATTCGATCAGTTCGCCGGGGATCGCGCCGCAGTTGACCGGCACGAACGGCCCGCCCGCGCGGCTGCTGTGCGCGTGGATCTCGCGGGCGACCAGCTCCTTGCCGGTGCCGGACTCGCCCTGGATGAAGATTGGCGCCTGCGAACGGGCCAGCCGGCCGATCATCTCGCGCAATTGGCGCATGGCGCGTGACTGGCCGATCAGGGACGAGTCACTGCCATCCGTCTCGGCGGCGGGTGTCGTCGAGGGCCGGGCGGGCTGCAGGTTGCGTGCATCGCGCAGCAGGCGCCGCAGGGTGTCCTGCTCGATCGGCTTGTTGATGAAGTCGAAGGCGCCGGCCTTGAGTGCGCGCACCGCGGCCTCCACCTGGCCATGCGCGGTGATCACCGCCACCGGCAGGTCGGGGCGCTGGCGGCGGATCTCGTCGACCAGGTCCAGCCCGTTGCCGTCGGGTAGACGCATGTCGGCCAGACACAGGTCGATCGCCTCGCCCTGCCGGTCGAGCTGCTCGCGGGCCTCGGCCAGGTCGGCGGCCTCCAGCGTGGGCACACCCTCGCGTTTCATGAACAGGGCGACCAGCGTGCGGATGTCCGGCTCGTCGTCCACGATCAGGCAATACGCCATCGGTCTCATTCCCTTGCTTGTGTCGTTGCCGGCTCGCTCGGCCCGGTCTCGTCCGCCCGGGCTTCGTCTCCCCACGCTCCTTCTGCCCCGGCCCCATCCGCCATGGGCAGGCACAGCCGGAAGCAGTTGCCCGCGGTGTCGGCGGTGGGTTCGACCAGGGTCAGCTCGCCCCGGTTGGCCAGGGCCAGTTCGCGCGAGACGAACAGGCCCAGCCCGGTGCCCTGCGAGTGCGTGGTGTAGAACGGCTCGAACAGGGCATCGCGCTCGGCGGCCGGGATGCGCGGGCCGTTGTCGCAGAGCTGGACCTGCCAGCGCCCGTGGGCCGCGGTCACCCGCAGCCGGATCGCCAGTTGCCCGTCCGCGGGGCGTCCGTGGCGTTCGGCATTGTCACAGAGATTGTCCATCACCTGCCACAGGTGGGTCGTGTCGACCTGGGCCGGGGCGCGCTCGACATCGGCATCCAGTTGGATCGTGAACGCTTCGCCGGCGGCCCGCCAGGCCTCGCGACGTCGCTCGGCGAAGCGCGCCAGCCAGTCGACCAGGTCGACGTCCTGCGTGTGGACCACCGGGGCGCGGGCCGCGCCCAGCACGTCCTCGACCAGTCGATTGATGCGGTCGCTGTGGCGCGTGATCATCCCGGTCAGCTGCTCGCGTTCCTCCGCGGTATCGGATTCCGGCAACAGCTCGGCGGCCTGCCGGATCGAGGAGAGCGGGTTTCTCACCTCGTGGGCGATCGAGGCGATCAGCCGGCCCAGCGCGGCGAGCTTGTCGCGCCGCACGCGCTCGTCCTCGGCGGAGAGGTCCAGTAGCACGATCAGGGCACGCGGGCCCAGCGCGGTCTCGATGCGGTGGAACTGCGCGCGCAGGCGGCGCGGCTGGTCGAAGTCCTGCTGTTGGCCGCCGTGGCCGGCGTGCCAGGCCCGCAGGGCATCGCAGACACCGGGGTGCAGGTCCGGCAGGCGGTGGTCGTTGGCCAGGTCGGCCGCGCCGCGCTCGCCGAGCATCTGGCGCGCGGCGGCGTTGATGTACTCGATCCGCCCGTCCGGGTCGGAGACGATGATGCCGTTGTCGGTCTGCTCGATGACCCGCAGGGCCAGTTCCGAGAGATAGCGCACCTCGCGCTCGCGGGCGTGGCTCTGGTGCTCCCAGAGCGCGGCGCGGCGCTCGAAGGCGATCACCAGCACGGTGATCAGCAGCAGCGCCGCGCCCAGAAAGCCGGAGTTGGTCAGGTGGTTGGCGTCCGTCTGCGTCCACGAGGCGTAGATCGCCTCGCCGAGGACCAGCAGCACGCCGACCGCCGCGTAGCCGATCGCCGCCCGCCCGCCGTGCAGCACCGCCGCGATGCCGATGGCGATCACCAGGGCGAGCGCGATCGGGCCCTCCGGCCCGCCCGAGGCGTGGGCGATCAGCATCAGGCAGGCGAGATCGCCGGCGGTGTGTAGGTGGGCCTGCGGGCGGAACGGCAGGATGCGCAGTTCCAGCAGCCACTCGAAGGCCATGGCCAGGAACAGGTAGGCCCAGGCGGTGACCATGAACAGCGAGGCATCCGCCTGGCCGAAGACGGCCGGGCCGCGACCAGTCAGGGCCGCGGCGGTCAGGGCCAGGGCGAGCAGCAGGCGATAGGCGTTGGCGAGCCGCAGCCCGCGCCAGTTCTCCGTGCCGGCCGGCTGGATCATTCCGACTCCCGCCGCCCTGGCTTGCGACCTGATTCGGCCCGCGCGTCGGCCCAGGCCTGGGCGTGCTCCCAGCTGCAGAAGTCATGGCCCTCGCGGCGCACCGCCTTGTCCTCGGGCACGAACACGCCGCAGTGGGCGCAGCGCACCGATTCCAGCGAGCGGGTCTCGGTCGACTCGTCGGCCTGTTGTTCGGCCCGCAGGCGGTTGGCCTGGCGGATGGCGAAGAACAGGCCGATGACGAGCGCGACGATGAGCCAGAACAGCAGCTTGAGCATTGGGGCGGACCGGGACGGATGAACAGGGAATAATCGGGCGGGTGACGGCCGAGAGTATCGCATGCCGTCGACCGCCCCGGCGGAGCGGACCCCCGGCGCGGGACGGTCGCCGTCACGACTGGGTCAGGCCTTGCCCAAGTCGCTGATCAGCGACTGCTGGGCATTGAACGGCTTCTCGCCCTTGGCCGGCGTGATGCGGCGATAGTCGCCCGCCGCGGTCAACTCCCAGGCGCCGGTGTTGTCGGCGAGATAGCGGTCGAAGGCCTCGTCGATCACCCGGGCGCGGATTTCCGGGGTGTCGACCGGGAAGGCGGTCTCCACCCGGGCGAAGAAGTTGCGCGGCATCCAGTCGGCACTCGAGAGGAACAGCTCCTCGTCGCCGTCGTTGTGGAAGTAGAACACCCGCGGGTGCTCGAGGAACCGGCCCATCACCGAGCGCACGTGGATGTTCTCGGACACGCCCGGGATGCCCGGCTTGAGGCAGCAGACCCCGCGGACGACCAGCTCGATGGTCACCCCGGCCTGCGAGGCCTCGTAGAGCGCCTCGATCACGCGCTTCTCGATCAGCGCGTTCATCTTGGCGCGGATGCGCGCCGGCCGGCCGTTGCGGGCGTGTGCCGTCTCGCGGCGGATGCGTTCGAGCATGCCGTCGTGCAGGGTGAACGGCGATTGCAGCAGGCGCTTTAAGTGGATGCCGCGGCCCAGGCCCGTCAGCTGCATGAACAGCTTGTTGACGTCCTCGCCGACGAACCGGTCGTCGGTCATCAGGCCGAAGTCGGTGTACAGCCGCGCGGTGCCCGGGTGGTAGTTGCCGGTCCCGAGATGCACGAAGCGCTTGAGGCGGTTGCCGTCGCGGCGGACCACCAGCGCCATCTTGGCGTGGGTCTTGTAGCCGACGATGCCGTAGGCGACGTAAGCGCCGGCCTTCTGCAGCCTTGTCGTGATGTTGATGTTGGCCTCTTCGTCGAAACGCGCGCGCAACTCGACCACCGCGGTGACCTCTTTGCCGGCGCGCGCCGCGCTCTCGAGCGCGTCGACGATGGCCGAGTCCTTGCCGGTGCGGTAAAGCGTCATCTTGATCGCCACCACCCGCGGGTCGGTGGCCGCCTGGCGGATGAACTCCACCACCGGCATGAACGACTGGTAGGGGTGATGCAGCAGCACGCTGCCCTGCTGCTCGATGGTCTCGAAGATATTGCGGTCCGGATCGAAGTCCGCCTCGAGGCGCGGCGTGAACGGCGGGTCCTTGAGCTCGGGGCGGTCGATCAGGCCCGGCAGGGCCATCAGTCGGTGCAGATTGACCGGACCGTGGACCTGGAACACCTGGCGTTCCTCCAGCGCGAAGCGCTCGCAGAGGAACTCGATCATGTCCGCCGGGCAGTTGTCGGCCACCTCGAGGCGCAGGGCATCGCCGTAGTTGCGCTCGAACAGCCCACCCTGCAGGGTCTGCAGCAGGTCGTCATCGTCGTCGACGTCCACGGACAGGTCGCTGTTGCGGGTGACACGGAACTGGTAGCAGCCGGTGACGGTCATCCCGGGGAACAGCTCGTGGACGTGGGCGTGGATCACCGAGCTCAGGAACACGAAGCCGGCCGGTCCGCCGGCGGCGTCCTCGTCCATCTGGATGATGCGCGGCAGGGCGCGCGGTGCCTGCACGATCGCCAGCCACGCCTCGCGGCCGAAGTCGTCGTTGCCTTCCAGCGAGACGATGAAGTTGAGCGACTTGTTGAGAATCCGCGGGAAGGGATGCGACGGGTCCAGGCCCAGCGGGGTCAGCAGCGGCAGCAGCTCGCGGCGGAAGTACTGCTTGACCCACAGCGCCTGCGCCTCGGTCCAGTGCGTACGGCGCAGGAAGTGGATGTTCTCCTTGGCCAGCGCCGGGATGATCTCGCGGTTGAGCGTCTCGTACTGGTCGTGGACCAGGGCATGCGCCTGTTCGAGCACGAGGTCGAGCTGGGTCTGCGGCGAGAGCCCGGCGTCGTCCGGGCGGCTGATGCCGGCGCGGATCTGCTGGGTGAGCGTGCCGACGCGCACCTCGAAGAACTCGTCGAGGTTCGACGAGGAGATGCAGAGAAACTTGAGCCGCTCGAGCAGCGGCACGTTACGGTCCTGCGCCAGCTCGAGCACGCGGCGGTTGAAGCCGAGCAGGCTCAGTTCGCGGTTGATGAACGGCAGGGCTTTCTCGTCGGTGGTTGTCATTATTCTGCAACGTAAAGTCGGTTAGAGTATGCGCATTTGGGCAGCCAGTCCTTGCGTCTGGCGGTCGCCCAGTCTGCCCGGTGGGCATGACAGGGCCGTTACGGCCTTGACGACCGGCCACCCCTGCCACGAGTAAACCCTAGCAACCGGGTCGAGACAAGCCGCTTCAAGGAGATCCCGAGCAAATGAGCGAGAAAGACACGCCCAACCTGACGCCGCACACCCTGACCCGTTACGACGACGATCTCGGCGCGCTGCGGTCGCTGTTGATGAACATGGGCGGGGTAGCCGAGCAGCATTTCGACGACGCGCTCGCCTACCTGCTCGACGGGGACGCCGAGCGCGGCCGCGTGGCCATGGAGCAGGACTACGAGATCGACCGTCTCGAGACCTCCATCGACGAACTGGCCATCCACATCATCGCCCGCTACGCGCCCACCGCCAGCGACCTGCGCGCGATCATGGCAATCGTCAAGGCGATCACCGACCTCGAGCGCATCGGCGACAAGTCCGAGAAGCTCGCGCGCATCGCCGAGGAAGTCGGGCCGACCCTGCAGCAGACGGCCTTCTCCACCCATTTCCGCGTGATGGGGCGGATCGTCAAGGGCATGCTGCACGACGCGCTCGACGCCTTCGTCCGCCAGGATTGCGTCGCCGCCGAGGAGATCATCCGCCGCGACACGCACGTCAACCACGAGTACAACGCCGTCCACGAGGTGCTGCTCGAGTACATGGCAAACAACCCGCAGAATGTCGACCTGAGCCTGCGGATGCTCTACTGCATGCGCGCGATCGAGCGCATCGGCGACCACTGCGCCAACATCGCCGAGTACGTCATCTTCCAGCAGCGCGGCGTGGGCGTCTGCCGCCAGAGCCGTGTCGACGACAAGGAACGCACCCAGATCTGAGGGCGTGCCAGCCCGGTCGACGGGCGGGAACGAGACGGGCCGGCATCATGCCGGCCCGTTTTGCGTTCAGCTGCCGTCATGCTCGACGCCCTGCCGTCGTCTCGAATCGTCGACGTCGCCGGTGATGGTCTCGGCCTCGTTCTCCGGGTAGGGCAGCTTGAGGTGCCCGTAGCGCAACAAGAGCACCGTGCCGGCCAGGATCAGCATGGTCGCGCCGACCGCCATCATCTTCCAGGCCTCGAGGTCCTTCACCTCCAGCACCAGGTAGCGCGCCAGCGCGATGATGCCGATGTAGATCGGGAAGCGGATCGGCAGCCGTCCGGTCTGCAGGTAGGCGCCGATCATCGCCAGCACCTCGAGGTACAGGAACAGCAGCAACAGGTCGGCGAGCGTGACGCGCCGCGCCTCGATCATCTCGGCGATGTCTTGGCCGGCGGCGATGAAGGTGGCGATCAGGATCACCACCAGGCCGACGAGCTCCAGCCCCCTGACCACGCGGTGAACCGGTGGCCCCAGACGAAATTGCTGCATGCTAGCCTCTCCTCGTGTGTCGGCGGCCCAGCCTGGTTCGGCCAGGCCCGGGCCGTCCGTTCCGTTGCGCCAACTGTAACCGCTTGGCGCGCGAACATTGATGATATCCGCTCACGACTCGACAACGAGCTTGCCCATGCCGCGAACCCGTCTCACCCTCCCGCAACCACGCATTGGTCTGGGGCTCGCCGCCCTGGGTCGTCCCGGCTACATCAACCTCGGCCACGGCGAGGACATGCCCGACGGTCGGGACGTCGAGGCCATGCGCGCGCACTGCCACGCCATGCTCGAGACCGCCTGGCGGCATGGCATCCGCTACGTCGATGCCGCGCGTTCCTACGGTCGGGCCGAGGCGTTCCTGGGCGACTGGCTGGCCGGTCGACCGGCCGACGAGCGTCCCGTGGTGGGCTCGAAGTGGGGCTACACCTACACGGCCGGCTGGCAGGTGGATGCCGACGTTCACGAGGTCAAGGAGCACAGTCGCGAGGTGCTCGACCGCCAGTGGGGCGAGACCCTGGAGGCACTCGGCTTCCCGCCGGCGCTCTACCAGATCCACTCGGCCACGCTCGACTCGGGCGTGCTGGACAACGCCGCCGTGCTCGACCGCCTGGGCGAGCTGCGCGATCAGGGCGTGGCCATCGGTCTGACCACCAGCGGTCCGGCACAAGCCGAGACCCTGGCTCGGGCGATGGCGGTCGAGATCGACGGTCGCCCCCTGTTCGACGCCGTGCAGGCGACCGCCAACCTGTTCGAGCCTTCGGTGCTAGGTCAACTCGAGCAGGCGTCCCAAGCCGGCATGGCCGTGATCATCAAGGAGGCGGTGGCCAACGGTCGGCTGACCGCGCGCAACGACCGGGCCGGGGACGCATCGGCCCTGCAGACCCTGGATGCGGTGGCCGGGCGGCATGGCGTGGGCCGGGATGCGCTGGCGATCGGCTGGCTGCTGGACCACCCGTTCGTCGACATGGTGCTGTCCGGCGCCGGCAGCGAGGCGCAGCTGGCCGCCAACCTCCGGGCGTTGGACGTTACCCTCGCGCCGGCGGACCGCGAAGCGCTGGCCGGGCTGGCGGAGCGCCCCCAGGACTACTGGCGGACCCGCGGCGGGTTGGACTGGAACTAACACGATCAACTGGTTGGTTGAATGATGATTAGCGCATGTTCTTTGGAATCAAAAACCTGAATGGATCCGGGGGTTGTTTTCCGAGGGCAACGGCGAGATGGTTAGCTCGCTAATAAATAAACCCAAAATGCTTATGGGTTCTCCGCCCAAGCAAGGAGTGGACTCGTATGTTGACCGAATGGATGAGAGACACGCGCAACCTGGCCGGCAGCGCGCTGCTGGCGATGGCGACCACCGGGCTGATCGCCGGCCCGGCGATGGCCGAGGACGACAATCCGCCCGACAAGGCGCCGGACTCGATGCTCTACGACATGCCGCAGAAGGTCGCCGATGACGTCTGGTCGGCGATCGGCGCGACCCAGCCCTACACCTACGAGAACTCGCTGCACAACAACAACCTCTCGTTCGTAATCGGCGAGGACGCGGTGCTGGTCATGAACGCCGGCGCCTCCTACCAGCTCGCCGAGGCGCTGCACGAGGAGATCAAGAAGCGCACCGACGTGCCGGTCAAGTACGTGGTCAACGAGAACGGCCAGCTGCACGCGGCCATGGCCACCGGCTACTGGATCGACCAGGGCGCCGAGGTGATCGCGCACGTCGATGCCGCCGAGTACTACGACAACCACAAGGCCGATTACCTCGACACGCTCCAGCGCATCGCCGAGGAAAAGGCCGAAGGCACCGACGAGGCGGTCTCCGTCAGCCGGACCTTCGAGGACCGCATCGAGCTCGACCTGGGTGGCATGACCGCCGAGGTGATCTACTTCGGCGAGGCGCACTCCCCGGGCGATATCTCGGTGGTCATCCCCGAGCGCGACGTCGTGATTGCCGGCGACATGGCCTTCAACATCCGCATGCTGCCGATCTTCGAGTACACCGACACGGCCGCCTGGCTGGAGACCTGGCCGAAGTTCGCCGAGGTCGCCGAGGGCAAGACCATCATCCCGGGCCACGGCGGGCCGACCGACCTGGAGACGGTCGAGCATTACACCAAGGACTACCTGACCTTCCTGCGCACCGAGATTGGCCGGCTCATCGACGAGGGCGGCACGCTGCAGGATGCCTACGAGCTTGATCAGAGCCAGTTCTCGCACTGGCACACCTTCGACGAGCTCGCCGGCCAGAACGCCGGGCGCGTCTTCCAGAAGATGGAATTCGAGTTCTGATCGACCGACGAGCCGTCGATCCGTCGAGGCCGCCCCGGGGGTACCCGCGGGCGGCTTTCTTTTGCCCGCCCGCTTGGAACCGTGATGTCGATGGGCTTTACTGTTAAGGAAACTTTGCACGATTCGGTAGCGTCTCTGCGGGACCGCCAAGGGCCCAGTTGCAAGGCGCAGTCCGCCGTGAATGGCGGATGTCCTTTACAAGGACTGCAACGCCGCAAATGGGTCCTTGGCGGCCCGCCCGGATGGGGCTTGCGGGTTTGCCCGCACTCGGCGTTGCCGCCCCTCGCCGGGCAACGAGCCCGCCTTCGGCACGGCGCCTTGATTACGAACAAACCCGCAAGCCAGAGGCGCCATCGAATCGTGCAAAGTTTCCTTAAAGGTCTGCCATCGCGCTCAAGGGGGAAACGACCATGCGCCGATTGATGCTGGGTCTGTTGTTCGTGCTGCTGCCGGGGCTGGCGGCCGCCACCGACGTGCCGCGTCCGGACGATTCACGATCGCTGCAGGGCCTGGAGGAGGCACGCATCCTCTGGGACGTGACGGCCGCCGAACCCGACACGTTGCTCGCGCGCCTGGGCGTGATCGAGCAGACCTGGCGCGATCTCGAACGCCAGGGCGTGACGCCGCGCATGGTGTTCGGCTTTCGTGGCGGCTCGGTCCGGCTGCTGACCCGCGATGCCGCCGAGCGCGACATCGAGCATGCCCAGACCATCCTGCAGATCCAGTCGAAGCTGGCCGAGCTGGCTCGGCTCGATGGCGTGGAGCGCATGGAGGTCTGCTCGATCGCCAGTCGCCGCTCGGGCATCACCCAGGCCGATCTGGTCGAGCCGCTGGTCGAGGTCGGCAACACCTTCGTCACCGCCGCGGCCTACGCCCAGCGGGGCTACACCAAGATCAAGATCGACTGACCGCCCGTGGATGACGCCCTGCGCGAGGCACTCCGCGCCCAGTTGCTTGAGAGGCGCGAGGCGTTGCGAGAACGGCTGAGCGGCAGTGACGAATCCACCGAGCGGGTGGAAATCGACAGCGCGTGCCAGAGCAAGGAGAGTCAGCTGTCGCGCACCGAGTCAGCGCAGGTGCGGGAAATGGCTCGGGCGCTCCGCGCCCGTTGGAAACGCGAACTCGGCCGCGTCGACGGCGCCTTGCGACGGATAGAAAACGAGGAGTACGGCAACTGCTTCGTCTGCGGGGAACCCATTCCCGCCCGTCGACTCCAAAACGATCCCAGCGTGACGCGCTGCGTCGAATGCGCTGAAGACGAATAGCCACCGATCAGGAGAGATTCGATGAAACGCACGCATACCCTGTTGGCCAGTGCCATGGCCGTGACCCTGTGCCAGCCCGTGCTGGCGGAAACGGCGCCGGAGGGGCTGTATTCCATGGATGCCCTGATCGGCGCCGACGTCTTTCTGGCCACCGATCGCAACCGCGAGGTAGGCGAGGTCGAGGACGTGCTCGTGGCCGAGAACATGAAGGTCCACGGGCTGGTGGTCGAGCTGGACGACGACCTCGATGGCGTCGGCAATGACGACTACCGCTTCGTCGAGGTGCGGCAGTTCTCGGTGGCGACGCGCTCCGGCGACCGGCTCGATCGCGTCTCCTACGCCGTGTTCCTCAACGAGGACCTCGACCAGGTGCGCGACTACCCGCGCGTCGACAACGACTGGTGGGCCCAGACCAAGGAGGCCGCGGCCAACATCTGGTCGAATACCAAGTCCGGCGCCTCCAGCGCTTGGCAGGCGACCAAGGACACCACCTCCAACGTCATCGACAAGACCAAGGAAACCACCCGCGACGTGCTCGAGAGCCTGCAGCGCACGCTCGAGTAATCCCCGTGGGAGCGAGCCTCGCTCGCGAAACGCGCCGTGGGCGCGTGTCCCGGCGTGGGTGGTCTCGCCCGAATTGATTCGCCGGCATGCCGTTTGGCGGGACAGCCGCTGAGGCGGCTTTCGCGGGCAAGGCCCGCTCCCACAATCGGATGCCCCGGGGCACATGCCCCTTAAGGTCGGGCTTCAGCCCGACGTCGGCCACCGGGCCGACTTCCCCTCGGGGTGGTCAGGCCGTTGCCGGCGCCAGCATCCGCTTGAGGTAATGGCCGGTGTACGAACCCTCGACCTCGGCGACCTGCTCGGGCGTGCCCGAGGCGATGATGCGCCCGCCGCCGGAGCCGCCCTCGGGGCCGAGGTCGACGATCCAGTCGGCGGTCTTGATCACGTCGAGGTTGTGCTCGATCACGATCACGGTGTTGCCGTGGTCGCGCAGGCGGTAGAGCACACGGAGCAACTGGGCGACGTCCTCGAAGTGCAGGCCGGTGGTCGGCTCGTCGAGGATGTAGAGGGTGTGGCCGGTGTCGCGCTTGGCCAGCTCGCGTGACAGTTTCACCCGTTGCGCCTCGCCGCCGGAGAGCGTGGTGGCGTTCTGCCCCAGCTTCACGTAACCCAGCCCGACGTCCATCAGGGTGGTCAGCTTGCGGTGCAGGCTGGGTACCGCCTCGAAGAACGCGGCCGCCTCCTCGATGGTCATTTCCAGCACGTCGGTGATGGTCTTGCCCTTGTAGCGGATGTCGAGCGTCTCGCGGTTGTAGCGCGCGCCGCCGCAGACGTCGCAGGGTACGTACACGTCCGGCAGGAAGTGCATCTCGACCTTGATCACGCCGTCGCCCTGGCAGGCCTCGCAGCGCCCACCCTTGACGTTGAACGAGAACCGCCCCGGCGTGTAGCCGCGCGAACGGGCCTCCTGCGTGCCGGCGAACAGGTCGCGGATGGTGGTGAACAGGCCGGTGTAGGTCGCCGGGTTGGAGCGCGGGGTGCGTCCGATCGGCGACTGGTCGATGTCGATCACCTTGTCGAGCTGATCGATCCCGTGGATGGTCTTGTACGGGGAGGCGGTCGCGCTGGCCCGGTTGAGCTGGTGGGCGCAGATCTTGTAGAGCGTGTCGTTGATCAGCGTCGACTTGCCCGAGCCGGACACGCCGGTGATGCAGGTGAACAGCCCCAGCGGGACGTGCAGCGGGTCACCGGCCAGATTGTGGCCGGTCGCGCCCTCGAGCGTGAGCATCTTCTCCGGGTCGGCGCGATGGCGCTCGGGCACGGCGATCTCGCGCTTGCCGGAGAGGTACTGGCCGGTGAGCGAGTCCTGGTTGGCCTCGATCTCTTGCGGGGTGCCCTGCGCGACCACCTGGCCGCCGTGCGCGCCGGCGCCCGGGCCGATATCGAGCACGAAGTCGGCCGCGCGGATCGCGTCCTCGTCGTGCTCGACCACGATCACCGTGTTGCCCAGATCGCGCAGGTGGGTGAGCGTGCCCAGCAGGCGATCGTTGTCGCGCTGGTGCAGGCCGATCGACGGCTCGTCGAGGATGTAGGACACGCCCACCAGCCCCGAGCCGATCTGGCTCGCCAGTCGGATGCGCTGCGCCTCGCCGCCCGAAAGCGTCTCGGCGCTGCGGTCGAGCGACAGGTAGTTCAGGCCGACGTCGTTGAGGAACTTCAGCCGCGCGCGGATCTCGCGCACGATCGGGGTGGCGATCTCGCCGCGGGCGCCCTCCAGTGCCAGCTCGTCGAAGAAGCCGGCTGAGTGGCCGATCGACCAGCGGGTCACCGTCGGCAGGTTGTAACCGTCGATGAACACGTGCCGCGCGGCGCGGTTCAGACGCGTGCCGTGACAGCTGGGGCAGGCCTGTTCGGAGATATAGCGCGCCAGTTCCTCGCGCACCGCCTGCGACTCGGTCTCGCGGTAGCGGCGCGACATGTTCGGCAGCACGCCCTCCCAGGGATGCGTGCGCTCCTTCGCCTGACCGCGCGGGCCGATGTAGGTGAAGGCGATCTTCTCCTTGCCCGACCCGTGCAGGACGATCTCGCGCAGATCCTCGGACAGCTCCTCCCACGGGGTCTCGAGGTCGAACTCGTAGTGGCGGGCCAGCGACGAGAGCAGCGCATGGTAGTAGGCATTGCGCCGGTCCCAGCCGCGCACCGCGCCGGCGGCCAGTGACAGCTCGGGGTTGATGATCACCTTCTGCGGGTCGAAGAACTGCTTCACGCCCAGCCCGTCGCAGCTGGGGCAGGCGCCGACCGGGTTGTTGAAGGAGAACAGCCTGGGTTCCAGCTCGCCCAGCGAGTAGCCGCACTTGGGGCAGGCGTGCTTCGAGGAGAAGACGTGCTCCTCGTCGGAATCCATCGAGACCACCATCGCCTGCCCGTCGGCCAGTCGCAGCGCGGTCTCGAAGGACTCGGCCAGACGTAATTGGAGGTCGTCGCGCACCTTGAAGCGGTCGACCACCACCTCGATGGTGTTCTTGGTCTTGGGATCGAGGGTCGGGATCTCGTCGATCTCGTAGACCGTGCCGTTGATGCGCACCCGCAGAAAGCCCTGCGACTGCCATTCCTGGAACAGCTTGTGGTGCTCGCCCTTGCGGTTCTCGATCACCGGCGCGAGCAGCAGCCACTTCGAGCCTTCCGGCAGGTCCATGACGTGGTCGACCATCTGCGAGACCGTCTGCGCGGTCAGGTCGATGTCGTGCTCCGGGCAGCGCGGGATGCCGGCACGGGCATACAGCAGGCGCAGGTAGTCGTAGATCTCGGTGACCGTACCCACCGTCGAGCGCGGGTTGTGCGAGGTGGTCTTCTGCTCGATCGAGATCGCCGGCGACAGGCCCTCGATGGTGTCGACGTCGGGCTTGTCCATCATCGACAGGAACTGGCGCGCGTAGGCCGACAGCGACTCGACGTAGCGGCGCTGGCCCTCGGCGAAGATCGTGTCGAAGGCGAGCGACGACTTGCCCGAGCCGGACAGGCCGGTGAAGACGATCAGCTTCTCGCGTGGCAGGTCGACATCGATGTTCTTGAGGTTGTGCGTGCGGGCACCGCGAATGCGGATAAACGGATCGGCCATGGTGTGCGATTGTCGCTCGATTGAATGGACGTCGCTCGCGGCGAAGAGGCGTGCTCCCCGCCGCGAACGGAACCGGTCATTGTAGTCGAAAGGGGGGAGATCTCATTGACCTGCCAGGCGGTTAGATGAATCGCGCCGGTGAGTGGTCCCCCTCTTCCCGGATGCTCAAGGAAACGCTGCACGATTCGATGGCGTCTCTGGCTCGCGGGTTTGTTCGCAAGCAAGGCGCCGGGCCGAAGACGGGCTTGTTGCCCGTCGAGGGATGGCAACGCCGAGTGCGGACAAACCCGCAAGCCCCATGTGGGCGGGCCGCCAAGGACCCATTTGCCGCGTTGCAGTCCTTGTAAAGGACATCCGCCATTCACGGCGGACTGCGCCTTGCAACTGGGCCCTTGGCGGTCCCGCAGAGGCGCTATCGAATCGTGCAGCGTTTCCTTTATAGTGACGGTTTGGCCGACGACGCGACCGGTCGGCAGGAACCAGTAAGGAGTGTGAATATGGCGAGCCGCGGTGTGAACAAGGCAATCATCATCGGCAACCTCGGGGTTGATCCGGACGTGCGCTACCTGCCGTCCGGCGGCCAGGTCACCAACATCCGCGTGGCCACCTCCGAGCAGTGGCGCGACAAGACCACCGGTGAGAACCGCGAGAACACCGAGTGGCACCGCATCGTCTTCTTCGGCAAGCTCGCCGAGATCGCCGGCGAGTACCTGAAGAAGGGCAGCCAGGTCTACATCGAAGGTCGCCTGCAGACCCGCAAGTGGCAGGGCCAGGACGGCCAGGACCGCTACACCACCGAGATCGTCGCCAACGAGATGCAGATGCTCGGCGGCCGTCCGGGTGCCGGTGGCGGCCAGGGCGGCGGCTACGGCGGCGGTCAGGCCAGCCAAGGTGGCCAGGGTGGCTACGGTGGTGGCGGTTACGGCGGTGGTGCCGCGGCCGGTGCCGGCGCGGGCTACGCTGGCGGCCAGTCCGACTACGGCGCGCCGCCCCCGCCGCCGAGCCAGGACCAGCGCCCGGCCAAGTCGATCGACGACGGCTTCGGCGAGGACGATATTCCGTTTTAGCGGGTGGCCGCTATAAATGGAAACATTGCAAATCGAACTGAAGCCAGCGGGACCGCTGGCTTTTTTCAATACTAGTTTGTTTCGCTGGCTATTCTAAGGGATTTCTTTATGGATGAAGTTAAATCGCACGCTCACGCATATCCGACGAAAAAGTTCTTCGTGAGGATGATTACGCGAGACATAGATCTAAAGGACTGCATACTCGATCTCATTGACAACAGTGTAGATAACGCATGGGCCGAGAAGGGCGGCCACATCATGAGTTTGCGTGATACAACTGATCTCTCGGACTTTGAAATTCATATAAATATTACGAACGACTGTTTCTCGATCAGGGATAATTGCGGTGGAATGACGCTTGATAGTGCTGTCGACCACGCTTTCAATTTTGGGCGAAAAGAGTTCAGCCCGAATGACAATTATAGTATTGGTGTCTACGGCATTGGGATGAAACGAGCTGTATTCAAAATAGGTAGAGAAGCCGAAGTAAGGAGCACGTACGATGAGGGTGGGGAAAGGTCGTCGTTTAAAGTCCCCATTAATGTTGACGAGTGGGTTCACGATGATGCACCCCCTTGGGATTTCGACATAGAAGAGTCCTCGGATTTGGGTGAAAATGGCGTCGAAATAGTAATCCAAGAACTGACTGAGGAGGCTGAGTCGGAATTTTCCTCACCAGAGTTTTTGGCTGACCTCAGGTGGGTTATTGAGCGTGACTACACGCTGCACCTGCACAAGGGATTGAATATATTTTTGAACGGTAAGAGGCTGACTGGGTGGCGGGTCGAGCTTCGCCAGAGCGAAAATTTCCGTCCTATGCGTGCCGAGTACAACGACATCAGTCGCGATAACGAAGTCGTTGTTGAGATGGTGGGGGGCATGGTTGCACCTCCTCCGGAGAGCGTGGATCCGGATGAAGATTCGAAAGGGGACCGGTTGTCAGGCTGGTATGTAGCCTGCAATGGACGAATCGTGTTGGCGGCAGATAAAACCGAGACAACAGGGTGGGGTGCTGAGGGCTTTCCAAGTTGGCACAAACAGTATTCCGGCTTCATCGGTATCGTTTTGTTCTCCGCACAGAATGCCGCCGCCCTACCACTGACAACGACAAAGAGGAACGTTAATTCGTCCGCAGACCTTTACCGAAGAGCCCGAGCCCGGATGCAAGAAGTTAGCCGGGCGTGGATTGATTACACGAACCAGCGCAAGCGGGATACCGAATCGGCGCGGCATAATGAAGAGGCCTCAAGAGCCGTTTCGATATACGATATTGCCCCACGTGAGCAGGTGCAGCTACCAGAGATAGAGAAAAAGCCCGTTGTGCCAATGGCAAATGTCAGCTACTCAGTCCCGAAAACAAAACTAAAAAAGTTGGCTAGGGAGATGGGCAACGTGACGATGTCCTACCGAGACGTTGGGCAGAAATCATTTGAGTATGCCTATGAAGATTATGTCGGAGAAGATTAATGCCTTCTTTCGAAAAAGTTAACTATAGTTTGCGACCCAGCAAGTCAATCCAGAGGGGGTTGGTGTTCGAGGGGCTTCGCGCAATAAAAGAACGCCTTGCTTTGGCTGACCCTGTTTATATTGGGCTTGGTTCGGTTTGGTTCTCTGATTTCCTTATGGCTCACTCGGCTCTCGATGTTTGGGATATGGTGTCCATTGAGTCTGACGAAATCGGGTTTGAGCGTGCGAAGTTTAACTGCCCTTTTGCGACTGTAAAGGTTAAAAAAGGTGAGGCCGGGGTTGTGATCCAGGATCTAAAAAATGGGGCTGAGTACAGCCAAAGGCCGTGGATGGTGTGGTTGGATTATGACTCCGAGTTGGATGAGAGCGTTTGCCAAGACCTGGCCTATCTCAATCGAAATGCGCCGGAAAATAGTGTGATTATTTTTACCTTCAATGCTCATGAAGGTAATTATGGAAAGCCAGCTGCTCAGAGGCGCTCCCGGGTAATTGAGCTCCTCGGTCGGGTCGTCTCGGAGGATGAGCCGCCAGCAAGCTTCAAAAATAAGTACGGTGCTTTTGAGAAAAGGCTTGCAAAAGCTGTTATCGATCACATGATTTCCGACGCGGTTAAGTGTGGTCGTGAGGGTGGTGCCGTTCCTGCGTTCAATTTAAGATATAAAGATGGCTCCCCTATGGTGACCGTCGGTGGGATTTTGCCGAGCAAGCAGAATAGGGCAGCCGCCGAGGAGCTCGTGAAAAGCGAGCATTGGGACTATATTTCCGAGGCACTAATTGCAGCTCCGAACTTGACGTTGCTGGAAGTGGCGCACCTACAGAAGCTTCTTCCCTCAAGTGCTCCGATCACGAGGCAGGAGGTCCAAACCCTGGGCTTTGATCTTAGTGATGAGCAAGTGCAATCATTCCAGAAGTACTACAAATACTTCCCGTTGTTCGCGCAGATTTCCGCATGACCGGACCAGCTCTTCCTCCGCTGATCGAGTTGTTTTCAGGGACCGGCGGGTTTTCGTTAGGTGCTCATAAGGCTGGATTTAGGGTCGCCGCGGCTTTCGACAATGACCCGGTTCTTACCTCTTCGTATCGGCGCAACTTCCCTGACACGCAGTTTTTCTTGGAGGATGTGTCGTCCTTGACCGCCGCTGCCCTTAGGGAGTCCGTTGGCGGTTCACGTTTCGGTCTTTTTGGCGGGCCTCCTTGTCAAGGATTTAGTGATATTGGCAAGCGAGACCCAAACGACCCTCGTCGAGACTTGCTCGTCCATTTCTTCCGTTTGGTTTCCGAGGCTCGGCCAGTCTTCTTTGTAATGGAAAACGTGCGAGGTTTGGGAAACGCTGATTCCATAGAGGTGCTCGAATCTGCGATGGGTCTTGTTTCTGATCGGTACGCGCTACACGGGCCGGTCATTTTGGACGCGTCCGATTTCGGTGCAGCAACCAAGAGACCGAGGCTCTTTGTGATAGGGGTTCACAGAGACTTCGGGGACGCGGTGACCGCAGAAGATATAGAGTCTCAAAAAAGGCCATCAAAGACTGTTCGGGACGCAATTGCCGACCTCGTCGGTGCCGAGCGCGTGGAGGATTGTGGGGGCTTCGATGTTTGGGAGGTTCCGGAGGTTGTTGCTCGGTCGGAATATGCGAGTTCGTTGTCGCGCTTGGATAGACGATTCACGGGGCACCTTAGGACGAGGCACACTAGTGCGGTTGTCGACCGGTTCAAAGCCCTTTCTCAAGGTGAGCTTGACAAGGTGGGCAGACATCCTCGGCTTGCTTGGAGCGGATTGTGTCCAACGTTGAGAGCGGGTACCGGGGCTGATCGCGGGTCCTATCAATCCGTAAGGCCTATTCACCCGGAAGAGCCGAGGGTGATTACGGTGCGCGAGGCGGCGCGGCTGCAAGGTTTTCCGGACGCACACCTGTTCCACCCTACGATTTGGCATTCTTTTCGAATGATCGGGAACAGCGTATCTCCGCTTATGTCCGAGGCAATCTTTAGGGCGGTTGCCTCGAAGCTGCAAGACTACGCTGAGGCGTCATGAGGGCGGCGGAGCTTGGACCGGCTAACACCTGATCGACGCTCGTGGCTGATGTCCCGTGTGCCGTCCACGAATACGTCTGCCGAGATTCGGGTCAGAAAGGCGGCTCATTCGTTGGGCTTGCGCTTCCGGTTGCATCGCAAAGATCTGCCCGGCTCGCCGGATTTGGTCTTTCCGAAGCATCATGTGGTGCTTTTTGTGCACGGTTGCTTTTGGCACAGGCATCCGGGATGCGGGAAGACCAGCACGCCGAAGTCCCGGGTGGAATACTGGAAGGAAAAATTCCGTTCGAACGTGGAGCGTGATCGCCGCGTCGCGGGAGAGTTAGAGAGCTTGGGTTGGCGAGTCGAGGTTGTCTGGGAGTGCGAAACTAAGGATCGAGCTGTTTTGCTCGCAAAATTGCGTGACATTTTTGGCTTGAGGTGAATTTTGCGATTTAGTCGACGAGGATCTTTGAATAGCCCCGACTTTCTTAGACACCTCAAGAGCCTCACACTGAGGGTTCCGAGGAGGTGCCATGAGCAGTCGACGTTATCCAGACGAATTCAAGGTCGAGGCGGTCAAGCAGGTGACCGAACGAGGCCGCCGGGTGAAGGAGGTGGCCGAGCATCTCGGCGTCTCCCAGCACAGTCTTTATGCATGGATCCGGCGTTATCAGCAGCCGGATGAAGAAAGGCAGAAGCAGCAGGCCCAAGCCGACGAGATCCGCCGCCTGAATGCGCAACTCCGGGAAGTCACCGAGGAGCGCGACATATTAAAAAAAGCGGCCGCGTACTTCGCCAAGCAGTCCGGGTGAGGTACGCGTTCATCAAGGACCATGAACGCGCCCATCCGGTGCGCCGCCTTTGCCGTTTGATGGATGTCCATCCGAGTGGTTACTACGCCTGGAAGCGGCAGCCGGATTCCCGGCGACAGCGGGAAGACCGACGGCTGCTGGGCGTGATCAAGCAATCCTGGCTGGAGAGCGGTGGCGTCTACGGCTATCGCAAGATCCACCACGACCTGCGGGACCTGGGCGAGCGTTGCGGTAAGCACCGTGTGGCCCGGCTGATGCGTGGAGAAGGATTGAAGTCACAGACCGGCTACCGGCGCCGCCCCGGTTTTCGTGGTGGACGCCCTGCCGTCGTGGCGCCGAATCACTTGCAGCAGCAGTTCGACGTTTCCGCCCCCAACCAGGCCTGGGTGACGGACATCACCTACATCCGCACCCACGAGGGATGGCTGTACCTGTCGGTGGTCCTGGACCTGTTCTCCCGGCAAGTCATCGGCTGGTCCATGCGCCCACGCATGGACCGGGAGCTGGCCATGAATGCGTTAATGATGGCCGTGTGGCGACGCCAGCCTGATGGCCCGGTCGTCGTCCACTCCGACCAGGGAAGCCAATTCAGCAGTCACGACTGGCAGGACTTCCTCAAGGCCCACGGTCTCGTGGGCAGCATGAGCCGGCGGGGCAACTGTCACGACAACGCCGTGGCGGAGAGCTTCTTCCAGTTGCTCAAGCGTGAGCGAATCCGACGCCGGATCTATCCGGACCGGGAAGAAGCCCGTCGAGACGTGTTCGATTACATCGAGCTCTTCTACAACGCCCGCCGCCGTCATGGCTACATCGGCGGGCTGTCTCCGGTCGAGTTCGAGAAGCGCTATTTCAACCGGCTCGCGAGTGTCTAGAAAACCGGGGGCGATTCACTTGTCTCGATGGGCGAGGCGGGGACTGTTGTTAAAGGTCGCACGAAAACCCCGCTCGTTTTGAGCGGGGTTTTTCGTTTTGGGCCGAGCGGTGTGATCAGTCCTTGGCGACCACCGGCAGGCCGGCCTCTTCCCAGGCGTCCATACCGCCCATCAGGTTGGCGACGTTGGTGTAGCCGACGCGTCGCAGCAGGCTCGCGGCGACGGTCGAGCGCATGCCCGAGCCGCAGACCAGCGTGACCGGCTCGTCCTTGCCCACGCCGTCGAGCCCGTCGCGGGCATCGTGGGCCGGGGTGTGGCGCGCGCCGAGCGCGTGGCCCTCGTTCCATTCGCTGGTCTCGCGCACGTCCCACAGCGCGCGGCGGTCGTGGTCGAGGTCGGTCTTGGCGGTCTCGGCATCGACCAGCGGGAGGTTGTCGAACGCCTCGCCGGCCTTGAGCCAGGCATCGAAGCCACCGTCAAGGAAACCGACCACGTTGTCCTGGCCGACGCGTACCAGTGCGCGAATGGCATCGCTGATCAGCTCGTCGTCGCCGTCGTGGTCGACCAGGATCAGCGGCTGGTCCGCCGGGGCGATCCAGCCGGCCCAGGTGCTGAGGTTGTCACCGAACTCGATGCCCAGCGAGCCCTTGATGTGTGCGGCGTTGAAGGCCAGTCGGTCGCGGATGTCGATCACCACCGCGCCGTTGGCCATCTGGGCCTTGAGGTCGTCGATGTCGAACACCTCGATCTCCTCGGCAATCAGGTCGACCATGCCCTGCACCGGCTTGGGCCCCTCGGAGTTGGTGACCTTGTTGCGCGGGTAGAAGTCCGGCGCCGGCGGCAGGTTGCCGAGCAGCGTGTCGATGAACTCGTCTTCCGTGAGCGACGGGTCGAGCAGCGGGTTGGCGGCGCGCTCGTAACCCAGCGTCGAGACGGTGCGCCCGGACATGCCGGCGCCGCAGGCCGAGCCCGCGCCGTGCCCCGGGCGGATCTCCAGGCCGTCGGGCAGGCCGTGGAGCTTCTCGCGCACGCTGTGGAATGCCTGCTTGGCCAGCCCGCGGGTGGCCTCCTCGCCCAGGAGGTCCGGGCGGCCGAGGCTGCCGACGAACAGGAAGTCGCCGGTCAGGGCGACGGCCGGGACGTCCGTCGAGCGCGCGCCGTCATAGACCAGGAAGGTGAGGTGCTCCGGGGTGTGCCCCGGCGTATGTAACGCCTCGATGCGGACGTTGCCCATCTGCACCGAGTCGCCTTCCTGCATCGGCAGGTGGTCGAAGCCCACCTCGAAGACCTCGTTGTCGTCGTAGGCGGACAGGTGCAGCTTGGCGCCGGTCACCTCGGCCAGCTCGCGTGCGCCGGAGGCGTAATCCGCGTGGATGTGGGTGTCCAGCACGTGGCGGATGACGTAGCCCTCCTGTTCGGCGAAATCGAGATAGAGGTCGATGTCGCGGCGCGGATCGACGATCGCCAGCTCCTTGCTTTGCTGGCAGCCGACGGCATAGCTCAGTTGGGAAAGGCCGGATTCTTCGAACGCTTCGAACAGCATGCGTACTCCCTCGGAGATGAATAAGCGTGGGTATGAATAAGTCTGACTTGGGAATCTATCAGATAAATTGTTGACTGACTGTCCGACCTTGGGATGGGCCACGAGTTTCTCAACCCTCGGCCGGCGATCGGGCGGGTCGGGATGGACGAGTTGAGGGCGGGCGTGGCGTCGGCGCCACAGTGCGGCAAGGTGGTTGTTGCGCCCGCGCCGACACCTGTGCTTAGCTCGAAGTCGACGGGCCGCCCACGCGCCGCTCCCTGCGCGGCGGTTGCGGCCCGTCGATCCGCCTGAAACCACCTGCGACCGGTCTCGCGCCGGTCGCCGACAGGAGGCCCCGGTGCCCTCGATCTGGACCGACATCGCCACCCAGGCCACCGCCTTTCGTCGCCGGCTGCACCAGGCGCCGGAATTGACCTGGCAGGAACACGCCACCGCCGGCGTGATTCGCACCGAGCTCGATCACCTCGGCATCCCCTGGCGCGCCTGCGCCGGCACCGGCACCGTCGGGACGCTGGCCCCCGAAGCCACCGGGCGGCACATCGCCCTGCGCGCGGACATCGACGCCCTGCCCATCGACGAGATCACCGGCGCCGAGTGGGCCTCGGGCACGCCCGGGATCATGCACGCCTGCGGCCACGACGGGCACACCGCCACGCTGCTGGCGGTCGCCCGCTGGCTCAAGACCTGCGAGGACCACCTGCCCGGCCCGGTCACCCTGCTGTTCCAGCCCGCCGAGGAAGGCGGGCACGGCGCACGCGAGATGATCCGCGACGGCGCGCTCGAGGGCGTGGACTGGGTGTTCGGTTGGCACAACTGGCCGGCGATCCCCTTCGGCCAGGCCGTTTGCCCGGACGGCCCGGTGATGGGCGCGAACGGCACCTTCGAGATCCGGCTGACCGGCAGCGGCGGGCACGCCAGCCAGCCTGAGGCCTGCCGCGACCCGCTACTCGCCGGCGCCGCGCTGGTGCAATCCATCCAGCAGATCGTCTCGCGCCGACTGGCCCCGCAGACCGCCGCGGTGGTCAGCGTGACCACCTTCGAGGCCGGCGGCGCGATCACCGCCATCCCCGACACCGCCCGTCTGGCCGGTTCCGTGCGCGTCGAGCGCACCGACCAGCGCGACGCGGTGGCCGAGCATCTCGAACAGATCGCTCACGATACCGCGGCGGCCTACGGGGTCGAGGCGCGCGTGACGTTCACCCCCCGCTACCACGCCACCGTCAACCACCCGGAGGCTGCGGCGCACTACCGCGGCGCCCTGGCGCGCGCCCTGGGTGCCGGCTGGCGCGATACCTCCCTGCCGGTGCCGATCATGGCGTCGGAGGATTTCAGCTACTACCTTCGGGAAGTCCCCGGCGCCTTTGCCCTGATCGGCGCCGACGACGGGCAGGGCCACCACGAGCCCTGTCACAGCCCGCGCTACGACTTCAACGACCGGCTGATCGACCCGGTGGGGCGCATCTTCGCCGACATCGTCGGCGCGCCGATCGAGGTCGCGACGGACTGAACTGTCGACAGGCCCGGCCTGTCGACCGAGAGGCTTGCCGGACGAACCGGCCTTTTGGCCCGCCGCGCGGTGGCGGGCCCGTTCACACCCGAAACGAAGGGGAGAAAGCGCCAATGCACATGCAGGTGTTCGAGCAGTGGGAATCCGAGATCCGCGCGTACTGTCGCGCCGCGCCCACGGTCTTTCATTCGGCGAGCAACGCCCGCCAGACCGACGAGCAGGGGCGAAGTTACATCGATTTCTACGCCGGCGCCGGGGTGCTCAACTTCGGGCACAACGACCCGAAGATGAAGGACGCGATCATCGACTACATCCAGAACGATGGCGTCGCGCACAGCCTGGACATGTACACCAGCGCCAAGCGCGCCTTCATCACCAAGTTCGTCGACACGATCCTCAAACCGCGTGACATGGACTACCGGCTGCAGTTCGTCGGCCCGACCGGCACCAACGCCGTCGAGGCGGCACTCAAGCTCGCCCGCCGCGTCACCGGCCGCCAGCAGGTGGTCTCCTTCCACCACGCCTTCCACGGGATGACGCTGGGCGCGCTGGCGGCGACCACCAACGCCCACTTCCGCAACGCCGCCGGCGTGCCGCTGGACAACGTCACGCACCAGGCCTTCGGCTGCGAGAGCCCGTGCCCGAACTGCCAGCTCGGTTGCGGCATGCCCTCGCTCGAGCGCCTGCGCGACATCTACGCCGATCCGTCCTCGGGCTTCCCGAAGCCGGCGGCGTTCCTGGTCGAGACCATCCAGGCCGAGGGCGGCGTGCGGGTGGCCTCCGAGGAATGGCTCAAGGGCATCCAGGACCTCGCCCGCGAACTGGGCGCGCTGTTCATCGTCGACGACATCCAGGTCGGCTGCGGCCGCACCGGGCCGTACTTCTCATTCGACGAGATGGACCTCGACCCGGACATCATCACGCTGGCCAAGGGTATCGGCGGCTTCGGCACGCCCATGGCGATGAACCTCAACAAGCCCGAGCACGACAAGCACTGGCTGCCCGGCGAGCACACCGGCACCTTCCGCGGCCAGGACCTGTCGTTCATCGCCGGCACCGTGGCGCTGGGCTACTTCGACGACCCGGCGTTCATGGACGAGACCCGCCGCAAGGGCGAGGTGATCCGAAAGCGCCTGGAGAAAATCGCCGGCAAATACCCGCGCTTCGCCGTGCGCGGCCGCGGCATGATGCAGGCGCTGGACTTCATCGACGGCGATCTCTCCAAGCGCATCGCCCGCGAATGCTTCGATCGCGGCCTGCTGGCGGCGGTCTGTGGTTCGAAGGGGCAGGTGATCAAGCTGATCCCGCCGCTGACCATTCCCGACGACGACCTCGAGGAAGGACTGAACCTCTTCGAGCAGGCCGTCGATGCACAGGTGGAGGGCTGACCCATGCGCCAACGCGACGACATGACCTTCCCGATGGAGGAATACGAGCGCCGGCTCGGCGAGTTGCGCATGCGCATGGCCGAGCGGCTGCTCGACGCGGTGATCATCACCGACCCCGAGAACCTGATGTACCTCACCGACTACCAGACGACGGGGTACTCGTTCTTCCAGGCGCTGGTGGTGCCGCTGGATGACAAGCCGTTCATGATCACGCGGACGATGGAAGAGTCCAACGTCCACGCGCGGACCTGGGTGGAGATCACCCGGCCCTACCCGGACACCGGGGATGCCATCCAGATGCTGGTCTCCTCGCTGAAGGAATTCGGGCTGGCCAACAAGTACATCGGCTACGAGCGCAACAGCTACTTCTTCCCCGCCTACCAGCAGGACGCGCTGCACACCACGCTGACCGGCGCGAAGCTGCTCGATTGCTTCGGCATCGTCGAGTGCGGCCGGCGCACCAAGTCCAAGCACGAGATCGAGATCATGCGCCGCGCCGCCATCGCCACCGAGGCGGGCATGAAGGCGGGGCTGGAGGCCTGCAAGGCGGGCGTGACCGAGAACGAGATCGGCGCCGAGGTCTGCGCGGCGATGTTCCGCGCCGGCGGCGAACCGCCCGCCGTGTTGCCCTACGTCACCTCCGGCCCGCGCACCATGATCGGCCACGCCACCTGGGAGGGGCGCGTGGTCAAGCCGGGCGAGCACGTCTTCCTCGAGGTGGCCGGCTGCTACCGCCGTTACCACACCGCCATGATGCGCACCGCCGTGCTGGGCGAGCCCACCGAGCTGATGTGGAAGGCCCAGGAGCGCATGAAGGAGGCGCTCGAGCGGGTCAAGGCGCTGATCCGCCCGGGCGTCACCGTCTCGGACGCCGACAACCTGGTCCGCTCGATCATGACCGTCGACGATGCCCACGGGAAGCTGATCACCCGTTCGGGTTACTCGATCGGCATCGCCTTCCCGCCCAGCTGGGACGAGGGGTACATCCTCAGCCTGATGCACGGCGACAAGACCGTCCTGCGCGAGGGCATGACCTTCCACATCATCCCCTGGGCCTGGGGCGTGGACGGCGACAAGACCTGCGGCATCTCCGACACCATCTACATCACCAGTGACGGCTGCAAGTCGTTCTTCGACATGGAGCAGGACTTCACCGTCAAGCGCGAGGAGGCTAAGCGCGAGATCCCCGACGAGCCGGTGATCGAGCTGCTCGCCTCGCGCCACGATGACAAGTCGGATGCCAAGGCCAAGTCCGACCACAAGAAAGACCACAAGCATTCCCAGAAACAGTCGAACCAGAAGAACTCGAAGGAGTCGCGCGCCTCATGAGCCAGACCGTCATCAACCCGACCACGGGCAAGACCCTGCACGACTTCCCGGTGATGGACCCGGCCCAGCGTGACGCGGTACTCGAGCGCAGTGACGTCGCCTATCGCGACTGGCGCAAGACCAGCTTTGCCGAGCGCGCCGACCTGCTGCGGCGCGTGGCACAGGTGATGCGCGAGGACCGCGAGCGCCTGGCGCTCTTGATGACCGACGAGATGGGCAAGCCGATTCGCGAGGCGCGCGGCGAGGTCGACAAGGCCGCCTGGTGCGCCGAGCACTACGCCGATCACGCCGAGGAATACCTGGCCAGCGAGATGCTCGGCTCGGACGCCACGGTCAGCTACGTGCAGTACCTGCCGATCGGCACCGTGCTGGGCATCCTGCCGTGGAACGCGCCGTTCTGGCTCGCCTTCCGCTTCGCCGCCCCGGCCCTGATGGCCGGCAACACCTGCGTGATGAAGCACGACGCCCACGTGCCGGCCTGCGCGGCGGGCATCGCCGAGAGCTTCGAAAAGGCCGGCTTCCCGCAGGGCGTGTTCCAGAACCTGCCGCTGGAAACCGAGGACATCCAGGGCGCGATCGAGACCGAGTGCGTACGCGCCGTCTCGTTCACCGGCTCCGACCGTGCCGGCTCGATCGTCGCGGCCACGGCCGCCCGGCAGATCAAGCCGGCCGTGCTGGAGTTGGGCGGTTCCGACCCGGTGATCGTGCTGGCGGACGCCGATCTCGAGGCCGCCGCCGACACCGTGGTGCTCTCGCGGATCATCAACGCCGGGCAGTCCTGCATCGCGGCCAAGCGCATCATCATCGAGGAGTCCGTCTACGAGCGCTTCCTCGAGATGATGAAGGTGCGTCTCGAAAAGCTGACCATGGGCGATCCGCGCGAGGAATCCACCGACGTCGGACCCATCGCCCGCGCGGATCTGCGCGACGGGCTGCATCGGCAGGTGCGGGCCTCCGTCGAGGCCGGCGCGCGCTGCCTGATGGGCGGCGAGATGCCCGAGGGCGACGGGTTCTTCTACCCCGTCACCCTGTTGGCCGACGTCGACGACACCATGGTCGCCTTCTGCGAGGAGACCTTCGGTCCCATCGCCGTGGCCATGTCCGCGCGCGACGCCGACCACGCCCTCGAGATTGCCAACAGCACCCAGTACGGCCTGGGCGCCGCCGTCTGGACGGCGGACACCGCCCGCGCCATCCACATGGCCCGCGACATCGAGGCCGGCCAGGTGTCGATCAACGGCATCGTCAAGACCGACCCGCGTCTGCCCAGCGGCGGCGTCAAGCGCTCCGGCTACGGCCGCGAACTCGGCCCGCATGGCATCAAGATGTTCGTCAATGCCCAGCAGGTCTGGGTGGGGCCGAAGCAAGGCTAACTCGAAGCGGACAGCTGGAAGCTGGAAGAGAGAGGCCAGCGTGCCGAGCGGGGAGACCCCCGCCGGGCGCTGGCCTTTTTGTTTGTGTGGCCGCCCGCGCCGGGTGCGCACCCGGCCTTTCAAACATGCGACCATGCGCATTCGGGCGCAATGCCCCACAGGGAATAACCACTGACCAAGGAGGTGTCATGTCACCGCAAGCGAAAGTCATCGCCGGCCTCGGCCTGCTGCTCGGGCTGAGCGGCTGCTCCATCACCCAGACCGTTGACCCGGTCGCCGACAACGACATCGAGCGCATCTGCGTCGAACACAACCCCGACGTCCTGATGGACGGCTTCGAACCGGCCGTCTGCGAGCTGATCGAGGAGCAGGGACTTTCTACCGAGGTGTACAAGGACGAACGACCGGTCGGCTGCTCCCATTACCTCGAGTACACCGCCAACTGGCGCTGGGACATGGCGATGTACCTGTCCTATGCCGATCTCAAGGTATTTGGCCAGGATGGGCTTGAGGGGCGTGCGACCTATGACGCCCGGAATGGGGGTGGTCGGATGGACAAGTTTGGGCCGACGCGTAGCAAGATTGAGCCATTGGTTGAGGAGTTGTTTGGTGGTGCGGATACCGAAGGTCAGGATTGAGGAAAGAGATAAAGGGTTCTGACCCCTTTTTCTCTTTCCATGGCGCGTCATAACAATGTTGTTTTAAAAATGAAAACGGTTATTAAAAGAGATCAGGTTTACCACTTTTCTATTATGATGCCCGCCTTTGCATTCTCAATGGCAAGTTTTGCTCCTATATGGATGGTGGGGGTTTCGCCAACTTCGGTTGCTGTGGGCGTGCTGCTTTCGCCGTTGTCTGTTCTGTTTGCGTTCTTGACCTGGAAGCTTTTTCTGATTCGAAATAAGGTCATTGAACTTTCGGACGAGGGGATTCTGGTTGAGGGAAGAAAAGACATATTCTATCGATGGGATGAAATAAGAGACTTTACGTTTACTCGAAGATGGGTGGGGGTATTGCTAAAGGATAGAGAAGAGCGAGTGGGGTTTTGGAGAAGTTTGGCCAGAGGGTTGGCAGGTGGAGGCGAGCCGCTCGCTGACTTATGGCTTTACGAAGGAAAACCAGATGACATAAAAGCGATTTTGCGAGCAGCTCTCCGGGACAAAATGGATTTGTAGATTTTTATAGAGAAATGGGTCAGGATGAAAGGGTTCTGACCCCTTTTGTTCAATTGATCTGAGGGGGCAGAGTAGATATTCATGAAGCCAAGGAGAGGCGATGATCATTCTCAAAATTATTCAGTGGTTCCTTGGCATCGTGATGATCTTCTATCTTTACAAGGCGCTACTAGGCCACATCCATCATGGTGATGGGTGGCGTGCTGGCATGGTGGCTACTACTTGGCTACTGCTGGCGACTATAACCTCAGGGTTTCTCGAGCTTGGTTAGCGAAAGGGGGAAAACCTTTTTTGATCAACTGGGTTTTCGCACGCTTGATCTGCTGTGCATCTTGAGCGGGCTCAGCTGCCAGGCGCGCGAGGCACTTTCTCTTGCTTGCCCAAGAGAAAGTGCCCAAAGAGAAGGGCACCCCTCGCCTTGGCCCTGCGGGCTTCCCTCCCGTCCGGGGTGCCGCGGACGGGTCGGTTCGACGCGACGTCCTGTCGCGGCGAACCTCAGCGCCACGGCCTTGTGGCGCTGACCCTGCGGCACCCCGGCCGCTCGGCAAGGGCGAAGGGGGGGTGGGTGGCTGATGATTCGTTGCTCCTGATGGAGATTCGCGCCTGAAGGCGCTCCTACGGGGTGTGCATTGTGTAGGAGCGCCTTTAGGCGCGATGGATTGGTGAGGGATTGCTGGCGGGGCACGCGCCGTTGGCGCGTTTCGCGAGCGGGGCTCGCTCACCGGGGATCGGGTGGTTGTGGGAGCGGCCCTTGGCCGCGAAAGCCGCGGTGCGGCTGTCCTGCGTTCGGGCGGGCAGAAAAGGTAGTTTTTCAACGAGGGATTCTCGGCTGGCAATCCCCGGGGCCCCTGCGCCTTGCCTCGTTACCGCCGGGTTGCAGGGTCGGAGCGACATGGACGTCGCTCCGAGGTTCTGCGCGACACGATGTCGCGTCGAACCGACCCGTCCGCTACCCGGTGGTGACGAGGGAAGCCCGAAGGGCCAAGGCGCCGGGGTGTCCTTGTCTTTGGGCACTTTCTATTGGACAAGCAATAGAAAGTGCCTCGGGCGTTGGCAAGGCGGTGTGATCGAAACCTCCGGACGTGACAAACGCCCGAAACCGTTCCGCCTCCGCGACAAGGCTCCCCGCAAAAAAGGTTAGGGCATTGCCGTGGCTTGAATCTCCGAACGATCAGGAATCCTCAAGCAACACGTCGGGACGCTTCTCGGCAATCGCGAGCAATCGCCTGGCCGGCCCCGTGGGATGACGTCTGCCTTGTTCCCATTGCTGGAGCGTGCGGACGGACACGCCGAGCAGTCGGGCGAACTGAGTTTGCGAGAGCCCCATGCGTGCCCGCAACGAGGCGACTGGAGTGAGTTCTACCTCGGTCACCCTCGTGGCCTCGCCTTTTTTCATCTGTTTTACCGATTCGAGCAGGTCGTTCTGGAACGTCTCCATCTCGGCATCATGCTTGGCGGTCATGGTTCCACCTCGTTTTTCAGTTTCGCCAGAAACGACGGTTCCAGGTTGTCGAATTTGGCCTTGGTATACGCGATGAGTAACCAGATCCGTCCGTCGGTTACGTTGAAGTAAATCACCCGGGCACCGCCACGTTTGCCCATCCCCGAGCGAGACCAGCGCACCTTGCGACAACCTCCCGAGCCCGGGATGACGTCACCGGCGCATGGGTTGGCGGCGATCCACTCGATGAAAGCCATGCGTTCGTCTTCCGACCAGATTTCCTTGGCGTACTTCTGGAAGATGGGTGTTTCGGCCACCGTGTGCATGGCAAAAATATACGCCAATGGCGTACTCTGGGCAACTCGTGGAGAAGGGGCGGCACCTTACCCAGCCCGCGTACTGTTCGGATTCCGGCGATGGGGATTCTGTCCCGGATTCCCGCCCTGTTGAGGCTACACTGGCAGCCACCTGACCTAGCCGAAGCCCGAAACCATGCCCGTGGATATCGATGCGCTCTACCCGAAGCTGATCCACCTGATGATGGACGCGGTCTTCGTGGTCGACGCGGACAACCAGATCGTCTTCGTGAGCGATGCCTGCGAGGCGCTGCTTGGCTACCGCGCCGAGGAGCTGATTGGCACGCCGATCACCGACTACATGCATCCCGACGATCTGGAGGCGACACACGACTCGATTGGCCGGGTGATGAGCGGTCAGTCGCACAACGATTTCCACAACCGGTATATCCGCAAGGACGGCTCGGTCGTCGATATCCTCTGGTCGGCCCGCTGGTCCGAGGAGGACGGCGTGCGTATCGGCGTGGCGCGGGACGTGACGGCGCTCAGGCTGGCCGAGGACAAGTTGCGCTTCCTTGCTCATCACGATCCGCTGACGGGGCTGACCAACCGATCGCTGTTCAACGACCGCCTGGACTCGGCCCTGCGTGCGGCCCATCGCCATCAGCGCAGGCTCGCCCTGCTGTTCCTGGACGTCAACGACTTCAAGTCGATCAATGACAGCCATGGCCACGCGATGGGGGATCGCATGCTCTGCACGATCGCCCGGCGGCTGGAACGCTGCGTGCGCGAGACGGACACGGTGGCCCGCATGGGGGGTGATGAGTTCATTGTGCTGTTGACGGACATCCCGTCGGCGGATGCCGTCGCCATGAAGGTCGACGAGATTGCCGCGGTCCTGGCCGAGCCGCTGGGCGCCGAGTTCGACGGGATGAAGACCGTCGCCTGCAGCATCGGCATGGCCTGTTATCCGGCGGACGGAGAGGATGCCCATACCCTGCTGAGCCATGCGGACGACGAAATGTACCGGCTGAAGGGGCGCCGATCGTAAACCGGCTGACGCGCTGACAAATTGCCGTCTTCGGCTGGTGGCGCGGCTGCCGACCGTTTCGGCCCGCGTGGGGGCGGACGCAGGCCGGCTTGAACCTGGCCCGGGAGAATCCTAGGCTCTGAAGGTTCGGTTTGCGGCGTGCGACAAGGCCGCCGAGGACCACACTTTCTCGATGCGAGTCCGGCGGGGGTGACATGCAATTCCCTTCGAGCATGAGGTTCGCGCTGTTCGGTGCCGGCCTGATCGCCATCACCTACGGGCTCGCGCGCTTTGCCTTCGGCCTGTTTGTGCCGCCGATCCGCGCCGATCTGGGGCTGTCGCCGGACGTGGTCGGCGTGATCGGTGCCCTGCCGCTGATCAGCTTCATCCTCGCCTCGTTCGCCGCGCCAACGCTCGCCAAGCGGATGGGCGCCCGCTACACGGCGATGCTCTCGGGCACGCTCGCGGCCAGTGGGCTGCTGGTGATCAGCCAGTCGCCGGATGCGGTGTCGCTGGGCGTGGGGGTGTTTGCCTGCGGTGTCGCCACCGGCCTGATGATGCCGGCGCTGTCGGGGGCGATGCAGGCGGTGGTCGATCGCTCGATGCACGGGCGGGTGAGCTCGATCATGAACGCGGGCACCAGCGTGGGTGTGGCGGTGGCCGTGCCGGCGGTGCTGTTGCTGGCCGACGCGTGGCGGATCGCCTACGGCTCGTTTGCCTTCCTGGCCGTCATCGGGCTGGTGGCCACGTGGTTCGTCATTCCATCGGTGTCGCGGGTCACGCCGAGGGAGGCCGAGACCCCGCCGCCGATCACCTCGCTGCAGTGGTGGCGCCTCGGGCGGCTGTCGGTGTTCGCCTTCCTGATGGGCTTCGTCTCGGCGGCCTACTGGATCTTCGCGCCGGACCTCGTGGTCACGCTGGGTGATCTGCCGCCCGGTGCCACCGGCTGGCTGTGGCTGGCCGTCGGCATCGCCGGTCTCGGCGGGGCGGTGGTGGCGGATCTCGCCGACCGCAACAACCCGCCGATCACCCAGGCACTGATGCTGATGATGTTGTCGACCAGCCTGGCGTTGCTCGCCGCCAGCCCCGGCAACCTGTTCCTGGCGGCCTTCTCCGCCCTGGTCTTCGGCCTGGCCTACATGAGCCTGACGGGGCTCTACCTGATGACCGGCATCCGCCTGTTGCCCGGGCGCCTGTCGCTGGGGCCGGTGCTGCCCTTCGTGGCGGTCTCGCTCGGTCAGGCGGCGGGCTCACCGGTCGTGGGCGTGCTGGTCGAGCAGTTCGGTTACAACCAGGCGTTCGCCATGTTCGCCGCGATCGGCGTGGTGGTCGCCATGCTCTCGCCCCTGTACCCGCGCCCCCTCGGTGAAGCGGCGGCGGAAAACGAGAGGGAAACCGGCCTGCAGGCGGCCTACGACCATCAGCTCCTGGACGGGGATGGCAAGCCGCTGGACCCCCACGCGAGCGAGGCGCGGGCCTCCTAGGCAGTCCTAGCGAAACGCGACGGTGTTCCGCCCTTGGCGCTTGGCGTCGTAGAGGGCGTCGTCGGCGCGCTTGACCAGCGTGTCGGGGGTGTCGCCCGGGCGGTAGAGGCTGGCGCCGATGCTGGTGGTCACGCGGCCGGCCTCGGTGAAGGGCGTGGTCTCGATCGCCTCGCGCAGCTTTTCGGTGAAGGCAACCAGGTTCGCCCTGTCGGCATGCGGGGCGATGATGAGGAATTCCTCGCCGCCCCAGCGGCCGAGCAGGTCGGTCTGGCGGCAGTTGCGACGCAGCACATCGACGAACTCGCGCAGCACGGCATCCCCGGCACGGTGACCGTAACGGTCGTTGATCGCCTTGAAGTGGTCGATGTCGAGGATGATCACGCCGAAGCCCTCGCCGTAGCGCTCGGCCTGGCGCGTCTCCTCCCCCAGCGCCAGGTCGAGGCGGTGGCGGTTGAACACGCCGGTGAGCTTGTCGGTGACGGCCAGCCGCTCGGACTGCCGGTACGCGGCCTCGAGCTGGCGCTTGAGATTGGCCTGCTTCCAGTAGATCAGCCCGCCGGCGACGATCAGCAGCACGAACACCGCGCTCACCTGCCAGAGCAGGGTGTAGTCGACGCGCTGGTCGTAGCGGATGGCGATCCACTTGTTGTTGATGTCCCGGCGCTGTTCCTCGGTGATGCTGGCGACGGCCTTCTGCATGATGCCGTGCAGGACCGGCCGGTCCTCGCGCACGGCCACGCCCATGTCCCAGGACTTGCCGGTGTCGCCGGTGATGCGCAGTTCGCCGGTGTACTCGGTCTGCAGCTTGTAGCCGATGGTGGCGAGCGTGCCGATGTAGCCGAACACCTCGCCGCGGCGCACCATCGCCAGGCCGGCGTCGATGTCGGTCACCTCGACCAGTTCGAGGTCGGGGAAGTCGTGGCGTAGCAGCTCGGCGAAGGCGTACAGCGCCGGGATCGCGATCTTGCGTCCCTTGAGGTCGTCGAGCCCGTCGATGAAGGCGACGTCCGCCTTGGTCGCGATCACCAGCGGGGTCCGGATGTAGCTGTCGGTGAACTCGGCATAGCTCTCGCGCTCGGGCGTGCGCATGGCGAGGCTGAACAGCTCGCAACGCCCGGCCTTGAGCGCTTCGACCGATTCCGACCAGGTCGCCACCGGCAGCGGGCGGAAATCCACGCCCAGCGCCTGCTCGAACAGGGCGAAGTAGTCGGCGCTGATGCCGTCGTGCTCGCCCTGCTCGTCGAAGCGCTCGAAGGGCATCCAGTTCGGATCGATGCAGATGTCGATGTGGCGTGCCCGATCCAGGTAGGCGCGCTCGGCCTCGGTCAGGTCGATGGCCGGCAACGCCCCCGGTGTGGCCGCGCCGCGCACATCCAGCCAGCGGGCGGTGAGGGCCTGCCACTCGGCCGGGGTGATGGCATCCAGGCCCTTCTGCATGATCGAGCGCAGCGCGGGCTTGTCCGGCGTGATGCCGAAGCGCAGGTCTTCCTCGTTCACCCCGGGCAGGTCCAGCTCGCCGGCGATGCGGATATTGGTGTAGGCGCGGCGCTTGATCACGGCGTTGATGTTGGTGAGGTTCTGGACCAGGGCGTCGATCTCGCCCAGCACCAGTGCACGGGTCATTTCCTGGTAGGTGCCGTAGCGCCGCAGCTCCATGCCGTCGACGGCCTCGAGGTCCTTGACGTAGAAGATGTCCTCGATCACCCCGACCCGTTTCCCCTCGAGGTCTTCCAGCCCGTCGTAGCTGCCGAAGTCGTCGCGCACGAAGACGAAGATCGGCAGCTCGTAGTACGGCTCGGTGTAGAGCGTGAAGGGGGTGCGGTCCTCGCGGTAGGAGATGCTCGAGATCACGTCGACCTCGCCGTCGCGGAAGCGACGGAACGAATCGCCCCAGGCGCCGAAGGTCTTCTCGAACCTGAGCCCCGTCTTGGCGGCGATCAGGTGCAGGAGGTCGTGCTCGAAACCGTTGCCCGAGCCGTCGCCGAGGACGGTGAACGGCGGATGCTCGACCATCATGGCGATGCGGGCGGTCGGGTGGTCGTCGAGGAACGCCTTTTCGTCGGCACTGAGGGTCACGGCCGATGCGTCCTGGGTAGTCGCGCCCTGAGCCATGACTCCCTGGGTCATCACCGGGGCGATCAGCAGGAACCAGGTCCCGAGGAGAGTAAGGCAGAGTCGCTTCATGGCCGGGGCGTGGTTCCGTCGGTGCCAGGGGTGCGTTCCGGCCGTGGGGCCGGTTGCGAGAGAGTCCTTGCGATCCGGCCGCCGCGGCATGCGGCTGCCCGGCGTGCCGGTTGGGTCGTGCCGGTTGGGTCGTGCCTGGATCGGGGTATAAGGAAAACTGTATGTCAGCCGTCGGGCGCGGGCAAGGGGGTGACGAGGCCGCGCCGCTATACCTGCCCGTACTGGCCGGCCGCGCCTACCCAGCGTGCGATCAACGGGTGGACCGACTCGGGGAAGCGCTCGAGGAGCTCGTCGGCCAGACGCCCGGCCTCCTCGAGCTTGCCCTGGTCTTCCTGCAAGTCGGCGATCTTGAGTTTGGCGATGCCGGCCTGGCGGGTGCCGAGCACCTCGCCGGGGCCGCGCTGCTCGAGGTCGGCCTCGGCCAGTCGAAAGCCGTCCTCGGTCTCGCGCATCAACCCCAGCCGTGCCCGGGCGCGATCCGAGAGCGGCTCCTCGAACAGCAGCACGCAGTGGCTGGCGGTCGCGCCGCGACCGACGCGACCGCGCAACTGGTGCAGCTGGGCCAGCCCCATGCGCTCGGCGTTCTCGATGATCATCAGCGAGGCATTGGGCACGTCCACGCCCACCTCGATCACGGTGGTGGCCACCAGCAGGTGGTAGTCGCCGGCCTTGAAGCGGGCCATCTCGCGCTGCTTCTCGGCGGCGTTCATGCGCCCGTGCACCATGCCGATGTTCAAATGCGGCAACTCCTCGCCCAGCATGGCGAAGGTGGTCTCGGCCGCCTGCGCCTCGATCTGTCCCTCCTCGATCAGCGGGCAGACCCAGTAGGCCTGGCGGCCTTCGGCGCAGACCTGGCTGATGCGCTCGATTACCTCGCCACGGCGGTCGGCGCGCACCACCACGGTGGTCACCGGGGTCCGCCCCGGCGGCAGTTCGTCGATGACCGAGACATCGAGATCCGCGAACTGCGTCATCGCGAGCGTGCGCGGGATGGGGGTCGCGGTCATGATCAGCTGGTGCGGGCGACGGGCGCCACCAGAGCCCGCTGAACCAGGCTGGCTCGCGCCCTTGTCGGTCAGCGCCAGGCGCTGGTGCACGCCGAAGCGGTGCTGCTCGTCGACGATTACCAGCCCGAGTCGGTGGAAGTCCACCGACTCCTGGAACAGGGCGTGGGTGCCGATCACGATCTGCGCCCGCCCGTCGGCCAGCTGCGCGAGTCCCTCCCGTCGGTTGGCCGCCGATTGCTGGCCGGAGAGCAGCAGCACCGACAGCCCCAGCGGCTCGAACCACTGGGCGAAGTTGCGGGCGTGCTGCTCGGCGAGGAGGGCCGTCGGCGCCATCAGCGCGACCTGGTAGCCGGCGTCGATCACGTCCAGCGCCGCTGCCGCGGCCACCAGGGTCTTGCCCGAGCCGACGTCGCCCTGCACCAGCCGCAGCATCGGCAACGCCTGGGCCAGGTCCGTCTTGATCTCGCCGATCACCCGCTGCTGCGCGCCCGTGGGCGTGAAGCCCAGGTGTCCGAGCAGTTGAGCGAACAGGTGGTCGCGCGGCGGGATGGCCGGGGCGGCGACCTGGCGGGTGACCGCCCGGCGCTGGCGCAGGGCGAGGATGTGGGTGGCCAGTTCCTCGGTGATCAGCCGTTGCAGCGCCGGCTCGCCGCGTGCGGGCACCCCGTCGTTGCGCTTGGGCAGGTGGATGCGTTGCAGGGCGCGCATCAGTGACGGCCAGCCGCGGGCCTCGCGGATGGCGCCGGGCAGCGGGTCGGACAGATCGCGCACCGCCACCTCCATGGCGGCCTCGACCAGTTGGCGCAGCTTGGGCTGGGCGATGCCCTCGGTGGCCGGGTAGACCGGGCGGATCTGGCCGATCTGGTTGGGGGCGACCAGCTCCGGCTGGGCCATCTCGAGCCCGTGCGGGCCCTGTTGCAGCTCGCCGAACACGAGGTAGCTGCGCCCGGCCTGCGGGGTGGGCCCGAAGCGACCGAAGAACCAGATGGTCACGGCGACGGGGCCCTGCGGTCCCTCGCCCACGCCCTGGCAGACCAGCCGGGCCTTGCCGCGGAACAGGGGGCGCACCTCGTTGATCCGGACCTCGAACAGCGCCGCCTCGCCCAGGTGTTCCGGCGAGAGCGGTTGCCGGGTGCCACGGTCCTCGTAGCGCAGGGGCTGGTGCCAGAGCAGGTCGCCGACGGTCTCGATGTGCAGGCGCGCGAGCTTTTCGGCGACCTTCGGCCCGACGCCGGGCAGGTCGGCCACGGGCGAGGAAAGCCCCGGAGATGGCTTTCTGGTGCGCCCCGAGCCAGTGGCCCTGCCGGATGTGCGGTTTTTTTTGGGTGCGGAGGGAGACATGCGGGCGCCGGTTCTGTCAAACGAGGATTTTTGCCGATATACTACGCGCCGTTGCGCATGCCAAAACGATAAAGATTCTGGAGGACTCTCGTGGCTCAACATACCCCCAAGGTCGATCCGATGTCGAAGCTGGTGGGCTTCGCTTCGGCGCTGGTCCTGCTGGTCGTCGTGTTCTATTTCATCAGCTCGCTGATGAACACCGTCGACGAGAACTCGCTCGAAGGGCAGGTGGTCGAGAAGCCGGAAAGCAAGGAAGAGGAAACCAAGACTGCCTCGGCGGACGAGAAGTCGGGTGGCGACGAGACGTCCTCTGGTGGTTCCGGTGGCGACATTGCCGCCGGCAAGGAAAAGTACGCCTCCTGCGCGGCCTGTCACGGTGCCGACGGCAAGGGTCAGGGCGGCGCCTTCCCGGTGCTGACCGGCATTCCGGCCGACGAGGCCGAGAAGAAGCTGACCGCTTACCGCGAAGGCGACCAGGAATACCTGAAGTCGGTCGGCCTGGGCGATCGCTACGGCACCATGGCGCCGAACGCGGCCAACCTCTCCGACGCCGACATCGCTGACCTGGCCGCCTACATCGGCGACGCCTTCGGCGGTGGTGCCGGTGGTTCGGCCGACGGCGGCGACAGCGCTGGCGGCAACGGCGGCGGTGCGGTCGACGGTGACGTCGCGGCCGGCAAGGAGGCCTACGCCTCCTGCGCGGCCTGCCACGGCGCCGACGGCAACGGCCAGGGCGGTGCGTTCCCGGTACTGACCGAGATGGACGCGGCCGATGTGCAGAAGAAGCTGACCGCCTACCGTGAAGGCGACCAGGAGTACCTGAAGTCGGTCGGCCTGGGCGATCGTTACGGCACCATGGCGCCGAACGCGGCCAACCTCTCCGACGAGCAGATCGCCAACCTGTCGGTCTACATCGCCGACGAGTTCGGTGGCACCAACGGTGGCGGCGATGCCGGCTCCAACGGTGGCGACTCGGCCAAGGCCGAGAGCGACGACGGCGCCAAGGAAGAGAAGTCCGCCGAGCCGCGCATCGTCAGCGAGTCGCTGATCAACCGCGGTGCCGCGCTGTACTCCTCCTGCGCCATCTGTCACGGCGCCGAGGGCGAGGGTGGCGAGCTCTTCAACGCGCCCAAGCTGGTCGGTACCAAGATGGACCAGACCATCAGCCTGCTGAAGATCTACCGCAAGGGCCAGGAAATGGGCCCGAACTCCTACGCGATGATCCCGCAGGCCAAGGGCCTGACCGACGATGACATTGAGGCCCTGGGTGCCTACATCGAGGTCATGGACGACGAGGAGCTGCCGGCCGAAGCCGAGGGTGATGCCCCGGCAGGCGCGTCGGCCCAGTAAGTTGGCCCACTAAGGTGACGCGGTAACCCGCTTCATCGCCTCAGCCACTCGGGTTGCCCAGCGATCCGGGTGGCACGAAAGACGCCGGCCCCTGGGCCGGCGTTTTGTTTGCGGGACGGCATTTTCCAGAAGGGGAGAACTATGTTGTTCGAGGTAAAGGAGCTGAGCGGGCCGAACGTCCCGCCCGTCTCGTTCGCGCTCGCTGCCGGCCAGGTGCTGCCGGTGCGCGGCGAGTCGGGCGTGGGCAAGAGTCAGATGCTGCGCGCGCTGGCGGATCTCTCCCCGCACGAGGGCGAGGTCTGCCTGGACGGCACCGAGCAGCAGACCATGCCGGCCACCGACTGGCGTCGCCAGGTGGTGCTGGTGCCGGCGGAATCCGGCTGGTGGGCCGAAACGGTGGCCGAGCATTTCCCGGCCCGGCCACCCGAGTCGTCGTGGACGCGTCTGCGCCTGCGTGACGCGCTCTGGGAGTCGCCGGTCGAGCGCCTGTCCTCCGGCGAGCGCCAGCGACTGGCGGTGCTGCGCGCCCTGGCGCTCGAGCCACGCGTGCTGCTGCTCGACGAGCCGACCGCCAACCTCGATCGCGACAACGCCGAGGCGATGGCCGGACTGTTGCTCGACTACCTCCGCGAGCGGCAGGCCGCGGCCGTGTGGATCAGCCACGACCCGCACGAGATCGACTCGCGCGGCGAGCGCTGGCTGGAAATGACCGCCGAGGGAGGGCTGCTGCATGGATCTGTATAGCCTCACGCCGATCGACCTGATGGTGGCCGCGGGCCTGGTGTTGGCCTTGGGCGTGGTCCAGATCATCCTCGGGCTGGGCCTGTTCCGCACGCTCGCCTTCAACAGCGTGCGCATGGTGCTGCAGCTGCTGCTGGTGGGCGTGATCCTCAAGGCGGTCTTCGATGCCGCGACCCTGCCCTGGATCCTGCTGATCGCGATGGTGATGATGGGGCTGGCCGGCTACGAGGTGGTCGCCCGGCAGAAACGTGCCATTCGTGGCTGGCACGGCTACGGCATCGGGCTGGCGGCGATGAGCGCTACCGCGCTGATCGTCACCGTGCTGGCCCTGACTCTGATGATCGAGACCGATCCCTGGTACGAGCCGCAGTACGCCATCCCGCTGCTGGGGATGATCCTCGGCAACACCATGACCGGGATCGGGCTTGCGCTGAACAACCTCACGCAGACGGCGTGGCAGAGTCGGGTCGAGATCGAGGCAAGGCTGGTGCTGGGCCACTCGGTGCGTGATGCCACCGCCGAGCTGAGGTCGGATTCGATGCGCGCCGGGTTGATCCCGACGCTCAACATGCTGGCCGCCGCCGGCGTGATCAGCCTGCCGGGGATGATGACCGGCCAGATCCTGGCCGGCTCGCCGCCAGTCGAGGCGGTCAAGTACCAGATCCTGATCATGTTCCTGATTACGGCCGCGACCGGCTTCGGCTCGCTGGTTGCCGTGCAGCTGGGCGCGCGCCGCCTGTTCGATGCGCGTGATCGCCTCCGCCTCGACCGCCTGCGCAGCGGACGCTGACACCGCGCGGCTCGAGACGGAGCCGGCCCGTCGGCCCCGGTGTCGACCACAAAAAAACCCGGACCAAATGGTCCGGGTTTGCGTTTGCCCGGGCATGTGCCCGGGGGCCTGGCGCCGGCGCTTAGAGGCTCTCGATGTAGGCGCCCAGGTTCTCCATGTCGCCATCGGACAGGCCGGCGGCGTTCGGCGCCATGATGGCGAAGTTCGAGCCGCCCAGGTCGCCCATTTCCTTGAGTGCGTCCTGGTTGCCGTTCTTGTAGTGGCCCAGCGCGGTGACGACGCGGTCGGCGCTCTTGCCGGCCAGTGCCGGGAACATGCCCTGGCCCTGGGCCTGCTGGCCGTGGCAGGAGGCGCAGCTCTGCTCGTAGAGCTTCTTGCCGGCCTTGACGTCGGCGGCCATGGCCTGCGCGGAGGCAACGGCCAGACCGGAGGCGAATGCAATCGCGGTCAGTTTCTTCATGGGGAACTCCTGATATCTCGTGTCATTTAATTACCCGAGCTCACTCCTGCTCGGCTGGGGCTGGGTAAAGCAGGTTCCATGCCATTCGGCTGGGCGTTCGTGGGCCTTCATAAACAAACGCTTACCCGACTTTCGTTCGACTGATGACCCCGCCGAGAGTTGCATCTTGCAAGCGCGCGACGTCAGGACGCAATGCGGCGGCGGATCGACGCGGCCTGGCCCGGGCGTCATTGCCCGTCGATGTAGCGGTGGTCGTCGAAGGAGATCACCAGCTGCGGGCTGACCAGGGCGAGTGCCGTCATCAGCATGCCGTTGATCACCCCCTCCGGGAAGGCGAGCAGCGGCAGGATGCGCAGGTAGTTGTTCCAGACGATGTCCGCGTCGTAGAGCCCGAGCGTCATCACCAGCAGCGCGGTCGCGCCGCCGTGGGCGATGACACCCAGCACCGCGGAGAGGAACACGCCGATGAACAGGTAGATGAAGAAATTCGGCGGCAGGAAGCGTTGTGACGCGCGTGTGATGGCGTAGGTGATCGCCGCCGGCAGGGCGGCGCTGAGCAGGAAGGTCCAGCCGGCGATCGCCAGGCCGTGGCCGAAGAGCAGGGCCGAGGCAACCGCCGCGACCAGGCCGGCGATCAGGGTCAGCTCCAGGCCGATGACCAGGGTCACCGTGGCCGCGCCGAGAAAATGCAGGGTCAGCCCCGGCATCAGCGTGGCCGAGAGCGACCACATGCCCGTGAGGAACACGGCCGACAGCAACACCAGGTGAATCCGGGTCGGGTCGGCGCGCAGCGCGGGCCACGGCGCGGCGCGTACCGCCCAGGCGAGGCTGGCCAGCGCCAGCAGCCAGCCGACCGCGCCCACGGGCAGGGAGACCAGGTGGTTGGGTAGCTGCATGGCATCACCTCAAGGCGTTCGAGGGTGCCCCAGTGTAGCGATCTTGGGGGGTGGGCGCCGATGATTTATGCTTTGGGCCTTTCCGCAGCACGGTTCGTCTGTTGCGGTCACCACGGACACATCAATCGGGAAGATACCCCATGGCCAACGCCTCCCTCTGGATTCACCTGCATGCCCTGGCGGCGGTGCTTTCGCTCGCCGGCTTCATCGTGCGCGGCATCTGGATGCTCTCCGGCTCGTCGATGCTCAAGAAGAAGTGGGTCAAGATCACCCCGCACGTGGTCGATACCGTGCTGCTGGTCAGCGCGCTGGTCGCCGCCTGGCTGCTGTTCTGGGGCAATGGCGTTCATCCGCAGTTCCTGACCGTCAAGATCGTCGGCCTGATCGTCTACATCGGGCTGGGGCTGATGGCGATGCGCTTCGGCAAGACCCGTGGCGTACGCGCCAGTGCCTGGGTGCTGGCCATCCTGGTCTTCCTGTACGTGGCGGCCGTGGGCGTCGCCAACACGCACCCGCAGCTGCAGGACGTCCTGCCGGCCATGGTGACGGGCGTATGAGTGCGCAACCGCTGGTTGGCGTGATCATGGGCTCGCTGTCCGACTGGGAGACCATGAGCCACGCCTGCGAAACCCTCGAGGCACTGGGCATCCCCTTCGAGAAGGAGGTGGTCTCGGCGCACCGTACCCCCGACAAGCTGTTCGACTACGCCGAGACGGCCGTCGGGCGCGGGCTAAAGGTGATCATCGCCGGGGCCGGCGGCGCGGCCCACCTGCCGGGCATGGTCGCGGCCAAGACCCGCCTGCCGGTGTTTGGCGTGCCGGTGCAGTCCAAGGCCCTCTCGGGCATGGACTCGTTACTGTCGATCGTGCAGATGCCGGCCGGCGTGCCGGTAGGTACGCTGGCGATCGGCCGTTCCGGCGCCATCAACGCCGCGTTGCTGGCCGCCGCTACCTTGGCGACCCACGACGAGGCGCTGGCCGAGCGACTGGATGCCTGGCGCGAGCGCCAGACGCAAATGGTGCTCGACAAGCCCGAGCCGGGCGAGGGCTGAGCCGATGGGCGGCGTTCAGGAGCAGTGCGAGGTGCCACGCGTCGAGGGGCGCACCGGCGAGTCGGCCGGGCTGCACATCGGCGTGATCGGTGGTGGCCAGCTCGGCCAGATGCTGGGCCTTGCCGGGGTGGCGATGGGTCATCGCTTCACCTTCCTCGACCCGGCCATGGAGCCGCCGGCCGCCTCGGTCGGCCGCCACCTGCGCGCCGAGTTCGACGACGCTGAGGCCCTCGAGCGCCTGGCCGTCGAGTGTGATCTCGTCACGCTCGAGTTCGAGAACGTGCCGCAGGCCTCCGCCGAGCGGATCGCGGCGCGCAACTGCCTGATGCCCAACCCGCAGGCGCTGGCCGTGGCGCAGGACCGCGTCGAGGAAAAGCAGTTCTTCGAGGGGCTGGGCCTGTCGGTCGCCCCCTGGGTGCAGGTCGACTCGGTGCGCGACATCGTCCAGGGCGTGGCGCACCTCGGTGGTGCCTCGATCCTCAAAACGCGTCGCTTCGGCTACGACGGCAAGGGTCAGGTGCGCATCGCCGATCCCGCCCACGCCGCCCACGAGGGTGGCCCGGGCAACCCCGGCGAGGCCGCCTCGGCCTGGGAAGCGCTCGCCGGCGCCCCGGCCGTGCTGGAGAAGCTGCAGCACTTCGAGCGCGAGGTCTCCATCGTCGCCGTGCGCGGTCGCAACGGCGAGGCACGGGTCTATCCGCTGGTGACCAACGAGCACCGCGACGGCATCCTCTGGCAGACCAGCGCCCACACCGGCGACCCGCTGCAGGCGGATGCCGAGCGTGCCGCGCGGCTGGTGATGAAGAAGCTCGGCTACGTCGGTGTGCTGGCGATCGAGTTCTTCGTCGTCGATGGCCGGCTGGTGATCAACGAGATGGCCCCGCGCGTGCACAACAGTGGCCACTGGAGCCTGGGCGGGGCGCGCACCTCGCAGTTCGAGAACCACATCCGCGCGGTGATCGGCTGGCCGCTGGGCGACACCGACCCGATCGGCGAGGTCGCCATGCTCAACCTGGTCGGCACCCTGCCCGACCCGGCGGCGGTGCTGGCCGTGCCGGGCACCCAGTGGCACGACTACGGCAAGACCCCGCGTCCGGGGCGCAAGCTCGGCCACGTCACGGTCACCGCGCCGGATCGCGCCGCGCTCGAGTCCCGGCTGGATCGCCTGCGGGCCGTCATCCGGCCGCCCGGGGGCTGACCGGGGGTCACCTGGGGCCTAACCCCGGGGCGTCATTCGCCGCCAATCATCGAGGAATGCCCATGCGAGTCGTCACCGGAAGATCGCCGCATCGCGTCCACCTGCTCTGGCCCCTGCTCCTGGTGCTGGCCCAGCCCCTGTCGGCCGCCAAGATCTACCAGTACACCAACAGCGCCGGCGAAACGGTGTTCACCGACGAGCCGGTCGAGGGCGCGACCGTCCACGAGGTCGAGGATGCCCCGGTGATCCCCATGACCCCGGTCGACATGCCCGAACCGCGTACGGACGAGTCCGCCACGACGGACCGGGCCGAGCCGTCCGCCGACGTCCCCAGTTACGCACCGGCCGGATCGGGCGAGACGGCGGACGCGGAGGACGGCCGGGAGGCCGCAGCGCGCGAGGCAGCCGACGAACCCGCCGGCTACCAGAACCTGGCAATCGTCGAACCCACCGACGGCGAGGTGGCCAGCCGGCTGCAGGGCAGTATCACCGTCGCGCTGGTCATGCAGCCGAACCTGCGTGGCGGCGACCGGATTCGCATCCTGGTCGACGGCGAGGCGCGCGTGCGCGACTCGACGGGTCGACGCCACCTGATCAACGGGCTGACGCCCGGCGAGCACGTGCTGGTGGCGCAGATCCATCGCGACGGCGAGGTGGTCAAGGAAAGCGCGCCGGTACGCTTCCAGCTGATGCTGCCCTCCCAATAACGGTGCGATCGGCTATTCTCATGCACTGACCTGGTGCAATTGGCGGCCTGATCGGTCCGCCGCTTCGGGGCTGCGCCCATGGCGATCCGCGCCAGCATGCGCCCCGTCGCGATTCCTGCCCGCGTTCCCGGCCGGGCACGCTACTTGCACCAAAATCGTCAGCCGCCCGACAGGTCAGCCCTGTCGATCGTTTCGCGCCCGGTGGAGCAGTGCATGAACCCGAGATCCGAGCCCCGGCTTGCCGATACCCTGAACACCGCGATCGTGGTGCTCGACGAGCGCAATCGGCCGATCTATCTCAACTCGGCGGCGGAACAGTTTCTCGGCACCAGCTACAGCGCCGCGCTCAAGTCGGGCTTCGACACGGTCTTCGCCGCCAATCCCCTGCTGGCCGAGACCATCCGCGAGGCACTGGCCACCCAGCAGGTCATGACCCTGCGCGAGATCGAGCTGGTGCTGGCCCACGAGTCCACCCGCGTGGCCGACTGCGCGATCACCCCGCGCCCGGACTATCCCCGCGCCCGGGTGATGCTGGAATTCAACGACATCGAGCGCCACCTGCGCATCTCCCGCGACGCGCGCATCAACTCCCTGCAGATGACCACCCGGCAGATGATGCGCGGGCTGGCCCACGAGCTGAAGAACCCGCTGGGCGGCCTGCGCGGGGCGGCGCAGCTGCTCGAGCGCGAGCTGCCCGACGAGCGCCTGACCGAGTACACGCGCATCATCCTGCAGGAGACCGATCGCCTGCGCGGGCTGATCGACCGCATGCTCGGCCCGATCGACCGGCCGGACTGCCACTGGGTGAACGTCCACGAGCCGCTCGAGCAGGTCCGCCAGCTGCTGCGGATCGAGGCCGGGGACAAGCCGCTCGACTGGCAGCTGGACTACGACCCGTCGATCCCGGATGTCTGGGCCGACCGCGACCAGTTGGTGCAGGTGCTGCTCAACCTCGCCCGCAACGCCGTCCAGGCCATGCGCGAGGGCAACACGCCCGAACCGCGGCTGACCTTCCGCACTCGCGTGCTGCGCCAGTTCACCATCCACGGCAAGCGCCACCGTCTGGCGGTGCGGATCGACGTCGAGGACAACGGTCCCGGCGTGCCCGAGGACCTGGTCGAGACCCTGTTCCTGCCGATGGTCAGCGGCCGGGCCGGCGGCAGCGGGCTGGGGCTGTCCCTGGCCCAAACCATCGCCGAACGCCACCAGGGCATGATCGAGTTCGTGCCCAAGCGTGGCCTGACGCGGTTTTCCCTGATCCTGCCCATCCACCCCGACGGCGACCATGCCCCGGGGCGCAAAGCACCTAACGAGTGAGCCGACCATGCAAGCCGCCGACAAGCCGAACAACGGACGTCCCATCCCCCGCCTGTGGGTGATCGACGACGATCAGGCCATCCGCTGGGTGCTGGAACGAGCGCTCGCCACCACCGACTTCGCCGTGGAGTCCTTCGACGAGGTGGCCAGCGCCCAGGCCCGGCTCGATCGCGGCGACCTGCCGGACGTGATCTTCTCCGACATCCGCATGCCCGGCGAGGACGGCCTGAGCTTCCTGACCCGGCTGGCCGTCGAACACCCGGAAATCCCGGTGGTGATCATGACTGCGCACTCGGACCTCGAGAGCGCGGTGGGCGCCTTCGAGAAGGGGGCGTTCGATTATCTTGCCAAGCCGTTCGACATCGACGAGGCGGTGCGCCTGGCCGAGCGCGCCTATGACGCCTCGCGGGAACGCGCGCAGCATGCCGCCGTGCCGGAGGAGGCCGAGTCCGGCTCGGAGCTGATCGGCAACGCCCCAGCCATGCAGGAGATCTTCCGTGCCATCGGCCGGCTGGCGCGTTCGTCGGTGACCGTGCTGATCAACGGCGAATCGGGCACCGGCAAGGAGCTGGTCGCCCGGGCCCTGCACCGACACAGTCAGCGCCGCGACGGCCCGTTCGTCGCGCTCAATACCGCCGCCATCCCCAAGGACCTGCTGGAATCCGAGCTCTTCGGCCACGAGAAGGGCGCGTTCACCGGCGCGGCTGCCCAGCGGCGCGGCCGGTTCGAGCAGGCGCAGGGGGGCACGTTGTTCCTCGACGAGATCGGCGACATGCCGCTGGAGTTGCAGACCCGCCTGCTGCGGGTGCTCTCCGACGGGCACTTCTACCGCGTCGGCGGCACCTCGCTGATCCAGAGCGACGTGCGCGTTATCGCCGCGACCCATCAGCGGCTCGAGGAACTGGTCAAGGAGGGGCGCTTCCGCGAGGACCTCTACCACCGACTGAACGTCATTCGCCTCAAGCTGCCCTCCCTGCGCGAGCGGGTCGAGGACATCCCGCAGCTGATGCGCTTTTTCCTGGTGCGCGCCGCCGAGGAACTGGGCGTGCCGGTCAAGACCCTCACGCGCGCCGCCGAGGCCCGCCTGTGCGACTACCCCTGGCCGGGCAACGTCCGCGAGCTGGAAAACATCGCCCGCTGGCTGACCGTGATGGCGCCGGGCAACGAGATCAGCATCGACGATCTGCCCGACACCATCACCGAAGGGCTGGACGGCGAGCATGCCGCCGCGGGCGACGACCAGTTGCTCTCGCGCTGGACCAGCGACCTGTCGCGCTGGGCCGATGCCCGGCTCAAGGCCGGTGACGAGGACCTGCTCGCCACCGCCGGGCCGGCCTTCGAGCGCACCCTGTTGCAGGCCGCGTTGGCCTTCACCGGCGGGCACAAGCAGAAGGCCGCCGCATTGATCGGCTGGGGACGCAACACCGTCACCCGCAAGCTCAAGGAACTGGGCGAGCACTGACGAGAGACCAGCGTGTCGGTCATGTCCGTCGGGGGCGGCTGTCACAAAGTCCGCGCCCGCCCGATGCTATGCTCGGTTGGACGTTCAATCGAGGCAGGAGCAGGAGAGGCATGGCCCAGACGGTGGCGCTGTATTCGGTCAAGGGCGGGGTCGGCAAGACCGCCGCAGCGGTCAATCTCGCGGCACTGTCGGCCGCCGCCGGTCGGCGGGTGCTGGTCTGGGACCTCGACCCGCAGAGCGCCGCGTCCTGGTACCTGCAATCGGAGGCGGGTGCGGAGCGCTCGGTCAAGAAGCTCCTCAAGCCCAAGGGCCTGGCCGCCTCGGTGCGCCCCACCATCCACAACCACCTCTGGGTGCTGCCGGCCCTACCCGGCCAGCAGGCGATCGAGCACCATCTCGCCGACAAGAAGGACGCCGGTTACCGGCTGGCCAAGCTGATCGACCCGCTCGCCGAGCAGTTCGAGGAAATCTGGATCGATGCGCCGCCGGGGCTGTCGCTGCTGGCGGACAACGTGCTGCGCGCCGCCGACATGGTGCTGGTGCCGATGGTGCCCACCCACCTGTCCGAACGCACCTGGTTCCAATTGAAGCGCCACCTCGACGAGCGCCACATCAACCCCGAACGGCTGCGCGCCTTCCTCTCCCTGGTCGACCGTCGCCGACACATGCACCGCGAGTTCGCCGAGCGCCATCGCCACGACATCCCCGAGCTACTCGACAGCGAAATCCCCTACGCCTCGGTCGTCGAGCAGATGGGCGAGGACCAGCAGCCCAGCGTCTACCGCGAGCCGCGCCATCCGGCCAACCAGGCCTACCGCGCCCTCTGGGACGAGATTGACGGCCTCTTCGCCTGAGCGTCGATCAAGCCACATTGTGGGAGCGGGCCTTGCCCGCGAATCGCGCGGCAAGCGCGAGTCCCGACGTCCGGCTGATCGATCGGTGGATGGGCTGACGCCGGCGCGGCCGCTGCCGTCGCGGGCACGGCCCGCTCCCACGAGATTTCCCGTCGCGCCTTTAGCTGCGCAATGCTTTCGCCGGCGCGACCCGCGTCATGCGCCGTCCCAGCAGGGGCGTCACCAGTGCGGCCAACAGCAGCCCGGCACCCAGCCCCCAGAGCAAGAGCAGCGGGTTGAATGCCAGCGGCAGGTCGAAGACCCGCGCAGACAAGGTCGCGCCGACGGCCATGGCGGCCACCGCCGCCAGCAGCCCCACCAGTAGTCCCAGGGCGAGGAATTCGATCCACAGCGCGGCGATCACCTTGCCGCGACTCGCGCCCATCACCCGCAGCACGGCGGCGTCATGAATGCGCTGGCGCTCGCTCGCACCGAAGGCGGCAAGCAGCACCACCAGTCCGGCGGCCAGCGTGAAGGCGAACACGTACTCCACCGCCTGGCTGGCCCGGTCGATCAGCGTGCGCACCTCGTCGAGGATCCGCGAGACGTCGAACAGCGTTACCGTGGGAAATTCGCGCAGCAGTGCCACCTGCGTCTCCGGCGCGCCGTCGGGGAAGTGAAAGCTGGTGATGTACTGCGTGGCCACGCCGTCCATCAGCGATGAGCTGGCGATGACGAAGAAGTTCGGTCGCATGGAATCCCAGTCGACTTCACGCAGCGAGGTGATTGGGGCGCTCACCTCCCGGCCGTCCACGGTGAAGGTCAGCCGGTCGCCCAGCGACCAGCCGAGCGTCTCGGCGATGCCCTCTTCGACCGAAAAGCCTTCCGTGCCCAGATCGCCGGCGGTGACACGGTTGTGCGCGGCGGCTTCCTCGCCCACGGAGAGATTGAATTCCCGCGTGGCCAGTCGATGCGCGCGCCCCTCGTAGCGCGCCTTGTCCACCGGCTCGTTGTCCAGTTCGGTCCAGCGGGCACGCAACATGGGGTAGAAGCTGGCGTTCTCGATGCCGGCCTCCTGCAGGAAGGCGCGCATGCCATCGACCTGTTCGGGCTGGATGTTGATGGCGAAGATATTGGGCGCATCGGCCGGGATCTGGCGCTCCCAGGCATCGATCAGGTCCGAACGGACCACCGAGAGCAGCAGCACCGCCGTTACGCCCAGCGCGAGCGCGGCGATCTGGGTGGCAGACATCCAGCGGGCGCGCGCCATCCGAGCCAGCCCGAAGCGGGCCACGCCCCGGGCCGGCCAGCGGCGCAGCAGCGTCACCAGCAGCCAGGCGACGGCGAGAAAGACCAGCAGGCTCGCTCCCAGCCCGACCAGTACCCACAACGTCAGTGCGGCATCGCGGGCCTGGAACCAGACCAGCAGCGTGATCGCCGCAATGCCGGCGCCGAACAGCAGTGTCGCCGCGGGGCTGGGTGCGACTGCGTGCTCGACCAGTACCCGCAGCGGCGGGGTGTGCTTGAGCTGCACCAGGCTGGGCAGGGCGAAGCCGAACAGCGCGACCAGCGCGACCGCCAGTCCCAGCGCCACCGGTGTGAATCCCGGTGGTGGCAGGTCGACCTCCAGTACCTGCGCCATCAGGTCAGCGAGCAGCAGCTGCGTGAGCGCGCCGATCGCGATGCCCGGGATGGCCGCCAGCAGCGCCAGCATCAGCAGGCGCCAGCGGTAGATCGCCCCGATCTGCTTGGAGGAGGCACCCAGCGCACGCATCAGTGCGGCCGCCCCCTGCTGCACGCGGTTGTAGTGTCGTGCCGCGATTACCAGTGCCGCGCCGGCGAGTAGCACGGCGACCACCGAGGCGAGACCCAGAAAGCGCGCGGCGCGGTCAAAGGCGGTCTCGAACGCCGGTTGGCTGGATTCCGGGCGTTCCAGCCGCAAGCGGTCGGGGAGGCGCTCGGCGAGTCGCTCGAACCGGGCGTCGCGATCGTTTGCATCGCTGGCCAGCAGTAGGGCGTGTTCGACGCGGCTGGTCTCGGTCACCAGCCCGGTGGCGGCCAGATCGTCACGGTGGATCATCAGCCTGGGCGCGGCCTGGGCAAAGACGTTACCCACGTCGGGCTCGCGCTCGAGCACCGCGCCGATCGTCAGCTCTGACTGCCCCACCGCGATCGAATCGCCGATCGCCGCGTCCAGCGAGAGCAGCGCGCGTCGGGCGATCCAGGCCTGCCCCGCTGGCGGGCCGTGCTCGACCGTGCTCACCGTCTCGCCGTCGTCGATGCGCAGGTCGCCGCGCAGCGGGTAGGCGCCGTCGACTGCCTTGACGCCCACCAGCTGGCTCTGCTGCCCGGCGAGTGCCACGGTGGGAAAGGTGACGTGCCGGCTGGTAGTCAGTTCCAGCTCCCGGGCGATCCCGACGACCTCGTCGAGTGGATCGGGCGATTCCACCCGGGCGTCGGCGGCCAGGAATTGGGCGGCCTGTGCACGCATCGCCCCGTCGACGCGGTCGACGAAGAAACCCACCGCCGTCACCGCCGACACGGCCACCAGCAGGGCGAGCAGCATGGGCGTGAGCAGCCCGTTTTGCACCTCGCGTACCAGGCCCTGCCAGGCCAGTCGGGCGTTGTGCATGGCCCCGGCCATTATTTCGGACCCCGCAGCGCATCTGGATCGGGTTGCCAGTCGCTGACCCGGCCCGCACTCACCTCGAAGCCCCGATCGCAGCGGGTGGCTAGTGCCGGGTCGTGGGTCACCAGCACCAGCGTGGTCTGGTGGCGTTCGCGCAGGCGGAAGAGCAGGTCGATGACGTGCTCGCCGGTGGCCGTGTCCAGCGAGCCCGTGGGTTCGTCGGCGAACAGGATGTCCGGTTCGATCACGAAGGCGCGCGCCAGCGCGACACGCTGCTGCTCGCCGCCGGAGAGTTGGCGGGGCATGTGGGCAAGTCGCTCACCCAGGCCGACCTCCACCAGTGCCTCGCGTGCCCGAGCCTCCGCACCGCGTTCGCCCGCCAGTTCCAGCGGCAGGGCGACGTTCTCCAACGCGTTGAGCCCGTCGATCAGCTGGAAGGACTGGAACACGAAGCCCACATGCCCGGCGCGCACCGCCGCTCGGCCGTCTTCGTCCAGGTCCTCCAACGACTGGCCGGCCAGCGTGATCCGCCCGGCGGTGGGCGTGTCCAGCCCGGCCATCAGCGCCAGCAGCGTCGACTTGCCGGCCCCTGATGGGCCGACCAGCGCGACGGCCTCGCCGGGGAAGATTTGCAGTGAGGCCTCATGCACAATGGTCAGCGGTTCGGGCGTGCGCACGGTCTGCGTGACGCCCTCGACGGTCAGGATGGGCTGGCTGTCGTCTGCGGGAGTTTTCAATGAGGACATGGGGAATGCTCGGACGTCGCTGGCCGGCAGGCATCGCCGGGCTGTTGCTGCTGTGTTTCGGAGTCGGCGCGAGTATAGGTGACGACACCCCACCTGCGCCGAGCCACGCGCCAACCCAGGGGCTGACCCAGGTGCTGGTGTTCGGCGATTCGTTGTCGGCCGCGTACAAGCTGCCGGCCAGCGAGGGCTGGGTCGCACTGCTGCGCGAGCGGCTGGAAACGCGTGAGCCCGGCCGTTTCGAGGTCACCAACGCCTCGGCCAGTGGCGAGACCACCTCCGGCGGGCTGACGCGCTTGCCCGAGGTGCTCGAGACCGGTGACTACGACTGGGTGCTCCTGGAACTGGGCGCCAACGATGGCCTGCGCGGCCTGCCGTTAGACGTGATCGAGGCGAACCTGCAGACCCTGATCGACCGGGCCGAGGCCCACGGCGCGGCAGTGGTGTTGCTGGGCATCATGCTGCCGAGCAATTACGGCCCGGCCTACGCCGACCCCTTCGCCGCCATGTACGCCCGACTCGCGGAGGAGAACGACCTCCCGGGGCTGCCCTTCCTCCTGGAAGGAGCGGCCGACGATCGCGAGTTGATGTTCGATGACGGGTTGCACCCGAATGCCGAGGGGCAGAAGCGGGTGCTGGAGAATGTCTGGGAGGTGGTGGCGCCGTTGTGGGGACTGGACAGTCACGGGAGTGAAGATTGACGGGAACGTGTCACGGATGAGCCGACAGCCGATTTTGGATGTCGAGCTGATGCCCTTGTTGGCGTTGGGGGCGGTTTCCGCCCGCCGCTTGCGTGGTGCGATCTCCTTGATCGCCGTGCGCGGCGGTCGGGGCGATTTTCTTTGCTCGCGCGAAAGAAAACCGCCGAAAAGAAACGCGCCGAATGTCTCGTCGCCCTGCGGGCGATCCCCTGCGTTTCTCATTCCAGCCGGGCCGCGCCGACGGGCATCCCTGCCCGACGGCGCGATGGCGCGCGTCCCTGCGCGCCACCCTTCGGGCGTTTCCGGCTTCCATTGCGATACTCGGCGAGACATACGGAACGGCCGAGCGCTGGTGGGCTTTTCGAGCAGGACCGATGCTTTTCCGACTTTCGTCGCCTCGGCTGGTCGTAGGAGCGGCTTTAGCCGCGAAGGGGCACGGTGTGCGGTTCGAGGTTCGGCTGCTTCGCGCCTCAATTCGCGCCTTAAGGCGCTCCTACGTGCTGGTTCAAACGCCGTGGGTGTTCGTGGCGCGAGCGAGGAGGTAACCCGTTGAGCATCTGGAAGAGCAGCGCGGCCTTCGGTGGGATGACGATGATCTCGCGGGTGCTGGGTTTCGTCCGCGACATGCTGCTCGCGCGTGTGTTCGGCGCCAGCGCGGCGATGGACGCCTTCTTCGTCGTCTTCAAGATTCCGAACTTCCTGCGCCGGCTGTTCGCCGAGGGCGCCTTCCAGCAGGCGTTCGTGCCGGTACTGTCCGAGTACCGCGAGACCTCGACGCGCGAGGAGCTCAAGCGCTACGTCGATTACATGTTCGGCACGCTGGCGGCGATCGTCGCGGTGGTCGTCGCGCTGGGAATCGCCGGCGCGCCGCTGCTGGTGATGCTGTTCGCACCCGGTTTCACCGACGACCCGGCCCAGCTCGAGATGGCCGAGACGATGCTCGCGATCACCTTCCCCTACCTGCTGTTCATCTCGCTGACCGCCTTCGTCGCCAGCAGCCTGAACGCCTTCGGCCGCTTCGCCATGCCGGCGCTCGCGCCCATCTGGCTCAATCTGAGCCTGATTGCCGCGACACTGATCGCCGCGCCGTTCTTCGACGAGCCGGTGATGGCGCTGGCCTGGGGCGTATTCATCGCCGGAATCCTGCAGCTGTTCTTCCTGTTGCCGTTCCTCGCCCGGTTGGGGTTGCTGCCGCGCCCGCGCCTCGGTCATCACCCCGGGGTAAGAAAGACGCTGCGGCTGATGCTGCCGGCGATGTTCGGTGCCTCGGTCACGCAGATCAATCTGCTGGTCGACACCATCCTCGCCTCCCTGCTGGTGGCCGGTTCGGTGAGCTGGCTGTACTACTCCGACCGGCTGGTCGAGCTGCCGCTGGGGGTATTTGGTGTGGCGATCGGCACGGTCATCCTGCCCGCCCTGTCGCGCGCGTTCGCCCGGGGCAGCGACGAGGATTACAATCGCACCGTCAACGGCGCCCTGCGCCTGACCCTGCTGATCGGCGTGCCGGCGATGGCCGGGCTGATCGGCCTGTCGGTACCGATTCTGGTCACCCTGTTCGAGTACGGCGCGTTCACCCCCACCGATACCCAGATGGTGTCGATGGCGATGGTCGCCTACGCGCTCGGCCTGCCGGCGTTCCTGCTGATCAAGATCTTCGCCCCGGGTTTCTTTGCCCGGCAGGACACGGTCACCCCGGTGCGCATCGCGGTGATCTCGGTGGTCGCCAATCTGGTCTTCAAGGCGCTGCTGGTGCTGCCGTGGATCCTCTGGCTGGGCGGTAACCTTGCCCACGTGGGGCTGGCGTTGACCACCGTGATGGCCGCCTGGGTCAACGCCCTGTTGCTGGGCTGGACCCTGCGCCAGCGCGGTGCCTGGCAGGTGGAGGCGGGCACGCGGCGGTTTATCGGCCACATCACGCTTGCCGCGCTCGTCATGGCCGGCCTGCTCCTCTGGGTCAGCCCGGCCGCCGAGATCTGGACCGGCTGGGCCTGGTTCGAACGGCTTGGCGCCGTGCTTGGCCTGATCGCGCTGGGCGTGGGCATCTTCCTCGCGGCGGCCGCGATCCTCGGGCAGACGCCGCGCCGCCTGGTATCGGTGGTCGCCTTCGATCGGCAGGTGCCGCCCGAACACCAATGACGGAATGGCAATGACGGAACGGTAATGAAGGAAGCCCGCATGCAACTCGTCCGCCTGTCACCCGGGACATCGTCCACCGATGCCGCCTCGAGCGCCGGCGCGGTGGTCACCATCGGCAATTTCGACGGCGTGCACCGGGGGCATCGCGCGGTGATCCGGCAGGCCGCCGCGCGTACCGACGAGCTGGGGCTGCCGCTGACGGTGGTGATCTTCGAGCCGCTGCCGCGGGAGTTTTTCGCCGAACGCCATGGGGTTCCGCCCGTGGCGCGGCTCACCCGCCTGCGCGAGCGCTTCCAGGCCTTCGAGGCGCTTGGCGTGGTCGACCGGCTGGTGTTGATGCCCTTCAATGCGCAGCTGGCCAGCATGTCGGCACAAGACTTCGTCAACGAGTTGCTGGTCGAGGCGCTGGGTGCGCGCCACGTCGTGATCGGCGACGATTTTCGCTTCGGCGCCAAACGCGCCGGCGATTTCGCCTTGTTGGCATCGATGGGACCGGAACTCGGCTTCGGCGTCGAGCGGGCGGTGACCGTCACCCTCGACGGCGAGCGGGTGTCCTCGACGCGGGTGCGCGCGGCGCTCGAGGCCCGCGACGTGGTTGGCGCCGCGCGCCTGCTCGGTCATCCGTTCTTTCTCTGTGGGCGGGTGATGCACGGCGACAAGCGCGGCCGCCAGCTGGGTTTTCCCACCGCGAACATCGCGCTGCGACGCCGTCTGTCGCCGTTGCGTGGTGTCTTCCTGGTGCGGATGAGCGGCATCGACGGCGGGCCGCGCTTCGGCGTGGCCAATATCGGCACCCGTCCGACCGTCGACGGCGGCGAAGCGCGCCTCGAGGTGTTCGTGCTCGACTTCGACGGCGATCTCTATGGGCAGTCGGCGACGGTGGAGTTTCTCGCCGATATCCGCGACGAGCGGCGCTTCGATTCGCTGGAGGCCCTGGTCGAGCAGATCGGGGCGGACGTGGCCGAGGCGCGCCGACTAATCGACACGCACCGCCGGGCAGGCACGCCCTGGCCGGTGGATGAAGGAGAGACCGCATGACGTCCATCGACGTGCTGATCGACAACCCGATCGCCTGGGGACTGGCGGGGTTCGCCCTGGTCATGCTGGTGGCGACCGCCTGGCTGGCGGCGCGACTGCGGGCCGAGACGCGCGAGCGCGATCGCCTGACCACCGAACAGGAGCGTCTCGAGACCCTGCTGGAGGCGGAGACCGAATCGCTCGCTGCCGCCCGCGAGACGTTGGCGGACGCACGCACCATGGCGGCCCGCCATGAAACCGAGCGCCAGCACCTCGTGGAGATGCGCGATGCCCTCGAGATGCGCCGCCGGGAGGCGCAGGCGGCACTGGACGCCGAGCGGGAGATGACCGCCACGCTCAAGGCGGAGAAGGCCGAGCTGACCGAACGGCTCGAGCGTGAACGCGAGGCGGCCGAGGAGAAGCTCAAGCTCCTCGACGAGGCGCGCGAGAAGCTGGCGGATGCCTTCAAGGGGCTGTCGGCCGATGCGCTGTCGCGCAACAACGAATCCTTCCTCAAGCTCGCCCGCGAAAACCTCGAACGCTTCCAGCACCAGGCAAAGGATGATCTCACCGCCCGCCACAAGGCGATCGAGCAGCTCACCGGCCCGATTCGCGAGCGCCTGGAGAAGTTCGACACCAAGCTTGACGGGCTCGAGCAGGCGCGCACCAGCGCCTACTCGGCGCTCAACCAGCAGGTCAACGACCTGCTGCAGACCCACCTGCCGCGCCTGCACCGCGAGACCGCCGATCTGGTCAAGGCGCTGCGCCAGCCGCAGGCGCGCGGGCGCTGGGGCGAGCTGCAACTCAAACGCGTGGTCGAGATGGCCGGCATGCTCGAGCACTGCGACTTCGAAGAGCAGGTCAGCCAGACCACCGAGGCCGGTCGCCTGCGCCCCGACATGATCGTGCACCTGCCGGGCGGCCGGCAGGTGGTGGTCGACGCCAAGGCCCCGGTGGATGCCTACCTCGAGGCCGTCGAGGCGCACGACGAGACCGCGCGCAAGGCCGCCCTGGTCAGTCACGCCCGGCAGGTGCGCGCCCACGTCGGTCAGCTGGCGAAGAAGAGCTACTTCGACCAGTTCGACCCGTCGCCCGAGTTCGTGGTGCTGTTCGTCCCCGGCGAGGCCTTCTTCTCCGCGGCGCTGGCCGAGGACCCGGGGTTGATCGAGTACGGCGCCGAGAACCGCGTCATCCCCGCCAGTCCCACCACCCTGATCGCGCTGTTGAAGGCCGTCTCCTACGGCTGGCGCCAGGAAGCCATGGCGCAGAACGCCGCCGAGGTGGCCGCACTGGGCAAGGAGCTCTACGAGCGCATCGGCACGCTCGCCGATCACTGGAACAAGGTCGGCAACCGGCTCAACCAGGCGGTGGATGCCTACAACAGCTCGGTGGGTACGCTCGAATCCCGCGTGCTGCCCAGCGCGCGCAAGTTCCGCGATCTGAAGACCGTTTCCGCCGAGAAGGACATCGCCTCGCTCGACCCGGTGACCCAGGAGCCGCGCTCGCTGACGGCCGCCGAATTGACGGAGGCGTTGTCGGAAGCCGATGAGGGCAAATCGCCGCAAGGCTGACGGCAGCGAGTCACGTCGTCGACTAGGGTGGTGGGGCAATCACCATCAGAGGAGATGACGCATGAAACATGGTAGCCAGTGGCTGGGTCGCGGCCTGATCGGGGCGGCGTTCCTGCTGCCGTTCGCCGCCCAGGGGGCGAACGGCCTGAATGTGATCGAGAGCCAGCACGGCGTGGCCGAGACCGAAGAGCGGTTGGTCGAGGCGGTTGAGGGCAAGGGGCTGACGGTGATGGCCCAGGTCGATCACCAGGCCAATGCCCAGACGGTCGACCTGGAGATGCCGCCGACCCGAGTCGTGATCTTCGGCAACCCGCAGGGCGGCACGCAGCTGATGAAGTGCGCCCCGACCGTCGCCATCGACCTGCCGATGAAGATGCTGATCTGGCAGGACGGCGAGACGGTCAAGGTAGGCTACAACCGGGTCGATTACCTGGTCGAGCGACACGGCATCGGCGATTGTGCCGCGCCGGTACAGGAGACGATGAAAAAGACACTCGATGGGTTGGCACATACCGCCGCCGGTGACTGAACCGTTCCGAGGCAGGCAAAAGAAAAGGCCGGGAAAAATCCCGGCCTTTTTTGGTTTCGATTAACGGGCCGCGCCTACGCGGTTTCGGGCAGCTTGCGTCGCTGCCACAGCCAGTAGATGACCGGCAGGACGACCATCGACAGGAACGGCGCGCTGATCATGCCGCCCACCATCGGCGCGGCGATGCGCGACATCACCTCGGAGCCGGTGCCGTGGCCGATCATGATCGGCATCAGACCGGCGAGAATCACCGCCACGGTCATTGCCTTGGGGCGAACCCGCAATACCGCGCCTTCCATCAGCGCCTCCTTGAGGTCGGCCCGGGTATTGAGTAACTCCTCGCGCCGGTAGCGCTCGATCGCCTGGTCGAGGTAGATCAGCATCACCACGCCGAACTCAGCGGCCACGCCGGCCAGCGCGATCAGGCCGACGGCCACCGCGATCGAGAGGTTGTAGCCCAGTGCCCACAGCAGCCAGAAGCTGCCGATCAGGGCGAATGGCAGGCTGGCCATGATCATCACCGCCTTTCCGCCGTGACGGAAGGTGAGATACAGCAGCACGAAGATGATCGCGAGCGTCAGGGGCACCACCTGCTTGAGTCGCTCGGCGGCGCGTTCCATGTAGCGGTACTGGCCGGCCCACTCGATCGCATAGCCCGGCGGCAGGTCGACCTCTTCCTTGAGTACCTCCTTGGCGCGGGCGACATAACCGCCCAGATCGACGCCGCTGGTGGTGACGAAGACGAAGCCGGCCGGTCGGCTGTTCTCCGACTTGATCACCGGTGGGCCGGACTGGATCTCGACGGTGGCCACCTGCCCCAGTGCGACCGATGAGCCGCCCGGCGTGACGATCGGCAAATCGCGCAGCTTTTCCACCGAGTGCCGATCGGCCTGCGGGTAGCGCAGGCTGACCGGATAGCGCTCCAGCCCTTCAACGGTGTCGGTTACCTTGACCCCGCCGACGGCCAGGCTGATGACCTTCTGGATGTCGCCGATGTTCAGGCCGAAACGGGCGGCCTTCTCGCGGTCCGGGGTGATCACGACGTAGCGCCCGTCCGAGGTGCGGTCGGCGAAGGCGCTGCGGGTGCCCGGCAGCTTCTTCAGCGCGGTCTCGACCTGCTTGCCGACGTCCTCGATCTGGTCCAGGTCCGAGCCGGTGATCTTGATGCCGATCGGCGTCTGAATGCCGGTGGTCTGCATGTCGATCCGTGTCTTGATCGGCATGACCCAGGCGTTGTTCAGGCTGGGGAAATCCACCTTTTCGTTCAGTCGCTCGATCAGGTCGTCCAGCGTCACGCCCTCGCGCCACTCGTCACGCGGCTTGAGGGTGATGCTGGTCTCGATCATGGTCAGCGGCGCCGGGTCGGTGGCCGTGTCGGCCCGGCCGATCTTGCCGAACACGCGCTCGACCTCGGGCTCCTCGCTGATCAGCTTGTCGACTTGCTGCAGGAGGATGCGGGCCTCGCCGATCGACAGACCCGGCAGGGTAGTCGGCATGTAGAGCAAGTCCCCTTCGTCGAGCTGGGGCATGAACTCCGAGCCCAGGCCGCTACCAAGGCTGGCCAATCGCGGCGAGCCGTCGAACCAATCGCTCCACTGGTCCTCCAGATCCGACTGCCAGTCGGTAACCGTCGCCTGCCAGTCGGTGTCACCGGCCCATTTGAGCGGGGCCAGAAAGCCGGTTACGCCGGCAAACGGCAGCACCATCGAGAACAGAGCGACGAAGGCGATCACCAGCACGGTCTTGGGGAAGCGCAGCGCGTTCGACAGCAGCGGCCGGTAACCCCAGATCAAGAAGCGGTTGATCGGGTTGGACTCCTCCGACGGGATGCGCCCGCGGATGAAGTAGCCCATCAGCACCGGGATCAGCGTGACCGCGAGACCCGCGGCCGCGGCCATCGCGTAGGTCTTGGTATAGGCCAGCGGCGCGAACAGTCGACCTTCCTGTGCCTCCAGCGCGAATACCGGCACAAACGAGAGCGTGATCACCAACAGCGAGAAGAACAGCGCTGGGCCGACCTCGCTGGCCGACTTGGCGATCAGCCCCCAGTGGACCTCGCCCTCGGGGGGCTTGCCGTGCGTCTCCCGGTAGCGTGCCAGGTGCTTGTGAGCGTTCTCGATCATGACGATCGCCGCGTCGACCATCGCGCCGATGGCGATGGCGATGCCGCCGAGCGACATGATGTTGGCGTTGATGCCCTGCCAGTTCATGACGATGAAGGCGGTCAGGATGCCCAGCGGCAGGCTGACGATCGCCACCAGCGCCGAACGCAGGTGGAACAGGAAGATCAGGCTCACGAGGGCCACGACCAGGAATTCCTCGATCAGCTTCGTCTCGAGGAAGGCCACGGCACGTTCGATCACGCCGCTGCGGTCGTAGGTGGTCAGCACCTCGACGCCGTCGGGCAGGCCCGGCTTGACGTCATCGAGCTTCTCCTTGACCGCCGCGATCACCTCGCGGGCGTTCTCGCCGCTGCGCATCACCACGATGCCGCCAACGACCTCGCCCTTGCCGTCAAGCTCGGCCACCCCGCGGCGCTCGGCCGGCCCGACCTCGACCCGACCTAGATCGCGGACCGTGATCGGGGTGCCCTTGTCGGTCACGCCCACCGGAATCTGCTCGATGTCCTCGGCGGATTTGAGATAACCACGGCTGGTGATCATGTACTCGGCGCCACCGCGCTCGATCACGCCGCCGCCGACCTCGCGGTTCGCCTGGGAGATCGCCTCGCGCAGGCGGTTGATCGAGATGTTGAAGGCGCGCAGACGCTGCGGGTCGACCACGATCTGGTACTCGCGGACCATGCCGCCGACGGTGGCCACCTCGGCGACGCCCTCGACCGACTCGAGCTGGAACTTGAGGAACCAGTTCTGCAGCGTGGTCAGCTCGGAGAGATCATGCTGCCCGGTCGGGTCGTTGAGCGCGTACTGGAACACCCAGCCGACGCCGGTCGCATCCGGCCCCAGCTTCGGCGTGACCTCCGATGGCAGATCCTCCGAGGCCTGGTTGAGGTACTCCAGCACCCGCGAGCGCGCCCAGTAGAGGTCGGTGCCCTCCTTGAACGTGACGTAGATGTACGAGTCGCCGAAGAACGAGTAGCCCCGTACCGCCGTCGAGCCGGGCACGGCCAGCAGCCGCGTGGTCAGCGGATAGGTGACCTGGTCCTGGACGACCTGCGGCGACTGGCCGGGGAAGGTCGTCTTGACGATCACCTGGGTGTCCGACAAGTCCGGGATGGCGTCCAGCGGCGTCGCCTTCCAGGCTGCCCAGCCGATTGCGGCGAGCAGGGCGGACAGCAACAAGACCAGCACCCGGAAGCGGATGCTGGCATGAATGATGCGCTCGATCATGTGGCCCCCTTACTGCTCGTTGCCCGACAGGCGCGAGAAGGCCGCCTGGACGTTGGACTCGGAGTCGATCAGGAACTGACCCGAGGCGACCACCTGTTCGCCCGGTTCCAGCCCCGAGACGATCTCGGTGTAGCCGCCCGCCTCGGCGCCGGTTTCCACGGCCACCGGCCGGAAGCGACCTTCGCCGGTGCGCACCACCACGCGGGCTCCACCCGGGGATGGGATGATGGCGGTTGCCGGCACGGCGAGCACCGGCGGGGTCTTCTCCGGCGTGAGCGTCACCTCGGCGAACTGGTTGGGTCGCAACTGGCCGTCCTCGTTGTCGAAGGCCAGTCGTACGCGCAGGGTGCGCGATTGCGGGTCGAGCTCCGGGTAGACGAAATCGACCGTGCCCTCGAACGTGCGCCCGGGGATGCCGTCGACCCGCATGGTGGCCTCTTGCCCCTCGCTGACCGACTGCATGCGCCGCTCGAGCACGTCGACGTTCACCCAGACGCGATCCCGCCGCGCGATGGTGTAGAGGTCGAGGCCGGGCTGGATGTACATGCCCTCGCGCAGGTTGATCTCGGCGACGTAGCCGTCCTGCGGGGCGAGCAACGGGATGGTGCGCTGCACCTTGCCTTTCTGGCGGACCGTGTCGATCACCGATTCGGGTACGTCGAGCAGTTCGAGCCGGGCGCGGGATGATTCGATCAGATCGCTCATGCCGCGGCGCAGTGCGACCAGGTAGTCCTGCTGGGCGGCGACGATGTCCGGCGAGTAGTACTCGAACAGCACGTCGCCCTTCTTTACGGTGGTGCCCACCGAGGCGACCTTGAGCTGCTCGACCCAGCCCTTGGCCCGCGGGTGGACGTGGGCTAGCAGGTCTTCGTCGTAGCCCACGGTGCCGACCGTGCGGATCGTCTCCACCAGCGGCCGCTTCTTGGCCTCTTCGATCACCACGTTCATGTGCTGCACGGTGATCGGGCTGACCGAGACGGCCGGGAAGCTTGGCGCCTTGGGACGACTGGCGTTTCCACCGCTACTTTCGGCGCTGGCCGCGCCAACCTCGGAGGCCGGGTATTCCTTCTCGACCAGATCCATGCCGCAGATGGGGCAGGAGCCGGGCTCCTCCTCGATGATCTGCGGGTGCATCGGACAGGTCCAACGGGTCACTGTCTCGCCACCGCTGGCCGCGCTCGAGGCACTATTGCCACCCTGGGCGCTCGCACCGCCCGAGGCGCTGTCGCTCGTTTCGGCGGCAGCCTCCTGGGCGGGGTATTCCTTCTCGACCAGGTCCATGCCGCAGATGGGACAGGAACCGGGTTCCTCCTCAACTATCTGTGGATGCATCGGGCAGGTGTAGCGGGTGACGGTCTCGCCGGTTTCATCGGACGACTCGACAAGAGTCTGACCCTCATGGCCCTCGTCTGGCGCGGCGCGGTCCTGGCTCTCGCTCGCCGCCTGAGAGGTCTGTTCGGCCGGGAATTCCTTCTCGACCAGGTCCATGCCGCAAATCGGGCAGCTACCGGGTTCCTCTTCGACGATCTGCGGGTGCATCGGGCAGGTCCAGCGAGTGACGGAGTCACCGCCGTCACTGGCGGACTGGGCGTGATCGTGACCGTCGTGGTCGGTCTGGTCGCCGTTCTCGGCCGCCATTACCGAGGTGATGGCCGGGTTGACGCCCATCAGCACCGCTGGGGTGACCAGGGCCGAGCCCAGCAGGGTGACGCGGGTGAGTCGCTTGATGCGGAAGGTGCGGGTGTTCATGCGGTCGGCTCCAGCAGGTAGCGCAGGTCGATGAGTTGGTCGGCACGGTCGAGGCGCAGGGTGAGCAGTTCCTGGCGGGCCTCGATGACGGCGCGTTCGGCCTCGATCAGGGCGTCGAACTCGCCCCTTCCGGCGCCGATCTCGCCGCGGATCATCTCGGCGACCTGTTGCAGTTCGGGAATGATGTCGTTCTGGTAACGCGTGATGCGGCGATCCAGGGCCGCCAGGCGGGCGCGGATGCCGTCGGCCTGGGCGGCGAGATCGCGCGCGCGCTTGGTCAGCTCGAGTTGGGCGGCCTGGGCGGACTGTTGCGCCCCGCGCAGTCGAGGCGACTGGCGACGCTCGCTGAAGATCGGCAGGCTCACGCTGACGCCCGCGGACAGCGTGTTGGGTTCGCTGCCGGCGCGCAGGCCGTAGCCGACCTGCAGGCCGATCTCCGGGGCGAACTGCGCTTCGGCCTCGCCGACCCGGGCGCGAGCGGCCTCGAGTTCGGCGCGCAGCCGCTCGATTTCGGGTTGCCGGTCGATCTCCCCCCGGGGGAGGTCGGTCAGCCGGGCGGGAAGGGTGTCGGGCAGCGGCAGGCGCGCGGCATCGCCCACCCAGCGTTCCAGCCGAGCCCGGGCGGCCTCGGCCTCGCCATGACGGCGATCGAGGGCATCGCCCAGCCGCGACAGCCGGGATTGCAGGATGACCAGATCGCTGCCGCTGGCCTCGTTGACCTGGTAGGCGGTACGGGCGCTGTCCAGCAATTCCCGGTAGAGCGCGCGCTCGCGCTCGAGCAGCCGGGCGAGCGCCTCTTCGCGGTAGACGGCCAGCCACAGGCGACGCACCTCGCGCTTGAGCTGGCGGTCGGCGGTGGCCAGGGCGGCGGAGGCGCCGGCAATGCGCGCCTCGGCCGCTTCCCCGCGGAAGACGAGCGTGTCGCCCGGCGGCAGGCTCTGCGAGAGCGTCACCACCGTCTGGGTCATCGGCGAGTCGCTCAGGCTGTAGTTGTCGGTGGGTACGTTCTGCAGGGCGACGGACAGCCGCGGGTCCGGCAGTTCGTCGGCGGCCTCGGCACTGGCGGCCTGGCCTGCGCGTCGGCGTTCGGCGGCCTGCAGTCCCTCGTCGCTTTGCACGGCGGCCTGTTCGGCCGCGTCCAGCGTCAGCCGTTGACCGGCCTGTGCCGATGAGTCGGCCAGGCTCGGCGTGAGCGGCACGGCGATCGTCAGCAGGACCACGGCGGTCCGCGAGAGAATCGATGGGTTCATGGAAGTTTCCTCGGTTGAAGACGGTCAGCGGAGAGCTGGGTCGGCCGAGGTGAGCGGGGCGTGGTGCCCCGTCGACTCGGCCGTGTCAGGCCGAGAGGGGGGGGCGGAACGGGGTGTTGGGAACCCCTGCGGCCATCGAATCGGTCAGGGAGGCGTCGAGGGTGCCGTTGGGCAGGTGAATGGCGGCGACCGTGGACTGGGTCGGCAGGGAGAAGCCACCCAGGAGCACGCAATTGCCGCAGTGGTCACAGCCGGCCGAGGCGGTGGGCTCGTCGATCGAGCCGCCCATGCTCGGGCAGTCGGCGCCATGCTCGATCATTTCCTCCATCGGGCAATCGAGCATGGCCACGCCGGCGGTCACCGCGTTGAGCGGTGCCCAGAAGGCGAGCAGCAGGGTGACCAGGTGCATGAATTTCATGGTGTCGGGACTATAGGTGCTTCTTTTGGCGGGCGCAAGCCCTCCCGCGGATGGGGCGGTCAGCCGGGCGTCAGCCGCAGCAGTCGACCGTCGGCATGATCGGTGATCACCCAGAGCGCGCCATTCGGCCCGACCTCCACATCGCGGATACGCCATTCGCGTTCCTCTAGCCAGCGTTCCTCGCCGATCACGCGTTCGCCATCCAGCCGCAGTCGGGCGAGGTGGCGCTTGGCCAGGGCGCCGACGAACAGGCTGCCCTGCCAGTCGGGTGCGGCCGCATGATCGTAGAAGGCCATGCCGGAGGGGGCGATCGACGGCGTCCAGTGATGAATCGGGCCGGTGACGCCCTCGACCTCGTCGGGGGCGATTTCCGGGCCGGCGTATTCCCGACCGTAGGTCTGGATCGGCCAGCCAAAGTTTTCACCGGCCGCCGGGATATTGACCTCGTCGCCGCCGCGCGGGCCGTGCTCATGAATCCAGACGCGACCGGTCTGCGGGTGGGTGGCCGCCCCCTGCGGGTTGCGGTGTCCGTAGCTGAAGATGGCGGCCTCGGCATCGGGGCGGTCGACGAACGGGTTGTCTTCGGGAATGCGGCCATCGGCGTGGAATCGCAGGACCGAGCCGTTGTGGTCGGCGAGATCCTGGGCGCGATTGCGTTCGCCGCGGTCGCCGACTGTCATGAACAGGTACCCGTCGCGATCGAAGGCCAACCGCGAGCCGAAGTGGATGCCGGAATCGACGCAGGGGGTGGCGACATGCAGTGTCTTGAAATCGACCAGCCGGTCGCCCTCCAGTCGCCCGCGTCCCAGGTGGGTGGCGTTGCCGCCGTCGCAGCGCCCGGCCCAGGTGAGGTAGATCCATCGGTTGTCGGCATGCGCCGGGTGGGCGAGCACGTCGAGCAGGCCGCCCTGGTTGCGGTGGTCGACCTCCGGCACGCCGTCGATCGCCCGGCGCTCTCCCGTCGCCGGGTCGATATGCCAGAGCCGCCCGCGTCGCTCGGTGACCATGAGGTCGCCATCGGGAAGAAAGGTCAGGGCCCAGGGGTGGTGCAGGTCATCGACGACCGTCTTGACGGTCGGCTCGGCGAGTGTCGGGGTGGCGAATGCCAAGAGAAGGGCGAACAGGACGGTATGGGTTCTCATGGCGACGATCTCCGGCGAATCCTTTCCGCCAGATTAGACCAGCCTGTCGCCCGTCTCAGGCCAGCATCGGGTAGCTGAATAGCGAGAAGTGCAGCAGGTTGACCAGCCAGTGCAGGGCAATGGCCGGCCAGAGGGATCCGCTTTGCCAGGCGATCCAGCCGTAGCCCAGGCCGGCGACGGTGGCCACGGCAGCGAATTCGATGCCGAAGGGCAGATGCGCCAGCCCGAAGATCAGGGCGGTGAGCCACCAGGCATGTGTCGCGCCCAGTCGGGTCAGCAGGTGGCGCTGGAGCAGGCCGCGAAACAGTACTTCCTCGGCGGCGACCGTGACCAGGTTCGCTGCGGCAAACAGGGTCAGTAGCGACAAGCCGGGCCAGCCGGGTTGCCAGTGGAACAGGCCGGTGGCGATGCCCAACGCGACCGCCGCGGCGATGGTTACCACGCTGGCCATCAGCAGGGGCATCGGGTTGGCTGCTCGCCAGTGCCCGATGACCAACGGCAGCCAGGCCGTCACCAGCAGGGCCTGGTCGACCGACAGGTAGAGGCTGTGCGGCAGGCAGTCGCGGCAGAAGCGTCGGTCCTGCCACAGGAGTGGATTGTCAAAGCCAGGCCAGAAATGAAGGCTGAGCATCACGCCCAGGCCGATGGCGATGGCCGCGGTTATCGGGCCGATCGTCCCGCGGGTGGCGGCGATCAAGCCCAGTCCCAGCAATGGCAGCAACACCGCCAGGCCCGCCGGCTCGGCGTGCCCGGCGAGCAGCGCGCCCGCGCCGGTAGCCAGGGAAAGAGTCAGGGCGAGGCGCCAGTGGCGAAGATCGATCATGGGTGCTTTGCGGTTTCCGCTGGGTTCTCGGGTGGCGTCGATCAAGGAGATGACATTGTCGTCGAGAGGCCGGCCGGGATGGAGGTCGTGACCATGGATCCACCCGGGTTTGGTTGGCATGCGCACGTATAAGCGGTTGTTTTTGTCGGGAAATGGGCTAGAATTCGCCGGCCTTGTGGTCGGCACGGCCCCAATCCATGCGCACCAGACGAGGTTTTATGACGACTGTTGCCAAGCGAAGCATTCCCGGGACCCAGCCGGGTACGCAGGACGGGCAGGCGCCCAAGCTGCAGGTCTTCACCGACCGTCATCTCGACAAGATCGAGCCCTTGAAGCGTCTCGGCGAGGAGGCGCTGTTCGAGATGAAGGTGGTCGCGAGCGTGCTGCCGTTTCGCGTCAACAACTACGTCATCGAGAACCTGATCGACTGGGACCGTGCCCCCGACGACCCGATCTTCGCCCTGACTTTCCCGCAGCGCGACATGCTCAGCCCCGAGATGTACGAGCAGATGGCCGAGCTGCACCGCCGCGAGGCGCCCAAGGAAGAGATCACCGCGCTGGCCTGGAAACTGCGCCACCAGCTCAACCCGCACCCGGCCGGCCAGATGGAGATGAACCTTCCCGAGGTCAACGGCGAGACGGTCGAGGGCGTGCAGCACAAGTACCGCGAGACCGCGCTGTTCTTCCCCAGCCAGGGGCAGACCTGCCACAGCTACTGCACCTTCTGTTTCCGCTGGGCGCAGTTCGTCGGCGACAAGGACCTCAAGATCGCCTCCAAGGAGGCTGGCCAGCTGCTCGACTACCTCGCCGAGCGCCCCAACCTGAGCGACCTCTTGATGACCGGCGGCGATCCGATGGTGATGAAGACCAAGCACCTGGCGCCGTACCTCGAGGGCCTGCTCGACGAGCGCCTCGAGCACGTGCAGACCGTACGCATCGGCACCAAGGCACTGTCGTTCTGGCCGTACCGTTTCGTCACCGACAAGGATGCCGACGAGCTGCTGGGGTTGTTCGAGCGGCTGGTCGAGTCCGGTAAGCACGTCGCGGTGATGGCGCACATCAACCACTACCAGGAGATGGAGAACCCCATCTTCCGCGAGGCGGTCAAGCGCATCCGGGCGACCGGTGCGGAGATCCGCACCCAGAGCCCGCTGATCAAGCACATCAACGACTCGGGCGAGGTCTGGGCGCGCATGTGGCGCGAGCAGGTGCGCCTGGGCATGATTCCGTACTACATGTTCGTCGAGCGCGACACCGGCGCGAAGTACCGCTTCGAGGTGCCGCTGGCCGAGGCGCACCGCATCTACCGCGACGCGATGAAGCGCGTCTCGGGCCTCGCGCGCACCGCGCGCGGTCCGTCCATGTCCGCCGGCCCCGGCAAGGTCGAGGTGCAGGGCGTGACGGAGATCCATGGCGAGAAGGTATTCGTGCTGCGCTTCGTCCAGGGTCGCAACCCGGACTGGGTGCAGCGGCCGTTCTTCGCCAAGTACGACGAGGAGGCCACCTGGCTCAACGAGCTGACGCCGGCCTTCGGTGAAGAGAAGTTCTTCTTCGAGGACGAGTACGAGGCAATGCAGGCCGACAGCGGCCTCAAGGTGATCGACGCCACCGAGGTCGAGGCATAACCCGTTGGGCGGTCGGCAGATCTCCCTTGACGAAAGGTGCGCGGGTCGCTAAGATTGCGCGCCTTTACGGAAGGCCTGCACGAATTCGATACCGCTCTGCGGGCCTTGAGCCGGGCAGATGCAAGGCGACCGTCCGCCGGACAGGGTGATTCCCTTTCCAAGGGCGGCAACGCGGCAGATGGCCGGCTCAAGGCCCGCCCTTCGGGGCCAGTCGAGCCGCCCGTGCTCTTCGTTGCGCCGTCTTGACGTGGCCGCCGGCACGCCAGCGACGTCGGCGCCTTGATCACGAGCGGCTCGACTGGCCAGAGTGGCATCGAATTCGTGCAGACCTTCCGTTAACAACGCCTGCCGGTGACTGCGATGCGTCATCGGCTCCTTTACGCATAAACATTCGGGTTTTACAGCATGTACGCAGTGGTCGTTACCGGCGGTAAGCAGTACCGCGTCGAGCAAGGCAGCAAGGTGCGCGTCGAGAAGCTCTCTGGCGAAGCCGGCAGCACCGTGACGCTGGATCAGGTTTTGATGGTCGGCGACGGCTCTGACATCAAGGTGGGCACCCCCACCGTCGATGGCGCGAGCGTTACCGCCGAGATCGTCGGCCAGGGTCGCGGCAAGAAGGTGGAAATCCTCAAGTTCCGCCGCCGCAAGCACCACATGAAGCGTCAGGGCCATCGCCAGGCCTACACCGAACTCAAGATCACCGGTATCAGCGCCTAAGCGCCCGGTATCCAGACCAGGAGACTTGAACCATGGCACATAAAAAAGCAGCGGGCTCTACCCGGAACGGTCGCGACAGTGAAAGCAAGCGCCTCGGCGTGAAGCGTTTCGGTGGCGAAGCCGTCTCCGCCGGCAGCATCATCGTTCGTCAGCGTGGCACCAAGTTCCACGCCGGCAGCAACGTGGGCGTTGGCCGCGACTACACCCTGTTCGCCCTGACCGACGGCCAGGTGAAGTTCGAGACCAAGGGTCCGAAGAGCCGCCGTTTCGTCAGCATCGAGCCGGCGTAACGCCGGCCCGACGTGAGTTGGCGGTCAGCGTGGCTGGCCGGTAACTGCTGTCCGAGCCCCGCCTGCGAGCGGGGCTTTCGTGTTTGTGGTCTACTCGCCTACGTGCGGGAAATTGCGGGGAACGTGTCGTGAAATTTGTCGATGAAGCCACCATCAAGGTCAAGGCCGGAGACGGCGGCAATGGCGTGGTGAGCTTTCGCCGCGAGAAATACGTGCCCTACGGTGGTCCCGACGGGGGCGACGGCGGCGATGGTGGCTCGGTCTACCTGGTTGGTGACGTCAACCTCAACACCCTGGCCGACTTCCGCTTCCAGCGCCATTACGAGGCCGAGCGCGGCCGGAATGGCGCCGGGCGCAACATGACCGGCAAGAAGGGCCACGACCTGCACGTCCACGTGCCGCTCGGCACGGTGGTGCACGACGAGGACACCGGCGAGGTGATCGGCGAGGTGGTCGAGGCCGGCGCCGAGCTGCTGGTGGCCAAGGGTGGCTGGCACGGGCTGGGCAATTCCCGCTTCAAGAGCTCGGTCAACCGCGCCCCCCGGCAGAAGACCGACGGCACCCCCGGCGACGATCGCCGCCTGCGGCTCGAGCTCAAGGTGCTGGCGGACGTCGGCCTGCTCGGCCAGCCGAATGCCGGCAAGTCGACCCTGATCCGCGCGATCTCGCACGCCCGTCCCAAGGTCGCCAACTACCCGTTCACCACGCTCTACCCCAACCTGGGCGTGGTCGCCCCGGAGCCGCATCGCAGCTTCGTGGTCGCCGACATCCCGGGGCTGATCGAGGGCGCGGCCGAAGGCGCCGGCCTGGGGATTCGTTTCCTCAAGCACCTGGCGCGCACCAACCTGTTGCTGCACGTGGTCGACGTGGCGCCCTACGACGAGGTCGACCCGGTCGAGAGCGTCGCGGCGATCGAGGCCGAGCTCGAGAAGTACGACGAGTCGCTCGCCGAGCGGCCGCGCTGGCTGGTGCTCAACAAGATCGATGTCTGGGCGGACGAGGAACGCGAGGTCAATATCGAGGCGCTCAAGCAACGCTTTGCCAACGAAATCGGGCTGACCGGGCCGGTGTTCGCCATCAGCGCGCTCGACAAGACCGGCACCCAGCCGCTGGTCTGGGCGATCCTCGAATACCTCGAGGCCGAGTGGGCCCGCGAGCGCGAGGAGCAGGGTGGCCGTTCGGGGGCGACGGAGGGCTGATCATGCGTGACGAGGTCAGGGGCTATCAGCGCTGGGTGGTGAAGATCGGCTCGGCGATGGTCACGGGTGACGGTCGCGGTCTCGATCGCGAGGCGATCGCCGCCTGGGCCCGCCAGCTCGCCGAACTGCGCCGCGAGGGCCGCGAGATCGTCATCGTCACCTCGGGCGCGGTGGCCGAGGGCATGGCGCGGCTCGGCTGGGAGGAGCGTCCCGAGTCGCTGCCCAAGCTGCAGGCGGCCGCCGCCGTTGGGCAGATGGGCCTGGTCGAGGCCTATGCCGAGGGGCTGGCCCGCTTCGACACCCATTCGGCGCAGATCCTCCTGACCCACGAGGACTTGGTCGACCGCGAGCGCTACCTCAACGCCCGCAGCACGCTGCGCACCCTGCTCGAGCTGGGCGTGGTGCCGGTGGTCAACGAGAACGACACGGTCGCCACCGACGAGATCCGTTTCGGCGACAACGACACGCTCGCCGCGCTGGTTGCCAACCTGGTCGAGGCCGACATGCTGGTGATCCTCACCGACCAGCCGGGCCTGTTCGAGGCCGACCCGCGCAAGCGGCCGGAGGCGAAGCTACTGGCCGAGGTGAACGCCGGCGATCCGACACTCGAAACCATGGCCTCGCCCGAGGGCGGGCGTCTCGGTCGGGGCGGCATGTACACCAAGGTGCTCGCGGCCAAGCGCGCCGCCCGTTCCGGGGCGGCGACCATCGTGGCCGCGGGCAGCGAGGCGGACGTGCTCTGCCGACTGGCCGCCGGTGAGCCGTTGGGAACGCATTTCCACCCCGCCACCAACCGGCTGGCCGCGCGCAAGCAGTGGCTTGCCGGGCACTTGCGGGTGCGGGGTCAGTTACGGGTCGATGCCGGCGCCGCCCGCGCGGTGGCCGAGCAGGGGCGCTCGCTGCTGCCGGTCGGCGTGACGGCCGTCTCCGGCCAGTTCGCCCGTGGCGAGCTGGTCTCGATCGTCGATGCCGACGGTCATGAATTCGCGCGCGGGCTGGTCAACTACCCGAGCAGCGACGCCGCGCGGCTGGTGCGTTGCTCAAGCCAGGCGATCGCGGAGACCATCGGTTACCGCGAGGAAAACGAACTGGTGCACCGGGACAACCTGGTCCTGCTCTAAGTGCCTTCGGTTCGTGCCGCCCGGCCAATCTCGTCGGGCGGTCCGTCCTTTCTTGTTCGCCTTATCCGGCCAGTCGCCGCGCCTCGGTGTCCAGTTCGTCGAGCAGCCGTTCGTAGATCGTCGACAGCGTCTTGAGGTCCTCGACCGCGACATGCTCGTCGATCTGGTGGATGGTGGCGTTGAGCGGGCCGAGCTCGATCACCTGCGCGCCGGTCGGCGCGATGAAGCGCCCGTCCGAGGTGCCGCCCGCGGTCGACGGCGTCGGCGCCGTTCCCAGCGCCCCTTCCACGGCGCGCTCGACCGCGCCCACCATCGGCCCGTCGTCGCGGGTGAGAAACGGCACGCCCGAGAGCTGCCAGTCGATTCGATAGGCCAGTCCGTGGCGCTTGAGCAGTTCCTCCACCCGCGCCTGGATCGCCTCGACCGAGGTCTCGGTGTTGAAGCGCAGGTTGAACTGGACATTAAGCTCGCCGGGGATGACGTTGTTCGCGCCGGTGCCGGCCTGGATGTTCGCGATCTGCAGCGTCGAGGGCGGGAAGTGCGCGTTGCCTTCGTCCCACTCGATTTCCACCAGCTCGGCCAGGAACGGCGCGGCGCGATGCACCGGATTGTCGGCCAGGTGCGGGTAGGCTACGTGCCCCAGGCGACCCTCGATGACGAGATTGCCGGTAATCGAGCCGCGCCGGCCGATCTTGAACTCGTCGCCCAGCCGGTTGCGGCTCGACGGTTCGCCCACCAGGCACCAGTCGATCGAGATCCCCTTCTCGCGCAGCCACTGCATCACGCGCTTGGTGCCGTGCTGGGCCGGGCCCTCCTCGTCGCTGGTGATCAGGTAGCCCAGCCGGAAGGCCGGCTCGGGCTGCCGGGCGAGAAAGCGCTCGGTGGCGGTGACGAAGGCGGCCACTGACCCCTTCATGTCCGCCGCCCCGCGGCCATAAAGCCGACCGCCGTGGACCTCGGCGCCGAACGGCGGGTAGGTCCAGCGCGTGGCCTCGCCGGTCGGCACCACGTCGGTGTGACCGGCGAAGACGAACAGCGGGCCCTGGTCGCCGTGCACGGCCCAGAGGTTGTCGACCTCCGCGAAGCGCAGCGACTCGATGGCAAAGCCCAGCGGGGCGATGCGCCCGCCGATCAACGCCTGGCAACCCTGGTCGTCGGGCGTGACCGAGGGGCGGCGGATCAGATCGCGGGCGAGATCGATGGTCGGGTCGGTCATGCCAGTGCCTCCTGCCAGTCGTCGGCGGAAAAGCCGATCAGGGTGTCGCCGTCGTGTTCCACCACCGGGCGCTTGATCAGGCTGGGGTTGGCCAGGGCCGCCTCGCGGGCCTGCGCGGTGTCCATCGCCTCGCGTTCCTCGGCCGGCAGGCGCCGCCAACTCGTGCCGCGGCGGTTGATCACCGTCTCCCAGCCGAATCGCTCCAGCCAGTCGTCCAGTCGCTGCTCCGGTACGCCTGCCTTCTTGAAATCGTGAAAGCGGTAGTCCAGCCCCTGTTCGGCCAGCCAGGCCCGGGCCTTCTTGACGGTGTCGCAGTTGGGGATGCCGTAGACGGTGATCATCGATAGTCCTAACAAGTGAAAATAGTTGTTCCGGATAGGAAAAATTGATTTTCCTATGAGTGCCGGCGTCCTACACTCAAACTCGATGCGGCCGTGGAAATGGCCCGCGCGTTCGAAATTGCAGCAGAAAAGGAGTGGCAATGCCATGCGAACCAGGAAGACGATGATGCACGCAAACCCGACTCGAATGCTTGGCCTTGTCGCCGGGCTGATGCTCGCCGCCCCGGTCGCCGCCGAGCCCGACATCGCCTGGGGCGGTGAACTGTTCGCCGACAATTGCGCCGAGTGCCACATGGTTCCGCACAACGACGAGTGGTTCAAAGCGCGCGCGGACGCCGGAAATATGGGCAGCTACGACAGCCTGCGCACCATGGTCCAGGGTTGTGCCAACAACTTCGGTCTGCCGTGGTTCGACGAGGAAGTCGAGGCGGTGACCGCCTGGATGAACCAGGAATATTACGGGTTCGAGTGACCTGAGCGGCGCTCGAGGTGCGATCAGTCGATGAATCGCATCGACAGGTCGATCGCCTCGACGTGCTTGGTTAGCGCGCCGATGGAGATGTAATCCACCCCGGTCTCGGCCACGTCGCGCACGGTCGCCAGCGAGACGTTGCCGGAGGATTCCAGCTTGGCCCGGCCGGCGGTGACCCGGACGGCTTCGCGCAGCTGATCCAGCGCAAAGTTGTCCAGCAGCACCCGCTTGACCCCGGCGCCCAGCGCCTCATCCAGCTGCTCGAGGTTCTCCACCTCGACCTCCAGCGGCAGGTCACGTGCCACCACCCCGGCGGCACGAACGGCTTGCTCGATCGACCCGGCCGCACGGATGTGGTTCTCCTTGATCATCACCATGTCGTAGAGACCCATGCGGTGGTTGGCCCCGCCGCCGTCGATCACCGCCTTCTTCTGCGCGTAACGCAGGCCGGGCAAGGTTTTGCGGGTATCGAGTATCTGCGCGCCGGTGCCCTCGACCGCCTCGACGAACCGGCGGGTGACCGTGGCCGTGGCGCTGAGCGTCTGCAGGAAGTTGAGCGCGACGCGCTCGGCCGTCAGCAGGGCGCGCGCCGGGCCGCTGAGCAGGCACAGGCTCTGCTCCGGGAACAGGCTGTCGCCGTCGGCGGCGGCCCACTCGATCCGCACGGCTGGCGAGACGCGACGGAAGGCGGCATCCGCCCAGTCGACCCCGGAGAGGATCGCCGGCTCGCGACTGATGATGCGGGCATGCGCGGTCTCGTCGGCCGGGATCAATTGCGCCGAGACGTCACCGCTGCCGATGTCTTCGGCCAGCGCGCGCGCCACGTCCAGGGCGACGATGTCGGGGTCGGCTTTGCTCATGGGGCTCCTGGTCGCTGTCGAGGCTCGATTGATCGGGTTGGCAAGTCTAGCAAGTTCTTTCCGCAAGCAAGCGCTGCCCCTTCCATCCGGACGCCTGGCCACCTGCGGTGACGGATTCGTAGGCTTCCCGTCACGCTGTCATCTTGTCATGCTGCTGTCATCGCGGCGGCGTTTAATGCCGGCAGATGGTCGGGGTGCCGCCCGGTGCCCCGACGTCCCGCTCACATCGATTGTTGCGAGGACCGGCGTTGGCCGGGATGACCGAATGCAGAAGACCATATTGATTGTCGAGGACGAGAAGCCGATCCGCGAGATGGTCGCCTTCGCGCTGGGGCGCGCCGGCTACGACCTAGTCGAGGCCGCCGACGTGCAGGAGGCCTACGAGCGGTTGGCGGAAAAGCAGCCCGACCTGATCCTGCTCGACTGGATGCTGCCGGGTGCCAGCGGCATCGAGTTCGCCCGACGCATCAAGCGCGACGAGCTCACCCGCGATGTGCCGATCGTGATGCTCACCGCGCGTGGCGAGGAAGAGGACAAGGTCAGCGGACTGGAGGCCGGCGCCGACGACTACGTCACTAAGCCGTTCTCGCCGCGTGAGCTGATGGCCCGCATCAAGGCGGTGCTGCGTCGCGTGTCCCCGGAGACCGAGAACCCGGTGCTGGACGTCGCGGGACTCAAGCTCGACCAGGAAAGCTACCGCGTGACGGCCGCCGACGAGCCGATCGACATCGGCCCGACCGAGTTCCGCCTGCTCGCCTTCTTCATGAAGCACCCGGATCGGGTGTTCACCCGGGCGCAGTTGCTCGACCGCGTCTGGGGGCAGAACGCCTACGTCGAGGAGCGGACCGTCGACGTGCACATCCTGCGCCTGCGCAAGGTGCTCGCGCCCAGCGGTTATGATGGCCTGATCCAGACCGTGCGTGGCGTGGGCTACCGACTCTCGCCCCGCTGAGGCGCGTGGCCCGCACCCCGGGCCGACCCGGTGAGACTTGGCCCGACCGTTCTTGCATTGAGCCGTCCATGACCGACCCGCAATCCTCCCATCCCCAGCATGCCGCCCGCGCGACGCGAGTCGAGCGTCGCGCCCAATTGCGGCAGTTGCGCCTGGTCGAGGCCCGCCAGCGGGCCTGGCGCGAGGAGGGCATCCTCGTGCTGGCCGTGCTGGCGCTGGGTTCGGTGGTCGCCTGGGTCGGTGCGGTGACCGGCTGGGGGCTTGCTTGGGTGCTGGCGCCGGTCACGGCGCTGGTGATCTACACGGCCGCGCTGCTCTGGCGGGTGATCTACCTGGCGCGCGCCCTGCCGATCACCTCGCAGCCGCGCCGCGTCTGGGGGCTACCCGGGCTGATTCAGGTGCGCCAGCGACGCCTGAGCCGGCGATGGTCGCGACGCCAGCGGCGCCTGATCGGTCTGCTCAAGCGCTATCACCACTCGGCGATGACCGTGCCGGACGCCATGGTGGTGCTCACCACCGAGCGCGAGATCGAGTGGCTCAACCGCGCCGCCATCGACATGCTGGGCCTCAACCGCTCCGACATCGGCCTGCGCCTCGACGATCTCTGGCGCACCCCGGCCTTCATCGCCTGGCTCAAGCAGGGCAGTGACCGGCCGGCCCTGGAGCTGGTCGCGCCGGCAGACGAGACCCGCACCCTGAGCCTGCGGATCGAGCCCTACGGCTCGGACCGCTACCTGCTGATCGGCCGTGACGTGACCGCGTTGCACAGGTTGCAGGGGGTCCGCCAGGACTTCGTCGCCAACGTCTCGCACGAGCTGCGCACCCCGCTTACCGTGCTGGCCGGTTACGTCGAGACCCTGCTCGACACCGACGAGGGACAGGATCCGCAGATGCACCGCATCCTGTCGAACATGCACCAGCAGGCCGATCGCATGCGGCGCATCGTCGAGGACCTGCTGCTGCTTTCTCGGCTCGAGACCTCGCAGCCGGACGCCGACTGGTTCGAGACCATCGACGTGGCGCGCCTGCTCGAGCCGATCCTCAATGACGCGCGCCTGGTCTCCGGCGAGGAGGGGCACGACATCCGCGCCGATCTCGACCCGACCCTGACCTTGTGGGGCGTGCCGCGCGAGCTGCAGTCGGCGCTCTCCAACCTGGTCTTCAACGCGGTCAAGTACACCCCGGCCGGCGGGCGCGTCGAGGTGCGCTGGGGGCGCGACGAGCAGGGGCGGGCGGTCTTCTCCGTGTGCGACTCGGGCATCGGTATCGAGGCGCGCCACATCCCGCGCCTGACCGAGCGGTTCTATCGCATCGACGTGGGGCGGTCGCGTTCGCGTGGCGGTACCGGGCTGGGACTGGCCATCGTCAAGCACGTGGCCCTGCGCCACGGGGCGCGGCTCGAGATCGACAGCACGCCGGGCGAGGGCAGCTGTTTTCGCGTGATCTTTCCGGGGTCGTGACGGCCGATCAGTGGACCCGGGGGTGACCCGGGTTCGCCCCGGGGACATGCGCTAGACTGACCCGATTAGCCACAAGGGGCGCGAGCCAGCCGATGTCCGAATTCTGGAACGGAACTCCGACATAGTCGATATAAACGCTTAGAAACAGCAAGTTAGCCCTGAGCGAAGCGTTTGTTACTCACTTCGTTACTCACATTTGGCTGAGTAACTTGCCCCTGCACCTCTTTGTCAATGCCTTCCCAGCTTGAGCTCGAGTCTCATCGGTCTTGCTGTGTGTAGACAAAAGTCTCACTTGCAGCGGAATCTTTCTGCCAGCTCGATGTGAACAGAGGCTTGGTCTTGAAGGTAAGGTGGGGGGCTTCCGCGAGAGGGTTAATGCGCCTCACGCTTTCCCGAGACAATTGCTTTCCGAGCCGTGACCTCCGATGAAACCGTCAAACGAGTTGACATCCCGCATCGAGCGAACTTTTCGTGACCTATCCCAGCGCGAGATGGCTGACGTTGAGCGTGCGACAACTTTGGCTCGTATGGGGTGGTTGGATTCGTTCGGATGGCAGGAACTTCTCAAATCACGCCGGGTTCTGATCATTTCGGAAGCCGGGGCCGGTAAGACATTCGAGTGCCAGCGTCAGGCCGAGATGCTCTGGAACCAAGGGGAAGCGGCCTTCTATCTGGAGTTGTCGGCGCTTGCAAATGAGCGCTTGGAGGAGTTGCTATGCCCGGAATATGAGGAACGGCTAGAGGCATGGCGATCGGCGCAGTCTGAAGTCGCTACGTTTTTTCTTGATTCGATCGACGAACTTAATCTGACGCTCAGTACATTCGAAATGGCACTAAGGCGGCTCCGAAGGGCTGTGGTTGGTCGCCTCGGTCGTGTGCGCGTAATCATCACAACTCGCCCCATTGAGATCGATCAGGCCCTTATTGAGCAGTACCTGCCGATACCGCCGCAAGAAGAACTGGTCATGACCGGCGGGGATGCCTTTGCTGATGTGGTGATGGGGCGAAAACGGCAGAAGAAAAAGTCAGATGAGGAAGTTGTTCTTGAGTGGCGTCATGTGACCTTGATGCCCTTGTCAGATGCTCAGATAGAGCAAATGGCGGTGAGCGAGGGCGTTGAGCATCCCAAAGCACTGCTCGACCACATCCATGCAACAAATGCCGAGGAGTTTGCGCGTCGTCCGCAAGACCTCGTGGAATTATGTGCGACATGGCGTGCAGACCGTTCTATCCCGACTCACCGGGAACAAGTTCTACAGAATATTCAATCCAAGCTGAGGGTTCGCAGTGGTCGCCGTGAGCCAGCTGAACTGTCGCCAGAGAAGGCCTTAGCGGGGGCTTGCCGCCTGGCCTTCGCTACCTTACTGAGTCGCAAATTAACTATTCGGTTTAGCGTGGAGGCGGATCGGGGAGGAGAGCCGGGGACTGCCCTTGATCCAGAGCTAATCCTGAGTGACTGGACACGAGTAGAACGCCAAGCCTTGCTGGAGCGCCCACTATTCGGTTTTGCGAGCTATGGGCGTGTTCGATTTCATCACCGCTCGATCACCGAATTTTTGGCAGCTAAATGGCTTGCGAGTCGCTTAACGCAAGGTATGCCCATTCGTTCAGTTAAGCGGCTCCTGTTTGCCGACACCTCGGATGGGTTTCAAGTGGTTCGGCCAACCATGCGTCCGGTGGCGGCCTGGTTGGCTCGAGAGCAGCAAAATATTTTTTCAGAGCTGTGTCAGCGTGAGCCTGAAGTCTTACTGGACTTTGCTGATCCGGAGTCTCTCTCTTTGTCCCAACGTGCCGAGGCTTTGCGTTCGTATGTGCATCGCTACCGGGATGGTTCGTGGTGGGGCATTCATACGCCACGTGTTCAAGTGGAACGCTTCGCTTCCCCAGAGTTGGCGGGGGACGTGATGGACCTTTGGTTCGAAGATGTAGAGAGCTTTGAGGTTAGGGAGTTTCTACTTGAACTGATTGGTGCCGGACCAATGCCCGAAGGGGCGGATCTGGTTTATGAAACTGCCCGGAACCAGCTCGCCCAGAATGTGGAGCGTGTGGCCGCCATTGATGCCCTGATCCGCCTTGGTGATCCGAGGGTCAGCCTCGTCGTGCAGTCCATGCTGGACTCTAAAAGTCGCTGGAACAGCGCTCTTGTTAGGGCTGCGGTTGCACGTTTGTTTCCGCAGCACATCGATGCAGAGCAGATGTGTGACCTTCTGGAAGTCGTTGAGAGCTCAGATGGGGTGCTTGATGAGTTCGAATGGCACATCCCTCGCCTTGTTGCACAGGCTGATTTTCGGCCGGGCTACTTGGAGATCCTTCGTGAGCGCTTGGCAACCAAGGTCATCAGTGAACTTGGCTGGGAGCAGCGGCAGGTTCAAATTTCGAAAAATCACGGCCATTTGGTTTCGATTATCGCTTCAGTCTGTCTTCGGCTGATTCGGGAAGGTGGGTTTGAGGACACAGCGCTATTGCATTCGTCCGTCGTCGCCCTGCGGCTGCGCCTTGATAGTCGAATGGAAAGGGATGTTGTTGCGGACCTCCGTAGAGAGATCGAGGCATTATCGCCGCCGTTGCGCGAAGAAGTATTTTGGATAGAGGAACGATTAATGCGGGACCTTTGTCCGGAGATGAAGCCTCGTGATCGCTTCTTTGAGGTTGCGTTTGACGGGGCGTTGAACTTGACCGAGAAACTCGATGATGAGTGGATGAGGCGAGGCTTGGCAACTCCGGATATGCTCCTTCAGGATCGCGAAATTCTTCTCCGAGGGCTGATGCTTCTCAGAAGTAGAGAGCCAGATAGCTCGCGAGCTAAGATCGAATCACTCCGAGTTTTTGTCACGGATGAGCCCCCACTGTCGGACTTGATTGACGATTTCTTGAACCCGCCGGAGCCCGATCCTAGGTCCGTTAAGCTGCAAGCTCAGATTGAGGAGCAACGTAAATCGCAGGAAGAAAAAGAGAAGAAAAGGCGTGCTGATTGGATTGCGTTCTGGGAGTGGGTTGCCGAGCATCCGGAGACGGCCTTTAGTCCGAGCCACGAAGGGGCAACCGCCTGGAATCTGTGGGCAGCTATGGAGAAGGATGGAGACGGCCTAACTTCAGGCTGGAGTCGCCAGTTCATAGAGAGCCACTTTGGTCGAGAAGTGGCGGATAGGTTGCGAGAGACATTGCACTCCATTTGGCGGAACGAAATTCCAACTCTTCCCTCCGAACGGCCAGAGAAGGAAAGGAATAAGATCTTTGTCCGCTGGCGTTTAGGTTTGGCTGCCATCTCGGCGGAAGCCGAGGATCGGGATTGGGCCGCAAAGCTGTCAGATGATGAGGCCGAATTGGCCGCACGTTACGCGCCAGTACAGATTAATGGCCTTCCGCCATGGCTTGATGCACTTGTGGAAACGCACCCAGATGCCGTGGACAGAATCCTGGGTCGTGAGCTGACCAGTGAGCTTGAAGAACCAGCATCCCCAGCTTTTCCCACAATGTTGCTTCAGGATTTGAATAGTGCCTCTGAGAAAGTCGTCAGCCTGTTTCTGCCACGGTTAGCTCGTTGGTTGGGTGGCTTCTCCGGTCAAGTACAGGACGATGACCAAACGCTGTTTGCGGCAGAGCGTCTCGGACGAGTGCTCAACCTACTGTATGAGCATGGCGATGGCGATCAGCTAGGGCGGATGTATGAAGCGGCCCAACTGCATTTGGGACAGGCTTCGGCCGCCCCGTTTGTACCTCTCTGGGTCGGAGTGCTTCTGAAGCTTAACCCGGCTAAGGGAGTTGAGGTGGTGGAGGGGTTGCTGAAAGGGGTCGAGCCGTCAGCTGAGGGGTTTGCTGTCAACCTTATCGGTAGTCTTTTTGGCGATCGGCACGGCGGGGCGCGTGTCGATTTAAAGCGTTCTGAGTTTGAGCCGGGGTTGCTACTCCGGTTGGTGCAACTAGCCTACAAACATGTTCGGCGCGGTGATGATGTAGAGCACGAAGGCGCATTTACGCCTGGGCCTCGAGACGCGGCTGAAAGTGCTCGGGGCGCGTTACTAGACGCGGTCATTAAGTCATCGGGACCGAGAGCTTGGGCAGTCAAGTCCCAGTTGCTTCAGGATCCCTTGGTGGATGACTTTCGGGATTGGTTGAAGATCCAGATTCGTGAAAGGGCCGCAGCAGAAGCTGATGCTCTTGTGCGGACTGAGAGCGCTTTCACTCTGCTAGAGCAGCATGGCGAAGTGCCACCCGAAAATCGGAGTGAGATGTTCGATGTTCTTGTCGGCCGATTAGAAGATTTGGAAGAGATGCTCCTTGAGGATGACTCGCCGAGAGCTGGGTGGGCCCAAGTGGGGGAAGAACGAATCATGAGGCAGTTCATCGCGCATGAGTTGAAACGAACGCGCCGAAGCGCCTATGTCCTCGATCAAGAATCAGTTACGGCCGATGAAAAGGAGACGGATATTCGCTTGCGGGCCCAGTCGGGGCAGCAAGCTGTTATCGAACTTAAGATTGGTGAACGATGGTCTGGTCGTGTTCTTCGTGACACGATCCGTAAGCAGTTGGTAGATAAATACATGGCCGACGAGACTTGTGGCTCAGGGTGTCTTCTCGTAACCGTGTCCACCTATAAAGGGTGGGAGCATCCTGAGACTGGCGAACGGATTGATGCTGACGGGCTTCAAGAGATGTTAGATCGTGAGGCCGAAAACGTTGTTGATGAGAGGGGCGGAGAGGTGAAGCTTTTGGCGAAGGTGCTGAACCTTCAGCCGCGCCTTACTAAGGAAGGCATGAAGTAGAGCCGCTAGGATGTGTCCCGTTGGTTTGCGGAAGTTTCGGTCCCAACTTGAACTCTAACTAAGACAGGACGTACTCTATCTTTGATCCGCCCCCTGGTTTTCGTCCAGCCCTTGTTGATTTCGGCTGGGCCGCCCCCTGGGGGCTTTGTTTTGTGAGGCGCTTGCCTGTTGCGGCGCTCGCATGCCGCCCTTACCGTCTCTTCCTCCCCCGCTGCTCTCGGTCGAGTTTGGGGCTGTTTATGGATGGATCATCTCGCCGAAGCTCCGGGTCACTGTTGTTAGCCGAGGGCAAGAGATGGACTATTCTGCCGCAACGGCTGATATTTAAACGGCATGTCTGAATTTGACCTTCGTGGGCGTTGTCCCTGCGTAACGTGCTGAAAATAGAGAAAACTCTGGTGGTGGGCAAATTGGTGGATTGGAACGAAAAGTACGGTCAGGTCGATTTCCTCTACGGGACCCACCCCAACGAATTCCTGTTGAGCCAGGCCTGGCGCCTGCCGACCGGGGGGCGCGTGCTGGTGCTGGGCGACGGCGAGGGGCGCAACGGCGTCTGGCTGGCCGAGCAGGGCTTCGATGTCACCAGCGTCGACTACTCCGCGGTGGGCTGCGAGAAGGCCCGTCAGCTCGCCGACGAGCGCGATGTCAGTCTCGCCGTGCATTGCGCGGACCTGACCGAGTGGGACTGGGAGGAGGACGGTTTCGATGCGGTCGTGCTGATCTACCTGCACTTCGAGCCGCCGGCACGCCGCGAGGTCTACCGCCGCGCCGCGGCCGCCCTGCGGCCCGGCGGGCTCCTGATCGTCGAGCTGTTCCATCCGCGCCAGCTCGCCTACCAGAGTGGCGGGCCGAAGCGGGCCGACATGCTGGTGCGCGCCAGCGACCTGTCGCAGGACCTCCCCGGACTCGAGTGGCTCATCCTCGCCGAGGGCAAGGCGCTGCTCGACGAGGGGCCGGGTCACCAGGGGCCTGGGTTCGTCACCCACGGCGTGGGCCGCCGCGCCGGCTCCTGACCACGACGGCGCTCCCCTCCCTCTCGCGCCGCCTTTCCGAATGTCGCCACTTGGTCGGCCCTGCCTGCCATCCCCTTCGTCGTGCTCGCCCGTGAGCCGGCCGCTCAGTCCGATGGCAAACCCGCCAGGTAGTCGTCCAGCGGCATGGGCTCGGCCACGCCGTATCCCTGGTGGAAGTGCACCCCCAGCTCCTCGAGCAATTCGACCTGCTGCGGGGTTTCGACGAATTCGGCCACCACCCGGCAGCCCAGGTGGTCCGCGAGCAGGCGGGTGGTCTTGACCACCTCGCGGTCGAAGCTCGACTCGGCCAGTCGGCGAACGAAGCTGCCGTCGATCTTGAGCTCGTCGACCGGGTAGTGCTGCAGGTAGGAAAAGGTCGCCCGCCCGGTGCCGAAGTCGTCGATCCCGATGGCCACGCCCAGCTCGTGCAGGGCGGCGAGGTTGCGCTGGGCCCGTGCCGTGTCGCGGATCAGCATGGTCTCGGTGATTTCCAGGCAGAGGCGCTCGGCCGGCCAGTGATGGTCCTCGAGCAGCGTCTCGATCCGTGACGGCAGCCAGCCGCCGGCCAGCGAGTCGCCCGAGAGGTTGATCGCGATCTCGGTGAGATGGATGCCGGCGGTCTGGCTGTCGACGGCGGCGAGCGCGTGGTCGAGCACCCAGCGGTCGATCTTCGGCATCAGGCCGAAGTGTTCGGCGATCTCGAGGAACGTGCCGGGCGGTTCGATGCGCCCGTCCGGCGTGCGCCAGCGCAGCAATACCTCGATGCGGTGGGCGCCGGGGTCGTGCCGGTCGACGATCGGCTGGGCGAAGAGCGCGAAGCCGCCCGCCGCGGTCTCGCCGGCCAGGGCCTCGCGCAGGTTCCGGGCCCATTCCAGGGTGCGACGGTGATCCTCGATCAGGTGAATCGCCGGCTCGCGATGGTGGTGGAACGGGCGGTCGTCGCGCTCGGCGTCCTTCTGGCAGGCCATCAGCAGCACCGTGGTCAGGTGCTGGTGATCGCCGGCGGTGACGGTATCCAGCACGGCCAGTCGCACGCCCTGCCGGGCCGTCGGTAGTTGTCCCTCGCGCTCGGCGCGGTCGATCGCGGCGCGCAGGTGGGTCGCGATCATGGTTGCCCGGTCGGCCTCGCCGCGCTCGGGGACCAGCATCGCGAACAGTCCCGGTTGCAGGTGGCCGGCCGCGATCTCCGGACTGGGGCGGACCTCGCGCAGGGTCTCGCCGATCAGCCGTTCCACCCGGTGGACCTCGTCGAGCCCGATCAGCGCGGAGAGGTCGTCGACGTCGGGGATCTGCACGCCGATCAGGGCCAGCCGGCGATGCGGCTGGCCGGGCGCGGCCAGCTCGCGCAGTCGCCGGGTCAGGCCGAGGTCGTTGTAGAGGTCGGTCACGCCGTCGCGCAGGCGGGCGGCCTTGAGGCGATGGTTGGCCAGCTCGAAGGACAGCACCGACTCGATGGCGAGAAACGCGATCAGGGTGGCGGTGAAGATGATCATCTGGCCGTTCAGGAGCGCGTTGACCTCGACCATCCCGTCCGGTCGCGTGAAGACCACGTAGTGCACCCCCACCCAGACGAGCACGAAGCCGGCGACCGCGAAGCGGGTCACCGAGGTGGGCAGCAGGTAGACGGCCAACATGGGCACCGTCAGCGCGAGATAGGGCAGCCACTCCCGGCCCGTCCCGTCCTGCCGGCCCACCAGCAGCAGGGCGGCTAGCACCAGGAACGCGGTCAGGGTCCAGGCGGCGATCACGCCCGTGATCGGCCGGAACCGCGGCGGCCCGTGATGCCGCGTACTGGCCGTGACGACTTGCTGCACCAGCGGCGTGAACAGGAGCACCGAGGTGGCCTCGGACAGCCACAGGGCTATCACCAGCTCGGTCGCCGGCAGGCCGCCGCCGGCGAACTGCCACACCCCGAGCAGCGTGAACACGCTCGCGCTGGTGATCGCGATGATCGGCACGCGCAGCAGGCGCCGGGCCTGGTCCTGGTCGACCCGATTTTCGAGCAGGCGCGAGAAGCCGATCACGAACAGCATCACCACCAGGAATGCCCCGGTGCCGATGACGATCTCGGGCAGGGCATCACCGCGGGCGATGTTCCAGGTCAGCGCGGCCAGGGTGAAGGCCGGGATCAGGCGCGGCCCGAGGCTGAGCACCGCCCCGTAGGCCAGGGCGTTGGCCACCCAGATGAGCGAGATCGGCAGATAGTCGGCCACGGCCGGGTAGGCCAGGCTGACCAGCCAGGCGGCCAGCCACCAGCCGACGAAGGCGAGCAGGGATTCACCCACCCGCCTTGTGATCGTCGTCGCCGTTCCTGCCGCCATCCGCCCACTCCCTGTGCACGTAAAAAGGCCCGCCTGTCGACTGATGCTAGTCGAAAGGCGGGCCCGGTAATAGCGGTGTGGTCGGGCGGGGGGTCCCCGTCCGGGTTACACGTCGCGCAGCAGCTCGTTGATGCCGACCTTGGAGCGGGTTTTCTCGTCGACCTTCTTGACGATCACCGCGCAGTAGAGGCTGTACTTGCCGTCCTTGGAGGGCAGGTTGCCGGAGACGACCACCGAGCCGGCCGGGACGCGGCCGAAGTGGATCTCGCCGGTCTCGCGGTCGTAGATCTTGGTCGACTGGCCGATGTAGACGCCCATCGAGATCACCGAGCCTTCCTCGACGATCACGCCCTCGACCACCTCGGAACGCGCGCCGATAAAGCAGTTGTCCTCGATGATGGTCGGGGCGGCCTGCAGCGGCTCGAGCACGCCGCCGATGCCGACGCCGCCGGAGAGGTGCACGTTCTTGCCGATCTGCGCGCAGGAGCCGACGGTCGCCCAGGTGTCGACCATGGTGCCCTCGTCGACGTAGGCGCCGATGTTGGTGTAGGAGGGCATCAGCACGGTGTTCTTGGCGATGAAGCTGCCGCGGCGGGCGACGGCGTTGGGCACCACGCGCATGCCGGCGGCTTCGAAGCGGGCCTGGTCCCAGTCGGCGAACTTGGTCGGCACCTTGTCGAAGTAGTTCAGGTCGCCGCCGGAGACCACCTCGTTGTTGCGCAGGCGGAACGAGAGCAGCACGGCCTTCTTCAGCCACTCGTTGACCTGCCAGTCGCCGACACCGCGGCGCTCGGCCACGCGCAGCGAGCCGTCGTCCAGGCCGGCCAGCGCGGTCTCGACCGCGTCGACGACGTCGGCCGGGGCGTTGGACGGGTTGATCTCGGCGCGGCGCTCGAAGGCCGATTCGATGGTGTCGCGAATGGAAGAGATGTCCATCGGATGCTCCTGAAATGATTTGGAAAAACGAGCGGCCGACCTCTGTGGGTCGGCCGGGAAACGGGGTGATCAACTGCTGGTTATTGTAACAACAGATTGTTGATGGGGTTGATGTCGTGCCGGTGGGATGTCCGTTTTGGGAAGCGGGAGAGGTTTCGCACGCCTGTCTCGTGGAGCGGCCAAGATCGGCCGCCTTGCCTGGCGTGCGAGCCCCTTTTCTTGCTTGCCCAAGAAAAGGGGCGAAAAGAAGGGCACCCCGGCGTCCTGGCCCTGCGGGCCTTCGAGCCCGGACGGTGTCCGGACTCGAAGCCTCGCGACCGGCGGCTGCCTTCGGGGCCGGCTCGACGTGACTTCCTGTCACGGCGAGCTTCGGAGCGACCTCCCTGTCGCTCCGACCCCGAGTCATCCACCGGTCGCGAGGCAGGACGCAAGGGGGCGTCGCCTTGCCATCTGGTGGAGTTGCCTGAATGCCGAGAGAGCGGCGGAGCTTGGAGGTCGGTTCCCAAGCTGGATCGGAGGGTCGAGCCCCTTGTGCCTTGCCTCGCGAGCGAGGGGTTGCAGGGTCGGGCTCGCATGGACGCGAGCCCGAGGTTCGCCGCGACAGGATGTCGCGTCGAACCGACCCGTCCGCAATCCCTCGTTCGCGAGGCTGATCGGCTCGGATGCAATCCGAGTCGATCAGGCCCGAAGGGCCAAGGCATCGGGGTGTCTTCTTTTCGTCGGTTTTCTTGGACAAGCAAGAAAATCGACTCGCACGCCGAGCACGGCAGTGCTCAGTGCCACGTCGGCAGACCGGCGTGCGAAACCCTGACGAGGGTTGGTCAGGTCCGCCAAGACGAATCAGTAAAGCATCGCCCGAATCCGCTCCGCCGCCTCGACGCAGTCGTCCAGCTCGGCGACCAACGCCATCCGCACGAAGCCCGCCCCGGGATTCACCCCGTCCGTCTCGCGCGAGAGAAACCGCCCGGGCAGCACGGTGACGTTCTGCTCCGCGAACAGGCGACGGGCGAAGTCGCGTTCGTCGCCGTTCACTCCGGCCCAGAGGTAGAACCCGGCATCCGGGCGGCGCACGTCGATGCCGGCGACCGGCTCGAGGATGTCGAGCACCGCGTCGAATTTCTCGCGGTAGAAGCCGCGGTTGGCGCGTACGTGGTCCTCGTCGTTCCAGGCGGTGATCGAGGCCAGTTGCGTCGGCAGGGGCAGGGCACAGCCCTGGTAGGTGCGGTAGCGCAGGAACCGCTTGAGGAGTGCCGCGTCGCCGGCGACCAGGCCCGAGCGCAGGCCCGGCAGATTGGAACGCTTGGAGAGGCTGTGGAAGACGATCACGTTCTCGAACGGCGTTTCGCCGCCGCGTTCACCGGCGACCTCGAGCAGGCCGGTGGGTGGCTCGTGCTCGCCGAAGTAGATCTCGGAGTAGCATTCGTCGGCTGCGACCACCACGTCGTGGCGCCGGGCGCGGGCCAGCAGGTCGCGATAACGCGGGGCATCGATCACCGCGCCGCTGGGGTTTCCCGGCGAGCAGACGTAGAGCAGCTGGGCGCGTTGCCAGATGGTCTCGGGGATCGCATCGAAGTCCGGCAGGAAGCCGTTTTCCGGCAGGGTCGGGTAGTAGTAGGGCTCGGCGCCGGCCAGCAGGGCGGCGCCCTCGTAGATCTGGTAGAAGGGGTTCGGCATGAGCACCACCGGCGGCTGGTCGCCGGTGTCCCGGTCGACCACCGCCTGGGCGATGGCGAACAGCGCCTCGCGGGTGCCGGCGACCGGCAGCACGTTGGTCTCGGGGTCGAGCAGCCCGTCGCCCAGTCGGAAGCGTCGTGTCAGCCAGCCGGCCATCGCCTCGCGCAGCGCGGGTTCGCCCTTGGTCGCCGGGTAGCGGGCGATTTGCGGCAGGGCCTCGCGCAGGGTGTCGAGCACGATCGCCGGTGGGGCGTGGCGCGGCTCGCCGATCGAGAGCGGGATGTGCTTGCGATCGACCGGCGGCTCGGCGCCGGCCTTGAGCTCGGCGAGTTTCTCGAAGGGGTAGGGGTGGAGTCGGTCGAGATCGGGGTTCATGCCGTAAGCCGTTCGGTTGGGTGGTGACGGGGCGAGATGCGACCGGGCATTATAGGTGGCCGATCCAATCGCTGCGAGAACCGACCCCGGAGCCTGCCATGACTGATGCCGACAATCGATCCGACACGCGTCCCGAGGTGCGGGGAGTGGATCACGTGAGCCTCATGGTTCGTGATGCCCGCCAGGCGCGCGACTTCTATACCGAGGTGCTTGGGTTGGCGGCGTTGCCGCGGCCGGACCTGGGTTTTCCGGGGGCATGGCTGTCACTGGGCGGCGGGCAGGCCCTGCACCTGCTCGAGCTGCCCAATCCCGACCCTCGCGAGGGGCGCCCGGAACATGGCGGGCGCGACCGGCATGTTGCCCTGCGCGTGGCCGAGACCGCACCGTTCGCCGAGCGACTCGAGGCGCGCGGCATGCGTTTCACCCGCTCGCGCTCGGGGCGGGATGCCCTGTTCTTCCGCGACCTGGATGGTAACGCCGTCGAATTGGTCGGTACTGGCTGATGGCCAGCGGGGTTGGTCCAGGCGGGGCGTCAGAACGGGGCGTCGAGCTCGAACACCGCCTTGGGCGCCTCCGGATGTTCCGGATCGGGAAAGGCGAGCCGCATGGCATGCAGCATCAGTCGTTCGTGGCGTCCCGCGTCGGGGTGATAGAGCGAGTCGCCCTGAATGGGGCGTCCCCGGGCCAGCAGGTGCACGCGCAGCTGGTGTGAGCGGCCGGTGATCGGTTCGAGGATTACCCGCACGGCCGCATCGCCGGTCTCGGCGATGCGGTAGCGCGTCTGCGAGGGGCGCCCGCCCTCGGGGTCGATCCGGTAGCGCGGCCGACGGTCGGGGTCCTTGCCGATCGGCAGGTCGATCAGGCCCTCGGCCGGCTCGAGCGGCGCGTCGATGAGTGCCACGTAGGTCTTGTTGACCGCCCGCGCGGCGAAGGCCTTGGAGAGGAACGAGTGCGCGCGGGCGTTGCGCGCCAGCACCAGCAGGCCCGAGGTGTCCCAGTCGAGGCGATGGACGATGCGCGCCTCGGGGAACTCGGTCTGCACGCGCGTGATCAGGCAGTCCTGCTTGTCCGGCCCGATGCCGGGTACCGACAGCATCCGCTCCGGCTTGGCTACCACCAGGAAATCGCGACGCTCGCCGATCAGCGCCCAATCCCCGGGCGGCTGGTTGGCGGGCAGGTTGTGGTCGATCGGGGTCACCTCAATGCTCCTCGTCCGCGCCGCGGCCCTTGGCCGCGTGGATCAGGGCGTCGGCGATCGCCTGCTGGTGCTCGCGGTCGTTGATCGGGTGGCCGTACTGGTCGACCACGAAGAAGGCGTCCTCGGCGCGTTCGCCCAGGGTGGCGATCCGGGCGTGCAGCAGGATCGCGCCCATGCGCCAGAGCGTGTCGGAGAGATCCGCGAGCAGGCCCGGCCGGTCCTTGGTCAGCACCTGGATCATGGTGCGCGCCCGGGCGACGTCGGCGATGAATTCCACCTCGGTATCCACGTCCAGGCTCGAGAGCTGGGCCGGGGTGCGCCGGCGGGTGACGGACAGCGCGCGCTCGGGTCGGTGGATCACCCCTTCGAGCCGTTCGTGCAGCGCCTCGATCGCGCCGGGGTCGTCGACGGCGTGCCCCTGGCGATCGAGGACGAAGAATTCCAGCAGGATCAGCTCGGACTCGGGCAGCTGTTCGCGGTTGCCCTCGCCGTCGATGGCGTTGAGCCCGCTCTCGACCACCAGCGGACGCGGGATCACCGTGATGTTGGCCGACTGGACGTTCAGGCCTTCCCGGTCGATGCCGGCGACCACGTGGGCGAACAGCGCCGGGTGGTTCTGGGCGAGGATCAGGATCTGGGTGGCCTGGTGCTGCGGGTCGTCGTTGATGGTCAGTGCCGGCAGGTCGGCATCGATCGCCACCCGCGAGTGGCGCAGGATGTTGTCGATCTCGTTTCTGAGGAAGTACTCCTCCGGCATTCCCGACAGCCAGGCGGCCAGCTTGCCGGCATCCATCCCCTCGCTCGAGCCCTGCCGATTGGCATCCCGGCGGGTCTCACGCACGATCTGCGCGGAGGAACGCACGCCCTCGGCGAAGTGCTGGTGGGTGAGTTCGAACAGGCGCTTGAGCAGGGTGTCGCGCCAGGAATTCCACAACTGCGGGTTGGTGGCGCGGATGTCGGCGACCGTCAGCAGGTAGAGGTAGTCGAGCCGTTCCGGGCTGCCGACCTGCTCGGCGAAGCGCCGGATGACCTCCGGGTCCTCGATGTCCTGGCGCTGGGCGGTGAACGAGAGCAGCAGATGCTGTTCGACCAGCCAGCCGACCAGGTCGATGTCCTCGCGGGCCAGGCCGTGGGCCCGGGCGAAGTCCCGGGCATCGAACGCGCCCAGCTCGGCGTGATCGCCGCCCCGGCCCTTGGCGATGTCGTGGAACAGGCCGGCCAGATACAGCACTTCCGGTCGCGGGATGCGGGCGAAGGCGTCCGCGGCGATCGGGTTCTCGTCGCGGTACTCGGGCAGGGCGGGCCGGCGCAGGTTGCGGATCACCAGCAGGGTGTGGGTGTCGACCGTGTAGGCGTGGAACAGGTCGAACTGCATCAGGCCGACGATCGGGCCGAAGTTGGGGATGTAGGCGGCGAGCACGCCGGTCAGGTTCATGTTGCGCAGGGCGAGGTAGACGCCGCGTTCGGCACGCAACAGGCGCATGAACAACTGCTTTGCGTGGCGGTTGGCGCGAAAGCCGGCGTCGATCACCGACAGGTTGGCGCGCAGCTGGCGGGCGGTCGCGGCGGTCATGCCCTCGAGTTCCGGGTGCTCGGCGAGCAGCAGGAACAGCTCGAGGATGGCCGTGGGCGAGCGCATGAACACCTGCGCGTCGCGGGTCTCGATCAGCCGGCCGCGGCGGATGAAGCGCGGGTTGAGCCGCTGGATCGGCTCGAGGATCTCCGGGTGCAGGCGCTCACGCCAGCGCTGGATCAGCAACTGGTTGAGGCGTTCGACCTCGATGGTGGCGCGGAAGAAACGCTGCATGAAGCGCTCGACCGCGAGGTTGCCGTCCTGCTGCCCCTGGTAGCCGAACGCGCCGGCCAGGGTCTTCTGGTGGGTCAGGAGCAGCCGTTCCTCGGCGCGCTCGGCCAGGCCATGCAGGCCAATCCGGATGCGGAACAGCAGCGATTCGGCGTGCTCGAGGGCGCGGTACTCGTCGTCGCGCAGCAGTTCGGCCCGGTGCATCGCCGCCAGGTTGGGGGCCCCGTCGATGCGATTGGCCAGCCAGCGGATGGTGTGCAGGTCGCGCAGGCCGCCCGGGCCTTCCTTGATGTGCGGCTCGATCTTGGTGCCGACGTTGTCATGCGATTCGTAGCGCGCCTGCTGCTCGTCGAGCTTGGCGGCGAAGAACCAGGCCGGATCGAAGGCCGCCTCACTGCGGATGGCCGAATCCAGGCGCGTGACCAGTCCCTCGTCGCCGGCGATCAGCCGCATCTCGATCAGGCTGGTGTAGACGGTGGGGTCGGTGGCCGCCTCGAGGCATTCCTCGACGCTGCGCACGGCGTAGCCGATCGACAGACCGGTGTCCCAGAGGGTGTAGAGGAACGCCTGGACCGCCTCGTCGTGGGCGTGATCGGCGGTGAGCACCATGATGTCGATGTCCGAGTGAACGAACATCTCGCCGCGGCCGTAGCCGCCGACCGCGACCAGGGCGCAGGGGGTGTCGGCGAGCTTGTCCTGCCACAGGGTCCGCAGGGCGCTGTCGACCCGGGCGGTGACCTCCTGGATGAAGCCACGGGCGCTAGCCTCGTCGGCCAGTGCCTCGGCCCAGTGGGCGTTTAGCGTTTCGAGCTGGCGGGCCAGCGGCCGGTCGGCCGGGAAGGTGGTCTGGTCGCCGAATCGACCGTCGGGCGCCGGATGCCCGCTCGATTGCCCTGTCGATTGCATGGAATCAGGCGGGCGGCAGGCTGAGGATGTCGAACCCGTCCTTGGTCACGGCGACCGTGTGCTCCCATTGCGCCGAGAGCGAGTGGTCCTTGGTGACTACCGTCCAGCCATCGCCAAGGAGCTTAATCTCCTTCTTGCCGGCGTTGATCATCGGCTCGATGGTGAAGACCATGCCTTCCTTGAGGCGCACGCCTTCCCCCGGGTTGCCGTAGTGGACCACCTGCGGGTCCTCGTGGAAGTTTCGCCCGATGCCGTGGCCGCAGTACTCGCGCACCACGGAAAAGCCGGAGGATTCCGCGTGGGTCTGGATGGCGTGGCCGATGTCGCCGAGGGTGGCGTCGGGACGGACCGTCTCGATGCCCTTCATCATCGCCTCATGGGTGACGTCGATCAGTCGCTGGGCGCGCACCGAGGGCTTGCCGACCGTGTACATCGCCGAGGTGTCGCCGTACCAGCCATCCTTGATCACGGTGACGTCGATGTTGAGGATGTCGCCGTCGCGCAGGGTCTTGTCGCCGGGGATGCCGTGGCAAACCTGGTGGTTGAGCGAGGTGCAGATCGAGGCAGGGAAGCCGTGGTAGCCGAGGGTCGCCGGCGTGCCGCCCTGGACCTCGGTGATGTGCTTGTGGGCGATCTCGTTGAGCTCGCCGGTGGTCACGCCGGCCCGCACGTGCTCGCGCAGCAGCACCAGTATCTCGGCGGCCAGCTGGCTGGCGATGCGGATCTTCTCGATTTCCTCGGGGGTCTTGATGGAGATGTTCATGACCTGGAAACGGGCTCCCCTCAATGGTGTTCGCCGCGATACGAGCGGCGCGCAAAGACGGTCAGTGTAACGAAAAACGCCCCGGCTCGCGGGGCGTCGGGGCGTGTCGGTGTGAGGCGGATCAGGCCGACTCGAGCAGACCGTCGAGGGTGCGTTCGACCCGGTCGACGTCGAACACGCCGATCTTCTGGAACTCGATGCGCGCCTGGGCATCGAGGACGAAGGTCGTCGGGGTGACGCGCACCGGCCCGAAGACCTCCGCGCCGCGCCCGTCCTTGTCCTGCCAGATGGTGTAGGTCATGTCGCGCTCCTCGACCATCTTGTTGATCTGGTCGAGCGGGTCGTAGCTCATCGCCAGGCCCACGACGTTCACGCCGCGCTCGGCGTACTTGTCGTGCAGTTCCTGGATGTGCGGGATTTCCTTGACGCAGCCGGGGCAGGTGGTCGCCCAGAAGGTGATCAGGGTCGGCTTGCCCTTGATCGATGCCAGCTCGACCGGCTGGCCGTCGCGGTCCTGCACGGTCACGCCCTCCAGCGGCAGGCCGCTGTCCGACAGGCAGCCGCCCAGTCCCAGGGTCAGCAGCGCGCCGGTGCCGCCCAGCAGCAGCCGGCGGCGCGAGCGGTCGGCCGGGGCGTTGTCGGTCGTGTCCGTCGGGTGGTGATTCTCGGTCAGTGGCGTCATCTCGAACCCTCGTCTGGCCATGGGTGCACGTCGGGTGCAACAAGAAAGGACCCATCCGTGGCGCGAAAGTTTCCGCCTCGTGGCGGATGGCGTCAACGTTCGACGATCGCCTGCTCGAGCATGGCGGCGGTCATCACGCCTAGCGTGCGGGCCTGCGGCGAGCCGAGCATGCGTCGGGCCACCAGCACGCCGACGTCCTCCTCACGCATCACGCGCTGGGCCTGGGTCAGCGTGTAGCCCACCTCGACATCGGCGGCCCGGTAGAAACCGCTGATCTCGGCCGGGTCGACGAGGACCTCCTCGCGCACCTGGTCGGCCAGCGCCTCCATGTCGATGCCCGGCTCGGCCTGTTCCTCGCTGGCCGCTTCCGTGGTGTCGCTTGGCTCGACGCGCTCGCCTGCCTCGCTCGAGTCGTGGGCAGGTGAGGCCGTCGATTCCGGTGCCTCGTCGGCCCCGGCTTCGGCCTCGACTTGGACCTCGGAATCGCGGGCCGCCTGTTCGGCCTCGGCGCGGGCCTGCGCGTCGAACAGGGCCTGGTTGAAGACGTGGTCGAAGGCGGCCCTCGCCGCGGCGTACCGGATCACGCCCATCGCCTGGCGGTGCTCGTCGCGGATCACGAGCCAGGCGGGCTTTTCCTCGAGCGCCTGCTCGAAGCGGGCGAGATTGCAGGGGCAGTTCACCTCGGCGACGCGCCGCTCGATGATGCTCGAGACACCGATGTTGTCGCCGTTGAACCACAACGACGGCCCCGGCATCTGCTGGTCGTTGGCGCGCAGGATCGCGTCGTAGAGCCCCGACTTGCCGAACACCATGCGGCTGACCAGCCCGGAGACGACGATGGTGATCATGGCGGGCAGGATCGCGCCGGTGTCACTGGTCAGTTCCAGTACCGCGGCCAGGGCGGCCAGCGGCGCCTGGAGCGTGGCGCCCATCATCGCGCCCATGCCCAGTACCGTGTAGAAGGCCACGTCGTTCAGCGGGATCTGGTCGAGCCGGTAGAGCAGGCTGCCGAGCGTCCCGCCGACCACGGCGCCGATCATCAGCACCGGGGCGATGGTGCCGATCGGCAGGCCGAGACCCACGGTCACGCTGGCCAGCAGCCACTTGGCCACCGCGATGATCAACAGGGCGCCCAGGGTCAGCTCGGCGGCGGCGACCAGGTCCGTGGTGTCGTGGCCGATGCCCAGGATTTCCGGCACCCAGAAGCCGATGATGCCGGTGGCCACGCCCGCGGCGGTGAAGCGCGCCCAGACCGGCCAGTCCCAGCTGCGGGCGATGGTGCCCTCGACGATCTGGATATAGCCGGCGGCCATCGCGCCGATGATCAGTCCCAATGCCAGCAGCGTGGGCACCTCCCAGAACGACATCTGGTGGTGGATCTCGATGGTGAACAGGGTTTCCGGCCCGAAGACGGTCGTGGCCAGCAGGGCGCCCATCGAGGAGGCGAGGATCACCGGCAGGAAGCTCGCCAGCGTGTACTGCTTGATTACCACCTCGAGGGCGAAGATTACGCCGGCCAATGGGGTGTTGAAGGCCGCCGAGATCGCCGCGGCCACCCCGCAACCCGAGAGCGTGCGCACGCTGTTGTTCGGCAGCCCCAGGCTGTGGCCCAGCAGGCTGCCGGAGAAGGCGCCCAGGTGGATGCCGGGGCCTTCCCGCCCACCGGTCAGGCCGATCAGCAGGCCCCAGATGCCGGCGACGAACTGCACCACGGCGTTCTGCCAGGGCATGTCGGCGCCGAAACGGTGAAAGCGGATGATGACGTGGCCGACGCCGACGTTGCGCATGCCGAACGGCAAGAGGTGGAAGGCAAGGCCGAGGACCAGTGCGCCGAGGATCGGCAGCAGCAGTCGCCATTCGGCCGGGAGAGACTCGTAGCGCTCCGCGCCCGGGAGTCCCAGCCCGTAGACCTGCAGCCCCTCGAGTGCCAGCCGGAAGGCGACCACCAGCAGGGCGGCCAGCAACCCGGCGATCAGGCCGAGCAGGGTGACCTGCAACAGGGCATCCGGTTGGGCCAGGCGCAGCCGCAGACGCTCGATGAACCGGTTCAGCGGGCGGCCGAACCAGTCCTGGATGCGGGCGAGCAAAGCGGTCACGGGCCGGGCCTCCCGGGGAAAGAAGAAATGCGGTGAGCGGGCTCCCGCGCTGGATGGTCCGCAGCGACGGCCCTGCTAATATGCCACGATTGTCGACCGGGTTCGAACGCCGCCTGCCGCGGCGGCGTTGCCCGGGTATCCACGCGAGAGGAGTCGAGTCGAAGACATGAAGAAGATCGGAATCGTCGGGGGCACCGGCTACACCGGTGTCGAGCTGATGCGCCTGCTGGCCCACCACCCGGAGGTCGAGGTGGTGGCGATGACTTCGCGTGGCGAGGCCGGTCGCCGCGTCGATGACCTCTACCCCAGCCTGCGTGGGCACACGGATCTCGTCTTCAGCGAGCCGGGCGAGGCGGATCTGGCCGGTTGCGACCTGGTGTTCTTCGCTACGCCCAACGGTATCGCCATGCAGGAGGCGCCGGCCTTGCTCGAGCAGGGGGTACGGGTGATCGATCTTGCCGCCGACTATCGCCTCAAGGACCTCGATGTCTGGTCGCGCTGGTACGGCATGGAGCATGCCTCGCCCGACTGGGTCGAGCAGGCCGTCTACGGGCTGCCGGAGCTCTACCGCGACGAGATCCGGGGCGCCCAGCTGGTCGCCAATCCCGGTTGCCACGTCACCGCCACCACGCTGGCCGTGTTGCCGCTGATGGGGCTGGAGTGGGTCGATCACGAGCGGATCGTCGCGGACACCAAGTCGGGCGCCAGCGGTGCCGGGCGCTCGGCGGCCGTGCACACCCTGATGGCCGAGGCCGGTGAGAGCGTGCGCACCTACGCCGCCGCCGGTCACCGCCACCAGCCGGAGATTCGCCAGACCCTGACCACCATCGCCGAGCGCGAGATCGGGCTGACCTTCGTGCCGCACCTGGTGCCGATGGTCCGCGGGATCGAGTCGACCGTCTACCTGCCGCTCGTCGGCGAGCCGGGCGAGAACGTGCAGCGCCTCTACGAGCGCTACTACGCCGAGGAGCCGTTCGTCGACGTGATGCCGCCGAACAGCCACCCGGAAACGCGCAGCGTGCGCGGCAACAATATCTGCCGCATGGCCGTGCACCGGCCGCTCGACGGCCCCATGCTCGTGGTCTCCAGCGTGATCGACAACCTGGTCAAGGGCGCGGCCGGGCAGGCGGTGCAGAACATGAACCTGATGCTCGGCTGCGACGAGTCGGCTGGGCTGGAGCTGGTTGCCCTCTCCCCTTGAGCGGGTTGGGCGGCTCGCGTGCATTCGCCAATGGTCTGATAGACTGTGAGTTTGCCGCTTGGCACAGCATTTCTGCCGGGCGGACGCGCAATCGATTGAGGTGAACGCGATGGTTGACGCAACCGACACCATGGTCGCCGAGCCGGCCACCGAGGCAACGCCGCTGGTCTTTACCGAGAACGCGGCGAACAAGGTTCAGTCGCTGATCGAGGAAGAGGGCAACCCGGATCTCAAGCTGCGCGTGTTCATCACGGGCGGTGGTTGCTCCGGTTTCCAGTACGGTTTCATGTTCGAGGAGACCGCTCAGCCGGACGACACGGCCGTGGAGCGTTCGGGCGTGACCCTGCTGGTCGACCCGATGAGCATTCAGTACCTCGAAGGTGCCGAGATCGACTACAAGGAAGACGTCTCCGGCGCGCAGTTCGTGATTCGCAACCCCAACGCCGCGACCACCTGCGGCTGCGGATCGTCGTTCTCGATCTGATTTGGTGATGTCGATACGCGGGCGGTTGCCCGCGTGTCGCGTTTGTCAGGGTTACTACAAGGCGTTGTCGATGGATTTCGTACCGGGTTTGCAGGGTGTGCCGGCGGCGCAGTCTGCCATTTCGTATCTGGATGGTCAGGCCGGGCTCCTGACCTATCGTGGCTATCGCATCGTGGATCTGGCTCGCCAGAGCACGTTCGAGGAAACCGCGTGGGTGCTGATCCACGGGGATCTGCCCACCGCGCTCGAGCTCGCGGAATTCGACGCCGAGCTGCGTCGCAACCGCCGCGTGAAGTACAACGTGCGCGACATCATGAAGTTCCTGCCCATCGACGGGCACCCCATGGAGGCGCTGCAGACCTGCGTCGCCAGCCTCGGCATGTTCTACCCGGGCCAGGAGCGCATGACGGCCAACGGCGTCAACGCCGATTCCGAGTTCGTCGAGCAGATGATCGTCAAGATCCTCTCGAGCATGTCGACGCTGGTGGCCATGTGGGAGCACATCCGCAAGGGTGACGACCCGGTCGCCCCGCGCGCCGATCTCTCCTACGCGGAGAACTTCCTGTACATGATGACCGAGCGCGAGCCCGACCCGATCGAGGCGCGCATCATGGACGCCTGCCTGATCCTGCACGCCGAGCACACGCTCAATGCCTCGACCTTCGCCTCGCTGGTCTGCGGTTCGACACTTGCGCCGCCCAACCTGGTGGTGGCCTCGGCGATCGGTACGCTGGCCGGCCCGCTGCACGGCGGTGCCAACCAGCGCGTGCTGGCGATGCTTGACGAGATCGGCTCGGTCGAGAATGTCACCCCGTGGTTGGAGGAGAAGCTGGCCAACAAGGAGGTGATCTGGGGTTTCGGTCACCGCGAGTACAAGGTCAAGGACCCGCGTGCCGACATCCTGCAGGGGCTGCTCGAGCAGCTGCGCGAGCACCGCGGTGGTCAGCTGTCGCCGCTCTACGAGATCGCCCGCGAACTCGAGGCCCAGGCCGCCGAGCACCTGGCCGGCAAGGGCGTCTACCCGAACGTCGATTTCTATTCCGGGCTGCTGTACGCCGAGCTTGGTATCCCGCGCGACCAGTTCACGCCGATCTTCGCGATTTCGCGTACCGCCGGCTGGCTGGCGCACTGGAAGGAGCAGATCGCGAACAACCGCATCTACCGCCCCACCCAGGTCTACGTCGGCGAAAGCCCGCGCGACTACCGTCCGATCGGCGCCCGCTGATCGGCAGGCCCCGCCATCAGGCGGGGTAGATCCCACCCAGTATCCGCGGCCCGTCCGCCCCCGTGACGCTGGGGGCATTGCCGGGCTGCCCGGCGAGCAGTTGCCGGGCGAGCCAGGCAAAGGCCGCGCCCTCGACGCATTCCGGCGCAATCCCCAGCGCCGCGCTGCTCTCCACCGTGGTCCCGAGGCGCTCGCGTAGCCGCGCGACCAGTTGCTGGTTGTAGGCACCGCCACCGCACAGGGTGACCGGCATGGACGGACGCTCCCCGAGCCATGGCGCGATCGCCTCGGCGAGGCTTTCCACGGTCAGTTCCAGCAGGGTCGCCTGCACGTCTCCGGCCGGCAGGGCCGCGAGGCGCTCACCCCCGCGAGCGCCCAGCCAATCGAGGTGGAAGTGTTCCGGGCCGGTCGATTTCGGGGCCGCTGCGGCGAAGAAGGGATCGGCGAGCAGGGTCTCGAGCAGGGTCTCGTCGACCTGCCCACTGGCCGCCCAGCGTCCGTTGTGATCGAAGGAGCTGCCCCGGTGGAGGGCATGCCAGGCATCCATCAGGGTATTGGCCGGGCCGGTGTCGAAACCGAGGGGGGCTTGGTCGGGCAGGAGGATCGAGGCATTGGCGATCCCGCCGAGGTTGACCACGACCCGCCCCTCGGGACCGGGCGGGAACAGGGCGGCATGCGCCGGCGGGGCCAGCGGGGCGCCCTGCCCGCCGGCGGCCATGTCGCGGCGGCGGAAATCGGCGGCCACGGTGATGCCGGTCAGCTCGGCGATGCGGCTGGGGTCGCCCAGTTGCAGGGTAAAGGCCTGATCACGCCAGTCCGGACGGTGACGCACGGTTTGGCCATGCGAGCCGATGGCTCGAACCGAGGTGGCCGCGACCCCCGCCTGGTCCAGCAGACGGGCCGCACCGGTCGCCGTGGTCTCGGCAAGGCGACGATCCGCCATGCCGAACAGGTCGATGGCATCGACCGCCGGTGATTCGCTTGGTTCCTGTCTTTCCCCGCGGGCCAGCTGTGTCAGCTGGGCGGTCAAGGTGGCGCCCAGTGGCTCCTGGTGGTGCGCGATCAGGCGTGGCGGGGTGGCGGAGAAATCGCAGAGGCACAGGTCCAGCGCGTCGATGCTGGTGCCGGTCATCGCGCCGATAAACAGCTCGCTGCCGTCATCGGACCGGTTGCGGTTCGGGTCAGTCGTCACGTGCGGCGCGAGTGGCCTCGTTCTGGGCCAGGTGCACCGGCTGCTCTCCGTCGACGTCGATCTCGATGCGGGCCAGCTCCTCGAGGGAGCCGCGCGTGCGCGCGATGAAGTCCTTGCGGTGCTCGGAGGCGATGGGGTTGGCCTCCGGCAGGTCGACCTTGAGGGGGTCGAGGGCCTTGCCATGCACCTTGAACTCGTAGTGGAGGTGCGGGCCGGTGGCGGCGCCCGTCATGCCGACAAAGCCAATGGTTGCGCCCTTGTCGACGCTGACGCCCCGCTTGAGGTTGCCCTTGAAGCCGGACAAGTGGGCGTAGAGGGTTTCGTGCTTGGCGTCGTGGCGCACCTGCACGACCTTGCCGTAGCCGTGCTTCCAGCCGACGAAGGTCACGCGCCCGGAGGCGGCCGACTTCACCGGCGTGCCCGTCGGCGCGGCGAGATCGACGCCGTTGTGCGGCCGGACCGTGTTGTGAATCGGGTGCAGTCGCTTGGGGTTGAAGTTCGAGCTGATGCGCGAGAACTCGACCGGGTAGCGCAGGAAGCCACGCTCGAGGCTGCTGCCATCGGGCTCGTAGTAGCCGGTGGTGCCGTCGGGCGAGGTGTAGCGCACGGCCTGGACCTTTTCGCCGCGGTTGGTGAATTCGGCGGCCACGATATGGCCGGTACCGAGGCGCTCTCCATCGCGTTCGCGCACCTCGTAGATCAGGCGGAACTGGTCGCCGTCGCGGACGTCCCGCAGGAAGTCCACCTTCCAGCCGAAGACCTCGGCCAGCTGCATGATCTGCGCCGGGGGCACGCCCGTGGCGATCGCGGACTGGTAGAGCGACCCCTTGATCGTGCCGCCGGCGGAAACGAGGCGCGTCTCGCTGGGCAGGTCGGTGATCTCGGCCACCAGCTGGTCACCGTCCCGGCGGAAAATCGAGAGCTCGCTCTCGCTGCTGAGGTCGTACTTGAGGCCGGCAAACTGCTCGGCGTCATCGGTGATCAGCACGAGCTTGTCGCCGGGGCGGATGCGTTCGAGTCGGCGGGCTTCGTCACCCAGGTCGAGCACCTTGAGCACGTCGCTGTAACCGAGGCCGGCCTTCTCGAAGATGGTCGACAAGGTGTCGCCGGAGTCCACCGTGATGGTCGTTTCCTCCAGCGACGGGGTGGCCGCCTGTTCCCCGGTGTCAGTGGCGGGGGGCTCGTCGCGATCACCAACCGCGGCGCGATTGGATTCCGGCGTCTCGATCGCCTGAAGGGATTCCTTCTGGCCGGGGATGTGGAAGTTCGGTCGGCTGTCGAGGCTGACCGAGCGGGCGAAGGCCGGCGGTCGGTCGGTCGTGCTGCCCGCGGTGCGTGGCGTGGTGTCGACCGGCGTGCTCTTGCTCGTGGACTCCGGTGTGTCGATCGCCTCGAGTGTCAGCGGGATCTCGTCGGACTGGGTTGTCGCCGAGTCGCCGGCGTTCGTGTCTTTCGACGCCTGACCGGGAAGCAGTTGCCAGACGACGGCGCCGAGCGCGAACACGCCCAGGCCGACCAGGAGGGTGCGCCGAATCAGGCGAGTGGGCCTGCGCTTTTGCTTGAATAGAGGGCGCTGTTGCATCGATGTATAAACCTGGCAGAAAAATATGGTGTAAAACCGGTAACATAACCGCCTTTCTGCAGCCATTCAACGTAATTCTTGGAAGGGTGAACCGTGTCTCAGGAGCAAGCGCAGATGCTGGCGGAGTTGTGTCGGGGGACCGACGAGGTGCTGGTCCGCGAGGAACTGGTGGAGCGGCTGGCCGAGGGTCGGCCGCTGCGGATCAAGGCCGGCTTTGATCCGACCGCCCCGGATCTCCACCTCGGCCACACGGTGCTGATCAACAAGCTGCGCCAGTTTCAGGAGCGCGGGCACGAGGTCATCTTCCTGATCGGCGATTTCACCGGCATGATCGGCGACCCGACCGGCAAGAACGCCACCCGTCCGACCTTGACGCCCGAGGCGGTGCGCGAAAACGCCCGCACCTACGAGCGCCAGATCTTCCGCATCCTCGATCCGGACAAGACGCGCATCGTCTTCAACTCCGAGTGGATGGGCAAGAAGAGCGCCGCCGACCTGATCCAGCTGGCCAGCCGCTACACGGTCGCCCGGATGCTCGAGCGCGACGACTTCTCCAAGCGTTACCGCGAGAACCGGTCGATCGCGGTCCACGAGTTCCTCTACCCGCTGGTGCAGGGGTATGACTCGGTGGAGCTCGAGGCCGACGTCGAACTCGGCGGGACCGATCAGAAGTTCAACCTGCTGGTCGGGCGCGAGCTGCAGAAGCAGTACGGCCAGAAACCCCAGGTCGTCATGACCGTGCCGATCCTGGAGGGGCTGGATGGCGTCAACAAGATGTCCAAGTCGCTCAACAACTACATCGGGATCGAGGAGCCGGCCGACGAGCAGTTCGGCAAGTTGATGTCGATTTCCGATGACCTGATGTGGCGGTACTTCGAGTTGCTGTCGTTCCGTCCCCTTGAAGAGATCGCGCGCCTGCGCGAGGAGATGGCGGGCGGGCGCAACCCCCGCGACATCAAGTTCGAGCTGGCGATCGAGCTGGTC
>NZ_JAJSEE010000002.1:195000-262500 GCF_023555375.1 Guyparkeria hydrothermalis
CGGCCCTGGGGAACGCCCTGGCCGATTGGTCACGGCTCGTCGAAATCGAGTCATAACCGAGAGCATCACCGAACGGTGGTGTTTTGGGTTCTGACACGGTCAGAAGCAACCGATCTTTAACAAGGTAAAGTGAATGCGGCATGAATCGAAAGATTCATGTTTGTACGTTGTATCTTGTGTCAGCGAGACATAACTCGTGACACACCAAGTTGGTGTGTTGCTTTGGGTTATATGGTCAAGTGACCAAGCGCACACGGTGGATGCCTAGGCGGTAAGAGGCGATGAAGGACGTGACAGCCTGCGAAAAGCTCCGGGGAGTTGGCAATACGCGTTGATCCGGAGATGTCCGAATGGGGAAACCCACCTCTTAGGAGGTATCCATGACTGAATACATAGGTCATGGAGGCGAACCGAGCGAACTGAAACATCTAAGTAGCTCGAGGAAAAGAAATCAACCGAGATTCCCCTAGTAGCGGCGAGCGAACGGGGAGCAGCCCATCAAGCGCTTTTAGAGTTAGTGGAACAGTCTGGAAAGTCTGGCCATAGCGGGTGATAGCCCCGTACACGAAAGCTCTTTTAGCGTGATGTCGAGTAGGGCGGGACACGTGGAATCCTGTCTGAACATGGGGGGACCATCCTCCAAGGCTAAATACTCCTTACCGACCGATAGTGAACCAGTACCGTGAGGGAAAGGCGAAAAGAACCCCGGCGAGGGGAGTGAAATAGAACCTGAAACCGTGTGCGTACAAGCAGTAGGAGCAGACTTGTTCTGTGACTGCGTACCTTTTGTATAATGGGTCAGCGACTTACTGATCGTGGCAAGCTTAACCGAGTAGGGGAGGCGTAGCGAAAGCGAGTCTGAACAGGGCGTTCAGTCGCGGTCAGTAGACCCGAAACCGGCGCGATCTACCCATGGCCAGGGTGAAGGTCAGGTAATACTGACTGGAGGCCCGAACCCACTAATGTTGAAAAATTAGGGGATGAGCTGTGGGTCGGAGTGAAAGGCTAATCAAGCCCGGAGATAGCTGGTTCTCCTCGAAAGCTATTTAGGTAGCGCCTCGTGTCTCACTCTCGGGGGTAGAGCACTGTTATGGCTAGGGGGTCATCCCGACTTACCAAACCATGGCAAACTCCGAATACCGAGAAGTGCAATCACGGGAGACACACGGCGGGTGCTAACGTCCGTCGTGGAGAGGGAAACAACCCAGACCGCCAGCTAAGGCCCCCAAGTGTGTGCTAAGTGGGAAACGATGTGGGAAGGCAGAGACAGCCAGGAGGTTGGCTTAGAAGCAGCCATCCTTTAAAGAAAGCGTAATAGCTCACTGGTCAAGTCGGCCTGCGCGGAAGATTTACCGGGGCTCAAGCACACCGCCGAAGCTGCGGATGCCGTAAGGCATGGTAGAGGAGCGTTCCGTAGGCCTGCGAAGGTGAACTGTGAGGTTTGCTGGAGGTATCGGAAGTGCGAATGCTGACATGAGTAACGATAATACGAGTGAAAACCTCGTACGCCGAAAGTCCAAGGTTTCCTGCGCAACGTCAATCGGCGCAGGGTGAGTCGGCCCCTAAGGCGAGGCTGAGAAGCGTAGTCGATGGGAAGCAGGTTAATATTCCTGCACCGACCGTTATTGCGATGGGGGGACGGAGAAGGCTAGGCCAGCCGGCAGTTGGTGTCCGGTTTAAGCCCGTAGGTGGATCTCTTAGGCAAATCCGGGAGATCAACACCGAGAGGTGACGACGAGTTCCCACGGGAACGAAGTGGTTGATGCCATGCTTCCAGGAAAAGCCTCTAAGCTTCAGATAACGGTTGACCGTACCCGAAACCGACACAGGTGGACTGGATGAGAATTCCAAGGCGTTGAGAGAACTCGGGTGAAGGAACTAGGCAAAATAGCACCGTAACTTCGGGAGAAGGTGCGCCCCCGTTAGGTGATCGGACTTGCTCCGTAAGCTGAAGGGGGTTGCAGTGACCAGGCCGCTGCGACTGTTTATCAAAAACACAGCACTCTGCAAACTCGAAAGAGGACGTATAGGGTGTGACGCCTGCCCGGTGCCGGAAGGTTAATTGATGGGGTTATCTTCGGAGAAGCCCTTGATCGAAGCCCCGGTAAACGGCGGCCGTAACTATAACGGTCCTAAGGTAGCGAAATTCCTTGTCGGGTAAGTTCCGACCTGCACGAATGGCGTAACGATGGCGGCGCTGTCTCCACCCGAGACTCAGTGAAATTGAAATCGCTGTGAAGATGCAGTGTACCCGCGGCAAGACGGAAAGACCCCGTGAACCTTTACTACAGCTTTGCACTGAATACTGAACCTACTTGTGTAGGATAGGTGGGAGGCTTTGAAACCAGGACGCCAGTTCTGGTGGAGCCAACCTTGAAATACCACCCTGGTATGTTTGGTGTTCTAACCCAGGCCCGTTATCCGGGTCGGGGACCGTGCATGGTGGGTAGTTTGACTGGGGCGGTCTCCTCCGAAAGCGTAACAGAGGAGCACGAAGGTTGGCTAAGCACGGTCGGAAATCGTGCGGTTAGTGCAAGAGCATAAGCCAGCTTGACTGTGAGACAGACACGTCGAACAGGGTCGAAAGACGGTTCTAGTGATCCGGTGGTTCTGTATGGAAGGGCCATCGCTCAACGGATAAAAGGTACTCCGGGGATAACAGGCTGATACTGCCCAAGAGTCCATATCGACGGCAGTGTTTGGCACCTCGATGTCGGCTCATCACATCCTGGGGCTGAAGCAGGTCCCAAGGGTATGGCTGTTCGCCATTTAAAGTGGTACGCGAGCTGGGTTCAGAACGTCGTGAGACAGTTCGGTCCCTATCTGCCGTGGGCGTTGGAGATTTGAGGGAATCTGTCCTTAGTACGAGAGGACCGGGATGGACGAACCTCTGGTGTTCCGGTTGTCACGCCAGTGGCACTGCCGGGTAGCTAAGTTCGGATTGGATAACCGCTGAAAGCATCTAAGCGGGAAGCCAACCCCAAGATGAGATCTCCCCGGGGCTTCGAGCCCCCTGAAGGGCCGTGGAAGACCACCACGTTGATAGGCGGGATGTGGAAGTGCAGTAATGCATGCAGCTAACCCGTACTAATTACCCGTGCGGCTTGACCATATAACGCCAAAGCAACACGCACTAGATACAACACGCATTCACTTTACCGCCGATCGGCCTCAGCTAACCCTGGGCCGGTCGGCTACCCCTTCGCCTGGCGTCCATAGAGCGGTGGAACCACCTGTTCCCATCCCGAACACAGCAGTGAAACGCCGCATCGCCGATGATAGTGTGGGGCTTCCCCATGTGAAAGTAGGTCAACGCCAGGCTCCCCATTTAGAGGCCCCCGTAACCGTCAGGTTGCGGGGGCTTCTCCGTTCTGGGGAAGCCCTTTCGGGCTCTCTGCCGCAGCCCGTCGGCAGCGGCGTTCACGTCGACTGCGGCGGTCCACTGGACACCCGGTCCTCGTTCGCCCCCATGGGAAGTCGGTCAACGCCAGGCTCCGCATTCCGAATAACCCCGTCCCAGCCCATGCTCGACGGGGTTTTTCGTTTGTGGCGTGTTTCCGGCGTCGGCTACTCTCCTCGGCGGTGTGGCGCGGATCGGCCGACTTGGACTGGGCCGATGTTTGGGCCCCTGAAAGTCTAGGCAACCGTTGCGGTGCGGCCAGGTCCAACGCGTCCATTGTGTCTCCCGCCACTTGGCGAGGCATGGCCGTGGCATGGTTGGATTTGTAGGAATCGGCGTACAAGAGAAAAGGTCGATTCCTACGTTGATTGCTGACTTTGCCCATAGTCTCGCTCGCGCGTCAGGCATACGCTTCCGGCTGGTTCTCCATAAAGAGGTGGTCGGTGTTGCAGCAGTCGGTAATGGCCGGTGTCGTTTGTGCCTTGCTAGTGGTCGGGGTCGTGCCGGTTCAGGCGGCCGTACTCGATCTGAACGAGGCGTCGGTGGGAGAGCTTGCCGACGTGCAAGGCGTTGGCCCGGTCCAGGCCGAACGAATCGTCCTCCATCGCCAGACGGTGGGCGGCTTTGAATCCATCGACGAGCTTGACTCCGTCTGGGGGCTCGGGCCGAGGACGGTTCAACGCCTGCGACCCCACGTCCTGGTGCGACCCGACTGATCCTCTCGTTTCGGTTTCTCCCCTGAGTGACTCGTTGCCCCGGTTTTGCCGGGGCTTTTTCTTGCTGGCTGGGCACGGAATGGATGCGGGGATGGGCATGACAATGGCGCGTTGGTGCGCGACAATGACGCCTTTTACACCCTTGATCCTCGGAATGGCCACACCATGAACCTGCATGAATACCAGGCCAAGTCGCTACTATCGGAAGTCGGCATCGACGTGCCTCCCAACCTGCTGCTCAAGCAGGCGAGTGCCAAGCAGGTTGCGACGGCATTGCCGAGCAGCGAGACGGGCCGCTGGGTCGTCAAGGCGCAGGTGCACAGCGGCGCGCGTGGCAAGGCCGGTGGCGTGCGGTTGGTGGCGTCCGGCGATGAGGTGGTCGAGGCCGCTGATGCGTTGATCGGCACGCGGCTGGTCACCGGGCAGACCGGCCCGGCGGGGCTGCCGGTGGATGCCGTGCTGGTCGAACCGGCCGCCAAGATCGAACACGAGTACTATCTGGCGGTGACGGTCGACCGCGCGTTGCAGCGCGTCGTGATGATCGGCTCCCCGCAAGGCGGCATGGACATCGAGGCCGTCGCGGCATCCCACCCCGAGGCGATCTTCCGCGCCGTGGTCAACCCGACGGTCGGCCTGGCTGCCTACCAAGCGCGTGACCTGGCCTTCGCCCTCGGTCTGGAAGGACCGCAGGTAAAGGCGTTCGTCGGGCTGGCGCTCAAGCTCTATCGCGCGTTCGTCGAACGCGACGCGGCGCTGATCGAGATCAACCCCCTGGCGCGTGTCGAGGGAGGCGATCTGGCCGTGGTCGATGCCAAGGTCTCGCTGGACGACAACGCCGGCTATCGTCAGGCCGACTGGTGGCAGCAGCGCGACGTGGCCCAGGAAGACCCGGCCGAGCGCAAGGCGATCGATCATGGTCTGAACTACGTTTCGCTCGACGGCAACATCGCCTGCATGGTCAACGGCGCCGGCCTTGCCATGGCAACCATGGACCTGATCCAGCACGCCGGTGGCATGCCGGCCAACTTCCTGGATGTCGGCGGCGGCACATCCGCGGCCAAGGTGACCGAGGCGTTCAAGCTGATCCTGGAAAACCCGCGCGTCGAGGCCATCCTGGTCAATATCTTCGGGGGCATCGTGCGCTGCGACCTGATCGCCGAGGGCATCCTCGAGGCCGCGCGCGAGGTCGCGCTGGACGTGCCCACCGTCGTGCGCCTGGCCGGTACCAACGCCGAGCAGGGGCGGCGCATGCTGGCCGAGTCCGGCCTGGCCCTGACCGCCGAGGATGACCTCGCCGCGGCCGCCGGTCGCGCCGTGGAACTCGCCAACAAGAGCCGGGAGGCTGCCCGATGAGCATTCTGGTCGACGAATCCACCCGCGTGATTTGCCAGGGCTTCACCGGCAAGCAGGGCACCTTCCACTCCGAACAGGCGCTTGCCTACGGCACCCGGCTGGTCGGGGGCGTGACCCCCGGCAAGGGCGGTCAGACGCACCTGGGCCTGCCGGTGTTCGACACGGTTGCCGACGCGGTACGCGAGACCGGTGCCACGGCGAGCATGATCTACGTGCCCGCCCCATTTGCTGCCGATTCGATCCTGGAGGCGGCCGCTGCGGGGATCGAGGTGATCGCCTGCATTACCGAGGGCATCCCCGTAATCGACATGCTCAAGGTCAAGGCGGTACTGGCGCAGGATTACCCGGATGCCTGCCTGATCGGACCCAACTGCCCGGGGCTGATCACGCCGGATGGATGCAAGATCGGCATCATGCCGGGTGCGATTCACCAGAAGGGACGTGTCGGTATCGTCTCGCGCTCCGGCACGCTGACCTACGAGGCCGTGGCGCAGACCACGGCGGCCGGACTGGGTCAGAGCACCTGCGTGGGCATCGGCGGTGACCCCGTCGGCGGGCTGGATTTCATCGATTGCCTGTCGCGCTTTGCCGATGATCCGCAGACCGAACTGGTGCTGATGGTGGGCGAGATCGGCGGTGGCGCCGAGGAGGCGGCCGCCGAGTTCATCCGCCAGGGCTACCCCAAGCCGGTGGTGGCCTATATCGCTGGCGCGACCGCCCCGGCCGGCAAACGCATGGGGCACGCCGGGGCCGTGATCGCCGGGGGCAAGGGCACGGCCGCGGCGAAATGCGAGGCCTTGCGTGCCGCGGGCGTCCACGTCGTGGGAAGCCCGGCCGAACTGGGTGTGACGGCCGCGCGGGTGCTTGAGAATCGGTCCGAGGGCATGAGCGCATCGTGACTGACCAACTCAATCGCATCGAGGAACGCGAGGTCGACGGCCTGCGTATCGCGCTGGCCCAGATCAACACCCGGGTCGGCGATTGTCACGCCAACGCCTCGCGCGTGATCGAACTGGTCGCGCGCGCCCGCAAGGAGGTCGACGCCCGGCTGGTCGTCTTCCCCGAGCTCACCATTTCCGGCTATCCGCCCGAAGACCTCTTGCTGCGCCGGGATTTCGTCGACTCCTGCGAGGCACAGCTGGTGCGCATCGCCGATCAGGTCGGGGACACGGCGGTGCTGATCGGTACGCCAGGACGCGACGCCGAGGGTTTTCTCCAGAACCAGGCGGTGTTGATCGATAACGGGCAGATCGTCGCCCGTTACGCCAAGCGTGCGCTGCCCAACTACGGGGTGTTCGACGAGAAGCGCTATTTCCGCAAGGGCACGTCCCCGCTGGTCGCTGACGTCGATGGCGTCCCGGTCGGGGTGGTGATCTGCGAGGATGCCTGGCGCGAGGGGCCGATCGAAGAGACGGCGGGAGCCGGCGCTCGCGTGATCTGCGTGCTCAACGCCTCGCCGTTTCATCGACAGAAGACCCGGGAGCGCGAGGCGCAGATCGCCGAGCGTGTCCACTCGAGCGGCTGCGCGATCATCTACGTCAACCTGGTCGGCGGCCAAGACGAGCTGGTCTTCGATGGCCGCTCGTTCGTCTCCTGCCCGACCGGCAATCACATGCACCTGCCCGGCTTTGCCGAGAGCATCGGCTGGACCGAGGTGTCACCGGACGGCGAAGTGCTGGCGCACGGACCCAGCCACGAATGGCAGCAGGGCGAGGCGGAGATCTACCGGGCACTAACCACGGGTATCCGTGATTACGTGCGCAAGAACGGGTTTTCCGGCGTGGTGCTGGGGCTGTCGGGCGGGATCGACTCGTCGCTCGTGCTGGCGCTCGCGGTCGACGCCCTGGGCGCGGACAACGTGCTCGCGGTGCGCATGCCCTCGCGCTACACCTCGCCGATGAGTCTCGAGGATGCCGAGCTACAGTGCGAGGCACTGGGCGTGCGCTGCGAGACCATTTCGATCGAGCCGATCTTCGAATCCTTCCGCGATACGCTCTCGCCGCTGTTCGCGGGGTTGGCCGAGGACGTCACCGAGGAAAACCTGCAGGCCCGTGGCCGCGGCGTGATCCTGATGGCGCTGTCGAACAAGTTCGGCCGGCTGCTGCTGACCACCGGCAACAAGTCCGAACTGGCCGTCGGTTACGCCACGCTCTACGGCGACATGGCCGGCGGCTTCGCGCCGATCAAGGACGTGCCCAAGACGGTGGTCTACGAACTCGCGCGCTACCGCAACACGCTGGGTGGCACCGTGCGTCCGGAACTGGACGCGGTGCCGGAACGGGTCATTACCCGCGAACCGTCCGCCGAGCTGCGCGCCGACCAGAAGGATTCCGATTCGCTGCCACCCTACGAGGACCTTGACCGCATCATCGAGGCCTTCGTCGAGCGCGATTGCAGCATCGAGGAAATCGTGGCGATGGGGCTCGACGAGGCGGTGGTGCGTCGGGTGGTGGGTCTGATCCTGGTCAACGAGTACAAGCGTCGCCAGGCGCCTCCGGGCGTGCGCATCAGCCGTCGGGCCTTCGGCCGCGACCGTCGCTACCCGATCAGCTCGGGCTTCCGGCCCGACAAGGCCGATTCCTGACCCCTAACCTCTGACCTCGTCAGCCGAGGTCTCCCCACTGATACTGCAGTATCGCGACACCGGTGATCGCCGCGGTCTCCGCGCGCAGCACCCGCGGCCCCAGGGTCAGGGCGCGAAAGCCGTGGCCGACCGCCGTCGCCACCTCGTCTTCCGTCAATCCGCCCTCGGGGCCCACCAGCAGCGCGACGCCCTCGGGTCGAGGCTGATCGCGCAGTTCGGTCAACGGTCTTGCGGCGCGCGGGTCGAGCACCAGCCGTAGCGGGGAGTCGGTGGTCGCCAGCGCGTCGGGCAGCGATCGGATCGGCTCGATCTCGGGCAGGGTGTCGCGGCCGCATTGCTCGCAGGCATTGATCATGATCTGGCGCCAGCGGGCGATGCGCTTCTCGGCGCGCGCGCCCTTGAGCTCGAGCACGCTACGTTCGGTCTCCACCGGCGCGATGGTGGTTACCCCGAGCTCGACGGCCTTCTGGATCACCAGCTCCATCTTCTCGCCCTTGGCCAGGGCGGCCAGCAGCGTGATCGGCACCACCGATTCGGTCGGGCTCGGTTCGCTTGCCTCGATCCGCACGCGCGCCTCGCGGCGGGCCAGTGACAGTAGCCCGCTGGCCCGCCGACCCCGACCGTTGAACAGCTCCAGCGGCTGGCCATCTTTCAGGCGCAGCACGTTGCGCAGGTAATTGACGGTCTCGGCCGGCAGATCGATGTCCCGCCCGTCCTGAAGCGCGTCGTCGACGAAGACCCGGCGGACGCGCATGTCGTCAGCGTACCGCCGCGTGGCTGGCGTCGCGCGTGACCTCGAACACGTGCCGGTAGTCGTCCTCGTCCAGCACGTAGGGCGGCATCCAGTAGAGCGTGTTGCCCAGCGGGCGCAGCAGCAGTTCGTGTTCCAGGGCGTGCTGGTAGGCGCGCACGCCGCGGCGTTCCTCGGAGGGGAACGGCTCGCCGGTCGCCGGGTCGACCAGGTCCATCGCCGCGATCATGCCGGTGCGGCGCACGTTGGTGATGTGCGGCAGCTTGGCCAGCTCCGCCAGGTGGCCGTCCATGATTGTCTGGGCCTTGTGGTTGGCGTTGATGACGTCGTCGCGCTCGAACAGGTCGAGGGTGGCGAGTGCAGCCGCGCAGGCGAGCGGGTTGCCGGTGAAGCTGTGGCTGTGCAGGAAGGCCCGCATGCTGTTGTAGTCGTCGTAGAACGCCTGGTAGACCGTGTCGCTGGTGAGCACGGCGGCCAGCGGCAGATAGCCGGCGGTCAGCCCCTTGGACAGGCACATGAAGTCGGGCGTGATGTCGGCCTGCTCGCAGGCGAACAGCGTGCCGGTACGGCCGAAGCCCACCGCGATCTCGTCGGCGATCAGGTGCACGTCGAACTCGTCGCAGAGCATGCGCAGCCCGCGGATGTAATCCGGGTGGTGCATCAGCATGCCCGCGGCGCACTGGACCAGCGGCTCGACGATCACCGCGGCGGTGCGATCGGCCTGCGCCTCGAGGATCCGTCGCATGCCGTCGAGTGCCTCCGCGGCGCGCTCGCGGCAGTCGCCCCGGTCCTGGCGGCAGGCCGGCGAGGGCGCCGTGGCGGTGGCGCGCAGCAGCGGGCCGTAGGTGTCCTTGTACAGGCCGACGTCACCGACCGAGAGCGTGCCGAGCGTTTCGCCGTGGTAGCTGTTGGCCACGGTGACGAACTCGCTCTTCTCGGGTCGGCCGCTGTTGCGCCAGTAGTGGTAGCTCATCTTCAGCGCCACCTCGACCCCGGACGAACCGTTGTCGGCGTAGAAGGCCCGGTCGAGACCGGAGGGCGTAATCTCCACCAACCGCTCGGACAGCTCAACCACCGGGGCGTGCGAGAAGCCGGCGAGGATGACGTGTTCGAGCTTGTCGACCTGCGCCTTGATGCGCTCGTTGATGAACGGGTTGGCGTGGCCGAAGATATTGACCCACCACGAGCTGATGATGTCGAGGTAGCGCCGGCCGTCGAAGTCGACCAGCCACGGCCCCTCGCCGCGGTCGACGGGGACCAGCGGGATGGACTCGTGGTCCTTCATCTGGGTGCAGGGGTGCCAGAGGACGTTCAGGTCGCGGCGTTGCCAGTCCTGGTTGCGGGTCATGCCGGGGTCTCCTGGGGATTACCGTTCGAGAATGGTTTCGTCGACCCGGCGACCGAAGTGCCGTCCGCCGCGCTCGGCCAGCGAGACGCGCACCCGATCGCCGGGCGTGAGATCGAGCACGCTCACCGCGGTGCCTTGCGCGGTCACCAGGCGGATGGTCTCGGCGTGCTGCAGGATGGCGGAGATCGTCGTGCCCTCGTCGTCGACCGCCTCGACCTGCACCATCGGTCGGCGCTCGATCTTGTTGCGGCCGACGGCCAGCGTGCGGGTCTGCCCGTCGGCGCCCACCACCAGGGCCGGATCGCCGCTGGCCATCTCGGCCAGGTAGCGGATGCGATCGCCCGGGGTAACGACGTAGCCGTGGATCGCGCCGGCATTCACGCGGAACGGGCGGGCGGCGCAGTGCGGGTTGTCGACGTTCTCGCTGTGCACGAGAAAGCGGGCGTGGTTGAAGCTGCCCACCAGCAGGCCCTCGCCGGGGGCGAGCTCGCCGATCAGGTCGAGGCAGCTGCGGTCGCCCATGCCCACCGGGGTGATCGCGGTGATGCGCGCCTCGGTCAGGGCGACCGGGGGCGGCTGGAGTTCGTCGAGCACGCGCCCGAGCGCCTCGACGGTGGCGACGTCGGCATGGCGCAGCCAGATGCCGGCCACGCCCTGTTCCATGATGGTCAGGGCGAGTTTGGCCTGCTCGGCGGTGTCGACCACCTGGATCACGTCGACGCCACGGGCGATCAGGTTCTCGGCCGGGATGATGGTCCATTCGGCCGGCTCGATCACGGCGAGCCGATCGCGGCGAACCGCTTCCTCGTCGGCCTCCCGCTCGATGCGGTAGCGCTCGAAGTCGCGGCCTTCCTGCCGATCGCCGTTCGCGCCGACGCGCGGCAATCCCGCCGTATCGGTGCCCTCGGGCGTGACCAGGGCGGTGGCGCCGGCCGCTCGGGCCGCGCGCGCCGCCGCCTCGTCGGCCGGTTCGATCCAGATGTGCTTGCGCGGGGTCGGGTCGCTCATGGGGCGGGAGTATAACGTCTCGCCGGCGGGCCGCGGGTCAGTCGCCGATCAGGCCGGCGTCCTCGCACAGGCGGATCACCGGCCCCGAGCGATTCATGGCATAGAAGTGGATGCCCGGCGCGCCCGCGTCGACCAGTTCGCGGCACAGGTCGGTGACCACGTCATGGCCGAAGGCACGCAAGCCCTCGAGGTCGTCACCGAACCCCTCCAGCCGCTTTCTCAGCCAGCGCGGGATATCGGCGCCGCACATGTCGGAGAACCGCGCGAGCTGCTGGTAGTTGGTGATCGGCATCACGCCCGGGACGATCGGCACGTCGATGTTCAGCCGCTCGCAGTCGTCGAGAAAGCGCCGGTAGGCCTCGATCGAGTAGAAGTACTGCGTGATCGCCGCATCCGCGCCGGCGTCGACCTTGCGCTTGAAGTTGGCGAGATCCGCCTCGGCGTTGGGCGCCTGCGGGTGGATCTCCGGGTAGGCGGCCACCTCGACGTGGAACCAGTCGCCGCTGTGCTCGCGGATGAAGGCGACCAGTTCGTTGGCGTAGCGAAAATCGCCCGGGTCCTGCATCCCGCTGGGCAGATCGCCGCGCAGGGCGACGATGCGACGGATGTCCTGTTCGCGGTAGTCGTCGAGGATCGCGGCGATCCCCTCGCGCGAGGAGCCGATGCAGGACAGGTGCGGGGCGGCCGGCACGCCCGAGTCGCGCTGGATCTCGCGGACGGTCTCGAAGGTGCGCGTCTGGGTCGAGCCGCCGGCGCCGAAGGTCACCGAGAAGTACTCGGGGCGGATATCGCGGGCGAGGGTCTGGTAGACCTCGCGCAGTTTCGCCTCGCCCTCGTCGGACTTCGGCGGAAAGAATTCGCAGGAAACCGGGATGGACATGATTCCTCCGGGAAATGAACGGTGGGCCCGGGAGCGCAGCGCCCGGGCCGGCATGGCGGGCCGGATCAGTAACGATAGGCGTCCGGCTTGAACGGGCCCTCGGCGGGCACGCCCAGGTATTTCGCCTGCTCGTCGGTCATGCGGGTGAGCACGCCGCCGAAGCCTTCGACCATGTAGCGGGCGACCTCCTCGTCGAGCTGCTTGGGCAGCACCTCGACCCGCAGCGCCTCCTGCTTTTTCTCGGCCGGCAGCTCGGCGAAGCGGTCCTGGTAGAGGTGGATCTGGGCGAGCACCTGGTTGGCGAACGAGCCGTCCATGATCCGGCTGGGGTGGCCGGTGGCGTTGCCCAGGTTCACCAGGCGGCCCTCGGAGAGCAGGATCAGGTAGTTCTCGCTGTCCGGGTCGAAGTCGCCGCCGGCGGTTGCTTCGCGGTAGACCTTGTGCACCTGCGGCTTGATCTCCTCCCAGGCCCAGTTCTTGCGCATGTAGGCGGTGTCGATCTCGTTGTCGAAGTGGCCGATGTTGCAGACCACCGCGCCGTTTTTCAGGGCGCGCAGCATGGGCGCGTCGCAGACGTTGACGTTGCCGGTGGTGGTCACGATCAAGTCGATCTTGCCCAGCAGCTCGGCATTGATGCCGGCGTCATCGCCGGTGTTGACGCCGTCGCGATAGGGCGAGACCACCTCGAAGCCGTCCATCGCCGCCTGCATGGCGCAGATCGGGTCGATCTCGGTGACCTTGACGATCATGCCTTCCTGGCGCAGCGAGGCGGCCGAGCCCTTGCCCACGTCGCCATAGCCGACCACCAGCGCCTGCTTGCCCGACAGCAGGTGGTCGGTAGCGCGCTTGATCGCGTCCGAGAGCGAATGGCGGCAGCCGTACTTGTTGTCGTTCTTCGACTTGGTGACCGCGTCGTTGACGTTGATCGCCGGGATCTTGAGCGAACCCTCGGCCAGCATCTCGAGCAGGCGGTGGACGCCGGTAGTGGTCTCCTCGGAAACGCCGTGGATGCCCTCGAGCAGGTTGGGGTACTTCTCGTGCATCAGGCCGGTGAGGTCGCCGCCGTCGTCCAGGAGCAGGTTGGGCGTCCAGGCCTCGTTGGCATCGCCCGGTCCCTGGATGGTCTGCTCGACGCACCACCAGTACTCCTCCTCGGTCTCGCCCTTCCAGGCGAATACCGGGATGCCGGCGGCGGCGATGGCGGCCGCGGCGTGGTCCTGGGTGGAGAAGATGTTGCACGACGACCAGCGCACCTCGGCGCCGAGCGCGGTGAGCGTCTCGATCAGCACCGCGGTCTGGATGGTCATGTGGATACAGCCGGCGATGCGCGCCCCGGCGAGCGGCTGCTCGGCGCGGTACTTCTCGCGGATCTTGATCAGGGCCGGCATCTCGCGCTCGGCGATGCGGATCTCGCGGCGACCCCAGTCGGCCAGCGTGATGTCGGCGACCTTGTAGTCGTTGAAGGCTTGCGGCTTGGTTACGGCATTCACGGTCAGCGTCCTCGTCGATTCTTTCGATGGGTATCGACCTGAACGAGAGGGCGTGTCGTGCGGCTCTTGTTCAAGTCGAGGCTTGAAAGCGAACCCGGTGGGCCGGGTTCTCAAGAGCGCCGTTGATCGGGTGGCCGGGGCGAATGCCCCGACCGCCGCGCCCCGGCCGAGCCTGACCCACATGGCGGTGGATTGCAGCGCTCCTCGGTCGGGGCGGGAAAATCAGTCGCGGATTATAACCGCCCGCGGGACGGTCTGCACGGGGAGTCGCGCCGATGCCTTACAGGCCGGCGTCGGCCCGCAGTGCGTCGGCCCGGTCGGTGCGCTCCCAGCTGAACTCCGGTTCCTCGCGGCCGAAGTGGCCGCCGACGGCGGTCTTGCGGTAGATCGGCCGGATCAGGTCGAGCATCTGCAGGATGCCGTAGGGGCGCAGATCGAAATGCTTGCGCACGAGATCGGTGATGCGTTCGTCGGGGATGTGGCCGGTACCGAAGGTATCGACCGAGATCGAGGTCGGCTCGGCCACGCCGATGGCATAGGAGATCTGGATCTCGCAACGGTCGGCGAGACCCGCGGCGACGATGTTCTTGGCCACGTAGCGCCCGGCGTAGGCGGCCGAACGATCGACCTTGGAGGGATCCTTGCCCGAGAAGGCGCCGCCCCCATGGCGGGCCATGCCGCCGTAGGTGTCGACGATGATCTTGCGTCCGGTCAGGCCGCAGTCGCCCACCGGGCCGCCGATGATGAACTGGCCGGTGGGGTTGATGTGGTACTTGGTGTGCCGATCGAGCCACTCGGCCGGCAGCGTCGGCTTGATGATCTCTTCCATCACCGCCTCGTGCAGGTCGGTCTGGGCGATGTCCGGGTTGTGCTGCGTGGAGAGCACCACCGCGTCGATGCCCACAGGCACGCCGTCCTCGTAGCGGAAGGTCACCTGGGATTTCGCGTCGGGGCGCAGCCACGGCAGGGTGCCGGCCTCGCGCACCTCGGACTGGCGCTGGACCAGTCGGTGGGCGTAGGTGATCGGCGCGGGCATGAGCACGTCGGTCTCGTTGGTCGCGTAACCGAACATCAGGCCCTGATCACCGGCACCCTGGTTGGCGGCATCCTCGCGGTCGACGCCCTGGGCGATGTCGGAGGACTGCTTTCCGATCGCGTTGAGCACACCGCAGGTGTGGCCGTCAAAGCCCAGCTCCGAGCTGGTGTAGCCGATGTCGACGATCACCTCGCGCACCAGCTCGTCGACGTCCACCCACGCCGAGGTGGTCACCTCGCCGGCGAGCACGACGAAGCCGGTCTTCACCAGCGCCTCGCAGGCGACGCGGGCCGACGGGTCCTGTTCCAGGATCGCGTCGAGGATCGCGTCGCTGATCTGGTCGGCGATCTTGTCCGGATGGCCCTTGGAGACGGACTCGGAGGTAAACAGGTGGCGCTTGGCGGCATTTGCGCTCATGGCGTGCAGGCCTCTTTTGCGTGCAGTTGGGGCGGTCGAATCGTGGTGGCCGGGCAGGGTCATGCCGCCCGGCGGGCGCAATCATGGCACAGCTTGCCCCGACGTTCAGCAGCCCGGGTTTCGTGACCCGGGTTCAGCCGCGGACGTCTCAGTAGCCGTAGGTGCCGACCAGCAGCTCCGCGTTGCCCGCGTAGTAGCGGTTGTTTGCCGGCACGATGTCGGTCAGCTGCTGTTCCTCGAGGATGCGCTGGCCCTCCTCGGTTTCGGCGAATGACAGCAGCGCCTGTTGCAGGGCGTCGCGGGTACGCTTGTTGAGTTCCGGCGAGACCGAGAAGCCCAGGAACGGCAGCGGTTCGGTGGTGATCACCGGGTACAGGCCCGGGTAGCCGCCCACCAGCGGCGTGGGGATGACGCCCGCCTTGGCCTTGCCTTCGATCACCGCGGTGGCGACGTCGCGGTTGGTGCGCTCGAAGACGAGCACCGGCTGCTGAACCGGGTTGGGGAAGAGCTGGTAGAGCACCAGTGCGCCGACGGACGGGGACGGTTGGACCGCGACGCGCTTGTTCACCAGCTCCTTGGGCGAGAGGATCAGGTCGTCCTCGCGGGTGACCAGCGATTGGGTCACCTCGCCGTCAAACCTCGCGATCACCTGCCAGTTCTGGCGCTGGACGCGGAAATCGGTCACCGGGGCGGCGTCGAGCGCGATGTCGAAGTCGGATCCGCCGCGGGTCGCTTCCCAGAACGAGAGGTAGTTGGGGAACAGCTGGAGTTCCACGGTCTCGCCCAAGCGGCGACTCAGGTAGTCGGCCACCGGGGCGTAGGCGTCGTTCAGCTCCGTCTCCGGCAGGAACGGGGCGATCGCCATCTTCAGGCTGTCCTCGGCGGTGGCGGGGAGTGCCGAGGCCAGCAGCGCGGCCGCCCCGGCGAGCAGCGCGAGCAGGCGCGGGGCCTGGTCGTGACGCTGGCCGTGTCGTTGGGTGGCGGGGCTGGTGGCGTTGGCGGGGCGCGTCGACGCGTGCATGGGCGGGGCTCTCCTGATCCTTGGCGATGGCTCGGTTGTCTTTATCTGGGCGCGACCGGTCTTTTGCCGGTTTGCCTGCGGTGCCTGAAGTCGTTTTGTCCTGTGCTGCAGAGCTGTTCTGCAGCCTCGCCACCGGCGACGTGGCGGTCATTCAAATCGGAAGGAAAAATATCACAGTTGCCCTCGGGGCGGCGAGCAGACCCTCGGGGTAACCGCGGAACACCGACGGCGGCTTGTCGGCCGGTGGGCCTGTCGTGCGAGACTGGCGGGCTCGCGACACCCGCTATCGCTTGTTGCTTCTCTCCCCGTGACCCTATTAAGGAGGTTTGCTCATGGCTCGCACGGAAACCCCAGTCTGCGATTTTGGTCGGCCCGCCGTGGATTTCGCCCTGCCGGACGTCGAGGGGCGCATCTGGCGCCTGAGTGACGTGCAGGGTGAGAAGGGCACGCTGGTGATGTTCATCTGCAATCACTGCCCTTACGTCAAGGCGGTCCTCGACCGCATCGTGCGTGATGCCCGCGAGCTCAAGGGACTGGGCGTGAATACCGTCGCGATCATGTCCAACGACCCGAGCGACTACCCGGAAGACTCGCCCGAGAACATGAAGCGCGTCGCCGAGGCCCACAAGTTCCCCTTCCCCTACCTGATCGATGAGTCCCAGTCGGCCGCCAAGGCCTATGGTGCCGTCTGCACGCCGGACTTCTTCGGCTACAACGCGGACCTCGAACTGCAGTACCGCGGCCGGCTGGATGCCTCGCGCAAGGAGGCCGAGCCGGATGCCCCGCGCGAGCTGTTCGAGGCGATGACGCAGGTCGCCGAAACCGGTCGCGGTCCGGAGGAGCAAGTGCCGTCGATGGGCTGCTCGATCAAGTGGCGCGAGGCCTGATCGGCCGGCGCTGCGCGCCCGCCTGTGGCGAAAGGCTGGCTGCCCTAAGTGTTTGAAAAACAGGGTGGTTGCCTTGCGTGAGGGTTTTGGGGACAATGTCGCGCAACTTCCGCGCCTGCCTCAAGGCCAGGCGCCGTCGTCTGCGTGCGTATTGCACACGGCGCCCCGAACCGCTTCTTTTTCAACCCTTTGGAGTGTTTTATGTCGACACGTAGAGAGCTTGCCAACGCGATTCGCGCGTTGAGCATGGACGCCGTTCAGAAGGCGAATTCGGGTCACCCGGGTGCCCCCATGGGCATGGCGGACATCGCCGAGGTGCTGTGGAACGACTACATGCACCACAACCCGAAGAACCCGGAATGGCCGAACCGCGACCGTTTCGTGCTCTCCAACGGTCACGGCTCGATGCTGATTTACTCTCTGCTCCACCTGACCGGCTACGAGCTGCCGATGGAAGAGCTGAAGAACTTCCGTCAGCTGCACTCCAAGACCCCGGGTCACCCGGAATACGGCTACACCCCGGGCGTCGAGACCACTACCGGCCCGCTGGGCCAGGGTCTCACCAACGCCGTGGGCATGGCGATCGCCGAGAAGATGCTCGCCGGTCAGTTCAACAAGCCGGGCCACAAGGTCGTCGATCACTACACCTATTGCTTCCTGGGTGATGGCTGCCTGATGGAGGGCATTTCCCATGAGGCCTGCTCGCTGGCGGGCACCCTGGGTCTGGGCAAGCTGGTCGCCTTCTACGACGACAACGGCATCTCCATCGACGGTCACGTCGAGGGCTGGTTTACCGACGACACGCCCAAGCGCTTCGAGTCCTACGGCTGGCACGTCGTTCGTGACGTCGACGGTCACGACGCCGACGCCATCGACGCGGCCATCCGCGAGGCTCGTTCGGTCAACGACAAGCCGACCATGATCTGCACCAAGACCGTCATCGGCTTTGGCGCGCCGAACCTCTGCGGCACCCACGACTGCCACGGCGCTGCCCTGGGCGATGCCGAGGTCAAGGCCACCCGCGAGAACATCGGCTGGAACCACGAGCCGTTCGTCATCCCGGACGAGGTCTACGCCGGCTGGGACGCCACCGAAAAGGGTGCGAAGGCCGAGGCCGAGTGGAACGAGACCTTTGCCGCCTACGAGAAGGCTTATCCCGCCGAAGCCGCCGAGCTCAAGCGTCGCCTGAACGGCGAGCTGCCGGCCGACTTCAACGACAAGATGGACGCGCTGATCAAGGAGATCGATGCGAAGGGCGAGAGCGTCGCCTCGCGCAAGGCTTCCCAGGCCGTGATCACCGGTCTGGCCGACATGCTGCCGGAACTGGTGGGTGGTTCGGCCGACCTCGCGCCGTCCAACCTGACCACCTGGAAGGGCTGCACCGCGCTGACCGCCACCGAGTCGGATGCCAACTACATCCACTACGGCGTGCGCGAGTTCGGCATGAGCGCCATCATGAACGGCATGGTCCTGCACGGCGGCCTGCTGCCGTTCGCCGGCACCTTCCTGATGTTCTCCGAGTACGCCCGCAACGCGCTGCGCATGGCCGGCCTGATGAAGATCGGTTCGATCTTCGTGTACACCCACGACTCCATCGGTCTGGGTGAAGACGGCCCGACCCACCAGCCGGTCGAGCAGATTGCCACCATGCGCCTGATCCCGCGCATGCAGACCTGGCGTCCCTGCGACGCGGTCGAGACCGCGGTGGCTTGGAAGCAGGCGGTCGTCCGCCGCGACGCGCCGACCTCGCTGGTCTTCTCGCGCCAGGGCCTGCCGCACCAGAGCCGTACGCCTGAGCAGATCGCCAACATCGAGAAGGGCGGTTACGTCCTGAAGGACTGCGACGGCACGCCGGACCTGATCCTGATCGCCACCGGCTCCGAGGTGGGTCTGGCGATGGACGCGGCCGAGAAGCTGACGGACAAGAAGGTGCGCGTCGTCTCCATGCCGTGCGTCGAGGCCTTCGACGCCCAGGACGAGGCCTACCGCGAATCCGTACTGCCGAGCGGCGTGACCGCGCGCATGGCCGTCGAGGCCGGCGTCACCCAGGGCTGGTACAAGTACGTCGGCAGCCAGGGCAAGGTCTTCGGCCTGGATACCTTCGGCGAGTCCGCCCCGGCCGGTGACCTGTTCGAGTACTTCGGCTTCACCGCCGATCGCGTCGCCGAGGAAGCCCGCAAGCTGGGGTGATCCGCGGTCGCATCAACCATTTTTGGGCGCATGTGTCGTCAATCGCATGCGCCCTGACTGATTTGTATCCACGTATCGATTAGGAGAAAACCCATGGCTATTCGTGTCGGTATCAACGGCTTCGGTCGTATCGGTCGCATGGTGTTCCGTGCGGCGACCCAGGAATTCCCGGAGCTGGAAATCGTTGGCATCAACGACCTGCTCGAGCCGGAGTACCTGGCGTACATGCTCAAGTACGACTCCGTGCACGGCCGTTTCGACGGTGACGTGTCGGTCGAAGGCAACAACCTTGTCGTCAACGGCAAGAAGATCCGTCTGACCGCCGAGAAGGACCCGTCCCAGCTCAAGTGGGGCGACCTGGACGTCGACGTCGTGGTCGAGTCCACCGGCCTGTTCCTCACCGAGGAAACCTGCCAGAAGCACATCGACGCCGGCGCCAAGAAGGTCGTTCAGTCGGCCCCGTCCAAGGACGCGACCCCGATGTTCGTCTACGGCGTCAACCACAACGACTACGCCGGTCAGCAGATCGTTTCCGCGGCCTCCTGCACCACCAACTGCCTGGCGCCGGTGGCCAAGGTCCTGAACGACAAGTTCGGCATCAAGCGTGGCCTGATGAGCACCGTTCACGCCGCCACCGCCACCCAGAAGACCGTTGACGGTCCGTCCCAGAAGGATTGGCGCGGCGGCCGCGGCATCCTGGAGAACATCATCCCGTCCTCCACCGGTGCCGCCAAGGCCGTGGGCAAGGTCCTGCCGGCCTTGAACGGCAAGCTGACCGGCATGGCGTTCCGCGTCCCGACCTCCGACGTCTCCGTGGTCGACCTGACCGCCGAGCTGGAGAAGGGCGCCTCCATGGACGACATCAAGGCGGCCATGAAGGAAGCCTCTCAGGGCGAGCTCAAGGGCGTACTGGGCTACACCGAGGAAGCGGTCGTTTCCACCGACTTCCGTGGTCACCCGGAGCCGTCCGTGTTCGATGCCAAGGCCGGCATCGCCCTGGACGACACCTTCGTCAAGGTTGTCGCCTGGTACGACAACGAGTTCGGTTACACCTGCAACATGCTGCGCGTCGTCCAGCACGTCGGCAAGTAAACCGAGTGATCGGAACGGGTGGGTTTTCCCACCCGTTTTTCCACCTGCATTCCGCATCAAGCGGGAGCCGTAAGGACTGGGAACTGCGCGGAAGTCACCCAACCCTTACCGCTTTTTATCTGTCTCATTGAGGAGTTTTCCATGGCGAACGTCATCCGCATGACTGATCTCGATCTTGCCGGCAAGCGCGTGTTGATCCGCGCCGACCTGAACGTGCCGGTCAAGGACGGCAAGGTCACCTCCGATGCGCGCATCAGCGCCTCGCTGGGGACCATCAAGGCCGCGCTCGACCAGGGCGCCCACGTGATGGTCACCTCGCACCTGGGTCGTCCGACCGAAGGCGAGTTCTCCGAGGGTGATTCGCTCGCGCCGGTCGCCAAGGACCTGGGCGAGAAGCTCGGCCGCGAGGTGCGCCTGGTACGCGACTACCTTGGCGCGAACGTCGAGGTGGGCGCCGGCGAAGTCGTCATGCTCGAGAACGTCCGCTTCAACAAGGGCGAGAAGAAGGACGACGAGGCGCTGGCCAAGCAGTACGCCGCGCTGTGCGACGTCTTCGTCATGGACGCCTTCGGCACCGCGCACCGCGCGCAGGCCTCCACTCACGGTGTGGCCAAGTTCGCCCCGGTCGCCTGTGCCGGCACCCTGCTGACCGAAGAGCTCGAGGCGCTGACCAAGGCGCTGGCCAACCCGGCTCGCCCGATGGTCGCGATCGTCGGCGGCTCCAAGGTCTCCACCAAGCTGACCGTCCTCGAGGCACTGGCCGCCAAGGTCGACCAGCTGATCGTCGGCGGCGGCATCGCCAACACCTTCGTCAAGGCCGCCGGTCACGGGGTGGGCAAGTCGCTCTGCGAGGACGACCTGGTCCCGACCGCCAAGGCCCTGATGGACAAGCTCAAGAGCAACGGTGCCAACATCCCGCTGCCGACCGACGTGGTCGTCGGCAAGCGGTTCGACGAGAACGAGCCGGCGGTCTTGAAGCGCGTCGAGGACGTGGCGGACGACGACATGATCTTCGACATCGGTCCGGAGAGCGCCGAGGCCCTGGCCAAGGTGATCGAGAACGCCGGCACCGTCGTCTGGAACGGCCCGGTGGGCGTGTTCGAGTTCGACCAGTTCGGCGACGGCACCAAGCGCATCTCCCAGGCGATCGCCGACACCAAGGCGTTCACCCTGGCCGGTGGCGGTGACACCATCGCGGCGATCCAGAAGTACGACATCTACGACAAGGTGAGCTACATCTCCACGGCCGGCGGCGCATTCCTCGAATTCCTCGAGGGCAAGACCCTGCCGGCGGTCGCCATACTCGAAGAGCGGGCGAAAGGCTGATGGCGAACATGCACGGCTCTACCGATCATCTGCCGGCGCAGCGACGGACCAAGATCGTCGCGACGCTGGGTCCGGCCAGTGACGACCTGGCCACCATCACCAACCTGGTGCGGGCGGGCATCGATGTCGTGCGGATGAACTTCTCGCACGGCAAGGCGGCCGACCACCAGCGGCGGGCGGACATGGTGCGCGAGGCCGCGGCGGCCGAAGGGCGCTACGTCGCGATCCTCGGCGACCTGCAGGGCCCGAAGATCCGCATCGACCGTTTCAAGAGCGGCAAGGTCGAGCTCGAGCAGGGCAGCCCGTTCACGCTGGATGCCGACCTCGACCCGGACAGCGGTGACGAGACCAAGGTCGGCATCACCTACAAGGCGCTGGTCTCCGACTCGCGCCCGGGCGACATCCTGCTGCTCGATGACGGCCGCATCGTTCTGAAGGTCGACGAGGTCCAGGGCAACCAGGTGCGTACGACGGTGGCCGTCGGCGGCACGCTGTCGAACAACAAGGGGATCAACCGTCAGGGCGGTGGTCTGTCCGCGCCGGCGATCACCGACAAGGATCGCGCTGACATCAAGACGGCCGCCCAGATCGGGGTGGACTACATCGCCGTGTCCTTCCCGCGATCGGCGGAGGACATCCATGAGGCCCGTCGCCTGTTGCAGGAGGCCGGCTGCCGCGCGCACATCGTGTCCAAGATCGAACGTGCCGAGGCGGTCGACTGCATCCGGGAGATCATCCAGGCCAGTGACGCGATCATGATCGCGCGCGGCGATCTGGGTGTGGAGATCGGCGATGCCGAGCTGCCCGCGGTGCAGAAGGCCTTCATCAAGATGGCCAAGGAGCTCAACCGCCCCGTCATCACTGCGACCCAGATGATGGAGACCATGATCGACAACCCGATCCCGACCCGGGCCGAGGTGTTCGACGTGGCCAACGCGGTGCTCGACGGTACCGATGCGGTGATGCTCTCGGCCGAGACCGCCGCGGGCAAATACCCGGTGCGCGTGGTCGAGACCATGTCGCGGGTCTGCCACCGTGCCGAGTACCAGATCGAGGCCAAGAAGAGCGCGCCGCCGCTGGACGTGCCCTTCGAACGCATCGACCAGGCGATCGCGTATTCCGCCATCTACACGGCCAACCACCTCTCGGTCGCGGCGATCGTCGCCCTGTCCGAGTCGGGGGCCACCCCGCTGTGGATGTCCCGGGTCGACACCGACATCCCGATCTACACCTTCACCCGCTCGGAGGAAACCGCGCGTCGCGTCGGTCTCTACCGTGGCGTGCAGGCGGTGCACTTCCCGGTGCCCTCGACGGATCACGCCGAGGTCAACCGGATGGTGATCGAGAGCCTCCAACAGATGGAGAAGCTCGACGAGGGGGACCTCGTGATCATCACCAAGGGTGACCTGATGGGTCAGATGGGCGGCACGAACGCGATGAAGATCGTTCGGGTCGGGGACGTGATCTCCGTCGACTGACGCGCGGAGGCCGTGTCCCGGCGCGATTTTGCATATCCCGGTGCGCTGGGTATGCTGTCGCGCTGATCGAATTTTCGGTTTTCGGGTCGAATCGCCCGGAAGCCCGTGCAGTTTCGCAACTACGTTTCAACTTGAGGAGAGGCACTATGGCGCTCATTTCGCTTCGCCAGCTGCTGGACCATGCCGCTGAGAACAGCTATGGCATGCCGGCGTTCAACGTCAACAACATGGAGCAGATCCACGCGATCATGCAGGCTGCCGACGAAGTCGACAGCCCGGTGATCCTGCAGGGCTCTGCCGGTGCTCGCAAGTACGCGGGCGAGCCGTTCCTGCGCCACCTCGTCGAGGCGGCCACCGAGATGTACCCGCACATCCCGATCGTCATGCACCAGGACCACGGTTCGGATCCGGGCGTCTGCCTGCGTGCGATCCAGTCGGGCTTCTCCTCGGTCATGATGGACGGCTCCCTGCTGCCGGACATGAAGACCCCGTCCGACTACGAGTACAACGCCGGCGTTACCGCCAAGGTCGTCGAGATGGCTCACTCCGGCGGTGTGTCCGTCGAAGGTGAGCTCGGCTGCCTCGGCTCGCTGGAAACCGGCGAGATGGGCGAGGAAGACGGCCACGGCGCGGAAGGCAAGCTGGACATGGACATGCTGCTGACTGATCCGGAAGAAGCGGCCCAGTTCGTCAAGCAGACCGACGTCGACGCCCTGGCGATCGCCATCGGCACCAGCCACGGCGCCTACAAGTTCACGCAGAAGCCGACCGGCCAAATCCTGCGTATCGACCGCGTCAAGGAGATCCACGAGCGGATCCCGGACACCCACCTCGTCATGCACGGTTCCTCCTCGGTGCCGGAAGACTGGCTGGAGATCATCAACAACTACGGCGGCGACATGGGTCAGACCTACGGCGTGCCGGTTGAAGAGATCGTCGAAGGCATCAAGCACGGTGTCCGCAAGGTCAACATCGACACCGACCTGCGCATGGCGTCCACCGGTGCCGTTCGCAAGCACCTGGCCGAGAACCGGTCCAACTTCGACCCGCGCAAGTTCCTCAAGGAAGCGACCGCCGGCATGCAGGCCATCTGCAAGGCGCGCTTCGAGGCCTTCGGTTCGGCCGGCATGGCTTCCAAGATCCGTCCGATCTCTCTGGAAGAAATGTACAAGCGTTACGAGTCCGGCAGCCTCAAGCAGAAGATCCGCTGATCTTCGCCGGGCAGCCGCCCGGCACTGCCGAAACGACAACCCCGCCACCCGGCGGGGTTTTTTGTGTCCGTCAACTCGCCACAGGCGTAGGCGAGAGTCGCTAAATGCGTGATAATCGTCGCAATGGGACGCCACGCGCACATGGACGACAACGTGCCCCGGCCGCCGGACGACACCCGGCGACCGGGGCTTCGTGTCGTCTGGCTGCTGGTGTTGTTGGGGTGGTTGCTGCTGGGCGTGCTCGGCACGCTACTCGTGCAGCGCGAATTCGAGGCCGAGGTGGAGGCGCGCGCCGACCGGTTGCTCGACACGGCGGACTACGCCCTGTCGAGTCGCCAGGCCGAACTGGCCCGCATCGCCCGGATTCTCGCCCTGGACGAACGCGTGCGCGAACTGCTCTCACAGGCACGCGCCATGGTCGAGCTCGAAGGCGGGGCCGGTGGCGGCGAGGGGGCGGCCCGCCTGCGCCGCAAGCTGGCCCGAGCGGTCACGCCCATCGCCTCCGAGCTGATCCACGGCCAGGACCGCGTCATGCAGTTCCATCTCGGTCCCGAGGCGGTCAGCTTCCTGCGGGTGCATGCCCCCGAGCGTTTCGGTGACGAGCTGGCCTCGCTCCGCCCCTTGCTGGCCGAGGTCTACCGTAGCGGCCGCGGAGCGATGGGCTTCGAGGTCGGTCGCGTGTTCTCCGGTTTCCGGGCGGTCGAGCCGGTGTGGGCGCCCAACCCGGGCGGGTCGCCCGGCGGGTCGGATCGCGTGATCGGCACGGTGGAAGTGGGCACCGGCATCAAGCCGGTCGACAATTACCTCGAGGAAAGCCTCGGCGCGCGCGCCACCCTGTTGTTGCCGGCCGAGATCGCCGAGGCGAACATCTGGGCGGAGATGCGCGAGCGCCGGCACATTGCCCCGGTCGGCAGCGGCGAGTTCTACGTCGATGGGCCCAAGGTCGACAACGCCGGATTGGCCGCCGCCCTTCGTCGGCTCGACGGCGAGCCACCGTCTCGTTGGCGGTTTGCCGCCGGCGAGGAGCAGTGGCTGGCCGTCTCGCGTCCCGTACCGATCCTGACCCAGGAAAGCCGTTCGCCGGCCCAACTCGTGGCCGTCGAGCCGGTCACCGACCTTTACGCGGCGATGCAGGCGCGCCTGGCCTCGTTGCTTGCCGCCGTCGCCGTCGCGTTTCTGCTGACGTCACTGGGCCTCTGGCTGCTGTCGCGCTGGCAGCGCACCCGCTGGATGGTGGTGATCGATCGGGCCGAGGCCGAGCGCGACGCGCTGTTCGAGCTCAGCCCCCAGCCGCTGGAACTCACCGACATGCAGGGGCGGTCGTTGCTGGCCAACGACGCTTTTCGCCGGACCTTCGGCCCGGGCGCCTCGTCCGAGGGGAGGGGTTGGAGTGCCCGGGGGCTCGAGGGCCTGCAACTCGAGGCATTCGAACGGGCGATTGCGCGCGGCGAGCGCTGGAACGGCGCCCTTCGGTTGCCGGCGTTGCAGGGTGGTCCGGGCTGGTTCCGTGTACAGGTCGTCCCGATCGCCGACGAATCGGGCCGCCCGGCCCGGCTGTGGTGGTTCTTCCACGACGTGGATCGCGAGCGCCGCGCCGCCGCGGTGGCTCAAGCGGAGCGCGATCGCCTCGATGCCTTTCTCGCCGCGAGTCCAGCGGTTATCTACACCTTCCGCACCGACCGTCCCGATCGGCTCGAGTACGTCAGCGCCAATATTCGCGAGATCCTCGGTTACACCCCGGATGCCCTGATCGACGGGCCGGACTGGTGGGAGCAGACCCTGCACCCCGAGGATCGGGCGCGGGCGCTCGAGGAAGGGGACTTCACCCGCTGGGAGAACGACCGCAAGCGCAGTCGCTATCGCTTGCTGCGGCCAAATGGCTCGGCGTTGTGGGTGACCGATCACGCACGCCTGTTGCGTGATGCCGAAGGGCGTCCGGAGCGTGTCGTCGGCGCGTTGATCGACTCGCGCGAGACCGTCGCGCTCGAGGAGCGGCTGGCGGAAAGCGAACGGCTGTACCGTTCGATCGTCGAGGGGGTCGAGGAAGCGATCTTCCTGGTGGCCGTCGAACCCGACGGCTCGTTCCGTTACCTGACCAACAACCCCGCCCACGAGCGGGCGACCGGCCTGTTGCGCGACCAGCTGGCCGGGGCGTTTCCGGGAGACATCCTCAGCCCCGAGGCCGCGGCCCACGTTACCCGGCAGTATCGAGCTTGCCTGGAGGCAGGGCGGGCGATCCGCTACCACGAAACGCTCGATCTCCCGGCCGGTCGGGGAACCTGGCACACCACGCTGACCCCCATCCGGGACGACGAAGGCCGGTTCGTCCTAATCGCCGGGGTGGCCATGCCGATCGAGGACGAGGAGGTCGGCGACGGCGAGGACTGAACTGGCCACCGGCACGCCGGCGACGACGCGCCTTGGTCACGAACGACTTGCCAAGCCAGAGTGGCATGGCATTCGTGCAGAGGTTCCCTTGCAAACCCCGCCCCCGTCGACCATTATCCGGGCCCTTCCCGATCGAGGTGTCACCCGTGAGCGTCCCCGAGTCGCCATCCGTCCATCGCCAATCGACGAGCCAGCCGGTGGTGCGCGCGCGCGGACTGGTCAAGTGCTTCGGCAAGCTGCGCGCCGTCGATGCGGTCGATTTCGACATCCCGGCCGGACGCTGTTTCGGCTTTCTGGGACCCAACGGGGCCGGCAAGACCACCACCCTCAAGATGCTGATGGGGCTTGCCGATTTCGATGCCGGCGAGCTCTCGGTGCTCGGGCACCAGTTGCCGGCCGAGGCGCGTGCCATTCGTGGTCGGGTGGGGCTGGTGCCCCAGGGCGACAACCTCGACCCGGACTTCACGGTGCGCGAGAACCTGTTCATGTACGCGCGCTTTTTCGGCCTGTCGCGGTCACAGGTGGCCGATCGGGTCGACGCACTGCTCGAGTTCGCCAACCTGACCCACAAGGCCGATGCCCGCGTCGATCAGTTGAGTGGGGGCATGCAGCGCCGCCTGACCATCGCCCGGGCCCTGGTCAATGACCCGGAGGTGGTCATCCTCGACGAGCCCACCTCGGGGCTCGACCCGCAGGTACGCCACGTCATCTGGGGCCGCCTGGCCGAACTGCGCGCCCGGGGCGTGACCCTGGTGCTGACGACCCACTACATGGAAGAGGCCGAGCGGCTCTGCGACGAGCTGGTGGTGATGGATCACGGTCGGATACTCGATCAAGGCACGCCGGGCGAGTTGATCCGGCGGCACGTCGAGCCGGACGTGATCGAACTGCGCGGGACGGTCAGCGACGGCGTGTTCGCGACCCTCACCTCCATGGCGTTGCGCGTCGAGCGCCATGGAACGGCGGTCTATGTCTACACCAGCGCGCCGGCACCGATACTCGACTTCCTCGGCCAGCCAGACGGCCTGACCGTGATCCACCGTCGAGCCGGCCTGGAGGACGTGTTTCTGCATCTGACCGGCCGGGAGCTGCGCGAATGAGGTGCCGATCTTTATGAAGCGTTCGATCTGGCAAATCCCCCGCGCGCGCCTGGCCGCGTTTTCCGTGTTCGCGCGCAACTTCCTCGTCTGGCGCAAGCTGCTTGGGCCGGCGATCGTGCTCAACTTCGGCGAGCCGGTGATCTACCTGCTGGGGTTGGGCATCGGGCTGGGCGCGCTGGTGGGCGATATCGGCGGGTTGCCGTATCTGGTCTTCCTCGCCTCGGGGATCGTGGCCTCCTCGGCGATGATCTCGGTCAGCTTCGAGGGCATGTATTCCGTGTACACGCGGATGGTGCCGCAGAAGACCTTCGACGCGATCATGGCCACGCCGCTCGATATCGACGACATCATCCTGGGCGAGACGATCTGGGCGGCCTTCAAGGGCCTGTTGAGCGCCGTGGCGATCCTGATCGTCGCCACCCTGCTGGGGGCGGTGCCCGGCGGCTGGATGGCGCTGTGGGCGCTGCCGGTGGTGTTCCTGCTGGGGCTGGCGTTCGCCGGACCGGCGATCATCATGACCGCTATCGCCGACAACTACGATTTCTTCAATTACTACTTCGTGCTGGTAGTCACCCCGATGTTCATGCTCTCGGGGGTGTTCTTCCCCATCGAGACCCTGCCCGAGTGGATGCAGACCGCCGTGCTGGTGCTGCCGCTGACCCACGCGATCGAGGTGATCCGTCCGCTGATCGTCGGCGAGCCGGTCGAGCACCTGCTCGCCCACCTGGCCGTGCTCGCCGGCTTCGCCGTCGCCGCCTACTACCTGGCCGTGGCCCTGGTGCGTCGGCGGTTGTGGGCTTGATAAAAGCTGGAAGCTGACAGCTCGAAGCCGGAAGAGGGCGCGTAGGAGCGGCTTTAGCCGCGATGGCTCAAAGGGGCAACGATCAGACTCGCAGCCGAGTCTTGACGCGCTCAAAGGCGGAATCGACGGTTTCGTCCAGCCCCAGCCCCAGCCCCAGCCCCAGCCCTCAGTTCTCCCAACGCCGCCCCGTGTCCAGCCGGATTACCGCCTGGTTGATCAGCGGGCAGGCCATCAGGTAGTCGATGGTCTCGGCCACCACCCCCGGGCCCGGTTCGAAGGGGAGCAGGCGCCGGGCGAGACGCTGGCGGCGGTAGTCGGTGTCGTCTTCCGGATGGAACATCAACAGGCCCGGGGCGATGGCATTGACTCGCGTGTGCGGGGCGTAGCGCAGTGCGAGCGAGCGGACCGAGCTCTGGATGGCCGCCTTGGAGGCGATGTAGTGGATGTGGTCGGGCTCGCCCTCGTCGATGTGCGCGTCGGTCATGAACACCACCTGCCGGTCGGCGTGGCCGTCGTCGCGCTTCCGGGCGGGCAGGGCGCGCTGCAGGTGCTCGGTGAGTTCGATCGGGCTGGTCACGTGCACGGTGTACATCGCCGTGGCCAGTTCCGGTTGGGCGGCCACGTCCTCGTCGCGGTGCCAGATCGAGGCGTTGTGCACGATCAGGTCGAGCCGGTCCGTTTTCTCTGCCACCTGCCCGGCGAACGCGGCCAGCCGGTCGCGCTCGAGGAGATCGAGCTCCAGGGCGATCAGGCCCTGGTCGATGAGCGCGCGCAAGGCGTCGGTCTCGTGGCGGTAGCTGCCGATGACCCGGTGGCCGGCGGCGAGCAGGTGCTCGGCGAGGTGGGCGCCTACCCGGCGGGTCACCCCGGTGATCAGGACGGTCTGGGGGCGGGAGGTCACGGCATCAGCCTCGGGAGACGAGTTGCAGGAATTCGTTGCGGGTGGCCGCGCTCTCGCGGAACTGGCCGGTCATGCGTGAGGTGATCGTCTCGGACTCGACCTTCTCGACCCCGCGCATCGCCATGCACATGTGCGCGGCCCGCATCTGGACGGCGACGCCGGCGGCCCCGGTGGCCTGCTCGACGGCCTCGGCGATCTGCTGGGTCATGTTTTCCTGGATCTGCAGGCGGCGGGCAAACAGATCGACGATACGGGCGAGTTTCGACAGCCCCAGCACGCGGCCCTGCGGGATGTAGCCGATGTCGACGTGGCCGATGATGGGCAGCATGTGGTGCTCGCAGAGGCTGTGGAACTCGATGTTGCGCACCACCACCATCTCGTCGTTGTCCGACGCGAACAGGGCGTTGCCGATGGCGGACTCGACGCGTTGATCGAGCCCCTGCGTCAGGTAGAGGAGGGCCTTGGCGACGCGCGTGGGCGTGTCGGCCAGCCCCTCGCGCGCGGTGTCCTCGCCCAACTCGGCCAGGATGGTCTTGACCGCGCCGGCGATGGTTTCGACGCGCTTTTCGTCCGCGCCGACCGGTTCGGGAAAGTCGTCCTCGTGCAAGGCTGCCATGTCGATGGTTTCTCTCAGTAAAGGCTCAAAACGTCGGCAGGAACTTTAGCAGGTGCCCGCGGGCATGTCTGACTGCCGCGGTTGGTTGGGGCCGCGCTTGCCGCTAAACTGTCGCGTTCTTTCCCGGCACCGTCCGCGGTGCCCGTGTCTTGTTTTCAGCGCTAAGGGGTTATCCCGTCCGTGAAGGCCGTAATCGAACAACGTCTCCAGGCCATCTGCCAGCAACTGGTCGCCGAGGGTGACCTGCCCGCCGAGGTGTCGGTCAACCCGGTGTTGACCGTGCCGAAGGACCCGGCCCACGGGGATTTTGCCAGCAACCTCGCCATGCAGCTGGCCAAACCGATGAAGCAGTCGCCGCGGGCAATCGCCGAGCGCATCGTCGCGGGCTTCGCCGACGAGCCGGGCGTCGAGCGTGTCGAGATCGCCGGCCCGGGCTTCATGAACTTCTTCGTCGAGGCCGGTGCCGCGTTCGCCCTGATCGATCGCATCCTCGAGGAAGGCGAGCGCTTCGGTCGCTCGGATGCCGCGGCCGGGCAGCGGGTGCAGGTGGAATTCGTATCGGCCAATCCGACCGGGCCGCTGCACGTCGGTCACGGCCGGGGGGCGGCCTATGGCTCGGTAGTGGCCAACCTGCTCGAGGCGGTCGGCGCGGACGTCGAGCGCGAGTACTACGTCAACGACGCCGGTCGGCAGATGCACATCCTGGCGGTCAGCGTCTGGCTGCGCTACCTCGAGGCCCAGGGCGAGGCCATCCAGTTCCCCTCGAACGGCTACCGCTCGGAGGGTTACATCCTCGACATCGCCCGGGCGCTGGCCGACGAGCACGGTAACCGTCTGGTGGTGGAGTCGGCCAAGGTGTTCGCCGATCTGCCGGAGGATGCCCCGGTCGGCGACAAGGAGCGCCACATCGATGCGCTGATCCGGCGCATGCGCGAGCTGCTGGGCGAGACCGACTACCAGATCGTCTTCCGCGCGGCGCTTGATGCCATCCTCTCCGACATCCGGGCGGACCTGGCCGAGTTCGGCGTCACCTACGACAACTGGTACTCCGAGCAGAGCCTCGCCGATCGCGGGCTGGTCGAGCGCGCGATCGAGCGGCTCGAGGCCGAGGGGCATCTCTACGAGCGTGACGGTGCGCTGTGGTTCCGTTCGACCGATTTCGGCGACGACAAGGACCGCGTGGTCCGGCGCGACAACGGCCAGACCACCTATTTCGCCTCGGACATCGCCTACCACCTCGACAAGTTCGATCGCGGCTTCGACCAGGTGATCGACATCTGGGGGGCCGATCACCACGGTTACGTCCCGCGGGTACGCGCCGCGCTGACCGCGCTGGGCAAGCCGGCCGATCGGCTGGTGGTCTCGTTGGTGCAGTTCGCGATCCTCTATCGCGGCGGCGAGCGGGTGCCGATGTCGACGCGCTCGGGCAGTTTCGTCACCCTGCGCGAGCTGCGCGAGGAGGTGGGCAACGACGCGGCGCGCTTCTTCTACGTGATGCGCGCGGCCAACCAGCACCTCGATTTCGACCTGGATCTCGCCAAGAGCCAGAGCAACGAGAACCCGCTCTACTACATCCAGTACGCCCACGCGCGGGTGGCCTCGGTGCTGCGCCAGCTGCCGCTGCGCGGCTTTGCCCACGAGCCGTCGGCCGGCCGCGAGGCCTATGTGCGACTGACCGAGTCGCACGAGCAGGCCCTGTTCAAGCGCCTGTCGCAGTACCCGGCGCTGGTCGAGCGGGCGGCCAAGTCGCACGAGCCGCACCAGCTGGTCCACTACCTGCGCGACCTGGCCCAGGATTTCCACAGCTACTACAACGCGCACGCCTTCTTGCTGGGTGACGACGCGCCGTTGCGCAACGCCCGCCTGAACCTCGTGCTGGCTACCCGCCAGGTGCTGGCCAACGGCCTGGGTTTGCTGGGCGTTAACGCACCGGACGAGATGTAATCGCCGCCATGGCCAGCAAGGCACGCAAGAAGGTCAATCGACCCCGCTCATCGGGTGGCAACCGCGGCGCGAAGTGGGCACTGCTGATCGCGCTGGTGCTGCTGGTGGGTCTGGTGGTGTTGCTCGCCCGGCTCACGGCCGAGAAGAACAGCCAGCCCACCGCGCAACCTGGCGGGCAGACCGACACCCGCAGCGTGGAAAAGCCGCCGGAGAAACAGCCGGTTTCGCCCGAGTTCCAGTTCTATACCCTCCTGCCCGAAGAGGGCAATCAACCGCCGCGGCCCAGCGAGCCGACCGACTCCCCGTCGGACGACGCCCCGGCCGACGACGAGAAGGCCGAGCTGGCACCGGATGCACGTTACCTGGTGCAGGCCGGCTCGTTCAGCAAGGCGCGTGACGCCGAGGCGCGCAAGGCCGAACTCGCCCTGCTCGGGGTGGAGAGCCGCATCGTGCCCGTCGACGTGTCCGGGGCGCGCTACCACCGCGTGGTCCTCGGCCCCCTGCCGGGCAAGGAAATCAACGCCCTGCGCCGCCAGCTCGAAGAGGCGGGGATCGAGACCACCGCGCCGCGTCGTAGCGACGGATAACTGCGCGATTTGGACATTGCCCAAGCGCTAGACTCGGAATACAGTGAGCCATATAAAGGATCCTCTGCACGGATGCCATGCCGCTCAACGCGTCGTGGGCACGGCACGGGGTCCTTGACGGGCCTGCCGTAACACTTGGGCGTGTCGGCAGCCAAGGCTCGGCCAGCGATTGGCCTGTTGCGGGGATGGCGCATGGTGGGCTGCGATACCGCGGAGCGGATTGGGGCGGATGGCCGCGAGCAGGGGCGCGGCGGCGTCTTGCCGCGTGTGGCGCTTGCCGCCCTCCTGTGGCTGTGCGCCCCGCTCGCGCAGGCCGAGGTCGATCTCCTCTCCGGGGCCCAGTGGGCCACCAGCCACGAACGCCTCTCGCCTGCCGAGGCCCTGGCGCTCGACTACCGCGTCGTCGAATCGCCCGCACTCAATCTGGGGCCCCGCCAAGGCTGGCTCTGGCTGCGCCTGCGGCTCGACGGACCGGCCCTGGACGACTCGGCCGAGGGCGAGATGCGGTGGCTTTCGGTGCGCTGGCCCTACTTCCGCGATGTGCGCGTGTTCCTGCGTGATCCCACGGCCCTGCCCGGGACGGCGGCGAGCGAATGGCGGGAAGTGCGCGAGGCGGCCGAGATCGGTGGGCTGCTCGACATGCCGGGCCACCCCGGGCGGCTGCTGCCGCGATTCAGTGGTGAGCGCGAGTTCCTGATCCGCCTGCGGGCCGACGGCCCGGCCGCGCTGCGCCTGACCCTCGGGTCGCTGGAGGAGGAACGGGCCAACACGCTGGTGCGCTACACCCTGTTCGGTGTCTATCTCGGTGCCATGCTGGGCATGGCCGCCTACAGCCTGTTTCTCATGCTGGCGGTGCGCGAGCGCACCTACCTCGGCTACGCCGCGTTTCTGTCGGCGACCGTGCTCTATATTGCCCTGCGCTACAACATCCTGACCCCCTGGTTGCCCGAGGCGGCCCTGGCGGTGCCGCCAGCCGCGCGTGCCCAGTTGGCCGTCGCCCTGATGGCGTTGTCGGGCATCTGGTTCGTGCGTCGTTTCCTGCGCACCCAGCGAGACGATCGACGCGTCGACCGCGCCCTGGTCGGCGTCATGGGGGTGGCGCTGCTGTCGATGCCGGCCTCGATCTGGCTGGCGGGCGTGCTCTCGTTCGCCATCGTGGCGACCTACGCGGTCGCCACCGTGGTGGTGATCGTCTGGGCGGCGCTGCGCGCGATGCGCCGCGGTTTCGGCCCGGCCGGTTACCTGCTGCTGGGCTGGTCGGTATTCGCGTTGGCGGTCTTGCTGTACCTGGCCATGCTGTTGGGCTGGTTGCCCTACGCCGGCTGGCTGATGGTCGCCCTGCCGGTCGGCTCGCTGGCCGAGGCGCTATTGTTGGCCTTTGCGCTGGGCAACCGCATCCGTCACAAGCAGCGCGAGGAGACCACGCTGGCGCGCGAGCGTGATCGCTACCGGTTCCTGAGCGAGCAGGACGGGTTGACCGGGCTCTACAACCGGCGGGCGCTCGATCGGCGCCTGGATCTTGCGATCGCGGCGAGCCTGCGCACCGGCGCACCGCTGAGCCTGATCGTGCTCGATACCGACCGTTTCAAGGACTACAACGACCGCTACGGCCATCTGGCCGGCGACGATGCGTTACGGTGCCTTGCGCGGGTGATGCAGGCGAACGTGCGCGAGGGCGATCTGTGTTTCCGTTACGGCGGCGAGGAGTTCGTCATCCTGCTGCCGGGGCAGGCGCTGGCCCAGGCGACCGTGATCGCCGAGCGCATCCGTGAGGCCTACCGCGGCAATTCGGCCTCCGAGCTGGGGCCGGGCGGCACCGTGAGCCTCGGGGTGGCCCAGATGCGCGAGGGCGATACCGCCAACACGCTGCTCGCTCGCGCGGATGCCGCGCTCTACCACGCCAAGGAGGGCGGGCGCGACCGCGTCGAGCTGGCCCACTGACGCCCCTGCCGGAATCCCGCCCGGGGTGGTAAACTCGCGGGTTTGCGCGCGGTCGTGCTCGCTGACCTGTCGGTCGGCGCCGCGCGACACCGGTTCACTGCTCTGCGAGGCATAAAGCAATGTCGATGGAAGATCGCGATGGCCTGATCTGGCTGGACGGCGAGATGGTCGAATGGCGCGAGGCCAAGACCCACGTGCTCACCCACACCCTGCACTACGGCATGGGCGTGTTCGAGGGCGTGCGGGCCTACAAGACCGACCAGGGCACCGCGATCTTCCGCCTCGAGGACCACACCCGTCGGCTGCACAACTCGGCCAAGATCCTCGGCATGAAGCTGCCCTACACCGAGAGCCACCTCAACGAGGTGCAGCGTCAGGTCGTGCGGGAGAACGGTCTCGAGAGCGCCTACATCCGCCCGATGGCCTTCTACGGCTCCGAGGGCATGGGCCTGCGCGCCGACAACCTCAAGGTGCACGTCATGGTCGCCGCCTGGCACTGGGGCGCCTACCTCGGCGCGGAGAACATCGAGAAGGGCATCCGCATCCGCACCTCTAGCTATTCTCGCCACCACGTCAACGTCACCATGTGCAAGGCCAAGGCCAACGGCGCCTACATGAACTCCATGCTTGCGTTGCGCGAGGCCACGGCCGCCGGTTACGACGAGGCGATGCTGCTCGACACCCAGGGCTTCGTCGCCGAGGGCTCGGGCGAGAACATCTTCATCGTTCGTGACGGCGTGCTCTACACCCCGGACCTGACCGCGGCGCTCGACGGCATCACCCGCCGGACCATCATCGCACTGGCCGACCAGTTCGGCATCCCGGTGGTGGAAAAGCGCATCACCCGCGACGAGGTCTACATCGCCGACGAGGCCTTCTTCACCGGCACCGCCGCCGAGGTCACGCCGATCCGCGAGGTCGACGACCGGCCGATCGGCAGCGGCGTACGCGGTCCGATCACCGAGCGCCTGCAGAGCACCTATTTCGACCTGGTCGAGGGACGCTATCCCCCGCTGGCGGACAACTGGATCGACTACGTGGAGGCACGCGCATGAACCCGGATACCGCATCCCATCCGCAGGACTTCAAGACTCCGAACGCCGACCGGGTGATCGAGGTGACCCAGGCCGACCTGCCGGTCTACTGCCCGCGCGAGGAAGAGGCCGTCTGGAACTCGCACCCGCGGGTCTACATCCATCTCGAGCACCAGGGCGACGAGGCCCGCTGCATCTACTGCAGCGCGGTTTACAAGCTGATCGACTGATCCCTTCCGGCGTGGTGCGAGCTATGCCGCGCCCGTCACCCGGTCGCCGATGATGTCGGCGACCTGCCGGGTATCGTCCACCGGGTCGTAATCCCAGCGAGCGAGTCGGCCGTCGAAGGGGCGCGTCACCCCCTCCTCGCGCAGCTCGCGGTGGAAGCGCGCCAGGCGCTTCGAGTAACGGCCGAAGTCGATCACGTACAGCGGTTTGCCGGTCGAGGCGGCCTCGGACACCATCGAGGCGGAATCGCCGCTGACCACCAGATAGTCGGCCAGGGCGAGAATGCCGAAATACGGGTTGGGTCCCTCGCCACGCCACAGCTGATGCGGCACGCCCGCGATGGTCTCTGCCAATACCTGCGTGTTCTCCTCCCCGGTGCGTCGCGACGGCGTGACGATAATCGATCCGCCACTGTCGCGGGCGGCCTGTGCCAGCTGCTCGCCGATGCGTCGGGTCTTCTCCGGCGTCAGGGTCATGGTGCGGTTCGAGCCGCCGAGCAGTACGCCGATCCACGGACGCGGCAGCGCCTCGAACCCGGCGCGGAACCGCTCGGCGGCCTGATCGAGCTTGGCTTGAGTGACATGGTGGATCGCCCCGCGCGTCGGCAGGACGTTCGGCCCGGTCAGTCCGTCGTGGCGCGGCGGCACCACCAGATCGAAGTAGCGTGGCGGGATCAGCGGGTCCTGAACGTGCACGGTAAAGCAGCGACCGCCACTGGCGTGGCGAATGGCGATCGAGACGGCCGCACTTCGCCGCCCGCAGGTGATCAGCACGCGCGGCCAGGGCGGGGCGAGTCGATCCGAGTCGGGCGAGAGCTTGCCCAGCGGATCGGGCACCCAGTGCATCGGCAGCCAGCGCCAGGGTCGCGGCATGCCGATGGTCTTCTGCACCACCGGCCAGCCGGTGCGCTCGGCGACGGCCTCGGCCAGGCCGCGGGCCTGGTTGGCCATGCCCGCCTCGCCGGTGGTCACGGCCCAGATCTCGTTGACGGTGTCGGGATATGTCGGCATGGGGGCATGATAGCCTCGCAAGATTCCCAGACCACCCTTTGCGCCGGCTTCGTGTCGGCAAGCCGATCGAGGAGATCAGCCGGTGACAACAGCCAACCCGCCCACCAGCCCGCGACGACTGACCGTGGTGCAGATGCTGCCCGCCCTCGAGGGCGGCGGGGTGGAGCGCGGCACGCTCGAGATTGCCGCGGCCCTAGTGCGCGCCGGTCACCGGGCGATCGTGATCTCCGAGGGCGGGCGGCTGGTCGAGGAACTCGAGGCACTGGGCGGCGAGCATGTCGCCATGCCGGTGGGGCGCAAGTCCCTGTCCACCCTGCGCTATATCCCCACGGTGCGTCGCCTGCTGCGCGACGAGCAGGTCGACATCCTGCACCTGCGTTCGCGTCTGCCCGCCTGGATCGGCTGGCTTGCCTGGAAGGGAATGCCGCGAACGTCCCGCCCGCATCTGGTCACCACCGTCCACGGCGCCTATTCGCCCGGGTGGTACAGCGCGGTGATGACCAAGGGCGAGCGCGTGATCGCCGTCTCCGACAGCATCGTCGACTACATCCGCACCAATTACCCGAAGGTCGACCCCGAGCGCATCGTGCGCATCTACCGAGGCGTCGACCCGGCCGACTACCATCCCGCCTTTCGACCGGATGCCGCCTGGCGCGAGCGCTTCTTCGAAGAACACCCGCAGCTGGCGGATCGATGGATCCTCACGCTGCCGGGGCGCATCACCCAGATCAAGGGGCAGCTGGATCTGGTCGAGATCGTCGCCGGCCTCAAGGCGCGCGGCGTCCCCGTTCATGCCCTGCTGGTCGGCGGCGTGCATCCGCGTCGGCAGGACTACTGGCGCCGTGTCCAGGGCGCCATCGAGGAGCAGGGGCTGGGGGGCGACATCACCTGGCTCGGCCCGCGCCGCGATCTGCGCGAGGTCATGGCGATCAGCGATGTGGTGCTCTCCCTGACCACCAAGCCCGAATCGTTCGGTCGCACCGTCACCGAGGCGCTGGCCCTGGGGCGACCGGTGCTCGGCTATGACCACGGTGGCGTCGGCGAGCAGCTGGCTCGCGTCTACCCCGAGGGGCGTATTCCTTGCCGTGACCACCGGCGAGCCGTCGAGACACTGGATCGGTGGTATCGGCAGGGTGCGCCGAGCGCACCGGATCGAGTGCCGTTCACACTTGACGCCATGCAACGTGAGACCATTGCCCTCTACGAACGGTTGGCCGCCCCAGGGGCGGGTGTGGCGACGAGGCGGTAAGGTGATGGGTGCGTTGAACGGGCCGCAGGGCATTACGATTGGATTGGGCGTGCTGAGTTGGAAGGCGCCTCGCACACTGTCTCAGACCCTGGCGACATATGCCGACGGCGATCTGTTTTCGCTATTTGATGACGCTCGCATCCTGTTCCAGGAAATAAGCGACCAGGATCGTGACGTGGCCGAGGTGTTCGGGTTGTCCGCGAGTGGCACGACGAACAACATCGGCATTTTCGGGGGCGTCAAGGCGCTCCTCGAGGAAATCGATTGCGATTACGTCCTGCTTCTGGAAAACGACTGCCCGTTGATCGAATCCCATGCCGAGGCCGTTCGGCAACTCTCAGCGGCATTGCACGATGCCGAGGGGTTCGGCATCCCGGTGTTCCGTTTTCGTAGTCTGGCTGCGCCGGGTCAGGACTTCGCCACGCTGGGAAAATTTCGCCGTTACTTCGATGATAGGCTCCCTTCCGTTTCGGCGCGTGCGGCGTGGCTTGCAAGGATTCGTCGCTGGGTGCGGCCACGCAAGGCCCAGCGGTTGCAGGGTATCGCGGCCTACGCCATGCCTGATCCGGAGCGGGCGTTTCCGAACGTCTTTTGCCGCACCGAGCGCGGCAATCTCGTCACCGCGTCCCCGTATCTCAACTGGACCAATCAATCGATTCTGGTAAGGCGAGATTGGATGTTGAACGTGATCCTGCCCTATGTGGCGGCACATCCATCCTCGCGGCTGGTGAACGGGTTCAGTGACATCGAAAAAGAGTTGAACCGGCCTTGGTGGCGGAAGCAGCGCTTCCCGATCGGCCTGGCCCCCGGCCTGTTTACTCATGAACGGGTGGACCGCTAGCCGCCAACAAAACAAGAGTGAAACCGATGAAAAACGTGATCTGCATGAAATGGGGTGATGCCTACAGCGCCCAGGACGTGAACACCCTCTACAGCATGGTGGCCCGCAACATCACTCCGCCATTCCGGTTTGCCTGCTTCACCGATGATGCCTCGGGCATTCGCGACGAGGTGGAAACCCACCCGCTGCCCGAGGTGAACGTGCCGCCCCATCGACTGCATGAGGCCTGGCGGAAACTCGGCACCTTCACGCCGGACCTGGGCGGCATGGAAGGCGATGCGCTGTTCCTGGATCTCGATATCGTCATCCGGGACTCGCTCGATCCGTTTTTCGACTACCCCGGTGATTTCTGCATCATCCATAACTGGACGCACCCGGACCGGGTGGTGGGGAATTCCTCGGTTTACCGGTTCAAGATCGGCGACCTTTCCTGGGTGCTGGACCGCTACAACGCCGATCCCGAGAAGGTCATGGCCGAGCGTCGCAACGAGCAGATCTACTTGACCGAGACGCTGCACGAGTCGGGCTACGACATGGTGTACTGGCCGGCGGAATGGTGCGTGAGCTTCAAGAAGCACTGCATGCCTCATCGTCTGCTCGCGCCATTCATCGCACCGAGAGAGCCCAAGGATGCCAAGATCGTGGTCTTCCACGGCCATCCCAAGCCGGACGAGGCGATTCGGGGCGAATGGAAAGGCAAGTGGAAGTGGATGCGGCCCACCCCGTGGGTGGCCCGTCACTGGCACTGATTCACGCGGGTCAGTAGAGCGGCGGATAGCCCTCGGGCAACGTCTTGAACCGGCGGTGCCCCCAGAGATACATGGCGGGGTGACGACGGATTTCCGCCTCCAGGCGTTCGACTAGGCGTTGTGTGTCGGCGACGTCGTCACCGCTGGGTAGTCCCGAGATCGGCGACTCGATCGCCAGTTCGTAGCGGTTGCCGAAACGGCGGACGTGGTAGGGCAGGATCACGGCCCGGCCCATGCGGGCGAGTATCGGCATGGCGGTGTTGGTGGCCGCCGGCAGGCCGAAGAAGGGGATGAAGGCGCTGGTCTTGCCGTGGTAGTTCTGGTCCGGCGCGGTCCACAGCACCTCCCCGGCGCGCAGGGCCCGGACCATGGCGCGGGTGTCCTCGCGGTGGATCAGTCCGGCCAGGTGCTTTTCCCGCCCCAGGTTGATCAGGCTGTCGATCGCGCGGTTGTTGTTGGGCCGGTAGACGGCGTGGACGGGGGCGTGTCGCGAGACGAAGTACACGCCCAGCTCCATGTCGGTCACGTGCGCGGCGTTGAGGATCACGCCCTGCCCGGCCGCGCGAGCCGCCTCGAGGTGTTCGAGGCCGATAACCCGGTAGTCGGGCACGCGGTCGAGGTTGCCGAACCAGCCCCAGAATCCCTCGCAGATCCCCGCCCCGAGCCGAGCGAAGTGTTCATCGATCAGATCGTCCCGTGCGCCCGCGGTCCAGTCGGGGAAGGCGACCGTGAGATTCGCCTGCATGATCCGCCGGCGCTTTTTCAGCGCGCGTGCCATCAGCCAGCCCAGCCCGCGGCCGAGGGCAAGCCGGGCACGCTGCGGCAAGGCGGCGATCAGCCGGGGAATCAGGGACAACAGCAAGCGCGTCGCGCGAATCCGTGGTGGGAGAGGGGCACTCATGGGGCCGCATTCTAAGCGATAATGGCCCCATGCACTTGAAGCGCGTCGCCTGCCCGATCGTCTCACCGCTTTGCGTCCCCTTGCATGATCGTCCCCGTGGGCGGGGTGAGGGGGCATGAGGCGCTGGCACTACCCGTTGCTGCTCGGGCTACTCAGTCCGTGGCTGGTGTGGGACGCCTGGCGGCGTCATCGCCGGGCTCGTCCCGGTCACGGCCGCTTGTTCGAGCAGTTCGGGCGCCTGCGGGACGGTCTGCCCCGGGATGCCCTGTGGCTGCACGCGGTGTCACTGGGCGAGGTGCGCGCCGCGGCCATGCTGATCCGGGCGGTGCGCGCGCGTTGGCCGGATCTCCCGGTCGTGATCAGCACCACCACCGAGACCGGCGCCGAGGCCGCACGCGCCCTCGACCTGCCCCATTTCTACGCGCCCTTCGATTTCGCATTCGCTCAGCGACGCGTGTTGGCGCGCCTGCGCCCCCGCCTGCTGGTCGTGATGGAAACCGAGCTCTGGCCGAATCTGGTGCGCGAGGCGGGACACGCCCACGTGCCGTTGGTCATCGCCAATGCCCGCCTGTCCGATCGCTCCTATCGACGCTACGCCCGCTGGGGGGGAGCGCTGCTGCGCGACGTGCTGGGCGGCGTCGAGTTGATCTGCGCGCAATCTCCTGCCGATCGGGAGCGCTTCCTGGCCCTGGGCGCCGGGCGGGTCGAGGATTGCGGCAATCTCAAGTTCGACCTGCCGGTGGCCGCTGCCATTCCTGCCGTTCCCTCGGGACGCGAGCACACCTGGCTGGCGGCGAGCACCCATCCGAACGAGGAAGCGCAGGTGCTTGCGGCCCACCAGGCGGTGCGGCAGCGGTATCCCGATGCCCGCTTGATCCTGGTGCCGCGCCATCCCGAGCGGGCGGGCGAGGTAACGCGGTTGGTCGAGGGACAGGGCTTTTCGGTGGAAACCTGGTCGCCCGGCCGGCCGCCGCGGGAGGAATGCACGGTGGAGATCGTCGATCGCGCGGGTCTGCTGGCGGGGTTGTTTGCCGAGGTGCCGGTGGTCTTCATGGGCGGGTCGTTGGTGCCGATCGGCGGACACAACCCGATCGAGCCGGCGGCCGTGGGCCGCGCGGTGTTGCATGGGCCGGCGGTGGAAAACTTCCGCCAGGTCTTCGCCGCGCTCGACGAACGGGACGCCAGCCGGCAGGTGGCCGACAGCGAGGCGCTGGGCCGTGCCGTGATCGAGTGTTTCGATCGCCCCGAATCCTGGGCGGCGGTTGGTGCGCGGGCGCGTGACGTGATCGCCGAGCACCGCGGCGCGGCTCAACGCCTGGTCGATCGGCTCGCGCGCTGGCTGGATTGATCTGCCGGCCTCGCCGCTGGCAGCCGGTCGGACGAGATCAGTTCTCGCCGTTCACCGTCTGGCGGGCGCGCTCGAGCACGCGCTGCATCATCTCGGTGTCCGCGGTGCTTGCGCCGGCCTCGTCATCGCCCTGTCCCATCAGCGGGGCGATCAGGGCGTTGGTTTCCTGGTCGGTGAGCTGGCGGTTGATGGCTTCCAGGTCGGCGACGGTCAACTGGCCGGTGTCGGCCTTCAGCTGCAGCAGGTTGGTGAGGTAGTTGTAGCGGGCGTCCAGGTAGTCGGCCATGGCCTGGAAGACGCGCAACTCGGCGTTGAGCACGTCGACGATGGTGCGCGTGCCCACGCCGTAGCCCGCCTCGGTGGCGACCAGGCTGGTGCGCGCGGACTCGACGGCCTGGCGGAAGGCGGTGATCTCGCTGATCGAGGTCTGCACGCCGCGGAAGCTGTCGGAGGTCTGCTGGCGGACCTGGCGTCGCTGGCCGTCCAGATCGAACTGGCTGCGCTGGTAGTCGAAGGCCGCCTTGCGCGAACGCGAATTGATCCGCCCGCCGGTGTAGATCGGCAGTTCCACCTGAACGCCGACGCTCCCGTTGAGCGAGCCCCGGCGGTCCTGCCCGGCCAAGCCGCCACCCTGGTAGCTGTTGTCGTAGCCGTACTGGGCGTTCAGGCCGACCGTGGGCGCGCGGGCCGACCGGTTGATGTCGACCGCCTGCTGCGCGATGCGCGTACCGATGGTCGCGCTCTGCAGACCGAGGTTCTGGGCCAGCGCCAGCTCGATCCACTGCTCGGGATCGGCCGGTTGCGGGGCGGCCACGTCGAGGTTGGTGCGGATGTCGTCGAGGTCGGTGACCGTGCGGCCGATAATGGTGGCCAGCGCCGCCTCGGCGTTGTTGAGCTCATTGCGGGCGGCGATGATCTGCGCGTTGGCCTGGTCGTATTCCGACTGGGCGTCGGCCACGTCGGTCACGGCGACCAGGCCCACCTCGTACTGGCGCTGGGCGCGTTCGAGTTGGCGCTTGAGGGCGGTGCGATTGGCCTGGGCCAGCTGCAGTTGCGCGTCGGCATTGAGGACCCGGAAATAGGCCTGTCCGGTGCGCAGGATCAGGTCCTGGCGTGCCTGTTCGTAGTCGACGGCGGCCTGGCGGGCCTCCAGCTCCGCGCGCCCCACTTCGAGCTGGTCAGTGCGGTTGAAGATCGTCTGGTCGAGGCGCAGGAACAGGTCGCCGCTTACGCCGTCACTGCTGTCCGGACCCTGGGCGGGCTCGCCGATGGTGGTGTCCGTGCGGCCGTAATTGACCCCTGCCGTTGCCCCGACCTGTGGCAGCAGATCCGCGCGCTCGATCGGGATGTTCTGCTCGACCGAGAGGCGCTGCTGTTCCGCGGCGCGCAGCTGTTGGTCGTTCTGCTCGGCCAGGGCGTAGATATCGAGGAGATCTTCGGCGAGTGCCGGCCCGCTCGCCAGCGACAGGCCCATGCCGATGGCGGCCGACAGGGCGGCGCGACGGAACGGTCGGGCAAGGCCGCGAGGGCCGCCCCGGCCGGGGGCGGAGTTGAGGCGACGGACTGGCATGGCGGTGATACCTCGAACGATTGGGTGCGTAACTTGTTAGCCTGCTAACTATTGGCACGATACCCCAGCGGCGGATACGCCGGCAAGCGATACCGTGGCGGCCGACTCCACCCGGGGGCGGTCGACGCTCGCGGTTCTTGGCTGGGAGCTTAGCGCAGAACGGCCCCGGTTGAGAGACCGGGGCCGTTACCTGTGGATGCGTTGGCCCGATGGCCGTCAGGGGCGCGTCAAAGCGAGAAGGTCGGCTTGGGCTCGGCGCCGATCAGGTAACCGGTGCGGGTCTCGAACAGGGAATCGGTGCGGAACTGGGTCTCCGACTCCCGGGTGACCATGGACACCGTCTGGATCGGACCGGTGCCGGTGATCGCGAGCAGGCGGCCGCCGATGTTCAGCTGCCGGAAGCTTGCCTCCGGCATCTCGGTGCGCGCGCCGGTAAAGACGATCACGTCGAAGCGCTCGTCGGCGGCCCAGCCATCGTGGGCATCACCGGTCTCGAGCACGACGCGCTCGAAGCCCAGCTCGGAGAGCAGGCCGCCGGCGCGCTCGGTGAAGTCCGGGAAGATGTCCACCGAGCGCACGCTGTTGCCCAGCGAGGCCAGGCACGCGGTGAAGAAGCCGGTGCCGGTGCCTATCTCGAGCACACGCTCACCGGGCTGGACCTGCAGGTACTGCAGGATGCGGCCCTCGACCACCGGCGCCAGCATGGTCTGCCCGTGGCCGATCGGCACGGCCACGTCGGCAAAGGCGTGCACCCGCTCGGCATCCGGGACGAAGCGCTCGCGCGGGACGTTGAAGAACACCTCCAGAACGCGCTTGTCGAGCACGTCCCAGGGGCGGATCTGTTGCTCGACCATGTTGAAGCGGGCCAGTTCGATGTCGGTGGGCATGAATTCGGCTCTGGTTTTCGGGGAAATTGAGTGCGCGGTAATTTACGGGTTTTCCACTGCCCCGGCAACTTCCCGCGGTTGATGGGGCCGCCGAGGCATTCTGCTAAGTGACTGAAAGCCGGCCGGGAACTTGTTATTTGCTGGCCGCTGGGGTAGCGTCCCGACCATAGCGGTGGCTGCCCGGGCGAGAGTTCGGTGGCTGCCCATCCACAGACTAGGGGTGCCGCCCGACCGAGAATGGTCGGTCAGGCGGCTGAGACACACCCTTGGAACCTGATCCGGCTTGCATCGGCGTAGGGAAGTCTGTCTGGCACAACCGAGAAACCCTCCGTGTCCAGTCGGCGCTCGTCGTGCATGCCCCAACGTGCAACACAGGTGGCATACCCATGAGCGCAATCCCCAGCGATTTCCTGCAGAAGACGGCCAAACTCTCCGAGACGGTCATCGCCCCGTTCCCGGCCAGCCACAAGCGCTACTCGGTCGGCTCGCGACCGGACCTTCGCGTCCCCTACCGCGAGATCTCGCAGACGGCGACGCAGAACGACTCCGGCATCGTCTCCAACCCGCCGATCCCGGTCTACGACACCTCCGGTCCGTACACCGACCCGGACGTCGAGATCGACCTGCTCAAGGGGCTTTCGCCGCTGCGCCAGGTGTGGATCGAGGAACGCGGTGACACCGAGCAGCTCGACGGCCCGACCTCGCGTTTCGGCCAGGAGCGTCTGACCGACGAGAAGACCGAGAACCTGCGCTTTTCGCACATCCGCCCGCCGCGCCGCGCCAAGGCGGGTGCCAATGTCACCCAGATGCACTACGCCCGTCAGGGGATCATCACCCCCGAGATGGAATACGTCGCGATCCGCGAGAACAACCGTCTCCAGGAGATGCGTGCCGATCCGCGCTACAAGGCGCTGCTGCGCCAGCACAAGGGCGAATCCTTCGGCGCGTCGATCCCCGACGAGGTCACGCCCGAGTTCGTCCGCGACGAGATCGCCCGCGGTCGCGCCATCATCCCGGCGAACATTAACCACCCGGAAATCGAGCCGATGATCATCGGCCGGAACTTCCGCACCAAGATCAACGGCAATCTCGGCAATTCGGCGGTCACCTCCGGCATCGCCGAGGAAGTCGAGAAGATGGTCTGGGGCATCCGCTGGGGTGGCGACACCATCATGGACCTGTCCACCGGCAAGCACATCCACGAGACCCGCGAGTGGATCCTGCGCAACTCGCCGGTGCCGATCGGCACCGTGCCGCTCTACCAGGCGCTGGAGAAGGTCGACGGCAAGGCCGAGGACCTGACCTGGGAAATCTACCGCGACACCCTGATCGAGCAGGCCGAGCAGGGCGTCGATTACTTCACCATCCACGCCGGCGTGCGTCTGGCCTACGTGCCGATGACCGCCGAGCGCGTCACGGGGATCGTCTCGCGTGGCGGCTCGATCATGGCCAAGTGGTGCCTCGCCCACCACGAGGAGTCGTTCCTCTACACGCACTTCAACGAGATCTGCGAGATCATGAAGGCCTACGACGTGTCCTTCTCGCTGGGCGACGGCCTGCGCCCGGGCTGCCTGGCGGATGCCAACGACGAGGCCCAGTTCGCCGAGTTGAAGACCCTGGGCGAGCTGACCCAGATCGCCTGGAAGCACGATGTGCAGGTGATGATCGAGGGCCCGGGCCACGTGCCGCTGCACATGGTCAAGGAGAACATGGACAAGGAGCTCGAGGACTGCTTCGAGGCGCCGTTCTACACCCTCGGGCCGCTGGTCACCGACATCGCGCCGGCCTACGACCACATCACCAGCGGCATCGGCGCGGCGAACATCGGCTGGTACGGCACGGCGATGCTCTGCTACGTCACGCCGAAGGAGCACCTCGGCCTGCCCAACAAGGACGACGTGCGCGAGGGCGTGATCACCTACAAGATCGCTGCCCACGCCTCGGATCTCGCCAAGGGCTTCCCGGGCGCGCAGGTGCGCGACAACGCCCTGTCCAAGGCGCGCTTCGAGTTCCGCTGGCTTGACCAGTACCACCTGTCGCTCGATCCGGAGCGGGCGCGTGAATACCACGACGCGACCTTGCCGAAGGACGCGCACCAGGTGGCGCACTTCTGTTCCATGTGCGGCCCGCACTTCTGCTCGATGAAGATCACCCAGGAGGTGCGCGAGTACGCCGACAAGCTGGGCGTCGACGAGGAGGAGGCGCTCCGTCAGGGCATGAAGGAGAAGTCGATCGAGTTCGTCGAGCAGGGCGGCGAGGTGTACGGGCGGATCTGACGGCTGCCGTGCCCCACCGAAACGACGAAACCCCGGCGTTGCCGGGGTTTTTTTTGTGCCGTACGGGTTGGGATGGTCAGACCGGCGGCCGTCGACCCATCAGGAAGAACACGATGGCCAGGATCAGGCCGACGACGAACAGGATCCAGGCGATCTGGGTCGCCGCACCCGCAATGCCGCTCAGGCCGAGTACGCCGGCGACGATCCCCACGATAAGAAAGATCAGTGCCCAGGAAAGCATGATGCGACCTCCTTGGTTGTCCGCCCGTTCGGCGCGATTGCCGTGGGTTTGGGCGGGGTCGGCGCACCTCGAGCCGACCGATTCATGACGGCCATCGGTTTCGATGACCCGCTTTCACCTTAGTGAAGACGCTCGTTGCTTGCCTGAGTTCCGAACTCGGGTATGAATCGGCGGCGAGCGCCGGCCGTGGGCCTGCTAAGATCGCGGCCTTTCCGAACGCCGCCGGTGTGTCAATGAGCGAACCAACCCCGGGTCCCGTCGAGGACCGCGACATCCCACGGCACGCGCCGATCGCGCTGCTGCCGCTGCTCGCCTTGCTCCTGCTGGGCTTTTTCTGGGGATACAACTGGGTGGTGATGAAGGCCGTGCTGGTGGACGTCTCGGCGGCGTGGTTCGCCGCGCTGCGCACCGTGCTGCCGGCCCTGCTGCTGATCGCGATCCTGCCGCTCGCCGGCAAGCGACTGCGCCCGCCGCCGCTGTTCTATGCCTTGCCGATCGGCCTGTTCCAGACCGCCGGCTTCGTCGGTTTCATGATGTGGGCGCTCCAGTCCGGTGGCGGGGCGGGCGAGACCGCGGTGATCGTCTTCATGATGCCGCTGTGGCTGACCCTGATGGCGCATTTCGCCCTCGACGAACGGATCACGCGGGTGCAGTTGCTCGCGATCGGCCTGGCCCTGCCGGGACTGGTGCTGCTGATCTCGCCCTGGGAGGCGGGCCTGATGCCGGCGGCGGTGCTGCTGGCCTTCGCCTCGGGGTTTGGCTGGGCGCTGGGCGCGATCTGGCAAAAGCGCTACTACCACCGCTACCAGCCCGACCTGCTGAGCCTGACGGCCTGGCAGATGCTCTACGGCGGGCTGTTGCTGCTGGCGATCGCGCTCTGGGCCGAGCCCTTCGCCGTCGACCCGACGCCGAATTTTCTCTGGGCCCTGTTCTATAACGTCGTGCTGGCCGGCGCGATCGGCTGGTTGCTCTGGGTCTACTCCCTGCACCACCTGCCGACCTGGATCGCCGGTTTCGGGGCGCTGCTGGTGCCCGGCATCGGCGTATTGAGTGCCTGGCTGGTGCTGGGCGAGACGCCGGGACCGGTCAAGCAGCTCGGTATCGGCCTGATCCTGTCGGCGCTGTTGATCATCACGCTCTATCAGCGGCGGGCGCGGCAACGGGCCCGTCGACGCGCGGGGGGCTGAGTGCTTGCCGACCATGTCATGCTGGAAACAGCAGGCATCACCAAGTCATGCTGGAGGCAACCGGCATCACCAATCCAGACGAGGTAACCGATGGGCGAATGGCTTGAGGTGACGGTCGCCGAGACCGTCCGCTGGAACGATGGACTCTATTCCCTGCGTTTTGACGCGCCGTTACCGGCATTCAAGGCGGGACAGTTCGTCCGGGTGGGGCTCGATATCGACGGCGAACGCGTCGCGCGTCCCTACTCGCTGGTCAATGCGCCCACCGAGACGCCTCACGAGATCTATTTCAACGTCGTGCCCGAGGGGCCGCTGTCACCCAGGCTGGCCCGCCTGGTCCCCGGCGACACCCTGTTCGTCAACACCACGGTCACCGGCACGATGACCATGGAGCGCACGCCCGAGCACCGGTATCTGTGGCTGTTCGCCACCGGGACCGCGCTGGGTCCATTCCTGTCGATCCTCAAGACCGACGCCCCCTGGGCGCGTGCCGAGCGGGTAGTGCTGTGCCATTCGGTGCGTCGCGCCTCGGATCTCGCTTACGGCGAGACCATCCGGCAGTTGCAGTCGCGCCACGGGGATCGATTCGCGTTCGTGCCCGTGGTCACCCGCGAGGACCACCCGGGCGCCCTGCACGAGCGGATACCGGCGGGCCTGGCGTCCGGCGAGATCGAGAAACGGGTGGGACTCGAGCTGCGCGCGGAGGACGCCCACGTCATGCTCTGCGGGAACTCGGACATGATCGAGGCGGTCCAGCAGGTGCTCAAGGAACGCGGTCTGCGTCGCCATCGCCGTCGTGAACCGGGCCACATCACGGTCGAGAAATACCACTGAGTCAAGGTGACGGCCGCTGGGCGCGCTTCTCTGGCCCGCTCGGCTATACTGGCCCGTCCCAGCCATCGATGCACACGCAAGCCAGGCTTGCCCGGCCGCCCGATGCGTCGGCCACGCAGATCACGGAGTCGCAACCGCCATGGTGCTGATGCTCGATCATCAATCATTGCGTCCAAGCGTGTTCACTGGTGTTCAAAAAGCGTAACAATTCAGTTGTTTAGCTTATAACAGTGTCCGTGCATGTCTATGCGTGTTCGTGGCAATCCAATCCCATTGTGAGTCAGATTGTGAGTCAGGCTGTGAGTTAAGCGGCTGAGCGCCGTTTCTGACTCACACCTTCGCTGCAGGCCGCGTTGCGGCGTGCTTTCAGAGAGCTGAGAAGTTCGGGTATCAAACTTTCCGTATAGCTGCCGTGAAAGGGCCAATTTGAGTTCTTCAATTTGGTCACGCAGATCTGTGATTGCTGGGGGCGCTTCACTCCGTGTGCATTGACTCGGGGCTTGTGTAGGGCGACGCTGTGTCTTCGGTCCAACAGGCCTAGTAATGCGGCCTTCTGCAAGGCATTCCCTTTCCCTCCCCAGCACTCGTCACTCCAATGCAGTTTGTTCCAAATGGGCCAGATGTACCGGACTTGCTTCTCGAAGCCCACGAAGAAGGTCGTGTGGTGTTCTTTTGTGGAGCTGGTGTCTCTTACCCCGCAGGCCTGCCAGGCTTTCAGGGGTTGGTTGATGGTCTCTATGAACGCTTGGGCACCACACTAGAGCCGGCCGAACAGAAACCATTTGAGCATCATCAATACGATGTAGTGCTCGATCAGTTGGAAAGGCGCCTTCCGGGGCAGCGTCTTGATCTGCGTAAGGCGCTAGCAAAGATTCTTCAGCCCGATCTGGATCGCGATGGGGCGCTTGATACTCACGCGGCGCTGTTGCGTCTGGGGCGCTCTCGCGATGGGGCCCTTCGGCTTGTCACTACAAATTTTGATCGCCTTTTCGAGCACGCTGGCGAGGAGGTGGGCGCGTTCGATAAATATATGGCCCCGATGCTTCCCATTCCCAAAAATAGCCGTTGGGATGGTGTGGTTTATCTGCATGGCCGGTTGCCGGACGAAGAGAGTGAGACAGCGCTGCACAAGTTAGTGCTCACGAGCGGTGATTTTGGGCTGGCCTATTTGACAGAGAGGTGGGCCGCTCGCTTCGTAAGCGAGTTGTTCCGCAACTACGTTGTTTGTTTCGTTGGTTACAGCATTGATGACCCGGTGCTGCGCTACATGATGGACGCGTTAGCTGCCGACCGTATGTTAGGGGAGGCCACCCCACAGGCTTACGCGTTTGGAGCTAGTGAGCCAGAGGGTACGGATGATGCGGCGAACGAGTGGGTGGCAAAAGGTGTCGTTCCCGTACTTTATGAACTGCCAACTGGGAGTACAGATCACTCCGCATTGCACGACACGCTGAGGGCGTGGGCCGATACATACCGGGATGGCACTTTTGGCAAAGAGCGCATCGTGACGGATCTGGCTCTGACCCACCCCTCGTCAAGCTCGCATCAGGACAATTTTGTAGGTCGGATGTTGTGGGCAATATCCGATAAGTCAGGCCTGCCGGCAAAGCGTTTCGCGGACTTCGATCCGGTCCCACCATTTGACTGGCTAACAGTGTTTTCTTCTGACTGTTACCGGCATGACGATCTACGCCACTTTGGTGTCTCTCCCGCTCCCGAGAAGGACGAAAGGCTCAGTTTTAGTTTGGTTTCTCGCCCCACGCCATACCAAAAGTCTACTTGGATGGCTCTAGTTTCAGCTGGTGACGATGGCGCCCAATGGGATGCGGTCATGTTTCATATGGCCCGCTGGTTGACTCGTTACCTTGATGAGCCGGAGCTGATTCTTTGGTTGGCTCGTCGAGGCGGACAAGTGCACGAGCGACTTTTGTGGCTAATAGAAGAGAGGCTCAATCAGCTTGCTCGCTTGGAAAGGGATAAAAAAACCTCCGAGTTGGAGGCGATCCGAACAGGAGCGCCGAAGGCCATCCCAAGGCCAGGAATGCAGGCATTGTGGCGGTTGTTTCTTGGAGGGAGAGTGAAATCTCCGCGACACAATTTTGATCTTTTTACATGGAACGAGCGATTGGAGCGCGAGGGGCTTGCAGCCTCACTCAGGTTGGAGCTTCGTCGACTTCTCGAACCAAAAGTGAAGTTGCGGAAGCCTTTTCGGTTAGGGGGGCGTGACGAAGATGGCGGCGAGGATGTTGAGCTCACGCATTTGGTGAACTGGGAGTTGAGCTTGGCAGCAGATCACGTGGCGTCTGATCTGCTTCAGCCAGAGAGTGGAGCTTGGGGATCCGTCCTGCCCTTGCTCCTGGAAGATTTTCAACAACTTCTACGCGATGCCCTGGACCTGCAGCGCGAGTTAGGTGGCGCTGACGAGGACTCAGATAGCTCGGTTTTGGACATGCCGTCCATAGCCCCTCATTGGCAAAATCGCCGTTTCCGCGACTGGGTGGTTTTGATCGAGCTGCTTCGCGATGCGTGGTTGTCTGCTTGTAAGGCGTCACCTGGGCGGGCCAAAGCTGTCGCTCAAGGTTGGTTCGACTTGCCTTACCCTGTGTTTAAGCGCTTGGCTTTGTTCGCACTGAGTCAAGGTGGAGAGGGTGCTCCCCTAGAGAACTGGGTCGATTGGCTAGCGTCCGATGGTGCGTGGTGGTTTTGGTCCCCCCACACGCATAGGGAAACCATGCGGCTCCTTGTGCTCCAAGGTGCGGATTTGGCCCCTGACGTTCAGCTTAGGCTTGAACGTTTGATACTTGGTGGCCCACCAAGACGGATGTATTCGCCGGACCTAAATTCTGGAGACTGGCAGGCTTTAGTGGATCGCGCGGTCTGGTTGCGTCTGGCCAAGCTACAGGAGGGTGGCGCGAGGCTAGGTGAGGAGTCTGCTGTCCGCTTGTCCTGTTTGCAGGACGAATATCCTGAATTGCAGATGTCACCGCATCAAAGAGAAGAATTTCTTCATTGGATGAGCGGAACCGGTGACCCAGATTTCGATGCAAACCGTGTTGTCGATATCGCCCCGCGAAATCGGGACGAGCTTGCTGCTTGGCTGAAGGAAAAGCCGCAAACCGATCATCCGCTTCATGAGGATGATTGGTGGAGGAAATGCCGCAAGCATTTTTGCCGCAGCTTCTTGGCGCTGTGCGATTTGGCCGAAGAAGATGTTTGGCCACTAGTTCGCTGGCGTGAGGCCTTCCAGGCGTGGAGCAGCGGTCCGGTTCAGGTAAAAAGATCGTGGCGTTATGCCGCCCCGTTCGTGTTGACAATGCCTGACTTCGTATTGCAGGAGAATGCTCGCAGCATCACTAATTGGATCAAGGTGGCTGCGGAGTCAACCGAGAGACATGAGCAAACCTTGATTGGCGTGGGTCAGCGAATACTGGACCTTCCCCTCGACGCAGATAGTGGTATTCGCATTGATGGTGAGATGTCTAGCTCCCCTGTCATGGATGCGATCAACCATCCTATTGGCCATGTGGTTCAGGCTTTGCTGGCCTACTGGTTCAGGAGAAGCCCCAAAGACGGCGACGGGCTGCCTGATGAGCTAAGGGCGATGTTTAGCCAGGTCTGTGATGATCGTGTGGATAGATATCGTCATGGGCGGGTTCTTTTAGCTTCACGTTTGATCGCTCTGTACCGAGTAGATCGTGATTGGACTAGGTCTTCCCTGTTGCCCCTCTTCGATTGGGGCCATGACGTCGCTGAAGCAAGGGCGGCATGGGAAGGTTTTCTTTGGTCACCGCGGTTATACCTCCCCCTTGTCATCGAGTTTAAGGAGCAGCTATTGCTGACCGCCACTCACTTTGAGGAATTGGGTGAGCATAAGAGGCAGTTTGCAACGTTTCTTACTTATGTTGCTTTGGGTTCGGTGGAGGGCTACTCCGACAAGGAGTTGCGGGACGCCATTGGATGCTTGCCTCAAGAGGGGTTGGAGGATGTCGCGAAAGCGTTGGCGCAAGCGCTCGTTGGAGCAGGTGACCAGAGCGAAGAATACTGGCGAAATAGAGTTTTGCCTTTCCTTCAGAAGGTTTGGCCGAAATCCCGAGAGTTGGCCTCGAGCAACATAGCCGAGTCGTTTTCGCGACTTTGCGTGGCTTCGTCTGGAGAATTCCCGGCAGCAAGGGCCGAGGTGGATTCCTGGCTCAGTCGGGTTGAGCATCCTGAGTTCGTGGTGCGGGACTTGGAGAAGTCGGGTTTGGCCTCTCGGTTTCCAGAGGCCGCTCTGTCATTTCTCGACAGGATCATTGTTGATCAGCCTTGGGGAGCCCGGAAGCTTGGGGCGTGTTTGATCGCCATCGAAGGGGCCAGTCCAAGCTTGCGAGAGGATCATCGGTTTAGGCGTTTGTATGAATACGCACGGCAGCATGGTCTTTAGAGCGCAGAGGGTGCATGCAAGGTGAATCAGTGCAGTCAACGGCGGGGCTCTCGCTTAGGTTTGACCTTAATAGGCTTTGGCGGCAGCGGTTGAGTGGAAGCTATGCCAGGCGTTAGAGCTTTGAGTGTGCGGTGTGTTTGCACGACCTAGTAGCCCAAATCGTGTTGTTCTCGTTTTTGGCCCGGATGAGTTTCAGCTGGGCCATGAAGAACGAGCCATCGAGCTGCCACCAGGCTTCCCCTACAGGGAGCTGAGCGCTCTCGGGGCAATGTTAGAGGCGGAAAGGGTGTTCGTTCCGGGCTATTTTCCGCCTGCTTCTGGGCTTTGCTGTCCTGACGCCTTCATATATCAGCATGTGATGGAGGGCGTGCAGACCATTCTCCTCCCCGATAGGAATATCGTGTCTCGGATGGCCCAGATCGCGGCAGGTCAGCCAATGGGCCCTATGCTGAGGAAGGTCGCGGGAATAAAGGCCTTTTGTCACTTCTTGGATATTCAGATCGAGCCATCGATCGCGTTTCATGAGCTTGCACACAATCAAGGCAACGCCGCTGCCAACGCCGAGCTGGCTAGATTCCGAGAAGCGGATAACGCAAATCCCTACCAATGGCTGGATCTTGTTTTTGGAGACAGGGATGCGCTTGATGCGGTGGAGCTGAGTAGCTCCCCTAGTTCTCACGATCTAGCCTTTCCTCTGCGCCGCTGGCGACGGAACTACATTGCAGCGCTGAAGATTGCTGAGCTTGAGCTGTCAGATGCCTCAAATTTGGAGCGCATGCGCGCTTTGCTGACTTGGATGCGCGATGATTTCATGATCGCTGGACCAGCGGCTTTGCTCGCCTCGATTTACTTCGCCCCACGCTCCCCGCCCCGAAAAGGGCTTTTCAAGCAACTTCACTCGCCTAACAGGGACAAGGCGATCGATGGCGTTCGTAACGCAGCCTGGGATCTGACGCACCTCAGTGACATGGTTCAGAGGGTGAATGGTGCCGGGGATGCGCCAGACCGGCTGTTGTTCGCCAGCTTCGATGAAAGGTTGCGAATTTTGGTCCGGCTCCTGTTCTCTGTTTCGAGTAGAGGCGATCCTGAGAGGGAGCTGCGTGCCGCTCTGGTTGGTTGGTGGGGCGCTTCTAAAGCTAAGGATATTGCAGCGTTGCTGATAGAGCTGCTTGAGGAGGCTGGGGAGGAAAGTCGGCGCGTCAGGCAAGCTGGCTCCCCGCTGTCTATCGATGAGCTCATTGAGCTTGGCGAGCAGAGAATACGATCGTTGGTGTGACGCCGCTGCGCCCGCGCGCTTCGCCTCACGATAAAAAGCCCCAGGGTTCGGCTTCACTTGGATTCATGAAGTGAGGCTTACTGCCGGGGGCTTTAGTCCAAAGTTTACGTGAGCGTTCCGGTTGTCCGCAATGCCCCTCGAAGCCGTTGCTTGGGACGATCAAGACGTTGTTTTTACATTGTCATGATGCGTCGTCCCTCCCGGCGAACAGTCGGGAGTCGTGTGGTTCGTGCAGGTGTGCGGGACATTGGTGTTCCGATGTACTATTGGACTGTGAGTCACGCGCTAAACGCCCGTATGAACGGCTTGCGAGCAATTTTTTTGACCAACGGGACTCATAAACTTCTAAGGCACGAAAATTGCTTGCTTTAAAAACCCTTATAAATCAATAGGATGCGCCAAAGTGGTCCTGATGCTCGACAACTACGATTCGTTTACCTACAACCTGGTCCAGTACCTGGGCGAGCTGGGTGAAGAGGTCTGGGTGGCGCGCAACGACCAGGTCACCATCGAGGAGATCGAGGCGCGCGGACCGACCCACATCGTGGTCTCCCCGGGGCCCTGCGATCCCGACCAGGCCGGCATCTCGCTCGAGGTGATCCGTCACTTCGCCGGCAAGCTGCCCATTCTGGGGGTCTGCCTCGGGCACCAGGCGATCGGCCAGGTGTTCGGCGGCAAGGTGGTGCGGGCCCGCGAGGTGATGCACGGGAAGGTCTCGCCGGTCTACCACACGGGCGAGGGCGTCTTCGAAGGCCTGCCCAACCCCTTCGAGGCGACGCGCTACCACTCGCTGGTGGTCGCCCGCGACAGCATCCCCGAGGTGCTCGAGGTCACCGCCTGGACACAGAACGAGGACGGTTCGGTCGACGAGGTGATGGGGTTCCGTCACCGCGAGTACGCGATTGAGGGCGTGCAGTTCCACCCCGAGTCTATCCTCACCCAGCACGGTCACCAGCAACTCAAGAGCTTCCTGCGCTACCACTCCGGTATGCGCGACGCGGTGCCGGCGTGATCGGTCCGGCGTGAACGCGTCGGGCGAAGACCCATCCCGTGATGCCGGTGACGCCCCGAGCGGGCGTCGCGCCGTCGTCCTGATCCTGGTGATCGCCGGGCTGTTGATGCTCGCGCCGTTCACCGTCGATGCCTACCTGCCGTCCTTCCACGCCATTGCCGGCGAGTTCGGCGTGGGGCAGGCGGCCATCCAGCAGACCCTATCGCTCTACCTGCTCGGCTTCGGTTCGATGATGCTGTTCTACGGGCCGGCGTCCGACAGCTTCGGCCGCAAGCGTGTGATCCTGCTCGCCCTGCTGGCCTATGCGCTGATGACCATCTTCGCCGCGCTCTCGCAGAGCATCGGCCAGTTGATCGCCGCCCGGATCGGGCAGGGACTGGCGGCCGGGGCGGGCGTGGTGATCGGCCGGGCACTGGTGCGCGACCTGTTCGCCGGTGCCGACGCCCAGCGGGTGATGGCCAACGTGATGCTGATTTTTGCCGCCGCCCCGGCCGCCGCGCCCATTATCGGCGGCTGGTTGCACGAATGGTTCGGCTGGCGCTCGGTGTTCTGGTTTCTGCTGGGGTTCTCGCTATTGCTGGTGATCGCGATCTGGCGGCTGCTGCCGGAAACCGTCGCCCCCGAGGCGCGCCAGTCGTTCGCCGCGCGCTTTGTCTTCAAGAGCTATGCCCGGGCGCTGTCCCATCCACGCTACATGCAGCTGATCGTGGTGTTCGCGCTGCTGTTCGGCGGCATGTTCCTGTACGTCGCCGCCGCCCCGGTGATCCTGATCGATCATCTCGGCCAGTCCGAGACCGATTTCTGGAAATTCTTCGTGCCGCTGGTCGCCGGGCTGATCCTGGGTAGCCGGCTGACCCGTTGGCTCGCCGGGCGATTGAGCATGACCGCCACCATGGCGCTCGGTCTTGCGTTGACCGGGTTGGCCGTGATCTACAACCTGATCCAGGCCTGGGCGCAGCCGCCGGACGTGACCCACGGCGTCTGGCTGACGGTCACGCCGATCACGCTCTACGTGATGGGCATGGCGACCACCATGCCGGCGCTCAACATCACCGCGCTGGACTACTGGCCCGCCCAGCGCGGCCTGGCCTCGGCGTTGCAAGGGGCGACGCAGATGGCCTTCGCCGGGTTGGTGTCCGGGGTGATGGTGGCGTGGTTGGCGGATTCGCTGGTCGCCCTGGCAGTCGGAATGGCCTGCCTGTATGCCACCGCGCTGGGGTTGTGGCTGCTCTGGTGGCGTTCGGCCGATGCCAAGGCGTGATGTAAAAAAACGCCCGGCGAGGAGGCCGGGCATTCTCAAGCGACCGTCAGGCGAGGTGGCCTGACTCAGCTCGGTGCGGGTTACATGCCCCCGCCATTCGTTCCCGCGTCATCGTGGCCCATGCTTCCATCGCCCTTGTCCTCAGGCTGATCAGATTGTTCCCCGTCAACCCCGGCAGGCTTTGAGGTGTCGTGACCTTGCACGTCTTCGTCCCGAAGCGCCCCGCCCATGCCAGTGCTGGGCGCTGCACCCTTGCCTTCGGGGTGTTCGGGCATGGTCGGGCCGTCCCCTGATTCGTGAGATTGCATGTCGGTGCCTTCGGCGTGCGCGGATCCCATGCCGATGGCCATCGCCAGTGCCGTGCTACTCACAAGGGTCGCAATCGTTTTCGCTTCGAATTTCATAAGACGTCCTCCCTTTGCATTAACGGGATGATCGACGTGTTGCCGATCAACGGGCGAATGCATCGCCCAGTCGTGATTTGGCCGTCGAGCGTAGTGAGAGTTCCTGACACGTCGTTCTGTTGAGGGAGGGGCAGGCCGAGGGCTCGACGGGTGGCGCCATGTTCCTCGGCTTCCTCTACGTCGCCGCAAACAAAAACGCCCGGCGACCGGCCGGGCGTTTTGTCCTTGCTTTGGGGGCGAGCGTGCCGCCTCCGGGCGGTGGGTTACATGCCGATGCCGCCGTTCTCCTCTTCGTCGTCCTCGTCGCCGGCAGTCGGTGGCGGGGCTGTGCCGTCAGCGCCACCCCCAGCGCCCCCCCGGGCACCGCCCCCGACACTGCCTTGCGTGCCTTCCTGGTCGCCGGCTTGCGCGCCGCCTTGGACGCCGCCCTCGGCACCGACACCAGCGCCGCCACCTTGCGCGCCGCCTTGGACACCGCCCTGCGCATCACCTTGGATGTCGCCTTGCGGCTGCGCCGGGTCGGCGGCGCCGTCTTGGCCCGAGCTTTGGGCATGGGCGCTGCCCATGCCGATCATCGTTGCCAATGCCGTGCTGCTGATCAGGGTAGCGATGGTTTTGGCTTCGAGTTTCATAACAACACCTTTTCAGGTTGTTCGTGGATGTCCCGGCATCTTGCCGAGCCGCGAGCGGGGTATTCGCTCGCTGGTTCTGTGTCCTCCGGTCGTGGCGAGAGTTCCTGGCGCGTCCGCCTTTTTGCAACTGCCTCCTGGCCTGCGGGTTCCTCGGCATGCCGGCGGGCAGTGATAGAATCCCCGGCATCGTGTCAGTCAACTGGTGAGCTGGACTCGTGCGGGGTTTTCCGGCGGGTCCGGCCAGTAACAGCAAAGGTGGAGAATGGCCGGTCACAGCAAGTGGGCGAACATCAAGCATCGCAAGGCCGCGCAGGACAAGAAGCGCGGCAAGCTCTGGACCAAGATCATCCGTGAGATCACGGTCGCGGCGCGCACCGGTGGCAACGCCGACCCCTCGGCCAACCCGCGCCTGCGCCTGGCCTGGGACAAGGCCCTGGGCGCAAACATGCCCAAGGACACCATCGAGCGTGCCGCCAAACGCGGCGCCGGTGACTTGGAAGGGCAGGATTTCGTCGAGGTCACCTTCGAGGGCTACGGCCCGGGCGGCGTGGCCGTCTACGTGACCGGCATGACCGACAACAACACCCGCACGGTGGCCGATGTGCGCCACGCCTTCTCGAAGAACGGCGGCAACCTCGGCACCGACGGCTCGGTCTCCTTCCTGTTCTCCCGACTCGGCGTGCTCTACTACCCGCCGGGCAGCGACGAGGATCCGGTCATGGAGGCGGCGATGGAGGCCGGTGCCGAGGACATCGAGGTGTTCGACGACAACGCGATCGAGGTCACCACCACGCCGGAGACGTACAGCGACGTCAAGCAGGCCATGATCGACGCCGGCCTCCCCCCCGAGGAGAGCGAGGTCACCATGCGGGCCTCGACCAGCGCGCCGGTCGAGGGCGAGAACGCCGAGAAGGTGGTCAAGCTGATCGACATGCTTGAGGACTTGGACGACGTGCAGGAGGTCTACCACAACGGCGAGATCCCGGAAGCGGCCTATGCCTGAGTCGCCGGCAGGGAATCGCTCCACGCGGCGGGTGCTCGGCATCGACCCCGGCTCGCGCGTGCTCGGGCTGGCGGTAATCGAGTTCGCCGGCGGGCGGGCCCGTTGCCTCGAGCTGTCGAGCCATTCCCTGCAGTCTCACGGTGACTTTGCCGCCCGCATGGGCGGCGTTTTCGATGTGGTCTCCGAATGGATCGAGACCCACGAGCCGACCGAGTGCGCCATCGAGCAGATCTTCATGTACCGCAGCGAGTCGTCCTCGCTCAAGCTCGCCCAGGCGCGTGGCGCGGCGCTGGCGGCCGTGGTGCGTCACGGGCTGGCGGTCGAGGAATACATGCCGGCGACGGTCAAGCAGGCCGTGGTCGGCAGCGGCCGGGCCGACAAGGCCCAGGTGGCGCACATGATCCAGCGGTTGGCCGGCCTGGACGAGTTGCCCTCGGCCGACGGCGCGGACGCGGCAGCCGTGGCCCTGTGTCACTGCTACCGTAGCAACGCCTTCTCGGCGGTGGCCGGCAGCGGGCCGAACAGCGAGGCGCGCGAGATCCTGCGCGAGGCGTCCCAGCGCCGCTACCGCCGTCGCAGCGACTCGCGCGGCTGGCGCGACATGGACGCCGCGACACTCATGGCCCGCGCGGCGGGCAAGGCTGGAGGAAGGAAATGATTGGTCGTTTGGCCGGACGGGTGCTCGCCCGCAAGCCGCCGTTCCTGCTCGTGGACGTGCACGGCATCGGCTACGAGGTCGAGGCGCCCATGTCGACGTTCTTTGCCACCCAGGGACAGGACGACGTCGTCCTGCACACCCACCTGGTGGTGCGCGAGGACGCCCAGCTGCTCTACGGCTTTGCCACGGTCCGCGAGCGCGACCTGTTTCGTGCCCTGATCAAGGTCTCGGGCATCGGTCCGCGCATGGCCGTCGCGGTGCTCTCGGGCATGTCCGAGGCGCAGTTCCGCGACTGCGTGATGAGCGACGATGTCACCGCGCTGACCAAGGTGCCGGGCATTGGCAAGAAGACGGCCGAACGGCTGATCATCGAGATGCGCGACCGGCTCGACAAGCAGCCGGGCGGGGGCGCGCCGGCGGTGGCCGGCGGCGAGTTGCCCGTCGACAGCCCGCGCGACGAGGCCCTGAGCGCACTCGAGGCGCTGGGCTACAAGCCGGCCGAGGCCAATCGCATGATCACCCGGGCCGAGAAGGAAGGTGCGGACAACGCCGAATCGCTGATACGCCTGGCCCTGCGGCAGACGGTCAAGTAAGCCATGAGTGAGGGAATGGAAGACGCCCGCTTCGTCAGCTCCGAACATCGCCCCGACGAGGAAGCCCTCGAGCGGGCGCTGCGCCCGCGTCGGCTCGCCGACTACATCGGCCAGCCGGCGGTGGTCGAGCAGATGGAAATCTTCGTGCCCGCGGCGCGCAATCGCGGCGAGCCGCTCGATCACGTCCTGATCTTCGGCCCGCCGGGGCTGGGCAAGACCACGCTCGCGCACATCATCGCCAACGAGATGGGCGTGAGCCTCAAGCAGACCTCCGGCCCGGTGCTCGAGCGCCCGGGCGATCTCGCCGCGCTGCTGACCAACCTCGAGCCGGGCGACGTGCTGTTCATCGACGAAATCCATCGCCTGTCCTCGGTGGTCGAGGAGATCCTCTACCCGGCGATGGAGGATTACCAGATCGACATCATGATCGGCGAAGGCCCGGCCGCCCGCTCGATCAAGCTCGACCTGCCGCCGTTCACCCTGGTGGGCGCGACCACCCGCGCCGGCATGCTGACCAACCCGCTGCGCGACCGCTTCGGCATCATCCAGCGCCTGGAGTTCTACGAGGTGGATCACCTGGTCCACATCGTCGAGCGTTCGGCACGACTGACCCAGCTCGAGATGGATGCCGAGGGCGCGCGCGAGATCGCCGCCCGCTCGCGGGGCACCCCGCGGATCGCCAACCGCCTGCTGCGCCGCGTGCGCGACTACGCCGACGTCAAGGGCGGCGGCCGGGTGGACCGGGGCATCGCCAATGCCGCGCTCGACATGCTCAAGGTCGACAAGCGTGGCTTCGATCACCAGGATCGCCGCCTGCTCGAGACCCTGCTCGAAAAATTCGACGGCGGTCCGGTGGGGCTGGACAACCTGGCCGCGGCGATCGGTGAGTCGCGCGACACCATCGAGGACGTGCTCGAGCCCTACCTGATCCAGCAGGGCTTTCTTATCCGCACGCCACGCGGGCGGATGGCCACGCGCCAGACTTGGTCACACTTCGGTTACCGCCCGCCCGAGCGCTGGCAGGACGAGTCGGCCGATCCGCCGGCTGGGGTTTCTTCCGACGATGGTGTTTAAGCGGCTCGACAAACCGTCGCGAGCCGCCCGAGTGCAAGGAGCCGCGCAGTGAGCGACGAGACATATCGATCGGATAGGCGAGGAGCGAACGAGCACGCGACGCCGCAATCGGGTGGCGCAGCAGGTTTGTCGAGCCGCGATGTTTTTCGTTGGCCGGTGCGTGTGTACTACGAGGACACGGATGCCGGCGGGGTGGTCTATCACGCCCGTTACCTCAACTTCTGCGAGCGCGCCCGCACCGAATGGTTGCGTTCGCGCGGGTGGGAGCAGGACGTGCTGCGCGACCAGTACCATGTGCTGTTCGTGGTGGCCCGGGCCTCGCTTGAATATCGCCGACCGGCACGATTTAATGATTCGCTCGACGTCACCTGTGAGGTGGCGCGCCTGCGCGCGGCGGCCATCGAGTTCACCCAGCGCGTGGAACATTCCGCCGATTCTGCGGTCCTGTGTGGGGTGTCCGTGCGCGTGGTCTGCGTGGATGCGCGGACCTTTCGTCCCAAACCCATACCCGAGTCGATCCTGGAGTCCTTCGCGTGAATGCCGATCCGTCCGTCGTCGAGCTGATTACCGGGGCGAGCCTCCCCGTGCAACTGGTCCTGATCATCCTGGTGCTGGCCTCCATCGGCTCCTGGGCCCTGATCTTCCACAAGGCGCGGGTCTACAAGCGGGCTGTCAGCGGCGTGCGTTCGTTCGAAAGCAGTTTCTGGGCCGGTGGCAGCCTCAACGAGTTCTACGACCGCATCTCCCGCGAGGCGCGACCGCGCGAGGGCCACGAGGCGATCTTCGAGGCGGGCTTCCGTGAATTCCAACGCCTGCGGCAGGCCGAGGATCGGGGGCATGCCCAGATCATCGATGGCGTCGAGCGCGCCATGCGCGTGGCCGAGCATCGCCAGCTCGACCAGCTCGAGGAAGGCGTGCCGTTTCTCGCCACGGTCGGTTCGGTCAGTCCCTACGTCGGCCTGTTCGGCACCGTCTGGGGCATCATGAGCGCGTTCATGAACCTCGGCACCATGCAGAGCGCCACGCTGGCGGCCGTGGCCCCGCCGATCGCCGAGGCGCTGATCGCTACCGCCATGGGCCTGTTCGCCGCCATCCCGGCGGTCATTGCCTACAACCGCTACACGCAGCGGATCGACTGGCTCGCCGGGCGCTACGAGAACTTCGTCGACGAATTCCTGGGGCTGCTGCAGCGACAGCTGGGGGGCAAGTAAGCCATGGCGCGTCGCACGCGACGGGCACGGCGGATGGTCGCCGAGATCAACGTCGTCCCCTACATCGACGTGATGCTCGTGTTGCTGGTGATCTTCATGGTCACCGCGCCGATGCTGCAGCAGGGCGTCGAGGTCGAGCCGCCGCAGGCCTCGGCCAGCCCGCTCGAGGACACCGACGAGCCGCCGCTGCTGATCAGCGTCAATCGCGACGGCGAGTACTTCGTCAACCAGGCCGACAATCCCGATGCGCCGGTGAGCCTGGCGACCGTCACCGAGCTGGTGGCCGCTGCCCGCCGGGTCGACCCGGAAACGCCCGTGCTGGTAAAAGGTGATCGGTCCTCGAATTACGAAAACGTCATGCGCGCCATGGTCGCCGCCCAGCAGGGCGGGGCGCCCAAGGTCGGCCTGGTCACCGATTCCGACCCGTCCGACCTCGGGGCCGGCAGCGAGGAGGCGCAGTAAGCCATGTGGCGAATGCTTACCCGCATGCCCGGCGCGGTGATGCTGGCGGTGGTGCTGCACCTCGCGCTGGTGCTCGCGATCGTGTTCTCCGAGCTGTGGAAGCCGGAGACCGTCAAGCCCAGCGGCGAGGCGGCCGAACTGCCGACCATCGAGGCCGAGTCGGTGTCCTCCGAGGCGATCGACCAGCAGGCCGAGCGCATGCGCGAGGCGCGCGAGGCCCGGGAGCGCGAGCGGGCCGAGGCCGAAAAGGCGGCCGAGGAGGCTGCCGCGGCCCGTCGTGCCGAGGAAGCGCGGGCTAAGCAGCTCGCCGAACTGCGGGAGCAGCGCGAACGCGAGGCGGCCGAGGAGGCCGAGCGCATCGAGGAGTTGAGAAAGCAGCAGCAAGAAGTCGAGGCGGCGCGCGAACAGGCACGTCGAGAGGCCGAGCAGGCCAGGAAGGAGGCCGAGGCGGCTCGCAAGGAAGCCGAAGAGGCGGCCGAGCGGCGCGCGGCCGAAGAGAAGGCCCGCCAGGAGGCAGCGGAGCAGGCGCGCAAGGAAGCCGAGGAAAAGGCCCGTCGCGAGGCGGAGGCGCAGGCGCGCAAGGAAGCCGAGGAAAAGGCCCGCCGCGAGGCGGAGGAGCAGGCGCGCAAGGAGGCCGAGGAAAAGGCCCGCCGTGAGGCGGAAGAACAGGCCCGCAAGGAGGCCGAAGAGAAGGCGCGCCGCGAAGCCGAAAAAAAGGCCCGGCGCGAGGCGGAAGAAAAGGCCGCCCGCGAGCAGGCCGAGCGCGAGGCCCGCGAGCAGGCCCTGCGCGATCAGCTGGCCGCCGAGCAGCAGGCGCGCGCTGAGCGCGACGCCCTTAGCAAGTGGGCGGCGGCCATCCAGTCCAAGGTGCGTGATAACTGGCAACGGCCGCGTGGCGCGCAGATCGGCTGGACCTGCACGGTCACCGTCCGCCAGGACCCCGATGGTCGCGTGCGCAACGTCACCGTCGAACGCTGCGATGGCGACCGCTTGTTCGAACGCTCGGTCGTGCAGGCGATCGAGGCCGCCTCGCCGCTGCCCAAGCCCGAACTCGACTCGATCTTCCAGGAAGAACTCCGTTTCAACTTCAAGCCGGAATGACCGGTCAACCCGGGGTGACCCACATGACAGTACTGGCCCTTTTTCATCGCTTGCTCGCCGCCACGCTCCTTGCCGGCGCGTTGGCATTCGTCCTGCCGGCGCAGGCCGCGCTCGAGATCGACATCAGCGGTGGCACCGAGAGTGGCGTGCCGATCGCGGTGGTGCCGTTCGAGCAGCCGGGCGCGGTGGATGATCTCGCCCGGATCATCGGTGACGACCTGGCCCGTTCCGGCCTGTTCGCGCCGATTGCGCGCGATGCCATGCCGGGGCGTCCGGCCTCGCCCGATCAGTTGCGCATCGACGACTGGCGTGCTGGCAAGGCACGCTATCTGGTCATGGGCCAGGTCGAATCCGACGGGGACAAGCTGCGCACCCGCTTCTACCTGATCGACGTCAGCTCGGGTGAGCGCCTGACCGGCAGCCAGATCACGGCTACCGCCTCGGCGGATCGTTCCGTGGCCCATCGCATCAGCGACATCGTCTACGAGGAGCTGACCGGGGAGCGTGGCGCGTTCTCCACCCGCCTGGCCTACGTGACCGAGCGCGGCACGCCGAAGGATCGCACCTACACGCTGCAGATCGCGGATTCGGACGGCGCCAACCCGCGCACGGTCCTTCAGTCGCCTTACCCGATCATGTCGCCGAGCTGGTCGCCCGACGGTGGGCAACTGGCCTACGTGTCATTCGAGGGCAATCGCTCGGCAATCTGGGTGCAGAACCTGTCCACCGGCGAGCGTTACCAGCTGACCGACTATTCCGGCATCAACGGCGCGCCGGCCTGGTCGCCGCGTGGCGACAAGATTGCCGTCACCCTGTCCAAGGGCGGCAACCCGGACATCTACGTCATCGACCTCGACACCCGACGAACCACACAGTGGACCCGCTCCGGGGCGATCGAGACCGAGCCGAGCTGGTACCCGGACAATCGCACGCTGGCCTTCACCTCGGATCGCTTCGGCCAGCCGCAGGTCTTTCGCAAGGCGGGTCCCGACGACCGCGCCCGCCGGCTCACCTTCGATGTCCCCTACGCCGCCGGGCCCCGGGTCTCGCCGGACGGCGAGCGCCTGGCGCTGGTGGTGCGCGATGATCGCGGTTTTTTCGTTGCCGAGCAGTCCCTCGACGACGGCGAGCGCACCCTGCTTAGCAGGGGCGGCGGCGAGGAGCGACCCAGCTACGCCCCCAATGGCGCCATGGTCGTCTATGCCGCGCAATCCGGCAGCGGCTCGGTGCTGAAGATTTCACCGGCCATCGGCGGCGAGCCGCAGACCCTGAGTTACGATCGTGGCAAGGTACGCGATCCGGTCTGGGGCCCGTTCAATGACTAAGACGAAGACGATGCAAACGAAACACTTTACGAAGCGAACCCCGTTGGCGGCCGCCCTGGTCGCCGCCCTGGTCGCCGCCCTGTTTGCCGGCGGTACCGCTCTGCCGGCGGCCGCCCAGCAGGCGCCGGGCTGGCTCAACTGGGGCGGTGGCTCGGATGAGCCGGCAGCAGAAGAAGACGATGCCGGATCCGCGCCGAGCGCGCAGGCCACCCCGATGCCGGCGACCAGCGTCACCGTCGCCGACACGGGCAGCCAGTCCGGGCAGGCGGTGCTCCTGCAGCGGCTGATGCAGCGGGTCGACGAGCTCGAGCGTCAGGTGCAGGGCATGCGCGGTCAGCTCTCCGAGCAGGAGCGCACCATCGAGCGCCAGCAGCGTCGTCTCGATGAGGTCGAGCAGACGGCTCGCTCGTCACAGCCCGCGGCCTCGAGTGGGGCGTCGGCTGCCATCGATCGTGGCGATCCGGTCGGTCAGGACGTGCCCGACGAGGCCGTGGCGGCCGTCGATGGCAACGGGGGTGATGAATCCGATTCCGCCCGGGAGGCCAGCGAATCCGTTGACCAGACCAACGGCCAGCCGTCGGCCAGCGCCGCCGAGCAGCAGGCGCTCTACAACGACGCCTTCGAGGTCCTCAAGAGTGGCAAGTACGAACAGGCGATCGATGCCTTTCAGAAGGTGATCGACGCCAACCCGCAGGGCGAGTGGGCGGCCAGCGCGTTTTTCTGGCAGGGCGAGACCTATTACGTCCAGCAGGATTACGCCGCGGCCGGCAAGGCCTACGGCGAGGTGATCGAGCGCTTCCCCGAGAGCTCCCGCGTCCCGGACGCGAAGCTCAAGCGAGGCTACGTCGCGCAGGAGTTAGGCGATAACGAAGCGGCCCGTCGCCTGTTCAACGAGATCCTCGACCAGTATCCCGACTCGCAAGCGGCCGGTCTGGCCAAGCAGCGCCTGTCGCGCTTGGGCAACGGATGACGGTGGAGTCCGTCAACCGGCCCGAGGCGCTGGAATCGGTCGCGCCCGCGGCGACGCGCAGCCTGCGCATCACCGAGATCTTCCGCTCCCTGCAGGGCGAGTCGGATCACATCGGCTGGCCGACGGTGTTCGTTCGTCTGACCGGCTGCCCCTTGCGCTGCGTTTACTGCGACACGGCCTACGCCTTCACCGGCGGGGAGCGCATGGAGCAGGCGGCGATCCTCTCGCGGGTGGCCGAGCTGAATACCCGGCACGTCTGCGTTACCGGCGGGGAGCCGCTCGCCCAGCCGGGGTGCGTTGATCTGCTGCGGCAGCTCGCCGATGCGGGGCACGTCGTCAGTCTCGAGACCAGTGGCGCGCTGGATGTCTCGGCGGTCGACCCGCGGGTGCACGTCGTCATGGACTTGAAGACACCGAGTTCCGGCGAGGTGGAGCGTAACCGTTGGGAAAACCTCGACGTGCTCAAGGCCGACGACGAGATCAAGGTGGTGATCGGGGCGCGGGAAGATTTCGACTGGGCCGTCGCCCGGGTGCGCGAGCATCACCTGACCGAGCGATTCGCCGTGCTGTTCTCGCCGGTGTTCGGCGGCATCACGCCCACGCAATTGGCCGATTGGGTGCTGGAAACCGGGCTCGAGATCCGTTTTCAGATGCAGCTGCACAAGCTGATCTGGGGCGACGAGCCGGGGCGCTGAGCGTGAGTGGGTCGTCCAACACGCCGGCCGTGGTATTGCTCTCCGGTGGGCTCGACTCGGCCACGCTGGCCTGGCAGGCGCGCGCCGACGGCTATGCCGTACACGCCCTGAGTTTCGACTACGGCCAGCGTCATCGCGTCGAGCTCGAGGCCGCCGACCGGGTAGCGCGTGCCGTGGGCGCGGCCGCGCATCGAACCATCCGCATCGACATGGGCGGCGGTACGGGCTCGTCGCTCACCGACATCGACCAGGCGGTGCCCGACTACGCGCCGGGCGAGGCAGCCATCCCGAGCACCTATGTTCCCGCGCGCAACCTGACCTTTCTCTCATTCGCCCTTGGCTGGGCAGAGTTGCTGAAAGCGACGCGTATCTACATCGGCGTGAACGCGGTGGACTACTCGGGCTACCCGGATTGCCGGCCCGCGTTCATCGAGAAATTCCAGGAACTGGCGAATATCGCCACCGCCGCCGATCATCCATTCGAGATCCACGCCCCGCTCCTGCATCTGACCAAGGCGGAGATCATTCGCACGGGGCAGGCACTCGGCGTGGACTACGGGCTGACCGTGTCGTGCTAC
>NZ_JAJSEE010000002.1:265000-492423 GCF_023555375.1 Guyparkeria hydrothermalis
CCAGCACAAATTATCTCTCGCTCTTGAAAAAGGTTGCACGAGCTCGGGTCTGTAGCTCAGTTGGTTAGAGCGCACCCCTGATAAGGGTGAGGTCGGTGGTTCAAATCCACCCAGACCCACCAAACCTCGGGGCCATAGCTCAGCTGGGAGAGCGCCTGCTTTGCACGCAGGAGGTCGGGAGTTCGATCCTCCCTGGCTCCACCAAACGCCCGACCGGACGGCCCTGGGGAACGCCCTGGCCGATTGGTCACGGCTCGTCGAAATCGAGTCATAACCGAGAGCATCACCGAACGGTGGTGTTTTGGGTTCTGACACGGTCAGAAGCAACCGATCTTTAACAAGGTAAAGTGAATGCGGCATGAATCGAAAGATTCATGTTTGTACGTTGTATCTTGTGTCAGCGAGACATAACTCGTGACACACCAAGTTGGTGTGTTGCTTTGGGTTATATGGTCAAGTGACCAAGCGCACACGGTGGATGCCTAGGCGGTAAGAGGCGATGAAGGACGTGACAGCCTGCGAAAAGCTCCGGGGAGTTGGCAATACGCGTTGATCCGGAGATGTCCGAATGGGGAAACCCACCTCTTAGGAGGTATCCATGACTGAATACATAGGTCATGGAGGCGAACCGAGCGAACTGAAACATCTAAGTAGCTCGAGGAAAAGAAATCAACCGAGATTCCCCTAGTAGCGGCGAGCGAACGGGGAGCAGCCCATCAAGCGCTTTTAGAGTTAGTGGAACAGTCTGGAAAGTCTGGCCATAGCGGGTGATAGCCCCGTACACGAAAGCTCTTTTAGCGTGATGTCGAGTAGGGCGGGACACGTGGAATCCTGTCTGAACATGGGGGGACCATCCTCCAAGGCTAAATACTCCTTACCGACCGATAGTGAACCAGTACCGTGAGGGAAAGGCGAAAAGAACCCCGGCGAGGGGAGTGAAATAGAACCTGAAACCGTGTGCGTACAAGCAGTAGGAGCAGACTTGTTCTGTGACTGCGTACCTTTTGTATAATGGGTCAGCGACTTACTGATCGTGGCAAGCTTAACCGAGTAGGGGAGGCGTAGCGAAAGCGAGTCTGAACAGGGCGTTCAGTCGCGGTCAGTAGACCCGAAACCGGCGCGATCTACCCATGGCCAGGGTGAAGGTCAGGTAATACTGACTGGAGGCCCGAACCCACTAATGTTGAAAAATTAGGGGATGAGCTGTGGGTCGGAGTGAAAGGCTAATCAAGCCCGGAGATAGCTGGTTCTCCTCGAAAGCTATTTAGGTAGCGCCTCGTGTCTCACTCTCGGGGGTAGAGCACTGTTATGGCTAGGGGGTCATCCCGACTTACCAAACCATGGCAAACTCCGAATACCGAGAAGTGCAATCACGGGAGACACACGGCGGGTGCTAACGTCCGTCGTGGAGAGGGAAACAACCCAGACCGCCAGCTAAGGCCCCCAAGTGTGTGCTAAGTGGGAAACGATGTGGGAAGGCAGAGACAGCCAGGAGGTTGGCTTAGAAGCAGCCATCCTTTAAAGAAAGCGTAATAGCTCACTGGTCAAGTCGGCCTGCGCGGAAGATTTACCGGGGCTCAAGCACACCGCCGAAGCTGCGGATGCCGTAAGGCATGGTAGAGGAGCGTTCCGTAGGCCTGCGAAGGTGAACTGTGAGGTTTGCTGGAGGTATCGGAAGTGCGAATGCTGACATGAGTAACGATAATACGAGTGAAAACCTCGTACGCCGAAAGTCCAAGGTTTCCTGCGCAACGTCAATCGGCGCAGGGTGAGTCGGCCCCTAAGGCGAGGCTGAGAAGCGTAGTCGATGGGAAGCAGGTTAATATTCCTGCACCGACCGTTATTGCGATGGGGGGACGGAGAAGGCTAGGCCAGCCGGCAGTTGGTGTCCGGTTTAAGCCCGTAGGTGGATCTCTTAGGCAAATCCGGGAGATCAACACCGAGAGGTGACGACGAGTTCCCACGGGAACGAAGTGGTTGATGCCATGCTTCCAGGAAAAGCCTCTAAGCTTCAGATAACGGTTGACCGTACCCGAAACCGACACAGGTGGACTGGATGAGAATTCCAAGGCGTTGAGAGAACTCGGGTGAAGGAACTAGGCAAAATAGCACCGTAACTTCGGGAGAAGGTGCGCCCCCGTTAGGTGATCGGACTTGCTCCGTAAGCTGAAGGGGGTTGCAGTGACCAGGCCGCTGCGACTGTTTATCAAAAACACAGCACTCTGCAAACTCGAAAGAGGACGTATAGGGTGTGACGCCTGCCCGGTGCCGGAAGGTTAATTGATGGGGTTATCTTCGGAGAAGCCCTTGATCGAAGCCCCGGTAAACGGCGGCCGTAACTATAACGGTCCTAAGGTAGCGAAATTCCTTGTCGGGTAAGTTCCGACCTGCACGAATGGCGTAACGATGGCGGCGCTGTCTCCACCCGAGACTCAGTGAAATTGAAATCGCTGTGAAGATGCAGTGTACCCGCGGCAAGACGGAAAGACCCCGTGAACCTTTACTACAGCTTTGCACTGAATACTGAACCTACTTGTGTAGGATAGGTGGGAGGCTTTGAAACCAGGACGCCAGTTCTGGTGGAGCCAACCTTGAAATACCACCCTGGTATGTTTGGTGTTCTAACCCAGGCCCGTTATCCGGGTCGGGGACCGTGCATGGTGGGTAGTTTGACTGGGGCGGTCTCCTCCGAAAGCGTAACAGAGGAGCACGAAGGTTGGCTAAGCACGGTCGGAAATCGTGCGGTTAGTGCAAGAGCATAAGCCAGCTTGACTGTGAGACAGACACGTCGAACAGGGTCGAAAGACGGTTCTAGTGATCCGGTGGTTCTGTATGGAAGGGCCATCGCTCAACGGATAAAAGGTACTCCGGGGATAACAGGCTGATACTGCCCAAGAGTCCATATCGACGGCAGTGTTTGGCACCTCGATGTCGGCTCATCACATCCTGGGGCTGAAGCAGGTCCCAAGGGTATGGCTGTTCGCCATTTAAAGTGGTACGCGAGCTGGGTTCAGAACGTCGTGAGACAGTTCGGTCCCTATCTGCCGTGGGCGTTGGAGATTTGAGGGAATCTGTCCTTAGTACGAGAGGACCGGGATGGACGAACCTCTGGTGTTCCGGTTGTCACGCCAGTGGCACTGCCGGGTAGCTAAGTTCGGATTGGATAACCGCTGAAAGCATCTAAGCGGGAAGCCAACCCCAAGATGAGATCTCCCCGGGGCTTCGAGCCCCCTGAAGGGCCGTGGAAGACCACCACGTTGATAGGCGGGATGTGGAAGTGCAGTAATGCATGCAGCTAACCCGTACTAATTACCCGTGCGGCTTGACCATATAACGCCAAAGCAACACGCACTAGATACAACACGCATTCACTTTACCGCCGATCGGCCTCAGCTAACCCTGGGCCGGTCGGCTACCCCTTCGCCTGGCGTCCATAGAGCGGTGGAACCACCTGTTCCCATCCCGAACACAGCAGTGAAACGCCGCATCGCCGATGATAGTGTGGGGCTTCCCCATGTGAAAGTAGGTCAACGCCAGGCTCCCCATTTAGAGAAACCCCGTCGCAGCTCATGCTCGACGGGGTTTCTCTTTCGCGGCGTGCCTTTCTTCCTTTAATCGTGGCGGCTGTCTCGCTCCTTCGGTCACGAAAGTCGGACCACCCGGCTACCCGAAGGCCCCGTAGGTTGGGCTTCACCCCAACACGTCAGGCCGACAGACGCACGCCATCCCAAGCGGAAAGCGGAGATCGGCAGACATGTAGGCAAATTCCTACAAATCAAACCGAAAACTCCTACAGCATATTCGGAATATGCTGATGTTCACGAGGGAACCGCCCGCGTAAGGTACAACCATCCCACGTGTACAAGGAGGTAGGATGATGAAGGGACTCACCCATTCCGTACGCGCGGCAACCATTGGTGCCGCGTTGCTACTCGCCCCACCGGCATTCGCCGCGGAGCCATTGAATATCAACGAGGCATCCGAGGCGGAACTGGTTACCCTTAACGGCATTGGCCCGGTTTACGCCGAGCGCATCGTCGACTACCGCTCCGAGCATGGACGCTTCGAGTCGGTCGACCAGCTCGCCGAGGTCAAGGGCATCGGCGCGAAAACCATCGCGACAATCAAGGACGAGGTCGCGGTAGGTAAATAACCAGACGTACGCTGATGTGCGAACGAGGCCCCGACGTTTGTCGGGGCTTTTTTTGGCTTGGCCGCGGGTTTGAGTTTTTGGCGGAGAGCGGGTGTCAATTCATGACATCGGGGCGGTATCCCTCGGTCTGGATTTGACGCAAATCGATCTGTTGGTGACCGCCCTGTTCGGTTCGACGGCATCAGTAAGCCGTCAAGCATGCTGGCACGAGGTGTGCTTGATGTAAGATGCCAGAGGGGCCAGGAGGCCCAGTTGATCAACTCTCCAAAGGAGAACCCCAAGATGATGAATATGAAGAAGCAAGCTCAGAAGGGTTTCACCCTGATCGAGCTGATGATCGTTGTGGCGATCATCGGTATTCTCGCTGCGATTGCTATTCCGGCTTATCAGGATTACACCAAACGAGCTCAGGCTACGGAATTGATCACCGCTGCAGCTCCGGCGAAGGTGGCCGTTTCAGAGTATGCAATCACGTATGACACTCTGCCGGCCCAAAATTCTGTCAGTTTCAGCTCGTCGTCTTCAACTCATGTTCAGTCAGTTGCATGGGATGGGGCCACGATCGATGTGACTGCGACCACTACGAGCCCGCTTAATGGCATGATTATTAGCCTGGATCCTGACTTCAATTCGGGTGATTCTCAGGTTCAATGGGAATGCTCGACGAACTCGGGCTATGAAAAGTGGGCGCCGAGCTCCTGTCAGTAAACGGGTAAAGACTATTGAGGGAAATGAGGCGCGCCAATGGCGCGCCTTTTTATTATGCATATTTTGAATATCGTGCTCCTGTGTCTTTTGGCGTTCGTGGGTGGCATTTTTTACCACGGGCCGTCTGATGCGCTTTGGCTTCCAGTTGTGGGCATCCCACTCGTCTTCATCATGGTAATGCTATTGACTGATCAGCCCGCCCAAGCTTGGAAGACATCTCCAATGGTTGTGAAATGGGTGGGGCTTTGCCTCACAGGCTTCTTGGCTTGGGGGCTTGGTTCTGCGCTGTTGGGCGGCTGGCCGGCTGTCTCCTACTGGTATTGGCTCACATTCGCTTGGCTGCTTACGTCGTTCGGTTTGATGGAGAGGCTGCCGGAGCGCCATAGGGACCTGGTTTTGAGTGCGTCACTAGGCATAGTGGTGCTTACGGCCGTCGCTGCGATCGTCGATTACGCCTGGTTTAGCCCCAGAGCGAGTGGCCCGTTTATCGACCCGAACTCCTTTGCCGCGCTGATCAACGTAGCAATCTTTGTAGCCTTGAGTGAATACCTGCGACGGTCGCTTTCTGGCCTGAAAACAAGGTTGATATGGATGGCAGTGGCAATCCTCGCGCTGACCTTGATTTTGACCCAGTCGCGCGGGGCATGGCTGGCGTTTGTTGGCGGCGCTTGCTTGTATCTGTTCGTGACGTGGCGATTTTGGCACATACTGCCTCGCCCAGCTGTGCTCAAGGGGCCAGCTGCCGTTGGCTTGGGATTTATCTTGGGCGCGGGAGCACTGGGGGTGAGCTTTTTTGATAGGGCCGAATCCGTCGTCACGTCGGATCAGACTGCGCGATTGTTGATATGGGACTCGACGCTTCAGGCGATTGACGAGCATGGCTGGGTAGGAACCGGCCTAGGCACCTTTAAGCTCTATTACCCGGAATTTCGTTATCTCGAAGAGACGGGTACTGCAGGTGACATGGCGCACAACGATTACCTGCAATTGGCTCTCGAGACGGGACTGCCGGGTGCAATGATGTTTGCCTCTGTCGTTGTCTTGGTCTTTTTGACATTTCTGCGGAGGGGCGTCTTTGCACGGAAGATGCAAAAGCCACGAGAAGCCATTTCTCGTCTCTCCGGTTCGGTGATGCTGATTGCGGTGCTGACCGCATTCGCCCATGCCCTCGTGAACTTTGTCTTTTACGAGGCCGCGATTACAATATTAATTGGCATTGCCCTCTCGGTCGGGCTGCGGCGTTTGTATTCGGGTAAGTTTCATGATGTCGATGCTTTCCGAGCCGTCGATGGCCCACGTAGAAAGGCCAGTGCGTTGCCTTGGCTGTTCGCAGGTTTGCTTTCGTTTGGTTTAGTGTGCGATGCCTTGATCGCCACCTTCTTGGCGCTCGAGAGCCCGCACGTTGAACAGCCGGGTGGCGTCGATTCAGATCGCTACCGTATGGCTCAACTGGTGAGTACGCTTTACCCGCTGAACACCAAGGCTACAGAGTATGCGATGGCCGCTGAGTTCAACGAGGCGGCGAACATGCCCATTCCTCCAATCAAGGAAATGGCCGAGAAGCTGGCTGTCGACAATGCCAAACGGTTGTTGCGGTACAAGGAGAGGGACTGCATGGCCCAGACGGTTGTCGCGGAGTTCCCCACCCGGGTGGCTCAGAGGAATGGCGTGACCGACCCGGAAACCTATTCAGAGGCGATCGGTAGCTTGCGGGTCGCGAATCGGCAGTTGCCGCTTTGCATGCCGGCGTATCTTGAACTGTCCGACTTGTTGGTTCTTGTGGATCAGAAAGCCGATGCATTGGATGTCCTTCTCGACGCGACCAAGGTGTTTGCCATACGCGATGAGGACCAACCTAACCGCCTCGAAGTGCTGGAGCGTGCGGGACAATTGGCGGAAGAACTTGGCGAGGCGCAGGTGGCCTTGAGAATGGCAGTGTCTCTTATTGAAAACGAGGCGCGCAGTGAGTGGGCACTTGAGTTTTTGGAGGAGCACGGTGAGCTCCGCCGACCGGTGACCCAATAGATAGTGAGCGGAGTGTATGTACCCGGGAAAAGGGGTCAGAGGTAATTCTGCTGAAAGCGGGGAAGGGGCTCGTTCACGTGTTGGTGGCGAGTATCCGAATCGATGAGATAACCCCGGTTGTACCGGGATCAAGGCGTCTTCGAGTATCCCATTCTGCCCAGCACCGCGTTGGTCCTGACCTGCAATCCGCGTGCGTTGCGGTTGTCCTGGTAGAAGCGCGGGTTAGGCAGCATGGCAGCCAGGCGGGCGGCCTCGTGGCGGGCCAATTGGCCGGCGGGCTTGCCGTAGTAATGCCGGGCGGCGGCCTCGAATCCGTAGAGCATGTTTCCCCATTCGGCGTAGTTGAGATAGAGCTCTAGGATCCGGCGCTTGCCCAGCACGCCTTCCAGCATCAGGGCGATGAGGGCTTCCTGGCCCTTGCGCCAGAGTGATTGGTCCGCAGAGAGGAAGAGGTTCTTGGCGAGTTGCTGGGTGATGGTCGAGCCGCCGGCGACGATTTGGCCGGCCTCGAGGTTGCGTTCCATGGCGTGGCGCACCATCGGAAAAGGGGTCAGAAGTAATTAGTTCGCCTCTCTGTGTGGGCATCCGGGCCGGTGAAGTGAGCCGGGTGTTTCGGAATCAAGGCGTCTTCGAGTATTCCATCCGGCCGAGTACCGCATCGGTCCTGACCTGCAATCCACGCGCATTGCGGTTGTCCTGGTAAAAGCGCGGGTTGGGCAGCATGGCGGCCAGACGGGCGGATTCGTGTCGGGTCAGGCCGCTGGCGGACTTGCCGTAGTAGGCGCGGGCGGCGACCTCGATGCCGTAGAGCAGGTTGCCCCATTCGGCGTAGTTGAGATAGAGCTCGAGAATCCGACGCTTGCCCAGTACGCCTTCCAGCATCAAGGCGATCAGGGCTTCCTGGCCCTTGCGCCAAAGTGATTGGTCGGCGGAGAGGAAGAGATTCTTGGCCAGTTGCTGGGTGATGGTCGAGCCGCCGGCGACGATCTCGCCGGCTTCGAGGTTGCGTTCCATGGCGTGGCGCAGGCCCACGACGTCGATGCCCCAGTGGTCCATGAAGCGGTCGTCCTCGGAGGCGACCACGGCTCGGCGGGCGGCTGGACTGATGGCTTCGTAGGGCACGTAGATCTGCTGGGCGCGAATGTCCGGGCGGATGCCGCGCAGGAGTTCGAGGCGCTCGCGCATGAAGGCGGTGGTTTGGGGGTTGTTGTCCCGCAGGTGCCAGACCTGCACGAAGAACCACAGCTGCATCAGCAGGAAGGCGAGCAGGGCCAGCAGGATCAAGCGCCAGATCCATCGGCGGATGGGGCGGTTGCTTGCGGTTTTCTTGCGTTGGCTCATCGGTCTCAGCGCAGTAAAGATAGCGGCAGGTGGCCAAAGGGATCAGAATTCAGAGGTCAGATGCTGTCAGGCTTAGATCTGGCTGATGGCGCGCGTTTTCCCTTGGAGCGGCGAGTTGTACTCGCCGAGTGGCGACACCTTGTTGTGAAAGTGGTATCGGTTTCGGGCGTTTGTGATGTCGCTCGCCCCCGGTTTGGCGACGGTGGCAACGCCCGAGGCACTTTCTATTGCTTGTCCAATAGAAAGTGCCCAAAGACAAGGACACCCCGGCGCCTTGGCCCTTCGGGCTTCCCTCGTCACCGTTGACTTGCTGTCGGGCCCGGTTCGACGCGACGTCGTGTCGCGCGAACCTCGGAGCAACGTCCCTGTCGCTCCGACCCGGCAATTCATCGGTGACGAGGCAAGGCGCAGGGGCCCCGGGGTGCCGACTTTGGACGGTGTGGTGGAAATCAGCCGCTTAAAGGGCTGAGAGCAGGGCAGCCGCCACGGAGGCTTTCGCGGGCGGCCGCCCGCTGCCACGCTTGGGTTTACTTGACGCCATCCTGACCGAAGCGCTGGGCGAGGCGGTCGAGCTTTTCTTCCATGCTCATGTTCTTCAATGCCGGGTCCGGCTGGTTTTCCTTGCGCGGCTTGTCGCCCTTGCTGGGGCGGCCTTCGCTGCGACGTTTGCCGCCGTCACCGCGTGGGGCCGATTTGGCGTCCTTGCGAGGCCCGCTCGGCCTGCCGGCGGCCTTACGCGGGCGGCGCGGCTTCTTCTCGCCGCCGTCTTCCGTTTCGCCTTGCTCGGCGCGCTTCGCGTCGCGGGCGGCGTGGATGGCCTTGATCTGTTCCTCGGCGTGGCCGCGGGCCTTGTCATCGACCGGTTCGGCCGGCTCGCCCTTGAGATCGACGCGATGCTCCGCGTTCTTCATGGCGATGTGGTACGACAGCCGCGAGGTGTAGAACTTCATCGCCGCGCGGATGGCCTTGGAGTTCAGACCGTCGAGTTCGGCGGGTCGGTCAGCGAGGATCTGCTGCAGGATGCCGATGGCCAGCGGCTTGACCTGCTTCGGGTCGGAGGAAAAGGCCTCCGGCCAGGCAGCCTCGAACTGCTTGACCGCTTCACGCGGATGAACGCGCGGCTTCTTCGGCTGGTTAGCTTGGGCGGGCGCTGCCTCGGTAGCCGTTTCCGGGCTCGGCTCGCCGGTCGACTCCGTTGCCGATTTCTCGTCGGCCTCCGCGGCACCCTCCTGGGCGGCTTCGCCCGCGTCGTCGTTGCCGCTGGCCGCCGGTGTCGCGCTGGTCTCGTCATCGCCCTTGACCGATGTGGCGCCGGTCGTTTGCGTGGACTCGGTTGCCGCCTCGTCGGCCCGCGGGGCCCCGTCGGTGGCCTTGTCTTCCACGGTCGCCTTGTCGGCCCGGTTCGCGTTCTGGTCGTCTGCGCTCATGTCTCGATCGGTCTGGCTCAAATAAAACAAGACCGGCGCAGGGTTCCTCGCCGGTCGGGGCAGGGCGTCGACCCGCTCGCCTTGGCGAGGGGAACACCCCGAAAGTCGAAATGTTAACGGTTTAGCACGCCGTAAACCACATCACTGACCACCTTGCCGGCCACGCGTCGACTCGGCCGTCAGGCGGCGGTGTTCGATCGGCCGCGGGGGCAGGCCATGCCGCCTTCAATTGAGGATGTCGTAGACGATGTCGCTCACCACGTTGCCGGCGGTGTCGGCGATCACCACGTCGGGACCCACCCGGTAGTAGCGCATGTGATCCGGCAGCGGGGAGAGCTGGCGGACCAGCTCGTGCGGCAGGCGTTCGTATTCCACGTCACGCGGCGGCCACGGTGAGCCGCGTTGCAGGCGCTTGGCGTGCCCCGGCGGGATCTTGCCTTGCTTGGCCAGGCCCGGCGGCAGGTTGCGGCTATACCAGTCCTGGATAGTCATCCGCTCGCGCGTGGAGATGTGGTAGCGCGAGGTGTTGCGCTCGCGTTCGGCGTGGCGCTCCGGCGGATTGGCCATGCTGTGTCGTTCCGCCGCGCCCTGTCCCTGGGCCTGTTGCGGTTTGCCGGCATGCTCCGGTGGCTGGGCCATGGCGTTGGCCTGGCCGATCACGAGCGCCGCGCCCGTCGCGAGCAGAATCCGTCCGATTTGTGCCTTCATGCCGTTACCTCCCGTGGTTGCCGGCGTCGATTCCAGTATAGATGGCGAGACAATCCGTCTCTTGCCGGGTTCCCAGCGACCCTGATCACTATTGATCCAGACGATGAATGGTGTGTCGCGCGCGCCACAGCAGCCACAGGCCCGGCAGGGCGGCGAGGAAGGTGAGGATGAAGAAGATCGTCCAGTCGACCGCCTCGACGATGAAGCCGGCGGTCGGCCCCAGATAGATGCGCCCGAGCGCGGCGATCGCCGAGAGCAGGGCGTACTGGGTGGCGGAGTATTCCTTGTCGCACAGCGACATCAGGAGCGCGACGAAGGCCGCCGTCCCCAGCCCGCCGGCGAAGTTCTCCAGCGAGACCACCGCCACCATCAGCCCGTAGCTGTTCCATTCGTACAGCCAGGCATAGCCGAGGTTCGTGATCGCCTGGAGCACGCCGAACAGCATCAGCGCGCGATACAGGCCCAGCTTGACCATCCACAGCCCGCCAAACAAACCACCGATGATGGTCACGATCAGCCCGGCGCCGTTGTTGATCAGCCCGACGTCGGTGGCGGTGAAGCCCGCGCCGCGGATGAGGAAGGCGGTGGTCAGCGTGCCGGCAAAGGCATCGCCGAACTTGTAGAGGATGACCAGCAGGATCAGCGTCCAGGCCTCTGGGCGCGAGAAGAACGCCTTCATCGGCCCGACGACCGCCTCGCGCATGGTCTTCGGGGCCAGGTCGCGCGTGTCCTTCTCCGGGGCGAACCAGGCCGTGACCATGCCCACGCCCATCAGTGCCGCCATGATGGCGTAGGTCAGCGGCCAGCCGATGTGATCGCCCATCACCAGCGCGGCCGAGCCGGCGACCAGCATGCCGATGCGGTAGGCCATGACGAACACCGCGGCACCCAGACCCCGCTCGGGGGCGTCGAGCGTATCGGTGCGCCAGGCATCGATGGCGATGTCCTGGGTGGCCGAAAGGAAGGCCACCATCAGGGCGAAGATCGCGATTTGCCAGATCTGTGTCTGGGCATCGCTGATCGCCAGGCCCAGCAGCCCGAGCGCGATCAGCGACTGGGTCAACAGCATCCAGCCCCGTCGGCGGGCGAAATGGCCCACGGCGAAACGGTCGAGGATGGGCGCCCAGAGGAACTTGAGCGTGTAGGGCAGGCCGACCAGCGCGAACAGACCGATGGTCTTGAGGTCGATGTCCTCCATCGTCAGCCAGGCCTGCAGCGTGCCGGAGGTGAGCAGCAGGGGCAGGCCGGAGGCGAAGCCCAGGAACAGCACGGCCATCTGCTTGGGCGAGGTGGCGACCGCGCGCATGCGCTCGAGACGGGTCATGCACTGCCTCGTGGACGGAAGGTGGGTTGAGTGGCACCGGTGACAGCGTCGTTGGTCCGTTCGACCAGTCCAAGGTTCAACAACCAATCGGTCGCCCGGTCGGCATCGCCTTCGAACCACGCTGCCGGCGAACCCACCCGGAAGGTGTAGCCCCAGGCCTGCATGTCCGCGAGCGCCCGCTCGCGACCGAAGCCTTCCACGTGCTCGGCCAGCAGGATCTGCAGGTAGCAGACCGCCTCTTCCTCGACGTCATCGCTGCCGGCATCCGTGTGCGCCGCCGCCCGCCGCGTCTCGTCCATGCAGACGATGTGCGCGAACTCGTGCAGTGCCGAATGCACCGCCGTGTCCGGCCGCACGTACAACGTCGAGCCGATGATGCCGGCCTCGTCGTCGCCCCAGAAGCTGCCCGGGATCGGCTCACCCGGCGTCACCCAAGCAAGCGGCAACCCGTAACGCGCCACGAGCCGATCGAGCGCGCCCGACGGCAACGCCGACAAACGCAACACCGCCGCCTCGTCGATGACGACATCGTCGGGCGGCGGCGTGAAACCGGGCTTGATGGAATGGCTGGCGGACATGGGCGGGCATTGTGCCATGAGTGCCGCCGTGGACTTTGGCGTTATGGGCCTCGTCCCGTCGTCAACTTAGCCCCACCTCTGTCAGTACCAGCTCGTAGCAGCGATCGACGATGTCATGAGCGGCCTGGTCGACCTGTTCGTAATCGTCCGCGCGCCACCGGTCGATCGGCATCTTGCGGTCGAACGTGCCGGAGCAATCGATCCTCTTCAGGAGGTGGTCTTGCTGGTCCGCTTTTGCCGATCCGGTCACGTGAATGTCGATGTCGTAGTCCAGACGATAGTCGCTGCTGGTGAGGAACGACTCGTAGCCCAGCTCCCATTTCGCGGCATTTACCTCGATCACGATGCCATCGCCCTTGGGCGCAGATTCGTCCGGCTGGAAGTGCCGCGCCAGCCGGTGGGCCAGGGCCCGATCGAGGCCGGTGCCCGCCTGGATCAGCTCTGCCTCGGGCAGGGTGCGTGCCATCTGCGTACCGAATTCGGATGCGATGCTGTGATTGGCCTGCATGCCCCGCGTCGTGCTGGCGCCGCCCATGTTGGCGGTAGCGGTCGCCGCCATGCTGGCGATGACCGTGTTAGCCACCGCTCGCCCCTTGGTGCGTTCGGCGAGTACGACCGGCTGCCCAACAGGTCTCACGACAACGGGTTGGGCAAGCAAGGCCGATCGGACCTCGTCGGTGGTGGCTTGTTGTTGCTCCGGGATCGTGGAGCAGGCAGTCAGGTACACCGCTGCCAGAGGAATGGGTAAGACGTTCCGTGTGTTCATGCTGTCCTCGTCCAGGTTGAGGAAGTTGTGTTGCCATCGGCAAGGAGCCACCCGGTCGATAGGCGAGCGAGAGCCCTTGCTGTGTCTCGTTCCGGGGTTAGATCCGGTATCGCAGCGAAAGCGAGAGTTCGTGAGAGCGAATGTCGAGCGTCAGAGGCGAGTTCAACTGGAGATTGCCGCCGCCTTCGTATGCATCAAGGCTGGATTCCGCTTCGCCATAGTCGGCGTAGGCATAAGAGGCATCCAAAGAGACGTTTTCTCCCAGTGGGTAAGTGGCTCCAAAAACCGCCTTCCAGGCAAATCCGCTGCTGGTGTGGCTGTCGATTCTCGAGCTGAAATTGGTGATGGTGAATCTTCCCATGTCGTGCCTCGCATACCCCACACCGACGCCAACGTACGGCTTGAGTGGCCAGGAAGCATCCAGCACGGCGGCCAGGTCCACGAGTCCGAGAACCATGATCGAGGTCGTGTCCACCTCGGTGCGCCCAACCTCGCCGGTGGGACTGCCGTCATTCTCATAGGGACCGCTCAACTCGTATCCATCGATATGGCTCAGGGAAAGCTCTGCATCCAGCCACTTGGTCAGTCGATAGCCGACACCGAGCTGATAGGCGAGTGAGCCCTCGGCATCGGACGTCACCCGGTCGGGCGGATCGGCGAGGTCGCCAATGGTGGATGTCTGTTTTTCGCTATGTGCCCAGCCGATGCCGCCCTTGAGGTAGGCGTCGCTTGCAGCTAAGGCGGGGTTGGCGATGGCGAATCCAATCGCCGTCACTAGAGACAGTGGCAGTTTGTTCATCAATCACTCCTTGATCGACTGCTTGAGGGGAACACGCGTGTCGGACGCCGAGTTGCCGCAGGCATGCCTTGGCGCCGGGTTCGTGCCCGTGAAGAAGGGGGTTGTGTCGCCTGTCGGACGCGGTGCGCGGCGGCGTCAGCCGCCTGAGCGCGTGGGGATAAGCTCGAATCCGCGCGATGCGGCCAGGGTGTGCAGATCGTCCGCCTTCGCGCCACTCGCGGCGAGACAGACCTCTCGCCCATCCGTCGCTTCGGGAAGGGGCGTCAGTGCCGCTCGCAGCAGGGCCGCGTTGTTGGCTTCGTTCCGGCCGAAGACGAGCACGGGGCGCCCGTCGCGATTGCTCAACGCCGCGGTGAGTTGTTCCGCCGCCGGGGACTGGCCGGCGAGGCCGCTGACGATCGCGTTGGATAGCGGGTTGTTGGCCACCGGGGCCTCGACCAGCAATAGGTCTTTCTTGCTATCTACCTGGTCCAAGCAGGCCGACAGGTCGTCTTTCATCGAGTGGCCGGGGTGAGTGGTTCCGGCCGTGGAGCAGCCGCTCACGAGTGCGGCGAGTGCGAGGAAAGCAAGGGGTTTCTTCATTAGGTTCACTCCTTTGAACAATGGCTTGTTTCTGTCGATCAACGACAGCGATGCGGGCTCTCCGAGGGATGCTGTTCCCCGGTCTCGAGATCGATGGTGATAAGCGTGGCGTCCGGATGGGACATGCACAGGGCATTGCGCACGGTGTAGACGTGACGACCTTCCGCGTACCAGACGATGTTCGGATCCAGTCGTTTGCCGGCAGGGTCATAGGCCTGGATTTCGTAGTTGCCCGACATGGTCAGGCAGCCGGGAAGCAGGGCCCCGCCGCTCACCAGTAGGGCAAAGATCAGTAGTCGTTTTGGCATGGTCGTTCGCTCCTTGAACGACTGGGGAATCAGGGCAAACACTCCGGTGGCGGATTCTTGTGGCCCGACGGCTGGCATGCCGAGGGATTGACGGCATTCTCTAGGCAGTACTTGTAATCAATCTTGATGCGGCACCACCAGCTGGTAAGCCGGCGCTCGGCCGACGGTTTTGGAATCTCTACGCCTTCTCGGCACGCTGCTAGTGACGATCTGCTCGACCAGCCGCAGCGTTCACTAACCGAACGGTCTTTGTGAGAAAACCCTGCCGCTTCCATGCAAGAGTCTTCAAGCAAGAACTTGTTCAATAGCGCGTCCCGCTCTTCGAGGTCAAACGCATGTTTGTAACTTGAAATGTTTGGATCAGGCGCGGGGGAGCCACACTCAAGCATTTTTTTCTTTGTTCTCAACTCGCTGGTTCCAGGTCTTTCCCACATCTCGTGCTCTGGCGGGGGTGGCTGGAAAGGTTTTGTGGTGCACGCCGACTGAGTGGCGGATAGAAGCAGTAGTGCGATTATGAGTGGCGCGTTTCTCATTTCCGATTGATCACTCTTGATTTGGCTTCACGTGGATGGTTTCCGGAGGTCCATAGTTGTCGAAACAACCCTTCGAGTTCACGGCCATATTCCCGTAACAGCTATGCACGGTTGGCGCCTCGTCGAACATTCTTGCCCATTCAGATAACCGGCTACTGTCTTCAGGGCGCTTGTCATATGTCGCCTGGTTGCCACCGATGAAGGAGCCAACGAAGTCGTCGGCGTGATTCTGCAGCTCGACTCGAGTGGGCGAATCACCGTTGATGGCGTCCACCTTCGTCGCGAACTGATTGGCGTTATATGCCGGGCCGACCAGACGGAATCGGGTATCGGTGAGCTTGTCTGTCAGGGAGTTGTCGCGGGACAGGGAGGTGATGGCGTTGCCGATGGTCATGGCGCCGCGGCTATGTGCCGATAAATAGAGGCCATCGTTGCCATATTGCGCCATTACGTCTCGCGTTTGCTGCGTGGCGTTGGCCAGTCCCCAGAAATCGTTTTCCATGAATTTCTGGTAGCCGGCCACCAGCATTTCCGAAAGTCCGTTATTGGCTTCAGGAAAATGGATGACATAGATTGGTTGGCCGGCGGGAACCTCGGACATCTGCGCTGAGTACCGCGTCGCAGCCGTCTCGTCGTTGAAGATGCCGTTCGTGAAAACGGCGACCTTACCGTCTGGCCCCGCCTTAAGATTTCGTTTTTCTTCCTCGCTGAGTCTGCGAAGCACTGGCTTTCCGGTTTCGGGGTCCGTTCGTGGCTTGCCATTTTCGTCCGTGACCACCTGATACATGGGGTGTTCACGCAGGAACATGGTCCGGTACGACTCGTCGGTGAATTTGACCGCCTCGGCGTGGATGGCCTTTTTGATGGTGCGCTCTGCCTCGACCGTGCGTCGCATCGCTTCGGCATCTTGTCGAACGGCCGCCTTGTGAGTGCCGGTGGTGTTTCGATCGAGCGAGGCGACCGCTTGATCAGCTGTCGCCCCGGTTCTCTCCAACTGTGCCTGGCTATCCGTGATGATCACGTTCCCCTCGGCGATCGCGGACCGGCTATAGCCTTGCGATTCACCGTCACGGTCGGCGCCGAGGGAGGTGTTCGCGACTATTCCCTTTGTTACGCCATATTTTCCCTGCGTGACCATCTCGCTGGAGAGCGAGATGCCACTGGCTTCGGCGCTGGCGGACGAGGTGTTTCTCAGATCGCTCGTGGTCAGTGTGCCAGTGACCAGCTGGTTGTGACTCGGGTCGCCATCGCTGGTAATCACGCTGCCAACAAGGCTGGTGTTGTCGTCGATCGTGAGATCAAATCCGCCACTCCCGGCCCGAATCGCGCTTTGTTCAGTGACCGATCGATAGTTGCCGGTGGCTTCGGATTTGTCGCTCGAGTAGGAGGCCGAGAAGCCCGCGCCACCGATCGGGATACTTACGCCAATGCTTTCATTCTCTTGTTCTGACCGGTAGGTCATTCGGTCCTGCACGCTTTCGATGTGCAGATCCCCGCCGACGCGCGCTGCGACCGCATTGCCGCTCACTACCGCGCCGACTAGCGAGGTATCGCCCCCGGATTGCAGGCTGGCGGTCTGGCCCGCGGTGACTCGACTGAGCTGATGAGTGAGCTCTCGGGCATGGGTCTCGCCTTCCCCGCGGGCGGCGGAGGCAGTGATCGAGAAACCGACGCTGTCGCCGCTGACATTGATCCCCACGCCGATACTGGCCGATTGACTGTCGTTCTGGCTGCCCTCTTCGCGTCGTGATTCGGCGGCCAGAAGGGCGATCTCGTCATCGGCGGCCAGTGTTGTATTGGCAGCCGCGTGAATGTCACTGCCGCGCACTAGGATGTCACTCTCATCCCCTTGGTCGGCGGCGCGGATGTGGATATCGCCACGGGCGGTGATGCGCGACCCGCGGGCCACGTCAGCTCGGCGCTTGGCGGTATGTCGGCTCTTGCTTTGACCGACGCTGATATTGATGCCGATCCCGCCAGCACGCTCGGCAACGCTCGCATCAGCCTTGGCCAGGCCACTTTTGATCTGGCTGTACGAGTCAAAACCGGCCAGTCCCGCGCTGGCGATTGCAAGGCGTTTCATGCGGCTGTCGTCGGTATCCTCCGTGGCGCGAGCGAGGTTCTGCAGGCGTGCGCCGGTCTCGATAACGGGGCTGGTCACGGCGAGAGTCAGTCCGCTTTGCTCCATCTCGCGCAGGTGCGTGCTCGAAGAAGCATCGCGGCCCTCGACGATCTCGACTCGGCCGGCCTCGATGTCGATGTCGCCACCCGGCGCCAGCATGTCGCTTCCGACCTGGCGGAAGGTGTCGCCGGCCCGGAGCTCGACATCGCCATTGATACTTGCCACTTGAGTGGGGGTTGTGCTGGTTTGGCCTAGATCGTTCTCGCGGGTGAGGCGCTGTGTGCCGTAGGTGACCGATAGGCCACCGTTGGAGAACAGGCCGGAGCGGGTCGTCTCGTCGAAATGGTGGCGCGTCTGCTCGTCCCGATCAGCAAGCAATTCAATGTTACGACCCGCTTCGAAACGTGTGCCGCGGTCGGATATCACCTGACTGCCGGTGACAGTCACATCGCGGCCTGCCGTCACGTTGACACGCTCACCGCCGAGCGAGGCCGCGCTGCTCCGGTCGGTGGTTGTCGAGTCGATGCGAGTGCTGACCTTTCCGGACAGCAAACCGCCGCTCTCAATGCGATGTGCCTCTTCCCAATGGCTGGTCGCGCGACCAGCCAGCAACCGGATATCGTTCCCGGCGGCCAGCGCCACCTGTCCCGACTGGCTGTCGATTTCGCCGGCGCGGATCGCGATATCTCGACTGGCGAGGAGGTCGATGTCGCCCTGCGTGTCGATGGTGGTTCCAATGTCGCGACGAGTGTCCTGGACGAGTCGGTTGTCCGCGTCCCAGGTGATCTGCTCGTCCTGACCCACTGAGGTGGCTTGCAGTAGCAGGTTTCGCCCGGCGGCAAGGCGGGTGGCGCCATCGCCGGTATGGGTGACCTGGGCGGCTTGCAGCGTGAGGTCGCGTCCCGCTTTGACTGTCATCTCGCCGTCGCCGTTTACCCGAAGCTGACCGCGGTCGACCAGCTGATCCCGCGAAAAGAGACTGGCGCCGGCCCGGGATTCTCCAAGGCGGGTGTCGGCCTCGACGACGATGTCCCGGGCGGCACTTAACGACAGGGTGTGGTCGCCGCGTATCTCGCCACCACGTTGATGGATGTCGGTGGCCGCCGCCAGCCGTGTGCTCGCGGCGGTGATTGAGCCACCGAGGTTCTCGATGCGGTCGGCGGCCAGGGTGAGCGCATCGCTCGCCGCCAGCGTGCCGCGGTTGACGGCGGTGCCGGCAACCGAGAGGTCGAGTTCCTTGGCCGCGATTAGCCCGGATGTTCCCGGTTGTCGGGTCGCGCCGTCGGCAAGATGCAGGCGTGGCACGAGCACCCGTGTTGGTTCTCCACCGGTTGTCACGGTCTCGCTCTCGAGCCAAACGATATCGGTGGTCAATCGCGCGAGTTGCTCGGCGGTCAGGCGCACGCCGGGTGTCAGATCGAGATCACGACCGAACGCGATACCGGCATCGATCAGTGCCCGGAATTGCGCGTCGTCATCGGCAAACCCGTCGAGGCGGCGTTGCCCGGTCTGCTCGATCACCTGCTGGCGGACGAGCGCTTGTTCGTAAAAACCGTCACCGAGTCGTTTCTGGGTGTGGGCGGGGTCGCGGGCCAGGGCCTCGAGCATGGCCTCGGAGCCGTACCACTGTCGGTACGCGGTGAAACGTGGGTCGGTCTCGATCAGCGGGGCGTTGGGGTTGTCTGCCGTCAGGCGGAACAGGCTGGCCGAGGGGAGGGCCGGGGATGTCGATGGGTCAGCCTCGGCGATGCCCGGGATGGTTGGCGCAGAGGGGTCGGGATCGGCCTGTCCGGTAAAGGTGACGGTTGGCAGGTCGTAGGGCGTGCCGTATTCCGGCGCCGGGCGATAGGGACTGGTGCCGTGCCATTCGCGGCAGTGGTCCGAGCCGAACAAGCCGCAGGACTCCACCGTGGTAAAGCGTGCCGTGCCCTCGCGGCGGGTGATGTCCTGCCCCTGGGTGGCGTGGTTGTCGAGGTGGTCGAGATCGGCCTGCAGCTTGTCGCCGGCGATGATCTGGCTGTCGACGTTGCGTAACGTGCCGCCCTCGAGACTCATGTTCCCGCCGGCCTGCAAGGTCGCGGGCCGGCTTTCGACGACCTCGGTGTGCGACGTGACGGCGGTAGCCTGGAACCAGGTGAAATCGGAAATCTCGTGCGGATAGCCCTGGCACCAGACGTTTTCGTGGTAGAGGTTCGAGCAGTCGGCGGCATCGAAGGTGCGCTGGCTGCCGCGCAACTGGATCCAGGACTCCCGGACCGGTGGCTCGTCGACCTGAGTCGTGACTACCCCGGCATTGAGGTTGTCGATCCGATCGGCGGTGATCGAGAGGTCGCCGAATGCCTCGATGCTCGCGTTCTCGTTGAGGAGATGGTCGGCCGTTGCCTCGTGGCGCCCTGCGAGCTGCATGTCGCCCGCACTCAGGATCAGGGCGCCGTTGCGGTTTTCGGTGTGGTCGACACCCAGCTCGAGCCGGTCGCGTGCGGCCAGCGTGGCCGCTGATGCGTCGTCTCCCAGATTGCGCAACGCGTGAGCGGTGACCGAGAGAAGGTCGCCGTAAATCCGCGCACCGGGGGTGTTGTCGATGGTGGTGGCCGCGAGATCGACCTCGCCACCGTCGATCAGCCCGCGGTTGCGCAGGTGGTCGTCGGCGGTGACCGTCAACGTGCCGGCCACCATCTCGGCACTGGCGAGGTTGGCAATTGTCATGGCCTCGACATCCGCCGCCCCCGTTGCCGCCAACCGGCCGTGATTCGTCAGCTGGCCGTCGACCTGCAAGGAGAGGTCCTTGCCTGCGACCACCTCGCCGCGCTGCTGGTGGTCGCTGCCGATCGTGATGCCGATGTCGCCATCCGACAGCCATTGGCCATCACCGCTCATTGTCGATGTGGCGAGCTGCAGCTCGTCTTGGCCGAAGACAAGTCCCGCCTTGTTCTCGAGGCCCGTGGCAAGCGTCAGGGTCAGTGCCTCTCCGGCCAGGATCGCCCCGTCGCGGTTATCGAGCGCGGCGGCGTTGGCCGTCACGTCCGCCTGGCCAGTGATGCGTCCGGCCCGGTTGTCCAGCATGCCCCCGACATCCAGTCCGAGATCGGCCTGCACGTGGATTTCCCCGGTGTTCGTGATCCTGTCGGCCTGCAGACGGGCGTTGCCCGCCGTGGTCGCGGTGCCGTGATTGACCAGCTTGCCGTCGACCGTGACGGCAAGGCCCGCCTCGCCGGCGGCGATGGTGCCGGCATTTCGAACGCCCACGCCGTGTTCATTGGCGACCAGGCGGATCTTGTTGGCGTACATGCCGCCCAGGCGAGCGGTGTCGATGCCCCATTCGGGAGATGGCGTGTTGGCAGCGAGCGATTCCGTGAGCGTGCCGCTGCGGTCGAAACGACCGGTGCCGGTCGTGATCTCGAGCCGGTCGGCCCATAGCCCGGCGTTGATCTCGACCGCGCGGGCCAACAGGTCGGCCTCGGCGGTGCGGCTGGCGTCCATGCCCTCGCCCTCGATGCGGATGCGCCCACCGCGCACGTCCAGTCCGGTCCAGCGGTCACCGTCGAACAACGGGCGGCCGGTGGTCAGCATGGCCCGTTCGGCATTGATAAATCCGCAGCCGTCGCAGGTGATGCCGGCGGGGTTGGCAACCACCAGGTCGGCCGGGTCGCCGCCGATCTCCAGGTAGCCGGCGAGCTGACTGGGCGTGGCGCTGCGCACCTCGTTGAGAATCAGATCGGCCGTGCCGCTGGCGAGCGCCGGATTGGCACCGATCTGCCCGGCCAGTGCGGTCGCACTGGTCGTCCGACCGTTGTTGAATACCACGCCCTTTTTGTCGACGTCGAGCTGCCGGTAGACATTGTGCGAGACGCCGTCGGCGCCGGGCGTGGTGATGTCGACCACCGGCGTGCCATTGCCGGATTCGTGGATGCTGGGGCGGTGTTTGCCGCGCGCATCCGGGTGCGAGTGGATCTCGCTCGCGCCAACCGACGGGGTGGCGAGTGCGGCGGTAACCCATACCGCCAGTGATCGGCGGGTGGGGATGGATCGTGAGTGCGTCATGACGTGTCCCTGTCCTGCGCGTGTCGTCGAATTCAGAAATGGATGCCGGCCTGAAAGCCGGCCTGCAGCCCGGGGTCGGGATAGGCGGCGGGCCGGTCCATGGCCCGTGCCGCCCAGGCGTCGATCCAGGTGTTTTTCCAGCGCCATTGCAGGCCGACGGCCGCACCGACCAGGTGGCGCCCCGGCAGGTCGTCGGTCGACGGGCCGTCGACGCGCCCGGTGTCCAGGGCGAGGTAGGGGTGCAGCGGGCCGGGGAGTTCCAGGTGCACTTCGTTGCGCCAGTAGACGCCACGTTCCCCGCTGAGCAGGAGGTTGCCACCAAAGCCACGTACGGAATGACGGCTGCCGATCGCGAAGCGGTCCTGCGGGATCAGACGGGTGTGGTTGAACTGGCCGCGGATCTGGCCGCGATAGCGCAGGGGCTGCTCGGCGAGGACGCACGGTGCGTCGAGCCGGGCGTGGAACGAGGTGATGTGCGGTCGGGCGGTGCCTTCGCCGAATGCCTCCTCGGGGGCCGTCGTTGCGCCCAGCATGCCGGTACCCCAGCGATGGCTGAGCGCGAGGTCGAGTGTCGCCCGACCGAGGAAATGTCGGTGCTCGATGCCCGCTGTGTACCCGGCCATGCGACGGTCCTGCACGGCAATGCGTGTTTCGTCGATGGCGTTGGAATAGGTCTGCAGCCACGCGGTCGCCTTGAGTCGGGTGCGGCCGACATCGGAGCGGTGGACCACCCGGGATATTTCGGCTTCGCGTCGCTCGCCCTTGCCGCTGTAGCGGTAGTCGCGGTTGAGGCCTGCGATCGTCTGGTCGTACTCGAAACGGCTTGCCGTGGCGCCGAATCGCCAGTAACCGAACGGCGCGGAGTAGTGCAGCGTGTACGACCGAGTGCGCCCGGGGCGCGTGCTTTCATCCAGCCCGAGATTGCGGGTGAGGCTGGCGTACAACAGGCCGTTGAGGCCGACAAGGTGATCGCCGAATACGGTGGCCGTGCCGAGAAAACGCCCCGTCTCTCGGCTGCCCGAGTCGTCGATGGAGAGCGACACCCGCAACGGGAAGTCCTGCTGCCAATTGACCACCACGTCGCTTTCGCCGGGCGCCGTGCCGGGCTGGATGTCGATCTCGGCGGTGACGCTGGGAAGGCGTTCGAGGTTTTCCAGCCCCTGCTCGAGGTCACGGAGATCGAGCAGATCGCCGGAATGGGTCGGGAAGGGGGTGTCAAGACGGGCGCGGGGGCTGGAGGCATCGCTCGATCGCAACACGCCGACCCGCCCTGGCAGGATCGACAGGTGCAGCTCGCGGGTGTCGAGATCCTGGGGCGGGGCGCTCACGCGGGTGGTGATCAGGCCGAGGTCGATGAGCTGTTGCTGGGTCTCGCGCAGGATGGCGCGGATGCCGTGCTTGCCCAGGCATTGTCCGGCCTGCCAACCGAGTGCCCCGAGCGCCCGCCGAAGGGCGCGCTCTAACCGCGGGCGGGGCTCACCGACCAGGCGGATACGGTCGATGTCGACGCAGGGCGTCTCGTTGGCGGGGATAGCCGGCGCGGGGCGCGACGGGCGCGGCAGACGCACGTCGGGTGAGGATTCGAGTCGGTCGCGCAGTTCTTGCTGGCGCTCGAGCTGGCGGAGCGATTCGTCGCTTGGATTGGTCGCCTGCGCGGCGGCAGGCGTCGCAACGCTCCCGGCCAGCGACACGGCGATCCATGCCATGCACCGACCGAGACCGCCGCGACGGCATCGGTTGAGTTCCACGTCTCTCGTCCTTGAGATGATGGGGGGTATCGAATTGTGTTTTTTACGCTAAAGGATCGGCGGGACGCCCGCAAGGCCGTCGGTCCATCGAGCGGGGTTTCTGGCCACCGGCAAAATGGACATAATGCGATGAGCCGTTGATAGCGACGTTGTCGTGCCAGCCCATTCATGCCCGCCAAAAAGGCAGCAAAAGGCAACCGGAAGCAGAAATCCTATGCAGGACGGAGAAGTCATCGCCTCGGTGGACCTGGGGTCCAACAGTTTTCACATGCTGGTCGCCCGGGTCGAGGCGGGACAGTTGCAGGTCATCGACCGGATGAAGGAGATGGTGCGTCTGGCCGGCGGGCTCGACGAGCACGGGTATCTGTCGCAGGCGGCGATCGAGCGGGGCCTGGACTGCCTGCGGCGCTTCGGCCAGCGGCTGGCGGGCATGCGCCGCGGGCGGGTCCGCATCGTGGGCACGAACACCCTGCGCGCGGCGAAGAACGGTTCGACCTTCATTCGCCGCGCCCAGCACGCCATCGGCCACCCGATCGAGATCATCGGCGGGCGCGAGGAGGCGCGACTGGTCTACCTCGGTGTCGCCCACAGCGACGTGCCGGCCGACGGCCGACGGCTGGTGATCGACATCGGCGGCGGCTCGACCGAACTGATCATTGGCGAGGGATTCGAGCCGGTGCGCATGGAGAGCGTGCCGCTGGGCTGCGTGCGCCTGACCACGGACCACTTCAGCGACGGCAAGTACGACAAAACCCGCATGCTCAAGGCCGAACGCCGGGCCGAGCTGGAGCTGATGAGCTACCAGCGTGCCTATCGCGAGATGGGCTGGGCGAGGGCCGTGGGCAGCAGCGGCACGGCGCGCTCGCTGGCCACGGTGGCCGAGGCGAACGGTTGGGGCGATGGCAGTCTCACGCTCGCGGGGCTGGACGAGATCCGCAAGGCCGTGCTCAAGGCGGGCAGTCTCGACAAGCTTTCATTGAATGGTCTCTCCGACGATCGCAAGCCGGTGTTCGTCGGCGGCTTGGTGGCGATGCGCGCGGTGTTCGAGGCACTTGGCATCGAGCGCATGGCGATCTCCGATGGCGCGCTGCGAGAGGGACTGATCTACGACTGGGTCGAGCGCGAGGACTTCGACGACGTGCGCGACCTGACCGTCGGGCGGTTGCAACGCATGTTCAACGTCGATGCGGCTCATGCCGAGCGCGTGGCGTCGACCACCGCGGCCTTATGGCGCCAGGTCGAGGGAAACTGGGGCGCGACCAGCGACGAGACCAGCGAGGCCTTGCCGCTGTCGACCTGGCTGGACGTCGCCGCGCGTGTCCACGAGGTCGGCCTGGCGATTTCCCATTCCGGCTACCACCACCATGGTGCCTACGTGCTCCAGCATGCCGACATGCCCGGCCTGACCCGCACGGCCCAGGCGGCGGTCGCGGCCCTGGTGCATGCCCACCGACGCAAGTTCAAGCCGTCGCGCTTCGAGTCGCTCGACGAGGATATGCGCCCACTGGGGATGCGCCTGGCGGTCATCCTGCGCCTGGCCGTGCTGTTCCACCGCGACCGGGGCGAGGGCATTGCCCCCGCCCAGGTGAGCGCCAGGGCCGACGGCGATCAACTCGCGCTGACGTTCGCCTCCGGCTGGCTCGACGATCACCCGCTGACGGCGGCCGACCTCGAGCGCGAGCAGGCCTATATCGCCAACTGCGGCTTTCAGCTGCAATTCGGGTAGGCGGGGCGAGACATGGCGCAGACGGATCGAACGCAAGCCGGGGTTCACTTCCTGCTGATCACGGCCTGGGTGGCCGCGGTGGCGGTGGCGCTGATGCCATCGCCGGCGACCGCCAAGAGTGTCGAGGGGCGCTTCGTCGCCTTCGGCCCGGGCAACTGGTCCTGCGCGGATGCCGTGGCGGTCGCCGAGGGCAACCACCCGGGTAGCCAGGGGAAGCTCGACGGCTTCATCGCCGGCTATCTCACCGCGAGTAATGTGATCCTGAAAAACACCTACGACATCCAGGCCGGCGAGTCGGTCTCGTCGGCCCGGACGGCGGTACTCGCATTCTGCGCCGAGCACCCGGGGGTCAATCTCGCCAACGCGCTTGCGGTGCACACGCAGCGGCAATACCCGGACCGGCAGAGCGTGCCGCGCTGATTTCCCCAAGTCGAGCCTCGATGATCGGCTATGCTCCCTGTCCACCTCGCAACAGGGAGCAAGGGAATGACCGCAATCGCCTCTTTTCTGTCTCAGGCCGCCACCATGGTCCGCCGGGCCGCCCGCCTGATCGCCATGCCGATCGCCGCCCTGGCGCTCGCCGTCTCGATGCCGGTCGTCGCGCAGGACGATACCCAGCGCGTCGTCTACCACGTCGACTTCGCCGACCCGACCCGCTACTCGGCGACGCTCACCTCGATCAACAACCTGATCAACGACGCCGAGCAGAAACTGTTGCCCTGGGACGTCCACCTGGTGCTGGTCGGGTACGGCATCCGGTTTGCCACCGATGATCCGCTCGAGGGCACCCCGTACGCCGCCGACGAGGACCTCAACGAACGCCGGGCCGAGCTCAAGGGGCGTCTGCAGACGCTGATCGACGTGCGCGAGGTCAAGGTGCACCTCTGCGACGTGACCCGCAACGAGATCGGTCTGTCCAAGGACAAGCTCTACGAGGGCATCGAGCTGGTGGGCTCGGGGGTGGCCAAGATCGCCGACCTGCAGCGTGACGGCTACGCCTATCTGAAGATCCAGTAAAGGCAGGCTGCGCCCTGCTGATGTGAGAAGCCCCGGCCATGCCGGGGCTTCTTTGTTTTCGGATCAGACGCCGTTGTTGGTGCCGTTTCCCGGTAGCGACGGCCAGCGCCAATCGCGAATCTCCGGCATGTCCTCGCCGTGTTCGCGGATGTATTGCTCGTGCTCGATCAGCCGCTGCTCCATCTGCTGACGCAGATGCGCGCCGCGGACCTTGAGGCCGGGCACGCGCTCGATCGCGTCGATGACGAGATGAAAGCGATCGATCTCGTTCTTCACCGCCATGTCGAACGGCGTGGTGGTCGTGCCTTCTTCCTTGTAGCCGCGCACGTGCAGGTTGTGGTGGTTGGTGCGCCGGTAGGTCAGGCGGTGAATCAGCCACGGGTAGCCGTGATAGGCGAAGACCACCGGCCGATCGAGGGTGAAGAGCGAATCGAAGGCGCTGTCCGACAGACCGTGCGGGTGCTCGCTCTCGGGCTGGAGTTTCATCAGGTCGACCACGTTGACCACCCGCACGCGCAGTTCGGGCAGGTGGCGACGCAGCAGGTCGGTGGCGGCGAGGGTCTCCTCGGTGGGTACGTCGCCGGCGCAGGCCATGACCAGGTCGGGCTCCAGGCCGTCGTCGCTGCTGGCCCATTCCCAGATGGACACCCCGGCTGTGCAGTGTTTGATGGCGGCGTCCATGTCGAGGTACTGGGGTTGGGGCTGTTTGCCGGCGACGATCACGTTGACGTAATCGCGGCTCTTCAGGCAGTGGTCGGTCACCGACAGCAGGCAGTTCGCATCGGGTGGGAAGTAGACCCGGACCACGCTCGCCTTCTTGTTGACCACCAGATCGATGAAGCCGGGGTCCTGATGCGAGAAGCCGTTGTGGTCCTGGCGCCAGACGTGGCTGGTCAGGAGGTAGTTGAGTGACGGCACCGGCGCGCGCCACGGGATGTCGCGGCTGGTATCCAGCCACTTGGCGTGCTGGTTGAACATCGAGTCGACGATGTGGATGAAGGCCTCGTAGCAGGCGAACAGGCCATGGCGGCCGGTCAGCAGATAGCCCTCGAGCCAGCCCTGGCAGGTGTGTTCCGAGAGGATCTCCATGACGCGCCCGCCGCGGGCGAGATGCTCGTCGGTGGGCAGTGTCTCGGCGTTCCAGGCCCGGTCGGTGACGGAGAAAACGTCGTCGAGCCGGTTGGATGACGTTTCGTCCGGGCCGAACAGGCGGAAGTTGCGCGAATCCTGGCTGCGTTCGATCACGTCGCGCAGGAAGCGGCCCATGGCGCGGGTCGATTCGGCCTGGGTCTGGCCCGGTGACTCGACGGCGATCGCGTAGTCGCGGAAGTCGGGCAGGTCGAGCGGCCGGCACAGGAGCCCGCCGTTGGCGTGCGGGTTGGCCGACAGGCGCCGGGCCCCGGTCGGGGTGCGGGCGGTCAGCCAGTCGAACGGCTGGCCGTTTTCGTCGAACAGTTCCTCCGGGCGGTAGCTCTTCATCCAGGATTCGAGGAGCTCGCGGTAGGACGCGTGTTCGCGCACATCCTTCATCGGGACCTGGTGGGAGCGCCAGGTATTCTCCACCGGCTTGCCGTCGACCGCCTCGGGGCCGGTCCAGCCCTTGGGCGTGCGCAGCACGATCATCGGCCAGCGTGGGCGGGTGGTGGCGCCCTCCTCGCGGGCGCGTCGCTGGATGGCGTGGATCTGGTCCAGGGCCCGATCGAGCGTTTCGATCATCGCCGGGTGCATGTGCCCGGGGTCCTCGCCGCTGACGAAATACGGCTGGTAGCCGTAGCCGCGCAGCAGCGCCTCGAGTTCCTCTTCCGGGATGCGGGCGAGCACCGTCGGGTTGGCGATCTTGTAGCCGTTGAGGTGCAGGATCGGCAACACGGCGCCGTCATGCACCGGGTCGAGGAACTTGTTCGAGTGCCAGGAGGTGGCCAGCGGGCCGGTTTCGGCCTCGCCGTCGCCCACCACCGCGCAGACGATCAGGTCGGGGTTGTCGAAGGCCGCACCGAAGGCATGCGAGAGCACGTAGCCCAGCTCGCCGCCCTCGTGGATCGAGCCGGGCGTCTCCGGCGCGACGTGGGAGGGAATGCCACCGGGGAAGGAAAACTGCCGGAACAGGCGCTGCATGCCCGGCTCGTCGCGGCTGACGTGGGGGTAGACCTCGGAGTAGGTGCCGTCGAGCCAAGCGCTGGCCACCAGGCCCGGCCCGCCGTGGCCGGGGCCGGTGAGAAAGATCGCGTCGAGATCCCGTGCCGCGATCTGGTGGTTCATGTGCGCATAGATGAAATTGAGCCCCGGGGTGGTGCCCCAGTGGCCCAGCAGGCGCGGCTTGATGTGCGCCGGCGCCAGGGGCTCGCGCAGGAGTGGATTGTCGAGCAGATAGATCTGGCCCACGGACAGGTAGTTGGCCGCGCGCCAGAAACCGTCGATCGCCTTGATGTCGTTTTGCTGCATGACCGTGCCTCTCCGGGAATCGGGTTCGAGGGAAGGGCCTCCCCGGCTCGACATCAGAGCAGCCGGATATATCCAGCGTGTGTCAGTCGATCTCTTGTATCTGCCGGATCATCTCGCGCTCTTCGTCGGCGGGGACCACCCAGATGCCGGCCGGGCTGTGCGGTTGGTGCAGGGCACGTACCCCGGTGTCGTCGCGACGGTTGGCGTTCACGTCCAGCGCCAGCCCCATCACCCCCAGGCCCTCGCAGACCGACTCGCGCACCACGACGTCGTGCTCGCCGACCCCGCCGGTGAACACCAGGGCGTCGAGTCGACCGAGGTTGACCAGGTAGCCGCCGAGGTAGTGGCGGATGCGATGGATGTACATGGCCAGTGCGGTGCTGGCCTCGTCGCTGCCTCGGTCGATGGCGTCGTGGATCTCGCGCATGTCGCGCGAGCCGCACAGCCCGAGCAGGCCGGATTCGTGGTTGAGCAGATGGTCGACCTCGTCGCTCGACAGGCCGCCCCGGCGTTCGAGTACGCCGGGGATGGCCGGGTCGATGTCGCCGGCCCGCGTGCCCATGACCAGCCCCTCCAGCGGGGTCATGCCCATCGAGGTCGCCACGCTCCGCCCGCCGCGGATGGCGGTAACGCTTGCGCCGTTGCCCAGGTGGAGCACGATCAGGTTGAGTCGCGCCGGCGGGTGACCGGTCGCCTCGGCCAGGCGGCGCAGGGCATGCGCAACGGACAGGCCGTGAAACCCGTAGCGGCGGATGCCGAGTTCGTCTCGGCACCAGGCGGGCAGGGCGTAGTCGCGTGCCTCCGGGGGCATGTCGCGATGAAAGGCGGTGTCGAACAGGGCGTACTGGGGCGTGTCCGGGAAGCGTTGCCCGGTGCGCTCGATGCAGGCGGCGGCGATGGGGTTGTGTAGCGGGGCGAGCGGTTCGATCTCGTGGAGTGCGTCGATCACCGTGGGGTCGATCCGCGTCGGGGCAGCGAAGCGATCGCCGCCGTGCACGACGCGGTGGGCGATGCCGCGAAACGGCCCGGTCTCGCCGGGCGGCAGGGCAGTGAGCAACTCGTCGAGCGCGTGTGAATGCGCGACGCCGGGCGGTCCACCGCCATCACCGAGGTCTTCGGCCGTGACCGCGTGGGTTCGGTTGCCGCTCGCATCGAAGATCGCCAGCTTGAGCGAAGACGAGCCGGCATTGATTGCCAGCCAGCGCGCGTTGTCCGGCCCGTCTGTCGTCATCGTTTCGGCCCTCTCCGTGAGCGTGTGGACGCCCCGCGTGCTCGGGGCGGCTGACTCAATCCTAGTCGGAAAAGTCTCGCCTTGTCAGTGTCTTGGGGGTGAATTTCGGTGATCGGGCACGAAAAAAGGCGCGCCGGGCGGCGCGCCTTTGGGGTCAATGACACCTGCGGTCGAGGCTGCGGTTACTCCGCGTTGCCCTCGGCCACGGCGTCCTGGATTGCCTTGAGGATCTTCTCGCCGCGCGGACCGGCCATCTCGACGTACTGGTCGAATACCGGCTCGACGTTCTCGCGGAAGGCATCGACCTGCTCGGGGGTCAGCTCGATGAACTCGATGTCGCTCTTGGACTTGATTTCCTCGGCCGCTTCGCGGTTGAGGGTCTTCTGCACGTCCCAGATGAATGGATCGAGCTCCTTCACGGTCTCCTTGACGCTTGCCTGCATGTCTTCCGGCAGGCTTTCGAGGAAGCCCGGACTCGTGATCACGGTGGAGACGAACTGGGCGTTACGCGCCTCGATCAGGTAGTCCTGGACCTCGTAGAAGCTCATGTCGCGGATGGCGAACATCGGCTGGGTCTGCGCATCGATCTGGCCGCGCTGCAGGCCGCCGTAGATCTCCGAGTAGGCCATCGGCTTCGGGTTGGCGCCGTAGCCGTCCTCGTAGGTGGCCAGCAGCAGGTCGGAGGGCTTGACGCGGATCTTCACGCCCTCGAAGTCCTCGGGCTTGGTGATGGCCTTGTTGGCACTCCAGACCATCCAGCCCTCGGGGACGATCGACAAGAGCTCGAGGCCCTTTTCGTTGTAGGCGGCGCCCAGCTCCTCGTAGACGACCGGGTTGGAGGCGAAGATCTCCTCGTTGACCGCGTCGTCCTGCGAGAACAGGAAGTGCAGGGTGAACACCTGCGCCTCGGGGATGGTCGAGCCGACGTGCCCCGCCGAGGCGAAGGCGAACTGCATGGTGTTGTTCTGGATCTGCTGGGTGATGTCCTGCGAGCTGCCCAGCGTGCCATAGGGGTAGATCTTGACCTCGACGTTGTCGTGCGCGGCCTCGATCTCCTCCTTGAACTTCTCGGCGTACTGCCACTGCACGCCGCCCTTGGTCTCTTCCAGCGCGAAGCGCCAGACCTGTTCGCCCTCGGCGCTCTCGGCGCCGTCCTCGGATTGGCCGCAGCCGGACAGTGCCATGCCGGCGGCGATCGCCAGCGCACCCATCCAGAGCGTGCCCTTGTGAAGGAATCGTGTGCTTTGCATACCGTTCTCTCTCCCTGGGTGTTGCTTGTCGTTCACGGTACTGCCGACCGGGCGCCGGCGAATCAGTCCCCAAGACCTTAGCACGTCCGCCGGCCTGCCCGTTGGACAGGCAAAGACGGGCGCGACTACACTGCAAGCGTAGGGAAACCCGGCACGAGTCGATGGTGTCGTTAGGCTTACGGGGTTGTTCGCAATCGATGCGCCGGACCGAAGGCGGCGGACAAACCCGCAAGCCCGACCGGGCGGTCCTCCAAGGACCCATCTGCAGCGTTGCGGCCCTTGCAAAGCGCGGATGCCATTCACGGCGGGCCCCGCCTTGCTCTGGGCCCTTGGAGGTCCCGCAGAGACGTCATCGAATCGTGCAGGGTTCCCTCAAGCCGGGCGGCGTCGAGCGGTCGTCCGGACCGCGTTAATCGACGACATCCCGGGGCGTGCGCGTCTCGCTTGATCAGGGGAACACCAATGCCGCAAGCGCAGGGAAAGCTGTCCCGGTCGTGGCCGGGGCGGGCGCTGATCCGCCTCGACTGGCTGATCGGCTGGATCGAGAACATCATCCTCTCCGGCGCCATCCTGCTGATGGCCACCATCAACATCGCCAACGTCCTGGGCGACAATCTGCTGAAACAGGGGTTGCCGTTCGCCGGCGAGATCAACCAGGCCCTGCTGGTGATCATCACCTTCGTCGGAGTGGCCAAGGCCGCGCGCCACGGGCGCAACATCCGCATGTCGGCGATCTACGACCAGCTCCGCGGACGCTGGCGCAAGGGCGCGAACCTGATCATCACCACCGGCTCGGCGGCGGTGATGTTCTATCTCGCCTACTACGCGGTGATCTACGAGGCGCAGGTGCGCTCGATCGGCCAGGCCACCCCGTCGCTGGGCATCCCCATCTGGATCCTCTATCTCCTGGTGCCGATCGGGTTGTTTCTCGCCGGTCTGCAGTACCTGCTGACCACCGTGCGCAACCTCATCTCGAAGGAGCTGTACCGCTCGTTCATGGAGCGTGAGGTCTACGAGGAAGCCGATCTCAATGCCGCCGAGGGTGCCGAGCAGCGCGACGACTCGAGCATCGATCCGAGCAAGGAGGCCCGCTGATGCTCACCCTCATGTTCATCCTGATGTTCCTGCTGCTCCTGATGGGCTTTCCCATGATGGTGCCGCTGGTCGTGGGCGCCCTGGCGCTGTTGCTGGTCTCGTTCCCGGACGTGGGGCCCAACCAGATCGTCCAGCAGATGATCGGCGGGGTGCGCCCGTCGGTGCTGGTGGCCGTGCCGATGTTCATCCTCGCCGCCGACATCATGACCAAGGGACACACGGCCAATCGGCTGCTCGACCTGGTCCGGGCGTTCATCGGCCACCGTCGAGGCGGCCTGCCGATCACCACCGCCGTGACCTGCACGCTGTTCGGGGCAGTCTCCGGCTCCACGCAGGCCACCGTGGTGGCGATCGGTAGCGCACTGCGCCCGAAGATGCTCAAGGCGGGGTACAAGGACAGTTTCACGCTGGCGTTGCTGGTCAATTCCTCGGACATCGCCCTGCTGATCCCGCCGTCGATCGCGGCGATCATCTACGGGGTGGCGGCGAACGTGTCGGTGGGCGAGCTGTTCATCGCCGGCATCGGCCCCGGCGTGGCGATCATGCTGATGTTCTCGCTCTACAGCTGGTACGTCGCGCGGCGGTGGGGTATCCCGCCGGAGGAGCGGGTCGGCTGGGCCGGGCGGTTCAAGGCGATGCGCGGGGCGATCCTGCCGATGGGCTTTCCGGTGGTCGTGCTCGGCGGCATCTACTCGGGGCTGTTCAGTCCCACCGAGGCCGCGGCGATGTCGGTGCTCTACGCGGTAATCCTGGAGATGATCATCTACCGCTCGATCAAACTCTCCGACCTGCCGGGCATTGCGCTCTCGACCGGTCTGATCACCGCGGTGGTGTTCATCCTGGTCGGCGCGGGCCAGGCATTCTCTTGGGTCATCTCGCTGGCGCAGATTCCCTCGGAAATCCTCGGCCCGATCCTCGACCAGGTCGCCGCCAACCCGACCTACCTCCTGATCCTGATCGCGGTGTCCTACTTCGTCGCCTGCATGTTCGTCGACCCGATCGTGGCGATCTTCGTGCTCACGCCGATCTTCATGCCGGCGATCCAGGCCTCGGGCGTTGACCCGGTGCTGGTGGGCACGCTGGTGGTGTTGCAGTCGGCGATCGGCTCGGCCACCCCGCCGTTCGGCTATGACATCTTCACCGCCATGGCGGTGTTCCGACGACCGTACATGGACATCGTCCGGGGCACCCCGCCGTTCATCATCATGCTGATCACGATGACGGTGCTCCTGATCTCCTTCCCGCAGATCGCGCTGTTCCTGCGCGATCTCGCCTTCTACTGATCGCCGGAAAAAGGAATCTCTGCACGAATCGATGGTGCCTCTGGCTCGCGGGTTTGTTCGCAATCGAGGCGCCGGGCCGAAGGCGGGCTCATTGCCCGTCGAGGGCCGGGAACGACGAGTGCGGGCAACCCCGCGAGCCCCGCACGGGCGGGCCGCCAAGGGCCCATCTGCGGCGTTGCGGCGCTTGCGAATGGTGACGGCCATTCACGGCGCACCGCGCCTTGCATCTAGACCCTTGGCGGTCCCGCAGAGACACTATCGATTCGTGCAGAGATTCCCTAACCGGCGGTCGGCCTCGGCCAGCCGCTCGGGGGTGCCCACGTCGAGCCAGTCGCCGCGATGATGCTGCGCACAGCCCTGTCCCTGCGCGATCGCCTCGCGCAGCAGCGGGCCCAGTGCCCGTCGCCCAGGTGCCAGGTGGGTGAACAGCGCGCTGTCGAACAGGCCAATGCCGGCATAGGTCAGCGCCTGGCCCGAGGCCTCCACCAGCCGACCGGTCGGGTCGATGCCGAAGTCGCCTGCCGGGTTGTGCTCCGGGTTGTCGACCAGCACCAGGTGAAAGCGGCAATCATCCGGCAGCGCGAGTGCGGCGAGCGCGGCGTAGTCGATATCCGAGAGCACGTCGCCGTTGATCAGCACGAAGCGTTCACCCAGTCGGTCGAGCGCGGCGCGGATGCCGCCGGCGGTCTCCAGGGCCTGATCGGCCCGTTCGCCTTCCACCGAGTACTCGATGCTCAATCCCCAGTGTTCACCCGAGCCCAGGTGCTCGCGAATGCGGTGGCCGAGATGAGCGAGGTTGATCACCACCCGGTCGATGCCGGCGGCGGCCAGGCGCTCGAGGTGATGCTCGATCAAGGGCTTGCCGCCCACCTCGATCAACGGCTTGGGCGTGTGATCGGTCAGCGGACGCAGCCGCTCGCCGCGCCCGGCGGCGAGGATCATGGCCGTCGTGGTGGTCGTGGGGTCACTCATGGGCATTCTCTGGGGGCACTCGCCGGGGCGTTCTCCGGTTCCAGGCCATGGATGAGCTCGCGCAGCGGCTCAAGCCCCGGGGCCCGGTCGAGCGCCCACTGCAGGTGGCGCCAGGTCAGCGGCAGGTCGTCGAGGTAGCCATGCTTGCCGTCGCGGCGGCTCAGGCGGGCGAAGATGCCCAATACCTTGAGGTGGCGCTGCACGGCCACCCAGGCGAAATCCTCGACAAACGCCGCCCGGTCGATGTCCGTCAGGCCGGCCTGGCGCGCCTGCGCCCAGAAGGCGTCGATCTCGGTCTCCACCCAGTCGCCCGGCCAGTCGATGTACGAATCGCGCAGCAGCGAGACCAGGTCGTAGGCCAGGGGGCCGGCGACCGCGTCCTGGAAATCGATGATCGCCCACGCCCCGTCGCGACACATCAGGTTGCGGCTGTGGTAATCCCGGTGGACGAACACCGGCGGCATGGCGGCAAGCCGCTCGGCGATCGTGTCGCGCAGCCCCTGCCACCGGGCGTGCTGGGCGGGCGACCAGTTGGCGGCCAGGTGCCCGGCGCGGTACCACTCGTCGAACAATTGCATCTCGGTGGTCAGCCGCCCGGTGTCGAAGGCGGGCAGGCCGTCGCGTGCGACGCTCGCCAGCGGGATCAGCTGGACCCGGCAGTCGGTCAGGGCCTGCGCGCGATCGACGCTGCGGGCGTCGGCTTGCCAGGAGAACAGCGTCTCGTGGCCGAGGTCGTCGAGCAGCAGGAAACCGCCCTCGAGATCGCGGGCGTGAATGCGCGGCACCGGCAGGCCCGCTTCTTCCAGGCGTGCCTGCACGTCGAGAAACGCATCCAGCGGCTCCTTGTCCGGCGGCGAGTCCATCACGATCAGACTCTGGCCGTCGGGCCCGCTCGCGCGCCAGTAACGACGATTGCTGGCATCGCTGGATGCGGCGTGCAGATCGCCGAAGCCCGTCACCGACCGGTCGAGAAAGCGGCGGGCGAGATCGCGTCTGGGGTCGGCGGCGATGTCGGGCATCGGTGGCGTTTCCTGTGTCATTCGTGAATGGTCGGGCACGTGGTCGGATCGTCCCTGCAAGACGCCCTCGTTGCGTCAATACTGTGACCCTACCCATGCTGACAACGCCCGAGATTCTACCTGCCCGGGTCGTCCATCCGCATCTGCCACCCGAGAGGTCCGTTATGCGACACCGTATTCGATCCCCGCACCAACCCCGTGAATGGGAGGTCACCGACCCGCGCCTGGCCATGGACCGCCGAGCGCGGCGGACGTTCCTGCGTTCGATGGTCGGTGCCGGCGCGGCACTGGCCCTGCCCGGCTGCGGTCGTGCCGACGAGGGCAAGCCATTGGCCGAGCAGCTGACCGAGAAGGAGGCCATCACCGGCTACAACAACTACTACGAGCTGGGCACCGGCAAGACCGACCCGAGACGCAACGCCGACGCGCTGGCCGCCCTGATCGACCGGCTTTCGCCCTGGGAGTTCGAGGTCGACGGGCTGGTCGCCCGCCCCGGGCGATTCAGCATGGACGACCTGGTCGGCCTGCAGGCCCCGGAGGAGCGGATTTACCGGATGCGCTGCGTGGAGGGCTGGTCGATGGTGATTCCCTGGGAGGGCGTCCCCTTGAAGGCGCTGCTCGATCGGGTCGAGCCGATGGCCGATGCTCGTTTCGTGCGGTTCGAGACGGTCTATCGCCGGGACGACCCGCTGCCCGGCCAGACGCGCGCGGTGCTCGACTGGCCCTACGTCGAGGGGCTGCGCCTCGATGAGGCCATGCACCCGCTGACCTTGCTGGCCACCGGCATCTACGGCGAGCCGCTCACGCCGCAGAACGGCGCGCCGGTGCGGCTGGTCGTGCCCTGGAAGTACGGTTTCAAGGGCGGCAAGTCGCTGGTGCGGATCAGCCTCGTGCACGAGCAGCCCACCTCGAGCTGGACGGCGGCGGCCCCGCGCGAGTACGGCTTCTACGCCAACGTGAATCCGAACGTCGACCACCCGCGCTGGTCGCAGGCGACCGAGCGGCGTATCGGCGAGTGGGGGCGGCGCGACACGTTGATGTTCAACGGCTATGCCGAGGAGGTCGCCCACCTCTACCAGGGCATGGACCTCAAGAAGCATTACTGATGGCCGCGCGTCGTCCCTGGTTGGCGAATCGTCCGGCGTGGTGGCTGCTCTTTCTCGCCCAGCTGGCGCCGTTGGGGTATCTCGCCTGGGCGGTCCCGACGCATCAACTCGGTTACGAGCCGGTGGTCGACAGCCTGCGCTTTCTGGGCGATACCGCGCTCTACCTGCTGTTGATCGGCCTGGCGGTCACGCCGATTCAGCGCCTGTGGCCGCGCCTCGGCCTGATCGACTACCGACGGATGGTCGGGTTGTATGCCTTCGTCTACGCGAGTCTGCACGTCCTGCTCTGGCTGGTCGTCGATCGGCAACTCGATCTCGCCGCGATCTGGGAAGACGTGGTCGAACGCGAGCACATCACCTTCGGGGTGATCGCCTTCCTGCTGCTGGTGCCATTGGCGATTACCTCGACGCGCGGCTGGATGCGGCGCCTGGGCCGGCGCTGGAAGCAACTGCATCGGCTGGTCTATCCGGCCGCGGCGCTCGTGGTGCTGCATTACTTCCTCTCGGTGAAGTTCGATACCCGTACGCCGCTCGTGCTGGCCGGCGTGTTGCTGCTGCTGTTCCTGGCCCGCCCCGTCACCCGGTGGCTGGCGGGCCGGCGCCGGCGGGCGGATTGAGTATTAGAAACTTCTTATGCCAAGATAAGCCCCAGTGACTGGTGCGCCAGGAATCGAGCCATCGTGGGAGGACAAGGCATGAAATTGACGGTCATCGGTGCGGGGTTCGGGGCGTTGACGGCGGTACGTCGCCTGCGTCGCCTGCGTCCGCAGGCGGAAATCACCCTGATCGCCCCCGAGCCCACCTTCCAGTACTACCCCAGCCTGATCTGGGTGCCTGCGGGGATTCGTCGGCGCGAGGACATCCTGTTCGACATCGGCCCGCTGCTCGAGCGCCTCGACGTGCGGTTCCACGCCGGGCGGGTCACCGGGGTGAGCGACGACGGTCGACGGGTGATCACCGACGCGGGCGAGGTCGAGAACGACGGCCTGATCGTCGCCAGCGGCGGTCGTTTCATCAAGAAGCTGCCCGGCATCGAGCACGCCATCACGCTGTGCGAGGGCATCGATGCCGCCGAGGCGATCCACGACCGGCTCGGCGAGATGAACGGCGGCACCATCGCCATCGGCTTTGGTGGCAACCCCAAGGAGCCGGCGGCCGTGCGCGGCGGACCCATGTTCGAGCTGCTGTTCGGCATCGACCGCCTGCTGCGCCAGCAGGGGCGTCGCGACCAGTTCAAGCTGGTGTTCTTCAACCCGTCGCCGCGACCGGGCAACCGCCTGGGCGAGTCGGCGGTCGACCGCCTGCTCGACCGGATGAAGAAATTCGACATCGAGACCCACATCGGCGCCAAGCCGCAGCGCTTCGAGGCCGATCGCGTGGTCACCGAGAAGGGCGAGTTCGCCGCCGACCTGATCCTGTTCATGCCGGGCATGACCGGGCCGGCGTGGCTCGAGAACGCGCCGTTCCCGACCTCGCCGGGCGGCATGATCGAGGCCGACGAGCACGCGCGGGTCAAGGGCGCGGACAAGGTCTATGTGGCCGGCGATTCCGGCAGCTACCCGGCGCCCGACTGGGCGCCCAAACAGGCGCACATGGCCGATCTCCAGGCGGTGGCCGCCGCCGAGAACCTGGTGGCCGAGCTCGACGGCCAGCCGGCCGAACGCACCTTCAAGTGGGAACTGGTCTGCGTGATGGACATGCTCGATCGGGCGACCCTGGTGTTCCGCAACGAGAAGCGTCAGTTCGTCACCCCGCCGTGCCGCTTGCTGCACTGGGCGAAGCGATTCTTCGAGTGGTGGTACCTGCGCGACCTGCGTCGCTAAGGAAGGTCTGCACGAATCCGATGCCACTCCGGCTTGGCGAGCGCGTGGCGGGCGGGCGCAGACGCGACCGCCCGTTTTGCGCTAGGCTTGCAGCCGTTTCCCGACCGCCCGGCGGCGGTCGGAGTGATTCCAACGGGGGCGCCGCCTTGTCACTGATCCGCCTGTTCTTCCAGTTGTTGTTCCTGCGTGCCGGCCCCGAGGACATGCCCGCGGGCCATCAGCCCCTGCTGATCGCGGTGGGGTTCTACCTCGTCGTGGGTGTGCTGCTCGACATCGCGGTCACGGGCGAGGGGCAGAGCGGCCTGGGCGGTGGCTTGGGCGGCGGCCTGTTGCTGCTTGCCGCCGACGCGGCGGTGCTGGTCGCCTACTCGGCGGGGCTGGCGATGCTGCGCGACCATCGCGCCCGCATCCCGCAGATGCTCACCGCCCTGTTCGGCGCCACGGCCATGCTCGGCCTGGTGGCCTGGCCGCTGGTGGTGATGCAGCCGACCGGGGCCGAGGCCGCGGACATCGACACGCAACTGGGTCTGTGGTCGATGCTGATGATCGCCCTGTTCGCCTGGAACCTGGTGGTGCTCGGGCAGATCTACCGACGCACGCTGGAGTTCGGCGCGGCGATCGGCGTGCTCACCGCGCTGGGCTATTTCATCCTCAGCTCGCTGGTTTACATGACCCTCGCGGTGCAGTTGCTGCCCGGCGAGGCGGGGTTGCCGTCATGAGGTGCTTGTGGACTTAACTGAAAAACGACTGCACATCCTCGGCATCGCCGGCACCTTCATGGGGTCGTTGGCCCTGCTGGCGCGCGAGATGGGTTACCAGGTGTCCGGGCGCGACCACGCCATCTACCCGCCGATGAGCGACCAGCTCGCCCGCGCGGGCATCGCGGTGGAAACCGACATGGAGGCGCCGCTGCCCGAGGATGCCGAGATCATCGTCGGCAACGTGATGCGCCGCGACATGCCGGTGATCGATCAGCTCCTGAACGGCTTTTACCGCTTTCGCTCCGGGCCGCAGTGGCTCGGCGAGGAGGTGTTGTCGCAGCGGTTCGTGCTGGCCGTCTCCGGCACCCACGGCAAGACCACCACCAGCTCGATGGTCGCGCACATCCTCGATGCCGTCGGCATGGCGCCGGGGTTCCTGATCGGCGGCGTGCCGGGCGGGTTCGGTGTCAGTGCCCGGCTGGGCGAGACGCCGTTCTTCGTCATCGAGGCCGACGAATACGACACGGCCTTCTTCGACAAGCGCTCGAAGTTCCTCCACTACCGCCCGCGCGGTCTGGTGATCAACAACCTCGAGTTCGATCACGCCGACATCTTCGATGATCTTGCCGCAATCGAGCGCCAGTTCGCGCACCTGCTGCGGCTGGTACCGGGGCAGGGCAAGGTGATCGCCCCGCTGGGCGAGCCGGCCATCGACCGGGTAATCGGGCAGGGTGTCTGGTCGCCGGTCGAGCGGCTCGCCGAGCAGCCTGCTCCCGGCGCCGACTGGTGGCAGGAGGGCGGCGAGCTGTTCTGTGAAGGCAAGTCGCTCGGGCGGCTGCCCGACTCGATCCAGGGCGCGCACAACCGCCGTAATGCCATGGCCGCCGTGGCGTTGGCGCGTTTCGCCGGGGTGCCGGCCGCCGAGGGGCTGGCCGCGCTGGCGGGCTTCGGCGGGGTCGCTCGGCGCCTTGAGCTCAAGGGCGAGGTCGGCGGGGTGCGCGTGATCGACGATTTCGCCCACCACCCGACCGCCATCGAGGCGACGCTTGCCGCCGTGCGCGAACAGATGCCGGCCGGCGCCCGATTGATCGCGGTGCTCGACCCACGCTCGAACACGATGCGTGCCGGGGTGCACGCCGGACGCCTGGCCGGCGCCCTGGCCGCCGCCGATCGGGTCTACGTGCACGCGCCGCGCGATCTCGCCTTCGACCCGGCCGAGGCCCTCGCCGACCTGGGCGACCGGCTCGCCGTGGCCGACTCGGTCGAGACGCTGCTCGAGATCGTGATGACCGAGGCCCGCCCCGGCGACTGGGTGATCTCGATGAGCAACGGTGGCTTCGGCGGTTTCCCGGCCCGGCTGGTCGACGCGCTGCGCGAGGTGGCGGCATGAGGCGTCGTGGGAAGACCGAGCACGTGGTGCTGGCGATGACCGGGGCCTCGGGGCTGCCCTATGCGCTGCGTCTGCTCGACTGCCTGATCGCGGCGAATTGCCGTGTAAGCCTGATCGCCTCGAAGGCCGCCCACGCCGTGGCGGCGCTCGAGCTCGACGAGCCGTTCCCGGCACGCCACGACGCGCTGGCCGCCGAGCTGGGCGGGCGCTTTGGCGCCGCCGAGGGGCAGGTGACCGGCTTCGCCCGCCAGGACTGGACCGCGCCGTTCGCCTCGGGTTCGAACCCGCCGGACGCGATGGTGGTCTGCCCCTGCACCACCGGCACGCTCGGGGCGATCGCCAATGGCTTGTCGGATTCCCTGATCGAGCGCACCGCCGACGTCTGTCTCAAGGAGCGCCGCGATCTGGTGATCGTGCCGCGCGAGGCGCCGCTGACGGCGATCGCGCTCGCGCAGATGACGCGACTGGCCGAGCTGGGCGCCGTGATCCTGCCGCCGTCGCCGGCCTTCTATCATCGCCCTCGGACGATCCAGGACCTGATCGATTTCACCGTCGCGCGCATCCTCGACCAGATCGACGTGCCGCACGAGCTGCATGCCCGTTGGGGCGAGCGGGATGGCGGCTGAACAACGCCTCGCGCTGTTCCCGTTGCGGACGGTGCTGTTTCCCGCCGGCCACCTGCCGCTGCGCCTGTTCGAGGCGCGCTACCTGGATCTCCTGCGCGAGTGCCTGCGCGAAGATCACCCCTTCGGCGTGGTGCGGATCACCGCCGGCAGCGAGGTGGGACTGGAAGACGGGCCGCCGTCGATCGCCACCGTCGGTACCACCGCGCGCGTCGTGGACACCACGGCGCTGCCCGGCGGCCTGTTGGGGGTGCGGGTGCTGGGCGAGCGGCGCTTTCGCGTCCTCGAGCACGCGGTGGATGCGCGCGGCGTGGTCCGCGCCCGGGTTGAATTCCTTGAGGACGCCCCCAACTCGGGCGACTCGATGCCGGGTGAATCCGGCCTCGGCGACCGTCGCGAGGTCCGGGTTGACGTCCTGGTCGACGCCCTGGCGCGTCTCGACCCCGAGCTGCTCGAGGGTGAGCGAGGCGTGCCGGGTGTCGCCTGGCTGTGTCATCGGCTGGCCGAACGCCTGCCAGTGGGCCTTGCCGCCCGCCAGTCGCTGCTTGAATGCGACAATCCCCGGGCGATGCTCGAGCGCGTCGAGGCCTGGCTTGGCAAAGAGCGCTGACGGGGCGCCCGGCGGGCAACCCGAACAACACGATTTCGTGACCCGGTGCGACCGGGTCGACATGCGGCCGGCCCTTGGGCTGGCATGATCCAAAGGTGTCTTTATGACCGTTCATACCGCGACCGCGGACAACCTCGAAGGCCTTCTCAAGGACAACGACATCCTGCTGCTGGATTTCTGGGCGCCCTGGTGCGGTCCGTGCCAGTCGTTCGGCCCGATCTTCGAGCAGGCGGCCGAGGCCAACCCGGAGGTCGGCTTTGCCAAGGTGAACACCGAGGAAGAGCAGGCGATCGCCGGTCACTTCCAGATCCGCTCGATTCCGACGCTGATGGTGTTTCGCGAGCAGATCCTGCTGTTCAACCAGGCCGGTGCCTTGCCGCGCAACGCGCTCGACGAGCTGATCACCAAGGTCAAGGACCTCGATATGAACGAGGTGCGCGCCGAGGTGGAGAAGGCCGAAGCCGAGGCCAAGGGCGAGTGATCCCCGCGCGGCCGATCCGTCGGTCCGCTGACCGGCCCGGCGAGGTCGGGCGGCGATGATCTCGGTCATCCTGCAGATGGCCGGGACCATCGCCCTGGGCCACATCTGGCGCTACCTGCCGTTGGGCGGGTGGAGCGCCGACCGCGCCCGCGGGGCCCTAACCTCCTCGGTCTACTACCTGTTCCTGCCGGCGCTGGTGTTCGCGGTGCTGTGGCGCGCGCCGCTGGGCGTGGACACCCTGCGCATCGCCGGCACGGCGGCCGTGGCGGTGATCGGCTCGCTGATGCTGATGTATGCCGTCGGGCGGGTGATGCCGCTGACCCGGCCGCAGTTCGGCGCGCTGCTGCTGGCAGCGAGCTTTCCCAACGCGACCTACATGGGGCTGCCGTTGCTCGACAGCCTGTTCGGCGATGCCGGCCAGGCGGTCGCGATCCAGTACGACCTGTTCGCCTGCACGCCGCTGCTGCTGTCGGTGGGCATCCTGCTCGCCGCGCGCTTCGGCGACAGCGACGAGGAGGTCCACCCGGTCAAGACCCTGCTCAAGGTGCCGCCGCTGTGGGCGGCGGTCGCCGGTGCCGGGCTCAACTTGGCCGGCGTGCCGCAGCCCGACTGGGCGGCCGAGTGGCTCGACCGTCTCGGTGCGGCCGTGGTGCCGATCATGCTGGTCGCGCTCGGCATGAGCCTGCGGCTGGAGACACTGACCGGCCGACAACTGCTGACCGTCAGCCCGGCGGTGGCCATCCAGCTGCTGTGGATGCCGCTGGTCGCGCTGGGATTCGCGCTGGCGGTCGGCACCAGCGGGCAGACGCTCACCGCCGTGGTGCTGGAGGGCGCGATGCCGGTGATGGTGCTCGGGCTGGTGCTCTGTGACCGCTTCGGTCTGGATACCGGCCTCTACGCCACCACGGCAAGCGCCTCGACCCTGCTGGCGCTGCTGACCATTCCCTTCTGGCATGGCGTGGCGATCTAAGGAAACTCTGCACGAATGCCATACCGCTCTGCGCGCCCTGCGGGGCTTGGCGAGTCGCCCGTGCTCCGCGTTGCGATGCCTTGACGTGGCCACCGGCACGCCGGCGACATCGCGCCTTGATCACGAACGACTCGCCAAGCCAGAGTGACATGGCATTCGTGCAGAGTTTCCCTAACGGAGGACTGACGAGATGAGTGACGAACAGCAAGCGGCCACCCCCGCGGTGGAAAAGGATCGCGTGGTGCGCGTGTACCACGTCATGCGCGATGACGATGGCGCCATCCTCGCCGACAGCCGCGTCGACGGCTTCGAGTACATCCACGGTCACGGCAACCTGATCCCGGGGCTGGAGGCGGCGCTCGAGGGGCACGTCGAGGGCGACGAGATCGAGGTGACCGTCGAGCCGGAGCAGGCCTACGGGTTGCATGACCCCGAGGGCGTGGTCGAGGTGCCGCGCGAGCGCATCGAGGCGCAGGCCGAGCTCGCGCCGGGCAACATGGTCCAGGCCCATGGCCCCGAGGGGCGCATCGAGATGCTGATCCTCGAGGTGGGCGACCAGACCGTTAAGGTCGACCTCAACCACCCGCTGGCCGGCTTTCGCCTGCACTTCACCGCCCGGGTCGGTGCCATCCGGGATGCGCACGCGGACGAGATCAAGCACGGCCGGGTCCATCCCGGTGGTCACCACCTAATGACCAGTGATTCCTCGGTGCCCGATCTGCCGGGCCACGAGTCGAGCCAGGAGTCCTGATGAGCCAGTCCGCTGCCGTCGCCGACGTCGCCCCCCGGAACGTCTCCGGGGTCGAGCCGTTCTACCGGATCGAGTTTTCCGGCTATCACAGCCGCTATCTCGATGTGACCCTGCGCCTGCCGGCCAGCGACCAGCGCTATCGCCTGAGCCTGCCGGCGTGGATCCCGGGCAGTTACCTGGTGCGTGACTTCGCCCGGCACCTGGTGGGCAAGCACGCCGAGGATGTCCATGGCCGCCCGGTGACGATCACCCCGGTCGATCAGCAGACCTGGGATCTTGCGCCCAGTGACGCGGCGGTCGCGGTCCACTACCGGGTCTACTGCGCGGATTTCTCGGTGCGCAGCGCGCACGTGGATTCGAGTCACGTGTTCTTCAACGGCACCAGCGTCTTCCTGCGGGTGCACGGCGCCGAACAGGCGCGCCACGAGGTGGTGATCGACGGCCGCGATCTGCCCGGGGACTGGTGCGTGGCGACCACCCTGCCGGCGATCGCCGTCGACGAGCGTGGCTTCGGCGATTTCGCCGCGGCCGGCTACGAGGCCCTGATCGATCACCCGGTCGAGATCGCCGACTTCGTCGAGCGCCAGTTCACGGCCGGCGGCGTGCTGCATCGGATGGTGTTCACCAACGCCTTACCCGAAACCGACTTCGACCGGATCGCCAGCGATGTCGCGCGCATCTGCGAGACCGAGATCGAGCTGTTCGACGGCGCGCCGTTCGACGAGTACCTGTTCTTGGTCGCGCTCGACGAGTCGGGGTTTGGCGGGCTCGAGCACCGCGACTCGACTGCCCTGATTTTCCCTCGCGGCCACCTGCCGTCGGTGACCGCCGGCGGGGTGAGCAAGGAATATCAGCGTTTCCTGAGCCTCTGCGCGCACGAGTACTTCCACAACTGGAACGTCAAGCGGATTCGACCGGCGGCCTTTGCCGGCCTGCCGCTTGATCGTCCGGCACACACGCGCCTGCTGTGGGTGTTCGAGGGCTTCACCAGCTACTTCGACGACTGGCTGGTGCGCCACGTCGGGTTGATCGACGAGACCCAATACCTCGCCGCGCTCGAGGAGACGATCAACCGCGCCATGCGCGGCAAGGGCTGGTCGCGTCAGACGCTGGAGGAGTCGAGTTTCTACGCCTGGACGCGCTTCTACCAGCAGGACGCCAACGCGGTGAACGCGATCGTCAGCTATTACACGCGCGGGGCGATCGTGGCGCTGATGCTGGATCTGATGCTGCGCGAGCGCGGCGCGAGCCTGATGGACGTGATGCGGCGCCTGTGGGAGCACCACGGCGAGGAGCCGCTGGCCGAAGGCGAGCGGGTCGAGGCGCTGATCGAGGAGGCCATGGGCGAGCCGATGGCTGCGTTCTTCGACCGGGCGTTGCGCTCGACGGAAACGCTCGATGTCGCCGGGCTGCTGGCGCGCGTCGGCGTGGCCATGGTCCCGCGCGCCGAGCAGGCCGGGCCGGACGCGGGTGTCCGGGTCGACCAGCGCGACCCGCAGGCCGCGCGCGTCGCGCTGGTGTTCGAGGATCGCCCGGGCGCGGCGGCGGGTCTGGCGGTCGACGATCGCATCATCGCCATCGACGGCTTTGCGGTGAACGGCGCCAACTGGGCCGAGCGCATCGCGCGTCATCGCGCCGGCGATCGACTGGCCCTGCACGTCTTCCGCCAGGGGCGGCTGCTGACGATGACGCTGACCCTGGCGCCGGAATGCCTCAATCAGCACCGGCTCGAGCGCGCCGCGGGGGACATAAAGACCGAGGCGCGTTTCGCCGACTGGCTGGCGCCCCGTGCCACGACGGCCTGAAATCGGCCCTAGTCGATCGGCTGGCCGTCGAGCTGCGGCTTGTCCACGTCCGCCCAGGCCGGGATCAGGGCAATTTCGACGCGTCGGTTGAGCGCGCGGTTGGCGTCGCTGTCATTGGGCGCGATGGGGTTGTTCTCCCCCATGCCGCGCGCCGAGAGGCGATCGGCATCGATGCCCTGGTCGCGTAGCGACATCAGCACGCTCACGGCCCGGGCGGCCGACAGGTCCCAGTTGGAACGGAACCGACCCGAGCGGATCGGCACGTCGTCGGTGTAGCCGGTGACCACGATGCGGTCGTCGCTGTCGACCAGGTCGTCGGCGATCCGGTCGACCACCGGCTCGAAGGCCCGTTGCATGTCCGCGCTGCCTGATGGGAACGAGGCATTTTCCTTGATGCGGATGATGACCGTGTCGTCGGTGGTCTCGATCTCGATGTCGCCGGCGGCGATCGCATCGCTCATGGTCGAGCGCAGCTCGGCGGCGCGCTCGTCGAGCTGCTGGCGGCGCAGGTCCTCGAGTGCTCGTGCGCTTTGTTGGTGGGTATCCGCGGTGGGCGGGGCGTCGAGCTCGATCAGCTGGGTGGGGGGCGGCCCCTCGATCGTGCTGTCGGGGTCGGCGGCCCCGGGGGCGAGTTCCACCGCCGATTCGCCAGGGGCGGCGGTGCGCTCGGTGGGCAAGCTGCCAAACGAGTTGCGCAGTGTCTCGGCGACCGCCTTGTAACGCTCGACGTCGACCACCGAGATCGACAGCATCAGCACGAAGAAGGTCAGCAGCAGCGTGACCATGTCGGCGTAGGTGGTCAGCCAGCCGCCGGAACTCCCCACCTTGCGTCGACGGGCGCGTGCCATGGCTCAGTCGTCCTCCTGGCGTTCGCGGCTGGGCAGGAAGGTCTCCAGCAGGCCGCGCAGGATGCGCGGGTTGACGCCGTCCTGGATGCCGCGGATGCCTTCCAGGATCAGGCGCTGCTCGCGGGACTCCTGCGTGGCGCGCATCTGCAGTTTGGTCATGATCGGCAGGGCGATTGCCTGGGCAATCACCGCGCCGTAGAAGGTGGTCAGCAGGGCAGTGGCCATGGCCGGGCCGATGGTCGACGGGTCATCGAGCGAGCTCAGCATCTGCACCAGGCCCACCAGGGTGCCGATCATCCCCATCGCCGGGGCGACGTCGTAGATGCTCTTGAACATCTGCACCCCGCCGTCGTGGCGTTCCTCGGAAAGCTCGATGTCGCGGTCGAGGGTGCGCTCGATCACCTCCATCGGCTGGCCGTCGACGATCATGCGCACGCCCTTTTCCATGAAGGGATGGCTGATCTCCTGGTCTTCGAGTGCCAGGGCGCCGTCATGTCGCGCGATCTGGGACAGCTCCTCGATCTCGTCGATCAGCCCGGTCAGGCTATGCTGCCGGTCGAGGAAGGCCTGCTTGATCACGCCGAACGAATGGATGAACTGGCGGAAGGTGATCATCGCCAGCGTGATCGACAGGGTCCCGCCGATCACGATCAGCGCGCCGGGAATGCTGATGAAACCCAGCGGGTACTGGCCCAGGGCGATCGCGATGATCACGACGCCCAGTGCCGAGACGATGCCGATGATGGTTGCTTTGTCCAAGGGGCTCCTCAGGGATTCGTTCCGAAGATCAACGGGATAGGATGCGCGCCGGCGGGCCGTTGCTCCGGGGTGTTTCGGATTGGCGCGGTGGCCTCGTTCTCCCGGCCCGAGCCAGTATAATCGGGCCCGATTCGCAAAACTTGAGCGTTCCCGGGGTCCAGCCCGGGTGCGTCGGTCCAGACACGATCCATCCTCCGCCCGCCTTCCCGGGGCCCGTCATGCATTGCGACGTCGTGCTCGATTTCGGTTCGCTCGTCCCGCGCCTCCAGCGTTTGGCCGCGCGGCGTGGCTGGCTCCTGGCGGCCGAGGCGCGGGTCGATTCCACCAACCAGCGCGTCCGCGCGCTGCTCGAGTCGGACGACGGCGCGAGCCGGCCGGTCGTTGCCATCGCGGCCGAGCAGACTGCCGGGGTCGGCCGGCGCGGGGCGCGCTGGCTGAGCACCCCGGGCGACGGGCTGTGGTTCTCGCTGGCGGTGCCGGCCGAGACCAGGTTATCCGCGGCCCCGCCGGGGCTCGCGTTGGCCGGATGTCTCGCGGGGGTGCTGGTTCGCCACGAGGTGCCGGCGACGGTCAAGTGGCCCAACGACCTGTATCTCGGCGAGGGCAAGCTCGGTGGGCTGATGATCGAACGCGGCCGCTTCGGCGGCGAGCTCTATTGGCTGGCGGGCGTGGGAATCAACTGGCGCCAACCGCCCGGGGCGATCGAGGCGGCGTACCCCCCTGCGGCCCTTGCGGACCTGGGCGATCGCTGGGGTGGGGATTCGATCGCGCTGGCAAGCGCCCTGGTCGAGGCGGCCGTGGGCCTCATGCGGCGCCCTGTCGACTGGCCGGCCGAACTGGCGCGCCTGTCGCGAGCGCACCACGCCTTCGGCCAGACGGTGGTGGTGGAGCGAGCCGACGGCGGGCGCGAGATCGGTACCGCCGGCGCCATCGGCTCGAACGGCAACCTGGCGGTCACGCGGGCCGACGGCAGCGTGATCCGCGCCGGCGCACACGACCGGGTGCGATTGCTTGCCGGGCGCGCCTGAGAGCAGAGATTCACGATTGACTGTAAGGAAGGCTTGACCCTGTGAACTGTTATATCGATGCGGGCAACAGCCGGATCAAGGCCCATCTCGCGCGTCGGAGCCAGAAGGACGTCGAGCCGGCGATGATCGACTGGCCACCGGCGACCGAGCCAGACGCCGTCGGCGCGTTGGCCACCCGGCTCGAGCCTTTGCTGGTCGACGAGAAGGGGCGCTCGCCGAAGCAGATCGTGCTCGCCTCCGTGGTCGAGGACCGACGGCGGGAATGGCTGGAGACCGCGATTGCCGAGATCTGTCCCCAGGCGCAATGCCGTTGGCTGACCGTGCCGCGCAAGTGCTGCCACGTGCGCGTGGCCTACGAATCGCCCGAGGGGCTTGGCATCGATCGCTTCTGCGCAATGATCGAGGCCCACGCCCGCCATGGCGACCGGCCGCTGGCGGTCATCAACGCGGGCACGGCCATCACGCTGGACGTGCTCGGCGCCGACGGCCAGCACCTCGGCGGCCTGATCCTGCCGGGGTGGCGCGCCCAGCTCGAGGCCCTGCGCGTGACCACGCCCGCCCTGGGGGCGGCGGTCGAGTCGCTCGAGACGGGCGAGGGGGGTGCCGTATCCGCAGAGATCCCCGAGGCAACGCGGCGCCTCGGTCTGGGTGCCGATACCGCCACCGCCATCGAACTGGGGCGTCACTGGCTGCTGGCCTCCGGGGTCAACCAGATGCTCGCGGTGTGGCAAGAACGGCTTGCCGACGAGGGCGAACTGTTGGCCGTGCTGTCGGGGGGCGATGCCGGACGCCTGGTCGATCTCATCGATCCGGCGATCGAGCAACGGGTCGAGGACGACCTGGTGCTGTCGGGCGTGGTGCGGTTGGCGCGGGCGCGTCGCTAAGGCGACGAAGCGACGGGGCGTGCGATGCACGGCTTGGCAAAGCACCACCGCTGTGCGTAAAATGCGCGCCCATTGCCGGCTTAGCTCAGTTGGTAGAGCAACCGCCTTGTAAGCGGTAGGTCGTGAGTTCGAGTCCCACAGCCGGCACCAGAGGAAGGACGCCCGTGAAACCCCGTTTCGCGGGCGTTGGCAGGCATCACGATGCGCGCCCAAGTCGTGATGCCCAAGTCCTGGGCCGGGTGTTGACAGCCCGGTCCTTTTTGTGAAGAATGGCGCGCTTCCCGGGTGGGGTACCCAAGCGGTCAACGGGAGCAGACTGTAAATCTGCCGGCTCAGCCTTCGCAGGTTCGAATCCTGCCCCCACCACCAGACAAGACGAATCTCGCAACCGCTTGCGGGATTCAAACGGTCTGCGGGTGTAGTTCAATGGTAGAACCTCAGCCTTCCAAGCTGATGACGTGGGTTCGATTCCCATCACCCGCTCCAGTCCTGTGACCCGGGTCGTCAGACCGGGGTCCGGAACGGACCGACGCGACCCGTTCGCGGGTCGCATCTGTTGTTAGAGATTGCGTCGGCGGCACGCCGTCGACTCATGCTTTGCTCATGTAGCTCAGTTGGTAGAGCACGTCCTTGGTAAGGACGAGGTCACCGGTTCAAATCCGGTCATGAGCTCCACATTCCCATTTGCTTGTCCCGGTTGGCGGAGGATGCGATGTCTAAGGAAAAGTTCGAACGTAGCAAGCCGCACGTAAACGTCGGCACGATCGGTCACGTAGACCACGGCAAGACCACGCTGACCGCGGCGATCACGCACGTGATGTCCTCCACCTACGGTGGCCAGGGCATGGCGTTCGACCAGATCGACAAGGCGCCGGAAGAGAAGGCGCGTGGCATCACGATCTCGACCTCTCACGTCGAGTACGAGTCCGACAAGCGTCACTACGCCCACGTCGACTGCCCGGGTCACGCCGACTACGTCAAGAACATGATCACCGGTGCCGCCCAGATGGACGGCGCGATCCTGGTGGTTTCCGCCGCCGACGGCCCGATGCCGCAGACCCGTGAGCACATCCTGCTCTCGCGTCAGGTAGGCGTCCCGTTCATCGTCGTGTTCCTGAACAAGGCCGACATGGTTGACGATCCGGAGCTGCTCGAGCTGGTCGAGATGGAAGTCCGTGACCTCCTCTCCCAGTACGACTTCCCGGGCGACGACACCCCGATCATCACCGGTTCGGCCCTCAAGGCGCTGGAAGGTGACACCTCCGAGATCGGTGCCCCGGCCATCGTCAAGCTGGTCGAGGCCATGGACGACTACATCCCCGAGCCGGAGCGTGCCATCGACGGTGCGTTCATCATGCCGGTCGAGGACGTGTTCTCCATCTCCGGTCGCGGCACCGTGGTCACCGGTCGCGTCGAGCGCGGCATCGTCAAGGTCGGCGAAGAGATCGAGATCGTCGGTCTGAAGGACACCATCAAGACCACCGTTACCGGTGTCGAGATGTTCCGCAAGCTGCTCGACCAGGGTCAGGCGGGCGACAACATCGGCGTTCTGCTGCGCGGCACCAAGCGCGACGAAGTCGAGCGTGGTCAGGTACTCTGCAAGCCGGGCACCATCAAGCCGCACACCCAGTTCGAGGCCGAGGTCTACGTACTGTCGAAGGAAGAGGGTGGTCGTCACACCCCGTTCTTCAACGGCTACCGCCCGCAGTTCTACTTCCGCACCACCGACGTGACTGGCGCTTGCGAGCTGCCGGAAGGCACCGAGATGGTCATGCCGGGTGACAACGTGGCGATGACCGTCACGCTGATCGCGCCGATCGCGATGGAAGAAGGTCTGCGCTTTGCCGTCCGCGAAGGCGGCCGCACCGTCGGCGCCGGCGTCGTTTCCAAGATCATCGAGTAACCCGCAACGGGTTGCGTCAAGGCGCGGAGTCGGATAGACTTCGCGCTCTTTTTTCGCGGTAGGCGAAAACACTAGGGCAGTAGCTCAACTGGCAGAGCAACGGTCTCCAAAACCGTAGGTTGGGGGTTCGAGTCCCTCCTGCCCTGCCACTTCCGTGCAGGGGGTGCCCGCCGGGCCCGGTTCGCCGGCCGGCGGGTACTGTCTTTGAAGCGTGAGTTCCTAACATGTCGGAAAAGTCCGTGCAGCCCACGTCGTCTGGTCTGGATTCAGCCAAGATCGCGCTCGCGATCGCCCTGATCCTGGCCGGCATCGTGGGTTATTACCTGCTTGATGACCAGCCGCTGTTCCTGCGCATCCTGGCCGTCGTGGCAGGTGCGGGGCTCGCGATCGCCGTGGCGTACACCACGGCTGTCGGGCGGTCGATCTGGCAGTTCACCTTCGACTCGCGTCTCGAGGTCAAGAAGATGGTCTGGCCGACGCGCCAGGAAGCGACGCAGACGACCCTCGTGGTCATCCTGCTCGTCATCCTGATCGGCCTGTTCCTCTGGGGCGTCGACTCGCTGCTGGGTTGGATCGTTCGCAGCATTACCGGTTAGGAGGCTTAAGCATGGCGATGCGCTGGTACGTCGTCCAGGCGTTCTCACAGTACGAAAACAGCGTCAAGAAGGCGTTGCAGGAGCGCATCGAGCGCGCCGGTCTGCAGCATCTGTTCGGCGAGATCCTCGTTCCGTCCGAGGAGGTGGTCGAGATGCGCGACGGCGTCAAGCGCCGTTCCGAGCGCAAGTTCTTCCCGGGTTACGTGCTGGTCCAGGTGGACATGACCGACGAGGCGTGGCACCTAATCAAGTCGGTGCCGCGCGTGCTGGGCTTTATCGGCAACTCGGGTGGCAAGCCGACGCCGATCACCGAGCGCGAGGCCGACCAGATCCTCAACCGGATGAAGGATTCGACCGAGAAGCCGAAGCCGAAGACGCTGTTCGACGTCGGCGAGATGGTCCGCGTCTGCGACGGTCCGTTCAACGACTTCACCGGCACGGTCGAGGAAGTCAACTACGAGAAGAGCCGCCTGCGTGTCGCGGTGAGCATTTTCGGACGTTCCACCCCGGTGGAACTGAATTTCGACCAGGTCGAGAAGACCTGATTTGTCGGCACACGGGGAGCCCGGCCCGGCGTCGGGCGCTACTACCCACTTGAGAGGTCATCATGGCTAAGAAAGTCTCCGCTTACATCAAGCTTCAGGTGCCTGCCGGTCAGGCCAACCCGTCGCCCCCCATCGGTCCTGCCCTGGGTCAGCACGGCGTCAACATCATGGGCTTCTGCAAGGAGTTCAACGCCGCGTCGGGCAACATCGAGCCGGGTCTTCCCGTTCCGGTGGTGATCACTGTCTATCAGGACAAGTCGTTCACCTTCATCATGAAGACCCCGCCGGCCGCGATCCTTCTGAAGAAGGCCGTCGGCATCAAGAGCGGTTCCGCCGAGCCGAACAAGACCAAGGTTGGCACGGTCACCCGCGAGCAGCTCGAAGAGATTGCCAAGACCAAGGAGCCGGACCTGACGGCGAAGGATCTCGACGCCCGTGTGCGCACCATTGCCGGTAGCGCCCGCAGCATGGGCCTGAACGTGGAGGGTGTGTGAGATGGCCAAGCTGAGCAAGCGTCAGAAGCTGATCGCCGAGAAGATCGATCGCAACCGTCAGTACGGTGCCGAAGAGGCCTTCGCCCTGCTGAAGGAAGTCTCCAAGGTGAAGTTCAACGAGTCCGTTGACGTCGCCGTCAACCTGGGCGTCGACCCGCGCCGCTCGGACCAGATGGTTCGCGGTTCCACCGTGCTGCCGCGCGGCACCGGTCAGGACGTGCGCGTTGCTGTCTTTGCCCAGGGTGCCAACGCCGAGGCGGCCAAGGAAGCCGGTGCCGACATCGTCGGCATGGACGACCTCGCCGACGAGATCAAGCAGGGTCGCATGGACTTCGACGTCGTCATCGCCTCCCCGGACGCGATGCGCGTGGTCGGCCAGCTGGGTCAGATCCTCGGCCCGCGTGGCCTGATGCCGAACCCGAAGGTGGGCACGGTTTCCACCGACGTGGGCACGGCGGTCAAGAACGCCAAGGCCGGCCAGGTTCGTTACCGCACCGACAAGAACGGCATCATCCACTGCACCATCGGCAAGGTGGACTTCGATCCGGCGGCGCTGATCGACAACCTCAATGCCCTGATCGGCGACCTGAACAAGGCCAAGCCGTCGGCGGCAAAAGGCGTGTACATGAAGCGTGTATCCGTCTCGACCACGATGGGCCCCGGCCTGGTGGTCGACCAGGGTTCGCTCGCGGAATAACCGCGGCGCAACCCCCGAATAACCGGCCTCGACCCGCGTGTCGAGGCCGGTCACGTTCTTTGGACTGCCGGTATTGATACCGGTGGCGTCAAAGACCGCAGGCGCGGGCGGGTTCGCCCTCCCGCTTAATCGAGAAAGCCTGCGCAGACGGTCAGAGTCCCGATGATTTCATGTCTGGGTGGCCGTTACGAAGGGCGATTCGTGCACCGCGCGAATCGGTTTCAAACGAAAAGGGCTTGTCCCTTTGTAACCGTAGGTAAGAGACGTGGCATTAACCTTCGATCGCAAGAAGTTGGTTGTCGCTGAAGTCGCCGAGGTTGCATCCAAGGCCTACTCGGCGGTTGGCGTCGAGTATCGAGGCTTGACGGTCTCACAGGTTACCGAACTTCGCGTCAAGGCACGCGAAGCCGGTGTTTACCTGCGTGTCGTCAAGAACACTCTGGCCAAGCGCGCCCTGGAAGGCACCGAGTACGAATGCATGAGCGACGCCCTGCGCGGCCCGCTCATCCTCGCGTTCTCGCTGGACGACCTGGGCTCCGCGGCGCGTCTGATGAAGGACGCTGCCAAGGAGATGGAAGCGCTTGAGGTCCAGTTCGTGTCCTTGGGTGGCGAACTCCTCCCGGCTTCCGCTATCGATCGCGTTGCCAGCCTGCCGACCCGTGAGGAAGCGCTTGCGCAACTCATGGCGACCATGCAGGCGCCGGTCACCAAGCTGGCCCGTACCTTCAACGAGGTACCGGGCAAGCTGGTTCGCACCGTGGCAGCCGTTCGCGACCAGAAACAAGCGGCTTAACCTTTTTCATCACTTTTCAGGTACTCAATCATGGCAGTTACAAAAGACGATATCCTCGAAGCGATCTCCAACATGTCCGTCATGGAGGTCGTTGAACTGATCTCCGACATGGAAGAGAAGTTCGGCGTAAGCGCCGCGGCCGCCGTTGCCGCCGCTCCGGCAGCTGGTGGTGGCGAAGGCGCCGCCGCTGCAGAAGAGAAGACCGAGTTCGACGTGGTCCTGAGCTCGTTCGGTTCCAACAAGGTTGCCGTCATCAAGGCGACCCGCGAGCTGACCGGCCTGGGCCTCAAGGAAGCCAAGGAACTGGTCGAAGGTGCTCCGAGCGCCATCAAGGAAGGCGTCGAGAAGGACGAGGCCGAGTCCATGAAGGCCAAGCTCGAAGAGGCAGGCGCTTCCGTCGAGCTCAAGTAAACGAGTGCAAGGGTCGCTTAACCACAGCACCCAGGTACGGGCTGGTGGCCTTCGGGTCGCCGGCCTTTACGCGCTTGTTGGGCGTCCTTTCGCGATCGGATCGACGGTCTGATCGCGAAAGGTTGCCCGGGGCCGCCGATTGCGGCTCCACCCAGGGGGAACGGATCCCCGCGCGCCACGGCGTGCATCGCCAGTCCGCTGGCGATCACACTCAGATTGTCCCGACGAGGAAAGTAGATGAGCTATTCATTCACTGAGAAGAAGCGAATCCGCAAGGACTTCGGCAAGCGTGCCGAGGTCCTGCCGGTCCCCTATCTGTTGACCACGCAGGTCAAATCCTACGAGGGTTTCCTGCAGCAGGGTGTGGCGCAGAAGGAGCGTCGCAACATCGGGCTGCACGCGGCGCTGGGCTCGGTGTTTCCGATCGCGAGCCATTCGGGCAATGCTGAAATCGATTACGTCGACTACCACTTCGGCGAGCCGGCGTTCGATGTCCGCGAATGCCAGATCCGCGGCCTGACCTACTCGGCACCGCTGCGCGTCAAGCTGCGCCTGGTCATCTACGACAAGGACGCCCCGGCGGGCTCCAAGGTCGTCAAGGACATCCGCGAGCAGGATGTCTACATGGGCGAGATCCCGCTGCAGACCGAGAGCGGCACCTTCGTCGTCAACGGCACCGAGCGTGTCATCGTCTCCCAGCTGCACCGCTCGCCGGGCGTGTTCTTCGACCACGACAAGGGCAAGAGCACCAGCTCCAAGCGCATGCTGTTCTCCGCGCGGGTGATCCCGTACCGCGGCTCCTGGCTCGACTTCGAGTTCGACCAGAAGGACCTCGTCTACGTCCGCATCGACCGTCGTCGCAAGATCCCGGCGTCGATCCTGCTGCGTGCGCTGGGCTACAACAACGAGGAGATGCTCGACATCTTCTTCGAGCACGACGAGTTCCGCGTCGACGGCGAGAACCTCGCGCTCACCCTGGTTCCCGAGCGTCTCAAGGGCACCGACGCGGCCTTCGACATCGAGGTCGACGGCGAGACCATCGTCAAGGCGGGCAAGCGCATCACCGCCAAGCACGTGCGTGATCTCAACAACGCCAAGATCGACAACCTGCCGGTTCCGGCGGAGTTCGTGGTCGGCCGCACGCTCGCCAAGGACGTGGTCGACACCGACAGCGGCGAAGTGATCGCCAACGCCAACGACGAGATCACCGAGGAGATGCTGGCGAGCTTCCAGAAGGCCGGCATCGAGTCGTTCAAGACCCTGTACTACAACGAGGTCGACCGCGGCCCGTACATGTCGCTGACCCTGCGCAACGATCCGTCCACCACGCCGCTCGAGGCGATGGTCGAGATCTACAAGATGATGCGCCCGGGCGAGCCGCCGACCAAGGACGCGGCCGAAGGCCTGTTCCACGGCCTGTTCTTCTCCGAGGAGCGCTACGATCTCTCCGAGGTCGGCCGCATGAAGTTCAACCGTCGCCTCGAACGCGAGGGCGATTCCGGTCCGGGCATCCTCTACGACGCCAAGTACTTCGGTCGCCTGGCCGAGGCCGGTGACGAGATCGCCAAGAAGCGCTTCGAGGAGAGCGGCGAGCTGTCCGACATCCTCGACGTGCTGATGGAACTGATCGCCATCCGCAACGGCAACGGCAAGACCGACGACATCGACCACCTTGGCAACCGTCGCATCCGCTCGGTGGGCGAGATGGCCGAGAACGTCTTCCGCATCGGTCTGGTGCGGGTCGAGCGCGCCGTCAAGGAGCGCCTGACCCAGGCCGAGAGCGAGGGCCTGACCCCGCAAGACCTGATCAACGCCAAGCCGGTCGCGGCCGCGGTCAAGGAGTTCTTCGGCTCCTCGCAGCTGTCGCAGTTCATGGACCAGAACAACCCGCTGTCCGAGGTCACGCACAAGCGTCGTATCTCGGCCCTCGGCCCGGGCGGTCTGACCCGCGAGCGTGCCGGCTTCGAGGTGCGCGACGTGCACACCACGCACTACGGCCGCGTCTGCCCGATCGAGACGCCGGAAGGCCCGAACATCGGCCTGATCAACTCCCTGGCCGTGTTCGCGCAGACCAACACCTACGGCTTCCTCGAGACGCCGTACCGCAAGGTGGTCGACGGCAAGGTCACCTCGGACGTCGACTGGCTGTCGGCCTACGAGGAGGAGAAGTACACCATCGCCCAGGCCAATGCGCCGTTGGACGAAGACGGTCGCTTGACCGGTGAGCTGATCTCCGCGCGGAAATCGGGCGAGTTCATGCTCTCCGACCCGTCCGAGATCCAGTACATGGACGTCTCGCCGAAGCAGATCGTGTCGGTGGCCGCCTCGATCATCCCGTTCCTCGAGCACGATGACGCCAACCGCGCCCTGATGGGCTCGAACATGCAGCGTCAGGCGGTTCCGACCCTGAAGGCGGACAAGCCGCTGGTCGGTACCGGCATGGAGCGCGTGGTCGCGACCGATTCCGGCGCCTGCGTGGTCGCCAAGCGCGGCGGCGTGGTGGACCGCGTCGACGCCTCGCGCGTCGTGGTCCGGGTCAAGGCCGAGGAGGCCACCCAGGGCGAGGTCGGTGTCGACATCTACAACCTGACCAAGTACACCCGCTCGAACCAGAACACCTGCATCAACCAGCGTCCGCTGGTGAAGGTCGGTGACCAGATCGAGAAGGGCGACGTGCTGGCCGACGGCCCGTCCGTCGACATGGGCGAGTTGGCACTGGGCCAGAACATCCTCTGTGCCTTCATGCCCTGGAACGGCTACAACTTCGAGGATTCCATCCTCATGTCCGAGCGGGTGGTGCGTGAAGACCGCTTCACCACCATCCACATCGAGGAGCTCAACTGTGTCGCCCGCGACACGAAGCTGGGCGCTGAGGAGATCACGGCCGACATCCCGAACGTCGCCGAGAACCTGCTCAACAAGCTCGACGAGGCCGGCGTGGTGCACATTGGTGCCGAGGTCAAGCCGAACGACATCCTGGTGGGCAAGGTCACGCCGAAGGGCGAAACCCAGCTCACCCCGGAGGAAAAGCTCCTCAGAGCCATCTTCGGCGAGAAGGCGTCCGACGTGAAGGACACCTCCCTGCGCGTTCCGCAGGGCATCGAAGGCACCGTCATCGACGTCCGTGTCTTCACCCGTGACGGCATCGAGAAGGACAGCCGTGCCCGTGCCATCGAAGAGGCCGACCTCGATGCGGTGCGCAAGGATCTCAAGGATCGCATGCGCATCATCGAGGGCGACATCCAGGCGCGCGTTCGCGACGTGCTGCTGGGCAAGGTCGCCGTCGGTGGCCCGACTGGCGTCAAGGCCGGCGGCAAGATCACCGCCGCGCAGCTGAACAAGATCGATCCGGCCAAGTGGTTCGAGATCCGCGTCGAGGACGAGTCCGCCGCTTCCGCGCTGGAGGAGTACAAGGCCCAGCTCGAGCGCGAGAAGGCCGACGCCGAGGCGCGGTTCGAGGACAAGAAGCGCAAGATCCAGCAGGGCGACGACCTGCAGCCGGGCGTGCTCAAGATGGTCAAGGTCTACGTGGCCGTGAAGCGTCGCATCCAGCCGGGCGACAAGCTCGCCGGCCGCCACGGCAACAAGGGCGTCATCTCGATGATCGTGCCCGAGGAAGACATGCCGTACATGGAAGACGGCACGCCGATGGACATCTGCCTCAACCCGCTGGGTGTTCCGTCGCGGATGAACATCGGTCAGATCCTCGAGACCCACCTGGGCCTGGCCGCCCGCGGCCTGGGTCACCAGATCGAGAAGCGCCTCAAGCTCGAGCGCGAGAAGGCGATCAAGGAGCTGCGCGCGTTCCTCGACAAGGTGTACAACCACCGCGAGGAGCCGACCGTCGATCTCGACAGCCTGACCGACGACGAGCTGATCGAGATGGCCGGCAACCTCAAGAAGGGCGTGCCGATGGCCACGCCGGTCTTCGACGGTGCGGTCGAGGACGAGGTCAAGCACATGCTCAAGCTCGCCGAGATGCCGGAGAACGGTCAGGTGCAGCTTTACGACGGCCGCAGCGGCGAGCCGTTCGAGCGCAAGACCACCGTCGGCTACATGTACATCCTCAAGCTCAACCACCTGGTCGACGACAAGATGCACGCGCGTTCGACCGGTCCGTACAGCCTGGTCACCCAGCAGCCGCTGGGCGGCAAGGCGCAGTTCGGCGGTCAGCGCTTCGGCGAGATGGAGGTCTGGGCGCTCGAGGCGTACGGTGCGGCCTATACGCTGCAGGAAATGCTGACGGTCAAGTCCGACGACGTCGACGGCCGGAACAAGATGTACAAGCACATCGTCGATGGCGATCACCGCATGGACGCGGGCATGCCGGAGTCCTTCAACGTGCTGTTGAAGGAAATCCGCTCGCTCGGGATCAACATCGAGCTGGAACAAGACGACGAGTGATTTCCGGGGCATGGGCCCGCCGGGTAATCCCGGGCCCATGGTGCCGTGTGACAGAACACGTTAGGCAGGTAGTCAATGAAAGAATTGCTTAATCTGATGAACCACGAGGTCGGCGAAGAGGACTTCGACCACATCCGTATCTCGCTGGCCTCCCCGGAGATGATCCGTTCCTGGTCGTTCGGCGAAGTGAAGAAGCCGGAGACCATCAACTACCGCACCTTCAAGCCGGAGCGCGATGGCCTGTTCTGCGCCAAGATCTTCGGCCCGGTGCGGGATTACGAGTGCCTCTGCGGCAAGTACAAGCGCCTCAAGCACCGCGGTGTCGTGTGCGAGAAGTGTGGCGTCGAGGTCACCCTCTCGAAGGTCCGCCGCGAGCGCATGGGCCACATCGAGCTGGCGTGCCCGGTCGCGCACATCTGGTTCCTGAAGTCGCTGCCGAGCCGCATCGGTCTGCTGCTGGACATGACGCTGCGCGACATCGAGCGCGTCCTGTACTTCGAGGCGTTCATCGTCACCGATCCGGGCATGACCACCCTGAACAAGGGCGATCTGCTCACCGACGAGATGTACATCGAGGCCCTCGAGCAGTTCGGCGACGAGTTCGAGGCGGGCATGGGCGCCGAGTCCATCCAGAAGCTCTTGAAGGAGATCAACCTCGACGACGAGATCCTCAAGCTGCGCGACGAGCTAGCCGAGACCGGCTCGGAGACCAAGATCAAGCGCATCACCAAACGCCTGAAGCTCCTGGAATCGTTCCGCGCCTCCGGCAACCGCCCGGAGTGGCTGGTCATGACCCAGCTGCCGGTGCTTCCGCCGGACCTGCGTCCGCTCGTCCCGCTGGACGGCGGCCGGTTCGCGACCAGTGACCTCAACGATCTCTACCGTCGGGTCATCAACCGCAACAACCGCCTCAAGCGCCTGCTCGAGATCAATGCGCCGGACATCATCCTGCGCAACGAGAAGCGGATGCTGCAGGAGTCGGTCGACTCGCTGCTCGACAATGGTCGTCGCGGCCGCGCCGTCACCGGCACCAACAAGCGTCCCCTGAAGTCGCTCGCCGACATGATCAAGGGCAAGCAGGGCCGCTTCCGCCAGAACCTGCTCGGCAAACGCGTCGACTACTCGGGCCGTTCGGTCATCGTGGTCGGCCCGACCCTGCGCCTGCACCAGTGCGGTCTGCCCAAGAAGATGGCGCTCGAGCTGTTCAAGCCGTTCATCTTCGGCAAGCTGCATCGCCGTGGTCTCGCCACCACCATCAAGGCGGCCAAGAAGCTGGTCGAGCGCGAGGGCGCCGAGGTCTGGGACGTGCTCGAGGAAGTGATCCGCGAGCACCCGGTGCTGCTGAACCGCGCCCCGACCCTGCACCGTCTGGGCATCCAGGCGTTCGAGCCGACCCTGATCGAGGGCAAGGCGATCCAGCTGCACCCGCTGGTCTGCTCGGCCTACAACGCCGACTTCGACGGTGACCAGATGGCGGTGCACGTGCCGCTGTCGCTGGAGGCGCAGTCGGAAGCCCGCGCGCTGATGATGTCGACCAACAACGTCCTGTCGCCCGCCTCCGGCGAGCCGGTCATCGTGCCGTCGCAGGACATCGTGCTCGGCATCTACTACATGACGCGTTCCAAGGTGAACGCGCGTGGCGAGGGCATGATCTTCGCCGACACCGACGAGGTGCAGCGCGCCTACGACAACGGCCAGGTGGAGCTGGGCGCGCTGGTGCGTGTCCGCATCCGTGACTGGACCCGCGAGGAAGACGGCACGGTCGAATCCAAGACCGCCATCGTCGAGACCACCGTCGGCCGCGCCCTGCTGTACCGGATCGTGCCCGAGGGCATTCCCTTCGAGCAGATCAACAAGGACATGGGCAAGAAGCCGATCTCGGCGCTGCTCAACTACGTCTACCGTCACCTGGGTCTGAAGGACACGGTCGTGTTCGCCGACCAGCTGATGTACACGGGCTTCCGCTACGCGACCCGCTCGGGCATCTCGATCTGCTCGGACGACATGATCGTCCCGGCCTCGAAGGATGCCGAGCTGGCCGCCGCCGAGGCCGAGGTCAAGGAGATCCAGGACCAGTACGGCCAGGGTCTCGTGACCGAGAAGGAGCGTTACAACAAGGTGGTCGACATCTGGTCGCGCGCCAACGACTCCATCTCCCGCTCGATGATGGAGCAGCTGGGCGCGCACACCGTCAAGGACAAGGACGGCAACGACGTCACCCAGAACTCCTTCAACGCGATCTTCATGATGGCGGACTCCGGCGCGCGGGGTAGTGCGGCGCAGATCCGTCAGCTGGCCGGCATGCGCGGCCTGATGACCAAGCCGGACGGCTCGATCATCGAGACGCCGATCACCGCGAACTTCCGCGAGGGTCTGAACGTACTCCAGTACTTCATCTCGACCCACGGCGCCCGTAAGGGTCTGGCGGATACCGCCCTGAAGACCGCGAACTCCGGTTACCTGACCCGTCGCTTGGTCGACGTGGCGCAGGACCTGGTCGTGACCTCCGACGACTGCGGCACCACCACCGACGGTCTGAAGATGACCGCCGTGATCGAGGGTGGCGACGTGGTCGAGGGCCTGGGCAACCGGATCCTGGGTCGCGTGACCTCCAAGGACCTGGTCGTGCCGGGTACTGAGGAAGTCCTGCTGCCGGCCGGCACCCTGATCGACGAGGCGATGGTCGCCCGCATCGAGCAGTCGGGCATCGACGAGGTCTGGGTCCGTTCCGCGATCACCTGTGAGGCGCGTCACGGCGTCTGTGCCAAGTGCTACGGGCGCGACCTGGCCCGCGGCGAGCCGGTCAACCTCGGCGAGGCGGTCGGCGTCATGGCGGCCCAGTCGATCGGCGAGCCGGGCACCCAGCTGACCATGCGGACCTTCCACATCGGCGGTGCCGCCTCCCGTTCGGCCGCGGCGAGTTCGGTCGAGAACAAGGCGGCCGGTGCAGTGCGCCTGCACAACCTCAAGACCGTCAAGAACCGCGATGGCGACCTGGTTGCCGTCACCCGCTCGGGCGAGCTCGGCATGCTCGACGAGCAGGGCCGTGAGCGTGAGCGCTACAAGGTGCCCTACGGCTCGGTCATCCGGGTCAAGGACGGCGAGAAGGTCGATGCCGGCACCACGCTGGCCAACTGGGACCCGCACACGCACCCGGTCGTCTCCGAGGTGGAAGGTTTCGCGCGCTTCTCGGACTTCGTCGACGGTCAGTCGGTCAAGACCGAGACGGACGAGATCACCGGCCTGTCCTCGCAGATCATCATCGATCCGGCGCAGCGTACCGGTACGGCCAAGGATCTGCGTCCGGCGATCGCCCTGACCGACGCCGAGGGCAATGCCGTCAACCTGCCGGGCACCGAGATCCCCGCGATCTACGTCCTGCCGGCCGGTGCGATCATCGGCATCACCGACGGCGCCGAGGTGCAGGTCGGTGACGTGGTCGCCCGCATCCCTCAGGAGTCGCAGAAGACCCGCGACATCACCGGCGGTCTGCCGCGTGTGGCGGATCTGTTCGAGGCCCGCAAGCCCAAGGAGCCGGCGATCCTCGCCGAGCACACCGGTACGGTCAGCTTCGGCAAGGAGACCAAGGGCAAGCAGCGCCTGGTGATCACCGACGAGCACGGCGAGCAGCACGAGGAGTTGATCCCGAAATACCGCGTGATCAACGTCTTCGAGGGCGAGCACGTCGAGCGGGGCGAGATCATTGCCGACGGCGAACTGGCTCCGCACGACATCCTGCGCCTGCGCGGGATCGCCGAGCTGGCGAACTACATCGTCAAGGAGATTCAGGACGTGTACCGCCTGCAGGGCGTGGGCATCGACGACAAACACATCGAGGTGATCGTTCGCCAGATGCTGCGCAAGGTCGAGATCACCGAGTCGGGCGATTCCGGCTACCTGCGTGGCGATCAGGTCGACAAGGCGCGGCTGGTCGAGGAGAACGCGGCTCTGGAGAAGGACGGCAAGTTCCCGGCGAAGTACGAGCCGATGCTCCTGGGCATCACCAAGGCATCGCTGGTCACCGAGTCGTTCATCTCCGCGGCGTCGTTCCAGGAGACCACCCGAGTGCTCACGGACGCCGCCACGCGCGGCGGTCGCGACGAGCTGCGTGGCCTCAAGGAGAACGTCATCGTCGGTCGTCTCATCCCGGCGGGTACGGGCCTGGCGCACCACGAGGAGCGTCGCCGTCGGCGTCACGCCGCGCTCGATCAGGCCAACGACCTGTTCGGTGCGCCGGCCGAGGCCGCCGAGGTGGAGGCCACTGCCGAGGAGAACGGCAACGAGGAATGAGGTTGCGTTGACAGCAACGCGCCAACTGCATAGAATCACTGCCCTTTACGGCGGGCAACTGTGCCCGTCGTGCTAGTTTTTGGTCGGAGAATACGGATACATGGCTACTATCAATCAGCTAGTGCGCAAGCCGCGCAAGCGCATGGTCGAAAAGACCAGCGTGCCGGCGCTGGAGCGCTGCCCCCAGCGACGCGGCGTCTGCACCCGCGTCTACACCACCACCCCGAAGAAGCCGAACTCGGCCCTGCGTAAGGTCGCCCGTGTGCGCCTGACGTCTGGCTACGAGGTCACCGGCTACATCGGTGGTGAGGGTCACAACCTGCAGGAGCACTCGGTCGTGCTGATCCGCGGCGGTCGTGTAAAGGACCTCCCGGGTGTGCGTTACCACGTCGTCCGCGGCAGCCTCGATACCCAGGGTGTCGAGAAGCGCCGTCAGGGTCGTTCCAAGTACGGCGCCAAGCGTCCGAAGAGCTAATCAACGGTAGGATTTGACATGCCCCGTAGAAGAGAAGTCCCCAAGCGCGAGATTCTGCCGGATCCGAAATTCGGCAACGTCACCGTCGCGAAATTCATCAACATGATCATGCTCAGCGGCAAGAAGGCCGTTGCCGAGCGTCTGCTGTACGACGCGATGGACATGATCGAGTCCAAGGGCAAGGGTCACCCGGTCGACGTGGTCGAGAAGGCGCTGGAAAACGTCGCCCCGTCGGTCGAGGTCAAGTCCCGCCGTGTGGGTGGTGCCACCTACCAGGTGCCCGTCGAAGTGCGCCCGGTGCGTCGTTCGTCGCTGGCGATGCGCTGGCTGATCGAGGCCGCCCGCAAGCGCGGCGAGAAGACCATGGCCCAGAAGATGGCCGGTGAGCTGTCGGATGCCGCCGAAGGTCGTGGTTCCGCTGTGAAGAAGCGTGAAGACACGCACCGCATGGCCGAGGCCAACAAGGCCTTCGCCCACTTCCGCTGGTAACCCGACGCTTTTTTTAAGAGGTACTTTTCGTGTCCCGTACGACCCCGCTCGAGCGCTATCGCAATTTCGGCATCATGGCTCACATCGATGCCGGCAAGACCACGACCTCCGAGCGCATCCTGTTTTACACGGGTGTGTCCCACAAGATCGGCGAGGTCCATGAAGGCGCCGCCACGATGGACTGGATGGAGCAGGAGCAGGAGCGTGGTATCACCATCACCTCCGCTGCCACCACCGCGTTCTGGCAGGGCATGGACCAGCAGTTCCAGAAGCACCGCCTGAACATCATCGACACCCCGGGGCACGTCGACTTCACCATCGAGGTGGAGCGTTCCCTGCGTGTACTCGACGGTGCGGTCTTCGTCCTCTGCGCGGTCGGCGGTGTTCAGCCGCAGTCCGAGACGGTCTGGCGGCAGGCGAACAAGTACCGTGTCCCGCGTCTGGCATTCGTCAACAAGATGGACCGCCAGGGCGCCGACTTCTTCCGCGTCATGGACCAGCTCAAGAAGCGCCTGGGTGCGGTTCCGGTTCCGGTCGTCATCCCGATCGGCGCCGAGGACGAGTTCCAGGGCGTGGTCGACCTGATCCGCATGAAGGCCATCTACTGGAACGCTGACGACATGGGCATGACCTATGACCAGCGCGAGATCCCGGCCGAACTGCAGGACGACGCCGAGACCTACCGCGAGCAGATGGTCGAGGCAGCCGCCGAGTCGTCGGAAGAGCTGATGGAGAAGTACCTCGAGAACGGCGAGCTGACCGAAGACGAGATCAAGCAGGGTCTGCGTCAGCGCACCCTCGAGAACGACATCATCCCGGCGCTCTGCGGTACCGCGTTCAAGAACAAGGGCGTGCAGCGCCTGCTCGACGCGGTCATCGAGTTCCTGCCGGCGCCGACCGAGGTTCCGGACATCAAGGGCGAGCTGCCGGACGGCACCGAGGCCTACCGGAAGACTGGCGACGACCAGCCGTTCTCCGCCCTGGCGTTCAAGATCATGACCGACCCGTTCGTCGGTTCGCTGGCCTTCTTCCGCGTCTACTCCGGTAGCGTCAACGCCGGCGACGCCGTGCTGAACTCCACCCGCGGCAACCGCGAGCGCATCGGCCGTATTCTCCAGATGCACTCCAACTCCCGCGAGGAGATCAAGTCGGTCTACTCCGGCGACATCGCCGCGGCCGTCGGTCTGAAGAACGTCACCACCGGTGAGACGCTCTGCGACCCGAGCAACCCGATCATCCTGGAGCGCATGGAGTTCCCGGAGCCGGTAATCGCCGTCGCCGTCGAGCCGAAGACCAAGTCCGACCAGGAAAAGATGTCCCAGGCCCTCGGTCGCCTGGCGCAGGAGGATCCGTCCTTCCGCGTTCGCACCGACGAGGAATCCGGCCAGACCATCATCTCCGGCATGGGCGAGCTGCACCTGGATATCCTGGTCGACCGCATGCGCCGCGAGTTCAAGGTCGAGGCGAACATCGGCAAACCGCAGGTGGCATACCGCGAAACCATCCGCGGCACCGTCGAGCAGGAAGGCAAGTTCGTGCGTCAGTCCGGTGGTCGTGGTCAGTACGGTCACGTCAAGCTGCGCATCGAGCCGCTGGAAGAAGGCGGTGGCTTCGAGTTCGTCAACCAGATCGTCGGTGGCGTGGTTCCCAAGGAATACATCCCGGCGGTCGAGCGCGGTGCCGAAGAGCAGCTGCAGAATGGCGTTATCGCCGGCTACCCGATGGTCGACGTCAAGGTCACGCTGTACGACGGCTCGTACCACGAGGTCGACTCGAACGAAATGGCGTTCAAGGTGGCCGGTTCCATGGCCACGAAGGAAGGCTGCGCCAAGGCCAACCCGGTCCTGCTCGAGCCGATGATGAAAGTCGAGATCGAGACGCCGGAAGAGTACATGGGCGACGTCATCGGTGACGTCAACCGTCGCCGCGGCATGGTGCAGGGCATGGAAGACGTTCATGGCGGCAGCAAGCAGATCAAGGCCGAAGTGCCGCTGTCCGAGATGTTCGGTTACGCCACCGACCTGCGTTCGGCGACCCAGGGTCGTGCGACCTACTCGATGGAGTTCGGTCGTTACGCCGAGGCCCCGAAGAGCGTGGTCGAGGACGTCATCAAGGGTTCGTCCTGATAGGACGCGATCGACAGAATTTGTTTCCAGTTGAGGATGTAAGACATGTCCAAAGAAAAATTTGAACGTTCCAAGCCGCACGTAAACGTCGGCACGATCGGTCACGTAGACCACGGCAAGACCACGCTGACCGCGGCGATCACGCACGTGATGTCCTCCACCTACGGTGGCCAGGGCATGGCGTTCGACCAGATCGACAAGGCGCCGGAAGAGAAGGCGCGTGGCATCACGATCTCGACCTCTCACGTCGAGTACGAGTCCGACAAGCGTCACTACGCCCACGTCGACTGCCCGGGTCACGCCGACTACGTCAAGAACATGATCACCGGTGCCGCCCAGATGGACGGCGCGATCCTGGTGGTTTCCGCCGCCGACGGCCCGATGCCGCAGACCCGTGAGCACATCCTGCTCTCGCGTCAGGTAGGCGTCCCGTTCATCGTCGTGTTCCTGAACAAGGCCGACATGGTTGACGATCCGGAGCTGCTCGAGCTGGTCGAGATGGAAGTCCGTGACCTCCTCTCCCAGTACGACTTCCCGGGCGACGACACCCCGATCATCACCGGTTCGGCCCTCAAGGCGCTGGAAGGTGACACCTCCGAGATCGGTGCCCCGGCCATCGTCAAGCTGGTCGAGGCCATGGACGACTACATCCCCGAGCCGGAGCGTGCCATCGACGGTGCGTTCATCATGCCGGTCGAGGACGTGTTCTCCATCTCCGGTCGCGGCACCGTGGTCACCGGTCGCGTCGAGCGCGGCATCGTCAAGGTCGGCGAAGAGATCGAGATCGTCGGTCTGAAGGACACCATCAAGACCACCGTTACCGGTGTCGAGATGTTCCGCAAGCTGCTCGACCAGGGTCAGGCGGGCGACAACATCGGCGTTCTGCTGCGCGGCACCAAGCGCGACGAAGTCGAGCGTGGTCAGGTACTCTGCAAGCCGGGCACCATCAAGCCGCACACCCAGTTCGAGGCCGAGGTCTACGTACTGTCGAAGGAAGAGGGTGGTCGTCACACCCCGTTCTTCAACGGCTACCGCCCGCAGTTCTACTTCCGCACCACCGACGTGACTGGCGCTTGCGAGCTGCCGGAAGGCACCGAGATGGTCATGCCGGGTGACAACGTGGCGATGACCGTTACGCTGATCGCGCCGATCGCGATGGAAGAAGGTCTGCGCTTTGCCGTCCGCGAAGGCGGCCGCACCGTCGGCGCCGGCGTCGTTTCCAAGATCATCGAGTAATTAAGTATGTCAGGACAAACGATTCGCATCCGGCTGAAGAGCTTCGATCACCGTCTGATCGACCGTTCGACCGCGGAGATCGTCGAGACCGCGCGCCGCAGTGGCGCGCGGATCAAGGGGCCGATCCCGCTGCCGACCCGCAAGGAGCGGTACACCGTACTGACCTCGCCGCACGTCAACAAGGACGCGCGTGACCAGTACGAGATCCGCACCCACAAGCGCGTACTCGACATCGTCGACCCGACCGACAAGACGGTCGACCTGTTGATGCAGCTTGACCTGGCAGCAGGCGTGGATGTTCAGATCCGTCTGAACTGATCCGCCCCCAGGGCACCCGAAACGCGCCGGCCAAAAGCCTTTTGGCCCGGCGCGTTTTCTGTTATAGTGCCGCGCTCTTGTTCAGCCCGATGCGTGCTCAAACCGCGTCGGGCTGGTTTTTTCCGGCGATCCGGTCAATCGAAATCGGCGTCGAAGTGCATAAGAGGAAACAACAATGGCTTTAGGTGTTGTCGGTCGTAAGGTCGGCATGACCCGAGTATTTGACGAGTCCGGTGCTTCCACGCCGGTCACCGTCATCGAGGTCGAGCCGAACCGTGTGACTCAGAAAAAGGTTGATGATGTCGACGGGTACACCGCGCTTCAGGTAACGGTCGGCGAGCGCCGCCCGGGCCGTGTGACTAAGCCGATGGCGGGTCACTTCGCCAACGCGTCCGTCGCTGCCGGTCGTGCCGTGCGCGAGTTCCGCGTGGACGAGGACGTGCTTGCCAACTACGAGGCGGGCAACGAAATCACGGTCGAGATCTTCAACGACGTGCCGGCGGTTGACGTCACCGGTACCAGCAAGGGTAAAGGCTTTGCGGGTACGGTTAAGCGTCACAACTTCCGTACGCAGGATGCCACTCACGGTAACTCGCTGTCCCACCGCGTGCCGGGTTCCATCGGTCAGAACCAGACCCCGGGTCGCGTGTTCAAGGGCAAGAAGATGGCCGGTCACATGGGTGACGAGCGCGTCTCCGCGATGAACCTCAAGGTGGTTCGCGTTGACGTCGAGAACGGTCTGCTGCTGGTCAAGGGTGCCGTTCCCGGCGCCACCGGTGGCGACGTGCTCGTTCGTCCCTCGGTCAAGATCAAAGCGTGAGGTCGGCAGGTATGGATATCCAAGTCAAGAACGGTTCCGCGCTGAACGTCTCCGAGCAGGTCTTCGGCCGGGAATACAACGAGGCGCTGGTTCACCAGGCCGTTGTCGCATTCCTCGCCGGTGGTCGCGCCGGTACCAAGAAGCAGCTGAGCCGCTCCGAAGTTTCCGGTGGCAACACCAAGCCGTGGCGTCAGAAGGGCACCGGGCGCGCCCGTGCGGGCACCACCCGTGGGCCGATCTGGCGCACCGGTGGCGTCACCTTCGCCGCTCGTCCGCGTGACTTTTCGCAGAAGATGAACCGCAAGGCGTACCGCGCCGCAATGCGTTCGATCTTCTCCGAGCTGCTGCGCCAGGATCGCCTGGTCGTGGTCGAGTCGTTGACCGTGGATGCCCCGAAGACCAAGCAGGTCGTCAAGGCACTCAACGATCTCGGTCTGGAAAAGGGCAAGCGCCTGATCGTCACCGAGGCGATGGACGAGGCACTGCTGCTGGGTTCCCGCAACGTGGTCGAGCTGGGTTACCGCACCGCCGGCACGCTGGACCCGGTCAGCCTGGTCGACGCCGACAAGGTCGTCATCACCCAGGGCGCGCTGAAGATGGTTGAGGAGTGGCTGTCATGAATTCGGAAATGCTTTACGACGTGCTGCGCGCCCCGGTGGTCACCGAAAAGACCGCCCGCGCCGGCGAGTTCAACCAGTACGTTTTCCAGGTGGCGACCTCCGCCTCCAAGCCGCAGATCAAGGCGGCCGTCGAGAAGGTGTTCGAGGTCAACGTCGAGGCCGTTCAGGTCGTCAACCAGCGGGGCAAGACCCGCCGCTTCCGCGGCATGCCGGGTCGTCGCGCCGACACCAAGAAGGCCTACGTCACGCTCGCCGAAGGTCAGACCATCGATTTCGGCGCGGCCGGCTAAACAGTAGGGGATTCAACTCATGGCTTTGAAAGTTGCAAAACCGACTTCTCCGGGTCGCCGTGGCGTCGTCGAGGTAGATCGTTCCAAGCTCTACAAGGGCAAGGGCTACGCGCCGCTGCTCGAGAAGAAGCATGGTTCGGGCGGCCGTAACAACGCCGGCCGCATCACCACCCGTCACGTGGGCGGTGGCCACAAGCAGCACTACCGCAAGATCGACTTCAAGCGCAACAAGGACGGTGTTCCCGCCCAGGTTGAGCGCATCGAGCACGATCCGAACCGCTCGGCGCACATCGCGCTGCTGAAGTACGCCGACGGCGAGCGTCGCTACATCATCGCGCCGCGTGGCGTCGAGGTGGGCCAGGCGATCGTTTCCGGCGTCGACGCGCCGATCCGTCCGGGCAACGCCCTGCCGCTGTACTCGATCCCGGTTGGTACCACCATCCACGCGATCGAGCTCAAGCCGGGCAAGGGCGCCCAGCTGGCACGCAGTGCCGGCGGCGCCGTCCAGCTGGTTGCTCGTGACGGCAACTACGCCACCCTGCGTCTGCGCTCCGGCGAGATGCGCAAGGTGCTCTCCGAGTGCCGTGCGACGGTGGGCGAGGTGTCCAACCAGGAGCACAGCCTTCGCCAGCTCGGCAAGGCCGGCGCCAAGCGCTGGCGCGGGGTTCGTCCCACCGTTCGCGGTGTGGTCATGAACCCGGTGGATCACCCGCACGGGGGTGGTGAAGGTCGCACCTCCGGCGGCCGTCATCCGGTCACGCCCTGGGGTGTGCCGACCAAGGGTTACAAGACGCGTACGAACAAGCGTACTGACAAGTACATCGTTCGCCGTCGTAACAAGAAATAACGCAATAAGAGGGCTTCAAGGTGCCACGTTCACTCAAGAAAGGTCCCTTCGTGGACCATCACCTGATGAAGAAAGTGGAAGAGGCCGCGGCCGCCAACAGCCGCCGGCCCATAAAGACCTGGTCGCGCCGCTCGATGATTCTTCCCGACATGATCGGGTTGACCATCGCGGTGCACAACGGTCGTCAGCACGTTCCGGTGCTGATCAACGAGAACATGGTTGGCCAGAAACTCGGCGAGTACGCACCCACGCGCACTTACCGTGGTCATGCCGCCGACAAGAAAGCCAAGCGTTAAGGAGGTTCCGTGATGCAAGCAGTAGCACTACACCGGTTTGCCCGGATCTCCCCGCAGAAGGCTCGCCTGGTGGCCGACCAGGTGCGTGGCGTCAATGTCGCCAACGCACTGGAGTCGCTCCAGTTCTCGACCAAGAAGGGTGCCGCGATCATTCGCAAGGTCGTCGAGTCGGCGATCGCGAATGCCGAAAACAACGAGGGCGCGGACGTCGACCGTCTGTGCATCTCCGAGATCATGGTCGACGAAGGCCCGACCCTGAAGCGATTCCGTGCGCGGGCGAAAGGCCGCGGTGTGCGGATCCTCAAGCGGACCAGCCACATCAAAGTCGTCGTCAGCGAGCGCTAAGGAGCAGTCATGGGTCACAAAGTACATCCGGTAGGCTTCCGGCTTGGGATCTCCTCCGACTGGAGCTCTCGCTGGTACGCCGACAACAAGAGTTTTTCCGAGCACCTCGAGCAGGACGTCCGTACGCGCAAGTACATTCGTCAGCGCCTGAAGGACGCTTCCGTCTCGCGGGTTCAGATCGAGCGCCCGGCCCGTTCGGCCGCGGTCACCATCCACACCGCGCGCCCGGGCATCGTCATCGGCCGCAAGGGTGAGGACATCGAGCGCCTGCGCACCGAGATCGCCCCGATGCTGGGCCTGGAGCGCAGCGCGGTGAAGGTCTCGGTCGAAGAGATCCGCAAGCCGGAGCTGGACGCGCAACTGGTCGCCGAGTCCATTGCTCAGCAGCTCGAGCGTCGCGTCATGTTCCGTCGTGCGATGAAGCGCGCGGTTCAGACCACCATGCGCCTCGGCGCGGGCGGCGTGAAGGTCAACGTGGCCGGTCGCCTGGGTGGCGCCGAGATCGCGCGTACCGAGTGGTACCGCGAGGGCCGCGTGCCGCTGCACACGCTGCGTGCGGATATCGATTACGGCATGGCAGAGGCCCAGACCACCTACGGCATCATCGGTGTCAAGGTCTGGATTTTCAAAGGCGAGGTGTTCGGTGTGCCGGGCAGCGACGACGGCAAGTCGGCCGCCTGATCAACGAATTGAAGTGGAGCTTTGAAAAATGCTGCTGCCAAAACGTACAAAATTCCGCAAGCAGTTCAAGGGCAAGAATCGCGGCGTTGCCAATAACGGCAACAAGGTGAGCTTCGGCGAATTCGGCCTGAAGACCCTTGAGCGCGGAAACATTACTTCCCGTCAGATCGAGGCCGGCCGTCGCGCCATCTCTCGTCACGTGAAGCGGGGCGGTAAGATCTGGATCCGGATCTTCCCGGACACCCCGATTACCCAGAAGCCCCTGGAAGTCCGTATGGGTAAGGGCAAGGGCAGCGTCGAGCACTGGGTTGCCAAGGTGCAGCCGGGCAAGATGCTGTATGAAATCGAGGGGGTCAGCGAGGACGTCGCGCGCGAGGCTTTCGAGCGCGCTTCCGCCAAGCTGCCCGTGAAGACCACGTTCGTAACACGGTTGGTGATGTGATGAAGGCAACAGAATTGCGTGAGAAATCCGTCGACGAGCTGCGCGAAGAGCTGCTGGCCGTCAAGCGCGAGCAATTCAACCTGCGCATGCAACATGCCACGGGCCAGGAAGTGAAGACTCACCTGGCGCGCGAGGCGCGTCGCAACGTTGCTCGTATCAAGACCGTGATTGCGGAAAAGGAGCGTGCCTGAGATGACGACGGTATCCGAAGAAAAGAATGTCCGCACCCGTGAAGGTGTGGTGGTCAGCGACAAGGGCGACAAGTCCATCACCGTCGCGGTCGAGCGTCGCGTGCAGCACCCGCTGTACGGCAAGTACATGACGCGCACCACCAAGCTGCGCGTGCACGACGAAGAGAACACCTGTCGCCAGGGCGACCGCGTTGAAGTTCGCGAGACGCGGCCGATCTCCAAAAACAAGAGCTGGACCCTGGTCCGCGTTGTCGAACGCTCTGCTGAGTAAGGAGTTTCGTCATGATTCAGATGCAAACAGTGCTGAATTCGGCAGATAACAGCGGCGCGCGCAAGGTCCAGTGCATCAAGGTGCTGGGTGGCTCGCATCGTCGTTACGCCGAGATCGGCGACGTAATCAAGGTGTCCGTGAAGGACGCGATCCCGCGTGGCCGCGTCAAGAAGGGCGAGGTCTACAACGCGGTGGTTGTCCGTACGGCCAAGGGCGTGCGTCGTCCGGACGGGTCGCTGATCCGGTTCGACGGCAACGCGGCGGTTCTTCTGAACGCCCAGCTGCAGCCGATCGGTACCCGGATCTTTGGCCCGGTCACCCGTGAGCTGCGTGGCGAGAAGTTCATGAAGATCGTCTCGCTCGCGCCAGAAGTGATTTAAGAGGGGGTCGAGATGCGCAAGATTCGCCAAGGCGACGACGTGGTCGTCGTCACCGGTAAAGACAAGGGGCGTCGCGGCACGGTGCTGCGGGTCGTCGAAGACGGAGCCCGAGTGGTCGTCGAAGGGGTCAACATGGTGAAGAAGCACCAGAAGCCCAATCCGATGATCGGTCGGACTGGCGGCATCATCGAAATGGAGAAGCCAGTTGATATCTCCAACGTGATGCTGTTTAATCCGGCCTCCGAAAAAGGCGACCGGGTCGGCTTCAAGACGCTTGAAGACGGTCGAAAGGTTCGTTATTTCAAATCCAACGGCGAAGTCGTTGACGCTTAACAGGAAACAGAGAAATGGCTCGACTTCAGGAATACTACTCCAAGACGTTGCGTGGCGAGCTCGCCAAGAAGCTCGAACTCGACAACGTAATGGCCGTTCCGAAGCTGACCAAGATTACGTTGAACATGGGCCTGGGTGATTCCGCTCGTGACAAGAAGGTAATCGATAACGCAGTGGAAGAACTCGGCCTGATCACCGGTCAAAAGCCGGTGGTGACGTATGCGCGCAAGTCGATCGCGGGCTTCAAGCTTCGCGAAGGCATGCCGCTGGGTGTCAAGGTCACCCTCAGGGGACGTACCATGTACGAATTCCTCGATCGGTTGATCCATGTGGCGAGTCCCCGCATCCGCGACTTCCGGGGTCTTTCCCCGAAGTCGTTCGATGGCCGTGGCAACTACAGCCTCGGGGTTCGCGAACAGATCATCTTCCCGGAAATTGATTTCGACAAGGTCGATCAGGTCCGGGGTATGGATATCACGATCACGACGACCGCGAAGGACAACGACCAGGCCCGGGCACTGCTCGACGGCTTCGGTTTCCCCTTCCGTCGTTAACAGAGACGAAACGAGACTATGGCTAAGAAAAGCATGATTGCTCGCGAGGTCAAGCGCCAGAAGCTTGCTCGCCAGTACGCCGACAAGCGCGCCAAGCTGCGCGCGATCGTCGCCGATCCCGAGGTGGATTTCGACGAGAAGATGGCGGCCTCCGCCGCGCTGGCCAAGCTGCCGCGTGATTCTTCTTACACCCGCCAGGTGCGCCGTTGTGCGCTGACCGGCCGTCCGAAGGGCGTCTACCGGAAGTTTGGCATGGGTCGCAACAAGCTGCGCCAACTGGCAATGGCCGGGGAAATCCCGGGCCTGCGCAAGTCGAGCTGGTAAGGAGAACGCGTTATGAGTATGAACGATCCGATCGCGGACATGCTGACGCGCATCCGCAACGGCCAGGCCGCGCGCAAGACCGAGGTCCGCATGCCGGCCTCCAAGTTCAAGAAGGCGGTTGCCGAGACCCTGCTTGCCGAGGGCTACGTGGCCGACGTCCGCGTCGAGGGCGACAAGAAGCCGACGCTGGTCATCGGCCTGCGTTACTTCGAGGGCAAGCCGGTCATCGAGAAGCTGAACCGCGTGTCCCGTCCGGGTTCGCGCAAGTTCTTCGGCGCCGAGAACCTGCCGCAGGTCATCGGTGGCCTCGGCGTTGCCGTGGTTTCCACCTCCGAGGGTGTGATGCCGGACCGTGAAGCACGTCGCCGCAACATCGGTGGCGAAGTCGTCTGCTTTGTATCGTAACCGGTTGGGGGATTTATGAGTCGAGTAGCACGAAAGCCGGTCGCGGTCCCCAAGGGTGTCGAGGTCAAGCTCGAAGACCAGGTTCTGTCCTTCAAGGGAAAGAACGGTGAGCTGACCCTGAACGTACACCCGACGGTCGGCGTGACCTTCGAGGACAACCAGATCCGGTTCACTCCGAACAGCGAAGACAACATCCCGATGGCGGGTACCATGCGCTCTCTGGCACAGGGCAGCGTTGACGGTGTCGCCAACGGGTTCGAGATCAAGCTTCAACTGGTCGGCGTCGGTTACCGCGCTCAGGTCCAGGGCCGTACCCTGAATCTGCAGCTGGGTTTCTCGCATCCGATCGACTACCCGCTGCCGGACGGTGTCACCGCGGAAACCCCGTCGGCGACCGAAATCGTCATCAAGGGCGCGGACAAGCAGAAGGTCGGCCAGGTGGCTTCCAATGTGCGGGCGCTGCGTCCGCCGGAGCCTTACAAGGGTAAGGGCGTGAAGTACGCGGATGAGCGCATCCTGCGTAAGGAAGCCAAGAAGAAATAATCGAGGGTGACGCGATGAACGAAAGTACCAAACAGCGGCTGCGCCGCGCACGTCGCGCCCGGGCCAAGATCAAGCAGCTCGGCGTGCATCGCCTGAGCGTGCACCGGAGCAGCAACCACACCTACGCCCAGGTCTTCGCACCGGAAGGCCAGGTGGTAGCGACCGCCTCCACGGTCGGCAAGGGCGTGCTCGCCGATGGCGAGTACGGTGGCAACGTCGCCGCCGCCAAGAAGGTGGGCGAGGCCATCGCCAAGGCCGCCCTGGAAAAGGGCATCGAGTCCGTGGCGTTCGATCGCTCGGGTTTCATTTACCACGGGCGTGTCAAGGCAGTTGCCGACGCGGCACGCGAAGCCGGCCTGAAGTTCTAAAGAGGTGTAAGCAATGAGCCGTAATGCAAACGACGTCTCGAACGAAGGCCTGATCGAGAAGCTGGTCACGATCAACCGCGTGTCCAAGGTGGTCAAGGGTGGTCGCCAGTTCTCGTTCACCGCGCTGACCGTGGTGGGTGACGGCGAAGGCCGGGTTGGCTATGGCTACGGCAAGGCCAAAGAAGTCCCGGCTGCGATCCAGAAGGCCATGGACCGTGCTCGCAACAGCATGATCGATGTGCCCCTGCGTGACGGAACCCTGTACTACCAGACCAAGGGTCGTCACGGCGCCGGTCGAGTATTCATGAAGCCGGCCTCCGAAGGTACCGGTGTCATCGCCGGTGGCGCGATGCGCGCCGTGTTCGAGGCAGCCGGTGTGCGCAACGTTCTGGCCAAGTGCATCGGGACCCGCAATCACATGAACGTGATTCGGGCGACCATCAACGGTCTCTCCCAGATCCAGTCGCCGGAAGCGGTCGCCGCCAAGCGCGGCAAGCGCGTCGAGGAAATCCTGGGGGATGAGGCATGAGTCAGAAGGCTAATGGCAAGATCCGGGTGCGCCTGGTTCGGTCGATGAACAATCGGCTCGAATCCCACAAGGCCTGCGTTCGCGGGCTGGGCATCCGCCGTATGCACCAAGAGGTGGAAGTGGCCGATACCCCGGAGAACCGGGGCATGATCAATCGCGTCCACTACATGCTCGACGTACAGGAAGCGAAGTAATGCGTTTGAACAAACTTTCCCCCGCCGAGGGTAGCCGCAAGGACGCCAACCGCGTCGGTCGCGGCATCGGTTCCGGGCTGGGCAAGACTGGCGGTCGTGGTCACAAGGGCCAGAAGTCCCGCTCCGGCGGCTTCCACAAGACCGGCTTCGAAGGCGGTCAGATGCCGCTGCAGCGTCGCCTGCCGAAGATGGGCTTCAAGGCGGCCAAGTCGCTGTATCGCGCCGAGATCCGCACCGCGGAACTCAACCGGCTCGACGGCGAGGTCACGCTCGAGTCCCTCAAGGCCGCGAACCTGATCCGCAACGACGTCAAGAGCGTCAAGATCATCCTGCAGGGTGACGTGGAGAAGAAGCTGCAGGTCAAGGGTCTGGCGATCACCAAGGGTGCCCGCCAGGCGATTGAAGCCGCCGGTGGTTCAGCGGAGTAAGGTGTGGCACAGGCAAACTCAGGGATAGGCGCACTTGCCGGGGCCGGTCGGTTGACCGAGCTCCGGCAACGTATTTTCTTCGTCATCATGGTGCTCGTGGTGTACCGCATCGGGACGTTCATCCCGCTGCCGGGCATCGACGTGGACGTCATGAAGGCGCTGTTCGAGCAGAACTCCGGCGGGATCCTGGGCATGGTGAACATGTTCTCCGGCGGGGCGCTCTCGCGCATGTCCCTGTTTGCCCTGGGTGTGATGCCGTACATCTCGGCGGCGATCATCGTCCAACTGCTCACCGCGGTGGTGCCCTCGCTGGAGAAGCTGAAGAAGGAAGGCGAGGCCGGTCGGCGCAAGATCACTCAGTACACCCGCTACGGCACGCTCGGCCTGGGCCTGGTCCAGGCGTTGGGCGTATCGATCGCGTTGCAGGGTCAGTCGGTCGGTGGGTCGCCGCTGGTGTTCGCGCCGGGCATCGGTTTCGTGTTCATTGCCACCCTGACGCTGGTGAGCGGCACCATGCTGCTGGTCTGGCTAGGTGAGCAGATTACCGAGCGCGGTGTGGGCAACGGCATCTCCCTGATCATCTTCGCCGGGATCGTGGCCGGCCTGCCCAGCGCGATCGGCGGCACGGCCGAGCTGGTGCGCACCGGTGAGTTGCATGTCTTCACCATGCTGATCCTGGGCGTGCTGATCCTCGCGGTGACCGCCTTCGTGGTCTTTGTCGAGCGTGGCCAGCGCCGCATCACGGTGAACTACGCGCGGCGCCAGCAGGGTCGCGGCATGGCCGGACAGCAGTCGTCCCACCTGCCGTTGAAGTTGAACATGGCCGGGGTCATCCCGCCGATCTTCGCCTCGAGCATCATCCTGTTCCCGGCGACGGTGGGTAACTGGTTCGGTCAGCAGGAAGGCATGGGTTGGCTCGCCGACCTGTCGAACACCCTCTCGCCGGGTCAGCCGCTGTATGTGCTGTTCTATGCCGCGGCGATCATCTTCTTCTGCTTCTTCTACACCGCGTTGGTGTTTAATGCCCGCGAAACCGCGGACAACCTGAAGCGTTCGGGCGCGTTCGTGCCGGGTATTCGCCCGGGTGAGCAGACCGCCCGCTACGTGGACAAGGTGTTGACCCGCCTGACGTTCTGGGGCGCGATCTACATCACCGCGGTCTGCCTGTTGCCGGAATTCCTGATCCTGTACTGGAACGTGCCGTTCTACTTCGGCGGCACCTCCCTGCTGATCATCGTGATCGTGCTGATGGACTTCATGTCGCAGGTCCAGTCGCACCTGGTTTCGCACCAGTACGACAGCCTGGTTCGCAAGGCACATTTCAAGAACGGGCTGTAATCGACGGCCCGTCGTTTCCGTTTGCTATTGACGGCGCGTTGCGTTAAGCTCTCGCGCTCTTTTTTGGGGTGATATATCGATGGCACGTATTGCTGGGATCAACATTCCCGTTCAGAAACATGTGGTCATTGGCCTGACTTCCATCTACGGAATCGGTCGGACCCGCGCCAAGCAGATCTGCGAAGCCACCGGCGTGGCCGAGGATCGCAAGGTGCGCGACCTGTCCGAGGCAGAGGTTGAGGCCCTGCGTGCGGAAGTCGGCAAGTATGTAGTCGAAGGCGACCTGCGTCGCGACGTCTCCATGAACATCAAGCGTCTGATGGACCTTGGTTGCTATCGTGGTCTGCGTCATCGCCGTGGTCTGCCGCTGCGTGGTCAGCGCACACGCACGAACGCACGGACTCGCAAGGGTCCGCGTCGCCTGGTCAAGCGCTAATCAGGCTTAATATTCTTTCGAGAGTAGGATTTTAATGGCTAAAGCAAGTCAAACTACCCGTAAAAAGGTAAAACGCGTCGTCACCGATGCGATCGCGCATATCCATGCGTCGTTCAACAACACGATCGTGACGATCACCGACCGTCAGGGCAACACCCTCAGCTGGGCGACTTCCGGAGGCTCGGGTTTCCGCGGTTCCCGCAAGTCGACCCCGTTCGCCGCCCAGGTGGCGGCCGAACGTGCCGGCGAGGCGGCCAAGGTGTATGGGGTCAAGAACGTCGACGTTGAAGTGAAGGGCCCCGGCCCGGGTCGCGAGTCGACCATCCGCGCGCTGAACGCCGTGGGCTTCAAGGTGGGCGTGATCACCGACGTTACCCCCATCCCGCACAATGGTTGCCGTCCGCCCAAAAAGCGTCGCGTTTGACGGTGCGTTCGTAAGGAGTATTTGACTTATGGCTCGTTATCTCGGTCCTACTTGTAAACTCGCCCGTCGCGAGGGCACGGATCTTTTCCTCAAGTCCGGCGTCCGCGCACTGGAAGACAAGTGCCACCACGACCGCGCCCCTGGTCAGCACGGCTCCGGCCGTCGCCAGAAGGTGTCGGACTACGGTCTGCAGCTGCGCGAAAAGCAGAAGCTGCGCCGCATCTACGGCGTTCTCGAGCGCCAGTTCCGCAACTACTACAAGCGCGCTGCGCAGATGAAGGGCTCCACCGGCGAGAACCTTCTGCAGATCCTCGAGTGCCGCCTGGACAACGTCGCGTACCGCATGGGCTTCGGCGCGACCCGCGCCGAGGCGCGTCAGCTGGTCTCGCATCGCGGCCTGCTGGTCAACGGCGAGGTGGTTAACATCCCGTCCTACCAGGTGGCCGCTGACGACGTGGTTTCCGTTCGCGAAAAGGCGAAGAAGCAGCAGCGCGTCAAGGATGCCCTCGAGCTGGCCGCCCAGCGCGAAATCGTGCCGTGGGTCTCGGTCGATTCCAGCAAGATGGAAGGCGTCTTCAAGGCCGTCCCGACTCGGGATGAACTGCCGGCGGACATCAACGAATCGCTCGTTGTCGAGCTGTATTCGAAGTAAACGGTTTTCGGGGGTACGTAATGCAACTGGGTTCTACAGAGCTTCTCAAGCCGCGCCTGGTCGACGTGGAAACGATCGACGACACCCATGCGCGCGTCGTACTGGAGCCGTTGGAGCGTGGGTTTGGCTACACGCTGGGCAATGCGTTGCGGCGTATCCTGCTCTCGTCCATCCCGGGCGTGGCCGTCACTGAGGCGGAAATCGAAGGCATCCTGCACGAGTACAGTGCCCTCGAGGGTGTCCAGGAGGACGTGCTCGAGATCCTGCTCAACCTCAAGGGCCTGTCGATCACGATGCACGGCCGCGACGAAGCGGTACTGAGCATCAAGAAGACCGGGCCGGGAACCGTGACCGCCGCCGACATCAAGGCGGATCACTCGGTCGAGATCATGAATCCGGATCACGTCATCGCCACCCTGCGCGACGACGCCGAGCTGAACATGACCTTCAAGGTCGAGCGTGGCATGGGCTATGTCCCGGCCAGCGCCCGTCGTGAAGACGAGGAGACGACCGTCGGTCGCCTGCTGATCGACGCGTCGTTCTCGCCGCTGCGTCGCGTGGCCTACTCGGTCGAGCGGGCGCGTGTTGAGCAGCGCACTGACCTTGACTCGCTGGTGCTCGACATCGAGACCAACGGTTCGATCTCCGCCGAGGACGCGATCCGCCAGGCGGCCGGCATCCTGGTTGACCAGCTGTCCGTTCTGGTCGATCTCAAGGCCGAGAAGGCCGAGCCGGTCGAGGAGCAGGCCCCGTCGGTCGATCCGGTGCTGCTGCGCCCGGTAGACGACCTGGAGCTGACCGTGCGTTCGGCCAACTGCCTCAAGGCGGAGAACATCTACTACATCGGCGACCTGATCCAGCGGTCGGAAATGGAATTGCTCAAGACCCCGAACCTTGGCAAGAAGTCCCTGACGGAGATCAAGGACGTGCTCGCCAAGCAGGGCCTGTCCCTGGGGCAGAAACTGGAGAACTGGCCGCCGGCCGAGCTCCAGAATCTGAGCGAATCCAAGATTTGAACGAAATTTTTTGGAGTATTTGACATGCGTCATCGTCAATCCGGTCGGCAGTTGGGTCGCAACGCCTCGCAGCGCAAGGCGCTGATGCGTTCGCTCACCAACGCCCTGATCGAGCACGAGGTCATCAAGACCACGGTTCCCAAGGCCAAAGAGCTGCGTCGCGTCGCCGAGCCGCTGATCACCCTGGCGAAGGAAGACAGCGTCCATGCACGCCGTCAGGCCTTCGCGAAGGTCGGCAACAAGGCCACCGTCGGCAAGCTGTTCACCGACGTCGGTCCGCGCTTCAAAGAGCGCAACGGTGGCTACCTGCGCATCCTCAAGTGCGGCTACCGCGCCGGGGACGCCGCCCCGATGGCCTACGTCGAACTGGTCGAGCGTAGCGCCGAGCCGGCCGAAGTGGCCGAAGAGGCTGCCGCCGAGTAAGGGCACGGTGTGCCCCGCGCCGCCGGGCCGTCGAGGCCTGGCAATGAAAAAAGCCCGCCATCCGGCGGGCTTTTTGTATGCAGTGGCCGTCGATCCGTCAGCTGCCCACGGTCTCTGTCAGCATGTTGTTCATCGTCTTCTCGACCTCGGCGGCGACCTTGGCGAGGTTGGCGTCGTCGCTAAGCATCGCGAGCATGGCGGTGGGACGGATCATGGAGACGATCACGTCGCCGTCACGCTCGTAGACCGCAATCCGACAGGGCAGGGCATTCGCGAGATCCATGCGCACGGCCAATACCTCGGCCGCGCGCTTGGGGTTGCACACTTCGAAGACACGGCATTGCGGCGCAAAGTCCACGCCCTTGGCGTTGAGGGTGCCGTGGATGTCGTGGGTGTGCAGCAGTCCGAAGCCGTTCGCCGGTACCGCGTCGTGTAGGCGCTGGCAGGTGGTCTCGAAATCGTGCGGGCTCTTGTGTTCGTCGATCATGGATCGTTGTCTCCGATTCGGGTTTGGTCGAGGCTAGCTTAGCAAACCGCGGTTGGCCTTCCTCGGGTGGTCCGGTTGCGCACGGCCACCGGGTCTCCTAGGATGCAAAAGGTTTCGTGGCGGCCGATATACGGGGGTCCCCATGATTGTGGAACTTTCCCGTCGATCGGCCTGTCGCATGTTTCTATCGGGGATCGGCACCCGGCACTCCCCGGTGCAAAGCCGAATCATTTAAACGAGGAGTAATTGCATGTCCGTTTGGAACCAGAAGTTGCGCAAATCCATGATGGCTGCCGGCGTCTCCGCTGCGCTCGCCTTCAGCGGCGCGGCCGTGGCTCAGCAGGGCGGTCAGGCTGCCCCGCATGGTGGTCAACAGGGCCAGATGCCTGAAATGACCGACGAGCAGCGCCAGCTGATGGAAGAGATGCGCTCGGTTCAACAGGAGCTCCAGCAGACGCAGGCAAAACTGAGCGAAATGGAACAGCAGGCCTACGAGAACAACCCGGAGCTGGGTGAGAAGCGCGAGGCGCTTCAGGCCAAGATCGCCGAGAAGATGTCCAGCAGCGGTTACGATGCCGAGAAGGAATTCGAAGAGATGAAGGCCACCATGGCCAAGTACCAGGGTGGCGAGCAGCAGCCGTCCGAGGAGGAGGTCAAGGCATTCCGCCAGCAGCAGCAGGAGTTCCAGCAGCGTCAGCAGCAGGCCTTCCAGGACGAGGAAGTCCAGAGCATGGCGCAGGACCTGCGTGGTGAGGTCGAGCAGGTGATGAAGGAGAACAACCCGCAGGCCAAGGACCTGTTCGCGAAGATGGAACGCCAGGCCGAGGAAATGCAGCAGCTGCGCGAAAAGGCCATGGAGATGCGTCAGGGCGGTTAATCGTCCGTCGCACGTCGAGGCGATAAGGGCCGATCCCTGGCGGGGTCGGCTTTTTTATTGTCTTGCCACTGCGTCTCGGGTGGGTCGGCTCAATCGTCGCTGTAGCCCGGTTCGGTGGCGCCGAAGAAGGCTTCCTTGAGCTTCTGAAGTTCGTCTCGGGCCTGGGCGGCCGCCTCGAACTCCAGGTCGCGGGCATGCCGATGCATGTCGGACTCGAGCTGCTTGATCCGCTTGGCCGCCTGGTCGGGTGACAGGGTGGCGTAGTCGGCCGGCGCCTCGGCCGCCTTGTCCGCCCCGCGACGCTTGCGCCCCGGGCGGGCGCCGGGGATCCGGGATTCGCCGGCCTCGAGGATATCCTGGACGCTTTTCTCGATGCCGCGCGGCGTGATGCCCATCGCCTCGTTGTGTGCCAGCTGTTTCTCGCGGCGGCGCTCGGTCTCGTCGATCGCCTTGCGCATGGCATCCGTGATGGTGTCGCCGTACAGGATCGCCTTGCCCTCTAGGTTGCGCGCGGCCCGGCCGATGGTCTGGATCAGCGAGCGTTCCGAGCGCAGGAACCCCTGCTTGTCGGCATCGAGGATGCCGATCAGCGACACCTCGGGGATGTCGAGCCCCTCGCGCAGCAGGTTGATGCCCACCAGCACGTCGAATTCGCCCAGGCGCAGGTCCTGGATGATCTCGACGCGTTCGACCGTGTCGATGTCCGAGTGCAGGTAGCGCACGCGCACGTCGTGCTCCATCAGGTAGTCGGTCAGGTCCTCGGCCATGCGCTTGGTGAGCACGGTGACCAGCACCCGCTGGTTCTTCTCGGCCCGCAGGCGGATCTCGGAGAGCAGGTCGTCGACCTGGCTCGCGACCGGGCGAACCTCGATCTGCGGATCGACCAGCCCGGTGGGGCGGACCACCTGCTCGGCGACCTGGTCGGCGTGCGCCTCCTCGTAGGGGCCGGGCGTGGCCGAGACGTAGACGGTCTGCGGCATCAGTCGCTCGAACTCCTCGAACTTCAGCGGCCGGTTGTCCAGCGCCGAGGGCAGGCGGAAACCGAAGTTGACCAGCGTTTCCTTGCGCGAACGGTCGCCCTTGTACATGCCGCCCAGTTGCGGGACGGTCACGTGGGACTCGTCGATGATCAGCAGCGCATCGGACGGCAGGTAGTCGTAGAGACACGGCGGCGGCTCGCCCGGCTGGCGCCCGGAGAGATAGCGCGAGTAGTTCTCGATGCCGTTGCAGTAGCCGAGCTCCTGGATCATCTCGATGTCGAAGCGGGTGCGTTGGGCCAGCCGCTGCGCCTCGACCAGCTTGTTCTGCGATTCGAGGTCCTCGAGGCGCTCGCCCAGCTCGATCTTGATTTGCTCGATCGCGTGCAGCAGCCGCTCGCGCGGCGTGACGTAGTGCGAGGAGGGGTAGACCGTGTAGCGCGGCACCCGGCGGCGCACCTGGCCGGTGAGCGGGTCGAACAGCGTGATCTGCTCGATCTCGTCGTCGAACAGCTCGATGCGCACGCCCTCGTCGTCGGCCTCGGCCGGGTGGATGTCGATCACGTCGCCGCGCACGCGGTAGGTGCCGCGGCGGAATTCCATGTCGTTGCGGGTGTACTGCATCTCGGCCAGCCGGCGGACGATCTGGCGCTGGGTGACGTGATCGCCGCGCACCAGGTGCAGGATCATCTTGAGATAGGCCTCGGGATCGCCCAGGCCGTAGATCGACGAGACGGTGGCGACGATGATCACGTCGCGGCGCTCGAACAGCGCCTTGGTGGCCGACAGGCGCATCTGCTCGATGTGCTCGTTCACCGAGGCGTCCTTCTCGATGAAGGTGTCCGAGGCCGGCACGTAGGCCTCGGGCTGGTAGTAGTCGTAGTAGGAGACGAAATACTCCACCGCGTTGTGCGGGAAGAAGCCCTTCAGCTCGCCGTACAGCTGCGCGGCCAGTGTCTTGTTGGGCGCGAGCACCATCGCCGGGCGCTGCACCTCGTTGATCACGTTGGCCATCGTGAAGGTCTTGCCCGAGCCGGTCACCCCGAGCAGGGTCTGGTGCATCAGCCCGTCGTTGAGGCCCTCGACGAGGGTCTCGATGGCGCGGGGCTGGTCGCCGGCCGGCTGGTAGTCTGTCGCGATCTGGAAACGGTGTTCTGACATGGGGTGGGAGTATATAGGTTGGAGCCACGCCTTTCCGGCGGCGCGGCCCGACGAACCCAGACCGAGCGGACGATGTGCCGACAGGGCGCCGCGCAAACCGGGGCGCTGCGTGCGTACACCGCCCGTTGGCTGGCCTCGCCGGCAGGCGTTCAACCGGGGCCGCGGCAAGCCGAACTGGCCGGTGTGAACCGGCCCGGACGGCGCGGGTCAGGGGCGATTGCGGCGATGCGGCGGATTGTCGCCGGGCGGCCGGCGCTGCCGGGCTTGCCGGCGTGTCCGCCCGCGGGGTTGCCGATTCTCGCCGGGCAATCACCCCGCCTTCGAATCGGGGGGCGTGTGGCGCTTCGGTCGGGAAGCCAGAGTCATTGGCTATTCGTGCCGGGTTTCCTTTATGATGGCCGGCTATATCACTCGCCGACACGTCAGATTAAGTCCGTGTTTCGCGAGCGACTTTCCAGACGCACTTTTCAGGTATCCATGACCGATTCAAACCTCGAAGACCCGAACGCCCCGCGCGAGGCCGAGAAATACGACAACCCCGTCGCCAGCCGCGAGTTCCTGCTCGAGCTCTTGGGCAAGCAGGACGGGCCGATCACGCTCAACAAGCTGATCAGCGAGCTCGGCTACGACGGTGACGAGGAGCGCATCGAAGGCCTGCGCCGTCGCCTGCGGGCCATGGAGCGCGACGGCCAGGCCATCCGCAACCGCCGCGGCGGCTACGTGCCGGTGACCAAGGCCGAGCTGGTGCGCGGCCGGGTGATCGGCCATCGCGACGGCTTCGGCTTCCTGGTGCCGGACGAGGGCGGCAACGACGTGTTCCTCTCGCCGCGCGTCATGCGTGCCCTGCTGCACGGCGACCGTGCCGTGGTGCAGGTGGTCGGCGAGGACCGTCGCGGTCGCCCCGAGGGCGCGCTGGTCGAGGTGATCGAGCGGGCCAACGCCGAGGTCGTCGGTCGGCTGGTGATCGAGGCCGGCGTGGCCTTCGTCATCCCCGACAACAAGCGCATGACCCAGGACGTGCTGATCCCGATGGAGGCACTGGGTGGGGCGACCGACGGCCAGATCGTCCGCGTCGCGCTGGTCGAGCAGCCCACCCAGCGGCACAAGCCGGTCGGCAAGGTCGTCGAGGTGCTGGGCGCCCACATGTCGCCGGGCATGGAGATCGACGTCGCCATCCGCGCCCACGGCATCCCCCACGAGTGGCCCGAGCCGGTTCAGCGCCACGTCGAGGGCATGAGCGACCAGGTCGCCGAGGCAGACAAGATCGGCCGCGTCGACCTGCGTGACGTGCCGCTGGTCACCATCGACGGCTCGGATTCCAAGGATCTCGACGACGCGGTCTTCTGCGAGCCGACCCCGAAGGGCTTCCGCCTGTTGGTGGCGATCGCCGACGTCTCGCATTACGTGCGCATCGGCTCGGCGCTCGACGAGGAAGGCTTCCGCCGCGCGACCTCCGTGTACTTCCCGGGACGCGTGGTGCCGATGCTCCCGGAGATCCTCTCCAACGGCCTGTGCTCGGTGAACCCGGACGTCGATCGCCTCTGCCTCTGCGCCGAGATGCTGATCAACGGCCAGGGCCAGATCATCCGCTCGCGCTTCTTCGAGGGCGTCATGCGGAGCCACGCGCGCCTGACCTACGACAGCGTCGCGGCCATGCTGCTCGACAACGACCAGGCCGAGCGCGAGAAGTACAACCACGTCATCAAGCCGGTCGAGGCGCTGCACGACCTCTACAAGGTGCTGCGCGCCGAGCGCGAATCGCGCGGGGCGATCGACTTCGACACCATCGAGACCAAGATCGTCTTCGGCGATAACCGCAAGATCGAGGCGATCGTGCCCTACGAGCGCAACGACGCGCACAAGATCATCGAGGAATGCATGATCGCGGCGAACGTGGCCGCCGGTCGCTTCCTCGCCCGGCGCAAGATCCCGTCGCTCTACCGCGTCCACGACCGCCCAGGCGCCGAGAAGATCGACGACCTGCGCGCCGCGCTCAAGGAAAAGGGCCTGACCCTCGGTGGCGGCGAGAAGCCGACCCCGGCGGACTTCAACGCCCTGATCGAGGAGGCCAAGGGTCGCCCGGACTTCGCCACCGTCCAGACCCTGCTGCTGCGCTCGCTGCAGCAGGCGGTCTACGCGCCGGACAACCTCGGTCACTTCGGCCTGGCCCACGAGCACTACGCCCACTTCACCTCGCCGATCCGTCGCTACCCGGACCTGATGGTGCACCGCGCCATCCGGCACGTGCTGCGCACCGGGGCCGCGGAGAACTTCCCGTACAGCCAGGAAGAGATGGTCCTGATCGGCGAGCACTGCTCGAACAACGAGCGCCGCGCCGACGAGGCCACGCGCGATGCCACCGACTGGCTCAAGTGCGAGTTCATGCTCGACAAGGTCGGCAACGTCTACGAGGGCCGCGTGGCCTCCGTGCTGGGCTTCGGTCTGTTCGTCGAGCTCAAGGACTTCTTCGTCGAGGGCCTGTTGCACATCACCGCCCTCAAGCGGGACTTCTACCACTTCGATCCGGTCAGCGTCTCGCTCAAGGGCGAGCGCAGTGGCAAGACCTACTCGCTCAACGACACCATCCGCGTGCGCGTCGCGCGGGTCGACCTCGACGAGCGCAAGATCGACTTCATGCTGCCCGAGGACGAGGAAGGCACGGGCGACGACGAATCGGGTCGCGACGAGGGCAAGTCCCCGAAGGGCGCCGGTGAGTCGGATGATGGCGCCTCGACCGACGAGGGCAACGGTGGCGGCAAGAAGCGCCGCCCGCGTCGGCGTCGTCGCAAGCCCAAGGGCGATGGCAACGCCGAGCAGGGCGAGGGTCAATCGGGCGGCGAGTCCGGTGACAAGCGTCCGGGCAAGGGTGACGACTCCGCCGCTACCCCGACCGACTGAGCCGCTGTCCGATGGCTCGCCCGGATGCAATCGACTGGATCGGCGGCTTTCACGCCGTCGAGGCCGCGCTGCGTGAGCGACCCGAGCGGGTCGAGCGGGTGGCCCTGTCCGGGCGGGACGACCGCCGCGCCCGTCGTCTGCAGGCGCTGGCCGAGCGGGCCGGGGTCCCCGTGGAGTCGCGCGACGAGGCCTGGTTCGACACGCTGCGCAGCGACGGCAAGCCATTGCGTCACCAGGGCGTGGTCGCCCGGGTCGCGCTGGGCCAGGCCGGCGACGAGCACGACCTGTCGGCCTTGCTCGATGCGGCCGACGAGCCGCCGCTGCTGCTGGTCCTCGATGGCGTGACCGACCCGCACAACCTCGGCGCCTGCCTGCGGGCCGCCGAGGCCGCCGGGGTGCTCGCGGTGGTCGCGCCCAAGGATCGGGCCTGCGGACTGACCCCCGCCGCCCGCAAGACTTCGGCCGGTTCCGCCGAGCGACTGCCGTTCATCCAGGTGACCAACCTCGCCCGCACGCTCGCCGACCTAAAGGCGCGCGATGTCTGGATCGTCGGGGCCGCCGGCGAGGGGCCGGTCTCCCTCTACGAGAGCGACTTCGCCTGCGAGCCGGTCGCCCTGGTGATGGGGGCCGAGGGCGGTGGCCTGCGCCGCCTGACCCGCGAGCGCTGCGACCAGCTGATCCATATCCCGATGGCGCCGAGTGTCGAGAGCCTCAATGTCTCGGTGGCGTCGGCCGTCTGCCTGTTCGAGTTCCGTCGCCAGCGACTGGCGGCGGCCGGCTGACACGACCGCCGGGATTCGTGTCGCGACGGGCGGCTCGCCGCTGCCTTCGAAACCGCCCCGCGTTTCCGGTAAAATGCCGGCCGAATCATTTCAATGTGGTCCGGTGTTCTCGTCCACGCCGACGAACGCCCACCAGGGAGTCAGCAGCCGCCATGAACCTTTCCGACCGGGTCCGCCGGGTCCGTCCCTCACCGACACTTGCCGTCACCGCCAAGGCCGCCGAGCTGCGTGCCGCCGGCCGCGACATCATCAGCCTCGGTGCCGGCGAGCCGGACTTCGACACCCCGAAGCACATCGGTGAGGCGGGTATCCAGGCGATCCGCGACGGCTTCACGCGCTACACCGCGGTCGAGGGCATCGTCGAGCTGCGTCAGGCCATCGTCGACAAGCTCAAGAACGACCAGGGGCTCGAATACGGCCTCGACCAGGTCATCGTCTCCACCGGCGGCAAGCAGAGCATCTTCAACCTCTGCCAGGCGCTGCTCAATCCGGGCGACGAGGCGATCATCACGGCCCCCTACTGGGTCTCCTACCCCGACATGGTGCGCCTGGCGGGTGGCGAGCCGGTGATCGTCTCCGCCGGCCAGGACCAGGGCTTCAAGATGAGCCCGCGCCAGCTGGCCGCCTCGATCACCGACAAGACCCGGCTGGTGATGCTCAACAGCCCCTCCAACCCCACCGGCGTGGCTTACACCCGCGAGGACTGGGCCCAGCTGGCGGACGTCCTGCGCGATCACCCCGAGATCGTGATCGCCACCGACGACATGTACGAGAAGATCCTCTGGGCCGACGAGCCGTTCTCGAACATCGCGATGGTGGCGCCGGATCTCCTGCCGCGCACCGTGGTCCTGAACGGCGTGAGCAAGGCCTACGCCATGACCGGCTGGCGGATCGGCTACGCGGCGGGCCCGGCCGACCTGATCAAGGCGATGAAGGTGATCCAGTCGCAGAGCACCTCGGGTGCCTGCTCGATTGCCCAGAAGGCGGCCTGCGAGGCGATCGCCGGCGACCAGTCGGAGATCGACGCGATGGTGAGCGCCTTCCGCGAGCGCCACGACTTCATCGTCGATGCGCTCAACGAGTTGCCGGGCGTGTCCTGCCTGCCCGGGCAGGGCGCCTTCTACAGTTTCCCGGACGTCTCCGCGGCCATGAAGGCCCTGGGCGTCGAGGACGACGTCGCCTTCTCCGAGCACCTGCTCGAACAAGCCGGCGTCGCCGTGGTGCCGGGGTCGGCCTTCGGCGCCCCGGGTCACGTCCGCCTGAGTTACGCGACCAGCCTGGATGCGCTGCGCGAGGCCATCGACCGGATCCGCGCGGTCCTGTCGGCGGCCTGACCGACACCGTTTTTTCTATGGCGGCCGGCAGGGAGGCTGGTCGTATTTCACTGCCTGCATTTCAAGCCCGAAGGGTTGGGAGTTGATTGATGGATGAGAACCGCAAGAAGGCCCTGAGCGCCGCCCTGTCGCAGATCGAACGCCAGTTCGGCAAGGGGGCGGTGATGCGCATGAACGACGAGGGACGACGGAATGTCCCGGCCATCAGCACCGGCTCGATCTCGTTGGATGCCGCACTCGGCATCGGCGGCCTGCCGCGCGGCCGCGTGGTCGAGATCTACGGCCCGGAGTCCTCGGGCAAGACCACGCTCACCCTGCAGGTGCTGGCCCAGGCGCAGAAGGCCGGCGGCACCTGCGCGTTCATCGATGCCGAGCACGCGCTCGACCCGACCTACGCCGAGAAGCTGGGCGTGAACGTCGACGACCTGCTGGTCTCCCAGCCGGACACCGGCGAGCAGGCACTCGAGATCGCCGACATGCTGGTGCGCTCCGGTGCGGTGGACGCCGTGGTGGTCGACTCGGTCGCCGCCCTGGTGCCCAAGGCCGAGATCGAGGGCGAGATGGGTGACAGCCACGTCGGCCTGCAGGCCCGCCTGATGAGCCAGGCGCTGCGCAAGCTGACCGGCAACATCAAGCGCACCAACTGCATGGTGATGTTCATCAACCAGATCCGGATGAAGATCGGCGTCACCTACGGCAGCCCGGAGACCACCACCGGCGGCAACGCGCTCAAGTTCTACTCCTCCGTGCGACTCGACATCCGTCGCGTCGGCGCGGTGAAGAAGGGCGAAGAGGTCATCGGCAACCAGACCCGCATCAAGGTGGTCAAGAACAAGATGGCGCCGCCGTTCAAGGTGGTCGACTGCGACATCCTCTACGGCGAGGGCATCTCGCACCTGCTCGAGCTGGTGGACCTGGGCGCCAAGCACGGCATCATCCAGAAGGCCGGTGCGTGGTACTCCTACGGCGACACTCGCATCGGCCAGGGCAAGGACAACGCGCGCCAGTTCCTGGCGGAGAACCCGGAGATTGCCGAGGAGATCGAGGCGCAGGTGCGCGAGATCATGATGCCCAAGCCGGCCCCGATCCCCGAGAAGAGCGAAGTCGACGAGACGCCGGTCGACGAGACCTCCTAAGGCCATCCACGTCCCGTGGACGACGAGAAGCGGCGCCGGCTCGACTGTGAGAAGCGTGCGGTGGGGCTGTTGGCCCGGCGCGAGCACAGTCGGCTGGAACTGGCCCGCAAGCTCGCGGATCGGGGCTTTGCGGCCGACGAGGTCGACCCGGTGCTCGACCGCCTGGTCGAGGAGGGCTGGCAGTCGGATCGTCGCTACGCCGAGAGCCTGATCCGTGCCCGTGCCGCGCGGCGCTACGGGCCCGACCGGATCGCGAACGAACTGGCCCAGCAGGGCGTCGACGAGGGGGTGGCCAGCGAGGCATTCGCCGCCGAGCCGCAGGACTGGGCCGAGCTGGCCCGGGAGCAGTTGCTCGCGCGGTTTCGCGAGCCCCCCGCCGACTTCCCCGACCGCGCGCGGCGCCACCGTCACCTGGTGCGCCGCGGCTTTCCCCCCGACCTCTCCCACGAGCTGGCCGGCTGGTGGCCCGACGAGGACGTCGGCCCCGATTTCCCGTAGCCCGCCCATCCATCGGAAAAGGCGGCAGACTGCGCTACAATCCGCGCTTTGTCCTCCCCGTTTTCCGAGATGGTTCGTGCATGAAGACCAGCGCCGAAATTCGTCAAGCCTTCCTGGATTTCTTTGCCGAGCGGGGGCACGAGGTCGTGCCCTCCTCGTCGCTGATTCCGGCCAATGACCCGACGCTTCTGTTCACCAATGCCGGGATGGTGCCCTTCAAGGAGGCCTTTCTCGGTCAGGAGAAGCGCGCCAATCCGCGCGCGGTCTCGGTGCAGCGCTGCGTGCGCGCCGGCGGCAAGCACAACGATCTCGAGAACGTTGGCTACACCGCCCGGCACCACACCTTCTTCGAGATGCTGGGCAACTTCAGCTTCGGCGACTACTTCAAGCGCGACGCGATCCGCTACGGCTGGGACTTCCTGACCGAGACCCTCGGTCTGCCGGCCGAGCGCCTGCTGGTCACCGTCTACGAGAGCGACGACGAGGCCTACGCCCACTGGCGCGACGACATCGGCCTGCCCGAGGACCGCATCCTGCGCATCGGCGACAAGCCGGGCGGCGGCTCGGACAACTTCTGGCAGATGGGCGACACCGGCCCCTGCGGTCCCTGCTCCGAGATCTTCTACGACCACGGCCCCGAGATCCCGGGCGGCCCGCCGGGTTCGCCCGACGAGGACGGCGATCGCTTCATCGAGATCTGGAACATCGTCTTCATGCAGTACGACCGGGCGGCCGACGGCACGCTCAGCAACCTGCCCAAGCCCTCGGTCGACACCGGCATGGGCCTCGAGCGCCTGGCCGCGGTGATGCAGGGCGTGCATTCGAACTACCAGATCGACCTGTTCCGGCACCTGATCGACGCGGCCGTCGAGGCCACGGGGGCGACCGACCGCGAGTCGGCCTCGCTCAAGGTCATCGCCGACCACATCCGCTCCTGCGCGTTCCTGGTCGTCGATGGCGTGCGCCCCGGCAACGAGGGTCGCGACTACGTCCTGCGCCGCATCATCCGCCGCGCCGCCCGTCACGGCCACAAGCTCGGTCAGGACGCGCCGTTCTTCCACAAGCTGGTCGGCCCGCTGGTCAAGGAAATGGGCGATGCCTACCCGGAGCTGGCCAAGGCGGTCGACGAGGTCGAGCGCGTGCTGCTCGCCGAGGAGGAGCGTTTCTTGCAGACGCTCGCCTCGGGCATGCAGGTGCTCGAGCAGGCGGTGGCCAATCTCCCCGCGGGTGGCACCATCGACGGCGAGACCGCCTTCAAGCTCTACGACACCCACGGCTTCCCGCTGGACCTGACCGCCGATATCGCCCGCGAGCGTGGCCTTGTCGTCGACGAGGAAGGCTTCGAGCGCGAGATGGCCGAGCGGCGTGCCCAGTCGCGCGCGGCCAGCCACTTCACCGCCGAGACCATCAAGATCGGCACGGACGAGCCCACGGTGTTCGAGGGTTACCAGCAGGATTCGCTCGCGGCGACCGTGGTCGCGGTCGCCCGCGAGGGCAGCCAGGCCGAGTCGCTCGAGCGCGGCCAGGACGGCGTGATCGCCCTCGATCGCACGCCCTTCTACGCCGAGTCGGGCGGCCAGGTGGGCGACACCGGCGTGATCGAGTCGGCCAACGGTCGCTTCGTCGTGCACGACACCCAGAAGCAGGGCGGGGTCTTCCTCCACCACGGCACGCTGACCGACGGGCACCTCGCCCAAGGCGATACCGTGACGGCGCGCATCGACGGCGAGCGCCGCGCCGAGATCCGCCTGAACCATTCGGCCACCCACCTGTTGCACGCCGCGTTGCGCGAGGTGCTGGGCGACCACGTCCACCAAAAGGGCTCGCGCGTCGGTCCCGAGTCGCTGCGCTTCGACTTTTCCCACGACAAGCCGGTCACCCGCGAGGAGTTGCGCGAGATCGAGCGGCTGGTCAACGCCCAGGTGCGCGAGAACCACGCGGTCGAGACCCGCGAGATGGCGATCGACGAGGCACGCGCGGCCGGCGCGATGGCGCTGTTCGGCGAGAAGTACGGCGACGTCGTGCGGGTGGTGACCATGGGGCCCTTCTCCATGGAACTCTGCGGCGGCACGCACGCCCGCCGCGGTGGCGACATCGGGCTGTTCAAGATCGTGGCCGAGTCGGGCGTCGCCTCGGGCGTGCGCCGCATCGAGGCGGTGACCGGCGCGGCCGCGTTGGCCGAGGCCGAGCGCGCCGACCAGACGGTGGGCGAGATCGCCGAGCTGCTGCGCGGACCGAAGACCGAAGCGGCCGAGCGGGTCGCGCAGATGCTGGAGCGCTCGCGCCAGCTCGAGCGCGAACTGGCCAAGCTCAAGGCCGAGCTCGCCTCCGCCAGTGGCGACGAGCTGGCCGACAGCGCCGAGACCATCGGTCCGGCCAAGGTGCTGGTCGCCGAACTCCCCGGGGCGGATGCCGGCGCGCTGCGCGAGAGCATGGACAAGCTGCGCGACAAGCTCGGCACCGCCGCGATCCTGCTGGGGACCGTCGACGACGGCAAGGTGCGCCTGGTGGCGGGATTGTCCAAGGACCTGACCAAGACCTTCAAGGCAGGCGACTGGGTCAACGTTGCTGCCGCCGAGGTGGGCGGCAAGGGCGGCGGTCGTCCCGACATGGCCCAGGCCGGCGGCAGCCAGCCGGAGCGCCTGGCCGAGGCACTGAGCGCGGCGCGTGCCTGGGTGGCCGAGCAGCTTGGCTGAACCCGGCGGCGCCCCCGCCTGACACGGGGCCATGGGCCCGGCGGGTGAAAAAGTCCGGCCGGCGGTTTATACTGCCCGGCTGCTTTGACTTTCTCACGTCAGCGACAAGGAGCTGGCACCCCGCGGAGGGTGCCAAGGAAACGACAACATGGCGTTAATCGTACAGAAATACGGCGGTACCTCGGTCGGCAGCGTCGAGCGCATCCAGGCGGTGGCCGAGCGCGTCCAGCGTGCCGTGAACAACGGCGACTCGGTGGTCGTCGTGGTCTCGGCCATGAGCGGCGAGACCAACCGCCTGATCGGGATGGCCAAAGAGATCCAGGCCGAGCCGACCCCGCGTGAACTCGACACCCTGGTCGCCACCGGCGAGCAGGTCACCATCGCGCTGCTGTCGATGGCCCTGCAAGCGCGCGGTCAGGACGCGCGTTCCTATACCGGCGCGCAGGTGCGCATCCTCACCGACAGCACCCATACCAAGGCGCGTATCCAGTCGATCGATACCGACACCATTCGCGGCGATCTCGATGCCGGTCGCGTGGTCGTGGTCGCCGGCTTCCAGGGCGTGGACGAGCACGGCCAGATCACCACGCTGGGCCGTGGCGGCTCGGACACCTCGGCCGTGGCCCTGGCCGCGGCGCTCAAGGCCGACGAGTGCCAGATCTACACCGACGTCGACGGCGTCTACACGACCGATCCGCGCGTCGTGCCCAAGGCCCGTCGCCTCGACCGGATCACCTTCGAGGAAATGCTGGAGATGGCCAGCCTGGGCTCGAAGGTCCTGCAGATTCGCTCGGTGGAGTTCGCCGGCAAGTACAACGTCCCCCTGCGGGTGCTGTCCTCGTTCCAGGACGGCCCCGGCACCCTGATTACCCTGGAGGAAGACGGCGTGGAAGAACCAGTAATTTCCGGGATCGCGTTCCACAAGGACGAGGCCCAGCTGACCATCAAGGGCGTGCCGGACAGCCCCGGGATTGCCTATAAGATCCTCGGCCCGATCGGCGAGGCCAACATCGAAGTCGACATGATCCTGCAGAACATCGGTGCGGACGACACCACCGATTTCACCTTCACGGTTCATCGTAACGACTTCGACAAGGCGCTGGACCTGATGCGCAAGACCGCCGACGAGCTCGGCGCGCGCGAGGTCTCCGGCAACCACAACATCGTCAAGATCTCGCTGGTGGGCGTGGGCATGCGCTCGCACGCCGGCATCGCCTCGAAGATGTTCCGGGTGCTGGCCGAAGAGAAGATCAACATCCGCATGATCGCCACCTCCGAGATCAAGATCTCGGTCGTGATCGACGACAAGTACCTTGAGCTGGCGGTGCGTGCCCTGCACGATGCCTTCGAGCTCGATACCCCGGAAGTGTCGCTGAGCTGATCCGCGGCTGACCGACTAATATCCGGCATGGCCCCCGACGGAAGACAGGCGGGGCCGCTAAACACAGAGAGTGACCCGATATGTTGATTTTGACTCGCCGCATTGGTGAGGTGCTGCGCATCGGCGACGACGTCGCCATCACGGTGCTCGGCATCAAGGGAAACCAGGTCCGAATCGGTATTGATGCGCCCAAGGATGTCGCCGTGCATCGCGAGGAAATCTATCAGCGCATCAAGAGCGAGACGGAACAGGACGGTGAGGGCGACGCCTCGACCTGAGGCCTCCCCCTCGCGATCGTTCGCCTCGCCGTGGTCGCCCACGGTCCATCCGAGTTGTCCGTTCCTGCCCGCGCCCCTCGGGACGCGTCCGGGCAGAGCGGTCGTGCGGGTGTGACGGGGCGGTCGACGGCCTCCCGGTGGCATTGATTCCTGCCGCCAAAGCCGCTACCATGCGGCGCTTGTTGGAGAGGTGGCCGAGTGGCTGAAGGCGCTCCCCTGCTAAGGGAGTAAGGGGTTTATAGCCCCTTCGAGGGTTCGAATCCCTCTCTCTCCGCCATACGAAGAAAAAGCCCCGCCGGGCGTGCCTGGCGGGGCTTTTTGCCGTGTGGGCCTTCCTTATCTCCCTGGGCGATTTCGCACCGCCATCAGTGCTTCGTATTCCTCCGGCGCGAGGATCTGGCGCAGGTCGACGAAACTGCCGCTCTCGAATTCCCTGAGCCCCGGCAGGGCATGGAGTATCCGTTCGGCCGCCGCCCCCGGTGACAGCAGCGTCTCGGTGCCACGCGCGGCGTGGATGCGTTCGAGCGCCGGGAAGCGCGAGGTGTCGTCGATCTCGCAGAGCGTGTCGATGATGCGCGTGTCGATCAGGCCCGGTGCGATCGCGGCGACATGCGTGTCCGGGAACTCGTGCGCATACAGTCGGCAGAGCATGTTGAGTGTCGCCTTGGACAGCGCGTAGCCGCCCCAGCCGCGGTTGCCGAGTACCGCCGCGCCCGAGGAAATCGCCACGATCTGGTCGATGGCGATGTTTGATGCCAGCAGCCAGTCGAGGATCACCTTGTTGGCCCATACGTTGATGTCCATGAGCTCGCGCAGCCGCTCGACCGACACCCGGCTCATGTCCTCGATCTCGCCCAGGATGCCCGCGTTGAGCACCACCAGGTCGAGCCGGTCGACCCCGGCGAGCAGCTGGTCGAGCGCCGGTCCGATCGCGTCGAGATCGGACAGATCGCAGGGCACGTCGACCACCCGGTCGGCCAGTGCGGCGCAGCCGCGGCGACTGCAGCCGTGGACGCGGTAGTCGCGCTCGAGCAGGGCGTGGCTCAGCCCGAGGCCGAGTCCGCTGCTGTTGCCGGTGACCAGGGCGTTCGGTTGTGTCATGGCGTTGCCTCCGGCTGCCGTTCGGCGTGGCAGGGTGGGTGATATTCGCTCTGGGCGACGCGATTGCGGCCCTCCCGCTTGGCCAGGTACAGCGCCCGGTCGGCCGCCGCGATCAGGTCGTTGATCGACTCGATTCTCGGGTCGCTGCGGGTCACGCCAGCGCTGGCGGTGATGGTCTCGTCCTGCAGCGGTTCCGGCCAGTCACGCGCCTCGATCGCCGTGAGCAGCGTGGTGGCGAGGCGGCAACCCGAGGCGCCGTCGTCGAGCGGCAGGCCGATCAGGAACTCCTCGCCACCCCAACGCATGGCGACCGCATCCGGCGGGGCGTGCTGGGCGATGAGCCTTCCCAGCGCTTCGAGCACGGAGTCGCCCACCAGGTGGCCGTAGCGATCGTTGACCGGCTTGAAGTGGTCCACGTCCAGGGCGATCAGCGCGAGCCGGCGACCCGAGCGTTGCGCCCGGGCGAGCAGTTCCTCCAGCCGGCCCATGCCCTTGCGTCGGTTGAGCAGCCCCGTGAGCATGTCGCGGTCGGCTTCCCGTTGCAGCCGGGCCTCGACCGCCTTGGCATCCGTGACGTCGTGGACCAGCCCAGTGACCCGCAGCGGCCGGCCCTCGTCGTCCCAGTCGACCACCGAGCCCCGGTCGTGCACCCAGAGGTAGTGGCCGTTGCGGTTGCGCAGCCGGTAGACCGCCTCGAACTGGTGGCGCTCGCCGGCCAGATGATCCTGCAACGTGGTGATCACCACGGGCAGGTCGTCGGGGTGGACGTTGTCCTTCCAGGTCTCGATCACCTCGGGCATCTCCTCCGGCCCGTAGCCCAGCAGGCTATGCAATCGGGGACTGAAGACCAGTCGCTCCTGTGCCGGGTACCAGTCCCAGACGCCGTCGGCGAGGTCGTGCAGGATCTGCCAGCCGGTCGCGCGCTCGTCCGGCGGTGCCGCGACACCGGGGCGGCGGCTGATGTCCCGGGCGACGGAGATGAAGCGTTCCTCGCCGTTGAGGGTGGCCACCGACGTGACCACCTCGACCGGCAGTTCGCTGCCGTCCGCGCGCCGGTGCCCGCCGATGAATCGGTAGGGCGAGTTCCGACGGATCACCTCGGCGATCGCCGACCAGGCCGGCATGCCATGCACGCGCGTCTGCAGGGAGAGCACCGAGTGCTCGAGCACGTCATCGCGCGCGAGCAACAGGTCCTCGTGGGCGGCGCGATTGCAGTCGACGATCCGGGAGGTGGCCGGGTCGATCACGTAGACGGCATCGGGCAGGGCCTGGAACAGCGACGGATGCAGGTCGTCCATGACGGGTCGGAATGCCGGTGGTGATGGTGGGGGTATTCTTGCAGGTCTGGCGCCGAACCCCAATGCCCTTCAGCGCAATTCCGCCAGGAGTTGCCGGATCATGCCGTCGGCGCGACTGCCATAGCCACCACCGAACAGGTTGAAGTGGTTGAGGACGTGGTAGAGGTTGTAGAGCGTCTTGCGCGTGCGGTAGCCGGCATCCAGCGGCAAGTGGGCCTGGTAGGCCTGGTAGAAGCCGGGGGCGAACCCGCCGAACAGCTCGGTCATGGCGATTTCGGCCTCGCGGTCGGCGCGGTAGGTGGCCGGGTCGAACAGCACCGGGGTGCCGTCGGTGAGCGCGCCGTGGTTCGCGCCCCACATGTCGCCGTGGATCAGCGCGGGGTAGGGCCGGTAGTCGCTGAAGAAGGCGGGCAGGGCGTCGATCAGTTCGCGGCCCGCGTCGATGCTGCGCCCCGACAGGCCGCGTTCGGCGGCCCAGTCGAGCTGCGGGGCGAGGCGGCGTTGCCCGTAGAAGCGCGCCCAGTCGTCGTCCTCGCCACCCAGCTGGGGCATTGCGCCGATGAAGTTGTCCTCCGGCCAGCCGAAGCCCGATTGCGGCTCGGCGTGCAGCTCGGCCATCGCCTCGCCCAGGGCGGCGTCGTTCACCGGGGCCAGGTCGAGCCATTCGAGCAGCAGGTAGGCCGTGCCGTCGACGCTGCCCGCGGCGGCCACCTGCGGGGTGCGGATGCGCGTGCCCAGTGCCTCGAGCCCGCGCCCTTCGGCGGGAAACATGCCGTCGTTGCGGTCCGGGTGGGTCTTGAGGAACAGCGGGCCGCTATCGGTCTCGAGCTGGGTGGCATCGGCGATGCAGCCGCCACCGATGCCGCGCTGATCGGCAACCTCGAGCGAGCCGGCCTCGGCCAGCCGCGCGGTCAGCGCGTTTTCGGGGGTCTCGCCTTGCTGGATGCGGGCGAGGGCGTCGTCAAGAAGTGCCTGATACGTGGTTGGGGCAGCCATGGCGGTTGTAGAGAGCCTCCTGTGTTGCCTCGATCCACTCCTGGGTGGCGTCGTTGATCTCGTTGGCCGTCCGGCCCTCGGTCTCGATCGGCGGGCCGAACACGACATGGATGGTGCCCGGGCGCATGCGAAAGCCCTTCTTGGGCCACAGGCAGCCGGAATCGACGGCCATGGGGATTACCCGGGCGCCGCTGCGCTCGGCGAGCATGGCCCCGCCGATGCGGTAGTTGGGTGGCGTGCCGGGGAGCCGGCGGGTGCCCTCGGGAAAGATCACCACGTCGCGGCCGTCGGCAAGGGCCGCCGACCCCTGACGCAGGATCTCGGCCAGCGCCTTGCGCCCGGCCGCCCGGTCGATCGCGATCGGCTCGATCGCCTTGAGCCCCTGGCCGAACACCGGGATGCGCAGCAGTTCCCGCTTGAGCACGAAGGCGGGAAAGCGCAGCGTGCTGGGCAGGAACATCGTCTCCCAGGTGGATTGGTGCTTGGCCAGCACCAGGTTGCCCCCCGTCGGATCGAGGTGCTCGAGCCCCTCGACTTCGTGGCGAATGCCGGTGATCACGCGCGCCAGCCACAGGATCGAGCGGCCGAAGGAGAACAGCAGGCGATAGCGTCGCTCGAACGGCAGAAAGCGCCCGGCGAGCAGGATCGGCGTATGCGCGAGCAGCGAGAGGGTCGCTGCCAGGGCAAACAGGGCCGTCCGTAGCCAGGTGAGCATTGCCGCCTTACGCCTGCAACTGGGAGACGTCGGCAATGGCGAGGAACAGCGCGTTGATCCGCGCCAGCAGTGCCAAGCGGTTGTCGCGCAGGGCCGTGTCGTCGGCCATCACCATCACCGAGTCGAAGAACGCGTCCACCGGCTCGCGCAGGGCGGCCAGCGCGGTCAGGGCCTCGGTGTAGTCGCCCTCGGCCAGCAGGCCCTCCAGGCGCGGGCCGATCGCGTCGACCGCCTCCCACAGGCGCTGCTCGGCCGGTTCGACCAGTCGGGCATCAATGACCGACTCCGGGACCGGGCCGTCATGCTTCTTGAGGATGTTGCCGATGCGCTTGTTGGCCGCGGCCAGTGCCTCGGCCTCCGGCAGCTCGATAAAGGCGTTGACCGCCCGCATGCGCTGCTCGAAGTCCAGCGGCCGGCGGGTGCCGGTCATCGAGACGGCCTGGAAAACGTCGCTGCGGATGCCGCGATCGAGGCTGTAACGATGCTGGCGCTCGGTGATGAACTCGAACACGCCCATGACGTGATCGTTGGCCTCCGGCACCTTGTCGGCGATACCGGCGGCCGCCATCTCGAGCAGCTCGACCAGGTCGAGGTCCAGTTCCTGCTCGACCAGGATGCGCAGCACGCCCAGCGCCGCGCGACGCAGGGCGAACGGGTCCTTGGCGCCGGTGGGCGCCTGGCCGATGGCGAAGATGCCCATCAGCGTGTCGAGCCGATCGGCCAGGGCCACGGCCTGGGCCACCCCGCCACGCGGCAGGTCGTCGCCGGCGCGGCGCGGGCGATAGTGATCGTCCAGGGCGATGGCGACATCTTCGTCCATGCCCTCGTGCGTCGCCAGGTAGCGGCCGATGGTGCCCTGCAGGCCGGCAAACTCGCCTACCATCTGGGTCTGCAGGTCGCACTTGCTCAATCGCGCCGCCCGGCGGGCGGCCTGCGGGTCGGCCTCGATCTGCCGGGCGATGGCCTCGGCCAGTTGCTCGATGCGAAGCACCTTGTCGAACACGCTGCCCAGGCGCTTCTGGAACACCAGGTGCTTGAGCGACTCGAGGTGTGATTCCAGCGGGGTCTTGAGATCGCCTTCCCAGAAGAACATCGCATCGGAAAAGCGCGGGCGGATGACACGCTCGTTGCCGTGGCGCACCGCCTCGATGTCGCGGCTCTCGATGTTCGCCACGGTGATGAACCACGGCATCAGCGCGCCGTGCGCATCCAGGACGGGGAAGTACTTCTGGTCGTCCTGCATGGTGTACATCAGTGCCTCGTGCGGCACGTCGAGGAAACGCGCCTCGAACTCGCCGGCGACGGCCACCGGCCACTCGACCAGGGCGGTCACCTCGTCGAGCAGGTCGGTATCGATATGGGCGCGCCCGCCGATCTCGTCGGCCTTGGCCTTCACTTGCGACTCGATGTGCGCCCGGCGCTCGGCGAAGTCGGCCAGCACGAAACCCTGCTTCTGCAGGGTGGCGGCGTAGTCGGCCGGGGCACTAACGGTCAGCGCCTCCGGGTGGTGGAAGCGGTGGCCAAAGGTCTGGTTGCCGGCGGCGTGACCGAACAGGGTCATGTCGACCACCTGGTCGCCGTGCAGGGCGAGCACCCAGTGGACCGGGCGGATGAACTCGGCGCGCGAGCTGCCCCAGCGCATGCGCTTCGGGGTGGGCAGCTTGTCCAGTGCGCGCTCGACGATGGCGGGCAGCAGGTCGGCGGCGCTCTGGCCCGGCTCGGTGTAGCGGTGGACCAGCCACTCGCCCTTGTCGGTCGTCATGGTCTCGAGCTGGTCGGGCGACACGCCGCAGCCGGTGGCGAAGCCGGTCAGGGCCTTGGTCGGGTTGCCGTCGGCATCGTAGGCGGCCTTGACCGCCGGGCCGCGGCGCTCGACCGGCTTGGGCTCGGTGGCGCGGGCCAGGTCGTCGACCAACAGGGCCAGTCGACGCGGCGCGGCGTAGGCCGTGAGCTTGCCGTGGGCCAGCCCCGCCTCGTCCAGCCCGGCGCGGATCTCGTCTTCGAGCGCGTCGCGCAGGGTGGTCAGGGCCTTGGGCGGGAGTTCCTCGGTGCCCAGTTCGAAAAGAAAGTCCGCCGTGTCAGTCATGAAAGTCCGTACCTGTTGGCAATGCTTGGTCGTCGTGGCATGGCCCGATGGGCCGGGTGCGCCCGGTGCGTGATCAGCCCTGTGTCGGGTTCGCCATGGGGAAGCCCAGCGCCTCGCGGGCGGCAAAGTAGCGTTCGGCCACGGCGCGGGCCATGGTGCGCACGCGCAGGATGTAACGCTGGCGCTCGGTCACAGAGATGGCGCGGCGCGCGTCGAGCAGGTTGAAGGCGTGCGAGGCCTTGAGCACCTGCTCGTAGGCCGGCAACGGCAGGTCGGCCTTCACCAGGCGCAGGCACTCGCCTTCCGCGTGGTCGAAGTGCTGGAACAGGAACGCGGTGTCGGCCTGCTCGAAGTTGTAGGTCGACTGCTCCACCTCGTTCTGGTGGTAGACGTCGCCGTAGGTAATCACCCCGGCATCCGAGCGCGACCAGACCAGGTCGTAGACGTTCTCGACCCCTTGCAGGTACATCGCCAGGCGCTCGAGACCGTAGGTGATCTCGCCCGAGACCGGATCGCAGTTGAGCCCGCCGACCTGCTGGAAGTAGGTGAACTGGGTCACCTCCATGCCGTTGAGCCAGACCTCCCAGCCCAGGCCCCAGGCGCCCAGCGTCGGCGACTCCCAGTTGTCCTCGACAAAGCGGATGTCGTGGGTCAGCGGATCGAAGCCCAGCCGGGTCAGGGACTCGAGGTAGAGCTCCTGGATATTGTCCGGCGAGGGCTTCAACAGCACCTGGAACTGGTAGTAGTGCTGCAGGCGGTTGGGGTTGTCGCCGTAGCGGCCGTCGGTCGGCCGGCGCGACGGCTGCACGTAGGCCGCGCGCCACGGCTCCGGGCCGATCGAGCGCAGGAAGGTGGCCGGGTGGAACGTGCCGGCACCCACCTCGATATCCAGCGGCTGGAGGACCGCGCAACCCTGCTCGGCCCAGAAGCTCTGCAAGGCCAGGATCAGGCCCTGGAAGGTCGACAGGTCGAAGCGCGTTTCGATGGAAGGCTGACTCATGAGAATTCTTGTGTAGATCGTGTCTGGACGCGGCCCCGAGAGGGGGGATACGCAAAGCGGCCATAGTATACCGATGGGCGCGTGCTCTGCACGGGCTGGACAGGTTGTCCTGCTGACTAACGGGCATTCTCGCCGCCGGTTGGCGAAATCAAATGGCGGCGATGAGTCGGGAGGTGGTTGCGAAGGCAGATCGAAGGGCGGGCCCTTGGCGTCCTGCCTCACGAGGGAAGGGCGGCCGGGGCGAAGCGACACGGACGTCGCTTCGAGGTTCGCCGCGACAGGAGGTCGCGTCGAACCGGCCCCGAACAGCCGGCCTTCGCTCGTGAGGCCGGTAGCCTCGTCTCGAGGCTACCGGGTCCGCAGGACCAGGACGCAGGGTGTCCTTCTTTTCGCCCCTTTTCTTGGACAAGCAAGAAAAGGGGCTCGCCCGCCGGGCGCCGAGTCCGCTAAGGTTGGTAAACGTTGATCGGCGGGCGAAACAGGCACCCACGGCACGTAGGGGTTAAAGCCCGCAGGTCATTGAATTGTTAGGTTTGATTGGGGCGGTTTTGAGTAACGTGTATCCATTTAAGGCCGGTGGCCAGTACACCAGAAAGGACGTTTTTCGAACTCTCGGCATTGAGGATCCCGGAGGAGGGAGTTGGTATACCGGTTACACCTCACACGAAGATGATCATTTCATCTTTTGTGGTGTGGGTACTGCCGGTCGGACTGGACACGATTACCAGAACAGGTTTGTGGGGGACGAACTGATTTGGTTCGGAAAGTCGCAATCAAGGCTGCACCAACCCTCAATCCAGAGTTTGCTGCATCCTGCTGGGCACGTTTACCTGTTCTTCCGAGAGGACAACCGTGAAGCGTTCACTTTTGCGGGCTTGGCACATCCGAAAAGCTACAAAAACTCTAGCCCCGTTCAGGTCACGTGGACCTTTGGAGGAACTGAGTTCAATCGTCCCGAAGTGCTGCCGGAAGAAGTGTTAGATCCACAAAGCGTTTCGGAAGGTGCCAAAAAGACGGTAACAGTGAACGTTTACGAGCGTGATCCGAATGCACGTCGACAGTGTTTGAAGCGTTGGGGAGTCAAATGCGCGGTCTGCAATTTCGATTTTGAGAGCATGTACGGAGAAATCGGCCGCGGCTTCATTCACGTGCATCACTTGAAGCCGTTGGCCGAAGTGGGTGAGGAGTACGAACTCAATCCGGTTGCCGATCTACGGCCTGTCTGCCCCAATTGCCACGCAATGCTCCATCGTAAACGGCCTGCGTTGTCGATCTCGGAGCTGAAACAGCTCATAAATGACATTGGCTAGGGGCAAGCAGAAGCCGAAGTCAGACGTTCGGCCAACATGTGGTCGCAGCCCCGGACGGGTCATGGGCGCAAAACGAGAAGGGGGGCTCCCTTAATATGCTGGCCTCTCCTCAGGTAAGGCCTCAGTGCTGCGGACCATCCCCCAGCCGTGCTACCTTTCCCCGCCTGACCCACGCCGGAACCCCGAACACCCCATGGACATTCGCGAAGCCATTGCCCGCACCGTCGACCGTCATGACCTGAGCCGCGAACAGATGTACGCGGTCATGCACCAGATCATGGCCGGCGAGGCCACGCCGGTGCAGGTCGCCGGCCTGATGGTCGCGCTGCGCATGAAGGGCGAGACCATCGACGAGATCACGGCTGCCGCCGAGGTAATGCGCGAGCTGGCGGTGGGCGTGCAGGTGGACGTGCCGCACCTGGTCGACATCGTCGGTACCGGTGGCGACGGCTCCGCGCTGTTCAATGTCTCGACCGCCTCGAGCTTCGTGGTCGCCGCGGCCGGCGGGCACGTGGCCAAGCACGGCAACCGCTCGGTCACGAGCCGTTCGGGCAGTGCCGACATGCTCGAGACGGCGGGCGTGAACCTGGAGGTCGACAGCGATTGCGTCGCCCGCTGCGTGCGCGAGCTGGGAATCGGCTTCATGTTCGCCCCGCGCCACCACGGCTCGATGCGCCACGCCGCCGTGCCGCGCAAGGAGCTGGGGGTGCGCACTTTGTTCAATGTCCTCGGGCCGCTTACCAACCCGGCCGGTGCGCCGGCGATGCTGCTGGGCGTCTACAGTAGCGACTGGCTCGAGCCGCTGGCCGAGGTGATGCAGCGCCTGGGCGCGCGTCACGTGCTGGTGGTGCACAGCCACGACGGTCTCGACGAGATCTCGCTGGCCGAGGCGACCGAGGTGGCCGAGCTGAAAGACAATACGGTGCGCCGCTTCCGCGTCGAGCCCGAGGACTTCGGCATCACGCGCCAGCCGCTTGATCGGCTGATCGTCGATGGCCCCGAGCAGAGCGTGGCCTGCGTGCGCGCCGCCCTGGGCGGCGAGCCCGGCCCGGTCGCCGACATGATCGCGCTGAATGCCGGGGCGGCCATCTATGCCGCGGACCTGGCCGAGGACCTGGTCGCCGGCGTGGCCACCGCCCAGCGCCTGCTGGCCGAAGGGCGCGCGCTGGACAAGCTCGAGCAGCTGGTCGCCATGACCCGCGCCTGCCAGGCCTGATACCGGCCCGAATTGTCCGGCCGGGGATGGATGCGTCCCCGGTCCACCCACCCATTACACTTCCCGGTCGTGACTGCCGTGACTGATACCCCCGATATCCTGAAGAAGATCATCGCGCGCAAGCGCCTCGAGGTCGCCGCCGCCCGGCAGGTGACCCCGCCGTCCGTGATGGAGGACCAGGCGCTGGCCGCCGATCGTCCGCGCGGCTTCGAGCGCGCCATCGAGACGCGCGTGGCCGACAAGCGCCCGGCGGTGATCGCCGAGATCAAGAAGGCCTCGCCCAGCCGCGGCGTGCTGCGCGAGCCGTTCGACCCGGTCGCCATCGCCAAGAGCTACCAGAAGGGCGGGGCGGCCTGCCTGTCGGTGCTGACCGACCGCGACTTCTTCCAGGGCGATGCCGAGTACCTCAAGGCCGCCCGCGCCGCTTGCCGCTTGCCGGTGCTGCGCAAGGACTTCCTGATCGACCCCTACCAGGTCGACGAGGCGCGCGCGATGGGCGCCGACTGCGTGCTGCTGATTGCCGCCGCGCTCGACGACGAGACGATGCGCACCTTGCACGACCGCGCCCGCCACTGGGGCATGGACGTGCTGGTCGAGGTCCACGACCACGACGAGCTGCTGCGGGCGCTCCAACTGGATACCCGCCTGATCGGCATCAACAACCGTGATCTCCGCAGCTTCGATGTCAGTCTCGACGTCACGCTGGAATTGCTGCACGACATTCCGGACGACCGGATCGTGGTCACCGAGAGCGGCATCCTCGGCGTCGAGGACGTGCGCCGCATGCGCGAACACGACGTGCATGCCTTCCTGGTGGGCGAGGCGTTCATGCGCGCCGAGGACCCGGGCGAGGCGCTGGCGGAACTGTTCGAACTCAACCAGTCGTAAGGTAGTCGTGATGAAGGCACGAGTGAAATGGGTCGACGGCATGGCGTTCATGGCCGAGGCCGACAGCGGGCACGCCATCGTCATGGACGGCGCGCCGGAAATCGGCGGTCGCAATGCCGGGCCGCGTCCGATGGAGATGGTGCTGATGGGCCTGGGTGGCTGCACCGCCATCGACGTGATGATGATCCTGGGCAAGCAGCGCCAGCCGGTCGAGGACTGCTGGATCGAACTGTCCGCCGAGCGGGCGGACGTGAAGGCGCCCAAGGTGTTCACCACCATCCACACCCATTACGTGGTGGTCGGCCGCGGGCTGGACCCGAAGAAGGTCGAGCGCGCGGTGGACCTGTCGGCGGAGAAGTATTGCTCGGTGTCGGCGATGCTGCGCGACTCGGTCGAGCTGACGCACGATTTCGAGGTTCGCGAGCCCGAGTAGCGGGCACAGCGGATCTCCGGGGCACCCGCCCCATCAATGTGTCGCGGTGGTGGGCCCGGTCGTGGCAATGGTGCGACAGCAGTGCCTCGGCCAACGGCCGATGGCGTGCGCGGTTGGTGACACGATTCCCGGCGCCGGTTTACACTTTGCGGCAATTACAGCGCGTCGTTTTCGTTCGACGCATCGATACGCCCGGCCGGGAGGTCGGGCGCTTTGTTTCAGGGGGTAGTCATGGGTGAGCCGTCGGTCACCTTGCACGGGTTCAACAACCTCAGCAAGACGCTGAGCATGTCGATCTTCGACATCTGTTACGCCAAGACCCGTGCGCAGGTAAACGAGTACATCGCCTACATCGACGAGGTCTACGACGCCGACCGGCTGACCCAGATCCTCACCGATGTCACCGAGATGATCGGGGCGAACATCCTCAATGTCGCCCGCCAGGACTACGAGCCGCAGGGCGCCTCGGTCACCATCCTCATTTCCGAGGAGCCGGTGATCGCCGAGGGCATCGACTACCACGAGGAGCCGGGTCCGCTGCCGGGCGACGGCGAGCTCGAGCGCGACTCGGTGGTCGCGCATCTGGACAAGAGCCACATCACGGTCCACACCTACCCGGAGAGTCACCCGGAAAACGGCATCTCCACCTTCCGGGTCGATATCGACGTGTCCACCTGTGGGCGGATCTCGCCGCTACGCGCGCTGAATTACCTGATCCACAGTTTCGACTCGGACATCGTCACGCTCGACTACCGCGTGCGCGGCTTTACCCGCGACGTGCACGGCAAGAAGCACTTCATCGATCACGAGATCAACTCGATCCAGAACTACCTCGCCGAGGACACCCGCGAGCGCTACCAGCTGATCGACGTCAACGTCTACCAGGAGAACATCTTCCACACCAAGATGCTCCTGAAGGACTTCGATCTGGACAACTACCTGTTCGGCCACGGCACCGACGATTACAGCCCGCAGGTTTGCACCCGCATCGAGAAGGCGCTGAAGAAGGAGATGTTCGAGATCTTCTATGGCCGGAACCTGGCCGACGCGGACGTGCCCTCAGGTTGATTAGCGATTAATCAGCGGCTGGCGGCGGCGATCGACTCGGCCAGCAGTTCCACGGGTTGCCTGACCGTGAGGTTCGCGCCCGCCGCCAGGTGGGTGGCGCAGCCGACGTTGGCGCTGACCACCACGTCCGGCGCCAGTTGCTCGATCGAGTCGAGCTTCGGTTCGCGCAGCTGTTCGGCCTGATCCGGGTAGAGCAGTACCTGCATGCCGGCGGCACCGCAGCAACGCGCGTTGCCGTCGATCTCCAGCAATTCCAGCCCCGGGATGGACGCCAGCAGCTGGCGGGTCGCTTCGGGTTGCCGCAGGTGATTGCGCTGGCTGCAGGGCGTGTGCACGGCGACGCGGTAATCGAGACGCGCGACGTCCGGCCATTCGGTTCGATCGCGCGCGAGCAGCCAGTCGGTGATCTCGCGCACCGTGATCTCGTGCGAATCCGTCAGCGGGCCCAGCTCGGCGGCGCAGGCCGTGCCCACGACAACGATCGCCTCGACGCCCGCGGCCTGGAAGACGGCGGCGTTCGCCTCGCGGCGGCGTCTCGCCTCCGCCGGCTCACCGCCGTGGGCATGCATCGCCCCGCAGCAGCCCTGGCCGGCCGGCTCGACCACCTCGTAACCGAAGGCAGCGATCGCGGTGCGGGCGGCGGCGACGGCGTTCGCGTTCATCGCCGCACCCGTGCAGCCGACGAACAAACCGACGCGACCGCGCGTGGGTTGGGTATCGGACGGCCGGGGTTGTGGCGATAGGGGGCCGGCAACCTGCCGGGGCAGGGCGCGGCCGACCGGGCCGGCCAGCCGGCGGGTCAGGCCGCCCAGTCCCAGGCGTTGCATCAGTCGAACCAGTTGCCAGGCTGCGCCCAGGCGCCGGCGCCGGGTGAGCAGCTGGTCGCGCAGCAGTCGCCACTGCCGCGCCGCGGGCTTTGGGTGCGCGGCGTGGCTGGACTCCTGCGCCAGTCGCGCGCGGCCGTTGTCGATCAGTCGGCCGTAGGCGACGCCCGATGGGCAGACGATCTCGCAGGCACGGCAGGTCAGGCAGGTATCCAGATGGCGGGTGATGTCGGCGTCGGGCGCGAGTTCGCCCTGGCTGATGCCGAGCAACAGGCTGATCCGCCCGCGTGGGCCGTCGGCCTCGTTGTCGCTCAACGCGAAGGTGGGGCAGTGCGGTACGCAGATGCCGCACATGACGCAGTCGAGCGCATCCGAGCGGATGGCCTCGTCGAGGTGGCGCGTCGGGTGGTCGCTCGGGTCGGTGGCAGTCATGCGCAAAGAGTGCAGTGGCGTGATGCGGCGGTCAAGGCAGGCGGTGGCGCGTCAAGTAAGGGGGGCGAGGGCGTCGTGAGGCCCTGGGGTGGACGGCGGGCGCCCAGCGCGGGGCGGTCCCGACAAAAAAGTGTCGGTCGGGCTTGACGGCCCGTGGAGTATTAGTATATCTTGATACCGTGAATTGCTTATCCTCCTTTGGTGGTTCTTGTTGTTGCCGGCTCCTGCCGGCATTTTTTTTGTCTGCGATACACGCGTTGACGACCTGACGCCCATCGGTGCGGAAAGTCCTTCGCTTTCGGCGCCGATGCGTTTTATACTCCGCGGTTCTCCACGTTCGGGCCGGTTGTGAAATCGGTCTTGCGGGGTGCGTTGCCTTCGGGTAGACTTCGCGCCCTCTTGAAATCAATGTATCGCTTCTGGTTTGGGAGCTGTCGATCCATGAAAACCTATTCCGCCAAGCCGGCCGAGGTCAAACGCGACTGGTACGTCATCGATGCATCCGGCAAGACGCTGGGTCGCCTGGCTACCGAGGTCGCTCGTCGCCTGCGTGGCAAGCACAAGGCCGAGTACACCCCGCACGTCGATACCGGTGACTACATCGTTATCGTCAACGCGAAGGACATCAAGGTCACTGGCAACAAGGCCAAGGACAAGATGTATCACTTCCACACCGGGTTCATCGGCAACATGAAGCACTTCACCTTCGAAAAGCTGATGGAGCGTTCCCCGGAGCGCGTCATCGAGTTGGCCGTCAAGGGGATGCTGCCGAAGAACGCTCTCGGTCGCCAGATGTACACCAAGCTCAAGGTCTACGCCAACGCCGAGCACAACCATCAGGCGCAACAGCCGCAGCCGCTCGAGATCTAAGAGAGACTACCCATGGCAATGACACAGAATTACGGAACCGGTCGTCGCAAGAGATCCTCCGCACGGGTATTCCTGCGTCCGGGCACCGGTAACATCACCATCAACGGCAAGCGCATCGAAGACTTCTTCGGTCGCGAAACCGCGCAGATGGTCGTGCGCCAGCCGCTGGAGCTGCTGGAGCTGAGCGACAAGTTCGACGTCGTCGCGACCGTTGCTGGCGGTGGCCCGAGCGGCCAGGCCGGTGCCGTTCGTCACGGTCTGACCCGTGCGCTGATGGACTACGACGAGTCGCATCGTCCGAAGCTGCGCGAAGCCGGCTTCGTGACCCGTGACGCGCGTCAGGTCGAGCGTAAGAAGGTCGGTCTGCGCAAGGCACGTCGCTCGGTTCAGTTCTCCAAGCGCTGATCCGACGCCGTCCGGCCCCGTGCCGGATGCCTGCGAGACGAGAGCCCCGCCATCGAGCGGGGCTTTTGCTTTGCCCGGTCGAAACGTTGCGGGCCCGCTGAGCTGGTGGCGGGGAACTGGGACCGCGCCCGGCTCAGGCTTCCGGCATTGCCGAGCCCCTCCTGGTCCGGTCAACGGGTCATGCGCAGCTCACACGCGCGGTTGGCGGGGAGGCGATATCCCCGCGACGCGGCATCTCGTGCCGGGCGAGCCGCTATTCCTCGAGCCTGATCCGACGCAGGCTGTAATCCCCGCCGTGGTTGACCAGCGTCACGCCCTGGAACGGGTCGCGCAGCCCGTTGTCCTGAACGCGCAGCAGGTGCCGGTCGTCCACGTGGACCTCCATCCGCCCGCTCTCGTCGCGGGTCCAGCGGATGCGGTGAAAGCGGCCATCCTCGAGATCGAGCCGGCCGTCGTGGCGGGCGATCACCTCGGCGTGGCCGGAAACCAGGCGCAGCAGGGCGAGCGCCGGCTCGGAGCCCGCGGAATAGACCAGTCGATAGCCGGTGCCGTCGGGGCGATCGCCCTGGAAAAGCCCCACCTCGAGTTGGCCGGGTTGCTCGCGTGAGGCGAGGTCCATTTCCATGGCGAAGTCGTTGCCGACCGGGGCGTTGGTGATAATCCTGGCCGGCTGGGTGGGGGCGGTCTGTTCGTCCTGTCGGCCGCGGCGCTGTTCGAGGATCATCCCGAGTACGGCCAGGCCGATGTCCTCGGGGCGATCCGAATTCAGCCCGCCCATGGCGCGATCATTCGCCGTGGTGGTATCCACGATGCTGCGCAACCCGTTGCGGTCGACCTCGAACTCGCCGTTGAGCACCGTCCAGGACGGATTGTTGCGGTAATTGCCATCGCTGAAGTCTTCCTGCAGCACCACGCGGGGGCTGTCGTCGTGTTCGACCTGCTCCGGCTTGGTCTGGCGCAGGCGCTCGAGCAGGTCGGCAGTGGCACGGCCGTCCCGGTACAACCCCATGTCGGCCTGGTACTGACGAATCGCGCTGCGGCTGCGGTCGCCCATGATGCCGTCGGTCGGACCGGCGTCGTAGCCCAGCCGGTTGAGTTCGCGCTGGACCTCGGCCACGCGTTCCTGCTCGGACAGGCTGTCGACCGGCGGGCGCGATGACGATGGCGTCGGCGACGACGTGGAGCCGTCCGCCTGCCAGTCGCGTGCGGCCTGCTGGGCCTGGGAAACCTGCCGGGCGGTCATGCGCTCGGCGAGCAGGTCGCGCGCCTCGGCAGCGTGGCGATGGCCGTTTGCCGCGGCCAGGTTGTACCACTTGTGGGCCTGCACGAAGTCCTGCGTGGTGCCGTTGCCGGCCTCGTGCAGGCGGCCGAGCATGTACTGGGAATAGGCATCACCCCGGTCGGCCGATTCGCGGAATTCCTGCAGGGCCTCCCGGTATTGCTGTTGGTCGTAATGGCGCATCGCCTGCGTGAAGTCGGCGCTGGCCACGCCGATTGAGCCGGCGAGGACGAGGCCGATGGTGAGGGTCTTGGTGATCACAGTCGCACCTCCAGTGGACTGACAGGGCGGTCGTCGTCCGTGTTGTCGGGATGATCGGTCCTTGGAGCCTAGCACCGGGGGTGGCGGGATGCGTGAGGTGTCGAGCTGTTGAGGGCGATGCGGGGTGCGTCGGGGCCCGCGCCGCGCGCCGGGGGCGAAAGGGGCAGGCAAAAAAGAGGCCGATGGCATCGCCATCGGCCCTTGCGTTGCGGGGTTGGTATGCCGGTGTCCCGGCATGGACGCGTCGACCGGCTCAGGAGTCCCCGGCGTTGGCCTGGCGCGTCGCCTCGAGGATTGCCTCGGCGTCCTGGCGTTCCTGCTCCAGGCCGAGCTTGTCGTAGGCGCGGATCAGGAGCTTGAGTGCCGGGATGGTGGAGGTCGAGCCGTTGTACTTGTCGAGTGCCGACTGGGCCCGGTTGGCGGCGGCGAGCCACGCGCCGCGGCGCATGTAGTACTCGGCGACCTCGACCTCGTGCTTGGCGAGCGAGTTGCGCACGTCGATCAGGCGGCGGCTGGCGTCATCGACGTACTGGCTGTCGGGGTATTGCTCGACCAGGCGGGAGAAGGACTTGTAGGCCTCCTCGAGTACCGACTGGTCACGCTTGGAAAGGTCCGGCGGGGCGATCTTGTTGATCAGCGAGTCGCCGCGGCTCATGTTGGCCAGGCCCTTGAGATAGAGGGCGTAGGCCACATTGTCACCACGCGGGTGCAGCTGGATGTAGCGATCCGCCGCGGCGATGGCCGAGTCCGGCTCGTCGTACTTGTAGTAGGCGTAGGCCACTTCCAGCTGGGCCTGCTCGGTGTAGGCACCGAACGGGTAGCGGCCCTCGAGGGTCTCGTACTTCTTGATCGCCGTTTCGTAGTCCGCCCGCCGCATGGCCTCGTTGGCCTCCTGGTAGAGCTGGCTGGCCGAGGCGGTGGGATCGGAAAGATCCACGCGATCGTCGTCGGACTTGGAGAACCAGGAGCAGCCGCTGGCGAAGGTGACCATGCCGGCAATCAGTGCCGCGCGGGCGAGGTGCCGGGGAAGAGTTCGGCGAGTGGCCGGGCGGTTACGGTCGCGATGCTGGGTCATGGTCAGGAGTGAAGGGCCGCTGGCAATGGTGAGTGGATGCCGACCGCCCCGGGCCGCACCGTGCGGCGCGTTGATGGGGCGGGCGTTAGCGGATAATCTTCGCAGATAAGATGCTAAAAACCAACCGATCTCATGACGGGTGTCGACCCGTCTTTTTCATGTCTCGACGGACGGCAGCAGACTGCGGTTCGTCCCCGGTTCAAAGGCTGATTTCCGACCGATGGATGTAGAACGTAACGCGTCGATTCCGGCCGAGCTTGCCGGCATGCGTCTCGACCAGGCGGCAGCCCAGTTGTGGCCGGACTTCTCCCGCAGCCGGATCCAGTCGTGGATCAAGGGCGGGCAGGTAACGGTGGACGGTCGTTCGATGCGCCCGCGCGACACGGTGCTGGGTGGCGAGACCCTATCCCTGAGCACCGAGCTCGAGCAGCAGAGCGAGGACCAGGCCCAGGCCATCCCGCTGGATATCGTCTTCGAGGACGAGCACCTGCTGGTGGTCAGCAAGCCGGTCGATCTGGTGGTGCACCCCGGCGCCGGCAATCCCGATGGTACGCTGGTCAACGCGCTGCTCCACCACGACCCGGACCTGGCATTGCTGCCACGCGCCGGCGTGGTGCATCGACTGGACAAGCAGACCAGCGGCCTGCTGGTGGTGGGCAAGACCCAGGCGGCCTACCAGGCACTGGTGGCCGATCTGGCCGAACGGCGCATCGGTCGGGAGTACGATGCGGTGGTGATCGGCCACCTGATCGCCGGCGGTACGGTCGATGCGCCGATCGGGCGCCACGCCCGCGATCGCCAGCGCCAGGCCGTGGTGCCCCAGGGCAAGCCGGCCGTCACGCATTACCGGGTGGTCGAGCAGTTCGGCGAGCACACCTGGTTGCGCGTCAAGCTGGAGACCGGACGCACGCACCAGATCCGGGTGCACATGGCGCACATCCGCCACCCGATCGTGGGCGATCCCGTCTATGGTGGTCGGCCGCGCCTGCCGCCGGGCGCCGAGGACATGCTGGTGGAGGTGCTGCGCGACTTCGGTCGCCAGGCGTTGCACGCGCGTCGCCTGACGCTCACGCACCCGGAGACCGGCGAGACGCTGTCGCTCGAGGCCCCGTTGCCCGAGGACATGGACGAATTGATCGAATTGCTGCGCGACTATCGCGACGGCGTTGACGACGGAGAGGCCGAGGTTATCTATGTCGCGGATCCCGACTGACGCCCCCGAGGGCAGTCGTTTTATCGAGGCCACCTGGCCGGCGCCGGGCGGCGTGCGTGCCGGCGTGACCACCCGCATCGGCGGTCACAGCCGTCCGCCGTTCGACGGCTTCAACCTGGCGACCCACGTCGGCGACGACGCCGAGGCCGTGGCGGCCAATCGCCGCGATCTCGCCGAGATGCTCGGGTTGCCGGAGGCGCCGCGCTGGCTCAACCAGACCCACGGCACCACGGTGGTCGGGCCGAACGTGCCCACCGATCGCCCCGAGGGGGACGCCGCCTACACGGACCGGCCGGGCGAGGTGCTGGCGGTGCTGACGGCCGACTGCCTGTCGGTGACGCTCGCCAGCCACGACGGCCGCGAGGTGGCCGTGGCCCACGCCGGCTGGCGCGGGCTGGCCGCCGGCGTGATCGAGCGCACCGTGAACCGCTTTTCCGTGGCCGGCGACGGCTTGATGGCCTGGCTGGGCCCGGCGATCGGCCCGGCGCATTTCGTGGTCGGCGAGGAGGTGCGCGAGGCCTTCATGCGCGAGTACCCGGCCGACGCCTCCGCCTTCCGGGCGGCCGCCGAGACCGGCAAGTACCACGCCGACCTGTTCGCGCTGGCCCGCTCGCGGTTGCGTCGACAGGGGATTACCCGCGTGTTCGGCGGCGAGCGGGATACCTACGCCCTGCCCGAGCTGTTCTACTCGCATCGCCGCGACCAGGGCGAGACCGGCCGGATGGCCACCCTGGTCTGGCGCGAAACCGACGGATCAAGAGGACGACCGACATGAATCAACCCTGGCTTCTGCTGACCCTGGTCGGGGCGGATCGACCCGGCATCGTCGCCCACGTCACGCGGGTGCTGTTCGGCGTGGGCGCCGAACTCGGCGAGACGGCGATGATGCGCCTGGGCAACCAGTTCGCGATCATGATGATGGTGCGCGGCGCCGGCAACCCGGAAGAGGTGGCCGGTCTGCTCGAATCCACCCGCGCCGATTTCGGCCTCAAGCTGCACGTCGACGAGATCGACGCGGCCCTGCACCAGCACCGCGAGCCCGATGTCTCGGTCACCGTGCACAGTGCCGATCGCAGCGGGATTGTCGCCGATGTGACCGCCGCGCTGCTCGAGGCCGGCATGAACATCCTCGACCTGCGCTCCGACGTGGGCGGGTCGACTGACAAGCCGATCTACATCATGCAGATCGACGGCGAGAGCAGTCAGGGCATCGAGCCGATCGAGCAGTGCGTGGCGCGCTTTGCCGACCAGGGGCTGACCGTGCGCGTCACCCCGCTCGAGACGATGCGGGGGTGAGCGTGGAGCCGCTGCCGATCCTGACCTACCCGGACGAGCGCCTGAAAACGGTCTGCGAGCCGGTCGAGCAATTCGACCCGGAATTGCGCGAGTTCGCCGAGCACCTGCAGCACACGGCCGACCAGGGGCCGTCGGCGGTCGGCATCGCCGCCCCCCAGGTGGGGCGCATGCAGCGCCTGTGCCTGGTGGACGCGACCCGCGCCAAGCGCCCGGTCGACAACAACGGCCCGCTGGTGCTGGTGAACCCGGCGATCACCAACTGGAAGGGCTTTGCCGTCGGCCGCGAGGGCTGCCTGTCCATCCCCGACTACACCGGCAAGGTGATCCGTGCCGAGACCATCGAGTTGACCGCCCAGGACATCGAGGGGCGCACGGTCACCTTCAAGATGAAGGGCTTCGAGGCGCGCATCGCCCAGCACGAGATCGATCACCTCGACGGCATCCTGTTCTTGGACCGGCTCGTGAGCCGGCACGCGGACCTGCGCGAGCGGTAAGCCTGACTGTCGTCGAATCGTGACCGGGCTGACACGCGCCGGTCACGCGCCGCTGGGATAACGGTGGGGTGGCCATTGCCGGAGGTGCCCCATGCAGACTCGCCTGCCCAGTTGCCCGCCATCCCGTCCCACTCTTCATCATTACCGCACGGTGATCGTCTCCGACGTCCACCTGGGCACGCCGGACGCCCGCCCCGACCGGCTGCTCGAGTTCCTCGGCACCGTTCACTGCGACACCCTGATCCTCAACGGCGATCTGCTCGACGTCTGGCAGATGCAGCGCCGCCGCTGGCAGTGGTCGGCGGAAAAGAGCGAGCTGTTCCGCCGGCTCCAGGCCCTGGTCGAGGCCGGTACGCGGGTTGCCTATGTGCCCGGAAACCACGACGAGTGCTTTCGCGCCTTCGTCGGTCAGACGTTCGCCGGGGTGTCGTTGCACAGGGAGCTGCACTTGACGCTGGCCGACGGTCGTCGCGCGCTGGTGCTGCACGGCGACGAATTCGATGACGAGATTGCCCCTTCCTCACCGGCCCGCTGGCTGGGCGATCTCGGCTATGGCGGGCTGTTGCGACTGGATCGCCTGCGCCGCCGCCTGAAGCAGCTCTTGGGCCGCCGCCCAGGCCATCACCTGGGGCGCGGCGATCGGCACGGGTCGCTGGTTCGCGCGATCAAGACGCGCGTGCCGGGGGCTCGGGCCCATGTCGCGCGCTTCGAGGCGGCGGCCCTGGCCCACGCCCGGCGCGAGGGCGTTGACGTCATCGTCTGCGGCCACATCCACCATCCCAATCTGCGCCAATGCGACGGCGTCACCTATGCCAATAGCGGCGACTGGGTCGAGGGCTGTTCGGCGCTGGTCGAGCACGCCGACGGTTCACTCGACGTGATCGAATGGGATGGCTTGTCCGCCGTCAGTCCGAGTGCGCCCGCCGACAGAACGCCCGAGTCGGAGCCGGAGGGTCCGGTCGCGATCAGCGGGAACTGAGCCGCCGCGAACCGGCACCGGGCGTCCCGCCTCTTGAATACCCCGATGCCGTGCCTACATTCCTAGGCAGTTACACGAATTCCGACGGCATACGAGGTGCTTTCAATGCGGATGGACAAACTGACCGCCAAGTTCCAGATGGCGCTGGCCGATGCGCAGTCGCTGGCCGTGGGCCAAGATCACCAGTTCATCGAGCCGGTCCATCTGATGGTCGCCTTGCTCGACCAGGAAGGCGGCACCGTGCGTCACCTGCTGACGCAGTCCGACATCAACGTCAACCTGCTGCGCTCGCAACTGGGTGAGATGCTCGACCGGCAGCCCGCCGTCTCCGGCGGCGAGGCGGGCGAGGTGCACATCTCCAACGATCTCTCGCGCCTGCTCAACGTCACCGACAAGCTCGCGCAGAAGCGCAGTGACCAGTACATCTCCAGCGAGCTGTTCGTGCTCGCCGTGATCGAGGACAAGAGCGAGCTCGGCGAGACATTGCGTCGCGCCGGTGCCTCCAAGGGCGCGATCGAACAGGCGATCGACAAGCTGCGTGGCGGCCAGTCGGTCGACGATCCCAACGCCGAGGACGCCCGCCAGGCCCTGGAGAAATACACCATGGATCTGACCGAGCGCGCCGAGCAGGGCAAGCTCGATCCGGTCATCGGCCGCGACGAGGAAATCCGTCGCGCCATCCAGGTGCTCCAGCGGCGCACCAAGAACAACCCGGTGCTGATCGGCGAGCCCGGCGTGGGCAAGACCGCCATCGTCGAGGGGCTGGCCCAGCGCATCGTCAACGGCGAGGTGCCCGAGGGCCTCAAGGACAAGCGCGTGCTGGCGCTCGACATGGGCGCGCTGCTGGCCGGCGCCAAGTTCCGCGGCGACTTCGAGGAGCGCCTGAAAGGGGTGCTCAACGACATCGGCAAGGCCGAGGGGCGGGTGATCCTGTTCATCGACGAGATCCACACCATGGTCGGGGCCGGCAAGGCCGACGGGGCGATGGATGCCGGCAACATGCTCAAGCCGGCGCTGGCCCGCGGCGAGCTGCACTGCATCGGCGCGACCACGCTCGACGAGTACCGCCAGTACATCGAGAAGGACGCCGCGCTCGAGCGCCGCTTCCAGAAGGTGCTGGTCGACGAGCCGTCCACCGAGGACACCATCGCGATTCTGCGCGGCTTGAAGGAGCGCTACGAGGTCCACCACGGCATCGAAATCGGCGATCCCGCGATCGTCGCCGCCGCCCAGCTCTCACAGCGCTACATCACCGACCGGCAGCTGCCCGACAAGGCGATCGACCTGATCGACGAGGCGGCCAGCCGCATTCGCATGGAGATCGACTCCAAGCCCGAATCGATGGACCGCCTCGAGCGGCGCCTGATCCAGCTCAAGATCGAGCGCGAGGCGCTTAAAAAGGAGTCCGACGAGGCCTCCAAGAAGCGCCTGGCCAACCTCGAGGAGGAGATCGAGACGCTCGAGCGCGAGTACTCGGACCTCGAGGAGATCTGGAAGTCCGAGAAGGCCGCGGTCGCCGGCACCACGCACATCAAGGAGGCGCTGGATCGTGCGCGCACCGAGCTGGAGACCGCGCGGCGGGCGGGCGATCTGACCCGCATGTCCGAGCTGCAGTACGGCCGCATCCCCGAGCTCGAGCGCGAGCTGGCCGAGGCGCAGACCCAGGAAGAGCAGGGCGAGACCGAGAAGCCCAAGCTGTTCCGCAGCACGGTTGGTGCCGAGGAGATCGCCGAGGTGGTCTCGCGCTGGACCGGCATCCCGGTCTCCAAGATGCTCGAGGGCGAGAAGGACAAGCTCTTGCGCATGGAAGAGGCGCTCGGCAAGCGCGTCATCGGTCAGTCCGAGGCGGTCGAGGCGGTATCCGATGCGATCCGTCGCTCGCGCGCCGGGCTGTCCGATCCCAACCGCCCCAACGGCTCGTTCATGTTCCTCGGCCCCACGGGCGTGGGCAAGACCGAACTGACCAAGGCGCTGGCGACCTTCCTCTTCGACACCGAGGAGGCGATGGTGCGCATCGACATGTCCGAGTTCATGGAGAAGCACTCCGTGGCCCGCCTGGTCGGGGCGCCCCCGGGCTACGTCGGCTACGAGGAGGGCGGTTACCTGACCGAGGCGGTGCGCCGCAAGCCGTACTCCGTGATCCTGCTCGACGAGGTGGAGAAGGCCCACCCGGACGTCTTCAACATCCTGTTGCAGGTGCTTGACGACGGGCGCCTGACCGACGGTCAGGGGCGCACGGTCGACTTCCGCAACACCGTGATCGTGATGACCTCGAACCTCGGCTCGCAGCGCATCCAGGAACTGGCCGGTCAGGATGCCGACTACGAGCAGATGAAGACCGAGGTGCTCGAGATCGTCGGCCAGCACTTCCGCCCCGAGTTCATCAACCGGGTCGACGACGTGGTGGTCTTCCACCCGCTCGATCGCAGCGAGATCCGCAAGATCGTCGACATCCAGATCGAGTATCTGCGCAAGCGTCTCGCCGACCGCGAGATCGGGCTGTCGCTCACGGATGCCGCTCTGGATGCGCTGGGCGAGGCGGGCTTCGACCCGGTCTACGGGGCGCGGCCGCTCAAGCGGGCCATCCAGCATCGCCTGGAGAACCCGCTGGCCCAGGCGATCCTCAAGGGCGAGTACCTGCCCGGCGAGACGGTCGCGGTCGACGTGCGCGACGGCGAGCTCACCCTCGGCAAGGGCTGATCGCCGCGGGCAAGCCGCTCGATCGTTCTGACTCAAGGGCCACCGGTGGCGACGCCGGTGGCCTTTTTCGGTTATGGTTTGCGCCACGTTTCCCATCGGGACGGTCGGCACGACTGCCATACGCGCTTTGCGCGCAGAACCGTCCCTAGCGCAAGGATCCCCGCGTGGCCCTGAAGATCATCGAAATCGTTGCGCCGGCCAGCGAGAAGGCCGCGATCGCCCGCATTGCCGACTCGCACGACGTGGTCGATTGGTGGCGTACCTCCTCGTTCGAGGACGAGCGCTTTTCCACCGAACTGGTGGTGCGGCCCGAGGGCCAGCAGGAGGTGCTCGACGACCTGCAGCAGATTCTCGATCGCTGCGAGGACGCGCGCATCATCATCTTCGGCCTGCAGGCGACCCTGCCCGCCGCCGGCGACGAGGAGGGCGAGGCCGAGTCGCGGCGCTCGACCGCCTCGCGCTCACGCGAGGAGCTCTACGCCGAGGTCGCCGGGGGTGGCGCCATCACCTCGACCTACCTGCTGCTCTGCGGGCTGTCGGCGGTGGTCGCCGCGATGGGCATGCTCGAGGACAGTGCCGCGGTGGTGATCGGGGCGATGGTGATCGCGCCGTTGCTGGCCCCCAACCTGGCGTTGGCGCTGGGCACCACGCTTGGGGACCCCGATTTGTCCCGGCGCGCGATTGCCGCGAACCTGGCCGGCCTGGCCCTGTCGGTCGGCCTGGCCCTGTTGATGGGGCTGGTGCTCGATCCGGTCACCAACAGTCAGCTGCTCGATCGCACCGACGTGAGCTATCCGGCGATGATCCTCGCCCTGGCCTCCGGGGCGGCGGCGGTGCTGTCGCTGACCTCGGGGGCCGCGGCCGGCCTGGTGGGGGTGATGGTGGCCGTGGCGCTGATGCCGCCGGCCGCGGCCCTGGGGCTGTTCGTCGGCTGGGGGCAATGGGACAATGCGATTGCCGCCGGCCTGATGCTGGCGATCAATATCGCGGCGATCAATCTTTCGGCCAAGCTGGTGTTCGTGCTCAAGGGCATCTCGCCGCGGCACTGGCCGGAAAAGACCCGCGCGCGCCGGTCGATGCGCTGGTCCTTCGCCTTCTGGGGCATGTCGCTGCTGGTGCTGGCCGGGCTGATCTGGCTGGCAAAATACTAGGGGCATCCAGTGCGCGTAGAGCCCCCATCCGAGTTTCCCTAGCTATATGTTCACGTAACACGAGGAAGATCGACCCGTGCAGGATTTCCGTCAGGCCTTCGTCCAGTTTGCCGTGGAGCACCAGGCGCTCCGGTTTGGTGAGTTCACGCTCAAGTCCGGGCGCGTCAGCCCCTACTTCTTCAACGCCGGGTCCTTCGCGGACGGCCAGGCGCTTTCTGCGCTGGGCGGGTTCTATGCCGACGCGATCCTGGATGCCGGGATCGAGTTCGACGTGCTGTTCGGTCCGGCCTACAAGGGCATCCCGCTGGCGGCGGCCACGGCGATCGCGCTGGCCGAGCGGACCGGCGAGCCGGTGCCGTGGTGCTTCAATCGCAAGGAGGCCAAGGATCACGGCGAGGGCGGCAACTTGGTCGGCGCGCCGCTCTCCGGTCGGGTGCTGATTATCGACGACGTGATCACCGCGGGCACGGCGATCCGCGAGTCGCTCGAGTTGATTCGCGCCAATGGCGCCACCGCCGTGGGCGTGGCGGTGATGATGGACCGACAGGAGCGGGGCCAGGGCGAGCTGTCGGCGATCGGCGAGCTCAAGCGTGACCACGACCTCGACGTGGTCGCGATTGCCAATCTCGACGGGTTGATCGAGTTCTGTGCCAGCGATGCGAACCTGGCCGAATCGGCCGAGGCCATGGCCAACTACCGCAAGGAGTACGGCGTGGCCGACTGAGTCGGCCCGTTTCGTTTGCGGCAATGAAAAAAGGCCCCGCTCGAGAGCGGGGCCTTTTGCTGCACCGGGTTGCCGGGCGCCGGCAACCCGGCGCGCGATCAGATGGACTTGATGCGGTTGACCAGGGTCGACTTGCGACGCGCAGCCGTGTTGCGCTTGAGAATGCGCTTGGTCACCATCCGGTCCAGGATCGGCTGGGCTTCACGATAAGCTTGCTGCGCCTTGTCCGCATCACCGTCCTTAACGGCCTTGATGACGGCCTTGTAGGCGGTGCGTACCTGCGAGCGCATCGCCATGTTGTGCTGGCGGGCTTTCTCAGCCTGGCGAACGCGCTTTTTGGCTTGAGCGGTATTGGCCACGGGTAAACTCCTCGAATTCGGCTATAAATCTGGTGAAACGTGATGGAAACATCAGTTCAAGGCGCGGGATTATGCCATACCGGTGGGTGTAGTCAAGAACAATCCCGTCGCCGCTGACCACGAGCGGCCACCGCGGACAGGCGCTGCGGTATCCTGCCGGACATGGATCACCATCATACCGCCAATCCCTCTCATGCCGCGACTCCGACCTGCTGGACGGTGGTCGTGCCGGGTCCCTTCTTCGGCGGGTTTACCTACCATTTCGATCTTGACGCCGGCCCCGCCCCCGGGGTGCGCGTGCGGGTGCCGTTCGGTCAGTCCGAGCGGGTGGCCGTGGTGATCGAACCGGCCTCGGCCGAGGGTGAGCAGGAGACGCGCCCGATCCTCGAGGTGCTCGACGAGGCGCCGCTGCTGGATGATCGCACGTTGGCCTGCCTGCGCTGGGCGGCCGCCTACTATCACCACCCGTTGGGCGAGGTCGTCTTCGCCGCCCTGCCCAAGGCCCTGCGCGGCGAGCGTCGCCTCGAGGTCGAGGCACTGGTCTCGACCCCGGCCGGTCGGTCGGCGCTGGAGGCGGGTGAGGCGAAAGGCGAGCGGCAACGCGAGGCCTTGTCGCGGTTGGTGACGTCAGCCGGGCCGGTGCCGGTCGCGAAGCTGGGGCCGGCCGCGGTGCGGCGTCGGCTGGTGGAGAAGGGCTGGGCCGAGCCGACCCGGATGACCGCACCCGCCGAGTGGTCCGTGCCCGTCGAGCCGGGGAGCGAGGCGGCGCCCGCGCTCAACGCCGAGCAGCAAGGCGCCGTCGACGCCATCGTCTCGGCCGGCGAGGGCTTCCGGGCCTGGCTGCTGCACGGGGTGACCGGCAGTGGCAAGACCGAGGTCTACCTGGCCTTGATCGAGCGCGAGCTGGCCGCCGGTCGCCAGGTGCTGGTGGTGGTCCCGGAGATCTCGCTCACCCCGCAGTTGATCGATCGCTTTGCCCGGCGGCTGTCGGTGCGCCCGGCCGTGTTGCACTCGGGGCTGGCCGACGGCGAGCGGCTGGCGGCGTGGCGGGCGGTGGCCGCAGGCACGGCCGGGTTGGTGATCGGTACACGCTCGGCGGCCTTCGTGCCGCTGGCCCGGCCGGGCCTGATCGTGGTCGACGAGGAGCACGATGCCGCGCTCAAGCAGCAGGAGGGCTTCCTTTACCACGCCCGCGACGTGCTGGTCTGGCGGGCACGGCAACTGGCCATTCCCATCCTGCTGGGCTCGGCCACGCCGTCGCTCGAGAGCCTGCGCCATGCCTGGGACGGTCGCTACGGCCACCTGCGGCTGACCGAACGGGCGAGCGGGGCGACCATGCCGGCGATCCATTGCCTGGACGTGCGTGGCCAGACGATGGTCGCGGGGCTCTCCCCGGCGTTGCTGCGCGCGATCGAGCGCCACCTGCTCGCCGGGGGGCAGGTCATGCTGTATCTCAACCGGCGCGGTTATGCCCCGAGCCTGGTCTGTCATGCCTGCGGCTTTGTGGCCGGCTGCCCGCATTGCGACGCGTTTCTTACCTGGCACCGGCAGATCGGGCGGTTGCGCTGCCACCACTGCGGCTTCGAGCAAGGCGTGCCGGCGGACTGCCCGTCCTGCCAGGCGCCGCTCTCGGTGCGCGGCATGGGCACCGAGCAGCTGGAGGACGTGCTCGCCGCCCGTTTTCCGGGGTTCGGTATCGTGCGATTGGACCGCGACGCCACCGCCGGCAAGGGGGTGATGGCCGACAGCCTTGCCCGCATCGCCCGTGGCGAGGCCCGCCTGGTGGTGGGCACCCAGATGCTGGTCAAGGGGCATGATTTCCCCGGCGTGACCCTGGTGGGCGTGGTCAACGCCGACCAGGCGCTGTTCGCCTCGGACTTTCGCGGGCCGGAACGCTTCGCCCAGTCGCTGTTGCAGGTGGCCGGGCGTGCCGGGCGCGCCGAGCGTCCCGGCGAGGTGCTGGTGCAGACACACGATCCCGAGCATCCGGTGCTGCGCCGTCTGCTTTCCGAGGACTACGAGGCGGTGATGGCCGCCCAGCTGGTCGAACGGGAACAGGCGGAGTTGCCGCCGACGCGCTTCGCCGGGTTGATTCGCGCCGACGCGCCGCAGGCCGATGCCGCGCGAGGCTTTCTCGCGGGCGTCGCCGACCAGTTGCGTGAGCGCTTCGGCGACGAGCTGGCCGTCTGGGGGCCGGTGCCGGCACCGCTGGCACGGCGGGCGGGGCGTTATCGCTTTCAGCTGTTGCTGCTCGCGCAGGTGCGCAGCACACTGCATCGTGCCTTGTGGGCGGTGGATGACTCGGTCGGCAGTCGACGCCTGGGGGGGCGGCTGCGCTGGTCGATCGACGTCGATCCGATCGATCTCGCCTGACGGCGACGGCCGGTGCATTACACTGTGGGGAAATCCCCTCGACCTGGAGAATAGCGACGTGAAGAAGATCGAAGCGATTATCAAGCCGTTTCGGCTGGACGACGTGCGTACCGCGCTGATGGACCTGGGCATCAACGGCCTGACCGCCACCGAGGTGAAGGGCTTCGGCCGGCAGAAGGGGCACACCGAGCTCTATCGTGGCGCCGAGTACGTGGTCGACTTCCTGCCCAAGGTGAAGCTCGAGGTGGTCATCAGCGATGACCAGGAAGACTCGGTCGTCGATGCCATCGTCAAGGCGGCCTATTCGGGCAAGATCGGTGACGGCAAGATCTTCGTCTCGCCGGTCGAGCGCGCGGTGCGCATTCGCACCAGCGAGGAGAACGAAGACGCCCTCTGAGTTGCGACCGGCGGATTCAGCCGTCGATCAGGCGTTCGAGGCGGTAGGGCGTCGCGTCGAGGCGAGTCTCGCGCCCGGCCATGCGGTCGGCGAGTAGTTCCGCTGCGGCGGGCGCCATGGCCAGGCCGTTTCGATAGCCGCCCGTGTTGGCCCAGAGGCCGCCGATGGCCGGGTGTTCTCCCAACAGCGGGAGTTCGTCGGCCGAGCCCGGGCGCAGACCGGCCCAGCGATGGGTGATCCGCGCCCCGGTCAGTTGCGGCCAGAGGCGGCAGGCCGTGGCGTGCAGTCGCGCCTGGGCCGCCTCGTCCACCGTCTTGTCGAATCCTGCGTTTTCCACCGTGGACCCGATCACCACCGAGCCATCGCGGCGCGGGATCAGGTAGACCCCGCCGTCCATCAGGATGCGATCGAGCCCGTTCTCCGCACGCGGTTCGAGGCGCAGCATCTGGCCCCGGACCGGGAACAGGCTGCCGTCTGGCAGCCCCGGGATCAGCGACTCGCTCCAGGCACCGGCCGTGACCACGACCCGGTCGGCCTGCAGTTCGCCTTGGCCGGTCGCGACCCCGGTCACGCGCCCGTTCTCCAGCAGCAACCCCTCGGCCGCGCAGTGCTCGCGCAGCGCGATGCCGCGTGCGTGCAGGGTGTCGGTCAGCGCGTCCAGCAGGTAGGGGTTGCGCACGTTGGCCACCTCGGGCAGCCATAGGGCATGGGTTTCGGCCTGCCGACGCCATTGGTGGGCGATGCCGACGGATTCGAGCGTCGCGCCGATCGACTCGACCGTCTCGCCGTCACCGATCGGGTCGAGGATTTCCATGCCGGTGACCCAACGTTCGGGGTCGACGGGCGAGTCGAGCGAGTCGAGCAGGGCGGGGTAGCGGCGCATGCCCTCGGCGGCGAGCCGCAGGACGGGCATGGGGTAGCGCCAGGCATACAGGGGGCAGAGGATGCCGCCACCGGCCCAGGAGGCCTCGGTGCCGGCGCGATCGCGATCGAGCACGACCACCGAGGCGCCGTCCCGTTCGAGGGCCAGGGCGCTGGTCAGGCCGGCGATGCCGGCGCCGACGACGATGATGTCGAAGCGGGTCGAGCTCACGGGAAGACGATGCCACCTGGCTCGGACACGGCCCGATTCCCGCCATGGCGGAGTCAGGCAGACCCCGTGACGCCCCCATGGGGTGGGGCGGTATCGGGGGCGGCGTCCGGGAAAACTGGAGCGGGTGAAGGGAATCGAACCCTCGTCTTAAGCTTGGGAAGCTTCTGCTCTACCATTGAGCTACACCCGCAGGATTGGTCTGTCCCGCCGCCATTCCTGTGACCTTCAGCGCCCGGTTGAATCGACAGTGCCGATTCAACCGGGCTCCCGTTGGGCGAGCCGGGCAGGGCTCATCCGCGGCGTTATGGCTCTTGGCAAGGGCGTTGCCATTACCGGCGAGCCATGCCTTGCGGCTAAGCCCTTCCCGACACGCTGAAGGCTACAGGAATAGCGGCGGGACACACCGGGGGCAATTATCCTGTCCGGCCGGCGCAAACGCAAGCCGGCGATCGGTTCGCGGGGTTCAGTCGAGCGGCGGCAGTTCGTCGCTGTCGGACTTGTCGCTCTTGATCCCGCTGGAGTCGGCGGCAGCGGCCTTGAGCTCGTCCTGGCCGCTGCCGAAGCTCATCAGCCATTCCATGTTGCTGCGGCTGTCGGCATTCGCCAGCGCCTCGTCGCGCGAGATCAATCCCTTCTTGAAGAGATCCAGGATCGACATGTCGAAGGTCATGGTGCCGGCCGAGGCGTTCTTCTCCATCGATTCCTTGATCGCGTCGACCTCGCCGCGCTTGATCAGGTCGGAGACCAGCGGCGTGTTGATCAGGATCTCGACGGCCGGCAGGCGTTTGCCGCCGCTGCCGATGATCAGACGCTGCGAGATGATCGCCTTGAGGTTGAGCGACAGGTCCATCAGCAGCTGGTCGCGCGACTCGGAGGGGAAGAAGCGGATGATCCGGTCGAGCGCCTGGTTGGCGTTGGTCGCGTGCAGGGTGCTGATGCACAGGTGGCCGGTGTCGGCGTAGGCCAGTGCGTGTTCCATGGTCGCCCGGTCGCGTACCTCGCCAATCATGATCACGTCGGGTGCCTCACGCAGGGCCTCCTTGAGGGCCGCGGCGTAGGAGCGGGTATCGACACCTACCTCGCGCTGGTTGACCACCGAGTTGCGGTGCCGGAAGGCGAATTCCATCGGGTCCTCGACCGTGAGGATGTGCCCCGGGCGTGCCTCCGCGCGGTGGTCGATCATGGCCGCGAGCGTGGTCGACTTGCCCGAGCCGGTCGCGCCGACCACCAGGATCAGGCCGCGGCGTTCGGTGATCAGGTCCTCGACCACCATCGGCAGGTTGAGGTCGGCCGCACGCGGGATCTCCGCCTGGATGTAGCGGATCACCAGCGACCACTCGCCGCGCTGCATGAAGACGTTCATGCGGAAACGGCCGATGCCCGGGCGCGACAGGGCGACGTTGAGCTCGAGGTTCTCGAGGAAGTCGTCGATCTGGTGCTGGTTGAGCACCGAGCGCGCCAGTTCCTCGACCTGGCCGCTGCGCAGCCGGTCTTTGCCGATGAAGCGCATCTCGCCCTGGATCTTGATCGCCGGCGTCGTGCCGCTGGAGAAGTACAGGTCGGAGCCTTCCTTGTCGGCGAGCAGCTTCAGGTAGGGTTCGAGGCTCAGTTGGCTCATGTGTCAGCGTCCTGTTGAGGTCGTGGGGCGGCTCAGTCGGCCTCGACCTTGAGGTCGTCTTCCGAATCGTCCTGGCGGCTCTTGGGCAGGCCGCGCTTGCTCTCGAGCTTGATGCGCAGGCGCAGGTCGTTGACCGAGTCGGCCTTGCTGATGGCCTCGTCGTAGTCGACCTGGTGGCTGTCGTAGAGATCGAACAGCGCCTGGTCGAAGGTCTGCATGCCCAGCTCGCGCGAGCGCTTCATCACTTCCTTGATCTCGGAGACGTCGCCCTTGAAGATCAGGTCGCCGATCAGCGGGGTGTTGATCAGCACCTCGACGGCCGGCACCCGGCCCTCGCCATCCGTCTTTCTCAGCAGTCGCTGCGAGATCACCGACTTCAAGTTGAGCGACAGGTCCATCAGCAACTGCTGGCGTCGCTCCTCGGGGAAGAAGTTGATGATGCGGTCGAGCGCCTGGTTGGTGTTGTTCGCGTGCAGCGTGGCCAGACACAGGTGGCCGGTCTCGGCGAACGCGATGGCGTGATCCATGGTCTCGCGGTCGCGGATCTCGCCGATCAGGATCACGTCGGGGGCCTGGCGCAGGGTGTTCTTCAGTGCCGCGGCGAAGGATTCGGTGTCCACGCCCACCTCGCGCTGGGTGACGAGGCAGCCCTTGTGCTTGTGGACGAACTCGATCGGGTCCTCGATGGTGACGATGTGCCCGCGCGAGTTCTCGTTGCGGTAATCGAGCATCGCCGCGAGCGAGGTCGATTTACCCGAGCTGGTCGCGCCGACGAAGATCACCAGGCCGCGTGCGGTCATGGCGATCTCGCCGAGGACGTCCGGCAATTTCAGATCAGCAAAATTGGGGATGTCCGAGCGGATCATCCGCAGGACCATGCCCTCTGAGCCACGCTGCATGAAGGCGTTGACACGGAAGCGCGCGATCCCTGGCAGGGCGATGGCGAAGTTCGCCTCGTGGGACTCCTCGAAATGGGCCACCTGCTTGTCCGTCATGATCGAGCGGACCAGCATCTGGGTGTTTTCCACCGAGAGCTTCTGGTCGGTCAGGTGGACGACCTTGCCGTCGATTTTGGCCGACGGCGGGGCGCCGACGGTGACGAACAGGTCGGAGGCGTCGCGTTCGACGGCCCGCTTGAGGAGGGCCTGTACGTAGTTGGCTGCTTGCTGACGGTCCATCGTAAGTTCCCGGCTTGCGTTCTCCGCCTGGCCAGCACGTGCTGGTCGCTGCGGATCGAGTGAGCGGGGCGAGCGCACAATTTATGGCCGGCCACGGCTGGCGTCGGCCCGCGCGGTTGCCCCGGCGCGTGGCAGTTACATGAAGTCGTTCTTGTTCTTCGCCCGACCCCGAGCCAGCTCCTTGGAGACCACGCCGCGGCTGACCAGTTGCTTGAGGTTCTGGTCGAGCGTCTGCATGCCCTGGGCCTGGCCGGTCTGGATCGCTGAGTACATCTGGGCGACCTTGTTCTCGCGGATCAGGTTGCGGATGGCCGGCGTGCCCAGCATGATCTCGTGCGCCGCGACGCGCCCGCCGCTGATCTTCTTGAGCAGCGTCTGCGAGATGACCGCGCGCAGGGACTCGGAGAGCATCGCGCGCACCATGTCCTTCTCCGCCGACGGGAAGACGTCGATGATCCGGTCGATGGTCTTGGCCGCCGAGTTGGTGTGCAGCGTGCCGAAGACGAGGTGACCGGTTTCCGCGGCGGTCAGCGCCAGTCGGATGGTCTCGAGATCACGCAGCTCGCCCACCAGGACCACGTCCGGGTCTTCGCGTAGCGCGGAGCGCAGGGCGGCGTTGAAGCTGTGGGTGTCGCGATGGACCTCGCGCTGGTTGACCAGGCACTTCTTCGAGTCGTGGACGAATTCGATCGGGTCCTCGACGGTGAGGATGTGGTCGTTGCGGTGGTCGTTGATGTAGTCGACCATTGCCGCGAGCGTGGTCGACTTGCCCGAGCCGGTCGGGCCGGTGACCAGCACGATGCCGTTGGGGTAGTCGCACAGGTCCTGGAAGACCTTGGGCGCGTCGAGCTGCTCGAGGGTGAGTACCTTGCTCGGGATGGTGCGGAACACCGCACTCGCGCCGCGGTTCTGGTTGAAGGCGTTGACACGGAAACGGGCATGGCCGCGCAGTTCGAAGGAGAAGTCGACCTCGAGATTGTCCTCGTACTCCTTGCGCTGCCGGTCGTTCATGATGTCGTACACCATGGTGTGGACATCCTTGTGTTCCATCACCGGCACGTTGACCTTGCGGATGTCGCCGTCGATGCGCACGCGAGGTTGCTCGCCGGCCGACAGGTGGAGGTCCGATGCCCCGTTCTTGACGGTGAACATCAGCAGGGAGTCGATATCTCGGGATTCGGCCATGCGATCGTCCTTTGCGGGGGAAGGCCCCGTTACAAGTCCATTGGTGGTGCCTGTCGAAGGCCCGGAGGCCCCGTGGTGACGGGGCTCGGCCTTCGTTGCAGACAAGGTGAAACGAACACGCACAAGGTGCAAGATGGGAAATCGAGAAAGCGCATACCGCGGCATCGTCGGGCGGATTGCCGCCGCCGCTGAGAGTCGGTCCGAGCCGGCGGGCGAGGTGAGGCTGGTGGCCGTGAGCAAGCGCCAGCCGGTCGAGGCGATCCGGGCACTGGCCGAGCTGGGCCAGCGCGACTTCGGCGAGAACTACCTGCAGGAGGCCCTCGACAAGCAGTCCGAACTGGCCGACCTGTCCTTGACCTGGCATTTCATCGGGCCGATCCAGTCGAACAAGACCCGCGCGATCGCCGCGCACTTCGACTGGGTCCACAGCGTCGATCGCGTCAAGGTTGCCCGGCGCCTGGGGGAGCAGCGCGATCCCTCGTTGGCGCCACTGAAGGTCCTGATCCAGGTGAACGTCGACGGCGAGGAGAGCAAGTCCGGCGCCGACCCGGCGGACGTGCCCACCATCGTCGCCGCCTGCGCCGAGTCCCCCACGCTCGAGTTGCGCGGGCTGATGTGCATCCCGCGGCCCGGTAACACGACGGTGTTCGAGCAACTGGCCGCCCTCAACCGCTCGTTGCCCGAGCCCCTGCCCGATCTCTCGATGGGCATGAGCGGCGATTTCGAGGCCGCGATCGCCGCCGGGGCCACGATCGTGCGCGTCGGTACCGCCCTGTTCGGGCCACGAGACTGAACGTGTCCGGGCCGTTCCCGGTCGCCATTCGTGTTATTTTCTTAGGCCTTCGTTCCCGTTCACGTACAGCTGGCAGGTGAGACAATGAATGCCTCGCGGATAGCGTTCATCGGTGGTGGCAACATGGCCGCCGCATTGATTGGCGGCATGCTCAAGGACGCGCCGGCCGGCGCCCGGCCCTCGATCGTGGTCGCCGAGCCGGATGCCGATCGGCGTCGCGGACTCGCCGACCAGCTGGGTGTCGAGGTCACCGAGGTCAACCACGCGGCCATCGACGGGGCGCAGCTGGTGGTCCTGGCGGTCAAGCCGCAGGTGATGCAGACCGTCGCCGAGGGTCTCGCGCCGCAGCTGGCCGCCGGCCAGCTGGTGGTCTCGATCGCCGCCGGCATCCCGGTGGCCGCGTTGGCCCGTTGGCTCAACGGCCACGCCGCGATCGTGCGTGCCATGCCCAATACCCCGTCGATGGTCGGCTGCGGTGCCACCGGGCTGTTCGCCGCCGAGGCGGTCAGCCGCGAGCAGCACAGCGATGCCGAATCGCTGATGCGTGCGGTGGGCGTGGTCCAGTGGCTCGAGGACGAGGCGCAGATCGACGAGGTCACCGCGCTGTCCGGCAGCGGCCCTGCCTACGTGTTCTACCTGATGGAATCGATGCAGTCGGCGGCCGAGGGCATGGGCATGGCGCCCGACGTGGCGCGCCTGCTCACCCTGGAGACCGTCTTCGGTGCCGCCAAGCTCGCGTTGGCGGCCGACGATTCGCCGGCCGAGCTGCGCCGCCGGGTCAGCTCGCCGGGCGGGACCACCGAGCGGGCGATCGCGACCCTGGACGAGGCGGGCGTGCGCGATGCCTTCGCCCGCGCCATTCGTGCCTCGCGCGATCGCAGCCGCGAGCTGGCGGCCGACGTCGACAAGCGCGCGGCGGATTGAATCGATCCCAGTCGGGGCGGCCCGTCGGCCGCCAACCAACAACCTGTCGAGTGATTTCAGATGAGCGGTAGCTTCGGTGATCCGAGCGTTTTCCTGATCCGGGTGCTTTTCGAGCTGGTGGCCTTCGTCGCCTTCGCCCGGTATTTCCTGCAACTGTTCCGGGCGAATTTCTACAACCCGGTGACCCAGGCGATCGTCAAGATCACCGACCCGGTGCTCAACCCGCTGCGCACGGTGATCAAGCCGGTCGGTCGCCACGACCTGGCCGCGCTGGTGTTCGGCGTGGTCATGGTGGCGCTGATGGTCTGGGCGATCACCGCGATGCAGGGCGTGGGCATGACCGGCACCGGGGTGTTCATCGGCACGGTCTACTTCACCTTCCTGACGGTGACCAACCTGTTCTTCTGGACCGTGCTGCTGCGCGCGGTGGCCTCCTGGCTGGGCAACGACCGCTCGCCGGGCGTCGCCTTTCTCGCCGATCTCACCGACCCGGTGGTCGACCCGGTCCGCCGCGTGCTGCCGCCGATCGGTGGGATCGATCTCTCGCCGCTGGCCGTTTTGCTGATCATCCAGGTCGCCCAGATGGTGGTCGGCAACATGCTGATGGGCTGAACGCGACGGGATGAATGCCAAGGGGACGTTGATGAGCGCATCCACGACAGACAACGCCGCGGTTCACGGTGCAAGCGCCCAGCCGGGTTCGGTAGGGCTGGTCGAGCCGCAGACCGCGCGCATCGACACGCCGCTGCTGCTCGATTGCGGTCGGCGTATCGAGAGCTATGACCTGGTCTACGAGACCTACGGCGAGCTCAACGAGCGCGCCGACAATGCCGTGCTCATCTGCCACGCGCTGTCCGGGGACCACCACGCCGCCGGTCGGCATCGCCCCGAGGACCGCAAGCCGGGCTGGTGGGACACCGCCATCGGCCCGGGCAAGCCGATCGACACCGATCGCTTCTTCGTCGTCTGCGTGAACAACCTGGGTGGCTGCAAGGGCTCGACCGGGCCGCTCTCCGAGAACCCGGAGACCGGGCGCCCCTACGGCCCGGACTTCCCCATCCTGACCGTGCGCGACTGGGTCAACAGCCAGCACGCCCTGATGCGCCGGCTCGGCATCTCGCGCTGGGCGGCGGTCACCGGTGGCAGTCTCGGCGGCATGCAGGTGATGCAGTGGGCGATCAGCTACCCGGAGGCGATCGCCCACGCGGTGGTGATCGCCGCGGCGCCCAAGCTCTCGGCGCAGAACATCGCCTTCAACGAGGTGGCGCGCCAGGCGATCATCACCGACCCGGACTTCCACGACGGGCGCTACGCCGAGCACGGCGTGATCCCGCGCCGCGGGCTGATGCTCGCGCGCATGCTCGGCCACATCACCTACCTGTCGGATGATGCCATGCGCGCCAAGTTCGGCCGCGAGCTGCGCTCGGGCAAGGTGCAGTATGGCTTCGACGTGGAGTTTCAGGTCGAGTCCTACCTGCGCTATCAGGGCACCAGCTTCGTCGACCGCTTCGATGCCAACACCTACCTGTTGATGACCAAGGCGCTGGACTACTTCGACCCGGCCGCCGAGGCCGACGACGATCTCGCCACCGCGCTGGCGCCGGCCACGGCCCGTTTCCTGGTGGTGTCGTTCACCTCGGACTGGCGCTTCTCGCCGGCCCGCTCGCGCGAGATCGTTCGCGCGCTGCTGGCCTCGGGCAAGTCGGTCTCCTACGCCGAGGTGGAGGCGCACCAGGGGCACGATGCCTTCCTGATGCCGATTCCCTACTACCACCAGGTGCTGCGTGGCTACTTCGACAACATCGCCCGTGATCTGACCGAGGAGGGCCGCGCATGAACCGTCCCGACTGGGATATCGTCACCGGCTGGATCCGCGAGGATGCCCGCGTACTCGACCTGGGCTGCGGCGACGGGGCGCTGTTGCGTCACCTGATCGCCGAGCGCAGCGTGCGTGGCGTGGGCATGGAGGTGGACGACGAGCGGGTCGCGCGCGGCGTGGCCGCCGACCTGAACGTCATCCAGGCTGACCTCGACGACGGCATTCGCGACTGGTTCGAGGCGAGGAGCTTCGATTACGTGGTGGTCAGCCAGACCATCCAGGCGATCCGGCACCCCGAGCGCCTGCTCGGCGAGATGCTCGATATCGCCTCGGAGGGCATCGTGACGTTCCCCAACATGGGTTACTGGCGCAACCGCTGGCAGCTGGGCGTGCAGGGCATGATGCCGACCACCAAGGCGCTGCCCAACCCCTGGTACAACACCCCCAACATCCATCTGTGCACCCTGCGCGACTTCGAGTCGCTCTGCGAGGGGCTGGGGATCGAGATCCTCGACCGGGCCGTGGTCGACCAGAACCGCCGCAGCTCGCCGCTGCTGCGCGCGCTGCCCAACTGGTTCGGCGAGCACGCGATCTACCGCATCCGCAAGCGCGTTGTGTGAGACACCCCGAGAGATGGCTGACGCCGTCTCTCGGTGTCCGCTTCCCTGGGGAAACTCTGCACGATTCGATGACGTCTCTGCGGGACCTCCAAGGGGCCAGATGCAAGGCGCCGTCCGCCGTGAAGGGCCGTCGCCCTTTACCAAGGGCTGGACCGGATCGGCACGACGCCGATCCGGCCGGCGCGAGCCGGCCCGAAGGGCGGGGTTCACGGACGAACCCCGCGACGCCACAGATGCACCCTTGGAGGCCCGCCCGGATGGGGCTCGCGGATTTGCCCGCACTCGTCGTTGCCGTCCCTCGACGGGCAACGAGCCCGTCTTCGGTCCGGCGCCTCGATTGCGAGCAAATCCGCGAGCCAGAGATGCCATCGAATCGTGCAGAGTTTCCCCTGGGGCTATTCCTTCACGGCGCGATGCACGGTGTAGGTCTTGCCCTGCTTGACCTTCTCGTAGTTGCCGAACTGTTCCTTCATCGTGCGCTTGAAGTACTCGCGCAGCCCGTTGATCGACACGAACCAGACCTCGCCGCCCCGGTTGAGGCCCCGCCAGGTGTCGAACAGCATGATCTGCCACATCTCCTTGCCCACCTTGGCCGGCACGTTCGAGTAGAGCCGGTCGAAGCCCTCGCCATCCACCGCCGAGAGGCCGTTGGACAACCGCGCCTCGGCGTTCGCCAGCCGGTTGCGCCCGAGGTTGCCCTGGGCGTAGTCGACCGCGACGAAGTCCTTGTCCAGCAGGATCACCCGGCCGTCCGGGCAGGCCTTGGCCATGGTCGCGCCGATCGGTCCGTAGCCGCAGCCCAGGTCGACGATGATGCTGCCGGCCGGCGGGACCGGGGTGTGCTCGAGCAGCAGGCGGGTGCCGGCGTCGATCTCGCGCGGGGAGAAAAGCCCCCAGGTCGAGTGAAAGGTCAGGCGCTGGCCGAGCAGTTCGCAGTCGATGATCTGGTCGCGGCGCAGGGCGTCGATGGTCTTGGCGTTGGGCGCTGGGCTCATGCGGGGCCTATCACTGGCTGAAGGGGGTCGGGTGGGACGCTCGGGCTTCAATGAGCGGTCTGGCAGGCGCGGCACAGGCCGCGCAGTTCGATCACCGCCGAGCGGGGCGCGAAGCCCGTCTGCCTGGCGAGGTCATCGAGGGCGGCGTGCACCGCGGCGTTGTCTTCCTCGCGGATGTCACCGCAGCGCTCGCAGATCATCAGGATGGCCTGGTGGGGTTCCTGCGGGTGCTCGCAGCCGACGAAGGCGTTGAGGCTCTCGATGCGATGGATCAGGCCCTGTTCGAGCAGGAAGTCGAGCGCCCGGTAGACGGTGGGCGGCTTGACCTGCTCGCCGTGCCGCGAAAGGCGCTCGATCAGGTCGTAGGCCTTGGTCGCCTCGTGGCTCGACCAGACCTCGCGCAGGACGTCGCGCCGGATGGGGGTCAGGCGGGCGCCGGAGCGCGCGCAGATCGCCTCGGCGCGGGCGAGGGCATCGTCGATGCACTGGTCGTGATGGGCGCAGGACATGAAATCGCGGTTATCGTCAATCAATGAGGCATCATAGTGTAGTTGCCCGACACCATGGACAGAAGCAAACTTGACGTCGGATCAACAAAGTCGATCGCCGGGACGTTGAAATTTCGGGGCACGGCGATCATTATTTAGAAACAGCTAATAAACGCGGCCTGCTCGTCCGCGGATCGCCCGTATCGAACGGGTGGTCCGGCGTGGATCCCCCGACGACGAAAGCGGGCACACTGGAGGAGAAGGCAATGGAATTCAAAGAGCAATTCCTGGCATCGCGCCGTCGTTTCTTGCGCAACATCGGGGTCACCGCCGGCGTGGCGGCCGCGCCCCTGGCTTGGTCCTCGCGTGTGTTCGCCGAGGAGGAGCTGGTGATCGAAGGGCCGCCGATGCCCGATATCCCGGCCACCGAGATCACCGACAACGTCTACGTGATCGTTTCGCCCTGGGGTTTCCCCTCCGAGGAAAACCAGGGGATGATGAGCAACGTCACCTTCGCCATCACCGAGAAGGGCGTGGTGGTGATCGACAGCGGCGCCTCGCTTCAGATCGGCCGGATGGCCCTGCGCCAGATCCGCAAGTTCACCGACAAGCCGATCGCGGCGGTCTTCAATACCCATTACCACGGCGATCACTGGCTGGGTAACCACGCCTTCGTCAACGAGAACCCGGACGTGCCGATCTACGCGCACGAAAAGACCGCCTCGGCGATTCGCACCAACCAGGGCGAGTTCTGGGTGAGCCTGATGGAGCGCTCCACCGGCAACGCCATCGAGGGCACCGTGGTCACCCCGCCCAACAAGGTGGTCGGTCACGGCGACGAGATCGATTTCGGCGATCTCACCGTGCGCGTGCATTTCTACGGCACCGCGCACACGCCGTCGGACATCAGCCTCGAGCTGGTGGAGAAGAAGATCGTCCACGTCGGCGACATCGCCATGAACAACCGCATCGCGTTCATGGACGACGGCAGTTTCCTCGGCACCTTCAAGGCCTTCGACGCCCTCGAGCAGAACGTGCCGGGCGCCTACTGGATCCCGGCACACGGCTTCCCGGCCAACGACCTGATCGAGCACAACCGGATCTTCTTCCGGGGGATCTACGAGGCGGCCGAGAAGGCGGTGGCCGACATGGTCGCGCCGAGCGAGGCGAAGGCCTACGCGCTCGAGGACGAGCGGGTGCAGCACTATGCCCCGGTCACCAACGGCTTCGACGAGAACATCGGCAAGTACGCCTCGTTGGCGTTTCTCGAGGCCGAAGCGGCCGCGTTCTAGCGAGTCGCCCCGGCGGTATGCCAGGCGGGAAGCCTGCCGCCCGACAACGATTGTCGACCGGCCCGCGGGACGCGCGGGCCTGAATGGATTTTTTTGCATTAGCTGATTCCAGGAGGTCCAGCAGGGAATGTCTTGCCAAGTCCGGCCGTTATGGCCCCCCTTCATCGCCGGCATCGTGCTCGGCCTGGTCGTCTTGCTCACCTTCGTGCTGGTGGGCAACGGCATGGGTTCGTCCGGTGCCTTCGCCCGCGTGGCCACCGAGATCGGTCTGCAGGTGGCCCCCGAGGCCACCCGCGAGAACGCCTATCTCGGCGGCATGGCCCAGGGCAACCCGCTGGCGGCGTGGATCGTGGTGGCCGCCATCGGCACCCTGATCGGTGCCATCCTCGCTTCGGTCTCCTCGGGGCGGTTTCGCGTCAAGGTCGACCGCGGTTCGGGCCGGATCGGCGTGGCACCGCGTCTGCTGCTCGCCCTGGGCGGCGGCCTGCTGGCCGGTTTCGGTTCGCGCCTGGCCGCCGGCTGCACCAGCGGTGTCGGCCTCTCCAACACCGCCATGCTGGGCGTGGCCGGTTTCGTCTTCCTGATCGTGTTCTTCGTGGTCGGGATCGTGATCAGCCTGTTGATGCGGAGGGTCTGGTAATGGATTACGGCACCGCGGGTACCGCACTGGCCACCGGCCTGCTGTTCGGCTTCGTGCTCGAGCAGGCCGGCTTCGGCTCCCCCTGCAAGCTCACCGCCCAGTTCCGCCTGACCGACTGGTCGGTCTTCAAGGTCATGTTCACGGCGATCATCGTCGCCGCGATCGGCATCCTGCTGCTGCAGGTGAACAACACCTTCGGTTCGCAAGGGTTCTACGTGGCCGAGATGTATCTCTGGGGCACCGTGCTGGGTGCCGTGCTGATCGGCGCCGGGTTTGCCATCGGCGGTTACTGTCCCGGCACCTCGGTGGTCGGATTTGGCAGTGGTCGGATCGATGGCCTGGTGTTCATGCTCGGCATGATCGTCGGTGTCTGGGCATTCGCCGGCGTCTACGACAGTGACTTCATCCAGACGGTCGTCGGTGGGACGGCGCTGGAAGCGCGTACCGTACCGGAGTGGCTGGGCGTCTCGCCCTGGCTGGTGGTCGCCGCGATGCTCTTGATGCTGGCGGGTGGTTTCCTTGTCGGCCGCGCGCTCGAGCAGCGTAGCCACGGCGTCTACTCCGCCGAGGACATCACCGAGGGTCGCGACCCCGGTGAGAGCGACGAGCTCGGTCACGATCTGGGGCGTGAGGCCAGCGCTGGTCGCCGCGGCGAGACCGACTGAATCGACGAAATGGCGTGATGTTGCGCGCCGGCCTAGGGCCGGCCGCTTTAGTCAGAGGAGATTGAATCAGATGGATTCCAAGAAACTGGCCCGACAGGCGCGTGCCCGTCGAGCACTCAAGCTTTCCATGCCGGCCATGGCACTCACCGTCGGTGCGTCGCTCGCCGCGACCACCATGCTGCCGATGTCGGCCGCGGCCCAGACCCGTGGTGGTAATCCCTGCGCCCCGTCGGCTCGCGGTGGCAACCCCTGTGCCCCGTCGGCCCGTGGTGGTAATCCCTGCGCCCCGTCGGCTCGCGGTGGCAACCCCTGTGCCCCGTCGGCCCGTGGTGGTAATCCCTGCGCCCCGTCGGCGCGTGGTGGTAATCCCTGCGCCCCGTCGGCGCGTGGCGGCAACCCCTGTGCCCCGTCGGCGCGTGGTGGTAATCCCTGCGCCCCGTCGGCGCGTGGCGGTAACCCCTGTGCCCCGTCGGCTCGTGGTGGCAATCCCTGCGCCCCGTCGACCCGCGGGGGCAACCCCTGTGCCCCGGGCGGTCAGTGACCTGTCCCATCGCGCGGTCTGAATCGGCTTGACGCCCGTGACGCCTGCCCAGCCACTGCCTGAGGACTGGCTCGAGGCCGGCCTGGCGGCGAGCGATGAGTGGCGCTCGATCCAGGCGGCGCTTGCCGCCGATCACCAGACCGTTCTCACCGAGCTGTTCCGGGATCACCCGGATGACGGTTTCGACTACTGGGCCCATTTTCCCGACGACGATGCGCGCGACCCCGTCAGCGGCGCGCGCTTCTACTACCACGCGCATGACCCGGCCGAGTGGGCCGCGAACGAGCACGGTCACTTCCACCTGTTCATGGCCGTCGACGGCGAGCCGGACTTCGCCCACGTGGTCGCCGTCTCGATGGACCGCCAAGGGCGGCCGCAGCGCCTGTTCACCACCAATGGCTGGGTGACGGGCGAGGCGGTGCAACCCGCCGAGTCGTTGCTCGACCGATTGCCGACCGAGTTCGAGATCAATCGGGCGCGGCCGTCGTGGCTGGTCGGGCGGTGGCTGAGTGCGCTGGTCGCGTTGGTGATGCCGCAGATCCAGGACCTGTTGGCGGCACGGGACCGCGCCCTGACGGACGAGTCGGGGCGGTGGCCCGACCCGGAGGTGCTCGACGATCGTGATCGGCACGTCCTGAGCGAATGCCCGCTGGACATGGAGGCCGTACTGGTCGACTGGTCGCGGCGAGCCGATCGGATGCAATCGCAACTGGTTTCCCCGCCCGGTTGAGGGCGGCTTTTCCGGCGTCGGCTGGCGCCGCTTTTTGATGCACGAAGAAGGAGTTGAGTCATATGAATTTCAAGCGGTTTCTCGCTGTTCCCGCCGGGGCGGCCGCGCTGGCCGTCGCGCAAGGGGCCTGGGCACTGGACGTGCCGGGTCCGGTGGTCGACCCGCAGTGGCTGAATGACAACCTCGATCAGGTCACCGTTCTGCAGATTGCCGGGTCCGAGAAGGCGTTCGCGATGGCGCCGAAATACGAGACCGTCAAGGGCAAGAAGGTCGTGTCCGTCGTGTCCGGTCACGTGCCGGGTGCCCGGTTCGTCGACTGGGGCAAGGTGCGCGTCGAGCGCATGGAGAACGGCAAGAAGGTCGGCAAGCTGATTCCCGAGAAGGCCGACTTCGAAGCCTTCGTACAGGCACTGGGCGTGGACCAGGACGACACCGTGGTGATCGTGCCGCTGGGCCTGTCCGGCTCGGACTACACCAAGGCCACCCGCCTGTACTGGCAGATGAAGTACTTCGGTCATGACGACATGGCCCTGCTCGACGGTGGCCTGGCGAACTGGCTGGCCGCGGGCTTCGATGCCGAGACCGGGCAGCCGGAGAAAGTCGAGGCCGGCGACTGGGTGGCGACCGACGAGCGTGACGAGATCCTGGCGACCTACGCCGAGGTTCGCGAGGCGGTCGATTCCAACGGCAAGGTCCAGCTGCTGGATGCCCGTCCGCCGAACCAGTACCTGGGCGTGTTCAGCAAGTCCAAGACCGTGCCCGGCCACCTGCCCGGCGCCAAGAACGTGCCCACCGACGTGCTGGTGCGCGCCGATGGCGCCGCGGCCAACTTCCTGCCGGAATCGAGCTATCGTTCGATCATGGACTTCAAGCAGATCGACGCCGAGGGTGCCGCGATCGCCTACTGCAACTCCGGCAACCTGGCCTCCGGTCTGTGGTTCGTCGCCAGCGAGATCATGGGCAACGAGCAGGCCGCGCTCTACGACGGCTCGATGAAGGAGTACGGCATGTACGTGGACGACGGGGCCACCTCGGTCAACCCGGCGCAGCTCTACTGAGTCCCGCATTGCCGCATGGACCGACAACCCCGCCTCGTGGCGGGGTTTTTTCGTTGTTGACCCGGGCATCGGCAACCGGGCCGGGGTGGATGAATCGGGGCCGTCGATCGCGCGGCAGGGGGCGGGTTCTGCGTATACACTCGGGGTAGGTCAACACGACAAATCAAGGAGGTCGGGCCGATGAGTACCTGGGTAGTGGTTGCCGATGAGGCACGGGCGCGTTTTCTCGCCGTCCGCGACAATCAAGGGGCCTATCGTGGTAACGAGGTGCACCCCTCCAGTCAGCCGGTTCCAAGGGGGGCGCTCGAGGAGTTGGTCTCGCTGTCCAATTCCGCCGCCCGGCTGTCGGACGCGGACCTCGAGAGCGACCGGCCGGGCTCGACCACCGACCGCAAGGGCGATGCGCTGCATGCCTACGAACCGGCCAACAGCGTCCGGGACGTGGAGGCCAAGCGCTTTGCCCGCGAGGTGATGACCGAACTCGACCAGGCGCTGCAGCAGGGGCGGATGGAGCGTTTCTACCTGATGGCTGCGCCCGACTTTCTCGGCCTGTTGCGCGGGGAGATGAGCAAGGGCCTGCAGGCCGCGCTGGTGGCCGACCAGGCCAAGGATTTTTCCGCTCGGTCGCCGGAGGACATTCGCGCGGCCCTGCCGGAGCGACTCTGATTCCGACCGGGGCAGGTGGCCCGACAACGTCTTTTTTCGACAACGTCCCGACCAAGGAGATTGGCGCATGTTTCTCAAGCGCAAGGACAACGACGACATGATCGAGATCATCGATCTGGAAACCCTCGCCGACCCGGCGTTGCCGAGCGTGATGGGGCGACAGCACGCCGGCGAGGAAATGCAGGACGAGGAATCCTTCGAGAAGGAGGACCTGGAATTCCCGTCCGGGGAGCCGCTGCCACGCTGCTGGCTCGACCTGCATTGGCGCGAGGATTGAGTTGCCGGGTCACCCCAGTAAGGAAACGCTGCACGAATGCCGTGCCGCATTTCATTAACAAGGCCGCCGAGACGTGATTCGGCGGCCTTGGTCGTTTCGGCGGGCCCGTCGGGGGCTGCGGCGGTATTGACGGCGTCCGCAATCGCCGCCGGTCAGGGCAGGACCCAGAGCGTGACCGACAAGAGCAGGCTTGCGATCGCGCTGCCGATCACCGGCAGCATCATCAGGCCGGCCAACGCCTCGCGCCGGGCCAGGGTCCAGGCCGTCCAGATCAATGTCGCCAGCCAGACCGCGGCCAGCAGGAGGGCGAACAGGGACTGTTCGGCGCCCAGCAGTACCACGACGGCCAGCGGCAGGAGCAGCGAGGCCCCCAGGCCGGCGTGCTCCGCGCCCCGGTGCGGGGTCGTGATCGACGCGGCGTAGGCAAACGCCGCCCAGGCGAGCAGAAACGCAAAACCCATCGCGCCGGTCAGCGGCGAGGCCGGCAGGGTGCGTGCGCTCTCGGCCCCCGGCGGGTGCAGGCCCACGCCGAGCCACAGCAGCAGGGCAGCCACGGCCAGGCTGGCGATCATCCACAGCGCCAGGGCAGGGCGGTTGACGGTCGGTTCGCTCATCGGACGGTCCTCCAGGTTGAGGTTGGCCTGCGTCGGTATGGCCAGCAAGCCGTGGGGGGGCGACTAGGCCATGACGGGTTTGTCCCGCGAGTGCCGGTCAGGCAGTCTGTGTGGTGAAGATAGCAGGGCGAATCAACGGCGTCAGGCAGCCCGCCGGCGTATGACCGTGTGGTGCAAAAACGACATGTGGCGCTGGCCCGCTCGGCTATACTTCGGCTAACCGGATGGCAGGGTTCGCTGTCCGCGCGCCCCCCGGCAATCGGGGACGAATGGAGGCCCGGAATGCACGTTCTGATCACTGGCGGTGCCGGATTCATCGGCTCGCACCTGGTCGATCATCACCTCGCTCGGGGTGATCGGGTGCATGTCGTCGACAACCTCAGTACCGGGTCGCGCGACAACCTGGCCCAGCACCTCGATTCCGCCGAATTCCGCTTTACCCACGCCGACATCGTCACCTGGTCCGAGCTGCCGGAGGCGGTGGGCTGGGCCGATCGCATCTATCACATGGCGGCCGTCGTCGGCGTGTTCCGCGTACTCGAACAGCCCATCGGCGTGATGGCGACCAATATCGCCGGTTGCGAGCGCCTGCTACGTGCCGTCGATCATTGTGGCTGGAAGCCGCAGGTGCTGGTGGCCTCGAGTTCCGAGGTCTACGGTCCCCGTCTCGATGCGCGGCTGGCCGAGGACATGGATCTGATCATCCAGCCGGAGGCGCCGCCGCGGTGGAACTACGCCATCAGCAAGCTGGCCGACGAGGCGTTCGCCCTCTCCTACGCCCGCGTCAAGGGCATCCCGGTCACCGTGGTGCGCCTGTTCAACACCGTCGGCCCGCGCCAGACGGGTCGCTACGGCATGGTGGTGCCGCGCTTCGTCGGGCAGGCCGTGGCCGGCCAGCCGTTGACCGTATTCGGCGACGGCGAGCAGAGCCGTGCCTTCACCGACGTGCGTGACACCGTCGTGATGCTCGACGAGCTGGCGGCGAAGGCGAATACCGAGGGTCTGATCGTCAACGTCGGCGGCGACCATGAGTTGTCCATCAATGCCCTGGCCAGCCGGGTGATCGAGCGGGCCGGTTCGAGCTCGACGATCGAGCGCCTGCCCTACGAACAGGCCTACGGGCAGGAATACGTGGACATTCCGCATCGCTGCCCCGACCTGACCCGACTGCACGGGCTGATCGACTACCGTCCGAAATGGACACTGGATGCCACCCTGGACGATCTGATCGACCGGGTCCGGCAGGCTAACGGCTCCTGAGGAGGGCGCATGGCAACCACCCCCTACTTCGTTTTGAGTCCGAGCGCGGTCCTGAGCATCATCGGGCTGCTGCGCGGACCGGACAAGATCGACCCCAACCCGGCCGAGGACTGGCACGAGGCGGTCGTCGACGTGGTCATACCGGCGTTGAACGAACAGGCCAATGTGGTGCTCGCCCTCGAATCGGTGCGCCGACAGACCAAGCAGCCGCGCAACATCATCCTGGTCGACGACGGCAGCAAGGACCGGACGATCGAGTACGCCCGCGCCTTCGCCGATCATCACGGCATGCCGCTGACCGTGATCAAGCGCGACCACCCGATCGGCAAGACGCCCACCATCAAGCGCCAGTCGCGCGAGTACGATGCCGACGTCGAGTTCATCCTCGACGCCGACACCTATCTCGACGCCGACGACTACATCGCGCGTACCGTCGAGGAGCTCTACAAGGGCGCGGGCATCGCCAGCGCCTGCGGGGTGATCCTGCCCACGCGCGAGAAGGACCGCCGCCGTCGGATCGACGAGCCGGCGATCCACGCGTTTCTCGAGGCGCACGACGAGGTTGACCTGCACCAGCCGCAGGGTGGCTGGTGGCACCGGGTGAATCGCAATCTCACCGCCCTGTATCGCCAGCAGCTCTACACGTTCCTGCAGCGGTTCGTCTACGTCGGCCAGATGGAGTTCTTCGGCAGCATCACCAACCCGGTGGGCTGCGCGGTCGCCTACCGCCGCAAGTACATCAAGGATCTGTTCGACAAGTACGAGCCGGTGCTGGGCGACGACCTGACCAACTCCGAGGACATCTTCATCGGTTTCGCGCTGATGAACGAGGGCTATCGCAACGTCCAGCTCCAGGACGTCACGGCCCACTCGCTCGAGCCGGAAATGCGCAACCTGCCGCGGCAGATCTACATGTGGTCGTCGTCCTTCCTGCAGAGTTGCTACTACTTCGACGGCCTGCTGGGCAGCCCGTTCAAGCTGTTGCGACGCCTGCGACACCGTTACCGCGAGAAGCACGATCCGGCCATGAAGGAGCTGGTGGCCCGCCGCCAGATTCGCGAGGCATATCGTCAGCCGTTCGGCGTGGCTCACACCCAACGCGAGGGTCGCCCGGCCGGCTGGATTCCCTTCCTGGCAGCCTTCGAGAAGATCGCCTTCCCGACCGCGTTGCTGGTGATGATCATCCTGCAGCTCTGGGAGCCGCTGATCGTCACCCTAATCGCCGAGATGGCCATTGCGGTGGGCATCCTCACCGCCATCTCGAAGGGACGGCGGGTGAAGGCATTCATCCAGGGCATCCTGATGACCCCGATCCGCTACGCGAGCCTCCTGTACGACCTGGTCACGATCGGGCGCTTCGCCACGGATCTCTGGATTACGGGGAACAGAAAATGGCGCAAATGACACGTTTTCCCTGCCGCCCCGGAACGGTGGGCGCACGGTTGGCCGGCCGGCATGCCGGGCCGGCAGGACGCCTGGCAACCACCACGTTGGCCGCGGCCCTGTTGACGTCCGTGGTCCTCGGTCCGACGCCGGCCTGGTCCCAGTCGATACCCGATGCGGCCGTCAGCGCCGAGATGCGCGAGGACTGGGGGGCAGCCGCGGAGATTTATCGTCGCGCGCTCGAGGCCGATCCCGAGCGCGTCGATCTCTGGCGCCGCCTGTCCGACGTGCTGGCCCGTGACGGCCAGCCGGTCTCGGCCGCCGAGGCACTCGATCAAGCCGTGGCCGTCGAGCCGGACGAGCCCGATATGCGTCTCGCGGCCAGCGCGGCCTGGGCACAGGCCGACCGGCCGGCAGCGGCGCTCGAGCACTGCCTTGCCGCCGCCGATCTCGCGCCCGAGGATGTCGCCATCCTGCGCACCTGCGCGCGGCAGGCCAACTGGGCCGGTGACACGGCCGCGGTGGCCGAGATCTCCGGACGGGTCCATGCCATCACCGGCGACGCCGCCGATCTCAAGGCCTATGCCCGCGCGCTTGGCGGGATGGGTGAGCTCGACGAATCGGTCGCGTTGTATCGAGACTACCTCGCCGCCCACCCGGACGACCCCGAGGCCCTGCTCGACTACGCCACGGTGGAGACCTGGCGCGGCAACTACGCGGTTGCCGCCGAGGCACTCAATCAGTACCACGACGTGCACGGGGAGGACGACGACTGGGCCGCCCGGCGCGCGCGCCTGCTGGCCTGGGCGCATCGCCCGACCGAGGCACGAGAGCTCAACGACGAGCTGCTCGCCGCGAATCCCAACGATTACGAGCACCTCTACACGCGCATGCTGATCCTGCGTGGCGAGCCTCGCCACAGCGAGGCGATCGCGGCGCTGGAGCCGCTCAAGCGCCTGCGCCCGGAGTCGAAGGACACGCGCGACGCGATTCGCAGCACGCACGCCTTCCTGCGCTCGAATGTCGGTATCGAGGCCGGCTTCCGGGACGACGCCGATGACATCAGCCTGCGCCGCCTGGCGATCAAGGGGCGTTGGTCGCTGACCCCGGAAACCTACCTCTACGGTCGGGCCGAGCACCGTGATATCCGCGCGAAGGCCGGCAGCCCGTTCGTCGGCGTGGAGGGCGACACCTCGGTCGACATCGAGCAGGCCTGGGTGGGGGCACGCCATCGATTCAGCCCGCTGCTGGAGATCGGCGCGGACGCCGGGGTGGCCAGCATCGACGGGGGCGGTGGCGACGTGGGCCTCTACGGCCTGTATGCCGACCTGCGCCCGCTGGACAACCTGTGGGTGGACCTCTCGGCGACCCGTCGCGTCTGGGACATCTCGCCCAAGTCCGCCTCGCTGGGGCTCGCCATGCGGGATCACCGCGCCCGCATCCACTGGCAGCCGACGTTGCGTCACTTCGTCAATGCCGAGGTCGCCCACGGTCGGCTCAACGACGGCAACCGCCGCAACGAGCTGTTCGTCAATCCCTACCGGGCCATGTTGCGCACCGAGCGTCTCAACCTCGATCTGGGTGTCTCGGCTCACTGGCAGGACTACGACCGTGATCTCGACAACGGCTACTACGACCCGTCGAACTACCGTCGCTTTGCGCTCACGGTGGTCGGTTACTGGAAGTTCTCCGACGACGACGGGCTGAACGTCACCGTCAGCCCGGGCTGGCACACCGACGACAGCCTGTCGGATTACGAGTTTGGCACCGACGTCTCCGTGGAACTGATCAACGGCATCTACCGCGACTGGTACAGCCGCCTGAGCGCCTCCTACAGCGACCGATCCCAGACCACGGGGCGCTACGATGCCTACTCGATCAACTGGGAGCTGGTGCGTCGCTTCTGACCCGGACGGTGACCGTTCGCCTTGGCCGCCGGGTGAAGCCAACCCGCTGATCTGATAGAGTCGCGGCCTTGTCTGCAGGACTGCGCCGCCCTCTGAGCCCGCCGCGAGGCCCATCGCGAGGGCGTTCCCGCCGTTCGTCCGACTCGTCCTTATCGAACTCGATTGCGCCGGGGTAACGGCGCTGGCTGCCCGCGTTGCCGGGCGGCGTGTTTCCTCGCCGGATGGCGGGGCGAGACATCGTGTCGTCATCGCACAAGGCGATCGTGGCGGGTCCGGCGGCCGGCGGGCCTGCCGAAAACGAATCCGCTGGACAGAGAGTCACGATGAACTGGTACCGCATCAAGCAGGAATGGTTTTCCAATATCCGGGGAGACCTGCTCTCCGGGCTGGTGGTGGCCCTGGCGCTGATTCCGGAGGCGATCGCCTTCTCGATCATCGCCGGCGTCGACCCCAAGGTGGGCCTGTACGCCTCGTTCGCCATCGCCGTGGTGATCGCCTTCACCGGCGGCCGACCCGGGATGATCTCGGCGGCCACCGCGGCCACGGCGCTGCTGATGATCACCCTGGTCAAGGACCACGGGCTCGAGTACCTGCTCGCCGCCTCGATACTCGCCGGGGGTCTGCAGATCGCGGCCGGCTACATCCGGCTCGATCGGTTGATGCGGTTCATCTCCAACTCTGTGATGACCGGCTTCGTCAACGCGCTGGCCATCCTGATCTTCATGGCCCAGCTGCCCGAGCTGACCAACGTCACCTGGCACGTCTACGCGCTGACCGCGGCGGGTCTGGTGATCATCTACGGGCTGCCCAAGCTGACCACCGCGATCCCCTCACCGCTGGTCACCATCGTGGTGCTGACCGTCATCGCCTGGTTCATGAACCTCGACGTGCGCACCGTGGGCGACATGGGCGAGATGCCGGACACGCTGCCGGTGTTCTTCCTGCCCGACATCCCGCTCAACCTCGAGACGCTGATGATCATCCTGCCGTACTCGGCGGCGATTGCGGTGGTCGGCCTGCTCGAGTCGCTGATGACGCAGAACCTGCTCGATACGCTCACCGACACCAAGACCAGCAAGGCGCGCGAGTGCAAGGGCCAGGGCATCGCCAACATCGTCTCCGGTTCGATGGGCGGCATGGCTGGCTGTGCGATGGTTGGCCAGTCGGTGATCAACATCAAGTCCGGTGGTCGCGGGCGCCTGTCGACCTTCGTCGCCGGCCTGTTCCTGCTGATCCTGGTGGTGTTCCTCTCGCCGGTGCTCACCATGATCCCGATGGCCGCATTGGTCGCCGTGATGATCATGGTCTCGATCGGCACGTTCAGCTGGGGCTCGATCCGCGATCTCAAGAAGCACCCGATGAGCACCAACGTGGTGATGGTGATGACCGTGATCGTCACCGTGGCTACCCACAACCTCGCCTACGGGGTGCTGACCGGCGTGCTGCTGGCGGCGATGTTCTTCGCCAACAAGGTCGGCCAGTTCATGCACGTCTCCTCGCGCCTGTCCGAGGACCCGAACGACCCGCGCCACCGCACCTACGAGGTGATCGGCCAGGTGTTCTTCGCCTCGACCGAGAAATTCCTCGAGTCGTTTGATTTCAAGGACGACGTGGATAAGGTGAGCATCGACCTCTCGAAGGCGCACTTCTGGGACATCACGGCCGTGCGCGCGCTGGACAAGGTGGTGGTCGACTTCCGCCGGGAAGGCATCGAGGTGGAGGTGATCGGCATGAACCAGGCCACCGCCACGATCGTCGACCGGCACGGCGTGCACAACGACCCGGACGCGGCCGAGAAGCTGATGGGGCACTGACATGGGAACCGAGAACATGAGCGACAACAAGGACCAGGTACTCGCGTGCATCGACGGCTCGCGTTCCTCCGAGGCGGTCAGCGACTACGCCGTCTGGGCCGCGCAGGCACTGGCCGCCCCGCTGACCTTCCTGCACGCGATCAGCAACCCGCACGCCCCGGCCAAGACCGATCTCTCCGGCAACATGACCCTCGGCGGGCGCGAGAAGCTGCTCGAGGAGATGGTCGAGCTGGAGGAGAAGCGCGGCAAGCTCGAGCGCGAGCGCGGCCGGGCCCTGCTGGCCGACGTGCTTTCCCGGGCGCGTGACCGGGGCTTCGACGAGCCGGCCGAACTGCTGAGAAACGGCGACATCACCGAGGTGATCCTCGAGCTCGAGGACGCCATGCAGATGCTGGTGCTCGGCAAGCAGGGCAAGGACGGCGACGCGGTGGCCATGCATGTCGGCAGCCATCTTGCCGGCATCCTGTCGATGATCCACAAGCCCACCCTGGTCACGCCGCTCGCCTTCAAGCGCCCCGAGAGCTTCCTGATCGCCTACGACGGCAGCCCGACGGCCTACAAGCTCGTCGAGATGGCGGCGAACACCCCGCTGCTGCAGGGCCTGCCGGTGCACCTCCTGATGGTGGGCGAGGAGAAGCAGGCCAACTGGGACAAGATCCAGGCGGCCAATACCCGGCTGCAGAAGGCCGGCTTTTCCACGCAGGTCGCCATCCGCCAGGGCAAGGTCGACGAGGCAGTCTCCATGTACATCGAGGAGAAGAACATCGATCTGCTGGCCATGGGCGCCTACGGTCACAGCCCGATCCGCTACCTCGTGCTGGGCAGTACCACCACCAAGATGATCATGAAGGCCAATGTGCCGCTGCTGGTGGTGCGCTGACGCGCCGCCCGCGGGTCGCCCCGCGATCGTCAGGGCGGGTCATCGGGCCGCGCGCAAGCGCGGCCTTTCTTGTGCCGACGGGATAGCGTTCGGTCTGGCCGCAATCCCGACGCGCGCTTTATCAGCGGCATGAAAAAGGCCGCAACCGGTTCACCCCGGGCGCGGCCTGTTCGGTTGGCGATGGGGGTCGATCAATCCACGGCGTAGTAGTCCGCCAGGGCGGCGATCTCCTCGTCGGTCAGCGGCGTGGCGAACTGGGCCATGCCCTTGGCGACGTCGTTGTGACGCGCGCCGTCCCGGAACAGCTCCATGGTGCGGACGAAGTAGTCGCGTGGCTGGCCGCGCAGGCTGGGCGACTCGTTGATGCCGCCCGAGCCGTTGCTGCCGTGGCAGGCCGCGCAGGGCGTGATCAGGCGGCTGGGATCGCCGACGCTGACCAGGTCGTGTGCGGGGTGGGCGGCCTTGGGCTTGGCCCGGTCCGGCAGGCCCTGCTGCTCGTAGAACGCGGCCAGGTCGGCCATGTCCTGTTTGCTCAGCCTCTCGCTGACCACGGTCATGATTTGCGCGCGGTTGTCCTCGCGGCGGCGGTGCTCGGCGTAGTCGACCAGCTGCTTGTAGGTGTACTCGGCGCGTTGGCCGGCGAGATGCGGCCAGTTGCCGGTCAGCGATTCGCCGTGCTCGCCGTGGCAGGAGGCGCAGAAGCGCTGGTCGTGCAGGTCCTTGCCGCGTGCCGCGTCGCCGGTGGGCATCGCGCGCATGGCCTGGTGCCAGCTCGCCGGCGACCATTTGACGACGTCTTTCGACGCCTCGGCCGCCTGCGCGCCGGATACCGCCACACCGAGGAGAACGGCGCCGGCGAGGGCAGCGTTGGCCCATCGAATGGGATGATTGCGTGTCATCTCGTGACTCCTTCTCAGGCGTAGGCGGTCCAGAGACCGAAACCGAAGTACTGGGCGATCCACAGCAGCAGCAGGACGATGCCGGCGGTGCCGATGCGGTTGACGGCGCGTGACGGCGTGTAGGTGCCTTCCGTCTGGCCGGCCTGCCAGGCGACGGTCAGCAGGTAGGTGACCACCGCGCCGCCGAGGACCCCGAAGGTGAGGAAGAACAGGCCGGTGGAGTACCAGTCCATCGTGATCTTGTAATCCAGCGGGTTGTAGCCGTGGACGCCGGACAGCGTCACCCAGCGCACCGCCTCGCGCATGGTGGCGATCACGATCATGGCGACGGTGGCGACGAGGATCGGCGTGTAGCCCCACAGCCCTCGGTCGAGTCGCCGGCCCAGCAGCACCGGGAAGGCCGCGGCGACGATCAGCGCGGCGGCCGCGGCGATCGGCCAGATGCCGGTGGCGAACCCGGCGATGTCCTCGGGCAGGCCGCGCATCCAGCCGACCAGCAGCACCAGCGCCACCAGCGTGCCGACCGCGCCCAGGCGGGTACCCATGCGCTTGAGGAAGTCGAGGTAGCCCGTGCCCGCCTCGTGGCGGCCCTGCAGGTAACGGCGGTAGCCGAACAGCCAGATGCCGATGACCGGGATCGACAGGGCGATGAAAAAGCCGAATCGCCACGGGTCGAAGGCATGGATCGACCGACCGGAGGCGTCGATCACGCCGTTCGGGGCGTACCACTCCTTCCACTGATCCGGTTCGAGCATCTGCACCGAGAGGGCGTGCATGATGAAGCCGACCACCAGGAACAGCAGCACCGCGAGGATCATCGAGCCCGGGCAGCGGGTCTTGTGGGTGCGCAGGCCGTGGTTCAGGGCGTAGAAGATGAACAGCGCGAGCGTCGCGACGATCAGGATGAAGATGAACCCGATCACCCACCACGCCGAGAGGACGTTGGAGGTGTACCAGAACGGGTCGTAGATCACCTGGACGAACAGCAATGGTGCGACGCCGATCACGATGGCGACCGAGACCGCCACCTTGGCGGTGTTGACCATCGCGTCGGCCAGCCGGCGCCAGTGGTCGTCTTTCGACAGTGCCCCGCGGATCGCCAGCACCGACGAGCCGAGCAGCACGTGCACCGCGGCGATGTGCAGCGCCCAGGTGGCTACCCCGAGGATCAGGAAGATCAGCGGGTGGGCCGGGATGCCCAGCGGGTCGCGCAGGGCGTAGAGCATGGCGGTATCCATTACTGGTCCTCCTCACGGCTGGAAGTGTCGAGCAGGGCGGTGGTCTCGCCATCGAGGTAGGCCTCGGCGGCCTCCGGGTCGTTGAGGCTGGCGATAAAGACGGCCAGGGCCTCGGCCTCGTCGTCCTGGAGCGGGATCTGCGGCATGTACATGGTGTTGCCGGTCGCCAACGCCCCGAGCAGGTAGGTCCGAATACCCTCGACATCCGCCTGTTTCGGGAAGTAGTTCTTCAGCGGACGGATGCCGGTGTCGGAGAGCGAGTGGCAGTTGCTGCAGGCGGTGATCGCGAGGTTGCGGCCCACTTCCATGGTGTTCTCGCGGGTGATCTCCTTCTGCGAGTCCGGCCAGAACACGTGGGCGTGGGTGAAGCCCACCTTCTCCAGCGTGGGGATCTCGGATTTCACGCCCATGCCCGGCACGTCGTGGCCGATGACCTGGTTGGAGTACAGGTACTGACCGGCAATGTAGGGCTTGCGCACCGACTCGCGCACCGTCTCGCCCGGCCACAGGCCGAGGACCAGGATCGCGAGCGTGGCGAAACCGGCGACCGTGGCGGTGACCAGCTTCGGGCGGAAGAAGGTCATGGCGAAGTAGGCCAGCATCGCGCCCAGGACGATCAGGATCGACGGGGTGAAGTAATCCGGCAGGCGGTTTTCCATCACCAGGTGGGCGATGCTCGGCAGCGTGCCCAGGTACCAGGGGTACAGCGACATGCCGACGATCGCCGAGAGCCCGCCGACGATGGCCAGGCGCTTGAGCAGCCAGCGCTTGAAGACCTCGTCCTTGAGCCCGGCGGCGACGATGCCGCCGACCACGGCCGTCATGGTGAACATGAAGGCGGTGCGGATCATCAGCTGGGCGAAGGTGTTCGGCCCGTAGAAACCATAGAGGTAGCCGCCCTCGGCGAACCACTGCTCCGGCCGGCCTGGCATCATCATGAACGAGAGGATGCCGACGATCGCCAGCATGGTGGTGTAGGAGGTCAGGCCGAAGATCACGGCGACCTTCATGTAGGTGCGGCGTTCGAGCTTGCCGGCCAGATACACCAGCATGTAGACGCCGATCACCTCGATCACGAAGAAGACCCACTCGGTCGCCCATTTCCAGACGAAGTTGTGGATCAGCGCCGAGATGCCGCGCGGGCTACCGACGGTGGTCGAATACCAGATGCCGGGGCCCGTGATCGAGCCGAGGATGTAGGAAAAGACCAGCAGGAACAGGCCGTACTTCTTGATGAAGTCGATCAGTTCCGGCCGGTTGTCCCGTGCACCGATCCAGGCGAGTACCGCGAACAGGATCGCGGCACCCACGGCCGTGTGCGAGAACAGGACGTGGATGGTGGCGATCAAGCCGATCACCCAGCCCGAGCCGATCGCCGGCTCGTACCAGGTGGGAAAGAGTCCGATCAGATCCATGTCGGGATCCTCCTTTGAACGTGGGGCCGGTTCATGAGAAGCAGTCCTCGGTGAAGGCCTTCATCCAGTTGTGCTGGTAGAGCGCGGCGAGTCGGTATTCCGCCTCGGTGGCATCGAACGGCAGGTAGCGCTGCTCGTCGACGCGGGCGATGGTGTCGCCGTCCATGCGGAACACGTCGGCGACGAACATGCCCACCTCGGTGTTGCCGGCGAGCGCGTAGCAGGTGTTCTGGAACACCGGCTCGACCGGATCGTTGCCGGCCAGCAGGGCCTTGAGCTGGATGGCCAGTACCTTGGCCTGGCTGTTGGCCGCGTAGCCGGATTTCGGCATGGCCCCGGCAATGCAGGCGTCACCGATCACGTGCACGTCGGCGTGTCGGGTCGACTCGAAGGTGCGCTGGTCGACCGGGCACCAGCCCGAGTCGTCGGCCAGGTCCTGGTCGATCGCGATCCGCCCGGCCTTCAGCGGCGGGATGATGTTGATCAGGTCGGCCTGGAAGGTGCCGGCCTCGGCCTCGACGGTCATGGTCTCGGCATCCACCGACAGGATGCGCCCACCCATGTCGCCCATCACCCATTCGATCGGCCCGGGATTGTCGTGGACGGTCAGTTGCGCCCATTCCTCGTCGCTGTACTTCGAGCGGGCCGGTTCCGGGATGTTGAAGTCGTAGAGGTCGTTCCAGGCGTGCAGCATGGTGTAGTCGGTGGTGAAGCCGTTCTTCGGGTCGAGGATCACCACGCGTGCCTGGGTGTCGCCGCGGTCGAGCAGCCATTGCGCGATCAGGCCGGCGCGCTCGTAGGGCCCCGGCGGGCAGCGGTACGGGTTGGGCGGCGGCCCGATCACCACGGTGGGGTTCTCGGGCAGGGACTCGAGTTGCTCCTTGAGCACCAGCAACTGGTCGCCGGCATCCCAGGCATGCGGCAGGCGCGTCTCGGCGAGCTCGGCGGTCAGCCCGTCGATGGCCTCGAAGTCGAACGACACGCCGGGCGAGACGACCAGGCGGTCATAGCCGAGGCGCTGGCCACCGGCGGTCCGGACCTGCTTGGCCTCAAAGTCGATCGCTTCCACGGTGTCGTGGACGAACTCGATGCCGTGGCGGGTCTTGAGGTCGTCGTAGGAGATCACGATGTCCTCGAGCTCGATCTGGCCGGTGATCACCTCGGAGGAGCCATATGGACGCTGGTATTCGCGCTTGGGCTCGATGATGGTCACGTTGACATGCGGGGCGTAGAGCTTGAGGTACTTGGCGGTGGTTGCCCCACCCACACCGCCGCCGACGATGACAACGCGCGGCGCGCGTTCGGCACGGGCCAACGGGGCGGCGAGAGAGGAGGTGGCGGCGGTGCCGGCACCGAGGATCTTGAGAAAGTCACGGCGATTCATGGCTCAGTTCTCCTCCGGGTCGAGGGCCTGACCCGTTGTCTGGTCACTTGCCGGGTCAATCGCTCGGGCGCGCTCTTTCGGCTGGGCTTCGAAGTAGTCGGCCATGGCCGCGATTTCCTCGTCGGTGAAGGCGCGTGCGAGCGGCCCCATCAGGGTCGAGGGGCGCGAGCCGTCGGCGAACGACTCCATGGCCGTGATGAACCGCTCGCGCGGCATGCCGGCCAGCGGCACGTAGGCCGAGTCCTCGATGTACCCCTTGGTGCCGTGACAGCCGGCGCAGGTCTGGGCGGCCATCAGCCCCCTGGGGTCGGTGGCGGTTGTGGTTTCGGCGTGCAGTGGCAGGGCCGCAACGGCGCCGCCTGTCGCCAGGGCGAGTGTCGCGCCCCTGATGAGTCGTCTGGTCATTTGTTCTCCCCCTCGATCGATCGCCTTCCTGGCGCGAACAATGGCGTACTCGATCCCGAGTTATGTCCGGATTAAATGTACTTATTAGGTAAGCACTATGCAACATAAGCCTGGCTTATGCCAAGCGTGTGGTGTCGATGAGGAGGGTGGGGGTGGTTTCAGCCCGGACCTGACGAACGGGGATCGGGTCAGCGGTCGAGCAGGGGAAGCAGGGCGTCAGGGCGCTGGGGGTCGTGGAAGGAGATCACCGGCGGCGGGGTGGGGACGAGGCGGGGCAACCACTCGCGCAAGGCGCTTGCGTTGTCCGGGCAGTCCGGGCCGGTGGGGTCCTCGGGACGCCGGTTGAGGACGATCGCGGCGACGGGGATGTCGCGCTGGTGGAGGGATTCGACCGCCGTGAGCGTGGAGGAAAGCGTGCCCAGCCGGTCGGGGGTGACCAGGAGGGCCGGCAGGTCGGTGTACTCGGCCAGGCGCACGTTCAGCGCATCGTCGGCCAGCGGTGAGAGCAGGCCGCCGGCGCTTTCGATGATCAGGCGTTCGTCGTGCGCAAGGCCGGCCTGGGTCCGGTCGAGGATCGGGGCCAGGTCGCGCTTGAACTGCAGGGTTTCGCCTTCCCGACGGGCCGCCTCCGGGGCGGCGACCGGGGTGAGGTAGCGGATCGGGCAGACGGCCTCGAGCGCTTCGCGGTTGCCGGCGGCCTCGCGCAGGGCGATGCCGTCGGCCGGTTGTCGTTCCCCGTCGTGGAGCTCGCAGCCGGTTTCCACGGGTTTGCGCACGCGTGGCAGCAGGCCGTGGTCGATCAGCAGGCGCGCAAGCGCGCAGGACACCACGGTCTTGCCGACCCCGGTATCGGTGGCCAGCACCACCCAGCCGCGTGGATCCGGGTCGCGCGTGCTCATGCGAGGCCCGGCAGGTCCTCGCCGGTCAGGCGGCGGTAGGCGGTCAGGTAGCGTTCGCGGGTCTGGGCGATGATCTCGTCGGGGATGGCCGGTCCGGGGGCGGTCTTGTCCCAGTCGAGGGTCTCGAGCCAGTCGCGGATGAACTGCTTGTCGAACGACGGCGGGCTGATGCCCGGGCGGTACTCGTCGGCCGGCCAGAAGCGCGAGGAGTCCGGGGTGAGCGCCTCGTCGATCAGGTGCAGCGTGCCGTGTTCGTCGAGGCCGAACTCGAACTTGGTGTCGGCGATGATGATGCCCCGCTTGGCGGCGTAGTCCGCGGCCAGGCGGTAGAGGCGCATGGCGGTATCGCGCACCTGGGCGGCCATCTCGGGGCCGATCAGGCGCTCGGTCTCGGCGAAATCGATGTTCTCGTCGTGGTCGCCCACGTCGGCCTTGGTGGCCGGGGTGTAGATGGGCTCGGGCAGCTTGTCGGCCAGTTGCAGCCCCTCGGGTAGCTTGATACCGCAGACCGCGCCGGTTGCCTGGTAGTCCTTGTAGCCCGAGCCGATCAGGTAGCCGCGCACCACCGCCTCGATCGGCAGGGCCTTGAGGTTGCGCACGATCACGCTGCGGCCGACGAGTTGGGCGCGCTGTGCCTCGTCCGGAACGATGGCGGCGAGATCCTGCGCTTCGCAGAGGTGATTGGGCACGAGGTCGCGGCTCTTCTCGAACCAGAAGCGCGAGATCTCGGTCAGTACCCGACCCTTGTCGGGGATCGGGGTGGGCAGGATCACGTCGAAGGCCGAGACCCGGTCGGTGGTGACGATCAGCATCCGCTCGTCGTCGATGCGGTAGAGATCGCGCACCTTGCCGCGGTGGATCAGTTCCAGGGCGTCGATTTGCGTTTCGAAAACGGCGGGGGCCGAGTGTGTCATGGGCGTTCAACTGCTAGCATGCTAAGGATTTGCGGCCCGGTGGGTTTTCGGGCCGTTGGCTATTGTACGAGAGCGCGGCGCGCGATGCGATGCGCGCGGTGACCCGGAGGACAGCGATGAAGTGGGGCGTTCGCATGGCGTGGCATCAAGGGTTGCTGGCGGTCCTGTTGGTGATGTTGGTGGGGCCGGCCCGGGCCGAGTTGGCGATTCCCCTGGGCGAGGGCGGCGATCAGCTGGACGTCCGGGTGATCGAGCCGCCACAGGGCGCGCCCGAGGACGGGCCGCTGGTGCTCTGGGTGGTCAATCAGTACGGCGACCTGCCCGGCCCGGAGAGCGTGGCGCTCGCCCTGGCGCGTCGCGGGGCGACGGTCTGGATGGTCGACGTGATGGATTCGCTGTTCCTGCCGCGCTCGGACCTCAACGTGCGCAACATCGACGGCGAGCCGGTGGGGTCGCTGATCCAACGGGCCGTCGAGGCGGGGCGTCCCACCGTGGTGGTGGCCGCCGACCGGATGGCGGTGCCGACCCTGCGCGGGATGCGCTGGTGGCAGGAGCGCAGCGACGACCCGGAGGCGCTGGCCGGGGGCGTGCTGATCTTCCCCAGCCTGTACCGGGGCGCGCCGGTCGCGGGCGAAGAGCCCGAGCTGTTCTCGATCATCGATGCCACCAACCTGCCGGTGATGCTGCTCCAGCCGGAGCGCGGCGTGTACCGCCACCGCCTGCTCGACCTGCGCGAGCGTTTTCTCGCCGCCGGCAGCGACCTGTTCGTCCAGGTGGTGCCCGAGGTGCGTGACTACTACCACATGCACCTCGACGAGCCGCAGCCCGAGACCCTCGAGCACCTGGATCGCGTGATGGACGATCCGGCCGAGGCGCGCGCGGTGCAGTCACTGCCCGACGACATCCTGCGGGCGATCCCGCTGCTCGCCGCCGCGGCGCACCCGACCGAGGTGCGCCCGATCGACCCCGAACGCACCACGCCCGTGGATCGCCAGACCGGCCTGCAACCGGTCGAGCCGCAGGAGGCGCCGGCATTCGAGCTTACCGACCTCGAGGGCAATCCCCAGCGGCTGGACCCGGATTTCGACGGCGTGCAGATCGTCAATTTCTGGGCCACTTGGTGCCCGGCCTGTGTCGAGGAGATCCCCTCGATGGAACGCCTGGCGAGCCGCTACCCGGATCGGCTCAAGATCTACGCCATCGCCTTCAAGCAGTCGCCCGAGCACCTGCGCGAATTCATGCAGGACTTCGACGTCTCCTTCCCCGTGCCGGTCGACCCGGACGGCGCGGTCGCGGCCAAGTACGACGCCTTCGCCTTCCCGAGTTCGTTCCTGGTCGCCGCCGACGGGCGCATCCACTACTCGGTCAATGCCGGGATCATCTGGGATACCGAGGAAGTGGACGCGATTGTGCGCGAATTGCTCGAGATCGAGCCGGAATAGGGAGAGAAGTCGGAGAGAAGAAATGAGAGGTCAGACGACATGATTGAGGCCTCTTTGGGCCTCGCGAACATCGGTCTGAGCTCCGACCTCTTCAGTCTTCCGGCTGACACGCCGGACAGAACCACGTCGAGCGCTGCCCCATGACCACGCGTTCGACCGGCGTCCCGCAGCGGCGGCAAGGCTGGTCGGTGCGTTCGTACACGTTGAGTGTCTGGCGGAAGTAGCCGGGCGTGCCCGACGGGGCGAGGAAGTCGCGCAGGGTCGTGCCGCCCTGCTCGATGGCTGCGGCAAGTACCTGGCGGATGGCCGCGGCCAGGGCGTCGCAGGCATCCGGGGCAAGCTGGCCTGCCGGCATCCCGGGGTGGATGCCCGCCAGGAACAGGGCCTCCGAGGCGTAGATATTGCCCACGCCCACCACGATGTCGGCGTTCATGATCGCCTGCTTGACGGCCACGCGTCGGCCGGCAAACCGGCCGGCGAGATAGGCGCCGTCGAAGTCGGGATCGAGCGGTTCGGGGCCGAGGTTGCGCAGGCGCCGATGCGGGTCGTCTGCGTGATCGGTCAGTACGGCACCGAAACGCCTGGGGTCGTGCAGGCGCAGCGCCCGGCCGTTGGCCAGGCGCCACTCGACGTGGTCGTGCTTGCGCGGCGGGTTGGCCGGGTCATCGAGGCGCAGGCTGCCGGACATGCCCAGGTGGATCAGTATCCGATCCCCCCGGTCCAGGCACAGCAGCAGGTACTTGGCGCGGCGCTCGACTGCCTCGACGGGGCGAGCGCGCAGGAAGTCGCCCAGGTCCGCGCGCACCGGCCAGCGCAGGCGGGCGTCGCGCACGATGACGTCTTCGATGCGTTGCCCGACGACATGCGGCTCGATGCCGCGTCGGGTGGTCTCGACTTCGGGAAGTTCCGGCATGACACGAAGAAACCCCGCGAGGTGTCCTCGCGGGGTCCGTCAAGGGCCGATCAGCAGAGGTCGGCCGTCCGGGGACGGCCAGACGCTCTTACTTGATCTTGGCTTCCTTGTAGATGACGTGCTTGCGTACTACCGGATCGTACTTCTTGATTTCCATCTTTTCCGGCATGTTCCGCTTGTTCTTGTCGGTCGTGTAGAAGTGGCCGGTGCCAGCGGTGGATACCAGTCGGATCTTGTCGCGCATGTCGTGTTACCTGTCTAAATAGGGTGGTAAGCGGTGTTTCAGACCTTCTCGCCGCGGGCACGCATCTCGGCGATGACCGTCTCGATGCCGACCTTGTCGATCGTGCGCAGGCCGTGGCTGGAAACACGCAGGCTGACAAAGCGCTGCTCGCTCTCTACCCAGAACCGCTTCTTGTGCAGGTTGGGCAGGAACCGACGCCGGGTCTTGTTGTTCGCGTGCGATACGTTGTTACCGACCGCCGGGCGCTTCCCGGTTACTTGGCAAACTCGGGCCATGATTGTCTCCTGAGCGACTCGTCTTGTTTGCGCGCGTGCCAAAGGGATCGGAGCCTGTACGGCGGCCGGCACGCGGGCGGGTCAATTCAAAGGCCGCGTAGGATAAAAGAACCTTGCCGGGTTGGCAAGCGTATCCGTGCAGTGAATGCCGACGTCGGTCATGACGCCGGTGGCCGGGTGCCGATTCTACCCGACCGACGTCGTCTCGGGGCGGTCTGTCGACCGGTTCGGCCGGTTACCCGGCCATCGGCCAGACCCACAGGATCATGGGCACGGCCACGACGATAACCAACAGGGATAGCGGCAATCCCATGCGCCAGTAATCCCCGAACTGGTAGCCGCCCGGCGCCATGACCAGCGTGTTGGACTGATGGCCGATCGGCGTGAGGAAGGCGCAGGAGGCGCCGATGGCCACGGCCATGAGGAACGGGTCGGGCGAGGCGTTCATGCCCTGCGCGATCTGGATGCCGATCGGTGCGGCGAGTACGGCCGCTGCCGCGTTGTTGACCAGGTTGGACAGCAGCATGACCGCCGTCATCAGCAGCGCCAGGGTGGCGAACGCGGGCAGGTGGTCGGCGGCGACCAGCAGGGTCTCGGCGATCAGGGCCGAGCCGCCCGTGGTTTCCAGCGCCTGGCCGACCGGCAGCATGGCGGCGAGCAGCACGATCACCGGCATGTCGATGGCGCGATAGGCATCGTCGGAGGGCAGGAGCCCGGCGATCACCATCGCCACGGCGGTGCCGACCAGCGCCATGGCCACCGGCAACAGGTCGAAGGCGACGAGGGCGAGGCCGGCGACGAAAATGCTGGCGCCCAGCGCGACGCGACGAGGACGGGCGATATTGAGTCCGCGCGCGGCCAGCGGCAGGCAGCCGAGTCGGCTCATCGCGCCGGGCAGGCTCTCCTCGCGCCCCTGCAGCAGCAGGATGTCGCCGGGCAGAAAGCGGATGTGACTGATGCGCTGTTTCAATCGCCTGCCCTGTCGGGCGACGGCCAGCACGTTCACCCCGTAGCGCTCTCGCAGGTCGAGTGCCCCCGCCGAGTTCCCGACCAGCCTCGAGTTGGGCGCGACGATCGCCTCGGCCAGGGTCAGCTCGCCGGCGGTCTTGTCGGTTTCTTCCTCGCTCTCGGCGGTTTCGCCGGCCGCCAGTTCCACCCCGGTGACGTCGATCAACGCCTGGAGACCGTCGGAATCGGCCTCGATCAGCAGGATGTCGCCGGGCCGGAGCACCTCGTAGGTCGAGGGCATCCGTCGGCGCTCGCCCTCGCGCAGCAGGGCGGTCACCATCACGTCGGTCTCCTCGGCGACCGAGTCGATCAGTTCGTGCACGCTGCGCCCGGCGTAGCTGCTTGATTCGGGCACGCGCACCTCCGTCAGGTAGTTCTCGATCTCGAACAACTCGCCGTTGTCGGCCGACTGGCTGCGACAGGGCGTCAGCCGCCAACCGACCAGGGCGATGAAGGCGATGCCCGCGAGCGTGATGGCCAGCCCCACCGGCAGGAAGTCGAACATGCCGAAGGCCGGTGCGCCGGTGTCAACCCGGTAGGTGGCGATGATGATGTTCGGCGGCGTGCCGATCAGGGTGAGCGTACCACCGAGCAGCGAGCCGAAGGCCAGGGGCATGAGCAGGAACGACGGCGAGCGGCCGGCATGCCGTGCCATCCAGACGGCTACCGGCATGAACAGCGCCAGCGCGCCGACGTTGTTGATGAACGCCGAGCTCAGCGCGACCACCCCGGTCAGGGTGATTACCTGGGCCATGGGGCGGTCACCCACCCGCGTCAGCCGGCGCGCGAGCACGTCGATCACCCCGGCGTTGATCAGGGCGCGGCTGAGGATCAGCACCGCCGCCACGGTGATCACCGCCGGGTGCGACAGCCCGCTGAACATGGCCGCGGGCGGCACCAGCCCGGTCAGTCCGGTCGCCAGCAGGGCGAGCAGGGCGACCACGTCGTAGCGCAGCCGCCCCCAGGCGAATCCCGCGAGCGTCAGCCCCAGGATGGCGAACAGCAGGCCCTGGTCGGTGGTCATGGCGGCGACTCGCGCTCCCACCAGGTCGGCAGGTCGGCGATCGAATCGATCACCCCGTCGGCCGAGATATCGCCGTCGAGATCCGTCGGGCGGAACTTGCCGGTGCGGACCAGGAGTGCCCGCAGGCCGGCGCCTTGGGCGCCGCCGATGTCGCCGACGATGTCGTCACCGATCATCAGGGTCTGTTCGGCGGGCACCCCCAGTTGCTCTACGGCCCGTTGGAAGAACGCCGCGCTGGGCTTGCCCAGCACGATCGCCTCGCGTCCGATGGCGTACTCGAGCCCGCGCACGAACGGGCCGACGTCGAGACGTGGGCCGTCCTCGGCCTCCCAGAATCGGGTCAGGCCGAGCGCGACCAGTGGCGCGTCCGGATTTTGCTTGAGCCAGCGGAAGGCGCGATTGTAGGTGGCGAAGTCCCATCCCTCGCCCAGATCGCCCAGCACGATGGCCGCAACGCGCTGGTCGTGGGGAGAGGCGGGGATGCAATCGGCGAACTCCGCCCGGGTGGCCTCGGGGACGAACAGGCCGACCGGCCCGTCGACGTGTCGTGACAGCCACTGGCGGGCGGCGACCGGTGGCGTGATGATCTCGTCTGCCCGGGCCTCGATGCCCATTGCGTCGAGCTTGTCGACCAGGGCCGCGCGGGGTCGAGAGGTGGTGTTGGTGACGAACCGGAACGGAATGGCGTGTCGACGGCACCACGCCAGCGTCTCGGCCGCCCCGTCGATGGGGCGGTCGCCGACGTAGAGCACGCCGTCCATGTCGAAGAGAATCGCCGGCATCGTCTGGGCATCCCCGGGTGGCTTTCCCTCCTGTATAGCAGGAGCGGGCCGGGATGACCCGCCGCGGGCCTTTGCTATGATGAGCCGCCTTGCCCGGGAGGGCGCCGCATGCCGACCCGTGGCGTACCGGATCGACCCGGCTCAATCCATCCGTTCATCAGCCTGAAGAACCCGCAACCTATGTCCAAGAACGACAAGCCGCCGGTGGTGCTCTCCGGCATCCAGCCTTCCGGGCAACTGCTGATCAGCCACTACGTCGGCGCGATCCGCAACTGGGTCAACATGCAGGACACGCACGACGCGCTGTTCATGCTGGTCGACCTGCACGCGATCACCGTGCGCCAGGACCCGGCCGAGTTCCGCTCGCGCTGCTACGACTTCCTCGCCCTGTATCTCGCCTGCGGGCTCGACCCGGACAAGAGCACCCTGTTCGTCCAGTCGCACGTCCCGGCGCACGCCGAGCTCGGCTGGGTGCTCAACTGCTACACCTACATGGGCGAGCTCGAGCGCATGACCCAGTTCAAGGACAAGTCGCAGCGCCACCAGGCCAACATCAACGCCGGCCTGTTCGACTACCCCGTGCTGATGGCCGCCGACATCCTGCTCTACCAGGCCACGCACGTGCCGGTCGGCGCCGACCAGAAACAGCACCTCGAGCTCACCCGTGATCTGGCCATGCGCTTCAACAAGCTCTACGGCGACATCTTCACCGTGCCCGAGCCGTTCATCCCCAAGGCGGGCGCGCGCGTGATGTCGCTGCAGGACCCGACCGCGAAGATGTCGAAGTCCGATCCCAGCGAGGCCAGTTACGTGGCCCTGCTCGACGAGCCGAAGAAGATCCTCAAGAAATTCAAGAAGGCAGTGACCGACTCGGACATGGAGATCCGCTTCGACCCCGAGAACAAGCCGGGCGTGTCCAACCTGATGACGCTCTTGTCGATCTTCGGCGACGAGTCGATCGAGTCGATCGAGAGCCGCCTGGCCGGCGAGGGCTACGGCAAGCTCAAGGTCGAGACCGGCGAGGCGGTGATCGCCCACCTTGAGCCGATCACCGCGCGCTACCGCGAGATCCGTGCCGACGAGGCCGGGCTGGATGCCATCCTCGCCAAGGGCGCCGAGCGCGCCGCCGAGCGTGCCCGGCCGACCCTGCAGCGCGCCTTCGATGCCCTCGGTTTCCTGCCGCGCCCGGACATCCTCGGCTGATCGGGACGGAGCGTCACGTGACTGCCACCCCTCGGATCATTCGTCCCGACGCCGACCCGGGCCTGACGCGTGCCTGGTCGGTGGTGGCCATCCAGGCGCATGAACGAGCCCTGTTCGCCGGCGGGGTGGATGCCTATGGCCTGATGGAGCGTGCCGGTGGCGCGGTGTTTGCCGAGCTGCGCGGCCGCTGGCCAGCCGCCCGGCACCTGGCCGTGCTGGTCGGGCCGGGGCAGAACGGCGGCGATGGGCTGGTGATCGCCCGGCTGGCGCGAGAGGCCGGCCTGATGGTTGATCTGCTCGGCTGGCAGCAACCAGGCTTTCACGGCAGTGCAGCGCATGCCTGGTCGGCGCTCTCGACGGCCGTCCCCGGCATCGAGGTGCGGACCGAACCGACCGCTATCGACGAGGCGCTGCGCGCGGCCGACGTGGTCGTCGACGCCCTGTTCGGCATCGGTCTCGATCGGGCCATCGAGGGCGCGCCGGCCGATTTCCTCGAGCGCGTGGCGGCCGTGACCGACTCGCGGGACGAGCGTCCGGGCCTGCTGGCCGTCGATCTGCCCTCGGGTGTCGATGCCGACCGCGGCGCGGTCGATCCGCGAACCCTGGGGGCCGACTGCACGGTGACCTTCCTCGGCATCAAGCGTGGCCTGAGCACCGGCCCGGCCGTGGCAGTCTGTGGCGAGCGGGTACTGGCCGATCTCGGTCACGCCCCCGAGCCGGCCGACGAGATCCCGCTCGACCTGCTGGCGGGTGGCGTTCACCTTGCCCCGCGCTCGGCCGATGGGCACAAGGGGCGTTTCGGCACCGTGCTGGTCGCCGCCGGCAACCGCGGCATGCCCGGCGCCGCCCGGTTGGCCGCCGAGGCGGCCCTGCGTGCCGGGGCCGGCAAGGTGATCGTCGCCACCCATCCCGATCATGCCGCCACGCTCAACATCGGCCGGCCCGAGTTGATCGTGCATGGCGTCGACAGCGCCCATGACCTGCTGCGCCTGGCCTCGATGGCGACCAGTATCGTGGTCGGGCCCGGGCTGGGGCGTGACGGCTGGGCGATGACCGTCTGGCGTGCGCTGCGCGACTGCCCCTTGCCGCTGGTGGTGGATGCCGATGCCCTGCGCCTGTTGGGACCGAATTCGTTGCGTGACCGGGGGGCGGTGATCACGCCGCACCCGGGCGAGGCGGCCATGCTGCTCGAGTGCGATACCGCCGCCATCAACACCGACCGCCTCGGGGCAGCGCGCTCGATTGCCGAGCGACTCGGCTGCGCGGTGGTGCTGAAGGGGGCCGGCAGCGTGCTGGCCGATGGCGATCGCCTTGCGGTGTGCCAACGGGGCAGTGCCGCGTTGGCGACGGCGGGCACCGGTGACGTGCTGGCCGGCCTGCTCGGTGCCCTGCTGGGCATGGGACTGTCGCGGTTTGCCGCGATGGAGCTCGCGGTCTGCCTGCACGCCGAAGCGGGCGAGGTCGAGGCCGAGGCGCACGGCGAGTGGGGCATGGCCGCCAGTGACCTGTTCGGCGCAATCCGCGACCGCCTCAACGGCCGCTCGGGCGAGCAGGGGCGCATCGTGTCGCCCGGGTCGGGCTGGCGCCGGGCCCGCTGCGCGAATGGCGCGCCACCGGGGCAGGGCGGACAATGACGGCGTCCATGGCCGAGCAACGCCACCACGCGCTCGATCAAGCGGCGGTCGAGGCATTTGCCGCGCGCCTGGCCGCGGTGGCGCCCGCGGCGGGCCTGTTGTCACTGCGCGGCGAGCTGGGCGCGGGCAAGTCCACCTTCGCCCGGGCGTTCCTGCGTGCGCTGGGGGTGAGCGGCACCATTCGCAGCCCCACCTACACGCTGGTCGAGCCCTACGACGTGACCGCGCCGCCGGGGGGACCCGGCCGCGTGCTGCATCTCGATCTCTACCGGCTGGCCGACCCCGAGGAGCTCGACTACCTCGGCGTGCGCGACGAGGCGGACCAGGCGCTGTTCCTGGTCGAGTGGCTCAGCCAGGCCGTCGGCGAGCTCGAGGCGGACCTCGAGCTATCGCTGTCGGGTGAGGCGAGTCGTCCGGACCGACGTGATCTTGTCTGCCGGGCGGCGACCCCGCTGGGCGAGGCCTGGCTGGCGCGACTTGCGGCCGATTGAGTCGGCGTTATCGCCGGGTGTGGTGTTTTTTCAACGCCAGCCAAAAGCACATCATCTTGTGCTTATCTCCTGGCCCGGGTGCCATATTTGGTAAGCCCGCTCCTCGTATCGGGTTAAGAAGTACGCGCTATCTTCTTGCAATTGTTGAAAAAAATCCCTTTTGGCGCACACTGTAGGAACCGTGTTGCACGACACGTTCTTGGGGCTGTGTTGCCAGAGGTGGAGCATGAACAACTCATCCCAATCTGCCCGTGACGCGCTTGCCTTGCTTGCTGCCGACCGCCGCCGCTTCCTGCGCATGGCGCTTGGCACCGGCGCGGCGGCGTTCGGCCTTCCCCTGGCCGGTCCGGCGCTGGCCGGCCGGGCCGCCGAGGTTTCCCGCGTCGAGGCGGGCCGCCACGAGGGCTTTACCCGCTACGTCTTCGCCATTTCCAACCCGGTCGACTTCGATACGTTGCTGCTGGACAACCCGGCACGCGCGGTCATCGACATCCATTCGACCCGGCTGAAGGATGTCTCCCTGCCGTCGACGCCGGACTCGCCGGTGGTCAAGGGGCTGCGCGTGGGCGTACGCAACGGCCACGACCTGCGCCTCGTGTTCGATCTCAAGAAACGGGCCCGCCCGCAGATCATCATCCTGCCGCCCACGGGTGGCGGGTCGCACCGACTGGTGGTCGACCTGCCTCACGGCGGCGGCGCGGATACCGTGATCGCCGAGCGCCCGGACGTCCCCCGCCAGGAGTCCACGTTGCAGTCCGGGTCGGGCGCGTTCCGCGACCTGGTCGTGGCGATCGATCCCGGCCACGGCGGCAAGGACCCCGGCGCCATCGGCCGCCGTGGCACGCGGGAAAAGGACATCGTGCTCAACATCGGCCTGCAGCTGCGCGACCTGATCGCGGCCACGCCGGGCCTGACCCCGGTGATGACCCGTGACGACGACCGTTTCATCCCGCTGCGCCAACGCACCGAGATCGCCCGTCGGCACGAGGCGGACCTGTTTATTTCCGTGCACGCCGATGCCTTCCGTCTCGCCTCGGCGAAGGGGGCCTCGGTCTACTGCCTGAGCCAGAACGGGGCCAGTTCCGAGGCCGCCCGTTGGCTGGCGGCCAAGGAGAACAGCGCGGACTTCGTCGGCGGGGCGTCGCTGTCCGGTCACGACGAGGACGTCGCCTCGGTACTGCTCGACCTGGCCCAGACCAAGACGCTGGAATCGAGTCTCGACTTCGCCGACCGGGTGCTCCAGCGCATCGGCAACATCGCCAAGCTGCACAAGCACGACGTGCAGCAGGCCGGGTTTGCCGTGCTCAAGTCGCCGGATATCCCCTCGATCCTGGTCGAGAGCGCCTTCATCAGCAATCCGCAGGAAGAGCAGCGTCTGCGCTCGTCGAGCTACCAGCGCCAGATCGCCCAGTCGATCCTCGAGGGCGTGAACAGCTACTACACGGCGCACGCCCCGCAAGGCACCCGCTACGCGATGCTCTGAGGCCGAGTCGGTGTTCTCCTTGTCTTGAGCTGAGACACGGGGTGACAATGGCGGCTTTGCCCGGAGCCCCATGGCCGAGATCCGCCAACTGCCACAGTCCCTGGTCAACCAGATCGCCGCCGGCGAGGTGGTCGAGCGGCCGGCCAGCGTGATCAAGGAACTGGTGGAAAACGCCCTCGATGCCGGTGCCGACCGGATCGAGGTGCAGGTCGTCGCCGGCGGGGTCAAGCAGCTGTCCGTGCGCGACAACGGCCACGGCATGCCGCCCGAGCAGCTTCCCCTGGCGATCTCGCCCCACGCGACCAGCAAGATCCGCGATCTCGATGATCTCGAGGCGGTCGCCAGCTTCGGCTTCCGCGGCGAGGCGTTGGCCAGCATCCAGTCCATTTCCCGCCTGCGGCTGGTCTCGCGCACTGCCGATCACGAGCACGGCTGGGAGCTGGCCCCCGGCGTGTTCGACGAGCCCCGCCCCACGCCGGCGAAACCCGGCACGCTGGTCGACGTGCGCGATCTTTTCTTCAACGTGCCCGCGCGCCGCAAGTTTCTGCGCACCGAGCGCACCGAGTTCGGCCACGTCGACCAGCTGCTGCGTAAGCTCGCGCTCGCCAACCCCGAGGTCGCGTTTCGCCTGAGTCACAACGACCGGGTGGTGTTCGATCTGCCGGCGGTCGACCTCGATTCGATCGAGCAGCGCATTGCCGCGGTGCTCGGGCGCGGCTTTCTCGACGAGGCGCGCGAGATCGATGCCGCCGCCTCGGGGTTTGCGCTGCAGGGGCTGGTCGCCAGTCCCCAGTACGCCCGCGCGTCGACCGATCAGCAGCTGTTCTTCGTCAACGGCCGGGTGGTCCGGGATCGACTGGTCGCCCACGCGATCCGCCGCGCCTACAGCGACGTATTGCACCACGCGCGACACCCGGCCTACGTGCTCTCGCTGCGCCTCGACCCGGCGACGGTGGACGTCAACGTACATCCGACCAAGGCGGAGGTGCGCTTTCGCGATGCCCGCGGGGTGCACGACTTCCTGTTCCAGTCCGTGCATCGGGCGCTGGCGACCCCCGGCGGCGCCGTCTCCCCGGGCGCGGGCGAAGCGATGGCGTCCGCCATGCCCATCGCCGGCGGCGCGCCGGGTCCCAGTGCCGCGCCGTCGTTTGCGACTGGTGGGGCGCCCGGCCGATCGTCTAGCGGATCACTTGGCGGGCGCTCGGCACAGGGTTACTTCTCCCTACTCGAACAGGGCCGGGCTGGTGAGGGCGCGGGCGACCGGGTCGCCGAACCGTTGCCGGCGGATGCCGAAATCCCCCCGTTGGGGTATGCCATCGCCCACCTGGGCGAGATCTACATCCTGGCGCGCAACCGCGACGGGCTGATCATCGTGGACGCCCATGCCGCCGCCGAGCGGGTCACCTACGAACGTCTCAAGCAGGGTTGGCGCGAGCGGGCGCTGTCGGTCGCCCCGTTGCTCTTGCCGGTGGATATCGCGGTTTCACCCGCCGAGGCGGAGGCCTTCGAGACCTGGCAGGAGGCCTTTGCCGCCGCCGGGGTGGTGCTCGATCGGATCGGGCCCGAGCGGGTCCGGGTGCGTGAGGTGCCGGTGATGCTGCGCGAGGCGGACATCGAAACGTTGGTGCGCGAGATGCTCGCCGAGATGCGCCGCGTGCCGCTGGCCGGTGACGACGTGCCGCGCGCGCTGGTGGGCGACCGCATCGACGAGATCCTTTCCACCATGGCCTGTCACGGCTCGGTGCGGGCCAATCGCCGTCTGACGGTCCCCGAGATGAATACCCTGCTGCGCGACATGGAGCGCACCGAGCGCAGTGACCAGTGCAACCACGGTCGGCCGACCTGGCGTCGACTGACGATCGAGGAGCTCGATCGCTGGTTCATGCGGGGGCAGTGACGGTGGACGCGAACGTGCTGCCGATCGTGGCCATCGCCGGGCCGACCGCCTCGGGCAAGACCGCGCTGGCCATGCGTCTGGCCGACCGGCTTCCCGTGTCGATCATCTCGGTCGACTCGGTGATGATCTATCGCGACATGGACATCGGCACCGCCAAGCCGGAGGCCGGGCTGCTGGCGCGCTACCCGCATGCGCTGGTGGATATCCGCGACCCGGCCGAGACCTACAGCGTCGAGCAGTTCTGCCGCGATGCCTTGGCCGCGATTGCCACGGCCCGGGATGCCGGGCGCGTGCCCCTGCTGGTCGGCGGAACGATGATGTATTTCCAGGCGCTGCTGCAGGGGATTTCCCGCCTGCCGCCGACCGATGTGGCCATTCGCGAGGCGGTGGCCGAGGAGGCGGCGGCAAGCGGTTGGCCGGCCATGCATCGCCAGCTCGCCGAAGTCGATCCGGTGGCCGCCGCGCGCATCCACGCGACCGACCCGCAGCGCATCGGCCGGGCGCTGGAGGTCTTTCGTGCCACCGGCAAGAGCCTGAGCGACTGGCAGCAGGAACACCCGCCGGTCTCGCCGTTGGCCGACGAGCGGCTGCTGGCGGTGGCGCTGTGGCCGCCGAGCACCGCGCACACCCGCCGGGCGGTGGCCGAGCGCTTCGATGCCATGCTCGAGGCCGGTTTTCTCGCCGAGGTCGAGGCCCTGTATGCCCGGGGTGACCTGCACCCCGGGATGCCCTCGATGCGCGCGGTCGGCTATCGGCAGGCCTGGGCACACCTGGCCGGCGAATGGGGCTTCGACCCGATGCGCGAGCGGGCGATCACGGCCACCCGCCAGTTGGCCAAGCGCCAGCGCACCTGGTTGCGTTCGGCCCCGCACTGGGAGGCGGTGGACGCCCAGGCGGTCGATCGGGTCGAATCACGCATAATGAACTTTATCGCCGGGAAGGCATCTTGAAGGGGGCGCGAGACGTGGCGGCGCGCCCCAGGACCGGCCGGTCTGTCACCGGTGGATAATTCCCCCTACACTTCTCATTGATTGAATTGCCGACAGGCGTCCCCATCGTTCCGGCCATTGCCCGCTCGTCGCGGCGGTCGTGTCAACGGGGTCCACAGGCCGCCGAGAACGGCCGACCGGCCTGAGAGGCCGGATAACCAACAAGAGGAATCACCATGGCCAAAAGCCAGTCACTGCAAGAACCGTTTCTCAATACCCTGCGCCGAGAGCACATTCCGGTATCCATCTACCTGCGCAACGGCATCAAGTTGCAGGGCCAGATCGATTCGTTCGACAACTTCGTCGTGCTGCTGAAGAACAACGTCTCCCAGCTGGTCTACAAGCACGCGATCAGCACCATCGTGCCGACCCGGCCGGTGACCATCGATGCCGAGCCCAAGGGCGAGGGGCGTGACGGCGGGGGCGACGAATAACCCCGATGGAGTTCTTCGAGCGCCACCAGGGCGGTGAACGGGCCGTGTTGCTGCACGTCGAGCAGCGCGCGGTGGATTCCAACGAGGACCTGACCGAGTTCCGCGAGCTGGTCAGTTCGGCCGGCGCCGAGATCCTCGCCGAGAGCACGGTCAACCGTCAGACCCCGGACCCGCGCCTGTTCATCGGCAAGGGCAAGGCCGAAGAGCTGGCCGAGCTGGTCGCCGCGCACGAGGCCGAACTGGTGATCGTCAACGCCCAGCTCTCGCCCTCCCAGGAGCGCAACCTCGAGAGGCTGGTCAAGTGCCGCGTCCTGGATCGGACGGGGTTGATCCTGGACATCTTCGCCCAGCGCGCCCGCTCGCACGAGGGCAAGCTGCAGGTCGAGCTGGCCCAGTTGAACCACCTGGCCACGCGCCTGGTGCGGGGCTGGACCCACCTCGAGCGCCAGCGCGGCGGGTCGATCGGTCTGCGCGGGCCGGGTGAAACCCAGCTCGAGATGGACCGTCGCCTGCTCGGCGGACGCATCAAGCAGCTCAAGGAGCGTATCGCGCGGGTGCGTCGCCAGCGGGCCGAGGGGCGCAAGGGGCGTCAGCAGTCGGACGTGCCCACCGTGGCCCTGGTCGGCTACACCAACGCCGGCAAGTCCACCCTGTTCAACGCCCTGACCGTGGCCGAGTCCTTCGCCGCCGACCAGTTGTTTGCCACGCTCGACACCACGCTGCGCCGGGTGGAGATGAACCCGCAACTGACGGTGGTGTTCGCCGACACGGTCGGCTTCATCCGTCACCTGCCGCACGAGCTGGTCTCCGCGTTTCGTTCCACCCTCGAGGAGACGCTGGAGGCCGACCTGCTCCTGCACGTGGTCGATGCCGCCTCGCCGGAGCGCGATCGGCAGATCGAGGACGTCGAGGTCGTGCTCGAGGAGATCGGCGCGGGCAAGATGCCGCGCCTGACCGTCATGAACAAGATCGATCAGCTCGAAGACGGTGCCGTGCGGGTCGATCGCGATGCCGCCGGCCTGCCCAGCCGCGTCTGGGTGTCGGCCAAGGAATCGCTCGGGCTCGACGAGCTGCGCGAGGCCCTGGCCGAGCGACTCGAGCCGAGCAGCGTCACGCGACGGCTGTTCATCCCCATGGCCGACGGCCGCCTCTACGCCCAGCTGCAGGGGGAGGGCGCCGTGCTCGAGGAATCGGTCGACGAGGATGGCTGGCACCTGGAGATCAATCTGCCGGTGGCCCGCTGGGGGCAGTTGCTCAAAAAGGAACCGGCACTGGCCGACATGGTGCTCGATGCCCCCGAGCCGGCGCCGCCCGAGCCCTTCGAGGTGGTCCTGGCCGACCGCGAGCCCGGACACTGACGGCGGTTGCCACGTCCGGCCACGGCCACTACACTTTGGCGCTGCTTTCCGCCCGTCGGGCGGGGTGGATGTCACGAAACCTCACGCATACCCACTGCCCGCCGGATTCGCCGGCGGCAATCACTGGAGAAGCCCATGGCCTGGAACGAGCCGGGTGGCGGTAAAGATCCCTGGTCGAATCCCCGCGGCCGGGGCGGTAAGCCGCCCAACATCGACGATGCCCTCGGACGCCTGAAGGACCGCTTCGGCGGCGGTGGCGGCATGGGCAATGCCGGTGGGTCCAAGGGGATCCTGGCGATCATCGGCATCGTGCTGATCGGTTGGCTGATCTCCGGTATCTACATCGTCGACGAAGGCCAGCGCGGCGTCGTGCTGACCTTCGGCAAGTACACCAGCACCGCCGGTCCGGGGCCGCACTGGCATCCGCCGTACCCGATCTCGGACGTGATCACCGTCAACGTCGACGAATACCGCGACCGCGAGCTCAGCATGACGGTGCTGACGAACGACGAGAACATCGTCGACGTCGATCTCTCCAGCCAGTTCACCGTGCGTGATCCGGTCGAGTTCCTGTTCAACGTCCGCGATCCCAACGGCACGCTGCAGGACGTCATGCAGAGCGCGATCCGCGAGGTCATCGGCTCGAGCCGCATGGACTACGTGCTGACCGACGGCCGGGTCGAGATCGTCGACGCGGTGCGCACCCGCATGCAGGAGTTGCTCGAGTCCTACCAGACCGGCCTGAACGTCCGCTCGGTCAACCTGCAGGACGTCCAGCCGCCCGAGCCGGTCCAGCCGGCCTTCGAGGACGCCATTCGCGCCCGCGAAGACGAGCAGCGTTACATCAACGAGGCGCTGGCCTACGCCAACCAGGTGGTGCCGCGCGCCCGTGGTGACGCCGCCCAGATCCTCGAGCAGGCAAAGGGCTACCAGTCCCGCGTCATCAACCAGGCCCAGGGTGAGGCCGCGCGATTCGATGCGCTGCTGGCGTCCTACCGGATCGCCCCGTCGATCATCCGCGAGCGGATCTACATCGACACGCTCGGCGAGATCTACGCCAAGGGCAACAAGATCGTGGTCGACCCGGACAACGCCAACAACATCCTGAACCTGCCGTCCGGTACCAAGGGCAACGTCATGCAGGATTCCGACCTGCGCGGTGGCGCGCCGCTGGCGGTGCCGTCGCTCTCGACTAGCACCTCGTTCGAAGGTAATTCGGGCAGTTCCAACAACAACCGTTCCGGTCTGCGTACCAGGGGGTCCGAATGAACTGGGTGACGCGCCTGCTGCTGCCGATCATCGTCGTGATCGTGTTCCTCTACGCGACCGCGACCTTCCAGGTGGCCGAATACCAGGAGGGCGTGAAGTTCCGCCTGGGTGAAATCGTCGAGACCGACTTCGAGCCCGGCCTGCACTTCAAGCTGCCGTTCGTGAACTCGGTGCGCCTGTTCGACACGCGCATCCTGTCGCTGTCCACGCCGCCGGAGCGGTTCTTGACCAGCGAGAAGAAGAACCTGATCGTCGACTACTACATCAAGTGGCGCATCACGAACCCGGCCGACTTCTACCGGGCGACCCGCGGTCAGGAGTCGGTGGCCGAGAGCCGTCTGAACCAGATCGTCAAGGACAGCATGAAGAGCCAGATCTCCAGCCGGACCATCGCCGAGGTGGTGTCCGGGGATCGCGACCTGTTCATGCGCAACGTGATCGAGACCACCAACGAGGACATCTCCGGGCTGGGTCTGGAGATCGTCGACGTGCGGATCATGCGCATCGAGCTGCCGCAGGAAGTGCGCGAGTCGGTCTACTCGCGGATGGAGAAGGAGCGCTCGACGGTGGCCAAGGCGATCCGCTCGCGCGGTGAGGAGCAGGCCAAGCGCATCACCTCCGATGCCGATCGCCAGCGCGTGGTGATCATCTCGGAGGCCGAGCGCGAGGCCGACGAGATCCGAGGCGAGGGCGATGCCGAGGCGGCGCGCATCTACGCCGAGTCGTTCGGCCAGGACGAGGAATTCTTCGCCTTCTATCGCAGCATCCAGGCCTACCAGAAGGTCTTTGCCAACGGCAGCGACACCTTCGTGCTCAGCCCGGACAGCCCGTTCTTCCGCTATTTCGAGTCGCCGAACGGCACGGGCGAGTCGGGCGACGCCGCGCTGCCGGCGCGGTAAGCGGCCATGATGGACGACCTGCTGCGGGTGCTCGGCCTGGTGCTGATCATCGAGGCGCTGCTGCCGTTCATCAGCCCGCGGACCTACCGCCAGGCGGTCGCGCAGATCGCCCTGACGCCGGATTCGCGCATGCGGATCATCGCGTTGGTGATCCTCCTGCTCGGGCTTGCGCTCTGGGTCTGGGGGTAGTCCGCACCCCGTCCCGATAGAAGAACCCCAGCCCGGGCTGGGGTTTTTTGTGTGCCGCGTTTACAATACGCGGGTTTTGCCCCGTGCCGTGTCCCGCCTCGGCCCTTCGTCCACGACACACTCGACACCCTGCAACAGCAATGAGCAATCAGTCCCCCTGGATTCTGCCGGCCGGCATCGACGAGGTCCTGCCCGCGCAGGCACGCCGCATTGAGCGCGTTCGCACCCGGATGCTCGAAACCTTCGATCGCTGGGGGTACGAGCTGGTCGTTCCGCCGATGGTGGAGTTCATCGACACCCTGTTGGTCGGCACCGGCGAGGACCTCGACCTCGAGACGCTCAAGGTCACCGACGGCCTGTCCGGTCGCCAGCTCGGCGTGCGTGCCGACATGACCCCGCAGGTCGCGCGGATGGATGCCCACAGCCTGCCGTCGGTCGACGAGCGCCGGCTGTGCTACATCGGCACGGTGATCCGTGCCAAGACGGACGGGCTGGGCGGCTCGCGCGCGCCGATGCAGGTGGGTGCCGAGCTGTTCGGCAGCGACGGCCCGGAGGCGGACGTCGAGGTCATCTCGCTGATGACCGAGGCGCTGGCGGTCGGCGGCTGCCGGCAGATGACGCTGGATCTCGGGCACGTGGGCGTCTTCCGCGCGCTGGTGCGCGCCGCGGGCCTCGACGAGGCGCGCGAGGATCAGCTGCGTGACGCGCTGACCCGCAAGGCCGTGCCCGAGATTCGCCAGACGCTCGCCGGCTGGTCGCTGGAGGCATCGCTCGTCGAGGCGATCGAGGCACTCTGCGACCTGCACGGCCCCTGGCAGGCCACGCTCGAGTCCGCCGTACAGCGCCTGAACGGGCTGCTGGATGCCGAGGGGCGGGCCGCGCTGGATCGCCTGGCCACCGTGGCCGAGGCCATCGATGCCCGTGTCGACGGCGAGGTGCTGGTCGACCTGTCCGAATTGCACGGCTACCACTACCAGACCGGGCTGGTTTACGCGGCCTACTCGCCGCGCATGGGGCGCGAGATTGCCCGCGGCGGTCGCTACGACGATATCGGCCAGGTGTTCGGCCGTTCGCGTCCGGCGTTGGGCTTCTCGCTCGACCTGCGCGACCTGTTGGGCGAGGACGATGACGAGGCGCCGGCGGGCCCGACGGTCTACGCACCGGCGCGCCTCAACGACGCGGCCCTCGACCGGGCGGTGGCCGACCTGCGCGGCAAGGGCTACCGCGTGATCACGACGAAATCGATTCCCGACGGCGCCGCGCAGCTGGTCGCCGTCGATGACGGACAAACACAAACTTGGCAGCTAACGGGTGAATAGGACCATGGGTAAGAGTGTGGTCGTCCTCGGGTCCCAGTGGGGCGACGAGGGCAAGGGCAAGGTCGTCGACCTGCTGACGGAGAACGTCGGCGCGGTCGTACGCTTCCAGGGCGGGCACAACGCCGGTCACACCCTGGTGATCGACGGCGAGAAGACCGTCCTGCACCTGATTCCCTCGGGCATCCTGCGCGAAGGCGTCAAGTGCCTGATCGGTAACGGCGTGGTGCTGGCCCCGGACGCGCTGATCGAGGAGATCGAGCAGCTCGAGTCGCGCGGCGTGCCGGCCTCCGATCGCCTGATGCTTTCCGAGGCCTGCCCGCTGATCCTGCCGCATCACGTCGCGCTCGATAAGGCGCGCGAACACGCCCGCGGCGAGCAGAAGATCGGCACCACCGGCCGCGGTATCGGTCCGGCCTACGAGGACAAGGTGGCGCGGCGCGGCATCCGCCTCGAGGACATCTTCCACCGCGAGCGCCTGGCCGCGAAGCTGGGCGAGGTGCTCGATTACCACAATTTCGTGCTGCGCCAGTACTTCGGCGCCGAGGCGATCGACTTCCAGCAGACGCTCGATCGCCTGCTGGCCCAGGCCGAGATCCTCGCGCCGATGGTCGGCGACGTGCCGGGCACGCTCGCGCAGATGCGAGCGCAAGGCCGCAACCTGATGTTCGAGGGCGCCCAGGGCACCTTGCTGGACATCGATCACGGCACCTACCCGTACGTCACCTCCTCGAACACCACCGCCGGCGGGGCCTCCACCGGCAGTGGCGTGGGGCCGCTGGAGCTCGACTACGTGCTGGGCATCACCAAGGCCTACACCACGCGCGTAGGCGGCGGGCCGTTCCCGACCGAGCTCGAGGACGAGATCGGCGAGCGGCTGGCCAAGCGTGGCCACGAGTTCGGCTCGACCACCGGTCGGGCGCGTCGCTGCGGCTGGTTCGATGCCGTGGCACTGCGCCGGGCGGTGCAGATCAACAGCCTCTCGGGCCTGTGCCTGACCAAGCTCGACGTGCTCGACGGCATGGAAGAGGTGCGGATATGCATCGGCTATGAGATCGAGGGGCAGCGCATCGAGAGCGCGCCGTTCTCGGCCGACACCTACTCGCGCTGCGTGCCGATCTACGAGTCGATGCCAGGCTGGTCGCAGACCACCGTCGGCGTGAAGGACGTCGACGGCCTGCCGGCCGAGGCGCGCGCCTACATCCGCCGCATCGAGGAGCTGACCGGCGTGCCGGTCGACCTGATCTCGACCGGGCCGGACCGCGAGGAAACCATCGTGTTGCGGGACCCGTACGACGCCTGAGCGTCGGTCCCGGCCTCGTTTCGACCCGCCCGCCGAAAAATCGGTGGGTCGCAGGTCTTTATTTCTGCGCAAAAATCCGTAAAATCGCGCCACTTGAATTTCCCTCGGTGAATTGCCGAGGCTGCGAGATCGGTCAGATGGCTGGCCGGCGTCGTCGTCGACGCAGTCTGGCAGTCACTACTCCAACAGGAATCGTTAAGCGTTATGGTCAAGATTCGTCTGGCTCGTACTGGTGCCAAAAAGAAGCCCTTCTACCACGTCGTCGTCACCGACAAGCGCAACGCGCGTGACAGCGGCTCGTACGTCGAGCGTCTCGGGTTCTTCAACCCGGTCGCCCGTGGTCAGGAAGAGCGTCTGCGCTTGGACCTCGACCGCCTCGCCTTCTGGCAGGATCGCGGTGCGCAGACCAGCGAGCGCGTTGCTTCCCTGGTCCGCCAGAGCAAGAAGCAGGCGACTGCTGCCGCCGAGTAAGCGGTGACGGCGTCGACGGAACCGGTCGATCCGGTCGTCATCGCCCAGCTCGGTCGTCCCTACGGGATCAAGGGCTGGGTGTGGCTGCAGGTGTTCACTCGACCGATCGAGAACATCAAGCGGTACCGTGACGTCACCCTGCGCACCGAGCGCGGCGAGACGCGCCCGGCGCAGTTCGAGAAGCTGACGGTCCACCCCAAGGGCGTGACCGTCAAGATCGCCGGCTTCGACGACCGCACGGCGGTCGAGACGCTGGGACGGGCCGAGGTGGTGGTCGACCGCGAGGCACTGCCGCCGGCCGGCCCGAACGAGTACTACTGGCGCGACCTGATCGGTTGCGAGGTGGTGCACCTCTCCGGCCAGGTGCTGGGTGAGGTGAAGGACATGATGGAGACCGGCGCGAACGACGTGCTGGTCGTCCAGGGGGATCGGGAACGATTGATTCCCTTTCTCCCCGACGAGGTCATCCACGCGGTCGACCTCGACGAGCGTCGGATCGAGGTCGACTGGGACCCCGACTTCTGATGCGGATTTCGGTGGTGACCCTGTTCCCCGAACTGGTGGACGCGGGGAACCGCTGCGGCATGGTCCGCTCCGCGATCGAGAAGGAAAGGCTGACCGTGGCGGGTTACAACCCGCGCGACTGGTCGACCGATCGCAACCGTCGGGTCGACGATCGTCCATTCGGCGGCGGGCCGGGCATGCTGTTGCAGCCTGGCCCGATCAGTGGGGCGATCGACGCGGCGGTGGCCGAGACCGACGCGGCGCGGCCGCTGGTCGTGGCGCTCTCGCCCCAGGGGCAGCGGCTCGATCGTCACGTGATCGCCGACTGGGCCGAGAGGGAACAGCCACTGGTGCTGGTCTGTGGCCGCTACGAGGGCTTCGATCAGCGGATACTCGACTCCCGGGTGGACGTCGAGTACTCCCTCGGCGACCTGGTGCTCTCCGGGGGCGAGCTGGCGGCAATGGTGGTGGTCGATGCGATCGCCCGTCGCCTGCCCGACGTGGTCGGGGACGCGCAGTCGGTGGTCGAGGACTCGTTCGAGGCCGACCGGCTGGATCACCCGCACTACACGCGGCCGCCGGAGTGGGAGGGCCGCGGGGTGCCGGCGGTGCTCTCCAGCGGCGATCACCGGCGGATTGCCGAGTGGCGGGCCGAGCAGGCCCTGATGACCACGGCCCGGCGGCGACCGGACCTATTTTTGCAACACGGGCCGACCGACAACGAGCGGGCGGCACTGGAAAGACACTGGCTCGCGGGCAGCGATGACGACCCCGGCCAACAGACACGCGATTGATAACAGGTGGCGGAAAATGAGCGAGATCATCAAGAAAATCGAAGCCGATCAAATGACCCGCGAGGTGCCGGAGTTCGGCCCCGGCGACACGGTTTCCGTCGACGTTCGGGTAACCGAGGGTGACCGTGAGCGTCTGCAGGCGTTCGAGGGTGTCGTGATTGCCAAGCGCAACCGCGGCCTGAACTCCTCGTTCACCCTGCGCAAGATCTCCTACGGCGAGGGCCTGGAGCGTGTCTTCCAGACCTACAGCCCGCAGATCGCCTCGATCACGGTCAAGCGTCGCGGCGACGTCCGTCGCGCCAAGCTGTACTACCTGCGTGGTCGTACCGGCAAGGCCGCTCGTATCCGCGAGCGTCTGGGCTGACCGTTTCGGCCGACCCAGCCCCAGGGCTGACCAGAAACCCCCGCACCATCGGTGACGGGGGTTTCGCTTTTTCAGGCGTGGTAAAAGCGGCCTGCGTCGACCGGAGAAGCCATGAGTGAGCAGTGGATCGTCGGGATCGACGGTTGCCCCGGCGGGTGGGTGGCAATCGCCCAGGTAGAGGAGCAGGTCGATGAAAGGGGCTCCACGTCAACGGTGCGTGCGCTGGTCGCCCCGCGCCTCGATGACCTGCTGGGCAAGTTTGCCGACTTGCGCCGGGTGGGCATCGACATGCCGATCGGCTTGTCGGACGACGAGCCGCGCGCATGCGACCGAGAGGCGAGGGGATTGCTCGGCGCGAGGGGCTCATCGGTCTTTCCCGCCCCGTTGCGCCCGGCCCTGGCGGCCACCACGCACGCCGAGGCCTCTTCGCTCTCCCGGCAATCGGGTGGAAAGGGCGTGTCCGCGCAGGCCTGGAACCTCTTCGCGAAGGTTCGCGAACTCGACGAGCTGTTGAGCCGTGACCTCGCCTGGCGCGAGCGTGTGGTCGAGGTGCACCCCGAGCTTTCCTTCCTCGCCATGAACCGGGGCGAACCGCTGCCGGCTTCCAAGCACCGTATCGAAGGCATCTATCGCCGTCGGGCATTGATCGCCGAGGCCTTCGGCTCGCCGGCGATCGACTCGGCCGTGACCCAGCTGGCCGGCACCCGGGTGAAGGAGGACGACATGCTCGATGCCTTTGCCGTGCTCTGGAGTGCGCGTCGACACGCGGCCGGTGCGGGCGCCTGCCTGCCGAGCGACCCGCCGCGCGATGCCTGCGGTCTGCCCATGCGGATCGTCTACTGAGCTGCGTTCGTCCGAGTGGGTCACCGCGATGGCCTTGAAATCCCGCCCGACGTCCCTATCTCCACCGCGTTGACGGCGACCGCCTGGTGCGACCGTCCGCCGTATTCGAAACCGAGCGACAACACGGAGAACCGCTTCCATGAGTCAAGCCCAGACGCATGCCTTCCAGACCGAGGTGAAGCAGCTGCTTCGTCTGATGATCCACTCGCTGTACTCCAATCCCGAGGTCTTTCTCCGCGAGCTGATCTCGAATGCCTCGGATGCCTGCGACAAGCTGCGTTTCGAGGCGTTGGCCGATGACGGCCTCTACGAGGACGACAAGGACCTGCGCGTGCGGGTCTCCTTCGATGCCGAGAAGAAGACCGTCACCATCGATGACAACGGCATCGGCATGAACCACGAGGAAGTGGTCGAGCACATCGGCACCATCGCCCACTCGGGCACCAAGGCCTTCCTCGAGCAGCTCGAGGCGGACAAGCAGAAGGATGCAAACCAGATCGGCCAGTTCGGCGTGGGCTTCTACTCGGCCTTCATCGTCGCCGACCACGTCGAGCTGATCACCCGCCGCGCCGGCGTCGGTGCCGAGCACGGCGTGCGCTGGACCTCCACCGGCGAGGGCGAATACACCATCGAGACGGTCGACAAGCCCGAGCGGGGCACCCGCATCGTGCTGCACCTGCGCGAGGACCAGCAGGAATTCGCCGACGACTTCCGCCTGCGCTCGGTGATCCGCAAGTACTCGGATCACATCAACTTCCCGGTGCAGATGTGGGTGCCACCCAAGACCGACACGGACGAGGACGGCAACGAGACCGAGATCCCGGGGCGCTGGGAGACGGTCAACGACGCCAATGCGCTCTGGACCCGGCCGAAGAGCGAGATCACGGACGAGGAGTACACCGAGTTCTACAAGCACGTCTCCCACGACTGGGAGCCGCCGCTCGCCTGGGCGCACAACCAGGTCGAGGGCAAGGTCGAATACACCTCCTTGCTTTACGTCCCCAAGCGCGCGCCGTTCGACCTGTTCGAGCCCGAGCAGAGCCATGGCGTCAAGCTGTACGTCAAGCGCGTGTTCATCATGGACGACGCCGACAAGCTGATGCCGCGCTACCTGCGCTTCGTCCGTGGTGTGATCGACTCGGCCGATCTGCCGCTGAACGTCTCGCGCGAGATCCTGCAGTCCAACCGCGTGCTCGACACCATCCGTTCCGGTTCGGTTAAGCGCGTGCTCTCGCTGCTCGAGAAGATGGCCAAGAACGAGCCCGAGAAGTACGCCGACTTCTGGCAGACCTTCGGCCGCGTCTTGAAGGAGGGCGTCGGCGAGGACGTCGCCAACAAGGAGAAGATCGCCGGCCTGCTGCGCTTCGCCTCCACCAAGGGGCAGGACGAGGGTGCGAGTGACGCGGAGACGGTCTCGTTGGCCGACTACATCGAGCGCATGCCCGAGGACCAGGACGAGATCTACTACATCATCGCCGACTCCTACCAGGCCGCACTTGCCTCGCCGCACCTGGAGATCTTCCGCAAGAAGGGCATCGAGGTGCTGCTGCTCTCCGACCGCGTCGATGAGTGGGTGATGGCCCACCTGACCGAGTTCGACGGCAAGACTCTCAAGTCGGTCACCAAGGCCAAGATCGACGTCGACGAGGAAGACGAGGACGAGTCCGAGGAGGAGAAGCGGGAGCACGAGGCGCTGATCAAGCGACTCAAGGACACCCTGGGCGAGGAAGTGAAGGACGTGCGCCGCTCGCGTCGCCTGGTCGAATCCCCGGCGTGCCTGGTGACCGACGAGGGCGACGTCAGCCTGCACCTGCAGCGCATCCTCGAGCAGGCCGGGCAAGCGATGCCCGAGACCAAGCCGATCCTCGAGATCAATCCCGACCACCGGCTGCTCCAGCAGGCCGAGGGCGAGTCCGACGAGGCGCGCTTCGCCGACCTCGCGCACGTGCTTTACGGGCAGGCGATGCTCGCCGAAGGCGGCAAGCTAGCCGATTCGGCCGACTTCGTCAGTCGATTGAACCGGCTGCTCGCCTGACAGTCAGACCCGTCGACGGGTGCGTGACGTAACCGAGACCCCGGCCATGCCGGGGTTCTTTTTTGCGCCCCCGTCGGACCGCTGGTCACGCCGTGACCCGCACGGTTTTTATCCCATCACAAGCGTGCGATAATTATCCGATTTACCGGCTTGGGTTCTCACGATCTTGGTTCAGCAACGCACACTTCGAAACACCATCCGCGCCACGGGGATCGGTCTGCACACCGGCGAGCAGGTCCGCCTGACGCTGCGCCCGGCGCCCGTGGACAGCGGCATCGTCTTTCACCGGGTCGATCTCGGCAACGATGCGACGATCCCGGGTCACGCCTTCAATGTTGGTGAAACCCAGCTGTCGACGACGCTGGTCAAGGATGGCGTCAAGATTTCCACCGTCGAGCACCTGATGTCGGCGCTGGCCGGTCTGGGGATCGATAACTGCGTGGTCGAGATCGACGGCCCGGAAATGCCGATCATGGACGGCAGCGCCAGTCCGTTCGTCTTCCTGATCCAGTCGGCGGGCATCGAGGAGCAGGACGCCCACAAGCGATTCATCCGCATCCTCGAGCCGGTGGAGGTGGTCGACGGTGACCGCTGGGTGCGCTTTGATCCGCACGAGGGGTTCCGCGTGGCCATGTCGATCGACTTCAACCATCCGGTGCTGGACAAGTCCGCTCGCCTGGCGGAAATCGACTTCTCCTCGACCAGCTTCGTCAAGGAAGTCGCCCGGGCGCGGACCTTCGGTTTCATGAGCGATCTCGAGATGATGCGCTCGCGCAACCTGGCGCTGGGCGGCTCGGTCGACAACGCCATCGTGGTCGGCGAGGAGCACATCCTCAACGAGGACGGCCTGCGTTACGGCGACGAGTTCGTCAAGCACAAGATCCTCGATGCCATCGGCGATCTCTACCTGCTCGGCTGCAGCGTGATCGGCAGCTTCACCGGCCACAAGTCGGGCCATGCGCTGAACAACCAGCTGCTGCGCGCGCTGCTGGCCCGGGAGTCGGCCTACGAGGTGGTCACCTTCGAGAACGAGGAGCCGCCCCCGGTGTCGTTCTCCCGCCCGGCGGCACAGATTGCTGAGTGAGGCCACGTTGGCCGAAACCAGCGCGACGCAAACCAGGGCCACGCAAATCAGGGCGTGAAGTGCGACCGACGAGACCCGGCTGATGCCGGGTCTTCTTTTTTGCCCCGGCCGGATGCGGTCGCCCGGTGGACAGGGGCGGCCGCTTGGGTAAAACTACCTCGCGATTTGTATCGACAGGATCGTCGAACGCTCGCCGGTCGGGAAGACCGGCGGTAGCAACCAACCACAAGGAGAAGTGCCATGGGCTACATGCCTCGCCTGGGCAGCCTGCTGGGGCTGCGTACCAAGTCTGCGGACCGTCGTCGCGGTCGTCGTTACGAGGCCTCGCGCGGTCTGCGCATCCTGGTCATCGATGATTCCAAGACGGTGGTCAAGATACTCAGCCGGATGCTCAGCCAGAACGAGTTCGAGCCGATCGTCGCCGGCGATGCCGAGACCGGCCTGGAACTCGCCCGCCAGTACCCGCCCGACCTGATCTTCCTCGATATCCTATTGCCCGGCATGAACGGCTTTGCCGCCCTGCGCCGACTGCGCCAGGACCCGGCGACCGCGGACGTGCCCGTGATCATGATCAGTGGCGACGAGCAGTCGATGGCCCGCATGGTGCTCGACCGGCTCGGGTCGGACGACTTCATGAAAAAGCCCTTCGGGCGCGCCGAGGTATTCACCCGGATCGAGGGGCTGGTACGCAACGGGCGATTGCCGCAACGACTCAATCCCTCGGCATTCGATCGCCAGGCGATCTGATCGACCCGGCTGCCGTCGCGACCGGAGGGGGTGTGCCGTGAATGCCGCCGACTACGACCAGTGGTATCGATCCGGTCACGGGCAGTGGATCGGTGAGCGCGAGACGGCCCTGATCCGGGGTTGTCTCTCGCCCCGGTCGGGGGAGTCGTTGCTCGACGTCGGTTGCGGCACCGGTTTCTTCACCCGGGCGCTGGGCGCGTCGATCGACGGGTTGGTGGTCGGCGCGGACATCGATGCCGACTGGTTGGCGTATGCCCGTGACCAGGATCGAACGGGTGCCTGCTACGAGCGCGCCGATGCCCGGGCCCTGCCGCATGCCGACAAGGCCGTCGACCTGGTTACGGCGATTACGGTGCTCGACTTCATCGACGAGGACGCCGCGGCGGTGGCCGAGATGGTCCGTGTCGCGCGCCGCCGGGTGGTCATCGGGGTGCTCAACCGCAACAGCCTGCTCTGGTGTCAGAAGGGCTGGGATGGCGGTCGTGGCGGTTACGCCGGGGCACGCTGGTACACACCGGCCGACGCCCGGCGACTGTTCGAGGGCTTGCCGGTTGCGCGCATACGCGTGCAAACCGCGATCGTCCTGCCGGGCGGTGGTCGCTTCGCCCGCTGGCTGGAGCGACACTGGCCGGCGTGGTTGCCGTGCGGCGGGGTGATCCTGCTGAGCGCCGACTGTCGACGCGATTGAGTCGTTTCGACGGGGTCGCCAGGCTCCGGCTTTTCGGCCCCGTCGTTCGGCGGGTCAGTGGTTCGCGTCGTCGGGGTTGATGGCGCGGGACAGACGCTGCAGCGCGCGGGCGAGCTCCTCGCCTTCGTGCACCGAGGCAAGCACGTCCAGGGCCTGGCTGCCGGTGCGTGACGGCTCGCGCTCGACCCGGGGGCGTTCACGTCGCGTCGGGGCGTTGGCCGGGGCCACGCGCACCCGGATCGAGGCTGGCCGGGGGGCGCCGGGATGCGCGTCGAGCGCGCGATGCAGGCGGGCCAACAGGTCGGGGGCCTCGAAACGCATCCGGCTTGCCATCGCGGCACTGCCCACGCCCAGCGTCAGGGTGTGTTCATCGACGTTGATGACCTGTACCGCCTGACCCGAGCGCCCGGAGACCAGGCCATCGATGATGGCCTGGTAGGCCCGGATGAGCGCGACCCGGTCGAGAATGCCGGCCAGGGCGGGGTTGTTCAGGCGGTAGCGTTCGAGATTCATCGCGCGGCCTTCGTGACGGGGTTGTGACGGGCGCCAGCAACGGCCCGCCGCCTATCATTATCCACGCATCTGCCGTAAGATTCAGCGCATTTGCCAAGGAATCGTTCGGGTTCTGCGCGCGGTCCCGGTCCGGTGATTTTTCTCGTCGGACCGACCGCCGAGCGGCCGCCTTTTCGGCCGGTCATCCGGCCCTGCCGACCCCGTCGGTTCCTCACTTTTCGCGCGCCGGCTCGGCGCGGTTTGTCGAAACATGGGATAGGACATGATTGCATCGTTTGCAGCCAAGGTTTTCGGTACGCGCAATGACCGTCAGGTCAAGAAGCTCAGGAAACGCGTCACGGAGATCAACGCCCTCGAGGAGGCGACGCAGGCCCTGTCCGACGAGGAGCTGAAGGGACGCACCGAGGAATTCCACCAGCGCTGGTCCGACGGCGAGAGCCTCGATTCGCTGCTGCCCGAGGCCTTCGCGGTCTGCCGGGAGATGAGCCGCCGCGTGATGGGCATGCGGCACTTCGACGTCCAGCTGATCGGTGGCATGGTCCTGCACGAGGGCAAGGTCGCCGAGATGAAGACCGGCGAGGGCAAGACCCTGGTCGCGACGCTCGCCGTCTACCTCAACGCGATCACCAAAAAGGGCGTGCACGTCGTCACGGTCAACGACTACCTCGCCAAGCGTGACGCCGAGTGGATGGGGCGCATCTACACCGCGCTGGGGCTGACCGTTGGGACGGTGGTGCCGGGGATGGATGCACGCGCCAAGCGCGATGCCTATCAGTGTGACGTCACCTACGCCACCAACAACGAGCTCGGCTTCGATTACCTGCGCGACAACATGGCGTTCTCGTCCGAGCAGATCATGCAGCGCGATCCGGTCTACGCGATCGTCGACGAGGTCGATTCGATCCTGATCGACGAGGCGCGCACCCCGTTGATCATCTCCGGCCCCGCGGCCGATTCCTCGGCGACCTATCACACCATCAACGGCCTGATCCCCGAGCTCAAGCGTCAGGCGCGCGAAGAGCCCAAGGACGACGAGCCGCCGCTGACCGACGAGGAGCGCGGCGACTTCACCGTCGACGAGAAGAACAAGCAGGTCTTCCTCACCGAGCAGGGCTTCGACAAGGCCGAGGAACTGCTGGTCCAGGCCGGGCTGCTGGAGGAAGGCGAGTCGCTCTACGATTCGCACAACATCATGCTCCTCTCGCACCTGACCTCGGCGCTGCGGGCGCACGCGATCTACAAGCGCAACGTCGACTACATCGTCAAGGGTGACGACGTGATCATCGTCGACGAGTTCACCGGCCGCACGCTGGCCGGGCGGCGCTGGTCCGAGGGCCTGCACCAGGCCATCGAGGCGAAGGAGGGCGTGACGATCAAGCCCGAGAACCAGACGCTCGCCTCGATCACCTTCCAGAACTACTTCCGCCTGTACCCGAAGCTGGCCGGCATGACCGGTACCGCCGAGACCGAGGCGCGCGAGCTGGGCGAGATCTACGGCCTGGACGTGGTGCAGATCCCGACCAACCGTCCGATTCAGCGCATCGACCATGGCGATCTCGTCTTCCTCACCGCGCAGGAGAAGTTCGAGGCCATCACCAAGGACGTGCAGGCCGCGCGCGAACGCGGGCAGCCCACGCTGGTCGGCACCGCCTCGATCGAGGCCTCCGAGCTTGTCTCCGAGGCACTGCAGAAGGCCGGCGTGCCGCACAACGTGCTCAACGCCAAGAACCACATGAGTGAGGCCGAGATCATCGCCGAGGCCGGTCGACCCGGTGCCGTGACCATCGCCACCAACATGGCTGGCCGCGGCACCGACATCGTGCTGGGCGGCAATCTGGAGCAGGAACTGCTCGAGCTCGGCCCGGACGCCTCCGACGAGGAGCGCGACCGCGTGCGTCGCGAGTGGGAAAAGCGCCACGAGCAGGTGCTGGAATCCGGTGGCCTGCACGTCGTGGGCACCGAGCGTCACGAATCGCGCCGGATCGACAACCAGTTGCGCGGCCGTGCCGGTCGTCAGGGGGATCCGGGTTCGACCCGCTTCTTCCTGTCGCTCGAGGACAGCCTGATGCGGGTGTTCGCGTCCGATCGCGTCTCCGGGTTGATGAAGCGGCTCGGCATGAAGCCGGGCGAGGCCATCGAGCACCCCTGGGTCTCGCGCGCGATCGAGAACGCCCAGCGCAAGGTCGAGGGTCACAACTTCGACATGCGCAAGCACCTGCTCGACTACGACAACGTCGCCAACGAGCAGCGCAAGGTCATCTACGAGCAGCGTCGCGCGGTCATGGCAACCACCGACACCCGCCCGATCATCGAGTCGATGCGACGCGAGGTGCTCGCCGAGCGCTTCCGTCGCTACGTGCCGTTCGGTGCGCTCGAGGAGATGTGGGACATCGAGGGTCTGACCGCCCACCTCAAGGACGACTTCGGCCTCGACCTGCCGATCCAGAAGTGGCTGGACGAGGACGACGATCTGCACGACGAGACCCTGCTCGACAAGATCATCGACACCGCCCAGCGCCACTACGAGGCCAAGGAAAAGCTGGTCGGCGAAGACAACATGCGCCAGTTCGAGAAGGGCGTGCTGCTGCAGGTGCTCGATGCCCAGTGGAAGGAGCATCTCGCGGCGATGGACTACCTGCGCCAGAGCATCGGGCTGCGCGGCTACGCGCAGAAGAACCCGACGCAGGAGTACAAGCGCGAGGCGTTCGAGATGTTCGGCAAGATGCTCGACGACATGAACTACGAGATCGTCCGCACGCTCACCCGCTTGCAGATCGCCGCCCCCGAGGGCATGGAGCAGGAGGACATCAACTCCATGCTCGATGAGCTGGTCGACAACCCGCGCGTCGACCCGAGCCAGCTGCGCACCCGCCACGAGTCGGTGTCGACCTTCGCCGAGCCCGAGGAGCCGGCCGCACCCGCCCGTCCGTCCGGGCAGGCCGAGGGCGGCAACGAGCCCCCCACGCGCCCGGTGCGCCGCGAGAACCCCAAGATCGGTCGCAACGATCCGTGTCACTGCGGGTCGGGCAAGAAGTACAAGCACTGCTGCGGCAAGCTCTGATCAAGCCGGCGGGCGCCTGCCGGTAACAACGTCTGCTCAGGAGACAGGGAATGAAACGTCTGATTGTTGCCGTGCTGGTCGTGCTCGTGGCGGTGTTGGCCGCGGCGCCGTTCGTTACCGGCCACGTCATGGAAAACACGCTGGCCGAGGTCGAGCGCTTCCCGGGGACGCGTGATGCGCTGGAGTTGGAGGTGACCGACTACCAGCGTGGCTATCTCGAGTCCCGTGCCGAGTCCGAGTTGTGGTTGCGTCTGCCGGAGCAGGAGCCGGTGCGCGTGATGTTGACCCATCGCATCGACCAGCTGCCCGGCATCGACGGGCGCTACGCCACCGTTCACACGACCTGGGAGCCGGCCGACCCGGAGCTGCGCGACGAGCTGGCCGAGGTGTTCGGTGACGATGCCGAGTTCACCCTCGCCACGGCCCTGTACCCGACCGGCGCGAGCCATTCGACCGGTCGTATCCCGTCGGTCGAACGGGACGGGGTCGATTTCTCCGGGGCCGACATTCGGCTCGACACCAAGGCCGATGGCCGCTTCGACTATCGCCTCGAGGGCGAACGACTGGCGATCGACGACGAGGCCGAGGGCGTGGAGGCCGGTTCGGCCGTCGTCTCCGAGGGCTTGCGCCTGATCGCCTCCGGCCAGGTTGCCGAGGACGGGTTCGTCTGGGACAGCGAGGGGCGTTTCGAGCTCGATCGCCTCGAGATCGACCAGGACAGCGAGCAGGGCTGGGTCGAGGACTTCGTCCTGCGATTCGACTCGGCGCGCGAGGAGGACCGCTGGGGGTTTGCGGTCGACTACCAGGTCGGTGACGCGGTCATCCAGGACGAGTCGTTTAGCGATGCGCAGATGCGACTGGCGGTCGAGCGGCTCGATGCCGGCGCGGTGCGTGCGCTGGTCGAACGCATGGAGACCTTGCAGGCGTTGGCCGCGCGAGGGGCGGCGATCGACGAGGCATTCACGGATGCCGTGATGGCCGAACTGCCCGCCCTGATGCAGCACGGTCCCCGGATTGCGCTCGAGCCGTTGCGGGCGACGACCGCCGAGGGTGACACCGAGATCCGGCTGGCCGCGGAATTGCCCGCCGGCATGAGCAAGGGCGAGCCCAATCCGATGATGTGGATGGCCATGGTCAGCGCCCTGGTGATCGAGGGCAGTCTTGAGATGCCGATTGCGCTGCTGGAAAAATCCGCGGCAGCGCGTGGTCAGCGTGTCGGCGTGGTCGAGGAGCAGCTCGCGCCGCTGGTCGCGCAGGGCTGGGTCCGCGTCGAGGACGGCGTGGTCGCGACCACCGTCGATTTCCGTCAGGGCAATCTCGAACTCAACGGCACGTCGGCCAACCAGTTGCTGAACATGGCCTTCGGCGGCTGAAAAGCACAGCAAGTCAGGAGAGCAAGGCATGAGCGTTGGATTGACCGCCCCGGCCGCCGGGGAGCTGCGTCCGATTCCCGGCATCCGCATCGGTATCGCCCAGGCCGGCGTGCGCAAGGCCAACCGTGACGATCTGGCCGTGATGCTGTTGCCCGAGGGGGCGACCATGGCGGGCGTGTTCACCCAGAACCGCTATTGCGCCGCGCCGGTCATCATGTGCCGCGAGCGGCGCGAGAGCGATGTCGCCCCGAGGGCACTGGTGATCAACACCGGCAATGCCAACGCCGGCACGGGCGCCGACGGCATGGCGCGTGCCGAGTCCGTCTGCCACGCGCTGGCCCATCGCCTGGGCTGCGACGATCGGGCCGTCTGGCCGTTTTCCACCGGCGTGATCATGGAGACGCTGCCCTCCGAGAAGCTCATCGACGCGCTGCCCCAGGCGGTGGCCGAGGCGGTCGAGGACAACTGGCTGCGCGCCGCCTCGGCGATCATGACCACCGACACCATCCCCAAGGGGCGCTCGCTGACCCGCCTGATCGGCGGGGCGTCGGTGACGATCACCGGCATCGCCAAGGGCTCGGGGATGATCCATCCCAACATGGCCACCATGCTCGGCTACATGGGTATCGACGCCCGGGTGCCGAAATCGGTACTGCAGTCGATCCTCGACGAGGTGACCGAGGAGAGCTTCAACCGGGTGACCGTCGACGGCGACACCTCCACCAACGATGCCTTCATGCTGATTGCCAACGGTCGGGAGGGCAGCCTCGAGGTCACCGGCATCGACGACCCGAACTACGCGCCGCTGCGTGACGCGGTCGCCGAGGTGGCGGTCTTTCTCGCCCAGGCCCTGGCGCGTGACGGCGAGGGGGCGACCAAGTTCGTCACCATCGAGGTCAGTGGCGGGCGCGACCGGGCCGAGTGCCGCCTGGTGGGCAAGGCGATCGCGCACAGCCCGCTGGTCAAGACCGCGCTGTTCGCCTCCGACCCCAATCTGGGCCGCATTCTCGCGGCGGTCGGTTACGCCGGCATTGACGACCTCGACGTCGGCAACGTCAGCCTGTGGCTGGGCGACGTGCGCGTGGTGGTCGACGGCGGGCGCGACCCCGAATACGTCGAGGCCGAGGCGGCTGCCGTGATGGCCGAGCCCGAGATCACCATGCATGTCGATCTCGGCCGCGGCACGGCCGTCGATCAGGTCTGGACCTGCGACTTCTCCTACGACTACGTCAAGATCAACGCCGAGTACCGCTCCTGAGCGCGATGGACCGGCCGCGGACCGACATCGTCCTGGGATTGCTGCGCGAGCCGGACGGCCGCGTCTGGACCGAGGTCCGCCCCGACGGCAAGCACCTGGCCGGGTTGCGCGCCTTCCCCGGGGGCAAGCGTCGGGCAGGCGAAGCGCTGCGGGACGCACTTGCTCGGGAGCTCGACGAGGAAATCGGCATCCGGGTGCAGCGCGCCCGGCGGGTGATCACGCTCAACTGGGATTACCCCGACCGCCATCTGCGCTTGATCGGCTTCGAGGTCACCCGCTGGACGGGACAGCCGCGCTCGGTCGAGGGACAGCAGCTGGCGGCCGAGCCGCTCGATCGTGACGCGCGCGCCGATTGGCTGGCGGCCATGCCGCCGGCCAATCGTGGCCTGGTCAACGCCCTGGTCCTGCCGCGCTGCCTTGCCATTACGCCCCCGGTTGGCGCCGACGGGGTGACTGTCTGGCAGGCGGGCGTCGAATCCCGCCTGCCGTCACTGCCGGCGCCGATGCTGGTCAACCTGCGGCCCGGTGATGCCGCCAACGCCGACCTGCCGTGGCCGGCATTGGCCCGGGCCGTGCTGGCGGCCGGGCACTGGCCGGTGGTCAACCCGCCTGGTGACCGGCCGTGGCCCGAGGGACTGGACCCGCGTGTCGGGCTGCATCTCAACCACGCCCGGCTGCTTTCGATGTCTGCCCACGCCGTGCGGGAGAGGCAGGCGCGCGGTCACCTGGTGAGCGCCGCGGTACACGATCGCGCCACCCTCGAACGGGCCATCGAATTGGCCGTCGACCTGATCACCGTCTCGCCACTGCGGGAGACCGCAACGCACCCGGGGGCGTCGGGCATGGGCTGGGCGGCGTTCGCGGGCCTCGCGGCGGCCGCCCCCATGCCGGTGTACGCGCTCGGCGGGGTCGGGCCGGATGACCTGCCGCGCATCTGGCGGCGTGGCGGGTTCGGCGTGGCCTCGATCTCGGCCTTCTGGTGTGCGCGGTTCGCGGAGAGAGGAGAGACCCAATGAGCATGAAACAGGCGAAATGGCTGGTGGCCACGCTGCTGGTCCTCGGCGTGCTGACCTACCTGTGGGGGCGCGCACCGGGCAAGCTGACCACCGACACCCCGGTGAGCGGGTCGTTGACCGAGGTGGCGGTACCGACCGATTGCGAGCTCAAGGGCGAGGGGTGCGAGGTCGCGATCGAGGGGCTGGGTTCGTTCCTCGTTAGCCTGCCGGAAACCGTCGTGCCGCTGGAAAAGGCGGTGTTCCGCGTCGTGCCGCAAGGCGAGACCGGCAAGGCGGTCGGCGAGATCCGGGTCGATTTCAAGATGGTCGGCATGGACATGGGCATCAATGCCTACCGGCTGGATCGACTGGCCGACGGGCAGTACCGCGCGGAGGTGATCCTGCCGGTCTGCACCACCGATCGCAGCGACTGGCTCGCCAATCTGAGCATTCGCAGTACCGAGGGCGCCTATCTGCTGCGCCTGCCGTTCCAGGTCGACCGGTCCCGACCGTCCGGCGACGACTGAGCCGGAGTCGGTCGAGCGTCAGTCGCCCGGGCTGAGGCGCCGCAGCAGCACGTAGAGTGCGCCGGTGCCACCGTCGTGCGGTGGCGCCGAGCAGAAGGCGACCACGTCGTCGCGCTGGGGTAGCCAGCGATTGAGCAGGGTCTTCAAGACCGGCTGGCCGTCGGCCGAACGGTAGCCCTTGCCATGAACGATACGCACGCAGCGACGCATCTGGCCGCGTTCGCTGCGGATAAAGTCACCGACTTCCTGACGCGCCTGCTCGACGGTCAGTCCATGCAGGTCGAGCGAGGCGGAGACGCTGTAGCCGCCGCGTTTGAGCTTGCGCAGGATGGCCTTCTGCACCCCGGGACGGACGTACTGCACCTGCTCGCCCTGCTCGGGGGCGTCTGCCAGGTCGCTGACGCCGAAGGCGTCGACCATCTGGTCGAAGTCGGCCTCGGGCCGCGGGCGGGCGCTGACCCGCGGGCGCTCGGGCTCGACCCGCTCGTCCTCGATCGGGTCGACCGGGCCGACGGCGTCGAGGAACAGGGCGCGATCTTCCGGATCGATGCGGGACTCGTCGTTCATGCGCGCATCATAGCCTCCACCGCGGGCGGCCTGCACGCCTTCGAACCGCGGGTGCCTGCTGAATTGGTGCCCGGCAGGCGGTATCCTTGTCGCTATCCCATTCCTAAGACGAGCAATCGATGCACATCCTGTTGAGCAACGACGACGGTTACCTCTCCCCCGGCCTGAACGTGCTGGCCGAACGCCTGGCTCGTTTCGCCACGGTGACGATCGTCGCGCCGGATCGAGATCGCAGCGGGGCGTCGAACAGCCTCACGCTCTCCCGGCCGTTGCGCCCGCGCCAGCTCGAGGAGCGGCTGTGGGTGATCGACGGCACGCCCTCGGATTGCGTTCACCTGGGCATCAAGGGCTTGCTGCCCGAGATGCCCGACCTGGTGGTCTCCGGCATCAACCACGGCGCGAACCTCGGTGACGACGTGCTGTATTCCGGCACGGTCGCGGCGGCCAGCGAGGGGCGGGCACTGGGTCTGCCGGCGATCGCGGCCTCCTGCCAGTCCTTCGCGCCCGAATACCTCGAGTCCGCCGCCCACTGGGTCGAGTGGCTGATTCGTCGGCTCGGCAACCACCCGTTGCCGGCCTACACCTTGCTCAACGTCAACGTGCCCGATGCGCCGCTGGAGCAAATCCACGGGGTGCGAGCCACGCGGCTGGGTCGGCGCCACCCCTCCGGCCAGCTGGTCAAGGACACCGACCCGCGCGGGCGCGAGATCGTCTGGATCGGCGCGGCCGGCGAAGCAGAGGATGCCGGCGAGGGCACGGATTTCCACGCCCTGTCGGCGGGCTGGGTGTCGGTAACGCCGATTCATTTCGATATGACCCGCCACGAGGCCATGCCGGCTGTCGAGCAGTGGCTGGCCTGAGGGCGGGGGTCGTGATTCGACGCAACTACCAGTGGGCGCGCCAGGCCATGCTCGACCGGCTGGTCTCGCAGGGGATTCGTGCCCAGCCGGTGCTCGATGCGATGGCGGCCGTGCCGCGTGAGGCGTTTGTCGACGAGGTGCAGAGCGTGCGGGCCTACGAGGACTGTTCCCTGCCCATCGGCCAGGGACAGACCCTGTCGCAGCCCTACATCGTGGCGCGCATGACCGAGCTGGTCATGGCCGGCGAGCCGCGTCTCAGGCGCGTGCTGGAGGTGGGCACCGGCTCGGGCTACCAGGCGGCGGTGCTCGCCCAGCTGTGCCAATCGGTGTTCACCGTCGAGCGTATCGGTGCCTTTCTCGAGCAGGCCAAGGCTCGGCATCGCGCGCTGGGGCTGCTCAATATCCGCTACATGCATCGTGATGGTTTCAAGGGCTGGCCTTCGCAGGCGCCGTTCGAGGCCATCGTGGTGACGGCCGCACCCGATGCCGTGCCCCCGGAGCTCAAGGAGCAGCTCGCCATCGGGGGGCGGCTGGTGATCCCGGTCGGTGCGCAGGGCGGGGGGCAGAAGCTGACCGTGATCACTCGACTGGCCGACAACGAGTACCAGACGCGCTGGTACGATCTGGTGTCGTTCGTGCCACTCCTGCCGGGTTCGCTTGCATGACCAACCGCATCGTCCCGGCGCATCAACCTGTCGACCCGAGGTGTCCATGAGGCTGTTCGGCCCCCTGTATGACCGTGTCCTGGCCTGGTCGGCCCATCGCCGGGGGCCGGCGTTGCTTGGCGCGTTGAGCTTCGCGGAATCCTCGTTCTTCCCCATCCCGCCGGACGTGATGCTCATGCCGATGGCGCTGGCGCGGCCGCGCTGCTGGTGGGGATTCGCCCTGATCGCGACGCTCGGCAGCGTGCTCGGTGGGGTGCTGGGCTACCTGATCGGCTTCTGGGCGATCGAGGCGATCGAGCCCTGGCTGGCCGAGTCGCATTACGCCGAGGGGTTCGACCGGGCCCGCGACTGGTTCGCCGAGTGGGGCTTCTGGGCGGTGCTGGTGGCCGGCTTCTCGCCGATCCCCTACAAGGTGTTCACCATCGCCGCCGGGGCCTTGACGATGAATCCGTTGGGTTTCGTGGTCGCGTCCTTTGTTGGTCGCGGCTCCCGCTTCTTTCTCGTCTCCGGCCTGGTGGCTTGGGCGGGGCCCCGCATTGCGCCCACGCTGCGCCGCTACATCGAGTGGCTGGGCTGGCTGTTCGTGGCCGCGTTGCTGGTCGCCATCGGTATCTGGCAGTTGATGTAGCGCATGCGTATCGCTGGCCCCGTCCTCGCATCCTCGCGTCTGCGCCGACTGGCGGCGGTGGGCTTGCTGTCAGGGCTGTTTCTGCTGCAGGGCTGCGCCACGCCCACCGACTACCGCAGCTGGGAGCGTGGCCAGCCGGTGTATTACGTCAAGGGGGGTGACACCCTCTATTCGATTGCCGTGGCCAACGATCTCGACTGGCAACGCCTGGCCCGCTGGAACGGCATTTCCAACCCTCGCCACCTAAAGATCGGCCAGCGCCTGCGGCTGAGCCCGCCCGGTGGAGGCGGTGCGATCAGTGCCGGGCGCAGCAGTGCCCCCGCCGCCTCGAGGACGCCGGTCAAGACGGCGTCCAACGCGACCAAGCCGAGAAGCTCGACGCCGGCCGCCTCGCCGGTAAGCTGGAAGTGGCCCTTGGAAGGCCGGGTGCTGCACCGTTTCCCCGAGGGAGCGCCGGCCCAGAAAGGCGTGATCCTGGCGGCGGCCATCGACACCCCGGTGCGGGCGGCGGCTGGCGGTCGAGTGGTCTATTCCGGTGATGGGCTGCCGGGTTACGGCAACTTGGTGATCGTCAAGCACAACGCCGATTGGCTCTCGGCCTATGCCTACAACAAGAGCCTTGCCGTCGCCGAGGGTGACGAGGTCCGTTCCGGCCAGACCATCGCCCGGGTCGGCGCGCGGGATCACCGCAAGCCGGAGCGGGGCGGTCACCTGTTGTTCCAGATCCGGCGGCAGGGCAAGCCGGTCGATCCCGAGCGTTACCTGCCATAAGCCCTATCCAGCGCCGGTTGGACGGGCCCCCTCGATCGGTTGGCTGTCGACCGCCAATGCGGTTCGTCTCCCGCGGGGCGTCCAGCCCTCCTTCGGTTTGCGTTTCTCGTCGCCGCCGTTCGTGTCGTGATACCCGCCACTAGCGTTCACGCCGATCGTCCACCGGCCTTCGTCGCCGTGACACCGCGACGGCTTGAAAAACTTTGACCGGGTTCCCATGTCGCAATCATCAGGGACGCGATCGATGGATTGATCGGAGGGGTGTAAACCTGTGTACATGTCTTGTACACCTATGCGCCCCATCGCGTGCGGCATGCGCACTTGCAGACGCCCGATCCAGCTGCTTGTCTGGCTTAAATCTCAATAAATCGAAATTGTAATGTTGTTTTATTCGATTCCATAGGGATTGATCGCCCCAAACGATTGTGCAAAGGTTGTACACAGATTGGCTCAACGACAATCGCAACCAAACGAGGGAGCAGGACATGGCACAGGCAATCGTCAACGACAGCATTACCCAGGTCGATCCCGCCAAGGTGGATGAGCTGGCTGCCGCTCCGGCGGAATCCACGATCGACCCTCGCGAGGCGAAGAAGGCGGGTGCGAGCGAATCGTCGGAGTTTGCGCGCAATTTCAACGTGGCCGACTCCGAGGCCCCCGATCCGGTTCGCCTCTACCTGAAGGACGTCGAGACCGAACGCCTGCTGACGCCCGCCGAGGAAGTCGACTTCGCCCGCCGCGCACAGGCCGGCGAGGAGTGGGCGCGTCAGAAGATGATCGTCTGCAACCTGCGTCTGGTGATCAAGCTTGCCCGCCGCTACATCAATCGCGGTCTCGACCTGCTCGACCTAATCGAGGAAGGTAACCTCGGCCTGATGCGGGCGGTGGAGAAGTTCGACCCCGAGCGCGGGTTCCGTTTTTCCACCTACGCCACCTGGTGGATCCGCCAGACCATCGAGCGCGCGCTCATGAACCAGGCACGCACGGTGCGTTTGCCGGTCCACGTGGTCAAAGAAGTGCATTCCTACAACCGGGCCGCCCGCAAGATCGCCCAGAGCCAGAACGGCGACGTGCGCCCCGAGCAGATCGCCGAGCACCTCGACAAGCCGGTCAAGGACGTGCTCAAGGTCATGTCCTACAACGAGCGCGAATCCTCGTTCGACAGCCCGCTCAAGGGCGACGGCGAGTTCTCCCTGCTGGACATGGTGCCCGACGAGAACAGCCAGTTGCCCGAAGACGAGCTGCAGGACGATGGCGTCATGCACCTGCTCGATCGGCTGATCGACAAGCTCGACGGCAAGCAGCGCGAGGTGCTCATGCGCCGCTACGGGCTGCGTGGTCACGAGCCGGCCACACTCGAGCAGGTGGGTAGTCTCCTGGGCTGCACCCGCGAACGGGTACGCCAGATCCAGCTCGAGGCCGTGCGTCGCCTCAAGCAGTTCGCCGCCAGCGAAGGCGTGACGGCGGACGTGATCTTCAGCGAGTGACCACCCGACGTGCCTGATCCCTGCGGTGAGGGGGGATTCGATTCGCCCCTCGATTGCTTTTGACCGCCCTGCCGCTCGGCAGCCGGCGGTCTTTTTGTATCTGCTTAGGACAGGTCTGCGCGAATGCCATGACACTCTGGCTTGGCGAGCCGTTCGTGATCAAGGCGCGCAGAGCGGTATCGCATGCGTGCAGACCGTCCTTCAGGGCATATGGATTCACTGGCTAATAGTTGGAGGTGGGTGGCGGGGCTGGCAAAATGAGCGGACGCTGATCGACCTAGGTCGGCGAGACAATCAAGGGGTCCCGCATGAGCGATACGAAAACGGAATTCGACATCTGCGCCGAGGATCGGGTGCCCGTGCTGCTGCATCGGGTCGACCAACTCTGGCGGCAATTACTCGACCATGAGCTTGCCCATCATGGCCTGAGTCAGGCCAAGTGGCGCACCATGGCCATCCTGTCGCTGTACCCGGAAGGCCTGATCCAGTCGGAACTGGCCGAGGAACTCGGTATCGAGGGACCGTCGCTGGTGGCGATGATCGATCGCCTCTCGCGCGACGAATGGGTCGAGCGGGTGCAGTGCGGGACCGACCGACGGTGCAAGATCATTCGCCTGACCGAGCGTTCCCTGCCGCTGATCGACGAGATCCGGGCAAGCGCCGAGAAGCTCTACGCCCGCACCTTCGCCGAGGTGGACGTGCCCGGCGTGAGCATCCCGGACGTCGAGCGTTTCTTCGTCGCCCTGCGCGATCGCCTGTTCGACAACCTGCCCGAGAAAAAGCGCCAGCAGCGTCGTCGCAACCTGGCGCGGGCCGCTTCGGAGGGCTGAACGGCCCGAATCCGCGTGCCGGGTCGAGCGATCGATCCGGGCGATAACGAAAAACACCCCCGATCATGGCTTGGGCCATGCCGGGGGTGTTTGCCATTCCGGGGGCGAGGTTGGCGGCTCAGGCGGCTCCGCCGCCGTTGTTGCCTTCCTGGTGCTGGCGCGCTCGCTGCATCAGGAATTCGGCCAGCAGCGGGACCGGCCGGCCGGTGGCGCCCTTGGCATCACCAACCTTCCAGGCCGTACCGGCGATGTCGAGGTGCGCCCAGTGGTGCTCCTTGACGAAACGCGACAGGAAGGCCGCGGCGGTGATGCTGCCGCCCTCGCGCCCGCCGATGTTCGCCATGTCGGCGAAGTTGCTCTTCAGCTGGTCCTGGTACTCGTCCCACAGTGGCAGCTGCCAGGCGCGGTCGTTGGCTGTCTCGCCGGCGCGGAGCAGTTCCTTGGCCAGCGGGTCGTGGTTCGCCAGCAGCCCGCTCGGGTGGCGGCCCAGAGCGATGATGCAGGCGCCGGTCAGGGTGGCAATATCGACGATCGCCGCCGGCTTGTAGCGTGCCGCGTAGGTCAGGGCGTCGCAGAGGATCAACCGACCCTCGGCGTCGGTGTTGAGTACCTCGATGGTCTGGCCCGACATGCTGCGGATCACGTCGCCGGGCTTCAATGCCGCGCCGTCGGGCATGTTCTCCACGGTAGGGACGATGCCGACCACGTTGATCGGCAGCTGCATCTCGGCGACCGCCGACATCACGCCGATGGTGGCCGCGGCACCGCCCATGTCGAACTTCATCTGGTCCATGTCCGGGCCGGGCTTGAGCGAGATGCCGCCGGTGTCGAAGGTCACGCCCTTGCCGACCAGCACGATCGGCGGCGTGTCGGCATCCGCGCCCATGTGCTCCATCACGATCATCTTGGGCGGCTCGCTGCTCCCTTTGGCCACGGCGAGCAGGGCGTTCATGCCCAGTGACTCCATCCGAGAGGCGTCGAGCACTTCCACCGACAGGTGCAGGTGGGTCTCGGTCATCTTGCGCGCGTGTTCGGCCATGGTGGTGGGCGTGAGCAGGTTGCCCGGCATGTTGGCGAGGTTCTTGGCCATGCGCATGCCGTTGCTGATCGCGGTGGCCTCGCGGACGTAGCGTTCGGCCTCCATCAACTCGCGCCGGGTCGGCAGGATGAAGGTCACCTTGCGCAGCGGGCGGCGCGGACCGAGGTCGCGCTCCGATTTGAGTTCGTCGAAGCGGTACAGGGCATCGTCGATGGCGATGATGCTCTGGCGAAGCACCTGTTCCATGCTGCTGCCGCGCACGTCGATCTCGGAGAGGTGGCTGACGCACTCGGCCGTACCGCGGTGATGCAGCGCCTCGACGGCCGCACGCGTCGCCTTCACCAGCCCACGGGTATCGAGCTCGCGTTCCTTGCCCAGGCCGACGAGCATCACCCGGTCGGCCTGGATGTTCGGTACGCCGTGCAGGAGCAGGGTGTCGCCCAGCTCGCCGTCCATGTCACCGCGCCGGGTGATGGCCGTGATGAAGCCGTCACTGACCTGATCGATGGTCTCCGCCGCGGCCGTCAGGCGACGGGATTCGAAGACGCCCACGATCAGGCAGGCGGTACGCTGCTTTTCCGGGGCGCCACTCTTTACGGAGAATTCGAGCACGGTGTTGTTCCTCGTGTCTGATGTACGGTTGGCCGGGAGGTGTCCACGACCGGCGGTTGCCCGCGTGGCGGACCCGGCCGGACAAAGCCAGGTGGGCAGTCTAGCAAAAAGCCCGCCGTGGCCTCGCGAGACTCGGCGCGGCGCATCGGGCCTGCTAGGATTCCCTTCCGGGGAAAATGGCGGCGCCAGCCGCGTCCCCGAATTTTCCCAACGCCGCACCAGGGTGCCACGATGACCGATCCTTCCGAGAAGAAACCCGCCAATCCGCCCGAGGACGAATTCGAGCCGGGCATTGGTGACCCCTACCGTTTCGAGGCGCCGTCCCGCCAACCTGGCTTCGCCCGGTTGTCGAAGGCGATGCTGGTGCTCGGCGCGATCCTGTCGACGGTCGGGGTGGTTGGTGGCCTCGGTCCGATCGTCTTTACCAGCGAGGAAGACAAGCGCCAGTTCATGGACCTGCTGATGCTGGCACCGGCGGGCGTGATCCTGATGTTTGCCGGTATCACCGGCTGGGTGATCGCCGGCGGGCGCTGACCGTCCTCGCCCACCTCGGACGTTGGCAGACATAAAAAAACCCCGGGCCAGGCCCGGGGTTTTGTCGTTTGGGGCCGACCGGCTGGACCGGTCGGCAGGCGCCTGGATCAGGAAGCGCGCGGGACGCGGACGTCCTCGACCAGCTCCTGGATCTCGTGCGGCGGCGGGGTGGTCATCTTCGCGACGATGATTGCCACGATAAAGTTGATGGCCGCGCCGATGGCACCGAACGAGGTCGGGTTGATGCCGAACAGCCAGTTGTCGGCGTTGTCCGGCAGCATGTTGGTGCCCGGGATGAAGAACCAGCCCTTGTACCAGAAGATGTACACGAGGGTGATGGTCAGACCGGCCAGCATGCCCGCGATGGCGCCCTGCTTGTTCATGCGCTTGGAGAAGATCCCCATCATCAGCGCCGGGAACAGGGAGCTCGCCGCCAGACCGAAGGCCAGTGCCACCACCTGGGCGGCGAAGCCCGGCGGGTTCAGACCCAGGTAGCCGGCGATGATGATCGCGACGGTCATCGCGATCCGGCCGGCCATCAGCTCGCCCTTCTCGGAGATGTCCGGCTTGATCACGCCCTTGAGCAGGTCATGCGAGATCGCCGAGGAGATCGCCAGCAGGAGGCCGGCCGCGGTCGACAGGGCGGCCGCGATACCACCGGCGGCGATCAGGGCGATGACCCAGTTCGGCAGGTTGGCGATTTCCGGGTTGGCCAGCACCATGATGTCGCGGTCGACGGTCAGCTCGCTGCCTTCCCAGCCGTACTCTTCCTCGGCCATGGCCGCGAATTCTTCGTTCTTGTCGTTGTAGTACTGGATGCGGCCATCGCCGTTCTTGTCTTCCCAGGACAGCAGGCCCGTGGTCTCCCAGCTCTTCATCCACTCCGGACGCTCGGCGTAGAGCAGGTTGCCCTCCGGTGAGCCGATCTGGTCGGTGTCCTGCACGGTCTTGAGGGTGTTCCACATCGCCATGGCGCCGACGGCCGGGGCAGTGGTGTACAGGATGGCGATGAACAGCAGGGTCCAGCCAGCCGACTTCCGGGCGTCACGCACACGCGGGACGGTGAAGAAGCGCACCAGCACGTGCGGCAGACCGGCGGTACCGATCATCAGTGCCAGGGTCAGCAGGAAGGTGTTCATCAGGTCCGGCGTGCCGGTGTACTCGGCGAAGCCCAGGTCGACCAGGACCATGTCCAGCTTCTGCAGCAGGTACTGGTTGGAGCCGTCGGCCAGCTCGGCGCCGGTACCGGTCTGCGGCAGGAAGTGGCCGGTCAGCTGCAGCGAGATGAAGATCGCCGGGACGGTGTAGGCGAAGATCATGATCACGTACTGCGCGATCTGCGTGTAGGTGATGCCCTTCATGCCGCCGAGAACCGCGTAGACGAACACGATGCCCATGCCCGCGAACAGGCCCACTTCCACCGAGGTCTCGAGGAAGCGCGAGAAGGCCACGCCGACACCCTTCATCTGGCCGATGACGTAGGTCAGGGAAATGACCAGCAGGGCGATGACGGCGATGACGCGCGCGGTGTTCGAGTAGAAGCGGTCACCGATGAATTCCGGCACCGTGAACTTGCCGAACTTGCGCAGGTACGGCGCGAGCAGCATCGCCAGCAGCACGTAGCCGCCGGTCCAGCCCATCAGGTAGGCCGAGGCCGAGTAGCCATTGAAGGCGATCAGGCCCGCCATCGAGATGAACGACGCGGCGGACATCCAGTCGGCGGCCGTGGCCATGCCGTTGGCGACGGGGTTGATCCCCTTGCCGGCGACGTAGAACTCGCTGGTGGTGCCCGCGCGGGCGACGATCGCGAGGATGAAGTAAAGCAAGAAGGTGGCGCCAACCACCAGGTAAATCAGGGTCTGAAGTTCCATGTGTCTTGGGCTCCTGCGTTATCAGTCTTCGGCGACGCCGAATTTCTTGTCGATGGCGTTCATGCGCCAGGCGTAGAAGAAGATCAGCACCACGAAGGTGAAGATCGAGCCTTGCTGCGCGAACCAGAAGCCCAGCGGGTAGCCGCCCAGCGAGATCTGGTTGAGCGTATCGACCAGCAGAATGCCGAATACGTAGGACACCAGGAACCAGACGACCAGACAGCCGAACAGTACCTTCAGGTTGGCGCGCCAGTAATCGGCGCGGTTGGAACGTTGCTCCATAAGTGGCTCCTCGAGTTTCGGTTGAGTCCGAACGTTTTATGTCTTCCCTGGGAACCTCTGCACGAATGCCATACCGCTCTGCGCGCCTTGAGCCGGGCAGATGCAAGGCGACCGTCCGCCGCGCAAGGGTGTCCCCTTGTCAAGGACGGCAACGCAGCAGGTGCTCGGCTCAAGACGCGCCCTGCGGGGCTTGGCGAGTCGCCCGTGCTCCGCGTTGCGATGCCTTGTCGTGGCCACCGGCACGCCGGCGACATCGCGCCTTGATCACGCACGATTCGCCAAGCCAGAGCGGCATGGCATTCGTGCAGAGGTTCCCCGCCCGCCGAGGTCGGGGCCTGGCGGGTATCACGCACCCACCACGCCCGGACCCCGGAGCAAGGTAAGCCTACTGGAACCGTGAGGCAAAAGGGAACCTCAGTTTTCGTGATGGGGCATAGGGAAATGCGGTGCCGACCGGGTGGCCGACAAGGCCCGCGTCCGGCTCAGAGCTGGTAGGCGATGGCGAGGTGTTGCTGGAGCTTGCGGGCGATACGGAAGGACTCCTTGAGTAGCCGCTGGGTCAGCCCGTCGAGTCGATCCGGGTCGATCAGGTTGTCCGGCGACTCGCCGCGCTGGATCTGCGCGTACTGGTGGCGCAGTCGCAGGCGCTGGATAAAGTCGTAGGCGGCGGTCAGGTCGTCGGCCGGCAAGGCACGTTCGGGCACCAGCGCCAGGCGCTGGTCGGTCCGGGTCGCTTGTGCGCCCTCGGCCAGCGCCTCGATGCGGGCGGCATCGACGAACGGCGTCGCGCCTTCGGTCTTGATGTCGATGCCCCGCTGACCGCCGCGCGAGCGAGTGCGGAACCCGCCGAACAGGGTCAGCGGTGGCTGGTTGCGCAGGGCGTTGGCGGCAAGCTGGCGACGGAAACGGCTGTTCTTCCTGGCCGGTTCGCGCCAGGCGCTCGCCCATTGCTCGAACAATGATTGGCTGCCCGCCAGTCCGCGCGCGTCGAAGAAGATACTGGCCTTGAGCAGGTGCTCCGGCGTGCCCTGGTCGATCCAGCCGCGAAAGCGCGTGCCCCATTCGTCGACCGACAGGCAGAGATCCGGGTTGCCCGCCATGATGTTGCCCGGGCACAGCGGGTAGCCGAGTTGATCCAGGGCCTCGTTGACGCGGCGGGCGAGTGGCAGCAGGTGGTCGCGCGCGGTCTGCGGGTCGAGCGGCCCATCGAAGACCAGCCCGTTGTCCTGGTCGGTGGCCAGCGTCTGTTCCGAGCGCGCCTCGCTGCCAAAGGTGAGCCAGCACCACTCCAGCTCCGCCGGCAGGGGGGCGTCCTCGAAGGTCAGCCCGATCACCCGCCGGGCGATGGCATCGTTGATCCCGGACACGATCCGGCTGATCGGCGCGAATCCCGAGCCGGATTCGAGCAGCGCGCCGACGATACCCGGCACCTCGTGGCGGATGTCGGCCAGCGCCTCGATATCGCGCGCGCGTCCGATCCGCTGGTGCAGCAGGCCCGGGGTCATGGCGTTGACGCGGTAGAGTGCGCCCTCGTCGAGCACGCCCAGGGGCTCGTCGCGGCCCCGCTCGGTTACCAGCAGGTGATGAAAGCCGTGCTCGGCCAGGCTCACGGCCGCCTCGAGCAGCGAGGTGTCGGCATCGATGCCGACCGGGTCGCGCGTGGCGATCTCGGCCAGCGTGGTGTCGGCCGGCCGGGTCAGGCCGCGGAAGGCCAGATCGCGCAGCGTGGCGATGCCGAAACCGTCGGACAGGCGCACCAGGATCGCCTCGCCGCCGTGGGACTCGAGCTCGCGGGCCGCCTCGGCGAGGGTGGTGCCACCATCGAGTGTCAGCGTGCGGGCCTCCATGCGGGCGCGAATGGGGGTGGCCGGGTCGAGCAGGGCGCCCGATCCGCCGGCGTCGCCCTCGATCTCCTCGGCCACCGGGCCGCGGGTGAGCAGGTGGCCGATGCGTCGGGTACAGAAATCGTCGAAGGCCTCGCTCTCGCGCCGAAGCCGTTCGAAGGCGTCGGCCGGCAGGGCCACGGCCTGGCCGGCGTCGGCGACCACCTGGCGGGTGCTGACCGGTCGGCGTTCCATCAGTGCCCCGAGCGGGAAGCTGTCGCCCCGGCCCAGCGACCAGACCGGATGGCCGTCGGAGCCGTCGACCAGGCCGTCCACCCGCCCCGAGAGCAGCACGAAGAACGTCTTCGGCGGGCCCATGCGCGGCTCGAGCAGTACCTCGCCCCGCTCGAGCCGACGGATTCGACCGCGACGCATCGACCGCGACAGCACGCCGGGGTCGATGCGGTCGAAGGGCGCGATCTCGCGCAGGGCGACGAGGGCCTCGCGGGCGTCTTCGGGGAGGTTGGTCGGATCGTGATCGCCCATGGTCACTCCGGGGTTGGGCTGGACGGGTAGGGAAGGTCTGCACGAATGCCATATCGCTCTGCGCTCAAGACGCGCCCTGCGGGGCTTGGCGAGTCGCCCGTGCTCCGCGTTGCGATGTCTTGACGTGGCCACCGGCACGCCGGCGACCTCGCGCCTTGATCACGAACGACTCGCCAAGCCAGAGTGGCATGGCATTCGTACAGATCTCCCCTACGCTCGAACGGGTACGAGTGTCACAACCATAGCGGAGGTTTTGCCATGAGGGGAGTGTCGATAGGTCGAGTGCTGGTGCCGGTGCTGATGCCCGCGCTGATGTCAGTCGCCACCGCCGTCCCCGCCGAGGAGCACGCCGACGGCGTCGGTGACGTGGTCACGAGCGATCGGATCGGGATGGGACTGGCCGCGGACATCGCCGAGGAGGCCGTTGCCGCCTGCACGCGCAATGGCTATTCGGTCACCGCGGTGGTGGTCGACCCGTCGGGCGATCCGCAGGTGATGATGCGCGCCACGCACGCGCCGCGGTTTACCCGCCAGATCGCCACCGACAAGGCCCGTGCCGTGATCCTGTCGGGGATCGATTCCGGGGCGTTTCGCGCCAACCGCGAGGACATCCGCATGGAGATGAATCACGTCGACGGCATCCTCGTGCTCGACGGGGCGGTGGCGATCGAATCGGCGGGCTCGACCATCGGTGCGCTGGGCGTCAGTGGGGCACCCGGCGGAGACAAGGACGCCGAGTGCGCCCGCGAGTCACTGGAGGCGCACTTCGACCGGCTGCAGCTGCGTTAGGGAATCTCTGCACGATTACCGAGTGTCCTTCGGTTTAAGCGTCGATCGGGCAGGGGCAGCTGCCTCGCTCGATCTGCACCGTGGCGTGCTGGATGCCGAAGCGCTGCCGCAGGTCCAACTGGAGTTCGTGCAGGAACGCATCGCCGTCGGCGGGCGGATCGGACATCACCAGGTGAACACTCAACGCGGTCTCGCGGGTGGACAGGGCCCAGACGTGCAGATGGTGGTGATCGGTCACGCCGGGCAGGGCGGCGAGGTGACGTTCGACCTCGGCCAGGTCGACGTCCTCGGGCACGCCGTGCAGCACCAGTTGCAGCGAGTGGCGCACCAGGCCGATGGCCGGAACGAGGATGACCAGACTGACCAGGATGCTCAGCAGCGGGTCGATCAACGCAAAGCCGGTCAGCAGCACGATCAGGCCGGAAACCGCCACGGCCACCGAGACGGCCGCGTCGGCGGCCATGTGCAGGAAGGCGCCGCGCAGGTTGAGGTCGTGTTTCTGCCCCGAGATCAGCAGCCAGGCGGTGGTGGTGTTGACCACGACCCCGGCAAGCGCAACGCCAATCACGAGCAGCCCATGCACGGCCGGCGGGTCGGCCAAGCGCATGCCCGCCTCCCAGAGGATCCACAGCGAGACCAGCGCCAGCGTTACCCCGTTGATCAGCGCGGCGAGCAGCGTGCTGCTGCCCAGCCCGTAACTGAACTGGGGCGAGGCGATCCGTCGAGTCAGGCGATTGGCGCCCCAGGCAAGCAAGAGCCCCAGCACGTCGCCGAGGTTGTGGGCCGCGTCGGCCAGCAGCGCCATGGATTGCCCGAGCACCCCGGCGATCGCCTCGATGACGACAAAACCGAGGTTGAGAACGATGCCGATGCCCAGGGCCCGCCCGGCGGCATCGCTGACGTCATGGTGGTGATGGGCGTGCATGGACGGACCTTAGCAGGGGCGCGGCCTGTCGGCCGACGCTTGGAGACGACAGCCGGAAGCAGAAGCTGGAAGAGAACGAGCGGGGGGATCGTGGAAATCCGCCGGCCACCTTGCGCGCCGCGTATCCCGTAGGAGCGGCTTTAGCCGCGATACGCAATGGTGCCTGCGTATGGTTTCGCGCCTGAAGGCGCTCCCACGTTGGTCACCAAGCGCTGTGCAAGCTCGACGTCAGTGCAGCAGGCCGAACATCTTGCGGCGGTACTGGCGCGTGAGCGGGTGTTCGTTGCCCAGGAGCTCGAACAGGTCGATCATCCCGCGCCGGCCGGCATCGTCGTTGTAGCCGCGGTCGCGCAGCATCATCTGGTAGTACTGCTCCAGCGCCTCCTCGATGTCGTTGCGCATGGCGAGCTTGGCGGCCAGCGCCTCGCGGGCCTCGCAATCCTTGGGGTCCTTCTCGATGCGGGTGCGCAGTTCGTCTTCCGGCGGGCCGGACTGGGCCGAGCGCGCCATGCCGATGCGGGCCTTGAACGACTTCACGTCCTCGCGGTTGGCCGCGTCGACCGGCAGCGACTCGAGGATCTCCCAGGCCTGGTCGAGGTCGCCCTGCTCGGCGATCACGTCGGCGATGTCGAGCAGCACCTCGACGTTGCCCGGCTCCTGCCGGTTGGCCTGCTTGAGCAGGTCCATGGCCTGGTCGATGGCGCCCGCGGCGCGCACCTGCTGGGCCTCGCGGCGCAGTTTGTCGATCTCGGAGAGCACGTGGCGGCCGATGAACTCGCGGATCTGCCCCTCGGGCAGGGCACCCTGGAACTGGTCGACCGGCCGGCCGCCGACGAACATCATCACCGTGGGCAGGCTGCGCACGCCGAACTGCTGGGCCAGCTCCTGCTCGGCCTCGGTGTCGACCTTGGCAAGCTTTACCTGGCCGGCCATGCCCTCGACGACCTGCGAGAGCAACGGCATCAACTGGCGACAGGGGCCGCACCATTCCGCCCAGAAATCGACCAGCACGGGGGTTTCCCGCGAGGCTTCCACCACCTGCTCGTGGAATGTCTGGGCCGTGACGGAAAAGACGTGCGCGCTTTCGCTCATGGTCGGATGATCCTCGTGGGTGTTGGTTCGACTGCGCCCCGACATGGTGATGGCCGGGCGGGTTTTCAAGGTTGCCGCCGGGATCGGCCACGGCGCCGGTGTCAGGCCCCGGGCGGGCGTGTACACTTTGACCCCTCATGCGACGGGCCACGACGGGTGGTCCGTGGCAGCACGTCGGCGGCCAGCCAGGCCGCCATGGCGTCGACCACCCAGGGAATGCACGGTTGATTATGGCTGAACGATCCGATTACACCGCCGGCTCGATCGAGGTGCTCACCGGCCTCGATCCGGTACGAAAGCGCCCGGGCATGTACACCGACACCTCGCGGCCCAACCACCTGGCTCAGGAGGTGATCGACAACAGCGTCGACGAGGCGATCAGCGGCCACGCCGGTTCGATCGACGTGATCGTGCACGAAGACGGCGCGCTGACGGTGTCGGACGACGGTCGTGGCATGCCGGTGGACGTGCATCCCGAACACGGCATCTCCGGGGTGGAGCTGATCCTCACGCGCCTGCACGCCGGCGGCAAGTTCTCGGACAAGTCCTACCAATTCTCCGGTGGTCTGCACGGCGTGGGCGTGTCGGTGGTCAACGCCCTGTCGAATCGCCTGGTGGTCGAGATCAAGCGTGACGGCAAGCTGCATCGCATCGAGTTTGCCCACGGCGAGGTCACCCGGCCGCTGGAGGTGATCGACACGGTCGGCAAGCGCAACACCGGCACCACGCTCACCTTCTGGCCGGACACCAGCTATTTCGACCAGCCACGGATGAACATGGCCCGCCTGCGCCACGTGCTGCGGGCCAAGGCGGTGCTCTGCCCGGGCCTCAAGGTCAGTCTCACCGACCAGGCCTCCGGCGAGCGCGAGGACTGGTGTTACGCCGACGGCCTGCGCGACTACCTGCTCGAGAGCGTCGCCGGCCAGGAGGTGCTGCCGGCCGAAGGGTTCATCGGTCACATGAAGGCCCCCGACGGCGGTCGTGCGCAAGAGGTGGCCTGGGCCGTGGTCTGGGCCACCGAACCGGGCGAGGGCCTGACCGAGAGCTACGTCAACCTGATCCCCACCCTGCAGGGCGGCACGCACGTCAACGGGCTGCGCCAGGGGCTGACCGAGGCGATCCGCGAGTTCTGCGAGTTCCGCAGCCTGCTGCCGCGAGGGGTGCGCCTGTCGCCGGAGGACGTCTTCGAGCGGGTGCGTTTCGTGCTCTCGGCCAAGCTGCACGACCCGCAGTTTGCCGGCCAGACCAAGGAGCGCTTGTCTTCGCGCGAATCGGCCACCTTCATCAGCGGCGTCGTCAAGGACGCGTTGTCGCTCTACCTCAACCAGCACCCGGAGACGGGTGAGAAGATCGCCCAGATCGCGATCGAGTCGGCCCAGAGCCGCATCAAGAGCGAGAAGAAGGTCGCCCGCAAGCGGGTCACCAGCGGTCCGGCGCTGCCGGGCAAGCTGGCCGATTGCGCCTCCACCGATCTCTCGCGCACCGAGCTGTTCCTGGTCGAGGGCGATTCGGCCGGCGGCTCGGCCAAGCAGGCCCGCGACCGCGATTTCCAGGCGATCATGCCGCTGCGTGGCAAGATCCTGAACACCTGGGAGACCGATCCCTCCCAGGTGCTGGCCAGCCAGGAGGTGCACGACATCGCCGTGGCACTGGGCCTGGAGCCGGGTTCGGACGATCTCTCCAAGCTGCGTTACGGCAAGGTCTGCATCCTCGCCGACGCGGACTCCGACGGTCTGCACATCGCCACATTGCTCTCGGCGCTGTTCCTGCGCCACTTCCCCTCGCTGGTGGATGCCGGGCACGTCTTCGTCGCCATGCCGCCGCTGTATCGCATCGACATCGGCAAGGAGACCTTCTACGCGCTCGACGAACACGAGCGCGACGGCATCATCGATCGCCTCGAGGCGGAAAAGCGCCGCGGCAAGATCCAGGTCACCCGCTTCAAGGGCCTGGGTGAGATGAACCCGGTGCAGCTGCGCGAGTCGACGCTGGCCCCGGCCACCCGCCGGCTGGTGCAGTTGAAGGTCGAGGGCGACGACACCATCGAGGTGTTCGACATGCTGCTCGCCAAGAAGCGCGCCGCCGACCGCCGCGCCTGGCTGGAACGCAACGGCGATCTCGCCGAGGTGGTGTAGCCCGCCATGTCGGACCACGGGGTCCGGTCAGGTGGCCAGGGAAGCCGGGGCGGCAACGGGCGAGCGGTCGACAGGCGGGTCACCCGCGGGTTGGCCGCGGCGTTGCTGCTCCTGCCCGGCCTTGTCGCCGCGGCCAGCCCCCAGCTGCAGCTCACCGGCCTGTCGGAGACCCGCCTGGTCACCAACGTCGGCCTGTCGGTGCCGCGCATCGGTTTTTCCTGCCAGGCCAGCACCGCGCATATCCGGCGTTACCTCGATGCCGCCAGTCAGGCGGCCGAGGAGGCCCTGCAGGCCTACGGGCACTTCAACGCCACCATCCGCCCGTCGATCCAGTCGCGTGAGGATTGCCGCGATCCGGCGCTCGACATCGACGCCGGGCCGGTAACCACCGTCGAGTCGGTGAGCATTGAGCTGCCCGAGGCGATCGAGGAGATCGAGTCGGTCAGCGAGTTCGTCGCCGAGCGGCGCCCCTCGACCGGGGACCCCCTCGATCAGGCCGGCTACGACGCCCTGCGCGACGGCATCCTCGGTCGGGTGCAGAAGGCGGGGTACCTCGACGCGCGCTACACGCGCCGCGAACTGGCGGTCGACCCGGCCACGCAATCGGCACGCATCGCGCTCACGCTCGAGGCGGGGCCGCGCTATCGCTTCGGCGAGGTGACGATCGAGCAGTCGATCCTCGAGCCCGAATTGGCCCGGCGCCTGACCGGGGTGCCCGAGGGCGCGCCCTACACCAGCCGCGACCTGCTCGCGATGAACCAGAACCTCACCGGCACGGCGTACTTCGAGTCTGTCGCGGTGCGCCCGAAACTCGACGAGCGCGAGAATCGCGAGGTGCCGGTCGAGATCACCACCTACCGCAACCCGCGCACCTCCTACGAGCTGCGCGCCGGCTACGCCACCGACGTCGGCCCGCGCGTGGGAGCCAAGGTCACGCGCCGTTACGTCAACAAGCGCGGTCACCAGTGGTCGGCGCGCACCGAGCTCTCCGCGATCGAGCAGCGCCTCGACACCAGCTACACCATCCCGCGGGCCACCGACCCGCTGCGCGAGCGGTTCGACATCTACGCGCGGGTCACCCGCGAGGACAACAACGACATCCTCACAACCGCGGCGGCCACCGGCGTGCAGTGGGTGCGCGAGACCGATCCGTGGACGCGCTCGCTGTTCACCGAGTACCTGCTCGATCGCACCCGCTACGGTGACGACCCAGCCGAATCGAACGGCTTTGCCATCGTAGGTGGCCGGTTAGGGTACCAGGGGCTCGACGACCCGCTGTTTCCCACCGAGGGCGTGGTGTTCGATGTCTCCCTGCAGGGGGCGGCCGAGCCGGTCGCCTCGGCGGCGAGCTTCGTCCGCGGTCGGGTCTTTGCCGGCGGCTACCTGCCGGTGGGCGACTGGATCCTCGCTGCCCGGGGCGAGGCCGGCGTGATCGTGACCGACGAGTTCGACAAGATGCCGCGCTCGCTGCGCTTCTTCACCGGCGGCGACCGCTCGGTGCGCGGTTACGAGTACGAGTCGCTCTCGCCCCGCGACGAGGACGGCACGCGCACCGGCGGCAAGTACCTGCTGGCCGGCAGCCTGGAGGCCATGGTCCCGGTGGTCGGCGATGACTGGTACGTCGCCGCCTTCGTCGACACCGGCAACGCCTACACCGACCCCGAGGCCGAGCTCAAGACCGGGGCCGGGGTGGGGGTGCGCTGGCGCTCGCCGGTGGGCATCCTGCGGGTCGATCTTGCCCAGCCGCTCGACGGCACCGATGGCCTGCCGATGCTGCACCTCGGGTTGGGGGCGGCGTTTTGAGCACGGCATCGGCCTTCCTGACATCGCTGGCCTGGCTGCGGCGGCTGGTGCTGATCGCCGGCTGGTCCGCCGTGCTGTTGGTCATCCTCGCGGCCGTTGCCGGCTGGTGGCTGACCGCGACCCCCGGCGGGGTGCAGTGGGCACTGACCCAGGCCGAGCGCCACCTGCCGGCGCTGTCGGTCGGCGCCTCCCGCGGCACCCTCTGGCGCGGGCTGGCGCTCGACGAGATCCAGTGGGCACCGGAGCAGGGCGCCAGCACCACGATCGGCGAGGCCCGTGTGCAGATCGATCCCGCGGCCTTGTGGCGCGGCGGGCTGCGGCTGCCGGAACTTGCCGTGCGCGACGTCCACCTTGAGCTGCCGCCATCCGATCCTGCGGCCCCTGCCGGCGAGCCGTTCGATCCGGCCGACCTGTCCCTGCCCCCGCTGTCGTTGGTGCTCGAGCGGGTGCTCGTCGATCGGCTGGTGGTCGTGCAGGGCGAGCGGCGCTACGAGGTGCCGCGCGGACGACTGGCGGCGTTGCTGGATGCCCGTGCCGAACGTCCGCGCCTGGAAGTGGACCTCGACGAACTGGACCTGCGCCTGCCCGACGGCATCCGGCTGGATGCGCGCGCCGCCGTGGCGCTGGAGCCGGCCGGCGACATGGCCCTGATCGGCCATGCCGATGTCTTGCTCGATCACCCGCAGGGCTGGCTGTCCGGCCAGATCGACGCCAATGGCGATCTGCTGGGGGAACTCGATCTCCATCCCCGATTGGTCTGGATGGGGGCGGACGGCCTGCCGGCCGCGCTCTGTGGTCGCCTGCAACTGGATCAAGACCGGCTGACGATCGAGCAGCTGGTCGCCGACGGGCTGGGTGGGCGACTGGCGTTCTCCGGCTCGGCCGAGTGGTCGCCGACCGCACGGCTCGAGTTGACCGGTCGGGGCGAGTCGCTCAACCCGGCCTGGGCGGCACCGGGGACACCGGGGTCGCTTTCGTTTGATTTTGCCACCGCGCTCGAGATGGTCGATGGCTGGTTGCCGGTCGAGGGATCGGTGTCGGTGGACGACCTGTCAGGCGATCTGGCAGGCGAGTCGATCGAGACCGTCGATATCGAGCTGCGCCTCGACGACACGCAGGCCGAGGCACGGGTGTCGGGCCGGGCCGGGGGTGGTGAGCTGCGCCTGGATGGTCGTCTCGATGCCGACCGTCGTTTGCGCGCCGATTGGCAGATCGACGCCTTGCCGCTGGCCGGCGGGGCGGACGGGACGTACCCGGTTCACCTGGCCAGTGGCGGGCGACTGGAGGCCGAGTTGCCGGACTGGAACCAACCCCTGACCGGCGCCGAGTGGCTGTCGGCCGTTCGCGCACGGCTCGAGGACGGCCGGCTGGAGCTGGTCGAGCGTCGGGATGACCGCCCGCGGCGGGCCGTGACCCTTGAGCTTGGCGCCGAGCTCGACGCCGGTCGTCTCGCGCTCGAGTCGCTGACCCTCAACGCGCCGGGTGCAGTGCTGGATGCCTCCGGGGCAGTGGACCTCGACCCCGATTGGGCGCAATGGCAACTCGATGGCGTGCAGGGCAGGCTTGCCGTGCCCGATCTGGCGGTACTGCCCTGGGATCTCGTCGAGCAGCTGCCCGGGGTGGACCTGTCGCCCCTGCAGCCCGGAACGGCCCGCGGTGCGATCGACGTCGAGGTGGCTGCCTCGGGGCCGATACTCGCCCCGGCGGGCCGGCTCGATGCCCGCATCGACGGGTTGCGACTGGCGGGCTACGCCCTCGATCGGGCAAGAGCCTCGGCGGTGATCGACCCGGCCGACGGGCAGTCCGCATTGGTCGAGCGGCGCATGCAGGTCTCGCTGGATACCGGCGCGCTTGCCCCGGCCGGCGGTGAGACGCTGTTCGATCGAGTGGCGTTCACGGCGGAGGGCAGTCCGTCCGCGCATCGGGCCACGCTGGCGATTGATGGTCCGGTCGAGTTGAGGCTGGGCGCGCGAGGCGGTTGGCAGCAGGCCGGCGATGGAGAGGCCGCAGACGCCATGGGCTGGCAGGGCCAGTTGACCCGGCTGGATCTGGGGTTGTCCGCCGGGCACCCCTGGCGACTGCGTGCGCCGGCCGACCTGTCGGTGAGCCCGGCGGCGCAGCGGCTCGAGTCGCTGTGCCTGCGGCCCGACGTGCCCGGCCTCGACGCCGAGCAGGCCGGCGCGTTGTGCCTGACCGGCGAGCGTGCCGGGCCGCAGCTCAGCGCCCGGCTCGAGGGTGATCTCGCGCTGGCGGCCCTGTTGCAACAGTGGCCCGCGGCGACGGACGCGGTCGACTGGCCGGGACGCGTCTCGGTCGACGCCGAAGGCCGCCTGGACGAGGCCGGGCGCTCGGTGAACGTGGCGTTGCGTCTGCCGGCCAGCGAGATCCGGTTTGCCGGTCGAGACGATCTCGAGGCTGCAGATGCCACACCGGATGGCGATGGGAATGACGCGGTGATCGCCTATGACGACGCCGAGCTGTCGGTCCGTCTCGCCGACGAGCGGGTGGACGCCTCCCTGCAGGCAGGCATCGAGGACTGGCTCGTGCTCGAGGGGCAGGGCGAGGCCCGCCTGGATGACGGCACGCTGGACGGCGAGATGGCGATCGACGAGGCGGACCTGGCGCGCCTGTTCGACCTGGCCGACCGACTGTTCGGGCCGCTCGACGTGCCGGTCAGTGACCTGGCGGGCACGCTGAGCGGGCGCTTGGTCGCCGCCGGGCGGTTGGATGCCCCGCGGTTGTCCGGTCGATTGCGGGCCGAGAAGCTGGCCTTTGCCTCGATCCCGACCGGCACGGAATACCGTGACGGACGTCTCGAGCTCACCGTCGACCCGGACGGTGCACTGTCGCTTGACGGGGAATTGCTGGGCGAGGCCGAGACTCCGCCCCGGCCGGTGTTCTCGGCGCGACGGGTCGACGAGACCGAGTCGCCCCGAAGCCGCGGACGGATCACGCTGGATGGCGGCGGTCGGCTGTCGGCGCTGGATGATTGGCAGCTGGCGGCCACGTTGGCCGGCGAGGCCATCCCGGTGCTGCGTCTGCCGACCCTGGCCGTAGACGCGCGCCCGGATATCTCCCTGGACCTGGCCCCCGATGGCGGTCGTATCGGCGGGGCGATCCATGTGCCGCTGGCGATCGCCAACCTGGGGGAGTTGCCCGAGAACGCCCGCGGCAATTCCGAGGACCTGGTGATCGTGGGCGAGGAGACCGAGGCGCAAGGCGCGGCGTATCCGCTCACCGGCGATATCGAGGTAATCCTCGGTGACGAGGTCAGCCTGCGCGGCCAGGGCTTCGCCACGCGCCTGACCGGCGGGCTGGACATGCGCCTGCGACCGGGCGAATCACCGGGGGCGTTCGGCGAGATCCGCCTCGAGGACGGGCGCTACGAGGCCTATGGGCAAACGCTTTCGGTCGAGCGCGGCCGATTGATATTCACGGGACCGTTGACCGCGCCCGGCCTGGACGTGGTGGCCACCCGCGAGATCGACGACGAGGATGGCACCGTGGTGGGCCTGTCGATCGCCGGCGAGCTGGAATCCCCCGAGACCGAGGTGTTCTCGCGCCCGCCGACCTCGCCCAGCGATGCCCTCTCGCTGCTGCTGACCGGACGACGCCTGTCGGCGGGCAGCGATGCCGATGCCTCGCTGTTGCTCAATGCCATCGCCGGGCTCGGCATTCGCCAGGGCGATGACCTGGCCCAGCAGATCAACAGCGTGTTCGGTTTCGACGAGATCGGGCTGACCTCCGACGACGGGGTTGGTGGCACGCGCTTGAGCGTGGGCAAGCGCATCGGGGAGAATCTGCTGGTCCGCTATGCCGTGGGCGTTTTCGACGGGGTCGGTGAGGTGATCACGCGCTATCGCATCAACAAGTTCCTGCACCTGGAGCTCTCCAGCGGTGCCGAGTCGCAGTCGGGCGACCTGATCTATCAGATCGATCGCGGGCGGCCCGAGCGCTGATGGGTATCGGTCTGCTCATTGGCCTGGGCCTGATGGCCGCGCTCTCCTACCTGCCCGGCTGGTGGGTGGGGCAGGTGATGCGGCGTCACAGCGAGCCGGCGGATCGCTTCGACTTCAGCGGCGCCGATCTGGCCCGCTACCTGCTCGACCGGCACCACCTCGAGTACGTTTTGGTCGAGCAGACCAAATCGGGGGATCACTACGACCCTGCCGACCGGGCCGTGCGCCTGTCGCCGACCCACTTCTCGGGCCGGTCGCTCACGGCGATCACCGTGGCCGCCCACGAGGTCGGGCACGCCTTGCAGGACGCCGAGAAGTACCCGCCGTTCCTGCGTCGCCAGGAGGTGGTCGAGCGCACCCAGTGGGCGCAGCGCATCGCCGGCTGGATCCTGGTCGCCATCCCCGTGGTCTCGGTGATCCAGAAGGGGCCACTCGCCGGTCTGATCATGTTCGCCGCCGGCGTGATGACCATGGCCGTGCCGGTTTTCGCCCATCTGGCGACCCTGCCCACCGAACTGGATGCCAGCTTCAACCGCGCCCTGCCGATGCTCAAGGAGGCGGGGCTGTTGAAACGGGCCGACCGCCGCCCGGCGCGCCGTATCCTGCGCGCGGCGGCCTTCACCTACGTCGCCCAGGCGCTGTCCTCCCTGATCAATGTCTTCAAGTGGCTGCGCGGCATGCGGCGCTGACTCGCGCGGGATGGGAGCTCGGGTACAATGCCGCCCATCACGCCGGTATCCGGCACGAAATCCAGAAGAAAACCAGGAAACGCGTCATGCAGAGCCAATACCTCGAAACCGCGCTGGCTGCCGCCCGCGCCGCCGAAACCGTCGTCCGTCGCTACTGGCAGCAGAACGTCGAGATCGAGATCAAGGAAGATGCCACGCCGGTGACGGTGGCGGACGTGGAGACCGAGAAGGCGATCAAGGCGGTGATCCTGGATGCCTTCCCGGACCACGGCTTCTACGGCGAGGAGACCGGCAAGACGCGCCCCGAGGCGGAGTTCACCTGGCTGGTCGACCCGATCGACGGCACCAAGAGCTTCGTGCGCGAGTACCCGTTCTTCTCCACGCAGATCGCACTGATGCAGGGCGACGAGATCATCCTGGGTGTCTCCAGCGCGCCGGTGTTCGGCGAGTACGCCTACGCCGAGAAGGGCGGCGGGGCGTTCTTCAAGGATCGCGCCGCGCGCGTCAGCCAGATCGACACGCTTGCCGACGCGACGCTGTCGGTGGGCAACCTGTCGACGCTGGCCAAGCAGCCGGTCGGCTGGGCGGGTCTGGCGACGCTGGTCGCCGAGGTCAACCGCACCCGCGGTTACGGCGACTTCTACCACTACCACCTGCTGGCCCGCGGAGCGATCGACCTGATCGTCGAATCCGACGTCAACGTGCTCGACATCGCGGCGCTGTCGGTGATCGTCCAGGAGGCCGGTGGCGTGTTCACCGATCTCGAGGGCAATGGCGTGGGGCTGGATACCACTACCGTCTGCGCGGCGGCGACCCCGGAGTTGCACCAGATCGCCCGAAAGCGGCTGGGGTACTGAACCTCACGTCCTGGTCCCCGGAGTGGGAGTTGGATCGTGGCCCGTCAGGCCGGTGGTTTGTCGGGCCAACGGATTGGTCCGGGTTGAGGCAAGGACGCCTCGGTAACCGGCTGGCGTCTGCTGTGATCAGGCCGGCAGGTCGATCCAGCCGGTGAGGATGGCCGCGGCCAGCAGCCAGACGTAGAAGGAGAAGACCTTGAGCTGCGCGCGGTAGAGGAAGTAGATCACCAGTTTGAGGAAGACGATGCCCACGAGGGCCGCGACGACGAAGCCCACGGCCAGTGCGGCCAGGCTGACGCCGTTGAGTCCGAATTCGCCCCAGACCTCCAGGCTCTGCACCAGGGTAGCGGCCAGGATGGTGGGGATGGCGAGAAAGAAGCTGTATTCGGCGGCCCAGCGGCGCTTGAGGCCGGTGAACAGCGAGAACACGATGGTCATCGCGCTGCGCGACAGCCCCGGGACCAGGGCAAAGCCCTGGGCCACGCCGATCACCGTCGCCACCTTGGCGTTGATGCCCTTGAGCCCGCGCCGCCGTGGCCCGAGTTTGTCCGTCCACCACAAGAGGATGCCGGTCAGGATCAGCGTGAAGGCGATCATGATCGGGGTGGCGAAGACGTGCTCGAAGGTCGCCTTGAGGGCCAAGCCGATCGCCGCGGTCGCCAGTACCGACAGCATCCCGAGCAGGAACAGCCGCACGTACAGCGGCATGCCCTCGTGACGCCCCTCGGCCGATGCCCAGTGCAGGGCACCGTTCGCCGTGTTCTGCGTGAAGCGCCACAGGCTCGGCCAGAAGACCACCACGATCGAGACCAGGGTGCCGACGTGCACCACCAGGTCGAACAGGATCATCTCCGGGCTATCCGGCGGCGGCAGGTCGTGGCCCTTCTCGATCAGCCAGTGCTGGGTGAGCACCAGGTGGGCGGTCGAGCTGACCGGCAGGAACATGAAGACGCCCTGAATGACGCCCAGCAGGGCGGCGATAAGCAGAGTCACGTCGGCATCCTTGGTGGGTTGGGGGAGCGCTGGTTTTACTGCAAGGGGGCGGGGTCGTCAAACGGACGTTGCCAGCGGCTGGGTGGGGTGCGGGTGAGCCGGGCTCAGCGCCGCAACGGGTCGAGGCCGGCCTCGCGCAGCAGGCGCGCGGCGGCGATCAGCGGCATGCCAAGGATCGTGCTCGGATCGTGGCTGTCCATGCGCTCGACCAGGCAGACGCCCAGGCCCTCGGATCGCATGCTGCCAGCACAGTCGACGGGCTGTTCGATCTCGACGTAGCGGGCGATTTCCGCCTCGGAAAGCTCGCGCATGCGGGCCTCGACGGTCTCGTGCCAGTCGAGGTGCCGCCCGTCGGGGCAGGCCAGGCTGACCGCGACGTGGAAGGCGATGGTCTGGCCGGCGATCTCGGCGAGCTGACGGCGAGCGGTTTCGGCATCGCCGGGCTTGCCCAGGATGCCGCCGCGCCAGGCCAGCAGCTGGTCGGAGCCCAGCACCACCGCATCCGGGTGGCGCCCGGCGACCCGGTCGGCCTTGGCGCGGGCCAGTCGGCGACAGGCGTCTGCCGCCGGTTCGTCCGCCGCGATGGTCTCGTCGATGTCGGCGGGATCGACCGAGTAGGGCAGCTGCAGTCGGTCGAGCAGCTGACGGCGGGTGGCCGACCCGGAGGCGAGGACGAGGCTGGGTTTGTGCTGCGGCATAGTGTTTGGCGAAAGCATAAGAAGCCGGTAAACTTAGCGGATTAAGATTCCCGCTTGCAAGGCCGTTGGCGCCGTGGTGCGTCCCGGTCTGCCAGCGCAGGACGTTGCCGATGTCGACTGACGACAGCCAGACCGATGCCAAGCAGCTGAGCGTGCCGCTCGACGTGCGCGCCGCCTGCCGGTCGGGCGACGAGCGGGTTGGCGAGGTGCCGATCGCGGCGCTGCCGCGCTGCCGCGACCTGGCCCCCGAGGCCGGTCGGCTCGCCTACCGGCTGCGTTTCTTCGAGGGGCAGGGGGTGCACCCGCTGGCCGCCGAGCTGTCGATCAAGGCCTCGCTTGCGCTCGAGTGCGCCCGCTGTCGCGAGACGGTGGTGCAGCCGGTCGCCTCGACCTCCCGGTTGAGCTTCGTGTTCAGCGAGGAGCAGGCCGAGCACGTGGAAACGGATGCCGAGCCGGTGATCCTGGGGCGCGAGGGGCGCGTCAAGGTGCTCGACCTGATCGAGGACGAGCTGCTGATGGCCGTGCCCCTGATGCCGGTGCACGACGCGCCCTGCGGGCCGATCTCGTCCGATCGGCCCTACGAGTCGGGGCAGCTGGCCGAGCCGGCCGAGGACGAGGGCGACAATCCGTTCGCCGCGCTGGCCGCCCTGAAGAAGGGTCCCGGCGGGAAAGACTGAATTCGTGTCACGGTGGACTCGCCGTGACGGAAAGGGAAAACGTGAAAGCTAGCAGGCGCGCCCCGGCGCGTCTTGATCATTTTGGAGGTAGAAAACCATGGCCGTACAGCAGAACAAGGTCAGCCGCGCCAAGCGCGACTCCCGCCGCGCCCACGACAGCCTGAAGAACACCCAGCTGTCCATCGATCCGACCAGCGGCGAGACCCATCGCCGTCACCACGTCACTCCGGACGGTTTCTACCGTGGCCGTCGCGTGGTCACCAAGTCCGGCGACAACGCCTGATTTCCTTCGCCGACTGCCCGCGTGCCGCCCGCCAGTCGGGCGGCAGCGCCTGCCCGCGCCGGCTTCGTGCCGGTGACTCGGGTAGCGTCGTCATGCGCGGTCCTTTCGTGGGCAAGGGGTGTCGATGACCAGCCAGATCGCAATTGATGTCATGGGCGGCGATCACGGACCGGAGGTCACGGTTCGTGCCGCCGCCCGTTTCCTGTCGCGCCATCCGTCGGCGGCGTTGCTGCTGGTCGGCGACCAGGCCACCATCGAGCAGCACCTCGCCGAGCAGGGCGGCGTCGACCGCGACCGGGTCGAGATCGTTCACGCCGACCAGGTGGTCGCGATGGACGAATCGCCGGCGATCGCGCTGCGGACCAAGAAGTCCTCCTCGATGCGGCTGGCGATCGACCTGGTCAAGGACGGCCGCGCCCAGGCCGCGGTCAGCGCCGGCAACACCGGCGCGTTGATGGCGACCGCCAAGTTCGTCCTCAAGACCCTGCCGGGCATCGAACGCCCGGCGATCTGCACCGCGCTGCCCAACGAATCCGGCCACACCCACGTGCTCGACCTGGGCGCCAACGTCGACTGCGATGCCGAACACCTGTTCCAGTTCGCGGTGATGGGCTCGGTGCTGGTCGAGGCCTTTGACGACAACCCCTCGCCGCGGGTCGGCCTGCTCAACGTCGGCGCCGAGGCGATCAAGGGCAACGATACCGTCAAGAGCGCTGCCGAGCGGCTCGAGGCGGGGCCGGTCAACTACATCGGCTTCGTCGAGGGCGACGACATCTACAAGGGTGGCGTCGACGTGGTGGTCTGTGACGGGTTCGTCGGCAACGTCGCGCTCAAGAGCAGCGAGGGCGTGGCCAAGATGATCAGCCACTTCCTGCGCCAGGAGTTCAAGCGTGGCGTGTTCTCGCGGCTGGCCGCCCTGATGGCGATGCCGGTACTGGCCCGGCTGAAGAAGCGGGTCGACCCGGGCCGCTACAATGGCGCGAGCCTGCTCGGCCTGCAGGGCATCGTGATCAAGAGCCACGGCGGGGCCAACGTGGATGCCTTCGGCAATGCGCTGGACGTCGCGCTGAGGGAGATCGAGAAGGACGTGCCGCGACGCATCGACCAGCGCCTGGAGACACTGCTGCAGGAGCGTTCCCAGGCATGACGTATTCGCGCATCACCGGTACCGGTAGCTACCTCCCGGAACGGGTCATGACCAACCACGATCTCGAGCAGATCGTGGATACCTCCGACAGCTGGATCCGCGAACGCACCGGCATCGAGCAGCGCCACATCGCCGCCGACGGCCAGCTGACCTCCGACCTGGCCGAGCCGGCCGCCCGCCGGGCGCTGGAGGCCGCCGGCCGGGTGCCGGAAGAGGTCGACCTGATCATCGTGGCGACCACCACGCCCGATCGCACCTTCCCCTCGACCGCCTGCCTGCTGCAGCAGAAGCTCGGCATCCACGGCCCGCCGGCCTTCGACGTGCAGGCGGTCTGCACCGGCTTCGTCTACGCCCTGTCGGTGGCGGACAAGTTCATCAAGACCGGCGCGGCCCGCTGCGCGCTGGTCGTGGGTGCCGAGACGCTCTCGCGCATCGTCAACTGGTCGGACCGCAACACCTGTGTGCTGTTCGCCGACGGCGCCGGCGCGGTGGTCCTGGAGGCCTCGGACGAGCCCGGCATCATCCGCACCGACATCCACGCCGACGGCAGTTACGAGTCGCTGCTGACCACCGCCAAGCCCGACCCCGAGACCACCGATCCCGAGCGGCTGGCCGACGGCACCGCCTTCATCGAGATGCGTGGCAACGAGGTCTTCCGCATGGCGGTCAACACCCTCGGGCGCATCGTCGACCAGACCGTCGAGGCCGCCGGCATGAGCCCGGACGAGATCGACTGGCTGGTGCCGCACCAGGCCAACATCCGCATCATCCAGGCGACGGCCCGCAAGCTGGGCATGTCGATGGACCGGGTGGTGGTGACCGTCGACCGGCACGGCAACACCTCGGCGGCCTCCGTGCCGCTGGCGCTGGACGCCGCGGTGCGCGACGGACGCATCAAGCGCGGCGACGTCATCCTCACCGAGGCCTTCGGTGGCGGGTTTACCTGGGGGTCGGCGCTGCTGCGTTACTGAGCGCCCACCACGTCACAAGTCACGTCCCGGAGACGCGCATGGCCAAGGAAATCGAACGCAAGTTCCTGCTGACCGATGAGGCCTGGCGTAACCAGATCGAGCGCTCCGAGCGCATGGTGCAGGGTTACCTCAACGACCAGGGGCCGGTCTCCGTGCGCGCACGGATTGCCGGCGATCGGGCCTGGCTCAACATCAAGAGCCGCACGCTCGGCATCTCGCGCGACGAGTTCGAGTACGAGATCCCGCTGGCGGACGCCGAACGGATGCTCGATCACCTGACCACCGGGCCGGTGATCGACAAGACCCGGCATTTCGTCACCTACGGCGAGCACCTGTGGGAGATCGACGAGTTTCACGGCGAGAACGACGGTTTGATCGTCGCCGAGGTGGAGCTCGACCACGTCGACCAGCCGTTCGCCCGACCGGCCTGGCTGGGCGAGGAGGTCTCGCACGATGCCAGGTACTACAACGTCTCGCTGGTTAAAAATCCCTACAGTCAGTGGTAAATTGCCGGTTGGTCGGCGTCACCCCGGGTGGCGCGTGGCGGGAGAGTGGGAGCCGGGCGCGGGAAGGCGGCCGGTCTGGTCGTCTGCCGGAAGTCCAGGCACGGTGAGGAATCGACACGGGCTGGTCCGTACCAAGACGAAGGGTTGCCGATGATTCGGGTCATGATTGTTGATGATCACACGATGGTGCGTGCCGCGATCAGTCACCTGATCGGCGGGGTGCGTGACATCGAGGTGGTCGCCGAGGCCGACAGCGGCGAGCGGGCGCTCGACAAGCTGCGCACGGAGGCGATCGACGCGATCCTCTGCGACATCCATATGCCCGGGATGGGCGGCTACGAGTGCCTCAAGCGGGCCCACCAGGCCCATCCCCGCCTCGGCCTGGTCGCCCTGACCGCCGAGGCCGACGTGACCCTGGCGCGCCAGGTGCTCGACTGTGGCGTGCACGCCTACGTCACCAAGGACGCCGACCCGGACGAGCTGATCAGCGCCATCCGCAAGGCGGCCGACGGCAAGCGCTATGTCTCCAGCCGCATCGCCCAGGAAATCGCCCTGCAGAACGGTCGGCCCGAGGAAGATCCCTTCGAGGTGCTCTCCAGCCGCGAGCAGCAGGTGCTGCGCATGATCCTCGAGGGCAAGAACAACACCCTGATCTCCGAGGCACTCTGCGTCAGCCCCAAGACGATCAGCACCTACCGCGCCCGCATCCACGAGAAACTCGGCGTCAGCACCGATATCGACCTGCTGCGACTGGCGGTCAAGGCCGGCCGCACCGTTCTCTCCGCCTGATACCGGTCCCGTTTCGATGACCGACCGGTTCGATGCCAAGGCCTTCCTGGCCTCCGTGACCGAGCGCCCCGGCGTCTATCGCTTCCTGAATGCCGATGGCGAGATCCTCTACGTCGGCAAGGCGCGCAACCTCAAGAATCGTCTTTCCAGCTATTTCCGCGGCACGCCCGCGGCGATCAAGACGCGCCGTCTGGTCGAGCAGGTCGCCGACGTCGAGATCACCACCACCCAGACCGAGGCCGAGGCGCTGCTCCTGGAGAGCAACCTGATCAAGGCCCATCGGCCGCGCTACAACGTCCTGCTGCGTGACGACAAGAGCTATCCCTGGATCTACGTCTCCACCAACGACCGGTTCCCGCGTCTGGCCTACCACCGTGGCTCGCGCAAGCGTCCGGGGCGGTATTTCGGGCCCTATCCCTCGGCCGGTGCGGTGCGCGAGACCCTCAACCTGCTCGAAAAGGTCTTCAAGGTGCGACAGTGCGAGGACAGCGTGTTCAAGAACCGCTCGCGCCCCTGCCTGCAATACCAGATCGAGCGCTGCAAGGCGCCCTGCGTGGACTACGTCGACGAGGCCGAATACCGCCAGGACGTCGAGGACACGATGGCCTTCCTCTCCGGGCGCAGCCAGAAGCTGATCGACGACCTGGTCGCGCGTATGGAGAAAGCAGCCGCCGATCTCGATTTCGAGAAGGCGGCCGCCCTGCGCGACCAGATCGGCATGCTGCGCGCGGTCAGCCAGCAGCAGGGGATCACCGGCATGTCCGGGGATGCCGACGTGATCGCGCTGGTCAGCGAGCAGGGGATCTCGGCGGTGGGCGTGGCCACCATTCGCGACGGCCGACACCTGGGCACGCGGCACTTCTTCCCCGACGTGCCCGCCGACGCCGATCCCGCCGAGGTGATCAGCGGGTTCCTGGGTCTTTACTACAGCGACCGCGACCTGCCCCGGCGGATCCTGTGCGATCACCTGCCCGAGGACGCGGAATGGCTGGCCGGCGTGTTCGCCGAACAGGCCGGGCACCGGGTCGATCTGCTGGTGCCCCGGCGGGGCAAGGCGCGTGCCTGGCTCGAGGACACGCGGGAGAACGCCCGCATCGCGCTCAACGAACGACTGGTCAGTCGTCGCGGGCTGACGCGTCGCTTCGAGGCTTTGGGCGAATGGTTGGCCATGGACCGGATCGAGCGCATCGAGTGCTTCGACATCTCCCACACCCAGGGCGAGCTGACGGTCGCCTCCTGCGTCGTGTTCGGCCCGGATGGGCCACGCAAGGACCAGTACCGTCGCTACCACATCGAGGGGATCGCGCCGGGCGACGACTACGCCGCCATGCGTCAGGCACTGACGCGCCGCTTCGACCGCGCCGTGCGCGAGTCCGGCGTGTTGCCGGACGTGCTCCTGATCGACGGCGGCAAGGGGCAGCTCGCCCAGGCGGTCGACGTGCTGGCCGAACGCGAGCTTGCCGGGCGCGTGCGAGTGATCGGGGTCGCCAAGGGCCCGGAGCGACGCCCCGGCGAGGAAACCCTGGTCCAGCCGCTGCTCGGCTCGCCGGGGCTCTACACCGAGGATCACCTGAGTCCGCACGATCCGGCCCTGCACCTGATCCAGCAGGTGCGCGACGAGGCGCATCGCTTCGCGATCACCGGTCACCGGGCCCGCCGCCAGAAGGCGCGCACGCAGTCCGACCTCGAGCGCATTCCCGGCGTGGGCGGCAAGCGTCGCCAGGCGTTGTTGAAGCATTTCGGCGGTATCCGCGGGCTCAAGGGCGCCAGTGTCACCGAGCTGGCCAAGGTGCCGGGCATCTCGCCGACGCTGGCCGCCCGCATCCACGAGTGGTTCCACGAGGGTGGGGCCGGCTGAGCCCCTTCACGGCCCCGGCCGGCTGCCGGTGCATTCCTTTGCTAGGCTTGCTGCCGTTATCGTCCAACGATCCTTGACCCATGCCGGAGACGTCCTACATGCCATCTGCCCCCGTTCCACAAGCCAAGCGTCCCGGACGCCACGTGTCTGCCTGGCTGTCGACGAGGCTGTCCACGTGGCGCGCCCTCGTGGTTTCGCTGCTGCTGATCGTTGCCGGGCCCGCGCTCGCTCAGCAGGCGGGTGGCCAAGCCGGGGCCGCGGCCAGCGATGGGACGGCAAGTGCCGACTCCAGTTCCGACTCGAGCGCGGAAGGGCCCTACGCCGGTCTGCTCGAACTGCTCAAGGATCCGGCCAAGCGCGACGAGCTGATCGCGGAGCTCGAACGATTGTCCGCCGGCGAGGGTGAATCCTCGAACGATGGGGCGGCGAGCGACGCCGAACAGGCGGCGGACGCCTCCGGTATTGCCGACGGCATCGCTTCGGGGCTGGTGGGCGTGGTCTCCAGTACCGTGGCCGACATGGCCGGGGCGGGCTCGCGGCTGGTCAAGGGCGGGGTCGACGTCGATTGGGTGGCGGTCGGCCAGATTGCCTGGCGGGTGCTGGCCGCGCTCGTGATCGCCTACCTGGTGCTCGCGATCGGCCGACGGCTGCTGGGCGGCGTGTGGCGCCGCCTGGATGCCTACGCGCGGTCGGCGAACTCCCGGCATCGCCTGTTCCGCACCGGTGTCGCGGTGCTCGCGAGTCTCGCGCTCGGCGTCGTCCTGCTCGCCATCGCCTACGTGGCTGCCCAGGCCAGCGTGTGGTGGCTGGCCGACGGCGACAAGACCACCGGCGCGGTCCTGGGGCTGGCCCTGCAGGCGTTCGTCGTGGTCGAGGCGGCCCGGCTGTTGATCGGCACGGCCTTCGCCCCGGCATCGCCCGGCCTGCGCCTGTTCCGCCTGTCGGAGGATGATTCGCGGTTCTGGTCGGGTTGGCTGTCACGCGTGATCTGGTTCACCGGCTACGCCGGCATCCTGCTCGTGCCGGCCATCGAGCTTGCCGAGCGCGACGATCTCGCCAGCGCGGTCGGCTGGGGCGTGGCCGTCCTGGCGCTCGCCTATACCTGGAGCCGCTTGTGGAAGGCGCGTGGAATGGTGGGCGGCGCGCTGCTGACGCGCGCCGAGCGCAGCCGTCAGCCGGTGGCCTCCTGGGCCTTTCGCCTGCTGGCCGTCAGTTGGCACTGGCTGGCGATGATCTATGCCACCGGCGTGTTCGTCGTGGCGATCACCCGGCCCGGCGAATCGCTGCCGTTCGTCGCCCTGGCGACCTTCAACACCGCGATCATCGTCGGTGCATCCATCTTCATTGCCGCCATGCTGACCCAGTGGATCGGCCGAGGGGTGCGCGTGCCCGAACGATGGCTGCACCGGATGCCGACCCTGCAACTGCGCCTGAACACCTACGTGCCGCTGATCCTGCGCATCGTCCGGGTGGTGATCGGGATCGTCGCGCTGTTCGGCGTGCTCTCGGTCTGGAACCTGGTCGACATGTTCGCCTGGCTGGCCAGCGACAGCGGACGCTGGATGCTCGCCGCCGTGATCGATATCTCGATCGTGCTGATCATCGCGTTGATGGTCTGGCTGGTGGCCACCGGCCTGATCGAGGCGAAGCTCAACAGCGATGCCGGCATGCCCTCGGCGCGCTTGCAGACGTTGCTGTCCCTGTTCCGCAACGCGATTGCCATTGCCCTGATCACCATCACGGCGATGATCATCCTCTCGGAGCTCGGAGTGAACATCGGCCCGCTGCTCGCCGGTGCCGGCGTGCTGGGCCTGGCGATCGGCTTCGGCGCGCAGAAGATGGTTCAGGACGTGATCACCGGGGTGTTCATCCAGATCGAGAACGCCATCAACACCGGCGACGTGATCACCGCCGCCGGCGTGACCGGCACGGCCGAGCGCCTGTCGATTCGCTCGGTGTCGCTGCGTGACCTGTCGGGCACCGTGCACGTCATCCCGTTCTCGTCGGTGGATATCGTCTCGAACTACATGCGCGAGTACGCCTACCACAAGGGCGAGTACGGCATCGCCTACCGCGAGAACATCGACGACGCGATTGCCCAGCTCAAGGCGGCGTTCGACGAACTCGCCGCTGATCCCGACTGGAAGGACCACATCCTCGAGCCGGTCGAGATCCCCGGGGTCACCGCGCTGGCCGACAGCTCGGTCAATATCCGGGTGATGATCAAGACCACGCCGGGCGACCAGTGGGCCGTCGGGCGGGCCTACAACCGCCTGGTCAAGATGTATTTCGACAAGGCCGGCATCGAGATCCCGTTCCCGCACACCACGCTGTACTTCGGCGTGGACAAGGACGGCACCTCGCCCCCGGCCAACGTGCACCTGCTCAAGGACGAGCGCGTGGCGGAGGACTACGAGACCGAATCGGAACGCAACTCCCGTCGCGGCCAGAAGCCCGACGGACCGGGTGGCAAGGTGCCGGCACAGGACGACGTCGAGACGCCGGAAGACTGACCCGCCACTTGGCCTTCGCCATGAAAAACGCCCCGGCGTGGTTGGCCACGCCGGGGCGTTTGTCGTTGGGCCGCTGGTGCAGACCTACCCTAGGGGGGTTACTGCTCGAGCGCCGCACTGATCGAGAAGGCGCCGCGGATGTCACCCTCGGCAAACCCGGTCGCCTGGTCGTCCGGGTAGAGGCGGTCGATCTCGGCCTTGAGCTTCGGGTCGACGTCCTGACCGTGGCAGGTCAGGCAGACGCCCTCGGTGGGAATCGCCTTCATGAAGCGCAGTTGCTGCTCGCCGTCGATCTCCTTGACCTCGTGCCAGGCAATCTCGGCGACTGGCGTCCCGTTGGCCTTGCGTGCCTCGAATTCCTCGAGCACCGCGCGCTCCCAGTCGGTGGGTGGCGTGGCGCGCGGCTTGAGGCTGGTGCGACGCAGGGTGTAACCGCTTTCCTGGCTCATGTCCGCGGCGATTTCCGGGGCGCGCTCGTTGCACACCTGCACGGCGGCCATGGGACCACCTTCCTTCATCGCGGCCTGCAGCTCGCCCTTGAGGGTCGTGCCGAACGCCTGCATGGTGGCCTTGTACTCCTGCAGTTGCGCCTGCACCGCCGGCGAGGGGGCTTCGCCCGCCTGCGCGGGGACGGTGATCAGAGAGAGCCCGGCGATGGTCAGCAGGGCGGGGGCGATTCGATTGGTTTTCGTCACGGGATGCTCCTTGCCGTTAATGAGGATAAGGGTTGGCTATCTAGGCAAACACGCAGCTTATAGTAGACCGTAGGGGTGGGTGCAAGGGGTGGAACCCATCCTGCCTGCCTCAAACAATCTATGGCCTGCTCCCCGATCGCAAGCCCCGTTGGGGTGGTGGATAATCAGGTTGC
>NZ_JAJSEE010000003.1 GCF_023555375.1 Guyparkeria hydrothermalis
GTTCGGTTGTTCCTCCAAACAGCGTAATAGGGTGGGAGCAGGCCATTCCATTAAAAAAGCCCCGGGCCCTTGATCAGGGCACCGGGGCGGCCTGCCTGCGGGGTCCTGCCGTTACGGGCGAACCAGCACGTAACCGGCGTCGACCAGGTCGAGGATGCGGGCGATGCCTGCCTCGACCGGCTCGGCGGCCGGGTTCATCGCCGGTTCCTTGCCGAGCTTGCGGGTCGCGCCGGCAATCGAGTTCTTGCAGGCGGAGAAGCGCACGCCCTGGTCGGCCAGCGACTGGATGCGCTCGGCGTGATGGTTGTTGGCGAACAGCATGCTGATGCCGGGACCGAAGGCGACCACCTCGACGTCGATCTGGTCGGGGCCACCGCGCGCCTTCATCACGTTGTTGGCGACGTTGAGTACCAGGTTCTGGCGCTGCAGGTCGCTCTCCGTGATCTGCAGGACCAGGTGTTCCTTGGCCAGGGTGTTGCCACCGACCTGCTCGATCTTGTCGGCGTCGGCGGCCTGTGCGGCGGTGCCGAAGGAAAACGCGGCGAGCAGCATCAGCCAGGCGGCCGGGAACAGGGAACGGGTTTTCATGAAAATCCTCCTTGAGCGGTTTTTCGTCGGTTTTTGATTATCACGGGCATGAATTGCATCCCGCCGGTCAGCATACGTGCCGGAGCAGAAAACGGGGCCCATTTCGGGACCACTTCGCCGGTTAATTTTCGAATGGGGTATCAAGAAAATCTTGGCGGGAAACGGTGCCGAACCGTTCGCGTATCCCTGCCCGGCGCATGCGGGTGCCCGGCAGGCCAAGCTGTTGACCTGACGCTATTTTTTAGCGAACATATCGATTATTCGATCGGCAGGCCTTCCGCCCGCCCCGTCCCACGTGGTTGCGATGTCGCCCGACTCGCCGCCGACTTGCGTCCCGGACGGACCGTCGAGCCAATCCAACCGTTCATGCCACGCCGGCCCACCCGCGCGTGGCGTGGCAAAGGCGTGGTTGCTTAGATTACATGACGTTATTCAAACAGCTTTTGAAAAACCCGCGCGGTCGGGATTTCATCGTCGGCGATCTGCACGGCAGTCGGCCGCTGTTGGAAAAGATCCTCGACAAGCACGACTTTTCCCCGGAACGGGATCGCGTCATCGCCGTCGGTGACCTGATCGACTACGGCGAGGATTCGCTGGGCACCCTGCGCCTGCTGGGCGAGCCCTGGTTCTTCTCGGTGGCTGGCAACCATGAGCGGGTGATTGCCAATCACCGCGATGCCCTGGCCGAACGCCAGTTGAGCAAGGCCCAGCGCGCCGACCTCGAGGCGATGGGCTCGGCCTGGCTGCTGGAGTCCTACGACAAGCTCAAGGACGACAAGTGGGACGACCTGATCACCGAGGTGATGAACCTGATCAGCCAGATGCCGCTGATGATCCAGGTCGGTAACGGGCCGGCCGCGGTGGGCGTGGTGCACGCCGAACTGCCCCTGTGGGACTGGGACCAGAACATCGCCCGTCTCGAGCGGGTCAAGAAGATGACCTACTGGGCCTCGACCAAGGCCGACCCGCAACTCGACACCCTGCTGTGGGGACGCTCTCAGGTCCACGAGGTGCTCGAGGGCAAGCGGCCCGAACGCAGCGTGCGCGGGATCGACTGGGTCATCGCCGGGCACACCATCACCGGCCAGCCGGTTCGTGACGGCAACCGCCTCTGGATCGACTGCGGTGCGTGGGACGAACGGCCCGGCCGTGGGCTGGCGTTGGTCGAGGTGGGCGATACCCTCGCCGTCAGCGCGCACTACCATGACCCCAGCGTGCGAACGCATCGGTTCGTGCGCCGCGGCCACCACTTCCATTCCGTGATCGACGCCACCGGTTGAGCCCATGCCCGATCTTCACCGCCTCTCACTGACGGAACTGCGCCGCCTGATCGAGGTGGCGCGTGCCGAGTTGGATAGCCGCGAGCGCGAGCCGGTCGACGAACAGACCGTGCTCAAGTCGCTGGAGTTGGACTTGAAGCGGCACCACCGCCGCAAGGACGAGGATCGCTTCAATCCGTTTGCGTGACTCGGGCGCCGTTTCCGGCCCAAGAAAAAAGCCCCTCGATCGAGGGGCTTTTTCGTTGCCGGGATGGCGCTCGCTCAGTGGCGGAAGTGACGCATGCCGGTGAACACCATCGCGATGCCGTGTTCGTCGGCCGCGTCGATCACCTCCTGGTCGCGCATCGAGCCCCCCGGCTGGATCACGGCCTTGATGCCCGCCTCGGCGGCGGCGTCGATGCCGTCACGGAACGGGAAGAAGGCATCCGAGGCCATCACCGAGCCCTCGACCGGCAGGCCGGCATCGGCCGCCTTGATGCCGGCGATGCGCGCCGAGTAGACGCGGCTCATCTGGCCGGCCCCCACCCCGATGGTCTGCTGGCCGCTGGCGTAGACGATGGCGTTCGACTTGACGAACTTGGCCACCTGCCAGGCGAACAGCAGATCCTGGATCTCCGCCTCGTCCGGCGCGCGTCGGGTGACGATCTTCAGATCCTCCGCACCGACCAGACCATGGTCGAAGTCCTGGACCAGCAGCCCGCCGCCGATGCGCTTGAAGTCCATGCCGGGGGCCGGCTTGACCGACCAGTCGTCGATGGCCAGTGCGCGCACGTTGGGCTTGGCGGCCAGCTCGGAGGCGGCATCCGCGCCGATCTCGGGGGCGATGATCACCTCGACGAACTGGCGCTCGACGATACTGCGCGCGGTGTGCGCGTCCAGCGGGCGGTTGAAGGCGATGATGCCGCCGAAGGCCGAGGTCGGGTCGGTGGCGAAGGCGCGATCGTAGGCGGTGGTGATGTCGTCGCCGGTGGCCACGCCGCAGGGGTTGGCGTGCTTGACGATCACGCAGGCCGGGCGATCGAACTGCTTGACGCACTCGAGTGCCGCGTCGGCATCGGCGAGGTTGTTGAAGGACAACGGCTTGCCCTGGACGATGCGGGCACGGGCCAGCGTGCCCGGCGCGGCGTCCGGCTCGACGTAGAAGGCCGCCTTCTGGTGCGGGTTCTCGCCGTAGCGCAGGTCCATGGACTTGTTCAGCGGCAGGTGCCAGGTCGGGGCGAACGCGCTGTCCTCGAACTGGCGGCCCAGGTAGTCGGCGATCATGCCGTCGTACTGGGCGGTGTGGCTGAAGGCCGCCCCGGCCAGGCGTTGGCGGGTGGCCATGGAGATGCCCTCGCCGTTGATCTCCCCGAGTACGACCTCGTAGTCGGCCGGGTTGACCACGATCGCCACGTCGTTGTGGTTCTTCGCCGCGGCGCGGACCATGGCCGGCCCGCCGATGTCGATGTTCTCGATCGCCGTGGGCAGGTCGCAGTCCGGGTCGGCGACGGTGCGGGCGAACGGGTAGAGGTTGACCACCACCAGGTCGATCGGGGTGATGCCGTGGGTGGCCATCACTTCGTCGTCGGTGCCGCGACGGCCGAGAATGCCGCCGTGGATCAGCGGATTGAGCGTCTTGACCCGCCCGGCCATGATCTCCGGGAAGCCGGTCACGTCACTGACCTCGCGCACCGGCACGTCGTTCTCGCGCAACAGACGGGCCGTGCCACCGGTGGACAGCAGTTCCACGCCAGCGGCGTGCAGGCCCTGGGCCAGCCCCAGGATTCCGGTCTTGTCGGAAACGCTCAGCAGGGCGCGGCGCGGCTTGACGGCATGATGGCTCATGGTGGGTACCCGGTAATCTCAGCGGTAAGTGGTGTCGGCTGCCCCGACGGGCGGGACGCAAACCGCGCATTGTACCCGCTCTTAGGGAAGGTCTGCACGCCTAGCCAACGCCCCTGGCTTACCGGCTTGTTCGCCATCAAGACGCCGGACCGAGGACGGGCTCATTGCCCGTCGAGGGACGGCTGCGCCGAGTGCGGGCAAACCCGCGAGCCAGAGATGCCATGGAATCGTGCAGATCTTCCCCGACCCTTGTTGAGCCGCCGCGCCCCCGTCGAGGAGGCTTAGTGCGTGGTGGCCTGCTCGCGCACGATGCTCTCGAACAGCGAGGAGTAGTCGTGGTTGCCGTGGCCGGCGTAGATCCCTTCCTCCAGCACGTGCTGCAGCCCGATCAGCAGGTGGGTGTCGATGCCCTGCCCGCCGGCGCTCTGGGTGAACAGGCGGATGTCCTTGAGCAGGTGCTTCAACGGGAAATTGGCCTTCTCGAACGAGTGGCCGAGCATGTTGTCGAGCTTCTTGTCGAAGGTGGGGGCGTAGAGGGCCGACTCGCGCAGCGTGGCCATGAACTTGTCGACGTCGACGCCTTCGCGCTGCACCAGCCCGAGGCTCATGGAGAAGGCGGCGGTGAGCGAGCCGATCAGCTGGTTGAAGGCGAGCTTGGCACCGGCACCGCTTCGAATCTCACCGAAGTGGGTCGGTGTGCCCAGCGTGCGCAGCAGCGGGTCAAGGCGCTCGACCAGGTCGGCCTCGCCGCCGAGCAGCAGTTGCAGGGTGCCGCTTTGCGCCTGCGGGATGGAACCGAGCACCGGGGCCTCGAGGTACTGGCCGCCCAGCGCCTCGACCCGGCGGGCGATCTCGGCCGACTCGGACGGAGCGATGGTCGAGCTGTTGATCACCACGTGGTCGCGAACGCCGGCCTCGCCCAGCGTGTCGATCACCTCGCGACAGGCCTTGTGGTCGCTGACCATGAGCCAGAGCGTTTCGGCACGATCGGCAAGTTCGGCCAGGTTGGCGGCGGTGGGGATGTCCTCGATCTCGCGCGGGTGACGGTTATACCCGGTCACCGCCCAGGCCGACTGGGCGAGGCGTCGGGCCATGGCAGTGCCCATCAGTCCGAGGCCGATCACTCCGATCGTGGTGTTCATGGCAGTGCCCTCTTCGCTGTTCGGTGCTGCGGATGGTCGCTCGCCACAATCGCGCGGGGCACGGTCCGTCGTCGGGTGGATTGCGGCGGGTGTACGTTATGCTTGCGCCAGCGGCCGTTCGTTTCCCTGTCGCCACTGGTGGGTTCACGGGCCTTTCAGGCCTCTGATTCGGCCTAAGGAGGCTAGCAGAAGCCGGTGGTGATTTCCGGGGTCGACAGGCCCATGTTCCGACTAGTCCCAGGCCACTCTCCCAAGGATGCGTGATGAGGCAGGATCTCGACAGCCACTGGCGCCGCTGGCTCAATTCCGACCGCCGCCGACCCCGTAGCGGGCAGGGTAATCTCCTGGCGACGGTGCCGGCGCAGACGCGCACGGCCATCGAGCGCGACTACGACCGGGTGCTGTTCTCCACCCCGGTGCGGCGCATGGCGGACAAGACGCAGGTCTTCCCGCTGGATCGGTCCGACAGCGTGCGCACCCGACTGACGCACTCGCACGAGGTGGCCAACCTGGCCCGCTCGGTGGGCATCGATCTCGTCTTCCACCACGGCGTGGCCGCGGGCTTGCCCGAGGCATTGCGCGACGTCCCCGCCCTGCTGGCCACCATCGGCCTGGCCCACGATCTGGGCAACCCGCCGTTCGGTCACCAGGGCGAGGATGCGATCGCACGCTGGTTCGAGATCAACCGTGCCGAGGTGCTGGATGCCGAGCCGGCGCTGAGCGCGGCGATGAAGCAGGACTTCCTGCGCTTCGAGGGCAACGCCCAGACCTTGCGCCTGCTGACCAAGCTCCAGCTGATCAACGACGACTACGGCCTGAACCTGACGCTCGCGAGCCTCGCCGCCCTGGTGAAGTACCCTGCGGCCAGCGACGAGATCGACCGGTCGCGCGTCACCCACAAGAAGCACGGCTATTTCCAGTCCGAGCGGGCCCTGATGGACGAGGTCTGGGCCGGGACGGGACTCGCTCCCGGCCAACGCCACCCGCTGACCTGGATCATGGAGGCCTGCGACGACATCGCCTACTCGGTGCTGGATGCCGAGGACGCGGTCAAGAAGGGGTTGCTGTCGTTTTCCGATACCATCGCCTTCCTGCGCCACGAGGCGCCCGACGACCCGGTGGTCACGGCGGTCTGCGACGCGGCGGCCGCCGAGCACAAGGCCTACCGCCAGGAGCGCCTTTCGCCGGACGAGCTCAACGACATCTCCATGCAGACCTTCCGCATCCGCGCGATCGGCGCGTTGATGGAGGCGATCGGCGAGGTGTTCATCGATTCGCTGCCAGCCATGGCCGAGGGGGGCTTCGAACAGGAGCTCGTGGACGCCTCGCGTGGCGGGCGTCTGCTGGCCGCGCTCAAGGCCTGCAACTGGCAGCACGCCTACCGGCACAAGTCGGTGCTGCGCGTCGAGCTGACCGGCCTGAGGGTCATCCACGGCCTGATGGACGCCTTCTGGTACGCGATCACCCGGCGCGATGATCCCGACGACCCGGCCAGCCAGCGATCCACGCCGCTGGCCGGCTACCTCTATCAGCGCATCTCGGAGAACTACCGGCGGGTGTTCGAGTCACCGGGCAACCCGATGCCGATCCGTTATCGCGAGGCGCAGCTGCTGACCGACATGATCTCCGGGATGACCGACAGCTTCGCCGTCAGCCTGTTCGAGGAATTCCGCGAGGTGGGTTTCCGCCCGACCACGCAGGCCTGAGGGCGGTGGCGCCCCGCTTGGCCCGGTGACGATTGCCGACCGACTTGCCAGAAATTGACCAGGAGCCCGATGAACGATTCCGACCAGAGTCCCGAGAAAAGCCACTTCTTCGCCTACCTCTCGCGGATGAAGTACATCTATCGCTGGGGGCTGATGCGCAACACGCGCAGCGAGAACGTGCAGGAACACAGTCTGCAGGTGGCGATGATCGCCCATGCGCTGGCGGTGATCGGCAACCAGGAGTTCGGCGAGGCCAACGACGTCGGCCGGGTGGTCAGCGTCGCGCTCTACCACGACGCCTCGGAGATCATCACCGGTGACCTGCCCACGCCGGTGAAGTACTTCCGCGAGGACATCCGCGATTCCTACAAGGCCCTCGAGGCGCACGCCGAGCGCAAGATCATCGGCCTGCTGCCCGAGTCATTGCAGGAATCGTTCGCCGAGGTGATCGAGAGCGCCCGTATCGAGCCCGGGGTGCTGCGGCTGGTCAAGGCCGCCGACTCGCTGTCGGCCTACTTGAAGTGCATCGAGGAGCGCGCGGCCGGCAACCAGGAGTTTCGCCGCGCCGAGGAGTTCCTGCAGGGCAAGCTCGACGAGATGACCGACCTGCCGGCGGTGGGCTTCTTCCGCGAGCGCTTCGTCGACGCCTTCGAGCTGACCCTCGACGATCTCAGTCACGACTGAGCCGACCCGTAAGCGGATCACCTTGCGCCCTGGGGCACCCCTATCGGTCGGCGTGGGCGGCGGGTTCGCCCTCGTCGCGGTCGGCGGTCGCGTCCGCGGTCTCGTCGTCGTAGAAGGTCCGCCGCGAGATCTGGCAGAAGGCGCCCTGGCGCTTGATGAAGTGGATCGAGCCGGCCACCACCAGTCCACCGATCACCAGCAGCAACAGGCTGCTCTGCACGTAGCCGAGCGTGACGATGGCCACGCCCACCAGGCCGACGTGGCGTGCCTGGATGCGCAGCAGGTCCTCGTGCGGCTGGGACAGGGCGGCCAGGGCCGCCCATTCGATCGCCAGCACGATCAGCAGCACCAGCGGGGCGACGGCCACGGCCGGGTAGGCGACCGCGATCGCGCCCAGCACGCCGATGATCACCAGCACCGCCCACTGGGCGAGACGCTGGTTGCGCGAGCCCCGGTTGCCGGCGCGCAGCGTGCCCTTCAGGCGTAGCCAGTGGATCAGACCGGTAATGCCGGTCCAGACCCCGATGAAGATGCCCAGCACCGCCGCCAGGCGCAGATCCCAGGCACCGACGTAGCGGGTGGTCTGCTCCCAGCCGATCACGCCCAGCAGGGTGATGGTGATGCCACTGCCGATCAGCACGATCGCCGCGCCGCGCACCAGGTCGATCAGGCGGGTGTCCTGGTCACGGCTGGCGCGATACCACGGCGCGGCGGCCACGCCGAAGGCGAGTGCGGCGATCGCGAGCCACGCCTTCCAGCCCATGCCGGGCAGGTCACCCGCTGCGCCCGGGAAGAGCGCACCGGCGAGCACGATCAGGATCGCCAGCGGCAGGGCCCACATCCAGACCCGCCGGCGCCCCGGGTGGGTCAGCGCCGAGAGGGTGATCAGCACCAAGCCGAGTGCGAACCAGCCGGCGTTGTCGATCATCAGTCCGATACCCATCACGCCCCCTCCTTGCCGGTCCGCTCGTGGGCGAACTGCCGTTCACGGTCGGCCTCGTCGAGCAGGTCCTGCTCGTCGGGCTCGTCCGCCGGCTCGGCATGCACTTCCTGGCGCAGCAGCAGGAAGGCGGTCGCCGCGGCCTGCGCAGCGAAGAACACCGCGACGGTCGACAGCACCAGCTCGAGCGCGCTTTGCGAGGTCAAGAGCGCGCTGACGGCCGCGACCACCAGGAATCCCGCCAGGGTGGTCACGATCAACAGCCCCCGGCCGCAGTGTTCCCGTTCGGCACGCAGCGCGCCGGTCAGGCCGAGCGCCAGTGCCAGCAGCACCACGTAGGCGGCGATGGTTGGATCCATGTCGGTGTTCCTTCGGTCGTGATGGCCGGTCGTCGGACCGGCCGGATGAAGCGGCGAGTCGTGCCGGATCAGTCGTCGAGCTTTTCCAGGAACGCCTTGGCGTCCAGGGCGGCCATGCAGCCGGTGCCCGCCGAGGTGATCGCCTGGCGATAGACGTGGTCCATGACGTCACCGGCGGCGAACACCCCGTCGACCGAGGTCGCGGTGGCGTTGCCGTTGGTGCCGCTCTTGACGCTGATGTAGCCGCCCGGCATGTCGAGCTGGCCCTCGAAGATGCCGGTGTTGGGCGAGTGGCCGATGGCGATGAACACGCCGGAGAGCTCGAGATCGGTGGTCTCGCCGGCCTTGTCCTTGATGCGCAGGCCGTTGACGCCCATCTGGTCGCCGAGCACCTCGTCGACCTCGTGATTCCAGTGGATCTCGACGTTGCCGTCCTCGGCCTTCTTCATCAGGCGATCGATCAGGATGTCCTCGGCCCGGAAGCGGTCGCGGCGATGCACCACGTGCACCTTGGCGGCGATGTTGGACAGGTACAGCGCCTCCTCGACGGCGGTGTTGCCGCCGCCGACCACGGCGACCGTCTGGTTCTTGTAGAAGAAGCCGTCGCAGGTCGCGCAGGCGGACACGCCCTTGCCGCGGAAGGCCTGCTCGGATTCGATGCCGAGATAGCGGGCCGAGGCGCCGGTGGCGATGATCAGGGCATCGCAGGTGTAGGTGCCCTGGTCGCCGGTGAGCGTGAACGGGCGTTCGTCGAGTTTGGTGGTGTGGATGTGATCGAAGATGATCTCGGTATCGAACTTCTCGGCGTGCGCCTTCATGCGATCCATCAGGGCCGGGCCGGTCAGGTCGTCCGGGTCACCCGGCCAGTTCTCCACCTCGGTGGTGGTGGTCAGCTGGCCGCCCATCTCCATGCCGGTGATCAGGACCGGATCGAGGTTGGCTCGGGCGGCGTAGACCGCGGCGCTGTAGCCGGCGGGGCCGGAGCCGAGGATGAGCAGTTTGCTGTGGCGGGTGTTGCTGTCGGCCATGGTGTGGGAGCGCTCCTGAAATGATTGGTAGTGATGCGTCGCCGAGGGTAATGGCGATACCCGGATGCATGAGCTGGCACGCGATCCGGCAATAGGTGACTCGTTTGCCTAGAATGACCCGGTATTCGGGTTCGGCGATGCCTCGCGAGGCGTCGACCGGGCACGACCAGACTGTAGGATACTCGTCGAAAATTGTTGAGGCCATCGAATGAATTACCAAGGTGAACCGGACTACAAGCACGGCAGCGCGGAACGACTGGGGGTGCTGCTGCTGAACCTCGGTACGCCGGACGCACCCGAGGCGCCGGCACTGCGCCGGTACCTGGCGCAGTTCCTCTCCGATCCGCGCGTGATCGAGCTGCCCAAGTGGAAGTGGTGGCCGATCCTGCACGGCATCGTGCTGCGCACCCGCCCGGCGAAATCCGCGGAGGCCTATCGCTCGGTCTGGGATCACCACGGCGAGGGCTCGCCGCTGTTGACCATTGCGCGAGCGCAGCAGAAGGGACTGCAGGCGCGCTTGAGCGAACAGATGGCCGGCCCGGTGACCGTGGCGCTCGGGATGCGCTACGGCAACCCGTCGGTGCCCTCGGCCCTGCACGAATTGCGCGAGGCCGGCTGCCGGCGCGTGGTCGTGCTGCCGCTCTATCCGCAGTACGCCGGCGCGACCACCGCCTCGACGCTGGACGCGGTCTTCGACGAATTCATGCACTGGCGCTGGGTGCCGGAGCTGCGCACCATCAACCAGTACCACCGCGACCCGGGCTACCTCGATGCGCTCGCGGCCAGCATCCAGGAGCATTTCGACGAGCACGGCAAACCCGACAAGCTGATCATGAGCTACCACGGCGAGCCCAAGCGCTACCTGCTCAACGGCGATCCGTACCACTGCCAGTGCTACGTCACCTCGCGTCTGGTCGCCGAGCGTCTGGGCCTGTCCGAGGACGACTACATGGTCACCTTCCAGTCGCGCTTCGGCCCGGAGGAGTGGCTCAAGCCCTACACCGACGAGACCCTCAAGGCCCTGCCCGGCCAGGGCGTCAAGCACATCGCCGTGGTCTGCCCGGGCTTCTCCGCCGATTGCCTGGAGACCATCGAGGAGATCGGCGACGAGAACCGCGAGTACTTCGAGGAGGCCGGTGGCGAGACCTACCACTACATCCCGGCGCTCAACGACCGCGACGATCACCTCGACGGGCTGGCCCGGCTGGTGCGCCAGCACACCCAGGGCTGGGTCGAGCACAGCGAGTTCGATGCGGTCGAGGACCAGCGCGAGCGTGACCGGGTGCGCGAGAACGCCCTGAAGGTCGGTGCCAAGCAGTAAGGTGTCCGGCACGATGGTGGGGCGCGAACGTGTTGGCTGACGAGGGTCGAAGCGGCCCGCTCTCGGGCATCGGCGTGGTGGTCATCGGCGACGAGATCCTCTCGGGCCGTCGCCAGGACCGGCACCTCGCCGCGGTCGCCGAACGGCTGGCTGCGCGCGGGTTGGTGGTCGACTGGGCCCAGTTCCTGCCCGACCGCGAGGTCACGATCGTCGACCTGCTGCGTCGCAGCCGGGCCGACGGCGCCACCGTGTTCTGCTTCGGTGGCATCGGCGCGACCCCCGACGATCTCACCCGGGCCTGCGCGGCCACGGCCTTCGGGCGGCCGTTGGTACGCCATCCCGAGGCCGCGGCGCTGATCGAGGCCCAGTTCGGCGAGGGGGCCTACCCCAAGCGCATCCTGATGGCCGACCTGCCGGAGGGGGCCGACCTGGTGCCCAACCCGTTCAACCGCGTGCCGGGCTTTGCCCTCGAACGGCACTTCTTCCTGCCCGGCTTCCCCGAGATGGCGCACGCCATGCTCGATCACATCCTCGCCGGCCCGCTCGTTGGGCTCGGGGATGCGGGCTACGTGGAGCAATCGCTGTGGCTGGTGGACACCCCGGAGAGCGAGCTGGTCGACCTGATGGAGGCGTTCTGCGCCGCCCATCCGACCCTGCGACTGTTCAGCCTGCCGGTGCTCTCGACCGAGCGTCGTCTGCTGGAGTTGGGCTTCAAGGGCGAGCGCTCAGAGGTCGAGCGGGCCATGACCGCGCTGGTCGTCGCCCTGGGCGAGCGCGAGATCGTGGCGCATGACCAGCGGCCCGAATGAGACCGATGGGCAGCTCCATGGGGTGTTCCGGGGGGATTGAACTTCATGCGGCCAGCCCTATCTCATCGATTTGGCCCCTCTCGACGGCCCCTTTGCGTTGGCCCGGGGCCTGGCTGTTACCTTTTGCATGATTCCGAACCGGAATAGGAGTTGGTCGATGAAGGCATTCGTGACAATCCGCCCCGCCGCGGCGCTTCTCGTGGCCGTTGCCGCGACGCTGTTGCTGCTGGGGTCGCCCGCCCAGGCGCAGTACCCGGATTTCGCCAAGCTGGCGAAGGACAACGCGCCGGCCGTGGTCAATATCAACACCGTCACCAAGGGTCAGCAGCCGGGCCGTTCCGGCCAGCGCCCGCAGATGCCCAACCTGCCGCCCGGGCCGCTCGGCGACATGTTCCGCGATTTCTTCGAGCAGATGCCGCAGCAGCCGATGCCGCGCTCCCGGCCGGCCCAGTCGCTGGGATCGGGCTTCATCATCAGCGAGGACGGCTACGTCATCACCAACGCGCACGTGGTCGGTGGCGCGGACGAGATCAGCGTGCGCCTGAACAACCAGAAGGAGTACCGCGCCGAGCTGATCGGCGAGGACCGCCGCACCGACATCGCCCTGTTGAAGATCGACGCCGAGGATCTGCCCACCGTGACCATCGGCGATTCCGACGACGTCGACGTGGGCGAGTGGGTGCTGGCGATCGGCGCGCCGTTCGGCCTGGATCACTCGGCCACGCACGGCATCGTCTCGGCCATCGGCCGCGACCTGCCCAACGAGACCTACGTGCCGTTCATCCAGACCGACGCACCGGTCAACCCGGGCAACTCCGGCGGTCCGCTGATCAACGCCGACGGTGAGGTGATCGGCGTCAACTCACAGATCTACACCAACTCGGGCGGTTACATGGGTATCTCGTTCGCGATCCCCGTGAACGTCGCCATGAACGTCGCCGAGCAGTTGAAGGACACCGGCGAGGTGCGTCGCGGGTACCTCGGCGTGATCATCCAGCCGGTCACCGACGAACTGGCGCGCTCGTTCGGTCTCGACGACACGCAGGGGGCGCTGATCGCGCAGGTCCAGCCGGACACCCCGGCGGCCGAGGCGGGCCTCGAGTCCGGCGACATCATCACCGAATTCAACGGCAAGCCGGTCAAGCGTTCCGGCCAGCTGCCGCGCCTGGTCGGCGCCGCCCCGGTGGGCGAACCGGCCGAGGTGACCGTGATCCGCGACGGCGAGGAGATGGCGTTCGAGGTGGTGCTGGCCGAGCTCGATGCCAGTGCGGCGGCCGGCGGCGGTGCGCTGTCGTCGTACGGGTTGTCCGTCATGCCGCTGGAGAAGGACGATCGCGGCAGCCTCGGCGTGCGCTACGGCATCGAGATCGAATCGGTGGCCGGCGACTCGCCGTTCGCCGGGGCGCTCGAGCCGGGTGACGTGCTCCTGGAGGTCAATCGCCGCCCGATGCGCAGCGAGCAGGATCTGGTCGAGGCGCTGTCGTCGGCACCGGAGAATCGCCCGGTTGCGATCCGGCTGCTGCGCCGGGGTCAACCGCTGTTCCTGGCGGTCGACCTCGACTAATACCCGCGGTTCGACCGGAGGAACTTTTAACGGGCTAACCAATCCCACTAAGTGGCTCCTCATGGAAGAACCGCTGCCCCGGCCCGCTGGCCGGGGTTTTTTTTGTCCGCGGACGGGCACTGGCGACCGTCAGGGGCATTGGGCATTCCTGCCGACCTTCCTTAGAATCCACCCATTTGGACGAACGCATGCGGGTAATCAGTTTCAACGCCAACGGCATCCGCGCCGCCGCGCGCAAGGGGTTCTTCGACTGGCTGGCCACGGCGGACGCCGACCTCGTCTGCATCCAGGAGACCAAGGCCCAGGCCTGGCAGCTGGAAAAGGACCCGACCTTCTGGCCCGAGGGCTACCACTGCCGCTACGTCGATGCCGAGCGCAAGGGCTACAGCGGGGTGGCCATCTACAGTCGGATCGAGCCCAGGGCGGTGACCACCGAGATGGGGCTGGCCGAGTTCGATGCCGAGGGCCGCTACTGCGCCTTCGACCTGGGCGATCTCACCGTCGCCTCGCTCTACCTGCCCTCCGGCTCGGCCGGCGACCACCGCCAGGCCTCCAAGGATCGCTTCCTCGAGGCCTTCCTGCCGATGCTGCAGCGGGTTCGGGACGAGGAGCGTTCGCTGATCCTCTGCGGGGACTGGAACATTGCCCACCGCGAGATCGACCTGAAGAACTGGCGCGCCAACCGCAACAAGTCGGGTTTTCTGCCCTATGAGCGCGCCTGGCTCGATCGCGTGTTCGACGACCTGGGCTTCGTGGATGCCCACCGGACCCTCAAGCCCGACGTCGCCGAGTACACCTGGTGGTCGAACCGGGCGAATGCCTGGAACAACAACGTCGGCTGGCGGATCGACTACCAGATCGTCACCCCCGACCTGCGCGAGCAGCTGGCCGACGTGCAGGTCTATCGCGAGGAGAAGTTCTCCGATCACGCCCCGCTGATCATCGACTACCGCTGAGCCAAGGGGAAACTCGGCACGATTCGATGGTGCCCTTGGCGGCCCGCCCGAAGGGGCCGGTGGGTTTGCCCGCACTCGGCGTTGCCGTCCCTCGCCGGGCAATGAGCCCGCCTTCGGCTCGGCGCCTTGATTGCGAACAAACCCGCCAGCCGGAGACACCATCGAATCGGGCGGAGTTTCCCTGGGGAACCCTGCGGTGCGCGTGGCATCTGACTTATACTTTTCCAGTAACTCGTCAACGCGCACGGAGGTTCCACATGAAACACTGGATGACCCTGGTCCTGGCCGTGGTCGGCCTGGCCTTCCTGTCCGGCTGCGCCAGCAGCCTCTCGAGTGGTGCCTACTCGCGCGATTCGGCCCGCCAGATGCAGACCGTCTACTACGGCACGGTCGACAGCATCCGCACGGTGCAGATCGAGGGCACCAAGACCCCGGTCGGCACCGGTGCGGGCGCCATCGCCGGCGGTATCCTCGGCAACCAGGTCGGCGGTGGCAGTGGCCGCGCGCTGGCGACCGTGGGTGGCGCGCTGCTGGGTGGCGTGGCCGGTTCGGCCGCCGAGGAAGGCATCACCCGCCAGCCGGGCTACGAGATCACCGTGCGGCTGGACAACGGCCGGACGGTCAGCATCGTGCAGGCTGCCGATGTATCCTTCCAGCCCGGCGAGCGCGTGCGAGTGATCGAGGCGCGTGACGGCACCACCCGCGTGACTCGCTGAGACCGACGGCGCGTAAAACCCGAACGCAGGAAGATGGAGAGACGATGACGGCAACGCCGCGTGGACAGCTATTCGTGATTTCGGCGCCCTCCGGGGCGGGCAAGACCAGCCTGATCAAGGCCCTGCGTGAACGTCGGCCGGAGCTCGCGCTGTCGGTCTCGCACACCACCCGTCCGCGGCGGGACGGTGAGGTCAACGGCGAGCACTATCACTTCGTCGACATCTCGCAGTTCGAGGTGATGCTGGCCCAGGAGGCCTTCGTCGAGCACGCCAAGGTGTTCGACAACTACTACGGCACCAGCAAGGCGGCAATCAGCGAGGAGCTCGAGCGCGGCCGCGACCTGATCCTCGAGATCGACTGGCAGGGCGCGGCCCAGGTCAAGAAGCTGTTCCCCGAGGCGATCTTCATCTTCATCCTGCCGCCGAGCAGCGCCGAGCTGGAAAAGCGCCTGCGCAACCGCGCCTCGGACGACGACGAGGTGATCGCCCGCCGCCTGGCCGAGGCCCGGCGCGAGATGAGCGAGTGCCACTGGTACGACTACCTGGTGATCAACGATGCCTTCGAACAGGCGCTCGACGAGCTCGACGCCCTGTTCACCGCCGCCGGGCTGGAGACCGACCGGCAGCGCGAACGGCACCCCGAACTGATCGCCGATTTGCTGGGCGAGGTCGACTGACCGTAAACTAGTGCCCCAAAACGTCTTTTCTCCCGATCCGTTCGCTTGAAGAGACACCGAATCGAGACGCGGCCCGATCGTCCCCCGGATGATCGGGCCGTCCAACCTGTATACCGAGGCTAAGACACCGATGGCACGCGTAACCGTAGAAGACTGCCTGGACAAGATCCCCAACCGTTTCGAGCTGGTGCTGACCGCTGCCAAGCGAGCCCGCCAGATCGAGCACGGCGCCGAGCCGCTGGTGCCGATGGGCAAGGAAAAGCCCACCGTCATCGCCCTGCGCGAGCTGGGCGAGGGCAAGATCGACCGCGCGCGGATCGACGAGATCGAGAAGCAGATCACCCTGTCGCGTTCCGAGATCACCGAGCAGGAAATCCGCGCCGAGCTGGCCCAGTTCGCCGACGAGAGCGCTGAACCGGCCCGCCCGGCCACGCCGGCGACCAGCGACGAGGCCTGAGCCCACGGGCCGGGCTGAGGCACCCATGGAGAGCGGGCAGACAGGGACGCCGGTCGTTGCCGCGACGGCCGAGTCGCATCTGACCGACGTCTTCTTCGCCCCGCTCGCCCAGCACCTCGCCGAGTACCTGGATGCGGCGGACATCGCCCGCATCCGCACCGCCTTCGAATTCGGCGCCCAGGCCCACGCCGGCCAGACCCGCAAGAGCGGGGAGCCCTACATCAGCCACCCGATCGCGGTGGCGCACATCCTCGCCGACCTGCGCATGGACGAGGCCACCCTGGTCGCGGCCATCCTGCACGACGTCGTCGAGGACACCGACATCGTCCACGACCAGATCGTGGCCGAGTTCGGCGAGGAGGTCGCGCACCTGGTCGACGGCGTCTCCAAGCTCGCCCAGATCCGCTTCAAGTCCAAGGCCGAGGCGCAGGCGGCCAACTTCCGCAAGATGATGATGGCGATGGTCGAGGATGTGCGTGTCATCCTGATCAAGCTCGCCGACCGCCTGCACAACATGCGCACCCTGGGCGTCATGCGCCCGGACAAGCGTCGCCGCATCGCGCGCGAGACCCTCGACATCTACACGCCGATCGCCAACCGGCTCGGCCTCAATGCCATCCGTCACGAGCTCGAGGACCTGGGCTTTGCCTCGCTGCACCCGCTGCGTCACCGCATCCTGAGCGAGGCGGTGCGCCGGGCGCGGGGCAACCGCAAGGAGATCGTCGCCGGTATCCAGGAACGCTTCGAGCAGCGCTTCGCCCACGAACGGCTGACCGCCGACACCCTGGCGCGCGAGAAACGTCCCTACTCGATCTACCGCAAGATGCAGTCCAAGCACCTCTCGTTCAAGGAGGTGTTCGACGTGTTCGCGGTGCGCGTGCTGGTCGATTCGGTCGACGACTGCTACCGGGCGTTGGGCATCGTGCACAACCTCTACAAGCCGCTGCCCGGGCGTTTCAAGGACTACATCGCCATCCCCAAGGCCAACGGCTACCAGTCGCTGCACACCATCCTGTTCGGCCCGCACGGCATCCCGCTCGAGGTGCAGATCCGCACCCACGAGATGCACCAGTTCGCCGAATCGGGCATCGCCGCGCACTGGCTGTACAAGGCGCAGGGCGACCACGGCTCGGTCACCCAGACCCGGGCGCGCGAATGGCTGCGCGACCTGCTCGAGATCCAGCAGAAGGCCGGCAATCCGCAGGAATTCCTCGAGTCGGTCAAGGTCGACCTGTTCCCCGACGAGGTCTACGTTTTCACGCCCATGGGCGAGATCATCGAGCTGCCGCGTCGGGCCACGGCGGTGGACTTCGCCTACGCTATCCACACCGACGTGGGCAACACCTGCGTGGCCTGCAAGATCGACCGGCGGTTCGCGCCGCTGTCCACGCCACTGGAATCCGGCCAGACCGTCGAGGTGATCACCGCCCCGGGGGCGGTGCCCAACCCCAGCTGGCTGTCGTTCGTGGTCACCGCGCGTGCCCGGGCGAACATCCGCGCCTACCTCAAGCACCTGCAGGACGCCGAGGCGATTCGTCTGGGTCATCGCCTGCTGGCCAAGGCCATGGTGGCCGAGGGTTGCGACATCGAGGAGCTCGACGAGGCGCGTATCGACAAGATCCTGCGCGAGTATCACCAGGAAAGCTTCAACGACCTGTTGCGCGAGATCGGCCTGGGCAACCGCATGGCCCCGCTGGTGGTCCGCCTGCTCAAGGCCGAGGCCGGCAAGCTCGACCCCGACGAGATCCTGCGCGAGGGTGGCGGCAAGCAGGCGCCGGTGATCATCAGCGGTACCGAGGGACTGGTGGTCAGCTTTGCCGGCTGCTGCCACCCGGTGCCCGGCGACGCGGTGGTCGGGTTCCTGTCCACCGGTCGCGGCATCGTGGTCCACCGCCAGGGCTGCTCGAATGCCAGCGATGCCGGCGAGCACCCGGAACGCTGGCTCGCGGTCGAGTGGGAGGCGGAGCCCACCGGCGAGTACCAGTCGCAGATCAGCATCCAGGCGAACAATGTCCGCGGGGGGCTTGCCCGGATTGCCGCGGCGGTGTCCGACGCCGGTTCGGACATCGACGACGTGCGCTTCGACGACCGCGACGTGAACCTCACCATCATCGACATCACCGTGCGCGTCACCGACCGGATCCACCTGGCCCGGGTGATGCGTGCGATCAAGCAACTGCGTGACGTGGTGCGCGTCTCGCGCCACTGACCCTTCACGGAGAGACCATGAGCCAACGCGAAATCATCCACACCGACGACGCCCCGGCCGCCATCGGCCCCTACTCGCAGGCCGTGCGCGTGGGCGACACCGTCTATCTCTCCGGGCAGATCGCGCTCGACCCGGCGAGCATGACCCTGGTCGAGGGCGGCATCGAGGCGCAAACCCGGCGCGTGTTCGACAACCTCACCGCCGTCTGCCGCGCCGCCGGCGGTGAGCTTGCCGATGTGGTCAAGCTGCAGATCTACCTGCCGGACCTGTCCCACTTCGAGACCGTCAACGGCATCATGAAGGAGTACCTTTCCGAGCCGTTCCCGGCGCGTGCGGCGCTGGGTGTACGCGCCCTGCCGAAGGGCGCCGAGGTGGAAATCGACGGGGTGATGGTCCTGCCTGGCTGATCCTCTTCGATAGTCGAAACGAGAAAAGGCCCGGTTGGCATCGCCACCGGGCCTTTTGCATGGCGACGCGCGGGCAATCCGCGCGGCGGATGCGCGCTCAGTCGAAGTTGTAGACCAGGTTCACCGAGGTGTAGGTGTCCGTCTTCTCGGTGCCCGCCGGCACGTCGGTGTTGTGCTGGACGGTGTAGGAGAGCTTCATCGCCAGCGTCTCGGTGAGCGAGGTGGACAGGCCGGTGACCGATTCGATCTCGGTGTTGTCCTGGCCGGCGAGCACGGTGACGTCCTGGTTGAACTTGGCATAGTCGGAAATGCGGTACTCGAAGCCGCTCGACAGGCGCGCGATGGCATTGGTGTCGCGCTCACCGTCCTCGGTCTCGGCGATGCGCAGACCCGGACCGATCTCGGCGTCCCAGGAACCCCGGTCCGAGATCCACAGCTTGCGGCCATAACCGGCGGCGACACTGGATTGGTACTTGTAGCCGGAGAACTCGTCGTGGGTGCCGCGCAGTACGCCGAACAGGTAGTCGCGTTCGCTCAGCGCGTAGTTGCTCTCGAACTCGCCCAGCGTCCGGTTGGCCGTGTCCTCGCCGTCCTCGCTGGACTGCAGGGTCTCGAGGCGCAGGCGGTGCGTCCACGGGCCGGTCACGTAGCCCAGCTTGAACTTGCCGTTGATGGTGGAGGACTCGGTGTTGCCGGTGGTCATCGATGCGCCGAGTTCGGCCGAGCCGGTCCAGCCGTTGTCGGTCTCGCCGTCGGCGGCCATGGCCGCCGGCATTGCGAGCGGGGCGCAGGCCAGCGGCGCGGCCAACAGCAGGTGACGGGTCTTCATGGGGAAACTCCTGATGGATTGGAACGGATGCGATCAGGTCGTCAACGTCGTGCTTCAGACACGAAAATGCCCCGACTCGGGGCATGGGCGTGACGACATTTGGCGGGGAGCCTAGTCGGTCGATCCATCGTTGTAAACGTATCCGACCCGTTTAATAGGGTTCTCGTCGGGATACGCTCGAGCCCGCAACGGGCGTCCATTCCACGCCGTGGCGTTGCCCGGGTCAGTGGCCTCCGCCCTGGCAGGCCGGCGAGGCGGGGGCATCCTGGCGGGCAGCCCATTCGGCTGGGCTGTAGGTATGCAGCGCGAGGGCGTGCAGGCCCTGCTCGAAGGCGGGCTTGAGCGGGTCCTGCGCCAGCCGGTGGCGACGGATCAGCGGCAGGCCGTCGAAGCGATCACTGACCACTACCACCCGGAAGTGGCTTTCGATGCGGTCGCCGGCGTGCTGCGCCGACTCGTCGGTGATCTCGAGATGGCTCGGGGCAAGCTCCGCTCGGAGGGTGTCCTCGATCCATTGCGCGCGTGTGGTCATCGAAAGTCAGGTCCCGTGGCAGATGAGTGGTCGGATTACAGCAGCCGTACGCCCAGCAGCGGGCGGATGGCATCGGCCGGGGTCGGTCGGCCGATCAGGTAGCCCTGGAAGGAGTGGCAGCCCAGCGAGTCCAGCAGATCGCGCTGCTCGGTGGTCTCCACCCCCTCGGCGATGATCTCCAGCGACAGGGCATTGCCCATCGCGATGATTGCCCGGACGATCTCCAGGTCGTTGCGGTCGCCGAGGATGTCGCGCACGAAGCCCTGGTCGATCTTCAGCCGGTCGAACGAGAATCGCTTGAGATAGCTTAGCGACGAGTAGCCGGTGCCGAAATCGTCCAGTGCCAGGTGGACCCCGAGCTCGCGCACGGCATCCAGCATGGTGGCCGCCTGTTCTGGATCATGGACCAGCGCGGTCTCGGTGAGTTCCAGTTCCAGTCGCTCGGGGGGCAGGCCGGAGATATCCAGGGCGCGTGCGACCCGGTCGGCAAAACAGGGGGCGTGCAGCTGAACGCTGGAGACGTTGACCGAGACGGTGATCGCCTCGCCGGTCTCTCGGCCCCACTCGGCGGCCTGGCAGGCCGCCTCGGTCATCACCCAGCCGCCGACTTCGACGATCAGCCCGGACTGTTCGAGGAAGGGGATGAAGTCCTGCGGGCCGCATTGCAGCTCCGGGTCGGGGGCATCCCAGCGCAGCAGGGCCTCGACGCCGGTCACGGCCAGGCCCAGCGCGTCCTGCTGGATCTGGTAGACCAGGTGAAAACGCTCGTGCTCCAGGCTGTCGCGCAGGGCGCCCAGCATCTCCGAGCGCCAGATCTGCCGTTCGGAGAGTTGCGGGCTGAATACCGCCACCGGTTCGCGCTCGTTCTTCTTCGCCTCGAACAGTGCCGCGTCGGCTTGAGTGAGCAGCTGGGCGACGTGGCGACTGTGCGTGGGCCAGAAGGCGATGCCGGTGCTGGCGGTCATGATCAGATTGGTGCTCTCGAGCTCGAATGAGCGGCGCATCAGCTCGCGCAGGGCCTCACCCAGTACCTCGGGGCCGTCCTCCGGCTCAACGTCGCCGGCGAGGATGGCGAACTCGTCGCCGGACAGGCGGGCCACCAGCCAGTCTTCACGCGCGCCCAGTTCCCGCAGCCGGTCGGCCACCTGGCGGATCACGCGGTCGCCCTCCTCGTGGCCATGGCAGTCGTTGATGGTGCGGAACCGGTCGAGGTCCAGCACCGCCACTGCTGCGTGGCGGTTCTCCCGACCCAGCTCGTCCAGCCGCCGCTGCGCCTCGATCTGGAAGAAGCGACGGTTGTAGAGGTGGGTGAGTTCGTCGTGGATGGCCAGGTCTTCGTACTCGGCCTGCGCGCGCAGCTGGGCGGTGATGTTGCGCGCGATCACGATGATCGCGTGGCGCTTGCCGTCGGCGTCGAAGACCGGTTGCTTGATGGTCTCGAACACCTCTTCGTCGCCCTCCGGCGAGGTCACCACCTCGGTCTCGCGGTGGATCTCGCCCGCCGCCCAGGCACGCTGGTCCGATTGCTGACAATGGTAGAAGGTGTCGCGGAAGCACGGTTCGGTCAGTTCCGCGAGTGCGTCGTCGTCACGGCCCCACCAGGGCAGGCCCTCGAGGCGGAACAGGTCGAGGGTGGCCTGGTTGGCCAGGAGCCAGCGCCCCTTGCCATCCTTGACCATGATCACGTCGGGGCTGGCGTCGATCATCAGCCGAACCAGGCGCTCGGTCTCGGCCAGCGCCGACTCGGCGCGCTTCACGCTGGTCACGTCCTGGAGCAGGTGCAGCTCGCGCGGGGTGGCCTTGGGATCGGGATGCGAGCCGAGATGCAGGTGGCGATACACCCGGTGCTCGTCGCTGTCGCTGGGCGGGTGACTGATCAGCCGCGGGCCGGCGTCGCCCTCGCGGTCGTCGAGCATGCCCTCGAGCTTGCTGCTCGCCGGCATGGAGCGCGCCGCCCGATTGATCAGGTGCAGCCGGCCATCGGCGTCGCGTCCGACCAGCGGATCGGGCAAGGCCTCGAGCCAATGCGAGATATCGTGTCGGCGATCCATCATCTCTCGGGGAAACCCTGCACGCATGCCATGCCACCCTGGCTTGGCGAGCCGTTCGTGATCAAGGCGCGCCGAGCGGTAAGGCATTCGTGCACATTTTCCCTAGCCACGGTCATCGTTGGACGCTCCCCTCGCGATGGGTCGCCGGGGGCGCGTTGCCATGAGGCGCCCGATCGGCCAGGTAGATCCGGTTGTCGACCCGTTCCAGGGCGACCGCTTCGAGCCGCTGTCCCTCGCAGGGGCCGGCGGTGCACAGCCCGTCGTCGAGCTGGAAAAAGGCCTGGTGCACGTTGCAGCGCAGTTGCCGTTCGCCCTGGCGCGTCTCGAGAAAATCGTGCCGCTCCCGCGACAGTGGCGAGCCGTTGTGCGGACAGACGTTGCGCCAGGCACAGACCCGCTCGCCGTGGCGCACCACGATCAGCGGCGCCGGCCCGCCCGACGCGCGGCCCTGCGGCCACACGCCGATGGCGTCGATCGGCTCGAGGTCCTCCAGCCGGCACAGGAGGTCCGGATCGTCGGCCGGATCGTTCGGACCCAGCCCTGCCAGCCCGGCCTGCATGAGCTTGCGTTCGGCCAGTCGCACGGCGAATTCCAGCGATTCCAGTGAACCCATCCCGCGCGCGCGGGCGTGGATGAACCCGGCGATCAGGGTGTCGCCGGCGGCGATGCTGTCAATGACCGTATCGACCGGTCGGGCCGGAACATGAGCGGGCTCGGTCTCGTCGGGACGCGACAGCCAGGCCCCGCCGCTGCCCCAACCGAGCACCAGAATGGCCTGCGGCGCCCAGCCACGGGCCTCGCGCAGGAAGGCCGCCGGCTCCTCGAAGCCGCGGCCGTGGGCGAAGGCCCTGGAGAAGAAGATGACGTCGGGAAAGGACCAGAGCTGGTCGAGGTCCGGCCGGTCCTTCTCCACCTCCAGCGAGATGGGCTGGTCGGTGACCCGCGCGCGCGACAGGGCCAGCATGGCGGCCGTCTCGTCGCAGGCGCGTGCCTCGAAATGCAGCCAGTCGTACTCGCTCGGGTCGAGGGCCATGAACGCGCCCAGGTCGAATTCCGGCAGGTCGCGCCAGTGGACGATGGTGCGGCTGCCGGTGGCGCGGTTGACCGTGATGTAGGAGGTGGGCGCGTGGCCCTCCACCCGCCGTGCGTGGCGGGTCTCGATGCCGTAGCGATCCATCAGGTCGGCGATGCGTCGCCCGTCGGCGTCTTCCGCCAGCACGCCGGCGAACTCGACCGGGTGACCGAACTGGCGCAGCACCCGCAGGCTGTTGGCGACATTGCCGCCGAGCTCCACGCGCTGGGCAACGGCGCGCTGCTCGCTGTCCTCGGCCGGGTAGTGATCGAGCTCGTTGATGATGTCCAGCGTGGCTATCCCCACGCCCAGCACGTTCGCCATGAATCCTTGAGTCCCTCAGTGACGATTCCCGGAAGAGTCTACGTGTCCCGGCCGCGCTTGGGGAGGGTTACCGCCTCCACCTGCCACTCGTCGACGGTGGCCGTCAGGCGCAGGAAGCCGATCCCGCCGAAGGCGCGCTGCCGGCCGGCGGCGCCCGGGTTGAGCACCCAGGGTGTCTCGTCGGTGTCGATCACGCGCCGGTGGGTGTGGCCATAGACGATCGCGCGCGCCTCCGGGTGACGGCGTCGCAGCCGCTCGTGGCGGGTGCGGGCGGGATTGACGCGATGGCCGTGCTCGACCACCAGCCGCCCGCCCGGCAGGTCGAGGTAGGCCTGCTCGGGCAGGGTGTCGAGCAGTGCCTCGGTGCCTTCCGGCCACTGGCCCGGGGTGTCGTTGTTGCCGCGCACGACCACCAGGTGGCCGCTTTTCGGGGCCAGCTGGCGCAGTTCACCGGGATCGAGCAGGTCGCCGGCATGGACGATCACGTCCACCTCGGCCAGCCACGGCAGCAGGACGCGTTCCAGCGTGCCGTGCGTGTCGCTGATCAGGGCGAGCGTGACTCGCTCTTGGTCACCGAGATCCATCCCGCTCTGATGCACAACCACAGGCTTCCTCCCCTGACGCTTGGCCCGATCCCTGGCTCGGTGCGCTCCGGGCCCGCCGCCGGCGCCAGTAGGCATGAATGGTGACGGCGGTCAGTACCGCCAGCGACGCGATGCCGATCGCGTTCGCTTCCATGGCGTGGCCGGCGGCCGCCCCGCTCGGCAGGCTCCAGTCGAACGCCCGCCACAGCAGGTCCAGCGCAATCCCGGCGACCAGCGCGCAGGCGATCACGGTCACCAGGTACAGCGTGATCAGGCGGTTGCCGAAGTGCTTTCTCAGGATGCCGAGCGTGCCGATGTTGGTGGCCGGCCCGGCAAGCAGGAACACCAGGGCCGCGCCCGGCGACATGCCCGCGACCAGGAGCCCGGCGGCGATCGGCGTCGAGGCGGTCGCGCAGACGTACATCGGGATGCCGATCACCGCCATCAGGAGGTAGCTGCCCACCAGGCCCCAGGCGTTGTCGAAAAAGCCGTCCGGGATCAGCACCACCGCCGTGGCGGCCACGGCCAGGCCGAAGACCATCCACGGCACGATGTCGATCAGCACCTGGCCGAAGGCGTAGGCAAAGCCGCCGGACAGGCGGTCGCGGGCACTCGGCTGGTCCGTTCTCGAGGTCGCCTCGCCATTGCCGCAGCAGGATGCACCGGATGCCGCCTCGTCGCTGTCGCAGTGGCCGGTGATCGATGGGGTCGAGTCGCAGCAGCTGGCCGCTGTCGGGTTCGTCTCCCCGCCACAGCAGCCGCTGTCCCGTTCCTCGCTACAGCAGCCATCGACGGCCGCCGAGGGGCTTGTCGTGGCCGCGTGGTCCGGCGCGGGCCCGGCCAGTCGACCGCTGACCACGCCGGTGACGATCGCGCCGAGGATCGCCGCGATCGGGCGGGCAATGGCATAGACCGGTCCCAGCATGCCGTAGCTGACACTGATCGAATCCGGCCCGGTCTCCGGCGTGGCGACCAGGAAGGCCATCGACGGCCCGCGTCCGGCCCCGGCATCCTTGAGGCCCAGCACCGCCGGCACCACCCCGCAGGAACACAGCGGCAGCGGTGCGCCGATGAATGCCGCGCGAGTGATCGCGCCGGTCGACTCGCCCGACAGGTACTTGGCGATCGCCAGCTGGTCGGAGAACGCCTTGATCAGCGCGGCGATCACCAACCCCAGCAGCAGCCAGGGGGCGGCCTCCAGCGTCAGGAACCACAGCTCGTTGAACCATTGCGTCATCGCGGACCTCCTCGTGGGCCTTCCGGGTCGCGTCAATTCCCCGGCAGGTAGTCCCCAAGTGTCGCACAGATGAAACGGGGCCAGTCGTCCGGGTTCGGGTGTCGAGGTTATTCGTCCGGGGTCGTGTCCGACGCGGCTTGGCCACGCTGTTTGGCGGGGCTATTTGCCTGGGTTATTTGCCTGGGTTATTCGTCGAGCGCGTCGCGTACCGCGCGCCAGGCGCGGCGGCTGATCATCAAGGGCTCGTCGAGGTGATGGACGTGGCAGTGGTGCTGGCCGTCGTGGTGGCTGACCGAGTGGATTTGCGAGGTGTTGACCAGGCTGTTGCGGTGCAGGCGCAGCAACTGCCCGTCGAAGCGTTCCTCGAGATCGTTGAGGCTCGGTTCGATCCAGGCCTCGCGGCGCCGACCATCGGCCGGGTCGAGCAGGTAGAGGTGGGTGGCCTTGTCCTCGGCGACCGCTGCGACCACGTGTTCCGGGCCCAGGCGCAGTTCCTCGCGGCCCAGACGCACGGTCAGGGTCGGTCGGCGGGACTGGTGGCAGCGATTGGGGCGGGCGGCGCGCTCGATCGCCGCGCGCAGGGCCTCGGGCTCGATGGGTTTGAGCAGGTACCCGGCCGGTGCGGTCTCGCTGGCGGGCAGGGCGCGGTCGGCGTGCGCGGTGGTGAAGACGATCGCCGGCGGCACGTCGGCCTCGCGCAGCCGATGGGCCAGCCGGATGCCGTCCTCGCCGGGCATCTCGATGTCGAGGAACACGAGATCCGGCACCGTGCGCATCGCCGCGCAGGCCTCGTCGGCGTTGCCGGCCTCGGCGACCACCTCGATGCCGCCCAGTCGTCCCAACAGACGGCGCAGCCGGTCGCGGGCCAGCGGTTCGTCGTCGACGATCAGGGCGCGGATCATGGCGCGGCCTTCCCGTCGGTGCGCGGCAGGACCAGCTTGACCCGGAAACGCCCGTCGACCGGGCCGGCGCGCAGCGAGGCCGCCTCGCCGAACATCAGCGCCAGCCGGTCGCGGATATTGGCGAGCGCCATGCCGTTGCCGTGGTGATCGTCACCGGGAACCAGGTCGTTCTCGATCACCAGACTGATCGACTGCCGCCCCACCTGACACTCGACCCGGATCGGGCCGGGATCGGCCTGGCGCTCGACGCTGTGTCGCACGGCGTTCTCCACCAGCGGCTGGAGCGTGAGGATCGGCAGGCTGATCGCGGGCAGCGGCTCGGGCAGCTGCCAGTCGACGTGCAGGCGCTCGACCAGCCGCCAGTGCTCGATGTCGAGGTAGCGGCGCGCGAGCTCCACTTCCTCGGCGAGCGTGCTGGTCGAGTCGCTGGCCAGCGCGGCGCGGAACACGCGCGAGAGGTCCAGCACCGCCTGCTCGGCCGCCTCGGGCCGGTCATGGACCAGCTCGGCGACCGTGTTGAGGCTGTTGAACAGAAAGTGCGGCCGGATGCGCGCGTGCAGCGCCGACAGGCGCGCCTCGGCCGCGGCGTTGATCTGGCGGGCATTGCCCAGGTGCAGCGAGAACACCCAGATGCCGATCAGCCCCACCAGCAGGGCGATGGCGAGGTTGTGCAGCAGGAATTCCCCGGCGGTCTCCTGCGGCTGCCAGCCGATCGACTGCAGCGCACCGAAGGCGACCGCGCTGGTCACGGCGGTGACGGTGAGCAACAGCACCACGATGATGGTCAGCAGGGTCGGCAATGGCAGCCGGTCGAGCCAGCGTCGCGCGGCGCAGAGCAGCGCCACGGTCACCAGCGCGATCCAGGTCACCAGCCAGAGCGTCGTGCCGAAGCGCGCCCAGCGTTCCGGTCCCACGCCGGGCACCAGGGTCAGCAGCAACGAGAGTGCCGCCCCCATCGCCAGGGTGATCAGGATCACCCGCGCGGTGCAGAAGGCCGGCAGGGCGGCGGGCAGCAGCGCGCGGTCGCGGGCGGCATCCCTGGCTGGCGGGTTGGTCGGATGAACGGGCAAGCGGCGACTCCTTTCGCGTCGATGACCTGACGGGGTCTATCTTGCCTCAAGGTCTCACGTGAATCGATTCGGGCCTCAGGGTGCCGGCGCTGGCTGCGATATACTCGCGCCACGTTCAAATTCCGACGGCGGCCGGCACGGCCGACCCGATGCGAACCCGATTTGCCGAGGATCACCATGACCGATCGTGACGACAAGCCTGCCGCCAAGCTCTGGGGCGGCCGTTTCTCCGAGCCCACCGACGCCTTCGTCGAGGCCTTCACCGCCTCGATCGGCTTCGACCAGCGCCTCTACGACGAGGACATCACCGGCTCGATCGCCCATGCCCGCATGCTCGCCCGCGTCGGCGTGATCACCGAGGACGAGGCCAAGAAGATCGTCCGCGGGCTCGAGGACATCCGCAATGATATCGAGCGCGGCGATCTCGCCTGGTCGGTGGAGCTCGAGGACGTGCACATGAACATCGAGGCGCGCCTGATCGACCGCATCGGTGATGTCGGCAAGAAGCTGCACACCGGCCGTTCGCGCAACGACCAGGTCGCCACCGACATCCGGCTGTTCATGCGCCGCGCCGTCGACGCGATCATCGAGGAGGCCAACCGCCTGCGCCGCGGGCTGGTGGACCTGGCGGAGGCCGAGGCCGAGACCGTCATGCCCGGCTTCACCCACCTGCAGGTCGCCCAGCCGGTCAGCTTCGGCCACCACCTGCTCGCCTGGCACGACATGCTCGAGCGCGACGTCGAGCGCCTGATCGACACGCGAAAGCGCATCAACATCATGCCGCTGGGCTCGGCCGCGCTCGCGGGCACCTCCTACCCGCTCGACCGCGACTGGGTGGCCAACGAACTGGGCTTCGACGGCATCAGCGAGAACTCGCTCGATGCGGTTTCCGATCGCGACTTCCAGATCGAATTCCTGTCCGCGGCCTCGATCCTGATGATGCACCTGTCGCGCATGAGCGAGGAACTGGTGCTCTGGACCTCCGCGCAGTTCAACTTCATCGAACTGCCCGACCGCTTCTGCACCGGCAGCTCGATCATGCCGCAGAAGAAGAACCCCGACGTGCCCGAGCTGGTGCGCGGCAAGACCGGCCGCGTCTACGGCAGCCTGTTCTCCCTGCTCACCCTGATGAAGAGCCAACCGCTGGCCTACAACAAGGACAACCAGGAGGACAAGGAGCCGGTCTTCGACGCCGTCGACACCCTGATGGGCTCGCTGCGGGCGTTTGCCGACATGATTCCGGCCATCCAGCCCAACCGCGAGCGCATGCGCGAGGCCGCCCGCCAGGGCTTCTCCACCGCCACGGATCTCGCCGACTACCTGGTGCGTCAGGGCGTGGCCTTCCGCGATGCCCACGAGATCGTCGGCAAGGCCGTGCGCCAGGCCACTGACAAGGGCTGCGATCTCGCCGACCTGTCACTGGCCGAGCTGCAGGCGCTCTCCGGTCACATCGGCGAGGACGTCTTCGACGTGCTCACCGTCGAGGGCTCCATGGCCGCCCGCGACCTGCCGGGCGGCACCGCGCCCAAGCGCGTCCGCGCCCGGGCCGTGGCGGCGCGGGCGGCGCTGGATGCGTTCAAGATTGCTTAATCTCTGCGGTCAGTCCGCGATATCAATGCCTTTCGGCGTCGAGTTGTTGCGTTTAATCCGGGGGTGGCTGGTGTGACTCCCCAAGGCCGAGGTTTCTTAGTATTTCCCAGACGGGCAAGAAAGCCCTGAAGGATTTGTAGGAGTATTTTGGCAAGTCATCACTATAATAAATCTCGTCCTCTTTCTGGTCGAATATGTACTTGATGTATTCTTGATATATCTCCCTTATGATTCCGGTTTGATAAACATCTAGGTTGTGGTTGAATACGGAATCAAGCATACTTGTTTTTATGCATTCCCAGTTAGGCAAGGAGATTTCTCTGCTTAAGCGAGAGTTATCAGTGCTTTTAAAGCAGGCTTCGAACTCCTCTATAATTATTTTCGTGGCGAGCCCTTGGAAGTTTTGTTCCATTTGGGCTAGCCACATTTCTTTTTCTTCTTCGCGGAGCTGGTCTTGTATTTGCTGAATTTCTCTGATTCTTTTTGAGCTTGAGTTGCCAAAAACTATCCCTTGCTCGTTTGCGCTCCTGAATGATGAGAATGGGTTTAGGAAGACCGCATATATTACATTTGGATAGGGTATTTCTTGGGCTATGTTCCCCCATTTTTGGGAGGCGTATACAATTGCATGAAACCCCTCTGATTCAAGTCTGTGTGACGCAGAGTTGGCGATGGTGTTGAGAGCTGCTTTAGAGTATTCGGGTATTTCACCATGTTTACTCTTGAGATCTGAATCGATCCATCCGTCAATGATTGGAAACGCCACCGCAACAGTGCACATGGACCGATCATCCAGCAAGCTGTTCTCAAACCACCGATAGTAATGTTCCTCAGGGTAGTACGCTTGTAGTTGGATCGATCCATCCTTCTCCTTGGGAATTAGGGCGGCCGATCTTTTGTTGTTTCCTATAATTTCTTGAGCGTAGGCATCCCTGACAGTCCGTGATCTCATTGGAGCCACAAGTATGGTGTTGATGGCCTCTTCATTTAGCCCGGGGAATATGGAGCAGAAGTGATTGGCATAAGCGAGGAGTTCGGTATAGGACTGCCTTTCGGTTTGTTTAGACTTTTTTAGCTCTATTATGGTTAGGCTGCTGGACTCCGAGAGTCCGAATAAGTCAATTCGTGTGGTGGTGTCTTCTGATTTTTCTAGGCGCAGCTCGCGGGCCGAGAGGGATAAGCTGTAGATCCCGTCTAAAGTTTCGTTTATTTTGACCTCTGTGGCTCTTTGAATGAGGAGTTTTATTGGCGGGAATCCATTTCCGTTCCATTTGGCTGGCGCCCGTCGTCCTGTGATTAGGTCAGATATTGAGTGTTTGTGGTTCTCATAGAGGAAGTCTCTGAGCTCATTCTCGCTGAAATTAATTGCTTCTTCTTCCATAGTGTCTTTCCTTTAAAGCCCGCTTCTTCCTCTTTTTTGAGTTCATTGAGCTTTATTTTTCAGGCCCTCGCAGATTTTCTGCCAGCCATGCGACGATATCTTCAAGTTCCTCCGGCAGGATGCCGTGCTCGACCGGATAGTGCCGCTCGGTGACATTCGTCAGACCGCAATCCTGCAGGAACGCATTCACCATGCCGGCGGCACGTACCGGGATCAGGGTGTCGTGCTCGCCGTGGCCGATGAATACCACCGGGTCGCGGCCGTCGCTGGGCCGGTCGATCTGCTCGGGGGCGGGCAGCCAGGTCGAGAGCAGCAGCGCGGCCAGCGGCGGGCGCGGCAGGCTCAGCATCAGGCGGTTGGCGAGCACGCCGCCCTGCGAGAAACCGCCGAGGATAAAGGGGTCGTCGCCGACCGTGTCCTGCACCTGCTGCTGCAGGTCGAAGGTGATGCCGGCGAGGCTGTCGCGGTCGGCCTCGATATTGCCGTCGTCGGCGATCAGGTCGAACCAGCTGGGCATGGGCATGCCGCCGTTGAGCGACACTGGCGAGACCGGCGCGTCCGGGCGATGCACGGCCCAGTGGTGGTCGGTCAGCGGCACGCGCTCGGTGATCAGGTCGCTGATCGGGGCGAGGTCGTCGCCGTCGGCGCCGAGGCCGTGAAACAGGAACAGGTGCAGCGGTCGGGTCATCGTCCGTGGTCCTTTCTGGAAACGTCGCGTTCGTGTGCCCTATAGTCTCGCACGGCAAACACGTTGCAACAGGAGCTCCCATGGCGGGCGAATTTGATCACCGTGCCGACCGGCGCGACTACCTCCACGGCGTACTGCATCGCCGCGACCTGGCCACCGATCCGGTCGACCAGCTGGCCCAGTGGCTGATCGCCGCACGCGAGGCGGGCAACTTCGACCCCACCGCGATGTGCGTCTCCACCGTGGACGCCGACGGCTGGCCGTCGGCGCGCTACGTGCTGTTGAAGCATTTCGATGCCCGCGGCCTGTGCTTCTACACCGATACCCGCAGCCGCAAGGGCCGGGAACTCGACGCCAACCCGCGTGCCGCGCTTACCTTCTTCTGGCCGGAGGTCGATCGGCAGGTACGCGTGGCAGGCTTGGTCGAGCGTTTGTCCGACGAGGACAACGAGGCCTACTTCCGCCAGCGCCCGCGCGGATCGCGGCTGGCGGCGATCACCTCCATCCAGAGCGCGGCGATCGAATCCCGCGAGGCCCTGGAGGCGCGCTTCGAGGACATGGCCGAGCGCTACCCGGAAGGCGAGGTGCCGCGCAACCCCGCCTGGGGCGGCTACCGCGTGGTGCCGCGCGAGTGGGAATTCTGGCAGGGCCGGCCGTCGCGCCTGCACGATCGTTTCGCCTACGTGCGCGACGGTGACGGCTGGACGATCGAACGCCTGATGCCATGACGGATTCCGCACTTCAACGTGTCCAGATGGAGCCGGCGTGGCGCGAGGCGCTCGCCCCGGTGCTGCTCGATACGCCCATGCAGCAGCTGCGTCAGCGGCTGCTCGAACAGGGCAAGCGCGGCACGGTGATCCACCCGAAGCCCGACGAGTGGTTCCGTGCCTTCAACCACACCCCGCTCGATCAGGTGCGGGTGGTGATCCTCGGCCAGGACCCGTACCCCACGCCGGGGCACGCCAACGGGCTGTGCTTTTCCGTGCGCCCGGACGTCCGGCCGTTGCCGAAATCCTTGCTGAACATCTTCAAGGAGCTGGCCGACGATCTGGGCATCCAGAACCGCAACGGCGATCTCACCCACTGGGCCGACCAGGGCGTGCTGCTGCTCAACGCCGTGCTGACCGTCGCCTCGGGCCAGGCGGCCTCGCACCAGGGCATGGGCTGGGAGCAGCTGACCGATCACGCCATCCGCGTGCTCGCCGAGCAGCCGCGCCCGATCGTGTTCGTCTTCTGGGGCGCGCAGGCGCAGAAGAAGGCCGCGCACGTGCATCGCCCCGAGCATCTGGTGATCAAGAGCCCCCACCCCTCGCCGCTGTCGGCCTACCGCGGCTTCTTCGGCTCCAAGCCCTTCTCGCGCATCAACGCCTTTCTCGAATCGCACGGGCTCGAGCCGATCGACTGGCGGACCGGGGTCGAGTCCGGCCCCGAGTCGAGCGGCATCTGATCACACGCCCAAGAGGCCCCACTGTGGGAGCGGGCCCCGCCCGCGAAGGCCGCTCCAGCGGCCGCCCCGGTCGAGTTCAGGCACGAAACCGAGCCCGGAACTCGCGCGTTCCGCGCGATTCGCGACCGAGGGTCGCTCCCACAGTGGGGCTCTGGTTCGAAAGGGCCTCGCCCGCCATCGCGCCGGTGGAATCGATAACGGTCTGGGGTGGGTGCTAACGCGCCGAGGCGTTGTTGTTCGTTCAGACGGCCGGCTGTGGCAGCTGTCCATTGACGCGGAAGGTGTCGGCGGGGAAGCGTTCGATGCGTCCGCCGGTGAGCTGGAGGAAGGTGACGAGTTCGCCGGTCACCTCGCACAGCCAGCCTTCCCATTCGGTCGGCGATCGTGAGGTCAGGGCCGATGGTTCGAACAGGCCGACATTGATGCCGCCGGTCGGGTCGCGCGCGGAGGGGAATTCGAAACCCCGTATCCCGGCCTCGCGCATGGTTCGGCCGAGCTGCTGGGTGGCGGCGTAGTCGGCCGGATCGGTCAGGACGGGCCGTTTGCGGTCGCACGGTGGGCGATGCAGACGCAGGCCGCCATCCGTGCCGTATCTCGCCCGAAACAGGGTGTGGCGGCTGCGAAGCGGGGATGAGGGCGGCGTCTGCATGCCGGACCAGAACACCAGGCGATAGTAGGCGGCTTCCGCCAGCGCGGTGTCGGTGGCCAGCGATCCGTAGAGCAGGGACGGCTCGAATCGGCCGCCGAAGCGCGAGCCGTGCCTCAGCGGTGGATAGCGGAAGGGCGTGAGCAGCAGGTAGTGCAGATCCTCACTGCCGGGGCGCGGCGGGGGCTTGGTCGCCTCGAGCATCTCCTCGAGCACGCTCTGCTCCTCGAGGGTGTCGACCAGCCCGGTCGTCGCGACCTGCTCCTGGCTCTCGACGATGCGAGTCAGCACGCCGCCGATCGGCTCGATGCGTTCGGCGAGTTCGCACTCCTGCCACAGGTCCGGCACGCCTCAGACCTTGCCGCGAATCGCGTCCAGGTAGTCGCAGACATGCACCAGCCCGACCACGGAGAGCATCTGCTCCGCCGGGATGCCGCCGGTGTGCCGGTTGGGCGTGTGCATCCAATGCTTCATCTGCGCCTCGTCGCCGTCCATCAGCGCATACAGGCTTCGGTAGCAGCGCACGAGCAGCAGGGCCAATTGGCCGTTCTGGCTTTCCGGGTCCACGCCCGAGCGGGTGATGGTCGAGCGGTTCTTGCCGACGATCCGACCGATCCGGGTCTGGCTCAGGCCGAGCCCGCGTCCGGCGTTGAACAGGGCCTTGGCCAGCACCATGGCCTTGTCTTTCGAGGCGTTGTTGGGGGCGACGGCGAGGGTCATGTCACGACTCCGGTGTTGCGTATTCCAACGATAGGATCAAAAGTGTGCGTATGCAACAACAAGGCATGGCGTGTTGCAGGCGCTGGTGTTCAAGCGAAACCCTTTGTGGGAGCGACCCTGGGTCGCGAATCGCGCGGGACGCGCGAGTTCCGGGTTCGGCGGTGTGCAACGTCCAGATCGGGACGGCCGCTGGGGCGGCCTTCGCGAGCGGGGCTCGCTCCCACAGGGTGCGTAGGAGCGCCTTCAGGCGCGATGGGATCGGGTGCCGCCTCGTTATTTCGCGGCTAAAGCCGCTCCTACAGCAGCCCCCGCTCGGCCATCGAGATGCAGGGCCGGCCCACCACCACGTGATCGAGCAGGCGTACGTCGATGAGATTGAGCGCGTCGCGGAGCCGTTCGGTCAGGCGCCGGTCGGCGCTGCTGGGTTCGGCGACGCCGGAGGGGTGGTTGTGGGCAAGGATCACCGCCGCGGCGTTGTGGCGCATCACGGCCCGGACCACCTCGCGCGGGTGGACGGCTGCCTGGTCGATGGTGCCGAAGAACAGTCGCTCGAAGGCGAGCACGCGGTGGCGATTATCCAGGTACAGCACGCCGAATACCTCCTGGGTCTCGCCGTCGAGCTCGGCCTGCAGGAAGCGGAACACCGCCTGCGGGCTGGCGATATCCGGCCCGACGCGCAGCTCTTCGGCGAAGTAACGCCGCGCCAGTTCGAGCACCGCCTGCAGCTGGCAGAACTTGGCATCCCCGAGCCCGCGGGCGTGAGCGAAGTCGGCGCGCGAGGCACTGAGCAGCGCGCTGATCGAGCCGAAGTGCGACAGGAGATCTCGGGCGAGATCCACGGCCGAGCGGCCGGCCACGCCGGTGCGCAGAAAGATCGCCAGCAGTTCGGCGTCGGAGAGGCTGGCCGGCCCTCGGGCCAGCAGGCGTTCGCGTGGCCGCTCGGTGGTCGGCCAGTCGGTGATGGGCATGGTGATTCCCTCCCTGGAATCGTCATGACAGATGAATGGTGTCCGGTCAGTTCGGCGGACGCGCCCCCAGCAGGAGCCCTGCCGCGCGCCACTGTTCCAACTGCTCGTCGGCAAAGCCCAGCAGTTCGTCTACCGGGCGGCCGAAGGCCTCGGCCAGCTGCGCAATGATCTCGCGGCCGGTCTGCTCCTCGGCCTCGGTGAGCGCGAGCAGCAGCTGGGCGCTGCCCGGCGTGAGATTGAGCGCGAACGGCGCGCCGTGCTCGTCGCGGTGCAGGGCCAGGTGGTGCATACCCGCCGGCGGGATTTCGGGCCCCTCGCCGGCCTCGAGGGCCGCGGCGAGGCGGTCGACCGGGTAGGCGGTCACCATCAGGCGCACCAGCGAGGAGACCACGGGCTGACCGGCGAGCAAGTCGCCGTCCGCGTCGAGGTCGGCCGGGGCGGGGTCGGCGTCCTCGGCCATCAGCTCGAAGCGGGCCAGCTCGTAGGCGGCCAGTTCGCGCTGCCAGTCGGCCAGCTCGGGGCGTTCCTGCAAGAACTCGGCGAACTCGGCCGGCAGGTCGCGCAGGATCGGCGAATGGGCCGGGTGGTCGCGGAAGAACGGCCGGGTCAGCCCCTGCCAGTCGGCCTCATCGAGGCTGGCGCGCAGCGCCGGGAAGGCGTTTTCCAGCGTGCCGTCGATGTTGTTGAAGAACAGCTTGGCGTACCAGGCCATCCGCTCGGGCTTGCTGCCCGGGGGTGGCGGGTTGGTTTCCGGATCACGCACGTAGCGCGTGAATGCCTCCTGGGTTTCCTTGAAGCTCGATCCCATCAGGCGGCCTTGCTGCCCAGCGCCCGTTCCCCGGCGCGGCGGATCTGGGCGACCTCGCCCATCAGCTCGTCGAGCGGCGGGATGTCGAAGTCGCGTTCCAGCAGCGTCGGCACCGGGCCGACGTGGCGGTAGGTGTGCTCGAGCAGGTCCCACACCGGGGCGCTGACCGGCGCGCCGTGGCTGTCGATGATCAGGTCGTCCTCGACCTGGTGGTGGCCGGCGACGTGCAGGTAGCGCACCCGCTCGGCGGGCATCGCGTCGATGAAGGCGTAGGGGTCGTAGCCGTGATTGACGCTGTTGACGAACACGTTGTTGACGTCGAGCAACAGGTCGCAGCCGGAACGCTCGAGGATTGCCAGGATGAACGTCCGCTCGTCCATGGTGGATTCCACCGGCGAGTAGTAGGAGACGTTCTCCAGCACCAGTCGGCGGCCGAGGCGCTGCTGGACGGTGCAGATGCGCGCGACGACGTGATCGATTGCCTCCTCGGTGAAGGGGATCGGCATCAGGTCGTAGAGGTGGGCGTTGTCCGAGCAGAACGACAGGTGCTCGCTATAGAGCGCCGGTCGGTACTCGTCGAGGAATTCGCCCACGGCGTCGACGAAGTCGAGGTCCAGCTCCGCCGGGCCGCCGATCGAGAGCGACAGGCCGTGGGTGTAGAGCGGGTAGTCCTCGAGCAGGGCCTTGAAGCGTTCCTTGACCGGCCCGCCGAAGCGCAGCCAGTTCTCGGGCGCGACCTCGAGGAAGTCGACGTTCGGGCGTTGCTCCTCGATCTCGCGCATGAGCGGACCGCGACGCAGGCCGATGCCGACGGGAACGTGTTGCGTGACGCTGGGGCTGGCGGATTGGGGGCTCATGGCAGGCCTCCCGGAACGCTGGATGGCCGACGGCGGCAGCCACCGGCCGGGGGTGTTTTGGGGCCGACGGCACTCGGCCGGCGGCCTTCATCGGCCGGCGACGGCCACGCGGGCCGCCGCCGTCAGGGCGTGGCTCAGGACTTGTCGTCGTCCTTGTCGCCATCGCCCTTCTCTTCGTCCATGCTGCTGCCGCACTGGCCGGCACCGCAGGCCATTTCGGCGGTCTGGAAGGTGCCCGCGTGGGTGGACTCGGAGGCGAACGGGTTGCCGTTGCCCGCGGCCATGGCCGAGGAGCCGGCGATGGCGGTGGCCAGGGCGGTCGAGCCGATCAGCAGGTGCTTCTTGGTCTGGCTTTTCTTGGATTGGGCTGTCATCTCGTCAGATCCTCTCGTTGGGGTTCGCGCGGCCGGGCCGCGTTGACGTGAAGGTGGCCGGGATGGCCACCGGTGAATTGATCATGGCCAACATTAGACCGTAAAACCAGAGCAAGTTGCTGCGATTTGATAGCCCCGTCAGCTGGTTGCCCACCCACGGGTTCCGTGTGTGGCCGGCTGCCAGGCTCGCCAAGGTCTCACTGGGCCGTCAGGTCGCGACGTGGCTGGTCGATGCCGTCGGTGCAGACCTCGAGGGTCGGGTCCTCGATGCAGCGCTCGGCGGCCCGCAGCCGCTGGTCGAGGTACTGCGGGTAGAAGTCCGGCACGGTCACGCCCTTGAGCTCGTCGACCACTTGCTTGCCGTCCGGGGCGAAGTAGATCACCTCGGGGACCAGCTGTACGCCCTGCAGGCGGGCGAACTCGACCGGGGTGTAGGCGGTGCCCTGCCATTCGATCTCCGGCAGGTCGGAGTCGATCTCCACCCGGCGGATGATCAGTCGGCCCTCGTAATCCGGGTCGTTGGCCATGGTCTGCAGGAACTCGTCGTCGACCGTCCGGCAGTAGGTGCAGTAGGTGGCGTGGAAGAACATCAGCATCGGGATCTGTTGTTCCTGCATGTAGGCCAGATCCGCCTGGACGTTCTCCAGGTCGCTCATCAGGGGCACCTCGTCACGCGCGGTGCTGGCGGTCGGCTCGTCGGCCTGCCCGGGCGGGGTGGCCATGCCCATGAGCAGTAGGCCGGCCAGCGGCGCCAGCGTGGCAAGGGCGAGACGGGTGACGTAGCGGGTTGGGGTGATTGCAGGCAAGGTTTTCTCTCCCGGCTGGGCCAGTGACCGATTGGGTCCCGGATTGTATGCGTTTTGGACAATGTCGCTTCAGCCCGGTTCCCCGAGTGCGTTGTCCGAGTCGGTTGCCCGGGCCCCGTGTCCGACCGCGGCATCCGGGTTACCATGGCGCCTGTTTCTCGACGTGGCGGACACCGCTTCCGCCCCGTCCGGTTGCCAGAATGAGGATGACAGATGAGCAAGGCATTTTCCGAGGGCCGCGTGCTGCGGATCGCCACCCGAGCCAGCCTGCTGGCGCTTTGGCAGGCGGACTTCGTCGCCGCGGAGCTGAAAAAGCGCAATCCGGGCCTCGAGGTTGAGCTGGTCAAGATGACCACCCGCGGTGACCAGCTGCTCGACAGCCCGCTGTCGAAGATCGGCGGCAAGGCGCTGTTCGTCAAGGAGCTCGAGGTCGCCATGCTCGAGGATCGTGCCGACATCGCGGTGCACTCGATGAAGGACGTGCCGATGCAGTTCCCGGATGGCCTGGGGCTGATCGCCATCCTCGAGGGCGACGACCCGCACGATGCCTTCGTCTCCAACAAGTACGGCAACCTCGACGAGATGCCGGCCGGCAGCGTGGTGGGCACCTCCAGCCTGCGCCGCGAGACCCAGGTGCGCGAGCGCTTCCCGGACCTCCAGGTCAAGACCCTGCGCGGCAACATCCACACCCGCCTGCGCAAGCTCGACGACGGCGAGTACGACGCGATCATCCTGGCCGCCTCGGGCCTCAAGCGCGCCGAACTGGCCGATCGCATCACCCATCGCCTGTCGGCCGAGGAATCCTTGCCGGCGATGGGCCAGGGCGCGCTCGGCATCGAGGCGCGCAGCGACGATGCGGCCGTGCATGCGCTGATCGACCCGCTGATCGATCGTGACACCACCACCCGGGTGACCGCCGAGCGGGCCTTCAACACGCGTCTGAACGGCGGTTGCCAGGTGCCGATCGGCGGGCATGCCCTGCTGGTCGCGGACGACCAGCTCTGGCTGCGTGGCTTGGTCGGTCGCCCGGACGGCTCCGAGACCCTGCGCGACGAGATCACCGGGCCGCGCGATCAGGCCGAGGCGCTGGGCATCGAGCTGGCCGAGCGCGTGCTGCGTGCGGGTGCCGACAAGATCCTCGCCGAGGTGGGCATCGAGACCGAGGCCCCCGGTCAGGGCTGAGCCCGTGACCGACCACCGCTTGCCGCCGATCCGCGAGGTGGTGCTGACGCGACCGGCGGGCAGCAACGCCGGGCTGCAACAGGCCTTACTCGAGACGCGCCCCGCCGGCTGTCCCCAGCCGATCGTCACCATCCATCCGCTGCTGGCAATCCGGCCGCTCCCTCGAGGGGGCGACCTGCCCGACGCGCTGGCGACCATGACGTCCGCGGATCTGGTGGTGTTCGTCAGTCCGCGCGCGGTGGAGGCGGCCCGGGCCGTGCGCCCGCTGACCGACTGGCCGGCGCGCGAGTTTGCGGCGGTGGGGGCGGCCACCGGGCGCGCGTTGGCCGATGCCGGTCGACCCGCCACCTTCCTGCCCGATTCCTCGGAGGACAGCGAGGGATTGCTCGACTGCCTGCGCGAGGCGCCCATGAGCGGCCGGCGCGTGTGGATCGTCCGTGGCGAGACCGGGCGGGAACTGCTCGCCGACACCCTGGCGGCACGCGGTGCCGAGTCGCGTTTCGTCGCCGTCTACCGGCGTGAATGCCTCGAGCCGCCGGCAGCGGCGCCGGCCGGGCCGGCCAGCCTCTGGATCATCACCGCCCCGCAAGCACTCGACTGCCTCGCGCGGCTCGCCGCCGGCACGCATGGCAGCGAGTCGGGGCTGCTAGACTCCTCCTTGCTGGTCATCAACGAACGTGCGCGCGAGCGGGCGCGGGCGCTGGGCTTCCGCGGCCCGGTCGCCCTGGCCGGCGGCCCCGGGGTCGATACCCTGGCCCGAGCGACCTGGCGGCTGATTGCCGACCGGGCCGATCGGCAGACGGCCACGCCGCCGAGACATTGAGCGGGCGCCGTGCGCATGACCGCCTCCATCCGATCGCATCCAGACTGGGGATGAGCATGGACAAGAAAGACAACGACAAGCAGGCCGAGGAAACCCGGGCCAAGGAAAGCCAGACCAAGGAAACCGGGGCCGGGACGCCTGCCCGCGCGGGCAAGACATCGGCCTCGTCCAACGCCTCGACATCGTCTGCCACGGCGGGCAACAAGGACAAGGGCCAGAACCCGGGGGACAAGGGCCAGTCCGGCAAGGGCGACGCCCAGAAGGCTGCCGCCCAGAAGCCGACCGCAAAGGGTGGGGCCAAGCCGGGCGAGAAGCCCGCCGCCTCGGGCAAATCGGAACCCCCCTCGACGACTGGCGGTGACAAGACCGCCGGGGACAAGCCGAAGGACGTCTCGCCGACCCAGACAAGCGAGTCGGACGCCTCCGCTGGCGAAACCGCCAAGGGCAAGGGCGCGAACGGGGGCGGCAAGCAATCGGGCGGAGCCAAGGTGACCGCCTCCGCTGGCCGGCCCCGCCGGTCGGCCACGCCGTGGCTGGTGATCGGCCTGCTGGTGTTGTTCGCGCTGGCCGCCGTCGGCGGATGGCAGCTGTGGCAGCTTCAGCAGACCGTCCAGTCGCAGGCGAGCGAGCAGGCCGCACAGGACCAGGCGTTGGGCGAGCAGCTCGAGCAGCAGGTCACGCGCCTGAACGACGAGTTGGGGTCGACCCGCTCGGCCGTTTCCGCGCTGGAAGATCGCGGCGAGGCCATCCGCAAAGAGGTCGAATCCGGTCTGCAGGCCCAGCTGGCGGACCTCGCCGAGCGACAGGATCACCTCGACGAGCGGATCGCTCGCATCGACGATCGTCTGTCGCGTGGCGAGATCGCCTGGAAGACCGCCGAGATCGGTTTCCTGCTCACCCGCGCCCAGGAGCGGCTGACCATTGGCCGTGACCCGGACGGGGCGATGCTTGCCCTGAGGCTGGCCGACCAGCGCGTCGCGGCGCTGTCGCGCCCGCACTGGCTGCCGTTGCGTTCGGCGATCAGCGATGCCATCGCCGAGATCGAGGCGACCGGCGAAGGCGACCGCGTGGGGCAGGCCCTGGCGCTGCGCCGCCTGACCGACCGGGTCGAGGACTGGCCGCTCGCCGACGAGGCCGGCGCTGGTGACAGCGAGCCGGCCGAGGCCGCTGCCGAAACCCCCGAGCCAGGCGAGTCGTTGCCGGAAGACGCGGCCTGGTACGAGAAGGCCTGGGCGGCCACCCGCGGCTGGGTCGCCGGCCAGGTCAGCGTGACCCGCTCGGACACCCCGACCCAGCTGCGCGAGCGCGTCGCCACCGATCGCGAGATGCGCCTGTGGTTGACCGCCGTGCGCGAATCCCTGCTCTCGCGCGACCAGGACGCGCTTTCCACCACGCTCGAGGAGGCGCGCGGCTGGCTCGAGTCGCACTACGCGACCGACGCGGACGGACCGGCCAAGGCCCTCGAGGCACTCAAGCGAACCCGGGAGCGGTTCGCCAGCCGCGACTTCCCGTCGATCGACGCCGTGCTCGACGCCTGGGAGCGGGCCAACGCCCGCGAGAAGGCTCGCGCCGACTCGGTCGACGTGACCGCTGAGACCGGCAAGGAGGACCCGTCATGAAGCGCCTGATCGTCTGGATCGTCCTGCTGGCCGCCGCGGTCGCCGCGGCCGTGTATTTCCTGCCGGGTGCCGGCGTGGCCATGCTCGAGTTCGCCGGCTGGCGGGTCGAGACCACCGCCATCGGTCTGGTGTTGATGGTGCTGGTCGCGCTGATCGTGTTGCAGTTGCTCTGGCGGCTGATTGCCGGGGTCTTGCACCTGCCGGCGCGCCTGAGCCGCCGGTCGGCCGAACAGCGCCGTCGCGCTGCGGACGAGAAGCTCCTGCGCGCCTGGGCCGAGCGTCAGCGTCGTCAGACCGAACTGGCGCAGCGTTACGCGCTGGCCGGGGTGGAGGACGGCAGCCTGCCGCCCATGCACTTCCAGGTGGCGATCGACGCCCTGCTCGACGGGCTTGACCCGTCACGCCAGGGCGCCGCCCCGCGCGGTCGTGCCGAGACCCGCGAGGAGATCGGCGACCTGTTCGAGACCGTCGGGCGCCGGTTTCCCAAGTTCGCCGAGTTCCTACGGCTGCACATCGTCCAGCGCCTGATCGCGCTGCGAGAGGTCGAGTGGGCGCGGGCCATGGTCGAGCCGCTGGTCGAGACCCATCCGCGCGACGAGGCCATCCTGCTGATCCGGGCGCAGTTGCTCGAGATGGCCGGCGAGTACGAGGACCTCGCGCGACTGCTGCCCACCCTGCGCCGCATCAAGGACAAGCGCCTGACCGCCGACGAGCTGCTGCGCATCGAGCGTGTGGTGCTGCTCGGCCGGATCGAGGCCGCCTCGCGATCGCGTGACCTCGATGCCCTCTCGCGGCTGTGGTCGGAGGCCGGGCGCAACGTGGTCGACAGCCCGTCGGTCACGATCGCCTACGCCGAGGCGCTGGCCCGAGGCGGGGCCGAAGACGCCGCCGCCCGCGTGCTGGAGAAGCGGCTCGGGCGCACACTCGAGGCACAGACGCTGCATGCCTGGGCCGAGCTGCGTCACGACAAGCCGGTCGAGGCGCGCAAACGCCTGCTCAAGCTGGTGCCGGACGACTGGAGTGAACCGGCCAATGCCCCGGACGTGGGCCGCGCCCGCGAGCGGGCCGCGTTCGCCTACGCGATGGCGCGCCTGGCCCTGGCCGAATCCGATCCCACCGCCGCCCAGCTGTGGGTGAGCCGGCTGGGTCCGCTCGACCAGGAGCTGCGCTATCTCGCCGTCGCGGCGCGGGTGCACGCCCGTCTGCGCGACAGCAACGAGGCCGCGCTGCTCTACGAGCGCGCCCTGGCTCGCGCGGGCCTGGAAACGAGTCCGGCCCCGCAACCCGTGAAACCGTCCGCGACCGACGATGGCCGCTGATCGGGCGGCCAAGGCGGCCAAGGCGTCCAAGGGGGCGCTGGCCGACCTGCGGCGCTTTCTCGACCAGCTCGAGCGCCAGGGTGAACTGGTCCGGGTGACCGAGCCGGTCGACCCCGACCAGGAGATGACCGTGCTGGCCGACCGCGTTCTGCGCGCCGGCGGCCCGGCGCTGCTGATCGAGAACCCGGTCGGCTTCGACACGCCCGTGCTGCTCAACCTGTTCGGCACGCCCGAGCGCGTGGCCCAGGGCATGGGTGGTCAGACGCTCGAGGACCTGCGCGAGATCGGTCGGCTGCTGGCCTTCCTCAAGGAGCCGGATCCGCCGGCCGGTCTCAAGGAGGCCTGGCGGAGCCTGCCGATCTTCAAGAAGGTGCTCGACATGGCGCCGCGCCGGGTGAAGAAGGCGCCGGTCCAGGAGGTGGTGATCGAGGGCGACGAGGTCGATCTGGCCCAGTGGCCGATCCAGACCTGCTGGCCGGAGGATGCCGCGCCGCTGATCACCTGGGGGCTGACCACCACGCGCGGCCGGCCGCGCAAGGGCGGCGGGCTCGAGTCCAACCCCGAGGATGCCGCGGCCGCCGGCCGCGAGCGCCTGAACATGGGTATCTATCGCCAGCAGGTGATCGGCCGCAACCGGGTGATCATGCGCTGGCTGGCGCATCGCGGCGGGGCGCTGGATTTTGCCCATTGGCAGGAGACCCATCCCGGCGAGCCTTTCCCGATCGCCGTGACCCTGGGCGCCGACCCGGCCACCATCCTCGGCGCGGTCACCCCGGTGCCGGACACCCTCTCCGAGTACGCCTTTGCCGGGCTGCTGCGCGGCGAGCGCACCCGGCTGGTCGAGTGCCTGTCGCACGACCTGCTGGTGCCGGCGAATGCCGAGATGGTGCTCGAGGGCTTCATCTATCCCAACGACACGGCCGTCGAGGGCCCGTACGGGGATCACACCGGCTACTACAACGAGACCGAGACCTTCCCGGTGATGACCATCGAGCGCATCACCCATCGCAAGAACCCGATCTACCACAGCACCCACACCGGCCGCCCGCCGGACGAGCCCGCCATCCTCGGGGTGGCCCTGAACGAGGTGTTCGTGCCGCTGATCCAGAAGCCGTTCCCGGAGATCGTCGACTTCTACCTGCCGCCGGAGGGCTGCTCCTACCGCATGGCCGTGGTGTCGATGAAAAAGCAGTACCCGGGGCACGCCAAGCGCGTGATGATGGGCGTGTGGAGCTTCCTGCGCCAGTTCATGTACACCAAGTTCGTCATCGTGGTGGACGACGACGTCGACCCGCGTTCCTGGGAGGACGTGATCTGGGCGATGACCACGCGCATGGACCCGGTGCGCGACACGCACCTGGTCGAGAACACCCCGATCGACTACCTCGACTTCGCCTCGCCCGTCTCCGGGCTCGGCGGCAAGATGGGGCTGGATGCGACCACGAAATGGCCGGGCGAGACCGACCGCGAATGGGGCCGGCCGATCCGCGCCGACCGGCAGGCCGAGCAGGCGATGGCCTCGGTCTTCGAGTCGGTGATGGCGCGGGCCGAGGCCGCGCAGAAGGACTGAATTCCCGCTTCAGCCCGGGCCCGCGCGGTCAGTCGACCGGGTCGGCCGAGAGCACGCAGCGATTGCGGCCCTGCTCCTTGGCCTGGTAGAGCGCGTCGTCGGCGCGCGAGAAGACCGTCTCCATCTCCTCGTTGGGCTCGAACTCGGCCAGTCCGCAGGATGCGGTCACGCCGATCTCGCGGCCGCGGTAGCGCAGCTTGGTGCGCGTCAGTTTCTCGCGGATGCGCTCGACCACCTTGAGGGCGTCGTCGCCGGCGGCGGTCGGCAGCAGCATCACGAATTCCTCGCCGCCGAAGCGCGCGATCATGTCGACGTCGCGGATCAGCTTCATGAAGGTCTGGGCGACGATGATGAGGGTCTTGTCGCCGGCCTGGTGGCCGAGCTGGTCGTTGATCTCCTTGAAGCGGTCGAGATCCCAGATCGCCAGGGTCAGCGGCGTCTCGTCGCGGCGCATGCGGGCCATTTCCAGGCGCACGCGATGGTCGAAGGCCAGCCGGTTGGGCAGCCCGGTGAGGTTGTCGCGGAACAGCTTCGCCTCGCTCTGCTTGAGCTGCTCCTCGAGCATGCGCGTCTGGTCCTCAAGGCGCGCCAGTCGTTGCCGCAGTTTCTCGTTGTCCGCCTCGACGTCTTCCTGGCGGCGCTCCTCGCCCTGCTGGAAGGCCTGTACCTGCTGGCGAATGCGATTGATGCGTTCGCGTACCACGAGCTTGAGGCCGTCGAGGTCGTCGGCCGATTCCACCTGGGCGTCGATGTCGTCGACCTGCTGGCGCAGCGAGTCGTCGAGCTTGAGTCGCGCGTCGCGCTGCACGGCGAGATCGTCGCTCTGGGCCTGGCTGAACTGGTCGATGTCGGCCAGGGCCTCGGTGACCTGCTCGAGAAAGCGGGTGAGTTCGCCCTTTTCCTTCTCGATCGCCTGGCGCATGTCGTTGATCAGCGTGGCCGCGCGGTCGATCAGGATGCTGGGCAGGGTGCGGTCGCTGGGGTCGTCGATCGCGGCGATCAGGCGGGCGCGACGGCCCTCGAGCGAGTCGACGAAGGCGATCCGGTCGAGCAGCAGGGGCAGCACCTCGCGCACGTGCGCGGCCGAGCCGTTGTGCGTGCCGTGGCTGGCCGGGGCGGGTTCCGGCTGATCATCCACGTCGGGCTGGCTGGCCTCGAGCTCGCGGATCCGTCGCGCCAGGTCCTCGAGTTCGCCCTTGAGCCGGCCGACCTCGAAGGCGTGCTCGTCCTGCTTGCGCGCCTTGTCGCGTATCCGGGCGGCGGCGTCGGCGAGTTCCGGGTAGGCCTTGTCGACGGCGAACAGCACCCGCGAGAGGGTCAGCTTGAGCAGGCCACCCAGTTCCTGGTCGTGGTCCTCGAGTCGGCCGAGTTCGCCCAGCAATTGTTCGTAGCGCTCGCGGTAGTCGTCCTGTTCCGTCGACGCGGTCGGTGCCTCGGCCATCGTTGCGTTCTCTCCCTGGGATCAAGTGCCTAGACTAGTTCGGTTTATGCGGCGATGGTAGCGCGATGCTCATGGCCACCGGGATGTGGTCGGAACCGCCGATCGGGCGCGCCTCGGTACCGCGGATGTCGAGCGACTGGCTCACCGCGATGTGGTCGATGGCCCGCTGCGGCTGCCAGCGCGGGTAGGTCAGCGGCGGGCGCGTCGGCAGCTTCAGGCCGTTCTCGATGCACCACTGCTGCATGCCCGGATCGTCCGGCTCGCAGTTGAAATCCGCCATCACCACCACGTAGCCCGGCACGTCGGCCAGCTCGCCCAACTGGTCGAACTGCATCTGGCGGGCCCGACGGCTCAGGGCCAGGTGGGTGTCGATCACGCGCAGCGGGTGGCCGTCCCAGCGGAAGTCCGCCACCAGCGCCCCGCGACCCGGCATGCGCCCGGGCAGTGGACACTGGGTGATGTCCCGTGGCTGGATGCGGCTGATCAGGCCGAGCGCGTGCTTGCCGAACTGGCCCAGGTCGCGGTTGACGCGCACCGCCCAGTGGGAGAGCTCGGCCAGTTCGGCCAGGTGCTCGGCCTGGTTGAGGAAGCGGCTGCGGATCGAGCCGGCATCCGCCTCCTGCAGGCCGATGATGTCGAAGTGCGACAGGGTCGGGGCGATGGCGGCCAGGCTGCGGGCGCGGTCGGCGCTGGGCAGCAGGTGCTTCCAGCCGCCGGTGAGGTAGTCGCGGTAGCGGTGGGTGGCGATGCCGACCTGGATGTTGTGCGAGAGCAATCGCAGCGGCTGGTGGCCCCGCACGGCGGTGAAGTCGTCGGGCCCGCCGGTGGCCGGGCTGCAGCTCAGGCAGCGTCGGCTGGCCGCCCGGCGGATCATCCGCCCACCAGGGTCTCGCCGAGCCGCCGGGTGAGCTGCTCGTTCTCGCGGTAGTCGACCGGCACGTCGATCACGCAGACCGATTCGCTGGCCATCGCCTCCTTGAGGATCGGCAGCAGGCCGTCGCCGGATTCGACCCGGTAGCCCTTCGCACCGAAGCTCTCGGCGAGCTGGACGAAGTCCGGGTTGCCGAAGTGCACGCCGGTGGAGCGGCCGAAACCGCGGCGCTGCTTCATGTCGATCAGGCCGTAGCCGCCGTCGTTCCAGATCAGCACGATGATCGGCGTGTTGCAGCGCACGGCCGTCTCGAGTTCCTGGACGTTCATCAGGAAGCCGGCGTCGCCGGTCGCGGCGACTATGTGGCGTTCCGGGTAGAGCAGCTTGGCGGCGATCGCGCCGGGCAGGGCGATGCCCATGCTGGCAAAGCCGTTGGAGATGAGGCAGCTGTTGGGCCGCTCGGAGCGGTACATGCGTGCCAGCCACATCTTGTGGGCGCCGACGTCGGAGATGACGATGTCGCGGCTGGAGAGCGCCGTGCGCAGGTCCCAGATCAGCTTCTGCGGCTTGATCGGCAGGCAGTCGTCGTCCGCGTGCCGGTTCATGTCCTCGATCAGCGCCTCGCGCAGGTCGCGGAAGGCCGGTCCCTCGTGCGGGGTGGTCAGCTCGCCCAGGCGCTGCATGGCGGTGTTGATGTCGCCGACGATGCTGGTCGCGACCGGGTAGTGGGCGTCGACCTCGGCCGCCTCGGTGTCGACGTGGATGATCTGCCGATCGCGGGTGGGGTGCCACAGCTGCGGGTGGTACTCGACCAGGTCGTAGCCGATGCAGACGATCACGTCGGCCTGGTCGAAGCCGACGTTGACGTAGTCCTTCGACTGCAGCCCCACCGAGCCCAGCGCCATCGGGTGACGGAACGGGATCACGCCCTTGGCCATGAAGGTGTTGGCGACCGGGATGTTGAGCCGTTCGGCCAGCTCCGCCAGGGCCTCGCTCGCCCCGGCCCGCACCACGCCGTGCCCGGCGAGGATGATGGGATGGCGGGCGGCGCTCAACGCCTCGGCGGCCTGCTCGAGGCTCGACTCGCGCGGCTGGCTCGCCCCGTTCGAGGTCACCGGCAGGGGCGAGGCAAACCCCGATTCGACCGGCATGGCGGCGACGTCCTCGGGCAATTCGATGAAGCTCGCCCCGCCCTTGCCGGCCTCGGCGAACTTGGCCGCCCGGCGCACGGTTTCCGGGATGGCCGAGGGCGTGATGATCCGTGAGGCGTAGCGGGTGATCGGCTCGAACATCCGCACGAGGTCCAGCACCTGGTGCGATTCCTTGTGCAACCGGTCGATGCCCGCCTGCCCGGCGATGGCGATCAGCGGGGCGTGGTCCATGTTGGCATCCGCCACGCCGGTGACCAGGTTGGTCGCCCCGGGGCCGAGGGTGGAAAAGCACACGCCCGGCTTGCCGGTCAGTCGGCCGACGATGTCGGCCATGAACGCCGCGCCCTGCTCGTGACGAGTGACGATCAGCTCGATCGAGGACTCGTTGAGCGCGTCGACGAAATCGAGGTTCTCCTCGCCCGGGATACCGAAGACGTACTGGACGCCCTCGTTCTCCAGGCAGCGCAGCAGCAGCTGGGCACCGGTGCTCACGGGGTGATCCTCGCGGCGATCAAGGGGGCGATCAGCGGCGCTCGTCACGAATCTGCTCGACCAGCGAATCGACCACCTCGAGCATTTCCACGTTGCCGCCGGCAAGGCGGCCGGTGACCAGGAAACGGCCATCGACCAGCAGGGCGGGCACGCCGCGCACCTCGGCCGCCTGAGCGATCTGGCCGGTCTGGCGGATGGCGTTCTGCGTGCCGAAGCCATTGAAGGCCTCGAGGAAGGCCTCGCGGTCGACGCCTTGCTCGGCGTAGAAGTCGGCGATCGAGTCGGCGTCGGTCAGCCGGGTGCCTTCCTCGTGGATGGCGTGGAAGACCTTGGCGTGCGTTTTCTCGACCGCGTCGAGCTGGTCGGCGGCGTAGAAGGCGCGGGTCAGCGGGAGCCAGTGCTGGCCCAGGGCGAGGGCGCGACGCTCGAAGACCACGTCCTCGTCGAGTTCCTCGAGCCACGGCTCGAGTTCCCCCTCGAGGTAGTAGCAGTGCGGGCAGCCGTACCAGAAGAACTCCTGGACCAGCACCTTGCCTTCCGGCGAGCTGACGTCGGTCTGCACCTCGCGGTAGCCGTTGCCCTCGGCGGCCATGGCCGGCGTGGTCAGGATCAGGGCGGCGGTGGCGAGCAGCGCGGTGGCCAGTGTCTTGAGGCGTGTGACGAGCATGGAGCGTCTCCGTGTGTCGGTCGTGTCGGTGTTGGGTAGCGGGTGGGCAGCGGACCGGCCCGGACCCCGGAACGAAGTATGGGGCAGTCCTGCTGCGTTTGCAGCCGGCTGCCCCATCGGTTGGTCGTGGCCTGTACCGGTCAGAGTTCGCCGTAGGAGTGCAGGCCCGAGAGGAACATGTTCACGCCAAGGAAGGCGAAGCTGGTGATGAACAGGCCACCGATGCTCCACCAGGCCATGACCGGACCGCGCCAGCCCTTGGTCAGGCGCATGTGCAGCCAGGCGGCGTAGTTCAGCCACACGATCAGGGCCCAAGTCTCCTTCGGGTCCCAGCTCCAGTAGCCGCCCCAGGCCTCGGCCGCCCACATGGCGCCGAGGATGGTGGCGATGGTGAAGAAGGCGAAGCCCAGCGCGATTGCCTTGTACTGGATGTCGTCCATCACCGACAGCTTGGGCAGGCGGTCGTTGGGGCCGTCGCCGCCCATCTTGTGCTTGATCAGGTAGGCGATGCCGACCATGGCGGCGATGGCGAAGGTGCCGTAGCCGACGAAGTTGGCCGGTACGTGGATCTTCATCCACCAGCTGTTGAGCGCCGGAACCAGCGGCTCAATCACGTGGGCCTCACGGTCGAACTGGTACCAGAGCAGGAAGGCCAGCGCGATGCCGATGATCAGCATCACGAAGCCGCCCAGGCTGCGGTTGTTGTAGCGCTTCTCGTAGTAGAGGTAGAGCAGCGCGGTGAACACGGCGAAGACGATGAACACCTCGTAGAGGTTGCTCACCGGGATGTGGCCGTAGTCGAGGTTGATCAGGTAGCCCTCGCGCCAGCGGGAGAAGAAGGCGACGAAGCCCATCACCGAGCCGGACCAGACCAGCGCCGAGCCGACCTTCAGGCCGTACGTCGAGCGTGCCAGCGTGGCGATGAAGTAGGTCGGGATCGCGAGGAAGTAGAGCGCGACCATCCACATCGTGGCCGAGGTGCTGGAGAGGAAGTACTTGAACAGGAAGGTCGATTCCTGGAACTCGGCCAGCGCGGCGCGCCCGATGGCCCCGTCGGCGCCGAGGATGTTGTACTGCCAGACGGCGTAGGTGGAGATGATCGCCACGATCCCCACCAGCCAGCGCGTCGCCGGCCAGACCCAGCCAAGGAAGCCCAGGCCCAGGGCGGTACCGAACAGGGTGCCGGTGGTGTAGAAGTCCAGCGACTCGCTGTACTGCACGTAGCCGATACCGGCGATCACCAGCATCGCCACCGTCCACAGCACGTCGACCAGGCCGACGCGTCGCGGTGACGGCAGGTTGGAGGTGGGTTGATAGCCGTTGACCATCTGTTCGTTCGGGACAGACATCGTCGTTTTCTCCTGCGCGGATTGTCCGGCGCCTCTAGCCCTTGTCGGGCGTCGTGGACGCGTCATTCTGGTCATTTGACCCGGTCTGACGCATGAGTTCATCGCTGAACTGGGCGAAGGCCTGGTCGAAGTCGATGTTCTTGCGGGCATCCGTGCCGGCGACCACCACCCGGTGGTGCGTCGGTTGGCCATCATCGTTCACGCCGGCGGGTTTGATCAACACCCACAGCCGACGGTAGTGGATGTAGAACAGCATGAAGATGCCGACCGTCAGCATCAGCGAGCCCAGGTACACCCAGAACATGCCCGGCGCGCGGGTTACCTCGAGGCCGGTCGACTGGATGTGATTGAAGCCGGTGGGCGCGACGAAGATCGGCGAGCCGTAGTTGGGGATGACCGTGACCACGTCGAGCGCCTTCTCGAAGAAGTCGGCGTCCTGGTCGGTGAATTCCTCGATGCCCTGCGCTTGCAGCGTTTCCATGAAGGCGCGCATCAGCACCGACTGGACCACGCGGAACGAGGACTCGCGGGCCTGCTCGGCCATCTCCGGCGGCATGTCGCGTTCGGCGAGCTGCCGGTCGACCTGCTCGCCCAGGGCGGAGAAGCCCTGCTCGACGAAGGTCCCGACCATGTCGGCGATCGAGCGGGCCGCGGCGCTCTGGGCCGCGCCGCCCTGGCCGCCCTGCGGGGTCTGCGCGACCAGGTCGGCGGCGATGCGGGTGACCTCGTCGCGGTCCTTCAGGGTGGCGTAGAAGCCCATGAAGGTTTCGAGCGAGCCGTTGCGGTCGGCGGGGATGAACAGGAACTGCTGCTGGGCCCCGACCTCCGGGGTCACGCCGCTCAAGAAGTACTTGGTGCCGTCGAATTCGACCGGCTGGAAGTAGTTCTCGTACTCGATCGCCTGGCCGGCGGCATCACGCAGTCGGAAGGTGACCGACGGGCCGAAGTTGGTGTTTTCGCGGTTGCCGTCCGGGCCCTCGGTGGGGTTTACGTTGAACAGCGAGAAATCGCGGAACTCGAGGGTGTACTTCTCGCCGTTGAAGTCGAAGGTCCGCTCCTGGTTGATCTTGCCCTCGAGCGCCTGCTTGGTGCCGGCGTCGCCGAACAGCTGCCAGGCGTTGAACTCGAGCTCCGTGCCGCCATCGCCGAAGCTCGACTGGAAGATGTTGTAGCCCTTGTACTTGAGCGGGTGGTTGACCCGGATGGTCTCCTCGATCACCTCGCCCGTTTCCTTGTCGGTCAGGGTGAGATCCGAGTTGAAGGACTTGGGCATCCCGGTGTCGTAGTGCTCGATGTGGAAATCGTTCACCTCGATCTTGAACGGCAGGTTCTGCACCACGTAGCCGTCCTTCAGCCCGATGAAGGCCACGTCGCCCCACTTGCCCTCGGGGATATTGACCGACCCGCGGAAGCCGGCCAGCGCGCCCGGCGGCAGGTGGGATTCCTCGGGCACCTGGCTGACCGGCAGGTCGCGGGTCTCCACCTCGACCACGCCCAGCATGTTGAGCGTCTTGAGGTACATCTTGCTGTCGATCAGGCCGCCGACCAGGATCACGACCATCCCGAGGTGGGTGAGCACGTAGCCGATGCGGTTCATGCCGCCCTTGCGCGCGGCCACCAGGGTCTCGCCCTCGCGTTCCTTGACCCGTGCCTTGTAGCCCAGCTGGCTGAACAGGCCCTGGGTGCGCTCGACGATGGTCGCCGCCGGCAGGCCGCTCTCGTACTGGCGGGAATGGGCGAAGGCCCGAAGCGACTTGTCCTGGGCGTTGAGGCGGAAGCTCCGGATGTCGCGCATGAAGCCCGGGGTGTTGCGGATCAGGCAGGCGCTGGTCGAGGCGAGCAGGAACAGCAGGATGGCGACGAACCAGCCCACCGAGTAGACGTCGTAGAGCCCCAGGGTGTTGAACACCTCGAACCAGAACGGGCCGAACTCGATCAGGTAGTCGTTGAACGGCTGGTTCTGCTGCAGCACCGTGCCGATCACCGAGGCGATCGCCAGGATCGACAGCAGCGCGATCGCCAGGTTCATCGACGTGAGCCAGGTGTACAGGCGCGAGCTCAGGCTGCGGCGGCGTTTGCGGGCGGTTTGGGCCTGGGAGGTCATCGGCTAGCCTTCGCGGGATTCGGGTAGGTTCGTGGCGACGGTCGGCATCGAGATGCGTTCGCCAGCATGTTCAGACGCCGGCATGCCGCCCGGGTTCCCCGGCAGGCGGGGCTCGGGCCGGCGTGCCGGCTGACTCGGCTCAGTCGAGGCTGGCGATGTGCGCGGCCAGCACGTCGATTTCGTCGTCCGTGAGCTCGGCGGCCAGTGGCGTCATCAGGGCGGCCTGGCCGGCGGTGCGCTTGCCGTCACGGTAGTCCTTGAGCGACTGGGCGACGTAGCTGGCGGACAGGCCGCGCAGGGCCGGGAAGCCCGCCGGCTGGTTGCCGTGGCCTTCGCTGTGGTGACAGGCGGCGCAGGCGGCGACGTTCTCGCGGCCCTGGTGGTACAGGTCCGCGCCCAGCGCGGAGCCCTCGGCGGCGGGGCTGGCCACCTTGCGCTCCTGGGCGGCGTAGTAGGCGGCGATGTCCTGGATCTGCTGGTCGCTCAGGCCCGCGGCCTGGCCGTTCATGATGGCGTTCTCGCGCTTGCCGTCACGATAGGCGGTCAGTTGCGAGGCGATGTACTTGGCCGGCTGGCCGGCGAGCGACGGGAAGGCCGGGTTGTTGCTGTTGCCCTTGTCGCCGTGACAGGCAGCGCAGGACTGGGCGGCCTCGCGGCCGGCCTTGATCGAGCCGCCCTCGCTGGCCTGGGCGGCGCCGGCGAGGAAGGTAAGCCCCAGAAGCAAGCCGGCGGTGAAACGGCCGCGACGCGGCATCGGGTGAACTGCTGTCATCATCGCTAACAATCTCGTTGTGGTTCGCGTTCGGCCGGCCCTGGCCTTGATCAAAGGGGTTTCGAAGCGCCCCGAGTATAGGAATTCAGCCGAGCAATTCACTGCGGTATTCCCGGATTGGCTCGAAGCCCCATCAAAACGACCCGTAATCAAACCGCATAAGTCACTCGCTTGCAACCTTGCGGCGTGGCAGGATGCCTGGGGAAGGTCTGCACGGCTACCAACGCCTCTGCGGGTCGCCAGACGTCCAGCTGCTAGGCGCAGTGCGCCGCCCAATGGCCGTCGTCATTGGCAAGCGCTGCAACGCCGCAGATGGGCGTCTGGCGTCCCGCCCTGCGGGGCTTGTTGGTGTGCCCGCCCTCGGTGTTGCCGATTCTCGCCGGGCAACGAGCCCGCCTTTGAATCGGAGCCTTCCGGCGCCTTGATGGCGAACACGCCGGCAAGCCAGAGGGATTGGTAGCCGTGCAGGCCTTCCCCAATGGGAAAACACGGGCTTGGGTCCGTGGCGCCCTCCCCCTTCCGCTTCACTCTCCTTACTGCAACGCCGGGTTGATCCGCATGACCAACGACGCCACTCGACACCAACGCCGCCTGTTCGATGCCGCCACCTTCATCAAGAGCGCCCCGCGCCTGGCCGACATCGGCGAGGACATCGGCGCCGAGGTCGCCTTCGCCGGACGCTCGAATGCCGGCAAGTCCACCGCGCTCAATGCGCTGGTCGGCCAGAAGGCGCTGGCGCGCACCTCGCGCACGCCGGGACGCACCCAGATGATCAACCTGTTCGGCCTGGGCGGCGAGACGGAGGGCGCGCGCCGCCGGCTGGTCGATCTGCCCGGTTACGGCTTTGCCAAGGTGCCCGAGCGGGTGCGCCGTGCCTGGGGCGAGGCGATGGCGCAGTACTTCGCCGAGCGCCAGTCGCTGGTGGGCGTGGTGGTGATCATGGACATCCGCCATCCGCTCAAGGCGCTCGACCAGCAGATGATCGACTACGCGGTCGCGCGCGGCCTGCCGGTGCTGGCCCTGCTGACCAAGGCCGACAAGCTCAGCTTCGGCCAGGCCAAGCAGACCGTCGCGCGGCTGGCCCGCGAGCACCCCCTGCCCGATGGCGAGTGGATGGCCTTCTCCGGCACCAAGGGCACGCACGTGCGCGAGGTGCGCGACGTGATCAGCGCCTGGCTCGACCGGGCGCCGGACTGACGCAGGCGGACTCAGCGCGTCTCGAGCGCCAGGTCGGCGACCAGCGGCAGGTGGTCGGAGATGCGCGGCACGATCGGATCGCGGATCGCCTTGAGTGACCGGGCGTGCAGCGGCCCGCGAATCCATATCTGATCGAGCGGCAGCAGCGGCCGTCCCGCGGGGAAGGTGCGTCGTGCCGGCAGCCGGGTCAGCTCACGATGCAGCACCCGCAGGCTGCGCGCCCGCGGTAGCCACTCGTTGAAATCACCGGCCACCAGCAACGGCTCGCTGCCGGGCAGTTGGGCCAGCGCGTCGGCCAGGCGCCGGCCCTGTTCGCGCCGCTCTACCAGGCTCAGGCCGAGGTGCACCGCCCAGCAATGCAGTTCGCCTTCCGGCAGGTCGATACGCGCCCGCAGCGCCTGGCGGGGTTCGCGGTTGACGTGCGAGAGCTCCAGCGGGTCGTCGGGGTGGATCGGCCAGCGCGAGGCGATCAGGTTGCCGAACCCGGTCACTTCGCCGGGGCGGTGCAGGCAGCCGCGCTCGTGGGTCGGGGCGAACAGCCAGTGCGGCAGGATGGGCGCAAGCGCCCGCAGCAGCCGGTCGTCGGCCGGGTCGGCGGCGAGGTTGGCCTCCTGCAACGCCACCACGTCCGGGTCGAGCAGGCGCAGCACCCGCGCGGTGCGTTCCGGGGTGTAGCGGCCGCGATGGTCGATGCAGCTGTGGATGTTCCACGTGACGAATCGCAGCCGACGTCCACCGTGCGTCATGATCCCCCCGAGGCCTGCTCCCGCAGGGCCAGCCAGCGAGACAGCCCCCAGCCGATGCCGATGAACGCCGCGGTGATCAGTGCCAGCAGGCCGATGGTCGTCGCCGAGGGCTCGAGCAGGGTGCGCAGGAGCTGGTCGGAGAAGATCGTCAGCGCGATCGTGCCCGGCGCGAGGCCGGCGAGGCTGCCGATGAGGAAGTCGCGGAAGCGGATGTGGGTGGCGCCGGCGACCAGGTTGACCACGGCGAAGGGGGCGAGCGGGACCAGTCGCAGCGAGAACACGGTCAGGATGCCGCGTCGGGCGAGTCGTCGCGAGAGCCGGTCGAGGCGCCTGCCTGCCAGCCGGCGCAGGGCCTCGGCGCCGAGAAACTGACCACCGAGAAACCCGGTCAGCGCGGCCGTCACCAGGGCGCCGTAGGCCAGCCCGAACCCGGCCCAGGCGCCGAAGAGCAACCCGGCGACCACCACCACCGGCGTGGCCGGCACCCCCAGCAGGAGCCCGACCACCGCCAGGCCCAGGAAGGCCCAGGCGCCGCCGGCCGCGTCGCGCAGTGCGGTCAGCCGGTCGAGCAGTTCCCCCGGGGCCAGCGCCTCGCCCAGCGGCGTGAACTTGAGCAGGCCGGCGATCACCACGAACAGCGCGATCAACAGGGCAAAGCCCGCGGCCTTGCGCCGCACGGGGCGGCGCGCCTTCTTCTCGATGAACATGTCGATCAGTTCCTCCGGCGGGCGGGCGCGTTCGGGGTCGATCACCGCCGCGTCGGGCACCTGGCGGTCGATGGCCGGGTCGAGCGTGATGGTCAGCGGCTCGAGCCAGCGCTCGGTCCCGGGGTGGTTGAGGGCATCGATGGCCGCGCTCACCGAGCCGTGTTCGCCCTCGGCCGCGGCGACCGCCGCCGGTGTGCAGCCCAGGTGCTCGGCGAGCAGGTCGCGACGCATGGCGGCGATGGCCGCGCGGCTTGCCTCGTCGTCGCCGAGCACGGAGAGATTCAATTCGCTGTCGAAGCCCATCGAGCGATTCGAGGTGTTGGCCGAGCCGAGGTTGATCTCGCGGTCGTCGCCGATCACGAGCTTGGAGTGCAGGCTGACCATGTCCGGCTCCAGCCCGGCCACCGCCGGGTAATAGAGCCGCAGCCGGCCGTGCCGGTCGGCCTCGCGCAGGCGCTCGACCAGGCGGGCGCGCAGCACGTCCATGGTCAGCCGTTCGAGCCAGCCGTCCTTTTCCCTCGGGAGCAGCAGGATGACCTCCGGGCCGTGCGCGTCCTCGAGTCGTTCGATCAGCGCCTCGCCGATGCGGTGGCTGGTGAAGTACTGGTTCTCGATATAGAGGCAGTGGCGGGCCTCGCCGATCAGTCGGCACAGCCGGGTCTCAATCTCGCGCACCTCCGACTGGTCGCGCCAGGCCGGCAAGGTGCGCGCGATGCCCACCCGGGCGTCGTCGAGAGCGACGGCGACGTGCTCGGCCGGCCACGGGGCGGGCGGGTCGACGGGCCCGGGTGGATCCAGCCGTTCGCCGGTGGCCCGGTGCCAGCGCTCGCGTGCGAGATCGCCCAGGTCGCGGCAGATCGGCCCGGTGACCGCGAAGGCCAGGTCATGGAAGGGGGGGAACGGCTTGCCGTCCGGGTCGCGCCGCAGCGGCTCGTCGGCGGCGTGGGCGCGACGGTCCCAGCGCCACTTGGACGGGTCGAAGCCGCCCACCAGGGCGGCCCGGTCGTCGATCACCAGCATCTTCTGGTGGTGCGAGGCCCCCATGGGGTGTTCGCCGTCGTACTGCACCTTCAGGCGCGGGTGGCGGGCCATCGGGCGCGAGAACAGCGGCAGCCACTCGCGCTCGAAGGCGTAGATCATGGCGAAGTCCCAGGGCAGCAGGTGGATGGTCAGCCCCGGGTTCTGCTCGAGTGCGCGGTGCAGCACGGCGGTCAGGTGGCAGGGCGCCCGGCCGGCCTCGCAGGGGCGATGCATCTCGACCCGGCTGTCGACGTCCCAGCAGAGGATCACCGCCTGCTGGCGGGCCGCTCCCAGCATCTCGGCGAACGCCGGGAACCAGTGCTCGCCGTCGACGACCAGCCCGAGCCGGTCGGCACGATTGAGGCGCCAGAAACCCTCGGGGGTGGTCTCGTCGTTGCCGGTGGTCATCGTCATGCGGGCGTTCGTGCCTCCGTTGTGGGTGGCCAGGGGGGCGTCGTGCGTCGATCGTAGTGCACCTGGCCGGGCTCGCGTGGCGGGCGCCGCGATCGTCAGGCGCTCAGCAGGGCCCACCAGGTCAGCGCCGAGATCGCGAGCCAGATTGCCGGGGGTGTCAGCAACAGGCCGCGCAGCAGCACTCCGCGACGCCGTGGCAGCCGGGCCATCAACAGCAGGCCGATGGTGGTAATGGCCGTGGGATCGGGTGCGATGGCGACAAGTTCCGTGCCTGCCGGCGCCCGTCCGGCCACGAGCCAGGCGAACGGGTGGAGCAGCAGGCCCCAGAGTGCCAGCCCCAGCCCCAGCCAGTGGCGGGTTCGGGGTGGTGCCGGTGGCTCGAGCGCGAGGCCCGGGCCGGGCCAGGCCAGGAGCAGCAGGGCGGCCGCCTGGATGACGAACAGGCCGGCGAACCAGGGCGCGGCCAGGTTGATCTCCGCGTACAGCCCGAAAAACCGCCAGGCCACCCAGCCCCAGGCGGCGGCCAGCAGCGCGGCGGCCACCCGGTGGGCGGCCTCGTGGCGCGAGGCGGCCAGCGAAAGCATCGCCAGGACAAGTCCCGCCAGCAGCCAGTGGCCCGGCCAGATCGCCTCGTTGAGTCGTTCGAACAGCCGCGCGTAGCTGCCCGGCGAGAACATCAGCAGGTCGGTCGGGCGGTAACTGAGCCAGGTGTCCATCGGTGCGTTACCGCGCCCGCAGGTGCTCGGCCATGCGGCGGCGCAATCGTTCGTCGGGCAGCGGGCCGCGCAGGGCGGTCATGTTCTCGCGCATGTGCTCGACCCGGCTGGTGGCGGGGATCGCGCAGGTCACTGCGGGGTGGGCGATCAGGAACTTGAGCAGGAAGTCGGCCCAGTTCGTCAGCCCGGCCTCGAGCGCCCAATCGGGAAACGGGTGGCGCTTGACCCGATCGATCAGCCGGCCGCCCTGGAAGGGGCGGTTGGCGATGAAGGCAATACCCCGCTCCCCGGCCAATGGCAGCAGGCGCTCTTCGGCCTCGCGGTTGGCCAGGCTGTAGCTGGCCTGGACGAAGTCGATCGGCCACTCGCGCATGATCCGCTCGATCTCGGCGTGCCGACGGCCATGCGAGGTGGTGATGCCGACGAAGCGCAGGCGGCCTTGCTCGCGCATGTCGAGCAGGTGCTCCAGGTGCGGCTCCCAGGCGACCAGGTTGTGCACCTGCATCAGGTCCATGCGCGCGAGTCCCCAGCGGCGCTCCGATTGCGCGACCTGCTCGGCGGTGGCGTCCCCGTCCGGCGTCCAGACCTTGGAGGCGGCGAACACGGGCGGATTGCCGCCGATCTCGGCCAGTGCGTGGCCGACCACCGCCTCGGACGAGCCGTACATGGGCGAGGAGTCGACCAGCTCGCCGCCGGCGTCGAGAAAGGCGCGCAGCACCTCGGTGCGCTGCGTCCGGGCCTCGGGGTCCGAGCCGACGTTGAAGGTGATCCAGGTGCCCATGCCGATCGCGGGCAGATCCTGACCATCCGGCAGCGGACGGGTGATGCACTCTCCATCGAGTGGCTCGGCGCCGAGGGAGGCGGGCGCCCAGCCGGAGCCCAGCGCGGCCCCGAGGGTGCCGCCCAGGCCGGCGGCGGCCAGTTGCAGCGCGCGGCGTCGCGACAGGTCGGTCTCCGCCATGGCCGTGCCTCCGTGGAAGGGAAAGACTGGGTTGACCATAGTCGTCGCGACCCGGAGAGGCCAGCCATTTTGGTTCGATTTCGACGATCTCCGCGCGGCGCGTTGTCGGGCAAAAGCTGGGCGTGGTTCGGTTATTGAAAACAGAATATTCAAACATTTGATAACGCTGATTTTTATTCTGATTTCAGTCGCCGCTTTGACGACGTTATGCTGGCGTGCCAATAATGACCACACGGGGTTTGTGGTCTTGTGGTCGCGAGCCAGGACGCGGCCCAGGGACGACTTGATAACAGCCGAGCGGGTTGGCGGCTTTCTGGACCAGGGAAGGGAAAGGGCCGATGGAAAACGCGACGGAATCACCGCGGGGCAAGCCGGCCGGTCCGATCGGGCGCGTGTTCGGCTGGTTGCGCTCGCTGCGCGCGCTGATGCTGATCGTCGCGCTGGTCGTTTCGGTGCTGGTGACCGCGGCGGTCTACCTGGTCACCGAATCGGTCTTCACCCAGGCGGTGCAGCGCGCCTCGGTGCAGAACGCCCGCGTGTTGGCCGACGGCACCTTCAACGCCATGTACCAGATCATGCGCCAGGGCTGGACGCGTGATCAGCTCAACGAGTTCCTCGATTCTCTCAACCAGCGCGCCGACCCCGGCGCGGTGATCAACGTCTATCGCGGCTCGCGGGTCAACGAGCTGTTCGGTCGCCTCGAGCAGCCCGCCCCCGACCCCACCGCCATGGCCGCCTTCGAGACGCGCCGGACCCACGTCGAGGCCGGCGACCAGATGGTGCGCTACGACCGCCCGTTGGTCGCCAACGCCGAGTGCCTGCAGTGCCACGTCAATGCCGATGCCGGCCACGTGCTCGGCGTGCTCTCGATTCGCCAGCCGATCGGTCCGATGATCGAGCAGGCGCACGACGAGCTGGTCGACCGGCTGATGCTGATCGTGCCGGCGCCGCTGCTGGCCGCCCTGCTGATCGCGGGGCTGCTGAGCTGGCGGCTGGGGCGCTCGGTCAAGCGGCTCAATCGCTCGGTCGAGCAGGTCAACCGGGTCGAGGACCTGGCCGCCCTGCGCTTTGCCGGTGCCTCGACCGGGTTCACCGAGTTCGACGAGGTGCTCTCGCGGGTCGACGCGCTGACCGACAAGGTCCGCCACGTGGCGATCGACCGCAACCTGCTCGAGTTCGAGATCGGCCTGCTCGAGCACTTCGTGATCACCTCCGACGTGGTGCGCGACTGGCGCCGCTACGTGCGCGACCTGCTCGAGGAGATCAACCGGCAGTTCAGCGTCCACGGCGTGTTCACCGCCTTTTCGATCGCCGATCGGCCCATCGGCGTGGACGTGTTCTGGCACGGCCCGGTCGACGAGGTAGTCGCCGCGCGGCTCGACCAGGAGATCAGCCGACAGGTGGGCGAGGGCCTGGGAGATGGCCTGGGGGGTCAGACCCACGAGGTCACCCCGCGCCAGCACCCCGGCAAGGACGGGGTGCCGGTGACCGATGCCGGTCGCCTCGACCTGCACACCAAGATCCTGTCGATGGACCTGCCGCCAATGCGGGGCATGGTCGGGCTGATCGTGCCGATGGGCGAGGCGCGCGTGCCGGTGAAGAAGCTGGTGATCGAGTCGATCCTCTCCACCCTGATCAACGTGGTCGGTTCGGTGCGCGCGATCGAACGCCACACCGAGGACCTCGAGTACTTCGCCACCCGCGACCCGCTCACCCGTCTGTACAACCAGCGCATGTTCTGGTCGCTGCTCGACTACGAGATCGGCCGCGCCCGGCGCCACGAGTACCGTTTCGGCCTGATGGTGATCGACCTCGACGACTTCAAGCGGGTCAATGATCGCTACGGTCACGGCTTCGGCGACGACTACCTGCGCCGCGTCGCCGACCTGCTCGCCGACGGCCTGCGCGACGGTGACATCGTTGCCCGGTACGGCGGCGACGAGTTCGTCGCGATCCTGCCGGACGCCGACGACGACATCGCCGACCAGGTGGCCGGCCGCCTGCTCGCCCGCGCGCAGCAGACGGTGATCGCCGCACCGGACGGCGAGTCGTTGCGGCTGTCGCTGTCGATCGGCCTGGCCGTGGGGCCGGTGGACGCGGCCGACCCGGCCTCGGCGCAGGCGCTGTTCTCGTTGGCGGACCAGGCGATGTACCGCGCCAAAGCCGCCGGCAAGAACCGGCTGGCGGTGGCCAATCGCGACGAGGTGCGGGCCGTCGAGCAGGTCGAGGGCGCCTCGGCGGAAGCGATCACCGCGATCGATCCGGACACGGTGTCGGTGGTCTACCAGTCGATCCGGCAGGCGAATGGCGAGGTGATCGGCGCCGAGGTGTTCGCCCGTGCCCGCGTCGGCGAGCGGTTGGTGCCGGCCGCCGACTTCGTGCGTGCGCTGGGGCGTGACCAGTTGATCGATCGCGTCGACCGGCAGGTGGTCGAACGCGTGCTGGGCGATCCGGCGATCCGCGGTTTCGCCGGCCGACTGTTCTTCAATATCGCCCCCACCAGCCTGATGGAGGCGCGGTTCGTCGACTTCCTGCTGACCGCGGTCGAGCGCTCGACGCTGGCCCCCGGGCAGGTGGTGGTCGAGATCAGCGAGAGCCCGCTGGCCGGCGAGATCGGCGCGCTGGCCGGGCCGCTGGGCGATCTGCGGGCCGCCGGACTGCGTCTGGCGATCGACCATGCCGGCTCCGGGCGCGAGACGCTCAGTTACCTGCGCCGGTTCGAGGTCGACTACGTCAAGATCGAGGCCGACTGGCTGTGCGATCGCAAGGTCAGTCGCCGTGACCGGGCCTTCATCGACGGGCTACTCACCATCGCCGAGACCCTGGGGGTGACCGTGATCGCCCACAACGTCGAGACCGACGCCCAGGTGGAATTGATCCGCGGGTTGGCGATCGATCTCATGCAGGGCTATCGCTTCGCCCGCGAAAGCAGCACCCCGCCCGTCGTGCCGGCGACGGTCAGCGACCGGGGCGGGCCAGCGTGATGTCGCCGAGCCGCTCGCCGGCCTGTTCGCGCGCCAGTCGCAGGAAGGCGTCCAGGTAGGCCAGCCGGTGTTCGTCACGGCGCACCGCCAGGTGCATGGTCGCGGTCAGGCCATCGCCCAGCGGCCGGGCGGTGACGGTGCCCCGGGTGAGCTCCTCGCTGATGGCCCACTTGGGCAGGGCGGCCACGCCGTGACCGCTGGCGACCCACTGGGCGATCATCGCGGTGAGCTCCGATCGGCGTGATCCGGCCGGCTCGACCCCGGCGGGATCGAGAAAGCGGCGATAGATGTCGAGTCGATCGCGCTCGACCGGGTAGCCGATCACGGTCTGGTCGGCAAGCATCTCCGGGGTGATGCGTGTCTCGGCGGCCAGGGGATGGCCGGGGGCGAGCACCAGCACCACCGGGTAATGGAACAAGGGCTCGAAGTGCAGCTCCGGGTCGTCGACCGGATCGGAGCTGATCACGCCGTCGAGCTGACCGCGGCGCAGGGCGTCGATGGCATCGAAGCTGAACGACATCGACAGGTCGGTCTCGATCGAGGGCCACTGCGCGCGGTAGTGCTCGAGGGTCGGGATCAGCCAGGTGAAGCAGGAGTGGCACTCCAGTGCCAGGAACAGCCGCCCGGTCGCCCCGCCGGCGATCTGGCGCAGGTCGCGGTCGAGCCGATCCACCTCGGGCAGCACGGTGTCCGCCGCGGCCAGCAGCCGTCGCCCGGCCTCGGTCAGTCGCATCGGGCGCGAGCTGCGCGAGAACAGCGGCGTCTCGTAGTACGACTCCAGCGCACGGATCTGGTGCGACAGGGCCGACTGCGTCAGATGCAGTCGGTCGGCCGCCGCCGCCAGCGAGCCGGTCTGCTCGATCGCGCGGATGGTCTTGAGGTGGCGCAGTTCCAGGAACATGGGTGTTGCCTTCGCTCAAAAAAATTGGCCGACCGGGTTGTCCCGCGCCGGCCAATGGGGTTGCGTGGCGAGTGGCTGTCGCGGTCAGTCCCGCGGGGTCTTCAGGGTCACCAGCTCCTCGGCCGAAGTCGGGTGCAGGGCGACGGTGTCGTCGAACTGGCCCTTGGTCAGGCCAGCCTTCACCGCGACGGCGAAGCCCTGCAGCATCTCGTCGGCGCCGTCGCCGACGATGTGCAGGCCGGCGACGCGCTCTTCCTTGCCGACGCAGACGAGCTTCATCGCCGTCTTGAAGCCGTGCGAGGAGAGCGCGTAGCGCATCGGCGTGAAGGTGGTCTCGTAGACCGTCACCAGCTTCTTCCCAAAGCGCTCGACCGCCTGCGGCTCGGTCAGGCCGACGGTGCCCAGTGCCGGGTGGGCAAAGACCACCGTCGGGATGGTCTCGTACTCGAGGTGCGCGTCGTTCTGGCCGTCGAACAGGCGATCGGACAGGCGGCGACCCGCGGCGATGGCCACCGGCGTGAGCGGGTACTTGCCGATGATGTCGCCGATCGCGTAGATGCCGGGAACATTCGTGTTCTGGTAGGCATCGACCGGGATCATGCCGTTTTTCTCCACCTCAACGCCGGCCTTGTCCAGCCCGATGTCGTCGGTGTTCGGCTTGCGGCCGACCGCCCAGATCACCTGGTCGAACGGGCCGAGTGTCTCGCCGTCCGCACCGTGGATGATCGTGCCCTCGTCGGTCTTCTCCAGCTTCGAGACCTTGTACGGCAGGTGGGTCTTGATGCCCATCTGGTGCAGGTTCTCGGTGGCCGTCTCGCGGATCAGCGGATCGAACGGCGCAAGCACCGTGTCGAGCATGTCGAGCAGGGTCACCTCGCTACCCAGTGAGCGCAGCACGCCGGCGAGCTCCACGCCGATGTAGCCGCCGCCGATCACGGCGGTGCACTCGGGCAGTTCGTCGAGCTCGAAGAAGCCGTCGGAGGTGATGCCGTGCTCGGCCCCCGGTACCGGCGGCACCAGCGGGCGGCCCCCGGTGGAGATCACGATGTGGTCGGCGGTGTAGGTGGTGCCGTCGACATCCACCTTGTTGTCGCCGGCCAGACGGCCGTAGCCCTCGAGCACCTCGAGGTCGAGGTCCTTGGCGTAACCGTTCCAGAAGTTCGTGATGCCGGCGATGAACTCGCGGCGCTTTTTGGTCAGCGTGCCGAAGTCCACCGTGCCCGGGGCCTCGGGGAAGCCCCAGTCGACGGCGTCGGCCCGATCGTGGGCGAGGTTGGCGGCGTACCACATGACCTTCTTCGGCACGCAGCCGACGTTGACGCAGGTGCCACCGAGCGCGGTGGGCTCGACCACGGCGACGCGCTTGCCGTGCTGGGACGCGCGTTCGGCGACCGCGAGGCCGCCGGAGCCGCCGCCGAGGACGATCATGTCGAAATGCTTGCCACTCATGGATGCCTCCAGAAAGGGATATCGAATAAGGGGGCGGGCGTCGTGCCCCTCGTGGTGTCAATGCGGCTTTCGGCTGCCGGGCCATCACCGGGTCATCGTGGTGAGGGCGGGGCAGTCGAAAGCCGACCCGGGTTGCCCGGGCCGGAGTTGGCGTCGGCCTGAACGGCGATCAGTAGCCGTTCTGCTTCAGCCAGGTCTCGACTTCCTCGCTGCCGCCGACGTGCTTGCCGTCGATGTAGCACTGCGGCACGGTCTCGGTCTGGGCAACCGCACGCAGGGCGCGCAGGTTCACGTCGTCACCGACGACGATCTCGTCGAACTCCAGTTCCGCGTCGTGCAGCATGCCCTTGGCGCGGGCGCAGAACGGGCAGCCCTTGCGGGTGAACAGCATGATCGAGTGCGGCTTCTTGGCGTTGGGTGCCAGCCAGTCGAGCATGGTGTCGGCGTCGGAGACCTCGTAGGGGTCGCCCGGCTTCTCCGGCTCGATGAACATCTTCTCGACCGTGCCGTCCTTGACCAGCATGGAGTAGCGCCAGGAGCGCTTGCCGAAGCCCAGGTCGTCCTTGTCGACCAGCATGCCCATGCCCTCGGTGAAGTCACCGTTGCCGTCCGGGATGAAGCGGATGCGGTCGGCGTCCTGGTCCAGGGCCCACTCGTTCATGACGAAGGCATCGTTGACCGAGATGCAGACGATCTCGTCGACGCCGTGCTTCTTGAATACCGGCGCCAGCTCGTTGAAGCGCGGCACGTGGCTCGACGAGCAGGTCGGGGTGAAAGCGCCCGGCAGGGAGAAGACGGCGACGGTCTTGCCCTTGAAGATCTCGTCGGTGGTCACGTTGACCCAGTCGTGGTCCTGGCGGGTGCGGAAGGTGACGTTGGGTACCTTCTGGCCTTCACGATTCTCGAGCATGCAAAGTCTCCTTATATCGGTGAGAGGAAAAACGGGACGAAAGAATCCGACCGGGCCGCGCCGCGAAGGTCGGGCAACCCGGTGCTCGGAAACTCTGGGGTCGAAACCCGCAAATGCAATGCCTCCGGGGCCCCGGCAGTGCCTGGGGAAGGCCCGGGAACATGCCCCGCGGGCATGCTCCGACGGCATTGCTATGAATGGGTTTCAGCTTAGTCGAGGGTTTCGATCAAGGGAAATAGAATTTCCCGATCTTTTTGATAGCGGTTGGCTATCAAAAAGACGGTAACCAGCGGGGGGTGCCGGGGATCGAGCTGGCAGGTCAGTCGGTGGTGGGCAACTGCTCCAGCGCCCAGAGGGAATCGAGCGGCTCGCGGCGGCGGATCTCGTGGCAGGTACCGCCGTCGACCAGCACCTCGGCCGGGCGGGGTCGGGTGTTGTAGTTCGAGGCCATGGAAAAGCCGTAGGCGCCCGCGCCCAGCACGGCGAGCAGGTCGCCCTCGGCCAGATCCATCGCGCGCTCGTGGCCGAGGAAGTCGCCGGTCTCGCAGATCGGGCCGACGATCTCCCAGGTGCCGGGCTGGCGTTCGCCGGGGGCCTGTCCCGCGGGCACGATCGCCATGTCGCTGCCGTACAGTGCCGGGCGCATCAGGTCGTTCATGGCCGCGTCGACGATGGCGAACGACTTGTGCTCGCCGGGCTTGAGGTACTCGACCCGGGTGAGCAGCGCACCGGCCGGGCCGGCGATGAAACGGCCCGGCTCGATCCAGATGGGCAGCTCGCGGGCCAGCGGGTCGGCGTCGACCACCGAGCGGATCGCCTCGATCCAGTCGGCGGCTGCCGGCGGGGTCTCGTCGGTGTAGCGGATGCCGAGCCCGCCCCCGAGGTCGAGGTGTTCGAGCGTGATGCCGCGCTCGGCCAGGCGGTGGGCGAGCGCCATCACGCGCTCGGCGGCATCGCGGAACGGGCTGACGTCGGTCAGTTGCGAGCCGATGTGGCAGTCGATGCCCGTGACCTCGAGTGCCGGGTGGGCATGGGCCCATTCATAGAGAGGCAGCGCGTCGTCGATGGCGATGCCGAACTTGTTGTCCTTGAGCCCGGTGGAGATGTAGGGGTGGGTGCGGGCATCGACGTCCGGATTGACGCGAAGGGAAATCGGCGCTTTTTGCTGCATTTCGCTAGCGATTTCGGCAATTCGACGCAATTCCGCCTCGGACTCGACGTTCAGGCAGCCGATGCCGGCCTCGAGCGCGCCCTGGATCTCGGCGGCTGACTTGCCCACGCCGGAGAACACCGTTCGGCCGGGGTCGCCGCCGGCGGCCATGACCCGCGCCAGCTCGCCGTAGGAGACGATGTCGAAGCCGGCCCCCAGGCGGGCGAGCACGCTGAGGATGCCGATGTTGCTGTTGGCCTTGACCGCGTAGCAGATGCGGTGGGCACGCTCGCCGAAGGCCTCGCTCAGCGCGCGGTAGGCCGATTCGATCGCCGCACGCGAGTAGACGTAGGTGGGCGAGTTGTAGCGTGCCACGATCTCGCTGGCGTCGACCTGTTCGATCTGCAGGTCGCCGGCGTCGTTGCGGGAGAAGAAGGGGGGCAGGTCGCTCTGGGGCACGGTGGGGCTCCGGGTCAGTCCTGGTCGGTGTTGGTGGTCTCGGCGTCGGCGCGCGCGTCGGTCTCGGCCGACGGCGCGTCGTCCGGGAGGTGGAGCGGGCCTTTCTGGCCACAGCCGGCCAGCAGCGTGGCCAGCAGGAAGCCGGCGCCGAGGTGGCGGGCCAGCGTCGGGATCGATGAGGCGCGTTGCATGCGGACTCCGGGGCCGCTCAGGGCCGTTGTTGCAGCGTGTTCGGGTTGGTTTCGATGGGCTCGATTATGCCTGAACATGCGCCTTCAGGCCGTCGGTTGCTCGTCGGGTGCCTGCACGCAGGCGATAAAAAAGCCGTCGCAACCGTGCCGGTCGGGCCGCAGGCGGATCCATCCGGCGGGCGTCACGGCGTCGTCCGGCAGGCCGTCGAGGGCGGGCCGGGTAGCGTGCCAGCCGGGGTGGCGGGCGAGAAAGTCCTCGACGATGGCCTCGTTCTCCACGGGCCACAGGCTGCAGGTGGCGTACACCAGCCGCCCGCCGGGGCGCGTGGCGTTGGCGGCCTGCTCGAGCAGCCGTCGTTGCGTGTCGGCCAGGCCCGCCCAGTCGATGCGTGCCCAGCGCAATTCCGGGTGGCGGCGCCAGGTGCCCGAGCCGCTGCAGGGGGCGTCGACCAACACCCGGTCGAAGCCGGACAGATCCGCCGGCAGGGGGCGGGTGGCGTCCAGTGCCCGCTGGTCGAGGCGCGTGTCGCCGTGACGTGCGGCGCGCCGGGCCAATCGCTCGAGCCGTTCGGCATGCAGATCGCAGGCGGTCAGCGCCAGATCCCCGCGCGCCTCGTCGAGCAGGCCGAGGCTCTTGCCGCCGGCGCCGGCACACAGATCGAGCACCCGCTCGCCCGGCCGGGCCTCGAGGGCGCGCACCACCCATTGGCTGCCGGCGTCCTGGACCTCGAAGCCACCGGCCTCGAAGGCCGGCAGGCGGGTCAGGCGCGCCGGGCGCCCGAGGCGAAGACCCAGTGGCAAGCCGGCGATGGGGGTCGCCTCGATGTCGGCCTCGGCCAGTTCGCCGATCAGCGCGTCGCGATCCGCGTGGCGCGGGTTGGCGTGCAGGTCCACCGGCGCGCGGGCGTCCAGCGCCCGGGCGAGGGTGTCGGGATCGTCGGGCTGCCAGGCTCGCCATTGGCCGGCGGCGGCTGCCGACAGGTTGAAGCGGACGTCGTCCGGCAATTGGTCGAACGGCTCGGCGGCTCGTGCGGCGAGCCGGGTGGTCGTCTCGGCCGCCAGTCCGGCTGCCTCGGCGAGTACCGGGTCGAGGGCGTCGGCCAGCGATAGCGCGGCGGCGAGTCGGGCGGCCATGCTCGGCGCGTCGTCATCGAGTAGCCAGTCGAGCACCCGCCGCTGGCGCAGCACGAACAGGGTCAGCTCGCGGACCCGTTCGCGATCGCGTCGCCCCATCTTGCGCCGGGCGGCCAGCTCGCGCTGCAGGCTGCGGTCGGCCGGCAGTCCCTCCTCGGTAATGCGCTCGAGCAGTTCCGCGGCCAGGTGCAGTTGCGCGGGGAAGGTCCGGCCGCGAGGCAGGTCGGGCCTCGGCCAGTCTCCGCCGGCCGGCGATGGATGGGTCGGGGTGGGGTGGGTCATGGGCTCGGCGGTCGCTTAAGGAAACTCTGCATGATGCGATGGCATCTCTGGCGTGGCGGGTCGTTCGTGATCATGGCGTCGTCGCCGACGTGCCGGTAGTCACGGCAAGACGGTGCCGCACCGGGGGCGGACGCGGCGCGGCACCGGGTCCCTGCGGCCCTTCCCGGCGCGTTTGGTAGTATCTCACGATCTCGCATGCCCCCGATTGGGGGCCGATTTCATTAATAGGACCATGTCATTTCAATGAGCACGCAAGCAACAGAGGCGGCAAAAGGGGCGCCGAACGCGGCGGTCGACCTGCACTTCGAGGAGCGTGGTGGCGGTCTGCCGGTCATCATCATGCACGGCCTGTTCGGTTCGCTGTCCAACTGGCGCGGCATTGCCCAGTCGTTGAGCGCGAACTACCGCGTCATCAACGTCGACCTGCGCAACCACGGCCGGTCGCCCCACGCCCCCGGTCTCTCTTACGAGGCGATGGCCAACGACGTTCTCGCGGTGATGGATCGGCTCGGGGTCGAGCGCGCCCACCTGATCGGCCACTCGCTGGGCGGCAAGCTCGGCATGGTGCTGGCGGACCGTCACCCCGAGCGGGTCGCGCGACTGGCCGTGGTCGATATCGCGCCGAAGTGGTACCCGCCCTGGCACAAGGACGTCTTCGCCGCGCTGGATGCCGTCGACCTCCAGGCGCTCGAGTCGCGTGAGCAGGCGCGCCAGCAGATGGCCGCGCACGTGTTCGAGCCCGAGGTGCGCGCCTTCCTCGCCGCGAATCTCGAGCAGGTCGACGGACAGTGGCGCTGGCGGTTCAATCTGCCCGAGCTCAAGGCCGCCTACGAGCAGACCTCGGACATGCCGGCGCTGTCGGGCTTCTACCTGGGGCCGGCGTTGTTCATTCGCGGTGCCCAGTCGGCCTACATCGAGGCCGGCGACGAGGAGCGTATCGCCCGCGATTTCCCGCAGAGCTGCATCGTCACGCTGGAGCGGGCGCGCCACTGGCCGCACATCGAGGACACGGCCGGGTTCCTCGACGCCGTCACGCGCTTCTTCGCCCACGGCTGCCAGGATTTCCCGGCGCGTCCGATCGGCTGACGGGGTCCGGCGAGCCGTTTGTAGGAAAATTCCTACAAGAGAAATGGAAAATTCCTACGAAACTTTCGGCGATTTCATCTATTCACCGCGCGTTCCGGGGCGCATCATGCACCCGTGCTTGGATGCACGGGGCAGGAAGCCCACCCGGCCAGGAGGCCGAGGGATCGTACGGCGGACAGGAGGTCCGCGCAGGATGCACCGGCAGAGGATCTGCCAGACCGGGTGGTCGGGTTCGCCCGACGCGCGCACGGCGCTCTGTTAAGGAAGCGCACCGTAAACAACCGGACCTCGGGATAGAGTCCAGGTTTTTTGCGGGCCGCCAGGAAGGCCGCGGCGCGTTCGGCAAGGATGCCGGGCCCGGTAACGGATCTAGCCAAGCGCCCAGGACGGGCGCTGCCACGGACGGCAAGGGACGATTCCGCGCAGGACGCGCGCCCGATGCAGGATGGCATCGCCGAAAAAAGACGGTGGTAGACGCCGGCAACAACAAGCAACCGCAGGAACGGTCAGCGGCGAGACAAGAAGCAACAGGACCGGCAACGGATTTGCCCTAGTCTCAGGGATAAGCACTCGCCACACCGGACCCAGGGATTGGGACCCACGACTCCGCGCAGGGACAACGCGCCGCATCCATGCCGCAAGGCAGGATTGTTTCCCGGCCAGGACGGCCCTTCTCCTTTTTCTTTCGTCCTCGACGAACCAACCCGATTTATCCGCAGCCACCCTCCGATCGATTCGGAACCGGGTGTTTTTCGCGTGGGCGCGTTTCTTGGGATTGCAGTGATCACCAGATCGCGGCGGGCAGGCGCCCCAACGGTGGCGCCCCCCCCTATGCGTATTACGCGTCCGGCAAGGTGGGTGGGTTCCGGTGCGGTGGTGCTCCCTGGTGGCCTGTCTTCACGCGCCGGGGTAGACTGCGCCGGCCATGAAGCTCGACGTCTTTGATTACCACCTGCCTCCCGAACGGATCGCCGCCCGCCCGGCCGAGCCGCGCGAGTCGGCGCGCCTGCTGGTGCTGCCCGTGCAGGGCGAATTCGAGCACCGGACCATCAACGACCTTCCCGACCTGATCGAACCCGGTGACCTCCTGATCCTGAACGATACCCGCGTGATCCCGGCGCGGGCCTACGGCCACAAGGCCTCGGGGGGCAAGGTGGAATTCCTGCTCGAGCGCCTGCTGGATGCCGACCGGGCGCTGTGTCACATCAAGAGCAGTCGCTCGCCGAAGGTCGGCGCGACGCTCTACATGGAGGGTGGGGCCACGCTCGAGGTGGTCGGCCGTGCTGGCGCGCTGTTCGAGCTGCAGCTGCGCGAATCGGCCACGCCGGGCGGTCTGCTCGGCTGGCTGGAGGCGCACGGCCACATGCCGCTGCCCACCTACATCGAGCGCGCGGACGACGATCAGGACCGCCACGACTACCAGACGGTGTTTGCCCGCCGCGACGGGGCGGTCGCCGCGCCCACGGCCGGCCTGCACCTGACCGAGGCGCTGCTCGAGCGTCTGCGGGACAAGGGCGTCGAGACCACCTTCGTCACCCTGCACGTGGGCGCGGGCACCTTCCAGCCAGTGCGCAGCGAGACCATCGAGGCGCACGAGATGCATCGTGAGTGGACCGAGGTGCCGGCGGCCGCGGTCGAGGCCGTGGCCGCCGCCCGGCAGCGTGGGGGTCGCGTGATCGCCATCGGCACCACCGCCGTTCGGGCGATCGAGACGGCCGCCCGCGCGCATCCCGAGCGGGCGAAGCAGGGCGAGATCGGCCCGTTCGTCGGCGACACCCAGTTGTTCCTGTACCCCGGCCAGCCCCTGTACGTGATCGACGCGATGCTGACCAATTTCCACCTGCCGCGCTCGACGCTCCTGATGCTGGTCTCGGCCTTCGCCGGCCGCGAGCGGGTGCTCGCCGCCTACCACGAGGCCATCGAGCGCGGCTACCGCTTCTACTCCTTCGGCGATGCCATGTTCATCGAGGCGTGCGCCGGCATCGAGGCCGCAGAGACCGCATGAAGTTCGACCTGCACGACTGCACACTCGCCAAGACCGAGGCCGAGCGGCTCGCCGGGCCGCGGCGTGGCCAGATCCGCTTCGCGCGTGGCGTGATCGACACCCCTGCGTTCATGCCCGTGGGCACCTACGGCACGGTCAAGGCGGTCACGCCCGAGGAATTGATCGACCTGGGCGCGCAGATCGTGCTCGGCAACACCTTCCACCTGATGCTGCGCCCGGGCACCGAGATCATCCGCCTGCACGGTGACCTGCACGATTTCATGCACTGGGAGCGGCCGATCCTGACCGACTCGGGCGGCTTCCAGGTTTTCTCGCTGGCCGACATGCGCAAGATCACGGAGGAAGGGGTGCGCTTCGCCTCGCCGGTCAACGGCGACCCGGTGATGCTCACCCCCGAGTCCTCGATGCAGGTGCAGCACGAGCTCGGTTCGGATATCCAGATGATCTTCGACGAATGCACGCCCTACCCGGCCACGCCCGAGGTGGCGGGTGCCTCGATGCGCCTGTCGCTGCGCTGGGCGGCGCGCTCGAAGGTCGCCTTCGAGGCGTTGAAGCCCGAGGGCTCGGACCGGGCGCTGTTCGGCATCGTCCAGGGTGGCATGCACGAGGCCCTGCGGCGCGAATCGGCCGCCGGGCTGGTCGAGCTGGGCTTCGACGGCTACGCCGTGGGTGGCCTGTCGGTGGGCGAGCCGCTCGCCGAGCGCAACGCGGTGCTCGAGGTGACCCTGCCCGAGCTGCCGGGTGATCGGCCGCGTTACCTGATGGGCGTGGGCAAGCCCGAGGACCTGGTCGAGTCGGTCGCCCGCGGCATCGACATGTTCGACTGCGTCATGCCCACCCGCAATGCGCGCAACGGCCACCTGTTCACCCGCTACGGCGACGTGCGCCTGAAGAATGCCCGCTACGCCACCGACGTGGCCCCGCTCGACGCCGACTGCGACTGCTACACCTGTCGGCACTACTCGCGTGCCTACCTCAAGCACCTGCACAAGGCGCGCGAGGTGCTGGGCGCGCGGCTGTGCACCATCCACAACCTGCATTACTACCAGGTGCTGATGGCCGAGATGCGCGCGGCCATCGAGGCCGACGCCTTCGAGGCGTTCCGGACGCGCTTCTATGCCGAGCGCGAACGCGGCGTCTGAGCGTGCGTACCGAGATTGCCCGGGCTTGTGGCATACTCCGGGGCTGTTTTAAAAACCATCTAGACGACACGAAAACCGGGAGCAACCACCACGATGTTCTTTATCAGCGATGCCATGGCCCAGGCGGAAGGGGCCGGTGAGCCGAGCCTGCTGGCGACCTTCCTGCCGCTGCTGCTCATCTTTGCCGTCATGTACTTCCTGCTGATCCGCCCGCAGATCAAGCGTCAGAAGGAACACAAGAAGCTGGTCGAGGCGATCGAGAAGGGCGACGAGGTGGCAACCTCCGGTGGCCTGCTGGGCCGGGTAATCAACGTCGGCGACACCCTCCTGGTGCTGGAGATCGCCGACGGCACCACCGTGGTCGTGCAGCGTTTCGCCGTCACCACCGTGATGCCCAAGGGCACCATCAAGGACGCGCGCGAGGCCTGATCCTCGCCACCGTATCAAGGGCTCGCCACGGCGGGCCCTCTCGTTTATCCGCCCGCCGGCCAGGGATGCGTGTCGGCGGGCCGCGCCCCGCTCCACGGGGCGTTTTCCACGCGAAGGCCTAGAAGATGAACCGCTACCCCCTGTGGAAGAATCTGATCGTCGTCGTTGTCGTGCTGGTGGGGTTGTTCTACGCCCTGCCGAACTTCTTCGGCGAAGAGCCGGCCCTGCAGATCTCCAAGCGCGACGGCAGCATGGAGCAGGTCGCCCTGTCCGAGGCGCAGAGCGCCCTGCGGGCGGCCGGTATCGAGTACGGCCGCTCGGAGATCCAGGGCGATTCCGGCCTGATCCGCTTCAACTCCACGGATGACCAGCTCGAGGCGGTCGACGTGGTGCGTGCCGCCCTGGGCGGCGACTACCCCGTCGCCCTCAACCTCGCCCCGGCCGCCCCGACCTGGCTGACCGACCTCGGCGCGCTGCCGATGTACCTCGGCCTCGACCTGCGTGGCGGCGTGCACTTCCTGATGCAGGTGGACATGGGCGCGGCGATCAAGACCGCGCTCGAGCGTCGTGTCGACGGCATGCGGGCGGACCTGCGCGGCGAGCGCCTGCGCTACGTCTCCGCCGAGGTCACCGACGAGCAGCGCATCCAGGTGCGGTTCCGCGACGCCGAGTCGCGCGACCAGGCCATCGAGCAGTTGACGGAAGGCTACGAGGATCTCGAGTTCGATTCGACCGAGATCGACGGCGAGCCCTACCTGACGGCGACGATGACCGAGGAAGGCGTCGAGACCGAGCGCCGCGCCGCCCTCGAGCAGAACATCACCACGCTGCGCAACCGCGTCAACGAGCTGGGCGTGGCCGAGCCGCTGATCCAGCAGCAGGGCGACAGCCGCATCGTGGTCGAGCTGCCGGGTATCCAGGACACCGTGCGCGCCAAGGAAATCCTCGGCGCGACCGCCACCCTGGAATTCCGGCTCGTCCACGGTTCGCCCGCCGACTGGGTCGACGCCGACGAGTCCGGCAGCATTCCACCGCAGGCGCGGCTCTACCAGCGTCGCGATGGCGGCCCGGTGCTCCTGAAGCGCCAGGTGATCGTCACGGGCGACCGCGTCACCGGGGCGTCCTCGGGCTTCGATCAGGATTCGGGCTCGCCGGCGGTGTTCGTCAACCTCGACAGCCAGGGTGCACGGCGCATGGCCGACATCACCGGCGACAACATCGGCCAGCAGATGGGCGTGGTGTTCATCGAGAACCGCATCGATACCCAGGTTGACGAGAACGGCAAGCTGATCGAGGAGAAGAAGCTGGTCGAGGAGGTGATCAACGTCGCCACGATTCGTGACCAGCTGGCCAACCGCTTCCAGATCACCGGGCTCGATTCCTCCGAGGAGGCGCGCAACCTCTCGCTGCTGCTGCGCGCCGGTGCCCTGCGCGCCCCGATGGACATCGTCGAGGAGCGCACCGTCGGCCCGAGCCTGGGGGCCGAGAACATCCAGGCGGGCGTCAATGCCGCGATCCTGGGCTTCGTGCTGGTCGCGATCTTCATGATGATCTACTACCGCGTGTTCGGCGTGATCGCCGTGGTCGCGCTGGTCACCAACCTGGTGCTGATCGTCGCGGTGCTCTCGATGCTGCAGGCCACGCTCACCCTGCCGGGCATCGCGGGTATCGTGCTGACCGTGGGCATGGCGGTGGACGCCAACGTGCTGATCTTCGAACGCATCCGCGAGGAGCTCAGGAACGGCATGACGCCGCACGCGGCGATGAAGGCCGGCTACGAGCGGGCCTTCGCCACCATCCTCGACGCCAACATCACCACCCTGCTGGCCGCGCTCGCGCTGTTCGCCTTCGGTACCGGGCCGATCAAGGGCTTCGCGGTGACGCTGTCGATCGGCATCCTGGCCTCGGTGTTCACTGCGGTGATGCTGTCGCGCGCGCTGGCCAACCTGGTCTACGGCCGCCAGGCGCGCCTGAAGGGACTTTCCATCTGAGCCGGTCACGTGCCGGCATTCGAATCAGACGAGTGACACCATGAACCTGTTCCCATCCGACGCGCGATTCGACTTCTTCGGCAAGCGCTACTTCGCCTACGCCCTGTCGGCGATCCTGCTGCTGGTGGCCGCCGGCTCGCTGGCGACCAAGGGCCTGAACCTGGGCCTCGACTTCACCGGCGGCGTGGTGATCGAGCTCGGCTACCCGGGCGGGGCGGACATCGACGCCGTGCGCGAGACGCTCGACGCCAAGGGCTTCGAGAACGCCGTCGCGCAGCTGTTCGGCTCCTCGGAGTCGGTGATGATCCGCCTGCCGCCGACCGACGACAGCCACAGCCGGCTGGCGGACGAACTGCTGATCGCGATGCAGTCCGAGACCGCCGACGTGGAGATGCGCCGGGTCGAGTACGTCGGCCCCGCGGTAGGCAAGGAGCTGTTCAATGCCGGCGGTCTCGCGCTGCTGGTGGTGCTGGCCGGCATCCTCGTCTACGTCGGCTTTCGCTTCCAGGTGCGGCTGGCCGGCGGCGCGATCCTCGCGCTGGCGCATGACCTCGTCGTGGTGCTGGGCATTGTCAGCCTGCTGGGGCTGCGCTTCGACCTGACCGTGCTGGCCGCCTTCCTGGCGCTGGCGGGTTATTCGATCAACGACACCATCGTCGTGTTCGACCGCATCCGCGAGAACTTCCAGAAGATGCGCAAGGGCACCGAGAAGGAGGTGATGAACGCCTCGGTCAACCAGACCATGTCGCGCACGGTGATCACCTCGGGCACCACCTTCCTCACGGCCCTGGCACTGTTCGTCTTCGGCGGCGAGGCCCTGTCCGGCTTTTCGCTGACCCTGCTGCTGGGCATCGCGATCGGGACGTTCTCCTCGATCTACGTCGCCTCGGCGGTGTCCCTGGACATGGGGCTCAAGCGCCAGGACCTGCTCAAGATCGACGACAAGGAACGGCTCAAGCAGGCCGAGGACAGCAATACGCCCTGATGGCAGGCGTCGAGCCGACAGCAAAAAGCCCGCATTGACTGCGGGCTTTTTCGTTTTCGGGTTGCGGGCAGGGCTTAGGTGTCAGCCGGTCTCGGGTCGCGACACGGAACGCCAGGCCTGCTCGCCCTTGCTGATGGCCTGGAGCATGGCGTGGACCAGCTTGGGGTTGGCGCAGATGACGTTGCCACTGGCGAGGTAGTCGTCGCCGCCCTGGTTGTCGATGACGACCCCGCCGGCCTCGCGGACCAGCAGCACGCCGGCGGCCATGTCCCAGGGCTTGAGACCGAATTCCCAGAAGCCGTCGAACCGGCCCGCGGCCACGTACGCCAGATCCAGGGCGGCCGAACCGGGGCGGCGGATGCCCGCGATCGGACCGTGCAGCGCGCGCAGGGTCGCGATGTAGCGCTCGAGGTTCTGGTCGTCGCGGAACGGAATCCCGGTGCCCAGCAGTGCGCCGTCGAGGCCCTTGCGCGGCGCGACGCGGATGCGCCGGTTGTCGAGGAAGGCGCCGGCGCCGCGTTCGGCCGTGAACAGCTCCTGGTTGACCGGGTTGTAGATCACCCCGAGCTCCAGGCGGCCCTGGCGTTCCAGCGCGATGGAGACCGCGTAGTGGCCGATGCCGTGCAGGAAGTTGGTGGTGCCGTCGAGCGGATCGATGATCCAGCGGTACTCGGCGTTCTCCCGTCCGCCTGCGCCGGTTTCCTCGGCAAGGATGCCGTGGTCCGGGTAGGCGCGCAGGAGCGTGTCGATAATCGCCGCCTCGGCCTGATGATCGACCTCGCTGACGAAGTCGTTGCGCTTTTTCGACTCGATGGTGAGATCGGTGACGCGGTCGTGGCTGCGGGAAATGATGCTGCCGGCGGCGCGGGCGGCGCGCACGGCGATATTGAGCATGGGGTGCGGCATAATGGTCTGGTCGGCTCGACGAGCGAATGGTGGATGACGGGCCGTGACAGGCGGTTTGCTCGCTGCCGTTGGCGCGTCCGGGCCGGTCGATCGGACCGTGATGCCCGGTCGGGGCGCTGATGTGCCCCGTTCCTCGGATCCGGAATTATACGCGTAAACGTCCCCGTGTCAGCCATGCCGCAACCGTCCCCTCCCGCCGCCACCCCGTCCCGCGCCCGGTTTCTCGACCGGATCGAGGTCGTGCTTTGCCAGACCTCGATGGCCGAGAACATCGGCGCTGCCGCGCGGGCGATGAAGACCATGGGCCTGTCGCGACTGGTGCTGGTCGCGCCGCGAGTCGACCGCGCGGCCATCGACGACAGGGCCCGGGCGGTGGCCACGCACGCCGCCGACCTGCTCGATGCCGCGCGTATCGTCGACTCGGTCGACCAAGCCGTCGCCGACTCGGTCGCCGTCTGGGCGACCAGTGCCCGCGTGCGCAGTCTCGCGCTGCCGCTGCTCGACGGGCGGGCCGCGGCGGCCGAGATCGTCCAGCGGGCCGGCTCGCTGGACGAGGGCTCGAACGAACGGATCAGCATCCTGTTCGGCGCCGAGCGCACCGGCCTGACCAACGAGGAGCTCGGCGTGGCCGATCACCTGCTGGCCCTGCACGCCAATCCCGACTACCCGGTGCTCAACCTCGCCCAGGCGGTCCAGCTGGTGGCCTACGAGCTGTTCCATGCCGCGCAGACCCCCGAGCCGTCCGAGGCCGGCGGCGACCCCCCGGCCCCCCGGGGCGAGCTTGCTACACTCTGCGCTCGCCTGGAGGGCGCGCTGGCCGAACGCGGCTACTTCCCGGGCAACGAGCCGGCCGAGACGGCGCGGCACGCACGCCGCCTGATGCAGCGCATCGGCGTCATGCTCAACCGGGCTGAGCCGCGACGCGACGAGTTGCAGATCCTGCAAGGCATGCTGACCGCGCTCTCCCGGGAGCGGCGCGACGGGGCGGATTGACCGATAGATTGCGGAGCTGAGTCCATGGGATGGTGGAAAACGATACTCGATGACGTCGACAGCGTGTTCGACCGCGACCCGGCGGCGCGCAGCCGCTGGGAGATCGCGTTGACCTATCCCGGCCTGCACGCGGTCTGGTGGCATCGCGTCGCCCATGCCCTGTGGCGGCGCAACTGGCGCCTGCTGGCGCGGCTGATCTCGAACGTCAGTCGCTGGCTGACCGGCATCGAGATCCACCCGGGCGCCCGGATCGGGCGACGGTTTTTCATCGATCACGGCATGGGCGTGGTGATCGGCGAGACGGCCGAGATTGGCGACGACTGCACCCTGTATCACGGCGTCACGCTGGGCGGTACCACCTGGCGGGAGGGCAAGCGTCACCCGACGCTGGGTGCCGGCGTGGTGGTCGGGGCCGGGGCGAAGATCCTCGGGCCAATCACCCTCGGCGAGGGCGTGCGGGTCGGCTCGAATGCCGTGGTGCTCAAGGACGCACCCGACGGGGCGACCCTGGTGGGCATCCCGGCGCGGGTGGTCGAGCAGCGCGCCGAGCAGAGCGAGACCAAGCGACGCGTCGCCCAGCGACTGGGCTTCGATGCCTACGGCGTGGCCCGCGACATGCCCGACCCGGTGGCGACCGTGGTCGACCGTCTGCTTGACCACGTCCAGGCCGTCGACGGCCAGCTCGACGAGATGGCCGATGCCTTGCGCTCGCTCGGCGTGGATGTGTCCCGACCCAGTCGACCGAGCCTGGATGGCTGCCACCTGGACGAGGAGGACGGTGTCGCCGGCTGCGGCCGCGCGCCGACCGGCGAGAAGCCCCCCGAGAACACCGCGGAGAACACAACCGGGGCGCGGGACTGACCGGGTGCATCGCGGACCATATACAGCGCCCGGTCGCCGGACTATCATGGGCCACTATCCCCGAGAAGACTGCTCGGGTTTCAGTCGTTTGGGGCGGCCCGGACTGGGGCTGCCGGGAGGTTTGCAATGAGGCTGACGACCAAGGGCCGCTATGCCGTCACGGCCATGCTGGACCTGGCCATCCATGATCGTGGCCAGCCGACCGCGCTGGCCGACATCGCCGAACGACAGTCGTTGTCGCTCTCCTATCTCGAACAGCTGTTCGCCCAGCTGCGGCGTGGTCAGCTGGTCAGTAGCGTGCGTGGCCCGGGTGGGGGTTACCAGCTGGCCCGCGAGCCGTCGCGGATCAACATCGCCGAGATCATCCACGCCGTCGACGAGGTGGTCGACGTCACCCGTTGCGGCGGCAAGGGTAACTGCCAGGGCGGCGGCAAGTGCATCGCGCACGACCTGTGGATGGGCCTGTCGGCCCAGATCCAGGGGTTCCTCGAGTCCATCTCGCTGGCCGACCTGGTGGAGCAGCCCGACGTGCTCGACGTCTCCGCCCGCCAGGACGACCGGCTGCAAGCGGCCCGGGACGAGCGCTCGGAGGCCGTCGCGGCCGGCATGCGGGGCGTCGGGCCCTGATCGAATGCCCTGACGAACGGTGTGGGTAAATCATTCCCACACGCTTCGCGTGGATTGTTTTCCGGTGAATCGTTAAACTGTTGCGCTTTGCGGCCGCTCGCCCCCCGGTGAGCGGCAGCTACCTGTTTCCCTTTTCTTTTTCACGTTTCACCGGGGTGGGTCGATCCCGCCCGATCAGGAGAGAATTTCATGGCCGTAGAACGCACCCTTTCGATCATCAAGCCCGACGCCGTTGCCAAGAACGTGATCGGTCAGATCATCTCGCGCTTCGAGGACGCCGGTCTGTCGGTGGTCGGTGCGCGCATGCTGCAACTGACCCGCGAGCAGGCCGAGGGCTTCTACGCGGTGCACAAGGAGCGTCCGTTCTTCGGCGAGCTGGTCGACTTCATGATCTCCGGCCCGGTGTTCGTCCAGGTACTCGAGGGCGAGGACGCCATCGCCAAGAACCGTGACCTGATGGGCGCGACCAACCCGAAGGAAGCCGATCCGGGCACCATCCGCGCCGACTTCGCCGAGTCGATCGACGCCAACGCGGTTCACGGCTCGGACAGTGCCGAGAACGCGCGCACCGAGATCGATTTCTTCTTCAAGTCCGACGAGCTCTGCAGCCGCTGAGTGCTGACGGCGACTCGGGCTAACTAGTACGGTGGCCTGAATGACCTCGACCGACGAACGCATCAACCTGCTGGGCCTCTCGCCCAGCCGCCTGCGTGCCTGGTTCGCCGAGATGGGCGAGAAGCCCTTCCGCGCCAACCAGGTGCTCAAGTGGGTGCATCAGCGGCGGGTCGACGACTTCGACGCGATGACCGATCTCGCCAAGAGCCTGCGCGAGCGGCTCAAGGAAGTCGCCTGCATCCAGGCCCCCGAGATCCTGCTCGACCAGGAATCGAAGGACGGGACGCGCAAGTTTCTCGTCGACACGGGCGGCGGCAACTCCGTGGAGATGGTCTACATCCCCGAGGACGACCGCGCGACCCTCTGCATTTCCTCCCAGGTGGGCTGCTCGCTCACCTGCACCTTCTGTTCGACCGGCCGACAGGGCTTCAACCGCAACCTGTCGACCGCCGAGATCGTCGGTCAGCTCTGGCTGGCCGAACGGTTGATCGAGCGTCGCCTGCCGACCGGCAAGGCGATCAGCAACGTGGTCTTCATGGGCATGGGCGAGCCGCTGTTGAACGAGCAGGCGGTGGTCGATGCCGCCGAGCTGATGCTCGACGACCACGCCTACGGGCTTTCCAAGCGCCGCGTGACCATCTCGACCTCCGGCATCGTGCCGGCCATCGACCGGCTGGGCGAACGCCTGCCGATCTCGCTGGCGATCTCGCTGCACGCGCCCAACGACGCGCTGCGTGACGAGCTGGTGCCGATCAACGAGAAGTACCCGCTCGATCAGCTGATGGCCGCCTGCGACCGCTACGCGAAGGTCGTGCCGCACGGGGCGATCATCTACGAGTACGTGATGATCCAGGGCGTCAACGACACCCCCGAGCACGCCGACGAACTGATCGCGCTGCTCGGCCCGCGCAAGGACGCGGTCAAGGTCAACCTGATTCCCTTCAACCCCTTCGAGGGCTCCGGTTACGAGCGTTCCTCGCGCAACCGCATCGAGCGGTTCCGGGCGCAACTCAAGGCCGTGGGGATCAACACCGTGCCGCGCAAGACGCGCGGTGACGACATCGACGCCGCCTGCGGGCAGCTCGCCGGCAAGGTCGCCGACAAGTCCCGGCGCAAGGACCGGCTGGCACAGATGGGGCTGGATCGTGGCGTCGTGGAGGTGACCCGATGAGCCGCCTGCTGACGCTTTGCGCCGTCATCCTCGTGGGGCTGAGCGGCTGCGCCACCACCGGCATGCAGGGGGGTGACGGTGACTCGATCGAGCGCCACGTGGGCGAGAATCGCCAGGCCGCCGAGATCAACACCGAGCTGGCCGCCGGCTACATGCGCGAGGGCGAGCTCAAGGTCGCGATGGAGAAGATCAAGCGGGCGATCCGATTCGACAGCGGTTACGCCCCGGCCCACCACGTCCATGCCCTGCTGCTCCAGCGCCTGGGCGAGACGGACGAGGCCGGCGATGCCTTCGCCCGCGCCGTGCGCCTCGATGGCGACAACTCCGACCTGGCCAACAACTACGGTGGCTTTTTGTGCTCTCAGGGTGATTACGAGCGTGCCCAGGCGATGTTCCGCCGCGCCTACGACGACCCCCTCTACGAGACCCCGGAATACGCCCTGGTCAACTCCGGGCGCTGCTATCAGCAGGCCGGTGACCAGGCCCAGGCGCTGGCCCAGTTCCGCCGCGCCCTGGACGAGGGCGCGCGCCAGCCGAGCGCGTTGCTGGGCGTTGCCCAGGCCCTGCTCGAGACCGGTGAGGCGGACGAGGCCGCCGAGGCGATGCGTCGTTACGAGTCGCGTCACCGGCACACGGCCCGCTCGCTCGGGGTGGCGATCGCGATCGATCGCGCCGTGGGTGACGAGCAAGCATTGAAGAATCACCGCCTGATCCTGCGCGGCCGCTTCCCGGATTCGCCCGAGGCACAGGCACTGGAACAGGGAGGCAGTCGATGAGCGAGCAGGAGCGGCGTGAACCCGCGGTCGGAGCGACGACCGGCGAGACCGACGAGGCGATCACCCTCGGCCAGGAGGCCTCCGGCCCCACGGTCGGCGAACGAATTCGGAAGGGGCGCGAGGCCGCCGGCCTGAGCGCGGCCGACCTCGCTCAGCCGCTCAACCTCGACCTCAAGGTGATCGAGCTCATCGAGCGAGATCAGCTCGACGCCGTCCCCGGCCGGCCCTACATCCTGGCCTACCTGCGTACCTGGGCCGGTCAGCTCGACCTCGACGGTGACGAGCTGATCGCCCAGTACAACGCCCAGCACGCCCCGGACAACGGCGGCGTGCAGGGGGGCATCCACCCGACGCTCGACGTGATGGAACCCAAGGGCGGCGGCCTGGGCCGTCGTCTGCTGGGCTGGGTCGGCATCTTGGTCGTCATCGCGATCGTGGTGCTGGCCCTGTCGCGCCTGGATGCCGACCGCGTCCAGGCCTGGTGGGCCGACCTGAGCGGCGCGAACAGCGAATCGCCCGCCGATACCGCTACCGAGTCGCCGTCTGCCGAGGATGCCGATGCGTCAGACTCGCGGCCGGCCATCGAGGGTGCCCTCGACGAGCCGCCCGCGCCCCCGACCGCCGAGCAGGCTGCCGCAAGCCAGGACGAGGGCTCGACCGCCACGCTGGCGCTGCCCGGTGAGCGGCTGGCCGCGATCGATACCGCGACCCGGAGCGAGCCGGCGGCCCCGGCCGACCCGGATGCTGAGGCCAGCCAGGGTGACGCCGCGGCCCCGGCCACGACCGATGGCGCCGCCGACGCCGAGGGCGCGGCCGGTGAAACGAGCGAGGCGGCCTCCGAACCGGCCGAGTCGCGTCCGCCGGCGCTCGTGCTGCGTGCCACCCGTGCCGACAGCTGGGTCGAGGTGCGCGACGGCAACGGCGAGCGGCTGATGTACGACGTCCTGGCCGCCGGCGAGGAGCGCGCGTTCGCCGAGGCGACCGGCCCGTTCTCGTTGGTCCTCGGTCAGCCCGAGGGGCTGGAGGTCGAATACCAGGGCGAGCCGGTGGAGCTGGGTGAACCGAGCGGTGCCACCGGCGTGCTGCGAACCACCGTGGGGAATTCATGAGCTTTCAACCGGTTCCGGTGACGCGTCGCCTGTCCCGTCGGATCCAGGTCGGGTCCGTGGGCGTGGGGGGCGATGCGCCCATCTCCGTCCAGTCGATGACCAACACCGACACCTGCGACGTCGAGGCGACGGTCGCCCAGATCGAGCGCCTGGCCGCCGCCGGCGCCGACCTCGTGCGGGTCTCGGTGCCCAACATGGATGCCGCCGAGGCCTTCGGCAAGATCAAGCAACGGGTCTCCATCCCGTTGATCACCGACATCCACTTCGACTACCGCATCGCCCTGCGCGTCGCGGATCTGGGTGCCGATTGCCTGCGCATCAACCCGGGCAATATCGGTCGCGAGGACCGCGTGCGCCAGGTGATCGATTCGGCGCGTGATCACGGCATCCCGCTGCGCATCGGCGTCAATGCCGGGTCGCTGGAAAAGGACCTGCAGCAGAAGTACGGCGAGCCCACGCCCGACGCGCTGGTCGAATCGGCCCTGCGCCACATCGATATCCTCGACCGGCTCGATTACCCCGAATTCAAGGTTTCGCTCAAGGCATCGGATGTCTGGATGACCCTGGGCGCGTATCGCAAGCTGGCCTCCCAGATCGAGCAGCCACTGCATCTCGGCATCACCGAGGCGGGCGGCCCGCGCGCCGGGGCGGTCAAGTCGGCCGTGGGTCTCGGCATGCTGCTGGCCGAGGGGATCGGCGACACCCTGCGCGTGTCGCTGGCCGCCGATCCGGTCGAGGAGGTCAAGGTCGGCTGGGACATCCTCAAGTCGCTGAAGCTCCGCAGCCGTGGCGTCAACCTGATCGCCTGCCCGTCCTGCGCTCGCCAGGAGTTCGACGTGATCAAGACCGTCAACGCCCTGGAAGAGCGCATCGAGGACATCGACCTGCCCATGGACGTCGCCGTGATCGGTTGCGTGGTCAACGGCCCCGGCGAGGCCCGCGAGGCGTCCATCGGCCTGACCGGCGGCCAGCCCAATCTCCTCTACGTCGACGGCAAGCCCTCGCGCAAGCTCACCGAAGAGGAGCTGGTCGACCAGATCGAACACACCATCCGCGAGCGCGTCGCCCGGGACAAGGCCGCCCATGAGGCCGCCCACGACTCCAGCGACGACCGATAACCTGATCCCACGATGAGCAAGACGCCCAAGAGCATCCGGGGCATGCACGACGTGCTGCCCGACGACACTCCCGCCTGGCAGCGACTGGAGACGGCACTGCGCGAGACCGCTGCCGCCTACGGCTACGAAGAGATCCGCATGCCGATCGTCGAGCAGACCGCGCTGTTCGCCCGGTCGATCGGCGAGGTGACCGACATCGTCGAGAAGGAGATGTACACCTTCGACGACCGCAACGGCGACTCGCTCACCCTGCGTCCCGAGGGCACGGCCGGTTGCGTGCGCGCCTGCCTGCAGCACGGCATCATCCACAACCAGCAGCGTCGCCTCTGGTATACCGGGCCGATGTTCCGCCACGAGCGCCCGCAGAAAGGCCGCTACCGCCAGTTCCACCAGTTCGGCGTCGAGACCTTCGGCGTGGCCGGACCAGAGCTGGAAATCGAGCTGATCCAGATGGCCGCCTCGCTGTGGCAGCGCCTCGGTATCGAGGACGTGCGCCTCGAGATCAATACCCTCGGCCAGCCGGAGGCCCGGGCCCGCCACCGCGAGGTGCTGATCGAGTATCTCGAGGGTCATGCCGATCAGCTCGACGAGGAGGCGCGCCGGCGCCTGCACGAGAACCCGCTGCGGGTGCTCGACAGCAAGAATCCCGAGATCCAGCCGATCCTCGAAGCCGCGCCGAAACTGGCCGACTACCTCGACGAGGAATCGGCCGCCGACTTCGCCAAGACCCGCGAACTGCTCGACGCACTGGGCATCCCCTACCGCGTCAATCCGCGGCTGGTGCGCGGTCTCGACTACTACAACAAGCTGGTGTTCGAGTGGGTCACCGAGTCGCTCGGCGCCCAGGGCACCATCTGCGCGGGTGGCCGCTATGACGGCCTGGTCGAGCAGCTCGGCGGCCGCGCGACGCCGGCGGCGGGGTTTGCCATCGGTATCGAGCGGTTGCTCTCGCTGGCCGACACGCCGACGGACACGGGCCGGGCGGACGTCTACGTGATCGTGCCGGAAACCGGTCGCCAGGGCGCGGCCCTGCGCCTGGCCGACCGCCTGCGCCGCACCTTGGCCGGCCAGCGGGTGCAGTGTAATCTCGACGGCGGCGGCCTCAAGGCGCAGTTCAAGCGCGCCGACCGCAGCGGTGCCGGCACCGCCGTGATTATCGAGGACGAGGCCGGCGAGCGGGTCTCGGTCAAGCCGCTGCGCGGCGAGGGCGAGCAGCAGACGGTCGCCGCTAGCGACCTCGACACGCTGCTGGCCGCCAACCAACACGCATAACGACACACTTCGGGAACCCCTATGGTCGCCTCAGACGAAGAACAGATTGAACGCATCCGCGACTGGTGGTCGGAGCACGGCAAGACGGTGATCGCCGGCGTCGTGCTCGGTGTCGCCGGCCTGATCGGCTGGCAGGGCTGGCAGGGCTGGCAGGACAACCGCGTGGCCTCGGCGGCCGCCGCGTTCGCCAACCTCGAGCAGATAGCAGCCGCGGGCGAAGGCGACGTGGTCGAGCGCGCCCGCGACGTGGCCACCAGCCACGACGGCACCAGCTACACCGTGCTGGCCTGGCTGATCGGTGCCGGCGCCGCGGTCGACAACAACGACCTCGAGACGGCCGTCTCCTACCTGGAACGTGCCCGCGCCAGCGCCGAGCGCGCCCAGCTCGTGGCCACCGTCGACCTGCGGCTGGCGCGTGTCCTCTGGGCCCAGGGCGAGCACGACGCTGCCCTCGAGCGCCTGGCCGAGCCGCCGGCTGGTTTCGACGGGCTGTTCGCCGAGCTGCGCGGCGACATCCTCGCCGAGCGTGGTGACCTGGTCGCCGCCCGCGAGGCCTACGAGACCGCGGTCGAATCCGACGCGGCCAACGGCCTGCTGCAGATGAAGCTCGACAGCCTGCCGGCCAACGCGGAGGAGGCGTCATGATGACCACGCAACCCCATCGTTGGACCCTGCCGCTCGTGGCCGGTCTGGCCGTCGCACTGGCCGGCTGCTCGGCCCCGCGTGAGCTGGTCAAGCCCACGCCGCTCGAGGAAATCGACAACCAGCAGCCGCCCAAGGTGGTCTGGGATGCCTCGTCCGGCGGCGATCAGGAAAACCACCTGACGGCCATCGCGCCGGTCGAGGACGAGGGGCGTGTCTTCGTCGCCGGTCCGGACGGCGACGTGTTTGCCTACGACCTCGAGTCGGGCAAGCGGCTGTGGTCTGCCGAGCTCGACGCCGACCTGAGCGTCGGCGGCGGTGCCGGCGAAGGGATCGTCGTCTTCGGCAGCGAGGATGGCCGCGTGTTTGCCCTGGCCGCGGACAGCGGCGAACGTCGCTGGGACACCTCGATCCGCAGCTCCGTCGATGCCGCCCCGTCGGTCGGTTTCGGTGACGTGGCCGTGCGTGGTCGCGACGGCACGCTGCACGTGCTGGACGCCGAGAGCGGCGAGGTCCGGTGGCGTCAGTCGAAGGCCCCGCCGGCCCTGACCCTGCAGGGGCAGGGGCGCGTCCTGATGTTCCCCGACGCGCTGGCCGCCGGTTTCGACGACGGCACGCTGGCGGTCTTCGCCCGCGAGGACGGTCGCGAACTGTGGAGCCAGGCGGTCGCCCTGCCGACCGGGCGCACCGACGTCGATCGCATGGTCGACGTCGACGCCACCCCGGTGTTCGCCGATGGCGTGTTCTACGCCGCGACCTACCAGGGCAAGCTGGCCGCGCTGGCGGCCCAGGGCGGACGCGAGCTGTGGTCGCGCGACTTCTCCAACACCAACAACATCGCGGCCGGCGGACGCGCGCTCTACCTGAGCGACGCCGACGGCGTGATCTGGGCGATCGACCGGCGCAGCGGCGATGCCCTGTGGCGCCAGTCCGACCTCAAGCACCGTGGCCTGACCGGGCCGGCCCTGATCAACGGCTACCTGATCGTCGGCGATCGCGAAGGCTACGTGCACGTGCTCTCGACCACCAGCGGCGCGCTGGTCGGCCGGGCCGACTGGGGCGACCCGCTGGTCGACCCGATCCAGCAGGTCGACGGCCGAGGTCTCGCGGTCTCCCGCGACGGCGAGCTGCGGGTGTTCACGCTTGACTGATCCCGCTACCGCCGGCCGTTTTCCCTTGAGTCTATCGACGCGATGAAACCCGTTATTGCCCTGGTCGGCCGCCCCAACGTGGGCAAGTCGACCCTGTTCAACCAGCTCACCCGCTCCCGCGACGCGCTGGTGGCCGACTACGCCGGCCTGACACGCGACCGCCAGTATGGCGCGGCGCACCACGAGGGGCGTGACTGGCTGGTCATCGACACGGGTGGTCTGACCGGCGAGCGCGGCGGGATCGAGGCCCTGATGCAGGACCAGGCCTGGCTGGCCATGGAAGAGGCCGACCTGGTCGCCTTCCTGGTCGACGGCCGCGCGGGCCTGACCGCCGCCGACGAGCAGATCGCCGCCGAGTTGCGCCGGGCGGGCAAGCCGGTGCTCCTGGTGGTCAACAAGACCGACGGCGTCGACGAGCACGAGGTCCAGGCCGAGTTCTGGGCGCTGGGCATGGGCGAGCCCGAATACATCGCCGCCAGCCACGGGCGTGGCATCGGTGGGTTGTGGGAACGCCTCGAGGCGATGCTGCCGCCGGAACTGACCGAGGAACCCGCCGAGGAACCGGAAGACCAGGGCATCACCGTGGCCCTGGTCGGGCGGCCCAACGTGGGCAAGTCCACCCTGACCAACCGCCTGCTGGGCGAGTCGCGCGTGCTCGCTTTCGACGAGCCCGGCACCACCCGCGACTCGATCAAGATTCCCTTCGAGCGCGACGGCAAGCCCTACACGCTGATCGACACGGCCGGGGTGCGGCGCAAGTCGCGCGTCGGCGAGGCGATCGAGAAGTTCAGCATCGTCAAGACCCTGCAGGCGATCGACGCGGCCAACGTGGTGATCCTGGTGCTGGATGCGCATACCGGCATCACCGAGCAGGACCAGCATCTGCTCGGCTTCATCAACGAGCGTGGCCGGGCGCTGGTGATCGCGGTCAACAAGTGGGACGGGCTCGAGTCCGACGTGCGCGAGCGGGTGAGCACCGAGATCGAGCGCAAGCTCGGTTTCATCAACTACGCCGAGATCCACCGCATCTCCGCGCTGCACGGCACCGGCGTTGGCCACCTGTTCGAGAGCGTCGACCAGGCCTATGAGGCGGCGATGCGTTCGATCTCGACCAACGCCCTGACCCGCACCCTGAGCGCGGCGGTCGAGCAGCATCAGCCGCCGCTGATCCATGGTCGGCGCATCCGCCTGCGCTATGCCCACCAGGGCGGCAGCAACCCGCCGATCATCGTGATCCACGGCAAGCAGACCAAGCGCCTGCCGGGGCATTACCACCGCTACCTCGAGTCCTACTTCCGCCGCGAGCACGACCTGATGGGTACGCCCATCCGGATCGAGTTCCGCACCGATTCGAACCCTTACGAGGGCAAGATCGACCGGCGCACCCCGCTGCAGAAGGTCAAGCAGAAGAAGGCCGAGGCCCGTCGTCGCTCCAAGGGTCGCGAGCCGCGCAAGGGCTGAGTGCGGCGTGGCCCCGCAGGGGCTGCTCCGTCAATAGCCCCGATCCCGTCGAGGTTGGCTGCCAGATCGGCGTGGGACACGCGCCTGCGGCGCGTTTCGCTTGCAAGGCAAGCTCCCACAGTGGGGTGCTGCCAACCGCTTGCTGGGAGCCCATTGTGGGAGCGCGCCCCGCGCGCGAAGGCCGCCCCAGCGGCCGTCCCGGCCTGAACCCATGCCACGGCATGGCAGGCTGAGCTTCCAGCGCGTTCAGCCCTCTCGTCTGATCGCCTTCCCCTCGAACCCTTCCACCCACATCCGGGTCGCGCCGCACACGCCCACCGGCATGGCGAGGAAGTTCGCCACCGGCACCATGGTCATGAGCGTCATCAGGCTGCCGAACCCGAGCGTTAGCGCGGGGCGTTCGCGCAGACGGCGGCGTTGTTCGGCGAACGACAGGCCGTGGTTGCCGGCCGGGTTGTCGACGTACTCGAGACTCATCATCCAGGCCGAGAAGAGGAACCAGGCGAACGGCGCCAGCAGGTTCAGGCCGGGGATGAACCACAGGATCACCAGCGGGATGGCCCAGGCGGCGAGATAGAGCAGCCGGCCGACCTCGCCGGCCACGGCGCCGACCGCCCCGGTAATCATGCCCTGGTCGTCCCCGGCAGGAGGCTGGCCGGTCAGGTGGGTCTCGACCCGGGCGGCGAGCACCGCGTTGAACGGCGCGGCGATCAGGTTGGCCACCAGGGTGAAGGTAAAGAAGGTCGCCAGCAGCAGGCCGAGCACCACGATCGGCATGAGCAGCCAGTAGAGGAAGTCCAGCCAGTCCGGCAGCAGGCCCTCGACCCAGTCACCCGCCAAGCTCAAGAGCAGCCAGCCGGCCAGTCCGAACAGCAGGGTGTTGATCAACAGCGGAATCAGGGTGAAGCGGCGCAGGCCCGGTTGCCACATCAGGCGCCAACCGGCCAGCCAGTAACCCACCCCGCCCATCTCGCGCGCCGCTCGTGTCAGGGGTGTCGTCATCTGCCCGCTCCCTTCGTTTCCATGGCCACCGCCGCCAGGCGCGCGGCGCCCACGGCCGCCTCGGTGTGTGCCGCCAGCGTCACCGGCACGCCCAGGGCCCGTTCTCGGATGCGGGCGAACACCGGGTTGTGCGCCCCGCCGCCGGAGGAGAGCACCCGCCGCACGGTCGTGCCACCCAGCGCGGCGAAGCGCCGATAGCCCAGTGCCTCGATCCGGGCAATGCCGCGCAGCATCCCGGCAAGAAAGAGGGCCGGGTCGGCCGGGCGCGGTGTCAGGCGCGGCCCCATGGCCGGGGCGACCACCGGGAACCGCTCGCCGCGGCCGGCCAGCGGCCAGTAGCCGAGGGTGTCGGGTGCCTCGGGGTCGATCGACTCGCTCAGCCGGGCCAGCTCCTCGCTGTCGAAGAACGTGGCCAGCACGCGACCGCCGGTATTGGAGGCCCCCGAGACGGCGAAACGTTCGCCGAAGCGGTGGCTGTAGACCCCGCTGGCCGCATCGCTCACCGGGCGGGTGCTGATCAGTTTCAACGCCAGCGTCGAGCCCAGGCTGGTCACGCCGTCGCCTTCCTCGGTCGCCCCGCTGGCCCAGAGGGCGGCCATCGAGTCGGTGGTGCCGGCGGCCACGATGACGTTCGCCGCCAGGCCCCAGCGTTGGGCGAGGTCGGGTGTGACGGGCGCGATCGCGGTGCCCGGGCGATGCACCTCGGGCAGCCGGGCGCCGAATCGGTCGGCCAGCGGCGCCGGCCACCGTTCGGCCACCGCGTCGAAGCCCCACTTGAGCGCGTTGTTGCTGTCGCTGACGTGCCGTCCGGTCAGGCGCAGGACGAACCAGTCGGCCTGGCTGACCGGCCGCCCGAGCTGTCCACGCGCCTCGGCCAGGAGTCGCCAGCGGGCCAGGGCGGACAACTGGGCATCGGGGTCGATTTCGAGGGCCCGGAGGGCCGCGAGCTGATCGCCCCCCTGCGGGTCGTCGTACATCAAGGCGGGTCCCTCGGCGGTGCCGTCGTCCGCCACGGTCAGCACCGTGCCGGAGGTGCCGGCAAAGGCGATCGAGGCGATGTCGGCCAGTCGTCCCTGCCCGCCCAGCCGGCGCATCAGCTCATCGAAGGCCGCCCACCAGCCGGCGGGGGGCTGTTCGTGCCCGTCGCTGGCCGGCGGTGCCGGCCAACTCGCCTTCTCCAGCCACAGGCACTCGCCGTGGCCATTCAGGGCTGCCAGGCGCAGTCCCGAGGTGCCGACGTCGATACCCAGATGGCGGGCGGTCGTCATGGAATCAGGGCAGCTCGACCTTCGGCGCCGGCGCCCAGCCGTCCTGGCGGTGTTCGACCACCACGTTGGTCCAGATGCCGCCGCGCACGTTCCAGCGGCCGGTCAGGCGCAGGAAGCGCGGGTTGATCGCGGCGACGATGTCGTCGGCGATGCGGTTGGTCATCGCCTCGTGAAAGCCGCCTTCCTCGCGGAACGACCACATGTACATCTTCAGCGACTTGAGCTCGACGCACAGCTGGTCCGGGACGAAGTCGATCAGGATCGTGGCGAAGTCCGGCTGGCCGGTCTTGGGGCACAGGCAGGTGAACTCGGGCACCTCCATGTGGATGGTATAGTCCCGTTCCGGATGCGGGTTGGGGAAGGTTTCGAGTGTCTTGCTGGGTTGCGTCGACATGGATGACTGTCCTGCGGTATGTGACGAGGTTCTGTTGAATCGGGGGCGGAAGTATAAGTCCCCGATCCGGGCCTTGCCGACCGTCGCGGTCGATTACCGTTGCCACCCGTCGCGTGGGAGTGTGTCGATCCCATGCGCCTGACCCGCCTGTACCTGGCCGGCTTCAAGTCCTTCGCCTCGCCCACCGAGATCCGGCTGCCCGCGAACACGCTGGCGATCGTCGGACCGAACGGCTGCGGCAAATCCAACCTGATCGATGCCCTGCGCTGGGTGATGGGCGAATCGTCGGCCCGCCACCTGCGCGGCCAGGCCCTCGATGACCTGATCTTCGCCGGCAGCGGCGAGAGGGCCGCCGCCAGTCGGGCCGTGGTCGAACTGACGCTCGACAACCGCGAACGGCGCATCCACGGCCCCTTCGCCGCCTACAACGAACTCACCGTCCGGCGCAGCCTCGACCGCGACGGCCAGTCCCGCTACGAGATCAACAACACCCGCGTGCGCCGCCGCGACGTGGTCGACCTGTTCCTCGGCACCGGGGTGGGCGCGCGCTCCTACTCGGTGATCGAGCAGGGCCAGGTCAATCGCATCGTCGATGCCAAGCCCGACGAGCTGCGCGGCTACCTCGAGGAGGCCGCCGGCATCTCGGTCTACCGCGAGCGCCGCCGCGAGACCGCCAATCGCATCAGCCACACCGAGGAGAACCTCTCCCGACTCAACGACATCGCCGCCGAGCTTGAGCGCCAGGAGGCCACGCTCGCCCGTCAGGCGCGCGCCGCGAGGCGTTACCGCGAGCTTGCCGCCGTCCGTCGTCGCCGCCAGGTCGAGGCGGCCGCGGTCGCCCTGATCCAGGCCCGCGACGAGCGGGCCCGGCTCGACCGGATCGTCGCCGAGACGGGGCAGATCGAGACGACCTGCCAGCAACGGCTGGCCGCCGCCGAGGCCGCCCAGGACGAGGCCGAACGCGCCGTCCAGGCGGCCGCCGATCGGCTGGCCGAACTCTCGGCAGAGAAGTATCGACTCGCCAACGACCTCAACGCCGTCACCACCCGGCAGGCCGAGCTCGACGCGCGGCTCGAGGGGCTCGAACGCCAGACGCACCACGACCGGGAAACGGCCGAACGCCGCGAGGGCGAACGCCGCGAGGCCGAGACCCGTCGCGACCGCCTGATCGCCGAGCAGCGCGACACCCGCGCCTCGCTCGATGAACTGGCCGCCGCCCACGAGCGCGCCCGCGATGCCCGCGCGAATGCGGAGGCCGAACTTGACGCATTGCGCCGCGAGGCGATGACGGCCGCCGAGGCCCGCATCGGCCCGCAGCGCGAGCAGGCCCGCCTCGGCGAGCGACTGGAGGCCGTGGAGCGCGAATGCCGCCGACTCGAGGCGGCCCCGGCGGCCGCCGAACTGGTCCGGGCGCGCGAGGAGCTGGCCGAGCTCGAGCGGGAACGCCAGGAGCGTGCCGGCCAGATCGAGTCGGCCACGCGGTCCGTCGCCTCGCTGGACCGCCAACATGGCGAGGCCGTGGCCGCCGCCGAGGCGAGCGAGGTGGCCTGGCGCGAACGCGAGGAGGCGCATCGTCAGGCGCGCCAGGCGCGCGATGAACTGACCGCCGAACGCCAGGCCCTCGAGCGACTGATCGCCGCGCACGCCTCACAGAAGACGGAGACATCGACGGGGGCGCGGCTGGCCGACCGCCTGGTCGAGGCCGATATCCACGAGCCCTGGGTCGGCCATGCCCTGGGCGAGGCGTTGGAGGCCGAGCTGGTCGAGGACCTGGATGCCATGGTGGCCGCCGAGATCGAGCGCTTCCACGAGTCGGAAGGCGCGGGCGGCTGGTGGCTGGAGGCCCAGGCAGGCCTCGATTCCGACTGGCTTGCCGAGCGGATCGGCGATTTCCCGGGCCGCCCGGCCGAGGACCTCGAGACCGCCCTGTCCCGACGCCCCTCGTTGGGACGCGGCGAGTTCCTGATCACGCCGACGGGCTGGTGGGTCGGGCGGCACTGGCTCGGCCGCAGCGGCAATGGCGGGGCGGCGGCGCATCTCGCGCACCTGGCCCGCCGCCGGGAACTGGATGCCGCCATCGAGGCGGCCCGGGTCGAGCTCGAGCAGGCCGATGCCCGGCTCGCCGAGAGCCGCGCGGCGGTCGAGGCCGATCGCGAGGCGGTCGAGACCAGCCGTCGCGAGCGTGACCAGCAGGCACGCGCCCTCGAGTCGATAGAGCTGGCCGACCGGCACCTCGGTGAACGGCTCGAGCGCCTGGCGCAGACTATCGAGACGCTCGAGGCCCGGGCGGCCACCGAATCGGAGGAACTGGAAACTGCCCGCCGTGAACAGGCACGGCTGGTGGCCGAGCGCGATGCGGCGGCCGAGGCGGTGACCGAGGCCGATCGGCGCCGCAACCAGGCCGTCGAGCGGCAGGAGGCGGCGCGCGAGGCCCTGGAGGCCGCCCGCGAGACCGCGCGGGTCGCGGCCGACCGCTTTCACCGGGCGCGCCGCGAGATCGAGCAGCGCGACGAGACCATCGCGCGGCTGGGCGACGAGATCCGGCGACTCGACCAGGAACGCGAGGCCATCGCGCGCCGCCTGGCCGACCAGGACCGCGAGCGTGACCGGGTTCGCGGCGATCGCGAGGGGCTCTCGACCGAGCGCGACCGCCACGCGGCACGCCTGGCCGAGGCGGAGGCCGCCGAGGCCGAGGCGCGCGAGGCGCAGCGGGACGCCACCGAGGCGCAGGCCGCCGCCCGACAGGCGGTGACCGAGCTGCGCGGCGAGCGCGACGCGGCCCGGGCGACGAGCGAACAGGCCCGCATCGATCGCGCCCAGGGCGAAACCCGCGAGCAGCACGCCCGCGCCCGTCTCGAGGAGGCCCGCGAGCAGCTGGCCGAGGACGAGGACGAACCGGAGGCCGAGGCGATCGAGGCGCTGGCCGCCGAGCCGGGCGTGGCCGACCGCCTGGCGACGGAGCTGGCCGATCTCGAGGGTCAGATCCGGCGGCTGGGCGCGGTCAATCTCTCGGCGATCGAGGACCACCGCGAGGTCGAGGCCCGCCGCGACGAGCTGGCCGGCCAGATCGCGGACGTCGAATCGGCACTGGCGCAGCTGGCCGAGGCGATCGAGACCATGGATCGCCAGACCCGCGAGCGCTTCCGCGAGACCTTCCACGCGGTCAACCAGCGCCTGGGGCCACGCTTCGATGCGCTGTTCGGGGGCGGCGAGGCCCGCCTGGAGCTGACCGGCGACGATCCGCTCGATGCCGGGGTCGCGCTGATGGCCCGGCCGCCGGGCAAGCGCATCAGTCATCTGTCGTTGCTGTCGGGGGGCGAACGGGCGCTCACGGCCACCGCGCTGATCTTCGCGATCTTCGAGCTCAACCCCGCACCGTTCTGCATTCTCGACGAGGTCGACGCCCCGCTGGACGAGGCTAACGTGGGGCGGTTCTGTGCTATGGTTTCGGCCATGTCCGACCGGGTGCAGTTCATGTACATCACCCATAACAAGACCACCATGGCGAGCGCCTCCGCGCTGGTCGGCGTGACTATGCGCGAGGCCGGCGTGTCGCGGATCGTATCCGTCGACATCGACGCGGCGGTGGACCTGGTCGAGACCTGATCCGAATGCCCTTGGAATTTGTCGTGAGCCGACCAGTGAGCCAGCAAACGTATCGAACCGACGGACCCGTCACGAGTCTCTGGACGACGGGCGGCGACGCAGCGGTTTTCGGGGAGTAGACGGTATGGAATGGTTGCGCTGGATTGTTCTGCTGGTGGGCTTGCTGGTGATCGGCGGCATCGTGTGGATGTACCGTCGCCACCGCAGCGAGCAGGCCGTCGACCTCGGTGGCGATCAGCCGCATCGCGGTGACTACCACGACCCGATCGACGCGAGCGTCGGCGCCAGCGTGAATGCCGAGGGGGGAGACGGTCGCGGCGAGCGGCGCGAACCCCAACTCGAGCTGGGCGGCGACGGCTGGTCGCAACCGGACGCCGACGGGTTCATCGACGGCGCCTCCGCCGGCCGGGTGGTCTGGCGCGCCCCGGATGCCGACGACGAGCCCGAGTGGCCGTCGCCGGGCGGTGCGCGCCAGGAGCCCGCCCTCGAGCCCGAACCGGCCCCGGAGGCCGATTCGAACCGGGCCGAGCCGGCCGTGCGCGAGGAGCCGCCGGTTGCCGAGGAGCCGCCGGTGCGCGAGGACCCCCCGGCCCGGCCCCAGCCCGGCTTTTCCAGTCTCTTTACCCGCCAGGGGCAGACCGCTGCTCGGTCGCCTGCCGGCGAACCGCCGGCGCCTCCGGCCGACGAGCCGGTCGCGCAGGAGCCCCGGGTGGACGACGGGGCGTCGGAACCGGCAGACGAACCGCCGGTCGATGGCGGCGAGGCCGCATCCGGCGCGGTGATCTCGATGATGATCGTCGACCGCGAGCAGGCGGCCATGCCGCCCGAGCGGGTCCGGCGTGCGATCGAGGAGTCCGGCTTCGAGTTCGGCGAGTTCTCGATCTACCACTTCCAGGATCTCGACGGCGCCGACTGGTTCTCGCTGATGAACGCCGTCTCGCCGGGGCAGTTCAACCCCGACGACCTGTCCTCCTTCGAAACCCCCGCGCTGGCGCTGTTCATGCAGTTGCCGGTGCGCGGCGGGGCCGACCTCTCGCTGGTCTTCGAGCGCATGCACCAGGTGGCCACCTCGCTGGCCGAATCGCTGGATGCCATGCTGATCGACGATCGCCGCGAACCGCTGGACAGCGAATCGATCGATCGGTATCGCGAGTTGATTGACGAGCACGGGTGATGGCGGCATGAGTGAGGCCGACGATCGCAAGCGCCTTGCGGCCCTGCGCGCCGAGATCAACCAGCACAACTTCCGCTACTACGTCCTCGATCGCCCCACGGTGCCGGACGCCGAGTACGACGCCCTGATGCGCGAGCTCGAGGCGATCGAGGCAAAACATCCCGACTGGATCACCCCCGACTCGCCCACCCAGACGGTGGGCGCCCCGCCGAGCCATGCCTTCGAGACCGTCGAGCACCAGGTGCCGATGCTCTCGCTCGACAACGCCTTCGATGCCGACGAGTTCACCGCCTTCGACCGCCGCGTGCGCGAGCGCCTGGGCCGCGACGAGCCGATCACCTATCTGGCCGAGCCCAAGTTCGACGGCCTGGCCATCAGCCTGACCTACGAGGGCGGCGTGCTCGCCCGGGCGGCGACCCGTGGCGACGGGCGACGTGGTGAGGACGTCACCGACAACGTCCGCACCATCGAGACCGTGCCGTATTCGATCGACCTGCCGGTCGACAGCCGCATCGAGATCCGCGGCGAGGTGGTGATGACCCACGAGTCGTTTGCCGAGATCAACCGGCGCGCCGAACGACGCGGCGAGAAGGTATTCGCCAACCCGCGCAACGCCGCGGCCGGCTCGTTGCGCCAGAAGGACCCCAAGGTCACGGCCAGCCGGCCGCTGCACTTCTTTGCCTACGGCATTGGTGCGGCCGAGGGCATCGAGGCGCCCGAGACCCAGTCGGGCTGGCTCGACTGGTTCGAACGGCTGGGGTTTGTCGTCGCGGAACACCGTGATCGAGTCGAGGGGCTGGAGGCCGCACAAGCCTTCCACGCGTCGCTGGGCGAGAAGCGTGCGGGGCTGGCCTTCGATATCGACGGCGTGGTCTTCAAGGTGGATTCGCTGGCCGACCAGCAGCGGTTGGGGTTCGTCGCCCGCGCGCCGCGCTGGGCGATCGCCTGGAAGTTCCCGGCCGAGGAAAAGCTCACCCAGGTGCGCGACGTCGAGTTCCAGGTGGGGCGCACGGGCGCACTGACCCCGGTCGCCCGCGTCGAACCGGTGGCGGTGGGCGGGGTGACCGTCGCCAATGTCACCCTGCACAACATGGACGAGATCGAGCGCAAGGACGTGCGCGTCGGCGACTGGGTGCGCGTGCGTCGCGCCGGTGACGTGATCCCCGAGATCATCGAGGTGTTGCCCGAGAAGCGCCCCCACGATGCCCGAAAGATCGAGCTTCCCGACACCTGCCCGGAGTGCGGCTCCGAGGTGCTGCGCGACGAGGAGCAGGCGGTCGCGCGCTGCACCGGTGGGCTGTTCTGCCCCGCGCAACGCCGCGAGGCGATTCGCCACTTCGCCAGTCGCAAGGCGATGGACATCGACGGACTGGGCGAGAAGTGGATCACCCTGTTTCTCGAGCGCGAGCTGGTCGAACACGTCGACGACCTGTTCCGCCTGAATCGGGACGACCTGGTCGCCTTGCCGCGCATGGGGGCGAAATCCGCCGACAACCTGCTCGACTCGCTGGAAAAGGCCAAGGAGACCACCCTGGGGCGTTTCCTCTACGCGTTGGGTATCCGCGAGGTGGGCGAGGTGACCGCCGAGTCGCTCGCCCGCCATTTCCGCGACCTCGACGCGCTGATGGCGGCCTCCGAGGAAGAGCTGCAGACGGTCGAGGACGTCGGTCCGGTGGTCGCCCGCCACGTGCGCGCCTTCTTCCAGCAGCCGCACAACCGCGAGGTGATCGACGGGCTGCTGGCCGCCGGCATCCACTGGCCCACGCCCGAGGGGCCGGCCGACGATGCGCCGCTGGCGGGCAAGACCTTCGTGATCACCGGCACCTTGCCGGACATGACCCGCGACGAGGCCTCGGATCGACTGACCGCGCTCGGGGCCAAGGTCACCGGTTCGGTATCGAAGAAGACCACCGCCCTGGTCGCCGGCGAGGCCGGCGGCAGCAAGCTCGACAAGGCCGAGAAGCTCGGCGTGCCGGTGCTCGATGCCGAGGCCTTCGCCCGTTTGCTGGAGAATCCCTCCACACTCGACACGGACCGCTGACCTTTTTCCTTCCTGTCGCCAAATCGTCAAGACGGCGACACGCCGCTGTCATCGAATCGCCCTAGCGTCCTGACTTGTGGGGCAATTTTGCCCCGGAGTCAGACCGAGGTGCCGATTGGATATCCGACTGGTGACGGAAACCTTTCCGCCCGACATCAACGGGGTGGCGACCACCCTGGGTTGCCTGGTCGCGGGCCTGCGTGAACGCGGCCATCGCGTGGTGGTGACCTGCCCGAAAGCCGCGGTGGCACGCGATCTCGGCGATGGGGAAGAGGTGCCGGGCGTCGCCCTGCCGTTCTACCGCGAGGTGCGGCTCGGCCTCCCGCGCCGGCGTGCCTTTCTCGCCGACTGGCGCGAGGATCCGCCCGACGTGGTGCACATCGCCACCGAGGGGCCGCTGGGCGCCTCGGCCCTGGCCGCGGCCCGCGCCCTGGATCTGCCCGTCACCACCTCGCTGCACACCAATTTCCACGCCTATGCACGCGACTACCGGCTGGGGTGGTTGGCCAGTCCGGTGATGCGGTACCTGCGGCGTTTCCACAACCGATCGGCGAACACCTTCATCCCCACGGCGACACAGGCCGCCGAACTCGGGGCGCAGGGTTTCGAGCGCCTGATGGTGCTGGGTCGGGGCGTCGACACCGATCTGTTCAACCCCGAGCGGCGCGATGCGTCATTGCGGGCGGTCTGGGGCGCGGATGATGCGACGCCCGTGCTGTTGCACGTGGGTCGTCTGGCCGCCGAGAAGAACCTCGCCCTGCTGGCGGACAGTTGGTCGCGGGCGCGCGCGATCGATCCACAGACCCGCCTGGTGGTGGTCGGCGACGGCCCCGAGCGCACCCGGCTCGAGCGGCAATTGCCCGGGGCCGTCTTCGCCGGGGCGCTGCGCGGCGAGGCATTGGCACGCCACTACGCCTCGGCCGATGCCTTCCTGTTTCCCAGTCTGACCGAGACCTTCGGCATCGTGATGCTCGAGGCCATGGCCAGCGGGCTCGACTGCCTGGGCTTCGACTACGCCGCCGGGCGCCAGCTGATCGACCCGGGTGTTAACGGTCTGCTTGCCCCCTTCGCCGACACCGCGGGCTTTCTCGACCGCGTGCCCGATCTCCTGGCGCCCGAATCGCGCCGGCGTCGCGTGCGTGCGGCCGAGACCGGTCGCGCCCACAGCTGGGCGGCGATCGTCGATGCCTTCGAGCAGAACCTGGCCGACGTGGCGGACACGTCGACGACCGATGCCGCGGCACGGGAGCGTCTGACATGACGCCCTTGCGTGCCGGTTCGCCGATGGCCGCGCGTTGCTCGCGGGCGATTCAGGCCTACCTGGGCTGGGAGGCGCTCGTGACCGAGCGCTGCAATCACGCCCACCGGGTGCGGGCGTTGCGCTGGTTGTTCGCCGCGGCCTCACGGTTGGGTGACGGCATGGGTTGGTACCTGCTCGCCTTGCTTGTGCTGGTGGGACATGGGGCCGAGGCCGTGGTGCCAATGGCGCTGATGCTCGCCTCTGGCGGGGCGGGCGTGCTGATCTACCTCACGATCAAGCGGCGGACTGCCCGCTTGCGCCCGCTCAACCGCAACCAGCGGCTGGAAATCAGCGTCGCCCCGCTCGACCAGTACAGCTTTCCCTCCGGGCACACCCTCCACGCGGTCAACTTTGGAATCCAGCTGGTGGCCTTCCAGCCGGCGCTGTGGTGGATCGTCTTGCCCTTCGCCCTGCTGGTGGCGATGTCCCGCATGGTGCTCGGGCTGCACTATCTCTCCGATGTGCTGGTCGGTGCGGCCATCGGTGCGGTGCTCGCCGCATCGACCCTCCATCTGCTCTGACGGCTCGGCCCTTCCCGTGGGTTTGGTGGTCCGTCGTGATTGCCGATTTCCGAATATCTAGAAAACAATAACGAGATTGACCAAGAGGCAGCCCTGCTTCATTCGGGACGCTATTGGGGCATAAAAAAGATGCAATGAGAGTGCAAGTGTCTGACGGATAGTGCGTATGCCCTGGTGCGTCGCCTGGCTATTGAATATGCCAACAAAAAACGTCTATATAAGCATTGCAAAGACGTAATTTTCGGGGGTATGGTTGCAACGCTTGGGCAGGGACGGCTCGTGCTTGTCCGGGCGGCAAGACACATTGAGGAGGATTAGGGATGTCAAACAATCGAGAAGCGGCCGCGAGCCGCCGACTACCCGCCAGGGCCCTCGCCGCGGTCGGGCTCGGCCTGACGCTGTTCGCCGGCGTTTCGTTGGCCGACGATCATGGCGAGGCGATGGAAATGAGCAACGGGTCGATCATCGGTTCCACCTGCATGGGCTGTCACGGTTTCGAGGGCAAAGGCTCGGGCAATATCCCGCGTCTGGCCGGCCTGCCGAAGGAAGTGATCGCCGGGAAGATGCTGGCGTACAAGTCGGATGGCCAGGAAGGCACGGTTATGAATCGCATCGCCAAGGGGTATTCCGACGAGGAGATTCAGGCGGTGTCTGAATTCTTCGCCAACCAGTAACGCCCCGCAGGCACAAGGAACACGAGAGGTAACCGCAATGAGTCTTTCCCGACGCGGATTTCTGAAACTGAGCATGGCCATGGCCGGCGTGGGCGCGGTGACCGGTCTGGCCGGCTGCCAGAGCAACGGCAGCGTCACTGGCGCCAAGCGCGTAGTCGTCATCGGTGGCGGCTTCGGTGGTGCCACCGCGGCCAAGTACGTCAAGCTGTTCGACCCGACCGTCGACGTCACCATGATCGACGGTCAGTCCAGCCACACCACCTGCCCGTTCTCCAACCTGGTCATCGGTGGTCTCAAGGACATCGACGAGATCACGCACGACTTTTCCGCGCTGGAAAAACGCGGCGTCAACGTGGTCAAGGGCTGGGTCACCGGCATCGATGCCGAGGCACGCACGGTCACCCTGAAGGACGGCAGTAGCTACGAGTACGACCGGCTGGTCGTCTCCCCGGGCATCGACTTCAATTACGATGCCATCGAGGGCTACTCCGAGGAAGTCGCCAACACCACGATGCCGCATGCCTGGCAGGCGGGTGAGCAGACCCTGCTGCTGCGCAAGCAACTCGAGGAAATGGAAGACGGCGGCACGTTCATCATGGCCGCGCCGCCCAACCCGTTCCGTTGCCCGCCGGGGCCCTACGAGCGCGTCTCGCTGGTCGCCAACTACCTCAAGGAAAACAAGCCCAACTCCAAGATCCTGGTTCTCGATCCCAAGACCGGCTTCTCCAAGGAGCCGCTGTTCCGCGAGGGCTGGACGGCCAACTACGGCAACATGATCGAGTGGATCGGCGGCGACTTCGGTGGCGGCGTGACCAAGGTCGACCCCGACACCATGACGGTTACCGCCGGTGGCACCGAGTACCAGGGCGACGTCATCAACGTCATCCCGTCGCAGAAGGCCGGCTGGATTGCCCACGAGGCGGGCCTGGCCGACGACTCCGGCTGGTGCCCGATCAACACCGGCACCTACGAGTCGACCATGAAGCCCGGTGTGCATGTGGTGGGTGATGCCTGCATCGGCTCGCCGCTGCCCAAATCCGGTTTCGCGGCCAACTCGCAGGCGAAGAACTGTGCCGCGGCCATCGTGGCGATGTTCCACAACGAGAACCCGCCCGAACCGAGCTGGGTGAACACCTGCTATAGCCTGGTCGCCCCGGACTACGGCATTTCCGTCGCTGCGGTCTACGAGGTCAAGGAAGGCAAGACCGTCTCCGTGGAAGGCGCTGGTGGCGTCTCGCCATTGGGCGGCAAGAACGCCGAGAAGGAAGCCGGCTACGCCCACGACTGGTATGCCTCGATCACCGAGGACATCTGGGGCAGTTGACCGCCTCCCGAGCCGCCCACCTGGCGGCCGACGCCAGAAGGCCCGTCATCGCGAGATGGCGGGCCTTCAATCGTTATCAGGGCATCATGACGCCGGGCCGATATGCGAGCGCGACTCGCCCGCGAAGGCAACGGCAGCCGACGTCCCCTCTCAAACGTGGCCACAAGTCGAGACCGGGCCGCATATGCGGCGGTGCATTTCGTTTGCGAGGCTGCCCCTACCACACAGGCATGCAACAGCCGTAGGAGCGCCTTCAGGCGCGATACGCCGACGTGGCGCCGGACAGGCATCGCGGCTAACGCCGCTCCTACGCAGGACTTTTTGCAACAGCCTTCCCCTTATGCGGGCGGGCCTTGTTCGCGAAGTGCGCCGCAGGAGGGGGACTTGACCGTCGGGCGAAAGCCGAGACCTTCGCTCAGCTCTCAGCTCTCAGCTCTCAGCTCTCAGCTCTCAGCTCTCAGCTCTCAGCTCTCCCAGCCAGTCCTCCAGCAACTCGACATGCGTCGCCGCCACCGCCGAGCGCGGTAATGGCTCGAGCGGCCGGTCGAGGTAATCGAGTTCACCGTCAAGATCGGCGGATGCCCCGCCGGCCTCGTGCAGGATCAGCTGCCCGGCGGCGTAATCCCACAACTTCTGCTTGCCGTGCACGTACACCTGCACGCGATGCGCCGCCACCCAGCACCAATCGAGTGCTACCGAGCCGATCGATCGCTGTGAGGCATAGGGCGGGTCGCAGGCCAGATGCGTGGCGACATCGCGAGGCAGGCGCTTGAAGTCCACCGTGGCCAGGCAGCTCTTGAGAGCCTGCCTAGGTTCGTTGACGAGCGACAGTCGCTCTCCGTTCAGCCAGGCCCCGTCACCACGCGCGGCATGGAAGCACTCGTCCCGGCTGGGGTCGAAAACCACGCCGAACACCGTCTGGCCACCGACCAGCAACGCGACCGTCACCGAGAACACCGGGAACCCCACCCGGAAGTTGCTGGTGCCATCGAGCGGATCGACCACCCATGTCGGCCGCCCGTCCAGGCACTCGCGCCAAGCCGCTTCCTGAGCGGCGAGGTCCATCTCCTCGCCCAGAAAGCCATGCTCGGGGAACCGTTCGGCCAGGCCCGCCTGCAGATCCGACTGCATCGCGTGGTCGGTGGCGGTGACCCAGCTGCCGTCGGTCTTGCGGTCGGCGGCCTGGGTGCCGCCGTGCAGCAGGTGCCTGTGGGCCGTTTCGCGTACGAGTTGGGTTACCGATGACTGGTCGGAGGGGGTAAGCGAGTGCATGATAAAAAAACCTTTGGTCGGGTCCTGGAGGCGTCGCTTGATAACGACGCGGCCGATAGCAGTGACCCATCGGATGAAAGGGTTGATTAAGCCGTGATTCTACGTGACTTGCATCACCCCTTGACCGTTCATCGGTCGCGACCCGCCTTTCGTCGCGTGGCCCCTGGAAGCGGTCGCTCAGACATGATTGGATCCATATGTGAAAAAGGAATCGAACCGCATGACACGAATACGCGCCCCGCAACGACGGTTTAGTCGGTCTTCAGGCTTCAGCTTGATCGAGCTGATGGTCACGATCGCCGTGGCGGCTGTGTTGCTGACCATCGCCATCCCGAGCTTTCGCAATCTGATTCTGTCCAATCAGCTGACGACGATCAGCAATGAATGGGTGGCCGCCGTCAATTACGGACGCTCCGAGGCGATCAAGCGCGGTTCGGCGACCGTCGTCTGCGGCGAGGGCGGTAACCAGGGCGGTACGGCGTTGAGTGCTGGATGCGCCAATGCCCTTGGCGAAGTACGTACCCGCCCCGCGAATGATCCGGCCGCCACGACGATCGTGCGGGCTGGGTTGGGCGTGGAAAGACCCGACAGCGTGACATTGCAGGATACGGAGTCGGTTCGTTTCGGTGGTGACGGTGTCGGCAGACAGCCCGGCACCAATCAACTCTTTAGCGGGCTGGTCGCCGAGGTCAATTCCGACCAACTGGACAACGGCAACCTGCGTTGCGTGTATCTCGAAACCGGAACAACCGTGACCACCTGCACCATTACCGGAGCCCAGGGAGGCTGCCCAGACAATGATCCGCCGAACCCCTGCAATCCCTGACGTGCCCGGACGCCAGAGCGGCGTCGGGCTGATCGAGATCCTGATCGCGGTGCTTGTGCTGTCGGTCGGATTTCTCGGCATGGCCGCACTGCAATCAAAGGCGCTGAGCAACAACAACAGTGCCATGGCTCGCAGCATGGGAACGATTGCCAGTTATTCGATCCTCGACGCGATGAGGATCGATCCTGCGGGTGTGGATGCAGGTAGCTACGACGGGGTCGAGATCGAGGTGCCGGCTGATGGCGATTGTGCTGGCGTTGACGGCGGCGCGGCCGACCTGGCGGGGGTGAACCTTGAGAGTTGGTGTGGCGAATTGGCCGAACTGGTCGGCCCGGGCACCACCGGCACCATCACCTCTTTGGGAGGTGGCAATTACCGGATCACCATCGAGTTCGACGACAGTCGCGCGACTGGCGGGGAAGATGCCGAAACCCTCGTGACGCAGGCCAAGCTATGAAACACGACATGACCCTTTTCCGCGAATTCAGGTGTGGCCGATCGGCACGGTCCGGCGCGTGTCAAGGCGGGTTCACGCTGGTCGAGTTGATGATTGCCCTCGTGCTGGGTCTTCTGGTCGTCGCCGGCGTAGGCAGTGTGTTCATCGCCAACAAGGACGCGTATCGTACCAACGAGGCACTTTCCCAGGTGCAGGATGCATCGCGCACGGCGTTTGAATTTCTTGCTCGTGACGTCCGTGAGGCGGGCTCGAACGCCTGCGGCACGGTCCGTGTGGAGAGTGTTTTGGAGTCAGGTGGTGATGAGCTGCTTTACGACCTGACCCCCTTAGAAGGCTGGGACGATGCGTCTGATGTGGACGATCTGCCGGCCTCCGGGAATGGTCAACCAGTCGCAGGGGAATCAGCGCTTCGCCTGTCTGGCACCAGAGACGCTGGTATTAGGCTAGAGGCCCAGAGCAGTCCTCGCGCAAATATTCGGCTCGCAAACGACGCATTGGGAAGAATCGCCAACGGCGACGTCTTGATGATGTGCGATTCGAATAAGGCCACCATATTCCAAGTGATCAACTTCAATGGCACAAACCCGGTTGTGGTTAACCAAGGGAGCGGGGAAACACCAGGGAATCGCACCAAATGTCTCGATCACCCGGTGCCTCAGAGTCCCCCCGACTGCACAAATTTCAGTGCATCTGCCTATCTCGTCGTCCCGACCAATTACATTTGGTATGTCGGCACAAATGCGGATGGTGTTCGCGGGCTTTATCGATATGGACGAGCCGAAGAGGCCACTTCAAGCCCTACCGAGATGGTTCGGGGGGTAGAAGGAATGCAGATCGTCTATCACCGCCGCGACCAGAACGCCTTCGAGACGGCAACGCAGGTCGATGCGGTTGCCAACGGCTGGGAACAGGTCGACGCCGTCCGGATCACCTTAACCGTGCGCAGTCGTGGACTGAACCCGAATGATCCGAATTTCGGCACCAGCACCGATCGTGAGCGCCTGCTGCGGGACTTCTCGACCACGATTGCCATTCGAAACCGACTGGACGGCTGACAACATGACCGTGCAACCGATTACTAACATCGCTCGATGCAACCGGACCAATCAGCGTGGCGTGGCGTTGGTGATTGCGTTGGTGCTGCTGATCGCAGTCACACTCGTCGGGCTGGCAGGCATTCGCGGGACAACGCTTCAGGAAAAGATGTCCAGCAACAGTTTCGACCGAGAGACCGCGTTTCAGGCTGCCGAGGCGGCGATGCAGGTGGCCGCAGCGCGGTTAACGACAGAGTTCGCAACTTTTGAGACCGCCATCAATACTCACGCTGAGCTTGACTGCACCAATCGGCTCTGCGCGATCAATCCGGGAGATGATGTCCCCGCGGCCGCATGGTTTGATGTGACCGACGGAGTCGGTGACATCAACTTTTCTGCGCGCGATTCCGCGATTCGACCACAATTCGTGGTCCAGGACATGGGTAGCTGCTCCACCGGGGTTGGTGGAGGCGACTTTGTCGGCACCACCGATCAGAACGAGGCCGGTGGTGGTGCTGGCAGCTATTTCAACGACACCGGGCAATGTTTCCGTGTCACGGCCCGAGCCATCGACCCGGCCCTGGAAATCGATGGTGCCAACGTCAATGCCGACCGCGCGCAGGTCGTCCTGCAAGCGACCTATCGACTGTGAGAGGTGATCTCATGACTATCTTTTCCTCAGCCTTTGATCTCTCGCGTCGTGGTTTGCTGACTTTTGTTTCCGCGATGACGCTATCCCTGCTAACCGGCACGGCCGCTGCCGCGGTGGATGTGAGCCAAAGTCCCCTCATCGTCAGCGAGCCACTGCCCCCGAACATCGTGCTACTCCACGACGATTCCGGGTCGATGGCGCGGAATTACATGCCGGACGGCTTGTCTAGCGCGGAGTCGATAAGCCAGGATCCTGCCGAAAATGGGGTGTATTACGACCCCAATGCTAGATATCCCGCGCCGCCCACCGCGACGGGCAACACCTATCTTGATGTTGAATCATTTCCTTGGGCGCCGACCGATGTGTTTGGCTCTACGTCCGTCGCCAATATCGAAAGCTATACCAGTCGATTCGACTATTGGACAGAGGTGAACTATTCGGGTGGTTGTCCTAGCAATACTCAATCCAGTAGTCGGCACGACGGATACTGTTACCGCGACACTCGGCTGAGCTCAATCGAAGATGAGTTCGCCTTTCGAGACCCTGGGAACGACCTTTACTACTATTACGGAGGCGGTTCGCGCCAGGTGTTCACTTACCGTCTCGATGGCGAGTCATACTATGTGACCGGCTCGTGCGAGCGCATGCCGGCAGATGAAGCTTCACGGTGCTCCGATTCTGATGCCGACAAACAAAACGTGGCGAACTGGTTTACCTACTACCGGACCCGCGAGCTGGCAGCAAAGAGCGGGATCATGTCCGCTTTTGGCACGCTGGATCCATCGTTCCGGTTTGGCTTCGGCGCGATTAACGACTCGAATTCGGGCGATCTTGGTTCTGGCCAGTTTGATTATTTCATGAAGGTCAAAGAGGTGGAGCCTTTCGGTGATGGCGCTAGCGGCACCCAACGCGAGCGATTTTGGAACTGGCTTGAAGGCGTCGGCGCCAATGGAGGCACCCCGCTGAGGCGGGCACTGGATACGGCCGGGCGCTACTACCAGACTTCGCAGCCTTGGCTTGAAGGTGGGGAGGAGTATTCCTGTCGACAGTCCTACACGATTTTGGTTTCGGATGGGTATTGGAGCGGTTCGGCACCCTCTACACGAGTAAACCGCTCGGACAACACCTCCACCGATAACTATGATGCCGTCGATCCCTTTGTTGGGGGGAATGCGGATGACGGAAGTGCGACGCTGGCGGATGTAGCCAATTACTACTGGAAAACGGATCTACGTGATGACACGAATGATCCCGGCCAAGACAATCGCGTCCCCGCCACGCCCAACGATCCAGCTACCTGGCAACACATGACCACCTTCACCGTCGGGCTGGGACTCAGCGTGACGGGGTTGGGTGCGACCGAATCGGAGCTGTTCGATTGGGCGCGTAATGGCGATCAGGACGCTATCGATAACTGGAATGGCTGGCCCACCCCGGGCGACGGCAATGGTCAGGGCGAGCCCGAAAACGTCAGTGACATGCTCCACGCAGCCATCAATGGTCACGGCGACTTCTTCTCCGCCCGTAATCCGCAGGAGTTTGCCGCCGGCCTTCGGGCGGCGCTTGCGGCCATCGACAGTCAGCGTTCGGCCGGGGGGAGCCAGACGGTGTCCAGCCTGCAGTCGGGCGAGACGCTCGTCGATGGCTCCCGCGCCTATTCCGCGACGTATTTCACCAGCCAGTGGACCGGCGAATTGACCGCCCGGGGCTACAACCCCGATACGGAACAGTTCGACCAGGTGTTGTGGAACGGTGCCGGTGGCATCCCGGCACATGGCAGCCGCAACATCTGGACCACGGTCGCCGGCCAGGGCAATACGCCGACTGCTCCCGCGAAGTTCATGACAGGGGAGCTTGATAACGATCAGGTAAATGCGTTGGTCAACAACGTGGGTGGCGGAATCACCGTCGATGAGACGACCATCGTCAACTACCTGCGCGGCGACCGTTCCGAGGAAGGTAACGATCTCAGGCAGCGGATCACGCTGCTTGGTGACATCGTTACGTCCACCCCGGTGGCGATCGGTGCCCCCGATCCCGGCGTGTTCGGTGACAGTCAGTTCGAAGGCATCGACGAATACGAGACATTCGTCACTGATCAGGCCGACCGTGACACCTTGGTGTATATCGCCGCCAACGATGGGATGCTGCACGCCTTCGATGCCGAAACCGGCGAGGAGGTGTTCGCCTACATTCCGGGCGCCGTGTTGACTCAGACCGGTGATTCATCGCTCAGTCGGCTGGCCAACCCTGAATACGGGATCGTTGACCCCGTTGACGGTGACCAGCCGGTTCCTCACCAGTATTTCCACGATGGTGAGATGACCACGCAGAACGTATATCTCGATGGAGGTTGGAAAACGATCCTGGTCGGGACCACCGGACGCGGCCAGTCACGCACGGTTTATGCACTCGATATCACCGATCCGTCAGTGCTATCGGACGCTGATTCCGCCGGTGACGCGATCCTGTGGGAACGGTCGGCCGGTGATGGTGAGTCGAACGACGAATACATCGGCATGGCGTTGGGGCGTCCGACTATTGCGTTGGTCCAAGGCAATGGCAACAACACCGAATGGGTCGTTCACGTTGGCAACGGACCGAATAGCGATTCGGATCGCGCGGCCTTGCTGCAGTTCGATCTCGAAGATGGTGACTTGACCGTGTACGACGCCGGGAATGCCACGGACAACGGTCTGGCGGCCCCCTACGTGATTCAGACCGATGCCAGTGATGGCCTGAGTGATTACGCGTTCGCCGGGGATCTGCAGGGCAACCTGTGGCAGTTCCCCCTGAGCGCAAGCGGCGGTACGGCCGAGCGTATCTTCGTGGCCGAGGATGACGACGGCAATGCGCAACCCATCACGGCCCGCATGCTGGCGGCCAGGAACCCGAATGATGGCTCGATCTGGGCATTCTTCGGCACGGGCCGCTTCCTCTCACGTGATGACATCACGGATACGAGCGTGCAGACCTGGTATGGCTTGCGCGTTATGGGGCCGGACGGTGGACCGGCAACGGTTGATGACACCACGGGGCGAGGCGACTTGCAGGAGCGCACTATTGACGCCGAAGAGACGGTTGGCGGCAACGTTGGGCGCGCGACCAGCACAGGCTCGGCCGCCGATCTGGCCGAGGACGACGATGCCGGCTGGTACATGGATCTCGTCTCTCCGGTCGAGGGCGAAGAGGGCGAGCGCATCGTCTACACCACGCAGTTGATCGCCGGGCGGCTGGTGGTCAATACGCTGATCCCGAAAGCCGATGACCCGTGTGACACCCTGCCGGCGGGTGCGCTGATGATTGTCGAGCCCTTCAGCGGCGCGAACCCGAACACACGGCTGCTCGACGTGAACGGAGATGGCGTGATCGGCGATGACGAGTTGTCTTCCGGAGGCGTGTATTTCAACGGGATCCGATTCGACGTGGGGCTTGCAGGCGCCTTGACGGCCGCCAAGGATAGTGACGGCAATCTGAAGCTGCTGGGCGGTGACCTTGCCGGCGACGATGTGAACCTGGAGATGTCAGGTGGCGCGGCTGGCGCAATGCAGCGCCTAAATTGGCGTGAGCTTTACATTCAGTGATCCGACCCGGAGGAGCAATGAGTAACCAACCGACTGTTCTAGGTCATCGTCCGGTAGCGCCGCGAAGCGTAATAGAGGGCTTCACCCTGATCGAGCTGATGATCGTCGTGGCGATCATCGGCATCATCGCGGCGATCGCCTACCCGTCCTACATCGACTCGGTGGTCAAAACGAAGCGCGCCGCGGCGGCGGCCTGTCTTTCGGAACAGGCCAATTACATGGAGCGGTTCTATACCACCAACCTTCGCTACGACCAGGATCAGGACGGGAACGACAACCCGCTTGATGATGGGTCCCTGACTCTGGAATGCATGAGTAATCAGCAGACGGGGGAGGATTACACCTACACAGTCGGGAACCTCACGCGCTCGACCTACACGCTCACCGCGACCCCGCAGGAGCCGCAGGCAAGCCGAGATGACTGCGGTGCGCTGACAGTCGACCAAGCCGGCACGCGAGGCGCGGGAGACGATGTGGATGTGTGCTGGTAATGCGTGGAAATAACGTAAACAGCGCGTAGCTGATCTCGACGAATAGGCCAGCCAAGGATGGCGGGCCTGAATTGAACACAAGGAGGTGTCTCCATGCTCAAGGAAGAGCGTGCGGCCCCGGCGTGGGGCGTGTTTCCTGTTTGCCGTCCGGTCGCTTGTCGCGCCCACGAGGGCGGCTTTTCCCTGATCGAGCTGATGATCGCCGTCGGCCTGACGGCGATCCTGCTTTCGATCGCCATCCCCGCATTCTCCTCGATGATCACCCAGAACCAACTGACGACAGCGACCAATGCCGCCCGTGGGGCCCTGATGGCGGCCAGGCAGTCGGCCGTCACCAAGGGGCGCCCGGTATCGCTCTGTGCCGGGACGCCCGGCGCGGGCTGCACGGGTGATTGGTCGGCGGGTCATTGGGTGGTCTTTGACGACGCCGATCACAGCGGCGATATCGAGGGCGACGAGCGCGTCCTGCGTCACGGGCGGGTGCCGGCCTTGAGCGATGCCGTACGTCTGGACGCCAATGGCCCCTTGCGAACGGCCCTGGTCTACGTGCCGATGGGACATGCCGAGCGCGCCAGCGGGGCGTTCGGTGCCGGACGATTGCGGGTCTGCGCCGAAGCGGATCTCGCGCCGAATGCTCGAGAACTCGTGATTTCGGCGAGTGGTCGGGTTCGCTTGCAGTCGGTCGATCTCGACGGCGCGTGTCCCGACTTGTAAGTCGGGTGTGGGTCTCGGTTTCCACGTGCAACGCGAGTGAGCGGCGGCGCGGGCTTGCCTGTTACAATCAGCGGCTTGCAGTCTTCCGGCGAACTGAACCGACGTGGCCCAACCGTGACCGATTACAAATCGACGCTCAACCTTCCCAAGACCGACTTTCCCATGCGCGGCAACCTGCCCAAGCGCGAGCCCGAGCGGCTAGCGCAGTGGCGGGAGCGTGATCTCTATCGCGCGGTGCGCCAGCACGCGGCCGGGCGGCCCAAGTTCGTGCTGCACGACGGCCCGCCGTATGCCAACGGTGATATCCATATTGGGCATGCGGTCAACAAGATCCTCAAGGACGTGATCAACAAGACCCGGCTGCTGGAAGGGTTTGATACCCCCTACGTGCCGGGCTGGGACTGCCACGGCCTGCCGATCGAATTGGTGGTCGAGCGCGAGCACGGCAAGCCGGGCGTCAAGCTCGACGAGCGTGCCTTCCGCCAGGCCTGTCGCGACTACGCGGCCAGCCAGATCGACCGTCAGCGCGAGGACTTCATCCGCCTGGGCGTGATGGGCGACTGGGATAATCCATATCGGTCGATGGACTTTGCCTTTGAGGCCGATACCCTGCGCGCGCTGGCGGGCATCATCGAGCGCGGCCACCTGCATCGCGGCGAGAAGCCGGTGCACTGGTGCGTCGACTGCGGCTCGGCGCTGGCCGAGGCCGAGGTGGAGTACCAGGACAAGACCTCCGACCAGATCGACGTGGCCTTCGCCACGGTCGACCCGGCGGCGGTCAACCGTGCCTTCGGCGTGGAAGACGATGCGCCGGTGGACCTGGTCATCTGGACCACCACCCCGTGGACGCTGCCGGCCAACCAGGCCGTGGCGGTCAACGCCGAGCTGAGCTACCAGCTGATCGAAGTCGACGGTCGTCGCCTCGTGCTGGCCGAGGGGCTGGCCGAGGACGCGCTGGCGCGCATGGGTGCCGAGTCGCCGCGCGTGTTGGGTGAATGCAGTGGTGCCGCCCTGGAGGGCCAGGAGCTGGCGCATCCGCTCCTCGAGCGCCGCGTGCCGGTGATCCTCGGCGAACACGTCACGCTGGATGCCGGTACCGGGCTGGTGCACACCGCCCCGGCCCACGGCGAGGATGACTTCGCGGTCGGCAAGCGCTACCACCTGCCGGTCGACAACCCGGTCGACGGCGAGGGACGCTTCTTCGCCGACACGCCGCTGGTGGGCGGCATGGATCTCAAGGCCGGCGGCAAGGCGATTCTCAAGCGACTGGAGGCCGACAGTCGGCTGCTGGCGCACTCGAAATTCGAGCACAGCTACCCGCACTGCTGGCGGCACAAGACCCCGCTGATCTTCCGCGCCACGCACCAGTGGTTCGTCTCGATGACCCAGCAGCACCTGCGCGATGACGCCATCAAGGCGCTGGAAAAAGTCGAGTTCACCCCGGACTGGGGTCGGGCGCGCATTGAGGGCATGGTCGAGAATCGCCCGGACTGGTGCATTTCGCGCCAGCGCTTCTGGGGCGTGCCGATCGCGCTGTTCGCCCACAAGCAGACCGGCCACGCGCATCCGGATTCAGCCGAGCTGATGCGGAAGGTAGCCGAGCAGGTCGAACAGCACGGCGTGGACTGGTGGTTTGACCTGGATGCCGCCGAGCTGATCGGCGCGGACGCGGCCGAGTACGAGAAGGTTGTCGATACCCTCGATGTCTGGTTCGACTCGGGCGTGACCCACTGGGCCGTGCTCGACCGCCGCGAGGAACTGACCTGGCCGGCGGACCTGTACCTCGAGGGCTCCGACCAGCACCGCGGCTGGTTCCAGTCATCCCTGCTCACCGCCACCGCGCTGCGCGAGCAGGCCCCGTACCGCGGCGTGCTCACCCACGGTTTCACGGTGGACGCCAACGGTCGCAAGATGTCGAAGTCGCTGGGCAACGTCATCGCGCCGCAGGAGGTGATCGACCAGATGGGCGCCGACCCATTGCGCCTGTGGGTGGCCTCCACCGACTTCTCCGGCGAGATGACCGTGTCCAAGGAGATCCTCAAGCGCACGGCCGATGCCTATCGCCGCATCCGTAACACCTCGCGTTTCCTGCTGGCGAACATCGATGGCTTCGACCCGAACAAGGATGCTGTGGCCGACGAGGACCTTCTGGCGCTGGACGCCTGGCTGGTCGACCGCGCCGCGCGCCTCAACCGCGAAGTACGTGACGGCTTCGACGCCTACCAGTTCCACCAGACGATTGCGCGCATCCACCACTTCTGCTCGATCGAACTGGGCGCGTTCTACCTCGACATCGTCAAGGACCGCATCTACACCGGCCAAACCGATGCCCCCATGCGCCGCTCGGCGCAGACTGCCATGTGGCGCACCGTCGAGGCACTGGTGCGCTGGATCGCCCCGGTACTCTCGTTCACCGCCGAGGAGCTATGGGAGCACCTGCCGGCGGTCGCCGGACGCGAGGAGAGCGTGTTCATGGCCACCCACGTCGAGGGGCTCGAGCCGCTGCTCCATGACGGTCGTGGTGCCGTAACCCAGCGCGGTTTCTGGGACGATGTGATCGCCATTCGCGACGCGGTCAACCGCCACGCCGAGGCCGCGCGCAACGAGAAGCGCATCAAGGCCAACCTCTCGGCCAACGTCGAGATCTGGGCGGACGAGACCGTCACCGGGCGCCTGGCCGAGCTGGGCGACGAGCTGCGTTTCCTGCTGATCGTCTCCGAGGCCACCGTGCGTCCGCTGGCCGACAAGCCGGCGGACGTCGAGGTCGAGACCATCGAGGGGGTGGGTGAACTGGCCGTGCGCATTGCCCCGGCCGAGGTGGAGAAGTGCGAGCGCTGCTGGCACTTCCGCCCGGATGTGGGCGCGCACGTTGCGCACCCCACGCTCTGCGGGCGCTGCATCGAGAATATCGAGGGCGATGGGGAAACCCGGCGCTTTGTCTGAGGACGTGATGGCTCCCATCTCAACGCTGCCGGTAGGAGCGGCTTTAGCCGCGATGCCTAAGGAAACTCTGCACGATTCGATGACGTCTCTGCGGGACCTCCAAGGGCCCAGATGCAAGGCGCAGTCCGCCGTGAAGGGTCGTCGCCCTTTACAAGGGCTGCAACGCCGCAGATGGACCCTTGGAGGCCCGCCCGGATGGGGCTCGCGGGTTTGCCCGCACTCGGCGTTGCCGTCCCTCGACGGGCAACGAGCCCGTCTTCGGGCCGGCACCAGAAAAGCGAGCAAACCCGCGAGCCAGAGATGCCATCGAATCGTGCAGAGTTTCCCTAATGGTGGCCACGGCGAGGTGTCGCGCCTGAAGGCGCTCCTACGGTTGCCCTTTGCCTTCGTGGGAGCCCGCCTTGCAAGCGAAACGCGCCGGCAGGCGCGTGTGCCGTTTTCCTCTTGCTGCCACTCTCAAGCGGGGACGGCGGCTAATGCCGCCTTCGCGAGCGAGGCTCGCTCCCACGGGGGGCTCGCATGAGCATCGACAAGGCGAACCTTCGCTGGCTGTGGTTGTCCTTCGGGGTGCTGGTCGTCGACCAGCTGACCAAGTGGGCGGCGCTCGTGGGGCTGACCTACGCGCGTCCGGTCGAGATCCTGCCGTTCTTCGATTTCACCCTGCTGTACAACACTGGCGCGGCGTTCTCGTTCCTCGCCGATCACGACGGTTGGCAGCGCTGGTTCTTCGTCTTTCTGGCGGTGGTGATCACCGCGGTCCTGCTGGGCTGGCTGGCGTTCGTCGCGATCCGCGACCGGCGTATCCAGGCCGGGATCACGCTGGTGATCGGCGGGGCGGTTGGGAACGTGATCGACCGGGTGCTCTATGGCCACGTGGTCGATTTCCTCGACTTCCACGTCGCCGGCTGGCACTGGCCGGCCTTCAATATCGCCGATGCGGCCATTACCATCGGCGTGGCACTGATCATCTGGGCCGAGTTGCGGCCCGTCGACCGGGAGAGCGCATCCGATGAGTGACGCCAAGTCCGACCTGCCGACCATCGGAAAGGACTCCGAGGTGACCATTCATTACGAGATCCGCCTGCCCGACGACCGGGTGGTCGACAGTAGTTTCGATACCGACCCGTTTACCGTGAAGCTGGGCAGCGGTGCCTTCGAGCCGCGCCTCGAGGAGGCGCTGATCGGCCTGCCGCTGGGCGAGTACACCCGCATCCTGCTCACGCCGCAATACGCCTTCGGTCAGCCGGACCCGGGCAACGTGCACACCATGCCGCGCGGCCGGTTCCCGGACGACATGAACCTCGAGCCACAGCTGGTGGTCGAATTCGATCTGCCCAACGGCGAATCGGTGCCGGGCACGATCACCGCCGTCACCGAGGACGCCGTGACCGTGGATTTCAACCACCCGCTGGCCGGGCAGAACATCCAGTTGATCGTCCAGGTGCTGGCCGTCGACGGACAGGCCGCACCCGCCGATTCACCCGCACTGCAGGGAGAGGCGCCATGAAGATCCAGCTTGCCAACCCGCGCGGCTTCTGCGCCGGCGTCGACCGCGCGGTCGAGATCGTCGACCGGGCACTCGACTCCTTCGGCGCGCCCATCTACGTGCGCCACGAGATCGTCCACAACCGCTACATCGTCGACAACCTGCGCGACAAGGGTGCGATCTTCATCGAGGAGCTGGCGGACGTGCCGGACGGCGCGACCCTGATCTTCTCTGCCCACGGGGTGTCAAAGGCGATCCAGGACACGGCCGCCGAACGCGGGCTGACCGTTTTCGATGCCACCTGCCCGCTGGTCACCAAGGTGCACATGGAGGTCGCTCGCCATGCGCGTGCCGGGCGTGACGTGGTGCTGATCGGTCATGCCGGGCACCCGGAGGTCGAGGGCACCATGGGCCACTTCGACCCGGCCTTCGGCGGGCAGATCCACCTGGTGGAGAAGATCGCCGACGTCGAGACGCTCGAGGTGGACAACCCCAAGGGCGTGGCCTGGGCGACCCAGACCACGCTCTCGGTCGACGAGACCCGCGCGATCATCGGCGCGCTGCAGGAGCGCCTCCCCCACATCGAGGGGCCGCGCAAGGACGACATCTGCTACGCCACGCAGAACCGTCAGGACGCCGTGCGCGAACTGGCCGAGAGCTGCGACGTGGTGCTGGTGGTCGGTTCGAAGACCAGCTCCAACTCCAATCGCCTGCGCGAGCTGGCCGAACAGGCGGGCACGCCCGCCCACCTGATCGATGGGGCGGAGGACATCGACCCATCCTGGTTCGGCGATTGCAGTCGCGTGGGCGTCACGGCCGGCGCCTCGGCCCCGGAGATCCTCGTGGGTCAGGTGATCGAGCGGCTCAAGCTCGAGTGCGACGCCACGCTAGAGGAGCGCGAGCCGACCGTGGTCGAGAACATGGTCTTTCCCATCCCGGTCGAGCTGCGTTCCTCCTGATCGTCCCGGGCGCGCAAAGCGTAAAAGGCCGGACGGGGGTGGCCCCGGTCCGGCCTTTTTGTTGGATGGTCAGTTGCCCTCAGCGAGGCGACGTCTGACCAGGTGGTGCGAGAACAGCCCGCCGAAGGGGATGAATGCGGCGATCGCGACCACGGCCCCGTGGGGGATGGGCAGCAGTCGCCGGTAGAGCGTGATCGCCAACACGGCCATGGTCCAGAGGAAGAGCACCCCGTGAACCGGGCCCACGACGCTCACGGCCTCCGGTAGGTCGGCCATGTATTTCAACGGCATGGCGATCGCGACCAGGGCGATTAGCGAGCCACCTTCGAGTAACGTCATCACGCCGAGGTGGCGGAGTGCGGGATTGGCCTGGCCTGCCATGCGGATTGCCCTTTCATCGATTGGCCAACCAGCTTATCTCAACGGCTCGTCTCGATGGGATGTGATTAGCCCCGTGCCGGCCGGCCGACCATCTTTTTCAGTCGGTCGAGATCCTCGACAAAGGTCTCGCCGGTCGCGTTGCCCTCGAAGGTCGCCTTGAGCACGGCGCGGGCCCAGCTGGGCAGGTTCTCGGCAACGCGGTAGAACACCCAGGTCCCGTCACGTCGCACGTCGGTGATCCCGGCGTCGCGCAGGTGGGCGAGGTGCCTGGAGATCTTCGGCTGGCTCAGCGCCAGCGCCTCGGTGAGTTCGCAGACACACAGCTCGCCTTCGCGCAGCAGTAGCATGAGGCAGCGCAAGCGGGTGGTGTCACCAAGGGCTCGGAAAAGGGCCTCGGGCGGCATGGCGGTCTCTCTGATTTCTGATGTCATTAATAGGGCTGATCATTAACTACGGTCATTGTAACCCGGCCTGACATTGCTTCGCATTCAGGTAAGCAGGGCGTTGGCGATTGCCTACAATGAAGAGGGCAAAACCGCACAGGAGTTCCGTAATGAAGTGGGATCACATTGCAGGCAACTGGCGTTCGTTCATCGGATATGCCGAGGAATACTGGGGCAAGATCACCGGTGACGAGTTCGCGGTGCTCGAGGGCAAGAAGGACGAGCTGATCGGCAAGATCCAGTCACGTTACGGCGTCAGCGAGCGGGAGGCCCGTGAGCAGATCAAGGAATTCCAGAGGCGGATGAAGGAGGAGCTGGGCCCCGAGGGTGTGCCGAAGAAGTAGACCGAGTCCTCCACCGCGCTCGGTGGTGATTGCACCTCACATGAAAAACGCCCCGCAATGCGGGGCGTTCGTGGTTCCGTTGGCCGGGAGAGGTTCCCGGCCCGACGGCAGCGGTTACAGGCTGTAGTACATGTCGAACTCGACCGGGTGCGTGGTCATCCGCAGCAGCTGGACTTCCTCGCCCTTGAGCTCGATGTAGGCGTCGATCAGGTCGTCGGAGAAGACGTCGCCACGGGTCAGGAATTCGCGGTCCTCGTCCAGCGCCTTGAGCGCCTCGTCCAGCGAGAAGGCCACCTCGGGGATGTTCTTCTCTTCTTCCGGCGGCAGGTCGTAGAGGTTCTTGCTCGCGGCCTCGCCCGGGTGGATCTTGTTCTGGATGCCGTCGATGCCGGCCATCAGCATCGCCGCGAACGCCAGGTAGGGGTTGGCGGTGGAGTCCGGGAAGCGGAGCTCGACGCGACGCGCCTTCGGGTTGGAGACGAACGGGATCCGGATGGACGCCGAACGGTTGCGGCTGGAGTAGGCCAGCTTGACCGGTGCCTCGAAGCCCGGGACCAGGCGCTTGTAGCTGTTGGTCGACGGGTTGCAGAAGGCGTTCAGGGCACGGGCGTGCTTGATGATGCCGCCGATGTAGTACAGCGCCATTTCCGACAGGCCCGCGTAGCCGTCGCCGGAGAACAGGTTCTTGCCGTCCCGGGTCATCGACTGGTGGACGTGCATGCCCGACCCGTTGTCGCCGACGATCGGCTTGGGCATGAAGGTGGCGGTCTTGCCGTAGGCGTGCGCGACGTTGTGGATCACGTACTTGAGGTCCTGGACCTCGTCGGCCTTCTTGACCAGCGTGTTGAACGCCACGCCGATCTCGCACTGGCCGGCGGTGGCGACTTCGTGGTGGTGGACCTCGACGTTCTGGCCCATTTCCTCGAGCACCAGGCACATGGCCTGACGGATGTCGTGCAGGGAGTCGACCGGCGGGACCGGGAAGTAGCCGCCCTTGACGCCCGGGCGGTGGCCCATGTTGCCGTCCTCGTAGACGCGCTCGGCGTTCCAGGCGGCTTCCTTGGAGTCGATCTTGACGAACGAGCCGGACATGTCCGAGCCCCAGCGCACGTCGTCAAGGATGAAGAACTCGTTTTCCGGGCCGAACAGGGCGGCGTCGGCCAGGCCGGAGGACTGGATGTAGGCCTCGGCGCGACGGGCGACCGAGCGCGGATCACGGTTGTAGCCCTGCATGGTGTCCGGCTCGATGATGTCGCAGACGACGATCAGGGTCGGTTCTTCGGAGAACGGATCGATGTTGGCGGATTCCGGGTCCGGCATCAGGATCATGTCCGAGGCGTTGATGCCCTTCCAGCCGGCGATCGACGAGCCGTCGAACATGACCCCTTCCTCGAAGGTCTCTTCATCGATGTGGCTGGCCGGGTAGGTGACGTGCTGCTGCTTGCCCAGCGTGTCGGTGAAGCGGAAGTCGACGAACTTGACGCCGTTTTCTTCCATCATGGTCATGACTTTGTTGGTCGCGTTGGACATGGAATCCTCCGATGAACGTTGAATCTAGTAAGGAAGGTCTGCACGAATACCATGCCACTCTGGCCTGGCGAGTCGCTCGTGATCAAGGCGCAATGCCGCCGGCGTGCCGGTGGCCACGTCAAGGCATCGCAACGCGGAGCACGGGCGACTCGCCAGGCCCCGCAGGGCGTGCCTTGAGCCGAGCACCTGCTGCGTTGTCGTCCTTGGAAAGGGAATCACCCTTCCGCGGCGGACGAACGCCTTGCATCTGCCCGGCGCAAGGCGCGCAGAGCGGTATGGCATTCGTACAGACCTTCCTTCATGGCGGGCGTGAGATCGCGCGGCATGCTGCCGACATGATCCGCCGATGCCCGGCTTGGTGCAAGAAAAGCAGAAACCGTGCCTGTTTACGGTGAGCGCGCCGGGGTGGGTTCCGCCGGCCATCGCCCCCGGCGTGCGCCCGGGGTGGTTTGAGCTAAGTGGTTGTTGTCAGGCGGTCTCTCGTGACTCGGATTTGCGGTCGATCTGGCGCGTGGGGAGACGGAGTTGGCGAGGGGTGCGCACCATGGCCGAATATATGCACCGTAGTAGTGCATTGGCTTGATTGGCAGCCCCTTTATGGTGCACTGGATCGGCGCGATGTCGTCGGCAGGCTATCGAGCGACGGAATGACGGGCCGCGGCCTCGCCGGGTGGTAGGGGCAGTCCGTGGCCAGACAGGCCATGCCGTGGCGGCACTCCCGGGCGCAGGCCAGCAGGGCAAGCTGACGGCAGAGTGCGGCCTGGCCCGACGGGCGCCGGTCGAACAGCGCGGCGGTGGACAGCTTGCCCTCGGCAATGAAACGGTCGAGTTCGGCATAGCGAAACCGGGCGATCTCCCGGTCCCCGTCGGGCGAGGCGACCACGATCTGATCGGCCTTTTCCCCACAGTGGTGCAACAGCTGCATGGTGGTGGCCTCCCGGTTGGTTCTGGGCGAGCGCGCTGCGTTGAGCGGCATGGGATTGGAATGATAACGATTCCCGTTTGCGCCAACAAGCCTGCCCGTCGCGAGCCTGGCCGCTGCCGTTACCAGGGGATCGTGGTGCCGTCGATGTCGATGAACCGACCCCGGTCGGCCTCGGTCAGGCCGGCCATGTTGCGACGTAGCCCCGCGGCGCTCTGGGCGGTGGTGATCTCGGCGTGGGGGCCGCCCATGTCGGTCAGCACCCAGCCCGGGTGCAGGGCGACGACGTTGATGCCGAGCGGTTCGAGGTCGATCGAGGCGCTCTTTATCACCGCGTTGACCGCCGCCTTGCTCGAACGATAGATGTAACCGCCGCCCGAGCCGTTGTCGCCCATGGAGCCGACCTTGCTCGACAGGATGCCGATCTTCTTCTCGCCGCTGCGCGCCACCTGCTCGACGAAGGCCTGCATGATCAGCATCGGGGCGATGCTGTTGATGCGGAACACCTCCAGCCAGGCCTCGACGTCGTGGACGTTACCGAAGGCCACGCCGCGCGGGCCGTAGATGCCGGCATTGTTGATCAGCCAGTCGATCGATTCGTCCGCCAGTCGATCGGACAGCGCCCGGATGGCCTCGGCATTCCCGACGTCCAGGGCATGCAGTTGCAGGGTGTCCGGATGGTCGACGGCCAACGCCTTGAGCTCGGCCGATCCCTCCGGATCGCGCGCGGTGGCGTGTACGCGCCAGCCGTCCTCGAGCAGCTGGCGGGCCAGTTCCAGGCCGATGCCTCGGTTGGTGCCGGTGATCAGGGCGGTTTTCATGCGCGTGCCTCCTGTGTATTCGGGTAGTGGGTGATCGTCATTCGGCCAGCCGGAACACGAGCTGGCCTTCCTCGACCTGGACGGACTCGACCCCGTCGGCAAGCGACTGCCAAAAGCCCGGTTGGCCCCCGAATTCCGCGACCAGGTCGACGCCCTTGAGCCCACCGATCCAGGCGTTGGGTAGCGGCACGCCCCACAGGCTCACGCCGGTCACGACCACCGCCAGTCGCGATCCGTTCGGTGTCGGCACCTGTCGCACCTCCGCGCCGGCATTCAGGCGCAGCGTCTGTCCGCCCATGATCGGGAAGTCCGGCGGCAGCGGCACCAGGAGCTTGACGCTGACCAGGTCCTCGGAGAGGTCGATTGCCAGGCGCCGCGCCATCGCCGGGTCGCGGGCGATGATGGCGTTGAGCTCGCGTTCATCGAACTGCACCTCGCGCGGGGCGTCCTGCTCGCGGTAGGCCTCGGGCTTGAGTCGCCCCTGGGCATCGAACTCCTCCGGGCGGGCCGCGTACCGATCGCCGGCAGGGGGCGGGGTGCGTTCGGTCTGCACGCCAATGGCGGCGAGCTTGTCGTCGAGCCGCTGTTGTTCGGCCGTATCGAGTTCGACCGGCTCGAACGGTGACGGGAACAGGAAATACCGCACCGCGACCGCGCCCAGGGCGAGCGTGACGACCATCGTGCCGACGACAATGAGGCTCACGCCCAGGCAGCCGACGCCCCGTTTCGGCTCAGGCACGTGGGCTGGCGATGCGCCTTGGTCGTCGTCCGGTGTCCGTGGTGGCTGGTTCATGCGGCCCCTCCTGCGTGCATCGCCGGCAAGCGTAGCACGCGGGCAGTTCAGTGGACTTTACCGGCCCCGGGGCGCGAGCTGGCGGACCGCGCTGGCCAATACCAGTAGCGTGGCGACCAGTACCGCGGCGAAGGGTTGGTCGAACATCAGCGCAAGGGCAAAGGCGGCCAGGTAGCCGATCACTCCGATGCCGACGGCCAGTCGGCTTGCCTGGCGCCAGTCGGTCGCGCAGCGGAACGCCGCCCAGGCGGGCAGCAGTACCAGGGCGAAGGTGGCCATCAGGCCGATGGAGAGGGTGCCGGCGGCCAGCAGGGCGGCGAGCAGCAGGTCGGTGATGAGTGCGAGTCGGCGGCGCCGGGATCGCTCGGCCGCATCCGCGGGCGGGAGCAGGCGGGTGGCCAGCTCCAAACGGTCGATGCGTCGGCGCAGGGCAAGGGTCAGTCCCAGCAGCACGACCGCGGCGCCCAGTTCGATTGGGCCCGTGAAGTAAAGTTGCCCCTCGATTACCTGACGGGCCAGCGTCTCGCCCAACGGGCTGTTGGCCGCGATCAGCAGCGTGATTGCCCAGCCGGCCAGGATCAACCAGCCGTAGGCGGAGTTGCCGGCGCCGGGGATGTGACGGCCCAGCATGCCCAGCATGGCGGCGACCAAGGCCCCGGGCAGTGACGGCAGGGAGAGCGCCAGCGCGATCACGGCCCCTGCGCCGGCGAGATGGGCCACGGCCAGCGCGGCCAGCCATTCCTCGCGCAGCCGCAACCACACCCCGGCGATCGGCAGCAGCACGGCCAGCGCCAACCCGGTAAGAAACGGCAGGCCGAACAGCTCGGTCATGTCCGTCCCGCCGGCATGGTCACCTGGCGCTGGCAACCGAGGGCAAGCAACTCCGGGTCGTGGCTGACCAGCAGCAGGCCGCGGTGAGTCGGCCGGTCGCGCAGTAGGCGGTGTAGCTGGGCGCGGGCGCCTGCATCGAGGTTGTTGCTCGGCTCGTCGAGCAGGACAAGGTCGCCCGGGGCGGTCAGGCCCGCCCAGACGCGCAGCAGCTGGCGCTGCCCGCCGCTCATGGCATCGAGGCGGCGGTCGAGCCAGTCGTTCAAGGGCGCGGGTGGGTGCGGGTCGGCCCCGGTGGCGGCGAGGAAGTCGCGGCCGCTGACCGGCAGATCGCGATCATGCGGGTGGGCCTGTTCGACCAGTTGCACGCGGGTGCCGGTGGCGAGGTGGCATGCGCCTGAGAGGACCGGCGCGCGCCCGGTGATGGCGGCGAGCAGGGTGGACTTGCCCGCGCCGTTGGGGCCGGTGAGCGCGACCAGCTCGCCGGCATCCACCGACAGGGAAATCGGGCCGATACGCGGTGTCGACGCCCCCGGCGGGGCGGTGACAACCTGGTGCAGGTCGAGCAGCATCTAGTCGCGGGGGGCGAGCGCGTCGACCCAGCCGTCGATCAGGTCGACCCAGCCCTCGAGGGTTGGCTCGCTTGGCTCGGTGTAGCGTTGCTCGATGGGCCAGCCAAGCGCGTCGCCGAGCTTCTTCGGCCCGCTTTCGGGGTAGTAGGGCGCGTGGATGATCACCCCGTCACGCCCCTCGAGCGACTCGGCCAGCTCGCTGATGTGTCGGGCGGTGGGCGGCACGCCGGGCACGGGCTCGAGGTAGCCCAGGGTGGGCAGCTCGAGCCAGTCCATCAGGTAGCGGGTGTCGGCGTGGTGGAATACCGCGCCGGGTGCTCCTGCCACCGTTGCCTGCCACTGGGGCATCCGGGTTTCGATGCGCGCGACCGCGGCGGCCGCGTTCGCTTCATAGGCCGGTGCGCCGGCCGGGTCGATGTCGGCCAGCCGCTCGGCCAGCGCCGGCAGCAACGTGCGCATCCGGCGCGGATCGAGGTTGAAGTGCGGATTGCCCGAGGCGTGCGTATGGCCGGCGCCGGACTCGCCCACGTCGAGCAGTTCGACGTGCTCGGCGGCCTGGAAGTGGCCGGGCTGGCCAGGCTGGATATCACGGTTGGCGGCCCGCTTGACCGCCACCGGCAGCCAGCCGGCCTCGAGTCCGGCGCCCACCGCGATGACGAGATCGGCGCGGCGCAGGTCGCGCATCATCGATGGTCTGGCCTGCAGGAAGTGGGCGTCGCGGTCCGGTGGGGCGAGCACGGTCAGGCTGATGCGCTCGCCCCCGACGGCCGTGGCCAGTGCGCCCATCGAGTTCGTGGTTGCCACGACACGCAGATCCGCGGCGTGGAGCGAGCCCGGCAGCAGGAACGCCAGCGTGATGAGCAGCCGTTTGAGCATGATCCGTCTCCCTTAGAAGGTGTGCGCGCCGTGAGCGCCGAGGCTCATCTGGTACTGCAGGTAGAACTGCGTGTAATCCTCGCGGTGATCGCCGACGGCCCCGCTCACCTGCGCGACCTGGGCACGGATGCGGCTGGTCTCGCTGATGTGCCAGGTGGCTGCCGCCGTCCAGCGTTCGCTTTCGTCGTAATCGGCGTTGACGGCCGGGCGCGGTCCCCGCTTCTCGTTGGTAAAGCCGACGGCATCGTAGCGCAGACCGACCTCCCAGCGCGGCGCGATGCCGTAGGTTGCCTGAACATACAGGCCGTCCTCGGAGAAGTCGCGCGCCTCGCCAATCACGCCCGGGTTGCTCTCGTGGTGGGCGACCTCGAGGTTCTTGTCCACCCACAGGTACTCGCCGGAGACGCGCCAGTCGCCCTGGCCGTAGGCCCGGCCGGAGTCGTACTTGTAGACGGCATCCACGCCAACCAGGCGTGCGTCACCGTCGAGGCCGTGCTCGTCCGGTTCGCCATGGTGGTGCATTTCCTGGTGACTGCGGAAAAAGGCCGCCGAGGCGCCCAGCTGTACGGCGTGATCGTGGCCGAGGTCCGGGGACCACTTGGCGAACGCCGTCCACAGCCGCGGGGCCTTGTCGCGGTCGGGCAACTCGTGGGCATGCTCGGCCTCGGTGCCCAGGCGTTCGTTGTTGTCGCCCTGGAATGCCTCGATACCGAACAGCGTGTAGTGATCCCAGGCCGGCAGCCAGGTCAGTTGCAGGCCGGTGTCCGACAGGCCATGGTCGCCCAGCAGGGTGCGGTAGGCCAGGTTCTGATCGACGAAGTCCCATGCGTGCGGGTGCTTGTCATTCGTGTAGCCGATGCCGGAGTAGAACTTGCCCGCCTTGATCCGCAGCCCGGCCGGCAGGCCGGTGCTGGCGACGAAGGCCTCCTCGAGCTCCACGTCGCCCTCGTCGGAGATGGCGACGTTCAGGCGCGCGTCAACCATCCCGTCGACGCTGCCACTAAGGACCACCTCGGTGTGGCGAAGATTGAATCCCTGTTCCAGCCCGTGTTCGTGCCCGCCGTGATCGTCTTCGCCCTCATCCTCGTGACCATGCGCGGCGAAGATGCCGGCGGTCTCACCGAGCATCGCATCACCATGGCCGTCGAGGCTGTCGTCGTAGTAGACGCCATCGACGATGACCGAAAGCTTCGGGTTCAGCGGCAGGGGCGAGTCCTGTGCCTGGACGGGCTGTGCGGTCAGCCACACCGCGGCCCCTGCCAACGCGTAATGACTGGTTTTCAGACGAAGGTGGCGATTCATGCGGACAACTTCCTGGTCAACGAAAACGAGCCAATGTTATAACATAACGTCCACGAGCGATGGAAGGCCCGCCATGTCCTGTCGACCAGGTCGTGTCCGCCGCCTCGGCCTTTAATGGCCGTCGTGCGCATGGTTCGGGTTGTCATGCGGTTGCAACGCGGCCGTCGTAAGGTGCGCCTCCTTTTAATTCACGGGAGTGACCATGCGGGGGTTCAACTGGGGGATAGCGCAGCGACTGTGGCTTGGGTTCGGGGCCTTGCTCGTGCTGCTGATTACCGTCGCGAGCGTGTCGGTGTTCCAGTCACGGGATCTGGCCACGGTCGTGCAGCGGTTGAGTGTCGAGGTGATCGAGCGCGCGCAGCTCTCGCAGATGCTGGTCAGTGAACTGGAGACGTTCCAGACCGCGCAGAAAAGCGGGCTGCTGGCCCGTGCGACCCTGAGAATCCCGCAATCGCGCGCGTATTTCGATGCCGCGGAAGCCGCCGCGTTACGCATCGAGGAGCAGGTCGAGGCGATGCGTTCCGGGCTGAGCCAGCGCGAGCGGGGGTTGATCGAGGCCTTCCGTGCCCCGTGGACGGGGTACCTCGAGGTGCATGCCGCCGTGCGCGAGAAGGCGGATCAGGGCCAGATCGAGCCGGCGCTGACCCTGCTGGAAAACGACGGCGCGCCGAAGCTGGACGAGGCGCGCGCCTCGCTGGCGCGGTTGACCGATTTTCTACGCGAGGATCTGGCCATGCAGCGCGAGGCAGTGGCCGATCGCATGGAGCGCAATCGCCTGGTTCTGATCGGCATCGTGGTGCTCTCGTTGTTGATCGGAGGGTTGCTCGCGGTCACTACCACCCGCTACCTGCGGGGCAGTCTCGATCGTGTGCTGGCCGTGGCCGCCAGAATCGTGGATGGCGACCTGACCGCCCGCACCGGGCTGGCCCGCAACGACGAGGTCAGTGCCATGGGCCGGGCCCTCGATGACACCTGCGGGCAGTTCGAGTCCGTGGTCGGCCAGGTGACCGAGGTGGCCGCGTCCATGAAGGCCCGGTCGGCGGCCCTGAGCGAGGCCGGCGCGCGGGTGGTCGACGGCATGCACCGCCAGGAGCGCGCCACGGCGCGGGCGAACGAGTTGATGGAGCGCAACCTGGCCGAGGTCGACGAGGTGGTGAGCCACTCGGAGCACGCCGCGCGCTACGCCGGGGAGGTGGACCGCTTGTCGACCGGGGGCATCGAGCGCATTGACGCCACGCTCGGATCGCTCCAGGCCCTGACCGATCGGCTCGAGCAGGCCGGCGCGATCATCCATCAGCTCGATGAGCACGGCGGCGAGATCGGTTCGGTGGTCGACATGATTCGCGCGGTGAGCGAGCAGACCAACCTGCTGGCGCTGAACGCGGCGATCGAGGCGGCGCGGGCCGGCGAGCACGGACGGGGGTTCGCGGTGGTGGCCGACGAGGTGCGCACCCTGTCCAAGCGCACGCGCGAATCGACGGACCGTATTGCGGAGATGATCGGGGCGCTCAAGGCCACCATGCATGAGGCGGCCGCCCTGATGGCGGATTCGGGCGAGTACGCGACCCGCACTCTGACCGAGGCGGAGAAGGCCGGCGGGCAGTTGCGCGAGATCGATCAGGCCGTGGGCAAGATTCGCGACATGAACGCGCGCATTGCCACGGCCGCCGAGTCGCAACGCGGTGAGGCCCATGACCTGGGCGCCGCCCTGCAGGAGATCGCGGTACTCGCCGGCGAGGCGATCGAGGTCAGCCGGGAGAACGAGCGGATGGGCGAGGCCATGCGCGAGCAATCCGACGCGCTCGGCGAGCGGGTGGGTCGGTTCCGGCTGTCCCGCCTATCCGAGGTCTAAACGGCTCCCGCCGCCGGAGCGGCAATCAGCTGGGCAAACAAAAGGCCGCCCCATCCACTTTGGAGGGGGCGGCCTTTTTGCTGTTCGCGGGTGGTTAGCTCGACGGCTTGTCGAGCAAAAGCGAGCGCTTCATCTTCTTCGGCAGGGGCAGACCCATCAGTTCGAGCACGGTGGCGGCGATGTTGGCGATGCCGCCGCCGGTGCGCAGGCGCACCGGGGTCTTGTCGATGACGATGCAGGGAACCGGGTAGGTGGTGTGCTGGGTGTGCGGGTCGCCGGTGACCGGGTCGACCATCTCGTCGCAGTTGCCGTGGTCGGCGGTGAGGATGATCGAGTAGCCCTGTTCGCGCGCGGCGTCGACCAGGCGACCCACCTCGTGGTCGACGGTTTCCATCGCCTTAATCACGGCCTCGCGCACGGCGGTGTGGCCCACCATGTCGCCGTTGGCGAAGTTGACCAGCACGAAGCCGTACTGATCGGCGCGCACCGCGTCGATGGCGGCATCCGCCACCTCGCGCGCGCTCATCTCCGGTTGCAGGTCGTAGGTTGCGACCTTGGGCGAGGGCACCATGACGCGGTCCTCGCCGGCGAAGGTCTCTTCCTTGCCGCCGTTGAAGAAGAACGTCACGTGGGCGTACTTCTCGGTCTCGGCGCAGTGGAACTGCTTGATGCCGGCCTGGCTGATCGCCTCGGCCAGCACGTTCTTGGGTCGTTCCGGCGGGAAGCCGATCGGCGAGAGGAAGCGCGGGTCGTACTCGGTCAGGCAGGTGACCACGATCGGCTGGTAGTCGCCGCGGTCGAAGCCGGTGAACTCCGCCTGGCCCAGCGCCTCGGTGAGCTGGCGCGGGCGGTCGTTACGGAAGTTGAAGAAGATCATCGAGTCATCGGCCGACAGCGGCTCAAAGCCGTCCAGCACCGCCGGGCGGACGAACTCGTCGTGTTGTTCGGCCTCGTAGGAGGCGGCCAGCGCCTCGCGGGCGTCTTTGAAGCGCGGACCGTCGCCACGCACGATGGCGTTGAACGCCTCTTCCGTGCGCTCCCACCGCTGGTCGCGGTCCATGGCGTAATAGCGGCCGCTGATCGTGGCGATCGCGCCCTTGGCGTCCTTGAGCTTGGGCTCGATCTGGTCGAGGTACCCCAGCGCGGATTTCGGTGCCGTGTCCCGGCCGTCGGTGATCATGTGGATCAGCGGCCGGGCGCCGACCTTCTTCGCCATCTTGATCAGGGCGAGCAGGTGGCGGACATGGCTGTGTACGCCGCCGTCGGAGACCAGCCCGATCAGGTGGATCGGGCGACCGGCATCCGCGGCCTTCTGCATGGCCTGATTGATGGCGGCGTTCTCGTAGAAGCTGCCGTCCTTGATCGCGTCGTCGATGCGCACCAGGTCCTGGCGGTTGATCGCGCCGCTGCCCAGGGTCAGGTGACCCACCTCGGAGTTGCCCATCTGGCCGTCCGGCAGGCCGCAGGCCCGGCCCGAGGCCTCGATCACGGTATGCGGGTGGTGGGCGAACAGCTCGTCGAGGCGCGGGGTGTCGGCCAGACTGACGGCATTGTGCTTGCGGCTCGGGTTGACGCCGACGCCGTCCATGATCACGAGCAGGACGGGGCGTCGCGGGGCGATATTGGACATGGATGTGCGTTCCTTGTTCGTGTTTCGGTTGGGTTCACCGGAACGAATCGGGTGGCGCGTGCCGGCGTCCGCGCGGCGGGGGCAGCGGGCCATCCGATTCATTCTGGGTTCGGCGGGCGGTGATGCCCGCCCTCCCGTGCGCCGAAGGCGACGGGATCGACCGGGTTCAGCGCCGGTCGTTGCGTTCGTCGTCCGAGGCGGGCGTCGGGCCGGTCGTGTCGTCACCGCGCTTGTCGTCGGCCTCGGACGGGTTCGGGTTGGGGGCCTCGTCCTTGTCGGCTCGATCCTTCTCGGCCTCGTCTTCCTCGGACTCGCGCCGGGCCTCGGCCTCGATCGCCTCCAGCGACTGCTGCTCGCGCTCGATTTCCTCGAAGGCGCGATCGAAGTCGAAGTCCTCGTCCTTCTCGGTCTCGTAGGCTCGCCCCGTTCCGCTGGCTGACGCGCCACCGGTGCCGGCGGGTGAGCCGCCACCCGGGCCCTTGCCCGATCCATCGCCTGCGCCAGCACTCGGGCCGCCGTCCGGCGGCGTGCCGTCGGGCTCGTCGTCCGTCGGCAGTACCGGGCCGCCCTGCTGTCGCAGCAGCAGCCGGCCGATGATGATCCCCAACTCGTAGAGGAACCACACCGGGATCGCCATCATGAACTGCGACAGGATGTCCGGCGGGGTGAAGATCGCGCCGATGATGAACGCCACCAGGATGGCGTAGCGGCGCTTCTCGGCCAGCTGCTGGGGCGTGACGACGCCGATCAGGATCAGGAGCACCACCGCCACCGGCACTTCGAAGACGAAGCCGAAGGCGAAGAACATCGTGATGACGAAGCTCAGGTACTCGTTGATGTCCGGTGCGTAGCTGACCTCGGCCGGGCCGGTGCCCGAGAGGAAGCCGAAGACCACCGGGAACACGGCGAAGTAGGCGAACGCCGCGCCGATGTAGAACAGGATGGTGCTGGAGAAGACCAGCGGGATCACCATCTTGCGTTCGTGCTGGTACAGCCCCGGGGCGATGAAGGCCCACAGCTGGTAGAGCAGGAACGGGATGGAGATGAACAGGGCGGTGAAGCCGGCGAGCTTGAGCGGGATGAAGAAGGTCGAGGCCACCTGCACCGCGATCATGCCCGTGTCTTCCGGCAGGAAACGCGAGAGCGGATCGGAGAGAATCCGGAACAGGTCGTTGCGGAACGGGAACAGGGCCAGGAACAGGACGAAGACCACGCCCACCGACTTGATCAGCCGGTTGCGCAGTTCGACCAGGTGCGAGACGAAACCCGCCAGACCGGAGGGTTCGTCAGTTGTCGCGTCCGCGTTCCGTTGGCTCATCTTGGTCTTTTGCCGTCGATTCCTGGGTCGTGGCCGGCTCGGCCGGGGTGTCGGGCTCGGCCGGCTCGAACGGGCGGCGGAAGCTCTCGCCGGTCTCCGATTCCAAGCGGCTCAGCTCGTCATCGAAGTCGTCTTCCTCGCCCGGGGCGCGGCCGCTTTCATCCAGGGCCGCAAGCCGTCTGGCCGAGTCCTGGCGCGCCTTTTCGCCGGCGGCCGAGTCGCGCATGGTCTGCTCGGCGTCCGAGAGCGCGCCCTTGACGCTGTTCTCGGTGTCCGAGAGGTCGTGGCGGGTCTCCTCGACCATCGCGCGCAGCTTGCTGATCTCGGATTCCTGCGAGTTCAGCAGCTGCTTCATGTCCTGCATGTTGAACTCGCTGTCCATCTCGGCCTTGGCGTTGGCGACGAACTTGCGAACCTTGTAGGTCCACTCGCCGGCCTTTCGCGCCACACCGGGCAGCCGTTCCGGGCCGATGACCAGCAAGGCCACGACCAGAACGAGGAAGACTTCCCAGAAGCTGAAACCGAACACGGATCAATCCTGCGCCAGGGCGGCGATCAGCTGCCCTTGCGCTCGTCGGACTTCTCGGCAGTCTTTTCCTTGCCCGCCTCGATGGTCTCGCTCTCGATCACCCGGTTGGCGTTGGGCTGCTCGCCCTCCTTGTGCTCTAGGTTTTCGGTGCGCTTGGCCTCGTCCTCGTCCTTCTCGGACTCTTCCTTGACGGCCGACTTGAAGCCCTTGATCGCGCTGCCGAGATCGGAGCCGAGGTTTTTCAGGCGCTTGGTGCCGAACAGAAGCAGCACGATGGCGAGAATGATCAGCCAGTGCCAGATGCTAAAAGTACCCATGATCGCGATCTCCTACTTATGTCCTGTCAATCTTGTGCGCGCCGTGCCTTTTCTTCAAGGCCCGACAGTCCGAATCGGCGTTCGAGCTCCGCGAGCACGTCCGCCGGGGTTAGGTTGGCATCGGCCAGCAGCACCAGGCTGTGGAACCACAGGTCGGCCATCTCGTTGATCAGTTCGTCTCGATCGTCGCCCACCGCGGCGAGCGCGACCTCGACCCCTTCCTCGCCCACTTTCTGGGCGATCTTGGCCCGGCCTTTCTTGTACAGGCTGGCGACGTAGGAGCTGCCCGCGTCCGCGCCCTTGCGCTCTTCGAGCAGGGCGGCGAGCTGTTCCAACACCTGATGGTGATCAACCGTTGCCATAGATCGCCCCCGGGGATTTCTTGACCTCGTCGGTCGTCTGCCAGCGGCCGTGCTCGAGCCGGCGGAAGAAGCAGGACTCGCGGCCCGTGTGGCAGGCAATGCCGCCGTGCTGTTCGATCGCCAGCAGCAGCACGTCGCCGTCGCAGTCGAGCCGGATCTCGCGCACCGTCTGGGTGTGGCCGCTCTGCTCGCCCTTGTGCCAGAGTTTCTGGCGCGAGCGCGAAAAGTACACCGCCTCGCCCAGCTCGACCGTCTTTTCGACCGCCTCGCGGTTCATCCAGGCGAACATCAGTACCCGGCCCGTCTCGGCGTCCTGCGCGATGGCCGGCACCAGGCCGTTCTCGTCGAAGACGATCGCCTCGATCCAGTCGCGCGATTCGCGGAATGCCGGGGGTGTGGTCGGCGAACTTGCCTGGGATTCGGTCACTGAACTGCCATCGTTGTCGCGGTGGGCGGGCGGCGCCGGAGTATATCAGGGATGGACGGGGATGGCCTGCACGGTTCCAGGCGGGCCGCCCCCGAGGTGCGCCGCATCGGGGTCAGTCGCGCACCTCGATGCCGGCCTCGGCCATTACGGCCTTGGCCTCGCCGATGCTGTGGGTGCCGAAGTGGAAGATGCTGGCCGCGAGTACCGCGTCGGCGTGGCCGTCGATGATGCCCTCGACCAGGTGATCGAGGTTGCCCACGCCACCGGAGGCGATCACCGGGATCGGCACGGCATCACTGATGGCGCGGGTCAGCTCCAGATCGAAGCCCTGCTGCATGCCATCGCGGTCCATGCTGGTGACCAGCAACTCGCCGGCGCCCAGATCGGCCATGTGCTCGGCCCATTTGACCGCGTCCAGCCCGGTCGGGTTGCGCCCGCCGTGGGTGAAGATCTCCCAGCGCGGCGGCTCGTCCTCGCCGGAGACGCGTCGGGCGTCGATGGCGACCACGATGCATTGCGAGCCGACCGCGTCGCTCATCTCCTTGATGCGCTCGGGATGATGCACGGCCGCGGTGTTGATCGAGACCTTGTCGGCGCCGGCGTGCAAGAGCCGGCGCACGTCGGCCAGCGTGCGGATGCCGCCGCCGACGGTCAGCGGGATAAACACCTCGGCGGCGACCGCCTCGACCACGTGCAGCATGGTCTCGCGCCCCTCGTGGGAGGCAGAGATGTCGAGGAAGGTCAGTTCGTCGGCGCCGGCCTGGTTGTAGCGGCGCGCCGCCTCGACCGGGTCGCCGGCGTCACGCAGGCCCTCGAACTGCACGCCCTTGACCACGCGGCCTTCGGCCACGTCCAGGCAGGGAATGATGCGCTTGGCGAGCCCCATGGCCTACTCGGAGAACGGCGGGATGCCCGCGCGGTCGTCGATGCGCTTCTGCGCCTCCCGGAGGTCGATGGTGCCTTCGTAGAGCGCCCGGCCGATGATCGCCCCGGAGACGCCGTCGTCGGCCGCCTCGATCAGGCGGTCGATGTCGTTCATGTCGGTCACGCCGCCCGAGGCGATCACCGGGACGCGCACCGATTTCGCCAGCTTGCGCGTGGCCTCGATGTTCGCGCCCTGCATCATGCCGTCGCGCGAGATGTCGGTGAACACGATCGCGGCCACGCCGTCCTGCTCGAAGCGCTGGGCCATGTCGTAGACGTCGTGGTGCGAGAGCTTCGACCAGCCGTCGATGGCCACCTTGTCGTCACGCGCGTCCAGGCCGACGATGATGTGGCCCGGGAACGCGAGGCAGACGTCCTCGACGAAGTGCGGTTCTGAGACGGCCTTGGTGCCGATGATCACGAACTCGACGCCCAGCTCGAGGTATTGCTCGATGGTGGCCTCGTCGCGGATGCCGCCGCCGACCTGGATCGGCAGGTCCGGGTAGGCCTCGCAGATGGCCTTGATGACCTCGCGGTTCTTGGGGCTGCCGGCGAAGGCGCCGTCCAGGTCGACCAGGTGCAGGCGGCGGGCGCCGGCCTCCACCCAGCGACCGGCCACGGCGACCGGGTCGTCGGAAAAGACGGTGTCGTCCTCCATGCGGCCCTGGCGCAGGCGCACGCATTTGCCTTCCTTCAGATCGATGGCGGGGATCAGGAGCATGATTCGGGCGTCCTCGATACGCGTCTGTCGTGTTTTGAAGCGGTCAGGACCACGGTCCGGACCAGCGGGTGAAATTGGCCAGGAGCCTGAGGCCGTCGTCGGCGCTCTTCTCCGGGTGCGCCTGGATGGCGAAGACGTAGTCGTCGGCCAGCGCGGCGCAGTAGGTCTGCCCGTAGGTCGCGGTGGCCACCGAGTGCGCCGGGTTCGCCGGCTCGCAGTAATAGCTGTGCACGAAGTAGAAGCGCGCGTCCTGGCGGATTCCGTCGAACAACGGGTGCTCCTGCGCCTGATGCAGCTGGTTCCAGCCCATCTGGGGCACCTTGAGGTGCTCGTCGCCCGGCTCGAAGCGCTTGACCTGGCCCGGGAACCAGCCCAGCAAGTCGACGCCGTCGTTTTCCTCGGAGCGATCCAGCAGCACCTGCATTCCCATGCAGATGCCGAGGAACGGCCGGGTTCGCGCGGCCTCGCGCAGGGCCTCGGGCAGGTGCCGCTCCTCGAGTTTGGCCATGCACTGGGCTGCCGCGCCCTGGCCGGGGAAGACCACCTTCTCGGACTCCAGGATCACCTCGGGGGCGTCGGTCAGCACCACGTGGGCGTCGTCCGGGGCGACGTGCTCGATGGCCTTGACCACCGAGCGCAGGTTGCCCATCCCGTAGTCGACCACCGCAATCTGCATTACAGCGAGCCCTTGGTCGAGGGAACGACGTCGGCCTGGCGCTCGTCGGCGCTCAATGCCATGCGCAATGCCCGACCGAAGGCCTTGAACATGGTCTCGGCCTGGTGGTGCGCGTTGCGCCCGCGGATGTTGTCGACGTGCAGCGTGGCCCCGGCGTGATTGACGAAGCCGCGGAAGAACTCCTCGACCAGCTCGGTCTCGAAGCGGCCGATCAGCGAGCGGGTGAAGTCGCAGTGGAACTCCAGCCCCGGGCGACCGGACAGGTCAATCACCACCCGCGAGAGCGCCTCGTCGAGCGGCACGTAGGCGTGCCCGTAGCGGATGATGCCGCGCTTGTCACCGACGGCCTTGGCCACCGCCTGGCCCAGCACGATGCCGCAGTCCTCGACCGTGTGGTGATCGTCGATCTCGGTGTCGCCGTCGCAGGTCAGGGTGATGTCGATCAGCCCGTGGCGGGCGACCTGGTCGAGCATGTGCTCGAAGAACGGAACGCCGGTCTCGAGCCGGGCCCGGCCCTCGCCGTCGAGGTTGATCTCGATGGCGATGCGGGTCTCGTTGGTCTCGCGGCGAATCTGCGCGGTGCGTGCGGCCATGTCGGTTCGCGTCTCGGGCGGATTGAATGGGTTGGGTCGGGAAAGCTCCCCGAACCCGGAGCATACAATGCCCGCCGCGGCGCGTCAGCCTTTGCTCGGAAAACGTCTCGACTCGCGGCGCCCCGATCTGCGCTGATCCGCCGCCGGCGGGGTTGACCGCGCGTCGATTTTGCCGTTAAATGCGCAGCCTCGTCGCCCGGCGACGGCGCCTGATCTCAGGCCGCCGGCAGCGACAAGCGACCTTGGCCAGATAGCTCAGTTGGTAGAGCAGGGGATTGAAAATCCCCGTGTCGGGGGTTCGATTCCCTCTCTGGCCACCAAATACCCATCCCAGCGGTTCTCCGCTGACCCCGAACCCCGCATTCCTGCGGGGTTTTTTGTATCCTGTTGGTTCCAGTCAGTCCCACCTGATCTCATCAGAAAAGGGGACATTGCAGGGGACAAATTTTGGGGCGTCGATTCTGTCCCCCTTTTTTGCCCCAAATCTCTGCAAGCTAAGGGGTGTGGCATGGGTGCCATCAACAAGCTGACCGTTGCGCAAGTGCGTAACGCCAAGTTCTCGGGGAAGGTCAAGAAGCTGCACGACGGTGGAGGCCTGTTCCTGCGAGTGCGATCTTCCGGATCGGACTGGGTGTTTCGCTTCAGCTTCCATTCGAAAACCGGAGAAATCTCTCTGGGCAAATTTCCGCTCGTTTCACTTCGTGACGCGCGACAGCGCAGAGATGATGCGAGGAAGTTGCTAAGTGACGGGGTTGATCCTCGTGATCACCGCCGTGAGCAACAGCGCCTGGCCAGGCAAAAACAGTCATCGCAATCGACCCTAAGGTGTGTTGGAGAGGGCTGGCTGGCAGCTCAGAATTACGCCGCCAGTTATGGGAGCAAGGTGCAGGGTCGATTGGAGCTTCATATCTACCCTCGGTTGGGTGATCGGCCAATCGGTGAGATCACTCCGCCAGAGCTTTTGGATGTGCTTCGGGTTATTGAGACGGCAGGTACTTCCGAGACCGCTCGGCGAGCTCGGCAGCATGTCTCAAGCATTTATCGATACGCGATCGCCAGCGGGCTTGTGATGCACGATCCCGCAGCGCACTTGTCTGCAGCGATGGCCGCAAAGAAAAAGCCCAAGCACCATCCCGCCATCACCGACCCGCAACGGCTCGGTCAATTGCTTCGCGCAATCGAGGGGTTCCCCGGTCAAAAACAAGTAAGAGCCGCCCTTCAGTTGGCGCCCATGCTCATGGTTCGTCCAGGAGAATTGCGTGGCGCTGAGTGGAGTGAGGTTGATCTTGAAACCGCCACTTGGACGATTCCTGCCGAGAAAATGAAGATGCGGGAAGACCACATTGTGCCGCTGCCGCGACAAGCCGAAGCCATCCTTCGATCCCTGTTGGTAATCACTGGCCATCGCCAGCATGTCTTTCCGGGGGTCAGGAGTCCGACTCGTCCAATCAGCAACAACACCTTGAATGCCGCACTGCGAAGCCTTGGGTTTGGTGGCGATGAAGTGGTGATGCATGGCTTTCGTGCAACCGCTAGAACTCTGCTGGACGAGGTGCTCGGAGAGAGGCCGGATCTGATCGAGCACCAACTGGCTCACTCCGTGAGGGATGCCAACGGGCGCGCGTACAACCGGACCCGGCATTTGTCAGAGCGTCGCAACATGATGCAGCGGTGGGCTGATTATTTAGAGAGCCTTCGGTCGCCAGAAGAGCATTAGCCAACCCTTCTGGCGCTCACTTTCATGTAAGGGCGGTATGCCTAAGCCTGATTTTCGATTTGCAAACACGTGGTGAACGACATGGAGCAAGCGAACAACTCCCCGATGAAGGATAGCTGTGAGGATCTCCGTCTCTATGCGGTGCCTCACGCCGCGGCTCTTTGGTGTGGTGTCCCGCCAGAGAAGGTCGACGAAGTATTGGCGGCCGCGCAGCCTCTTGGTGAACAGACCGCCCGAGCAAAGGCGACTTTGACTCATCCCGCTTATCCTTGCCTTGAGGCGCGAATAAGCGCCATGCATAACGCGATCGACGAGGACGAGCTGGCAGCGACCCGTGAGGATGGGCGTCCGACTCGTGGCTCGGGGGTTGCGGATTCAAGGCGCCATGTCCGCGGGACTGCCTTGCGAGAATGGGCGCGTCAGTTTCGTCGTGAGGAGCGTCCAAGCTTCCTTTTCACTGAGGCAGATCACGAGGAGAGTGACGCCGTCAGGCTCAAGGTGCATCAGGCACTCAAAGCCGAGCGAGACCGGCTTAGACAAGATTTGGCCGACTCAAGGAAAGAGCTTGAGGAACACCAAAAGATGATCTCCTCGCTCGAGGCTGACGCGGAGCATCGCAGAGAAGGTGGCGAATCGGAGTTGGTGAGGCTGCGGCGGGTGCTCGGGGCGCTTTGTCTCGGTGTTGCTGCGAGCAACCCCAAGTGGCGAGCCGGTGAACAGCCGAATATTTCCCAGATGACTTCAGCCGCCCAGAAAGCCGTCGCTGATATAGATGGCTCTCTTCCCCACGGGTACGGCAAATCGACCATGATGAGCGCTTTGAAAGAGGCCATCGCTCTCGTTGAGCGGGACAGGTAGCCGAAATTTCCAATTGGAAATTCAGATTTCCAATTGGAACATCGAGTCCCGCCTGCTTCTTATCGTCTGCCCCGTAGTCATTCGCAACCTACGGAGCAGAGCAGATGTCTCGAGATCCCAAACAGTCCTTAACCCGCCTGGGCAAATCCCACCACGTTGCCCAAGACCGCATCCAGTCGAATGTCATTCTTCGCCCACGTGAAGCTTGGCAGTATCTCGGAATCAGTCGGAGCAGCCTGTATCGCTATGTCGACACCGGCTTGCTGCCCAAGCCAATTCGCCTAGGTCCCCAGACCACCGGATGGCGGCTCTCCACCTTGGAAGCGTTTCTCGATGAGCGCGAGCGAGGGGAGTCATGAGCAGTGCGATGTACCCGTTTGACTTGGTCGCATCTTGTGTTGACGGAGCCAAGGAGGAGAAGCCTGCCCCAGGTCTGTCTCGGGCCATGACCTGCCTGTGCCCCGCGCATGCGGACCGCCGTCCTTCATTGCTTGTCAGCGAGAGAGAAGATGGAAGTGTCTTGATGCACTGCCGTGCGGGCTGCTCCTTCATGGAGATTCGTGACGCGCTAGGTGTTGACCCTATCGATTTGATCCCGGAGCACATACGGTTTTCGCGGAGTAGCCGTTGGCAGAGACCTCAACGAGGTCCTCGGTTTTCTGCATGGCACGCGCTTCGAGCGATGGCGGTCGATGTGATTGTTATAGAGCTCGCTGCGGCCCAGCTTCGTCGTGAGGAACAACTCGATGACGACGATATCAAGGCGTTAGTAGAGGCACATGATCGCATTCAGAGAACGATCCGAGCAGGAGGGTTTCGGGGATGAGTATCAAAGAGAGAGCTGAGGCTGTCGCTTGGAACCCGCTCGACTCTTGGCCGCGAATCAAAACACTAAAGTCTAATCACCCACCCGTTCAGTCGTTTGATTTCGCACTTCTGCCCGATGCTTTCCGGCCATGGGTGGCCGACGCAGCGGAGCGTATTCAGTGTCCGCCGGACTTCATCGCGGTTGCGATCATGGTGGCAGCTTCCAGTGTGATCGGCAGAAAGCGGACGATACAACCAAAGCGCCGTGATGATTGGCGGGTGACCCCCAATCTTTGGGGAGCAATAGTTGGCCGTCCCGGTGTAATGAAATCACCTGGAATCAAAGCCGGACTTGTCTTCGTCCAGCGCCTAGCGACTAAGGCTGGTGAAGAGCATGAGGACGCCAAACGGAAGCATGAGATCGATGTTGAGGTGGCGGCCTTGGTGCGAAATAAAGCCAAGACCGATGCGAAGAAAGCGACAGATAAAGAGGATCATCAGAAAGCTCGCGACTATCTCGAAGATGCGCGGCAAGCGGACAACCTGCAAGCGCCGCCTCTCCGTCGTCCCCTTGTTAATGACACGACCGTTGAGGCGCTGGGTGAGATTCTTATCGACAACCCCCATGGAACTCTGGCCTTTCGTGACGAGTTGGTGGGGCTACTCAAGAGTCTCGACAAGGATGGTCAGGAGGGCGCCCGTGGGTTCTACCTGCAAGCTTTCGATGGAGACCAGGGGTATACCTTCGACCGTATCGGCCGTGGAAAGAATCTACATATACCTGCCGTCTGTCTTTCACTTCTGGGCGGCATTCAGCCTGCCAAGTTACAAGGATATGTAAGGGATGCTGTTGTGGGGGCGGCTGGAGATGACGGTCTGATTCAGCGATTTAGCATGATGGTCTTCCCTGATGTTTCCAAGGGGTGGCGAAATGTGGACCGCTTTCCGGATAGCGCAGCCAAGGCGAGAGCCGGAGAGGTATTTGATCGTCTTGAGGCAATGAATCCCGATCCAGATGAGAGCGGGCAGGTTAAATGTCTTAGATTCGATGAGGAGGCGCTGGAGATTTTCGTCGAGTGGCATACTGAGATGGAGATGCTGCTCCGTTCCGACCAATTGCACCCCGCGATTGAGTCGCACCTGTCCAAATATCGAAAGCTTGTCCCTGCTTTATCTCTCATTTGCGCACTGGTGGATGGTCGAAGCGACGCTGTCTCCTCGGCCGACCTGGAGCGCGCCATCGCTTGGGCCAACTATCTCCGTACTCATGCGGAACGTATCTATGCGGAGGGGAGCAACCAGACAGTTGAGAATGCGAAGACTGTCGCGGGCCACCTTCGCAAGGGCGCCCTTAAGAGCGGCTTTACTGCAAGCGAGGTGCGTCGACGTGGATGGTCAGGCTTGTCGACCCCCCAGGCGGTAGTCGACGCGCTTGAGACTCTTGAGGAGCATGGTTACATCCGCGGCGAGCAGACAATCGAAGGTGGCCCTGGCCGACCAACAATTCGCTACCAGATCAATCCGGAAATAGGGCCGGACGACAGGACAGGTGAATAGCCGCTTTGGCCAAATCGCGCCGCGGGCTAAATTTCTGTGTATCCATCTGATTTGGCAACTGCAGAAACCCCAGAAACCGGGGTTTCTGGGGTTTCTGCAGTGTTTAGTTGGGCTGATTTGCAAACATCGAGGATGAGGGGAGCTCGAGCGGTGCGATTCTTTGTGGAGCAAAAATTCTTGATGAATAGCCATGAGCGATCTCTCGTGGGCAGCTGGCGCTGACCGGTGCAGCTGTGATCTTGGCCTACTTCTTCCTGACGTGGCTGGAGAAGAAAGGCGCTGAGGCGCGTTACAAGATCGGCGTGGCTAGATGAAAATTTCCAGCCGCAAAAAAACCCCGCGAAGCCAAAGACTTCACGGGGCTGGTTCAGTCACGCAAGGGCGACCATCGATCACACGCTCTCGGCTGGAATCGCAGCCTTGCTCGTGTGTTCCATGCGGCGCTTGTAAAGCGCCTTCTCGGCTTTCAGCAATCTCAACTGGAAGCGCTCGTCGGGCTCAACCCGGACGAGTGCCCTCGGTTGCCAGTCATCAGGCTTCCAGGACCAGTAGTGGTACTCCTCAGCCTCGGGGGTGATCATCATGCAATGCTGCATTCGAACCCAGTCTCTGATCGGGACTTTGCCTCGAATCGCCGCCTGATGGTCCGCATCACTCCCTGAGCCGAAGATCGCCACCGTCTCTCCGGTGATGTTGAGCGCCTCAAGTCGTGCACCAAGCCACTCTAGGCCACTTTGATTGGCCTGAACCGTTACCGGCGCGGCAAACTCTTCCACCTGATTCCGGTAGGAATCGAGCCTGTCGCCAACGCGCGATACGCAGTCAGTGTTACCAATCACTACGCTTTTTGCGTCCGGTTGGATGGGAAGGTCAATTCCCAACGCATCTCGGAAATCGGCGTCGTTTTCCAGGGCATCCAGGAGATCCCAGTCGGAAAACACCGATTGATGCCAGAACAGCCACTCGGCCGGGTTGCTTCCAACGTTCACAATGTCATAGGTCATGATTCTTTCCTCATTTCACGGGGTTCAAACGCATCTCGGTCGTCGAGATGCTCCTGTTCACACGACATTGCTGTGTGTTCGTTGGGGTATTGCAGGAAAGAAAAAACCCACCACATGCGGGTAGTCGGTCGACGTCGGGAGGGGGCGGTCTTGTCTCGCCGGTAATCGTGAACGGGCGGTTGCCTTTCTAAACCCGGTCGGGCATGCGGCCTGACACCGATTGGAGTCAGCTTGGAACGACTACGAGTGCGCCTGACGGCTCGGGTTTTGTTGGTCTGTCAGGGGGGGGCAGGAAGGAAAAAACCCACACACGGAACTGGAAGTCGGAGCAAGCAAGACAGGTTGAGTCGCCGGGCTCGCTTCATCTGCGCGATCGCGAACGGAACCCGCACGCAAAAGCCCCCGGGGCTCGTGGCCTGGCACGGATTACGTGAAGCCAGACGGAGGCCCGGGGGCGGATGATTGAGCTAGGCTACGAGTTGTCGTGGTGACGTTCAAGCGGCCTGTTCTCTAAGCCCGCGAACCTGACGTTTAGTGCTGGCAGGCTGGCCTGAACGAGCCGATCTGGCCGAGGGAGAAACAATGAGCAATCTTTCGTTGGCAATCATCGTGACCGGGTCTGCGGTCATTCTGGCGTACTTCGCGCTGATGCGTCTCGGTACAGGAATCGCGAACGGTTTGAACGGAACAGCCAAAGGTAGTCTCGCGTCGCTGGGCGAGGCGCTGTGACTGTTGAGTCGCAACATGCCATGTGACAGTCACTGTCACCTTGATGGTGACTGTCACAGTGACAGTGACAGTGATTGTGGCTGTTACAGCCTTGGCGCCAAGGCCTTCATGACTGCTCTGCGCGAACCTTGAAGGTGCCCAGCCACGGGAGGTTTTCGGGGGGTGTGGCGGGCCACGGTTGGCCATTGCTGTGTTTCGACCACACGCGCCTGGCGCGGCGAAGCATCTTCGCAACTTGTGTCCGCACGCCGGAATGCATTGGCCGGCGCAGGAGTGACTGCTCGAGGTATGCCCTCATCCGTGACGGGTCCCGGCTACTCCCGGCCGCCTGAGCGAGCGAGGTCACGTAGTTCGCTTCCTGTTTCTCGATCTGGGGCGCAAGGCACCAGGTCCAGCGGCTGCCCCCTCCATGCTTGCGAGGGCGAGTCAGGTGCATCAACACGTAGTCCCCCCAGATGATCCGGTCTTTGTGCGCGTCCTGGAGTGTCTCTTGCTCCTTGACGGCGCCCTTGCCGGTTCTGGTTACCAAAAGAACCCATCGAATCTTTGTCTGTCCGGCCGCGTCTGGTGGTAGCTGAGCGCCGATTAGGCGTGACGAGCACCGGCCTTTCCGCTTTCGATGTTGCCGAGCTGCGGCTGAGATATCGATTTCGTACCGAGCGGAGAACTTCTCGACGAGGTGCCCCCACTTCTCGATAGGGACCTCGCCCGATACGTAGAGCGGGTTGGTGTGAACGGCCTTGGAGATGGCGCGCTGCGCTTCGACCTGAGATGGATAAAGGGCTTTCATGCTCATGGGCAAAGTATAGCGCAGGAATCACGTAAGTGATTGATGCAAAAACGTGATGATCTTCGATCATCATCCTGTAAATAATGTTCCTATGAGCGGTTCCGAAGCCAGCCTTGTGGTGGGTTTTTTCTTTCCCGCAATACTGTCGTGAAGGCCATCCCATGGCCAGGCGATCCGGCTCGGTACTCGGGGCGGATCGCATGACGATTTGGTGGGCACGGCTGCGTGATTGGCGGTCTCACCCATGTCGCCCCTCGGGGCGATATCGGGAGGCCGCCAACCTCACGCCATGCCAAACAACACACCATGGGCTGAATAGCCCCAGGGGATCGCCAATCCCCAGGCCGAGGACTGCCAACCTCGGCCAGCGTCACTTCGCGCCCGTTACGGGTAATTCCGTTCGGCGGGTGCAAGGGAGGCTCCGGCGAGTAATCCCGCTCCCACGTGGAGCGGAGTAATCCGCCGGTTCTATCCCATCCCACGGTCCGTCTCGGATCGAGTTGGGATGCTGGGTGACTCGGAAACGGACACGGGGAGGAAATGCCCCGTGATCCTGTCCCGGCAAAATCAGGTAACCAGTCCTGACCTGGGGGTGCGGGAAACCGCGCAACCAGTGCCACACACGTGGGCCGTCCACGCTGTCTGTGAGGACAGCGCCGGAATCACGCATCAAGTGCTGCGGGGATTCCGGTGTACCTGCCGGTGAGCCATGAGGGCAAAGCCGATGGGGCAGGCGGGAGCGTAAGCGTGTAACGGCACCGTTCGGGTGCTGTGTGGAGCTGTCAGAGCCGACTAGGGTAGCGACCTGCGATGTTTGCAAAGTCACACGGGCGTAAGCGAGCCGTTGTGGAGCATTGGGCCGCCGAAAACCGCAAGGATGTGCGGCGATGGTAACCGTGTGATGACGAGCAACTAGGCGCTGACAGAGTGATGCCGACGACTAACGAGGGAAAGGGCCGAGAGGGTCGGACGGGTGGCACCGTTCGGCACGGGAGTGACGATCCCGATAAGACCTCGACGCCTGGAGAGCGATCCGCCAGTAGGCAAAACCTCGATCTCGAAAGGATCGAGAGAGCCGGGCAATCCGCAACGGATTGGCCCGGCACTGTCAGGTGGCACTGACAGGCCGAAAGCGGGCGGTGACGTGAAGGTGTGTCTCCGGGATTGGCATCCCGTTGGCATGTAGGCGTGCGCAGACAGGTGGAACTGTCTGCACATACAGTGTATCCGGCTTGGCCGCCGGATTAACCAATCAATTTAGGAGGTTGAGATGACCAGAAGTAGGGCAGTCTTCGCGCCACGCAGTGGCTCGGCGGCTTGTTTCTTGAGACCGGCTCCAGGAGCCGAACGATGAACCATGGCGGTTTGTTCCGCCATAAACCAAACCCACCTTGCCTTTGGCCTGGTGGGTTTTTCTGTTTGTGCTGGGATCGTTCTTATGAGGCGGTTTGACTGGGCTAGACTCGTTTTGTGGCGTTTAGAGAGGAACAGCGATGAGCGATCTTTCGTGGGCGATTGTGTGGACGGCGCTGGTTGCGATTTCGATCATTCTGCTCATGCGATACGTCATCGGCCCATGGGCTGACCGGGTTTATGAGCGAAGAAATCGGCAAAGCAATCGCACGGATGAGTGAGGCGGCTGGGCTTGATTCGGGGGGTATCCGGATTATCTGGTTGGTATGCGAGAGAGAAAGGTGGCCGACAAACTCAACCCACAACGGATTAGCTGGTTGATGGCTCGCTCAGTACGCTCACTTGCTAGAGAGCAGATACTTCACCAAACAGGCGATGCCCAGGACCAGCAGCAATAGTAGGGCAATTCCGATCACTGGCATTATCCAGCCCATCGCCCCCATCATCCCGCAATCGGGTAGTGTCGTGTTCATCGTGACAGAGCTCCCTGTGGTGTCCATGCCCAAAACCCGTGGTGCCGCCGCCCAGTGGCACCACGGTCGCGCTCATATCGTTCACCCGGCACAGCAGGACAACTGCGTCACATCCTTGGTGAAAGTCTGGGCACAGAGCTTGAGCCCTTCCACCATGGTCAGGTAGGGAAATAGCTCATTGGCGATGTCGTGTACGGTCATGCGTGCGCGTAGCGCCATCACCGCCGTCTGGATCAGCTCACCGGCTTCCCCCGCCACCGCCTGCACCCCCAGCAACCGGCCCGAGTCGCGTTCGGCCACCAGCTTGATGAAACCACCGGTGTCGAAATTCACCAGCGCACGCGGCACGTTTTCCAGGTCCAGCTCGCGGGTATCGACGCTGAAGCCTTGCTCGATGGCCTCGGCTTCCGTCAGGCCGACGGTGGCCACCTGGGGGTCGGTGAAGATCACCGCCGGCATGGCGCTCAGGTCCAGGGTGGCTTCGCCCCCGGTCATGTTGACGGCAGCCCGGCTGCCCCCGGCGGCGGCGACATAGACGAACTCCGGCTGATCGGTGCAGTCACCGGCGGCATAGAGCCCCGGCACCGTGGTGTGCAGATGCTCATCGACCAGAATCGCCCCACGTGCGGTTTCCACGCCGAGGCTCGCCAGGTTCAGGGCCTCGGTATTGGGTGTCCGTCCGGTGGCCACCAGCAGTTGATCCGCCCGCAAGGTGCCGGCGTTGGTGTCGACAATGAATTCATTGTCGGTGTAGTCCACGCGGCTCGCCTGGGTCTGCTTGAGGACCTCGATGCTCTCGCGGCGAAACGCCGCCTCCACCGCATCCCCTACCGCCGGGTCTTCCTGGGAGAGCAGGCGGCTGCGGGCCAGCACCGTGACCCGGCTGCCCAGCCGGGCGAAGGCCTGGGCCAGTTCCAGGGCCACCACCGAGGCGCCGATCACAATCAGCCGCTCGGGAAGGGTGTCCAGGGCCAGCGCACTGGTAGAGGTCAGGTAGGGGGTGTCGGCAAGACCCGGGATCGGCGGTACTGCCGGTCGGGCGCCAGTACCGATTAAGGCGCGGTCGAAGTGGACGACCTGCTCGCCGCCCTCGTTCAGCTTGACCATCAGGCTATGGGCATCGATAAACCGGGCCTCGCCGTGCAGGACCGTGATGGCCGGGTGGTCGCGCAGAATCCCCTCGTACTTGGCGTCACGCAGTTCCTCGACACGTCGCTGCTGCTGCTCGAGCAGCTTGGCCCGATCCACCACCGGCGCCTGGGCGCTCAGGCCTGCATCGAAGGGACTTTCCGTACGCAAGTGGGCAATATGGGCCGCGCGAATCATGATCTTCGAAGGCACACAGCCTGTATTGACACAGGTACCGCCGACGGTGCCGCGTTCGATCAGGGTGATCCGGGCGCCGCGCTCGGCGGCTTTCAGGGCCGCCGCCATGGCGGCGCCGCCGCTGCCGATCACCGCGATGTGCGGGGCGTCTTCATCACGGCCCTTGGACACCGATGCGCCTGCCGGGGAAGTGGGCCCACTGTTGGCCAGTCGAGCTTGGTAGCCAAGTCGGGTCACGGCAAACGTCAACGCCGAGGCCGGTGTCTCCGGATCAACGGCTACCGATGCCGTCCCCTGAGGATAGGATACCTCCACCGACTGCACGCCGGGCAGCTTCTCCAGGGCTTCCCTGACATGATCCGCACAGCGGTCACAGGTCATGCCACTCACGTTGAGTTCAATCATCACGTTTCTCCGAGTCTTCATTAGTAAAGCCGGCATCCTGCTTCCGCTTGTGGTATCGCGCGTAGAGAGGTAAGCCGATGGCCAGGGCGGCAAACAGCAGGTAATCGAGATAGCCTGCCAACGCGGCCAGGCCCGCCGTACCGAATAGCACCAGGGCGATTGGCGCGGCGCAACACAGCACCATCAACCCGGTGCCAAGCACGACGCTTAAAAATTTCTGCGAATCTTTCACGCTTATTCCTTCACCGTGGCGGGCAAGCTCGTAAACAACTCACCCGATGACCGCGATGTGCAGCTGCTTGATGTCACTCAGGGGGCGTATTCCTTGATTTGATAGAGCCGTTGTCACAACAGGCGTCGAACTGCTTCTTACGCCAAATCGCATAAATGGTCAGGCCGATGAAGAAGGCCAGGGCCGGCAATAACACAACGTCGAGATAGCCCGTCAGCCCCGCCAGGCCCACCGTGCCAAGCAGGATCACCAGGATCGGCGTAAAGCAGCACAATGCCACCAGGACGGTGCCGATCACGCTCACGCGCAGCAGGGGCTTGGGATTCTTCATGATCACTCTCGATCCGCTTGCGAGGATGTCGGGGTTGATGGATACCCAGCGTTGATGGTGGCCTCGGTCAATGCCTCCACCGACGTTCGGGCGTCGTCAAAGGTGACCACGGCCTCCAGATCCGCGTAGCTCACGTCGACTTGCGAGACGCCGTCCACCTTGTTGAGGGCGGCCTTGACGGTGATCGGGCAGGCGGCACAGGTCATGCCCGGCACCGACAGCGTCACGGTCTGCAGGGCCGCTAAGGCGGGCGTGCTGAGCAGGGCGAGTAGCGCGATGAAGGCGAAACGAGCTTTCATGGTAGATCTCCTTTTAATAGAACAGGGGCAAGATGTAGGGGAATACCAGGGCGATTAGCACCAGCAGCGATACGAGCCAGAAGATCGCCTTGTAGCCCGTCCTGACCCGTGGCACGGCACACACCTCTCCCGGCTGGCACTTTTCCACTGGCCGAAAGACGCGACGCCAGGCGAAGAACATCGCCACCAGCGCGACGCCGATAAAGAGCGGGCGATAGGGCTCCAACGCCGCCAGATTGCTGATCCAGGCGCCGGAAACGCCCAGCGTGATCAGCACCAGCGGGCCGAGGCAACACGCCGAGGCCAGGAGGGCCGCGACTCCTCCGGCGGCCAGGGGCCCTCGCCCCGTTTTAGATGTCCGCATTGACGATTCTCCTTTCGGGATGGGGGGAGCTACGATAAGGTTACTTCCGTAGCTTGGTACGGAGTCAAGCATCATGAAGAGACATGCAGATAAAGTGGCGGACACCATGACCATTGGCGGCCTGGCCAAGGCGGCCGGCGTCAATGTCGAGACAATCCGCTATTACCAGCGACGAGGGCTATTATCGGAGCCCGAACGCCCTCCCGGAGGTATTCGACGCTATAGTGCCGCCGATATCGACAGGTTGACGTTCGTGAAAACGGCGCAGCAGCTGGGCTTTAGTCTGGATGAGATCAGTGACCTACTTCGGCTGGAAGATGGCGCCCACTGTCAAGAAGCCAGTGCTCTCGCAGAGCACAAGTTAGGGGACGTTCGCGAGAAGATCGACAGGCTTGAAAGAATTGAGAAGGTGCTGAGCGAAATGGTCGACAGATGCCATGCACAACAAGGCAATATCACTTGCCCGCTAATTGCGTCATTGCATGAAGGGCTCAGAGAAGCAGAAGACCCAAGGGAGTAACTCACCTTCAGTTCGTTGAAAACAACGCGGTCAAAGAGTCGCGATCATCTATGGACCATGTCGACAAGGAAAGTTTGCATGGCTAGCTTGCCTGACAACATCCTTCACCTTCCCGAGTACCACGTCCTAGGCACCAAGATGGAAGAGCATGATCTCCACTACCAGGTCGAAGCTCCTGAGCCTCTAGCTTGCGAGGAATGCGGCGTTGAGAGTGAGTTTGTCAGGTTCGGCAAGCGCGATGTGGCCTATCGCGACCTACCCATCCACGGAAAGCGGGTCACCCTCTGGGTGGTCCGTCGCCGCTACACCTGCCGGGCGTGTGGAAGGACGTTCCGGCCAGCTCTTCCGGAAATGGTAGACGATCACCGCATGACGCGGAGGCTTTACAACCACGTCGAGAAGGAAGCCTTCAATCACCCCTACGCCTACGTGGCTGATACCACGGGCCTCGACGAGAAGACTGTCCGCGAGATATTCAAGAAGAAGGCTGAGTTCCTGGCAGCCTGGCATCGTTTCGAGACACCCCGCTGCCTGGGGATCGACGAGCTGTACCTGAACCGCCGCTACCGCTGCATCCTGACCAACCTGGAGGAGCGTACCCTACTGGACCTGCTGCCCGGTCGCCAGCAGGACGCGGTGACGAGGCGCCTCATGAGCATGACCGAGCGCCACCAGGTCGAGATCGTCAGCATGGATATGTGGAAACCCTACCGCCGTGCTGTCCAGGCGGTACTGCCGCAGGCTCGCATTGTGGTCGATAAGTTCCATGTGGTGCGGATGGCCAACGAAGCCCTGGAGAAGGTGCGTAAGGGACTCAGGAAGGATCTGAAGCCAAACCAGCGGCGGACCCTCAAGGGCGATAGGAAGATCCTGCTGAAGCGTGCCCACGACGTTTCAGATCGCGAGCGGCTTATCATGGAGACATGGACAGGGGCCTTCCCTCAGCTCCTGGCGGCCTACGAGCACAAGGAGCGGTTCTACCACATCTGGGACAGCACCACCCGGCGTGATGCCGAAAAGGCGCTGGCCCGCTGGATTGACGACATTCCACAGGGGCAGAAAGAGGTGTGGAAGGATCTCGTCAGCGCCGTCAGCGGATGGCGCGAGGAGGTGCTGGCCTACTTCGAAACCGACACCCCAATCACCAACGCCTTCACGGAGTCGATCAATCGGCTGGCCAAGGACAAGAACCGCGATGGCCGGGGCTACTCATTCGAGGTGATGCGGGCCCGGATGCTCTACACCACCAAGCACAAGAAGAAGGTGCCGCAGATCAAGGAATCCCCCTTCCTGGGCAAGGCCACCATGACCTACAGCATGGGTCTTCCCGAGCCTGAGAAAAACTACGGCGTCGATCTATCAACCTTCTGGGAGAGTTAAGGGTTCGAAGGAGCAAGGGGGCTCCATCTACCACTTAATCCGGATACCCGATTCGGGCCGAGCCACCCTCATTCTCTAGCTTTTTAGCTGTGCTGTGGCAGGGTCATAAAGGACTTCCGTAATAGATCCGTCCTGAATCCGCTTGACTGCCTCATCAATCACATGCAATGGCACCAAAAACCATTCTCTGGGTTTCACCGGGTGTCCGAACCGGTCTTGAATTGTCAGGTCGAGTTGAGCTGGCGCAAAGATGCGATGGAACAGGGCTTCCAGTTTGCGTCGGTTAATGCCGGCGAGCTTGTAGGTGGCAACGACTTCGACGTCGGCCAGAAGGTAGGTGGCGTCATGAGGCGCATTGGCGAGACGGGTTTCCACCTTGCCGCCGGTCACCCCAATCTTGTGGACGAGCTCCCGGTGCTCGGCGACAAATGGGTGCTCCGATAGGCTGCGCAGGACGTAGATCGTTCCACTTTCAACGTCTTCTTCTTCCCAAGATTCACTGAAGAGGGGGCCGCTGTCGGCGTCCGTGATTCGGCGACCGGCTTCGTCCTTGTATAAGGCTCGTTGAAGTGAGCGAAGCAATAGGTTGCTTTCGGTTCCATTGGAAAAGACAACCCGCAGTCGTGCGTCGGGGTGCCCTTGCGGGGTCGCAAATTCGTCACCCTTCTCTGCGACAAACACTGTCTGACCGCTTAGGATGAAAAACTCACCTTGGTTGATGCCAGCATCTTGGCCGAAGCGCACTGTTTTTCGCAGCCCGGACTTGAGATCCGTTTCTACTTGATCAAATAGCGGTTTGAACAGATCAAAGTCTTCACACGCTTCCCGGTTGGCGACTTCTTCTGCGGCACGGACTTCGGCACGAGACCGGACATGACGAAGCTCAGTCAGATCGGATGCTCCGGCAGCGCCTGCTAGTTCAGCGAGCAAGGTTTCGTCGTCAATCGACTCATCGGGGTCGGTTTGGATAGCAGCTTTCTCGTCGAGAAGCCCCTGATGGTCCATCGGGCCAACGAGGGTCCGACATTCCTCGAGAGATCTGATGCGGTCGAGTCGTACTGCGTAAAGTCGCTCGAAAATGTCTTTGTCTTCGCCATGCTCTGGCGGATGACCATGCTCCTCGACAAAGCGTTGAATTTCCTCGAAACCCGCCATTATCCGCTCCTCACGAGCGGAGTGGCTCTTGTTCTTCTTGGGCTGCGCGAACTCATCTAGCTCTGTGCGCAAATCGTCCAGATCAGTCATAACGCCCCTCATCTTTGAACCTGACGAATGCAGCTGCGCCTTCGGCCATGCGTTTCTCCCACGCATCTGTCGCACTGATTGACGGCAAGCGTCCACGCTCTTTTTTGAACTTAAGCGCTCTGAGTGCGAGGTCTTTGGCCTCGTCCGGCGTCAAAGTGGTTCGTTTTCCAGATATTGCTGCAGCAACCTGCTTCAGGCTGTCCTCGCTCATCGTTTTGGCAAGGATGGCGTAGGCCTCGCTGAAGGGATTGATGCGGTCGATTAGGTCGATATCGAGATCCCGAACATCCATTGCAAACTTGCGAACGCCGGCGATCAGCGAGGTGTTGGGCTTAGGCTCGTCACCGCTTTCGCTCTCGCCCTCATCTTCCAGCAATTGTTTGGCTCGCTGAGTAATGTTCAGTGCAGCGATGGCATGCTGTCTGACGGCCTCCTGATCCTCATCGCCAAGGTCGGGGTAGCGGTCCTTAATGATCTTGCCCAGGCGAGCTTGGGTGAGCTCCTCGGGCACCAGTTCCTCGTCGAACAACCCCCGCTCGACGGTGGTTTTGTCTTGCACGAAGCTTGCAATCACCTCATTGAGGTCTTCACGGCAAATTCGGCTCGCTTCATCGCTTTTGGGCTCCGCAAGCCCCTTCACCTCGATCTGGAACTGTCCGGTTTCCTCATTAACGCCGACGTTGCATTTCTCCGGGTCGTAGCCGTCTTCCCCGTAGTCGAAGCCCTCTTGAGGACCGCTGGTGGGGTTTTTGGCCTTGAACTCGAAGCGAGGTGCTAGCACCTGCTCCATCAAAAGACTGGCTGCAATCGCTTTAAGCGTGTCATTAACCGCCTCAGTCACCGCTTGTTCGGCGGCGTCCGGTTCGGCGATCAGGTTGGTAAATCGCGCTTTGCTCTTGCCCGGTGCGTCACGTGTCGCGCGGCCGATGATTTGCACGATCTCCGTCAGGCTGGAGCGATAGCCAACGGTCAGGGCATGCTCACACCAGACCCAGTCGAATCCTTCTTTGGCCATGCCGAGGGCGATAATGATGTCGACATAGTCCCGGTCGGTTTTCATCAAGGGCGAGCGGAGGCTTTCCTGGAGGCGGCTCTGGTGCTCTGGGTCAACCAGGTCTGCGATTCTCAATACGCGGCCATTTGGCGTCCTCACCAATTGGAACCCCGTCTTTGGATCGGTGCCTTGCCATTTCCCCAGCTCTTCGAGGATGTGCTCGACCTCCCGGATCTTATCTTTCGTGCTCTCCCGGGAATTCACGTTCGGGATATGAACGATGGTCTTCTCGGCAGGGTCGAGCACCTCGAGTATGTCGTCGGCGTAGGAGCCAGAGTAAAAGTAGTAACCGATGTCGAGCTGCTTTAAGTACTGATATCCGTTGAGCTGTTCGTAATAGGTGTAGGTGACCGTATCGAAGCGCTCCTCGTCCTGAGGGTGCAGCACGGCTTCGGCGTCACCCCGGAAATAGGACCCTGTCATTGCGACAATGTGAACCTGGTCACGAGCAATAAACTCACCCAAATGGGCGCCCAGTTTATTGTCGGGGTTCGCCGAGACGTGGTGGAATTCGTCCACAGCAATCAGTCGGTTGTCGAAGGCGCCAACACCAAACTGATCGACCGCAAAGCGGAAAGTGGCGTGGGTGCAGACCAGCACCTGGTCGTCACTGGCAAGGAATGCCCCCAATGACTTCACCTTGCCGCCATTGTCCGATCCTGGGGCGTTGCACAGGTTCCATTTTGGCTCCACGTGCCAGTCGGCCCAGAAGCCATGGTCGCTGAGCGGCTCGTCATTGAAGCTGGACCCGATGGATTTCTCCGGCACCACGATAATCGCCTGCTTGAGGCCTTGGTTGTGGAGCTTATCCAGCGCTATGAACATTAGAGCCCGGCTCTTGCCCGATGCCGGCGGGGACTTGATCAGCAGGTACTGCTCGCCACGTCGCTCATAGGCGCGCTCCTGCATGGGGCGCATGCCCAGCGCGTTGGACTCGGTAGAGCTGCCATTGCTTGCATAGTTGACGGAAACTGACGGGACGGTCTTTGTCATAGAGCGGTACCTGTTAGGACTTCTTGCCCTTGTGTCTGAGTTCTTTTTCCAGTTGTTCGATCTCTTTCAGATCAGCGGCATCGGCTGCCGCCGCCTCTGCGATACGCCGTTGCTGGTCGAAAGCCTCATAACGTTCACGAACGATTTTTTCCATGTTCTCTCGGCTCACTGAGCCCGCACCTTTAAGGATCGGTTGGTCGTTGAAGTCCAACATTTTGTCGACGTTGTTGCGCCAGAAATCGAGGGTCAGCTTTTGCTTCTGCTTGACTCGTAACTCGGCCTGCTCGAGGAAGATCACCACAAGCCGGTTGAGTGTGTCGATCTCGTCCGCACTCAGGTAATTCTTGGCGACGATGACATCCTGCTTGCGCACTCGCGCCCCACTCCAATTGGTCAAGGCCATATTGGGCTGGCTAGGGTCTGAACGCTTCACAATTAGCTCTGCAGCGGTGTGGCCCGTGGTGGCGTAGAGCAGCTTGTTTTGTACCTCGGCAAAGAACTGAGCGGTCTCTTTTTCGCGAGCTGTGTAGTCAGAGCTCAGAGCGAACAGGTCACGGACTTTCTGGTAGAAGCGCTTCTCAGAAGCCCGGATGTCCCGGATGCGCTCCAGTAGCTCGTCAAAGTAGTCCCAACCCCCAGCGTTTTTCAGTCGCTCGTCATCAATCACGAAACCCTTGAGCAGGAACTCCTTGAGGTGAGTGCTCGCCCATTGCCGGAACTGCGCGCCTCGTGGCGAACGCACCCGGTAGCCGATGGCAAGGATCAGGTCCAGGTTGTAGTAACTGATCCGTCGCTTCACCTGACGTTCGCCTTCAGCTTGAACTGTCAAGGATTCCTTGACAGTTGCCTCTGGAGTTAACTCTTTGTCCTCAAATATGTTTTTCGCGTGAAGGGATATGTTCTGCTTGGTGGTCTGGAAAAGCTCGGCGATTTCCAACTGGCTCAACCAGATGCTGTCAGACTCCGCTCGGAGGTGGAGCTCGGTTTGGCCATCCTCCGTGGTGTAAAGGATTAGTTCACTCATGCCTTGGCCTTCCCCGTATTGTTCTCCTCGGCCGTCATTTCTGTGTACAGCTCGAACAGCTTTTCCAGCCGCTCGGTGTCGTTCTTGAAGCGCCGACCTATGTAGATTCGCTCCAGTACTTCGTCGTTTCGCTCATGTGCCTCGCGCAGGTCGGCTGGCATTTTTTCCGGATCGTAGAGATCGGCAATGGTGGCAGGGAAGTGGGCTTCCCTTGCCAGTAGTATGTTTTCTGCACAGCGAGTCAGGTCAGCCTTATTTTTCTCAGTCAAAGTGGGAAGAGGGAAAGTGTTCCAGCCAAGAGTGTTGGAGTAAGAAAAACGCATTTCCAAACGGACGCAGACCGTGCCAATCCATATCCAATGCATGCGAGAGGCGATCAAGGCCATGTTCCAAAGAGGGGCGTCGTAGAGAGCGAAGTTTCTGTCGCCGATAATCGCTCCGGCGGAAAGATAGTCCACTGGAAGAAATGGGCGGTTCTCGGAGCTAACGCGGGGCGTGACAATCACCGATGATTTAGCGCTGCGAGGCGTCTTAAATTGATGGGGGCGTGCAGCAAGACTGCGAGCGTACGCGTCCTTGCTTTTTAGGCGAGCTTGCCGGACTTTTTCAATCTGCGCTCTAAGCGACGGAATAGAGCGCGCTTCTTCGAGTTGTTCGTCTTCTATCCAAAGGCAATTCCGCGGCTCTCCTTTGATTAGCTCTTTAGATCCGATGAATCTTTTTATGAATTTGGATTTTTGTTCTTTCGTTAAGCCAAGGTCTTCGACTTCGGTTGGAGTCAAAGTCAGGTGGCCGCCGTCGTCCGCTTTGTTTCCGAAATCCATAATCCCAACTTCGGTTAGTGGCTTCATGGCTTTTTCGACAATTACGTTATCGCCCGAGATGAGGTAGGGGTTAATGTTGTCGGCGTTTTTCCGGACGGTTTTTCCTTCTGAGTCTTCGCTGAATATAGCTGCCTGGCGATTTGTTCTTGCTATTCCAATGATCACAACCGTGACCCCTGCGTTATAACTCGCAAGGTTGGCCCACTTGAAGCTTCTGTGGGCAAATGCGATTCTGTGGCCTGTCCCAAGAATAAGGGGCCATAAAAAAGAAACTTGTTGGCCTTGGCTAATCGAGTTAGTCGCCACGAAAGCTGAGACTGTCGGTGTGTGTAGTCCATAGTCGGCGGCCTTCATAAGCCAACCAGCAACATAATCGAGCGTTTTCCACGTTTTTGTGCGCCCTTCAAAAATTCGGCGCAAGTCGTCTTTCTGCTCTGCTGACTGCCACGTCGAGCCCAAATAAGGCGGGTTGCCACAAATATATGTCTCCCCACCTTCGTTCTCGAAGTTGATCTCGGCCTGATCCAGTGGAGAACCAAACAGATCATCCGCATGGAGCTTTACCGCCGTTCCTGCGGGCGGACATATGCCAAGCCAATTCAGTCTCAGGGCGTTACCGCATACAATCCAGTTATCCGAACTAAGGGGGAGAAACTCGGCTAAAGCGAGCCTTTTCCCGCGGTAATGCAGGTCGCATTGGTATTCGGCAATGATTAGGGCCAGCCGAGCGATCTCAGCTGAGAAATCCCGCAGCTCAATGCCGCGAAAGTTGGTCAGAGGAATTTCGGTAGGACGGTTTATCTCTCCCCGGCGTTTGTTTATCTCTGCTTCTATGGCGCGCATTTGTTTGTAAGCGATAACCAGGAAGTTTCCACTGCCACACGCTGGGTCGAAGACGCGAATTCTGGCCATGCGGTTGCGCAGGTTGAGTAGTTTTCTAGAGTTGTCGCCGGCTTCTGAAAGCTGTTTGCTTAAGTCATCTAGGAATAACGGATTCAGAACTTTTAGGATGTTGGGCACGCTCGTGTAATGCATGCCCAGAGTGCCGCGCTCGTCATCGTCCGCGACTGCCTGGATCATCGAACCGAAGATGTCGGGGTTGATCTGGGTCCAGTCCAGGCTTCCGATATGCAATAGGTAGGCGCGCGCAATCTTGCTGAAGCGTGGCACCTTCAGACTGCCCGAAAAAAGCCCGCCATTCACATAGGGGAAGCCGTCCGCCCAGCGAGGGATGCCGGCTGCCGACCGCTCTGCCTGCTTGATGTTCATGGCGCGGAAGATTTCGCTGATCACCTCATGGGTGTTGGCGGAATCTCGTGCGCTCATCTGCGCAATGGTGTCGGTAAACAGGCCGCTGCCTTCGAAGATATCGGTGTCTTCGGCGAAGAAACAGAAGATCAGCCGCGCCATGAAATGGTTCATTTCATGGCGCTGTGCTTCTGTGCTCCACTCCGGATTGTCATTGAGTAGTTCGACATACAAACGGTTGAGCCGGCTGGTGGCGCGAATATCAAAGGAACTGTCGCGCACCTGTTTGACGGTACTGATGCCGGCGAGGGGTAGGAAGAAGCCGAAGTGATCCGGGAAGTTCTCGTATGCGCAGGCGGCGGTCTCGCCTGTCTGGAGATCTTCTGCCTCAAAGTCTTCGCCGTCGGTGGCCAGGACGTAACGCACTTTGTAGCGTGCCGTGGCTGGGCTGTCTTTGAGCGCGGTTAGTGTTTCGTTGACGGCGCCTGTGTCTGCGACGGCGATATGGATATTGTTGGTTTGTAGCACCCCGCCAAGGTCAGACTTGTTGGTGCTCCCCGATCTCAGGCGCTTAATTGTGGTCGCCTTGTTCCCAAAGGCTTCCAGAAAAGCGTATGGGAACTCGTTTGAGTCGAAAGGTTTAGAGGCCAGGTCTGTGATGGCCGATTCGATCTCTACTGCGTTCATTGTGTCTGCTGTCTTGTCGCGGAAGTGGTGCACACGTCGTGCGTGCTCGCCTTGACTACTTTGTGTCTCGCGGTGGCGTCCATAGAAGAACGGTCACTGTTGACATGTCGCGCCCAGTCCCTGGGTGGCTTAGGCTGGAACTGTACCTGAGACGACGCATTGCCATCGCCGGATAGCCGATATTCGAGCGTGGACTCAGTCCGCCTAGTAGTTTAACCAGGCTTGCTAAACCGGCGAGGCGTGCCTGTTCGGTGCGAGGCGGGTCGTCGAAAAATGGGTCGGCAGTCGTCGTGGTCGTGGGGGACAATCGAGGGGACAGGTTCGAGGGGGTGATAGGGAAAGCGAGTAAAAACAATAAGACACGGGGGCATTTCAGGGGGCTCTCTGGCCACCACAGTTTTCCGTCAAACCCCCGATCCCCGGATCGGGGGTTTTTCGTTGCGGGTATCGGGCACCGTTCCCGCGCCGTGTTTTGTCCCCCCGTGGTTGGCCGCATACTGCCCATACTCGGCACATCCAGTGCGGGCGGATAATGAGGGCAGCAATGCCGCAAGATTCCTACCAGGCCTGTTTCGAGCAGTCTCAGGACGTGCTCTTCGTGATCGGGCGTCGGGCCGACGGCGATTTCGTCTATCGCGAAGTCAACGCCGCCCTGTTGCGTGACACCGGGCTTTCCCGCGAACAGATCGTGGGCAAGACGCCGCGCGAGCTGCTGCCCGTCGATCAGGCCGCGCCTCTCGAGGCCGTGTACGCCGGGTGTTTCGCCAGCGGCGAGCCGGCCCTGATCGAATCGATCCTCGATGTGCCCAGCGGCAGTCGCAGCTGGCAGGTCCAGTTGAGTCCGTTGCGCGACGGGCGTGGCGAGGTGATCGAACTGCTCGGCTCGGCCCGGGATATCACCTGGAGTCGCGACTTCGCCCAGCAGCTGCAGACGGTCGCGCCGCATCTGCCGGGCTTTGTCTACCAGCTGAGCTGGTCGGGCGGCGACGATTGGCGCTTTCTGTTCGTCGGCGAGCGCGTCGAGGTGATGTTCGGGGTCAGTCAGGCCGAGGTGCTTGCCGATGCGGGCGCCCTGCTCGATCGAATCCACCCGGAGGACTACGAGCGGGTCATCGGCGAAAGCATCGCCCACGGCGAGTCGCTGACGCCCTGGCAGGGGGAATTTCGCATGCGGCATCGTGACGGAAGCCTGCGCTGGGTCGAGGCCAACGACCTGCCCCAGCGGCTGGCCGACGGCACGATCATCTGGACCGGCTACGTCAACGACATCTCCCGGCGCAAGGCGCTCGAGGCGGAGGTCTGGCGGAGCGAGACCCGCTTCCGCCAACTGGTCGAGAACGCCAACGACATCATCTACACCCTGACCCCCGACGGGGTGCTCAGCTACGTCTCTCCCAGTTGGGTCACGTCGCTCGGTCATGCCGTCGAGGACGTGGTGGGCACGCACATCCGCGATTACCTCCACCCGGACGACCTGCCGCGGTGTCTCGCGTTTCTCGAGGAGGTGCTGGGCAGTGGCGAGCCGCGCGGCGGCATCGAGTACCGGGTGCGCCACCGCGACGATGGCTGGCGCTGGCACACCAGCAACGCCGCGCCGCTGCGCGACGATGACGGCCAGGTCACCGCCTTTCTGGGCATCGCCCGCGACATCACCGAGCGCCGTGCCATGGAGGAGCGCATCCGTCATCTCGCCCAGCACGACGCGCTCACCGGCCTGCCCAACCGCGCGCTGTTCTTCGAGCATCTCGAGCAGGCATTGCGCCTGGCCGCGCGCCACGGCGAGAAGGAAGCCCTGCTGTTCATCGACCTCGACGAGTTCAAGCCCATCAACGATCGACTCGGCCATGCCGCGGGCGACGAGGTGCTGCTGACCACCGCCCGGCGGCTGCTGGCCGGCGTGCGCGAATCCGACCTGGTGGGGCGACTGGGCGGCGACGAGTTCGTCGTCCTCCTGCACGCCGTCGGCGACAGCGACGAGGCCCTGGCGGTCGCCGGGGCGCTCTGCCGGTCGCTGGCCGAGCCGATCGGGGTCGAGGGACAGACGGTGGCCGTCTCGGCGAGTATCGGCGTGACCCTCTACCCCGACCATGCGGTCACCGGCGATGACTTGGTGCGCGCGGCCGATCGGGCGATGTACCGCGCCAAGGCAGCCGGGCGTAACCGGGCCGAACTGGCTCAACGGGCCCAGCGGGCCGGACGGCCGCGCTGAGGCGGCGCGGGAAGACGGCGATGCGCAAGATCATCCACGTCGACATGGATGCCTTCTATGCCTCGGTCGAGCAGCGCGACCGGCCCGAGTTGCGCGGGCGGCCCGTGGTGGTCGGGGGGGACCCGGCCGGGCGAGGCGTGGTCGCGGCGGCGAGCTATGAGGCGCGTCGGTTCGGCATCCATTCGGCCATGCCGGCGGCGCGCGCGGCACGCGCCTGCCCGGAGGTGGTCTTCCTGCGGCCGCGCTTCGATGTCTACCGCGCGGTCTCGCGCCAGATCCACGAGGTATTCCGGCGCTACACCGAGCGGATCGAGCCGCTTTCGCTCGACGAGGCGTACCTCGACGTCAGCGACAGTCCGGCCTGTCGCGGATCGGCCACCCTGATGGCGCGCGAGATCAAGGCGGCGATACGCGAGACCACCGGGTTGGTCGCCTCGGCGGGCGTGTCCTACAACAAGTTTCTCGCCAAGCTCGCCTCCGACGTGGACAAGCCCGACGGGCTCTACCTGATCGACCCCGAGGCCGCGCCCGGATTCATCCAGGACCTGCCGGTGGGCGACTTTCACGGCGTTGGCCCGGCCACCGAGCGACGCATGAAGGCCCGCGGTATCCACACCGGCGGCGACCTGCGCCGCCACGAGCTGCACGAGCTGGTCGAATGGTTCGGCAAGGCCGGACGGCACTACTACCAGATCGCGCGCGGCATCGACGAGCGCCCCGTGCAGAGCCGGCGCGAGCGCAAGTCGCTCGGTCACGAGACCACCTATCCGAACGACCTGGTCGGCCGCGAGGCGGTCGAGGCGGCCCTGCCGCCGCTGGCCGAGCGCGTGGCCCGCGACCTGGCGGCGCGCGAGCTGGTCGCCTGCACGGTCACGCTCAAGGTGAAGTACGCGGATTTCGTCCAGATCACCCGCCGGCGCACCTTCACTCGACCGTTGTCGTCGGCGGGCGAGTTGCTGGGTGCCTTGCCGGGATTGCTCGATGACACCGAGGCCGGTCGCCGGCCGATTCGGCTGCTGGGTGTGACCTGTTCGGGGCTCGAGGCCCGGGAGGCGCAGCCGCTGGGGGAGCTGGATCTCGGTTGGCCGTCGGCGGGCTCAAGGTAATGCGTGGATTTAGGGCGGTCGACGATCTAGGGTCAACCGACATTCGCTCATCAGGGCCCGATCATGGTGCTTGAGGTCAGTCTGCTGACGGTCTTTATCGCCGCGTTGATCACGGCGCTGGCCACCGGGCTGGGCGCCATCCCGCTCGCGTTCGCCCGGCACGTGGACGAGCGTTGGCTCGCGGCCGGCGCGGCGATGGCGGCGGGCCTGATGCTGGCGGCCAGCCACAGCCTGGTTGCCGAGGGCAGCGCGATCGGTTCCTGGCGGACGCTCGCGGGGATGGCCTCGGGGCTGGTGCTGGTGGTGTTGGCCGATCGCTGGCTCGATCGGCACCACACCCCGGACGTCAGCGACCTGCAGGCGGCGGATGCCAAGAAGGCCCTGATGATCGTCGGCGTGATGACGATCCATTCCTTCGCCGAGGGCGTCGGCGTCGGGGTCTCCTACGGCGGTGGCGAGGAACTGGGAATGTTCATCACGGCGGCGATCGCCGTGCACAACATCCCGGAGGGGCTGGCGATCGCCCTGGTGCTGGTGCCGCGCGGCGTGCCGGTCTGGCAGGCGGCGGGCTGGGCGATCTTCTCCAGCCTGCCGCAGCCGTTGATGGCGATCCCGGCCTACCTGTTCGTGACCGCCTTCGAGCCCTTCCTGCCGATCGGCCTGGGTCTGGCGGCCGGGGCGATGATCTGGATGGTGTTCGCCGAGCTGCTGCCCGACGCCAACCGCGGGCTGTCGGCCGGGCGTGTGGGGACGGTGGTGGTGCTGTCGTTCATGGTGATGTTTGCCTTCCAGCTGGCGATCGCCCACTGACCTCGTTGCCGAGCCGCGTTCCATCACGATGTGCTGATGCGCGGATATGCGATTGCGGTGATATTTTTTCCTGCGAAATCAGTCACTCGGCGTGACATTTTGTGATTGAATTTCCACCTTTTCGTGGGCATGCTTAGTTGACGGAGCCGCTGCACGAATGCCATACCGCTCTGCGGGGTTCGGCATTCGTGCAGGGGTTCCCCAGGTATCGGAGCAGAACGAGGGCAGGGATCATGGAACGCATCAACACATTCGGCGCCGGCCGGCTGGCACGGGCGGTGGCCTTTTCGCTGGCGGCCGGCGGCCTCGCCGTGCCGCTGTCGGCGCAGGCGGCCGACGTCCCCGCGGCGGTCGCGCAGGATCTCTACGAGAACGGCGGGGTCGAGCACTGGCTCCCCAAGGCCGAGAAGGGCGACATCTTCGCCCAGTACGTGCTGGGTCACATGTACTGCAACGGCAAGATGGTCGAGACGAACCACGAGCTCGGCATGCGCTGGTATCGCGCGGCGGCCGATGCCGGCTTCGCCCCGAGCCAGCTGGCGGTCGGCACCATGTACTTCGAGGGCCAGGGCGTGGAGCGCGACCGGGCCAAGGCGCTCGAGTGGTTCGAGCGGGCCGCCGAGAAGGGTTACGCCCGGGCGCAGAGCAACCTCGCCGCACTCTACCTCGGCGAAGAGGGCGTCGAGCCGGACTACGACAAGGCCCTGCACTGGTACCGCGAGGCCGCCGCTCAGGGTCACACCGTGGCGCGCTACAACCTCGGCATGATGTACGCCCACGGCCTGGGTCTGGACGAGCCGGACTACGTGGCCGCCTACGGCCTATTGAGCCCGATGGTGGAAAACGGCCACCGGGCTGCCGACGAGCTGATGCAATCGTTCCTCGGCGAGATGGACGAGCAGGAGCTGGTCGCCGCGCGCGAGCTGTCGAAGGAGCTGCGCGCGCAGGATCGCATGCTGGTCGCTCTCGACCAGCGGGCCGCCAGCCGCTGATCACGCGGTCAGGCCTTCCGTAACGAACGGCGCCCGCCATCGGGCGCCGTTTTTCGTTGTGTCTGCCATCTTGGCGTGGGCTCAGAGCAGCGGGGAGGTCAGGCGGGCGAGGTTCTGCGCCAGGATGCGTCCCCGGCCGCGCGCCTGCCAGTCCTCCGGGGACAGCCGAGGGCAGTCGCGCCGGTAGCGTTCGATCTGGTCGGCCAGTCGCGCGGCCGTCTCGCTCGAATAGCACAACAGGCCGAACTCGGCGTTGATCAGCGAGGAGCGCACGTCGAGGTTGGCGCTGCCGACCAGCGAGATGCGGCCATCGCACAGGGTGACCTTGCTGTGCAGCAGCCGGGCTGGGTGGCGGCGGATGGTCACCCCGGCCTCGAGCAGCTCGTCGAAGTAGGATTCCTGCGCCAGCTGCACCAGCGGGTGGTCGAGCGACTCGGGCAGGATCAGCTCGCAGTGCACGCCGCGCCGGGCGGCGGCCTTGAGCGCATCGAGGGTGGATTCGTCCGGGACGAAGTACGGCGTCACGATCTCGACCCGCTCGGTGGCGGCGTGCAGCAGCCCGAGCAGCAGGCGCTGGAGCAGCGGCTCGGGGTATTCGGGCCCGCTCGGCAGCCCGACGCAGGATTCGTGCCCGGCGGTGACCGGTGTCGGGAAATAGCGTTCGGTGTCGAGCAGGAGGCCCGTCTCCAGGTACCAGTCGCCGGCGAAAATCGCCTGGAGTTCGAGCACGACCGGTCCCTCGATGCGCAGCATCAGGTCCTCGTAGCACTGGCCGCGGCGGAATTCCGGGTGCACCAGGTTCATCGAGCCGGCGTAGCCCACCTGCCCGTCGATCACCACCAGCTTGCGGTGATTGCGCAGGTCGAAACGGGCCGACTTGCGTGGCAGCTTGGAGCGCGGGAAGGCCCGGCCCACGGCGATGCCGCGGCGGGCAAGCCGTCGCAGTCCCCGCATGGTCTCCTTCGAGCCGAAGTCGTCGACGATCAGCCGCACCACCACGCCGCGGGCGGCCGCCCGTTCCAGGGCATCGAACACGGGGGCGGTGGCCCGGTCGACCGCCGCGATGTAGAAGGTCAGGTGGACGTGATCGGTCGCCCGGTCGATGCCGTCGACCAGTGCCGCGGCGAAGGCGTCCATCGAGTCGATCAGGCCGATGCGGTTGCCGTCGAACAGCGGGAACTGACGCCAGCGGCGCACCATCTGGTCCACCGCCGCGAAGCGCGCCGGCAGGTTGCCGCTGCCCTGCGGTTCGGCCCGTGACAGTCGCTCGGTGATCGGCCGCAGGGTCTGCGCGAGATGGGCGATCTTCTCGGCGCGGTCACGCGACAGGCGCGGCCGGCCCACCAGCAGGTACATGACCAGTCCGACGATCGGCAGGAAGAACAGCAGCAGCAACCAGGCGGTCGCGGCGGTGGGCGGCCGGCGCAACGGCACGATGAACAGGGCGGCGAGCCGGATCGTCCACTCGATCAGGACATAGAGCTGAGCGATGGGCGAGTCGAGCGCGTTCATCAGCGCTTGCCGCCCCCCGAGGCACGCGCCAGCACCCGGTCCATCGCGCGGGTAGTCAACAGGCGCTTGAGCACGGCGAACAGGTAGGTCGGCACCGTCACCGGGTAATGCGCCTTCGGCCGGCGCGACTCGATCGCGTGGATTACCCGCCGGACCACGGCCTCCGGCGGCAGGGTGAACGGTGCGGCCGGGCCGGGTTTCTTCAGTCGCTCGAGCTGGCGCTCGTAGGCCGCGCGGTGCACCGAGCGCTGCCAGTCGATGTTCGCCTCGAAGGCGCGCTGGGCATTGGCGCGAAAGCGCGAGGTGATCGGCCCGGGCTCGATCAGGGAAACGTCGATGCCGCTGCCGGCCAGCTCCAGGCGCATCGTGTCGCTCAGGCCCTCGAGGGCGAACTTCGAGGCGACGTAGGCCCCGCGGAAGGCCAGCGCGCTCACCCCCAGCACCGAGCTGTTCTGCACGATCCGACCGAAGCCCGCCTCGCGCATCGACGGGATGACGAGATTGGTCAGTTCGAGCGTACCCAGCAGGTTGGTCTCGAGCTGCGCGCGCAGGGTGTCGCGGCTCAGGTCCTCGACCGCGCCCGGCTGGCCGTAGGCGCCGTTGTTGAAAAGGGCCTCGATCGGCCCGCCGGCTGCCTCGACCGCCGCGGTATGCCCGGCGCGAATCGACTCGGGGTCATCCAGGTCCAGCACCACGGCCGGGATGTGGGCGTGCGGCCAGTCGGCCACGTCGGCCGGGGCGCGCAGGCTGGCGACCACCTGATGCCCTCGCTCGGCGAGCATCTCGGCGGCCCGCCGGCCGATGCCGGACGAGCAGCCGGTGATCAGGACGCGGCGGGCATGGATGGCGTGGTCGGACACGGAACACTCCTTCGGGTCAGGACGGACGGGCGATTGCGCCTGAGTTCATAGCACTTATACTCCGGGTTCAATCCGAATCACATGATTACCAGAGACGAGGTGAGGTTGCATGGCATTCGAGAATCAGGCCACCGTCCAGACGGGGGTCTCCCAGCTCGAGACCCACAAGGTCATCCGCAACACCTACATGATGCTGTCGCTGACGCTGCTGTTCTCGGCGCTGATGGCGACGGTCTCCCTGCTCGCCGGCGTGCCCGGCTGGACCTCCCTGCTCACCCTGGGCGGCGCACTGGTGCTGGTCTGGTTCGTCCTGCCGCGCACGGCCCACTCGGCCGCCGGCCTCGGGGTGGTGTTCGCCATCACCGGGTTGCTGGGCTTCGGGCTGGGGCCGATGCTGAGCCATTACCTGGCCCTGCCCAACGGCGGGCAGATCGTGATGACTGCCCTGGGCGGCACCGGCGCGATCTTCCTCGGCCTGTCTGGCTACGCGCTGGTCTCGCGCCGTGACTTCTCCTTCATGGGCGGCTTTCTCGTGGTCGGCCTGGTGGTGGTGCTCGCGGCCATGCTGGGCAACATCTTCCTCGAGATCCCGGCGCTGTCGATGGCGATCTCCGCGGCGGTCGTGCTGCTGATGAGCGGCTTTATCCTCTACGACACCGGCCAGATGGTGAACGGCGGCGAGGACAACTACCTGCTGCTGACCGTCAGCCTGTACCTGAACATCTTCAACCTGTTCGTGCACCTGCTCAGCCTGCTGGGGATGAACCAGAACGATTGATGCCGGTGATCGCTTCTCGGCCCGACCGGGCCGGGGAGGCCGGCGAACCGGGCCCCTTGTCACCGCAAGGGGCCTTCTTTGTATGCGTCGACAGGCGTCGGGGCGTGAAGGAGGGCGCAATGGATCTCTGGATGAAGATCGGCATGGCGGTACTGCTGGGCGCCGTGCTGCTGTTCCTGCTGCCGCGGGTCAAGCCGATGATGGCGGCCAGCCGGAAGGGTTCGCGCGAGGAATGGCTGGGGGTGGCATTGATCCTGCTTGCCGTGGCCGGGTTCGTGGCGTTCCTGATGAATGCCGTGGGCAGTTGACGGGATTTTGTCGCCATCTTGTCGACGTTGGGGTGCCCCGGGGACAAGGGCGTGGATGACGCCGGTCAACTCGGGCTTCAAGTTTTCGCCCCCCAGGTCGATAACCCGGCTTGCCCACAAGAAACGCGCGGGTATTAGCCCGACCTGATAAAGGCACGAGGGCAGGAGGAGCAGATGCTAGGTTGGTTGAATCGTTTCAGTTTGTCGCAGAAGAACCTGCTGGGGTTCGGGTTGATCCTGGCCCTGATGGTCGCGATTGCCGTGCTCACCATGGTGAACATGAGCAAGGTGGCCCACGAGGTCGAGGAAGTGGTCGAGCGTGGCCAGCCAGCCGCCTTCGCCGCCGACACCATCCGCATCCAGGTCGAACGCGGGGTCGGGGCGCTGGGCTTCTACCTGCAGAGCCACCGCGACGAGGACCTCGCCCGCTTCCGTGACGCGCTGGAAAAGGTCGAGGCCGCGCGGGCCGAACTGGCGCGCTACCGCGACAACGCCGGCGGCACCCTCGACGAGCAGATCGACCGCTTCACGACCACGGCCGAGAAGATCATCGCCATCTCCGGCGACGAGGCGGCCAACAACCCCGGCATGCAGTACGCCAACCAGCACGCCAACCCCTTGCAGCGTGAGATCTCGGGGCTGCTCGGCCAGCTGCTCAACGCCGAGGAGAACGCCGATGCCAGCCGCTACTCGCGTCGTCGGCTGGTGATCGACCTCGCCCGCCTGCAGGGCGACTGGGGCAATGTGGTCGCCGGCCTGCGCGGCTTTATCTCCTTCCGCTCACCGGCCCTGCGCGAGAACTTCAACCTCTACGCCAACCAGGTGCTCGAGCGCGCGCAGAAGATCGCCGAGGAGTACGACTACCTGCTGACCTTCGAGCAGCTCGATGCCGTCGAGCAGCTCAACGAGAAACTGCCGCAGTTCATCGAGGCGGCCGATCGCGCCTTCGACATCCACGCCTCCGAGAAGTGGCGCATGGACGCCTACCTGGTGCGCACCGAGCTCACCCCGGTGTTCAAGGAGATCGAGCAGAGCGTCGAGTCGATCGTCGAGCGCGAGCGCGGCCAGATCGCCGAGCGCTCCCGGAGCCTGATGGCGGCGCTGGAGTCGACCAGCAACTGGCAGATCGGCTCGGTGATCGCCGGGATCCTGGTCGTCGGCCTGCTGGCCTGGCTGTCGGTGCTGACCATCTCCCGGCCCCTGCAGCACATCGCCGGTCGCATGCGCGACATTGCCGAGGGCGACGGCGACCTGACCCAGCGACTGCCGGCCGAGGGCAACGACGAGATCGCTCAGGTGGGCGCGGCGTTCAACACCTTCGCCGACACCGCGCAGAACCTGGTGCGCGAAGTGGCCCGTTCCTCCGAGGCCATGTCCGAGGCCTCCGAGAGCCTCGAGCGCGCCTCGCGGCGCGGTCGGGAAGGGGCCAAGCGTGAAGAGTCGGCCATCGACTCGCTGATGACGGGCATGGGTCAGACCCTCGAGGCGGCCGAAGAGGTCGCCCGCGGGGCCGAGGAGGCGAGCTCCGCGGTCCAGCAGGCGAACCGCCAGTTGCACGATGGCCTGGGGCAGGTCAACGGCAGTGCCCGCAACGCCGAGGAGCTCGACGAGGTGCTCACGCGTGCCGAGGGCATCGTCGCCAACCTGTCCGAGCAGTCGCAGTCGATCGGCAAGGTGCTGGATGTCATCGGCGCGATCGCCGAGCAGACCAACCTGCTGGCGCTCAACGCGGCGATCGAGGCGGCGCGTGCCGGCGAGCAGGGGCGCGGTTTCGCGGTCGTCGCCGAGGAAGTGCGCTCGCTGGCCAACCGCACCCAGGACTCGACCCGCGAGATCACCGACATCATCGCCCGCCTGCGCGAAGGCGCCTCCGAGGCGGTCGAGGCGATGACCACCGGCCGCGAGGTGAGCAACAAGAGCCTCGAGGCGGTCACCGAGGCCGATCGCATGCTCAACGAGATCGCCACCGCCTTCGAGCGGCTCGAGGACATGAGCACGCGCATCGCCGCGGCCGCCGAGGAGCAGACGGCCGTCTCCGGCGAGATGAAGACCAGCATCGAGCACATGAGCGAGACCACCAGCGACAATGCCCAGGCGGCGCAGGAAACCGCCGATGCCGGCGAGTCGGTGGCCCGCTACGCCCACGAGCTGTCGCGCCTGGTGCGCAAGTTCAACACGGGCTGACGCGCGGCGCGGACCGATGCTGGCAAACGCCCGGGCTCCCCGGGCGTTGTTGTTTGCGGAGCTCGGGCGACGACTTCGTTCCGGTCCGGGCTTGGGCGTAGAATGCGGACAGTCCCACGTGCCGCCCGGCATGACGACGGCCATCGGCCAAGGAGATCGGAATGCGCACTACCGCCTACCTGCTCGCGTTCGGCTTGTTGATCCCGTTCTGGGTCCTGTCGGCCCTGACCTGGGTGGCCACGCCGGCCTGGTCGGCCCACGCGCTCGATGCGCTGTCGGCCTACGCGGCGGTGATGCTGGGGTTTCTCGGCGCGATCCACTGGGGCGTCGTGCTGGCAACCACGCCGGCCGAGCGCGCCCTGCTGGTCGGCGATGCGCGCCACCGCCTGGGCTGGGGGGCGCTGCTGGTGCTGGCCGCCTGGGTGGCGGCGATGCTCCCCTGGGCGGTGCTGTCGCTTTCGCTGCTGTTCCTGCTGCTGGTGGTGTCCTGGCAGATCGATCGCCACTGGCTGGATAGCTTGCCGGTGGGCTGGTCCTACCAGCGTCTGCGCCAGTGGTTCACGCTGCTCGCCGCATTGGCGCTGCTGGCGGCCATCGCCTCCTGGCTCCGGCCGTTGCTCCCGGTGGGGGGCGCATGAGCGAGCGGTCGCCGGGGCAGGAGCAAGGGCCGGAGCCGGATGACAAGCCCGGCAAGGGCGGGCGCTTTGTCACCCTGCGTCGCTGGCTGATCGCCGGCATCCTGGTCTGGGCGCCGCTGGCGGTCACCTTCTGGGTGGTCAACGCCCTGATCTCCTTCATGGACAAGAGCATCGTGCTCCTGCCGGCGGCGTATCGGCCCGAGGCCCTGCTGGGCTTCGAACTGCCGGGCATGGGCGCGTTCTTCGCCGTGGTGATCGTGCTGCTGACCGGCGCGCTGGTGGCCAACATCCTCGGGCGCAGCCTGATCCACGCCTGGGAGCGGTTGCTAAACCGCATCCCGCTGGTGCGCAGCATCTACTCGGCCGTCAAGCAGGTGGTCGAGACCTTCGTCTCGCAGGACTCGCGCTCGTTTCGCGAGGTGGTGCTGGTCGAGTACCCGCGTCGCAACGCCTGGTCGATTGCCTTCGTCTCGGGCGAGCCGATCGGCGAGGTGCAGGACCGTACCGAGGAGCACCTGGTGACGCTGTTCGTGCCCACCGCGCCCAATCCCACCTCGGGATTCGTGATCATGGTGCCGCGCTCGGAGCTGATCGAGCTTCACATGACCGTCGAGGAGGGCTTTCGCATGGTGGTCTCGCTGGGCGTGGTCGTCCCACCGCGGCGGGATGGCAACGGGCGCGTGCTCGATACCGCGCCGCCCGAGCCGTACCTGGGCCGGACGGATTCACGCGACGAGGGTTGATCCGACCGGCGGCGCTCGAAAAATCCCGCCGCTGGCGCTACCATAGCGGGCTTTTCACCATGACGGGTTTGATGACAATGCCGATGCGGACACACACCTGCGGACAAGTCGACCAGGCGCTGCTCGACCAGGAAATCGAGCTGGTCGGATGGGTCAACCGGCGCCGTGACCACGGCGGCGTGATCTTCGTCGACCTGCGCGACCGGGACGGCCTGGTGCAGGTGGTGTTCGATCCGGACGACCCCGAGATGTTCGCGGTTGCCGAGACGCTGCGCAACGAGTTCGTCATCCAGGTGCGCGGCCGGGTGCGCAACCGCCCCGAGGGCACCGAGAACCCCAACATCCGCTCCGGCCAGATCGAGGTGCTCGGTCTGTCGCTGACCGTGCTCAACCGCGCCGAACCGCTGCCGTTCCAGCTCGACGACGAGCGGGTCTCCGAGGACGTGCGCCTGCGCTACCGCTACCTCGACCTGCGTCGCCCGGAGATGCTCGAGCGCCTGCGCCTGCGCCACCGCGTGACCAGCGCCATGCGCCGCTTCCTCGACGACGCCGGCTTCATCGACGTCGAGACCCCGGTGCTGACCAAGGCCACCCCGGAAGGCGCGCGCGACTACCTCGTGCCCTCGCGTACCCATCCGGGCGAGTTCTTTGCCCTGCCGCAGTCGCCGCAGCTGTTCAAGCAGCTGTTGATGGTGTCGGGGCTCGAGCGCTACTACCAGATCGTCAAGTGCTTCCGCGACGAGGACCTGCGCGCCGATCGCCAGCCCGAGTTCACCCAGCTCGACCTCGAGATGAGCTTCGCCGACGAGGCGACGGTGATGGGCCTGATCGAGAACATGATGCGTCACCTGTTCATCGAGGCGGTCGAGGTGGCACTGCCCGACCCGCTGCCGCGCCTGACCTGGCATGAGGCCATGCGCCGCTTCGGCTCCGACAAGCCCGACCTGCGTATCCCGCTGGAACTGGTCGACGTGGCGGACCTGGTCAAGGACGTCGACTTCAAGGTCTTCAGTGGCCCGGCCAACGACCCGCGCGGTCGCGTCGCTGCGCTGCACGTCCCGGGCGGCGGCAAGATGCCGCGCAGCCAGATCGACGACTACACCAAGTACGTCTCGATCTTCGGCGCCAAGGGCCTGGCCTACATCAAGGTCAATGACGCGGCCGCCGGGCGCGAGGGCCTGCAGTCGCCGATCCTGAAGTTCCTCACCGACGAGGCGGTCGCCGGCATCATGGAGCGCACCAATGCGGCCGACGGCGACCTGATCTTCTTCGGCGCCGACAAGGCCAAGATCGTCAACGAGGCACTGGGCGCCCTGCGTGTGCGCCTCGGTCACGATCTCGACCTGGTCGAGCACGGCTACCAGGCGCTGTGGGTGGTCGATTTCCCGATGTTCGAGTACGACGAGAAGGACGGCCGCCACTACGCGCTGCACCATCCGTTCACCGCGCCGCACCCCGAGGACGTCGACCAGCTCGAGTCCGACCCGGAGAACGTCCGCTCGCGCGCCTACGACTTCGTGCTGAACGGCTACGAGCTCGGCGGCGGTTCGGTGCGTATCCACGACCCGGCCCTGCAGCAGCGCGTGTTCGCCCAGCTCGGCATCGACGAGGACGAGGCCAACGAGAAGTTCGGCTTTCTGCTGGACGCGCTCAAGTTCGGCGCGCCGCCGATGGCCGGCGTCGCCTTCGGTCTCGATCGCATTGCCATGCTGATGAGCGGCGCGACCTCCATCCGCGACGTGATCGCCTTCCCCAAGACCCAGTCGGCGGCCTGCCTGTTGACCGACGCGCCCGGCGAGATCGATCCGGCCGCCCTGCGCGAGCTGTCGATCCGCGTGCGCCTGCCGCCCAAGGAGAACAAGGAAGGCAAGGGCTGAGCGACGTCCCGACCTTGCAATCGGTGCTGCCGTCCATAGTCATGGGTGGTAGTCGTGCCCTGTTCGTTGGCCGCCGGGGCGACCCGGCGCGCCGCCCTTTCCGGGAGGCCGTATGACCGCGAATGCCCAATCCGATCGCGCCGCGCGCGAGATCCCCGTCGCCCTCGAACCCGAGATCGCCCGCATCGCGCTGGCCTCCAAGCCGGCCGCCCCGGTGACCGCCGAGGAGCGCGAGGCCCTGCGGGCCGAGATCAAGGAGCTCTTGGCCGAGCAGAATGCGGTGCTGGTGGTCCATTACTACGTCGACGAGGACCTGCAGATCCTGGCCGACGAGACCGGCGGGCGGGTGTCCGACTCGCTCGACATGGCCGCCTTCGGCGCCGAGCACGAGGCACAGACGCTGGTGGTCTGTGGGGTGCGCTTCATGGGCGAGACCGCCAAGATCCTGAGCCCCGAGAAGCGCGTGCTGATGCCCGAGCTGCACGCCGAGTGCTCGCTGGACCTGGGTTGCCCGCCCGAGGAGTTCACCGCCTTCTGCGACGCGCATCCCGACCGCACCGTGGTGGTCTACGCCAACACCTCGGCCGAGGTGAAGGCGCGCGCCGACTGGGTGGTGACCAGTTCCAACGCGCTGGAGATCGTCACGCACTTGAAGGAGCGCGGCGAGAAGATCCTCTGGGCCCCGGATAAGCACCTGGGGCGCTACATCCGCGACAAGACCGGCGCGGACATGCTGCTGTGGGAAGGCTCCTGCGTGGTCCACGACGAGTTCCGCGCCGACGCGCTCGCCGAGCTCAAGGCAAAGCACCCGGAGGCCGCCATCCTGGTCCACCCGGAGTCACCCGAGGCGGTGGTCGAGATGGCCGATCGGGTGGGCTCGACCTCGCAGCTGATCAAGGCGGCGACCGAGCTGCCTAACGAGACGCTGATTGTCGCGACCGACCGCGGCATCTTCCACAAGATGGCCGAGGCCGCGCCGGGCAAGACCCTGATCGAGGCGCCCACCGGCGGGCGCTCGGCCACCTGCGTCTCCTGCGCGCACTGCCCCTGGATGGCCATGAACGGCCTGGTGAGCGTGCGCGATGCACTCAAGCACCCGCAAGACCACGAGATCACGGTCGACCCGGCGATCCGCGTCAAGGCGGTCGAGTCGATCCAGCGCATGCTCGATTTCTCTCGCCAGCAGGGCATCGTCACCCGCGGCAACAACGACGCCTGATCCGTCATCCCGTCGTCTTGCGAAAGGCCCGTCACCCGACGGGCCTTTTTTCGTTCGTGCCACGGATGGGCGGTGCATGCGAGTCTCCGTATCTAATTGTTTTCTAACGAAAGAGATCGCGAATATTCGCAACTGCTTTGATTTATCTTCATGCTCAGGCAATAAAAATTTTCGACTTCCACGCTCGGGTATTGGCGGCGTAGGGTGAGTTCACTGGTTTTGCACACGAAGGAGGAAAAAACCATGAAAAAGATGCTCACCATCCTGGCCCTGGTCATCGCCGCGCCGCTCGCGCTGCAGTCCAACGCCGTCCTGGCCGCCGATACCGAGAAGACCAAGAAGGTCGTCTATCACGTCAACAAGGCGGACATGAACACCATCAAGGCCGGCCTGCGTAACGTGACCAACCACATCAACTCGCCGTCGGGCCCCGAGACCCAGATCGAGATCGCCGTCCACGGCGGTGGTATTGCCATGCTGACCGAGGCGCGCATGGACCCGCAGCTGCAGGCCGCCATCGACAACGTCAAGGCCAACGGCGTCGAGATCAAGGTCTGCGCCAACACCCTGCGCGGCAAGGGCCTGGACGTCGAGGAAGACCTCTACGACACCCAGGAATCCGACATCGTACCGTCGGGCGTGGCGCACGTCGCGGACCGTCAGATGGAAGGCTGGGCCTACATCCATCCGTAAGCCTTCAGGTCGATCCCGCGCCCCGACCGGGGCGCGAGGGATTACCGGCCTTCCTTGCAACCCGGGGTTCGCCCCGGGTTTTTTCGTGGGTGAAAACCGTAAAGGCGGCAACCCGTCCGTGCGGGCGATTGACGGCCAGGAGAGACTGGGTGGCCTGTTGTCCCGAGCGCCGATGCATTCGCCGGCATTGGCGAATACCGTCTATCATGCGGGCTGATTCCCAACGAGCTTCTTGATGCACGACACGATTCTTCTCTCCCTGACCGCCATCGTGGTGCTGGGCATCGCGGCCCAGTGGCTCGCCTGGCGGGTCAAGGTGCCGGCGATCCTGTTCCTGTTGCTGATCGGTATCACGCTCGGACCGGCCTTTGGCCTGCTCGACCCCGACCAGTTGTTCGGTGACCTGCTGTTCCCGATCGTGTCGCTCGCAGTCGGCGTGATCCTGTTCGAGGGCAGCCTGACCCTGCGGTTTCGGGAAATACAGGGCGTCTCTTCGACAATCGTCCGCATGGTCTCGCTGGGGGCGGTGATCTCCTGGGGCGTGGCGGCCACCGCCGCGCACTGGTTTGTCGGGCTGGACTGGCCGATCGCCTTCCTGTTCGGGGCATTGGTGGTCGTGACGGGGCCGACGGTGATCGCGCCGTTGCTGCGCATCGTTCGCCCGAGCCCGCGGGTCAGCAAGATCCTGCGCTGGGAGGCGATCATCATCGATCCGATCGGTGCCCTGCTCGCCGTACTGGTCTACGAATTCATCGTGACCCAGTCGCAGACCGGGGCGGCGGGCCTTGGCGGCGTGGTACTGCCGTTCCTGGAGCTGGTCGGACTGGGTGTCGTGCTGGGTGTCGCGGGTGGCTGGCTGCTCGGCCAGTTGCTGGCGCGTCATGCCTTGCCGGACTACCTGATCAACGTGACCGTGCTGGCCGCCGTGTTGGCCGTTTTCACCGCCTCCAACGTGCTCGCCGAGGAATCCGGGTTGCTGGCGGTGACCGTGATGGGTATCTGGCTGGCCAACATGCGCGGCGTGCCGCTCGACGACATCCTGCATTTCAAGGAAACCCTGAGCATCCTGTTCATCTCCGGGTTGTTCATTCTGCTGGCGGCCCGCATCGATCCCGCCACCCTGAGTCAGGTGGGCTTCGGGGCGTTGCTGGTGCTTGCCGCGATCGTGTTCGTCGCCCAGCCGCTGAAGGTCTGGTTGTCGGCGATCGGTAGCGGGCTGAACTGGCGCGAGAAGACCATGATCGCCTGGATCGGGCCGCGCGGTATCGTCGCCGCGGCCGTTTCGGGCCTGTTTGCGCTCAAGCTGGTCGAGCAGGGACTCGAGGGTGCCGAGGTGATCGTGCCGCTGACCTTCATCATCATCGTCGGCACCGTGGTGTTGGCCTCGCTGACCGCCCGTCCGCTGGCCAGGGCCCTGGATATCGCGCTGCCGGAGGACCACGGCGTGCTGATCGTCGGGGCCAACCGCGTCACCCGCGAGATTGCCAAGGTGCTCAAGAAACACGGCTTTCGCGTCGTGATCGCCGATGGCAACTACAGCGAGATCCGCCAGGCGCGCATGGACGGGCTGGAGACCTACTATGGCAACCCGGTGTCCGAGGCGGCTGACCGCAAGCTCGACCTGGTGGGTATCGGGCAGATGTTCGCCATGTCCGCCCAGTCGGAGATCAACAACCTCGCCGCGGTGCGCTACCGCCACGAGTTCGGCCAGTCGAACGTCTTCGTGCTGCAGACCCCGCAGGAGGTGGCCGGCTCCGAGAACCAGCGCATCACCACGCAGTTCAACGCCCGCGGCCTGTTCGGTGAGGGGGTGTCGCTGGGGCACCTGTTCCGGCTGGTCGAGGCCGGCGCGGAGCTGTTCAGCACCCGCCTGACCGAGAACTTCGGCTACAGCGAATACCTGGTGCACTACGAGGGGCGCGGCGAACTGCTGTTCGGCATCACGCCCAACGGCAACCTGCGCCCGCTGAGTGACGAGCTGACCCAGCGACCGGGACCGGGCTGGACCTTGATCGGCCTGTACGAGCCCGCCCCCGACGCCGATCGGCCGGCCGCGCGCGAAGCGGGCGGTGCGCCGGCCGCCGGCGGTGAGCGGCTGCCCGGCTGAGGGATTTGTCGCCTGCGATCAAGGGGATGGCGTGAGCGCCGCGCGGCAGCGTGAAATTTTTTCGTCACCCGCGCCCAAGAGGGGTTGCGTCACGAATCCGGGTTTGTATAATGCGCGCTCTAGCAAACGCGGTCGAGCGATCGGTCGCGAGAGATGCGCGGGAATAGCTCAGCTGGTAGAGCACAACCTTGCCAAGGTTGGGGTCGCCGGTTCGAATCCGGTTTCCCGCTCCATCGGGTGGTTAGCTCAGTTGGTAGAGCGGAGCCCTTACAAGGCTTAGGTCGGGAGTTCGAGCCTCTCACCACCCACCATCATCTCTACAAGCAGCGGTAGTTCAGTTGGTTAGAATACCGGCCTGTCACGCCGGGGGTCGCGGGTTCGAGTCCCGTCCGCTGCGCCACATCCCGAAAGGCCCGCCTTCCACGGCGGGCCTTTCTTCGTTTGTGCCTCGCAAATCGTGCAGAGCTTCCCTTATCGACGCTGCCCGCGCAGCGGTTGCAGCCATTGCCAGGCCTGCCCCTGGGCGCGCCTCAGGGGCGCCGGTGCCGCGGTCAGCCGCTTGGCTCCGGCTTCCAGGTCCGCCGGCTGCCAGGCCTCGCGTCGATAGGTCATCACCGTGTTGAGTCGATCCGGGACGTGGGCGACGAGGGCATCCCGGTGGAAGTGGCTAGAGAACTGGCGATGGGCCTCGATCACGGCCGGCATGTGGTTGCGCCACAGGTTGAGGCAGACCATACCGCCGGGCGCGACTGCCTCGGCAAGGCGTTCGACCGCCCGGTCAGGCAGGCGGATCATGCCGTCCTGGTCGAACAGGTCGATCAGTACGACGTCGAGCGGTGCCGGAGGCTGCCAGTCGGGGGCGCTGACGTCGGCGAAGGACAATGCGAGTCGTGGTTGATCGAGTGCCAGCCCGAAGTGCCGCGAAGCCAGGGGGGCGAGCGCCGGGCGCAGATCCACGGCGTGGATGCTAGACTCGGTATGTTCGAGAAGAAACTTCGCCAGCACGCCGCCACCGAACCCCAGCACGCCGATGCGGGCGGGGTCGGGATGCAGCGCCACGGGCAGCATCATGGCCCGGTAATAGGCGAAGCAGAGTTGCTCCGGCTCGGCGGGGCGCCAGGCGGATTGCGAGGTGTGGTTGCCAAAGTGCAGTGCCACCTCGCCGCCCTGCTCGATCACCTCGATGGGGCCGTGCTCGTCGACCAGTCGTTCGAGTACCCGGAGCTTCATGCGAGAGGCGCCCGTGCGAACGTCGGGTTCGATTCGAGTGGAACTCGGTCCGCGGGATGCGGTCTGGCAGGGAAGGTCTGCACGAATCCGATACCGCTCTGCGCGTCTTGAGCCGGGCAGATGCAAGGCGCTCGTCCGCCGTGGAAGGGTGATTCCCTTTCCAAGGACGACAACGCAGCAGATGCCCGGCTCAAGGCGTGCCCGGCGGGGCTTGGCGAGTCGCCCGTGCTCCGCGTTGCGATGTCTTGACGTGGCCGCCGGCACGTCGGCGACATCGCGCCTTGATCACGAACGACTCGCCAAGCCAGAGTGGCATCGGATTCGTGCAGGCCTTCCCTAGGCGACAAGCACGTCAAATACAGGTAAGTCGAGGTATCGATGATGTGGACCTCCCTCTCAGTGGGACGAACGGCCGGCATGGCCATTATCGCGGGTCGGCTGGGTGACTGGTTGCGTGAGCGGATCGGCCGGCCGGTCGCGCGTCATGCAACACGCGTCGCGCGTCTCGCCGCGGGCGGGACCCTGCTGCTCGCCGCCGGCCTGGTCAATGCCACGAACCTCGAGGTGGGCGAGAAGGTGTTCGTGCCCATGTTCGAGCCCAATCCCGAGCTCGACGGCTACGCCGTGGGCTTCGTTGAGGAGTTGCACGACGATGGCACCGTGACGCTGCGCATCAACGAGGTCGAGACCGGCAAGGGCAAGACCCTGAGCGGCACCTGTCATCCCTCGGGCGGCACGCCGTTGTCGGGCGCGCGCATCGTCTCCGACGACCCGGATGCCCTCGAGGTCGAGCAGCGCCTGCCGGCCGACCAGGTGCTGACCTATCGCCGCGGCAGTCAACTCTACCTCGAGCGCGAGAACCTGAGTATCGCCTATCTCAAGTATCTCGGCAGCGGCATGGGCATGACGCCGGATCGTTTCGACGTTGCCATCCGCCGCGCCGAGAACGCCGGATTGCCGCGCATGGTCACGGCAATGGAAATCGGCAAGATGCAGGTCGAGTCCACCCAGGGCCGCGGTTTCCCGGTGCCGGCCTCGCGTGCCCTCGAGAAGGCCGCTCCGATGCTCGATGCGGTCGCCGCGAAACTCGAGTCGCACCCCGAGGCGGTGGAGACCGCCGCGCGCATGCTCGGCGGGACCACGCCGCAGCATCGGGACGACCCGCTGGCCGCGGTGATCGTGCGCCTGCACGAGATCCTCGACGAACAACTCGGTGAGCTCGAGCAGAAAAGCGCCGATCCGCGCGAGGTCTCGGGGTTCAGCGTCGATGAGCTGCTGGCCATCTACACCGGTTGGTTCCGCGTGATCACCGCCAACGATACCCAGCCGTTCCAGAACGCCGACGTGGCGTTCTACCGCGAGCGAGCGGCCGAGTCGCTTCAAAGCGGCGAGTGGCCGTCCCTGCTGTAACCGCGAGAGACTGGCCCCGGAACGAGAAAACGCCCGAGCGCGACAGCGCCGGGCGTTTTTCTTTGGGGCGTGGGGCGTTACTTCTGGTAGCGCGCCTTCCATTCCTCGTAGGGCATGCCGTAGACGTGCTCGCGGGCCTCGGCGTCCGGCAGATCGATGCCCTGCTTCTCCGCCTCCTCGCGCAACCAGCGCGACAGGCAGTTGCGGCAGAAGCCGGCCAGGTTCATCAGATCGATGTTCTGCACGTCGGTGCGTTCCTGCAGGTGGGCCACCAGTCGGCGGAAGGCGGCGGCCTCAAGCTGATCGCGGTTGCTGGAATCAATGGCCATGCGGGGTTCCTCAGGGGTATCGAGTGGCACGGGGCGTGACGGGCTCAGTTGTCCGGGGTGCGGGTGTCGAAGGTGACCGCGTGCAGTTCGCCCGATTCGAGCGCCGGCTTGAGGATGCGGTTGAGGATCTGGTGCTGCTGCAGCAGGGACTTGCCGACGAAGGCGCTGCTGGTCACGGCGATGCGGAAATTGCAGCCTTCCCCGTCGGGGCGCACGCGGGCGTCGGGCAGTTCGGCCTGGATCAGCTCGATGATCTCGTTGTCGGTCATCTGCGGAAGGTCCTCCGGGTCGTGGTTCAGTCGGTTGCCTGCAGGATGGGGGCGAGCAACGGGGCCCGCCAGCCTTGGGTGAGCCGTGATGGCCGATCCGGATTGGCCAGGTGCTGTTTCAGTTCGGCGCTGGTCGCCAGCCGCGAGGGGCTGATGGCCTGCTCGTCGGCGAGGGCGGCCAGCTGGCTCTGGCGGGATTTTACCAGTTCGCGCTGGGCTGGCGGCAGGACCGGCGGACGCGGCAGGCGCGGCCAGCCACTCGGTTCGCCTGCCAGGGCGGTGGCGATCTCCTCGGCAAGCGCCCGGCGAGCGGCCGCATCTCCGCCCAGCGGCGAGCGCGCTCGCGCGATCTGCCCGTCGATGCCCTCGGCATCGGGCGGGCTGTCGGCAAGGCGTCGGGCGATGGCGTGGGCAAGATCGAGCATGGCCTGGTCTCCCCAGACCCAGCGGCGCGGGCGATCCTGCTCGCGCGCCAGTCGCTCTCGCCAGGCGGCCAGTATGCGCAGCGCCGCGAGACCGGCGCGGTTGAGCGTCTGGACGCCCCGCACCTTCTGCCAGCGCCGCTCGTCGGGCGGGGAAAAGCGCGCGGGATCGAGTTGCCGTGCGGTTTCCTCGGCCATCCAGTCGAGGCGACCGGCCTCCTCGAGGCGGCGCTCGAGGATCGGGTAGAGGGCGTGGAGCTGGGCGACGTCCTGCACGGCGTAGTCGATCTGGGTCTGGCTCAGCGGGCGGGCGAGCCAGTTGCTGCGTGTTTCGCCCTTGTCCAGGCGAATGCCGAGCAGGGCCTCGGCGAGGGCGGCGTAACTCATCTGGCCGCCGATGCCGAGCAGCTCGGCGGCGATCTGGGTATCAAAGACGCGCGGGGGCAGCCGGCCGGCGGCGGTCAGGATCAGGTCGAGGTCCTGGTCGCCCGCGTGCAGGATCACCGGTGTCTCGCGGCCGACCAGCTCCTGCCAGAAGGGCGCGAGGTCGAGGCCGGCGACCGGATCGACCAGCCAGACGGTATCCGTGGTGGCGACTTGCAACAGGGCGAGCTGCGGGAAGTAGGTACGTTCGCGGACGAACTCGGTGTCGAGCGGCAGGTAGTCGGACGCGCGCATGGCCTCGATCAGGCGAACGAGTTCCTCGTCGCGGATGACGAAACGGACCTGGGGTCGTTCGTGGTTCATGCGCCCGTCGACGGGGTCTGGCGGCGAGGTCTAGGAAGCCTCCGCACGTCGGATTATTCGCCCGCTTCGACGATAGTCGCCGACTCGATTTGCACGGTCTCGCGCGGCACGTCCTGGCGGAACGGGCCGGCCGCGCCCGTCGGGATCGCGGCGATCGCCTCGACGGTGTCCATGCCCTCGATCACCCGGCCGAACACGGCGTAGCCGGGCTTGCCCGGCTGGCGGTCGAGAAAGGCGTTGTCATCGAGGTTGATGAAGAACTGCGAGGTGGCGGAGTCCGGGTCGTTGGTGCGCGCCATCGACAGCGTGCCGCGGCGGTTCTTCAGGCCATTGTCGGCCTCGTTCTCGACCGGCGCGCGGGTCGCTTTCCGCTCGAAGTCGGCGGTAAACCCGCCACCCTGGATGACGAAGCCCGGGATCACGCGGTGGAAGATGGTGTTCTCGAAGAAACCGTCACGGACGTAGGCGAGGAAGTTGTCGACCGTGGCGGGGGCCTGGTCGTCGAACAGCTCGATCAGGATCGGGCCGTGGTTGGTGCCCAACCGCACCTGGGTCTCGGCGGTGGCCGGCACGCTGGCCAGCGCCAGCATGGCGGCCAGGGCGACAGCCGCCAGGCGACGCGGGGCGTCAATCATCGCGCTGGACGCGCTCGAGGCGCTCGTGGCGTTCCTGGGCCTCGATCGTCAGGGTGGCGATCGGGCGGGCTTCCAGGCGCTTGAGGCCGATCTCGTCGCCGGTCTCCTCGCAGAAGCCGTAGTCGCCGTCGTTGATGCGCTTCAACGCCTTGTCGATCTTGTTGATCAGCTTGCGGTAGCGATCGCGGGTGCGCAGCTCGAGCGCGGCGTCGGATTCCAGCGTGGCGCGGTCGTTGATGTCCGGCTCCTGCCAGTTCTCTTCACGCAGGTGGTTGATGGTCGAATCCGACTCGGTCATCAGCTGGTCGCGCCAGGTCAGGAGCTTCTGCCGGAAGTACTCCAGCTGCATCGGGTTCATGTATTCCTCGTCTTCCGAGGGCTTGTAACCTTCCGGGAGTTCAACTGCCATGTTTATCCACCACTTCTGCCCGAGCAGACGCTGAAATTGAAAGTGAAAAGCGCCGAATGACGACTCGCGGAACGGGCCCGGTCGGGGCCGCCCGGGGACCGGGCGATTGCGCCGATCTCCCGGGGCCGCTGCCTGCCCCGTCCTCCGGTCCATGGCCGAGAACGGGCGACGGGCAAGTATAGGGGCGGTGCCCGGCGAGCGCAACGCCCGCCGAATGGCGAATCAAGGGCTTGTTGCCTGGGGAAACTCTGCACGATTCGGTGACATCTCTGGCTCGCGGGTTTGTTCGCAATCAAGGCGCCGGACCGAAGACGGGCTCGTTGCCCGTCGAGGGACGGCAACGCCGAGTGCGGGCAAACCCGCGAGCCCCGTCCGGGCGGGCCTCCAAGGGCTCATCTGCGGCGTCGCGGGGTTCGTCCATGAACCCCGCCCTTCGGGCCGGCTTGCGCCGGCCGGATCGGCGTCCTGCCGATCCGGTTCAGCCCTTGTAAAGGGCGACGGCCCTTCACGGCGGACTGCGCCTTGCATCTGGGGCCCTTGGAGGTCCCGCAGAGACGTCATCGAATCGTGCAGAGTTCCCCTGGTCGAGTAGCCGCCGATCGCTGGTGAATACCCAGGTGCGCGTGATCACCAATCGGTCATGCTTGGCGGCCAGTTCGTCGGGGAACGCCGGGTAGGGCGCGGCGGCCTGCAGGAGGTTGCGCGCGGCGTTGTCGAGTACCGGATTGCCGGACGAGCGACGGATGGCGAGATTGAGCACGTGGCCCTGCTTGCCGATGGTGACCTCGAGAATCACCTGGCCCGAGAGGTTCTGCTGCACCAGGGCGTCCGGGTAGTTCTGGTTGCCGTAGGCCTCCACCTGGCGCTTCCAACGGGCGAGGTAGCGCCCGGCGGGGCCGCCCTGGGTGCGGCTGGTGGCATAGCCCGTGCGCAATGCGGCGTTGACCTGCTCGTAGAGTTGGTCGATCTGGTCCTGGGTGGACAGGCGCCGAGGCGTGTCGCTGGCCGCCCAGGCCCCTTCCTGTTGCGGGCCTTGCCCGTCTTCCTTGAGGGTCTCGGTGGGGCTGGCCGGGCCGCGCTGGCCAGCGAGCATCGGGTCGGCCGGCAGTTCGCGGTTGATCTCGTCGGTCTCCCGGCCGGCGTCCAGGCTGCGGTCGGCCTCGGGGGCATCGAGGGTGATCTCGATCACCGGGCGGCGCTCCACCTCGGGGCGGGTGATCTCGACGGCCAGCAGCACGAGGTGGGCCAGGATCGCGAGCCCGATCGCGACCGGGAGCACCTTCGACGAGCCCAGCGCGGCACGGTCGGTGGGCCCCTGGGGCGGCGCCTGTGGTTCTCGTGTGGTTGCCATGGTGGGCGTCCCTGCCTCTTAGAGTGTGTGCCAGTCGATTGGGCGTCCGGACGGTGCGGCCGTCATGGCCGATTGCATGCCGGCATCGCGCCACGCGCTGCCATTCTCGGTCACCAGCAGGGTGCCGTCGAGCCCCAATTGGCGCGCGAAATCGCCGGCCTCGTCGGGTGACAGCAGCATCAGCGCGGTGGCCGCGCCGTCGGCGACCGTGGGGGGGCGTCCCAGCACCGTGGTGCCGGTGTTGTGCCGAGCCGGGCGGGCGGTGAGCGGATCGATGATGTGGCCGTAGCGCTCGCCGCGGTAGGTCAGGCGTCGCTCGTAGTCGCCGGAACTGCACAGGGCATGTCGCCCCGATAGCGCCAGGCCACCCAGGACGCCTTCGCCGCGCGGGTCGCGAATGCCCAGTTGCCAGTCCCGCCCGCCGGCGCGGCCGAGGGTGTAGAGATCGCCGCCGGAATCGAGCAGGCAGTCGGTCACCCCGAGCGACTCGATGGCGTTGAGTACCCGCGCGGCGGCAAACCCCTCGGCCAGCGCGTTGAAATCGAACTGGACCCGCGGGTTGGCGGTGATCACCTGCTCGCCGTCGATCCGCACATCATCGAGCGACGGGGCGTCGTCCAGCCAGTCATCCAGGGCGGCCTCCGCCGGCGGGGTGATGGCGGCGTCGTCCACATTGCCCCCGTTTCGATGAAACCCCCACAGGGCGATCAGCCCGCCGATCGTGGGGTCGAACCGCCCGCCGCTGGCCTCGAACACGGGGCGGGCTGCCTGGATCAGTTCGCGGATCGCCGGGCTGGCAGTGGCCTCGCCGTGGGCGGCCAGTTGGCGATTGAGGCGGGTCAGTTCGCTGTCGCGCCAGGGGTGCAGGCGCCGGTAGAGCGGTTCGACGATCGCCTCGGCGGATTGCACGGCGGCCGTGACCTGGTCGGCGGGGGTGTTCGCGAAACGCAGGGTCCAGAGCTGACCGAAGACGCTGAATCCCACCTCGGTGAAGTGCGGCTCGTTCCCGCAGCCGGGCAGGCCGGCCAGCGGCAGGCCGGCGATCCCGGCCAGCAGCGCGCGCCGGCGCCGGTCGATCATCGCCCGGTTCGGTCGGCCAGCCGGTCGAGCATGGCGCCGGTGACGTCCTGCCCGGTGACCGCGCTGATCTCGCGGGCGCAGGTGGGGCTGGTGACGTTGATCTCGGTCAGCCAGTCGCCGATCACGTCCAGGCCGACGAACCAGTAACCGCGTTCGGCCAGCCAGGGACCGACGGTGGCGGCGATCTCCCGGTCGCGATCGCGCAGCGGGACCACCTCGCCCCGGCCGCCGGCGGCGAGGTTGGCGCGGAAGCTCTTCTCGCCGGGTACGCGCAGCAGGGCGTGGTCGACCGGTTCGCCGTCGATCAGCAGCACGCGGCGGTCGCCGGTGCGGATCTCGGGCAGGTAGCGCTGCGCCATCACCAGCTCGGTCTGGTCGCGGGTCATTACCTCGAGGATCACCTGGGTGTTCTCGTCGTCCTCGTGGATCTTGAAGATCGAGCTGCCGCCCATGGCATCCAGGGGCTTGACCACGATCTCGCCCTGCTCGGCGACAAACCCCTTCAGCTGGTCGATCGAGCGACTGACCAGCGTCGGCGGGCACAGGGCGGGGAAATGCTGGGCGAGCAGTTTCTCGTTGGCCGCGCGCACGGCGTCCGGGCGGTTGCCGACCACCACCCCGGCCTGCTCGGCCAGCGACAGCAGGCCGGTGATGTAGTGGTAGTCGAGGTCGATCGGCGGGTCCTGGCGTTGCAGGATGATGTCGAAGTCCGTCAGCGCGTGGACGTCGCGCTCGCCAAGCGTGTAGAAATCCCGGTCGCGATCGATCACCGTGATCGGGGCGGCCTGGGCCTGCGGCTTGCCGTCGGCGAAGAACAGCCAGTCGGGCTCGATGTACCAGCACTCCCAGTCGTGTGCCTGGGCGCTGAGCAGGAAGGCGAACGAGGTGTCCTTCCAGGGCTTGATCCGGTCGATCGGATCCATGACGACGGCGATACGCATGGGGGCTCCGCTTGCGGTTCGGGTCAGCCGGCGGACGGGGCGTCGGCCGCGTCACCAGTCAGATCCTGCTGTTCGCGCGCGGCGGCCAGCAGGGCCAGTCGGGCGACCACGCCGTAGCAGTACAGCCGATTCTGGTCGCTGTCGGGCGAGGCATCCGGGGCCGGCGTGACGCAGGACTGGGTGAAGGGCAACGGCACGAATTCCGCGCCGGGCGAGTTGAGGTTCTCGCTCTGGCCCTTCTTGGTATGCACGCGGTAGAAACCGCCGACGACGTGGCGGTCGATCATGTAGAGCACCGGCTCGGCGACGTGCCCGCTCGAGCCCAGCCGCTCGAAGCTGTAGATGCCTTCCTGGATCAGCACGCGGTTGATGCTGCGGCCGTCCTTGGAGGCGGCCATGCGCGTGCGCTGCTTGCGGTTGAGCCCGACCACCTCTTCGGCGGACTGGGCCATCATCACGCCCATGCCGTAGGTGCCGGCATCGGCCTTGATCACGACGAAGGGCTTTTCCTTGATCTCGAGCTCGTCGTACTTCGTCTGGATGGCGGCGAGCATCTCGCTGACCTTTTCCTGCAGGCAGTTCTCGCCCTCGCGCTTCATGAAGTCGATCTGGCCGCAGTCGAGGATCATCGGCGCGAGATGCCAGGGATCGAGGTCGATCAGGTCGGCCAGCTCGTTGGCCAGCGCCTGGTAGTGGCTGAAGTGGTTGAACTTCGAGCGGTGCCACCAGCCCAGTGCCGTGGGGGGAACCACGGTCTGTTCCAGGTCCTCGAGGATCTCCTCGCGCCCGCCGGACAGGTCGTTGTTGAGCACGATGGTGCAGGGCGAGAAGCCGTCCACCTCGATCCGGCGACCCTCGCGGTGGATCGGGTGCTGGGTCAGGGTGCGCCCGGACGGCAGCTCGAAGTGCGCCGGCTTGTCCAGTTCATCGAGCGAGCCGATGCGCGTCTCGAAGCCGGCCAGTTCGAACAGTTCGGCCATGGTGGCCAGCGATTCGAGATAGAACCGGTTGCGCGTGTGGCGCTCCGGGATGATCAGCATGCCGCGCGCGTCGGGGCAGGCATGCTCGACCGCCGACTGGATCGCCTGGACCACCAGCGGGTCGAAGCTGTGGTTGAGGTTGTTGAAGCCGGCCGGGAACAGGTTGGTGTCGACCGGGCCGAGCTTGTAGCCGGCGTTGCGCAGGTCGACCGAGCTGTAGAAGGGGGCCGGCGTCTTGCGCCACTGCTCGCGGAACCAGGTCTCGATGCGACGACGGTTCTCGATGATGTGCGACTCGATCATCAGCAGGGGGCCGCAATAGCTCGCCTCGAGCTCCGGGGTCGAGTCCTGGGTGTCCAGTTGCAGGGCTGAATGGTTGTTTGTCATCGACTTTTCGTCACGGTGGTCGTTTGGGTGGGCCGCGCGCCGCTCGGCAACCGCGGTAATCGTCGCCACAGTGTAAACGATGGCCGGGGCGCGTGTTTCGTGGCACGGCTGCCTCTCGAGGCGTTTGCCAAAGGCGGGCGCGTTGGTTACATTCGGCCGACGCAAGGCAAGAATCGGCCAGCAGCAAGGACGAAGACATGGAAGCGACAGAGAATCACGCCGGCCTCGACGGCCTGAGGGTCATGGTGGTCGACGACAGCAAGACCATCCGACGGACCGCAGACAGCATCCTCAGCAAGGCGGGCTGCGAGGTGGAAAGCGCGATCGACGGATTCGACGCGCTGGCCCGTATCGGCGCCTTCGACCCGGACGTGGTCATCATCGACATCCTCATGCCGCGTCTCGACGGCTACCAGACCACGGCGCTGATCAAGAACAACGATCGCTTCGCCGACACCCCCATCATTCTGCTGTCCAGCAAGGACAGCATCTTCGACAAGGCGCGCGGCCGCATTGTCGGTGCCTCCGATTACCTCACCAAGCCCTTCAACAGCGACGAGATCCTCGCTGCGGTCGAGCGTTTCGCCGAGGGCCGCCCCGTGGCCGACGAAGGCGCGATGGCGGGCTGAGAACGGCAGGCCGCCGGGCCCGCTTCCGGGCGCCGGCGGAATCTTGATTGAACCGGATTTTTCTAGAGGAACAGGGTAGTGGCTCACATCGTTGTCATTGATGACTCGCCCACCGAAGTCTACGTGCTCCAGCAGATTCTCGAGCGTCACGGCCACCAGGTCTCCGTCGCCAACAGCGGCGAGGAAGGGGTCGAACTGGTGCGCGAAGTCCGCCCGGACGCGGTGCTCATGGACGTGGTCATGCCGGGCATGAACGGCTTTCAGGCCACCCGTACGCTCAACAAGGACAGCGAGACCAGCGCCATCCCGGTGATTATCGTCACCACCAAGGATCAGCAGACCGACCGTATCTGGGGTATGCGCCAGGGCGCCAAGGAGTACCTGGTCAAGCCGGTCAAGGAGGCGGACCTGATCGACGTGCTCAAGAGCGTGCTCGGCTGACGTTATGCAGAGCACAGAGGACGTGTTCGACTACCTCGGCTGGATCAACCGCCAGGTCGATCGGCATGCCGTCGGCATGCCCAGCAGCGAAGACCATGTCAAGACCTGGCAGGGCATCCTGTTTGCCGTCGATGGTCGCCGCATGCTGGTCGCCCTCGACGAGGTGCGGGCGATCGTCGCCCCGCCTCGCATGGTGACGCTCCCGGGGGCGCGTCCGTGGGTCTCCGGCCTGGCCAACCTGCGCGGCGAGCTGACCGGGGTGTTCGACCTGGCGCGCTTCTGGTTCGACGTCACCACGCCGGCATCCCGCCACAGCGTGGTCTTCCTTGCCAAGCACGCCCAGGCCTCGTCGGCCTTCCTGGTGGAGCGGTCCTACGGCATACGCCAGATCGCCTACGGCGACGAGCGCCCCCTGAGCGATTCCGAGCATCACCGCGAGCTGGTTTCCCTGCCGGGCTTCCACCAGGAGGTGCGGCTCAACGAGGAATGGTTGCCGGTGCTCGAGTTCCGCTCGCTTTTGGACCACGACCAGTTCCTCAATGCCGTCGCATGACGTCGGCCACGGGCAATGCCCGACCATAACGAAACAATGACGATGAATTCCATTCAGGAGTAAGTGGCAACTATGAGTCTTGGCGCACGGATGGGCGGCATCAGCCGTAAGATACTGATCCTCGTGGTTCTCGCGGTTCTGGCGCTGGTCGCGACCGTGGTCGTGTTCATCTTCGCGGCCCAGCGCGAGCAGGAATTCCTCGACCGCCGCCTGGCCGGCGCCGAACTGGAACGCTCCTCCCAGGAACTCACCATCGAGGTGTTGCGGGCCATCCGCGGCAACCCCGGGGCGTTCGACCGGGTTCAGTCGATCCGCGCCGAGTTCACCGACAGCCTCACCGCCCTGCAGGGCAACGACCCCGAGCGCCCGCAACTGGCCGTGCCCGGCAACCGCCAGGACCTGCTCGGCACGGTCGACAGCCAGTGGGATGCCTACAACGACTCGCTGAGCAAGGTGCTCGAGGGCCGCGAGGCCATCCTCAGCGTCGGCGAGCAGTCCGCGCAGATCGAGGAAATCCTGCCGGACCTGACCGCGGCCTCGGACGAGGTGGTCCAGACGCTGGTTGCCAACGAAGCGCCCAGCCATCTCATCTACCTCGCCACCCGCCAGCTGATGTTCATCGAACGCATCGGTACCACCCTTGACGAGATCACCGGCGGTGGCGAGCAGGCCGTGAATGCCTCCGAGCGCTTCGGCCGTGACGTCGCCCTGTTCGGTGGCGTGCTCAATGGCCTGCTTAACGGCAACCGCATGGCGCCGCGCGTCAACAACACCGAGGTCCGCGACGGGCTGCGCGAGGTGGGCGTTCTGTTCGCCACGGTCAACCAGCTCGTGTCCGCGGTTCTCGAGCAGGCACCGCAGCTGCTGGCCGCCAACCAGGCGGCGCGTGAGATCGACCGCATGTCCGGCGACTTCACCGGCAGCACCTCCGAGCTTGCCCGCGCGCTCGCGGCCGACCAGAACCAGGCCTCCCAGTTCCTCTATCTCGGCTACGCCAGCGGCGCGATCGGCCTGTTGCTGCTCGTCTGGCTGGGCGTGACCCTGGTGCAGGAATCCCGCCGTGCCCTGGCCGAGACCGAGGCGGCCAACCAGCGTAACCAAGCGGCCATCCTGCGCCTGCTCGACGAGATGATGACGCTGGCCGACGGCGACCTGACCGCGCACACCACCGTGACCGAGGACATCACCGGCGCGATCGCCGACTCGGTCAACTACACCATCGACGCCCTGCGCGACCTGGTCGGCACCATCAACGACACCTCCGTGCGGGTTGCCGAGGCGGTGCGCGCCTCGCAGGACAGCTCGCGGGCACTGGCCGACAAGTCGCGCGGCCAGGCCCAGCGGATCACCGAGATCTCGGACGCCATCGCGCAGATGTCCGACGAGATCGAGAAGGTCTCCGTCAGTGCCCAGGAATCGGCCCAGATTGCCGAGTCGTCGGTTGACGTCGCCCACCGCGGTGGCGATGCGGTGCGTCAGACCATCAAGGGCATGAACCAGACCCGCGAGCAGATCCAGGAAACCTCCAAGCGCCTCAAGCGCCTGGGCGAGTCCTCCCAGGAGATCGGCGACATCGTCGGCCTGATCACCGACATCGCCGACCAGACCAACATCCTGGCACTGAACGCCGCCATCCAGGCCGCGATGGCCGGCGAGGCGGGCCGTGGCTTCGCGGTGGTCGCCGACGAGGTCCAGCGCCTGGCCGAGCGCGTCAGTGACGCGACCCGCCAGATCGAGCTGCTGGTAAACACCATCCAGACCGACACCTCCGAGGCGATGCTCGCCATGGAGCAGACGACCTCGAACGTCGTCGACGGTGCGACCTTGGCCGAGAACGCGGGCAAGGCCCTGTCCGAGATCGAAAGCGTCTCGCTGAAGCTCTCCCAGCAGATCAACGACATCACCTCGGTGGCCCAGAAGGAGGCCTCGGTGGCCACCGAGCTGCGCGAAGCCGTCAACCGGATCCGTCAGGACACCCAGCAGACGGCAGAGAACGCCACCCAGGCCGCCGACGAGATCGGCGAACTGGGCTCGCTCTCGCAGGAGCTCAACCGCTCCGTGGCCGGCTTCACGATGCCCGAGCGCGACGACGCCCAGGCAGCGAGCTGATAGCGGCAGGACAGCAGGCGGCCCGGTCGGCCGACGTGAGATGCGGGCGGACCGGGGCACGGATATTCCAGCAGGCGGGATGCCGAAAGGCGGTGAATTGACAGATGCGGACAGAAAGGAAAGTCGACGCGATCGTATTCGACTGGCTCCGTGAGGGGCTGGAGGAGCGGCTCGCCGAGCTCTTGAGGGCGCTGGAGCAGCTTTCCGAGGGCGAGAACGTCACCGAGCATGTCTTCGACGCCACCCAGGCGCTGCAGACCATCGACCGCGTTTCTTCCATGGTGGACATCCAGCTCGCGCGGGTGCTGGTGCGCACCCAGATGGCCGCCCTGGAGCCGCTCGAGGAGCACTCGAACGAGTCGGACGACGGCGACCGGACCGCCATTTCCGCGCAGATCGAGTCCGTCGCATTGCTTCAGGCGCTGCTCGACCGCATGGCCGCCGGTGCCGAGATCACGCCGGCCAGCCTGCTGCCGATGGTCAACCGCCTGCGCAGCACCCTCCAGCAACCCCCGCTCGACGCGCGCGAAATGGCTGCGCGTGCCTTCCTGTTGCAGGCCGAACACGAGCTCGGCAAGCGTCCGCACCGCGAGAAGGGCGTCGACGAGGAGGCCGAGCTCCGGCCGCTGCTGCGGCGCATGGAGCGGGAAGTGCTCGCGGTCATGCGCGACGACTGGTCGGTGCTGCCGGGTCTGCGCGAGCTGTCGATGGAGATCATCGCGCACGAACCCAGCCGCAGTGCCATCATCGCCATTCGCGTGGTGGGTGAGCTGCTCCGCCTGACCGAATCCGATCCGGACCGCTACGCGCCGGTACTCAAACGTGCCGTGGGGCGCGTCCTGCAGCTGTTCCGCTTGCAATTGCAGGGGCGCAGCGAGTCGGTGATCAACCACGCCGGCCTGGATCTGGGCGCCTCGGTGCTGCTCTCGCTCCTGGAACGTGTCGACGATGACGAGATCATCTGTCGGGATCCGGCCGCCGAGTGGCGCGCCCAACTGGACGCCGCCGATCGGCCGGCCCGTTTCGTCGGCCTGGATGCCGAGGCCCTCGAGGCCGTTCGGCAGGCGCTGGAAGAGGAACTGCTTGCCACCCAGGACGTGCTCGACCTGTTCGTGCGGGGCAAGCGCGATGACCTCGAACCGCTGGGACGGATCCTGAGCAAGTTCGAGCAGATGAGTGGCGTGCTCCACACCCTCGGCTATTCGGCGGCCGCCGCCTCGCTCGAGGCCGGTCGGGAGCGCCTGCAGGCTGTCACCCGCGGCGCCGAGTTGCTCGACGACGACATGCTGATGGACCTGGCCGGCACCGTGATGCTCGTCGAGCAGGTCATCGACGGCATCCCGCGCAGCATGGCTGATGGCGATCGGGCCGAGGCGTTGCACGACCAGACGGTGGCCAGCTCGATCGGCGCGATTGCCAGTGCGGCGTTCGAATCGCTGAGCGAGTCGCGCGAGAAGATCAATGCCGGCCTCGCCGGGCAGGGCGACGGGGAGGCCCCCGCCAACGACCCGTTCGCCCAGGCGGCCGACAAGCTCACCGGCATCGGCGAGGTGCTTCGCCTCTCCGGTCGCGATGCGGCCACACCGCTGGTCATGGCACTGGCTCGCTGGAGCCGCGCGCAGACCTTCGGTGAGCCCGTCGGCGATGAACACACCCTGTCGGCCCTGAGCGAGATCTTCGCGGCACTGGAGTTCTATCTCGAGAACCTGCGCGACTTCGGCAAGGAAATCGCGCGTTTCCTCGAGGCGACCAAGCGCCGTATCGACGATCTCGTCGCTGGGATTGACGAGTCGACCGAGGCCGTCAGCACGGACGAGGCGGACGCGAGCGATGAGGCCCCGCCGGAAGAGTCGGCGTCGGCCGCGACTGCCCCGACGGTTTCGGACGAGGAGAGCGCCCCCGAGCCGGTCGACGAGAGCCTCGCCACGCCAGACGAGTTGATCGAGTTCTGGCAGGTCGAAGAGGACGAGTTGGCCACGGATGTTCCCGAAACGGCGGATGCCGCCGGCAGCGAGACCGTCGAGCCGATCGAGGCCGAGGGTGCCGACGAATCAAGCGGCGAGGAACTGGAGTCGGCGCTGGACTTCGCCCTCGACGAGGGCGAGGAGGAGCAGCGGGCGGCGCCATCCGAGGCGGAGGACCTGCCCGACCTGCCGGAAACCGTCGAACAGGCGCCGGTCACGACCGACGCCCCGGCGGATCTCGAGAACCTGAGCCTGCCGGAAGACGAGGTCTCGACTTCGGAGACAGACGAGGCACAAACGTCCGCGTCGGATGCCGAGGCATCGGCCGACATGGACGAGGAGCAGGCGCTGGCATTGCCCGACGACGAGGTCGCGACGTCAGATGTCGAGCAGCCTGACGAGTCGCCGCTCGACCGTGACGAGGATCTGGAGTCCCTGGGCGAAGCGGACGGCTCGGATGAGCGGCTGGACGAGGATGAGGAGAAAGCCAGCCCATCGTCGACCGAGACAGACGCCGTGGCGTTTGCCGAGGCCGAGGAAGAGGGCGCGACGGAGCTCGAGTCGGCGCTGGACTTTGGTCTGGCCGAGGACCAGGACGAGTTGCGTGACGAGGGCGCGCCGGCGGACGAGGCGGGTCCCATGGTCGACCTGCCGGATCAGCCGGTAACGGCACCCGAGGAAACGGGCGTGTCCTTGGCCGAGGCGGGCGACACGCTCCCCGAGACCGAGACCGAGACGCCAATCACGTTCGAGGAAACCGACGGCAATGACGACGAACGCCACGCTGTCGACGAACCGGAGACGCTGAGCTTCGACGAGGCGGAAGCCGAATCCTCGTCGGAACTCGAGGCGGCGCTCGATTTCGGTCTTGCCGACGACCAGGACGAATTACGCGCCGACATGGCCGCGGCCGATGACGAGGCGGGGGTCGACCTGCCCGACGAGGTCGTCGAGGCCCCTGAGGTGCCCCAACAGACCGGTGCCGAATCCCCGGCGGGTGAATCCGAGGTCACGACCCAATCCGAGACGGCCGCCGAGTCGGACGACGACCCGATGATGGCGGAGATGCGCGAGGTCTTCGCCGAGGAAATGGCCGAGACGGTGCCCGAGATGGCCGAGGCCGCCAAGACCTGGCTCGCCGCCCGGGACGCCGAGGCACTGGTGAGCCTGCGTCGCGGTTTTCACACCATCAAGGGCAGTGGCCGGATGGTGGGGTTGGACAGCATCGGTGCCTGGGCCTGGGGCTGGGAAAACCTGCTCAACCAGGTGATCGACGGCAAGCGTGACGACACCGATGCCACGCGCCAGGGGGCGGCCAACGCGGTCGCCCTGATGCAAGCGGCCCTGCCCGACCTCGAAGCGGGGCAAGCCACGCCCGAGTCGCACTGGTCCGATTCCCTGCGCCTGGCAGAACGCCTTGAAGCGGGCGAATCCGTCGAGACGCCCGCCCCATCCGTTGAGGTCGGTGCCGAGTTGGCGGTCGAGTCGGGCGCGACCGAATCGACAGATGCCGTCGAGGTTGAAACCGACGAGGCAGCAACCGAACTGGTCGAGGCCGAGTCGCCCGCCCCGGTGATCGAGGACCCGGTGCTGCGCGAGATCTTCGACCAGGAGATCGGTGGCTACATCGACGAGTTGCATCGGGAGATCGAGGCCGCGCGCGACCATGGCGTCGGCCTGGCCTGCGACAACGACCTGGTGCGTCTGCTGCACACCACACTTGGCTCGGCGCGTACCGCCGGTGTCGACATCATTGCCGCCCTGGCCCGCTATCTCGAAGACTGGACGCGGGTGCTCGCCGAGCATCAGGAGCGCCTTGGGGGCGACGACCTCGCCCTGTTCGCCGAGGGGGCCGACGCGATCGAGGCGCTGCGCCGCTGGGCGGTCGACCCCAGCCTCGAGCAACCCGACACCACGGATCTCGAGCAGCGCCTGGATGCCCAGCTCCAGCAGGTGCTGGCCGACTACGGCGAGGTCACCGAAAGCGCCGAGGCACGCGATTCCCGTCAGGCGGAAGCGACCGAATCGATGCCGGATGCCGATCAGGCCCGCGACGAAGATGACGAGGTTGCGGCGCCGGACGGGACGGAGGCGGCCGACGACACGGCCGAGGCCCAGGACGCCGAGCGCGCGTCGGGCGACGCCCTGGACGTGAGCGCGGACGATCGGGACGCTGATGCCACCGACGCCGACGAGGCGGCGGATGACTCCGAGCCGGACGACGGGGCACCCGAGACGGCCGCCGAGTCCGAGGAAGATGACGAAGGCGAGGACTACGCCGACATCGAGCATCGCCCCGACGATGATCCGGCCGAGCAGGACGAGGACATCCTGCAGATCTTCCTCGACGAGGCGGACGAGCTGCTCGAGCAGGCCGACGCCTACCTGGCGCACTGGCGGGTGCACCCGCACGACCTCGAATCGATCCGGCTGCTGCATCGCAACCTGCACACCCTCAAGGGCGGTGCGCGCATGGCCGGGCTGCTCAACCTGGGCGATGTCGCGCATCACCTCGAGGGTCGCCTTGACCTGGCACGTCGCGACGAATCAACCGACAACGAGCCCCTGGTTGCCCTGGTCCAGCACAGTTACGACGTGATCGCCGGGCTGCTCGACCGCGTGCGCAACCAGCAGCCGATTCCCCAGCAACGCGAACTGATTGGCTGGATCCGCGACCCGGATGGCGCGCGCCGCTTCGCCGAGCGTAGCCAGGGTAGCGAGCCGGTCCGCCGGGACGAATCGGCCGAATCGCCGGCGCCGGCCGAGGCGGTTGCCGAGGCACCCGCCGACACGCCGAGCACGCCGCCTGCCTCCGCGCCGGCCGAGGCCGGTTCGGGCCCGGCTCAGGAGGGCGGGGCCGAGCGGCGCGACGAGCAGGTGCGCGTTGCCGCCGGCAGCATCGATGCGCTGGTTAACCAGATCGGCGAGTCGGTGCTGCTGCAATCTCGCATCGACCGTCAGGTCAACGGCTTCGAGCGCCAGCTGTTCGAGCTCCAGCAGACCGTCACCCGCCTGCGCAGTCAGTTGCGTCGGCTCGAGATCGAGACCGAGACGCAGATCAAGGCCGACTTGATGGAAGAGGCCGGGATCAGCGAGGAGCAGTTTGATCCGCTGGAATTCGACCGCTTCACCCAGGTTCAGGAACTCTCGCGCGGCATCATGGAATCGCTGGGCGACGTGGCCAACATCGAGGAGAGCCTGAGCTCGCTCACCGAACAATCGCAGCTCCTGCTGCTGCAGCAGTCGCGCCTGGGTCGGAAGATGCAGGACGGCGTGCTCGCGATGCGCCTGGTGCGATTCAACGACGTTGCCGGTCGCCTGCGCCGCATCGTGCGCCAGGTGGGCGACGAGATGGGGCGCCAGGCCGAGCTGGTGATCGAGAACGGCGATGCCGAGGTCGACCGGGTCACCCTGATGGCCATGCTGCCGTCGCTCGAGCATATGCTGCGCAATTCCATTGCCCACGGCATCGAGTCGCCCGAGGAGCGTCGCGCCAACCACAAGCCGCCCGTGGGCCAGCTGCTGCTCAATATCGACAGTGGCGGCGGCAACATCACGGTGAGCCTGCGGGACGACGGGCGCGGGCTCGATCTGGATGCCATTCGTCGCAAGGCGATCGAACGCAGCCTGATCCCGGCCGATATCGACGTCAGCGACGAAGAGGCCCGCTCGCTGATCTTCCTGCCGGGCTTTTCCACCGCCGGCAATGTCTCCCAGGTCGCCGGTCGCGGGGTGGGGATGGACGTGGTCGCGAGCGCCACGCGAGAACTCGGCGGTTTCGTCGACGTCGACTCCGAACAGGGCCGTTACACCGAGATCCGCCTCAACCTGCCGCTGACCCAGGCGATGACCCGCGGCATCCTGATCGCCAGCGGCGACGACCGCTACGCGATCCCCTACAAGGGCGTGGTGGCCGTCACGCGCATGACCGGCGTGGCGCTCGCCGAGCACTACCGCGAGGAGAAACCGCAGATCGAGTACGAGGGGGAGCATTACCCGCTCTACTACCTCGGCGAACTCCTCTGGGGGCAGCCGCCGGCCGAGACGGCACAGGACGTCGCGGCCATCCGGCCGATCATGCTCTTCAAGCTGGGCGAGCGGCGTTTCGCCCTGCACGTGGATCATCAGCTCGGCGGCATCCAGTTGTTCGTCAAGTCGCTGGGCCCGCAGCTGGGCCGGATTCCCGGGCTTTCCGGGGCCACGATTGCCGACGACGGTGACGTGATCCTGGTCCTCGAGCTGTTCGAGCTGGTCCAGCAATTCCAGCGTCGCGACTACCAGCGCCGTCTGGGCGCGCAGGCCGCCGTCAAGCCGGTGCGAGCCCGCCCGGCCGTGCTGGTCGTCGACGACTCGCTCACCGTGCGCAAGGTCACGGCGCGCACACTGGAGCGCAACAACTACGATGTCGTGCTGGCCCGTGATGGTGTCGAGGCCCTCGGCCTGCTGCAGGACAGTCTGCCGGACCTGGTGCTCACCGATATCGAGATGCCGCGCATGGACGGCTTCGAGCTGCTCGGCGCGATCCGCAACGACCGCGCGGCGGCCGACACGCCGGTGATCATGATTTCCTCGCGTACCGGCCAGAAGCACCGGTCCCGCGCCGAGGCGCTCGGCGTGTCCGCCTATCTCGGCAAGCCGTACACGGAGCTCGACCTGATCGACACCATCGAGCGCCTGCTGCCGGCACGCCCGGTCGCGGGTGAGGAGGTCACGAGCGAGGCGGAGCCGGGAAATCCGGAAGCGGGTGACGCGCATGCCGACTGAAGGACAGCAAGCAGCCATGGCACAGCAAGAAGAACGGCCCATCGACGAGACGGCAATCCGTGCCGTCCGTCTGCCCACGCAGTTGATCGATCTCGAACTGCTGGTGCCCTACTCGTTGATCGCCGAGATCACCGACGTCTCCCTGCCTGAAGGCAGCATCCGACTCGGACGCAGCGAGGCGACCATGGTCAACTGGCGAGGCCAGCGCGTGCCGCTGGTCAGCCTGGAGGCGATGAACGGCGAATCCCTGCCCACCATTGGGCGGCGGGTGCGCTGCGCGGTTCTGTACGGCACGGACCCCGAACGGGCCCTGCCGTACTACGCGTTGCTGCTGTCCGGCGTGCCGCGCTCGGAGCAGGTCGAGCGTCGCCAGATCGAGTCAGCCGGTCCGCAGGACAACCCCCTCTGGCGCGAAGTGGTGCGGATTGGCGGACGTCTTACCGCGATTCCCGATATCCGGGTTCTCGAGGAACGCATCGATCAGATGCGGCTCGGTCAGGAGGAGGCCGCGGAGGAGCCGCCCGGCGACTAATCCCGCCTTGCCCGTGATCGCCGCAACGAGAAAACCCGGCACGCTAGCGTGCCGGGTTTTTGCTTCTCCGGACGCAGTGGGTCATGGGCTTAGCCGTGGCGGCGCACCCGAGCTCCCTCGCGGAGGGTATTGATCAGCGCCATGCCCGCCAGCGCGATGGCGCTGTAGGTGGCGGCGCTGGTCAGGTAGCCGCCCAGGTAGGGCAACGTGCGCGTGGCGTACTCGACGGCTGCCATTTCACCGAACTGGCCGGAGAAGGCGTAGAACGTGACGTTGGACAGGCCAAAGGCCACCGCGCTGCCGACGATGATCCCCCCGGCTATCCACGCCAGTTGGGCGGGGAGGGTCGCCACCGTCGTCGCTCGCTTGCCGACCAGGCGCCCCACGCCCCAGAGGGCGGCATAGGCGGCCAGTACGCCCGGGTAGGCGGGAGAGAAGCAGCTGGCCATCGCCGCACCATCCAGCCATACGCTGCCCAGGTCGATCACGACGGCCAGTGCCAGCAATCCACCCAGCACGCGCACCTGCCGGAACCACAACCCCGCCAGGAAGAAGACCGCCCAGGAGGTGTCCGCCAGGTGCAGCGCCGAGCTGAAGTGGTGGTAGCGCGTGGCGAGCATCGAGACGGCCATGACGGCAAGTGCCGCGATGGCGACGAGCCGGCTGGCCGGGAAGAGTCGTTCGTCGATGGGATGGGGCATGGTCGGATGACGTCCTGAAAGGCCGGGGAAGGCGCTATGTTACCGGCCGTAGCGCAGGCTCACAAACACGCCGCGCGGCGCCTGATGAAAGCCGTCGACGATTTGGTAGTCCCGGTCGAACACGTTATCGACGCGGGCCTCGATGCGCCAGTCAGGCGCCAGACGGTAGCTGCCGCGCAGGTCGGCCACCACGTAGCCCCGGTTGTCGCTTTCCGAACCACTGCGCCCGCGCAGGGTGGTGCCGATCGAAAAGGCGCCCAGCTGGCGATCGACGGCCAGGCGACCGCTCCAACGGGGTTGCTTCGGCAACGGCTCGCCCGTGGTCTCGTTCTCGGTCGACAGGTAGGTGAGGCTCGTGTGAGCGGACCAGGTTTGGTTGGTCCAGCGAGCAACGAGCTCCGCGCCGCGAATGGTCGCCTCGCTGACGTTCTCCGGCACGTAGCTAGGCGGCGGGCTCGAGATCAGATCGTCTGCCGATGAGTGGAAGGCCGTCGTTTCGATGAGCCACGGCCCCTGGCTCCAGGCGATGCCGACGCGCGAGGTGCGCGTGCGCTCCGGTTCGAGATCGGGGTTTGCCGTCGCGAAACAAAGGCCGGGTGCGAGGCAGTAGGGCGGGTAATAGAGCAGGTTGAAGGACGGCGTGTTGAACGAGGTGCCGTGCCCCGCGCTCACTGACCAGGCATCGTCGAGTCGATAGGCAAGGTCCAGCGATCCGGTGTTGGCGGTGCCGAATTGCTCGTTGAAATCACGGCGCAGCGCGCCCTGGACATCCAGGCGTTCGCCAAGGCGCGTGTTGAGCTGAGCAAACAGCCCCTGGTTGCGCCGGGCTTCCTCGACGTAGTCGGTCGTGCTCGATAGCTTGTCGACTGTCTGGTCCGCCCCGAGTGTCAGGGTGGTGGATGACCCGAGAAAGAAGTCGTTTGCCAGTGAGAGCGTGTCGCGTTGCGTGTCGAAACGCGAGTCAAATTGCCGATCGCGGAAATAGTCCTGGTCGTCGATATGCCGACCGGCCCGGGTGCGCAACTGCCAGAAGCCGATCCGGCCGGTGGAGGCCGACAGGCCGATGGTGCGTTGCTCGATTTCGCTATTGTTGGTCGGGCCGTCGTATTCGACCTCGGCGGAGGCGGCCAATACATGGGCACGCACATGCCCCCCTTCGCCGAACCGGTACCCGGCCTGCAGTTGCAGCGAATCGCGTTGGTAGCCGTCGTCGTCCGGCTCGTCCGCGTAACAGGGCGGGGTATATGGGCCGCCGTTCTCGCAGGCATCGAAGCCATCGGTTTCGCGGTGGGCCACGCCCAGCGCATAGTCGAACGCGCCCTGGCGACCACCGATATGGGCGTCGGCCTCGCGTTGACCGCGGGAGCCGGCGCCGATGCCACCGGACAGATGAGTCCCGTCCGCGGTGCCCTCGCGGGTGAAGATCTGGATCACCCCGCCGCCGGCATCCGCGCCCCATTGCCCGGAGCGCGGGCCTCGCACGATCTCGATCCGCTCGATCTGTTCCAACGGGATGTGCTCGAGATACGACTGACCGGCGGATACCGAGCCGATGCGTACGCCGTCGAGAAAAACCGCCGTCCGGTTGGCACTCTGCCCCCAGATCGACACGCTCGACAGCTTGCCGGGGCCGCCTTCGTTGCTGACGATCAGGCCGGCGCGTCCAGCCAGCAGGTCCTGCAACGAACGGGACTGACTGCGCTCGATCTCCTCGCGCGTGATCACGGTCTCGGGCATCGCGGGGGCAATCGCCGGGGCCTCGCGGGCGGCGGTGATGTTGATCGGTCCCAGCCGGTCATCGGCCTGTGACGGGACGAGGGTAAAAAGACAGGTCAGGCCGGTAAGCCCGGCGGTGAGCGACGACAGTCGCCCGGCGGAAAAGTGCGTCATGGATGCGGTTTCACGTGACCGACCAGCCCACCGCGGGTCGGGAATGCCGATCAGAGGCCGGTCTCCGGGCTCGTGGTCGAGGGGATCTCCCCGGCCGGCATCGCCTTCCCGGCCCGGTGGTTTCCCTTGGGCCAGTGGCTACGTGATGCCGACGTCACCACCTACCGTTGCGGGGGCAGCGCAGGCATTGGACCTGCTTCCCTGTTTCAGTGCCCGCAATGCGTGATCGGGGCACCACCTCTGACGTCGGGGCGCATTGTTTGCAATTGCTCGCGTAAAGGCAAGGGCATCTCATGAGCTATTTTCATGGACGAGATGAATCGGATTGCCCTGTGCCCCGGGTCGGGCAAGTCGATCGAGTCGGCTACAATGAACGCAGCATTCCGGCGCGAATTTTCACCCAGACCAAGGTCAGTCATGCCCTCGAACGCCCCGCCCATCATTCAGGCGATCCGTCCCCTGGCCGAAACCCGCCTGTTTCGCGTGGAGGGCGTGGATCTGCGCTTCGCCAATGGCACCGAGGTGCAGTTCGAGCGTCTCAAGGGCAGCAGCAATGGCGCGGTGATCGTCGCCGCACTGACGGCCGACGAGGAGTTCGTTCTTATCCGCGAGTACGCCTGCGGCACCGAGCGTTACGAGCTCGGCCTGCCCAAGGGGCGGATCGATGCGGGCGAGACGGCGGTGGAAGCCGCCAATCGTGAACTCAGGGAGGAGGCCGGCTTCGCGGCCCGCCGTCTGACCCGGCTCAACGAAATGACCATGGCGCCCACCTATTCCGGTCAGCGCACGCAACTGGTGCTGGCCGAATCCCTCTATCCGGACCGCTTGCCGGGGGACGAGCCCGAGCCGCTCGAGGTGAGTTTCCTGCCGATGGCCGAGCTCGACGAGTTCGCCGCCTCGGGCGACTGCTCCGAGGCCCGCTCGCTGGCCGCCATGTTCCTGGTGCGGGCGTACCGCCAGCAACGTCAAAGGGAAGGAGCCGCGTGAACGAGATGGATAGGCAACAACCGGTCGGCGTCGACCAGGCCCTGCTCGACGAGGTGCGTGCGATCGCGGAGGCCGCCGGCCACGCCATCATGCGGGTCTACCAGCAGGATTTCTCGGTCGAGCGCAAGGCGGACGCCTCGCCGGTCACCGAGGCCGACCTGGTGGCCAATCAGCTGATCGCCGAGCGCCTGGCCGGCCTGGGCGATGGCTGGCCGATCATCACGGAAGAGGGGCGCGCCCCGGCGTGGCGCGAGCGGCGAGAATGGTCGCGCTACTGGCTGGTCGACCCGCTCGACGGTACCCGCGAATTCGTCAAGCGCAACGGCGAATTCTCCGTCAACATCGCCCTGATCGACGCCGGTGTCCCCGTGCTGGGCGTGGTGCTCGCCCCGGCCGTGGGGCTCGAGTACGCGGCGATCCGCGGTCAGGGCGCCTGGCGCTACCACGACGCGCCCGGCCCCATCCAGGTGCGCACGCCTGCCGATCCGCCCACCCTGGCACTGTCGCGGTCGCATGCCAGCCGGCGGGAAATGCACCTGATCGAGACGTTCTCGCGCCCGGGTGCCGAGGCGAGCGTGCTGCGTTGCGGCAGTTCGTTGAAGACCTGCCTGGTCGCCGAAGGCAAGGCGGATCTCTACCCGCGTCTGGGACCGACCTCGGAATGGGACACGGCCGCGTCGCAGTGCGTGTTGGAGGCCGCCGGCGGCAAGCTGACCGATCTCTCCGGTCGTCCGCTGCGCTACAACACCCGCGAGTCGCTGCTCAACCCGATGTTCGTGGCCCACAACGGCTTGCCGCTGGATTTCGACCGGCTGCACGAGATCGCCGCGCTCTGAGTGCCCGCCACGCGGACGGCCGGACCCTCGCCGTTATCCCGTGCCGAGGTTATTCGGGCTTGGGCTGGCCCGCCCGGATGCCGGCCTTGAGGTTGTCCCAGTGGGCCCAGTTCTCGGCCGTGGGCGGCATCTGCAGATGAAAGCCCAGCTTTTCGATGTGGTCGCGCACGGTGGCGGTGTCGGTACGCGCGAGCTCGCGGTCCTCCGAGAGATCCAGCGCCATCACGAACTCGAGTTCACCCAGGCGCTCGCGCACCATTCGATCGAGTTCGTCCATGTCCTGCCCCTCGCGGACGAACAGGTACATGTCGGGGTTCTTGCGACTCTTGAAGATATGCGCCTGCATGACGGATCTGGCCTGCCCTAGTGAATGGGCGGGGGATTGTCGCAGATTCCGCCGGGCTTGTCGGTCAGCGCAGGCCGGGGAACCCACCGGGGTAGCGTCCCGAGTAACCCGGCTCCTTGATCGGGCGGCCGTCGCTGGAATACGGATCGCGTGGCGGGCGATCGTCATGGGGTGGCCGATGAGGGGGCGGCGGCCGGTGGTGCGGGAAGGGGTAGCCGCTGTCGTACCAGAGCGAGAAACCGTTGTCGTCCAGGCGCATGCCACCGTGGGCGGGATCGCGGTAGCGGTCGTAGGGCAGCAGATGCTTACCCTGCGGGTAATAGGGGATGTAACGGGGTTCGTCGCGCCACGGGGCGACCACGACCACCTCGGGGTTGGACAGGCGGCGCTCGAGTGCGCGCCGGTCGGCCTCTTCGCGCGCCTTGCGCTCGGCCTCCTGGCGTTGGTCGTATTCCTCGGCAATCCGCTTGATGCCCTCGCGGGCCGCCTCGCCGCCACTGCCCGGGGGCGGGGCGGTGATGGTCTGCACCTCCATCTGGCCGTCCATCCCGCCGGTGACCGAGCCGGTGCAGGGCTGGTCGGAGTAGACAATCCGGCCATCCGAGTGGATGCACTTGTAGACCGTCTCGCCTTCCTGCCCGACGCTCGGGACACTCGCCACGAGGGCGGCGATGGCGCCGAACGTGACGGCCAGCCGTCGTTTGTGCATCGTCTCGCGCATTCTCGCCACTCCCGGCTCTGTCCACACCAATCTATATAGACCAGTCGCCGCGCGGCCGGTTTCGCGTTTCACTGCGCCTGCAGCGCGGCTTCCACGTCCTTGGCCTTGGGCGCGCCCTTGCCCGCCAGTTCCTGGGCGAACACGGCCAGGCGGTGCCCCTCGAGTAGCTCGAGCAGCGCCTCGCGCCGCTGCCAGTCGACCAGGCCCGGGGTGCCCTTGAGCAGCCGGGTTCTCACCTGCTCGGCCAGCGGCGCGAACGGCACGCGCAGCATCCGGTCGCGCTCGGGCTGGCGCTCGGTCTTCTCCAGGCGCTTCTCGGCGCCCTCGAGGTAACGCGGCAGGGCGGCAAGCCGCTCGCTGCTCGCCAGCCAGATCAGGCCGGGGTGGACCAGCAGGTCGATCTGGTCGCCGATCTCCTTGGCCGCCTCGATCACCGACAGCGGCAGCCGCCCGCCCAGCTGGCGACGCAGGCGGTGCTGCTGCTCGAGGATCGTGCGTATCTGCTGGGCCAGTGCCATCGCCCGTTGCGGCAGCTCGCCATCCAGTCGGGCCAGGCGCTGGCGGAAGGTGTCCGGGTCACGCACCGGCGGCTCGCCGGCGACCGCCAGTTCCCAGGCCGCGCGGAAGATCAGTTCCTGGTCGAAGGCGCGATCGGCCCGCCGGGGTGGCTGCATGCCCTCGGTCGGGACCGGCCGCGGCGACTTCAGCCGGCTGTAGTGCAGGCGCACGGTATCGAGCGTGCGATCACCGCGCAGGTCGGACTCGGCCTGGCGGACCATCTGGGCGCGATTCAGCAGCATCAGCCGGACCACGCCGGCCTCGTGCACCAGCCGGGCGCGCTCGGGGTCGTCGATCAGCTCGATCGCGACGTGATCGCCGCGATCCACCAACGCCGGGTGGGCCTCCACCTGTGCCCCGGCACTCTCGATGGTGAGGGTTTCCGGCAGCTCGTCGAAATCCCATTCGGTCGCCTGGTGATCCTCGAGGCGATGCTTGCTGCGCTGGTTGAACGCCTCCTGCGCGCGTTGCGCCTGCCGGCCGCGCAGGGCATTGAGGTCGCGGTCGGCGTCGACCGGCTCGCCGTCCTCGTCGACGGCCACGAAGCGCATGCGCAGGTGCTCGGGGAGCTTCTGCTCGTCGAGCAGCGCGGGGTCGACCTCGTGGCCGGTCATGCGGCGCAGCTCGTCGGCCACGGCCTGCGCGAGCGAGATGTCGGTGTCGGCGATGCGTTCCTCGACCGCCTCGGCAAAGCTCGGGGCCGGCACGAAATGGCGACGTTCGGCCTTGGGCAGCGCCCGGATCATCGCCTCGATCTTCTCGCGCCGCAGGCCCGGCACCAGGTGCGTGGTCGGCGGGATGTCGATGCGGTTGAGCAGGCCGAGCGGCACGTGCAGGCTCACGCCGTCGTCCGGCTCGCCGGGGGCGAAGTGATACGAGAGCTTGAGGCGATAGCGGCCCGCCTGCCAGTGATCGGGCAGCTCGGACAGGCGGCGGTCGTCGGGCTCGGTGGCCAGCAGATCGTCGCGGGTCAGTTCCAGTTGTGCGGCCGCGGCGCGGTCGTCCTTGATCCAGTGATTGAGCTTGCGGGCGTCGGTGACCTCGGCCGGGATGCGGGCCTGGTAGAAGTCGTAGAGCGCCTGGTCGTCGACCAGGAAGGCCGGGCGGCGCAGCTTGGCCTCGAGTGTGCGGATTTCCTCGATCAGTGCCTGGTTGTGTTGCCAGAACGGCTGGGCCGACTCGAAATCCCCCTCGACCAGGGCCCGGCGGATGAAGACGTCGCGGGCGGCGACCGGGTCGATCGCGCCGAAGTCGACACGTCGCTTGGTGACGATCGGCAGGCCGAACAGGCGCACGGTCTCGAAGGCGGTCACCCGGCCGGATTTCGGGTCCCAGGTGGGCTCGTTGTGCTCGTGGGTCACCAGGTGGTCGGCCATCGGTTCGAGCCAGCGCGGGTTGATGGGCGCGTTCATCCGCGCGAACACCTTGGAGGTCTCGACGATCTCGGCGGCCACCATCCACTTGGGTTGCGCCTTGACGGTCACCGAGCCGGGGAACAGATAGAAGCGGCGGTTGTGCGCGCCGAGGTACACCGTCGGCGCGCGGCGCTTCTTGCCGCGATGATCACCGGCGGCTTGCTGGTAGCTCTTCGGGGGGGCGGGATCACGCATGCCCACCTGGTCGAGCAGCCCGGCGAGCGCGGCCTGATGGAGCTGCTCGATGCGCCCGGCCAACGCGCCGGGGATCTTCTGCTTCTCGCCCTCCTCGGGCTTGTCGGGCATCACGATCGGCTCGAACTCCGGCAGGCGGATGCGGAACATCTCGTCGACCGAGCCGCGTAGCTGGCCGACCAGATCGTGCCACTCGGTCAGGCGGTTGGCGTTGAGGTAGCGCTTGATTGCCCACTGGCGTGCCTGGCGGCGGCTCTTGTGGCGGCGCACCTCGTGCCAGGCCGACCAGAGCGCGAGCGCGCTGGCGAAGTCGGAGTCGGCCAGGGCGAATTCGCGGTGGGCGGCATCGGCCGCGCCCCGCGCCTCGGACGGGCGCTCGCGCGGGTCCTGGATGGCGAGGAAGGCGGCGACCACCAGCATGTCCTCGGTGGCCCGGTCGCCGTGCTCGCGGGCCGCCACGATCATCCGGCCCAGGGTCGGGTCGATCGGCAGGCGCGACAGGCGGCGACCGATGTCGGTCAGTCGGCCCTGCTCGTCGAGCGCGCGCAACTCGAACAGGTGCTTGCGCGCCGAGGCCAGCTGGCGGGGCTCCGGCGGTTCGATGAACGGAAACTCCTCGGCCCGGCCCAGCTTCAACGAATCGAGCTGCAACAGCACCGAGGCGAGGTTGCTCCGCAGGATCTCGGGATCGGTGAAGGCCGGGCGCGACTCGAAGTCCTCTTCCTCGAACAGGCGGATGCACACGCCCGGGGCGATCCGGCCGCAGCGCCCGGCGCGCTGGTTGGCCGAGGCCTGCGAGATCGGTTCGATGCCAAGCTTCTGCAGGCGTGCCCGCGGGTGGTAGCGGCTGATGCGCGCCACCCCCGAGTCGATCACGTAGTGGATGCCCGGCACGGTCAGCGAGGTCTCGGCGACGTTGGTCGACAGCACGATGCGTCGTCCGGCGTGCGGGGCGAACACCCGCTGCTGGTCGGCGGCCGACAGGCGCGCGTACAAGGGCAGGATCTCGGTGTTCCTGAGACCGTGACGCGAGAGCTGACGCTCGGTCTCGCGGATCTCGCGTTCGCCGGGCAGGAACACCAGGATGTCGCCGGGGCCCTCGTGGACCAGCTCGTCGACCGCGTGCATCACGCCGCGGGCAATGGTGGAACCCAGCTCCTCGTCGCGGTCGGCCTCGGGCGGGCGGTAGCGCACCTCCACGGGGTAGCCGCGCCCGCTCACCGAGATGATCGGCGGGCGGCCGTTTTCCCCGTCGGCAAAATGCTCGGCGAAGCGCTCGGGATCGATGGTCGCCGAGGTGATGATCAGTCGGAAGTCCGGCCGGCGCGCGAGCAGGCGCTTCATCACGCCCAGCAGGAAGTCGATGTTGAGGCTGCGCTCGTGGGCCTCGTCGATGATGAGCGCGTCGTAGCGCAGCAGGTCGCGGTCGTGCTGCAACTCGGCGAGCAGGAGGCCGTCGGTCATCACCGCGACGCGCGAGTCCGGTCGCGTCTGGTCGGAGAAGCGCACCTTGTAGCCGACCGCCGTGCGCCCGTCGCCCCCGTGCGGCCCCTCGTCGAGCTCCTCGGCCAGCCGCCGGGCGACGTTGCGCGCCGCGATCCGCCGTGGCTGGGTGTGGCCGATCAGCCCGCGGCGGCCGTAGCCCAGTTCGAGCAGCATCTTGGGGATCTGGGTGGTCTTGCCCGAGCCGGTCTCGCCGGCAATGATGGTGACCGGGTGAGACTGGATGGCCGCCAGGATCGCCTCGCGCGCCCCGGAGACCGGCAGACTCTCGGGGTAGGCGATGTCGATCGCGAGCGCCTCGCGCGCGGCGACCTCGTCGGCGGCGGCCGTCACGCGATCGAGCAGGCGGTGCAGGGCGGCCTCGTCGGGCGTGCCCTCCTCCAGCCGGCGCAGCTGCCGGTCGATCTGTGGCAGATGACGCAGGGCCAGGTGATCGCGATTGGCGTTGATATACGCGAGAATGCTCGCCGGATCGGCGCTGTCGACGGGATGACTCATCCGACCCATTGTACGAGATGCCGTGGGTTGGATTGTCACGTCCCGTATCGCCACGTCTCGTGCGGTCACCAAAAGCCGCTTGATGGCCGGGCCGCACACGCACTCACGCAGAGGTTGCTCCATGCCGGAAAACGTCAGCTTCTTCGCCGCCCTGGCCGTCGGGTTTTTCGGCGGCGTGCACTGCGTCGGCATGTGTGGCGGGATCGTGGGGGCGCTGACCTTCGGCCTGCCCGCCGAGACGCGCGAGCGGGCCTCGCGGCTGTTTCCTTACCTGCTCGCCTACAACCTCGCCCGGATCACCTCCTACACGGTGGCCGGGGCGATTGCCGGGACGGTCGGACTGCTGGGACTGTCGCTGGTGCCGATGCAGCAGGCGCAGCTGGTGCTGCTGGCGATTGCCGGGCTGTTCATGGTGATGATGGGGCTGTACGTCGGCGGCTGGTGGTTCGGGTTGACGCGGATCGAGCGGTTCGGCTCGCGCCTGTGGCGCTACATCGAGCCGGTCGGCCGGCGATTGATGCCGGTGAGATCGCCCGGTCAGGCCTTCGGGCTGGGGCTGGTCTGGGGGTGGCTGCCCTGCGGGCTGGTTTACAGCGTGCTGATCTGGGCGCTGTCGGCGGGCGGACCGTTACAGGGGGCGCTGCTCATGCTCGGGTTCGGATTGGGGACCTTGCCGAACCTGCTGGCGATGGGGGCGTTCGCCGGGCAGTTGTCGGCATTCGTGCGTCGGCCATGGGTGCGTCGGGTCGCCGGCGGCATGGTGGTCGCCTTTGGTGTCTACCAGCTGATGCTCGCCGGGGCGCGTCTCGCCGGCTGAACAACGCGGCTCGTCAGCCGGTCACGGCAAAGCTCGTGAGGCCCTCGACCGGTTCCTCGCGTACCGCGAGGTCGGTCACCCGCGCGTGCCTGGGGCCGTCGCGCAGCCTCTCCAGCATGGTCGATATCACGTCCGCGTCGCCTTCCAGGACCGCTTCGACCCGGCCGTCGTCGAGATTGCGCACCCAGCCGGCCACGCCCAGCGCCTCGGCCTGCTGGCGGGTGAAGTCGCGGAAGAACACGCCCTGCACGCGTCCACTCACGTGCACGTGTCGTCGGATGGTGTCTGTCATGGTCGCCTCCCTCGGATCGGCATTCAGTCACGTCCCCGCGCGTCGGCTGAGCGCGGGGTGGCCGCCACCCGAGCCGCCTCGGGCACCTCCAGGTGGAGCAGGGTGCCCGCGCCGGTGCCTTCGCGCACGATGGTCAATGATCGGGCCTCCCGGTCGAAGGCAATGCCCTCCCACTGGTCGATGCGCGGCAGCGAGCGCGAGGCGACCGGGCGGCGAATCGCCTCGGCCCAACGCTCGCCCACGTCGCGGCGGAAGAAGTACAGCGAGGAGTAGGTCAGTACGGCCAGCAGGCGGTTGTCGGACGAGAGGGTCATCCCGGTGGGCAGGCTGGTCTGGCGGCCGGTCAATGGCGAGAGCAGCCAGTTGATCGGATCGGTGGGCACCAGACCACCCATCGGGCCGATCAGGCGGGCCTCGTGCACCGTGGCGCGCTCGAGTCGCTGGCGCGGGCTGCCCTCCTCGGCGAACGGCTGACGGGCCGCCAGCGGCAGGGAAAACAGCCGCGGCGGGTCCTCTCGCTTGGTGAGCAACAGGATCTGGCCGCCCCGGCGGTCGACCACCATGGCCTCGGTGTCCGCCGAGCCGTCGGGGTAGCGAAAGCGCAGCAGGTGACTGGGCGTGGTGCGTTGCTCCTGTGCCGAGGGCGGCAGCTCGGCCGGCTCGTCGACGAACCACAGCACGTAATCGGGCCAGCTGTCGCGGTTGTCGCCGGTGTCGGCGACGACCAGGCTGCTCGAGTCGTCGAGACGGATGCTCTCGATCGCCTCCCAGTCGCGCTGTACCAGTCCCTCGAGTTCCAGGCTCAGGCGTTGACGCCCCTCGGGGTCGATGCCGTGCACCCGCGGGGTGACGCGCTCGCTGGAGCCGGGGTCGTTGATGTTGTCGTTGTGCGTCCAGAGCAGGCGCTCGTGCTGGACGGACAGCGTCAGGCCGGATGCCTCGTCGATGCCCGCCGGCAATTCGTGCTCGGTCGCCACGGTGGGCGCCGCCAACGGGGTGCCGGCCGCAGCCAGCAGGAGCAGCAGTCCGAATCGCCAGTGATGTGCGGGGCGTGCGATGGGGGCCATGGTCAGCGTCGGGGTGAGCAGACATGGGAACGCCCCGGACCACCCGGGCAGGCCGGGGGAGCGGGGCGCAAGCAGATCCGTTTTACCGGGACGGTTTCCCGAATCGGTTTTTCTGAGATCCTCGATGTAGCTCGAGGTTCCCGCGCCGCGGCTTGACCGCGCCGTGGGCGGGTGGTCAGGCGGGGCCGTCTCCGGACTTGCCCTGGCCGGCGCCGCGCGTGTTCATGCCGATCAGCTTGTAGACCGGGCAGAAGTTGATCACGCCGGTGGCCAGCGGAATGATGCCGATATAGCCCCACCAGCCGATCACGTCGAACAGCGCCAGGGCGATCAGCGCGACGCCGACCACGATGCGCAACCACTTGTCGATCATTCCCACGTTGGCGGTCATCTCTGCATCCTCCGGTTGAACGGGTTAACGGGGTATCGAGTACCGTCCCGCGAGTGTAGTCACTGCGGCGGGAATTTCCCGTGTTCGACGCGATGCAGCGCGATGCGCTTTTCGAAGAAGATGCTGAAGTCGGCGTAGTCCCAGCGCGTGATCGGCGGCGTGGGATGCTCGCCGGTGGCGGGTACGGGGGCGTGGCGACGCTCCGGCTCGCCGAAACGCGCGATGACCTGCTCCTGGGTCAGGCCGTGGACCGAGGCCGACTCGCCGTCGCTCTGGGCGAGGGTCGGGCCGGCGGCCAGGATGCCGGCGATCGCCAGCAGGGCGACGGCCAGCGGCCGGGCGAGTTGCGTCAGCGGGGTCATGGTCGGCTCCTTGTCTTGCATTGATGACTCGTTCCCTGAATGATCTGCTGTCGCGCCGAGTGGCTCGGAGGGCCCCAGGCCTGCCGGGCGTGGCTCCGGCGGCCCGCGCGGTGCGATTGCCGCTAGTCTGCGCCAGGCCGCCGTTGGCTGCAAGCGGGATGACCGGCGGCGCGGGTTAGACTCTGGTTCCGGCACCTGGGCACCAATCGGCGGTTTCGTGGTCGAAATGGCCCGTGGCCGGGATGGCCGTGCCGGGCCGATCACGGTCGGCCGTTTGACGTATATCCACCCACAGCACATCAGGGGTCTGCATGCGGCGGACATTCGAATGGATGATCGGGCTGCGCTACACGCGCGCCAAACGACGCAATCGCTTCGTGTCGTTCATCTCGGCCACCTCGATCATCGGCATCACCCTCGGCGTGACCGCCCTGATCGTGGTGATCTCGGTGATGAACGGCTTTCAGGACGAGCTGCGCGAGCGCATCCTCGGCATGACCGCGCACGTCACCGTCAGCGAGCGTGGCGAGGCGCTGGGTGACTGGCCGTCAGTCGCCGAGAGAATCGAGCGCCATCCGTCGGTACAGGCGGTCGCGCCCTACGTGCAGGCGGAGGGCATGCTCTCGGCCGCCTCGGAGGTCTCCGGGGCGATCATCCGCGGCATCGACCCGGCACGCGAGGCCCCGGTCACCGACATCGGCGCGCACATCAAGGAAGGCGAGCTCGCCGCACTGGAGGCCGGCGAGTTCGGCATCGTGCTGGGCTCGGCGCTGGCCCGCTCGCTGGGCGTCGAGGTGGGCGACCGGCTGATGCTGATCAGCGCCGACGTCGCCGTCACGCCGGTCGGCGGCATGCTGCGCCAGCGGCGCTTTACCGTCGTGGGCCTGTTCGAGGTGGGCATGTACGAGTACGACCGCGGCACGGCCATGATCCACCTGGCCGACGCCCAGGCCCTGTTCCGCACCGGCGACGGCGTCTCCGGGCTGCGCCTGAAGCTCGACGACATATTCACTGCGCCGGCCGTGGCGCGGGACCTCAACCAGCAGCTGGGCTACCCGTACGTGGCGCAGGACTGGACCCAGTCGAACGCCAACTTCTTCCGCGCCATCCAGATCGAGCGCACGGTGATGTTCATCATCCTGTCGCTGATCGTGGCGGTGGCGGCGTTCAATATCGTCTCGACGCTGGTGATGCTGGTCACCGACAAGCAGGGCGACATCGCCATCCTGCGCACGCTCGGCGCCAGTCCCGGGTCGATCATGATGATCTTCATCATCACCGGCGTGGTGATCGGCCTGATCGGCACGCTGGTGGGCGTGGGCGTGGGCGTGCTCATCGCCGAGAACATCGACGTGATCGTGCCCTGGATCGAGAACCTCGCCGGCACCCAGTTCATGCCCGCGGACGTCTACTACATCAGCGAGGTGCCCTCGCGACTCGACTGGGGCGACGTGGGCCTGATCGGCCTGATGGCCTTCGCGCTTTCGTTCCTCGCCACGCTCTACCCGGCATGGCGGGCCTCCCGTGTACAACCGGCCCAAGCGCTGCGCTACGAATGACCGAGACGCTGAGATATGAGTGAGTCGAACCGCACGCCGCGCCCGGTCCTCGAGGCGACCGGGCTGACCCGCACCTTTCGCGAGGGCAGCCTCAACGTCGAGGTGCTGCGCGGCATCGATCTGGCCATCCATGCCGGCGAGCGGGTCGCGATCGTCGGCGCCTCGGGGGCGGGTAAGTCGAGCCTGCTCTCGTTGCTGGCCGGCCTCGACCAGCCCACCGGCGGCGAGGTCTGGCTTGCCGGCCAGCGTTTCTCGGCGCTGGGCGAACGTCGTCGAGGCCTGTTGCGCAACCGTCACCTGGGCTTCGTCTATCAGGCCCATCACCTGTTGCCGGAGTTCTCGGCACTGACCAACGTCGCCATGCCGTTGATCATCCGCCGCGAACCGCGCGAGGCGGCCGAATCGAAGGCGCGCGCCCTGCTCGAGCGCGTCGGGCTGGGGCACCGGCTCGACCATCGACCCGGCGAGCTCTCGGGCGGCGAGCGCCAGCGCGTCGCCATCGCCCGGGCGCTGGTCACCCGCCCGGAGGTGGTGCTGGCCGACGAGCCCACCGGCAACCTCGATACCCGCAGCACCGAGGCGGTGTTCGAGGCCATGCTCGAGCTCAACCAGGCCATGGGCAGCGCCATCGTCCTGGTCACCCACGATCTGGAGCTCGCCGCCCGCATGGACCGCACCCTGCACATCGCCGACGGCCTGATCACCGACCGCAGTTGAGCGCGACCCCCTTGAGCCGGCCGGTCATGCCCGATCGGTTCGGCAAAACATATTGCGGCTGGCCAATCACGGTCTAGGCTCCTTGGCACGTTTCGATCGCCCCTCTCCCGGGGCGATTTCCGACTCTGCGATCGACCAAGGAGAACCGCCGTGGCAACACTCACCATCAACGGGCGACCCGTGACCCTCGAGGTCGCCGATGACATGCCCCTGCTGTGGGCCATTCGTGACTACGTCGGCCTGACGGGCACCAAGTTCGGCTGTGGTGCTGGGCTGTGCGGTGCCTGCACCGTCCACGTCGATGGCGAGGCGACCCGCTCCTGCATCACCCCGGTGGCCTCCGCCGACGGCAAGGAGATCACCACCATCGAGGGGCTCTCCTCGGCCGGCGATCACCCGGTGCAACTGGCCTGGGTGGCCGAGGATGCCCCGCAGTGCGGCTACTGCCAGTCCGGCCAGATCATGCAGGCCGCGGCCCTGCTGGCCGACAACCCCGATCCCTCCGACGAGGACATCGACCGGGCGATGAAGGGCAATCTCTGCCGTTGCGGCACCTACAACCAGATCCGTGCGGCGATCAAGCACGCCGCGGCGGCAAAGATGGCCGGCCGTGACGGCGAGGAGGTGTCGGCATGACTACCCGCAGACAGTTTCTGAAGGTTTCCGCCGCGGTCGGTGGCGGGTTGCTGGTCGGTTTCCGCCTCGGTGCGCCCGAGTCGGCCATGGCCGCCGACGGCGAGGGCGGCAACTCCGGCTCGGCCGGCGTGTTCGAGCCCAACGCCTGGATCGAGATGCACCCGGATGGCCGGACGATGCTGACCGTCTCGGGCTCCGAGATGGGTCAGGGGGCGATGACGGTGATCCCGATGATGATCGCCGAGGAACTCGACCTGCCCTGGGGCGAGTTCGACACGCGATTCGCCCCGGCCGACGAGGCCTACGCCAACCCGGCGCTGGGCAGCCAGGTCACCGGCGGCAGTGCCACCGTGCGCGGCTTTTACACCAAGCTGCGCGAGGTGGGTGCGGCCACCCGCGAGATGCTGATGCAGGCCGCGGCCAACCGCTGGGGCGTGCCGCTCTCCGAGTTGCGCACCGAGCCGGGCGTAGTGGTGCACACCGCCACCGGCCGCCAGGTCGAGTACAAGGACCTGGTCGCCGATGCCGCCCAGCTCGAGCCGCCCGAAGAGGTCTTCACCAAGGACCGCGAAGATTTCCGCATCATCGGCAAGCCGACCAAGCGCCTGGATACCCCGCAGAAGGTCAGTGGCCAGGCGGACTTCGGTATCGACGCCCGCCCCGACGGCCTGCTGCAGGCCAGCATCGAGCGTTGCCCGGTCTTCGGCGGCAAGCTGAAATCGGTGGACGCCGCCGAGGCCAAGAAGGCCAGCGGCGTCGAACAGGTGATCGAACTCGAGCACGGCGTGGCCGTGCTGGCGGGCGACTGGTGGAGTGCCGACCAGGCCCGGAAGAAGCTCTCGGTCGAGTGGGACGAGGGCGAGCTGGCCGACCTGGATGACGAGGCCGTCGACAAGCAGTTCCAGGAGGGGGTCAAGGCCGATGCCCGCCCGGCCCGCACCGAGGGGCGCGGTGCCGAAGCGCTCGGCAACGACGAGAACACGCACTCGGCGACCTACCGCGTGCCGTACCTCGCCCACACCACCATGGAGCCGATGAACGCCACCGCCTCGGTCACCGACGAGGGCGTGACCCTGTGGGTGCCGACCCAGGCGCCCGGCTCGGTGCAGAAGGTGGCCGCCGAGGTGGCCGGCGTCGACCCCGCCAAGGTCACGGTGCACACCACCTTCCTCGGCGGCGGTTTCGGGCGCCGTTTCGAGACCGACTTCGTTCGCGAGGCAGTCGAGCTCTCCAAGCGCGCCGGTCGTCCGGTCAAGGTGATCTACACGCGTCCCGACGACGTGCGTCACGACTTCTACCGCCCGGCCGCCTACAACGAGCTGTCCGCCACGCTCGACGACGACGGTCTGCCGGTGACCTGGGTGCATCGCATCGCCGGCCCGTCGATCTGGTCGCGGGTCGCGCCGGGCATGGTCAAGGACGGCATCGATCCGGCCGCCGTCGAAGGCGCGGCGGATCACCCCTACCAGATCGAGAACATCGCCGTTTCCTACGCCCAGGTCGACCCGGGCATCCCGGTGGGTTTCTGGCGTTCGGTGGGCCATTCGCAGAACGCCTGGATCGTCGAGTCGTTCCTCGACGAGCTCGCGCGCCGGGCCGAGATCGATCCGGTCGAGTACCGCCTGAAACTGCTCAAGGACGACTCCCGGCACGTCGACGTGCTCAAGCGGGCCGCCGAGATGGCCGACTGGGGCGGCGAGTTGCCCGAGGGGCGCGCCCGCGGCGTGGCGTTGGCCAAGTCGTTCGGCAGTTACTGCGCCCAGGTCGCCGAGGTCTCGATCGAGGACGGCAAGCCCCGGGTGCACAAGGTCTGGTGCGCGCTGGATTGCGGCATCGCGGTCAACCCGGCCGGGGTCGAGCGCCAGGTGCATTCCTCGATCGCCTACGGCCTGACCGCGGCCCTGTCCGGCAAGATCACCATCAAGAACGGCCGGGTCCAGGAGCAGAACTTCAACGACTACCCGGCGGTGAGCATGGATCAGATGCCGGAGGTCGAGGTCGGCATCGTCGATTCCGGCCAGCCGCCGGGCGGCGTGGGCGAGCCGGGGCTGCCGCCGCTGGCACCGGCCGTGGTCAACGCGCTGGTGAGCCTGACCGGCAAGCCGATCCGTCGGCTGCCGATCGAGCTGGACGGGGAGGCGTGAACGCGTCCCCGGCCACCGATCGTCAGGGGGCCCTGAATCTGGCGGTCGAGGCCCTCGAGGCCGGCCACGAGGTGGCGCTGGTCACGGTGCTCGAGACCTACGGGTCGGCCCCGCGCCGGCCCGGTTCGCTCTGGGTGATCGTCGATCCGGCCGGCCCGAGCCCCGAGGGAATCCCTAGGCAGGCCGGCTCGGTCTCCGGCGGTTGCGTCGAGGACGAGCTGCTCGACTGGCTCGCGGGGCGCCCCGAGGCGTCCCGGCTCGGCGTGCCGATCGAGCGGCGTTTCGACGGCACGACCCACCCGGGCCTGCCCTGTGGCGGGACCCTGTCGTTGCTGATCGAGTGGCCGCGCCGGGCGGCCGACCTGCGCCCGGCACTGGCCGCCGTGTCGCGTCGCGAGGCGGTCTGGCGCGAGGTCGACCTGACCAGCGGCGCGGTGACGTTTCATCCGGTCGAGGGCGTCGTGCCCGAATTCCCGGTGTGCCGTGGCGGCCGGCTCGCCGTGCCATTCGGCCCGGCCTGGCGGTTGGCGGTCATCGGCACCGGTCCGGTCGCCGAGGCGCTGGCCTGGCAGGGGCGGGCGCTTGGATTCGAGGTCGACGTCTGCGATCCGCGCCCCGAGATCGGCTGGCATGTCGCCGGCGTGCCGCTGCACCGCGAGGCCCCGGAGCGATTCTTCGCCACCCGCAGTCTGGATGGCCGCACGGCGGTGGTCGCGGTGGCCCACGACCCCCGGCTCGACGACCTGGCCCTGATCGACGCGCTCGAGTCGCCGGCGTTCTACGTCGCGGCGATGGGCGGGGCGGGCACCAGCCGGGCGCGCCGCGACCGGCTCGCCTCGCTGGGCGTGGACACGACTCGGCTGCGTGCCCCGGCCGGTCTCGATATCGGCTCGCATACCCCGGCCGAGATCGCGGTCTCGATCGCCGCCGAGCTGGTCGCCGCACGCGACATCGAGCGTCGACGCGCCGGCACGCCGGCGGCCGTGGGCACGGATGCCCTGCTCGATGCCCGTTGACGCGGCAGCCGTCCCGCCCGATCTGGTCGGCGTGGTGCTGGCGGCCGGGCGGGCCGAGCGCTTTGGCTCGGACAAGCGCTGGGCCGAGCTGCGCGGCGAGCCGTTGCTCGCCCATGCCCTGGCCGCGGCCCGGGCGGTCTGCGAGCGTGTGCTGGTGGTGGTCGAGATGCCCGACCCGCGGCTCGACCGGCTGCTGGCCCGCCTGCCGGCCGAGGCGGTGATCTGTCCGTGTGCCGGCGAGGGGCTGGCCGCCAGTCGGCGCTGCGCGATCGACCGGCTGGCCGACGAGCGTCCCGACGGGGTGCTGTTCTTTCTCGGTGACATGCCGATGGTGCCAATCGACCAGGTACGACACCTGGTCGAGCACATGCGTTCGGCCGGACGCCCGGTGCGCCCCGTGCACGACTCGCAGCCCGGCCACCCGGTCGCCTGCCCGGGCGGCTGGCTCGATCACCTGGCCGAACGCGGTTTCCCTGCCCGCGAGGGCCAGTTGATCGACTGTGCGCACCCCGGCGTCGTGCGCGACGTGGATTGCCCCGCCGATCTCGCCGCGTTGCGTTAAGGAAGGTCTGCACAAATCCGCTGCCACTCTGGCCTGTCGAGCCGCTCGTGATCCAGGCATGCCGAGCGCTATCGGATTTGTGCCCCCCTCCCTTACGCGTCCGCGACGGGCAACGACGGCCAGCGCCGGACCGGACCACGCCCCGGGCCGGCCTGTGCTAAGTTTTTGATTGCTGCCCGGGCGCTCGCCGCGCCCGCGGATCATTCCATCGTGATCGCACCGAAGGACCCCGGATGAACGAGCGTCCGTCATCGAGTCGTGCCACCGAGCCGCTGCATGCCTCGCGTCACTGCTTCGCCCAACCCCGGTTTGCCGACGAGTCGGCGGTGCTGGCCGATGCCTACCGCCTGCTCGACGACGCGGTGATCCGCTACCAGGGCCACCCGGTCGGCACCATGGCCAGCCTCGACCCGCGTGCCCCGGCGGAGAACTACCGCGACTGCTTTGTGCGCGACTTCGTCTCGGCGGCGTTCCTGATGCTGCTGGAGGGGCGCTCGGACGTCGTGCGCGAGTTCCTCGCCATGATCCTGCGCATGCGCGGTCAGCAGGAAGAGCTCGAGGGCCAGCAGGTCGCTCCGGGCGTGCTGCCGGCCTCGTTCCGCGTGGTCACCCTCGACGACGGCAGCGAGCAGCTCTCGGCCGACTTCGGCGACCGGGCGATCGGCCGCGTCGCGCCGGTGGACTCGATGATGTGGTGGGCGGTGCTGCTGCGCGCCTACGTGCGCTTCACCGGCGACACGGCGTTCGCCCACACCCCCGAGGTCCAGCGTGGGCTGCGCATGATCCTGAGCCTGTGCCTGCAGAGCCGCTTCGAGGTCTTCCCCACGCTGCTGGTGCCCGACGGCTCGTTCATGATCGACCGGCGCATGGGCGTCAACGGCCATCCGCTCGAGATCCAGGCGTTGTTCGACATGACCCTGCGCGCGGCCGACCTGCTGACCATCGACGAGGGCAGCCACTGGCTGATCGACCTGGCCCGGCGTCGTCGGGGCGTGCTGCGCGACTACGTGCGCCGCTACTACTGGCTGGACCTCGACGTGCTCAACGAGGTGCATCGCTTCTCCACCGAGAAGTTCGGTCACGACGTCGACAACGTCTTCAATATCTACCCCGAGTCGATCCCCGAGTGGGTCGCCGACTGGCTGCCCGACGACGGCGGTTACTTCGTCGGCAACCTCGGCCCGGGGCGGATCGATTTCCGTTTTTTCTCGCAGGGCAATTTCCTGGCGACGACCACGGGGCTGGCGACCGCCGAGCAGGGCGGCCTGTTGATGCACACCGTGACCGAGCGCTGGGACGACCTCGTCGGGCAGATGCCGGTCAAGCTGGTGTACCCGCCGGTGCGCGGTGCCGAGTGGCGGCTGATGACCGGCTCGGACCCCAAGAACGTGCCCTGGTCGTACCACAACGGCGGCAACTGGCCGGTACTGGTCTGGCCGATGGTGGCCGCTGCCCTGGTGGCCGACCGCCAGGACCTGGGCGAGCGTGCCTTCCGTGTCGCCGAGCGCCGCCTGATGGCCGACAACTGGCCCGAATACTACGACGGTCGGCACGGTCGGTTGATCGGCCGGCGGGCCAACCTGCACCAGGTCTGGAGTGCCACCGGCCTGCTGCTGGCGCGCCACCTGCTGGCCGACCCCGGTCGTCTGGTGGAGCTGGCGCTGACCGAGGACGAAGACAGTGCCCCCGGCAACGGACGCGGCGGGTCGGCACAACGAGAACAGGGAGACGACTGACGCCATGACGAAAACGGGAGGTCGAGACGGACTGTATATCTGCCTGGTCAGCGTGCACGGGCTGATCCGCGGCGAGAACCTCGAACTGGGGCGTGATGCCGACACCGGCGGGCAGACCCTCTACGTGGTCGAACTGGCCCGCGCGCTGGCCCGGCGCCCGGAGGTCGCGCGGGTCGACTTGTTCACGCGCCGGGTGGTCGATCCGCGCGTGGACGCCGACTACGCCCAGCCCGAGGAAGACCTGGGCGACAACGCCCACATCATCCGCATCGACGCCGGCCCGGAGGAATACCTGCCCAAGGAACGGCTGTGGGACTACCTCAACTGCTTCGTCGACGGGGCGCTGGCGCATATCGACCAACTGGGCGTCACGCCGGCGCTGATCCACAGCCATTACGCCGATGCCGGCTACGTCGGCGTGCGCCTGGCCCATCACCTCGGGGTGCCGCTGGCGCATACCGGCCACTCGCTGGGACGCGTCAAGCGTCGCCGGCTGCTGGCGCGCGGCGAGAGCAGCGCGACCATCGAGTCGACCTACGCCATGTCCACCCGCATTCGCGCCGAGGAAGAGGTGCTGCTCGCCGCGGACCTGGTGGTGGTCAGCACCGGCCAGGAGATCGAGGAGCAGTACGGACTCTACGACTGGGCCGACCCGGAGAAGATGACGGTGATCCCGCCGGGCGTGAACCTCGAGCGGTTCACGCCGCCGCCCGAGCAGTTCGCCCCGCCCATCTGCGACGAGCTCAAGCGGTTCCTGCGCGAGCCCGAACGGCCGATGGTGCTGGCGCTGTCGCGCCCCGACGAGCGCAAGAACATCGCCACCCTGATCGAGGCCTTCGGCGCCCACCCCGAACTGCGCCAGCAGGCGAACCTCGTGGTCATCGCCGGCAACCGCGACGACATCCGCGACATGGATGCCGGGCCGCGCAAGGTGCTCACCGATATCCTGTTGCTGATCGACTACCACGATCTCTATGGCGTGGCCGCCTACCCGCGCCACCACCAGTCCGACGACGTGCCCGACCTCTACCGGCTGGTGACCCGCAGCGGCGGGGTGTTCATCAACCCGGCGCTGACCGAGCCGTTCGGCCTGACGCTGATCGAGGCGGCCGCCGCCGGTGCGCCCATCCTGGCGACCGAGGATGGCGGTCCGCGCGACATCATCGCCGCCTGCGAGAACGGCGAGCTGATCGATCCGCTGGATGCCGAGGGCATCGGCGAGCGGATCGCCGCGTTGCTGGGCGATCGCGAGCGCTGGCGACGCTACTCGGAAAACGGCATTCGTCGCGTGCGCGAGTGCTATTCCTGGGATGCCCACGTCGAAAGCTACCTCGAGCGCGTGGCCGGCCTGTTCGAGGGCGAGGCCCGTGCCGTGCGTCCGAGCCTGCCGGACCACGTGCTCACCCAGGTCGATCGGGCGCTGGTGGTCGAGCTGGCCGCCCTGGGCGATTCCACCGATGCGGCGATGCGCCGTCGGCTGGTCGAGACCCTGCGCGCCCATCGCCGCCAGGCGGGTTTCGCGGTGGTCTCCGACCGGCCGCGCCGCGAGGTGCTCGCCGCGCTCAAGGAACTGGGCGTGCCCACGCCCGACGTGCTGATCACCCGTGGCGGCACGCAGATCCACTATGGCCCGCGCCTGTCGCGCGACGAGGGCTGGAGTCGTCACATCGGCTACGCCTGGCAGCCGGATCGCGTCTACAACCTGCTGGCCCAGACGCCCGGCGTGGAGCTGCGTTCGCGCGCCGTGCAGGGGGTGCACGCCGTGCATGCCTTCATCGCCGACACCGATGCCTTTCCGGGTTTCGAGGCGCTGGAGAACCAGCTGCACCAGCTCGACATCCACGCCAACCTGGTGCGCCTGTCGCGCAACGAGCTGCTCGCCATGCCGGTGCGTGCCTCCAAGGGCTTCGCGCTGCGCTACTTCGCCACCCAGTGGGGCATCGCTCTCGATCATCTGCTGGTCGCCGGCGGGGTGGCCACCGACGAGGACATGCTGCGCGGCAACCCGCTCGGCGCGGTGGTCACCGCCGACGGGGCGCAGGAGCTGCCCGGCCTGACCGATCTCGACCGGGTGATCTTCACCCGGGCCCAAGGGCCGGGCGGCGTGCTCGAGGCCATCGAGCACTACGATTTCTTCGGCGCCTGCGCCCTGCCCGCGGAGTCGCCGAATGACGGGGTGGCATCATGAGCGAACTTGCCCCCGTCCTGCTGTGCTGCGACCTCGATCGCACCCTGATCCCCAACGGTCGGGCGGAGGAATCCCCCGATGCGCGTCCGCGGCTGGCCCGCTTCTGCGCCCACCCGGCGGTGCAACTGGTGTTCGTCTCGGGACGGGACCTGCAGCTGGTGCTCGACGGCGTCGACGAGTGGTCCCTGCCGCAGCCGGACTACATCATCGGCGACGTCGGCACCACCATCTACGCGCCGCGCTCGCAGGCGGGCCACGGTGATGGCGACTGGATCCACTGGCCGGCCTGGACCGACCAGATCGCCCCGGACTGGAACGGGCTGACCCACGACGACGTCACCGACATGTTCGCCGACATCTCCGCCATTCGCCCGCAAGAAGCGGCCAAGCAGGGGGCGTTCAAGGCGAGCTACTACGTCGACCGGCAGGCGAACCAGGAGGTGCTCGACGCCGAGCTGCACGGCCGCCTGTGGCGCAATGGCGTGGATGCCCGACTGGTCTGGTCGCTGGACGAGGCGGCCGACGTGTTGCTGCTCGACGTGCTGCCGACCAGCGCCAGCAAGCTCCACGCGATCGAATTCCTGATCCACCATCTCGCCTTCGACGAGCACCGCGCGATGTTCGCCGGGGACTCGGGCAACGACCTGCATGCCCTGGGCAGCCACATCAACGGTGTGCTGGTCGCCAACGCCGACCTGGCGGTCAAGGCGCGTGCCCGGGAACTGGTGCGTGCCGGCGCGCTGGAGGACACGCTCTATCTGGCGCAGGGCGGACTGTTCGGCATGAACGGCAATTACGCCGCCGGCGTGCTCGAGGGCCTGGTGCACTTTCTTCCCGAAACCCGGGAGCAGATGTGCCTGTCGACCGACGAGGCCCCGAGTTGAGGTCCGGGCGGAGGCCCTGGTGGTCACCGGGGCAATGGCTGGCCCGCCTGTTCGGCGCGCAAGCCGGCGAGATCGAGATCCCGCCCGCGGCGTGGCGGCGTGTCTGCGACGACCAACCCGAGCTGGCGATGCTGTCGACCGACGAGCGCGACCGGTTGCGATCGCTGGCCGCGCAATTCCTTGGCGGTCGACCGTTCTACGCCGGCGGGGCATTCGAGCTCACGGACGCGATGCAGCTGCGCATCGCGGCACTCGCCTGCCTGCCGGTCCTCGAGCTGGGACTGACGTGGCTGGACGCGATCCGATCGGTGATCGTCTACCCGGATGCCTTCGAGGTCGACCACGAGGAAGTCGACGAGAGCGGCGTGGTCCACGAGGTGCGCGACCTGCGCGCCGGGGAGGCCTGGTCGCACGGCACGCTGGTGCTCTCCTGGGCCGATATCGAGGCCGGCCGCGACCCCGACTTGGCCATGAGCGTGGTGATCCACGAGGTGGCGCACTTCATCGACGGGGCCAATGGCGCGGAGAACGGCTTCCCGCCGTTGGGCAAGGGGCACGACCGCGCCCGCTGGACGCAGGACTTCCAGGCGGCCTTCGACCGGCTCAACCGCGAGGTCGAGGCCGGGCATGAGCCGGTGATCGACCCCTACGCGGCCACCAACCCCGCCGAGTTCTTTGCCGTGCTCAGCGAGTATTTCTTCCGGCTGCCCGAGGAACTGTGGCAGGCCGAGGCCGGCCTCTACGCGCACCTGTCGCGTTTCTATGGCCAGGACCCGCGGGCGCGGCTCGTTGCGGTGTCGGCTGGCAAAATCGCTGCAGACGTCTAAGGTCATGCACAGGCCCGGCGCGCAAGACGCCGGATGAGGTTTCCACTCAATTCACGGAGGGCTACCACCCATGTGTGCAGCCAAGGCGAAGAAAGGTCAGAAGACGCTCGACAATCTCCAGCAGGCACTCTCAATGGAGCTCACGGCGGTGCATCAGTACATGCTGCACGCCCACGTGCTCGAGGACTGGGGTCTGGATCGGCTGTCGAAGAAGATGCACGGCGAGGTCCAGGAAGAATTGGGCCATGCCAGCCAGTTCATCGACCGGATCCTGTTCCTGGACGGCGACCCGGTGGTGACCGAGGCGAAGTCGGCCAAGCGCTCGAACTCGCTGGGTGACATGTTCAAGGCCGATCTGAAAGAGGAGCTGGCCTCGATCCAGTTCTACGGCAAGGCCGCGATCGAGGCGCGCGACGAGGGCGACGTGGGTACGGTCCACATCTTCGAGGAGATCCTGATGGATGAGGAAGGGCATGCCGACTGGCTCAAGCGTCAGCTCGAACTGATCGAGCGTATGGGTGAGCCGAATTACATCCTCGCCTACCACACACCGGATACCGGCGAGTAAGGTGACGGTGCCTGCCTGATAGCGCCCGAGAGTTGGCGCTTTCCCCTACTGGATGAGGCAGGCCGGGCCGACCCCGAGGGGGCGGCCTTTTTTATGCCCGTCTCACCGGTCGGTGGCGGCCGCGTCGGTAACGGAGAGGTGATCGATGGCCAGTTGCGCGACCTGACCCGACCAGAGCAGGGCGAAATGATTTACCGGCACCCGGCGGTGCGCGGCAAGGCGCTCCACGCGGGTCTCGGCGACGGCCACGGTGCCGTCGTTGGGGATGTCGAGTTCGCCGGGGAGCAATCGCCCCGGGCCGATTGGGCGGTCGCCGGCCAGCATGAGGGTGTTCGGGGCGGTCCAGTCAGGCGGGTCACCGGCCAGGCCGTCGACGAGGCTGCCATCGAGCAGCCATCGCCCCACTCGGGTCTCGCCCAGTCGGCGGGCCACCCCGCTGCCGGCCAGTGGCGAGCCCAGCAGCACCACGCGCGTGGCCGGTGAGCGCGCCTCGGGGTGTCGGGCGAACAGGTGGGCCAGCACCAGGCCGCCCAGGCTGTGGGCGAGGAAATGGAGGGGTGGGTCGGGCTGGTCGGCCAGCCAGCGGGCGAGGCGCTCGGCGTTATCGGCCGGCCTCGCGCGCGACGGGTAGCCGAAATGGACCGGGTGGAAGCCGGCGCGCCTGAGCCGGTGGGCGAGTGGCCACATCGCCCAGCGACCCATCCACAGCCCGTGCAGCAGTACCACGCGCGGGCCGGGCGTCACCGGTTTTTTGGCCACCCGGGCCACCGGGGCGGTGTCAGGAAAGACCGGAGAGCAACTGGCCGACCAGCGCGGTGACGCCCATGGTTGCCGCGCCCCAGAACGCGGTGCGGAAACCGCCGAGCATCATCGAGGCCCCGCCGGTGCGCGAGCTCAAGGCGCCGAGCACGGCCAGCACCAGCAGGGTGAGCGGCACGGTAAGCATCATCATGCGCTCGGCGGGCACGATCAGCGCCACCAGTAGCGGCAGGGCGGCACCGGCGGCGAACGAGGCGGCCAGCGGAATGGCGGCGAGCAACGGCCGGGTGTCGGTGATCTGGTGCAGGCCCATTTCCTCGCGGGCATGCGCGCCGAGCGCATCGTGCGCCATCATCTGGCGGGCGACCGTCTCGGCCGTCTGTGCATCCACGCCGCGTTCGACGTAGATGTCGCGCAGCTCGCCCAGCTCGTGCTCGAAGTTGATTTCCAGCTCGCGCGCCTCCATGTCCAGGTCCGCCTTTTCCGTGTCCTGGCGCAGGCGCAGGGCGACGTGCTGACCGGCGGCCAGGGCCAATGCCCCGGCGACCAGGGCGATCACCGCGGCATGCAGCACCTCGGCGGGTGGCAGGCCGCTAGCCAGCAGGCCGGCGATCAGGCTGGACAGGGCAACCAACCCGGCGATCGCCCCCAGTACGGCGGCCCGGACGCTGCGGTAGCGGTTGAGACGGTGATGTTCCCCGTGAAGGTCGGGCCGTTTGGTCATGCCTGTCTCCCTGTGCCTGACCGGCCGATCGGCCGGGTGGTAATCTGAACGTGGCGGCGGTCACGCGATGGCGTGCCGTAAGCACAGACCGGATAGTGCCACGGCCCCGACGGCAACCCAACCGGCGTGTGCCCCGCCGCCGGGTGGCCCGGGGCAGGTCGCCCGAGAATATCCTCCAGGAACGCATTCCAGCCGAGACCCAGCAACCCGCATGCAGCACCCGCTCGACATCAACCCGGACCACCTTTGCCAACGCCTGCAGCAGGCGCTCGACGGCATGGGCGAGCGTGTCGGTCCCGACCTGGCGCTGGCCGTCGAACGGTTGTGCCAGTCGGTCGCGAACGACTCACCTGCCGCCGTCGGCCCGCGGGTCGCCGTCGCCTTGGCCGATGTCCAGGCCGACCTCGCTACCCTGGTGGCCGCCTTGCTGGCCGATCCGGCACTGGACGACGCCCCGGGCGAGGACAATGCCGCCGCCTTCATCGCGCCACGATTGGGGCGACAGGAGTACCGGGGCGTGCAGCGCCTGCTCGGGGCGATCGAGCGATTGCGTGGCTGGGAAACGCGCTACCCCGAGCCGCAGGACGAGGGGCAGCGCGAGTACTGGCGCCGCCTGCTGCTCGCCGGCGCGCGGGATGCCCGGGCGGTGCTGATCGATCTGGCCTACCGGCTGGAAGGAATGCGGGCGCTCGGCGAGGAACCCGACGAGGCGCGGCGCCGGCGGTTTGCCGGCATGACGCTGGCCGTCCATGCGCCGATCGCCCATCGGCTCGGCCTCGGTCAGATCAAGTGGGAGCTCGAGGACCTGGCTTTCCGCCATCTCGAACCGAACACCTACGTCGAGATCGCCGGCCTGCTCGACGAGCGTCGCACCAGCCGCGAGTCGTACCTGGTCCAGGTCGAGCAGAAACTGAACCACGCCCTGCTCCAGGCGGGCATCCGCGCCGAGGTCTACGGGCGGCCCAAGCATATCTACAGCATCTGGGGGAAGATGCGCCGCAAGCAGCTCTCCTTCGAGGAGCTGTTCGACGTGCGCGCGCTGCGGGTGCAGGTCGATTCGGTCACCGACTGCTACGCCGCGCTCTCGGTGGTCCACGAGCTGTTCCGCCCCATCCCGAGCGAATACGACGATTACATCGCCCGGCCCAAGCCCAACGGCTACCAGTCGCTGCACACGGCCGTCGAGGCCGACGAGGGCAAGGTGGTCGAGATCCAGATCCGCACCGAGCGCATGCACGCCTTCGCCGAGTTCGGCGTCGCCGCCCACTGGCGCTACAAGGGCGGCGGTGGCGGCGAAAACCCCTTCGACATGCAGGTCGAATCGCTGCGCCGTGGCCTGTCGCGTGGCGAGATCCGGCCACTGGCCGCGCCAATGGTGTATGCCTTCACGCCGAATGGCGAGTTGGTGGAGCTGCCGGCGGGGGCGACGGTGCTCGATTTTGCCTATCGCATCCACACCCACCTGGGGCACCGCTGTCGCGGGGCGAAGGTCAACGGCCAGATCGCGCCCCTCAAGACCGAGGTGGCCAATGGCGACACGGTCGAGGTGCTGACCCACAAGGAGCCGGCGCCCAGCCGCGAGTGGGCGCACGCCAAGAGCGGCTTTCTGCGCTCGGCGAGCTCCCGGGCGAAGGTGCGCAACTGGTTCGCGCAGTTCGATCGCGAGGATGCCCGCGAACGCGGGCGCCTGATCTGCGAACGGCTGTACCGGCGCTTTTCCATGGACGCCCCCGCCCGCCGGCAGTTGCTCGAGGCACTGGGCGTGAACAGCGACGACCAGCTGTTCCTGGCCGTGGGGCATCACCGCATCGCCCCGGAGACGCTGCAGGCCGCCGCCCGCGGCCAGTTGGGCGCGGCGGCGGACCGCTCCGCGCGCCCGCCGCGCGAGGAGCCGGCCGCAGGCGAGCCGTTGCCCGAGCCGCCGGGCGGGCGCAGCCTCGTCATCGAGAACCAGTCGATCGACGGGCTCAAGGTCATCCCGGCCAAGTGCTGCAACCCGCAACCGGGTGAACGGGTGATGGCGTTCCTGAGTCGCTCGCAGGGCTACAAGCTCCACCGCCCCGATTGTCGCAACCTCGCCCACCTGGCCGGCCAGTACCCGGAACGGGTGTTGCCGGTCGAGTGGCCAGGGGCCGAGGACCGCTCCGGCTGACAACAAACCGTCATGCGCGCGGGGTAGCGTGGCGCCAATGGAAAAGACACCTGTTTCCCCGCCGCTGCACCTGGCCGACGTCACCATGTTCTGGGGGCCGGCCTCGGGCGGCGTGCGCCGTTACCTCGAGGCCAAGCGCCACCACATCGCTGATTGCCCGGATTGCCAGCACAGCCTGCTGGTGCCCGGCCCGCATTCGGCGTGGTCGGCCGATGCCAATCAGTGGCTGCGCCAGTTGCCGGCCTGGCGCCTGCCCGCCGGCGATGGCTACCGGTTTCCCCTGCGCCCCGGTCCCTGGCGGGAGGCGTTGATCGAGCTGGCGCCCGATGCGATCGAGGCGGGCGATCCCTACGTCACCGCCCACGCCGCCCAGGCCGCGGCGAAACGACTGGGCGTGCCGGCGGTCGGCTTCTTCCATTCGGACCTCTCGCGCTTGCTCGCGCTGCGTTGCGGCGACTGGGTCCGGCCGCTGTCGGGGCGCTATCTGGGCCGGCTGTATCGCCGATTCGACTGGATGTTCGCCCCGAGCGACGTCATGGCCAGCCAGTTGGCCGACCTGGGCGTGCGCCATGTCAGCGTGCAGCGCCTGGGCGTGGATACCTCGATCTTCCGTCCCTCCGCGGTCCAGCCGGGACTGCGTGACGCGCTCGGGATCCCGCGCGATGCCCGCTTGCTGGTGTTCGCCGGGCGCAACACGCGCGAGAAGCACGTCGACCAGCTGGTCGCGTCGCTCGACGAGCTCGACGATCGTTACTACCTGTTGCTGATCGGCGCGGGCATGCCCGTCGGCAGCCATCCCCGTCTGCGCGTGGTCGATTACGTCGCCGACGAGCACACGCTGGCCGCCTACCTCGCATCGGCGGACGCCTTGCTGCATGCCGGCGATGCCGAGACCTTCGGCCTGGTGATCCTCGAGGCGATGGCCTGCGGCCTGCCGGTGGTCGGCGTGGATGCCGGGGCCACGCCCGAGCTGGTCGACGAGACGGTGGGCGAGCTGGTGCCGCAGGCGCGGGCCGCGGCACTCGCGCGGGGCGTGACGCGCCTGTTCGACCGCGACTGGCTGACCGCCGGCGCCGCCGCGCGCCGACGGGCCGTGCGTCACTACGGCTGGGGGCCGCAGCTCGATCGGCAATTGCTGAGGATGGGCCAGCTCTGCCGCGAGGGGCGGGTCAGCGACGACATTGGCCGCGAGGCATCGTGGCCAGGGAAGGGCTCGGTTTCCGCCTGATCGGGCCACGCGGGCCCGCGGTCGTGTCGCTCGGCCCGGATTACCTCGCCAATGCCGCGCTCTTGACCAGGGCGATCACGGCCTGGCCGGCATCCAGCCCCATGTCGGCCACGGCGCGGTCGGTGACCTCGCTGACCAGCCGCTGACCGTCCTCCAGGGTGAGGAACACGGCCCGGCGGCCCGGGGCGCTGGTGTCGATCCGTTCGATCCGGGCCGGGAGCTGGTTCTGCATCGAGATGTTGTCGAGTCGCTTCCGGGCCAGTGCCACGTCGTCGGCGCGCACGCGCAGACGACGTGGGCCGTGCTCGGTCGTCGAGCCGTCCGCGCCCAGTTGAAAGGTGACCGGCTGGCCGGTGCCCGTTTGGGGTGTGGTGACGAAGCGCAGGCGATGCGGGTCGCCGTCGACGTGCTCCACGTGCCCGTCGAGCGAGGCGACCGGGCCTTCCTCGGTGAACAGCGGCGAGTCGACCCGCCCGAGCGCCTCCTTCAATGTCTCGACCCGCTCGACGCGCCCCTCGCTCATGAACACCACCCGGTCGGCGAGGCGCTCCACCTCCGCCGGGGCGTGGGTGATAATCACCGTGGGAATGCCGAAATCGCGGATCACCGTCTCGAACAGGTCCAGGAGCTCTGCCTTGGCGCGCCAGTCGAGCGCGGCTAGCGGCTCGTCCATCATCAGCACGCGGGGTTTGCCGATCAGGGCCCGGGCGATGGCGATGCGCTGGCGCTCGCCGCCGGAGAGCTTGCCCACCGCCCGGTCGAGCAGCGGGCCGAGGCCGGTGCGTTCGATGATCTGGTCGCGGTCGATCGCCGCCCCCCGGTCCGCTGGGGCGCGTCTGGCGGCGAAGTCCAGATTGCCGCGCACGGTGCGGTGGGCGAGTAGGGCGGCATGCTGGAAGACCATGCCGATGTCGCGCTGCTCGGCTGGCAGGGCGTGCCGGCCGTCCTGCCAGGTCTCGTCGTGAAAGCGCAGCTGTCCGCGCGTCTGCCGGTCCAGGCCGGCCATCGCGCGCAGCAATGTGCTCTTGCCCGATCCCGAGCGACCGAACAGCGCGGTCACGCCGTCGGAGTCGAAGGCGAAGTCGCCGGAGGCCATGCGGAACTCGCCGACGGTCAGTGTGAGGTTGCCTGCGAACATGCCCCTACCCCAGTCGTGCCGAAAACCGGCGGTTGATCAGGTACACGCCCACCAGCGTGGCGAAGGAGAAGATCACCATTACCGCCGAGAGCAGGTGGGCCTGGGCGTACTCGAACGACTCGACGTGGTCGAAGATCGCGATCGAGACCATGCGCGTCTGCCCCTCGATGTTCCCACCGACCATCAGCACCACGCCGAACTCGCCCACGGTGTGGGCGAAGGTGAGCACCGAGCCCACCAGCAGGCCCTGGCGCGACAGCGGCAGGATCACCGTGAAGAACCGGTCGAGAAAGCCCGCGCGCATCAGCCGGGCGGCATCCAGGACCTCCTCCGAGAGCCCCTGGAAGGCGGACATCATCGGCTGGACCATGAATGGCAACGAGAACAGCACCGAGCCGATCACCAGCCCGGCGAAATTGAAGGTCAGCTGGCCATCGAAGCCGAACCGGCCCAGGAACTCGGTCAGCGGCCCGTTGGGGTTCATGGCGATGATCAGGTAGAAGCCCAGCACCGTCGGGGGCAGCACCAGCGGCAACGAGACCAGTGCCTCGAAGACCACCCGCCAGCGCGATCGCATGCGGGAAAGCCCCCAGGCGATCGGCACGCCGATGAGTAGCAGCAGGATGGTGGTCACCGCCGCGACCTGCAGGGTCAGCCAGATCGGATGGGTGTCGAGCGGGATGCCGAACAGGGTCATGGAAAGTCCTCGGGGAACGGTTCCTCAGGGCGTGTCGTAGCCGTACTTGGCGATGATCGCCGCGCCCGCGTCGCCGCGGACGAAGGTCAGGAAGTCATCGACCACCTCGGGGTGTTCGCTGCGGGTCAGCGCCACGGCACCCTGCTCGATCGGGTCGTAGTCCTCGGCCGGCGGCATCCAGGTGTGGCCTTTGCCCGCGACCGGGCTTTCCGGGTCCCGCAGCTGCGACAGGGCGACGAACCCCAGCTGGGCGTTGCCGGTGGTGACGAACTGGAAGGTCTGCGTGATGCTTTCACCGGTGGCGATCTTTCCCGCGTCTCGGTAGCGCTGGTAGAGGCCGCGCTTTTCCAGCACCTGCTGCGCGGCCAGTCCATAGGGCGCGGCCTTGGGGTTGGCGGCCGCCAGATAGCGGAAGTCGCCGTCGGCCAGGATTGCTTCGGCGCGCTCGTCGACCGGCAGGTCCAGGCTGAACAGGGCGAGTTGTCCCCGGGCGTAGACGAAGAAGTCCCGCGCGTCACCGGCCTCGACCAGGAGCTCGGGGCGATCCGTGTCGGCAGAGAAATAGGCATCGAACGGCGCGCCGTTCTGGATCTGCGCGAGCAGCTTGCCCGATGGGCCGAAGGAGAACCGCACGTCGTGACCGCTCTTCGCTTCCCAGGCCGCGCCGATCTCCTCGGCCGCCTTGGTGAAGTTCGCGGCGACCGCCACGGTGATGGTCGCGGCCTGGACCGCCGTCGCGGTCAGCCAGCCGCTGGCGAGCAGGGTGGTCATCAGGGTCTTCTTCCACATCTCGAACTCCTTGTTTCGTTCTTCGATGAGTCGCTGGGTATATATCGGTGCGCAAGGCGAGATGCCGCGCGAGCGATTACGTCGCTACTCGTCCACGCCCAGGATGACGTGGCTGGCCTTGATCTGCGCACAGGTCTTGCCGCCCTCGCGCAGGCCCAGGGCAGTGACGCTCTCGTTGGTCACCACCGCGGTCAGCCGGGCGCCGCCGGGCAGGGCGATGGCCACCTCGCTGTTGACCGCGCCGGTCTCGATCCGCTCGACCGTGCCGCAGAGGTGGTTGCGCGCCGAGGTGCGCGAGGCGGCATCGGCCAGGATGACGAAGCTCGACTTGACCAGGGCGTGCACGTCACCGCCCTCGGCCAGCCCCATGTCCTCGACGCTCTGGCTGGTGATGACGGCGACCAGCTCGTCGCCGCCGTTCAATGCGACGACGACCTCGCTGTTGACCGTGCCCCGGGTGATCGCCTTCACCTTGCCGGCCAGATGGTTTCGGGCGCTTGTCTTCATGTTGATTCGCCTGATCAGGTCCAGTTGATCGGTGATCTGTTCGCGTTCGAACAGGGCGAGCATCTCGCGCTGCAGGCCGTCGAGCCGCCGCCAGGCGGCCAGCAGTTGCCGGCCCTCCTCGGTCAGTTCGGCGCCGCCGCCGCGACTGCCGCCATGGCGGGTGGCCACCAGTGGCCGGTCGGCGAGGTTGTTGATCGCGTCGATCGCGTCCCAGGCCGCCTTGTAGGTCATGCCGATCGCGCGGGCCGCGCCGCTGATCGAGCCGGTTTGCTCGAGCGCGGCCAGCAGCCGCAAGCGGCGGTCCGAGATCTCACCCGCGCCCAGCTTCAGGCCCAGCGAGCCAGTGAACGACGCGGTATGTTCTTTACTATATATCGACATATCGGCAGAGACAACGAGGGGTGGATGTCCCACATCTTACCCGTGAGGCGGCGCGTGGGCAGAGGCTCCTTAGCGCTGGTAGTCCTTGATCTGCTGGAAGGCCTCCAGCGCCCGTTCGCGCGAGGCCTTGAGATCGACGATCGGTTCGGGGTAGGTCTCGCCCAGCCTCACCCCGGCGCGTGCCAGCGTCTCCGGTTTCGCCTCCCAGGGCGCGTACAGGGCCTTGTCGGGCAGTTCGGCCAGCTCCGGCACCCAGCGACGGATGAAGGCGCCCTCGGGGTCGAACTTCTCGCCCTGCAGGACGGGGTTGAAGATGCGGAAGTAGGGGGCGGCATCCGCGCCGGTGCCCGCCACCCACTGCCAGCCGGCGGTGTTGCTGGGCAGATCCGCGTCGACCAGCGTGTCCATGAACCAGTCGGCGCCGATACGCCAGTCGACCAGGCAGTTCTTGGTCAGAAACGAGGCGACGATCATCCGCGCGCGATTGTGCATCCAGCCGGTCGCCCACAAGGCGCGCATGGCCGCGTCGACCACCGGGATGCCGGTCTTGCCGCGTTGCCAGGCCACGATGTGATCCGTGGCGTTGCGCCAGGGCAGGTGGTCGAAGCGGGCGTCGAGATTGTCGGTTTCGGTCCGCGGGAAGTGGTAGAGCAGATTGGCGCCGAACTCGCGCCAGCCGACCTCGCGCAGGAAGTGCTCCGGGCCCTTGTCGTCGAGGGCGTCCGGGTACTCGCTGCGCACCCGGGCGACGACCTGGCGCGGGGAGATCTCACCGAAGTGCAGGTGCGGCGAGAGCCGCGAGGTGCCGTCCAGGTCGAGCCGGTTGCGGGTCTCGTGGTAGCGCGAGACGTCGTCGAGGAATGACTCGAAACGATCCCAGGTACCCGCCTCGCCCGGCGTCCACCAGTCGGCAAAACCGTCGGCCCAGTCGAGTTGCGGCAGGAGCTCGAGCGAGTCGATCGGCTCGCTCGCGATGGCCTCGTCCACGGCTGGCAGTCGCTCGGGGTCGGACAGGACGGGTAGGTCGATGCCCTCGGCGAGCAGCGCCTTCCAGTAGGGGGTGAAGACCTTGTAGGGCGCGCCCTGCTTGTTGAGCACGTTCCAGGGCTCGTGCAGGTAGTTGCCGGCAAACGACTGGACGCTCAGGCCCTGCTCGCGTAGTGACTGCTTGACCGCCCGATCGGTGGCGATGCCGGCCGGTTCCAGTCGACGGTTCCAGTGCACGACGGTCGCGTCGGTCTCGGCGGCCAGCCGGGCCAGCACCTCGGCCGGCTCGCCGCGGCGCACGATCAGCCGACTGCCCCGTGCCCGAAGGTCGCGATCGAGCGCCTCGAGGCTGTGATGCAGCCACCAGCGGCTGGCCCCGCCCCGGAGAAAGCCGTCGCGGCCCTCCTCCGAGCCCTCCGGCGGTACGATATAGACGGGTATGATGTGCTCGGATGCCAGCGCGGCGTCGAGTGCCGGATTGTCGGCAAGGCGCAGATCCTGGCGGAACCAGACAAGGGTGGTCGATGTGGACATGGACGGTTGGCTAATGGCTGCAGGGAGGAATGGCCGGTGAGTATGGCAAAGCGCCCTGATTTTTTTCTGCTGCTCGCCGGCCTGGTCGCGGCACTGGCCCTGCCCGCGGGGCACGCATTGGCCGCGTCCCAATCGGCCGATGCCGACGCGCCGGTGGTGCTGGTCGCCCCCGTGGCAACCGGCGTGGTCGAACGGGCACCGCTGGTCGGCGAGGTGGCCGCCGAGACCACCGCCTCGGTCGGCTTTCAGGCCACCGGGCGGATCAGTGAACGCCCGGTGCGCCGGGGCGAGCGCGTCGAGGCTGGTGAGCCGCTGGCCCGACTCGACAACCGTGATCTGGCCGCGCGGGTCGACTCGGTCGAGGCCGAGCTCGCCCAGGCCGAGTCCGAGGCACGCCTGGCGCGGCAGGAGCTGGCGCGCACCCGTGAGCTGCGCGAGCGGCAGGTGGCCAGCGAGCAGGCCCTCGACCAGGCCATCTCGCGCGAGCAGGCGGCCCGGGCCCGCGCGGCCAGTACCCGCGCCCGGCTGGTCGAGGCGCGCAATGCCCTCGATTACGCCACGCTGGCGGCGCCCTTCGCGGGCGTGGTGATCGAGCTGGTCGCCGACGCCGGTGACGTGGTGGCCACCGGCCAGCCGGCGGTACGGCTGGCGGCCGACGACGGCCGGCTGGTCGAGGTGGATGTGCCCGAGCAGCGGCTCGCCGGTCTGCCCGACACGGCGAGGGCCCATCTCGAGGGCGATGACGTCGAGCTCGAGGCCACGCTCGACTCGGTGAGCGGCGCGGCCGATCCGGCCAGCCGGACGTTCGCCGCCCGTTATCGCCTGCCCGCGGCCGACGGACGGCCCTGGTCGCTGGGCCAGACCGCCACGCTGGCGTTCCGGTCCGAGATCTCGCAGCGGCGCGTGCCGGTCGGTGCCGTCTTCGCCCGTGACGACGAGGCGCGGGTGTTCCGGGTGGTCGATGGCCGGGTCGAGGCCGCATCCGTGCGCGTGCTGCGCATCGAGGCCGGTTATGCCGTGATCGAGTCCGATTTGCCGGCGGGCGTACTGGTGGTGATCGCCGGGGTCAATCGCCTTCACGACGGCCAGGCCGTCACGCCGCGCCGCGGCGACGAGGTGGCGGCCGGGGCGGGGGACGAGGCCGAGGAGACCGCGCCTTGAGCCAGTCGGTCGTCAGCCGTTTCAATCTCTCCGCGCTGGCGGTCCGCGAGCGGTCGATCACCCTCTACCTGATCCTGCTGGTCGCCCTCGCCGGGCTGTATGCCTTCGTCTCGCTGGGGCGGGCAGAGGACCCGGCCTTCACCCTCAAGGTGATGCTCGCCGAAGCGCACTGGGATGGCGCGACGGCCCGCGAGATGCAGGAGCAGGTGGGCGAGCCGCTGGAGCGCGCGCTCGACAACGTGCCCTACTTCGACTTCGTCGAGACCATTGCCCGGCCCGGGTCGGTGTATCTGCGCATCAACTTCGAGGAAGCCACCCCGCCCGAGGCGGTCAATGACGTCTTCTACCAGGTGCGCAAGCACCTCTCCGATGCCGGCCCGCAACTGCCCCCCGGGGTCGCCGGGCCGTTCTTCAACGACGACTTCTCCGACGTCTATTTCACGCTCTACGCCCTGACCGCGCCGGGGGTGGATCAGCGCACGCTGGTGGATGCCGCCGAGACGCTGCGGCGCGAGGCGCTCCGGGTCGAGGGCGTCGACAAGGCCCACCTGATCGGCGAGCAGGACGACCGGGTCGAGATCCGCCTCGACCCGGCCCGCATCCAGTCGATGGGATTGAGCGTCGAGTCGGTCGCGGCGGCCATCGACGGGCAGAACCGCCTGACCGGCCGCGGCCTGATCGAGACGGACGGCCCGCGACTCTACCTGCGGGTCGGGCCGGGACTGGATGCCGACGGGCCCGAGACCATCGAGCGCATCGCGGCCACCCCGCTGACCATCGACGGGCGGGTGCTGCGCGTCTCGGACGTGGCCGAGGTCTCGCGTCGATTGGCCGATCCGCCCGCCTTCATGGTCGAGAACAACGGCGAGCGCGCCCTGATGGTGGGCGTGATCATGGAGGACAACGTCAACGGCCTGGCGCTCGGCGAGCGCCTGTCGGCCTTCGAGGAGCGTGTCGCCGCCGGGCTGCCGGCCGGCGTGGCACTCGAGAAGGTCACCAACCAGGCCGATGCGATTCGCCTCGCGGTCGATACCTTCCAGATCAAGTTCCTGCTCGCCCTGGGCGTGGTGATGCTGGTGGGCTTCCTGGCCCTGGGGTTGCGCGCCGGGCTGGTGGTCGCGCTGGCCGTGCCGCTGACCCTGGCCGTGACCTTCGTGGTGATGCAGGTGACCGGCAAGAACCTCGATCGGATCACCCTCGGGGCGTTGATCCTGTCGCTGGGCCTGCTGGTGGACGATGCCATCATCGCCATCGAGATGATGCTGGTGAAGCTCGAGGAGGGCGCCGATCGCATCGCGGCGGCGGGGCATGCCTGGACGGTCACCGCCATGCCGATGCTGGTGGGCACCCTGGTCACCGTGGTCGGCTTCGTGCCGATCGGCTTTGCCCAGTCGAACGTGGGCGAGTACGCCGGCAATATCTTCTGGATCCTGGGTATCTCGCTGATCGCCTCGTGGTTCGTTGCCGTGGTGTTCACGCCGTACCTGGGCGTGAAGCTGTTGCCGCGCATCGAGCCGTCGCCGGGCGAGATGTACACCGGGCGGGCCTACCGGGCACTGCGCTGGCTGGTCACCGGTTGCGTCGCGCATCGCTGGTGGGTGGTCGGCGGCACCCTGCTGCTGTTCGCCGGCTCGGCGGTACTGATGGGGCAGGGGGTGGCCAAGCAGTTCTTCCCCAGTTCCGATCGCCCCGAGTTGCTGATCGACATCCAGCTGCCCGAGGGCAGCTCGATCGCCGCGACCCGCGAGGTGGCCGAACGGGTGGCCGCGGCGATCGAGGACGACCCGGCGCTCGAATCGCTCTCGACCTATATCGGCCGCGGCGCGCCGCGCTTCTTCCTCGCGCTCAACCCCGAGCTGCCCGATCCCGCCTTCGCCAAGATCATCGCCGTCACCCACGACGCCGAGGCGCGCGAGGCCCTGAGCGCCCGCCTGGAGACGATGATCAGCGAGGGTGCCTTCCCGGAGGCGCGCGTGCGCCCGCACCCGCTGCTCTACGGTCCGCCGGTGGTTTGGCCGGTGCAGTTCCGCGTGATGGGGCCGGAGATCGAGGAACTGCTGACGATCGGCGAGCGGGTGCGCGCCGTGATGGCCGAAAACCCGCACCTGGTCGACCCGCACCTGGAATGGGGGCGGCAGGTGCCCACCCTGTCGCTGTCGCTCGACCCGGCGCGGCTGGCCGCGCTGGGCCTGACGCCGGTCGGGGTCCAGGAACAGCTGGCCCGGCTGATCAACGGCCAGGTGGCCACCGAGTTGCGCGAGGGTATCCGCGGCATCGAGGTGCTGGTGCGGGCCGAGCCGGCCGTGGCACGCGACCCGGCCCGGCTCGAGAGCCTGCCGATTCGCCTGGCCGACGGGTCCAGCGTGCCGCTGGCGCAGCTCGGCGAGATCGAGGTGCAGACCGAACTGCCGGTGTTCAAGCGGCGTAACCAGACCCCGTATCTCAACGTCAACGCCGAGATCCGTGGCGCCCAGCCGCCGGATGCCACCTTCGCCAGCTGGGACGACCTGGCCGAGCTGCGCGCCGACCTGCCGGCCGGCTACCGCATCGAGATCGGCGGCACCGTCGAGCAGTCGGGCCGGGCGCAGGACTCGATCAAGGTGGTGATGCCCTTGATGGTGGTGCTGATGCTCACCCTGCTGATGCTCAACATGCGCTCGTTCCCGGGGCTGTTCATGGTGCTCCTGACCGCCCCGCTGGGCCTGATCGGCGCGGCCGGTGCCCTGGCGCTGTTCAACCAGCCGTTCGGCTTCGTCGCGTTGCTGGGGCTGATCGGGCTGGCGGGTATCCTGATGCGCAACACCCTGATCCTGGTCGGGCAGATCGACGAGAACCGTCGCGCCGGCGACGACCGCCACACCGCGGTGATCGAGGCGACCATCCGGCGGGCCCGGCCCGTGGTGCTGACCGCCCTGGCCGCGGTCCTCGCCTTCGTGCCGCTCACCGCCAGCACCTTCTGGGGGCCGCTGGCGGTCACGTTGATCGGCGGGATCGCCGTCGGCACCGTCCTGACCATCGTGTTCCTGCCGGCGATGTACGCGGTCTGGTTCCGGGTCCGGCCGCCGACGGCGGCCTGATGGCCGCCGCCTTAGGCGGAGAAGTCAGAGGTCAGAAGGAAGAAGTCAGAAGGAAGACATCAGTGAAAAGACGTGATGGCGAGCCTGACGGCGTCACCATCCCGCTCTCACCTCTCACCTCTCACCAGTCTCTGTTTCGCTGTCACCGAACCGTTGTCACACTTTCATCTTGCTGTCACAAACGATCCTCAGACTCCACTTCCTCAATCGCGTTGTGTTGAAACCAACTGAGGTATTTCCCGTATGAAACCGTTTGCCGTAACCAGCATTGGCCTGGCCGCCGTCATGGCCGCCTCCATCAGCACGGCCCACGCCCGTGACCAGATCCGCATCGTCGGTTCGTCCACCGTCTTCCCGTTCGCCAGCTACGTCGCTGAAGAGCTGGGCGCGACCACCGACTGGCCGACCCCGGTCATCGAGTCCACCGGTTCCGGCGGCGGCATGAAGCTGTTCTGCGAAGGCAACGGCCTGGACACCCCGGACATCACCAATGCCTCGCGTCGGATGAAGCCGTCCGAGTTCGAGCGCTGCCAGGAAAACGGCGTCACCGACATCACCGAGGCCATGATCGGCTACGACGGCATCGCCTTCGCCCAGAGCAACACCAACGACAAGGTCAGCCTGAGCCGCGAGCAGATCGCCATGGCGCTGCTCGAGCAGGTGCCGGTCGACGGCAAGCTGGTCGAGAACCCGTACAAGAAGTGGAGCGACATCGACTCCTCGCTGCCGGATCGCGAGATCCGCGTCTACGGCCCGCCGACCACGTCCGGCACCCGTGACGCCTTCGAGGAGCTGGTACTCGAGGCCGTGACCGAAGAGATGGAAGCCTACGGCAACGAAGGCTACGCCAACCTGCGCAAGGACGGTGCCTACATCGACGCCGGCGAGAACGACAACCTGATCGTTCAGAAGCTCGAGAACGACACCGACGCCTTCGGCATCTTCGGTTACTCCTTCCTCGAGGAAAACAGCGACAAGCTGGTCGGCTCGAACATCGACGGCGTTGCGCCGGAGCCGGAAGCCATCGGTTCGGGTGAGTACCCGGTCTCCCGTTCGCTGTTCTTCTACATCAAGAACAGCCACGCCGACGACGTCCCGGCCATGGCCGACTACGTCGACCTGTTCATGAGCGACAAGATGCTCAGCGACCTGGGTTACCTCAAGGGCATCGGCCTGATCCCGCTGCCGCAGGCAGAGCTCGAGGAACTGCAGACGTCGGTTGCCGAGCGCAAGAAGCTTCAGCTGTCCGATCTCAAGTAAGCGAAGGATGCGCCCCAGGGACGGGGCAGGGACGCCCTCCCAGGGATGGGGAAAGCCGGCAGGTCAATCTGCCGGCTTTCTCTTGGGAAACGCTGCACGATTCGATGGCACCTCTGGCTTGCGGGTTTGTTCGCAATCAAGGCGCCGCGCCGAAGGCGGGCTTGTTGCCCGGCGAGGGGCTCCAACGCCGAGTGCGGGCAAACCCGCAAGCCCCTTCGGGCGGGCCGCCAAGGGCCCATTTTCGGTGTTGCAGCCCTTGTGAATGGCCACAGCCATTCGCGGCGGACTGCGCCTTGCAACTGGGCCCTTGGCGGTCCCGCAGAGGCGCTATCGAATCGTGCAGCGTTTCCCTTGTCGCAAGCGTTTGGCCTTTCGATGACCGAATGCTTGCAACAGGAGCCAGGTTCTCAATAATGGGCCGCCTACATACGACCGCCTGAGCCGACGATCGACCGGATGCCCGGGATCATCGGCCACCGACAAGACGGAACACGCTGTCATGCAGACCGACCAGATACTGATGACGTTCTTCGCCGGGGTGCTATTCCTCGGGGTGCTGGGGTTCTTCCTCGGTCGCTCCAAGGCCGCCCGGGTTCGCGCCGGCGGGGCGCACATGCATTCCCAGCCGGATCAGTACGCCTGGTTCACCGTGTTGAGCGCGGCCGGCCCGGCGGTGGTCGTCGCGATGCTCGCGGCCATCGTGCTGGGCGTGTTCGAAAGCGCCTTCCCCGGCTGGCTGGCCGTGGTCGGCGCGCTGGGCCTGGGCGCCTTCGGGTTGTTCGTCGGCCTCAACCGGGTCCGCCCGGAGCTCCGCGCCCGTGACTCGCTCGAGCGGGCGGTCAAGTGGGTGCTGATCGGCGCGGCGTCGATCTCGATCCTCGCGACCTTCGGCATCCTGTTCTCCATCCTGTTCGAGGCGATCCGCTTCTTCCAGATGGAAAGCTTCTGGTACTTCATTACCGGCACCAACTGGGCGCCGGGCGACGCCTTCCTCGAAGGCGCCGGACGGGCCGAGGCCTCGGAAGGCCCGTCGGGCAACTTCGGCGCCCTGCCGCTGTTCGCCGGCACGTTCATGATCACCGCCATCGCCATGCTGGTGGCCGTGCCCATCGGGGTCTCGGCGGCGATCTACATGTCCGAGTACGCGCCGTCCAAGGTGCGCGACGTCGCCAAGCCGGTGCTCGAGGTCCTCGCCGGCATCCCGACCGTCGTCTACGGCTTCTTCGCCGCGATCACGGTCGCCCCGCTGATCGTCTCGGCCGCTGACTCGGTCGGGCTGGAGGCCTCGTTCAACAACGCGCTGGCGCCCGGGATCGTCATGGGCATCATGATCATCCCGTTCATCTCCTCGCTGTCCGACGACGTGATCAGCTCGGTGCCCACGGCCATGCGCCAGGGCTCGCTGGCATTGGGCACCACCCGCAACGAGACCATTCGCCACGTGGTGCTGCCCGCCGCGCTGCCGGGCATCGTCTCGGCAACGCTGCTGGGTGTCTCGCGCGCGCTGGGCGAGACCATGATCGTGGTCATGGCCGCGGGCATGCGCCCCAACCTCACGGCCAATCCGCTCGAGGACATGACCACGGTGACCGTGAGCATCGTCTCGGCGCTGACCGGCGACAACGAGTTCGAGTCCGCGGCCACGCTCTCGGCCTTTGCCCTCGGCCTGATGCTGTTCGTGGTCACCCTGGCGCTCAATTTCGTCTCGGTCGTGATGATCCGCCGCTTCCGCGAGAAGTACGCGGTCAACAACCTGTAATTCGATTCACCGGAAAGGTCCCGTCATGGCCCAGTCCCTCGACGACATCTCCCGCCAGCTGAAGAAGCGCCATCGCAAGTCCGCCCGGATGAAATGGCTGTCGATGTCGGCGCTGATCGCCGCCGGTATCTTCCTGCTGTTCTTCCTCGCCGACATGCTGATCAAGGGCATGCCGGCCTTCCAGCAGGCCTATATCCAGGTGGAGGTCGACTACAACGAGCGGGCCGCCGAACTGCCGCTGGCGGCGGTCGAGGCGGACTACCGCGAGCTGGTCAGTCGCGGTTACCTGCGCCTGATCCCCGGGCGCATGGCGGAAGACGACTCGCTGCTGGGTACCACGCAGACCGAGTGGGTGCTGGCCGACGACGCGGTCGACCAGTACCTCAAGGGAGGCAAGGCGCGCCTCAAGGACAAGCAGGTTGCCGTGATCGACCGGATGGTCGAGGAAGGACGCGCCGAGCTGCGTTTCAACACCGGCTTTTTCACCAATGGCGACTCCAAGCTCCCGGAGATGGCGGGCCTGGCCTCGGCGGCGATCGGCTCGGTGCTGGTGCTGATCGTGACCCTGGCCTTCGCCTTCCCGGTGGGGGTGATGACGGCGGTCTACCTCGAGGAATTCGCGCCGGACAATCGGTTCACGCGCTTTCTCGAGATCAACATCAATAACCTCGCCGCGATCCCCTCGATCCTGTTCGGTCTGCTGGGTCTGGCGATCTTCATCAACTTCTTCGGCGCGCCGCGCTCCTCGGCCTTGGCCGGTGGCCTGACGCTGGGCCTGATGACCCTGCCGATCATCATCATTACCTCGCGCGCGGCGCTTCGGGCCGTGCCCGACTCGATCCGTCAGGCGGCCTACGGCGTGGGCGCGACCCGCTGGCAGACGGTGCGCGACCACGTCCTGCCGCTGTCGATGCCCGGGATTCTCACCGGTTCGATCATCGGCCTGGCCCAGGCGCTGGGCGAGACCGCGCCGCTGATCATCATTGGCATGATCGCCTACATCCCGGATGCCCCGGGCAGCTTTACCCAGGCGGCCACCGTGCTGCCGGCGCAGATCTTCACTTGGGCCGGGATGCCCGAGTCGGCCTACGTCGAGCGCACCGCCGCCGGCATCCTCGTGCTGCTGTCGGTGCTGATCACGCTCAACGCCACCGCGGTCTATCTGCGCAAGAAGTTCGAGCACCGCTGGTGATGGAGCCTCTGTACGAGTCCGATATCGCTCTGGGCTGGCGAAACGGTTATCAGGCGAGCCGGCCAGCCCCCTGCGGGCGCACCCTGAGCCAGGCATCTGCTGTGTTGCCGCCCTTGGAAAGGGAGCAACCCTTCCGCGGCGGGCGGTCGCCTTGCAGCTGCCAGGCTCAGGGCGCGCAGAACGTCATCGGACTCGCACAGAGGCTCCTCCGGCCTAACCACTTTTTCCCACACGTCAACCAACGACAGGTACGGCGAGCATGACAACCAAACTCGCATCCCCCGGCGCCCCGGTCACCTTCAACCAGGAGACCACCCACGATCTCGAGCTGACCGTGCGGGATCTCAAGCTCTGGTACGGCGACAAGCAGGCGTTGCACGGCATCGACCTGGACGTCTACCAGAACAACATCACCGCGCTGATCGGGCCGTCGGGCTGCGGCAAGTCGACCTTCCTGCGCTGCCTGAATCGCATGAACGACCTGATCCCGTCGGTGCGCGCCGAGGGCGAGATCATGATGGAGGGCAAGAACGTGCTCTCCAAACAGGTCGACGAGGTCGCCCTGCGCAAGAAGGTGGGCATGGTGTTCCAGAAGCCTAACCCGTTCCCGAAGAGCATCTACGAGAACATCGCCTACGCGCCGCGCATGCACGACATCGTCTCCAAGGGCAGTGAGCAGGACGAACTGGTCGAGCGTTCCCTGAGGGCCGCCGGCCTGTGGGACGAGGTCAAGGACCAGCTCGACAAGCCGGGCACCTCGCTTTCCGGCGGTCAGCAGCAGCGTCTGTGCATCGCGCGGACGATTGCCGTGCAGCCCTCCGTGATCCTGATGGACGAGCCCACCTCCGCGCTCGACCCGATCTCGACGGCCACGATCGAGGAGCTGATGCACGAGCTGAAGCAGGACTTCACCATCGTGGTGGTCACCCACAACATGCAGCAGGCCGCGCGCGTCGCCGACTACACCGCCTTCTTCCACCTCGGCAAGGTGATCGAGTATAACGACACCGCGACCATGTTCTCCACGCCGGAGAAGCAGCAGACCGAGGACTACATCACGGGACGCTACGGCTGACGAGACGTCAGAAAGCAGAAGGAAGAAGTCAGAGGGGTGCGGTGCGCACGCTGTCTGACCCCTGACTTCTGATTTCTTTGCTCTCCCCAAGAAAAAGCCCCGCGAGTCGATGACCCGCGGGGCTTTCTTGTATCCGAACTGTCCGGAAGGCCTTAGCCTTCCTTGTGGTAGTCCCAGATGCGCTGGACTTCGTTCTTGGAGCCCAGGATGACCGGCACGCGCTGGTGCAGCTTTTCCGGCTCGATGGTCATGATCCGGTCCGGGCCGGTGATCGACAGGCCACCGGCCTGCTCGACGATCATGGACATCGGGTTCGCCTCGTACATCAGGCGCAGCTTGCCGCCGCGCTCGCGGTGCTTGCTGTCGATCGGGTACATGAACACGCCGCCGCGGACCAGGATGCGGTGTACTTCGGCGACCATCGAGGCGACCCAGCGCATGTTGAAGTCCTTGTCGCGCTCGCCTTCCTTGCCGGCCAGGCACTCGTCGACGTAGCGCTTCACCGGCGCGTCCCAGAAACGCATGTTCGACATGTTGATGGCGAACTCGGCGGTGTCTTCCGGGATGGTCATGTTCGGGTGGGTCAGCTTGAACTCGCCGACCGAGCGGTCGAGCGTGAAGCCGTCGACGCCGTCACCGATGGTCAGGACCAGGATGGTGGACGGGCCGTAGGTGACGTAACCGGCGGCGACCTGCTCGGTGCCCGGCTGCATGAAGTCTTCCTCGGTCGGGTTCTCCTTGCCGGTGGGGGCCTTGAGGACCGAGAAGATGGTGCCGACGGTGACGTTGACGTCGATGTTCGACGAACCGTCCAGCGGGTCGTAGGTGCACAGGTACGGGCCGCGGTGCTTGCCGGCCGGCAGGTCGTAGACCTCGTCCATTTCCTCGGAGGCCAGGCCGGCGACGTGGCCGCCCTCGGTGAGGATGTCGGTGAACTCGTCGTTGGAGATGATGTCGAGCTTCTTCTGGGTCTCGCCCTGGACGTTCTCGGTCTCAGCCGAGCCCAGCAGGCCGATGAGGTTGCCGCGGCCGACCTGGTCGGCGATCAGCTTGCAGCCGGCGGCCACGTCGCTGATCAGGCCGACGAAGTCGGCATCGACGCGACCCTGGCGCTGGTGTTCGGCCAGGTACTGCGAAAGTCGCTTGGCATCAGACATGGAAAAATCCTCTGTGTCAGTCGAATGGGTAAACGGGATATCGGAGACAGGAAGTCTTTGAATGGTTGGGAAGAACGTCCCAGGCATTCAGAGCCGCCCTGCGACAAAAATCGGCGCCTATAGTAACCGATCGCCGGCGGCAACCGAACCACGGCCGCCGAGCGGCGCCGGCATGCGGTTGTCGGGCGGCTGCAGGGTGAGGTCAAAATGGGTATGCTTGTCGGCGCTACTGCTCGGGCGGCGCACGCCGCCCCGCTGAACCCACGGACCCGGAGTCATCGGTCTTGGACGATCAGGACATCAAAACCGTCCGCGCCCCCCGCACCATCGAGCGCTCGCTCGGCCGGCTGTTCGAGGCCCGCAGCCACGTCTGGCTGATCCCCGATGACGATCCCGACTTCCAGGGCCAGGTCCAGGTGGTGGGCAACGAGCCCGAGGCCCGTCGGCTGGTGCTCGACTGCCCCGACCCGGTGGTGCTGCGCCACGTGCTGCACGCCAAGCGGGTGCGCCTGCAGGCGGTGATCGATGGTCTCCTGAACTGGTTCTACTCCACCGATCTGGTCACCCGGGAAGAGGGCGGCGACTGCTACCTCGCCATCGGCTACCCCGAGGTGATGCAGCGCCTGCAGCGCCGCGCGGCATTCCGCATCGACCTGCCGCCGGACGTGCCGGGCACGCTCGCCTTCTGCACCCCCGGGCGGCGGGCCGTGACCTCGGGTCACGTGGTCAACCTGTCGGCGACCGGCTGTGCCGTGAGCGTGGTGGGTGACAAGGACCCGAACCTGAAGCCCGGCGACGAGGTGCCCGCCGCCCGCCTGAAGGTGGGGGACGGCATCGACGTGCGCCTGGAATTCATCGTGCGCAACCGTCGCCCCGGCGTGGGCAAGAGCATGGTCTACGGCCTGGAGTTCGCTGCGCTGCCGCCGCGCGACAGCCAGCTAATCGACCGCGAGGTGATGCGCCTGCAGCGCCTGCGCCTCACCAGGGGCTGAGCCCCGCCAAACCTCACGTCCGCAACAGGCCGTTGTCGCCGGTGCCGAACGGGTTGGGCACGTAGCCGTCGGCGGCCTCGTCGTTGTCCCAGCGTTCCTCGTCGATCAGATAGCGGAACGCGTACTCGCCGCCCTGCGGCAGGCTGACCGTGGTCCGGTAGCTGCCGTCGCGCTGGCGCTTGAGCGGTAACGTTTCATCGCCCCAGCCGTTGAAATCGCCACGCACCTCGACGCGGTGTTTCTCGCCATCGTTCGGCCGATAGCTGAACGTGACGCGACACTCCGGGCGCACCTTTAGCGGCTTTTTCGTGATCGCCATGACCTGACCTCCGCTGGTGGGTGGGCGTGCATGCCCGACCCGTTTCATTTAGGCGACGCCGGGGTGTTTGGCAACCCGGCCAAGTGCCTGTTTACGCGTTGGTCTTGACGGTTGTGTGACGGAAGGTGGGGCGGGTGGCCGGATCAGCGGCTGAGGTTCTTCTCGAGCACGCGCATCAGTCGTCCCTCGCTGACCAGTCCGGCGGTGACGAAGGCCAGCAGCAGGAGCACCAGCAGCCCCACGGCCAGGAACAGCATCGGCGCGGTCACGGCGAGCAGGGCCTGGGTGGCCGAATCGAGGTTGCCGCTCTGCATCAGCTCGAGCACGTGCAGCGGGTTGACCAGGATGGGGCGCTGGAAAAAGGCCCAGACGTAGAAGCCGACGGTCATCGCACCCAGCAGCAGGGCAATCACCGGCCAGATGCGGATCAGCCGGCGGCGTCGCGAGATGATCTGGCGCATCTCGCGCTGCATGTCGTTGGCGGACGGTTTCTTGGCCATGGCGTTCAGCCTCCGGTCACCGGTGGGAAGAAGGCGACCTCGTCGCCATCCGCGAGCGGGTGGTCGAGGTCGACGTACTCGTGGTTGACGGCCGCCAGGGTGTTGCTGGGGCGCTCGATGTCGGTAACCCGCCGCCAGGCCTCGGCCACAGTGGCCGGGGTCTCGTCGAGGCGGGTCTCGTCAAAGCCGATGCGCTCGCGCAGGCTGGCAAACAGGCGGACGGTGATGCTCATGGTCGGTCGATTCGCTGGCGGTGTATGTCGGCATTGCCGGCCGGTTCGATGCGTGGAGACGGCCGGTCTGACTGGACATATTGTCTGCTAAAGTCTGAGTCAATCCTAGTCCGGATTGTGGCCCGGATTGCGCCCCGAGCTACGTTAGCCAGCGGGGTTTCCGGGGTAACCGTGCCCGGCCAACGACACTCGAGGACGCCCCCGCATGAAATGGATCAAGCGCATTGGCCTGCTGTTCGCCGCGATCGTCCTGGTCGCCATCCTGGCGATCACCGCCTTCGCCCTGACCTTCGATCCCAACGACTACAAGCCGCAGATCGCCGCCCAGGTGGAAAAGCAGACCGGGCGCAGCATCCAGTTCAACGGCGACCTGTCCGTGACGATCTTCCCCTGGCTGGGCGCGGCGACCGAGGACGTGGTGCTGGCCAATGCCGAGGGATTCGAGCCCGAGTCGATGGTCACGGTCAAGCGTCTCGAGGCCCAGGCCGCGCTGCTGCCGTTGCTGCGCGGGGAATTCGAGATCGGCACCCTGCTGCTCGAGGACGCCGAGATCCACCTGACCCGCCACGAGGACGGGCGCAGCAACTGGGACGACCTGGTCGAGCGCTCCGCCGAGTCGGCCGAGACCGCGGGCGGCGAGCCGGACACGGTCGAGCCGCAGGACGGTGACGGCCCGGCGATGGTGCTTACCGTCGGCGGCGTGGACATCCGCAACGCCACCCTGCACTGGCGCGACGAACAGGCGGGCCAGCAGCTGACCATCGACGGCCTGGACCTGACCACCGGCGAACTGGCCGACGGCGCGCCCACCGACATCGAGCTGGTTTCCGGCTTCCGGCTGGCCATGCCCGACATGCCGCCGATGAGCGGCAGTGTCGATCTCACCACCCGTGCCCAGATCTGGCTCGATCGCCAGGACATGCTGTTCGAGGGGCTCGATCTCAACCTCGTCGCCAGCCAGGAGGGCGAGACGGGCGGCGAGGCCGGTCTGCCCGAGCGCATCGAGGCCATGCTGCAGGTCGAGAAGGCCGACGTGCGCCTGGCGAAATCGCAGGCGCGGCTCGACGGCGTGGTGCTGGATCTCAACGGCAAGGCGGTTGGGCCGCTCACCTATCTGGAAAGCCGTCTCGAGACCGTGCTCGAGGCCGACTGGGCCGCCGGGCGCTACGAGCTGCCGCGCCTCAGCATCGAGGCCGACCTCAAGGGGCTGCCGGAGATGAGCGAGACCCTGCAGGTCGCGGCGAGTGCCGCCCTGGCCGCGGACATGCAGGCCGGGACCGCGACCATCGACGACCTCGAACTGACCTCCGACCCGGTCGTGGCCAACGGTCGGCTCGACGTCAGCGGCCTCGACAGCGGTGAGCTGGTCGCCGCCGGCCCGATCGAGGTCGCGGCCTTCGATCCGCGCGTGCTCGCCGATCGGCTGGGGATCACCCTGCCCGAGATGCGCTCCGCCGAGGCCCTGCGCGAGGTCGCGCTCTCCGGCCATATCGACGTCACCCCGTCGCGGGCGATGCTCGACGACCTGCGGGTCACGCTCGACGGCAACGCACTGACCGGGCGTGCCGGCATCGACAACCTCGAGACCGGTCGCCTGTTCGCGCGCCTCGAGGGCGGTGAGCTCGACGTCAATCCCTACCTCGCCCCGAAGGCCGCGGGTGACAAGGCCCCGGGAGAGACGGACGGCGGCGAGTCGTCCGGTGGCAGTGGGTCGGGTCAGGCCGCGGCCAAGACCGCGGAGATCGACTTGCCGGTCGAGACCCTGCGCGGGCTCAACCTGGATGCCCGCCTGCAACTGGAAAGCCTGCGCTACGAGGACTATCGCCTGACCAGCCCGGTGGTGCACCTGACCGCCGCCGGCGGCCAGCTGCGACTGGCGGAGCTGGCCGCCAAGGCCTTCGACGGCTCGATCAACGCCAGCGGTGCGCTGGACGTGCGCGGCGAGGTGCCGAGCTACGCCGGCAAGGGGCGCGTGCAGGGCGTCGCGCTGCAGCCGCTGCTCACCGCGGTAATGGACGAGGATCGACTGCTTGGTCGCGGCGACGTCGCCTTCGACGTCACCACCCAGGGCAAGCGGGTCGACCAGCTCAAGGCGGGCCTGGACGGTACCGCGGACATGGCCCTGCGCGACGGCAAGATCAAGGGCTTCGACATCGGCTACCTGCTGCGTCGGGCCCAGGCGCGCCTGGAGGGCAAGACCGAGCCGGAACCCGAGGAGCTGTCCACCGACTTCACCTCGATCACCGGCACGGCCACCATCCGCAACGGCGTGGTGCGCAACGACGATCTTGCCGGCGCCTCGCCGCTGCTGCGGGTGGCCGGCAAGGGCGAGGTCGACCTGCCGCGCGAGCAGATCGACTACCAGGTCACCGCGACCGTCGTGAACACCGCCACCGGCCAGGGCGGCAAGGAGCTCGAGCGCCTCAAGCAGGTGCCGGTGCCGATTCGCATCCAGGGCAGCTTTGCCGATCCGTCCATCTCGCTCGACCTCGAGGCGCTGGCCCGCGAGGCGGCCAAGGGCGAGGTCAAGACTCGCGTCGAGGAAGAGATCGACAAGCGCCTCGGCGACGATGCCGCGCCGGTCAAGGAACTGCTCAAGGGCTTCGGCCTGTGAGTCGGGAGCGATCGCCTGCCACGCGACCGGGCAAACGGCCCCGCCGCGGACCGTGACGGCCCCGTTCGCCGAACGTCTGCTGGCCTGGTTCGACGACCACGGTCGGCATGACCTGCCGTGGCAGCACCCGCGCACGCCCTACCGGGTGTGGGTCTCGGAGATCATGCTCCAGCAGACCCAGGTGGCCACGGTCATCCCGTATTTCGAGCGTTTCATGGCGCGCTTCCCCGATATTGAGTCGCTCGCGGCGGCCGAGGCGGATGACGTGCTCTCGCTCTGGTCGGGACTGGGTTACTACGCCCGTGCCCGCAACCTGCATGCCGCCGCGCGCCGCCTGGCGGAATCGGGCGTGCCCGAGACGGTCGACGGCTGGGCCGACCTGCCGGGCGTGGGCCCGTCCACCGCCGCGGCGATCGTCGCCCAGGCCTTCGATCGCCGTGCGGTGATCCTGGACGGCAACGTCAAGCGGGTGCTCGCGCGGCACGCCGCCATCGACACCCCGCAGGAAACCGCCGCCACGCAGCGCAGGCTGTGGGCGCTGGCCGACGAGCACACCCCCGCGACCCGTGCCGCCGACTACACCCAGGCGATCATGGACCTGGGCGCCACCGTCTGTCGCCGTGGCAAGCCACGCTGCGTTGTCTGCCCGGTCAGTGAGGACTGCGAGGCCCGACGACAGGATCGGCAGGGCGAGTTGCCCGTTCGCCGGCAACGCAAGCCCAAGCCGGTGCGCCGGCGCGTCTTGCTGTGGCTGGAGGACGGCGAGGGTCGGCTGTTGCTGGAAAAGCGCCCCGCCACCGGCATCTGGGGCGGGCTGGCCTGCCCGCCCATCGTCGAGCGGGCCGAGGATGCCGACGAGCGGATTGCCCGGCTGGGTCTGCATCGAGAGGGCGAGTGGCACCACCTGGGTTTCCTGCGCCACGTGTTCAGCCATTTCGAGCTGGACGCCGAGGTGCTGGGCGTGACGGTCGAGCACGGCGGCCTTGCCGAGGGGCAGGGCGAGTGGCATCGCCCGGAGCGGCTGGCGGATGCCCCGCCGGTCGGTCTGCCGGCCCCCGTCCAGCGCCTGATCCGCGAGCGGCGGCGCGCCTCGCTCGGTGATGGCTGACGACCCGGCCAACCTCAACGCCGGCGGCGGGGCACTGTTATCATCGCCGCACACCATGCATTCGAGCCGCGAACGAGGTTTTCATGACTGACCGCACCGTCTTCTGCCAGCGCCTGCAATGCGAGGCCGAGGCCCTGCCCAAGCCGCCGTACCCGGGGGAGCTGGGCGAGCGCATCTACAACAACATCTCCAAGGCGGCCTGGCAGCAGTGGTTGGGCCACCAGACCATGCTGATCAACGAGTACCGCCTGACGCCGATCGACCCCAAGGCGCGCGAATTCCTGGTCCGCGAGATGGAGAAATTCCTGTTCGAGGGCAAGGAAGACAAGCCCGAGGACTACGTCCCGCCGAGCGAGGGCGAATAAGAGGGGCGCGCGACGCCCTCTGTAGGAGCGGCTTTAGCCGCGAATGCCAAGTGTCTGTCGCGACCTTTCGCGGCTAAAGCCGCTCCTACGGAGCCTTGGGGCGAGGCTTTCGCCGTCGTTATCGGCCGGCCAGAACCGCCGTCGCGGCCAGGAAATCATCCAGCGGCTCGAACGGCGCGGTGTCCATCGCCTCGCCGCGGCTGTTGGGCAGCGTGATCGCGCGCAGGTGGCGGATGCCGAAGTCCTCGGCGGCGGCCAGCGCCACCAGGTTGTCGTCGACCAGCAGGGTGCGATCGGGGTCGAAGTGCAACTGTTCGGCCAGTCGGTCCCAGAAGCGGGGCGACTCCTTGGCCGCCCCGATCTCGTGGGCGTTGAACAGGCGGTCGAGTCGCGTGGCGAGATCGACCCGCTCGAACTTGAGATCGACGCTGGCCGGGTGGGCATTGGTCACCAGCACGCGCTGCTTGCCCGCTACGCCCAGGCGCTCGAGGAAATCGGGTACGCCGTGGCGGTAGCGGATGTGGTGGGCCAGCTCGCGCTTGAGGGCGACGAGATCGAGCTCGTTGCGGCAATCGGGCGCCAGCGCGCGGTGCCAGTCGTCCAGGCAGTACCAGGCCAGCTGGCCGCGCAGGCCCTCGAAACGGGCATTGAGGCGCGCCATCGCCTCGGGCTCGGCCAGCCCGCTCAGTTCGACGTAGCGCCGCGGGAAGTGCTCCTTCCAGAAGCGGGCGTCGAAGTCGAGGTCGAGCAGCGTGCCGTCCATGTCGAGCAGCACGGTGTCGATCTCGCTCCACGGCAGGGCGAGGGACGCAGGGGAGGCGGCCCGAGGTGTTGCACTCCAGGGTGTTTCGCTCATGGGTGTCGGCTTCGAACAATTGGATGGGACCGGCTGGCGGCCGGTCCCGGAGTCTACCAGTAGAGACAATCGCGCCGGGGCGGCGGTTCCGGCGGTGGAGGGGAATCAGGATGGCTGAATCGACGGTACGCATCGAACTCAACGGCGAGCCGCGCGACGTGCCCGAGGGCACCACGCTCGAGGCGCTGGTCACGCTCGCCGGCACCAGCGGCAAGCGCTACGCGATCGAGGTCAACGGCGAGATCCGCCCCCGCGCCGAGCACGCCAGTGCGGTGGTCGCCGACGGTGACCGGGTCGAGATCGTCCAGGCGATCGGCGGGGGCTGAGCATGAACGCCTTGCGCCGGCTCGCGATCGTTCTCGTTCTCCTGCCGTGGGGGCTCGTGCAGGCGAGCGCCACGTCACCGGGGCAGGCCGCGGTGGCCACCGCCCATCCGATGGCCACCGCGGCCGGGCGCGAGGTGCTCGAGGCCGGCGGCAATGCCTTCGACGCGGCGGTGGCGATTACCGCCGCGCTGGCCGTGGTCGAGCCGTACAGCTCCGGGCTGGGTGGCGGCGGCTTCTACCTGCTCCATGACGCGGCGAGCGGGCGCGACGTGATGCTCGATGCCCGCGAGCGGGCGCCGGGGCAGGCGACGCGCGACATGTATCTCGACGACGAGGGCAATCCCCAGCCCGATCGGTCCGTCGACGGGGCGCTGGCCGCCGGCATCCCCGGCATTCCCGCCGCGCTCGATCACCTGGCCGCCGATTACGGCGCACTGCCGCTGACCACGACCCTCGATCCGGCCATCCGCGCCGCGCGCGAGGGTTTCGAGGTCACCGAGATGTATCGCCGCCTGGCCGGTTTCCGCGAGGAGGTGCTGGCCGCCGACCCGGGCAGTCGCTCGATCTTCCTCGACGGGGGCAAGCTGCCGGAGATCGGCCACGTCATTCGCCAGCCGGACCTTGCCGAGACGCTCGAGCGCATCGCTATCGAGGGCCGTGACGGCTTTTACCAGGGCGAGCTGGCCGGTCGCCTGGTCGACGGGGTGCGCAAGGCCGGCGGCATCTGGTGTCGCTCGGACCTGGCCGGCTACCGCGTGGTCGAGCGCGAGCCGGTAATCAGTCGCTTCCGCGGCTTCGAGGTGGTCTCCGCCGCGCCGCCTTCCTCCGGTGGCGTGGCCATCGCGCAGATGCTGAACACCTATGACGCCCTCGCGCGCCGCGCCGGCGAGCTGGACGACCTGTCCGTGCTGGGCCTGCACTACCGGGTCGAGGCGATGCGTCGTGCTTACCGTGATCGCGCCGAATACCTGGGCGATCCGGACTACGTCGACATGCCGATCGAACGGCTGACCAGCGACGACTACGCCGCCGGGCTGGCGGTGGGTATCTCGCCCACCGACGCCACGCCCTCGTCAAGCCTCGCCCCGGTGGTCACCGAGCCGGAAGGACCGCACACCACGCATTTCTCCGTGATGGACGCGGATGGCAACTACGTCGCCGCGACCCTCTCGATCAACTACCCCTTCGGGGCCGGCGTGACCGTGCCCGGCACCGGCGTGCTCCTGAACGACGAGATGGACGACTTCTCGCAGAAGCCCGGCGTGCCCAATGTCTACGGGCTGGTCGGCGCCGAGGCCAATGCGGTTCAGCCGGGCAAGCGACCGCTGTCCTCCATGTCACCCACCTTCGTGCGCAGCGACGATCTGGTCGGCGTGCTCGGCACGCCCGGTGGTTCGCGCATCATCACCATGGTGCTCGGCGGCGTGCTGGCGGCGACCCGCGGCGAGCCCCTCGACGACTGGGTGACCGGGCCGCGCATCCATCACCAGTACCTGCCGGATCGCATCGAGGTCGAGCCCGGCCTGCTAAGCGACGAACAGCGCGCCGAACTCGAGTTGATGGGGCACCGAATCGAGGTCAATGACGGCTTTGGCAACATGCAGGCGGTCGCCTGGTGGCGTGACGACGGCCGGCTCGAGGCGGCCAGCGACCCACGCGGAGAAGGGCGGGCCGCCGTGTTTGCCCCCGAGGCGCCATGAGCCGGTTTGCCCTGGGTTGCTTCCGCACCACGGCCCGGCCGGCGGGTGACCAGAGGCTGTTCCGCCTCCCGCCCGCGCAACGTCGCCTGGCGACCACGACCGGATCGTTCACGCGGGCGTTGCATCGGCATACTGGCCACCCGGTGGTGGTGCGCCGCCTCGACGAGGGGTGGCGCGGGCACGTCGCCGGCCGCTGGCCGACCCCCAGGGTCACGCGCGTCTGGGAACGCCGCGTCCGGCTGGAGAGCGGCGATGTCCGGGTCGACGCCCTGACCCAGGCGGTCGGCCCACTCACCCCGCGCCTGCGTCGTGCGATTACCGGCCTGGCCGACACCCCGCTAATGGAGGTGCTCGCCCGGCAACCGCGCTGTCGCCGGCTGAGTTTCCGCGTCAGTCTCCAGGGCGGCCGGATCAGCCGCGAAACCGTCTACCGCATCCACCTCGCCCGGGTGCGCGTCACCGAGTGGTTCGATATCGACCTTGGTTGAACTCGAACCGTCCGCCCTGGCGTAGGAGCGGCTTTAGCCGCGAAATTACACATCCGGGTGTTCCGCGCCTGAAGGCGCTCCTACAGCGTTTGTTTCTGCGCAGGGGGCATGAAAAAGCCGCGCCCGGGTAATCCGTGACGCGGCTTTTCTTCGTCCGGTGATCGGCTTGGCTCAGCCGAATTCCATGCTCCGGGTGTTGCCGCCCAGATCGCCGAGGGTCTTCTTCACCTGCTCGGTGAAGGCGGGCGGGCCGCAGACGTAGAACTCCTCGGAGAGATCGCGGACGTGCTCGCGCAGGAAGGCGTCGTCGACGTGGCCACTGTGGGTGCACAGCGGCGAGTTCTCGCGGGTGCAGACGAAGTGGGCGTTCTCGCCGAAGGCGGCCTCCAGCTCACGCTGCTGGATGATGTCGCCGGCGGTCTTGTTCGAGTAGATCAGCTTCTGGCCGTCGAGCTGGCCGCGGTCGGCGAGATCGCGAATGATGGCCAGAAACGGCGTGATGCCGGCGCCCGCGGCGATGAACCAGCCCGGTCCCTCGTAGTTGAAGCTGTCGAACGGCTCGGAGATCAAAAGCTTCTGGCCGGGCTGGGACTGGGCCAGGTGCTGGGTGACGCCGTCGTGGCTGCCGTAGCTCTTGATCATCAGTTCCAGCACGCGATCGTCGACCCGGTTGGTCAGCGTGAACGGGCGGCCCTGGTCGCGCCACTTGGGCTCGTCGATGGCCAGTTCGATGGCCTGTCCCGGCGTGAACGAGAAGCCCTCGGGCTTGGCCAGGATGTATCGCTGGACATCGTGGGTGACGAATTCGCGCAGCAGCAGTTCGGTCTGGAACATAGTGATGTTGAATCGTGGTTTCGGCTGGAAAATGTCGGGGGAGTCTAGCCGATTTGCCGTGCCGTCGCTGCGCCGTCCGGCAAGGAGGCCTCGGCGAGGCGCTCGCCGAACGCCCCCGACGCGAACCGCGGCGGGCCTCGCGACCATGCCGTTCTTAAAAAATCGCGCCGAATCCGGTACATTGAGGATCCTCTGCACGAATCGGATACCGCTCTGCGTGCCTTGAGCCGGGCAGATGCAAGGCGACCGTCCGTCGCGGAAGGGTGATTCCCGCATCCTCGGACGGCAACGCCGCAGGTGCCCGGCTCAAGGCACGCCCTACGGGGCTTGGCGAGCCGCCCGTGCTCCGCGTTGCGATGTCTTGACGTGGCCGCCGGCACGCCGGCGACATCGCGCCTTGATCACGAACGGCTCGCCAAGCCAGAGTGGTATCCAATTCGCGCAGAGGTTCCTTAAGCGCAGTTTCCGCGCGTGTGCCCGTTCCACCCGATGCCGGTTCCGGCGATCGGGACGGGCGCTGCGCGACCCGATTTCCCCGAATCTTTCCCGTTATCCGAGGACCGCGAGATGAGCGACTACATCATTGCCCCGAGTATCCTGTCGGCCGACTTTGCCCGCCTGGGCGAGGAAGTGGACAACGTCCTGAAGTCCGGCGCCGACTGGGTGCATTTCGACGTGATGGACAACCACTACGTGCCGAACCTGACCATCGGCCCGCTGGTCTGCGACGCGCTGCGCAAGCACGGCGTCACCGCGCCGATCGACGTCCACCTGATGGTCAAGCCGGTCGATCGCATCATCCCGGACTTCGCCAAGGCCGGCGCCACGTCGATCACCTTCCACCCGGAGGCCACCGAGCACGTCGACCGCAGCCTGCAGCTGGTCCGCGACCAGGGCTGCCAGTCCGGCCTGGTGTTCAACCCGGCCACCCCGCTGGACGTGCTGGAATGGGTGATCGACAAGGTCGACATCGTCCTGCTGATGTCCGTCAACCCGGGCTTCGGCGGCCAGAAGTTCATCCCGGCGACCCTCGAGAAGGCCCGCCAGGCGCGCGAGATCATCGACCGCTCCGGCCGTGACATCCGCCTGGAGATCGACGGTGGCGTCAACGCCGACAACATCGGCGAGATCGCCGCGGCCGGCGTCGACACCTTCGTCTCCGGCTCGGCGCTGTTCGGCAAGGGCCAGGACTCCGACCCGAACCGCTACGACAGCATCGTCAAGGCGATGCGCGACGAGCTGGCCAAGGTCAAGTGATGCCACGCTTCACGCCGCGCATGGTGCTGTTCGACCTGGACGGCACCCTGGTCGACTCGGTGCCCGACCTGCTGGTCTCGGTCAACGCCATGCAGCGTGAGCTGGGCAATCCCGAGCGCGCCGAAGAGGACGTTCGCAACTGGGTGGGCAACGGCGTCGAGCGATTGGTCGAGCGCGCCTTGACCAACGACCTCGACGGCACGCCCGATCCGGCCGAGCTCGACCGCGCCCTGCCGGTGTTCAAGCGTCATTACGCCGAGAACAACGGTCAGCACTCGCAGGTCTTCGACGGCGTCACTCAGGGGCTGGAGTTCGTCAAGTCCCTCGGCCTGCCGATGGGCTGCGTGACCAACAAGGCCGCCGCCTTCACCCTGCCGCTGCTCGAGCAGACCGGCCTGCGCGATCACTTCGAGGTGGTCATCAGCGGCGACACCCTGCCGCTGAAGAAACCGGACCCGGCCCCGCTGATCTACTCTGCGGGCTGGTTCCACGTGCACCCCTCCGAGGCGCTGATGATCGGCGACTCGATCTCCGACGTGAAGGCCGCGCGCGCCGCGGGCTTCTCGATCGTCTGCATGAGCTACGGCTACAACCACGGGCGTGACATCCGCGACTTCGACCCGGATGCCGTGATTGACTCCATGACCGAGCTTTCCGGCCTGATCGCCCGGTAACCACCATGACCGGCCCAGGGACGATGGCGGATTAGACGATGGCGGATCCGACGATGGCAACCGACTCAAGGCGATGGCGGAGACGATGGCGTAGCTGAACGCCCACTCGTCCCCGTCCGTCGCCTTTTCCTTATCGGAGCCCGTCATGCCCAACCGCTTCCAGCCCTACCAGCCCACCCGCGTCGACCTCGAGCAACTCGCCGCCGAGGGCTACAACCGCGTCCCCGTCACCCGCCGCGTGCTGGGCGACTACGACACCCCGCTGTCCGTCTACCACAAGCTGGTCGAAGGCCCGTTCGGCTACCTGTTCGAGTCGGTCACCGGCGGTGAGCGCTGGGGGCGCTACTCGATCATCGGCCTGCCGTCCTCCACCGTCCTGACCGTCCACGGACACCGCGTGGTGGTGAAAAGGGACGGCGAGATCGTCGAGGACGAAACCGTCGACGACCCGCTCGCCTGGATCGAGACCTTCAAGGCTCGCTACCGCGTCTTTGAACCGGCGGACATGCCGCGCTTTCACGGCGGGCTGGTGGGCTACTTCGGCTTCGAGACCATCGGCTACATCGAGCCGCGCCTGGCCAACTTCGACGCCGACGACCCGCTGGGCGTGCCCGACATCCTGCTGATGGCGAGCGAAGAGGTGGTCGTGGTCGACAACCTCTCCAGCGAGCTGCTGCTGGTCACCCTGATCGACCCCGCCGAGCCCGGCGCGCTCGATCTCGCCAACGTGCGCCTCGACCGGCTGGCCGCCCGCCTGCGCGAGCCGGTGGCCCACTACGGCTCGAGCGCCCCGGGCAAGCCGATCGACGAGAACGACTTCACCGCCACCTTCACCCGCGAAGGCTACGAGAACGCCGTGCGTGCCATCCGCGAGTACATCGCGGCCGGTGATGTCATGCAGGTGGTGCCCAGCCAGCGGATGAGCATCGAGTTCGGTGCCGCGCCGATCGACCTCTACCGGGCGCTGCGCAGCATCAATCCCTCGCCGTACATGTACTTCATCGATGCCGGCGAGTTCACCGTGGTCGGCTCCAGCCCCGAGATCCTCGCCCGTCTCGAGGACGGCACGGTCACCGTTCGTCCCATCGCCGGCACCCGCCCGCGCGGGGCCACCGAGGCCGAGGACAAGGCCCTCGAGCAGGATCTACTCAGCGACCCCAAGGAGATCGCCGAGCACGTCATGCTGATCGATCTGGGGCGCAACGACACCGGCCGCGTCGCCCGGGTGGGCAGCGTCAAGCTCGAGGAGCGCATGATCATCGAGCGCTACTCGCACGTCATGCACATCGTCTCGCAGGTCACCGGCCAGCTCGACGAGGGCCTGAACGCCATGGACGTCCTGCGCGCGACCTTCCCCGCCGGCACCGTCTCGGGTGCACCGAAGATCCGCGCGCTGGAGATCATCCAGGAGCTCGAACCCGTCAAGCGTGGTGTCTATGCCGGGGCGGTGGGGTACTGGGCCTGGAACGGCAATATGGATACCGCGATTGCCATCCGTACCGGGGTGATCAAGGATGGGCAGCTGCATGTTCAGGCTGGGGGTGGGATTGTTGCTGATTCCGTGCCGGCGACGGAATGGGAAGAGACGTTGAACAAGCGGCGGGCGTTGTTTCGGGCGGCGAATATGGCGAGTCGGGGCTTGGATGCGAAGTGAATTTTTTTGGTGTGTCTGAATTTTCCGGATGAAATAATTGCGTTCTGGGTGGCTAGCATGGCACGAAAAACAAAAGTCCCTTCACCGGCTACTTTGAAGCTTGGTGATTCGGTTATTTATGAGGGAGATGCTTTGCAAACCTTGCAGCGCCTTCCCTCAAATTCTATTCAATGCGTCATTACTTCACCTCCATATTGGGGGCTCAGGGACTACGGGTATGATAAGCAAATTGGCCTAGAGCCCACTATGGCGCAGTTTATTAATCACTTAGTGGCTATTTTTTCTGAGTTGAAGCGCGTCCTCAGTGAAGATGGAACTTTATGGCTGAATATAGGGGATGGCTACACTAGTGGTAACCGAGGATATCGTGCTTCAGACAAGAAGAATCCGGCGCGCCAAATGACAGTCCGCCCTGATACCCCAGAGGGTTTGAAGCCAAAAGACCTGTTGGGTTTGCCATGGCGCCTTGCGCTGGCGTTACAAGATGATGGGTGGTACTTGAGAACAGATGTTATCTGGAACAAGCCTAACGCGATGCCAGAAAGTGTGAAAGATCGGCCAACACGATCGCATGAATATTTGTTCATGTTTACGAAGAGTGAGCGATATTATTACGATCAGGAGGCCGTAAAAGAAAAAGGATTTAACGGGTCTATGAGGAATCGCAGATCAGTGTGGGACGTCAAGACGCAGCCATTTATGGGTGCACACTTTGCTACCTTTCCAACGGCGTTGGTTGAGCCTTGTGTTCGGGCATCTTCTCGGAATGGTGATTACGTTTTGGACCCATTTTTTGGCTCAGGGACGGTTGGGGTCGTAGCCGAAAGTCTCGGTCGTAGGTACGTTGGCATAGAGTTAAACCCTGAGTACGTGGACTTGGCGGCAAGTCGACTGGGGGTTATCCAGAGCAACGTTGTGAAGGTCGCGGTTTAATGACAATTAACATTCCACCACCCGAGTTGCAGATTGATTTCTCATTTATTCTTGGGAAAATGCGGAAGCTTTACCTGCAGGATGCTTTGTTCGAAGTTGTAGGGTCTTTCACTGATGATCAGTTTGAAAAGTTAGAGGTCGAGCTTAAAGCCCATGCGCCAGGGAGTGGGGTCCAAGAAGTTGCCAAGCAGGGGTTAAGAGGTGAAATATTTTTTGCCACTCCGATTATTCTGAAATCCAGCCCTTACTTGATTGGTTATTACAGAATGCTTCTTGGTTTTAGTAAAAAGGAGTTTTATACCTCTTCCTTTGGCCTGACAAGTTTTAAGTCGATGGAAGAAAGGGGTGTTGTTGCAAACTCCGTTGAGTCAAAAATTGGTGACCTATGTGACCAAATGAACCGTTCCGCAGGTGAGTTGATTCAAGGAGTTGGGGCGGAAAGGATAAGTAAGGATTTAGTGGATGACCTTACTATCATAACTTTAGGGCCCCAGTTGCGTGGAGGCAGGAACAATAAAAAGGGTCAGGATGGAATCGCGGAAGTTTTTAGAGAAGTGCATGGTATCGTCGAGCATGCTGAAACTTCATCTGGCATGACGTTTATTAAGCTAAAGAATGCCGCCGGCAGAAACGTGGTTATTGAGTTTGCCGCGGACCCGGATATCGTGATTCGAGAGGAGCTTCGAGATGACAGCTTTCATAACCTGATAGCTATTGAGGTGAAGGCGGGCCAGGATCGGTCGAATATACATAATCGAGTTGGGGAAGCGGAAAAGAGTCATCAAAAAGCGAGGGCGGAAGGGTTCTCAGAATGTTGGACTATAGTTAATGTTCCGGAAATGGATTTGGCCACAGCAAAAAAAGAGTCGCCTTCTACAAACAGGTTCTTTCAGCTGGCTGACATTGTTCGACGCGAGGGTAGCGAGTACGAGCATTTTAAGGATCGTGTTATTGGGTTGACAGGTATTGTCGCCGCCGGATAACCCGCTCCTCTTGGGCATCGTGCGGGGTCGGACCTGACCAACTGAACTGATAAAACTCATAACCTAGGGGGTCGGACCAAGCTAACTGACTGAAACAGAACTCATAACCTAGGGGGTCGGACCAAGCTAACTGACTGAAACAGAACCTTTCGCCCCTCTTCTGAAGGAGGTCTTCATGTCTTAGAATGGCATTTTTGCCGTCAAAACTCATCCCCTAAAAGATTGTCCGTGTCCCCCGCCTCGGAGTGTGGTGGATCGGTTTCACGCGCTCGTTGCGTGAGGTGGCATTGCTACGGCTTCGTGCGTTGCGCGCGAGTCGGTTTTCTTGCTTGTCCAAGAAAACCGACGAAAAGAAGGACACCCCGACGCCTTGGCCCTTCGGGCCTGATCGCTGCGCGATCAGCCTCGCGAACGGGGCATCGCGGACGGGTCGGTTCGACGCGACGTCGTGTCGCGGCGAACCTCGGGCTTGCGTCCATGCAAGCCCGACCCTGCGATTCCCCGCTCGCGAGGCAAGGCGTAAGGGGGCTCACCCTCCGATTTCGACTGCTGCGAGCCTCCAATGCTTGAGGTTGCCTTCGCTTTCAGGTGGAAGGGGTTGTCCAGAGGGTTGAATCGAAAAAAGGGGTCAGAACCCGTTTAGCCTGAAGCGATCTGGCTGTTGAGTACGGGCTTTGCCTGAATTTCACGCGCCGGCTGGGCTAGCTGGCACTGGTTGATCGTCGTGCTTGGCGCGCGAGTCAGTTTTCTTGCTTGTCCAAGAAAACCGACGAAAAGAAGGACACCCCGACGCCTTGGCCCTGCGGGCCTGATCGCTGCCGCGATCAGCCTCGCGAACGGGCAATCGCGGACGGGGCGGTTCGACGCGACGTCCTGTCGCGGCGAACCTCGGGCCGCCGTCCCTGGCGGCCCGACCCTGCGATTCCCCGCCCGCGAGGCAAGGCGTAAGGGGCTCACCCTTCGATTTCGACTGCTGCGAGCCTCCAACACTTGAGGTTGCCTTCGCGTTCAGGTGGAAGGGGTGCCCAGAGGGCTAAATCTGCACGGCGGCAAACGGAGGCTTTCCCCCCTGACGGCTTGCCTCACGGCCGGCGGTTGGCCGGGGTCGGAGCGACATGGACGTCGCTCCGAGGCTCAGCGCGACACGACGTCGCGTCGAGCCGGCCCTAGGGAATCTCTGCACGAATCGATAGTGCCTCTGCGGGACCGCCAAGGGTCTAGATGCAAGGCGCGGTGCGCCGTGAATGGCCGTCGCCATTCGCAAGCGCCGCAACGCCGCAGATGGGCCCTTGGCGGCCCGCCCGTGCGGGGCTCGCGGGTTTGCCCGCACTCGTCGTTGCCGTCCCTCGACGGGCAATGAGCCCGCCTTCGGCCCGGCGCCTCGATTGCGAACATACCCGCGAGCCAGAGGCACCATCGATTCGTGCAGAGATTCCCTGGCCACCCGTCGGTCGTGAGGCTTCGAGGTCGGACCGCGTCCGGCCTCGAAGGCCCGAAGGGCCAAGCCGTGGGGTGTCTTTCTTTTCGCCCCTTTTCTTGGACAAGCAAGAAAAGGGGCTCGCGCGCCTGGCAGGGCGTTAATTAATGGCCGCCCCGCGCAAACAGGCGTGCGAAACGATCCACCAGCATTTATCCGAGATTTGAGGTAGTCGGCCTTTGGCCGACGTCGGACTGAAGTCCGACCTACAGGGGAAGCGTTGAGGCGGGGACGGGAAGAGAGCCCTATTTCTCGGGCGCTGGTTCTCCCCAATCCGCCTGCGCCGCCCGGCTCTCGTCGAGCGCCTCGTAAGCCCGCTGGACGATGGCATCGGCATCCTCGTCCTCTTCCCGGAACGCATCCACCCCCACGCTGACATCAAATCGCGTCGAGGCCTCGGCGTCCTCGACCAGGAAGTAGGCCGCCGCCAGGCGCAGCTTGTCCGCCACCGCCGAGGCGCCGGCTACCGGGGTGTCGGGCAGGATCACGGCAAACTCGTGGTCGGCGATGCGAAACGACATGTCCATGCCGCGCAGGGTCTCGCGCAGGCAGTCGCCGAAGGCGCGCAGGACGCGGTCCTCGGCCGACGGGCCGTGGTGGTTCAGGTACTGGACGATGTCGAGCAGGATCAGGCTCACCGGCAGGTCGTTGCGCCGATGCTGGCTGAACAGGGTGTCCAGCTGGCGCACGAAGTCACGGCGATTGCCCAGGCCGGTCAGGTCATCGATGAGCACCTGCTGCCCGGCCCGTGCGCGTTCGCGCCCCTCCACCCGGTCGAGTTCAGCGGCCAAGGAGCGCAGGCGCTCGATCAAGTCGTCGCGATCAAGCGAGTCGATATCCGCCAGCCAGTGCGCGGACGGGTTGGGCGAAGGGCGCTGACTCACGGAAGACTCCTTTTCTGACCAGGGAAACGCTGCACGGCTAGCGATACGACAATAGCAGCAAGCCGGCGCCGGATCAGATGGGGTAGCCCCCAGAAGGGGGAGGGCCCTGACTGTCAGGCCGCAATCCGGGTCACGCTGCCTGTGGTAGGCTCGGCTGGAAGCAAATTCGACAGGAAGTCGAGACGCTTGGAAGGGAATCTGTTGTTCTCCGATATTTCCCCCGGTTGGCGTTCCCCTGCCGGCCATCCAAAGCGGCTGACGCACTGTGTTCGGCAGCGCGGCACCGTTCCCCGTCTTGATCGTCCTTCGTGCTTCAAAAAACCAAGAACCAAAAAAGGACCAAGACCCATGAAAGACCTTCTTTTCTTCGACAAGATGCTGACGCCGAAATTTATTACCGTCATCTACTGGCTGCTGCTGGTGGGCGTGGTGATCGGCGGCATCGGCATGATGTTCGGCGGGTTTAACGGCTTCTCGTTCGGCACGTTCATCTCGGGCCTGCTGACCATCGTGTTCGGCGCGATCGGCGCGCGCATCTGGTGTGAGCTGATGATCGTGCTGTTCAAGATGAACGAGGCGCTGCAGGATATGCGTCACAAGTAACGCCGGTTACGGGCCCGGTTCGCCCGGGATGCCCGGGCCGTGGAAGGGAAGTCGCAGTCCGATCGATTCGATCGCTGCGGCTTTTTTGCGTCATGGCATCTCCGCGCGCGCTGAGGCATCCTCTCGCGATGATGGATACCAACCGACAACTGCTGCTTCTCACCCGCGCCGGCTACGAAGGCGACTGCGCCGCCCAGGTGCAGGCCGTCGCCGCCGAGGCCGGCGTGCACGGCTTCTGCAAGGCCAAGGCCGATACCGGCTATCTCACCTTCATCGCCCACGACGCGCAGGCATTGTCCGAGTGGTTCGAGACGCTCGACCTCGATGACCTGATCTTCGCCCGGCAGCTGTGTCTCGCTGGCGAGCCGCTGGCCGACCTGCCGCCCGACAACCGGCTGGGGCCGATCCTCGCCGCGCTCGATGGGCAGGCGTTCGGCGGCGTTTTTGTGGAGACGCCGGATGCCGACGCGACCCGGCCGCTGATGCGACTGGCCCGCCAGTTCACCAAGCCGCTGGAGCAGTCGATGCGCAAGCGCGGGCTGCTCGAACCGGGCAACCGGGAGTTGCCAAGACTTCACCTGACGTTCACCGATTCCACCACCGTGATCCCCGGCTGGTCGCACCCGGGGCAGGCGGCGCCACGACCGATGGGCATCCCGCGCCTGAAGCTCTCCAAGCACGCGCCCAGCCGCTCGGCACTCAAGCTCGAGGAGGCGCTGATCACCTTCCTCTCGCCCGACGAGCGCCAGGAACTGCTGCGCGCCGGATTGGAGGCCGTGGATCTCGGGGCCGCGCCCGGCGGCTGGACCTGGCAGCTGGTACGCGACGGGCTGATGGTCACGGCCGTCGACAACGGCCCGATGGCGGAAGAGCTGGCCGCCTCCCACCAGGTCGAGCACCGTCGAGAGGACGGCTTCACCTTCCGCCCCGAGCGGCCGGTGGAGTGGCTGGTCTGCGACATGGTGGAGAAACCGATCCGCGTGGCGGCGCTGATGGCCGACTGGATGGCGCGCGGCGATTGCCGCCGGGCCATCTTCAACCTCAAGCTGCCGATGAAGAAGCGCCAGCAGGCGGTGATGGAGTGTCGGGAGTTGATCGAGGATCGGTTGATCGAGGCCGAGGTGCCGTTCGAGTTGGCTATTCGGCAGCTGTATCACGATCGGGATGAGGTGACGGCTTATTTACGACGAGTGTCGTAGTCGTCTCCTGTCAGGCGTGGTTTGTGGTTTCGCACGCCGTTTTCGCTCGGTGGTTTGCAGGATGCCGCCATGTCAGGCGCGCGAGCCTCTTTTCTTGCTTGCCCAAGAAAAGAGGCGAAAAGAAGGGCACCCCGACGTCCTGGCCCTGCGGGCCTTCGAGCCCGGACGGGGTCCGGTCTCGAAGCCTCGCGACCGGCGGCTGCCTTCGGGGTCGGCTCGACGTGACGTCCTGTCACGGCGAGCCTCGGAGCGACGTCCCTGTCGCTCCGACCCCGAGCCATCCCCCGGCCGCGAGGCAGGGCGCAAGGGGATCTGGTTCCCAGCCATCCGGTGGCGCGACGCACATCCCCAAGGGAACTGGAAATTTTGGGGTCGCGTTCTCTGCCTAATCGAAGGGTCGAGTCCCCTTGTGCCTTGCCTCGCGAGCGAGGGATTGCAGGGCCAAGGCACCGGGGTGTCCTTCTTTTCGTCGGTTTTCTTGGACAAGCAAGAAAATCGACTCGCGCGCCGAGCACGGCACTGTCTTCATGCCTACTCGCGCAATTGGCACGCGAAATATCCTCCATCGACATGAATACGTGTCCGCCAAAGCCGAGTGTCCCCGCCCACGTGGCCCGACAAGATCCCCGAATCCAGGACACCCAAACCCCCACCCCTCCCGGTCGATGCGAAAGGCGCGGTCTACGCTCTCGGTGATTGTGCGAGGCGGGCGCCGTCTCGGTGTGGTTTTCGGCACTTCGGGCGCTTGTCTCTGTCTAGAACCAGGCCATGTGACGATACGAGGGAGAACCCGTCATGAGTCAGAAATCGCCAATGTCCGGCATGAGCTGGGGGCGCTTTGCGGCGATGATCGCGACGTCGACCGTCATCATGTTCTTCTTGATGTACCAGCTGGTCTTCTCGCTGGATCACGCCACGTTCAGCATGAATTGACTGATCGCCTCGCTGCTAATGGGGTGCGTCATGGCCGTGGTGATGCTCGGTTTCATGTGGCCGATGTACCGGGGGCGGAAGACCAAGGTGGCGGTCGTGGTCGTGGCGGCCCTGGTGGGCGCCTTGTTGCTGGCCGTGAACCGGTGGCAGGTGCTGATCGACGATGACGATTTCATGAAGTCGATGATTCCCCACCACTCGATCGCGATAAACAACGCGCGCAAGGCCGATATCAGCGATCCGCGCGTCCGTGAACTGGCCGACGAGATCATCGCCGCACAGGTCCGCGAGATCGAGTTGATGAAGCGGCTCCTGGACGATATCGAGGAAAACGGCGAGCGGGGCGATGCCGCCCTTCCGCCTCGTTCCACCGAGATAACCCTGGAAATGGAGCGCAAGATCCGTGAGGCGATGGAGTGACGGCACGTGATCCGTAGGGCCGTGTCGGCCCGGTCGGGCGGAGGGCGCTCGGCGGCAAGGGCGTGGCGCGTTCAGGAAAATCGGCGCGACAGCCCCCGGTCAACGCGCGACGGTGCGCGCCCCGCGACCGACGACCGTTTGCCCCGAGGGTGACTCACCTCACCCCCGATCCGCCCCCCGCCGCTCCGCCGGCCCACGCCGGCGCTCCCCCTTCTGCGCGTACATCCGCCCGTCGGCGCGGGTGATCAGCTCGTCCAGGTCGGTGCCGTCGGCCGGGCAGCGGGCCCAGCCGATGCTCAGGCGCGGGTCGATCTGTCGGCCGTCGATGGTCAGCGGGCGTTCGAGTTCGGCACGCAGCGCGGCCTCGTGCTCGGCCAGTCCCTCGTCGTCGGGTACCAGCAGGCAGAACTCGTCGCCGCCGAGCCGGGCGACGATTCCGCTCTCCCCGGCGGCGGCCTGCAGCCGTTCGCCCACGCGGGTGAGGACGTCGTCGCCGATGGCGTGGCCGTGTTCGTCGTTGACCGGCTTGAAGCAGTCGAGGTCGATGTAGGCCAGGGCGAACGAGCCGCCGTCGCGTTGGCAGTGAGCGGCCTGCTCGTAGAACGCGCGCCGGTTGAGCAGGCCGGTGAGGGCGTCGTGCCGGGATTCGTAGTGCAGGCGCTCGCTGGCCTGGTCGAGTTGCTCGGCCTGCTCGTGCAGCTCGTGCTGCAGGCGCCGGAAGGTGCGTCGGGTGGTGAGCATCAGGATGGCGGCGAACAGGATGCCGCCGATGCCGAACCAGAGCATGAACCGGCGCGCGGTCTCGGCGGTGTCGCGGGCGCGATCGATGGCCGCCTGCATGATCGCCTGCTCGTGGCGACGCAGTTCCTGGATGACGCCGTCGAACTGGCGGTCGAGATCGAACAGCTCGTTGCGCACGATGCGCATGGCCGGCTCGATCGCGTCGCGGGCGGCCAGATCCACCACGCGGTCCTGCAGTTCGACGGTGCGCGGGATCAGTTCGTCCTGGCGTTCCATCAGCGCGAGGCTGCGCTCGTCGTCGAGCCGGGCGCGCAGGGCGTTGCGCGCCTCGCCGACCCGGTTGCCCCACTTGTGGTAGTCCATCATCAGCGCGTCGCGCTCGAACGGGTCGTGGGTGAGCAGCTGGTTGATCATGGTCTGGTGGCGGTTGTAGGCCGCCCCGGGAAGGCCTGCGCAAATCCGATACCGCTCTGCGTGCCTTGAGCCGGGCAGATGCAAGGCATCCGTTCGCCGCGAAAGGGTTATTCCCTTTTCAAGAACGGTAACGCAGCAGCTGTCCGGCTCAAGGCACGCCCTGCGGGGCCAAGCGAGTCGCCCGTGCTCGGTGTTGCGTCGTCTTGACGTGGCCGCCGGCACGCCGGCGACGACGCGCCGTGATCACGAACGACTCGCATGGCCAGAGTGGCATCGGATTTGCGCAGACCTTCCCTGCAGATCGCTGGCCAGTTGCAGGCGTTGTCCGTGGTCCTGGGTGACGCTTTTCAGCTCGACCTGCAGGCGGTGGTTCTGCCACAGGCCGTTGGCGACCACCAGGATCATGCCGGCGAGCAGGATGCCGAAGGCGAACGTGATCAGGCCGATCTGGCGGCCGTGGGTCTCGCGCAGGTGGTGGGTAAACTTCATGGTCGGATCGTCCTTGTTGCCGGGGTTGGCTCAGTCCGTCGGGTTGCGCTTGAGCGTCTTTTTCACCGCCTCGGCGGCGATCTTCATCACCTCGATGCGCGCGTAGCGCTTGTCGTTGGCCGGGATGATGTGCCACGGCGCGTACTCGGTCGAGGTGCGGATCACCATCTCGTTGACCGCCGCCTTGTAGTCGTCCCACTTCTCGCGGTTGCGCCAGTCCTCGGGCGTGATCTTGTGCTTCTTGTAGGGCGTCTGCTGGCGGGCCTCGAAGCGCTTTAGCTGCTCGTCGGGCGTGATGTTGAGCCAGAACTTGAGCAGGGTCACGCCATGCTCGGCGAGCTGCTCCTCAAAGGTGTTGATCTCGTGGTAGGCGCGCGCCCAGTCGGGCTGGGGGGCCAGGCCCTCGACGCGTTCGACCAGCACGCGGCCGTACCAGGAACGGTCGAAGATGGTCCAGTAGCCGTCGCGCGGGATCTGTCGCCAGAAGCGCCACAGGTAGTGGTGATCGGCCTCCTCGTCGGTGGGCGCGGCGATCGGGATGACGCGGTAGAGCCGCGCGTCGAGCGCCTCGGTCAGGCGGCGGATGGCCCCGCCCTTGCCGGCGGCATCCCAGCCCTCGAACAGGGCGACCACCGGGCGGCGTGCCTCGAAGCCTTCCCAGCCGAGCCGGTTGAGCCGGGCGTCGAGGTCGCGCTTGCGTTTCTTGTAGTCGGGCTTGTCCAGCACGAGGTCGCCGGGGACGTGGTCGACGATGGTGCGCCGCGCGCTGTCGGCGTCCGGCAGGGCCGGGGCATGCGAGACCTTGATGGGACTCGGGCTCGCGCCGTTGGACAGGCGCGTGTCGATGGCGCGCAGCAGGGTCTTGCCGGCGGTCAGGTCACGAAAGTGCGGATCGGTCGCCTCGATCAGGAACCAGGGCGCCTCGCCGGTATCGGTTTCCCGCACCACGCGGGTGGCGATGCCGATGAACTCGTCGTAGTGGTTGGCCGCCTTGGCCGTTTCCGGGGCCATGTGCCAGTGGCTCTTGGGGTCGCGGCGGCGTTCCTTCACCCGACGGGCCTGTTCGTTGGCCGGCAGGTGGAACCAGAACTTCACCAGCAGCGCGCCGCCGTTGATCAGCATGTGCTCGGTCTCGCGGATGCGCTCGAGCTCGCGGCTGACATCGTCCTCGGCCAGCTGGCCGTGCTGGGCGTCCTCGATCAGGTGCTGGTACCAGCCGCCGAACAGCACGGCGATCTCGCCGCCGCCGGGCATCGACCGCCAGTAGCGCCACCAGCGCGGGCGCTGCTTTTCCTCGTCGGTCTCGTCCCAGAAGACGTGCGTCTGCACGCCGCGCGAATCCAGCCACTCGAGCAGGTGGTTGACCAGTTCGCCCTTGCCGGCGCCCGCCACGCCGTTGATCAGCAGCAGTACCGGCAGGTTGGCTGCCCGCGCCCGGCGCTGGGCATCGAGCAGCTGCAGGCGCAGCGCCGGCACGGCGTCCTTGAAATCGGACTTGGCGAGGCGACGGCCCAGTTCGGCGGCTTCGAACATCGGGATTCCTGCATAAACGGGGAAAACTGCAAGCCTAGCACCGCCGGCGGGTGTTGCCGCATTGTGCGTCGGGCTGTGCCATTCTCGTGACTGGACTCGAACGATGGGGTGACGGGATGACTCGAGTGCATGCCTGGCTGTGGCCGCTCGTGCTGCTGGCGATGGCCGGTGGCCCGGCCGTCGCCGAGAACCGACTTGCCGACACCGCCTCGGATTACCTGCGCGACCACGCCGACAACCCGGTCGACTGGTACCCCTGGGGCGAACAGGCCCTGGCGCTGGCCCGCGAGCAGGACAAGCCGATCTTCGTCTCGGTGGGCTATTCCACCTGCTACTGGTGCCACGTCGCCAAGCGCGAGCTCTACGAGGACCCCAAGATCGCCGCGGCGATGAACGAGGGGTTCGTCAACATCAAGATCGACCGCGAGCAGCGCCCCGACCTCGATCGAGTGTTGATGGCCGCCACGCGCGCGCTGGGCGAGGGCGGCGGCTGGCCCAACAACGTCTTTCTCACCCCGGACCTCGAGCCCTTCTTCGCCGGCAGCTATTTCCCGCCCGAGCCGCTGCCCGGCCGCGAGAGCTTCCCGCAGCTCCTCGAGCGTCTCTCCGATCAGTGGCAGTCGAATCGCGAACCGCTGCTCGAGCGGGCCGAGGCAACCGCCGAGGCGCTCAGGGAAGGCGCGGACACCAGTCTTGCGCCCGAGCGAATCGACCCGACCGACTGGCGGGCGCGGGCCATCAAGGCGCTGGAAGACCAGTTCGACCCGCTGGTGGGCGGCTTCGCCCCGCCGGGGCAGTCGAGCCGCTTTCCGCAGTCGCCCAGGCTGGCGCTGCTGCTCTCGGCGCTCGATGGCGACGACCAGGCCGCGCGGGCGGAACCGATGCTGCGCCAGACCCTGGCGGCGATGAGCATCGGTGCGCTGTTCGATCACGTCGGTGGCGGGTTTCATCGCTACACGGTCGACCCCGATTGGGCGATCCCGCACTTCGAGAAGATGCTGGTCGACAACGCCCAGCTGATCGGTCACTACGCGCGGGCCGGGCAGCGGCTCGACGAGGACTGGCTCGGTGACGTCGCCGCGCGCAGCGTCGGGTATCTCGAGCGCAGGCTCTGGGCGGACGAGGGGGGCTATTTCACCGCCGAGAACGCCGAGCTCGACGGCATCGAGGGCAAGAGCTACGTCTTTACCGCCGAGGAGATCCGCGCGGTGTTGGGCGAGGATGCCGAGGCCTTCCTCGACTGGCACCAGCTGGCCGGCCTGCCGGAAAGCCGGATCGATCACGAACTGCCCGATGGCGGGGCGGTGAACCTGGCCGTGGGCCGGGCCCTGGATGCCTTCGAGCGGGGCGAGCTGGCCGAGTCGATCGCCGGCTTCGAGCCCGATTACGCCGCCCTGCTCGAGGCGCGCCAGGCGCGTGGCCTGCCCCAGCGCGATCGCAAGCAGGTCGCCGAGTTCAACGCCCTGGCCGGGCTGGGTCTGCTGGCGGCCGCCCAGCCGCTCGACCGGGGCGACTGGCACGAGCGGGCGCAGGCGGTGGGTGACTGGCTCTGGACACGGCTTTGGGATGCCGATGCGCAGCGCCTTAGTCGGCAGGTCTATGAAGGGCAGGTCTCCGGCGAGGCGTTCCTTTCCGATCACGCGGCCGCGGGGCGCCTGATGCTGGCGCTGTACGGGACGAGCCACGATATCGGTTGGCTGTTCCGCGCCCAGCGGCTCGCCGCGACGATCGAGCGCGATTACCTCGACGAGTCGGGGCGGCTGCACGAGCGCCCGCCGCAAGCGGGTGGCGGTCTGCCGCTCAGCCCGCCGCTGACGGGTGACGATGCCTCGCCGTCGGGGCATTCGCAGGCGGTGGTGTTCCTGCTGGATCTTGGCGTCGTGCTCGAGGACCCGGCGCGCCAGGCGCGGGCGGTGCGCGCGTTGGCGGGGTTCGCCACCGAGGTGGACGCCGCACCGGCCGACTGGGGGTTCCTGGTCGGCGCACTGGCCCGGCCGTCGCGTGCCGCGGTGGTGACGCGCGAGGCGGCGCGGCTGGCCGAGGCGGCCGAGACCACCGGCGGGCCGGGCGAGACGCGCGATCACGTCGCGGTCGAGGCGCGCGCGGTCGAGGCCGGTGCGGCCATCATCGTGCGCCTCGCCATCGACGAGGGCTTTCACGTCAATGCCAACCCGGCCAGCGAAGACTTCCTTGTGCCGACCCGTGTCACGGCGCTGGATGGTGAGATCGGGCCGATCGACTATCCCGAGGGCAGGCCGTTTCGCGCCGAGTTCGCCCGTTCGGCGATCGATGTCTACGAAGGGGTGATCGAGCTGCGGGTACCCGTGACCGGCGGGATGCCGACGCGTCTATTACTCGATCTGCAGGCCTGCGATGACGAGGTGTGCCTCGCGCCGGACGAGGTGGAGGTCGCCGTCGATCAGGGTGGGGAATAGCCGACCCAGGGTGGCCGTAGGAGCGGCTTTAGCCGCGACATGCCGAGCCGCCACCCGATCCCATCGCGGCTAAAGCCACTCCTACGACGCCCGCTCCCACAATGGGGCGTCGATTGCTCGGCGCGCCAAACGAAACGGGCCGCGGCCGACCGGGTGGTCAGTCGCGGCCCGTGATGGCCGTGATGTGGTTGCCGATCAGGCCGAGACGGAGGCCTGCTGGCTGTCGGCCGGCTCGTCGAGCTGGCAGCCGTCGGGGATCAGCGGGGTCAGGCCGAGCTTCTCGAACATGGCCTCGTCGGCCGCCGCGTCGGCGTTCTCGGTGGTCAACAGCTTCTCGCCGTAGAAGATGCTGTTGGCGCCGGCGAAGAAGCACCAGGCCTGGATCGCCTCGCTCAGTCCCTCGCGGCCGGCGGACAGGCGCACGTGCGAGCTCGGCATCAGGATGCGGGCCACGGCGATGGTGCGGATGAACTCGATCGGGTCGAGCGCCGGGACGTCGGCCATCGGCGTGCCCGGGATGCGCACCAGCATGTTGAGCGGCACGGATTCCGGCGCGCGCTCGAGGTTGGCCAGCGTGGTCAAAAACGAGGCGCGATCCTCGCGCGATTCGCCCATGCCGAGGATGCCGCCCGAGCAGACGTTGATGCCGGCCTCGCGGACGTGGTCGAGCGTTTCGAGGCGGTCGTCGATCGAGCGGGTGGTGATCACCTGGTCGTAGAACTCGGCCGAGGTGTCGATGTTGTGGTTGTAGTAGTCGAGACCGGCCTCCTTGAGGCGGCTGGCCTGCTCGGGCTTGAGCATGCCGAGCGTGACGCAGGCCTCCATGCCGGTCTCCTTGACCACGCGCACCATGTCGATGACCCGCTCGAGCTGGGTGTCGGTGGGGTTACGCCAGGCCGCGCCCATGCAGAAGCGCGAGGCGCCCTTCTCGCGCGCCCGGCGGGCGGCGGTGCGCACCTCGTCGAGCGGCAGCAGGCGCTCGCGCTCGAGGCCCGTGTCGTAGCGGGCGCTCTGCGAGCAGTACTTGCAGTCTTCCGGGCAGGCGCCGGTCTTGATCGAGAGCAGGGTGCTGACCTGGACCGCGTTGGGGTCGAAGTGCTCGCGATGCACCGTCTGGGCCTGGAAAAGCAGGTCGTTGAAGGGCTTCGCGAACAGGTCGAGCGCTTGTTGCTTGCGCCAAAGCGGGCGGGTCATGGGAATCAGTTATCCTCGAACGATTCGGGCGGTTCGGTGAAGGAATCTTCCCAGGTATCTTGCTTGATCCGGTAGAGGTCGTAAAGCGACCAGGGGATCAGGATCAGCGCGGCGATCGCCCAGACGACCAGGTAGAAGGTCAGGCTGGGCGGCGCGAACACGGCGATCACCATGGCGGTGCCGGCCACCCCGTAGAAACGGTAGGCGGCCCACTGGGTGTAGTAGCCCACCTTCGGGTTCGGGTGGTGCTTGTTCAGCGCGTAGACCAGCATCGACAGGCCGGTCCAGAAGATCGCCAGCGGCAGGGGCACGATCATCGCGACGATGTTGCCCCAGTTGAACCAGGTGGCGGCCCGCCGGGCCGACCGGCCGGAGATGCGGGTCGGGGTGTGCTCGTCGTTGTTGTCGAAGGTGTCGGCGGACGCGTCGTGGTTCATGGTGAGACGACCTCTAAATATGCGGATGGGATGCAGATTAGCATGGAATGGATGCCCTCGCGACGGCAGCGCTGGTTCGACGCGCCCTGTCATCTCTGCCGTCTCGATACCGTCGATCCCGACGGTCTGTGCCCGGATTGCCGCCGGGAATGGCGTGCCGCACTGGGGCGGCCACGTTGTCGCGGCTGCGGGCTGATTCTGGCCGGTGATGGGGCGGACGGGAAGACCTGCGCGGCCTGTGTCGGCAAGCCCTCGGCCTTCGAGGGCGTGATCGCCGCGGTCGATCTCGACCCGTCGGTGCGTGCCCTGGTCCACCGGCTCAAGTACCGTCAGGATTTCAGCGTCGTGCCGCTGTTGCAAGCGACCCTGGTCGAGGCGGCCCGGGCCGATGGGGCGGTGGGCGACATCGATGTCCTGGTGCCGATGCCGCTGCACCCGCGACAGCGTCGTCGGCGCGGCTTCAACCAGTCCTGGCTGCTGGCCGACGGGGTGGCCCGCGCGACCGGCCTGCCGTTGCTGCGCCGTGGCGTGCGCCGGGTGCGGGACACCGGTTCGCTGACCGCCTTGTCGGCCCGCGAGCGCCGACGGACGCTCAAGGGGGCGTTTGCGGTCGACGGGGCCGTGCCACGGCGGGTCGCGATCATCGATGACGTGCTGACCACCGGGGCGAGCGCGCGGGCGCTCGCGGCCGCGCTGCGGCAAGCCGGCGCCGCATCGGTGTCCGTCTGGGCCCTGGCGCGCACGCCCTGAGCACATCCCGGGAAAAGCGGGGCATGGCTTGTGCCGGGTCGTGAGTTTGGGTAGAATCTCGCGCCTTGGCCGTCCCGGCCGCGTACGCCCGTGGTGATTTCTAACCCCGGGGCGAGCGTCGGGATGGCGGCCCCGCCAAGGGGCAAACCCGAAGACGATCAACCTGAGATGCGGCCCCGGCGGCATCCGACCCAACTTTCGAACCTTTACCAGGGGCAGAATCGAGATGAAAGAAGGCATTCACCCGAACTACCAGCCGGTGGTATTCCAGGACGCCGCGGCGGACTTCGCCATCCTGACCCGTTCGACCATGAAGTCGAGCGAGACCATCAAGTGGGAAGACGGTAACGAGTACCCGCTGATCAAGATCGATGTGTCCTCCGCTAGCCACCCGTTCTTTACCGGCAAGCGTTCCGAGGGCAGCATGGCCAAGCAGGTGGACAAGTTCCGCAACCGCTACGGCCAGAAGAAGAAGTAAGACCGTCGTGGTCGCGTTCCTGCCGTTCGGCCGGGCGCAGCAAAAGGGCACCGTGGGTCTTCCCGGTGCCCTTTTTCGTGTGCGTCGTCCCCTGCTCGCCGTGCTGGCGACCATGCTGCTCGTCGCCGGCGGCTGCGTGGCCGAGGAGTCGCCGCAGCGGCCCCCGGGTGGCATGGATGGCACGGGCGACTGCGCCCCGCCGTCCGGGCTGGCGGTCGAGTCGGCCACGGTCAGCTACGTCAACGACGGCGATACCGTCCGCCTCTCCAACGGGGACCGGGTGCGCCTGGTCGGCATCGACACCCCCGAGATCGGTCGGGACGGCGCCGCGGACGAACCCTATGCCCGTGAGGCGCAGCAGGCCCTGCGCGCGCTGCTGGCCGAGTCGGAGAACCGCGTGCGGGTGATCGATGCCACCGAGGGCGAGGACCGCTACGGGCGCCGCCTTTCCTACCTGTACCTCCCCGACGGTCGTTCCATCCAGGCGCAACTGCTGGATCGGGGCATGGCGATGGCGGTGTTCGTCGCCCCCAACCTCGAGCTGGCCGACTGCCTGCTGACGCGCGAGCGGGCGGCCCGCGACGACGATCTCGGCATCTGGTCCTTGTCCGCCTACGACCCGGGCCTGCCCTCGGCCAACGGCATTCCGGAGCAGGTGCAGGGTGCGGCGATCGTCCGCGGCCGGGTGGAGTCGGTGGGCGAGAGCCGGCGGAATATCTGGATCAATCTGGAGGGCCGGGTGGCCGTGCGCGTCGACAAGGCCGACCTCGAACGTTTCCCCGGCTGGTATTTCGAGGCGCTGGAAGGCGAGACCCTGCGGGCGCGCGGCTGGATCGTGCACCACAGCAACCGCTACCAGGACTGGTTTATCCCGGTCGACTCGGCGCATGCGCTGGAACGCCTGAACTAGCGCGAGCCCACCTCGAATCCATCCTGGAATGTAAAAAGGGCGAGCCCGCTGTGGGTTCGCCCTTTTGCGTTGGGGGTCGGTAATCGGGCTCAGCGTTCGGCCAGCCAGTCGCGCGGGCGGAGGAACTCGTCGTAGAGACGCGCCTCCTCGCTGCCCGGCTCGGGGTGGTAGTCGTAGCGCCAGGCGGCGCGCGGCGGCATCGACATCAGGATCGACTCGGTGCGCCCGCCCGACTGCAGCCCGAACAGGGTGCCGCGGTCGTAGACCAGGTTGAACTCGACGTAACGCCCGCGGCGGTAAGCCTGGAAGTCGCGCTCGCGCTCGCCGTACGGGGTGTCCTTGCGCTTTTCCACCAGCGGCAGGTAGGCGGGCAGGTAGTGGTCGCCCACCGAGCGCATGAAGCCGAAGGCGGTATCGAAGTCGATCTGGCCGTCGGCGCCGTAGTCGTCGAAGAACAGGCCGCCCACGCCGCGCGGTTCATTGCGGTGCTTGAGCCAGAAATACTCGTCGCACCACTGCTTGAAGCGCGGGTAGTGGTCGTCGCCGAACGGCCGGCAGGCGGCCTCGGCCTGCTCGTGCCAATGCACGGCATCCTCGGTGAAGCCGTAGTAGGGCGTCAGATCAAAGCCGCCGCCGAACCACCACACCGGCTCGACGCCTTCCTTCTGTGCCTGGAAGAAGCGCACGTTGGCGTGCGAGGTGGGAACAAAGGGATTGCGCGGGTGGATCACCAGCGAGACGCCCATGGCCTCGAACGAGCCGCCGGCCAGATCCGGCCGGTGGGCGGTGGCCGACGGCGGCAGCTTGTTGCCGGTCACGTGCGAGAAGTTGATCCCGGCACGTTCGAAGGTCGCGCCGTCCTCGAGGATGCGGCCGCGGCCCTCGCCGTTGAGATGGTCGCCCGGCGGGCGCTTCCAGTCGTCGTGCAGGAAGCGCGTGCCGTCTTCCTGGCCTTCGAGGCCGGCGACGATCCGGTCCTGCAGGTCGACAAGGTAGTCGCGGACGGCCTGAAGGTCGGCCCCGCTGTCTGCCGGCTTATCCGCCATGGTCAACTCCTGATGATCCGTCCGGTGGGCCAGTGGATGATCTGCGAGGGGCGGGCGCGCCGATCGACGCGGCCCGGAATGATCCGGACGTCCGCCCGGGCAAACTGGCGGCGGGCGGCGAGCGCGTCGCGTGCCGCCGGGCGGCCGCTGACGTTCGCGCTGGTCGAGACGATCGGCCCGCCGAAGGCGCGACTGATCGCGCGCGCGGTCTCGTGCGCGGGCACGCGCAGGGCGATTTCCTTGCGCCCGCCGGTCAGCCAGGCCGGCACGCCGTCGGCCGCCGGCACGATGACGGTGCGCGCCGCCGGCCAGTCGGCCGCGATGCGGTCCCATTCCTCGGCAGTCACCGCGGCGAAGGGCTGGAGCATCTCCGGCGTGTCGGCGATCAGGATCAGACCCTTGCCCACCTCGCGTTGCTTGAGTGCGAGCAGGCGCATGACCGCGAACGGGTCGAGCGGCGCGCAGCCCAGGCCGAAGACCGCCTCGGTCGGGTAGGCGATCAGGCCGCCGTCGTCGAGGTGGCGGGCAATCTCGCGCAGCTGGAATGCCGACGGGACGCTCATTCGGCCTTGCCTCCGGAGGCGGTCTTGCTGGCGGGCTTCTTCGCCGTGGTCTTCTTGGCGGTCGTCTTCTTCGCTGTCGATTTCTTCGCGGTGGTCGACTTCTTGGTCGTCGACTTGGCAGCCGTCTTCTTGGCCGCGGTCTTGGGGGCGGCCTTGCGTCCACGGCCCTTGCGCTCGGGGGCCTGGGCGATCATCTCGATCGCCTGCTCGTGGGTAATCGCCTTGGGGTCGTCGTCCTTGGGAATCTTGGCGTTCTTCTTCCCGTCCGAGACGTAGGGGCCGTAGCGACCGTTGAGCACCTGGATGCCGTCGTCGAACTCGTTGATGATGCGGTTCTTCTCGGCGAGCTTCTTGACCTCGATGAGCTCGAGCGCGCGCGGCAGTTCGATGGTGTAGGGGTCGTCGTCCTTGCCCAGGGAGGCGAACTTGTTGCCGAACTTCACGTACGGGCCGAAGCGGCCGATGTTGGCCTCGACCGGTTCGCCCTCGGGCGTCTCGCCGAGCTTGCGCGGCAGCTTGAACAGCTCCATCGCCTCGTCGAGCGTGATGGTCGCGATGCTCTGGTGCGGGCGCAGCGAGGCGAACTTGGGCTTCTCCTCGTCGTCCTTGGTGCCGATCTGCACGAACGGGCCGAAGCGCCCCAGACGGGCGACCACCGGCTTGCCGCTCTTCGGGTCGACGCCCAGCTCGCGACCCTGCGCGGCCTCCTGGCGCGAGACGTTCTGCTGGGTGTGCTCGATGCGCTTGGTGAACGGCTCCCAGAACTCGCGCAACAGCGGCACCCAGTCCATCTCGCCGCGCGAGACGGCATCGAGCTCGTCTTCGAGCTTGGCGGTGAACTCGTAGTCGACGATGTCGCGGAAGTACTCGGTCAGAAAGCCGTTGACCACTCGGCCCATGTCGGTGGGGCGGAAACGGCGTTGCTCGAGCTCGACGTACTCGCGCGAGCGCAGCGTCGAGATGATGCTGGCGTAGGTCGACGGGCGGCCGATGCCGTACTGCTCGAGCGTCTTGACCAGGCTCGCTTCGGTGAAGCGCGGCGGTGGCTCGGTGAAGTGCTGGGTGGCGTTGATCGCGGCGAGCTCGATCTGCTGGCCTTCCTCCAGCGGCGGCAGACGACGGTCGTCGTCCTTGTCCGATGCCTGGTCGTCCTCGTCCTCGCGGTACGCGGCGATAAAGCCCGGGAACTTCAGAGTCGAGCCGGTCGCGCGGAAGCTGTGCTCGTCACCGGCGGCCAGATCCACGGAGACCTGGTCGAAGACCGCCGGGGTCATCTGCGAGGCCAGCGTGCGCTTAAAGATCATCTCGTAGAGACGGAACTGGTCGCGGTTGAGGAACGCGCGCACCTTGTCCGGCGTGTTGGCGATCGAGGTCGGGCGGATGGCCTCGTGGGCCTCCTGGGCGTTCTTCGACTTGGTGCGGTAGCGATTGGGCGACTCCGGCACGTAATCGGCGCCGTAGCTCTCGCCGATGTGGTGGCGGATCTCGCCGATCGCGTCGTTCGACAGGTTGACCGAGTCGGTACGCATGTAGGTGATCAGACCCACCGTGCCCTGGCCGATGTCGACACCCTCGTAGAGCTCCTGAGCCACGCGCATGGCGCGCGAGGCGGACAGGCCGAGCTTGCGTACCGCCTCCTGCTGCATGGTGGAGGTGGTGAACGGCGGCGCGGCGTGGCGCTTGCGCTCGCGACGGTCGACCTTGGCGACCTTGAGCGTGCCGTTGGCCGCCGCCTCGAGGCGTTCGCGCGCCGAGGTGGCGGAGGCCTCGTCCTCGAGGGTGAACTGCGCGACCTTCTTGCCGTCGAGCTGGTAGAGGCGGGCGGAGAAGGGCTGGTCGCCGGTGCGGCAGTCGGCGGCGATCGACCAGTATTCACGCGGCGTGAAGGCCTCGATCTCCTCCTCGCGCTCGACGATCATTCGCAGCGCCGGGCTCTGCACCCGGCCGGCGGACAGGCCCGGATTGATCTTCTTCCACAGCAGCGGCGAGAGATTGAAGCCCACCAGGTAGTCGAGCGCCCGGCGCGCCTGCTGGGCGTCGATCAGCTCCTGGGCCAGCCCGCGCGGGTGGGCGATCGCCTCCTGCACGGCGCGCTTGGTGATCTCGTAGAAGACCACGCGCTTGGCTTCCTTGTCGTCGAGCAGGCCGCTGTCCTTCAGCAGTTCGTAGAGGTGCCAGGAGATGGCCTCGCCTTCGCGGTCGGGGTCAGTGGCCAGCAGGAGGGTGTCGGCCTTCTTCAGCGCCTTCTTGATGGCGTCGACGTGCTTCTTGTTCTTGTCGATGACCGTGTAGTTCATCGCGAAGTCGTGCTCGGGATCCACCGCGCCGTTCTTGGGCACGAGATCGCGCACGTGGCCGTAGGAGGCCAGCACTTCGTAGCCGGGGCCGAGGTATTTCTTGATCGTCTTGGCCTTGGCGGGCGACTCGACGATGACCAGGTTTTCGCTCATAAGGTGTCTTCGTTATTTACGGAAGGTCTGTACGAATGCGATGCCGCTCGGCCCGCCCTGGGCCGGACAGGCGCAAGGCATCGGTTGGTCGCGAACGAGTCATTCTCTTTCCAAGAGCGACAACGTAGCAGATGCCTCGCTCGGGGCGCGCCCAGCCGACGTGGCATCGTATTCGCGCAGCGTCTTCTTAGTGCAGGACGGCGGCGTCGTCGAAGACGAGGTCTTCCATCCAGGCAAAGGCCTGTTCCTCGCCCGGCTTGGCGAACAGGACCAGCAGGACGATCCACTTGAGGCGCTCGACGTCGATCTCGTCCTCGCCCAGTGCCATGGCGCGCTCGATCACCGTCTCGCGGGCCGAGGGCGAAAGCACGCCGATCTGCTCGAGCTGCATCAGAAAGCCGCGGGCATCGACGTCGAGCATCATCTGCTCGTCGTCACTGTAGACCCGGAAGGCATGGTCGCGCTCGGGGCCGGACTCGCTGCCCTGTTCCAGCACGCCCTCGAGCCAGGCAAAGGCATGCTCGATCTCGTCGTGGTCGAAGCCGGCCTCGAGCAGCTTCATCTGCAGGCCGGCGCGTTCGTTTTGCGGGGGGAAGCGGTCCTCGTCTTCCATGTAATTCTCGAAGAGGAACATCAACAGGTCGAGAACAGTCTCTTTCATCGGCTCACCGGGACATGATGGCTTGAGCCTGCGCGCGCGATCGGGAATACATGTTGGGGGCGGCGGCAGGTGCGGTCGGCAGGGTGCTGTTGCCGGCTGATATCCGGTCAGGCGGGCCACACTCGCTAACTCGTGCGGACGTAGAGGCCGCCGGGCAGGGTGGACACCTCTCCCGCCAGTTCAAGCATGAGGAGGATGGAGGAAACCTCACCGGCGGTCAATCCGCTCGCCTCGATCAGGGTGTCGGCCGGCTGCGGGTCGTGGCCGAGCAGCTCGAGGATGCGTTGTTGCTCTGGGTCCCGTGGCGAGGGTGGTGCCTCGGGTCCGGGTCCGGCGCTTTCCTCTGTCGCCGTGGCGGTCGCTTCCAACTGGCGGCGCAGGGTGGGGGCCAGTTCCTCGAGGACGTCCTGACCGGTCTCGACCAGCTTGGCGCCCTCGCGGATCAGGTGGTGGCAGCCGCGGGCCAGCGGGTTGTGGATCGAGCCGGGGATGGCAAACACGTCGCGCCCCTGCTCGCCAGCGAGTCGGGCGGTGATCAGCGAGCCGCTCTTGACCGAGGCCTCGACCACCAGCACGCCGCAGGCCAGGCCGCTGATCAGGCGGTTGCGACGCGGGAAGTGGCCGCGGCGCGGCTCGGTGCCGGGCAGCCATTCGGACAGGATCACCCCGCCGCCGGCGACGATTTCGTCGGCCAGCGAGGCGTGTTCCGGTGGGTAGAGGCGGTCGATGCCCGAGCCGAGCACGGCGATGGTGATGCCGTTGACATCCAGCGCGCCGCGGTGGGCCTCGCCGTCCACGCCCAGGGCCAGCCCGCTGGTGATCACCAGCCCTTGTGCGGCGAGATGGCGGGCGAAGGCCCGGGCGTTCTGGCGCCCGCCGGTGGTGGGCGTGCGCGAGCCGACCATGGCGATCTGTGGTTCGCTGAGCGCGGCAACGCGTCCGCGGGCGAACAGCGCGGCCGGGGCGTCGGGAAGGTCCTCGAGGGCCGCAGGGAAGTGCGGATCGCCGCGGGCAATCAGGTGGTGGGTCGCGTCGGCGGCCAGCCAGTCGGTGATCGCGGCGACCTTCTCTGCATCCGCCCGCGCCTGGGTGACGCCCTCGGGCAGCCCCGCGTGGTGCCATTCGCGGCGGGGGGCGTCGAGGGCGGCGGTCGGCGTGCTGAAATGCGTCAACAGCAGGGCGAGCCGCTTGGGCCCCATGCCCGGGGTTGCCAGCAGCTCGATCAGTGCCGTGGTGTCGTCGTTGCCCGGGCTGGGGGTGCCCCGGGTCGCTGAGGCGCGCGGCGCGGCAGGCACCGCTTAAAGGGTGCTGCCCTGGACCGGGGTCTGGGCCAGGTCGCCCTCGTGGATCGGCTGGGTGGCCTTGATCACCAGCGCGTAGCTGACGCGGTCGTAGGCGCGGAAGACCATGGCGGTGCCGATCGGGTGGTCCGGCAGCAGCACGGCCGGGCCGCGGGTGGCCTCGCGGCCATCCTCGCCGGTGTCGCGCGGGGCGAAGCGGTCCTCGACCACCCGGCCACGCTTGCTGATCTGCAGCAGGTCGCCGGCGGTGACGCCGGATTCGCTGCCCCGGTCGATCACGACCACCTGCTGGCTGCCCACCTGGGTGATGGCATCCGGCAGCAGGATGATGCGGGCGTCGATCGGGAAGGCCGGGATCTGCGGCGTGACGTCACGGTCGAAGGCCTCCTCGGTCATCTCGACCAGGCGGTCGCCTTCGTCGACCTCGCGCACGGTGTCCTCGAGTTCGACGGTGGTCGGGTCGCCGGTCTCGACCACGTTCGCCTCGCCCTTGAAGATGGCTCGGTAGCCGAGGTGCTCGCCGCTGCGGCCGTCGAGCAGCGCCTTGCCCTTCTCGACGACGGCGAAGCGTTGCTTCGAGCCGTCGAGCGGCGGACGAACGTAGGCGGTGTCGCCGCTGCTGGCGTGGATCGAGCCCTCGCGGTTGGCGAGTACGTAGGGGGCGGCCTCGAATTCGTCCTCGTCCATCACCTGGTCGTGGCTGAGGAAGGGACGTACCAGGTCGAGCGGCACGGCGGCGACGGCCGGCGGCAGCGATTCGTAGCGGATGTGCGGGCGCAGGCCGACGGCCAGGCGCGGGCGATCACCGACGAAGACGATCTGGATGCGGTCGCCCGGGTAGATGCGGTGCGGGTTCTCGATCTCCGGGTTGCCGTACCAGATCTCGGGCCAGTAGTAGGGATCCTTGAGGAAGTGGTTGGCGATCGACCAGAGGGTGTCGCCTTTCTTGACCACGTAATCCTCGGCGGAGAGGTCGCGGAACTGGTCGCGGGTTTCCTCGGCGGAGAGGTCGCGCTTGACCGGGCCACGCTCGGCGCCCAGCGGCAGGGCGTCGGCGGACATGGGCTCGCGTGGGTTGACCACGTCGTCCTCGGTCAGGGCACAGCCGGTCAGGGTGCTGGTCAGCGGCATCAGGCCCGCGAGCGCGAGGGCCGGGGCGAGTGCCAGGGGGAGTCCTTTGGTCGATCTCATCGTTACAACGTCCTTGGTGTCCGGCCGAGAGCAGTCCGTGTACGGGTGTCCGCCCGGGATTGTCGACAATCGTCTGGGTTCTGCCGAGTGCTGGCGTACAATGTATCCCCAAATACGGCTTGTTGTAAAAGATTTCGCCCCCACCGTCCAGTCGGCCGGCGGGCGAACAAATCCCCCTTGCCGGCGCCCCGCCGTGGCGAACAATCTGAAACCAGTGACCGACGTATGAGTCTGCGAGACATCCTCATCTACCCCGACGACCGGCTGCGCGAAATCGCCCGCCCGGTCGATTCCTTCGAGCCGGCGCTGGCCGAACTGGTCGCCGACATGTTCGAGACCATGTACCAGGAGCGCGGCATCGGGCTGGCCGCCACCCAGATCGACGAGCACCGGCGGCTGTTCGTGGCCGACGTGAGCGAGGATCGCAGCGGGGCGATGGCCTTCGTCAACCCCGAGATCCTGGCCCGTGACGGCAGGGTCGAATCGGAAGAGGGTTGCCTGTCGATCCCGGGGATCAACGAGACCATCCCGCGTGCCGAACGCATTCGCGTGCGCGCCCAGGATGAGAAGGGCAAGACCATCGAGCATGACCTCGACGGGTTGCTGGCCATCTGCTTCCAGCACGAACTCGACCACCTCGACGGTCGGCTGTTCATCGACTACCTCTCGCCGCTCAAGCAGCAGCGCATCCGCAAGAAGATGGAAAAGGCCGCGCGCCGGGAGCGTGTATGAGCCTGCGCGTGGTCTATTGCGGCACGCCCGACTTCGCCGTGCCGGCGCTCGAGGCGCTCGCCCGCCTGGACGAGGTGGCCGGCGAAACGCTCGAGCTGGTCGCCGCCTACACCCAGCCCGACCGGCCCGCCGGGCGCGGCAAGAAGCTGACCGCCCCGCCGGTCAAGCAGGCCGCCCTCGAGCTGGGGCTGCCGGTCGAGCAGCCGCTGTCGCTGCGCGACGAGGCCGCCCAGTCGCAGCTGGCGGCGTATCGGCCCGACCTGCTGGTCGTCGCCGCCTACGGCCTGATCCTGCCGCCGGCCGTACTGAAGATGCCGCGTCTCGGCGCGATCAATATCCACGCCTCGCTGCTGCCACGCTGGCGCGGGGCGGCGCCGATCAACCGCGCCATCGAGGCCGGCGACACCGAGACCGGCATCACCATCATGCAGATGGAGGCCGGGCTGGACACCGGGCCGATGTGGTTCAAGCGCATCGAGCCCATTCACCCCGACGACACCGCCGCGACATTGCACGATCGCCTCGCCCCGCTGGGCGCCGAGGCCCTGATCGAGGCGCTGCCGACCATCGTCCGGGGCGACGGTGCCCCCGAGCGGCAGGACGACGCGCAGGCCTGCTATGCCGCCAAGCTCGCCAAGGCCGAGGCCTCGGTCGACTGGCGCGAGTCGGCCGATCTGATCGAGCGGCGCGTGCGCGCCTTCAACCCCTGGCCGGTCGCCCAGACCATGCTGGAGGGCCAGCCGCTGCGCCTCTGGGGCGCACGCATGGTCGAGGGGCGCGACGAGGCGGCGCCCGGCGAGGTGATCGAGCTGACCGCGGACGGCTTCGTCGTGCAGACGGGTGCCGGCGGGCTCGAGCTCACGCGCGTGCAGCGGGCCGGCGGTCGCCCGGTCGCCGCCAGTGATTTTGCCCGCGGCCGCGATCTGCTGGGGGTGCGGCTTGGCGGATAACCCACAGGCCGATCGCCCGTCCCGTCGTCGCCAAGGTGGTCATGGTGGCCAGCCGGGTCGCTCGCGCCGCCGCGTCGCCAGCGCCGAGCAGGGCGGGCGGCCGCGCTCGCCCGAGGCCCTGGTCGCCGAGGGACTGATCCAGGTGGTCGACCACGGCCGCTCGCTCGACGGCGTGCTGCCCGAGCTGACCGCACGCGCCCAGGCCGCGCACCGCAGTGTGGTCCAGGCGATGAGCTACGAGGTGCTGCGCCACTACGAACCGCTGGCCTGGTGGCGCGACCAGTTGCTCGACCGCCCCCTCAACCCGCGCGCCGCCGAGGTGGGCATGCTGCTCCTGGTGGGGCTCGAGCGCCTGACCGGCTCCAAGCGCGAACCCTCGCGCGTGGTCAATGCCGCGGTGCACGCCGCCCGCGAACTCAATCACAACTGGGCCACCGGGCTGGTCAACGCCGTGCTGCGCCGCGCCGTACGCCAGCTCGAGTCCGGCGAGACGCCGTTTGCCAAGGCGCCGCCCGCCGTGCGGGCCCGCCTGCCGGACTGGCTGTTCGGGATGCTGGCGAACGACTGGGGCGAAGAGCGCACCATCTTGCTGGGCGAGCAGCTCGCCACCCATCCGCCCATGACCCTGCGCGTCAATGCCGCCGAGCAGAGCGTCTCGGCGTACCTGGAGCGTCTCGCGGAACAATCGATCGAGGCGAGCGCGACGCGCTTTGCCTCGCACGGCGTGGCGCTCGCCTCGCCGCTGGACGTCGAGCGCCTGCCCGGGTTTCACCAGGGCGAGGTCTCGGTGCAGGACGAGGCGGCCCAGCTGGTGGTCGACCTGATGGCTCTCGCCCCCGGCCAACGCGTGCTGGATGCCTGCTGCGCCCCGGGCGGCAAGACGCTGGCGATGCTCGATGCCGAGCCGGCCGTGCAGATGACGGCGGTGGATATCGACGTCACCCGCCTGGCGCGGGTGCAGGACAACCTCGAGCGCTCCGGCCGCTTCGCCGAACTGGTCTGTGCGGATCTCACGGCGCAGTCGATCGAGCCGCCGGGTCGTTTCGACCGCATCCTCGCCGACGTCCCTTGTTCGGCCACCGGCGTGATCCGGCGTCACCCGGACATCAAGCGGCTGCGTCGTCCCGAGGACCTCGACTCGCTGGTGCGCCGGCAACGCGAGATTCTGGAGCGGCTGTGGGGGCTGCTGCGCCCGGGCGGGCGGCTGGTCTACGCCACCTGCTCGATCCTCAAACGGGAGAACGCCAAGCAGGTCGAATCCTTCCTGCGCGACCACCCGGAGGCCGTCGCCGTGCCACTCGACGTCGACTGGGGCGAGCCGCAATCGGTCGGCCGGCAGCTGTTCCCCCAGGCCGACGGCCACGACGGCTTCTACTACGCGGTGCTGGAAAAGCCGGTGACCAACGGATGATCCCGGCCTGCGTGTCACGCCTCGGTTGGCTGCTACTGGTGCTCGTCGTCGGGCTCGGCGGTTCGACCCGGCTGCACGCGGACGCGCGGGTGATCAACGTGCACGCCGAGGTCCGCGAGGAGGCGCTGTTCCTGGACGCCGACCTCGAGCTCTCGCTGGGCAGCGAGGTGATCGATGCCCTGCGCAACTCCATCGCCCTGACCCTCGTGGTCGAGGCGGAGATCGCCCAGCCGCGCGAATGGCTCTGGGATCGTCCCCTGTTGAGCGACCGGCGCCGGCTGCGGCTGGAGTATCACGCCCTGTCGCGCACCTGGATGGTGACCGACTTCCACGCCCGCGAAACCCATACCTTCTCCCAGCTCAGCGACGCGGTCGAGTCGCTCTCGCGGGTGCGGGCCTGGCGGCTGGGCGGCTGGGCGCCGCTGGCCGACAAGCCGCGGCTGCTGGGCAAGTTGCGCGTGAGGCTGGACGTCAACAAGCTGCCGCTGCCGCTGCGTGTCCCGGCGCTGTTCGATGACAACTGGGATCTCGATAGCGACTGGTTCCTGTGGGGGCTGTCGGAGGTGCGTCGATGACGGGCATCGCCCGCCGCCTGCAGCGCTGGGTGCGCCGCGCGATCGCCCCGATCAGCGCGATGGTGGTCGTGCTGCTGCTGGTGCTCCTGTACCTGGTCTCCGACTCGCTGCGCGCCGTCGAGCAGCCCGAGGGACTGTTCCTGGCACTGTTGGGCATCAGCGCGGTGGGGCTGTTGTTCCTCGCCATGGTGGTGCTGTGGCACATCGTCCGCCTGATCCGCGATTACCGGCGCGGCACGCCCGGCGCCCGGCTGACCGCCCGGCTCGTGGTCACCTTCGTCGCGCTGTCGGTGGTGCCGGTGGCGATCGTGTTCTATTTCTCGCTCACCTTCGTCCAGCGCGGCATCGACTCGTGGTTCGACGTACAGGTCGAGCAGGCGATGACCGACGCGTTGTCCCTCTCGCAGATGTCTTTCGACGGGCGCATGCGTCAGGCGCTGGAGGAAACGCGGCGCGCGGCCGACGAGCTGCGTGACGGCGGGTCGGAACTGATCGCCCTGGAGCTCTCGCAGGTGCGCCGGACCACCGGCGCCGAGGAGATGACCATCCTCGGTCAGCGCAACCTGATCGTCGCCTCCTCCTCGGAGGACGCCACCAGCATCGTGCCCGCCCGCGCCGACGAAACCGCGCTGGCGCACGCCCGTTCCGGGCGGGACTTCATCGGCCTCGACCCCGGCGGGGACGGCGACCTGCAGATCCGGGTGGTCGTGCCGATGGAGGCCGGATTGACCAGCGAGGGCGGCAAGCGTGTCCTCCAGGCGCTGTTCGACGTGCCGGACGAGGCCAACCAGCTCTCCAAGAGCGTGCAGGACGCCTTCAACGACTACCGCGAGCTGGTCTACCTGCACACCTCGCTCAAGCAGACCTTCACCCTGGCGCTGACCCTGGCGCTGCTGTTGTCGTTGCTCACGGCCGTCTGGCTGGCGTTCCTCGCCGCGCGCAAGCTGTTGAGCCCGATCCGCGAACTGGCCGCCGGCACCCAGGCGGTGGCCGAGGGCGACTACAGCCTGCGGCTGCCGGTCGACCGCCGCGACGATCTCGGCCAGCTGGTCCAGTCGTTCAATACCATGACCGCCCGCGTGCGCCGGGCCCACGAGGTGATGCGCGAACTCCAGGAGCTGGCCGACAAGGAGCGCGACTACCTCGACACGGTGATCCAGCACCTGTCCTCCGGCGTGCTGACGCTCTCCTACGACGGGCGGATCATCAGCGGCAACTCGGCCGCGCAGCACATCCTCGGGGTGGCGTCGGACGAGCTGTTCGAGGGCTCGCTGCAGGCGGTCTGTCGGGCGCACGCGAGCCTGTTGCCGTTGTGCGAGGCATTCCTCGACCGGCTGGGGGCGGCCGGCCCGCCGCCGGGCGAGACGGTCGAGGCCCAGGTGCGCATCATGAACGGCAGCGGGCGCAAGGTGCTGCTGGCGCGCCTGGCGGCCCTGCCGCCCGATGGCGACGCGGATGCCGGCGGCTACGTGATGGTCCTCGAGGACGTCACCGCGCTGATCCAGGCCCAGCGCGACGCGGCGTGGTCGGAGGTGGCCCGCCGCCTGGCCCACGAGATCAAGAACCCGCTCACCCCCATCGGCCTGTCGGCCGAACGGCTGCGACGGCGTATCCTGCCCCAGCTCGACGAGGGGCACGCGCCGATCCTCGACCGCGCCACCGCCACGATCATCGCGCAGGTCGATGCGATGAAGCAGATGGTCAACGAGTTCGCCGACTACGCGCGCAGCCCGCAGGTGAGCCTCGAACGGCTCGACCTGCAGGCCCTGGCTGGCCAGACCGTCGAGCTCTACCGCGGCAACACGGCCGTCAAGGTACGCTTCCTGCCGGAGGTCGACGGCGCGGTCTGGGTGGAGGGCGATGCCAACCGCTTGCGCCAATTGCTGCACAACCTGATTCGCAACGCCAGCCAGGCGCTCGACGAGCGCGGTGCGGTGGAAGGGGAGCCGGTCGTGCTGCTCGACCTGCGGGTGGTCGGCGAGGCGGGACACTGCCTGGCCGAGCTGACCGTGGCCGACAATGGGCCGGGCTTTCCGGCCGAGATGCTCGATCGGCTGTTCGAGCCCTACGCGACCACCCGGCCCAAGGGGTCGGGGCTGGGTCTGGCGATCGTCAAGAAGATCGTCGAGGAGCATGCCGGGGCCGTGCACGCCTGGAACGCGTTCGAGCAGCCGGAGAACGACGACACGGCGGCGGGTCGCCGGCTTGCCAATCACGGTGCTCGCGTTACGATTCGCCTACCCTTGGAATCGGGGCGCTGTGAGGCGCGTGACAATCGCCGCCGCGAGGGCATCGATGTCGAAACGGGTCGCCAAGGTGGCGACCACGGAGAAACGGGAATTTCCTGACGAATGAGTATCGGACACATCCTGGTCGTCGACGACGAGAGCGAAATCCGCAACCTGCTGGTCGACGTGCTCGAGGACGAGGGGTTCACCGTCAGCAGCGCGGCCGACGCGGCCGAGGCACGCGGCTCGATCGCGGTGCGGCGGCCCGACCTGATCCTGCTGGACATCTGGATGCCGGGGATGGACGGCATCGGCCTGTTGCGTGAATGGCACGAGCGAGACCAGCTGGTCTGGCCGGTGATCATGATGTCCGGCCACGGCACGGTCGAGACGGCCGTCGAGGCCACCCGCTTGGGTGCCTTCGACTTCATCGAGAAACCCATCTCGCTCGACAAGCTGCTGCTGCTGATCGAGCACGCGCTCGACAACCGGCGCCTGGCGCAGGAGAACGCGGCGCTCAAGCGTGGCGAGGTCGATCCGCTCGACCTGATCGGCGACTCCGAGTACATGCAGGAGCTGCGCGAGCAGGCGAAGAAGATCGCCGGCCACGATGCCTGGGTGCTGATCTCCGGCGAGCCGGGCACCGGCAAGCAGGCGCTGGCGCGCTTCATTCACCGACACTCGGCCCGGCGGCACTTCCCGTTCGTCGATACCGGCGGCAGTGCGGTGTCGGGTCGGCAGAACGCCGCGGTGGAGCTGTTCGGCGCCGAGGAGGACGGCCGTATCCGCTACGGGCTGCTCGAGCAGGCCAACGGCGGCACGCTGTTCATCGCCGAGGCGGCCGACATGGACGAGCAGACCCAGATGCAGCTGATCTCGGCGCTCGAGAGCCAGTCGTTCTTCCGCGTCGGCGGCAACGAGCCGGTGCGCGTCGACGTGCGCGTGATCGCCGCCACCCGCAAGGACCTCGAGGCCGAGGTGCGCGCCGGCAACTTCCGCGAGGACCTCTACTACCACCTCTCCGTGGTGCCGGTGCACATCGAGCCGCTGCGCGAGCACCCCGAGGACATCCCGGTGCTGCTGGCCCACTACCTCGAGACCGCCCATCAGGTCGAGGGGCTGCCGCGCCGCGAGCTGACCATCGGCGCGCGCAATTTGCTGCGCTACCACCACTGGTCGGGCAACGTGCGCGAATTGAAGAACCTGGTCCAGCGGCTGCTGATCCTCGGCAGTGGCGAGGTGATCGACGAGCAGGAGGTCCAGCGCGCGCTGGGCCTCGCGCCGATGGACCAGGGCGGCGAGGACAACAGCCCGGCGTTGGTCTCGCTGAACCTCGATCTGCCGCTGCGCGAGGCGCGTGACGAGTTCGAACGACGCTACCTGCTCGCCCAGCTGAAGAACGTCGAGGGGTCGATGACCGAGCTCTCGCGGCGCACGGGCATGGAGCGCACCAACCTGTATCGCAAACTGAAATCGCTGGGTATCCAGACCGGCGGCGAGCGTTCCACCGGGAGCAGCGCATGAAGGTGATCGTGCTCGGGGCCGGCCAGGTCGGCAGTTCCGTGGCCACGGCGTTGGCGACCGAGACCGACAACTCGGTCACGGTGGTCGATACCGACGCCGAGGCACTCAATTGGCTGCAGGAGCGGCTGGACATCCGCACGGTGACCGGGCTGGGCTCGCAGCCGAGCGTGCTCCAGGAGGCCGGGGCGGCGGATGCCGACATCCTGATCGCGGTGACGCAGTCGGACGAGACCAACATGCTCGCCTGCCAGATCGCCTGGACGCTGTTCCACACCCCCACCAAGATCGCGCGCATCCGCGTGACCGACTACCAGGATCACCCGGCGCTGTTCGACAACGCGGCGATCCCGGTGGATTTCATCATCAGCCCCGAGCGTCTGATCAAGGACTATATCGCGCGCCTGATCCAGTACCCGGATGCCCTGCAGGTGCGCGAGTTCGGTGACGGCAAGCTGCTGTTGATCGGCATGGAGGTCGACCGCGGTGGGCCGATGGTGGGCGAGCCGATCCACCGGCTGCGCGAGCTGCTGCCGGGCATCGAGACGCGCGTGGCGGCCATCTATCGCCACGAGACCTCGGTGCCGCCCGAGGGCGATACCCGCCTGCTGGCTGGCGACGAGGTGTTCTTCCTCGCCAGGAAGGGCGATATCCGCCGCGTGATGAGCGTGATGCGCCCGCTCGACAAGCCCTACAAGCGCATCATGATCGCCGGCGGCGGCAACATCGGCGGTGCGTTGGCCGGCAAGCTCGAGGGCGATTACCAGGTCAAGCTGATCAGCCACAACCTGCGCCGCGCCCGCGAGCTGTCCGCGTCGCTCGATCGCAGCATCGTGCTCTCGGGTAACGCCTCGGACACCGAGCTGCTCGAGGAAGAGAACATCGAGGACATGGACGTGTTCCTCGCCCTGACCAACGACGACGAGGACAACATCCTCGCCGCCATGCTGGCCAAGCGCCTGGGCGCGCGGCGGGCGATGTGCATCGTCAACCGCACCGAGTACGTCGATCTGATCGAGATGGGCTCGATCGACATCGCGCTCTCGCCGCACCAGATCACCATCGGCGAGGTGCTCACCCACCTGCGTCGTGGTGACGTGGTCAGCGTGCATTCCCTGCGGCGCGGCGCGGCCGAGGCGATCGAGGTGATCGCCCGCGGCGACGAGACCACCTCGCGCGTGGTCGGCCGACGGATCGACGCCCTCGACCTGCCGCGTGGCACCACCATCGGCGCGATCCTGCGCGACGACGAGCTGCTGATCGCCCACCACGACACGGTGATCCACTCCGACGACCACGTGGTGCTGTTCCTCACCGACAAGCGCCGTATCGGCGAGATCGAGCAGCTGTTCTCGGTCGGCTTCGGCTTTTTCTAGGGCCGGGCGCACGATTCGATGCAACTACTGATCGTCATCCGCATTCTCGGCATCCTGCTGATGGTCTTCGGCCTGACCTTCATCCCGCCGTGGCTGGTCGGCTGGGTCATGGGCGACGACAACCTCACGCCCTTCACGCTCAGCTTCGTCATCAGCGTGACCCTCGGCGGCGTCCTCTGGGGGCTGACACGCAACTACCGGCGCGAGATGAAGCTGCGCGACGGTCTGCTGATCGTGGTGTCGTTCTGGGTCGTGCTGGGGCTGATCGGCTCGACGCCCATCTACCTGCAGCCGGAGCTGGGGCTGAGTTTCTCCCAGGCGGTATTCGAGTCGGTCTCGGGCATCACGACCACCGGGGCGACGGTGATCACCGGGCTCGACGAGCTGCCGCGCTCGCTGCTGTTCTATCGCCAGCAGCTGCAATGGCTGGGTGGCCTGGGGATCATCGTGCTGGTGGTCGCCTTCCTGCCGCTGTTGGGCGTGGGCGGCATGCAGCTCTACAAGGGCGAGATGACCGGCCCGATCAAGGACTCGCGCCTTTCCGGGCGCATCTCGGAGACGGCCAAGGTACTGTGGCTGGTCTACACCGGCATCACCGTGCTCTGCGCGCTGGTCTACAAGATCGAGGGCATGACCTGGTTCGATGCCGTCAGCCACGCCTTCACCACGGTGGCCACCGGCGGGTTCTCCACCCACGACGCGAGCTTCGGCTACTTCCAGAACCCGACCATGGAAGTCACGGCCATGGTCTTCATGATCCTCGGCGCGCTGCCGATGGCCCTGCACTTCATCGCCTTGCGCCACGGATCGTTGCGCGCCTACTGGCGCAGTGCCGAGGTGCGCTTCTACATCGGTTGGCTGACCGCGGTCGCGGTGATGGTAGTGGCCTTCTTCCTCGCCAACTGGCCCGAGGGCAGCTGGGTGGACACGGTGCGCCTGAACCTGTTCAACCTGGTCTCGTTCGCCACCACCACCGGCTACACCGCCACCGATCACACCGCCTACGGGCCCTTCCTGATGCTGCTGCTGGTGATGACGACCGTGATCGGCGGCTGCGCCGGGTCGACCACCGGGGGCATGAAGTCGGTGCGAGTCATGCTGCTCGCCCGCCAGGGCATCCACGAGGTGCGTCGCCTGATCCACCCGCACGCCGTGTTCGTCATCCGCCTTGGCGGCCGGCCGCTTGACCCGGGCGTGATCAGTGCCGTGTGGGCCTTTTTCGCCGCCTGGATGTTCACCTTCCTGTTCTTCTTCTTCGCCATGCTGTTCACCGGCATGGACATCGAGTCGGCGCTGGGGGCGGTGCTGGCGACGCTGGCCAACCTCGGCCCGGGTATCGGGTCGGTGACCAGCAACTTCGCCGCCGAATCGGAGTCGGTGCTCTGGCTGGGCATGTTGGCCATGATCCTCGGCCGTCTCGAGATCTTCACCGTGCTGGCCATCCTCCTGCCGATGTTCTGGCGTCGATGAGCCGGGCGTCCGCCAGCGTCGGTCCGCCGGTGTTCCGGCGCGGGCTGCTGGCCCCGCGCTACTGGCCGACCTGGCTCGGGATCGGCCTGCTCTACCTGCTGGCCATCGGCGGGCATCCGCTGCGCCGTGGCGTGGCGCGACTGGGCGCGGGCCTCTACCGGCGCCTCAACCCGCGCCGGGCGGGCATCATCGCCACCAACCTGCGACTGTGCTTTCCGCACCAGACCGAGGCGACCCGCGCGCAATGGCAGACCACCTACCTCGAGCGTCACCTGCTCGCCCTGCTGGATCTCGGTCGGATCCGGCGCGCGCGTCGCGGCGAGCTGACCCGCCAGACCGAGGTGGAGGGGCAGGCGATCCTCGACCGCCTGCGCGTCGAGCCCGGCGTGATCCTGACCGTGCACAGCGTCGGGCTGGAGTGGGCGGCGGCCATGCTCGCCGAGACCGTCGAGGGCTCGACCATCTACAAGCGATTCGCCACCAACCCGGTGGTGGACTGGTGGTTCGGCGGGATGCGCACCCGGCATGGCACCGAGGCCCTGCCGCGCGAGCGGGGCATGGGCCCGCACCTGCGCGCCCTGCGTGCCGGGCGGAGCTTCTTCTATATCGCCGACGAGGACCTGGGCGCCGAGCACAGCGTGTTCGCGCCGTTCTTCGGCGTGGAGAAGGCGACCCTGCCGCTGGCGGGCAAGCTCGCGCGGGCCAGCCGGCGGCCGGTCTATCCGGTGATCGGGCAGCTCGACGAGGTGAGCGGGCATTACCGGTTGCGCTTTCTCGAGCCGGTCGAGTTGCCTGCCGGTACCGACCGCGAGGCGGCCACCGCGATCAACCGCGTGATCGAGGAGCTGGTGCTCGATGACCCCGCCCAACTGATGTGGTCGCTCAAGTACTTCAAGACCACGCCGCCGGGCGAGGCAGACCGCTACCGCGGCTGATCGAGTGCTGCGGGTGTTCAGTCGGCCTGGCGCTGCTCGCGGCGGGCCCGGCCGCTCGCCTGGCGGCGAAAGCGACGGTAGGTCCACTGGTACTGCTCGGGTTTCTCCCGCACCACCCGCTCGATCTCGCGGTTGAGCGCGGCGGCGGCCTCGGTCGGGTCGTCGTGGCCGACCGGCTCGGTGACCGGCTCGTAGTGGATGCGAAAGCCGCGCGCCTCGGGCAGGCGCTCGGCCCAGCCGGTGAAGGCCGCGGCGTCGGTGCGCCGTGATAGGGTGCGGATCAGGGTCATGGTCAACGCCGGCTGGCCGAAGAAGGGGGCGGTGATGCCCTCGCCGTGGCGCGGTGCCTGGTCGGGCAGGATGGCGACCAGCTCGCCGCGCTTGAGCCCGCGCAACGCCTTGCGCACCCCGCCCAGGTTGGCCGGTGCCATGGAAGCACCGGTACGGGCCCGGGCCTCGACCAGCAGGCGTTCCATGGCCGGTTCGCGCGGTGGGCGGTACATGATGGTCGTCGGCACACGCGCCGCCGTGGCGAGCCCGCCGAGTTCCCAGTTGCCCATGTGCGGGGCGAGCAGGATGACGCCGCGACCCGCCGCCAACGCCTGCTCGATCGCATCGAACCCCCGCCTCTCCACGATCACGGCCTCGATGTCGGCTGGCCCCCACCGCCAGACGGGCGCGGTCTCGATCAAGCCCTTGCCGGTCTCAATCAGGGTGCGCCGCGCGATGACCTCGCGCTCCGCCGCGCTCGTCTCGGGCAGGCAGCGGGCGAGGTTGTCCTCGACCGTCCGGCGCATCGAGCCCCGGGCAACCCAGGCGAGCCGGCCCAGCCCGCTGCCGAGGCGCTGCGCCGCCCCGAGAGAGAGCCAGCCCAGTCCAGCCAACACGGCGCGGGCGGCGCCCAGTCGCAGCCGGCCACGCCAGCGGTACCACGCCGTGTCGCGTCGCTTGCTCACGATTGAGCGGTCTCTTGCGGGGCGTTGCGAGTTGACGCCTCGGTCGACCCCTCGGCCACGTCGCGGGTCGAGCTCCGCGTGGCGGCATGGGCCGTCGCGTGGGCGATCGCCCGGTCGGCGCCGTCGGCGACCAGCGGGGCGATCGCCGACTTGAGCGAGTGGAACAGCTGGCCGTTGTCCTGTTCCTCGCCGGCAAGCAGTTGCTTGAAGTGCTCGCGCTGGGTCGGCATGGCGAAACAGGCCGGGCAGTTGTCGTTGATCACCGGCAGATCGAAGCGGTGCGCGAAGTCGATCAGGGCCGACTCGCGCACGTCCACCAGCGGGCGGATGATGCGCACGTCGCCGGCGTCATTGAGGTAGTGCGCCTTCATGGTGTTGAGCTTGCCGCCGTGAAAGGCGCTCATCAGGAAGCTCTCGGCCAGGTCGTCGAGATGCTGGGCCAGTGCCAGCACGTTGAAGCCCTCCTCGCGGGCCAGCCGGTAGATCAGACCGCGCTTGAGTCGGGAGCAGAACGAGCAGTAGGAATCGCCGCTCATGTGCTCGTCGGCGAGCGAGACGATGTCCTCCTGGACCCGGTAATGGCGGATGCCGAGCGAGGCGAGGTACTCACCGAGCGGGCCCGGATCGAAACCGGGCACCATCGGGTCGACGGTGATCGCGGCGATCTCGAAGTCGATCGGCGCGCGCCGTTGCACGTGACGCAGGATGTGCAGCAGCGAGAGCGAGTCCTTGCCGCCGGACAGTCCCAGCAAAACGCGGTCGCCGTGGTGCAGCATCTGGTAATGCATCATGGCGCGGGCGACCCGCTTCTGCAGGCCGCGACCGGGGGTGGCCCAGCGCGACGCCGGAACGGTCGCGGGGTCGATCGGGTTGTTCTTCAGGGTGACGGGCATGCGACGGGTCGGCGGTGTCGTGTACGTGTGCCCGCCATCTTACCAGTCGCGTTCCGGCCTAGTCGTCGTAGATGGGGCGGCCGCGGTAGTAGCCGCGGATGCGAGGGCCAGGTTCGAGGGAACCGTCGGGTTCGGCGGCAGCCGCGGGCTGGTCGAGCGAGTCGGCGAGGGCCTTGACTGCCGGGTCCTCGCTCGCCCGGGCGAGACGCCGCAGGCGCTGCTCGACGCCGTAGCGAGACATGTCGACGGTGATCCCCATGTCCTTCTCCAGGGCGCGCTTGAGTTCGACCAGGCGTTGCATGTGCTCGCGTTGTGACATGGGTTTCTCCGCTGATGCCGTGCGGGCTGAAAAGCAATATCCGCACCATGGCTTCCTCGGCGTCCTGTCGAGCCGACAGCGGGGGTGACGCGGATTCGCTGCACCGGCACGACGCAGTCGTGGACCTGCCTGCCCGATCACGAGGCAGTCGCCGTGACGCGCTACACCGACGCGCCCCGGCAACGCTACACTGGGCCCAATTCCGGGAGGCGCTCGTCGCCTCCCGTCCACCGCCGTCATTCGAGGCCCGTTGGCATGCGCACGCTCTATCCCCCGATCGAACCCCTGGTCAATCACAGCCTGCCGGTCGGCGACGGCCACGTGATGCACGTCGAGGAATGCGGACGGCTGACCGGTCAGCCGGTGCTGTTCCTGCACGGCGGGCCGGGGGCGGGGTGCAGCCCCATGCATCGGCGATTCTTCGACCCGGATCGCTACCGCATCATCCTGCCCGACCAGCGCGGGGCCGGGCGCTCGACCCCGCACGCGGGGCTGGAGGCCAACACCACCGCCCACCTGATCGCGGACATGGAGCGGCTGCGCGAGACGCTGGAAATCGATCGCTGGCTGGTCTTCGGCGGCTCCTGGGGCTCGACCCTGGCGCTTGCCTACGCGCAGGCCCACCCCGAGCGGGTCACCGGGCTGATCCTGCGCGGCGTGTTCCTCTGTCGTCGGCAGGATATCCATTGGTTCTACCAGGACGGTGCCAGCCACGTATTTCCCGACCACTGGCAGGACTACCTCGAGCCGATTCCGGTCGAGGAGCGCGATGAGCTGGTCACGGCGTATCACCGCCGGATCAACGGCGAGGACCAGATCGCGCAGTATCACGCCGCCCGGGCCTGGTCGGTCTGGGAAGGACGCTGCGCGACGCTGCGCCCCGAGGCCGAGGTGGTCGACTACTTCGCCGACGCCCACCACGCCCTGTCGATTGCCCGGATCGAGAATCACTACTTCATGAACGACGCATTCCTCGATGCACCCCTGCTCGAGGGCATGGATCGCATCGCCCACATCCCGGGCCACATCGTGCACGGTCGCTACGACATGGTCTGCCCGATCGACCAGGCATTTGCCCTGCACGAGCGCTGGCCGAACGCGGGCTTCGAGGTGATCGACGATGCCGGGCACGCCGCGAGCGAGGCGGGCATCGTCGATGCCCTGGTGCGTGCCACCGATCGCTTCGCCGACGGGGGGCGCGCATGATCGCGCTGATCCAGCGGGCAACGCGGGGTGCCGTGCGGGTGGACGACGAGGTGGTCGGCGAGATCGGCGCGGGCCTGGTCTGCTTGGTGGGCGTGACGCAGGGCGACGGCGCGGCGCAGGCCGAGCGACTCGCCGGACGCGTGCTCAACTACCGCGTGTTCCCCGACGAGGCCGGTCGCATGAACCGCTCGGTGCGCGCGACCGGCGGTGGCGTGCTCGCCGTGCCGCAATTCACCCTGGCGGCGGATACCCGGCGCGGCAACCGCCCCAGCTTCACGCCCGCGGCCGATCCCGCCGAGGCCGAGGCGCTGTTCGACCGATTCGTCGCGGCCCTCGAGCGGGGGCATGACGGGCGCGTTGCGACCGGTCGCTTCGGCGCGGACATGCAGGTGGAACTGGTCAACGACGGACCGGTGACCTTCTGGCTGGAGGCGCCGCCCGGCTGACCGTCCGGCCCCGGTGACGATCAGTCGATCGAGCGGGGCGAGGGAGGTGATGGGGCGTTACAAGCCAAAGATAACGCGCACAAAAAAGGCCCGCCGAATGGCGGGCCTTGTCGTTCCGAGGGTCAGTCTGCCTTAGGCAGCCTGGGTCGCCTCGTCGGACTCACCGGTGTTGGAGGTCCAGGAGATGGTGACTTCGTCACCCTTGGCGCCCGGTACCTTGATGTTCAGGTACGGGTTCTTGGAAACGGCTTCCGACAGGTTGCCGTCCATTACCTGCTCACCGTTGACGGAGACCATCAGCTTCTGGATGAAGTTCGCCGGAATCTTCTCGCCGGTGGACTTGTCTTCGCGGTTGCCGGTTTCCATCGGGTGACGGATCAGGGCCTTCACGTCCAGAACGTCGCCGGCCGGAGAGATGCGCATGCGGATAGTAGACATAATCTATACCTCTTGGGTTATCTGTCTTTAATCAATGACTTCGGGTTCAGAGGCTGATTAGCCGCCGCAGCCACCGATGGTTACCTTGACTTCCTTGGACGCCTTGTACAGCTTGCCGCCCGCGTTGACCACGCCAGTGACGTTGTCGGTCTCGCCCATACGGATACGGGTGGAGACGAACGGGTTGGCGCCGGACAGGTCGAAGGAAGCGACCAGCGGAGTCGGGTTCTTCGAAACGAAGATCGCAACCTTGTTGGAGTCAGCGATGGCGGACTCGATGGTGACCGGGACAACGGCGCCGTTCTCGGCGATGTCCGGGGCCTTGACAGTGATGTCGCCGGAGTCGGCAACGTCACCGGAGCCGAACAGCTCGCTCAGGGCGTTGTCCATGCTCTCGGAATCGAAAGCGGCAGACGGCCACTCGGCGGCCAGGACCGCACGCGGGGACAGCAGGCCGGCACCAACAGCCAGGCCAGCAGCACTGGCAGCGAGGCTGCCCTTCAGAAATACGCGACGCTTGGTTTGCATATCTTAACTCCTCGTTAATGTGTGGGTGTCCACGCCCCCTATGAAGCATTCCCCGTGCCAGGTTGTTAACCAACTGAAATAAAAAGGAATTGGGTGATTTTGCGCCGCCGTTGCAAGTTGCAATCTGCAATTTTTCGCGCCCGGGCGTTGCAATCAACTCACCCTCGGCGCCGAGAGGGCGGATCACTTCTTCTCGTAGTTCTGCAATTTGCGCCAGAGGGTCGACTTGTTGATGCCGAGGATGTTGGCGGTCTTCTCGCGGTTGCCTTGTGCGTAGTCGAGGGTCTTCTCGATGTAGCGCCGCTCGAGCTCCTCGAGCGTGGGGTGGTCGGCATCGATGGCGGAGGCGCCGGTGTCCCCGGCTGCGGGGGCGGTGTCCTCGCCGGCGAGGTCGAGATCGATCTCCTCGCTGTCGGACAGGGCCACGGCCCGTTCGATGGCGTTCTTCAGTTCGCGGACGTTGCCGGGCCAGGGGTAGTCGAGGATCGCCCGCTCGGCGCGCTCGGTCAGGCGCTTGGCCGGACGGCGGAAGCGACCGGCGAATTCGTCGATGAAGTGCTGGGCCAGGACTGGGATGTCCTCGCGCCGCTCACGCAGCGGCGGCATCTGCAGGCGCACCACGTTGAGCCGGTGGTAGAGGTCGTGGCGGAATTCCCCGGCCTTGACCATTTCGGCGAGGTTGCGGTTGCTCGCGACGATAAAACGCACGTCGATCGGGATAGTCTGCACCCCGCCCACGCGGGTGATCTCCTGTTCCTGCACCACGCGCAGCAGCTTGACCTGCATGGCATCCGAGATATTGCCGATCTCGTCGAGAAAGACCGTGCCGCCACTGGCGACCTCCAGCAGGCCTGGCTTGGCCGTGTTCGCGCCGGTGAACGCGCCCTTTTCGTGGCCGAACAGTTCGTTCTCCAAGAGGGTGTCGGTCAGCGCGCCGCAGTCGATCACGATGTAGGGCGTGCCGGCGAAGTCGGAGCGCTCGTGCGTGGCGCGCGCGGCCAGTTCCTTGCCCGAGCCGGACTCGCCCTCGATCATCACGTTGATGCGCACGTCGCGGATCTTGTCGATGATGTGGTAGACCGCCTCGATCGCCCGCGACTGGCCCAGCATGGCGCGTTCGCCCGCCGCCACGGCCGGGGGCGGCTCGGCCGGCCCCTCGTGGAGCAGTCGGCGCGCCAGCTCGATCAGTTCTTCCGGATCGTAGGGCTTTTTGACGAAATCGCTCGCCCCCAGCCGCAGGGCCTGGATCGCGTTGTCGATGGTGGAGTAGCCGGTGATCAGGATCACGGGCAGCTCGGGCCATTCGCCGCGCAGCCACTCAAGGAACTCCAGCCCGTTCATGCCGGGCATCTTGAGGTCCGAGATCACCAGGTCGACCGGGTTGTCGGCCAGCCACGTCTGGGCGGCCTCGACGGACTGGAAGCCGTGCACCGTCAGCCCTTCCGTGCGGGCGTAGCGGGAGAACAGGTCCGAGGCGCGTTCGTCGTCGTCGACGAAGGCGATTACCGGTGGGTTGTCGTTTGACCGGGGTGTCGTCATGGGCTCGCTGTGGGTTGCTTGGGTGACTGGGATGGTTCGGGTGGGCGGATGACGCGGGGGCGGGCCTTGTGCCGAGGCAGCACCACGCGTGCCAGCACGCCGCTCGCCTCGGGTTCGCCGGCGTCGCGGCGGTTTTCCAGCGTGAGTTCGCCGCCGTGGTACTGGACTATCCCTAGGCTGATCGACAGCCCGAGGCCCGTGCCGCGGTCGACCGCCTTGGTGGTGAAGAACGGGTCGAAGATCTGTTCGATCACCTCGAGCGGCAGGCCGCCGCCCTCGTCGCGGATCTCGATGCGGATGATCTCCTCGAGGCATTCGGCCTGGATCAGTATATGGCCACCGACCGGGCTGGCATGGATGGCGTTCCGAACCAGGTTGGCGACCACCTGTTCCATCTGGCCGGGATCGAACTCGGCCTCGCAGCGGGCGGTGGCGCTCAGCAGGGCGAGATGCACGTCGGCCTCCATGGCCTCCGGCTCCATGCGGTCGATCACCTCCTCGAGCCACTCGGCCACCGCGACCGTCTCGTGCTCCGGAGGCAGCTGGCGGGCGAAGTTCATCACGCCGCGCACGATGCGGCTGGCCCGGTGGGCCTCGGCGCGCAGGTCGCTCATGTCCTCGCGCAGCTCGGGTTGCTCGGCCGGCAGCTGGCGTTCGATCAGGCGCGTGAGCGTGAGGATGTTGTTGAGCGGGTTGTTGATCTCGTGGCCGATGCCGGCGGCCATCTCGCCGATCGAGGCGAGCTTGGCCTGCTGCAGGGCCTTTTTCTCCGCCCGGTCGCGCCGGCGCGCCTCGCTGGCGAGCTGTTCGGTCAGGTAGCGGAACGAGGCCTGCAACTCGTGGACCTCGGTGGTGCGCGAGTCGACCGGGATGGGGCGATCGCGATCGCCGTCGGCAAAGCGCTTGAGGCTTTCGGAGAGCCGGATGATCGGCCGGGAGAAGTAGCGCGCGCCGAGACCGGCGAACAGCAGGCTCATCACCAGTGCCAGCAGGCCGAAGCCGAACAGGCTCAGGCGGATGTCGCGAAACGGCGCGGTGGTGATGTCGGCCGGCAGCCGGAACGCCACGAACCACGAGGTGAGGCTGTGCGGGTAGGGGTGGTATTCCTGGTAGTAGTAGCGGGTCTCGCCGTCCTCGCTCAGGTAGGAGCCGTTCGATTGCGCCACGGCGGCATCCCAGAACGCGCCGTCGTCGATCTGCCGGGCATCGGGCTGGCCGTTGGTCTCGCCGTTTTCGAACGGGCTGACAAAGCCGATCTCGCGCTGGTCGTCGAACAGGATCATGCCGTCGCGCGCCGGGGTGCCCGGGTTGTGCTCGATGATCATCACCTTGCCGTCCCGCGGGCGGGGCGAGAACGACAGGATCTCGTCGAGCTGCTCGCCGAAGGTGTTGACCACCACGTAGCCCGCGGTGCGGTCGTCGACGTTGCGCAGCGGGCGCACCGCGTACAGGGTGCTCGGTTCGCGCCCGGGCAGCGCGTCGCCAAAGCCCAGCGGCAGGGTCATGAAGCTGATCTGGTCCGAGGGCAGGGCGGCGAGGCGTTGCAGGAACCGCTCGTTGTCGAATTCCTCCTCGACGTAGTTCACCTGCCCGAGGCTGTCGAACGAGGGCGAGGCGACCCGTCCCAAGGTGACCTTGATCACCGTGTTGCCGGCGGCATCCAGAATACGGATACTCCCCAGCCCCGGCACGGTGCGCTGCAGGCCGGCCAGGAAGCGGTTGGCATTGATGCGCATCGAGGTCAGCTCGGGGTGGCGGATGCCCATCGACGAGGCCATCAGGGCATTGAGCATCGTCTGGATTTCCTGCGACTGGCCGATGCCCTCGACCACCTCGCGCTCGTAGCGCATCCGGTTGCTCATCTCGCCGATCAGCGAGTCGATGTTCTCGTCGATCTCGCGGCTGATTTCCTTCTGGAAGCGCTGCTCGCTGTAGCTGGTCACGCCCCACACCAGCAGCACCAGCGGCACCAGGGTGGCGGTGAATGTCCACAGGAAGATGTTGACCGGCAGACGCATGGGGGCGAGCCTCGGGATGCGCCCGCCCCGCGGGGCGGCGCTTGGATTACGGTGAGGGTGACGCTATCACAAAGCATGACTGGACACAGTGGCTCGACGAGCGCGCCGCGGCGGGGCTGATCCGCCGACTGACGGTGGCCGGCTCGCCGCAGGGGCCGCGCATGCGGATCGACGGACGCGAGCGGCTGGCCTTCTGCAGCAACGACTACCTGGGGTTGGCCAATGACCCGCGACTGGCCGCCGCGATGCACGCGGGCATCGACCGCTACGGGGTGGGCGCCGGCTCGGCGCACCTGATCAACGGCCATTTCGAATCCCACGACCGGCTCGAGGTCGAGTTGGCCGACTGGCTCGGCGTGGAGGACGCGCGGCTGTTTTCCACCGGTTACATGGCGAACCTCGGGGTGGTCGGCGCCCTGGTGGGGCGCGGCGACACCGTGATCGCCGACCGGCTGAACCACGCCTCGCTGATTGATGCCGTGCAGCTGTCCGGCGCGCGGCTGTCACGCTATCGCCACAACGACCTCGCCGATCTCGAGGCCCGTCTCGAGCGCGCGTCGGGCGAGCGCATGATCCTCACCGACGGGGTGTTCTCCATGGACGGCGACGTCGCCCCGCTGGCCGAGCTGGTCGAACTGGCCGAGCGTTTCGATGCCTGGCTGGTCGTCGACGAGGCGCATGCCTTCGGCGTGCTGGGCCAGACCGGTCGAGGCAGCTTCGAGGCCGCGGGCCTGGTCCCGGGCGAACGGGTGCTGCGCGTCGGTACGCTGGGCAAGGCCTTCGGTACCGCCGGGGCCTTCGTCGCCGGTGGCGCCGAACCGCTCGAGGTGCTCCTGCAGCGGGCGCGTACCTATCTCTTCACCACGGCCCAGCCGCCGGCCGTGGCCGAGGCCTCGCGGGCCGCGCTGGCCATCGTGCGCGACGAGGCCTGGCGGCGCGACCACCTGGCCGCGCTGGTCGCCCGGTTTCGTGCCGGCGTGGCTGGCCTGGGTGGGCTCGAGCGGATGGCCTCGTCCACGCCGATCCAGCCGCTGGTGGTGGGCGAGGCCGATCGGGCCGTCGCGATGGCCGACCGGCTGGACGCGCGAGGCCTGCTGGTGCCGGCGATCCGTCCCCCGACGGTCCCGGCCGGTGGGTCGCGCCTGCGGGTGACCCTGAGCGCCGCCCACGAGGTGGCCGATGTCGACGCGCTCGTGTCGGCGTTGCGTGAATGCACTAACATCGTCTGAGCGACCCGGGCATTCCCCGCGCAAGACGTATGGGGAACCAACCGGATCTCCGGGAGTCACAGCGGGCGCTGACAGGCCCGCCGACCGGTCGAGCAAGGCCGCGTGACACATTTCGCCGGATCAAAAGCGGTCGAGGGGCCGGCCGATCCGGCCATTATCCAAGGAGAGATGAACATGAAACGCATGACGTTGATCGCCGTTGCCGCCAGTGCGCTGCTTGCCGCTGGCTGTGCGCAGAACCCGTACACCAGTGAACAGGACAAGACCGCCAAGGGGGCGACCATCGGGGCCGGTGCCGGCGCGATTCTCGGTAACGTGATCGCCGGCTCGGGCAACAAGACTGGCGGCACCCTGATCGGTGCCGCGGTAGGCGCCACCGTCGGCGGCCTGGTCGGCCGCCAGATGGACGAGCAGGAACGCCAACTGCGCCAGGAGATGCAGGGCACCGGCGTGGACGTGCAGCGCCAGGGTGACACCATCCGCCTGCAGGCTCCCGAGTCGATCACCTTCGACACCAACAGCGCCGACATCAAGCCGCAGTTCCGCAGCGCGCTCGATCAGCTGGCCCGCTCGATCCAGCAGTACCCGAACACCGTGGTACGCGTCGAGGGTCACACCGACTCGACCGGTTCGGCGAGCTACAACCAGGACCTGTCGCTCAACCGCGCACAGAGCGTCACCAGCTACCTGGCCCGCTCCGGCGTGGACGCGAGTCGCCTGCAGCCGGTCGGCTACGGCTTCAGTCGCCCGATCGCAACCAACGACACCCCCGAGGGTCGTGCGCAGAACCGCCGGGTCGAAATCCTGATCCTGCCGGCTCAGCAGCAGTAAGGCGCGACCTCCGTCTCGACGGCAAAGGCCCCGGTCAGTCCGGGGCCTTTTTCGTGGGCGCTTCGAGCCGTGTGCCCGGTTCCAGCGCCAGGCGGCCGGCCGTGCCGGCGGGCAGTTCCAGCACGTAGCGCGCCGGGCCATGGCTCGGGTAACCGGGGCAGGGATCCTGGCGGCAGGGCGGCACGGCCACGTGCCGGTCCACGACGCGCCAGTCGGCATCCAGATACAGGATGTCGATGGCAAACGAGACGTTCTTCATCCAGAACGAGCGCGGCGCCTCGTCGGGGTAGACGAACAGCATGCCCTGATCGTCTGCCAGCGGCGAGCGGTGCATCAGTCCCCGCTGGCGGCTCGAGGGGGTGGTCGCCAGTTCAATCTCGAAACGCTCGCCGCCGAGCCACATCACCCGCAGGGCACCGTCGTCGGCGGCGGGCGCCCCCCAGGCGAGCCAGGCGATCAGCAGCGTCGCACCCAACAGGAGGGTGGTGGTCAGCGGGCGGGCGGTCAGGGGCGACGAGGCGGTCATGCGCGCATCATAGCGCCGACGGCGCCTGGAGGCCCGACGATCGTCCTGACTCGCCCGGCGGGCGCTGATAAGATGTGCGCCCGTCATTTGCAGCGACACGCCAACATCGTCCAGGCCCCCATGACCCAACGTTCCGATGCCGATCAGCGGCGCCACGAGGCGCTCGACTACCACGCCAACCCGCAGCCGGGGAAGATCGCCACGGCGATCACCAAGCCCACCGAGACCGCGCGCGATCTCGCCCTGGCCTACTCGCCTGGGGTGGCCGAGCCGGTGCGCGCCATCGCCGCCGACCCGGACGCCGCCTGGCAGTACACCGCCCGCGGCAATCTGGTGGCCGTGATCTCTGACGGCTCGGCGATCCTGGGGCTGGGCGATCTCGGGCCGCTGGCCTCCAAGCCGGTCATGGAGGGCAAGGGCGTGCTGTTCAAGCGTTTCGCCGATATCGACGTGGTCGATCTCGAGGTCGAGGCGGAAAACCCGCAGGCCTTCATCGACACGGTGCGCCGGCTCGAGCCGTCCTTCGGCGGCATCAACCTCGAGGATATCTGCGCGCCGCGCTGCTTCGAGATCGAGGCGGCGCTGACCGAGGCGATGGACATCCCGGTCTTCCACGACGACCAGCACGGCACCGCGATCATCATCGCCGCCGGGCTGACCAACGCCCTGCGCCTGCAGGGCAAGCGCCTCGAGGAGGCGAAACTGGTGCTGGTCGGCGCCGGGGCGGCCGGCACGGCCACCCTGAATCTCCTGCTCGACATGGGCTTGAAGCGCGAGAACCTGCTGGTGGTCGATCGCGTCGGCGTGCTCCACGAGGGGCTCGATGACCTGCCCGAGCATCACCGCCGCTTTGCCGCGACGACCGAGGCGCGCACGCTCGCCGACGCCCTGGTGGGCGCCGACGCCTTTGTCGGCCTGTCGGCGCCCAACCTGATCAGCGAGGACATGCTCGCCAGCATGGCGGACAAGCCGGTGGTCTTCGCCCTGGCCAACCCGGACCCGGAGATCCTGCCCGAGCTTGCCCACCAGGTGCGCGATGACCTGATCATGGCCACCGGGCGCAGCGACTACCCCAACCAGGTCAACAACGTGCTGGCCTTCCCGTTCATCTTCCGCGGCGCGCTCGATTGTCGTGCCCGGCGGATCACGGCCAACATGAAGATCGCCTGCGTCGAGGCGCTGGCCGCACTCGCCCGCGAGGACGTGCCCGCGTCGGTGCTCAAGGCCTACGATCTCGACGCGATGACCTTCGGTCCCGAGTACATCCTGCCCAAGCCGTTCGACCCGCGCCTGATCGAGCGCCTGCCCGCCGCGGTCGCCAAGGCCGCCGAGGCCGATGGCGTGGCCCGCACGGCGTACCGCCCGCACCCGATGCCGGGGGCCGGATGACCCAGTCCCGCGCCTGGTTGATCGACGCCCACGCCCAGATCTGGCGGGCGTGGCACGTCTACGACAAGGGGCGCAGCGATCACGCCGGGCGTCCGGTCAACGCCCTGTTGGGCTTTGCCGACTACCTGCTGGCGCTGCTGGAATCGACCTGGCTGCCCAACCAGCCGGCACCCGTCATCGCCGCCGTATTCGATGCGCCCTGCGGCCGTGGCCATCGCCAGGCGATCTACCCCGACTACAAGGGACATCGCCCGCCCACGCCGGTCGATCTCAAGGAGCAGTTCCCGCGCTGCCGCGAGCTGGCCGAGGCGGCCGGATTCGGTGCGCTGGACCACGCCGGTTTCGAGGCCGACGACGTGATTGGCACGCTGGTCGGGCGGCTGCGCAACCGTGAACGGGCGGTGACCATCGTCACCGGCGACAAGGATCTCGCCCAGCTCCTGGGTCCGGACGACCGCTGGTACAACCCCATGCGCGGCTCGGTGATGGCCTACGGCGACGTCGAGCGGCGCTTCGGCGTGCGCCCGGCGCAGATCGCCGACTGGCTGGCGCTGACCGGCGATGTCGCCGACAACATCCCGGGCGTGCCGGGCATCGGTCCGCGCACCGCGGCGCGGCTGTTGCGAAAGCACGGCTGCATCGATGGCATCTACGAGAACCTCTCGGCGGTCTACGGCATGAAGTTTCGCGGCGCGCCGCGCGCCCAGCGTCTGCTGCAGGAACACGAGGACCAGGTGCGCCTGTCGCGGCGGCTGACCGAGATCGTCTGCGACCTGCCGCTGGCCGAGACCCCGCAGCCCTGGCGTGGGATCGACCGGGATGCCCTGGTGGCCCTGCTCGACGCGGCCGGCGCCGACCCGGCGCAGATCGAGCGCTGGGAGGCCTGGGACGCCCCGCTCGTGCGTTCGGCATGACCCTGATCGCTTTCAACAAGCCCTACGACTGCCTCTCGCAGTTCACCCGGGAGCCGGACAGCCCCGCGGCCGCCCTGGCCGACTGGATCGACCGCCCCGGTGTCTATCCCGCCGGCCGGCTCGACCGCGACAGCGAGGGCCTGCTCCTGCTCACCGACGACGGGCGGCTGCAGAACCGCCTGGCCGATCCCCGCCACAAGCTCGCCAAGGTGTATCTCGCCCAGGTCGAGGGCGAGATCGACGAGGCCGCATTGAGCGCCCTGCGCGAGGGCGTGACCCTCAAGGACGGCCCCACGCGTCCGGCGGGTGCCGAGCGGGTCGACGAGCCCGACTGGCTCTGGCCGCGCAATCCGCCGGTGCGTTACCGCAAGAGCGTGCCGACCAGCTGGGTCGAAATCACCCTGCGCGAGGGGCGCAATCGCCAGGTGCGGCGCATGACCGCCCACGTCGGCTTTCCCACCCTACGCCTGATCCGGGTGGCGATCGGGCCCTACCGCCTCGATGGACTCGCCCCGGGGGAGTGGCGCGAACTGAGCGCCTGAGGGGCCGTTGCCAGACGGTTGCGTCGCGATCACTCCCGCTCCGTGATTTTCCGAGCCCGTTCGCTAGGGAAGGTCTGCACGAATGCCATACCGCTCTGCGCGCCTTGAGCCGGGCAGATGCAAGGCGCTCGTCCGCCGCGGAAGGGTGATTCCCGCATCCTCGGACGACAACGCAGCAGATGCCCGGCTCAAGGCGCGCCCGGCGGGGC
>NZ_JAJSEE010000004.1 GCF_023555375.1 Guyparkeria hydrothermalis
ACTGCGCCTTGCATCTGGGCCCTTGGAGGTCCCGCAGAGACGTCATCGATTCGTGCAGAGTTTCCCCTAGCTTACTTCGAATCGTTACGGATAAAAATCAATCTGTTAGATCAAACGGCTAAAGCCGATCCACTAGGGGCGCTGATCCGCCGAGGATGGGGCCTGGCGGAAGGTGATCTCGTGGAGGACGGGAAAGAAGGCACCCGAACGGGCCTGTCGTTGCTGGCGGGCTCGGACAAGCCACAGACTGCTGGCCAGCCCGCCGACCGCACCCAGTGCCGTCAGCCATTCGCGACCGAATGCCGCCTCGGCCAGCAGTGCACCGAGCAACAGGCCGAGCAACGGCGCGAGGTACAGCCACAGGGAGGCGATCAGCACGGCGCGCTGGGAGAGCGCGATCACCACGTGATCACCGACCGCGAGCGTCTCCTCGGTGGGCAGGTAGAGCTGGTGACGCGGCAGGCGAAACAACCGCTGGAAGACGCTGACACCACAACCGCGACCATCACGACAATTGGCGCAGCCACTCTGCCCCTCGGACTCCAACCAGACACCACCGGGCTCCACGGCCACCACACGAGCGGATTCGAGCATCGGCTGATCGATCGCGGCGGGATGGTTTTCCATCACTCGCCCGAGGGGCCCTCGCCTGCCTCGTCACCGGGGAGGGACGCGCGCACCGTGTTTTCGACCAGGGCCTCGACGGTTGCCGAGGGCACGTCGCCGATGGCGGTGATGCGCACGTTGTCGACGCTGCGTGCGGCCATGGTCATGCCCTGATCGGTACGTGTCACCTGGCGCGCGGCATCCCCGTCGCGCTTTTCGACAAACACCGACGCGGTGGCCAGACCGTCGGTGATCACCATGTGCTCAAAGTACTGCCCGGTCACCGGGTTTCGTCGCCAGCTGCGCGAGCGGATCTCGAAGCCGGCGGGCAGCGGATCGACCACCCAGCCGTTTTGGCGGATCGGCGCCTGCTCGACCGGTTCGCCGCCCAGCTCGATCTGCTCGAAGTCGGACTCAAGCCCGGCCAGCAGTTCATCCTGGAAGGTCAGTTCCACCGAATCGAGCGGCTCGACCTGGGTGAACTGGTTGTGCTCGATGGGCCGACCGCCCTCGTCGTAGATGCTCATGCGCAGCAGCAGCGGCTCCTGCTCGCCGATGCAGAGCTTGTAGCCGTAGCGATAGTCATCGCGTGGCACCACGGCCATCAGGTTGCAGTTCACGCCGGCCACCCGGCTGCCGCCCAGATCGATCAGGCGATAATCGTCCTCGAGGTCGTCGATGGCCTCGAAACGCTCACCGGAGAGTCGACTGTTGATGTTCGGGTAGTCGCCGAGCATGACCTGGCGACGCTCCGGCCACAGGCAGGCGCAACGGTCACCGAGCCGACGAATCTCGCGCACCTCGCCGTTCTCGGAAACCAGCAACTCGACGCGTTCCCCGTCGACCTGCCGGTGCACCACGCGCATCAGGTCGATCTGGTCGCCCCGAATGTGAATGAACCGCCCCCCGTAGGTGCGGCTGGCCATCGCATCGACCATGGCCCGCACGCGGTCGCGCAGGGTCTCCGTACCGGCCTGCCCCCCGGACGCCTCTGGGGTTTCCAGGCTAGTGGGCGCCTCGGGCTCGGCCGGCAGCGCCTTGAGCAGCGGCTCGGCCCGAGCCGGAGAACAACAGAAGGCCACCCCCGCCAAAACGAAGGTGGCCATCGAAAAACGCTGTGGGAAAGGCAACCGCAATGCTCGCATCACGCCTCGCTTACTTTTGATCAAAGGTCGCTGCACGCGCCTCGGGGCCGGTGGTACCGAACTCGGGCGACGCCATGCGGTAATGCGTCACCACGTACGGATCCGGGCCGGAGTTGCTTCGCCCCGTCGCCCAGTCAGGCAGTTTGGAGGCATTGGCCGGCGCCGTCGAGGCCTGGACGACGCGACTCTGCTGTGGGTTGCTCGCGACCGCGGCCGGCGAGACATCCTTCGGCAGTTCCTGCGCGTTGAGCGACGCCATGACGGCTCGATCGTTTTCGGTCGGCCCCTCGGCCTGCATCGGCTCGATGCCGGCGCGATCGCCGGTCGAGAGGGTCAGCCCGACCGCCGTGACCGCGGCGAACAGGGAGGCGGCGATCGCGCCCTGCCAGATACGACGGTGACGCCACGACCGCGCCGAGTCCAGAGAGACCACCTTGCCGCCGCCGGGTCGCTCGTTCTCGGGGATCTCGTCGAGGCGGGCGTTGATCGAGTCGAGCAGGTCGCGTGTTTCCAAGGACTCGCCACGCAGACGGCTACCGATCAGTTCGTAACTGCGGGTGCGCGATCGAACGCCTTCCACGTCGGACAGGAGCGTGTCGAGCTCCGAATCGTCCGCCCGCCATTCGTCGTCCCACCATTGGGAAACGGTGTCCCGGAGGGTCGTCGATTCGTTTGCGTGCCGTTGCTTCATACCGTTGCCACCTACCATTTAACCGCCCTTGAGCGACTCGATCGATTGCTCGATTGCTTCACGGGCGCGGAAAATCCTCGACCGTACCGTTCCGATCGGGCAGTCCATTACCGACGCGATCTCGTCGTAACTCAGCCCTTCCATCTCCCGCAACGTCAAGGCCGTGCGCAGATCCTCGGGCAGATCGGAGATCGCCTGGTCAATGGCTGCCTTGAGTTCCTCGGTCGCCGCCAGCGCATCCGGTGTTCCACCGTCGCGCAGCGCCTCGGGCTCGATCATTGGTTCGTCTGACTCATCGGAGCCGCCGGAGTTCAACGACACCATGTAGCCGCCGCGCGCGTCCGAGGCAAGCTGGTTCTTCGCCGTGTTGACCGCGATGCGGTAGATCCAGGTGTAGAAGGCGCTGTCGCCGCGGAACCGTTCGAGCGCCCGGTAGGCCTTGATAAAGGTTTCCTGAGCAAGATCAAAGACTTGCTCGGGATCTCGAATGTAACGCGCGATCAGGCGCTGCACGCGGTGTTGGTATTTCAGGACCAGGAGATCGAAGGCTCGCCGGTCACCCTTGCGGGCGCGGGCCACCAGGGCCTTGTCGTTCTCCTCGGCGCTCATTTCCGTATCCGGTCCTGCCTGCGTGCAAATCAAATGGAGGGAAGTCGAATGTCGGGTTGCCGGCGAGACCGACCCCGTCGTCGATCGAAACCGGGGCAAGATGGCCCCGTTCAAGATGGCCGTTTACGCCATGCTTGTCCCGCGCCGCCCTTCCCGAAGGGCTCGAGCACGTATACTCGCCGAACGACATTGTATCGAAAACCCGCGTGACAGGCATATGCCGCCACCCGCATCTGTCCGGGGCGGCGAAAGGAGGAATCCGAAAGCCACATGAGCGAACTGAGCGACCACACCACCCTGCACAGCGACGTCCTGATCATCGGTTCGGGCGCCGCTGGCCTCGCCATGGCCCTGCGCCTGCCGAGCCACCTGAGCGTGCTGGTGATCAGCAAGGGCGAACTGGTTGGCGGCAGCACCCCCTGGGCCCAGGGCGGTATCGCCGCGGCCCTCGGTGGCGACACGGACATTGAGCAGCACGTCGAGGACACGATCAAGGCCGGCGCCGGGCTGCCCGAGCGCGAGGTGGTCGAACGCGTGGTCCAGGCCGGCCCCGAACAGATCGAGTGGCTCGAATCGCTCGACATGCCGTTCACCCATGACCGGAACGACCCGGAACGCCTGCACCTGACACGGGAAGGCGGCCACAGTCAGCGCCGGGTCGCGCACGCCGCCGATCACACCGGGCGCTCGCTGATGGAGACGCTGGTCGACGCGGTGCGCGCCAGGCAAAACGTCACCGTGCTCGAGCATCACAACGCGGTCGACCTGATCACCGCGCGCCGGCTGGGCGAGACCCGGGATGCCTGCCTCGGCGCCTACGTGCTGGACATCGACAACGACCGCGTGATCACCGTCAGGGCACGCCACACGGCCCTGGCCACGGGCGGCGCGGCCAAGGCCTACCTGTTCACCACCAATCCCGACGGCGCCACCGGCGACGGCATCGCCATGGGCTGGCGGGCCGGCTGCCGCGTGTCGAACATGGAATTCATCCAGTTCCACCCCACCTGCCTGTACGAGCCGCGCGCCAAGTCATTCCTGATCAGCGAGGCGGTGCGCGGCGAAGGCGGTGTGCTGCTGCGCCCGGATGGCAGCCGATTCATGCCCGACCACCACCCGGATGCCGAGCTTGCGCCCCGTGACATCGTCGCCCGTGCCATCGACGCCGAGATCAAGCGCCTGGGCATCGACTGCGTCTACCTCGACATCAGTTTCAAGGGTCGGGACTTCATCGAGACCCACTTCCCGATGATCCACGCCCGCTGCCTCGAGTTCGGCTACGACATGACCCGCGAGCCCCTGCCCGTGGTGCCTGCTGCCCACTACACCTGCGGCGGCGTCATGGTCGACGAACACGGCCAGACTGACATCGACAACCTCTACGCGATCGGCGAAACCGCTCATACGGGCCTGCACGGCGCGAACCGGCTCGCCAGCAACTCCCTGCTCGAGTGCCTCGTTTTCGCCCAGGCCGCGGCCGAACGGATCGCGAGCGATCCCGAGTCCGGGCAGCGCGCCCACCCGCCCATCCCCGCCTGGGACGAAAGCCAGGTCACCGACCCGGACGAGGCCGTGGTGGTCACGCACAACTGGGACGAGCTGCGCCGCAGCATGTGGAGCTACGTCGGCATCGTGCGCACCACCAAGCGCCTGTACCGCGCCCGCGATCGGATCAATCTCCTGCGTCGCGAGATCCACGACTACTACGCGCATTTCCGGGTCAGCAACAACCTGATCGAGCTGCGCAACCTGGTGGAGGTGGCCGATCTGATCGTCCGCTCGGCGCTCACGCGCCACGAGAGCCGCGGCCTGCACTACAGCAAGGATTTCCCGCAGACCAATCCCCGCGCCGAGCATTTCAACACCGTGCTGATCCCGCCGCCGGCGCGCCCCTACCCGAGCGTACGCGACGGACACCGCGGCACCCCGCTGCAGGGCTGAGCCGAACGAAAGAAAGCCAGGCATATGCCTGGCTTTCTTGTTTCGAGCCGGACGGAACCGACTCGCCATCCTTAAGGGCGTTACTCCAAGGGCTTACTGACCGTACTCGATTACCGCGCGACGGTTCTTGGCCCAGGCGGATTCGCCGGTGCCGTCGACGGCCGGGCTCTCTTCGCCGTAGCTCACGGTATCGATCTGGCTCGAGGAAACACCGTAGGAAAGCAGCACGTCGCGTACGGCGTTGGCGCGCTTCTCGCCCAGCGCGATGTTGTACTCGCGGCTGCCGCGCTCGTCGGTGTGGCCTTCGATGACCACTTCACGGTTGCCGTTTTCCTTGAGGAAGTCGGCATTGGCTTGCAGCATGCCCTGGTACTGGCCGGCTACCGAGTACTCGTCGAAACCGAAGTAGACGATGCGCTCGCGCTCGACCGGCTGACCCTGGTACAGCTCGGATTCGCTCATGCCGCCCGCACCGCTCATGCCGGTGCTTTGTGCGCCATCGGCCGAAGCGGCATCACCGCTGCCGGCACCGTCTTCGGCGCCCGGGCCCGGGGTGGAGCTACACGCGGACAGGACCACGGCCAGCGCGCCGACGGAAGCAAGATAGGACCAACGCATAATTCGATCTCCTTGAATTGGAATCATCATCACGAAACGGAAAAAACGATATCACAGCACCCGGCCGTTCAACCGTGCCGGGTTGCTGCGCTGTGACCGGCGCCACCGGGGCCGGTTCCCGACCGCCGGCTGCATTTTTGCGAACACACCACACGTTCTGTTGCATATTCACAACAGCGGATGGCCGACTTGACACCATCCGGCCGGATCGCGGAAGATGCGCGGGCTTCGGAGGGTTGGCAGAGCGGTTGAATGCACCGGTCTTGAAAACCGGCAAGGGTTAATAGCCCTTCCAGGGTTCGAATCCCTGACCCTCCGCCACCAGATTATCGGACGAACGAGACACCTCCGGGTGTCTTTTTTGTTTTCGAGCCAAGTCGACGCCGTCACCGTCGGGAATCTCGGGCCAGGGAATGGGTCGAATCAGGCGGCAACGGCGTGAGGCATTTATTCAGGAAGGATTGCATGCAGGCACTGGAAATCATCCGCACCGGCATCGCCGAGAACACGGACGTCGATCCGGCCACCATCACCCCCGAAAGCCGGCTCGACGAGCTCGGCGTCGATTCCTTCACCCTACTCGAGCTGATCTTCTCGCTCGAGGAACAGATGGAAATCGAACTCGGCAACGACGTCGGCACCCCCGAAACGATCCAGGACCTGATCGACATCCTCGAGCCTCACCTGCCGACCAATGGCTGACCCCACCGGCCAGCAACGGGTCGTCGTCACCGGTCTATCCATTCTCGATCCTCTCGGCGGGACCACCGAGGCGGTCTTCGAGCGCGCCCTCGCCGGCCAGTCCAGCGTGCGCCTGTACCCCTACGGCGACGAGACGATCGGCGGTTGCACCCCGGCCGTCTTCTTCGACCCGATCGATTTCGAGGCACGCCTCGGCAAGGCCACCTGCCGCAGCACCGACCCCTTCGCGCGCCTGGCCATTTTGGCCGCCGACGAGGCCTGGCAACACGCGCAGCTACCGTCGCCAGACGAGTCACCCGATCCGCGCGCCGGCGTCCACTGGGGTACCGCCCTGGGCGGCATCAACACCTTCGAGAACGGCTATCGCGCCTTCTGGAAGGAAGGCCGCAAACGGCTCTCGCCGATGTCGGTGGTCATGGGCATGAACAACGCCGCCGCCTCACAGATCGGCATCCGCTTCCGGCTCGGGGGCGTATCCGTGACCCATAGCGTGGCCTGCGCGTCGGCGGCCATCGCCATCGGCGAGGCCTACCAGCGCATCCGTGACGGCGAGATGGACCTGATGGTTGCCGGTGGCTCGGACCTGCCACTCGGCATCGGTGTATTGCGGGCCTGGGATGCGATGCACATGCTTGCCCCGGGAGACGACGAATCCGCCCACCGGGCCTGCCGCCCGTTTCACCCGGATCGCCGCGGGCTGGTGCTCGCCGAAGGAGCGGCCGCCTTCGTGCTCGAATCCAGGGAACACGCCGAGCGGCGTGGCGCGACGATCCTCGCGGAACTGGCCGGTTACGGCGCCTCCAACGATGCCAACCACGTGGTGCGCCCCGATCACCGCGGCCAGGTCCGCGCCATCCATGCCGCCCTGGACGATGCCGGGCTCGATCCCGACGCGATCGGCTACATCAACGCCCACGGCACCGCCACGACCGAGGGCGACGCGATCGAAGTGCGCGCCATTCGCGAATCGTTCGGCGACCAGCGCGCGAAGCGCCTGCCCGTCAGCGCCACCAAGGCGGTGCATGGGCACGCGATGGGCGCGACCGGCGCGATCGAGGCGGCACTGACCGTCCTGACGCTACAACAGGGTAAACTGCCGCCCACCGCGCACCTCGACCAACTCGATCCCGCCTGCGACGGGGTCGACCTGGTGCGCGACGCGGCCCGTTCCGCCCCGGAGATCCGCGCGGCGCTGTCGAACTCGTTTGCGTTCGGTGGGAGTAACGCCGTGCTCGCCTTCACCCGCGCCGAGGACTGAGCCCCGCGGATCTTATGACCGATCAACCGACTCGAACGATGACCGATAGCCCGATGAGCCCAGACTCGATGACCCAAGACTCGATGACAGACAATCACGACAACGCCGTCGACGCGCTGATCCCGGAAGTGGCCGCCGAGCTGGTCGAGGCCCTGAACCTCGACGAGACGCCCGAGGAAATCGATCCGGACGAGCCGTTGTTCGGTGACGGGCTGGGGCTCGATTCCATCGACGTGCTGGAAATCGCCCTGGTGGTCTCGAGACGCTACGGCCTGAACCTGCGCTCCGACGACGAGCGCAACGAGCAGATCTTCGCCTCACTGCGCAATCTATGCCGCTTCATCGCCGAGAATCGCAGCAAGTAACCGGCCCGTCGGCCGCCGCCCGCCTGCGTGGCTGGCTGATCGGCGCGATGCTGGTATTCAACCTGGTGTTCGCGCAGCTGTTCGCCGGGCAGGACCAGGTGTCCCTTGCCCAGGCGACGCTCGTCATCGCCCCGCTGGGCGTCATCCTCCTCGTCGTGCTCGCCTCGCGCCGGTCACCGCTGGCCGCCCCTTTCGTTGCCCTCACGCAACTCGGCATCATCACGCTCCTGGTCCTGGGCGTCGCGGCGCTCCTGAAACAACACATCTACCTGCTCTACCTGGTGCAGCACCTGGCCGTCCACGCCGCGTTGGCCTGGTTCTTTCTCGCCAGCCTGCGCCCGGGCCACGTGGCGGCCTGCACGCGCTTTGCCGCCCAGGTGCACGCCCACATGTCGCCGGCCCTGAACCGCTACACGCGGCAGATCACTTGGGCCTGGGGGCTGTTTTTCATCGCCAACGGTGTGGTTTCCGCCGGACTGATGATCATCGCCGGGCCGGCGGTCTGGGCCGACTACGCGATCTACGCCACCTTCCCGCTGGTCACCCTGATGTTCGTGCTGGAGTATCTCGTTCGGCTGCGCGTGCTGCCCCGCGAGGACCTGTCCAGCCCCTGGAGCGCGGTGATTGCCTACCGGCGCCACCTGCGTCAGGCCGCGGAACAACGGGCCCGTCCATGACCGATCGCCGCCCTCACGCCCCAACCCGTGACATCCCGTTGGTCCCGGACGGCGACCCGACGCGCGTGTTGCTGATCGACGGCGACCAACGCTGGACGGTTGCCGACGTGCTGGCAAGCGCCCGGGACCTCCAGGCGGCACTGCAGGCGCTGCCCGGCCCGGTCGAGCACCTGATCAACCTCGCCGCGCGCCGCGACCGGTTTCTCGTCGGCCTGGTCGCCGGCATCCTCGGCGCGCAGGTCAGCCTCATGCCCTCCACGCGCAGTCGCGGAGCCATCGAGGACCTGCTGGTCGACCACCCCGGCACGGTGATCCTGCACGACGGCGACGAACCACTGGACTCATCGTTCGGTCTCGAGGGGCAGCAGCTGACCATCCCGCCGCTGCGCCCGGCACGCATGCCGGCCGAGGCGATGCCGCGGATCCCCGGCGACCAACGGATCGCCCGCGTGTTCACGTCGGGGACGACCGGCAAGCCCAAAGGCCACGACAAGCACTGGGGTCGACTGGTCGAGAACGCCGGCGCGGCCGCCCGCGCCCTTGCTGTCGACGACGCGGACGACAGCCACTCGGACAGCGACGCGGTCCACGGACTGCACCTGCTCGGGACCGTCCCGTCGCAGCACATGTACGGCTTCGAGTCACTGATCCTGGCCGCGCTCTGCGGCGGGGCGACCCTGAGCGTCGACCAGCCGTTCTTCCCCGACGACATCGCCACCGCCCTGGGCAAGCTGCCCTCGCCGCGCATGCTGGTCACCACCCCCTATCACCTGCACCACCTGCTGGCCTCGGATGGCGACCGAACCAGCTGCGAGCAGGTCCTGTGTGCCACCGCCCCGCTGGATGCCGCGCTGGCCGAGCAGGCGGAACAGGCGCTCGGTTGCGCGCTCAAGGAGATCTACGGGTCGACCGAGACCGGCCAGGTCGCCGTTCGCCGTCCGACCCGCCAGCCCCATTGGCGGCTGATGGACGGCATCCGTCTCGAGCGACGTCCGGGCGGCGAGGTGATCGCCTCCGGTGGTCACATCGAACGCCCCGTCCCGCTGGCCGACTGCATCGAGCCGGTGGATGCCGGGCGCTTTCGCCTGGCCGGCCGGCTGGCCAACCAGGTCAACATCGCCGGCAAGCGCAGCTCGATCGAGCACCTCAATACCACGCTGCGCGCCATCGAGGGGGTGGAGGACGGCCTCTTCTTCCGACCGCAAGCAACCGACTGCGACGGCCGGCGACCCGAACGGCTCGCCGCGATCGTGCGCGCCCCCGGTCTGACCTCGGGGGTAATCCGTCAGGCGTTGCGGGAACACCTCGACCCGGTCTTTCTCCCTCGCCCGCTCGTGCTGGTCGAACAGATGCCGGTCAACGCCACCGGCAAGATCACGCGCGATGCCCTGGAGGCCATCCTGACCGACGGTAACGCCGCCGAGTTTTCCCGTCGGGACGCGAGTTGATGATCGACTCACCGCAACCGCTGGCCGAGTGGACGCCGTCGCCGGAGATGCCCGTGTTCCGCGGGCACTTCCCGGACAACCCGCTGTTGCCCGGCGCCATGCTGATCGACTGGGCCATGTCGGCGTACATCGATCGCCTCACGAACATGGCGGCCGGTCCGACTGACGGCGCGGACGGCGTGCCGGCCGCCACCATGGCCGTGCGCCAGGCCCGTTTTCCCGCCCCCGCGCGCCCGGGCATCCCGCTGCATCTCCAAACACAACCCGCACGCCGCGGCCGGACCCGGCTGCAGGTCGTCGCCACGCCCGCGTCTGGGGAGCGCCACGTAGTGCTCGACCTGTTGCTGGAAGCACGGCAAGGCAACGATCCGGAGGTGACCTCGTGAGTCGGGAGCACACCGCGGCGGCCCATTGGTGGACACGTCGGGAGCGTGGCCATCCGGCCTTGCTCCGCCTGATGGCGTTTGTCTCGCTGAAAGCCGGCAGGCGGGTGAGCCGGCTGTTGCTCGCGCCGATCAGCCTGTATTTCCTGCTGTTCGTACCGGCCGCACGCCGGGCCAGTCGCGATTTCCTCGGCCGGGTGCATGGCCGACCGGCCCGATGGGGCGAGGTCTACCGGCATTTCCACGATTTCGCCAGCACCATCCACGACCGGCTGTTCTTCCTGAGTGATCGCTTCGAGGCGTTCGAGGTCGAGGTGGTCGGGGCCGAGTGCTTCGATCCGCCCGACCCCGCCATTCTGGTCGGGGCGCACTTTGGCAGCTTCGACGTCCTGCGGGCCATGGGACGGTTCGAACGCGACCTGCCGATCAGCATGATGATGTACCCGGAAAACGCCCGGAAGATCCAGCAGGTACTCGAGGCGCTCAACCCCGAGCGGAGTCAGGACATCATCCCGTTGGGCCGCATCGACTCCATGCTCGAGGCCGGCACCCGCCTGGAACAGGGACACCTGGTCGGCATGCTCGCCGATCGCAGTCTCGAGGGTGACCCGATGGGAACCCGTCCGTTCCTCGGTCAACCGGCCCGCTTTGCGGTCGGCCCCTTCCGCATGGCCGCGATCCTCCGCCAGCGACTGTTGCTCATGGCCGGCATCTACCTGGGCGGCAACCGCTACCGGATCCACTTCGAGCCACTGGCCGATTTCCGCGATCTCCCGCGACGCAATCGTTCCCGCGCGGTCGATGAGGCCATGGACCGCTACGTCGACCGCCTGGAAACCCTGGTCCGGGCCTACCCGGGCAACTGGTTCAACTTCTACGATTTCTGGGGCGCCGAGCCTGGGCAGGAACAACCGCGGGATGAGCGAGAAACCGCCACCACGCCCCCATCGCAGGAGCGACCATGACCCCGATCCCGTCGATCGCGCGGCGGCTGCTTGCCCCGGCCCTGCTGCTTCCCGGCCTGCTGTGCCTGCCCTTGCCGACGCTGGCAATCGAGCTGGAGACGCTCGCCGCGGCCCTTGCCGCCCGGGGTGCGGACAGCACCACCTACGAGCAGACGCGCTATCTCGGCATCCTCGACGAGCCGCTGGAATCCAGCGGCCGACTGGCCTTCGAGCCGCCCGACCGCCTGGTCCAGGAGCAACTCGCCCCGGAACCACGCACGCTCATCCTCGATGGCGAGGAAATGACCTATTCGGCGGCCGGGCGCGAGCGGGTCGTTTCGCTTGACGACTCGCCGCAAGGGGCGGCCCTCGCGGCCAGCCTGCGCGGCATCCTCAACGGTCAGGTCGAGGCATTGCGCGACGACTACGAACTGGTGCTGCGCGAACGCGCCGGGGATGGCTGGCAGTTGAACCTGCTGCCGTTGACCGAGGAACTGGCCGACCGCATTCGCCGAATCGAGGTGATCGGCCAGTTCCGGGACCAGCGGGCCGAGGTCGAGCGAATGACGCTGGAATTCGCCAACGGTGACCGCAGCGTGATGCGCCTGGGCGTCCCGGCGGGGGATGCGCCCGATCGGGAGCCCACCTCGCCGTGACGCGCTTCCTCAGACCCACGCTCGTCATCGGCCTGTGGCTTTCGGTGCTGTTGCTGGCGGTCTATTCGATCACACAGACGCGCTTTACCGCGGACATGTCCGCCTTCCTGCCCGCCTCCCCCAGTCCGGAGCAACGGCTGCTGGTCGACCAGCTCCAACAGGGCGGCATCTCGCGCACCTTCCTGATCGGCATCGAGGGCGGCACGGTCGAGCACCGGGCCGAGGCGAGCCGTCGGTTGCACGCGGCGCTCGCCAACGACCCGGCCTTCACGAGCGTGCAGAACGGCGATGCGGGCGACCGCGAGCGAGCGCGGCACGTCCTGTTCGAGCATCGCTACCTGCTCAGCCCCAACGTGACCGACGAACGCTTCTCGGTCGACGGGTTGCGACAGGCCATCGGCCAGTCGATCGCCGATCTGAATTCCCCCCTCGGCGATGTCACGCGGGAGCTGTTTCCGCGCGATCCCACGGGGGAAATGCTGGCGCTGATCGACGGGCAATCGACCGGCAGCGGACCAGACCGCTGCTGCGGGGTGTGGACGGGCGCCGAACGGTCGACCATGCTGCTGGTCGCGCAGGCCAGCGCCTCCGGGTCGGATACCGACGGGCTCGCCCGGGCCGTGAATCGTATCGAGGCGGCATTCCACTCGATGCGCGATGACATCGCCCCATCCCTGCGCCTGGTGATTGCCGGCTCGCCCATGTTCGCGATCGAGGCACGCGACCGCATCAAGGCCGAGGTGACCCTGTTCACGACCATCAGCGTCGTGCTGGTCACCCTGGTCCTGCTGCTCGCCTATCGCTCGGTGCCCGTCTTGCTCGCCGGCTTGCTGCCCGTGGGCAGCGGGGTGGCCGTGGGGATCGCCGTGGTCGGCCTGGGATTCGACGAGGTCCACGGCATCACCATCGGGTTTGGCACCGCCCTGATGGGCGAGGCAATCGACTACAGCATCTACTATTTCGTCCAGTCGCGGCAGGGGGAGCGGGACACGACGCAGCCGGGCTCGACCAGCCGCGACTGGCTGACGACCTACTGGCCCACCGTGCGCCTCGGCCTGCTCACCTCGCTGATCGGGTTCGCCGCCCTGCTCTTCTCGGGATTCCCGGGCTTGATGCAGATCGGGCTCTACGCGATGACCGGCCTGCTGACCGCCGCACTGGTCACGCGGTTCGTGCTGCCGATCCTGGGGCCGAAACTGCCCCGGGCGGACATCGCTGGCCTGGGACGACGGCTCGCCCGCCCCGTCGCTTCCCTGCGCCGCCTACGGGTCCCGGCCGCCCTGCTGGGTGGGCTCGCCGTGATCGTGCTCGTCTGGCAGCACGATGGGCTCTGGCGCGACACGCTCTCCGGGCTCGCCCCGATCGATCCGCGCCTGGAGGCGACCGATGCCCGCCTGCGCGACGAGCTGGGCTCGCCGAGCCCGCGCCACCTCGTGGTGGTCCGGGGTGAGGATCGGGAGGCGGCCTTGCGCGCCGCCGAGCGCGTCACCGCGATCCTCGACAAGGAAATCGAGGCGGGCCGTCTGGCCGGGTATCGTTCGCCCACCTCGATCCTCCCCTCGCAGGCCACCCAGCAGGCCCGGCAGGGGGCCCTGCCCACCCGCGAGGAACTCGAGCGTCGACTGGATACCGCGCTGGCCGACCTGCCGGTATCGACCGACCGCCTCGGGGGATTCGTGGATGACGTGGTGCGCCAACGCGAGACGGACCTGATCGACCTGACGGCGCTCGAAGGCACCCCCTTGTGGCTGGCCGCCTCCGGTCAATTGCCGGAGGCCAGCGGGACCGACCCGTCGGTGGCCATGATTACCTTGCGCACGGCGGACAGCAGCACACCACTCGAGACCGGCGCGCTGCGCGAGGCGCTGTCCCCGGTCGAGTCCGCCGTGCTGATCGACATGCTCGCCGAATCCAACCGGCTCTACGGCCGCTACCTCCACACCACCCTGCTGGTCTCTCTACTGGGCGCGGCCGCGATCGTCCTGCTGTTGCTGTGGGTCCAGGCCAATCCTCGACACACGTTGCGCACCCTGCTGCCGATCACGCTGGCGATCGTGTTGGTGCTTGCCGGTCACGCTCTGCTCGGCGGACAACTGACCCTGCTGCACCTGGTCGGGCTGCTGCTGGTCGCGGCCATCGGTTCGAATTACGCGCTGTTCTTCCAGCCCCGGCCCAACGACGACACGGGCATTGATGCGCAACGCGATGCCCGCACACTGGCCTCCCTGACCCTGGCGACCGCGACCACCGTCTGCGCCTTCGGCGTGCTGGCGTTCTCGCACGTCCCCGTGCTGCAGGCGATCGGTGCGACCGTGGCGCCGGGGGCGCTTGCCGCCTGGCTGCTCGCCGCGATCTTTGCCGACACCCCGAACGCAACGACCCCGGATTCCTGAGCCATGCCGACGTCATCCGATTTCACGCACCTCGACGCCCACGCGATCGGCGAGCGCCTGCCGCACCAAGGCGCGGTATGCCAGCTCGAGCGCGTGTTGTCCTGCGGGGAGAACACGATCAGCTGCGAGACCCGCGCCCACCAGCGCCCTGACAACCCGTTGCGCCTAAATGAACGACTGGGCGTGTTCGCGGGTGTGGAAATGGCGGGCCAGGCGATGGCCCTGCACCTGGCATTGACGGCGACAGGCCAGCCGGACGAGGCGAGCGCGGGGGTAGTCGGGGATGGCGATCTGGACAGCCACCAGGCCCGCGAGGGCATGATCACGCGGGCCAGCGATCTCAACCCGCGCGTGGGGCGGTTCGATGATCTCCCCGATCCCTTGCGGATCGACGTGACCTGCGAGGCACAGGTCGGCGAGATGGCGCGCTACCGGTTTTCGATAACGCACCGGGAGACGGTGCTACTCGACGGCGGTCTCTCGGTCCTGCTGAGCGGCGACTGAGCCCGCCCACGCGCTCAAGAAACGAGCCGGGCGAAAGCGCTTAAAGCCGGTCGGGGTCGAAATCCACCAGGGGGTACCCCGCCGCGACGATCGCATCCAGCCAGCAATCCAGGCAGTCGGCGGTGAGTTCACGGATGTCGTGGAAGATCAGCAGCACCGGTCGGCTCGCGGCCCCATCCCCCTCATGCTGCCTTCCGAGGCGCGCGAGCAACGTGCTGGCCACCTCGTCGCAACCGGCGCGTGGATCGGCATCGCCGCTGGTCACCCCGCCCACGTCCACCAGGCCGGCCAGTTTGCAGGCGGCTCGCCAGCCGGGCGTTCGAATCAGGTACGGCGCCCGGGCCAGGCGTACCGGCTGCACACGCCAACCCGGCACCACGGAATCGGCCACCCGCTGCCATTCCGTCAATTCGGCAAGCACCCGCCGTTCGCGCCGGAACCACGGCCAACGGGGCCAGAAGTGCTCGGCGCCATGGTTGCCCAGCCAGTGCCCGTCGGCCACGATCCGGCGGGCGACCACGGGGTAATCCTCGAGGCTGCCCTTCTCGGTCCACCATTCGTAGGGGGCGAACAACAAGCGCCGGGCAAGCCAGCGGTGGGGGTTGCGCGCCAGGGTGAAGAACGCGGCGCGCAGCGGTTCATCCGGGTGGCCAAGGCCCGCGCCGCGGCGGGCCAACACATCAAGCACCGCCTCGGTCGAGCCCGAGCGTGGGCCGTCGTCGAAGCTGAGCATGACGGGTGGGCGGACATCCGTCGCGCGATCGACGCTCATGGCCCGACTCGTCGCCAGACACATGGCCCAACGGGTGACCTGAGTTGTCGGCAGCTCATGGCTCGCTCAGGTCATGCCGCCGTCGACGGCGATCACCTGGCCGCTGACGTAAGACGCCGCCTCGCCGGCCAGGAACCCAACCACCTCGGCCACCTCCTCGGGACGACCGGCCCGCCGCATCGGGATGTGATCCTTCACCGCCTCGCTCGCCGCCGAGCCGTCGCTCATGGGCGTCTCGATCAGACCGGGGGCGACGGCATTGACCAGCACGCCGCGCGAGGCCACTTCGCGCGACAGGGCCCGCGTCGCCCCGATCAGGCCGGCCTTGGCCGCGGCGTAATTGCTCTGACCACGGTTGCCGATCAGGCCACTGACCGAGGCGATATTGATCACCCGGCCCCAGCGGGTACGGATCATGGGCAGCAGGACGGGCTGGGTGACATGATGGAACCCGTTGAGCGACACATCCACCACCGCCCGCCAGCGTGCCGCCGACATGCCCGCCAGCGGACCGTCATCGTGCATGCCGGCGTTGTTGACCAGCACCTGCACCGGCCGCTCGGCCAGGATCGGCGCCAGGGCGTTTTCCACCGCCTCGGGGTCGGTCACGTCGAAGGTGATCGCGGACGCTTCACCACCCCGTCCGCGCAATTGTTCGGCCAGCGCCTCGACCCGCTCGGGATTCCGGTTGGCGTGCAGCAACAGATCGAATCCGTCGGCGGCAAGCCGCCGGGCGATCGCCGCACCGATCGCCCCACTTGCCCCGGTGACCAGCGCGAGTCGCGCGGACTTCGTTTCCTTATCGATCATGATGTTGGGTCGCGTTATTCACTTGATAGTTGACCTCGAGCCCGTCGGTTCCGTCCATGACCAGATGCAGTTGCCGCGACTCGCCCCGGGCGATGGCATCCAGCAACGGCAGCAGGCGCCCGGCCGGCACGCCGCGGCGCATGCGCTCCCAGTCCGGGTGACCCAGGACGCCCTCGACCGGACCGTTTCCCTCGGCCATGCCAAGCGTCACTCGGTGGACATCACCGGCTTGCGCCGGGGCAATAACCAGCCCGACGGCCATCGGCTCGGCGATCGGTTCGGCCCGGCACATCGGCTCGGGGAACGGCAGGTCATAGACGGCGAGCAGCACCGGTTGGTTCCCCAGCGTGGCCTGCATGGCGGCCTCGAGCAGACCCACGGCGGCGGTTTCGTGGTGCGCGGCGATCGCCGTGGCCGGCTCGCGTGCGCCCACCGCGATCGACCAGTAGCCCGAGGCCGCGTTGTGCACCGAGTTGTGAAAGCGGATCGGCGAGATCATGCGCTCGGGCTCGGCCAGCGAGGCGCAACTCTGGGTCAGCACCTCGGTATCCCCGGTCGACGAGGCGAACACCATGGGCAGGGTGGCCGGGTCCAGGCCCGCGGACTCCACCGCCTCCCAGCAGGCCGTCATGGCCAGGCGTGTGCTCTTGCCGGCGCGGCGACGCTCCGTGCGCGGCAGGCGGTCGGCCTTCAGCGCCCGCCCGAGCTCGGCGAGCGGCATGTGACCCGGTGCATCACCGCCCCTGAGCGCCGCGGCCGCCTCGGTCCAGTCGGCGAGCGCGGCGCCCACAAAGCCGATGCCTCGAATCGAGAGGTTCATGCCGCCTCCTCCGCTCTGCCGAACAGCAGGCTGCAATTGTTGCCACCGAAGCCGAACGAGTTGCTCATCACGCACCGCGGTGCCATGTCGCGGTTGGCCAGCAGGTAGTCGGCGCTGAAGGCCGGGTCGCGGCGCTCGGTGTTGAGGGTACCCGGCAGGAAGCCGTGCTCGATCGCCAACACCCCCGTGACCAACCCGGTAATGCCGGCCGCACCCAGCGTGTGACCGGTCCAGCCCTTGGTCGAGGAGCAGGCCTGCCCGGGTCCGAAGACGGCCTCGAGCGCCCGATCCTCGGCGGCGTCGTTCACGCGACTGGCCGTCCCGTGCAGATTGACGTAATCCACCGTATCGGACCTTCTGCCGGCGGCGTCCAGGGCCCGGCGCATCGCGAGCTCCGCCCCCTTCCCCTCGGGGTGCGGCGAGGACATGTGGTGGGCATCAACGCTTTCGCCGACACCGAACAGGCAAAGCGATGACTCACCGCGGTTGGTGGCCGCCGGTGCGGGCTCGACCAGTGCAAAGCCGGCGGCCTCGCCAATGGAGATGCCGTCGCGTTCCACGTCGCCGGGGCGACAGGGCCCGGTCGAGGTCAGTTCCAGCGAGGCGAACCCGTACAGGGTGGTCAGGCAGAGGCTGTCCACGCCGCCAACCACCACCGCATCGCAGACGCCGGCGGCAATCAGTCGTTGCGCGCTGGCGAAGACCTTGCCGCTCGACGAACAGGCGGTGGACACCGCGTAGATCGGCCCGGCGAGCCCCAGGCGCTTGCGCAGGTAGCGCGGCGCGGAGGACAGCTCGTGCGTGGTGGCGTAATGGAGCGGGCTCGGCAACGCCCCGGTCGCCGGGTCGCGCTCGTGGAAGGCTAGCTCCGTGTGCAGGATGCCGGAGGTGCTGGTACCGAGCACCACGCCGATGCGATGGGCGCCGTAGCGTCGAACGGCCTCGGCTACCGCCTCGCCAAAGCCGTCCTGCTGTAGGGCGAGCTCGGCCAGCCGGTTGTTGCGGCAATCGTAATCGGCCAGGGCACTGGGCAGGGAAACCGATTCAAGCCCCGCGACCCGCCCGATCCACGTGGGCAGGTCCACGTCGAGGAAATCGCAGGGCGCCAGCGCGCCGCGACGCGCGCGCAAGGCGTCGAGCAATGCGCCCTTGCCCGGCCCGGCGGCCGTGGTGACCGTCAGGGCCGAGAGGGCGAGTGGCGGCAGCGGCCCGTTGGCCTCGTGCATGCTCATCGATCGACCTCGGGCGAGGATTGAGGGGAAACGCCGAGCCGGTCACGGGACGACTCGTCGCGCGCCATGGTCATACCCGCCGCCGAGAGCCGGTTGGCCGACAACCAGACGAAGGCGAGTGCCAGGATGACGCCGCCGACGACGTCCAGGAACACGTGCTGGGCGATCGCCAACGTGGAATAGACGATGCCCAGCGCCCACAGCGCCGAGACGACGCGCCACCAGTTCGGCATGCCGATGGAACGAATCAGGCGATCCATCCAGAAGGCGCTGAACAGGGCGGTGGCGACGTGCAGGGAGGGAAAGGCGTTACCACTGCTGTCGACGGCGGCGAGCCAGGCGAAGGCCGGCTCACCGGCCCACAGGGTCGGATCGCGCTCGATGCTGGTGGGAAAGGCGAGGAACACCGCCAGCCCGGCCAGGCAGAGCGCGCCGATCGCGACCCCGTAGCGCACCAGGGTGGCCCGATCGGGCATCAGGGCCGGCACCAGCGAGACGTAGACCCACAGCGAGGCATACAGGTAGAAAAAGGCCGGCTCGAACACCACCTGCCGGTCGACCCAGGTTTGCGGCATGACCAAGGGCTCGGTCACCGGCGCGGCCAGCAGGTGGAAGTAGGCCATGAAGAACAGGGTCATCATCAGGGTCGTCCCAAGCCCCTTCAAGAACCAGCAACAGGCCATCCGTCGCCCCAGTTCCCGCCACCACGCCCGCGGCGTCGCGCTCGCGTCTCGTCCTCGATCGACCGATGCCACCCTGATTTCGTCCCCCGGCGTGTGCGTAAGGAAACTCTGCACGATTCGATGACGTCTCTGCGGGATCTCCCAGGGCCCAGGTGCAAGGCGCAGTCCGCCGTGAAGGGCTCGTCGCCTTTACAAGGGCGGCAACGCCGCCGATGGGTCCTTGGAGGCCCGCCCGAAGGGGCTTGCGGGCTTGCCCGCACTCGGCGTTGCCGTCCCTCGACGGGCCCAAGTGATCGCCCCGGGCCCGCCTTCGGTCCGGCGCCTTGATTGCGGGCAAACCCGCGAGCCAGAGATGACATCGAATCGTGCAGAGTTTCCCTGAGTGCGCGCGACTATCGCACGCCCCGACCCGCGCATTCAAGCGAACGCGCCTTTCCGCGACGTCTCCGGGACGCCGGGCAGCGACGGGTTCGGCCGGCCAACGACGCGCCAATCGTTCGCCACCCCATCGAAGTTGACGCGACCTGCCCGGACTCCGATCATAACGCCCCGCCAGGACCGGCCATCGGGCCATCGACTGGCCGTCACCCCGACACACCGATCACCGCCACCAAGGCCGACCGCATGCACGAACAGGACCTAACCGCCACGGACCAGAACCCCAACCACGAGCGGGCAGCCGTCGACGCCGGCTATTGCGACACCTTCGTGGTCGGCGGGGGCCCGGGCGGCTCGACCCTCTCCACCCTGCTCGCGCGCAAGGGCCACGACGTGGTGATGGTCGAAAAGGAACACCATCCGCGGTTTCATATCGGCGAATCACTGCTGCCGGCGAACCTCGAACTATTCGAGACCCTGGGGGTGGCCGACGAGATCGCCGAGATCGGCATCGACAAGTGGGGGGCCGAGTTCGTCTCGCCGGCGCACGATCACACCCAGCATTACAATTTCGGCGAGGCCTGGGACAAGTCGATGCCCAAGGCCTACGAGGTCGAGCGCGCGGAATTCGACCGCATCCTGTTCCGCAACGCCTCGCGCCACGGCGTGCGCACGGCCGAGGGCACCACGGTGGTCGACATCGACTTTCACGACCCGGCGCGGACGGACGACCAGGGACGCGACTATCACGCCACCGTTACCACCCGCGACGAAGCCGGCAACCGGAAAACCTGGCGCACCGCCTTCGTCGCCGATGCGACCGGCCGCGATACCTTCCTGGCCAACCGCCACGGCTGGAAGCGCCGCAGCCGCAAGCACAACAGCGCGGCGGTGTTCGGCCATTTTCGCGACGCCAAGCGCAACCCGGGCAAGACCGAGGGCAACATCACCCTGTTCTGGTTCGACCACGGCTGGTTCTGGTTCATCCCGTTGAAAAACGGGGTCACCAGCGTGGGCATGGTCACCTGGCCGTACCACATGAAATCCCGCCAGGGTCGGTCGCTCGAGCAGTTCCTGTTCGACAACATCGACACCGTGCCGGAACTCAAGCGTCGCCTGGCCGACGCCTCACTGGTGCGTGACGTGCAGGCCACCGGCAACTTCTCCTACTCGGCCGACCGCACCCACGGCAATCGCTTCATCCTGGTGGGCGATGCCTTCATGTTCATCGACCCGGTCTTCTCCAGCGGCGTGATGCTCGCGATGCAGAGCGGCGTGTTCGGCGCCGATGCCATCGATACCGTCCTGCGCGAGCCGGCCCGGGCGAAACAGGCCCTCAAAACCTACGACCGCCAGGTACGCCACGGACCGAAGGAGTTCTCCTGGTTCATCTACCGGATCACCAAGCCGGTCATGCGCGACCTGTTCATGGGGCCGCGCAATATCTTCCGCGTGAAGGAAGCGTTGATCTCGCTGCTGGCCGCCGATATCTATCGCGGCACGCCCATCTGGCGCTCGATCGCCACCCTCAAGGGCATCTACTACCTCACTTCGCTGGCTCGACTGCGCCACTCACTGCGCGACTGGTGGGCCCATCGCCGCAAGGTCCAGCCGGTCAGTCAGGATTCCTGATCAACCGATGAGCGCCTCGATGCCCAGCCCGGAAACCCGGCGAGGAGCAGTGCCCTCGCCGCTCGGGGTAATCACCCTGCCGGATCGGCCGGTCTCAGCGGGCCAGGGCTGTGTCGTCCAACTGCCGCTTGAGTGGCTTGCGGGCAAACCGGGTGACGCTGCCGAGGGCTTTTTGCTCGACCAGGAGGTCGAGACGAAAACGGGTGTCGGGCACTGCCTCGCGACCAGCCGCGGCTTTTCCTTCGGGGTGATCGAACTCGACGAGCAGGCGGGCCTCGCGGACGGCACCGAACGGGCCTACCGGCAACTCTTCGACCTGCTCGAGCAGTCGAATACCCCGCACCTGTGGCGGGTGTGGCAGTACCTGCCGGCGATCAACGCGGACGACCCGGAGACTGGCCTGGAACGCTACCGGCTGTTTAATCAGGGCCGCGCCGCCGCATTTTCCGCCACCGGCCGCGACGTCGCCACCAGCGCACCGGCGGCCTGCGCGCTGGGTAGCGACGAGGGCGGTTCGGGCCGCCTGATCTTCCTCGCCGCGAACACGCCGGCCACGCCGATCGAGAATCCGCGCCAGGTCAGCGCCTACCGCTACCCGCCGAACTACGGTCCCAAGAGCCCGATCTTCGCTCGCGCCGCCATCGCCCGCGGCCCCGTCCATGACTGGCTTTTCATCTCCGGGACCGCGTCGATCACCGGGCATGCGACCCGTCATGTCGGCGACATCCACGCCCAGATCGACGAAACCCTGGCCAACCTGGAGGCGGTGCGCCAGGTGGCCAATGCCGAACGGACCGCCGGCAGCGCCGCGTTCGACTTCGACGCCAGCGCCCTGATCCGGGTCTATCTCCGTCACCCCCAGGACCTCGAGCCGGCACGCGAACGGCTGACGCAGTGGTTGAGCGGACCCAGCCAGGTCATGTTCCTGCGGGCGGACATCTGCCGCGCGGACCTGCTGGTCGAGATCGAGGCCACCCTGCGCCAGCCGCGTGGCAACGATGTGGTCGAACATGCCCCGTGGACGCACCTGTGAGCGGTAATCATTCCGTGAAAACCGGCTGGCGACGCCCCTGGGGTGTCCCCGTCCTGATCCTCGGCTTCGGGGGTCTGGGCGTCCTGCTGATCGGGTGGCTGCCGCTGGCCGTGCTCCTGCTGCTGGTTCGCGGCGACCGGCGTGCGCGAATGACCCGACAGGTCATCCATCAGGCCATGCGGCTCTACCGCGGCTGGCTGACCCTGATCGGCGGCTGTCGCTTCCACACCGCCGCACTCGAGCCGTTGCGGCAGAGCAAGCCGGGGGTGGTGATTGCCAACCACCCGTCCCTGCTCGACGCCCTGGTGGTACTCGCCCACGCCCCCAACGTCGTCTGTGTCATGCGCGCCGGGCTGTTGAAGAACCCGCTGCTTGCCCTGCCGGCGCGCCTGGCGGGCTACCTGCCGAACGACAACCCGGTCGAGATGATGCTGGGTGGGCGTGCGGCGATTCGCGCCGGGTGCCACGTGCTGCTGTTCCCGGAGAGTTCGCGCACGCGTCGAGCCAGTGGAGGCAGCGTGGATGCCTTTCACCCGGCCGCCTTCATGCTGGCCAAACGTGCCGAGGCACCCATCCATGCCTTCCTGTTCCGCTACGACTCGCCGCTGCTGGGCAAGGACGACCCCCTGTGGAGCCCGCCCCGCGTGCCTGTGCGACTGAGCGTGGCACCACTTGCCAACCGCCCGTCGATGCATGCCGAACCGCGCGCCGAGGCCGAGGCATGGCACGCCGCTTATCGACAGGCACTGGAGGTGGCATGAGTTCGACCCCAGACTTCGCCCCCCTGATCCTGATCCCCTGCTACAACCCCGGGGCACGCATCGACACCACGGTCGAGGCGGCCTCCCGCAGCGGCTTGCCCGTCTGGATCGTGGATGACGGCAGCGACGAGTCGACCCGTCGGCGCCTGGCGGACTTGGCGCAGCGCTTCCCGCAGGTGACGGTACTGCGCCACGAGACGAACCGCGGCAAGGGGGCCGCGGTGCTGACTGGACTACAGGGCGCGCGTGCCCAGGGCTTCACCCATGCACTCACCCTGGATGCCGACGGGCAACACCCGGCCGACCGTATCGACGCGTTCATCGGCGCCGCCGGCGATCAAACCGAGGCCCTGATCCTGGGTCGGCCGGTGTTCTCGGCCGACGCCCCGGCATTGCGCGTACAGGGGCGCAAGGTCTCGAATTTCTGGGCAAACCTGGAAACGCTCTGGGCGGGCATTGGCGACTCGCTGTTCGGCATGCGGGTCTACCCGATCGACGATCTGGTCGCGGTGATGTCGGAAACCCGCTGGATGCGACGCTTCGATTTCGACCCCGAGGCCGCGGTGCGCCTGGCCTGGCGAGGACTGCCACTGGTGAACATGGACGCGCCCGTGCGCTACTTCGATGCCGAGTCCGACGGGGTCTCGCACTTCCGCTACGGGCGGGACAATCGGCTCCTGATCTGGATGCACCTGCGCTTGCTGGCAGGTTTCCTGCGCCGGTTGCCGCGGCTGATCCGACGGCGTTGGCAAGACAGCTGAACCACTGCCTGAATGCGCCCCCGGCGATCTATCGGCCGCCGAACACCTTTTTCAGCAGATCGGTGGTGCGGGCGTAAGGTTCGGTGCGGATCAGCCTTTCCTGTTCCGCGACCTTGAGAAACAGCCCGTCGAGCGCCTTCTCGGTGATGTAGCCGTCCAGGTCCGTGTCACCCGCGAGCATTTGCCCCATCGGACCGGCGCGGTCCATCATCTGCTTGTAGGCCACCGTGACGCCGGCCCGGTCGGTCGCCGCCTCGACGATCGGTCGAAAACGCGTGGTCAGCTCATCGGAACTGCTGCGCCGAAGATACGCGGTGGCGGCATCGTTCGGCCCCTCCACGATGCCCCGCACGTCATCGAGGCTCATGCGCTTGATCGCGCCAAGGAAGACGTCGGTCGCCTCGGGCACCGCCTGTTCCGCGGCATGGTTCATCGTCCCGACGAACTCGTCGGCCAGCCCAGCCTGTCCCAGGCTGCGCAACACCCCCTCGGCCTTCTGTAGATAGCCCGGCAACGGAATACGCACCTGCGGGTCGTTGAGGTAGCCGCCTTCTCGCCCCAGTTGCCGGACGGCGACCTCGACGCCCTTGCTCAGGGCTTCCCGGATGCCCTGATCCATCTCCCCCTGCGTCAGGCCGGAGGCGACCGATGGGGACTGGGGAGCGCCGCCACTGCCGAGGCCCTCCAGCCGTTTCAGCATGTCGCTGGCGAAATCGGCCTGGGCCGAGCGGTTTGCCAACAGGCCGCCGACCACGATCAGGCCGAGCGCTTGTCGTCGATTCATATGCCGTTCTCCGCTAGCCGCCGAAAGGGCATCGTGCCCCGGGAGTCCCCCCGCCAGGAACCTCATGCCCACACAAGGCTTATAGACCATCCACCCACTCGGGCTGACCGAACGTAATCACGGCGTCGATCGAGCCGGATGGTCATCCCTTGTCCCTCGCACGCATCAAATCGGCCATCGCATCGCACTCGGCATCTCCACGACGGTGCAGCCCGTCGATCACCCCGTCCCGGTCGGCGGCCGTCTTGTTCTGCGCGAATTTCTCGATCCCCTCGATCCGTTCGGGCAACAGCTCGATGCCGACGATCGCCGCCTTCATCCCGGCGATCTGCCGGTCGGGAAGGTGATCCCAGTCGAACGGATCGCCGCCGATCCGCGCCTGGTGGGTGTCGATCAGGTCGTGCAAATGGCGGTCGAGCCAGTCGGGGTCGCCCTCGCCCGCGAGTCGCGCACGGCCGCGCACGTGCACCGACTGGTAGTTCCAGGTCGGCACGCTGGTCTCGCGCGCATCGACGTACCAGCGCGGCGAGACGTAGGCGTCCGGGCCGGTGAAGATGAGGATGGCGGACAACTCGCGACCGTCCGCCAATGCCTCGGCGACCGGGTTGGCCCGCGCGAGATGCGACTCGAACCGCCAGGTCTCGGGCCGTGTCGCCTCGCCAAAAAGCAGAAAGGGCAGATGCACGCACGGCATCTGCCCTTTGTCGCCGAGTACCAGGGCGGCGAACGGATGGGTCGCCACCACCTCGGCGATCACCGCCGGATCGTCCTGGCGGAAATGCGGCGGGATGTAGGTCCCGACCGTCACCGCCTTACTTCACGCCGATCTGCGAGAGATCCCGCACCGCGCCCAGCGAGGCCGAGGTGGTCAACGCCGCGTAGGCCTTGAGCGCCTGGCTGACGTAGCGCTGGCGATTGACCGGCTTGTAGGCGGCATCGCCGCGCTCGATCATCTTCTCGCGACGATGCGCGAGATCGGCGTCGCTGATATCCAGGTGGATCGTGCGCTCCGGGATGTCGATGACGATGGTGTCGCCCTCTTCCACCAGCGCGATCTCGCCGCCGGCCGCCGCCTCCGGCGAGGCGTGGCCGATCGACAGGCCCGAGGTGCCGCCGGAGAAACGCCCGTCGGTCAAGAGCGCGCACTCCTTGCCCAGGCCCTTGGATTTCAGGTAGCTGGTCGGATAGAGCATTTCCTGCATGCCCGGCCCGCCCTTGGGGCCCTCGTACTGGATCACGACCACGTCGCCGGCGACGATCTGGTCGCCAAGGATCGCCTCGACGGCGGCATCCTGCGACTCGAAGCAGCGCGCCCGGCCGGTGAACTTGAGGATGGACTCGTCCACGCCGGCGGTCTTCACGATGCAACCGTCGCGGGCGATGTTGCCGAACAGCACGGCGAGGCCACCGTCCTTCGAGTACGCGTGCTCGTAGTCGCGGATGCAACCCTTGGCGCGATCGATGTCCAGGCTCGGCCAACGGGTGTCCTGCGAGAACGCGGTCTGGGACGGGATGCCGGCCGGACCGGCGAGGTAACGGCTCTTGGCCTCGTCGCAGGCGGTCTCGCGCGCGATGTCCCAACGGTCCAGCCCGTCCTTGACGGTCTTGCTATGCACGGTGGGGATGTCGTTGTGCAGCAGACCCGCCCGGTCGAGCTCACCCAGGATCGCCATCACGCCGCCGGCACGGTGCACGTCCTCCATGTGGTACTGGGCCGTGCTCGGCGCGACCTTGCACAGGTGCGGGATCTTGCGGCTCATGTGGTCGATGTCGGTCATGTCGAACTCGACCTCGCCCTCGCGTGCCGCGGCCAGCAGGTGCAGCACGGTGTTGGTCGAGCCGCCCATGGCGATGTCGAGCGCCATGGCGTTCTCGAACGCCTCGCGCGTGGCGATCGAGCGCGGCAGCACGGAGGCGTCGTCGTTCTCGTAGTACGCCTTGGCCAGACGCACGATCTGGCGGCCGGCCTCGAGAAACAGCTCGCGACGGTCGGCGTGCGTGGCCAGCAGCGAGCCGTTACCCGGCAGGGAGAGGCCCAGCGCCTCGGTGAGGCAGTTCATCGAGTTGGCGGTGAACATGCCCGAGCAGGACCCGCAGGTCGGGCAGGCCGAGCGCTCGATCTGCGCGAGCGTCTCGTCGGAGACCGAGTCGTCCGCCGCCTGGACCATGGCGTCGACCAGGTCGAGCTTGATCACCTCGTCGGAATCCGGCGACAGCCGGGTCTTGCCTGCCTCCATCGGCCCGCCGGAGACGAACACCACCGGGATGTTCAGACGCATGGCGGCGTTGAGCATCCCCGGGGTGATCTTGTCGCAGTTGGAGATGCACACCAGCGCGTCGGCACAGTGGGCATTGACCATGTACTCGACCGAGTCGGCGATGATGTCGCGGCTGGGCAGCGAGTACAGCATGCCGCCGTGGCCCATGGCGATGCCGTCATCGACCGCGATGGTGTTGAATTCCTTGGCGATCCCGCCGGCCTTCTCCACCTCGCGCGCCACCAGCTGGCCCATGTCCTTCAGATGGACGTGGCCCGGCACGAACTGGGTAAACGAATTGGCGATCGCGATGATCGGCTTGCCGAAATCGTCGTCCTTCACGCCCGTCGCGCGCCACAGGGCGCGGGCACCGGCCATGTTGCGGCCGTGGGTGGTGGTCTTGGAACGATAATCGGGCATGGATCGGGTCTCCGAAAAACGGGTTTAATCGATGATGTCGACCAGCGCGCCTTCCCGGACGCGGTCGAACAGCGTGATCACGTCGGCGTTGGTCATGCGCACGCAACCGTGCGAGGCCGGCTGGCCGATACGGCCCTCTTCCGGCGTGCCGTGGATGTAGATGTAGCGCTGCTTGGAGTCGACCTCGCCACCCTGATTGACGCCGGGTTCGAGGCCCTCAAGCCAGAGGATGCGGGTGGTGACGTCGTCGCGCGCGGCGCGCTCGTCCGGTCCCGTCAGGATCTCGGCCAGCTCGCCGGTGGGCTTGCGACCACGAAAGATCATGCCGCGAGGGGCATCGGCGCCAATCTTCTGATCCACCCGATGCAGGCCCAGCGGCGTCTGCAGGCTGCCTTCCCGATTACCGGTGCCCTTCTCGGCAGTGGATACCGGGAAGGACCCGACCAGTTCGCCGGATTCGTACAGGTAGAGCCGTTGCCCCGGCACGTCGACGACCAGCGCCTGGTCGCCCGCCTTCCCGTTGGCGGCGAGCCGGTCGGCCATTGCGGCCGCCGAACGGGCCACCCGGTCGGGCACGCTGGTTTCGGCAACGGTCACGGCAGCCGACTCACCCGCCGATGCCATCGACGGCCCAGCGAACGCGGTCAGGACCACGAACGAGACGGCAGCGCACCACGCCAGCCCCACACGGCTACTGGTCATTGTAAAGACCGACGGAGACGATATCCCGGGAGCGCCGTGACGCCCCGGCCGCCCCGTTGGCCTTGTCGCGCTCGCTGTCGGCACGGCTGCTCGCCAGGTTGTCGAGGTAGGCGGTGTCGATGTCGTTGGTGACGTAGTCGCCGGTGAAGCAGGAGCAGTCGAACTCGTTGAGCGTCGGGTTGCCCTGGCGCACGGCCTCCTTGAGGTCCTCGAGGTCCTGGTAGATCAGGTCGTCGGCGCCGATCGCATCGCGGATCGCGTCGACATCGCGGTTGTGGGCGACGAACTCGTCCGCCGCCGGCATGTCGATGCCGTAGACATTGGGGTAGCGCACCGCCGGCGCGGCCGAGGCCATGAACACCTTCTTGGCACCGGCCTCGCGGGCCATGCGGATGATCTCGCTGGAGGTGGTGCCGCGCACGATGGAGTCGTCGACCAGCAGCACGTTCTTGCCGCGGAACTCGAGGTCGATCGCGTTGAGCTTCTGGCGCACCGAGCGCTTGCGCTTGGCTTGGCCCGGCATGATGAAGGTGCGTGCGATGTAGCGGTTCTTGACGAAGCCTTCGCGGTACTTGAGGTTCAGGTTGACCGCGATCTCCAGCGCCGCGGTGCGGCTGGTGTCGGGGATCGGGATCACCACGTCGATATCGTGGTGGGACCACTCGCGCTGGATCTTCTCGGCCAGCATTTCGCCCATGCGCATGCGGGCCCGATAGACCGAGACGTCGTCGATGATCGAATCCGGACGCGCGAGGTAGACGTACTCGAAGATGCAGCTGGCGTACTGCGGATTGTCGGCGCACTGGCGCAGCGTCACTTCGCCCTCGCGGGAGATGAAGATGGCCTCGCCGGGAGCGAGGTCGCGGACCAGTTCGAACTCGCCGGCCTCGATCGCGACCGACTCGGAGGCGATCATGTACTCGGCGCCATGCTCGGTCTCGCGCTTGCCGTAGCAGACCGGGCGGATGCCGCGCGGATCGCGGAAGGCGAACACGCCCTCGCCGGCGATCAGACCGATCACGGCGTAGGCACCGCGGGCCCGGCGATGGACGTTGGTGATCGCGGCGAAGACGTCATCGGCGGTCGGACGCGCTCCGGCGATGGCACCCAGCTCGTGGGCGAAGACGTTGAGCAGCACCTCGGAATCGGAATTCGTGTTGAGGTGGCGACGATCCTCGGCCACCACGGCGGCGCGCAGCTCGTCGACGTTGGTGAGGTTGCCGTTGTGCCCCATCGCGATGCCGAACGGCGCATTGACGTAGAAGGGCTGCGCCTCGGCCGAGGAGTCACAACCGGCCGTCGGGTAGCGGACGTGGCCGATACCCATGTTGCCCATCAGCTGGCGCATGTGACGGGTGTGGAAGACGTCCTTGACCAGACCGTTTTCCTTGCGGAGAAAGAGCCGTTCCTCGTCGGAGGTGAGGATGCCCGCCGCATCCTGACCCCGGTGCTGCAATACGGTCAGACCGTCATACAGCGCCTGATTCACCGGCGATTTCGCCACCATCCCAATAATGCCGCACATGCGTCAAACCACCTCGGTATGTAACCGTGCAAAAAGTCAAAAGGCCTCGGCTCGGGCGGTCCCGCCCGAGGCCGAAACGGCGACGCCGGAGCGGTCGTTCGACCGTTCCGGCGTGATTCGGGGTCGACCCGAAGGCGATCTGCGTCCGGCAGATCGCCACGTTGTCCTTGCCACGTTGTCGTCCAAGGGGATCGTCACCACTGCACGTTGCGGGCAACGTCCGCCGGCAGGATCGCCAGCAGCCACTCGGATACCACCTGGAAGTGCGGTATCAGCATGGATGCCTGCCACCATTCTTCCTTCGGCAGGGCCGTGAACCCGCCCAGTAGCAGCAGTCCGGCGACGATCAACACGCCACGCAGCAGGCCGAAAACCATCCCGACCGATCGATCCGTGCCGGACAGGCCGGTCGTCTCGACCAGCTTCGAGATCGCCCAGTTGATGATTCCGCCCAGGATCAGCACCACCACGAACAGCGCCACGAAGGCGATCGCCACCCGCGCGGACGGAATGTCTACCGCCTCGGGCACCAGCACGGCGGCCGTCTGCGAAAACGCCAGCGCAATACCGAACGCCGCGATCCAGGTGATCAGCGAGACCACCTCCTTGACGAAGCCCCGTACCAGGGCAATCGCCGTCGAGATCAGGACGATTGCCAGCAGTATCCAGTCGACCATCGTCATGGCGTCCTCCCTGCCCGATCGATCACGCGTCCTTCCGCCCTGCTCACTTGGTCATCACCAGTCCGTCGCGGCCAATGCGCTGGCGCAGTCGTTCGGTGGCCTCGCCGGCCAGGTCACGCGTGGCATAAGGGCCGACGCGCACGCGCCAGACCGTGCCCTGCTCCGAGAACAGCGGCGTCACCGACACGTCGAAGCCGGACGACTCGACCGATTCGGCCAGTGCGCGCGCGTTCCGCTCGTCGGAGAAGCTGCCCAGCTGCACCACGTATTCGCCGCTGGCCGAACTCTCCGGAAGGTCGTCCGCCGACGAATCCTCATCCGCCTTATCGGCCTGGGCGGCAGCGGAGTCCTCGGCCGACTCGGATTCCGCGTCCTCGTCGCGCCGGGCCGGTTCCGGTGCCGACTCGACAACCGACACCTCATCGGCCGCCTGGCTCGCCGGTTCGACGGCTTCCCCCTCGGATTCGGGCATCATCTCCTCGGGCGTCGATGCCGCGGCTTCTTCGCTTTCCTCCACGGATTCGCCGCCCGACCGGGCCGCGTCCGAGCCGGACGCCTCGCGGGCCTCGATCGGTGTCTGATCGGGGAACAGCGAGGTGGGCGGGTTTTCGAGTGGCTCGCCCGTCTCGCCGGGCGGCTGCGGCACCTCGATGCGCTCGACGCCTTCGACCTCGGGCTTTTCCGGGGCGGTCTGCACCCGGAGGCTGTCGATACCACTGCCATCGAGCCACAACGGCAACAGCAGCACGGCCAGCGCCACCACCACCGAGGCGCCCACCAATCGTTGGCGGAAACGCGACTCGGTCCAGCTTGATTCGGTTTGCTCTGCCACGGCGTCCTCTTTGCCTCGTTGCGACGGGGGCGCTTCAATGCCCGGCATTGTCTCGCGTATCGAGTCGCGCCCGCAATGGACCGACCACGTGGAACGAACCGAACACCACGATCTCGTCGATCTCGCGGGCCTCGGCAAGCGCCGCATTATACGCACCCGACAGGTCGGCTTCACGGTTGACCCGGTCCGCGCCGGCCTTCGCCAGCGCCGACTCGATCCGACCAATCCCGGCCGCCCGCGGTTCCGCAAGCGGGGCGATCCACCAGGCATCGAAACAGTCGGCCAATACCTGGACCACTGCCTCGATCGGCTTGTCATCCAGGGCCGAAAACACCGCCAGACGCCGGCCGGCGGGCTTGGCCTCCAACGCCGCGGCGAGTGTGCGGGCCGCCTCGACATTATGGGCCACGTCAAAGATCACCGTCCGCCCGCGGTCGACGAATCGCTCCAGCCGACCGGCCAGGCGGACCGTTTCCAGCCCCTGCCGGACGGCCTCATCCGGGATGGCAAGCGGACTGCGCGGGTGTTGCAACAACGCAACGACGCCCGCGGCGTTATTCCACTGGTGCCGCCCGACAAGCGCCGGTCGTGGCAGGCAGATGATCCGATCGCCGCGGACCAGGCCGAAGACCGGCTGTCCGACGTGATCCGGGGTCGGGCAATCGGCAGAGACACTGAAATCCGCGCCGAGCGACAGCATGTCCGCACCGAGACGCGCGGCGGACACGGCCACCGAATCGACCGGGTCGGGATCGACATACACCGCCGGCTGGCCGGCGCGCAGAATGCCGGCCTTCTCGGCGCCGATGGCCTCACGCCCTTCGCCCAGCCAATCCTGGTGATCAAGCCCGATGGCGGTGATCAGGGCGAGATCGGCATCCAGGGCATTGACCGCGTCCAGCCGACCACCCAGGCCGACCTCGAGCACCCAGACGTCGACGCCCGCCTCGGCAAACACCAGAAACGCCGCCACCGTCAGCCACTCGAAATAGGTCAAGGCGTCGCTGTCGGGGTGGCGCTCGATGCGTTCGAATGCGCGAACCAGGGCGTGCGCATCGACCATCTCGCCGTCAATCAGAAAGCGCTCGCGCACGTCGACCAGGTGCGGCGAGGTGTAGCTGCCCACTCGATAGCGCGCCGCGCGACAGATGGCCGATGCCATCATCACGCTCGATCCCTTGCCGTTGGTGCCGGCCACGGTGATCACGCAGGCGGCCGGACGGTCACCCAGCAGGTCACGCGTGAGGCGCCGGCAACGCTCGACCCCCGGTTCGATCCGGTTGGGATCGCGCTCGAGCAACGCCTCGAGCCAGGCATCGACCGAACGGCTCACGACATCCGACCCCGGCAGGTGACTGTCAGGACTGGCAGAACGGTGCGCCTGGTCACGAGGCGGCGGTGGCACGCTCGCGGGGCAGGTCCTTTTTCTGCAGGTTGGCCACCAACAGGGCGACGGTCTGCGGCAGCTCGTCGCGGGGCACGATCATGTCGATCGCGCCGTGCTCGAGCAGGAATTCGCTGCGCTGGAAGCCCTCGGGGAGGGTCTCGCGGACGGTCTGTTCGATCACGCGTGGACCGGCAAAGCCGATCAGCGCATTGGGTTCGGCGATCTGCACGTCGCCGAGCATGGCAAGCGAGGCCGAGACGCCGCCCATGGTCGGGTCGGTCAGCACCACGATGAACGGCAGCTGCTTTTTCGACAGGCGGGTCAGCGCCGCCGAGGTCTTGGCCATCTGCATCAGCGAGAACAGCGCTTCCTGCATGCGCGCCCCGCCCGAGGCGGTGAACACCACCAGGGCGCAGCGGTTCTGGATCGCCGCCTCGACGGCGCGGACGAACTTCTCGCCGACCACCGAGCCCATCGAGCCGCCCATGAAGGCGAAGTTGAACGCCGTGGCGATCACCGGCACGCCATTGGTGCTGCCGCGCATGACCACCAGCGCATCCTTCTCGCCGGTCTTCTTCTGGCTCGCGCTGATGCGGTCGCGGTATTTCTTCTGGTCGCGGAACTTGAGCATGTCCACCGGTGAGATGTCGGCGAACAACTCCTCACGACCGGTTTCGTCGAGAAACGCATCCAGACGGGCGCGCACAGCGATGCGCATGTGGTGTCCACACTTGGGGCACACCTCGAGGTTGCGTCGCAGCTCCTCGCGGTAGAGCACGGCATCGCAGCCGTCGCACTTGACCCACAGGCCTTCCGGCACACCGCGCTTGCCGGTGCTTTCCGTTCGGATGCGTGATGGAATCAGTTTGTCCAGCCAGCTCATGCTCGAACTCTCCCAGGATGATGTCGTTCTCGGGCCGGCCCAACGCGATCCTCGCGGTGGAGCGACCGTAGGTGTGTGTCGTTAGTGGCGCGCCGTTTCCACGGCCGCGCGCAACTCGGCGAGAAAGCCGCGCACGGCCTCCAGCCCCTGGGCGTTCATGCCGCCGGCCGCCGAGGCCTGCTCGTGGATCAGGCGCACGATGGCGCTGCCGACGATGACGGCATCCGCCACCCGGCCGACCTGCCCGGCGGTCTCGGCGTCACGAATGCCGAACCCGACGCCCACCGGCAACGCGCAGGCCTCGCGCACGCCCTCGACCTGCGAGGCGAGCGCATCGGTGTCGAGGTTGGCCGCCCCGGTCACGCCCTTGAGCGAGACGTAGTAGACAAAGCCCGAGCCCTTGGTGGCCACCTCGCGGGTGCGCGCCGCGCTGGTGGTCGGCGCGAGCAGGAAAATCGGGGACATGCCGCGCTCGCCCAGCGCCGCGGAGAGCTCGTCGGCCTCTTCCGGCGGCAGGTCGACCGTCAGCACGCCGTCCACGCCGGCGGCGGCTGCCTTGTCGACGAACGCGGCCACGCCGATCGCCTCGATCGGGTTCTGGTAGCCCATCAGCACCACGGGCGTATGGCTATCGCGCTTGCGGAACTCGGCGACGAGATCGATCACGCCGCGCAGACCTAAGCCCGATTTGAGGGCACGCTCGTGCGCGGCCTGGATGACGGGCCCGTCGGCCATCGGATCGGAGAACGGCACGCCCACCTCGATGGCATCCGCCCCGCCCTCGACCATCGCGTGCATCAGTTCGACCGTCGCCTGCGCGTCCGGGTCACCGGCGGTGATGTAGGGAATCAGGGCGGCGCGGTTCTCGCCCTTGAGGCGTTCGAACAGGGAGGCCAGGCGGCCGGCGGGTTGCTTGGTCGTCTCGCTCACAGTTCGATCCCCTCGAGCTTGGCCACGGTGTTGATGTCCTTGTCGCCCCGACCGGACAGGTTGACCAGGATGCGCTGCCCGCCACGCGCCTCGGCCAGCAGGCGGGCGTGGGCAACGGCATGGGCCGACTCGATCGCCGGGATGATGCCCTCGCAGCGCATGGTGTCGTGGAAGGCCGCCATGGCCTGGTCGTCGGTGATCGCGGCGTACTGCACGCGACCGATGTCCTTGAGCCAGGAATGCTCGGGCCCGACGCCCGGGTAGTCGAGCCCGGCGGAGATCGAGTGCGTGCCGATGATCTGGCCGTTCTCGTCTTCCATCAGGTAGGTGCGGTTGCCGTGCAGCACGCCCGGACGACCGGCGGTCAGCGGGGCGGCGTGACGCCCCGTCTCGACGCCGTCACCGCCGGCCTCGGAGCCGTGCAGCTCGACCGACTCGTCGGCGAGGAAGGCGTGGAAGATGCCCATCGCGTTCGAGCCACCGCCGACGCAGGCGACCACCTGGTCCGGCAGTTCGCCGGTCTTCTCCAGCATCTGGGCGCGGGCCTCGCGGCCGATCACCGACTGGAAGTCGCGCACCATCTGCGGGTACGGGTGCGGGCCGGCCACGGTGCCGATAATGTAGAAGGTGTCGTCAACGTTGGTCACCCAGTCGCGCATCGCCTCGTTAAGGGCGTCCTTGAGCGTGCGGGTACCGGAATCGACCGGCACCACCTTCGCGCCCAACAGCCGCATGCGAAACACGTTCGGCGCCTGGCGCTGGATGTCGTCGGCGCCCATGTAGACCACGCACTCGATACCGAGGCGCGCAGCCACGGTCGCCGTGGCCACGCCGTGCTGGCCGGCGCCGGTCTCGGCGATGATGCGGGTCTTGCCCATGCGTTTGGCCAGCAGGGCCTGGCCGAGGGCGTTGTTGATCTTGTGCGCGCCGGTGTGGTTGAGGTCCTCGCGCTTGAGCCAGATCTCGGCGCCGTAGAGCTCGGACAGGCGCTTGGCGTGGTAGAGCGCGGTGGGACGACCGACGTAGTCGCGCAGGTCCGACTCGAACTCCTCGATGAAGCCGGGGTCGTTGCGGTATTTCTCGTAGGCGGCGGTCAGCTCCTCGATCGGCTCCATCAGGGTCTCGGCCACGTAACGGCCCCCGTAATCCCCGAAGCGACCGCGCTGGTCCGGGAAGCTCGCGTAATCGACCGGCGCGCCAGTCGCCTTAACGTTGGTTTCGGGCATGACCCACCCCTCGCATGAATGCATGAATTTTGTCGGCCGACTTGATGCCCGGCGCCTCTTCTACCCCACTGGAGACGTCCACGGCGTAAGGCGACAGCGTGTCGATTGCGTCGGTCACGTTCTCCGGCGACAGCCCGCCCGCCAGGATCCAGGGACGGCGGTCGCGTCCGTTGTCCCGCGGCCAACGGTTCCAGTCGAAGGGGTGACCGGTCCCGCCCAGGCCGCTGACCGCGTGGCTGTCGATCAGGAATCCGCGGGCCGTGTGATGCTCCTGCCGGACCCGCTGGCGCGCCTCGTCGTCCAGCTCGGCGCTGACCGCCTTGATGTAGGGACGGCCGAACTGCCGGCAGAAGCGCCCCGTCTCGCTGCCGTGAAACTGCAGCAGATCCGGACCGACCTGATCGATGACCGTTTCGACCCAGTCCACGCTCGGGTCGGAGAACAGGGCGACCGTCTGCACGAAGGCCGGCACCCGGGCAACCAGATCGCGCGCCGTCTCGACGCGGATCGAGCGCCGGCTGGCCGGCACGAACACGAAGCCCAACGCGTCGGCCCCGGCGGCAACCGCGGCCTCCACATCGGCCAGCCGCGTGATTCCGCAGATCTTTACCCGTGTGCGGCTGTTGTCCACCGGATTCTCGGCCCTCGTGAAAAAGAGAAGTACAAAACAATGTGGGCCGCGGATTCTAGCAGGATTCCCGGGGCCTCTCGACTCCCGGGGCAGGCCACCACGGATCGCGGGGTCCGCGGCCGAGTACGTCGTGTCGGCCCCCCTGACCGCGACCCGCCCCAGCCCATCTGCCGTAACTCAGCCCATCTGCTCGAACAGCGGCCGGCGCGGCTGGGTCGGCAGGCCAACGGGTTCCGGGTACTCGACCCCGGTGAGGTACAGACCATCCGCGGGGGCGGTAATTCCCGCCGCCTCGCGCTGGCAGGCGGCAAGCGCCTCGCTGATCCAGTCGACCGGCCGCTCGCCGCTGCCTACCGCGAACAGGCTGCCGACGATGTTCCTCACCATGTGATGCAGGAAGGCGTTGGCCCGCACGTCGATGAACAGGTACTCGCCCTGTCGGGTGATCTCGATGCGTTCGACCGTCCGCACCGGGGAATGGGCCTGGCAATCCTTGCCGCGGAAGCTGGAGAAATCGTGCTCGCCGACCAGCCGATCGGCGGCCGCCTGCATCCGCGCCTCGTCCAAGGGGCGGTACCACCAGCTCAAGCGCCCCGCGGCGATCGCCGGCCGCGTCGATCGGTTGATCAGGCAGTAGCGATACTCGCGGGCGGTGGCGGAGAAACGGGCGTGGAAGGTCTCGTCGACCTCTCGGACCCACAGGGCAGTGATGTCGCGCGGCAGGTGCTGCATCGTGCCCATCTGCCAGCCGTAGAGCGGCCGTTCGACCTCGACATCGAAATGGATCACTTGGCCCGTGGCATGCACGCCACGGTCGGTGCGCCCGGCACAGACCACCTCGACCGGCCCGTCAGCCACGCGGCTGATCGCCCGCTCGACGCGCTCCTGCACGGAGTCGCTGTGAGACTGACGTTGCCAACCGTGGTACCGCCCGCCGTCGTACTCGATGCCCATGGCCAATCGCATGCCCGCTCCCCTCGAATTGCCCGTCGAATTGCCCGTTGCGCAGACCCGCCCGTCCGGTCGGGAGGCGCGATGATACCGGGAAAGGCCGCGTACACCCACGGGGCGGCCAGGCACCCACCGACTCGATGGTTAATAAGTATCTCGCAACGTACTGATGTAGCGGGCAGTTCCGGGAGCGCGTGCTAGCATCCATCCGAAAGGGATGACCAACGCGGGTTTCATATATTAGAGTTTACTGATATAGTCCGCGCTCACCGGGAGGGACCGGCGGTGCCAAGGCGCGCCCGACTGAATCGGGACGCCCCTTGCCCGTCCACGCCGACCGGGATCGCGAACGATGTCTCCGGACTCTCCGCAACCGTTTTTCAAGGACACGCAGCATGGCGCGCAGCAATCACCCCCGGCTTTCATCGAAGGTTTCCTCGGGCGACGACGGCGTCTCGACCGCTCGCCTACCCGGACCGCGGCTGCTCCCGACGGTCATCGCGCTGGCCCTGACCCTCGGCGGACAGGCGATGACCAGCCAGGCGCTGGCCGTCGAGACCGAGGCGGTCGACTTTACTGCCGAGACCCCGGCAGGCGACAGCCGGCAGGCACTCACCCTGCCGTTCAACGAGGCGGTCGAGCGCACGCTCAACCAGAACGCGGCCGTGGATCTCTCCCAGGCCCGCATCGCCGAGGCCCGTGCCGCGATCGAACAGGCAAACGGCAACCTCCTGCCCACGCTTGACCTGTCGTTCGGCGTGATGGGCTCGAACAACCCGCTCAATGTCTTCGGCATGAAGCTGCAGCAGGAGCAGGCGAACTTCAACGACTTCGGCGCCGGGGAGTTTTTCCAAACCTACGCGAACGACCCGGCCAATCTCCCTGCGGCCCTGGAAACCGAGCCGGACAATCTCAACGACCCCGGCTGGCACCACAACTTCCAGACCTCGCTGAAGCTCTCCATCCCGATCTACAACGGCGGCAAGATCCGGGAGATGCGCACCCAGGCCCAGGCCCTGCTGCAGGCGGCGCAATCGGGCGACGAGGCCGCGCGCCAGCAGCTGGTCCTGCACACCGTCGAGGCCTACGCGGGCATCAACACCGCCGAGGCCTTCGTCGAGGTCGCCAGCCAGGCGCGCGAGGCGGCCAGGTCCTTCCGGGATCTCTCGCAGAAGCTCTACGACGAGGGCGTGGTCACCAAGGCCGATCTGCTCAAGGCCAAGGTCAACCTCGGCGAGCGCGAGCTCGACGTCGAGAACGCCCGCAACCAGGCGGCCAACGCCGCCGACGGGCTCAAGGTACTCACCGGCATCGACACCGGCCGCGACATCGATCTCAACGAGGCGATCGACGTCGCCCTGCCCGAGACCACCCTCGAGGAGGCCCGGCAGCTCGCGCTGTCGAACAACCCGCGCATCCAGGCCCTGCGTGGCCGCATCGCCGCGGCGCGCGCCGAGGTCGACGTGGCCCGCGCCGATTACAAGCCGCAGTTCAACCTGATGGCGCAACAGGACTTCAACGACGACACGGTCGGCCTGCGCAACGACAGCTACACCGTCGGCGGCGTGCTGACCTGGCGGGTGTTCGACTTCGGCGCCCGCTCCGGCAAGGTCGACCGCGCCCGGGCGAAGGTCGACGCCAGCCTGGCCGAGCGCCAGCAGGCCCTCGACAAGCTGATCGGCCAGGTCGGCAAGGTCTGGCGCGAGGCCAACATGGCCGAAAAGCGCGTCGAGGTGCGTCGCCTGGCCATCAGCCAGAGCGAGGAGGCCGTGCGTCTCGAGACCCTGCGCTACCAGCAGGGCCTGGCGACCATGACCGAACTGCTCGCCGCGCAGACCGAACTCGACAACGCGCGGGCCGAGCTGATCCGCGCGCGCTTCCAGCGCACCATGCAGCGCGCCGCCCTGTGGCTGGCGCTGGGCGAACTCGGACCCGAGCGGGTCGAATCTGTGCGCGCCAACGGCGTCGAGGCCGCGCTCGACACCTCCGAATCCTGAACGGCCGCCCTGCCCGGCCGCGGTACCCATTGCGATCCAACCAACGAGATCCATCGATGATGCAGCACGCGACACACCCGCTCCTTTCCCAGGTCACGGACCAGCGGCTCGCCCGCCGACTGGTTGTTCCCCTGCTCGCCGGCCTCATGCTGGCAGGCTGCGGCGGTGAACCGACCGAGCAGCCGTCGGCGAATGCCGGCGCCGAGGTCCAGGCCGACTGGATCACGGTCGATGCCGGCGAGGTCGACGACACCGCGCTGTTCCCCGGCACGGTGATCGCGAGCGACCAGTCGCCGATCGCCTCGCGGATGATGGGCTACGTCCGCGAGATCAACGTCCGCGAGGGCGAGACCGTCGAGAAAGACCAGCCGTTGCTCACCATCGACCAGAGCGACGTCGACAGCCAGATTCGCCAGGCCGAGGCGGCGCTGGCCAAGGCGCGTTCCGGGCTGGCCAACGCGCGCAGCAACTACGAGCGGTTCCAGCGCCTCTACGAGGAAAACGCCGTACCCAAGCAGCAGTTCGAGCAGATGCGCACCGCCTACGAGGTCGCCCAGGGCGATTTCAACGCCGCCCAGGCTGCCGTCGAGCAGGCGCGCTCGCAGGTCAACTACGCCCAGATCCGCGCCCCGTTTGCCGGCACCATCGTCCAGCGCATGGTCGATCCGGGCCAGCTCGCCACACCGGGCCAGCCGCTCCTGATGCTGATGGGCAGCGGCGATCGCGAAGTGCAGGTCGAGGTGGACGACCAGGCCTACGCGCGGCTGGACGAAGGCGACAGCCTCGAGGTCAGCTACCGCGATGCCGACGGCAACCCGGCCAGCTTCACCGCCGAGGTGCTGCGGCTGGTGTCGGCCGCCGACCCAATCACCCGCACCCACACGGTCAAGCTGAGCGTGCCGGCCGAACTGTCGCTCACGCCGGGCAACTTCGTCACCGTCAGCGTGGTGCTCGACCAGAAGGCGGCGATCCTGGTGCCGGCGGGGGCCGTTCACGATCGTGGCGGCATGCAGGGCGTGTTCGTGCTCGATGACGAGGACCGTGCCCGGTTCCGCCTCGTGCGCGTCGGCCAGGAACGCGGTGACCAGGTCGTCGTGCTGGCCGGCCTGCGTGACGGTGACCGCGTGATCACCGAGGCCGAGGGGCGACTCGCCAACGGGGTGCGCGTCGTGTCGGGCAACGCAGCCGAGGGTGATGCATCGTCATGAGCCAGACGACCAACACCAAGGATCCTAAGCTGAACCTCGCCGGCCGACTGGCCAACAGCTTTCTCTACTCGAAGATCACCGCGCTGATCATGATCGCCATCACCCTGTTCGGGCTGATGGCGGTGCTGATCACCCCGCGCCTGTACAACCCGGAGATCGTGGTGCCGGGCGCGCAGATCTTCGTCCAGCGGCCCGGGAATGACGCCGCCCAGATCGAGGACCAGGTGGTCAAGCCGCTCGAGGCCTTGATGGCCCGTCTCAAAGGCGTCGAGCACACCTACGGCGTGGCCATGGACGATTTCGGCATGGTCACCGTGCAGTTCGAGGTGGGTAGCGACGAGGAGGCGAGCCTGCTACGCCTGTACAACGAGATCTCGCGCAACCTCGACCGTCTGCCGCCCAACACCAGCATGCCGCTGGTCAAGAGCATCGGCATCACCGACGTGCCGATCATGAGCCTGACCCTGAGCTCCGAGGCGCTCGACAGCACCCAGCTGCGCGAGGTCGGCCAGCGCCTGCTCGAGCAGGTGCAGAACGTGCCCGAGGTGGGCGCCAGCGAGGTGATCGGCGGTCATCGCCGCGTACTCGCCATCGATGTGGACCCGCAGCGCCTCGCCGCGACCGGCGTGCCGATGAGCCGGCTGAGCGAGATGCTTCAGGGCGCGAACGTCGTGTTGCCGGGCGGTGCCCTGACCAACGACAACCAGGAAATCCGCCTGCGGACCGATGCGGCCTTCACCGGCCCCGAGGACCTCGAGAACCTGGTCATCGGTCAGCACGAGCAGCGACCGATCTACCTCGCCCAGGTCGCGGACATCACCTACACCCCCGAGGAAAACGACCAGTACACCACCCACGCCTTCGGCCCGGCCAACACCCTGGGCAAAGCCGCGGGCGACCCCACCGCGGCGGTCACCGTGACGGTGGGCAAGCGCGCCGGGGCCAACGCGGTCACCGTGGCCGCGGCGGTCAAGGAGAAGCTCGAGATCATCGAGCGCGAGCTCCTGCCCGAGCAGGTCGATCTCACCATCACCCGCGACTACGGCGATCGGGCCGACGACGCGGTCAACACCCTGATCGAACACCTGGGCGTCGCCGTGCTGGTGGTGCTGATCATCCTGTTCTTCTTCCTCGGCTGGCGCGAGGCGCTGATCGTCACCCTGACCGTGCCGCTGACACTGTTCGTGGTGCTGGGCGTGGGCTGGATCTTCGGCCAGACGATCAACCGCATCTCGCTGTTCGGCCTGATCCTGTCACTGGGCCTGCTGGTGGACGCCGCGATCGTCGTGATCGAGAACATCCACCGCCACCTGCACGAGGGCAAGGAACCGTCGTTCGCCGATCTACTCGTGCGGGCGACCAACGAGGTCGGCAACCCGACCAACATCGCCACCCTGGCCGTCATCCTCGCCTTCGTGCCGATGGCGTTCGTGTCGGGGATGATGGGGCCGTTCATGCTTCCCATCCCGATCAACGTCTCGGTGGCGATGATCGCCTCGCTGATCCTGGCCTACATCATCGTGCCCTGGACGGCCTACCGCTGGCTGGGCTCGAAGGCACGCAAGGCGCTGGCGAAACGCGACACCCTCGAGGGCGACCCGCACCACGAGGACTGGCTGATGCGCAACTACAAGCGCGTCGCCAAGCCGCTGCTGGGCTCGCGGGGCTTCTCGCTCGCCTTCCTCCTGCTCGTGCTGGGCCTGATGATCGCCTCGATGCTGATGCCGGCCTGGCAGTTCGTGCGCGACTCGGGTATGAACGGCCCGCTCTCCCCGGCGGGCGTCAGCCTGAAGATGCTGCCCGAGGGCAACGTCGACACCTTCCTGCTCGAGGTCAACACGCCCGAGGGCACGGCGGTCGAGCGCACCTCGCTGGTGGCCGACGCCGTGGGCCGCGTCGTCTCGCAGAATCGCTACGTGACCGACTACCAGACCTACGTCGGCCGCACCGGGCCGCTGACCTTCGCCGGCATGGTACGCGGCGACATGATGCGCCAGGCGCCCAACATGGCACAGATCCGCGTCAACCTGGTCGACCGGCATCACCGCCCGGTGACCAGCGAGGTCGCCATGGAGATGTGGGAGCAGCTCGAGTCCGTGCGCGAGCGGCACGCGGATTCCGATATCAAGCTGTTCCTCACCCCGCCGGGCCCGCCCGTCCGCGCCCAGGTCCTCGCCCGCATCCACGGGCCGGACTACGAGACGCTGCGCGAGATCGCCACCCAGGTGCGCGGTCGTTTCGAGGACGTCTACGGCATGATCAACGTCGACGACTCGATCACCGCCGATGCGCCGGAGTACCGCATCGAGGTCAACCAGACCAAGGCACTGCAGTCGGGCATCGCCCCGGCGCAGATCGCCAAGGTGGTTCACGAGTACGTCAACGGCCAGACCCTGGGCACCGTGCACGACACCGACACCTCGGAGCCGGTCAACATCGTGTTGCGCCTCGACCAGGCCAACCGCGCCTGGATCCGCCAGATCCGCGACCTGACCGTCACCAACCCCGAGGGCAAGGCGGTCAAGATCGGCAACCTGGTCGACATCCGCGAGGGCACGGTCACCAAGCCGATCATGGACCGCGACCAACACCCGGTGGTCTTCGTCCAGGGTGACCTGTTGGGCTCGAGCCCGGTCTACGCCACGCTGACGCTCAACAAGTGGCTCAACGAGATGGAGCTCGACGGCAACGTCGAGATCAGCACCGGCAACCTCGGCTTCGTCGACAGCCAGCCGGACGACCTGGAGGGCTACCAGGTGCTCTGGGGCGGTGACATGCGGCTCACGCTGGACGTGTTCCGCGACCTGGGGGCGGCCTTCATCGTCGCACTGGTGTTCATCTACCTGCTGCTGGTTGCCTACTACCAGTCGTTCATGCTGCCGGTGATCGTCATGGGCGCGATTCCGCTCACCCTGGTGGGCATCTTCCCGGGCCACTGGCTGTTCGACATGCCGTTCAACGCCACCTCGATGATCGGCTTCATCGCGCTGGCCGGCATCGTGGTACGCAACTCGCTGCTGCTGATCGACTTCATCCTCGATTACCGCCAGCAGGGTTACGGCCTGAAGGAGTCCGTGCTCGAGGCCGGCGCGGTGCGCTTCCGCCCGATCCTGCTCACCGCGCTGGCGATCATGTTCGGCTCGGCGATCATGATCACCGACCCGGTCTTCGGCGGGCTGGCCGTCTCGCTGATCTTCGGCACCTTCGCCTCGACCATGCTGACGCTGCTGGTGATCCCGATCATGTACTACTTCTGGCAGCTCGATCAGCAGATCAAGACCGAGAAGAAGGCAACGAAAGCCAAGGCGACCTGACCAATCAGCTCACGGCATGAACCGCGACCCGCCGATCCGGCCGGTCGCGGTTTTTTTTGTCTACGCTTGGGCTCCCGTGACCCCTCAGGACAAACCGATCCATGGCCGAACACCCGCTGACACCTATTCACGCCGACCTGTTCGAGCGTGCCGTCGTCGACACCAGCGCCCTGCCCTGGGTGCCATCCCCGGAGCCGACCGTCGAGCGCAAGCTGATCGAACGCGAGGGCGGTGACGGCACGCGGGCGACCAGCCTGGTGCGCTTCGCACCCGGGGCGAGCTTCCCCGAACACGTCCATCACGGTGGCGAGGAATTCCTGGTGCTGGAGGGCGCGTTCTGCGACGAGACCGGCTGCTTTCCCGCGGGTCACTACGTGCGCAACCCGCCCGGCTCACGACATTGTCCGAGCGCCCCGGACGGCTGCGTGATCCTGGTGAAACTGCATCACCTCGACCCGCGCGAGACCGAGCAGATCGTCGTGGACACGACGACCACCCAATGGCAACCGGGCCTGGTGGAGGGACTCGAGGTCATGCCGCTAGGTGGGTTCGAGGGCGAGCACACGGCCATGGTGCGCTGGGCGCCGGGCACGCGCTTCAAGCCGCACCACCATTTCGGCGGGGAGGAGATCTTCGTCGTGGAGGGCACGTTTGCCGACGAGTATGGCCGCTATCCGGCCGGCACCTGGCTGCGCAATCCGCACTGGAGCCTGCACCAGCCCTACTCGGAGACCGGCTGCACCATCTGGGTGAAGACCGGCCACCTGCCCATCCCGGACTCGTGGTACGTGGAGACCCGAGGCACCCAGTCGCCCCCGTAGTTTAGCTACCGGGTGGCAACCACGCTCGCCGCCAGTGTCGCTCCCTGGGCAGCCAGGCGTCCGATCAGCCCGTCGACCAGTGACTGGGCACCCCGGGCATAGGCCTCGGCGTTGTTCCTCTCGAGTTCGACCGTCTCGTTGAAGATCATCGCCTCGACCAGCTGACGTTCGGCGGCCCGGTACCAGCTGCAGGCCACCTTCATCTGGACCTCGCCGGAGGGGTTGAGCCCCGCGTTCGGCTCGAGCCGGTGCTCCAGGCGCTGGATTTCGCAATAGAGGCTCAGGTCCGCCGGCACGCGTGCGCCGCCCCGCACCACCGTCTTGACCCAGGACTGACTGGAAAGGGACTCGTCGATGATCTCGTTGAGCATCACCGCCGGCGGGCTCGCCCAGCGGTTGTCGCGGTAATACGCCAGTGACTGGCGATCACGGCTGTAGGCCATGTCTCGGCGGTCGATGGCACTCGCCGCGCGGGTCTCGACCAGCCGCACGATCACCGACCCGGCAGTCGTCGACGGGCGGCTCGATTCGGGCGCCACCAGGCGCCATTGCTGCGGCTCGCCGCCCCGCTCCGGCAACACGGCGCAGCCGCTTGCCAGCACGGCGATGCCCAACGCGAACAGCGCACGCACTGGACTCCATTTCATTGCGTTTTCAATCGGATACCGCATCTTTCTACCACTCGGGTTTCACGTTTACCCGCGATTAAGGGTTCGCCTCACCCGGTCCCGGCGCGCGTCGGTCACCACCGAACAGCGCCCGGGACGGGTCGTCGTCAAGCGTCGTGGTGAACTCGCTCAGGCGACGGGAGAGGTCGCGCAAATCGCGGATCAGCAGGCTCATGTCGGGTAGCGTCTGGCGCGAGATCTCGTCGGCCGCCCGTTCGCCCGCCTGGCTGAAGCCGACGGTGGCCTCGGCTGCCGTGGCCACGCGGTCGGCGGTCTGCTCGAAGGTATCCATGGTCCCCGACACCCGACCAATGGCCTGATCGAGCGAGTCCATGGTGCCCTCGGCCCGGGCAAGCAACCGCTCGCCACTCTCGGTCAGTTCGGCCGTGTTCTCGGCGGTACGTGAGGCGTTCTGCATCAGCGCACGCAGGGTCTCGCGTTCCTCGGCCAGCGTGCCGGTGATCTGGTCGAGGTTGGTCACCGTCCGTTCGATCGCCGCGAGGTTTTCCTCCCGCAGCAGGCGGTCGATGCGCTCGCTCACGGCCACCAGCCGCACCATGGTGTCGTTGAGCCCGCCCTCGAGCTTGGAGAACAGCGAGGGTTCGTAGGGAATCACCGGGCAGCAGGCATCCGGGGCGGCCGGGAGGTCCTGCTCGGCTGAACCGCCCTTCAGGTTGAGCACACTCAGGCCCGTGACGCCCTGCGGTTGCAGCTGGGCGCTGGTGTCCGCGCGAATCGGCACCGTCTGATCGATCAGCAGGCGAATGCGGATATTGTCCGGGTTGTTGCGGTCGATGCGAATCTCGTCGACGTAGCCGACGTCCACGCCGTGGTAGTAGACCCGGCTGTCGCTGTTCAGCCCGGAGACGCTGTCGGTCGCGTAGACGAGGTAGGGGCTGTACTGACGCGAGGACCCGCCGCTGTAAAGCCACCAGGCGGTAAGCAGCGAGGCGCCGAGCAGCAGCACGACGAACAACCCCACGATGCTGTAATTGACCTTCGATTCCATGACGTCGCCCTAGGTCCTCCCCGAGGTATGAGCGCTCCGACCGAGCTCGAGTTTCGCATACTCCGCCGACCGACTGCCGCGGAAATAGGCAACCAGTTCCGGCTCGTCCCGTTGCGCCAGCTCAACGGCCGGGGCGAAGGCCAGCACCCGCTTGCGGGCCAGGAACGCCACCGCGTCCGACCCCCGCCAGATCGAGTCGAGATCGTGCGTGGCCTGGATCACCGTCAGGCCCAGCGAATCGGTCAGCTCGCGCACCAGGGCGTCGAACCCGGCCGCGGCAATCGGATCGAGCCCGGAGGTCGGCTCGTCCAGTATCAACAGGCGGGGATCGAGGGCCAAGGCCCGCGCCAGCGCCGCGCGCTTGACCATGCCGCCGGAGAGCTCGGCCGGATACTTGCTGGCGCTGTCCGCGGGCAGCCCGGCGAGCCGGACCTTGCTCATCGCCAGTTCCTCCAGCCAGTGCCCGCGCACCGCGGTGTGCTCGCGCAGCGGCAACATCACGTTTTCCAGCACCGTCAGGGCGGTGAACAGCGCGCCGCCCTGAAACAGCAGGCCGATGCGACGTCTCAAGCGACGTTGTGCGTCTTCCCCGGCCGCCAACGCATCCTCGCCAAACAGTTCCAGCCGACCGGCATCGGGGCGACGCAGCATCGACAGGGTGCGGAGCAGGACTGTCTTGCCGGTCCCCGAACCACCCACCAGGGCGATGATGCGCCCGGCCGGCAACTCGAGTTCCAGCCCCTCGTGCACGCACTCGTGACCGAAGCAGTTGCGGATGCCGGACAGGCGAGCGACCGGCGATACGGTCGCCTCGCTCGTGATGTGGTCGAGATCCCCCATCATCGCCTCAGTACCCCATCAGGTTGAACAGCACGGAGAACCCGGCATCCAGCACGATCACCAGGAAGGTGGCCTGCACCACGCTGACGGTCGTGGCGCGACCCACGGCCAGGGCGCTGCCCGCGACCCGCATGCCCTGCATGCAGCCGATCAGGGCGATCGCGACGGCAAACACCGGCGTCTTGACCAGCCCCAGCATCAGGGTGGTCAGATCGACCACCTCGGGCAGTCGGTCGAAGTAGACCGAGAAACTCACTTCGAAGCGGTAGGCCGCAATCACCGCGCCGCCCAGCAGCCCCAGCAGGTTGGCGAACACCGTCAGCAGGGGCAGCACCACGATCAGGGCGACGATCTTGGGCAGGATCAGCATGTCGAACGGCGAGATGCCGATCGATCGCAGCGCGTCGATCTCCTCGGTGATCCGCATGGTGCCCAGCTGGGCGGTATAGGACGAGCCGGTCCGCCCCGCGACGATGATGGCGGTCAGAAGCGGCCCCATCTCGCGCAGCGTGATGATGGCGACCAGGTTGACGATCAGGATGTTGGCACCGAAATCGGCCAGGGTCGCGCCGGCCTGGTAGGCCATCACCATCCCCACCAGGAACGAGAGCAGACCGACGATGCCCAGCGCCCTGAGGCCGGCCGCCTCGATCTCGGCGACCACCTCGCGCCAACGGATGCGCCAGGGAAACGCCAGCAACCGGCCGCCTCGCACCACCAGCTCGCCGACGAAGGCGAGGAAGGCGTTGCCCTCGGTGAACTTGGCCACGGTGGCCCGACCGATCCTTGCCAGGATGCCCTCGCGCGGCGGCCGAGGCGTTTGTGGCGGCGGCAGGCGGGCCTTCACCAGCTCGACCAGGTTGCGCTGCCCGGCGGGCAGGGCCGTCAGATCCACGCGCGCCCCACCCTGTTCCAGATCGTCGATCAACCGCGCCAGCGCGAGCGCCCCGGCACTGTCCAGGGCCTCGATCGCGCCGTCCACCCGGATCGTCCCGTCGCCCTTGCCGCCTACCCCGGCGTCCCCGCCCAGCGACGGGCGGTGGGCGGTATCGATCGAATCGAGCGTCCAGTGCCCCGACAGCCGCAGGCATCGTTCCCCCTCGACGCCTGATTCCAGGGCGATGCGCGGCGGGGACATCCGGGACGATTGGTTAACTGGCATGGACCGGGGGATCTCGACGGCGTAAACGGAGGGAGTCGGCAGCAAATGGGCGAATCAACGCGAACGCTAGGGAAACTCTGCACGAATGCCATGCCACTCTGGCTTGGCGAGTCGTTCGTGATCAAGGCGCGATGTCTTGACGTGCCGGTGGCCACGCCAAGACATCGCAACGCGGCGCACGGGCGACTCGCCAAGGCGCGCTTCAGCAGTATGGCATTCGTGCAGAGTTGCCCTAGAGCGTAGGCGCAAACCGTCCCGCTCGTCCATCGGCGGCCACGATCCGCCATGACGCATGGCCGCCTGCGCGCTGGCGTCGGTGGGATACGACGAACCTGTTAGAATACCCGGCCTTTTAAGGCCCGGGTTATGGCCCTAGCCATTGCCCGGGCCGAACGCACCCTGTGCGTACGGATCCGGCCACCTTGCACCTTGGCCACCCCTTCCCCAACACTGGACCCCATCTGGGCCAGCGTGGCCGACCGCGACTCGAGGAGATACCCATGGAAAAACAACGCTTGCAGAAGGTCCTGGCGGCCATGGGGCTGGGCTCGCGTCGCAAGATCGAGAACTGGATCGCCGAGGGCGAGGTGCGGGTCAACGGCCACGTCGCCACGCTGGGCGACCAGGCGGGCCCCGGCGACATCATCGAGATGGGCGACAAGCGCATCCAGGTGCCCGACGTGCGCCCGGTACGCCGCGTGTTGATTTACCACAAGCCCGAAGGCCAGATCACCGCCAACCACGATCCCGAGGGCCGCCCCACGGTTGCCGAAAACCTGCCGCCGATCCGCGAGGGTCGCTGGATCACCGTGGGCCGGCTCGACTTCAACACCAGCGGGCTGCTGCTGGTCACCAACGACGGCGAGCTCGCCAACCGCCTGATGCACCCGAGCTACGGCATCGAACGCACCTACGCCGTGCGCGTGTTCGGCGGGTTGAACGACGAGCAGCAGAAACAGCTGCTCGAGGGCGTCGAACTCGAGGACGGGCCGGCGAGCTTCAAGCGGCTGGTCGACGCCGGCGGCCAGGGGCAGAACCACTGGTACCACGTCACCCTGCACGAAGGACGCAACCGCGAGGTCCGCCGCATGATCGAGGCGGTCAATGGCGCGGTCTCGCGGCTGATCCGCATCAGCTACGCCGGGGTCGCCCTGCCGCCGCGCCTGCGCCCCGGCAAGGTCCAGGAACTGGAACCCGGGATCGAGGCGGCCCTGGCCGAACTGGTGGGCCTCAAGCCCGAGACCCGGCACAAGACGCTCGGGCGCCACGACGCCCGCCGTGCCCACAAGCCGTTCAAGGCCGGCCGCTCGGTACGCGATGGCAAGCGGAACGCCAAACCCGGCCGAGGCGGCCAAGCTCGTGGCAAGGGCAGCGGCCCGGTTGCCCATTCGCTCAAGCGCGAGACCACCATCAAGCCGGCCAGTTCGCGCCGCAAGGGCGGCGGCACCACCAATCGCCGCCGCGGCACCAGCCGCTGACACGCACCCATCGGCTTGAAGCCCGGCCGCCGGGCACCAATACTGGGGAGACCATGCAAGAACACCATTCGCTGACCAACCAGCTCCTGATCGCCATGCCGAACCTGGAGGACCCCAACTTCAGCCACAGCGTGACGTACATCTGTGAAGACAACGACGAGGGCGTGATGGGCATCACCATCAATCGCCCGCTGGAGCTCGACCTCGGCGACATCCTCGATCACATGAACATCACCTGCACCGACCCCGACGTGCGCGGCCGGCAGGTATTCATGGGCGGACCGATCGCCCTAGAGCGTGGCTTTGTCCTGCACGCCCCGCACGGCGGCTGGGAATCGACCCTCGAGGTCACCGACCGCATCGGCCTGACCACCTCCAAGGACATCCTGCAGGCGCTGGCCGACGGCGCCGGTCCCAAGCAGGCCATCGTCGCGCTGGGTTACTCCGGCTGGAGCCGCGAGCAGATGGACCGCGAGATCGCCGAGAACAGCTGGCTCAATGTCGAGGCCACCGAGGAAATCCTGTTCGACCAGCCGGTCGAGGAGCGCTGGACCACCGCGGCAAGCCAGCTGGGCATCGACATCAACCTGCTCTCCGGCGAGGCCGGTCACGCCTGATGACCGACCAGCCGATCGCCGATGCCCCCCTGCAGGTGCTGGGATTCGATTACGGCGAATGGCGAATCGGCATCGCGATCGGTGACCGACGCATCGGCAATGGCCGACCGCTGACCACCCTGCACAACCGCAACGCCGACCAGATCGACTGGAGCGCTATCGAGGCGCTGGTCGACGAATGGCAACCGGATGCGCTCGCCCTGGGCTGGCCCATCGACGACGCCGGGCGCTGCTACCCGCAAGCCGCGGCCATCCGCCGCTTCGGCAACCGCCTGCGTGAACGCAGCCAACGGCCGGTGTTCGTGGTCGACGAGCGCCTGAGCTCCGAGCAAGCCACCGAACGGCTGGGTCGGCGCGCCATCGCCCGCGACGAGGGGCGCATCGACGCCATGGCCGCGGCGGTCATCCTGGACACGTTCTTCGCGCAAGCCGCCCCCCGTCCCATCGAGGCGGTCACCAAGGCCGAGGTCACGCAGAACCTGGTCGAGACCCCGAGCGCCGCGCGGCGTTGATACAATCCGCAGCAACCCACTTCACCGGACCCCACTTCGATGACACAGACCGATCGCCTGCTGCCCGTCAACGAGGCCATCGAGCGGCTCGAGCGCCAGATCCGGGCCGAACGCCGCGACGGCGCGCTGGTCGACCCGCTGATCGTCGGCATTCACACCGGCGGGGTCTGGGTGGCCGATGCCCTGCATCGCGCGCTGGACTGCCAGGAGCCACTAGGTCGGTTGAACATCACCTTCTATCGTGATGATTTCAATACACTTGGCCTGCACCCGCAGGTCAGCCCCTCGGATCTGGCGGTGGACGTCGACGGCCGCGATATCATCCTGGTCGACGACGTGCTGTTCACCGGCCGCACGGTGCGGGCGGCGATGAACGAGCTGTTCGACTACGGCCGCCCACGCCGGATCGCCCTGGCGGTGCTATACCAGCGCGACGGCCGCGAACTGCCGATCTGCGCGGACTGGGCCGGCCAGGAACTGAACCTCGGTCCCGACGAGCAGATCCACGTCGACGGGCCGGACCCGATGACCGCCCGCCTCGTATCGAGCAAGGAGAGCTGAGCGCCATGGCCGTGAAATTCGTCCGCCCCAAGATCCCGAAATTCGCGCCCGACCCATGGGCGATCCAGTTCGACGAGAAGGGCCACCTGCGCCACCTGCTCACCATCGAGGGCCTGGGGCCGCAGTGGATTACGCGCATTCTCGACACCGCCGAGGGCTTCGTCTCGGTCACCGACCGGGAGATCAAGAAGGTGCCGCTGCTGCGCGGGCGGACCGTGGTCAACCTGTTCTTCGAGTCCTCGACGCGGACCCGCACCACCTTCGAGCTCGCCGCCAAGCGCCTGTCGGCCGACGTGCTCAACCTCAATCTGGCCACCTCGGCGACCAAGAAAGGCGAAAGCCTGCTCGACACCTTGCGCAATATCGAGGCGATGCAGGCCGACATGTTCGTCGTCCGCCACGAGCAGTCCGGCGCGGCCCATTTCATCGCCCGCCACGTCGCCCCGCATGTCTCGGTGCTCAACGCCGGCGACGGCTGGCACTCGCACCCGACGCAGGCGCTGCTGGATGCCTTCACCATCCGCCGCCACAAGGGGGATTTCACCCCCCTGCGGGTGGCGATCGTCGGCGACATCCGCCATTCGCGGGTGGCACGTTCGCAGATGCATGTGCTCAACTCGCTCAACGTCGGCGAGCTGCGCGTGATCGCCCCGCGCACCTTGATCCCCACCGACGTCGAGAAACTCGGCGTACGCGTGTTCCACGACATGCGCGAAGGCCTCCGGGACGTCGACGTGATCATCATGCTCCGCCTGCAGCGCGAACGCATGGAGGCCGGCCTTTTGCCCAGCGAGGAGGAGTTCTACCGCCTCTACGGCCTGACCGAGGAGAAGCTCGCCTGGGCCAAGCCCGACGCGATGGTCATGCACCCGGGCCCCGCCAACCGAGGCGTGGAAATCGAATCGTCGGTGGCCGACGGGCCGCAGTCCGTGATTCTCGAGCAGGTATCCAACGGCATCGGCGTGCGGATGGCGGTAATGAGCCTGTGCATGAGCGCCAATCGGGGAGAGAACGCATGAAGGACGCACCCGAGAACCTGGGGCTGGACTACGACCCGGTGCGCCACCCGGAGGGCTGTCGCGAGGGCATCGACTGCGATCGCTGGGTCATCCGCGGCGCCCGGCTGCGTGATCCGTCGAATGGGCTGGATACCACCAGCGATATCTATCTCGGTGGCGGGCGCATTGTCGGGATCGGCGAGGCACCCGGCGACTGGCCGACCGATACCGCCGAGCATGTCTGCGCCGAGGGCCACTGGCTGATCCCCGGCGTGATCGACGGCTGGGCGCGCCTGCGCGAGCCCGGTTGCGAGCACAAGGCCACCATCGCCACCGAGAGCGCCGCCGCGGTCGCCGGCGGGATCACCACCGTGGTCATGCCCCCTGATACCTCGCCCGTACTCGATACCGTCGCGGTCGCGCGCTACATCAAGCGTCGCGCCCAGTTGGCCGGACGCGCCCGCGTGGTGGCCATCGGCGCGATGACCCAGCAACTGGGCGGCGAGCTGCTTGCCGAGATGGCAGCACTCGACGCCGGCGGCTGTGTCGCGATCTCGAATGCGCACTACCCCTTCCAGGATCTGCGCCTGATGCGCCGCGCGCTGGAATACGCCGCCACCTTCGACCTGCAGGTGCTGCTCCAGCCGCTCGACCCGTCGCTCTCCGCGCGCGGCTGCGCCCACGACGGCGCCGTGGCGACCCGGCTGGGCTTGCCCGGCCTGCCGGTCTCGGCCGAGACCGCCCCACTCGCCCAGCTGATCGCGATGATCAGCGAGACCGGCGCTCGGGTGCACGTGCCCATGCTCTCCTCGGCGGCGGCTCTCAAGCTGGTCGAGCGCGCCAAGGCTGACGGGTTGCCGATCACCGCCGGCGTCTCGGCCCACCACCTGTGGCTGACCGAGATGGACACCGACGCGCTCGACCCCAACGCCCACGTCATCCCGCCGCTGCGCACCATTCGCGACCGCGACGCCTTGCGCCGCGGGCTGGCCGAGGGACTGATCGACACGGTGGTCTCCGACCACCAGCCGCACGAACCCGATGCCAAGCTCGCGCCCTTCCCGGAGACCGAGCCGGGCATCTCGGGCCTCGAGACCCTGCTGCCGCTGGTGCTCAAATTGGTGGAGGAAGACGTCATCGGCTTCGACCGAGCCATCGACGCCCTGACCACCCGCCCGGCCGCCCTGTTCGGTCTCAACGATGCCGGCTCGATCGCCGTGGGTCAGCGCGCCGATCTCGCCCTGATCGACCCCGACGCGATGTGGAGCCTCGGCTCGACCGGCATGGCCAGTGCCGGCGAGAACACGCCCTTTGCCGGCTGGGACTTCGCTCACCGCGTCGAGGGCACCTGGGTCAACGGTCGGCGGGTGTTCCTGCGCGAGGGATGACCCCTGCCCGGCCGCGGCCGCTATGCCGTGGCCCGACCTTGGGCCCTCTCAGGGCGAGGTGACCTGGAACTGGCCCACCAGCTGGTGAAGCTTGTTGGCCGTGTGGCCGACCAGCTCCGAGCTGTTCTTGAGCCCGTCGATCTCCTGGTTCATCTCCGTGGTCACGTCGGCAACGCTGCGTACGGTGTTGCCGTGCTGCTGGCCGCTCTCGTCGATCTCCTTGATGATGCCGAACATCTCCTGAACGATGTCGTGCAGGCCACTGTTGTCAGACGAGGCATCCTCGGCCAGCTTGAGGCTGTTGTCGACGTCCTTCACGCCGTTTTCCATGAAGCCGACCGCCTGCTGGGTTTCGCGCTGGATGCCCTCGATCATCGTGCGGATGTCGTGAGTGGCCGTTGCCGTGCGACCGGCGAGGCTGCGTACCTCCTCCGCGACCACCGAGAAGCCACGACCGTGCTCGCCTGCCCGGGCGGCCTCGATCGCCGCGTTCAGCGCCAGCAGGTTGGTCTGATCGGCGATCTCGGTGATCACCTGGACGATCTTGCCGATCTCGGTGGTGCGATTGTCGAGCGAGTGCACGGTCTTCGCCGACGTGTCGACCACGTCGCGGATCGCCTGGGTACCGGCACGCACCGACTCAAATCGCCCCTTGGCCTCGGCGACCACCCGATCCATGGTGGCCTTCATCTGCTCGGCGGTGCTGGCGGCACGCTGAATTTCCTCTAATTGCGCTTCCACCAACGAAAGCATGTCCCAAGCCGACTCCGAGACGGTCGAGGACGTCCGCTGCACCATCGCATTACGTTCAAGCATCTCGCTGTTTGTCTGTCGCACCTCATCCGCCGCCTCGATAACCTGACCCACGATGCCGTCGAGATTGTCGATAAAGCTGTTGATCCAGCGCCCCATGTCGCCAGTCTCGTCGGCCGCCATCCGCTGGGTGTCCAGCCGCTGGCGCAGGTTCCCCTCACCCTCGGCGATGGTGCGAATCACGTCAGTCATCTGATTAAGTCTTCCGGACAGGCGCGCCGGACCCAGCCGGTAGAACATGATTGAGCCGAACAAGAGCATCGCGAGGCTCACGCCGTCCACCGCCCAGGCAGATAGGTCGGTCAGGTGCTGAACGGCAATGGTGGGTGCGACCACCAGCAACACGGTACCCAGATAGAGTCGCATCAGGCGGTTGCTGACCGACCGGCGGCGATAGACCTCCTCCAGATCGCCCTCGCACATCATCCCCCAGCGATCCGGCGAGCCGGGCAACTGGAACGTCACCCCCTTGCCGATCACCGGGAAGTGCCGGTAGTCCGAATAGCCGGGGTAGGTGATGAACAGGTTCTCGCCCTTGCGCATGGTCTCGCGCACACCCGGGTGTAGCTGGCCGGTGGCCGGGTCGGTAAAGCGCAGCTCCAGCTCGGTGTGGTTCTGCACCTGCACGGTGCCGAACTTGGTGTGGATGCCGCTCTTGAGGTTCTCGCCGTGGGCGAAGGTGTCGTCCTCGAAGCGCGAGCGCGACAGCGCGGTACCGGGCTGGATGCTCGGGTCGAACCTTGACTCGACCATGAACAGGTAGTTGTCGCCCGATTCCGGGTAGATGTGCCCCGCCTCGCGCTGGATCAGGTCACCGAGCACGTCATTCGGTACCCGACCGCAGACGCAGCCCAGCACCTCGCCGTCGCGCTCGATCGGCTGGTAGAACATCAGGGTCACCGCATCGTGAAAGCGCGAGCTCGACGGGCCCAGTTCCAGCGTGCGCCGGTCGCTGTACGGTCCATGCAGGAAGGGCGCCTTCAGGCCCTCCTGGACGGCGCGCCTGTCCAGGGCATGAGCACCATCCAGGTAGCTGTGGCTGGATGCGACGACCTGCCCATCGCAATCGACCACGAACAACTCGGAGAAATCCGGCGCGATCCGACGCTTCTCCTGTAACAGGTCGGACGCGACCTCCGGGAATGCGGTGGCGGTCGTTTCCGCCAGCCCGGCCATGTGATCCCACTGGTTCCGCGCCCAGAGCTGCAGCAACTTCTTTCGCGTCGCCGCGATGCCTTCGAATGTCTGTTCCACCACCGGGTACATCTTGCGGTTGCGAAAGCATGCTCGCCCCATCGCCAACTTGCCGGTGGCACCGAACCACGGCAGCCAGCGGCGTTCGGCCGGGGAGAGATTCATCGAAAGGCTTTTCAGTTGCATGCACTTGCTCTGCTCTATTGGATTTGCGCCCCCTTTGAGCAAAAAATGGGCCAGACGAATATGGCGTCATGGCGACATTTGAGCGCGCAAACGCACTGGTCGTGTGCATTAGAGAATCAGTAGCTGCTTATTTGCACTGGATTGGTGCGCGAGGTGCGTTTGCACGGCCGGTCGCTCGGCCGCGGGTCGCCACCCGACATCCGTGCCGCTGGACGCATACCCGGTGACCGAAGTGCACGACAACGACTGACTCCGGGATCGAAGGGGGCGCCCGAACGGAGACGAATGCGTCGATTAGTAGGGCACTAGCGCTTGTCCTGGAGGATGCGGCGGATGATCTCGCCGGCGACGACGTGACCAAACAGGTTGGGCAGGTAGCTGATCGTTCCATTGACCGCGCGCGGTTGGCTGCCGTCGTCGGTCGGCTGGTGCGGGGCCGGTTTGCGCGGGGTTTCGGTGGAGTAGACCACCGGGAAGTCGACCGGCGCTCCCGCCTTCCTGAGCTTGCGCCGCAGCACCGCGCCCAGTCCGCAGCCGTGCACCCGATCAAGGCGCCCGACCTGTATCTGGCGCGGGTCGATGCGATTGCCCGCCCCCAACGCGGTGAACGTGCCGCGTCCCTGCGCCCGGGCGACGGCCAGCAGGCGCGCCTTGACCGCGATCGAGTCGATACAGTCGGCGACGACATCCGGCTGATGCTCCCCGAGAAACGCCTCCACGCCCGAGACGTCGAGGAAGTCGGCACTGGGCACGAGCTCGATGTCGTCTCGAATCGAGGCCAGCCGCTCGACGGCCACCTCGGCCTTGCCGCGCCCCAACACCTCGCGGGTGGAGAACAGTTGGCGATTGAGGTTCGAGGCGGCGAACGTGTCATGGTCGAGCAGGATCAACCGCCCCACCCCGGCGCGGGCCAACGACTCGGCAGCCGCTCCACCGACGCCGCCCAGCCCGGCGACCAGCACACTGGCCGCGCGCAAACGGGCGATGCCCTCCTCTCCAATCAGCAGTTCGGTACGTTCGTCGACGGGGTTGATGGCAGTCACGGCAGGCAATCCACGTGGATGAGAATGATTAAGGAAACTCTGCACGATTCGATGACGTCTCTGCGGGACCTCCAAGGGCCCAGGTGCAAGGCGCAGTCCGCCGTGAAGGGCCGTCGCCCTTTACAAGGGCTGAAACGCCGCAGATGGGCCCTTGGAGGCCCGCCCGGATGGGGCTCGCGGGTTTGCCCGCACTCGGCGTTGCCGTCCCTCGACGGGCAATGAGCCCGTCTTCGGGCCGGCGCCTTGATTGCGAACAAACCCGCGAGCCAGAGATGCCATCGAATCGTGCAGAGTTTCCTTAGGAGGCGGCATTGTAGCGAAGCCGGCCCTTGAAGAGCTGCCGGACGTTTCGGTCGATGCGTTCGCGCAGTTCGCTCTCGTTGCAACCGCGCAGGGTGGCCAGCGCGGCGAGGTTCTCGGGCAGGTAGGCGGGCAGGTTGCGTTGGCGGCGGTGCGCGTGACCGGGCTGGTTGGGCGCATCGGTCTCGAGCACCAGCGACTCGAGCGGCAGCTCTTTGACCATTCGGTGCATGCGGTGCGCGCCGGGGTGCGTGATCGCCCCGCCCACCCCGATGAAAAAGCCCTGGTCGACGAACTGCTCGGCCTGCTGGCGCGAGCCGGTAAAGCCGTGGACCACGCCGCCGGCATGACGACGCCGGCGCAGCCAGTACAGCAAGCGGTCGGCGGACTTGCGCTCGTGCAGGATCACGGGCAAATCGTGGTCGGCGGCCCAGTCGAGCTGGGCGGTGAACAGGGCGTTCTGCACCTCGGCGTCCAGACCGGCACGCTCGAAGTCGAGCCCGATCTCACCCACCGCGATCGGCGCATCGGCCGCCTCCCATTGCCGTTCCAGGCCGGCCACGGCCGCATAGACGCCCACCCGATCACTCCACCACGGGTGCGTACCGAATGCCCCCCAGGCCGACAGGCCGGCCGCCCGGGCCGTGGCCATCGCCCGGCACTGGGCCGGGAAGTCCGCCGGCGAGACACCCACCGCTACGACCCCCGTTACGCCGTGGGTCCGGGCCTGCCCCAGCACCTCGGGCAGGTCCGCGGCGAAGGCGGCCGCCTCGAGGTGGCAATGGGTATCGATCAGCTCCACGACGGACCTCCTGCTTTCAACCGGGGCGAGATTGCCGCGACCACCGCCATCGGGCTCAAGAATGCGGCGCGACGGTCGATTCTAGAGGGTAGTGCCGAATCACGTCGGGGCGGGCGCGCCGCATCCCGGCAAACGGGTCGGCAATGCTATCGTTTACCCAGACCAACGTGCCACTGCACGGCCAAACTCGAGGACCGCGACACTTGAATCCCAGCACGCTACTCGGCATGTTCTTCGGCCTGGCCATCGTGGTCGCCGCGATCGGCCTCTCCGCCGAGGACCCGTCCAACTTCCTCAACCTGCCGGGCCTGTTGCTGGTGGTCGGCGGCACCGTGGCCGCGACCCTGGTGAGTTATCCGCTGCACGAGGTGCTGCGCGTGTTCCGCGTGTTCGGCATCGTGCTCAAGAACGAACGCCTGTACGCCGAGCGCGACATCAACGAGCTGGTCGAGGTGGCCAAGCTCAAGTTCCAGGGCCAGATCAGCCGGGCGGACGAGAAGCTCAACCGCATCAAGAACCCGTTCCTGCGCTCGGGGATGCAAATGGTGCTCGACGGGGCCTCCTCGGAAGACCTGATCACCCTGATGCAGTGGCGCATCTCACGCATGCGGGCCCGCGAGCGGGCCGAGGCGCAGATCTTTCGCACCATGGCGACCTTCGCCCCGGCCTTCGGCATGCTCGGCACCCTACTCGGGCTGATCAACATGCTCAGCGCCATGGATGCCGACCAATTCGGTGCCATCGGCACCAACATGGCACTCGCCCTGATCACCACGCTCTACGGCATCCTCTTGTCGAACATGCTGTTCAAGCCGATCGCGCTCAAGCTCGAACGGCGTACCGAGCAGCGCGTGATGCTGATGAACATGATGGTCGAGGGCGTGCTCTTGATGCAGGAAGACCGCTCACCGGCCTTCATCCGCGAGACCTTGGGCTCGTTCCTCGCCCAGAGCGAGGACGAACTGCGTGACGGCGAGCCCCCCTCCAAGCGGGCCAGCGGCCGCCGCGAGAGCCCGCGCCGGCGACCGAGGCAGGCCAGCGAGTGAACGGCGTGACCAGCGACCCCAGCGCCCACGAGATCGAGCTCCAGGAGGCACGGGTCGCCGCCGCGGCTCGCGACGGCGGACGCCCGTGGAGCGAGGGCTGGGAGCCGGACGTCCGCCAGGTCGAGGACGACCAGAACTACTGGTTGCTGACCATGGTCGACCTGATGACCCTGCTGCTGACCCTGTTCGTGCTACTGGCCGCCTATGCCTATCAGCACAAGGCGCAGAACCCGGTCGAGCCGGGCAGTGGCGCCCAGACCGACCAGCCGGCGAACACCGATCGCCCGGCGGCGAGCGATGCCACCGGCGAGACCGATCCACCCGAGGTAGTCATCGGCGGGAACAAGCCGAACCCGGATGCCCGTACCGCCAGCGGTGATGCCCTGATCGGCGAGCGGCACGAACGCCTGTTCGCCGAGCCGGGCGATGCCGAATCCCACCAGGAAGAGCCCGAGGGTCCGGCCGGCGATGGTGACCAAACGCCGGCCGAGGAACGGGCGGAGGCCCAGGCGAGTGCGTTGGCCGGTCGATTCGCGGACATGGGCGACGATGTCGAGGTCTCGACCATCGCCGATCGCGTGCAACTGCGCGTCAAGGACAATATCCTCTTCCCCACCGGCGAGGCGGGGCTCTCCGGTCCCGGACGCGCCCTGCTCGCCCGGTTGGCCGATCGGCTCGACGGCAGCGACTATCGCATCACGGTCGAGGGGCACACCGACAACCGCCCCATCCAGACCTGGCGCTACCCGTCCAACTGGGAGCTGTCGGCGGCGCGGGCCGCGGCGGTGGTCCGCCAGCTGATCGACGCCGGTATCCGCCCGGGACGACTGCACGCCGTGGGCCTGGCGGACACCCAACCCATCGCCGGCAACGACACGGCCACCGGCCGCGCGGAAAACCGCCGCGTCGACCTGGTACTGGAACTGCCCGCTACGGAGGACCGCCGATGAACGCTCCCCGCCCGGACCACGATGACTGGACGCTGCACCCGCGGCTCAAGGCCGACAGTTTCCCGATCATCCAGCATGGACGCCTGCAGTTTCGCCTGATCAACGACCGACGTTTCGTCTGGGTCCTGATCGTCCCGATGCACCCCGGCGCCGAGCAGCTGCACCAACTTTCCGCCGACTGGCGCGAGGAGACACTGACGGGCCTGCAGGCCCTGAGCGAGACGCTCGAGCACCTGTATGACCCCGACCGGCTCAACGTCGGCGCCATCGGCAATCTCGTCGACCAGCTCCACGTGCATTGCGTGGTCCGCCGCGCCGACGACCCGGCGTGGCCAGGCGTGGTGTGGGGCGCCGGCACGCCCGAGCCGATGGAACCGATCGAGCTGCTGGCCCGGGTCCAGCCGATCGCTGCTGGACTCGGCGATGCCCTTGCGCGACACTCTGAGCGCCCCACGTAGTGCGGGCCGGCCCGCCCCGGGCCGGATCAACGGAATGCGACCGAACAAGGAATCAGGACGACCCGAATGCGACTGCTCCCCCTGCCGCTGCAATTTCTGATCTTCATCCTCGCCCAGCTGGCTCTCAGCGCGGGCCTGGTGTTCTATCTGGGCAACCTCGCCCAGTCGAACGTCGAGACCTTCGCCGAGGCCAGCCGCGGTTTCGTGGAGACACACAAGTCGATCGAACAGATCCGCAACGAGTACGCGGGCATCGCGGCCAAGGTCGAGCGCGAGGTCACCGGGTTCGCGCCAGGGGCGCGCCGTGACGTCTCGGGGCTTAAGACCGAGCTCACCCAGATCGCCTCCGCGGTGCGCGGCAGTGTCGCGCTGGCCCCGCTGCGCGAGAACCACCCCGGGGCGATCAATCAGCTCGCCGACTCGATCGAGGCGCAGTCACGCAGCCTGGTCGAGGCCAACCAGAACGTCGCCTCGGCCTCCGCCGACGAGATCGCGCGCATCCAGACACGCCTGGCCGAGCAACGCGCGGCGATCATGACCGACGGCTTCGGGGGCCTGATCGACGCGGCCAACGAGGAGCTCGAGGACACCATGCAGGCCATCCGCGGGGCCAACGCGGCGGTCACCGAGAACTACCAGCTGGTCCTGATCGTCTTCGTCGCCCTGCAGGCCCTGCTCCTGATGCTGGTGCTCTGGCTGACCAACCGCCAGATCCGCCGGCTCGCCGACATCACCGAGCGGATCGTCGCCGGCCAGCAGGCATCCGCCGGCTCGCAACAGAAGCGTCGTGACCAGCTTGGGCGCATCGCCCGCGCGGTGCAGCAGTTCCGCAGCTCGCTGGTGAGCCTGTCCAACTCCCGCGAGCAGCTCCAGGCGATGCTCAAGAAGCACGACAAGGAGGCCATGAGCCGCCGGCGCGCCGAGGATTCGCTCGCGTTGACCGCCTCGGTGTTCGACGAGGTGCAGGAAGCGGTGCTGGTCACCGACATCCAGGGCATCGTCACCCGTGCCAACCCGGCCGCCGAGTCGTTGCTGGCGATGAGCACCACCAAGCTCGCCGAGCGGCCCCTGCTCGAGATCCTGCTCGACCAGCCCAGCCGCGTGATCGCGCCGATCTGGAAGCACGTGCTGGACAAGGGCGAGTGGCGCAGCGAGATCGAGTTCACCCGACCGGAAGACGGCAAGACCCTGATTGCGCTGGTCTCGATCCGGCTGGTGGGCGAGGCGCGCGAGAAGCGCGGCCACGTGATCGTGGTGATCAACGATCACACCGAAATCCGCGCCCGCGAGAACGAGGTGCTGGCGCTGGCCCGCCAGGACCGCGTCACCGATCGGCTCAACCGTGGCTATTTCGTCCAGCAGGTCGATACGCAGATCCAAACGCACCCGGACCAGCCTTTCGCCCTGGTCTCCCTGGGCCTGGACGGTTTCACGGCATTCAACGAGGCCCTGGGTCGGCGCTTCGGTGACCGCATCCTCCGGGTCATGGGCGACCGCCTTGCCGAGATCACCGAGCCGCGCTCCCTGCTCGCCCGCATCGACGGCGACGAATTCGCCTTCCTGGTGTTCGCCGACAAGGGCGAGGACCTCGAAGCCCGCGTCGACGAGGTCATGCGCCAGGCCCATGCCCACCTGACCCAGCGGGTCGAGCTCGCCGGCTACCGCCTCGACATCCGTGCCAGCGTCTCCTCGGCCCAGTTCCCGGCCGAGGGGCAAACCGCCGAGGAGCTGCTGCGCATCACCGACAACGGCCTCTCCCAGGCCAAGGCCGAGGGTGGCAACCGCATCATCGGTCACGCCGAGGGCCATACCCACGCCGCCCAGCGGCGCTTCGAGCTCACCCAGGCACTGGGCAAGGCGCTGGGCAACCGCGAGATGCGCGTGCACTACCAGCCGCAGGTCTCGCTCGCGAGCGGCACCCTGGTGGGCTTCGAGGCGTTGATGCGCTGGCGCTACCGCGGCGACTGGATCTCCCCGGGCGAATTCATCCCGCTGGCCGAGGAGCACAACCTGATCGGCGAGTTCACCGAGTGGGCCCTCAACAACGCCTGCCGCCGCGTGGCGGACTGGCAGCGCCAGGCCGGCCAGGAACTGACCATCTCGATCAACGTCCCGCCGCAGCTGCTGCTGCTCGACAAGGTCGACGAACGGTTGATCGAGCTCGCCAAATCGGCCGGCTTGCCGACCTCCTCGATCGTGCTCGAGATCACCGAGAGCGATTTCGGCTCTGACCCGACCCTGCTCGCCGAGCGCCTGCATCAGCTGGCGATGCACGGGTTTGCCATCGCGATCGACGACTTCGGTACCGGCCACTCCTCGCTTGCCTACCTCAACAACCTGCCGATCTCGAAGCTCAAGATCGACAAGCAGTTCGTCGACGAGATCGAGCGCAGCGAGGATGCCCGCAAGCTGCTGGAGTCGATCCTTGCGATGGCCGAGAAACTCGAGTTCGAGGTGGTCATCGAGGGGGTCGAAACCCCGCAGCAGCTCGTCGAGCTACGCAAGTTCGGCAGTCGCCTGCAGATCCAGGGCTTCGTCTTCTCGCGCCCCTTCGACGAGGACTACTGGGACGGCGAATTCATGCACGGGAATATCCCGAGCTACCCGGTCCCCGACATCCAGCCAACGCGCCAGGCCGACTGACGGTGTACGTCCCGAGAACGAAAGGCCCGCTGCCGCAACACGCGACAGCGGGCCTTTTTGATCGATGGCGCGATCGACCCGACCGCGTGACCGAGTGTCAGTGCGCCTCGTCCCAGGACTCGCCGATCCCGATGCCCACCTCGAGCGGCACGCGCAGGTCGGCCGCCCGGATCATCGTGCGCTCGATCTCGTCTGCCAGCGAGGTCGCCTCGTCGGCGGGCACCTCGAAGATCAGCTCGTCGTGCACCTGGATGATCATGCGCGCCCGCCCGGTCGTCACCACGTTCGCGTGCAGGGCGAGCATCGCCCGCTTGATGATGTCGGCCGCCGTGCCCTGCATCGGCGCGTTGATCGCCGTGCGCTCGGCGTATTGGCGGCGCTGGCCGTTGCGGCTCTTGAGCTCCGGCAGGTAGAGGCGGCGGCCGAAGACCGTCTCGACAAAGCCGCGCTCATGGGCCCGCGCCCGGGTCTCGTCCATGTAGCGCGCCACGCCCGGGTAACGGGCGAAGTAGCGATCGATGTAGTCCTGCGCCTCCGTACGCCCCACCCCGATCTGGCGCGCCAGGCCGAAGGCGGACATGCCATAGATCAGCCCGAAGTTGATCGCCTTGGCGGCACGCCGCTGCTCGTCGCTGACCTCGCCGCCGTCGGCGAACACCTCGCGGGCGGTCGCGCGGTGGATGTCCTCGCCCTGCTCGAAGGCCTTGAGCAGGCCCTCGTCCCCCGACAGGTGCGCCATGATGCGCAGCTCGATCTGCGAGTAATCCGCCGAGACCAGCTTGTGGCCGGGCGAGGCGACGAAGGCCTTGCGAATCCGCCGCCCCTCCTCGGTGCGCACCGGGATGTTCTGCAGGTTGGGGTTCGATGACGACAGGCGCCCGGTGGCGGTCACCGCCTGGTGGAACATCGAGTGCACGCGCCCGGTGTCGGGGTCGATGCGCTCGGGCAGCCGGTCGATGTAGGTGGTCTTGAGCTTGGTCAGGCCGCGATAGTCGAGGATCAACTGGGCGAGCGGATGCTCGTCGACCAGGGCGGACAAGGCCTCCTCGTTGGTCGACGGCTCGCCCTTGGGCGTCTTGACCTTCACCGGCAGCCCCATGCGCTCGAACAGGATCGACTTGAGCTGCTTGGTCGAACCGAGGTTGAAGGCCTCACCGGCAATCTCGTGGGCCTGCGATTCAATCGCCGCGATCCGTTCGGCAATCGCCTCGCCCTGGCGCGCCAGCTGCTCGCTGTCGATCGCCACGCCGGCGCGCTCCATGGTAAACAGCACCGGCACCAGCGGCCGCTCGATCTCCTCGTAGACCGCCATCAGCGACGGCGTCTCGGCCAATCTCGCGCGCAGGCGGTCGGCCAGCTGCAGGGTGATGTCGGCATCCTCGGCCGCGTAGGGGGTGGCCACGTCGATCTCGATCTGGTCGAAGGTCAGCTGCTTGGCGCCCTTGCCCGCGATCTCCTCGAAGGTGGTGGTCTGGTGCGAGAGCTCGCGGGAGGCGAGCGTGTCCATGTCGTGGCGCGAGGCGGTCGGGTCGAGCACATAGGACTCCAGCATGCTGTCGTCGACCAATCCGGCGAGCGTGATGCCGTGGTTGGCGAGCGCGTGCATGTCGAACTTGGCGTTCTGCAGGATCTTGGTGGGGCACTCGTCCTCCAGCCACGGCTTGAGGCGGGCAAGCACCTGGTCGCGATCGAGCTGCGGCTCGACCCGTTCGCCGTGGGCATCCACGTGGGCGAGCGGCACGTAGATCGCCTCGTGCGGATCGATGGCAAACGACAGACCGACCACCCGATTCTGCATCGGCTCGAGGGAATCGGTCTCGGTGTCGAAGGCCACGCGCGGCGCCGCCTCGATCCGCTCGATCCACTGGTCGAGCGCCGCTACGTCGGTGATGGTTCGATAGTCGGCCTCAGGACGTTCGACCGTCTCGGTCACGCCCTCTCCCTCGACGAGACCCTGCTCACCGAACCAGCGGCGCAACGAGTTGAGCCCGTAGCGATCGGCCAGCGCCAACCCGGTCTGCACGTCGGCCGGCTCGATCACCAACTCATTCAGCCTCACCGGCAGATCGCAATCCGTGCGAATGGTGACCAGTTCGCGGCTGATGGGCAGGAACTCAAGCGAATCGCGCAACGACTGCCCGACCTTGCCCTTGATCTCCTCGGCGTGCCGGATGATCCCGTCGAGCGAACCATACTGGTTGATCCACTTGGTCGCGGTCTTCGGCCCGCATCCGGGCACGCCGGGGATGTTGTCGACCTTGTCGCCCACCAGGGCGAGAAAATCGATGAACTGCCCCGGGTGGATGCCGTATTTCTCCTCGACGGCGGCCACGTCGGTGGTCTTGTTGCTCATCGTGTTGACCAGGGTGACGCCGGGCGCGACCAGCTGGGCGAAATCCTTGTCGGCGGTGGCGACGATCACCTCCTCGCCATTCTCGCGCGCCTCGTGCATCAGGGTGCCGATCACGTCGTCGGCCTCGACCCCCTCCACGCACAACAGCGGAAAGCCCAGCGCGCGCACCAGGGCATGCACCGGCTCGATCTGCACCCGCAGGTCGTCGGGCAGCGGCGGCCGATGGGCCTTGTAGTCGGGGTAGATGTCGTCACGAAAGGTCTTGCCCGGGGCGTCGAAGACCACCGCCATGTGGCTGGGCGCGGCCTCGCGCCGCATCTTCAAGAGCATGTTGACCACGCCGTGGATGGCCCCGGTGGGCGTGCCATCGGGCGCGTTCAGCGGCGGGAGGGCGTGAAAGGCGCGGAACAGGAAGGAACTGCCGTCGACGAGAATCACGGGTCCGTTTCGATCGGACATGGTAGGATTTGCCCCTTTTTTCAATACCGTGGATATCAGGCCGGTACTATGCCACAGGCGGCACGGGCGCTGTGGATCACGCCGTCCTCGGTAACGGGCCCGGACGACCGATCCGGGCGGCCAAAAGCCACATCCCGAAACACCTCGGCGTCACGCGGTTTTGCATGAGCAGAAAGCTACCCAATCATCCCACCCGACTCGACCAGCAACAGCGTCTCTCGCAGGAGTCCTGGAAGGTCTTCCAGATCATGGCCGAGTTCGTCCACGGTTACGAGACGCTCGCCAGCATCGAGCCGGCGGTCAGCATCTTCGGCTCGGCGCGCTACAAGGAAGACAATCCCTGGTACGCGCTGACCGTCGAGGTCGCCGAAAAGCTGTCCAATGCCGGCTTCTCGGTGATCTCCGGCGGCGGCCCGGGCATCATGGAGGCGGCCAACAAGGGCGCACAGGCCGGCGGTGCGCCCAGCGTGGGACTCAACATCGCCCTGCCCCACGAGCAGATGGACAACGACTACCAGGACGTCTCGCTGCATTTCCAGCACTTCTTCGCCCGCAAGGTGATGTTCGTCAAGCACGCCTCGGCCTACGTGGTGATGCCCGGCGGCTTCGGCACCCTCGACGAGCTGGCCGAGATCCTCACCCTGGTGCAGACCGGCAAGTCGCGCCGCATTCCGATCGTCCTGCTGGGCAGCACGTTCTGGCAGGGGCTGATCGACTGGTTCGGCGACCAGCTCCTGGGCGAGAAGACCATCGCCGCCGAGGACATGCAGCTGTTCACCCTGTGCGACACGGCCGACGAGGCGGTGGACGCGATCTTCGATTTCTACCGAAACCGCGGTGTCACGGCGACCGAGGAAGAGCAGCAGAAACTGCTCGACCTCTGAGCCGGGCCAGCCAATGCCGGCCAGCCAATTCCAGCTAGCAACCCCGGGCCACCGACGCCGGGCAAACCCAAGCAACGAACGAGACCGACATGTCCGTTTTTACCAAGGTCGATACCGAACAACTCGCCACCTTCCTGACCCGGTTCGACTGCGGTGAGCTGGTCGAGCATCGCGGCATCGCCGCCGGTATCGAGAACACCAACTACTTCGTCACCACCACCGGCGGACGCTACGTGCTCACCCTGTTCGAGAACCACGGCGCCGACGAGCTGCCGTTCTTCCTCGACCTGATGGCCTATCTGGCCGAGCACGACATCCCCACCGCCCACCCGGTGCCGACGCGCGACGGGGCCTACCTGACCGAACTCAACGGCAAGCCCGCGGCCCTGGTCCAGCGCTTGACCGGTGCCTCGCTCGATCACCCGGACCCGGCGGCCTGCGCGGCGATCGGCCACACGCTGGCGCGTTTCCATCGCGTCTCGACCGACTTCCCCGAGTACCGCGCCCCGGATCGCGATCTGGCCTGGGCCGAGACCGTGGCGCGCCAGCTGCACGAGAAGGCCAGCGACGACGAGCTCGCGCTGCTCGACGACGAACTGGCCTTCCAGCGCGGCCAGTCGCGGGCGGACCTCCCGCGCGGTGCGATCCACGCCGATCTGTTCCGCGACAACGCCCTGTTCGACCACGGCGAACTCACCGGCATCATCGATCTCTACTACGCCTGCACCGATGCCCTCGCCTACGATCTCGCCGTGACACTCAACGACTGGTGCGTCGACGAGCGGGGCCAGTCCCGCCCGGCCGAACGCGACGCCCTGCTGGCGGGCTATCTCGCCGAACGGCCCCTAAGCCGGGCCGAGCAGGCGGCCTGGCCGGGCCTGCTGCGCGCCGCGGCGCTGCGCTTCTGGGTCTCGCGCATGCAGGATCAGTATTTCCCGCGCGCCGCCGAAATGACCTACATCAAGGACCCGACACCGTTCCGCCGCATCCTCGAGGCGCACCGCGCCGCCGGCGATCGGACGCGAACGTGGATCGAGTCCAACCAGCCCGACGAGGCCAACCGATGACGCCTGCACCGTCTTCCTGTCGATTGAGTCGCCTGGTCGATCGTCTCGACCGGGTCAACGAGTGGATCGGCCGAGTGGTCGCCTGGCTGGGCCTGGCACTGACGCTGACCGTCTTCGGCGTAGTGGCCCTGCGCTACGGCCTCTCGGACAGCAATCAGTGGCTGTCCGAATCGATCACCTACTGGTTCGCGCTGCTGTTCATGCTCGGCATGGGCTACACCTATCGCCACGACGGCCACGTGCGGGTCGACGTGCTCTCGCGCAATGCCCGCCCCAAGACCCGCGCCTGGATCGAGATCATCGGCGTGATCGTCCTGCTCTGGCCGGTCTGCCTGTTCATCGGGATCAGCAGCCTCGAGTACGTCGGCAACAGCTGGGCGATGCGCGAGGGCTCGCCGGAGCCCGGCGGCATCCCGCTGCTGTATCTCCTGAAGACCCTGCTGATCGTCATGCCGGCCCTGCTCTTCTGGCAGGGACTGGTCGAACTGCTGCGCCACGTCGCCGTCCTGCGCAACGAGCAGCCCACCGAACCCGAGCACGGCTCGATCAAGGAGGGCATGTAAGGCATGGAATGGCTGCTGCTCCTGATGGTGCTGACCATCTTCGCCGCGCTGATGAGCGGCTTTCCGGTCGCCTTCGTGCTCGCCGGCGTCTCGCTGGTCTTCGCCGGGATCGGGACGCTGATCGGCGTCTTCGACCACGGCCTGATGAGCGCCATGCCCAACCGCCTGTTCGGCATCATGCTCAACCAGACGCTGGTGGCCGTGCCGCTGTTCGTGCTGATGGGCGTGTTGCTGGAGAAGGCGCGGGTGGCCGACGACCTGCTCGAGAACATGAGCGCGCTGTTCGGCCGCCGCCCGGGCGGGCTGGGGCTGTCGATGATGCTGGTCGGCGCGATCCTCGCGGCCAGCACCGGCATCGTCGGCGCAACCGTGGTGACCCTGGGCCTGATCGCCCTGCCCGTCATGCTGCGCCGCGGCTACGACCCGCGCCTGGCCTCGGGTTCGGTCGCGGCCGCCGGCACGCTCGGGCAGATCATCCCGCCCTCGATCATCCTCGTGCTGCTGGGCGATCAGCTGTCCAACGCCTACACCCAGGCCCAGCTCGACCAGGGCATCTTCTCGCCGGAGACGGTGGCCGTGGGTGACCTGTTCAGCGGCGCCCTGATCCCGGGGCTGATCCTGGTCGCGGCCTATGCCGCCTACATCCTGTTCGTCGCCTGGCGCCAACCCGAGCGCGTGCCGGGCCTCACGGAGGCGGAACTGGCCGAACGCCCGCCGATCAGCCGCCTGCTGCTCGCCCTCGCCCCGCCCATCCTGCTGATCGTGCTCGTGCTGGGCTCGATCATGTCCGGCATCGCCACCCCGACCGAGGCGGCCGCGGTCGGCGCGGTCGGCGCCCTGCTGCTCGCCGCCGCCAAGCGGCGCCTGAGCCTGCCCGTGCTCCACGAGAGCCTGACCGGCACCCTGCGCGTCACCGCGATGGTGTTCCTGATCTTCATCGGCGCCTCGATCTTCTCGCTGGTCTTCCGGGGCTTCGGCGGCGACGCGATGGTCCACGACCTCCTGTCCGGACTGCCGGGTGGGGCCATGACGGCCCTCCTGATCGTGATGGTGATCGTGTTCCTGCTTGGCTTCATGCTCGATTTCATCGAAATCACCTTCGTGGTCGTGCCGATCGTCGCCCCGGTGCTCCTGATGATGGGCATCGACCCGATCTGGCTGGGCATCCTGCTCGCGGTCAACCTGCAGACCAGCTTCCTGACCCCGCCGTTCGGCTTTTCGCTGTTCTACCTGCGGGGCGCGGCACCCAGGAGCATTCGCACCGGCCAGATCTACCGCGGGGTGTTGCCGTTCATCGCGATCCAGCTCGCGGTGCTCGCCCTGCTGGTCATCTTCCCGGACATCGTCACCTGGCTCCCCGAGACCCTTGACGTCCGCACGCCCTGACAGCACGACGCGGCCGGGACTGGCACCGATCGAGCTGGTCGGCCGTGACGAGCGGCTGCGGATCGACTTCCCGCTCGCGCTCGCGCCCATGGCCGGGATTTCCGATCGCCCCTTTCGTCAGCTGTGTTTCGACCAGGGTGCGGGGCTGGTGGTCAACGAGATGATCAGCAGCAAGCCGGACCTCAGGAACACGCGCAAGAGCGAGCAGCGCCGCATCCGCGCCGACGACCCGGAGCCGCGAGCCGTCCAGCTTCTGGGCAACGAGCCCCATGATCTCGCCGAGGCCGCCCGTCAGGCGTACCGCGACGGCGCGCAGCTGATCGACCTCAACCTGGGCTGTCCGGCGAAAAAGGTCTGCCGCAAGGCGGCCGGTTCGGCCCTGATGGCCGAACCCGACACCGTCGCCCGGCTGCTCGAGGCGGCCGTCGAGGCCGTCCCCTGCCCGGTCACGCTCAAGATGCGCACCGGCCCGGACGAGGACTGGCGCAACGCCCCGGAAATCGCGCGGATCGCCGAGGAGGCGGGCATCGCGATGCTCTCGATCCACGGCCGTACCCGAGCGCAGAAGTACACCGGGCACGCCGAGTACGACACCATCGCGCGGGTGGTCGCCGAACGGCGCATCCCGGTGCTGGCCAACGGCGACATCGAGTCGGTCGACAAGGCCGTCGAGGTCCTGGCCTCGACCGGCGCCGCCGGCCTGATGATCGGACGCGCCGCCTTCGGCCGACCCTGGCTATTCGCCCAGCTGCGCGCCGCGCTGGAAGGCCGCCCCGTGCCATCCGAGCCCGGCCCCATCGACGTCATGGGCTTCGTCCGCGAGCAATTCGAGAATATTTATCGCCATTACGGAAATGTGATGGGCGTGCGCATCGCGAGGAAGCACTGGGGGTGGTATTCTTCGCGGCTACCGATTGCCGAAGGGACGCGCAAGGAGTTCAACCGACTGGAGACCATCGAGTCCCAGCGCCGGTGGCTTGACCGGCGGGAGGCCGAGCTTCGCAGCGTATCGAGTCCGTCCGCCGCGCCGAGTGCCTGAACGGCCCGCGGAACGCTCGAACCAGGGAACACGCGACGACCACGGAACGATCCGGTCGTCCCGGTTTCTCGTGGCCCTGTCCGCCCCAATGCCGCGTTGTTGAAAAGAATAATGACCTACTCATCCAGCACCGCCACTGCCGAGTCCAACGTGTCGTCACTCAACGGCAGCGCCCGTCGCGCGGCCGAGTGCCAGCGCGACGTGCACGAGACCATCATCGATGCGCTGGACATCCTCTGGGATGCCTTCGAGGAAGACCAGCCCAGCAATCTCTACCAACTGGTCATGGGCCAGGTCGAACGCCCCCTGCTCGCCCGCGTGCTCGAGCGCTGCGACCACAACCAGAGCCGGGCGGCCGCCTGCCTGGGCATCAATCGCAGCACCCTGCGCAAGAAACTGCGCGACCACGACCTGATCTGACCCCACCTGACGCTTTTCCTCCCGCCTGACCGGCCCACTCGTCCGGTTTTCCCACCCTCTCGATCGGCCCTCGACACACCCTCGTGGCAATGCCATTTGAGCCAGCTGTTGCATCGGCGCAAACGCCGGCGGCATGCGCTCCCCGGCTCGGGAAATTCTGCACGAATGCCATACCGCTCTGCGTGCCTTGAGCCGGGCAGATGCAAGGCGCTCGTCCGCCGCGGAAGAGTTATTCTCTTTCCAAGGACGACAACGCAGTAGATGCCCGGCTCAAGGCGCGCCCTGCGGGGCCTGGCGAGTCGCCCGTGCTCCGCGTTGCGATGTCTTGACGTGGCTACCGGCACGCCGGCGACATCGCGCCTTGATCACGAACGACTCGCCAAGCCAGAGTGGCATGGCATTCGTGCAGAGTTTCCCCTGATAAAAATTTGCTTTGACCGGTCGAAAAAACGCGGTATAACGCGCCGGAAAATCGGCTGGTCAGCCCCGGGATCGGGGCGCCGGCCCGGGCGCCGCGTCCGGGACCCATGATGGCCTGCAGGACTTGGCCATGACCGTCGATCGATGCCAACGCGACCTCGCCGAGGTTGCCTTGAACGTGTTGATCACGCAGGTACATCATGAGCAAAGAAAACGACTATCAGGACCTCGACGATTGGGACGACACCGACGTCGAGGACGACGATCAGAACAGCGACTCGCTGCTCGACAGCATCAAGGGAACCAAGGACGCCCGCCGCCGGCTCGACGACCTCCTCGAGGAACGTCGGCTGCGCGCGCAGATGACCGACGATTTCTAGATCACGTGATCTAGACGTCTCGGGCCGCGGGCCGCCGCCAATCGGAGACGCCCCATGCCCGACGCCCGCCCGAATCCAGCCCCTGTCCCGCACCGGGGCGTGCTCGCCATCGGCCTGCTCGGCGGACTGCTTGCCGTCATCCTCGCCGCCCTCGCAGCCCATGGCCCACTGGCGCCGACCGATGTGACCGGCCAACGCCAGATCGACACCGCCAACCTGCTGCATTTCGTGCACGTTCTCGCGTTGATGTTGCTGGCCTTCTGGCCCGGCCCGGGCCCCTGGCGTCTGGTCACCGCCGCCTGCTGGATCGCGGGCACGCTGCTGTTCAGTGGCAGCCTCTACGCCCTCATCCTGTTCGGCCAGGCCTGGCCCGGACTGGTCACCCCGCTGGGTGGACTGCTGCTGATGCTCGGTTGGCTCGCCTGGCTGACCGGCGTTATCCGGGCGAAAAAGGCACCCTAGGACCGGCTACAAAACAGAAAAGTACAGAATCAAAAAAAGGCCGACGCCCTCCAGGGGACGTCGGCCTTTTGCCTCCAGTGGCGAGGCGCCAGCCCCGCGCGTCAGGGCCGATCCAGCACCCGGCGGCATTCGAGGGGAAAGACCCTCTACTTGCCCGCGTAAAAGTGGGCCCGGAAGTCCTCGCGGAAACTGGCGTGGCAATCGAGGCAGGTTGCCTGCAGATCCGCAAAGGCCCGTATTACCTCGCGACCGTCCTCCATCGCCGCCACGTCGGCGAGATCGGCGGCCGCCTGGTGCGCCGCGTGATCGTAGTCCTGGAATTCGGCTCGACGGTCGCCGGCAAAGGCCATGATGCGTTGCCGCTCCTCGGCCGGTGGGCGCGGGTGATCGGCGATCGCCCGGGCCTCCTTGGCCACCCACCGCCAATCCTCGTGGTTGATTGCCTTCACGATCCGTTCGGTGTGCTCGCCCAGTACCTCCATGGTCTCGTGGAACTCGTGCACGCCCGCGTGATCGTGCTCGTCCTTGCTTGCCTGCGCCTGGCCAACGGCCAGGTTCATGGCCGGCAGGAGCAACACGGCCAACAGGCCCACCATGGGCCGTTCGAGAAATCCTTTCATGGGGTCACCTCCATGGGTTGGGGAAACTCTGCGCGATTCGATGGCATCTCTGGCTCGCGGGTTTGTTCGCAATCAAGGCGCCGAACCGAAGACGGGCTTATTGCCCGTCGAGGGGCGGCAACGCCGAGTGCGAGCAAACCCGCGAGCCCCTTTTCGGGCGGACCTCCAAGGGCCCATCTGCGGCGTTGCAGCCCTTGTAAAGGGCGACGGCCCTTCACGGTGGACTGCGCCTTGCATCTGGGCCCTTGGAGGTCCCGCAGAGACGTCATCGAATCGCGCAGAGTTTCCCTAGCATTCAATGCGACACACCCGATTTTATGCCAAGCCGATGCGTCCCGCCCTGGGTGATTTGACGCGAAGCGCTGTGTGTTATGTACAGCCAGGCGCTGTCGGGCTGCGTACCGGGCCGGATTGCGGTACCATCCGCGTTTTTGCGCCAGGAATACCATGTCCCAATCGACCTTCGAATACGATGACCTGATTCGCTGCGCCAAGGGCGAGATGTTCGGCCCCGGCAACGCGCAGCTGCCGCTGCCGCCGATGCTGATGTTCGATCGCATCAACCTGATCACCGACGAAGGCGGCGAGTACGGCAAGGGCGAGATGCAGGCCGAGCTCACAATCCACCCGGACCTGTGGTTCTTCGGCTGCCATTTCGAAGGCGATCCGGTCATGCCCGGCTGTCTGGGCCTCGATGCCATGTGGCAGCTGGTTGGCTTCTTCCTCGGCTGGAGTGGCGGCAAGGGTCATGGCCGTGCGCTGGGCGTGGGTGATGTAAAATTCTCCGGACAGGTCTTGCCGAAAAACAAGAAGGTTGAATATCGTGTGCAGATGAAGCGCGTGATCATGCGCAAGCTCACGATGGGCATCGCCGATGCGCAGATGCTCTGCGACGGCGTCGTCATCTACGAGGCCAAGGATCTTCGGGTAGGACTGTTCACCAGCACAGAAGCACTTTCGGAGTAACTACTCAATGCGCCGAGTCGTCATCACCGGCATGGGCATCGTGTCCAGCCTGGGTAACAACTGCCAAGAGGTGCTCGCCTCGCTCAAGGAAGGTCGTTCGGGTATCGAACGCAACCCCGAGCAGGTCGAGCACGGCTTTCGCTCGCACGTTGCCGGCACCCTCAAGATCGATCCGTCCGAGCACATCGACCGCAAACTGCTGCGCTTCATGGGCTCGGCGGCCGCCTACAACTACCTGGCGATGAAAGAGGCGATCGAGCAGGCCGGCCTGACCGAGGAGCAGGTCTCCAACCCGCGCGCCGGCCTGATCACCGGGTCGGGCGGTTCCTCCTGCGAGAACATCGTCGCCACCGCCGACATCGCCCGCGAGCGCGGCATCAAGCGCGTCGGCCCGTACATGGTCACCCGCACCATGGGCTCGACCACCTCGGCCTGTCTCGCCACGCCGTTCAAGATCAAGGGCATCAACTACTCGATCAGTTCGGCCTGCTCCACCTCCGCGCACTGCATCGGTGCCGGCGTCGAGCAGATCCAGTTCGGCAAGCAAGACGTGATCTTCGCCGGCGGCGGCGAGGAGCTGCACTGGTCGCTGTCGGCCATGTTCGATGCGATGGGCGCCCTGTCCTCGAACTTCAACGACACGCCCGACAAGGCCTCTCGCCCCTACGACGTCGACCGTGACGGCTTCGTCATCGCCGGCGGTGGCGGCATGGTGGTGCTCGAGTCGCTCGAGCACGCCCAGGCCCGCGGCGCGACCATCCTCGCCGAGGTCACGGGCTACGGCGCGACCTCCGACGGTTACGACATGGTCCAGCCCTCCGGCGAAGGCGCGGTGCGCTGCATGCAGCAGGCCCTGTCGACGGTCGAGGCGCCGATTGACTACGTCAACGCCCACGGCACCTCCACCAAGGTCGGCGACCTGCGCGAGCTGCAGGCGATGACCGAGGTCTTCGGCGATCACCAACCGATCGTGACCTCGACCAAGTCGCTCTCCGGCCACGCGCTGGGTGCCGCCGGCGTGCACGAGGCGATCTACTCGCTGCTGATGATGCAGAACAACTTCATCGCCGCGTCCGCCAACGTCGAGACCCTCGAACCCGAGGCGGAGAACGCCAACATCGCCACCGAGAAGCTCGAGGGCCAACAGATCAACACGGTCCTCTCCAACAGCTTCGGCTTCGGCGGCACCAACGCCTCGTTGGTGATGCAGCGCTTCGAGGGCTGATCCACGCCCAGCCGTGGACGGCCCCGGCTTGCACGGAGGTCCATGCAGCCAGCCATCCCCGACAACGAAGACGAACGGCTCGAGGCCCTGCGGGGCTTCGATATCCTTGATACCCCGCCCGACGCGTCGTTCGACGACCTCACCCGCATTGCCCGGTACGTCGCGGGTACACCGCTGGCATTGATCGGCCTGATCGACGCGGACCGCGAGTGGTTCAAGTCGGTCGATGGCGCCAGCCTCAAGGAGGCCGAACGGGGCCAGACCTTCTGCGCCCACGCCATCCTCACGCCCGACCGGGCGACCTACGTCCCGGATGCCCGCAAGGATCCCCGCTTCGCCGACAACCCCAATGTCGCCGCCGACCCACCCACCATCTTCTACTACGGCGCCCCGCTGCTCACATCAGAGGGCCTGCCGCTCGGCTCGCTCTGCGTGGTCGACCACCGGCCGCGCACGCTGGATGCCGAGCAGCGATCCGCCCTGGACGCCCTCGCCCGTCAGGCCATGCGTCTGATCGAGCTCAATCAGCGCGAAGGGCAACTGCGTCGCGAAGAAGAGGAGCGCGAGGTGATCCTGGCCCACCTCGAACACCGCAACCAGGAGCTCGAGGCCCTGGCGGGTGAACTGCGCGTGCGGGCCGATACCGACAAGCTCTCGCGCCTGGGCAATCGCGCCGCCTTCGACGCCCGGCTGGAAGAGGACCTGGTCCTCACCCGCGAGCACGAGAGCCCGCTGTCGCTGGTGCTGCTGGACCTCGATCGCTTCAAGCCCTGCAACGACCGTTTCGGCCACCAGGTGGGCGACCGGGTCATCCGCACCTTCGCCGACATCCTGCGCTCGATCTCGCGGCCAACTGACTTCATCGCCCGTTACGGTGGCGACGAGTTCGCGATCATCCTGCCGCTGGCCGACCGGCGCGCGGCGGCCGACGTGGCGCGCCGCGTCCTCGAGGCCGTGGAAGCCGCCGACTTCTCCCCCTGCGACACCCGCACCAGCGTCGGCGTGGCCAGCCTCGAACCACCGCGCCGCGAGGACAGCGGCGACGACCTGCTGCGTCAGGCCGACGAGGCCCTGTACGCGGCCAAGGCGGCCGGTCGCGGCTGCATCGCGGTGAGCGGTGGAGAGGCAGACGCCATCCGCGTGGTGGGGCGATCCGGCGAGGGAGCCCGAACGCCCGCCAGCCGGGGTCGATGACGCTGGGTCGGGAAACACCCTCAGGCCATCAAGCTCAAGCCATCAGGGCGCTGTCGATCAACTGGCGGGTGTAGTCATGCTCGGGGGCATCGAGCAGTTGCTCGGTCGGTCCCGACTCGATCACCGCGCCGTCGAGCATCACCACCACCCGGTGTGCCAGCGCGCGCACCACGGCGAGGTCGTGGGTGATCAGCAGGTAGGTCAGCTCGTGCTCGGCCTGCAGGTCGCGCACCAGCCGCAACACCTGCAACTGCACGGCCGCGTCCAGGGCGCTGGTGGGCTCGTCGAGGATCAGCACCTTGGGCTTGAGGATCAGGGCGCGGGCGATGGCGATGCGCTGGCGCTGCCCACCGGAGAACTCGTGCGGGTAGCGCGACATCACCGCCGGGTCGAGGCCCACCTCGTCGAGCACGCGCTCGATGCGGCGATGGCGCTCGGCACGCGTCAACCCCGCCTCGTGGACGTCCAGTCCCTCGCCGACGATCTGGGCAATGTTCATGCGCGGCGACAGCGCCCCGTAAGGATCCTGGAACACCACCTGCAGGTCCCGTCGGTACGGGCGGAATGCTTGCTCCCGCATCCCGTCGACGCGCCGACCGGCCAGCCAGACGGCGCCGTCGGCCCCGTCCATCAACCGCAGCAGCGACAACGCCAGCGTGGTCTTGCCCGAGCCCGACTCGCCGACCACGCCCAGGGTCTGCCCGGCGTGCAGGGAAAGATCGATGCCCTTGAGGATCTCGCTGCGCGTGTCAGGCCCGAACCAGCGCCGCTTGCCGACCGTCACCCCCAGCCCTTCGCAACGCAGCCGTTCGGCGGCATCCGGGCGGATCGGCCCGATCATCGGGGCGACCTGGCGGGCCTCGAGCAGCGTCTGGGTGTAGCTGTCCTTGGGGCGGGCGAAGATCGCGTCGGTGGGGCCGGCCTCGACGATCGCCCCGTCGCGCATCACCATCACGCGGTCGGCGTAACGGCGCACCACCGGCAGGTCGTGGGTGATCAGCAAGAGACTCATGCCCAGACGCTGCTGCAGCTCCACCAGGAGATCCATGATGGTCTTGCGCAGCCCGGCATCCAGTGCCGTCGTGGGCTCGTCGGCAATGACTAGGCTCGGGTTGCAGGCAATCGCCATCGCGATCATGGCCCGCTGACGTTGCCCGCCGGAAAGCTGGTGTGGCATGGCCCGCATGACGCGCTCGGGCTCCGGCAGGCGGACCTGCTCGAGCAGCTCGCCGACTCGCCGGCGCAAGGTCTCGCCGCGCAAGCCCAGGTGGCGGACCAGCACCTCCGCGATCTGCGCACCAATCGTCTTGAGCGGGTTGAGCGCGGTCATCGGCTCCTGAAAGATCATGCCGACGCGACCGCCGCGCAGCCCACGGACCTGCGGCATGCTCATGCCGAGCACGTCCTCGTCCTCGAACCGGATCTCGCCACTGGTGCTGGCATCGGCGGCCTCGAACAATCGCAGTATCGACAGGGCCGTGACCGTCTTGCCCGAGCCGGACTCGCCCACCAATGCCAGGCGCTCGCCGCGGTCCAGGTGCAGCGAGACCCCCCTGACGATCGGCGTCTGCCCCACCCGCACGTCGAGGTCGCGGATCTCGAGCAAGGCCGACTCGTTGGCTCGCCGCGAGGACGTCTCGCGCGCCGGGCGCTCGGGATCGGTGTGGACGGGCGATTCGTTGGCGATCGGTGCGGCCGGCATGCACTCTCCGTGGTTGGACTTCGGGTCGCGTGACGCCATGACACCCGGTCGATGGCGCGCAGCGGCAACAATAATCCATCTCGGCGCCTGACGGCGAGTCGGCCGCTCGGTAATCCCTCGACCGATCGATCACGGGGGCTCACGAGCGCGGACACGTCACACAAACCAACACCCTCGCCGATCGATCCGGACGAGGGTGTTGCCGCAAGCGGGCAATCCGCCAATGAGCGATTCGGGGCCTCCGTTCCAGCGGCGAGCCCCATGGCGGGATCAGTTGCGTCCGCCACCGCCTCCCATGCCGGAGCCGCGTCGGTACTCGTCCTGCTCCATCATGCGCTCGTGGCGCTGCTCCTGGTGCTCTTCCCGGTAACGCTCTTCCATGCCATCGCCCGGCCCGTCGCCCCGGCCGGTGGCCTGACCGTCGCGCGCCGGCATGCCCTCGTCGCGCATCATCCCGCCACGCTCGACGCCATTTGCCGGCCCCATACCCGATCCCATTCCCGGTCCCATGCCGGGACGGTCATCGGGAAGGGTCACCCCCTGGTCCCGGGCACGCTCCTGCATGCGTTCGACGTGCTCGGCGCGCACTTGCTCGCGTTCCTCGTCCGTCTGCGCCGCGCGCATCCGCTCGCGGTACTCGAGGCGTTCCTGCTCGGTCATCAGCTGATTGCCATAGACCGGCCCTTCGACCCGGTCGTCCTGTGCCGACGACAGCGTCGGCAACGACAAAACCAGCGCCAGGGCAACGGCCCCGGCGCTGGCAAGAATGGTCCTGTTCATTACGCCCTCCTCCCCATGAGCGGGGACAAGCTCGGGGCACATGCCCCATCAACGACAGTAGACCCGACCCTCGCGACCTGCCACGATCGACGTGGTCTATTTTCGGTGCCGAGATCCGTGATCACGCAACCATTGGCCCGATCGGGCCCGGAGCCGAACCATGCCGCCGACCCCCTTCCTCTCATCCGTCCGTCCGCTCCTGCTCGGCCTGGCCTGCCTGAGCATCGGTTTCCCCCTGGGCACACCGGCCGCCCCCGATGCCTCCGATGAACGCTCCAGCGAGGAGGCGGAATGGGAAGCCGCCTGGGAGGCGGCCGAGGAACGGGCGCGCCAGGAGGCCCGGGCACGCGCCGTGAACGAAGGCGATCTGGTGTTCCTTGATCGTCCCCCCGACCCGGAGGCCGCGCGGATGGAAAAACGCCTCGATCTGGACCGGGAAAGCCTGGAAAACGGTTGGGCGCCCATGCACCAGTGCCACCACAATCTCGATCCGGCCCCGGCGGTGCAGATCGTCTACAACGCCGAGCGCACCCGCGATATCCGCATCACCGACCGTGCCGGCGTCGGCCAGGCGAAGGTCGACGGCCCCAGCGTGCAGATGCGGGACATCGAGCGGGGGGCGAGCCTGTGCGTCAGGGCCGATGTGCTCGCCATTCGTCCACATCCGGACGGCGTCGGTTACGTGGTCGACAACGGGCCGTTCATGCGGCGTTTCCTCGACGGCTACTACCCCATGCAGGTCCGGCTGGAAGTCAACTGGCCCGCCGGCATGCTGGCATTGGAGCAGAGCACGCCCCCGTCCCAGCCCGGTCTGGCCATCGAGGCCGATGATCGCGGCGTGACGCTCGATGCCCACTTCGAGGGCCGGCTCGAGTCACGGTTGCACCTGATGCGGGGAAAAGGATCGGAATGAGCGCGGCAATCCGGTAGACTTGCGCGTTTTGCCATGACAGATCCCGTCGCGCATTCCCCCATTTCCGCCCCCCAGGCTCCCGGCGAGTCGGTCGAGGCCAACTGGTCGGTGGAAATCATCGCCCCGCCCGGGCTGGAAACCGCCCTGGCCGAGGAACTGCGCCGCCTCACCAACGAGCCGATCAGCGACCGGCCGTTCGGGGCAAGCGCCGACCTGCCCGTCGAGGCCGTCTACCGCATCCTGGCCGACAGCCTGATCGCCGGACGCGTCTACCTGCCCATCGCACGCGGCCGGGCCACTCAGGCCGACGAGCTCTACGCCCTGGCCGACTCGGTCGACTGGGCCGCGCACCTTCGTGTCGGCGACAGCCTGTCGATCTCCGCGACCGGCGGCAACGAGGCGCTCCGGCACACGGGCTTTATCGCCACGCGGGTGAAGGACGCGATCGTCGACCAGTTTCGCGCCGCCACCGGCACTCGCCCGGACGTCGACAGCGACGAACCGGGTCTGCGGATCCACTGCCATGTCAGCGGCAACGGCGAGGCCAGCCTGGCCATCGAACTCTCCAACGGCTCACTGCACCGCCGCGGCTATCGCGCCGAGGGCGGCGAAGCGCCCCTGCGCGAGAACCTGGCCGCCGGCCTGCTCTTTCGGGCACGCTGGCCGCAGGTCGCCAGCCTCGGTGGCGGCCTGTTCGACCCGATGTGCGGCTCGGGCACCTTCCTCACCGAGGCGGCGCTTGCACTCTGGGGCCTGCCTGACGCCCTGCGTCGCCAGCGAATGGGCTCGCCCGCCTGGCGGGGCCATGTCGCCGACGCGCGCGACGCGGTGCTGGATGACGCCGCGCGCGGCTGGCTCGACACCCCACCCCCGCGCGGCTCGATTGCCATCGTCGGCCAGGACCGCGATCCGCTGCAGCTCGCCGCCGCCCACGCCAATATCGAGGCGGCCGGTCTCGGCGAGGCGATCGAACTGATCCATGCCGACAGCTTCCGCGCCCCCACCCCGGCGGCGCTCCAGGGGATCGACACCGGGCTGTTGATCAGCAACGTGCCGTTTGGCCAGCGCATCGACAACACGCACACCGAGGCCGAGTGGACGGCCCTGTGCTCGCGCTGGGTGCAGTCGCTTCCCGGCTGGTATTGGGGCATCCTCCGTGCCAGCGAGAGCGAGCTGACCTGGCCTCTGCGCTTCGAAAAGCGTCTGATGGTGCTTCACGGCGGGGTCGAGGTGGAGTTCCTCCGCGGGCAGTTCTCGGAGAAAAGCCTGCGCCGGGCCTCCGGTCCGCATGCGCTCGCCGGTCGCTTGATCGAGCAGGGCCGACGCGGCGAGTACGACGCCAGCGATTTCGCCAATCGCCTGCGCAAGAACTGGAAGCAGCGCAAGCCGCTGGTCAAGCAGGGCGACAATGCCCTGCGGGTCTACGATGCCGACCTGCCCGACTTCAAGCTCGCCGTCGACTGGTACCGCACGGAGGACGACGAGACCTGGCTCGACATCCAGGAATACCAGGCACCCAAGCAGATCGACCCGCAGAAGGCACGCGCCCGGCTCGCCGCCGCGGTGGCCGTCGCGGTCGATACCCTGGCGATCGACCCCGAATGCGTGGTCGTGCGCCAACGCGCCCGCCAGTCGGGCCGACAGCAGTACGGGCGCATGGGCGGGGAGCACATCGAGCGCATCCTGCGTGAACGCGACACCCGTCTGCTGATCAACCTGACCGACTACCTCGACGTCGGCCTGTTCATCGACCACCGCCTGGTCCGCGATCGCCTGGCCGAGCTCTCGCGCGGCAAGCGCCTGCTCAACCTGTTCTGCTACACGGCGAGCGCCTCGGTGCGCGCCGCCGTCGCCGGGGCGAAGGCGACCACCTCGGTCGATCTCTCCAATACCTACCTCGACTGGGCCGAGCGCAACTTCGAGCTCAACGGTATCCCCACCAACGGCGACCACCGCCTGCTGCGCGCCGACGTGCTGCGCTGGCTGCAACACACGCCGACGGCCGCCGAGCGCGTCGACGTGATCTTTCTCGATCCGCCCTCGTTCTCCAATTCCAAGTCGATGGACGACACGCTCGACATCCAGCGCGACCACCCCGAGCTGATCCATGCCTGCATGGCGCACCTGGCTCCGGGAGGCGTGCTTGTCTTTTCAAACAACCGCAAAGGGTTTACATTGAACCCTTCCATCGAGAGCCGATTCCAAATCGATGATATTTCGAGAAAAACCCTGCCGAAGGATTTCGCGCGCACCCCGGAGCGGCGTTTTGTCTGTGAAATCCGACGGCGCTGATTGCCCGGGTCAAACCCGTGCGGGGGCCGTTTCCGCCCTGTCGACGACGGGTCGATCCGCGTCGAGGCGCCTGTACGGCTGGGCCATGCTCGCGACCGTCGTGGCCCTCGGCAGCGGCTGCGCCAGCCCGCCCGGGTACGCTCCCGGCGGCGACGAGCGGGCCAGCAAGGCCGAGGAGGCCGCGGCACTGCTCGACGAGGCGCAGCGGCGCAGCGAACTGCCTTACAACCCGCTCGAGACCATCGACACCCTCTCCGGCATGCACCCGCGTGCCATCGAGGCCGTCATCCAGGCGGTTTCGCAACTCGGCACGCCCTACCGCTGGGGCGGGGAATCGGCCGATCACGGCTTCGACTGCAGCGGGCTGACCCAGCATGCCTTCAAGGCCGCCAGCATCGACCTGCCGCGCACCTCGGCGCAGCAATACCGGGCCACCAAGCGCATCGAACGCGACGCACTGCGCCCGGGCGACCTGGTCTTCTTCCGACTCAACGGCAAACGGGTGGACCACGTCGGCATCTACGTCGGCGGCGACCGGTTCATCCATGCCCCGTCGAGGGGCAAGACCGTCTCGTTCGCCAGCCTCGACAACGTCTTCTGGTCACGCAAGTACGTCGGCGCCGGACGCGCCGCCGAGGCCAATGAACTACAGTTGGCTGGGAACCGTCCCGAAGACTTCTGAGCCGGTCGCTTGACGGCAACGGAACGAATCGTCGTAACCCGCAGCGGCGACAGAATGGTCCCACATGGCCGATCCCGGGCTGGATCGCCACGTTAGCGCCCCGGCCGACTCGGAAGGACAACGATGCCCCACAGGGAGGGCTTCTGCCATGGAACGAAGGCAGTTTCTGATCGCCGGCGGTCTCGTCCCCTTCGCCGCCCTGCTGGGCTGTGACGGCCGCGAGCCGCTCTTGCGTGTCTCCGGGATCACCTGGGTCGGTTACGAGCCCCTGTTTCTGGCCCGCACGCTCGATCTCCTCCCGCCCGATCACATCCGGCTGATCGAATCCCCCTCGAATACCAACAGTCTGATGCAACTGGCCTCCGGCGAGGTCGAGGCCGCCACGCTCACGCTGGACGAGTTCATTCTTGCCCGCGCCGGCGGCATTCCGGTGCGCGTGGCCCTGGTGTTCGATACCTCCGAGGGCGCCGACGTGGTCATGGCCCGTCCCGGCATCGACCGACTCGAGCACCTGGCGGGACGACGTGTCGGCGTGGAGGAAACGGCCGCCGGCGCCCTGATGCTGCGAAAGTCACTCGAAGCCGCCGGCCTCGAACCCGAGGACGTCACGCGGGTGGCCGTCATCGGCGGCGGCCAGGTCGACGCTTACCGGAATGGCGAGATCGATGCGGTCATCAGCTACGAGCCCTTCGCCTCGCGACTCGAGGCCCTGGGCGCCACCCGGCTCTACGACAGCAGCGCCTTCCCGGGACTGATCGTCGACGTCCTCGCCGTCAGCGAGCGGGCGATCGGCCGGCAGCCCAAGGCGCTGGCCGAGCTGGTGTCGGCCTACTTCGAGGCATTGGCCGTGGTGAAATCGAGCCCCGGACGTGCCCACCGCCTGATGGCACCGCGATTGGGGCTCTCGATCGACGAGACGGCACGCGCCTACGAGGGGATCGTCCTGCTGGGCGTCGAGGACAATCACGCCTGGCTCGACCCGCCGGCTAGCCGACTTACCCAGGCGACCCAGGCGGTCGCCGAGATCATGCAGGCCAACGCGCTGATCGACCAGGTGCCGACCCTGTCCGACATCGCCACGGCGCGCTTTCTGCCGGAGGCCCCATGACCCTGCCGCGCCTGTCACTGCGCCTGATGGTCCCGCTGGGCCTGGCCCTGCTGTTCCTGCTGATCACCGCCGTGTCGCTGATCAATGGCATCCACAATCGCTCGGGGATCTTCGTCGCCGATTCCAGCCAGCGCCTGCTGCGCTACACCACCGAAATCGCGCGCACCATCGAACAGGGCGGGCTCGACAATCGCGGCCTGCTTGACGCACGGGTCAGCAGCATCCTGAGCGACCCGCGCGTCGACATGCTGATCGCGGTCGGACCGGACCGCGAGGTACTGGTCGCGCCGCAACGGACCTGGCGCGGCGAGCCGGTCGACAGGCTGTTCACCGGTCTCGACCCGGACTCCTTCACCGACCGGCAGGACGAGCGCCTACCCTACCTCGAGCACCTCGAGGAAGGGCGCACGATCCGGGCGCTGCAATCCTTCGAGTTGCCGGGCCTGTCCGACCGACCGCGTTCGGAGAGCCGTGGCGTGGTCTGCGTGCGCATGGACCTGACCGCCGAGCTGGCGCGGATCCGCAACGAGGCGATCCTCGCCCGCCTGCCCGAGGCCGGCGTGATGCTGTTGATCATCCTGCTGACCGCCTGGGTGCTCGACAGCCAGATCACCCGCCCGCTTGGACGGTTGCGTACCGCGGCCATGCGCCTGCGGCACGGTGATCACGACGTACGGCTACCCGAGCGCGGCTGCAGCGAGATCGCCGAGGTCGCCGAGGGCTTCAACGCCATGACGCGCGCCATCGCCGAGGCGCGCGACCAGCTGGTCAGAAGCGAGCGGCGCCTGGCGGTCACCCTCGACTCGATCGGCGACGGACTGATCGCCACCGACCTCGACGGTCGCGTGACCCTGATGAACCCGGTTGCCGAACGGCTGACGGGCTGGTCGCGCGAGGAGGCGGTTGGCCAGCCGATCGAGGCGGTGTTCGTGATCTGTCATGCCGATGACGACCGACCGGTCGCCATCCCCATCCGCCGCGTGCTCAGCGAAGGCACCCTCGTGGGACTGGCCAACCACACCGTGCTTACCGACCGCCACGGCCAACGCCACCACATCGCCGACAGCGCCGCCCCCATCCAGCAGGAGGACGGCTCGCTGGTGGGCGTGGTTCTGGTCTTTCACGACATGAGCGCGGAGTACCAGCTGCGCGAGGCACTGGCCGAAAGCGAGCAGCACTTCCGTACGCTTGCCGACAACGGCCAGGCGCTGATCTGGACCGCCGACATCGAGGGCCAGCGCGACTACGTCAACCGCCCCTGGCTCACCTTCACCGGGCTGGCGCGCGACGAGGCGCTCGGCGAACAGTGGCACCATGCCGTGCATCCGGACGACCTGCCCGGCCTGCGTCAGGTGCTCGCGTCGGCCTACGAGCGGCGCGTGTCCTTCACCCGGGAATACCGGCTGCGCCATCGCAGTGGGGAATACCGGTGGTTGCTGGCCAAGGGCACGCCGCGCTTCAACAGCCGCGGCGAGTTCATCGGCTTCATGGGCCAGTGCATCGATGTCACGGCGGACAAGGAGACCGCGGCCCAGCTCGAACGGCTCGCCTACCACGATGGCCTGACCGATCTGCCCAACCGCGCCCTGCTGCTCGACCGGGTCGACCAGGCGATCCGGCAGCGCAAGCGTCATGGCGGGGTCGGTGCCCTGTTCTTCGTCGATCTCGACGAGTTCAAGCAGATCAACGACCTGTACGGCCATGCCCGTGGCGATCAGGTGTTGATGGAGGTCTCCCGTCGGCTGACCGGGCTGGTGCGGGACACGGACACGGTTGCCCGCCTGGGCGGGGACGAGTTCCTGGTGCTGGTCCCCGAGATGGCAGGCCACGTCGACGACGCCCGCCGCTCGGCGCTCGCGCTGGCCGACAAGCTCCGTCATGCCATGGAGCAGCCATTCGAATTCGAGGGATTTCGGCACCTGGCAACCGCAAGCGTCGGCCTGACGCTGTTTGCCGGCAAGGTGGGCAACGCCGAGGAACTGGTACGCGAGGCCGACATCGCCATGTACCAGGCCAAGCGGGCGGGACGAAACAACCTGGTCAACTTCGAGTCGGGCATGGTCGAGTCGGTGACCCGCCGCTACCGGCTGGAGCAGGAGCTAAAGCAGGCCCTCGATCGCGGCGAGTTCGAACTGCACCTGCAGTCGCAGTTCGATCGCGACGAGCGGCTGATCGGCGCCGAGGTGCTGCTGCGCTGGCGCCATCCCGTGCGCGGGCTGGTCTCGCCAGCGGAGTTCATCCCGGTGGCCGAGGAATCCGGCCAGATTATCGCCATCGGCGAATGGGTGCTGAGCGAGGCCTGCCACCTACTGCACGGGCTCGAGCACTCCACGCCGCCCGGCCAGCGGGTGCCGACCATCTCGGTGAACGTCAGTCCGCGCCAGTTCCGCACGCCCGATTTCGTCGACCGTGTCCGCGAGACGATCGAGCAGACCGGTATCGACCCCTCGCACCTGATGATCGAGATCACCGAGAACATGCTGGTCAGCCACGCCTCGGACGCCATTGCCCGCATGCGTGCGCTCGCCGCGCTGGGCCTGGCCTTTTCCATCGACGACTTCGGCACCGGTTACTCGTCGTTCGCCTACCTCAAGCGCCTGCCCTTGAGCGAGATCAAGCTCGACAAGAGCTTTGTCGACGACGTGCCCGGCACCCCGGGCGACACCGCGATGGTCGAGGCGATCCTGGCCATGGCCTCGCGTCTCGGCATCGACGTGGTGGCCGAGGGCGTCGAGACCTGCGAGCAGTTCGACTACCTCAAGGAAAACGACTGCAGCCGGTTCCAGGGCTTCTGCTTCGCGCGCCCGGTGCCGGCACGCCAGTGGGTCGACGAGCGGCTCGAGGCGATGGAAAAGCGCCCGTCGTACTGACCATCGGAACGGTTTTCTGCCCGTGCCAACGGCTGCCTCGGGCCGCCTGCCAGTCGATCAGGAAGACGAGGCCCCGCTATCGGGCTTGCGCCATTCCACCGGCACGTCACCGTCGGCGAAACGCAGGTTCAACGCCAACCGGTCGTGCGTGCCCGCCAGCACCGACACCTCCGACGCCCGCTTGACCAGCACGCCCGACGAGCCGTCCCGCGTCTCGACCAGGGCGTATCCGCGTTTCTGCACCTGGCGGGGCCCAAGTGCCTCCAGCTGGCGCGACAGCCCCGCCAATCGCGTGCGCTCCTCGCGCAGGCGTCGTTCGAAGCTGCGCGGGTCAAGACGCACCGCATCAAGCCGTGCGCGCCAGCGGGGCATCAGCCGCTCCCGACTGATCAACAGCCCCCGCGAGAGCCGCGCGACCCGCTCGCGCTCGGCCTGACCGACCGCGACCATCCCCTGGTGCAACCGACTGGCGGGCTCGACCAAGCGTCCCCGCAAGGCCTCCAGCTGCCGTCGCGGATGCGCCCCGTCCAGGCGCCGGCGCAACCCGTGAGTGCGTTCGCGCCCCTGGGCGACACGTCGCTCGATCCCGTGCCGCAGCGGGGCAGCCAGGCCGACCAAACGAGACCGGGCCAGGCGCAACCGTTCCACCGGCCCGGCGCGTTCCAGCCGGCGTGACAACCCGTCCAGGTGCTGGGCCTGCGTCTGCTGACGCGCCTCCCAGCGCATGCGGGCACGATCGGCCAACCGGCCAATCCCCTGGCGCATGTCGCTCGCCGTGATCGGCGTGGCCAGCTCGGCGGCCCCGGTCGGGGTGGCCGCGCGCCGATCGGCCACCAGGTCGCATAGGGTGGTGTCGGTCTCGTGACCCACGCCACTGATGACCGGCACCGGGCAGTCGTATAAGGCACGAACCAGTGCCTCGTCGTTGAACGACCACAGATCCGACAGCGACCCACCCCCACGCACGATCAGGGCGACGTCGAATGCCTCGCTCGTGAGCTGCGAAACCGCCTGGCGCAGCTCGCCGGCCGACTCGGCCCCCTGCACCCGCACCGGGAACAGCGTGACCCGCGCCAGCGGCAATCGCCGCGCCAGGGTCACGCGCACGTCGTGGATGGCCGCCCCGGTGTCCGAGGAGATCACCGCGATCCGCCGCGGCATCGTCGGCGTGGGTCGCTTGTGCTCGGCAGCGAACAAGCCCTCGGCAAGCAGGCGTTGCTTGAGCCGCTCGAACTCGGCCGCCAGTCGCCCCTCGCCGGCCGGGGCAATCGACTGGACGATCAGCTGGTAGGCGCCGCGCTCGGTGTAGATACCCAGCCGGCCGGTGGCGACCACCTCCTCGCCCTCGCGCAGGGGGTGGGCACAGCGCTGCGCATTGCCGCGAAAGAACGCGCAGCGCAGCTGGGAGCGCTCGTCCTTGAGCGCGAAGTAGTGATGCCCGGAGGCCGCGCGCTTGTGCTCGCTGATCTCACCGATTACCTCGACCACCCCGAACACCTGCCCGAGCAGATCGCCGGCCTGCTTGTTGATCTGGGTAACCGAAAGCGCAGTCGCGCCCGCGCCCGGGGCGCCGGAGTTGATCGGCATGTGCCTGTCCCCACGTCTGTTCAGAAGGCGGGCGAGCCCAAGGAAACGCTCGCCGAATGCCACATGAAAAAGGCCGCGAACAACGTCCGCGGCCCCGGAATGCTTGCTGTTTCAGGCGGTCGGCCAACCCCCGGGGCTGGCCGAAACCCTCAAATCCTGGCGATTACCAGGACTTGTACGGACCGGCGTCCTGCTCGGCCCACTGCTTCTCGGCCAGCGCCTGCAGCTCCTTGATGTACTCGGCCTTCTCGATGGCCTTCTCGTACTCGCCCTTCTTGGCCAGCTTGTCGGCTTCGCCGAACAGCGGGCTCTTCGGGTGCGGGCTCCAGGCCGCGTAGCCCTTCTCTTCAACGGCCTCGACCGCTGCCTGGGCTTCCTGCTTGGCCTTCTCGTAGTCGGCTTCGCTGGCGGCGTTGGCCATACCGGCGGTACCGATCAGGGCAAAGCCCGCAGCTGCGGCAACAACGCGTGCTGTTTTAATCATTATTTACTGCCTCCTAGGTGGTTTGCTCTGGTAGCGAGTCCGACTCTAGCGCAATCAAACTCGGTATGCCAACAAGAGCCTTTTTATGCCGCCAAAACCGCATCCGGATGACGCCTGGGCCGGGACCGAAGCCATTCGGACGTTTACCCGCCGCGCGCAGGTCACTATAATTGCGCGGACACTTTCTACCATCCGCAAGAGTCCCCCAACCATGCGAATCCTCGAGGAAGGTCTCACCTTCGACGACGTGCTGCTCATCCCGGCCCGCTCCTCGGTACTGCCGCGGGATGTGTCGCTCGTCACGCGCCTGACCCGCAATATCGAAATCAACATCCCGCTGATCTCCGCGGCGATGGACACGGTGACCGAGGCGCGCCTCGCCATCGCACTGGCACAGGAAGGTGGCCTGGGGATCATCCACAAGAACATGACGGCCGCGCAGCAGGCCGAGCACGTCCGCCGGGTGAAGAAGCACGAGTCCGGCGTTATCAAGGACCCGATCACGGTCTCGCCGGACACCAGCATCCGCGACGTGCTCAAGATCACCCGCGATCATTCGATCAGCGGCGTGCCGGTGGTCAGCGAAGGCAAGCTGGTCGGCATCGTCACCAGCCGCGACCTGCGCTTCGAGCAGAACCTCGACCAGGCCGTCGCCAACATCATGACCGGCGAGGACCAGCTGGTCACGGTCAAGGAAGGCGCCGGGCGCCAGGAAGTGGAGGCCCTGCTCCACAAGCACCGTATCGAGAAGGTGCTGGTGGTCAACGATGCCTTCGAACTGCGCGGCATGATCACCGTCAAGGACATCCAGAAGTCCACCGACTACCCGAACGCCTGCAAGGATGCCTCCGGGCAGCTGCGCGTCGGCGCGGCCGTCGGCACCGGCGGTGACACCGAAGAGCGCATCGAGGCGCTGGTCGCCGCCGGCGTCGACGTGATCGTCGTGGACACCGCCCACGGCCACAGCAAGGGTGTGATCGATCGGGTGGCCTGGGTCAAGAGCCGTTACCCGCAGGTCGACGTGATCGGCGGCAACATCGCCACCGGCCAGGCCGCCCTCGAGCTGGTCGAGGCCGGCGCGGACGCGGTCAAGGTCGGCATCGGCCCGGGCTCGATCTGCACCACCCGCATCGTCGCCGGTGTCGGCGTGCCGCAGATCACTGCCATCTCCAACGTCGCCGAGGCGCTCAAGGGCTCGGACGTGCCGCTGATCGCCGACGGTGGCGTGCGCTTCTCCGGCGATTTCGCCAAGGCCATGGCCGCCGGCGCCCATTCGGTGATGGTCGGCTCGATGCTGGCCGGTACCGAGGAATCGCCGGGTGAGGTCGAGCTGTTCCAGGGCCGCTCGTACAAATCCTACCGCGGCATGGGCTCGCTCGGTGCGATGCAGCAGGGCTCGTCGGATCGCTACTTCCAGGCCGAGACCACCGCCGAGAAGCTGGTGCCGGAAGGCATCGAAGGCCGCGTCCCCTACAAGGGCTCGCTGGTCGCGATCGTGCACCAGATGATCGGTGGCCTGCGTGCCTCGATGGGCTACGTCGGCGCCAAGGACATCGACACCATGCGCAAGCTGCCACAGTTCGTGCGCATCACGAACGCCGGCATGCTCGAATCGCACGTCCACAACGTGTCGATCACCAAGGAGAGCCCGAACTACCGGGTCTGATCCAATCCCGCGCCCCGCGGGGCGCCTCGGTTTACAACGACCCGGCCTTGCCTGCCGGGTCGACTTGTTACAGGGCCAAGCCGCCCTTGCCTGAACAACACGGACCTGACGATGACCGCTTCCTCGACCATCCCGCACCCCGATATCCACGCCGAGCGCATCCTGATCCTGGATTTCGGCTCGCAGTACACGCAGTTGATCGCCCGGCGCGTACGCGAGTCGCGCGTCTACTGCGAGATCCACTCCTGGGATGTCGACAACGCCTTCGTCCGTGACTTCAACCCCACCGGCATCATCCTCTCCGGCGGCCCGGAGTCGGTGATCGACCCGCAGAACGCGCCCGCCGCACCCGAGATGGTCTTCACGCTGGACGTGCCGGTGCTGGGAATCTGCTACGGCATGCAGACCATGGCCGCGCAACTCGGTGGCAAGGTGGAGAACGCCAGCCACCAGGAGTTCGGTTTCGCCAAGGTGCGCGCGCGCGGCCACACCGCGCTACTGAAGGACATCGAGGACGAGGTCACCGAGGAAGGATTCGGCCTGCTGGACGTCTGGATGAGCCATGGCGATCACGTGGTCGAACTGCCCGAGGGCTTCAAGCTGATGGCCTCCTCGGACAACGCGCCGATCGCCGGGATGGCCGACGAGTCGCGCCACTTTTACGGCGTGCAGTTCCATCCCGAGGTCACCCACACCCGCCAGGGCGCGCGCATCATCGAGCGCTTCGTCCGTGACATCTGCGACACGCAGGGGCTGTGGCGCTCCGAGGCGATCATCGAGACGATGATCGAGCAGGTGCAGGAAAAGGTGGGTGACGAGGAAGTGATCCTCGGCCTGTCCGGCGGCGTGGACTCCTCGGTGGTCGCCGCCCTGCTCCACCGCGCCATCGGCGACCAGCTGACCTGCATCTTCGTCGACAACGGCCTGCTGCGCGAGGGCGAAGGCGACCAGGTGATGCGCACCTTCGCCGAGCACCTGGGCGTGCGCGTGATCCGCGTCGATGCCGAGGACCAATTCCTCTCCCGGCTGGCCGGCGAGGCCGACCCGGAGAAAAAGCGCAAGATCATCGGCAACACCTTCATCGACATCTTCGATGCCGAGGCCGGCAAGCGCGAGAACGCCCAGTGGCTCGCCCAGGGCACCATCTACCCCGACGTGATCGAATCGGCCGGCTCCAAGACCGGCAAGGCGCACGTGATCAAGTCGCACCACAACGTCGGTGGCCTGCCCGAGCACATGAAGCTCGGCCTGGTCGAGCCGCTGCGCGAGCTGTTCAAGGACGAGGTCCGTCAGATCGGCCTCGAGCTCGGTCTGCCCAGCGAGATGATCATGCGCCATCCCTTCCCGGGGCCGGGCCTGGGCGTGCGCATCCTCGGCGAGGTCAAGCGCGAGTACGCCGACCTGTTGCGCCGCGCCGATGCCATCTTCATCCACGAGCTGCGCGAGGCGGGACTGTACGACCAGGTCTCGCAGGCCTTCGCCGTGTTCCTGCCGGTCCGCTCGGTGGGCGTGATGGGTGACGGTCGCCGCTATGACTACGTGGTCGCCCTGCGCGCCGTGGAAACCATCGACTTCATGACCGCCCGCTGGGCCCGCCTGCCCTACGAGTTCCTGGAGAAGGTCTCGTTGCGCATCGTCAACGAGGTGCGCGGCATCTCGCGGGTCGTCTACGACGTCACCGGCAAGCCGCCGGGCACCATCGAGTGGGAATGACGCCCGCTAGGGAAGGCCTGCACGAATCCGATGCCACTCTGGCTTGGCGAGTCGTTCGTGATCAAGGCGCGATGTCGCCGGCGTGCCGGTGGCCACGTCAACACATTGCAACGCGGGGCACGGGCGACGCGCCAAGCCCCGCCGGGCGAGCCTTGAGCCGGGCATCTGCTGCGTTGTCGTCCGAGGATGCGGGAACACCCTTCCGCGGCGGACGAACGCCTTGCATCTGCCCGGCTCCAGGCACGCAGAGCGGTATCGGATTCGTGCAGGCCTTCCCTAATCGACTCGGACAACGATGACCGGACGCGACCGCCGCTTCATGCAGGAGTGCCTGGCCCTCGCCCGGCACTCGATCGAGGCCGGCGAGGTGCCGGTCGGCGCGGTGGTGGTCGACGCCGGCGGCCGGGTGATCGGCCGCGGCCACAATCGGCCGGTCGCCCTGCACGACCCCAGCGCGCACGCCGAAGTCCTGGCCATGCGCGAAGCGGGCGCTTTCCTGGGCAACTACCGGCTCGACGACTGCACGCTCTACGTCACCTTGGAGCCGTGCCCGATGTGCCTGGCCGCCGCCTCGCATGCGCGCATCAGTCGTATCGTGTACGCGGCCCCCGACCCGCGTGCCGGCGCCTGCGGTAGCGCCATCGACCTCAACCGTGCCGACTGGCACCACTTCCGCCCGGTGATCGACACCGGCCCCTGCGAGGCCGAGGCCGCCGCCCTGCTCACCGGGTTCTTCCGCGACCGCCGCTGACCGACGAATCCGTCCATAACGGCGCGAAGCAACCGCGTACAATGTACCGCGCTCCTCCCTCTCACCTGCCACCAGATCCCCTGACCCATGCCCCTGCTGACCGTCGACAACCTGCAATTCGCCATCGGCGACCGCAAGCTCCTGGACCACGCCAACCTCACCATCGAACGCGGCGAGAAGCTCGCGCTGATCGGACGTAACGGCGAAGGCAAGTCCACCTTTCTCAAGATGCTCGCGGGTATCCAGCGCGCCGACGACGGCCAGATCCGCCTCGAGCCGGGCTCCAGGGTGGCCTACCTGCCGCAGGACCCGCACCTGGACACCGACGAGTCGGTCTACTCGGTGATCGCCGAGGGCCTCGGTGACCTGCACGACGTGCTCACCGAGTACCACCAGCTGGCGCAGAACGCCGACAGCGATGCCGCCCTCGACCGCCTGTCCACCCTGCAGCACGAACTCGAGACGCGCGACGGCTGGATGGCCGGCCAGAAGATCGACGAGGTGATCACCCGCCTTGGGCTGGATCCCGACGCCTCGGTGCGCGGCCTCTCCGGCGGCGAGCGGCGGCGCGTGCTGCTCGGCCAGGCCCTGGTACTCGAGCCGGACCTGCTGCTGCTCGACGAGCCCACCAACCACCTGGACATCGCCGGGATCGAATGGCTCGAGGAGCTGGTGCGGCGCTTTACCGGTGCCGTGGTGTTCATCACCCACGATCGCGCGTTTCTCAAGCGCCTGGCCAACGGCATCATCGAGCTCGATCGCGGCCACCTGACGAGCTGGCCGGGCGACTACGACAACTACCTGCGCCGCGTCGAGGAGCGCGCCAACGCCGAGGCGCAGGAGAACGCGCGCTTCGACAAGACGCTCGCCCAGGAAGAGGTCTGGATCCGCCAGGGCATCAAGGCGCGACGCACGAGGAACGAGGGCCGCGTGCGCAACCTGGAGAAACTGCGCGCCGAACGCGCCGCCCGGCGCGAGAAGGCCGGCAAGGTCGAGCTCTCCGCCAGCTCGGGCAAGACCTCCGGCAAGATCATCGCCGAGACGGATCACGTCAACGTCACCTTCGGCGAGAAGACCGTGATCCGGGACCTTTCCACCACCATCCTGCGCGGCGACCGGGTGGGCCTGGTCGGCCCGAACGGCGCGGGCAAGTCGACCCTGATCAAGCTCCTGCTCGGCCAGATCGAACCGACCTCGGGCAAGATCAAGCGCGGCTCGCAGCTCGATATCGCCTATTTCGATCAGCACCGGGCCCAGCTGCGCGACGACTGGACCGCGCTCGAGAACCTCTGTGACGGCGGTGACCGCCTCGAGGTCGGCAACAGCAACGTCCACGGCATTGGCTACCTGCAGCAGTTCCTGTTCACCCCGGAACGGGCGCGCACGCGCGTCGAACTGCTCTCCGGCGGCGAGCGCAACCGGCTGCTGCTGGCCAAGCTGTTCGCCAAGCCGGCCAACCTGCTGGTCCTGGACGAACCCACCAACGACCTGGACCTGGAGACGCTCGAGGTACTCGAGCAGGCGCTCGCCGACTATCAAGGCACCCTGCTGCTGGTCAGCCACGACCGCGCCTTCCTCGACAACGTCGTCACCAGCCTGCTGGTGTTCAAGGGCGACGGCGAGATCGAGGAGGTCATCGGCGGCTACCAGGACTACCTCGACGAGCAGGCAACCGCCAAGCCCGCCCCCGCCGGCAAACCCGCGCCCAAGCCCGCATCCGCGGACAAGGCCGTGGCCGGGAAACCCAGGAAGCCGAAAAAGCTGTCCTACAAGGACCAGCGCGAACTCGACGCCCTACCCGCGCGCATCGAGGCGCTGGAATCCGAGCAGGCCGAGTTGCAGACCGCCATCAACGACCCGACCTTCTATCAGGGCGACGCGGCCGAAATCGAAGCGACCCTGGCCCGGGTAACCGAACTCGAGGGCGAACTCGAGGCCGCCCTGGAGCGCTGGATGGAGCTCGAAGGCGACTGACGCCCCTTCCCTAACCGGCTAACGGAAAGCCGGGCAATGGACTCTCGTATTCGAATTCGCTAATGTGCGCGCCCTTCCAAGGGTTGCGCACCAGAGGGCTACTGGTACGGACGCACGCGGCAACCGGCTGAAAAGGATAGACAGCGACAAGGAACCTCTACACGTATCGGGCCGTCTCTCTGGCTTGGCGAGTCGGTCGCCAGCAAGGCGCGGTGTCGCCGGCGTGCCGGTGGCCACGGCAAGACACCGCAACGCGGATGGCGGGCGACTCGCAAAGCCCCAGAGGGCGTGCCTTGAGCCGCGCATCTGCTGCGTTACCGTTCTTGGAAAGGGAATCACCCTTTCACGGCGAACGGATGCCTGGCATCTGCACAGCTCAAGGCACGCAGAGAGTCGGCCCGATACGTGTAGAGGTTCCCCGTTACCCGAGCGAAACGCTCGGGCTAAAGGACACGGGATACCTGCCGATTGAACGGACCCGTCTTTCGAAAAAATCGACACCGCCCTAACGCCGTCGTCACGGAGCCAGCCATGCCCGCCCTGTTCAAGAATCTGACCATCGGTGCCCGACTCGCCCTCGGTTTTGCCCTGGTCATCGTCTTCATCGCCGCCCTGATCATCCCGCTGGTGATCACCGAGTTCTCCGCCACGATCAAGCAGGCCCAGCAACGCGAACTGCGCGGCCTGTTCGAGAGCGCCCAGGCCGAGATCGCCGCCGAGGGGCGCCTGGCCGAGGCACTGGCCACGGCGGTCTCGCGCATTCCGGACATCGAGCAGGCCATGGCCGAGCAGGATCGCGACCGGATCAGCGCGATGACGCTGCCGGTCTTCGCCCCGATGCGCGACGACTACGGCGCGCGCCAGTTCCAGTTCCACCTGCCGCCGGCGACCTCCTTCTTCCGCGCCCACAAGCCGGAGAAGTTCGGTGACGACCTGTCCGGCTTCCGCAAGACGGTGCTGGCCACCAACAACCAGAGCGAAGGCGTGCGCGGGCTCGAGCGTGGCGTGGCCGGTCTCGGCATGCGCGGCATCGCCCCGATCCGCTACCAGGGCGAGCACCAGGGCAGCGTCGAATTCGGCATGAGCTTCGGCCAGCCCTTCTTCGACAAGTTCAAGGCCGGCTACGGGGTCGACATCGGCCTGTACCTCGAGACGGACGCGGGTGGCTTCGAGGCCTTCGGCTCGACCCTCGACCAGCCCGGCACGCTCGATGCCGAACAGCTACGCACCGCCCAGCGCGACACCACCATCTGGGAACACATGCTCGGCGAGACGCCGGCGGTCACCTACGCCCACACCGTCGCCGACTTCTCGGGCAACCCCGTGGGCGTGCTTGCCGTGAGCATGGATCGCAGCGAGTACGTCGAGCGCCAGGCCGCCGCCCGCAACAAGGTGATCTCGGTGATGGCCGTGGCGATCGCGATCGCCGCGCTGATCGGCTTCCTGATCACTCGTAGCATCACACGGCCGCTGCGTCGGACCGTCCAGGCGATGGACGACATCTCCAAGGGTGACGGCGATCTCACTCAGCGCCTCGACGAGAGCGGTCGCGACGAGATCGCCGACCTGTCCGCCGCGTTCAACCGCTTCGCCGGCAAGATGCGCGACTCGATCCACGAAGTCGCGAACTCGACCGGCCAGCTCTCGGCCTCCGCCGAGGAACTCTCGCAGATCACCGCGGACACCAACGAGGGCGTGCAGAAGCAGCGCCAAGAGACCGAGATGGTCGCCTCGGCCATGAACGAGATGACCAGCACGGTCCAGGACATCGCCCAGAACGCCTCGGGCGCTGCCGATGCCGCGCAGAATGCCGACGAGGAGGCCAAGGACGGTCAGCGCGTGGTCAACGAGACCATCAACCACGTCGCCGCCCTGGCCGACGAGATCGAGGAGGCCGGCACCATCATCGGCAACCTCGAGACCGCCAGCGAGAAGATCAGCACCGTGGTCGACGTGATCCGCGAGATCGCCGAGCAGACCAACCTGCTTGCGCTCAACGCCGCGATCGAGGCCGCCCGCGCCGGCGAACACGGCCGTGGCTTTGCGGTGGTCGCCGAGGAGGTCCGTTCACTCGCGAGCAAGACCCAGGCCTCCACCCAGGAGATCCGCGAGATGGTCGAGAGCATCCAGGGCGGCTCCAAGCAGGCGGTCGGGGCCATGCAGAGCAGCCAGGAGCACGCGCGCAAGACCGCCGACCAGGCCCGCGAGGCCGGCCAGTCGCTGGTGACCATCACCCGCGCGATCGAGACGATCACCGACATGAACCATCAGATCGCCTCGGCCGCCGAGGAACAGGGTCAGGTTGCCGAGGAGATCAATCGCAACGTCACCAATATCAACGAGGCGGCCTCGCAGACGGCCGAAGGGGGCCAGCAGACCTCGACGGCCAGCCACGAACTGGCCCGACTGGCCTCGCAGCTGCAGGCGCTGGTCAACCAGTTCAAGACCTGACCGGCGACAGCGCCGAACCAGAAAAGCCCCGCACCAGCCGGTCGCGGGGCTTTTTCTATTTCGCGCAAGGCGTGACTCAGCCGGCGGCTTCCTCGGCCCGCACCCGGGCGCGGATGAACTGGCTGTGCGGCACGTAGAGCAGATCGGCGATCTGACGGATGATCGATTCCTCGAGGTGGTGTTTGCCGGCATCGGCGTAGGCGACCCGCCAGAGGGTCTCGATCACCTGGCCCTTCTGATCCGGAGAAAGTTGCTCGTTGAGCACGCGCACGAACGGAAACAGCCCGGTGGAATCGTCCACCTCGGCCGCGGCATGGCGCACCAAAGCCTCCGCCGCGTCCGGCGCCATGGCGAAATCGTCGATCAGGGTGTGACGAATCACGTCGAGTTCGTCCTCGGCGACGTCGAAGTCCGCCCGCGCCACCTCCATCAACAGGATGGCCACGGCCGCGTCGAGTCGGGTCTCCCGAGTGGTCTCGGTGGCGGGCTGGTCGGGGAAGAACAGCGATTGCAGTGTCTTGAGCATCCGGGGCCTCGATCATTGGCGGGAAACTGGATTCGCGTGCGACCAGCGTAGTCGCTTGCCGTTCCGCTCGCCGCGCTCGGGTAGACTGCGTCCCCAATGAAACGCCTGCTCCCCAAACGAACCACCCAGACACGCGTCAGCCGACTCGACCACCCACTGGGCGAGGTCCGGGTGCAGCGGAAATCGATTCGACACCTCTACCTGCGGCTCGACCCGGCCGACGGTTCGCTGCGGGTCAACGCCCCCCGCCGGGTCAGCGACCGCGCGGTGCGGGCCTTTGTCACCAGCCGGGCCGGCTGGATCGAGGAACAGCGCCGCAAGCTGGCCAGTCGACCGCCCGTCATCACCGAGGGCCAACTCCCGGATCGACTCCACCTGTTCGGCGAGGAACACGCGCTTGTCTGGCAAGACGACTCGACACCGCGGGGGCGCGTTCGGCGGGAGCCCGGCACCATCCATGTCCGCAGCGCCGGGGTCGAGCAGGCCCACGTGTTGCTGCGCGAGCACTGCCGCCGGGAATTCAAGGGCGTACTCGACCACCGCGTCCCCGTCTGGGCCGACCACATGGCGCTGCCCCGGCCCGAGACCCGCATCCGGCGCATGCGATCGCGCTGGGGCACCTGCAACATCCAGGCGCGGCGTATCTGGCTCAACCTCGAGCTGGTGCGCCTGCCGGTCGAGGCGATCGACCTGGTGATCGTCCACGAACTGGCGCACCTGATCGAGCGCGGCCACAACGCCCGATTCTACGGCGTGATGGATGACGCCTACCCGGACTGGCGCCGCTGGGAGTCGACCCTGACCGAGTACGGCATCATCGGCCTGTAGGCCGGTGGCGTGCGCTAGACTCTCGATCCCGACAACGATCAGACGACAGGCGAGCGAAACGATGTGTGGCATTTGCGGATGGCTGGAAACCGGCGGACGTGACGGCAACCTGACCGCGGTACGGCGGATGATGAGCCGACTGGAACGGCGGGGGCCGGACCACGAGGGCAGCTTCTCCGACGGGCCGCTGGCCTTCGGTCACCGGCGCCTGTCGATCCTGGATCTGTCCTTCCACGGCCACCAGCCGATGATCGATCGCGAGCGTGGGTTGGCGATCGTCTTCAACGGCACCATCTACAACCACCCGCAGCTGCGCGAGGAACTGCAGTCGCTCGGGCACCGCTTCGCCTCCACCGGCGACACCGAGGTGATCCTTGCCGCCTTCCGCGAGTGGGGCCCGGACGGCGTCTCGCGCCTCGACGGCATGTTCGCCTTCGCGATCTGGGACATGCGCGACGAATCGCTGTTCTTGTTCCGCGACCGTCAGGGCATCAAGCCGCTCTACCACACCGTCGGTGACGGCCCGCTGCGCTTTGCCTCGAGCATCCCGGCCCTGCTGGCCGCGGGCAACGTCGACACCGATTTCGATCCCACCGCCCTGCACCACCAGTTCACCCTGCACGCGGTCGTCCCGGCGCCGCGCACCATCTTCCGCGGCGTGAACAAGCTGCCCCCCGGGCACTGGATGCGCGTCGATCGCAACGGCAACCGGACGCTGAACCGCTACTGGGCCATCGATACCGCCGAGGACCACGACGTCCCGGCCGACGAGTGGCCCGATCTCATCCACGAGCGCCTGCTGGATGCGGTGCGAAAGCGTCTTGCCATCAGTGACGTACCGGTCGGCGTGCTGCTCTCCGGCGGGCTGGATTCCTCGCTGATCGTCGCGCTGGCCCACGAGGCGGGCGTCACCCCGAAGACCTTCACCATCGGCTTCGAGGACCAGCCGGAAGAGAAAGGCAGCGAGTTCGAGTACGCCGACCCGGTCGCCGAGCGCTACCAGACCGAACACTTCCGCTTCCACGTGCCCAACGAGCAGGTGCTCACCCGCCTGCCCGAGGCGGTGCGCGAGATGAACGAACCGATGTTCGGTCAGGACGCGGTCGCCTTCTACCTGCTCTCCGAACAGGTCGCCCGCGAGGTCAAGGTGGTGCTCTCGGGGCAAGGCGCCGACGAGGTCTTCGGCGGCTACTTCTGGTACCCGAAGATGGCGGAAACGGAAGGCTCGGACCTCGAGCGCTTCGCGCCCTTCTACTTCGACCGCAGCCACGAGGAACTGATGGCGATGGTCACCGAGCGCTTCCGCGGCCCCGACGTGACCAGCGAACTGGTCAAGCAGGGACTGGCGGGAGCCGGACGCGGCTCGTTCGCCAACCGCGTGCTGGGTTTCGATGCCAGCACGCTGATCGTCGACGACCCGGTCAAGCGGGTCGACAACATGACCATGGCCTGGGGGCTGGAGGCGCGCGTGCCCTTCCTCGACACGGGCCTGGTCGAGGCGGCCATGCGCGTGCCGGCGGAACACAAGCTCGCCCAGGGCGGCAAGGGCATCCTCAAGAGCATCGCCCGCGGACGCATTCCGGATGCCGTCATCGATCGCCCCAAGGGCTACTTCCCGGTGCCGGCACTGAAGTTCGTGCGCGGCCCGTTCCTCGAGTTCATGCGCGAGATCCTCACCTCGGACACCGCACGCGCCCGCGGCCTGTTCGAGCCAGCCTACGTCGAGAAGCTGCTCGCCGAACCCGACCGCCATTTCACCCGCCTGCAGGGGGCGAAGATCTGGCACCTGGCGGTCTTCGAACTCTGGCTGCAGGAACAGGGGATCTAGGGAAACTCTGCACGCCCCCCTGGAACCTTCACGGCGATCGATTGCCTCACTATCCAGCTTTATGGGCAATCAAATCACGGCGGTACAGACCGCCGCTGGATTGCGCTAGAGTCAATATCAGGAAACGCTGAACTGAATCAGCCCCACTGACTCAATGGACCGAGCCCCATGCCTGACGACGCCGTGACCGAGCCCGAGCCGATCGACCTGCCCGACTGGGACACGGGACCGCGCGGCTGGCCCATGGCGGCCGCCTCGCTGCGGGCCACCGTCGACGACCCCACCGCTCGACGGGCCACCCGGCTGGCCGATCTGCAGAGCCAGGTCCGCTGCCTGATCCAGCGCGCCCGGCACGAGAAGCTCCGCGTCCTGCTGGGGGTGCTCAATCGCATCGATCAGGAAATCGACCGCGAACACGCGCAGGGCTCGGCGGACCTGTCCCGCCTCAACCGCCTGATTCGCTACTTCGATCGCCTGGTCCAGCACCTGCAGAAAACCCAGGACGACACCCCCGAGGCCATCGCCCTCTACACGGGCAGCACCGAGCTGCCGGAGTTGCTGGAAGACTCGCTGCGACGCAGCGGCTTCGGCGCCCACCCGATCCACCTGGAGAACCCGGATCCGGCGTTGCTCGAGCACACCGGGCTGCTGATCTACCTCGCACGGGACACGGCCGATCACGAGCGCGAATTCACCCAGCTGGCCGAGCTGAAAAAGCGCATGTCCGCCTGCGCCCAGTCGCTGATGATCAGTCAGCGCGACGACTTCGCCATTCGTGCGGCCGCCGTGCGTGCCGGCATCGACCACGTGATCACCTACCCGATCGACTCCGCGCGTCTCAATACCCTGCTCACCGGCGCGCGCGCCTACGAGTGCGACGACGAGCAGATCACCGTGCTGCTGGTCGACGACATGGCCACCGCGGGCATGTACTGGCGCAAGCAGTTCGCGCGTGCCAACGTGCGGCTCCTGTTCGAGACCCGCCCCCAGGCCGCCTTCGACACCGCCATTGCCGAGCAACCCGACGTGATCCTGCTCGATCTCTACATGCCGGAGATGGACGGCGTGGACCTCGCCCGCATCTTCCGCGAGCACCCGCAGCTCTCGGACGTGCCGATCCTGTTCATGTCCACCGAGGAGCGCGACCAGCACCGGCTCGAGGCCAAGCTCAAGGGCGGGGACGATTTCCTCAACAAGTCCATCGCCGGCGACGACCTGATCCGCATGGTGCGCTACCGGGCGCAACGCTATCGCCAGGCGCGTGCCGAACGGCGCACCGACTCCCTCACCGGGCTGTTGAACCACCGCGCGATCACCTCGCTGGTCGACAGCGAGCTCGACCGCGCCATTCGCCAGGAGCAACCGCTGTCGGTGGTCATGATCGACATCGACAAGTTCAAGCACATCAACGACACCCACGGCCACCCCAGCGGCGACCGCGTGATCCGTCGACTTTCCACCCTGCTCAACACCCGCCTGCGCAAGTACGACGGCGTGGGACGCTACGGCGGCGAGGAATTCATGGTGGTCCTGCCGGCCACCGAGATCGATGCCGCCGTGGAACTGATCGACCGGCTGCGCGAGCAATTCGCCGAGATCGCCGTCACGACCGAGGCCGGCGACACCATCCACTGCCAGTTCAGCGCCGGGGTGGCGGGTTATCCGGAACACATCACCCCGCAGGAGATCATCAGCGCAGCCGACGGGGCCCTCTACAGCGCCAAGCAGGCCGGTCGCAACCAGGTCAAGGCGCGCCACTACGAGGACTAGCCCGGTTCCGTAACGCGCCGGTCTCCCGCAAGCCTTGCCAAATCGGTACGAATTTGGTCCCATATAAACCATCTGGGGCGCTCGCCGGTCGCGAGGCCCACGCCAACACCGAATACAACGGGAGACCATCACCATGGATGCTCTTGAGCGCATCGACCAATTCGTCAAAGAAAACCCGATCCTGATCTTCATGAAGGGCACCCCGCAATTCCCGACCTGCGGCTTTTCCAGCCGCACCGCCGAGGCCATGAAGGCCTGCGGCGTACCGTTCGGCTACGTCAACGTCATGGCCGACCCGGAAATCATGCAGGCCCTGCCCAGCTACCAGGACTGGCCGACCTTCCCGCAGGTCTACGTCAACGGCGAACTGATCGGCGGCGCCGACATCACCATCGAGATGTACGAGCGCGGCGAATTGAAGCCGCTGTTCGAGGAAGCGGTCGCCAAGGCCGAGCAGGCAAAGGCGGGCGAGGACCAGGGCGAGTAATCACTCACGCTCCTCGAGCCATGCAAGGGCGCGAGACCGGCCAACCGGCTCGCGCCCTTCGTGTTTGTCGCTGTCCACCACCTCACCCATCGAACGAAAAGTCACGGGCACCTCGAAAAACCGTGATGAGCCGCCCGAGTGCAAGGAGCCGCGGAACGAGCGACGAGACATATCATCGAGATAGACGAGGAGCGAGTGAGCACGCGACGCCGCAATCGGGTGGCGCAATAGGTTTTTCGAGGTGCTCCGCGACAAAACCGCTCGTTACCGCTATACTCCGCCTCCTGAATTTCCGCCGAGCCACGAGCCCGCCTTCAAAATGCCTGTTCTACCAGGTGTTTGCGTTGTCAGGGCCCCGCGCCCGTCGCCTGTCCCCGCGGCACCCCGCCGCCTGTTGTTGAGAAATCCATGTCCGATTCCCCTGCTGCCGAGCAACCCTCGGTCCGCTTTGCCGATCTCGATTTGAACCCTGCCATCCAGCAGGCCATCGAAGACGTCGGCTACGAAACCCCCTCCCCGATCCAGGCACAGAGCATCCCGCCGCTGCTGGCCGGCCGTGACCTGATCGGGATGGCCCAGACCGGCACCGGCAAGACCGCGGCGTTCGCGCTGCCGCTGCTGAGCCGCATCGATACCTCGATCCGCGCCCCACAGATGCTGGTGCTGGCCCCGACTCGCGAGCTGGCCATCCAGGTCGCCGAGGCGATGGCGAACTACGCCCGCCACCTGCCCGACTTCCACATCGCGCCGATCTACGGCGGACAGGCCATGTTCCAGCAGCGCAAGCTGCTCGACCGTGGCGTACACGTGGTCGTGGGCACCCCGGGCCGCATCCAGGATCACCTGCGTCGCGGCACGCTGCGTTTCGACCAGATCCGCATGGTCGTCCTTGACGAGGCCGACGAGATGCTGCGCATGGGCTTTATCGACGACGTCGACGCGATCCTCGGCGAGGTGCCGCCGGAGCGCCAGGTGGCGCTGTTCTCGGCCACCATGCCCGAGCCGATCCGTCGCATCGCCCAGCGCCACCTGCGTGATCCGCTGGAAATCAAGATCAAGGCGACCACCAGCACCGTCTCGGCGATCCGCCAGCGCTTCTGGCCGGTCTCGGGCATGCACAAGCCCGACGCGCTGACCCGCATCCTCGAGGTCGAGGACTTCGATGCCGGCATCATCTTCGTGCGCACCCGTCAGGCCACCAACGAGTTGGCCGAGCGCCTGGCCGCCCGTGGCTACAGCGCCGCCGCACTCTCCGGCGAGATGGGCCAGGCCGAGCGCGAGAAGACCATCGAAAAGCTCAAGAACGGGCAGATCGACCTGGTCGTGGCCACCGACGTGGCCGCCCGTGGTCTCGACGTGCCGCGCATCAGCCACGTGATCAACTACGACATCCCCTACGACACCGAGGCCTACGTCCACCGCATCGGCCGGACCGGCCGCGCCGGGCGCTCGGGCGAGGCGATCCTGTTCGTCACCCCGCGCGAGAAGCGCATGCTCAAGGCGATCGAGCGCGCCACGCGCCAGCCGATCGAGCAGATGCGTCTGCCGAGCGCGACCGACATCGCCAGCAAGCGCAGCGCGCAGCTCAAGGACCAGATCACCGCGGTGCGTGAAGCCGAGGACCTGACCCCGTTCGTCGAGATGCTCAACGACTACCAGAACGAGCACGACATCGAGATGGCCGAGGTCGCCGCCGCGCTGGCCTTCCTGCTGCAGAAGGACCGTCCGGTACTCGCCGAGCAGATCAAGGAGATGGCCCCGCCGCCGGCCATGCAGGATCGTGGCGACCGCGGCCCGCGCGACGATTCGGACAAGATCCGCTACCGCATCAACGTCGGTCGCGAGCACGGCGTCACGCCGGGCAACATCGTCGGCGCGTTGACCAACGAGGGTGGCATCAACGGCAAGCAGATCGGCGCGATCGAGATCGAGCCGGATCACAGCTTCGTCGACCTGCCGGCCGGCATGCCCGACCGCCTGGTCCAGCAGATGAGCAACATTCACCTGTTCGGCATCAAGCTCGGCCTGCAGGCGATCGGCCCGGCACCTGCCGGCCGACCGCGTCGTCGCCCGCGCCCGGGTGGCCCGGGTGGCCACCCCGGCAAGGGGCGCCCGCCGCGTCGCAATTTCGACCGTCGATAAACCATTCGACCATCGATAAAAAAATGGCCGCCCCGAGGGCGGCCATTTTGCGTCTGGGTCGTCACGATTCATCCGGAAGATCCGTAGGAGCGGCTTTAGCCGCGAAACCAGAGTGGACATCACCGGAGCATGTCGCGCCTGAAGGCGATCCTACGGACGCGGAAAGCTCACGCCTCAACCGAAAAAACAGGCGTTCGGATCCTCGTCGATTTCCTGGAGCAGCACGTCCAGCCGCGTCGACTCCGGAAACGGGGTGTACCGCTGCCATCGCAAATCGGCCCGCTTCCAGTAGAGCTTCCAGACGTCACGCGATTTCACGTAGACCAGACGGGCGAACTCCTCCTCGATCCGATGCCCGCGCATCGACCGGCGCCGCTCGAACAACTCGACGGCCTGGTTGTCCAGCCGATAGCCAATATCGATCTGCGGGCGAATGTCCGCCGGCGGACGACGCGCCTCGACGAAGTCGCCGACCTGCTTCTCGATGCGGCGTTGGTCCAGTTCACTCAGGGCCATAGGCGCCTCGAAAAAGCGTCGTGAGCCGCCCGAATGCAAGGAGCCGCACAACGAGCGACGAGACATATCAAAAAGATAGGCAGGTGCAGGCCATCCATGGCCTGCCTGCTACGCACGCGCTCAGCGCGCCCCGATTTGCTCCATGCAAATCGGTAGGAGCGAGTGACGGAATGGCCGGGATGCCATGCCGGACGCAAGCTAAGCTTGCGCTCGCGAGGCGCATGGACGCGCCGAGTCTGCACGCGACGCCGCAGTCGGGTGGCGCAACAGGGTTTTCGAGGCGCCTGCATGTCAGTTCTTTTCGTGCCGCCAATGCGGATCGCCCAGGTCGAGTTCCACCTCGCTGACGTGCTGGCCGCGAAAGTCCACGTGCCCGCGGTAGCGGTCGAACCCGCTGCGGGAGAAATCGAAACCGAAACGACGGGTGATCAGCGGCCAGCCGCGATCGTCCCGACCCAGCCCCACGCGACGCAGGCTCACGCTCTGGTCGAGCAATTGCACGTCGGCCTTGTCGGTCGCCTGCCGAGCCAGCGACAACGCCCGGCGGCGAAAGCGATCGTGCTGCACCCAGAGGCCAACGGCCGCCAGCACCAGGATCAAAATGAATACGTCACCCAGGGTCCACATCAGGTCTGTCGTCCTTTCTCGATTCGTCACGCCGAAAACGCGTGCTCGCGGCTCGCGAGCGGCGCTGGCACGCCGCCCGACGGCTTGCCTTTGTACCACAGTTGCGCTACCTTTCGCTGCCCTGCCGGGGTGGCGGAATTGGTAGACGCAGCGGATTCAAAATCCGCCGGTAGAGATACCGTGTCGGTTCGAGTCCGACCCTCGGCACCAGAACCGATCCGACGATTTGGGCGACATCCACGGGTGTCGCCTTTTTCGTTTCCGGCACGCCTCCATTACCCCCTTGTTTGCTTTCTTTCGCGCGCTCGCCGCCGGCTCGTGCTTGAATAGGGATGAGTGCCAATTCGGCGGCAAGGGAGAACTCACATGATGCGACTGTCCTTTCACGGAGCGAACCGGGGCGTCACCGGCTCCTGTCATTTACTCGAACTCGACGGGCTCAAGGTGCTGGTCGATTGCGGACTCTTCCAGGGCGGCCGGGAGATCGACGAGGAGAACGCCGCGGAGTTTGGCTTCGACCCACGCGAGATCGACCTCCTGCTCCTGACCCATGCGCACCTCGACCACTGCGGGCGCATCCCGTTGCTGGTCAAGCGCGGCTTCACCGGCGAGATCATCGCCACGCCGGCCACGCGCGAGCTCGCCCGCGTCATCCTGCTCGATGCCGCCCACCTGCAGGAGGAAGAGGCCGAGCGTAACGCGCGCAAGGCCAAGCGACGCGGTAAGAGGGCCGATGCGCCCCTGTACGGTGAGCTCGATGCGCTCAACGCGATGGACCTGTTCGGTCGCCGGGCACGCTACGAACAGCCACTGGAGCTATCCCCCGGCGTGACCGCCACCTTCTATGACGCCGGGCATATCCTCGGTTCGGCCAGCATCCGCCTGACCTACCGCGACGGCGACCAGGAAAAGGCGATCATCTTTTCCGGCGACATCGGCAGCAGCGACCGACCGATGCTGCGCGATCCCCACGTGCCGCCGCGGGCGGAAACCGTGGTCATGGAGACCACCTACGGCGACCGCGACCACAAGCCACTGGCCCCGTCGATCGAGGAGTTCTACGCGGCAATCAACGAGGCCATGGCCCGTGGCGGCAATGTCATCATCCCCACCTTCGCGCTCGAACGCGCCCAGGAACTGCTCTACCACCTGCGGGAAGGCGTCGAGTCCGGCGCCCTGCCGAGAACCCTGCAGGTGTTCCTCGACTCGCCGATGGCCATTTCCGCCACCGAGATCTTCCGGCATCACCCGGACTGCTACGACGAGGAGGCACAGGCGCTGTTCGAGAAGGACATCGATCCGTTCTGGCTACCCGGGGTCCATTTCACCCGCGAGACGGCCGACTCGATGGCACTCAACCGGCTATCCGGCGGCGCGGTAATCATGGCCGGCTCCGGCATGTGCACCGGCGGGCGCGTGCGCCACCACCTGCGTCACAACCTCTGGAAACGCGAGGCGAGCGTGATCTTCGTCGGCTTCGCGGCACCCGGCACCCTCGCCCGCCGCATCATCGACAGCAGCAAGCAGGAAGACAAGAAGCCCCAGGTACGCCTGTTCGGCGACGACATCCCGGTCAACGCCCACATCTACACCATCAACGGCTTCTCCGCGCACGCCGACCGAGACGAGCTACTCGCCTGGCACGGCGCGATCAAGCCCGAGCGCACCATCTTGGTCCACGGCGAAGAAAAGGCAATGGAATCCTTTGCCGAGGCGCTGCACGGCACGAAGGTGCTGATGCCGGAACAGGGGGAGTTCATCGACCTCTGACCCACCTACCGACGCGTGACCGCTTACTGCTCCTCGTAAGCACTTCGCGCCTGACGGCGCTCCTACCCGCTCGTCCACCGTAGGAGCGCCTTCAGGCGCGAGACCAAGAGATACCCCGAGCTCGAATCAGACAAACCGCGACCGCAACTCCCCGATTGCCTCACAACTCACCACCACCTCGTCACCAGCCTTGAGGTAAACGGGCGGCTCGTGCCCCGCGCCGACGCCTGAAGGCGTGCCGGTGGCAATGATGTCGCCAGGCATCAGGGTCACGTACCGGGAAATGGTCGCGATGATCTCCGGCACCGAGAAGATCATCTGGCTAATCGACGCATCCTGTCGCAACTCGCCGTTCACCCGCGTCTGTAGGCGCCAGTCACGGACATTCCCGGCCGACTCTTCCGTCACGACCACCGGCCCCATGGGCGCATACCCATCGATGCTCTTGCCCAGGAACCACTGCACGTGGCGCCCTTGGAGGTCACGCGAGGAGACATCATTGATCAGGGTGTAGCCGAACACGTGATCTCTGGCGTCTCGCTCGTCGATATAGCGACCGCCCTTGCCGATGATCACCGCCAGTTCGCCCTCATAATCGGTGGTTTCCGTTGGGTCGGCCGAAATATCGACCAGGCCATCGGGACGATTGATGGTGGTAGTCGCCTTGGAGAAGACAATCGGATGGCTCGGGATCGACCCGTAACCCAGAGCCTTTACCTCGTTGACATGATCGGCGTAGTTCTTCCCTACACAGAGAATGTCGCGCGGCGGGTTGGCGATCGGTGCCTCGATACGCACGTCCGTCAACGCGCGCCGCGGGGCTCGCTCGATCATCTCGGGCAACCGATCCCGCCAGCCATCCCATTCCTGGACCAACCCCAGCATCGAATCGGGAAATGCGCCGTCAACAGTCGACAACTCAACAATCGACGCGCTATCGAGCCACGCACCCACCCGGGTGGATCCATCCAACGAATACGTCAGTAACTTCATCGCCCCTCCTCGCATGGCCTAGGTCTTCACCAACAACCGTAGCGGAATGCGCCGACCAATGCGCCCCAGCCGGCGCGCGGCAAGGACGAAGTGGATAGCAGAAGCGCAGCCAAGCGGGTCACGATAATGACGTGCCGCCCTACGTTCAGCTTGTATTACACACGCCCACATCCGCGAAGCGCCAACCGAATAACCCGAACCAAAGCAGGGAATTACGATCGACACCGATGATGCTGATCAACAGTGGCATTCGTGGAGCGCAGTCGAATACCAACGCTCACGACCCACCTCGGGATCCTGAAAACAACACCTCCAGTGCCTTGGCGGCTCACGTTTGAAGATCAAAAATCGTCTGCTTATGGCCGATCGATAGCGACGACAAATCGAGGACAACGCCCGTTTTTCAGCGGGTTAGGCTCACCGAGCCCGCCCCAGCCATTAGCGCGCCCTAATATTAGAACCCCGCCTCATAAGAATCGGTAGGAAAATTTAATCAACACTTAATGTTTTTGAATGGGCAAATTACCGATTTCTGATACGTTGACTCCCGTCACTGATCCGGGCAGGTCGCTGCAGACGGCCTCAAGGACCACATCGGCAAGGACTGCCGGACCCGATCAACGTGCTCTGCATGCCGACAGTGATGTCGGCGACAAGGATTTGATAACAACAATTTCAGGCAATGGAATTGACGACAGGAGAGGAAAGAGGAATGACCTTCAAAAGGACCCTACTGGCAGCAGCCGTAACCGGCGCCGTACTCGCGACCGGCACCGCACATGCCACCAACGGCTACTTCAAGCACGGCTACGGCGTGAAGAGCATGGGTATGGCTGGCGGCGGTGTCGCCTTCGCCAACAATAGTGCGATGATCATCGCGACCAACCCGGCGGGCCTCGCCGAGGTTGACAATCAGTTTAATGCAGAACTGTCATGGTTCCGGCCAGAGCGCGGCTATGACCAGACTTCGGGACAAGCATTACAACAAGGCATGAACGGTTTTGAGCCGGCTCCGTTCACCCTACCGGCAGCTAGTGCCGACAGCGACAGCGAGAATTTCTATGTTCCTGGTCTCGGCGCCGCTTACTCCCTTACCGAAAACGACACCATCGGTATTGCCATCTACGGTAACGGTGGCATGAACTCAGATTACAAGGCCGATGCCGACGGTTTGGTCTTTGCCCCCGGGATGGGCGCATACGCCGAAGGCCCTGCCGGCGTGAACCTTGAACAAATGTTCATTGCACCGACCTACGCCCGCTCGTTCATGGAAGGCAAGCTGTCGCTGGGCGTAACCCCCATGATCGTTCGTCAAAAATTCAAAGCCAATGGCCTCGGCAATTTTGCCGGTTTCAGCACAAATGGCGATGATGGGCTTACCGGCAACGGACATGATGTATCTTGGGGTTACGGTGGAAAAATCGGCATCACATACAAGCCGATGGACATGCTGACGTTGGGCGCGAGCTACCAGTCCAAAATGGAAATGGACGAGTTTGATGACTACGACGGTTTGTTTGCAGAAGGCGGCGATTTCGACATCCCGTCAACCTGGACTGTAGGTCTTGCTGCGGACGTCACCGATGCGGTTACGGTCACCTTCGACTACCAGCGCATCAATTACACTGATGTCAAAGCCATCGCGAATCCGTCAGTAGAATTCCTCAACGAATGCTTCGGCGCCCGCTTGATGGGCGGTGATAGCCCCAAATGCCTTGGTGGCGCGAACGGCGCAGGCTTCGGCTGGGACGACATTAATGTCTATAAGTTGGGTGTCCAGTGGCAAGCCACTCCGCAATTGCAGCTGCGAGCCGGCTGGAACCGGGGCGACAACCCGATCGACTCGGCTGACGTGCTTTTCAACACCATCGCTCCGGGTGTAGTCGAGAACCACTACACCGCTGGCTTTAGCTACGCGTTCGATGGTGGCCAGCATGAAGTGCATGGTGCCTTCATGTATGCACCGGAAGAGAAGGTCACTGGTGCCAATGACTACAACCCGGGCAGTGACCTGACCATCCGCATGAAGCAGTATGAGGCGACCGTGGGTTACACCTACAAGTTCTAAGCAACGCATAGAACCCGATCGCCACACAAGCCGCCCAACCGGGCGGCTTTTTTAGTGCCGTCGTTTTGCGACTCGAGATAGACACCGACGGCATTCGACAAAAAGCCACGTATGAAAAACCCGCCGGCCGAGTGAGGAAATCAAGCGGTCCCAACGACGTGGAATCGCCTTGCGACCAACTCGACCATCACACCGTTCGTGCCCAATCGTCGACTCCATCCCTGCTCTCTCCGTGACGACCGGTGGCCAAACCTGCAGCATTCGCACCCCGCTACGCCACAATCGACCAAGATGCGTGTCGTAGCCTACCGAGAACGTTTCGAGTGATCGGAGCACCTTGCTCGCGCCCGCTCGAGAATACAAAAACCCGGTTGCCCCCAGACCGGGACGAGCCGGAACGTGCAGCGAATATCCGGCACCGACGCTGCCCACCACTCCCGATACTTTCCTCGTTCGGTTTTCCAGCTTGAGCAAATCGAAACACGCAGCGACGCGAATCGCGTCCCTGAGCACATCGGAAAAGGCTTCATCCAGCTCGGCGTCATCTTCCAAAATGACACCCCACCGCCTGTCCGACTCGATAAATCGTTTCAGTGCCTTGCGGTGACTCAAAACACAAGCGATCTCGTTCCTGGTCAATTCACCGGCGCCAAGCACCGAACCGGGACGATACCCCTGCTCAATTGCCAATCGGGCATCGAGATCAACACCCCGGATCGCGTCGACCATCTCACTCACCAGCGGAAGCCGCTCCAGCGCTCGTTTCATCAAGGCCCGGCGCTCCACCGCCTCGGGCAGACTTATACACAAGACCAAGACTTGATCCAGGTCACCTGGCTTCATTCGTTTCTCCGCTACGCAGAAGAACCTAATTGGTATCACGAAAAAAAGCCGGGCGAAGACCCGGCTTTACATCAAATTCAATGACTCGAACGGGTGATTACTTCGCCGCGTTGTAACGCTTGACCACTTCGTCCCAGTTCACCACGTCCCAGAACGCGTTGACGTAATCCGGACGGCGGTTCTGGTAGCGCAGGTAGTAGGCGTGCTCCCAGACGTCCAGGCCCAGAACGGGGGTGCCCTTCACCTCGGCGATGTCCATCACCGGGTTGTCCTGGTTCGGGGTCGAGGTGACCTGCAGCTTGCCGTTGCCGTCGACAATCAGCCACGCCCAACCGGAACCAAAACGGGTCAGCGCGGCGTTGTTGAACTTCTCGACGAAGTCGTCGAACGAGCCGAAGGTCGAGGCGATGTCATCGGCCAACGCACCGCTCGGCTTGCCACCGCCGTTCGGCGACATCAGCTTCCAGAACAGGTCGTGGTTGTAGTGACCGCCACCGTTGTTGCGTACCGCGGTCGGCAGCTTGGAGATGTTCGCCATGATCTCGTCGATGGACTTCTCGTCCCACTCGGAGTCCTTGATGGCGTCGTTCAGCTTGGTGACGTAGGTGTTGTGGTGCTTGGTGTGGTGCAGCTCCATCGTCTGCGCGTCGATGGACTTCTCCAGGTCACCGTAGCCATACGGCAGATCAGGCAGTTGAAAAGCCATATCAAGATCTCCTTCTTGGTTGCTCAAACAAGGATGCCCCCGGCTCATTGCCGGAGAACCGAAAGGTGTGAGAAGGATAGCAGGCCAAGGCCTCGGTGCGAGGAAAGCGGCCCGAAAAGCCGAGCTCGGCGGTGGGTGATTGGTGAACACGGCGGCAGCTGTCCGATTTTCGCGCCTGAAGGCGCTCCTACACGCAACACCAACACAGCGTAGGAGCGGCTTCAGCCGCGAAACCGCAACCCTTGTTTCCTGGGCATTTCGCGCCTGAAGGCGCTCCTACGGCGGATCTGGCCAATCACAACCAAACTGCGTCCCAATACGGATAATCACCAACCCGGCAGACCAAACCCGCACGAACGGGATTTGAAACAATGTAACGAGCCAGTCGCCGCAGGTCCACGTCATCGCGAGCCGCATGATCGTGGAAGCCCCGCTGCCAGCGCAACAGCGGGATGCGTCGTGCGCTGCGTCCCTTGAACTGTCCAACCACACCAGACAGGCCATCGCGGTGTCTTAGTCGAAACAACCAGTGCAGATGATCGGGCATCAGGCAAAAGGCCAACGTCTCCGAATGACCCGTTTCATCCATCTCACGTAAACTACCGATCACTCGCCGCGCCACCGATAGATCCGCCAGCCCCGGCCAACGACCACGGGTAACGAGGGTCACCGAATACACCTGATCCGGTATCGATACACGACCATGACGCAAACGCCATCCATGGCGCATCTGGTCAATAGGCATCCTTGCCTCCTTCGTTCTAAAACAGAATGTCCGCGAAACGAATCCATCCTTGGCTTACACCCCCGAACCCGCCGCATCTACATTGTAGGAGCGGCTTCAGCCGAGACACCTCCGGTCTGAAACAGGGTGATTTCGCGCCTAAAGGCGCTCCTACAACGCCGCCTCGCCCCGCAGGAGCGCCTTTAGCCGCGAAACCAACCCATTGCCACCCGACTATTTCGCGCCTGAAGGCGCTCCTACGCCTTCTCTCCAACTGATTGGCTTACGACCAGCGCGGCTGCCAACCCGATGATCGGCCAGATGATCGCGAGCGTGTAGGAGGCGTAGAAGCCGAAATGGGTGTTGATCGGCAGCAAGGCCAGCCCGACGGCCACCACACCAACGCCGGCCGCCATATTCCCGCCGGCACGCCACAGCACGACCAGGAAGGCGAAATAGGCGCTCAGGTACGCGAGCAGCCCCACCAGCCCCGTGCTCACCTGCACATCGAGAGCGAAGAAGTGCAGATGCATGTAAGGACGATCGGTATAGCCCCGCTCCACCGCCGCCAACTCGTAGCCGCGCACGCCCACGCCCAACCACGGATCATCCTTGGCCACTTCCCAACCGGAAAGCCAGACATCGCCACGCTTGGACGTCGCCTGGTTGAAGCTCTCACGGTCCATCTCGACGATCTTGCCGACCCGCTCGATGCGGTCACGCGTCTCGGGGGAAAGCACTAGAGTTGCCGCCATCCCCACTAACACCACTGTGATCGCGCCGACAATCCAATACCACCGTGGGCGATAGAACCACAACACCAACGCCCCGTAGAACAACAATCCGAACAGCATCAGCAGCATGGCTGAGCGCGAGCCCGACAACATGATCACCGCAAGTATGGGCAGGATGACCAGCCCCCAGGCAAGACATCGCTGCATGAGCCGTCGAGTGGCCTCGAGGAGTAGCGGGAGCAAATGCGCAATCACGACGCCCATCGTGAGATTCTCTCCGAACATGCCGGAGAGACGTACGCCGTTGTAGGGGACGCCGAAGACGTTGTTTCCGGTCGCGAACTGCCACAGCCCATCCAGCGACCACACGAGGACGATTGCCAGCAGCGAATACAGCACCACCGGAACGACGTCATACCGTCTCGCCACCAAGATAATCGGCAGGGCCGCCACAGCGAACAACGGGTAATAGATGGCATCGCTCCACGCCCGCTCGAAGTTCACCGCCCCGGGCAAAGCGAGCCACTGCGGAATCCACAAGGCCGCCACCAGGATCAGCAACCAGCGCGTCACCGGTTGCGCCCACACCTCGCGCCAATTCGTTGCCAAAAGCCACAACCCGACCAGCGCCAGAATCGCCAACGGCGCATTGGCCGAGCGGCCGAAGGGGAAGACCAGGAAGGTCAGGATGGTCAGGCCGACGATCGTCAGCGTGAGGCGATCCCAACGGGGCAATACGTGAGAGAGAGGTGACATGTGGGTAAATCGATTCCGTCGCAAAAGGCGAGATTCTATCGCTTGAAGGGTCGCCAGCCGGCCGCAAACGAAAAGTTAGTGAAACGGCCGGCATCGCGCATGTTGGTGCAAGATCCCCGCAGGAGCACCTTAAGGCGCGACATGCTCGGATGACTCTGGGCATGGTTTCGCGGCTAAAGCCGCTCCTACGGAAACGATCGTGGTAGGAGCGGCTTTAGCCACGATTTCCAAGCCTCCGCACCACCGTCATTCTTTCCAACAATGGTCCTCGATGCGGGCGTGCGGCTGGTACCCACTGACCAGTTCGGCAAGCTGCGCGCGAACCGCCGGCAAATCGGAACGCTCCATGTCGCGTTGCAGGCGGGATATCGCCTTGTCAAAGGCGCGCCATGCCAGGCAATCCTCACTGGCGCGCATGATCCGGGGGTGTTCGGTTCCGTTCACCGCCTCACCGATCAACAACTCCTCGTAGAGTTTTTCGCCCGGACGCAGGCCGGTGTAACTGATCTCGATATCCCCATCCGGGTGCTCCGCATCCCGCACCTCGAGGCCACTCAGGTGCACCATGCGGCGTGCCAGGTGATCAATCTTCACCGGCTCGCCCATGTCCAGCACGAACACGTCACCGCCTTGAGCCATGCTTCCGGCCTGGATGACCAGCTGTACGGCCTCGGGGATGGTCATGAAGTAGCGGGTGATCTCCGGGTGGGTCACCGTCACCGGGCCGCCATCGGCGATTTGACGGCGGAACAGCGGCACCACCGAACCGCTCGAGCCCAACACGTTGCCAAACCGCACCATGCAGAATGTGGTGCCGGGATACTCCGGCTGCAACGCCTGCAGCGCCATCTCCGCCAGGCGCTTGCTCGCGCCCATCACATTGGTGGGACGCACGGCCTTATCTGTGGAGATCAGCACGAAATGCGTCGCCCCGGCGTTCGCCGCCACTCTGGCCGCGATCAACGTGCCCAACGCGTTATTGGAAAGCCCCTCGATGGGGTTGTGCTCGACCAGTGGCACGTGCTTGTAGGCTGCCGCGTGATAGACCGTATCCACGGTGAACCGATCGAACAGGCGAGCCAGTCGTCGCTCGTCGAGCACGCTGCCCAGAGCGGCGATTAACTCGACCGTGCCGTTGGCGACGGCCGGAATACGCCGCAGCTCCTGATCGATCTGATACAAGCCGAATTCGGATACCTCGAAAAGGATCAGGCGGGCCGCGCCCTGATCCACCACCTGCCGGCACAACTCCGAGCCGATCGACCCACCGGCACCGGTCACCAGCACGGTCTTGCCTTCGATGCATTTTCCCAGCAGTTCCGGACGAGGCAGCACCGGTTCCCGCCCCAGCAGGTCCTCGATATCGACCTCGCGCACCTGATCCAGAGTGGCCTTGCCAGAGAGGATGTCCTCGATACCCGGCACCGTGCGCACATGGAACGGCAAGGGCTCGAGGAAATTCAGGATCGAACGTCGGGTCGCCGCATCTGCGGAGGGCACGGACAGCAGGATCGATTGCACCCCCATCCGCTCAAGAAGAAGCGCCAATCCCGGCTTTTTCGGGTCGACCACCCTCAAGCCGTCAATTTCGCGCCCATGCAGATCCTCGGCATCATCGAGGAACACGACCGGCTCATAGTCGGTGCCTTTGCTGAGCATGCCCACGACCTGCTGGCCACTGGCGCCCGCTCCATAGATAGCGACCCGTTCACGGCCCTTCCCGCCGGCACTCGTGCCAAGCACCCGCCGAGCGAGGAAACGCGACCCGCCCACCAGCACGAACAACAAAAGGCCGTAGATCACGAACGTTGACCGCGGCAGCTCGGCCTCGGGGTGGAACAAGAGGATGGCCAACAACACCAACGTCGAGCCTGCCACACCCATTGCGATCTGCTCCAAGGCCTTCCACCCCAGAAACCGCATCACTGCGCGGTAAAGCCCGAGTCGAACGAACACGAGAATGGTGAAGGCCACCAGCCCCACAAAGGCCAGCGCGGCCCGATTGAAATCCGTGAACCACTCACCGTACCGCAACGACAACGCCGCCCACAGCGCGAAGGGGATCAAGAACAGGTCGAGCGCCACCATCAAACCGCGCTTGTAGATGGAGGGCAGGTCGCGGAGGAATTGTTTGAAGCGCGCGATCGACAGCACTGATTTGTCTTCCGAGAGAAAAGAGAAAGTGCACGCCGCAGTTATATGTGCGTGCTCATAGAAACGGGGATTCTGTCACACCGGGCTCATGATCAGCCCTTCGGCGACCAACAACAGGACGCCCTAGCACCAGAGTGGTCATACCCGCGAAAGCGGGGAACCAGGAATCGACGCCACCTAAATCTCAACTGGATTCCCGACTACGCGGGAATGACGAACGGGGCAGACTAAACAAGAATGGCGAGGGGCCGCCTCGTCGTCCGCCGGGTCAAGGTCCAACAATCATTCTGATACGGACACCCAACCAGAAAAAAGCCCCGATCAAAGAGAGACCTGACAAATGCCACGCCTTGCTCAGGACGGCCGCACCCGGTCCCCCGAGCCCTTGCCGGTAACGGTCAGGACCAAATAGCGAAAATAATCCTTCAGTGTCAGGTTCTTCACCATCACCTCATCCATCTCGGCCAACCTAATCGGATCGGACATGTCGATACCGTTAACTTGCGCCAACCCCGTAATGCCCGGGCGCATGGAGAACACACCGCGCTTCTCCCGCGCAGCAATCAGCTCTTCTTGGTTCGGCAAACAAGGCCGGGGGCCGACCAGACTCATCTCCCCCTTCAAAACATTCCACAACTGCGGCAATTCATCGAGCTTGGTCCGTCGCAGGAAACGGCCGAAAGGAGTGATAGATGACGCGCTTGCTAGATGCGTAGCCACGGAGGCCGTGTCCGGCCGCATCGTCCGGAACTTCACCAGCGTAAACGGTTTCTGATCCCGCCCTACCCGCTCCTGACGAAAGATGGGAGACCGCGTATCGAACCAACCGATCACGGCGAGAACGAGCAACAGGGGTGACCCCACGACCAGCCCGAATAAAGAGAAAACAATATCGAAGAACCGGAACACGAAAGCTCCACAAGAAATCAAAATCAGGCCAGTGTTTATGCGTAGAGCGGCGTTGGCCGTGAAATGTGCAGACGACACGATGTGTCGTCGGAGTTTATTCAATCTTCGCGGCCAACGCCGCTCCTATGGCCTCTTCAAGGGCTCGGCTGCTCGCCGCAACCCTTCATCCACCGAGATTGGCGGCTCCCAACCCAGCACATCCTGTGCCTTGGAAATATCAACCTGCAACGACCCCAGCAGCCGACGCGCCATGTCGCTCTTGCCCAGCATAAACCCGCCCACCTTTAACAGCTGGGCGGGTACCGGCACCAGCCGCGCGGGGCAGCGCATCACCTTGCCGACTCGCCGAAGAAGCTCCGTTGTCGACATGTCCTCACCATCTCCGGCGAGGAATACCTGATTGGCAGCGGCCGGGTGATCGAGACAGACCGCAATCAGGTCCACCAGGTTATCCAGTGCCACCAGGCTCCGTCGGTTGTTGATGGCACCCAGCGGCAATGGCACGCCCCGTCGAACCCATTCCATCAGCTTGCCAAAGTTCCCCGGCGCATTTGGTCCGTAAACCAGTGGTGGGCGCACAATCACCATCTCGAGCCCAGTTTCGGCGGCGATCTCTTGCAACTCTTGCTCCGCCTCGTATTTTGAAATGGCGTAGGCATCCGCAGGCGCCGGCTGGTCAGTTGCTTTAAACGGCGCGCTGTTGACATTTCCGATCACCCCGATTGAGCTGATGAACACGAAGCGCCTTACACCCTGCTCGGCCGCCTGACGCGCAAGTGCCCGTGTACCGTCCACATTCACCCGGCGGTATTCGGACAACGGATCCGTGGTGACATCCGCCATCACATGGGCGCGGGCAGCCGTATGCACCACTACATCGATGTCTCGTAACGCTTCCGTCCAATTGGTTTCTTCATCGAGAGAGTCAACTTCAACCACGTCTCTGCACTCGATCCAATCCCGCTTATCTCGCCGAATAGAAGCACGAACGTGCTTCCCTTCCTCAAGGTCCAGTCGCGCAACAAGCGCACGCCCAACAAATCCATTCGCACCGGTAATCAATATCTTCAAGTTGTGCGCGCCTAACATCGCTCACCCTCCCGGTAAGTCGCCGGCCAACAACGCATCAAAATAGGCAATCGTTTTGACCAGACCTTGATCCAGCGGGACCGTCGGGCGCCACCCAAGCTCCTTCTTAGCCAAGTTAATGTCAGGCTGTCTCTGCTTAGGGTCGTCTTGAGGGAGGGGCTTATAAACAAGCTTAGAACGCGATCCAGTCAGCTCTATCACCTGTTCCGCCAACTGACGAATCGTAAATTCAGAGGGGTTTCCAAGATTGACCGGGCCGGTCAGCTCTTCACGGGAATCCATCAAACGGACGAAACCATCGACCAGATCGTCCACGTAACAGAAACTTCTCGTCTGCTGCCCCTGGCCGTAGATCGTAATGTCCTCACCTTTAAGCGCCTGGACGATAAAGTTGCTTACAACCCTACCATCATCGGGGTGCATACGTGGACCGTAGGTATTAAATATGCGCGCTACCTTAATCCGCAATTCATGCTGCCGATAATAGTCGAAGAAAAGGGTTTCGGCACATCGCTTGCCTTCGTCATAGCACGACCGAATACCAATTGGATTTACCTTCCCCCAATAACTTTCCGGCTGAGGGTGCACCTCGGGATCACCATAAACCTCACTCGTCGATGCTTGAAATATTTTTGCCTTAGTCCGTTTTGCCAGACCCAGCATATTTATGGCGCCGTGCACACTTGTTTTGGTCGTCTGCACAGGGTCAAATTGATAATGCACTGGCGATGCGGGGCATGCAAGGTTATAGATCTCGTCTATTTCCAAATATAGCGGAAACGTCACATCATGACGGACAAGCTCAAAAAAAGGTTTATCCAAAAGATGGATGATGTTTCGTTTATTGCCCGTAAAAAAATTATCTACACAAATAACCTCATGGCCGTCATCCAACAGCCTTTCACAGAGATGAGAGCCCAAAAACCCGGCCCCACCTGTCACCAATATCCGCTTCATCACAACACCTTTTTAAAGAATCTATAATACAGCCCACCAAGGACATGTGTAAGGCTAAAAAAAACTGGGCCAAACGCCGTGCCGCCAGGATATTCGCGGTGAAGCATGTACATTCGCCTGAGCATATACAATTTGGACCCCGAAATCTGCCCTTCCACACGACGGTAAAAAAGGAAAGGAAACTTGATCTTAACGCTGTGGTCAATGGCTTCATGCACGCGAAGCCAACAGTGATAATCTTCCACAGCCTTGTATCGCGGATCTTCGTTAAACGGGTACTTTGCCAGCAACTCTTTCTTCACCAATACACTCGAAGTTGGGATTCGGCCCTTTATTTTTTGCTTGGTAAAGGTGATTTTCTCAACCTCGGGGCGTTCAGGGGGAGTTCCCGGAAGCGGTGGAGTGCCAACAAAATCCATCATTGCCGTAGAGCTGAGGGCGGCGCCCAAGCCCTCGGTGATGCCCAACTGATACTCAAGCTTTCTTGGGTGCCAGATATCGTCCGCATCCAGTAAGGCCACCCATGCCCCTCGTGCGGCACCGATGCCAATGTTCCTTGGCCGGGCGGGGGCGCCCGTGTTGGCCTCCAGGGTGAGCATGCGGATCCGTGGATCGCGTTGCACATAAGAATTCACAACATCACGGGTAGCGTCGGTCGAACAATCATCAACAATGATCAATTCCCAATCCGTTAATGACTGATCGATCACAGACTGTATGGTCGGGCCCACAAGCGCCTCGGCGTTATAACACGGCATGATGACGGAAATTGTTACCGGAAATTCTTGACTCACCCTCGATCCCCTCTACTCATTCGGCCCCTAACCTTGTCTACCCACCCGAACCCTTGGCGTCGACCGATTCCAAGAGGCTCGAGATGCGGTCTGTCTTCGACGTAATCTGCCAACGATCCCCAATCATGGGCAACCAACATCCGAATGACCTCGTCTTCATAGGCGGTATCGTCCGCATAACGTTCGTCATCTGGGAGAACGACACCTTTCCTGAACATCATCTCCAGACGATCAGGATCTCCGCCGGAAAAATAGCGGTAAGTCGTGGTATCCAAGGCCCGAACGTAATCAACGTATTGAGGAAGCCGTCGGGAACGAAGATATAGAAATCGCAATGTTTTTCGTCTCACGACATCGGGGGCCAGCGGGTCAAGAGCACCATCCTGCAACAACTCACTACGGTTGTGGAAGGTGCGAACGAAACCGGCACTCTGGTAAGTGGAGGGGCCTAGACAGATTACTTGCTTTCCACACACTCCAGCCTCCACCGCAGAACTACCGCCATTCATTACGACTACATCTGCCTGCTGAATCAACTCATAGGTATTGGCCTTGTCCTCGCTATGAATGCAGTGGACACCGCGCAATCGAGCCCAATTAACATAGTGATTCAGCGACCGCTCCCCGGTGGCCTTTCCAATGTTCTCGGCCCAATTTGGGTGACACCGCACCACCACCTGAGAGGGATTGATTGAAAACGCCTCGAACAGATCATCCAGGGCGTGCGTGTTATCGGACCAACCACTTTCCCAATCAGCATGTCCAGCGAATTCATTCTTACTGCTCGGAACCACCAGGACGCGAAGCCCTCGAGTCTGAACAGGCCATGGCGCAGGCTCGGGGTTTTGGTTATATAATCGCCACTCCAACGAATTACGCTGCAGGAACCTCTCTCCGGCTAGCTTCCCGGCGTGCAGCGACTGGTCCTTTGTCAAAGGCTTGTCGTCGAAATTGGCAACCATTTCGTTTACAGCCCTGAGCGAAAGGCAATTCGCATTTGGATTAAGGTTAAGGCCGTCTCCAAACCACGTTCTCTCGTGGGTAATGTACGGAATACCTAAGCGCTCGCAGGCATACGTTGCAGCCCGAGTGACATCCATACGCCCATTAAAACAAATGACTGCGTCAATCCCTTGTTCCTCAATCCATCGGCTTACTGCACTGAACGCCTTATCGACCGGGGCTCTCAACTCTCTGATGGTTTTCTGAACTGCATCTGAGGACCAATCATCCTCCGATTCGGTCCGATTCAATGTACATGCACTCGACAGCGCCAGGGCGTCCAGGTCCTCGGCGCATAGTTGCTTGGGCCCTTCAGATAGTGATGAAATCGGACCAACATCGTAACTTCTAAACCCTCCAAGGATACATTTAGAACACTCGGTCAGTTTGTTCGTTTGTTTCAACGCGCGCGGATAGCATAACGGCAAATGCGCATCACAAGTCAAAAACACCGTTTCGTGTCCACCCAACTCGCATAAATGCGCCAAATAAACTGAATGTTCGACATGTGGCCGGAACGAATAAAAGTTCACAAACCCGATTTTCACGACGCCCACTCCCTACTAAAAACCAAATAACTCCTGGAACGGATCCCGACGGGGGAAACAAGCATAATCCAGAGAAAGCCAAACACTATAAAGCGAGCCAAACCAAGCCCACCATAGAAATAGTTTTCAACCGCAGAGACGGTCACCACCACAGAAAAATATATCAAAAACCCCATACCATAAACCCTAGAACTGACCCCAACCAGCCAAACCAAGTAGGCCAAAATAAGCCCAAAAAAACCAAGGAAGCCAAAATCTATTAACAGAGAAGAATATAACGTTTGATAGAGACCCGCCCGAGGGTTTGCGCTTTCGATCGCCTGATGAATTACCTCACGACCACAACCCAACACTAGGCACACTTCGTCTCTGACGTAAAGGAACGAACCGAACAAATCGTAGGTTCCGCCAAAAAGAAGGAATCGAAACTCGGCGATAGAGTGACTTATATATTGCAGAAAATAGACCACGGGACCCAAGAACCATAGTCCTCCGGAAACCGAGTCGATCACCCAAGATTTCAACGGAAGCCGATCGAATAGCCACGAGTGCGCTAATGTGAGAGACCAATCCCAACCCACCGTCACAGTATTTAACGAACGAGCCTTCGTCTGGTAATCAAATACAAGCAAAAATATGGCAACCAACCCAAGAAGCGCCAACCACATGCGAAGCCGGCCGTATCGGACCCTCGCCATCAATAGATGAAAAATAGCTACAAATACGGGCGCTCCGCGCGTCCCGAGAACCAGCAGGTCGACAGCAACGACTACTGCCACAAAAAACAAGCAAACAAAATACCACTTACGACTAATGTTTATAAACGCAAGAAGGATCGCCAAGGGATAAAACAATATCGCGAAATAGCTATACCATCCTCCTCCTCCCAGATCACTTTCTTGTCGAAGGTCATACATCCCCAGATCAAAAAAGGCAACCAAATACGGAATACGACTAAAGACAAATGTGACAAGAAAGGAAGAAAAAAACAAAAACAAGAAAGTACGCAGTCGGAACTCTGGCCATCGCTCTGTTGACGGCACTTTAATCCTAATCAACCCGAGAGCCGTCAATCCGGTCAGAAAGACCACCAGCCAAACAACAATATTTTCCCACTCTAGCCGCGCTAAGAACAGCAAATGAAAAAGCTGCAGCAGGGAGATAGCGACAAACAGTGTCAGCGCCCTAGAAAAAAACCTCTGAGGTGAAACCGCCTCTCCCATTATTGAGAGATCGCCCGACGATCAGCCACTTTGTTAGCGACAATGACCTCGTTAACCAATTTTGATACTTCACATGAAGATCCTCTAGCAGGCCGGTAAATATATCTACCAACAAACCGGTCCAACTCTTCTTGATCCACGCCCCTAAAAGAGCCTTTTATTGCCAAATCGATAAAATCGTACATTTCGACCGGGTTTTTTGCGAAACTTAAAACGTTAGCGACATTGGCGTTATCTTCTGAATACATTACATTATCCCCTGAAGACCGGCACTGCCCCCACGCAGGAACTACCACTTCTGCATTGGCCATCACGGCCTCAACCAGCGATAGCGAATTATAGCCCAACACCAGTTTGCTTTCGGGAAGAATGTCAAAAAGATCTCGCGCATGATCAACTTCGACATTATAGAGGCCGCGTTCCTTAATAATCATTTTTACCGCCAGAGTATCCTCGCAATCTTTGGTCTTGACCAAAAAACGGACACTCTCCGAGCTCAAAGTCGAGGCGGACCGGCAAAAAATATCCAAAACCTCTTTAAAGGTTTCGTCTGCGAAATAACCTCGCGTAAACGTCAACAAAGTTATATTAGACCGGTTTCTTTTGGGCCGCGTGGTATCCACATCAAACCATGCGTCAAACCGAGGAAGGCCCGTCACAATCACATCATGCTCGCTGCAGACATTTGATCGCTTGCAGATAACATCCTTTGACGACTGCCCCGCGACGGCAATTTTTGTTCCCTTGAACCGATATCTAGCGTCAGCATATCTTTTAGAGACAATGTCACACACCTCCGGAACAATGGGATGCTCTCTCGAAAGGACGACGAAGGGAATATTTTCGGATGCGCACACATCTTTAAACCCTGCATCCTGCCAATAGTCCAAGTTAGCCGACATAATAGCGTGAACTTGCACTTTTCGGCTAACTAGCCAAATAAGGAATTGAGCGTACTGCCGGGACTTCAAAGCCACGGACTTATCCATGGGATGTTTATTTTGATAAAAAGTTTGCTCTTGCGAGCATAACGGAACCCACTCGGACTGGAACCTGGTGAAACCGGCAGTAACCGTCGGAAAGTTTAAAACGGTGCGTTTCCGCAGCTCTTTTATATCTTTATAAAACGACTCCCTTCCTAAACACAATACGGTTGTTCGCCCTGGAAGAACGCCTTTCCAATCTACAGAATAATATGTTAGCAATGCCGCAAGTCGAGGGCCGCCTACACGCACGATCATACTCGAGATTAAGGGCCAGATGGATGATAAAACCCCATACCGGATGGAAGAAACTATAACGGCGAATCTTTGCATTTATGGAACAACACCAGTTTCAACATGTAATTATCGGTTATTAAAACCGAGACCATTAATCATTCTTGTTTTTACGGAAGGAGTTGATCCAAATGAATTGGGGAATTGGCATCTACGTCACACTTTAACCGCTTGCCTACTATTTCATTGGTTAATCTTGGCGGCAGCCCAAATCCGGGGCGCACTGAAGCTATCGATTCTTCAGTTATCAAATCGCCTGCGCGGAGATTTTTAACAAAGTAAAGGGATCTACGAAACTTTACATTCCCCTGCTCACTGGACTTTCGACCGTATTCTATTACTCCAAGGGCCTTCCAGGCAGTTTGAGAATCCCGGCATAACTGCGCCATCTCTTTCGGCTCGAGCGAGAAACTGTCATCTGGACCGCCGCCATTGCGGTCGAGGGTGAAGTGCTTCTCGATGATGGAGGCCCCAAGTGCGACACTCGTAATGGCGGTGGTGTTGTCGATAGTGTGGTCGGACAGGCCCGTGACCAAGCCGAAGCGCTCGATCATGTCGGGGATGGTGCGTAGGTTGTAGTCTTCCGCCGGTGCGGGATAGCCGCTTACGCAGTGGAGGATGGCCAGTTGCTCGCAGCCTGCACTCCGGGCCGCGTCAATAGCTTCCTGTATCTCCTCGGCATCGGCCATGCCCGTGGAGATGATCATCGGCTTGCCGGTACTCGCGACGTATTCGATCAGCGGCAGGTCCACGGCTTCGAACGAGGCGATCTTGTAGGCGGGAGCGCCGAGTTCTTCCAGCAAGTCGACCGCCGTTGTGTCGAACGGCGAGCTGAAGATAGTGATGCCGAGCTTCCGTGCGTGATCGAACAGCGGCTTATGCCACTCCCATGGCATATGGGCCTCTTCGTACAGTTCGTAGAGTGTCCGGCCATCCCACAACCCGCCGTGGATACGGAAATCTTCGCTGTCGCAATCAAGCGTGATGGTATCCGGGCGGTATGTCTGCAGCTTGATCGCATCGGCACCCGCTTTCTTGGCTTCGTCGATGATCCGGAGTGCCGTTTCCAGCTTGCCGTTATGGTTCGCCGAAAGTTCAGCAACAACGTAAGGTGGATATTTTGCACCTATACGGCGGCCGTCAATTATTAGTTCTTCAGACATAGCTTATCCTTTATTCATCTTTGCGAGCTTTTCCTCAAGATCTGGCCTTGCCGTTTTCCATTCGCCAGCGAGCATTCCAAGCCTGTATACATCGACGAACTCACCTCCAATTTTGTGATGAGCCCGAAAAATTCCTTCAACCGAGAAGCCAAATCGCTTGTGCAACTTGATCACAGGTGTGTTGAAAGCCAATACTTCACAAGACAGCTTATGAAGGCCGATCTCTCTAAAGGCATAATCCAATGCTAGAAACTCCATTGCCAAACCAGTTCCCCTCGGGGCCTCGGGTGCGGCATAGAAGGCCCACATCGCTCGCTCGTTCTGCACATCGATGTCATTGAAGCTCACAACACCAAGAGGACGACCGGACTTTTCATACATAAGATATTTCTGGTTCTTTCGTTCTTCACGGACGCGCTGCCACCATGCCAAATGCTCGTCCAGCGATATCTCGTGCTGTGTATACATGTTTTTGCGCACATTGGGTGCATTACGCCAACTGAGAATCAACTCAAGCTCTTCATCGCGAATATCGCGAATTTGACCACCGCTCTCCATGGTTACCTCGACAGATGTTGTTTTTTTGGGTGAAGCAGAGCCTCGAGCACCCGGACACAACCCTGTCCGTCAACGAGACGGGCTGCATCCAGTGTCATCTCCTTCATGGCTCCGCAATCCGCAGCTAACCGTAAAACGGCATCGCAGAGCTGTGAAGCGAAATTATTCACCGAGTCAAGTGACATTGCCGCATTGCGCTTTTCCAGGTGGCTGGCGACAACTCTCTGGTTCTCAGCCAGTATCACCTGCAGAGTCGGCAATCCTAGGCAACAGCGCTCCCAGGACGTGCTCCCCGCCGCCCCGATCGCCAGGTCGGCCTCGACCATCCGCCGAGACATGTCCGGGATATCGACCCGCACCCCAGTCGGCCAGGGCATGGCCGCGGCCTGTGCCCGTACCGATTCCAACCAAGGCGCGTTGCTGCCCATCACCACCTCGATTTCGGCGTCATCAGGCAAGGGGCAATCGCGGAGTGCCTCGAGCACCTTGCCGGTGGCATTGTCCTTGTCCACCCCGCCCATGGTGATCAGCAACCGTTTCAGACGCGGCGCCTGTCTTCTTCGCAGGCTTTCCTCGCGCATCCGGAGGAATTCCGGGCGCAGCAAGGCGTAGCGCGGCCCGATCAGGAGTCGGCAGTTTTTGGGCACGAGGCCTGCGTAGTCTTGGGTCTCACGGCCCAGGTTCTGGTCAAGCAGCAAGTCGGCTTGGTGGGAGCGGTCGGCAAGATCGTCGATGACGAGCAGGCGACTGCCTTCCGGCATGACATCGGCTTCCCAGCGTGATTCAAGTGCGTAGTGATCGACCACCAGCCAGGCCGGGGCCAGTTCACGAATGATCTCGCGACACTGTCGGGCATCCGTCTCCCATGGCACGCCGAGCCATTCGGCATGGGGCGGCTCGTCGCCGCTTGTCACGCCGGCTCTGTCACCGGACAAGGGCAACGCATCCACAGGAAATCCACGGTGCCTGATGGTTTCGATCAGGTTGCCGGGGTGTTCTCGGCAGATGAAATGGCATGCATGATCCTGCCCTCGGAGGGCACTGGCCAGCGTGAGACAGCGCATGACGTGCCCGGTGCCGATATGCACCGAGGCGTCAACCCGGAAGACAATGGTTCGTGTCATTCTGCTTCGCCCGCCTCGGCCTGCATGGCCTTAAACAGCCACTCGGCCCGACGCCAGTCCTCAAGGGTATCGATATCCTGTACACGCTCCCGCGGCAACACGACGGGGATGGCATCGGAGGTCATGATGGCCTTGTCCGACAACCATGCCTCGCTACGCCCCCAGTAGAATTGGCCGGCGTCATGCCACGCTTCCTCGAGATCCTGTGAGCGGGTGTTCGCGTATTCGGGATGGAACATGGCCACCCGGCCGGCATCGGTGATCCGTAGTGCGCGCTGGATGGGGAAGGCGTAGCTGGTCACGGAAAAGGCGTAATCGGCATCCGCCGATTCCAATGCCTTTCGTCCCCGGCGGAGATCTTCGGGCCGAACGAAGGGCGCGGTGGCGTACAGGCAGCAAACGGCTTCGCACTGCTCGCCACTTTCCTGCAACCATTCGATAGCGTGAGCCATTACAGGGACCGTGCCGGTATGGTCATCGGCCAATTCCGCCGGCCGCCGGAAGGGCACCTCGGCGCCTTGTTCTTCAGCCACGACGGCAATCTCGCTGTCATCCGTGGAGACGATCACGCGATCAAAACAGCCACTGGCGCGGGCGGCCTCGATCGACCACGCAATCATCGGCTTGCCGCAAAACGATCGAATGTTCTTGCGGAGAATACGCTTGCTGCCGCCTCGGGCAGGGATGATGGCCACTCTCATCCGCCAAGCGCCTCCTCAAGAGCCGAGACAACCGAGTCCTGCTGACCCTCAGTCATAAGCGGGAACAGCGGCAGACTGATGGCCTCGGCGTAGTAGCGCTCCGCATCCGGGAAGTCACCCAGTCGAAAGCCCATCTGCCGATACCAAGGCTGAAGGTGGACCGGAATGTAGTGCAGATTGACTCCAATGCCATGCTCACGAAGTGATTCGAATACGGCACGGTGAGATCGGGCAATGGCGTCGATTTGCAACCGAATCACGTAGAGATGACGGCCCGAGTAGCTATCCGGATGTTGCCACGGCGTGGTCACCGGTAGATCGGCGAGCAGGCGGTCGTAACGCTCGGCCAGTTCGTTGCGGCGCGCGACATAGGCATCCAGACGCTCGATCTGAGAGACGCCGAGGGCGGCTTGCATCTCGGTCATGCGGTAGTTGAATCCCAGATCCACCTGCTCGTAGTACCAGGGGCCGTCCGGTTCGTGGGTCATGCATTGCGGGTCTCGCGTTATGCCATGACTGCGCAACAGGGACATGCGCTCGGCAAGCTCGTCGTCATTTGTGACCGCCATGCCGCCCTCACCGGTAGTGATGATCTTAACCGGATGGAAGCTGAATACGGTGATGGCGCTATAGCGACCATTACCGATCGGTTCACCACAATATTTCCCGCCGATGGCATGCGAGGCATCCTCGATCACGCGGAAGCCATAGCGCCGGGACAGTCCGTGGATTGCCGCCATATCGCAGGGCTGGCCGCATAGGTGAACGGCGACCAGCACCTTTGGCAGGCGCCCCTCCTCCTCGGCCTTCTTCAGCTTCGCAGCCAACGCCTCGGGACAGAGGTTGTAGGTCTGAGGATCGATATCGACGAAATCCACCTTCGCACCGCAATAAAGACCGCAATTGGCCGAAGCCACGAAGGTGATGGGCGAGGTCCAAAGCCAGTCGCCCTCACTCAGATCGAGGGCCAGGCAAGCTATGTGCAACGCGGACGTAGCGCTATTGACCGCAACCGCGTGCCTGGCGCCCACGTAACCCGCCACGGCCTGCTCGAAACGCGGCACCACCGGCCCCTGGGTGAGGAAGTCCGAACGCAGCACCTCAACGACGGCGTCCACGTCCTCCTGACGAATATCCTGTCGCCCGTAGGGAATCATCAAATGGCCCCGATCTTTTCCCAGTTGGCGTCAATCCATGCCCGGAGCTGATCATCACTCATCCACTCGGCGTTGTTGTCACTGGCGTAGACAAAGCCCTCCGGCACGCGCTTGCCATCCTTGATGCGGTTGGCGTCGCGGTCCCAACCGTTGATGGCGGGAAGTATCTTGAAGTGGTCGGGGTACTCGTAGGTGTAATACGCATCGTCGGCGCCGATCATTTCCTCGTGGAGCTTTTCGCCCGGACGAATCCCGACGACCTCCTGCTTCGCCTCGGGCGCGATAACCCGGGCCAGGTCGGTCACCTTCATGGAAGGGATCTTCTTGACGTAAATCTCTCCCCCTTCCATGTCGTCGAATGCATGCCAGACGAGTTCGGCACCCTGCTCCAAGGAGATCATGAACCGCGTCATGCGGTCATCGGTAATGGGCAACACACCGCGGTCCCGAATGGACATGAAGAACGGGATCACGGACCCACGGGAGCCCATGACGTTGCCGTAACGGACCACGGAGAATCGCGTTATATTGTGACCGGCGTAATGGTTCCCGGCCACGAACAGCTTGTCCGAAGTCAGTTTGGTCGCGCCGTAGAGGTTGATCGGGCTGCTGGCCTTGTCGGTGGACAGCGCGACAACCTTTTTCACGCCCTTGTCGATACAGGCGTCGATCAGATTCATCGCCCCCGTGACATTGGTCTTCACACACTCGAAAGGATTATATTCGGCGGTCGGGACGATCTTGGAGGCGGCTGCGTGTACCACGTAGTCCACCCCGTCCAATGCACGGTAGACACGTTCGCGGTCGCGAACGTCGCCAATGAAGAAGCGTACGCGCGAATCGCCCTCGAACTTCTTGGCCATCTCCCACTGCTTCATCTCGTCGCGCGAAAAGATAATCACGCGTTTAGGGTTATAACGCTCTAGAAGCATCGGAATAAACGTATGACCGAAGGATCCGGTGCCTCCGGTAATCAGAATGGATGAGCCGTTAAACATGAGTGAGTTTTTCCTTATCGACAATGGTTATGCGTGGTCGGCCATGCGCCGGAAGAGGGTATTCCGCGCGGCCAACTCAGAATAAGTGCCATGGTCCGCCACCTGGCCATCCACTAGCAGGTAAATACTGTCGCACTGCTTCACAGTGGCTAAGCGGTGGGCGATCATGATGATGGTCTTCTTGCCCGAGAAGTCGTGGATGGCGTCCATGATCAATTTCTCGGTGATGCCGTCGAGCGCACTGGTGGCCTCGTCGAGCACTAGTACATCGGCGTCGTGATACAGAGCCCGAGCAATACCAATGCGCTGGCGCTGGCCGCCGGATAGTTGCACGCCGCGTTCGCCCACCCGCGTTTCCAGACCGTCGGGAAGCTCGTCAAGCAGTTCGTCCAGGTGCGCCATAGTGGCGGCCCGACGGACCTTGGCCTCATCGATGGCCTCAGGCGGCAGGCCGAAGCCAATGTTTTCGCGGATGGAACTGTCAGCCAGAAAGATGGACTGCGGCACGAAACCCAGACTGTTCTGCCAGGCGCGGCGGTTCTCGTCGGTCAGTGGCCCGCCGTCGATAAGCACACGACCATACTGCGGCTCGATCAGGCCAAGCAGCAGGTCGATGGTCGTAGACTTGCCTGAGCCGGAGGCGCCCACCAGGCCAATCACCCGGTTGGCGGGAATGCTCATTTCCAAACCCTTGAGCGCCGGCTCCGTCTTACCTGGGTAATGGAAGACGACGTCCTCCAGCAGGATTTCCTTTTGCGGCACGAGGTGTTCTCGGGTATCGCCAGGTTCTACCGGGATGGCAAGGCTGCTGGCCCGCAGGTCGTCGCGCAGTGACTCGAACGCGGCCAAGTTGCCGCGAATCTGCGACAAGCTGGAGTAGACCTGCTGGAACGCTGGCAACAGCTTGAAGCCAGCCAGCGCGTAGACGGAGAGCACGGGCAGGAGTGTCCCCAAGTTGCCCTCATGCGCGGCCAGCAGGTAGAGCACTAGGAAAATTACGCTGCCGAAGGCCACCAGCTCCATGGCGTAACGTGGCACTTGGCTCAATGCCAAGTTGGTGCCCTGGGCGGCCGCCAACTTACGGCTGGCTACCTGGAAACGGTCTGTAAAAACTTTCTGCCGGCCTAGCAGCAGCGCATCCTTAATGCCGCCGAAGCCCTCCCCCATCAGCTTGAAACGCAGCCGTTGTGCCTCAGTAATGTGCTGGCCATTGCGGACCAAGCGGCGGCGTACTATGCGGTAAAGCAACAGGTAGGCCGACGCAAATATCAGCAAGCCCACGATTGCCACCAGCGGGTTGAAGAGGAAGATGGCGAGCGCGATGAATACAGCCAATACCAGTTTGGCATTCATCTGCATCAGCGGGTTGATGATCTGGACAGTTATACGTTGCGTTTCCTGGGCGATTTGGTTAGTTAACTGGCTACTGCTGCCGCTGGCGTGGAACAGCCAAGGCTGATGCATGTAGTGGCGATAGAGCCGGCTGCCTAACTCCGCTCCAACTCGGGCGCCGTAAGTAGACAGCCGCCATATGGTAAACATGGAGATCAATGCCGCCAGTGCTAGGACACCCAGCACCCCGATACCCACCCAGAACAGGAACGTGCGTGGATCGTCCAGACCGCTGGCCCGGTACAAGTCGGCCAGCCAACCCTCACCTTCGATCTGAGAGATGTCGCCCACTAGTGCCATAAACGGGCCGATGGAGATCACTCCGGCGATTTCCGCAAAGGACATCAGCACGACCAGGACCTGCAGTCGCAACAGCTTGCGACGCTGTTCTGGATTGAGCAGGGAATACAGTTCTTTGAGCTTGCTTAACATGAAGGCAATGTCATTAGTCGGCTCCAAAAAGATCCCGGGTGTATACCTTATCCATCACATCAGCAAGGTTCGAGGAACGCCGGTTGGCGACGATAACGTCGCTAATGCGCTTGAACTCTTCCACATCGTGGATGACCCGAGAGTTATAGAAACGGTCTTCTTCCATTACCGGCTCGTAAACCACTACCTCGATACCCTTGGCCTTGATGCGTTTCATCACACCCTGGATGGCAGAGGCACGAAAGTTGTCCGAGCCGTTCTTCATCACTAAGCGGTAGATGCCGACGACATTAGGATTGCGCTTGATGACGGAGTCGGCGATGAAGTCCTTGCGGGTGTGGTTGGCATCCACGATGGCGCCGATGATGTTGTTGGGCACTTCGTCGTAATTAGCCAGCAACTGCTTGGTGTCCTTCGGCAGGCAGTAGCCGCCGTAGCCGAAGGAGGGATTGTTGTAATGGCTATCGATGCGCGGGTCGAGGCAGACGCCATTGATGATCTGGCGGGTATCCAGACCGTGGGTCTCGGCGTAGGTATCCAGTTCGTTGAAGTAGGCCACGCGCAGCGCCAAGTAGGTATTGGCGAACAGCTTGATCGCCTCGGCCTCGGTTGGGTTGGTAAACAGGATGGGCACGTCATTGGCCACCGCGCTTTCCGCCAGCAGGTTGGCGAAGGACTCGGCGCGGTCGGAATGTTCGCCGACGACGATGCGCGAGGGATGGAGGTTGTCGTGCAGCGCCTTGCCCTCGCGCAGGAATTCCGGAGAGAACAGGATGTTGTCCGTGCCCATCCGCGCCTTGATTTCCCGGGTGTAACCGACCGGTACGGTGGACTTGATCACCATCACGGCATGCGGGTTGATGGCCATGACATCCCGGATGACTGCCTCGACCGAGCTGGTATTGAAGTAGTTGGTTTCCGGATCGTAATCCGTCGGGGTTGCGATGATGACAAACTCGGCATCGGCATAGGCCGCCTGCTTGTCCAGCGTGGCCGTGAGATCGAGTTCACGGTTCTGCAGAAAGTCCTCGATCTCCGGGTCGAGCACCGGGGATTGCCGTTTGTTCAGCATCTCGACCTTTTCGGGAACGATATCCAGCGCCACGACGTAGTTATGTTGGGCGAGCAGCACGGCGTTGGACAGGCCGACGTAGCCAGTGCCGGCGATGGCGATTTTGGTTTTGTTGGTGGGTTGGTTCATTTAGGTGTTGTTGTCTGTCGATGCGATGCGGGTGTGTGGCCGCACGCTGTAAAATTAATTATTGAAAGGCTCGCTCGGTGTTCGAACTACCACTCTGCAGTAGAGCGACGTCCCCGGCCTTTCGACTATTTCTTCTGCCGTCATTCCCGCAGAGGCGGGAATCCACACAAGGTGTCGGCTCAAGGCACCATGGATTCCCGCTTTCGCGGGAACGACGGGGTCTGGGGGGCGCGGCGTTCTACTTCGCGTGTCGGCGAGTGCAACTCGCCGTTCCATACACGGTTACAGCCGACCGTCGACCTCGTCGCGTCCAAGCAGGTGTTTGATGTCGTAGACGATGCCGTTGTCCCGGGTCAGGGCACGGATGCCATCGGCGCCAAGTTGGCGGAAGTCGTCGTGAGCGACGGCCAAGACCACGGCATCGAAAGAGCCTTGCGTCGGGTCGGGGTCGAGTTCGAGGCCGTATTCCTCTCGAGCCTCGTCGGCATCGGCCCAGGGGTCGTGGAGATGCACATCGACATTGTACTGCTCGAGGTGGTGGACCACGTCGACCACGCGCGTGTTGCGCAGGTCCGGGCAGTTCTCCTTGAAGGTCAGCCCGAGGATGAGCACCTTGGAATCGACGACCTGCACCCGGTGCTTGGTCATCAGTTGCACGATCTGAGCGGCGACGTATTCGCCCATGCCGTCGTTGGTGCGCCGGCCGGCGAGGATCATCTCGGGATGGTAATTGATTTCCTGCGCCTTCTGGGTGAGGTAGTACGGGTCGACACCAATGCAGTGGCCGCCAACCAGGCCCGGCTTGAAGGGCAGGAAGTTCCACTTGGTAGCCGCGGCCTCGAGAACGGCCTGGGTGTCGACACCCATCTTGTTGAACAGCATGGCCAGTTCGTTGACCAGCGCGATATTCACGTCCCGCTGGGTGTTCTCGATCACCTTGGCGGCCTCGGCGACGCGAATCGCCGGGGCCAGATGCGTGCCGGCGTGGATAACGCGCCGATAGAGCGCATCGATGAACTTGGCGGCCTCGGGCGTGGATCCCGAGGTCACCTTCATGATGTCCGCGACGCGGTGTTCCTTGTCGCCCGGGTTGATCCGCTCCGGGCTGTAGCCGGCGAAGAAATCCTGATTGAACGTCAATCCGCTGGTCTGTTCGAGCACCGGCACACAGTCGTCCTCGGTGGCACCGGGGTAAACGGTGGACTCGTAAATCACCACGTCACCCTTCTTGAGCACCTGGCCGACCGTCTTCGAGGCAGCAATCAGCGGGCTCAGATCGGGGCGCTTGTACCGATCAATGGGCGTGGGCACGGTAACAATAAAGACGTTGCAGTCGGCGATATCTTCCAATCGGTCGGTGAACGAAAGATGTGTCGCCTCGGCCAGTTCGCCCGGCTCGACCTCACGGGTGTGGTCGACACCGGCTTTCAATTCGGCGATGCGTTTGGCGTTGATATCGAAGCCGACCACGGGCTGGACGCGGCCGAAGGCCACGGCCAGCGGGAGACCCACATAACCGAGGCCCACCATGGCGATCTTGACGTCTTTGGGCGGATGGAATGTGTTGGTTGTCGTCATTGGAATATCGTTTTGTTATTTAATCTTCGACTTCGTGTTCGCCATGCAGGCGCTCGCGGGCGGCAGCAATAAAATTGGCCATCAGCGCAGCGAATAGCCCGGCAAACAGCCCGAGGATGGCGCCTAAGGCCACGATAAGTGCTGAGGAGATGCCCTCACTACGGTCGGATTGCTGAGCGAGGGCCACCACCTCACCATCCTTCATTGAACTCTGACTGAGCTTGAGCGTGCTCAGCTTTTCCTTGAGACGTGAAAGCTGCAAGGCGACTTCCGCCAAACCACCGGCCTCACCACGCAGGCTATCGACAAGGTCCTGTGTTTCCCGAATTTGCTCCTCAACGGCATGGATCTCGCCTGCAATTCGCTCGGCAAATTCAGTTTTTTTCTCCTTAGCGTGCGCACTTACGCTCGCGAGAACCGCACGGTGCAGGTCCCGGATTCGGTCATTCTTCGCAAGGCCACCCTGGGTTTCGAGGACTAGGTAACCGCCCTTGTCCGGACTACTGACCTCCACACCGAAATCGAACACTTTGCTTTCCTGACTACCTGCCGATGCTTCCAGCGCCTGACGTGCTTTCGGCAGATACACTCGCCGAACGACGTCCTCAAGGGCGGCCGGCTCCACGAGCATCCTTTCGTTTTGACCATTGCTGGCGTAGGAAGGAACTTCATATATGGAGCTGAATGTCCCGTCCTCCGCTGCACCAGCGTCGCGAGTAAGTGTGTACACGGCCGCCAGACCAGTAATCAACAGCGCGACCCCAACGACGACCCACTTGCGTCGCCATAGAGCGAGCGCGAGATCCACCAAGTCTATCTCGCCGTCAAATCGTGGTGGGGTGGTTGCTGGCGGCTGCTGGCTAGGCCGAATTTCGTTCATCAATCTGTCCTTGTTTATCGAGATCTACTATTCAACCGTGACCGACTTGGCCAGGTTGCGCGGCTGATCCACGTCGGTGCCCTTGAGCACGGCGACATGGTAGGCCAGCAATTGAAGCGGAATGTTGAAGATAATCGGGGCGCTGATTCTACCCACATTCGACGTGACCGGCAGCACGTGCGTGAAGTCCGCCGAGTGCAGCCCGGCGCGCTCGTCGGCAAAGACGAACAGCTCTGCCCCGCGTGCAGAGACTTCGGCGATATTTGACTTCAACTTGTCGAGAAGTTCGTTTTGCGGGGCGATGGTGATTACCGGCATGGTCTCGTCGATCAACGCCAGCGGCCCGTGCTTGAGCTCACCCGCGGGGTAGGCCTCGGCGTGGATGTAGCTGATTTCCTTGAGCTTCAAGGCCCCTTCCATGGCAATCGGGTACATCGGACCGCGGCCGAGGAACAAGGCATGCTCCTTCTCCACCAGCAGTTCGGCCAATTCACGGACGCGGTCGCCATGATCAAGAGCGTCCTGGATGCGGCCCGGCACCTTCTCCAGTCCGGCGACGATGCGTTTCTCTTCGGCTTCTTCCATGCGGCCACTCGCCCGTCCGATGGCCAGCAGCAGCAGGGCCAGAGAAACCAATTGGGTGGAGAATGCCTTGGTGGAGGCCACCGAAATCTCGGGGCCGGCGCGGGTCATCAGCACTAGGTCCGACTCGCGCACCAGCGAGGATTCCGGGGCGTTGCAGATGGCGAGCACCGGGCGCTTCGCGTCCTCGCGTTTGAGCATGCGGATGGCGGCGAGGGTGTCGGCGGTCTCGCCGGACTGCGACAGCGCGACGATCAGCGTGTTGGGGCTGACTACCGGGTTGCGGTAGTGGAATTCGGAGGCCACCTCGACGGCGCAGGGCAAGCGGAGGATGTCTTCGAACCAGTAGCGGGCCACCATGCCGGCGTGGTAACTGGTGCCGCAGGCGATGATCTGCACGCGTTCGACCGAGGCGAAGATCTCGTCGGCGCCGACGCCGAACGCCGCCGGCAGGATATGGCCGTGGGCAATGCGCCCTTCCAGGGTGTCGGCAATGGCCTGCGGCTGCTCGTGGATTTCCTTGAGCATGAAGTGGCGAAACCGCCCACGATCGGCGCTTTCCGCCCGCTGGGCCGACTGGCGCACCGGGCGCTCGACGGGGCTGCCCGCCGCATCGGTGATGGCAAGGTTCTCGCGGGTGATGACCGCCCGATCGCCCTCTTCCAGGTAGACGAACGATTGGGTGACCGGCAGGAGCGCGAGGGCATCCGAGGCGGCGAAATGTTCGCCGATGCCCACACCGATGACCAGCGGGCTGCCCTGACGGGCGACGAACAGTGTCTCGGGGGCGTCGGTGACGATCACCGCCAACGCAAAGGCGCCCTGCAGGCGATCCACGGTGGCGTGGAAGGCCGCTTCCGGTGAGAGACCCAGGTCGAGTTGATGGTGGATAAGGTGCGCGATGACCTCGGTGTCGGTGTCCGAAGCGAACGTGCAGCCCGCGTCGACCAACTCAGCCTTGAGCGTGGCGAAGTTCTCGATGATGCCGTTGTGCACCACCGCCACCCGGCCATGATCGCAATTGGGCGCGATATGCGGGTGGGCATTGCGCTCAATCGGTACACCGTGGGTCGCCCAACGGGTGTGGGCGATGCCGAGCTGGCCGGTGATGGGAATGGCTTCAAGCTTCTCGGCAAGAGCGGCGACCTTGCCCACGGCACGCGCCGAAGCGAGCCCCTGCTGCTCATCCAGCAACGCCACCCCGGCCGAGTCGTAGCCGCGGTATTCCAGGCGACGCAATCCTTCCAGAAGGATGGGCCCCACCTGCCGTTCGGCTACCGCTGCGACGATTCCGCACATGAATCCGTTTCCCATTTAACTCGGATTGAATAGCGCGGGATTGTATCTCAATGAGGCGGGTCAGAGGGACCGAATTGATCAGTTGCGCTAGTGGGCGCGGAGTGCAACTCCGCGATCCATTGGAGCGGCGAGTTGCACTCGCCAGCGTGGAGTGCAACTCCACGGTCCATCGTTGGTTGCCATTCTAGTTGCCCCACCCTGCCGAGCCATACGGCCAGTCTTCCGGGGTCGCAACCAGTCCGGCCTTGACGGGGTTTAGATGAATATATTCTTCGACCGCGGAGAAATGACGGTCGTTTCGGATGTAGCGGTCCCAGTAATCGCGTTGCCAGATTCCGGCATGCGGGGAAGCCGCTTGGCGATTCACGTCATAGCCGAGACGCCGAATCTCACGGGAAGAATGGCGTTTCCAGGACTGGACAATGCCTGACAGCGGGTGATGTTGGTCTTGCCGGACCAGCACATGGACGTGATTCGGCATGACCACCCACGCATGCAGTTGGTAGCGGGATCCATCTGCGAACAACAGCGTTTCGACCATTATTCGGGCGCAGGTCGGATGCGCCAGCAGGCAGGTACCTCGGCCGGTGTCGAGCAAGGCCTCGATGCGGCGGGCTTTCGTTTGCTGCTGTTGGTAGGCGGGCAAATGGGCCAGTTCGCGTTCCATCCGGAGCAACACATCTCGCGGCAACGAGTCGGCCAGATGGAATACGACGTGCTGAAAGTAACCCGGCGCGTCCATATGCGGTAGCCGACGGCGGGTCCAACGGGTGTGTGCGGGCATCCTTGCCGGCATACGTCGACCTCCTTGTTTTCGCAAGGGGCATGGTGCCGGGGGCGTGTTGAGCGGGCAAGTGGTGGGGCTGTTGGGGTGTGAACCCCTATTTCATGAAGGGCCACTTGCTGGTCCGCAAAGTTGCAGGCCCACGATTCGAGCGGGATTTACTGGTGAAACGTGCGTTTTGGCGCGGTTGCGTGGAGTGAAAGGTTGCTGGGAGCGGCGAGTTTCACTCGCCGTACGTGGAGTGCAACTCCACGATCCAAGGGACGATCGTCTTCTTTTGCTTTTGGACCGGCGATTTGCACTCGCCGTTCGTGGAGTGAAACTCCACGATCCAATGGTCAACCGCCTTCTACTGACTAGGAGCGGCGAGTTGGACTCGCCATTACCCGGGGAGAAACTCCGCGGTCCGATGCGTTGCGTCTAATCCGATACGGTGACGGGCAACGCCGTCTCGACAAAGAGCTTCAAGCGTTTGCGGCCGCGGAAGCTGTCGGCGACGGGGCGGTAGGCGATCTGCCAGTGGCGGCCGGGGGGAAGTGGGTCGGGGGCGCGGAACCAGATGGCGTCGACGGGGCGGGCATTTGGGTGGTCGAGCAGGCGGACGGACAGGCGCCAGTGTTTGCCGTCTTTCAGGGCGGTTTTCTCGAGCACCTCGAAGGCGTTGTCGAACAGGGGCTCGGGAAAGCCGGTGCCCCAGGGGCCTTGGTGGTCGAGGGCGTCGATGAAGTTGAGGTGAAAATCGGCGGCTTCCAGGGGGCCATCGGTGACCACTTCGCGGCCGTCGGGAAGCCGCTCGTGGTGGCGTTCGACGACCTGCGTGAAGGCGTGGCGAAAGGCATCGAGTCGGGTGCGCTCGAGTGACAGCCCGGCGGCCATGGCGTGTCCGCCGAAGCCGTCGATCAGCCCGGGCTGTCGGGCGTCGATCTCGACCAGCAGGTCGCGCAGGTGGATGCCGGGAATCGAGCGACCCGAGCCCTTGAGCCGGCCGTCATTGCTGCCGACCTCGGCCGGGGCAAAGACGAACACGGGGCGCACCCAGCGGGTCTTCAGGCGCCCGGCGACGATGCCGATCACGCCGGGGTGAAAGCCCGGATCGAAGCGTACCCAGTCGGCCGGGCTTGAAGGCGGCGTATCGCCCTGCCCGGCCATCGCCCGATCCAGGTCGGCGGCGACGGTGTCGAGCATGTTGGCCTCGACGTCGCGACGTTGGCGATTGATCTGATCGAGCGTGCCGGCCAGCCGGCGGGCCTCGGCCGCCTCGCCGGCGAGCAGGCATTCGACCCCCAGCCGCATGTTTTCGAGCCGCCCGGCGGCGTTGAGTCGCGGGCCGATGGCAAAACCCAGATCGCTGGATCGCGCCTCGCGCGGATCGCGCCCGGCCACGGCAAACAGCGCGAGTATCCCCGGCGCGCAGGCGTGGGAGCGGATGCGAGCCAGGCCCTGGGCGACCAGACGGCGGTTGTTGTCGTCAAGCTCGACCACGTCGGCGATGGTGCCCAGGGCCACCAGATCCAGCCAGTTGGCGAGGTTGGGCCGCTGACGCGTGGCGAACCAGCCGCGTCGATCGAGTTCACTACGCACGGCGGCGAGCAGGTAGAAGGCCACGCCAACGCCCGCCAGCGCGGTCGACCCGAAGTCGGCATCGGCACGGTTGGGATTGACGATGGCATCGGCAGCGGGAAGCGTGTCGCCCGGCAGGTGATGGTCGGTGACCACCACGCGCGACCCGGCGGCCTTGGCGGCGGCGACCCCGTCGTGGGCGCTGATGCCGTTGTCGACCGTGAGGATCAACGCCGGCGGTGTGTCGAGTTCGTCGAGCAACGCCGGGCTCAGGCCGTAGCCGTGGCGCTGGCGATCCGGGATCAAGAAGTCGACCCGCTCGCCCCCCATGGCGCGCAGACCGCGCAAACACAGGGCCGTGGCGGTCGCGCCGTCGGCATCGAAATCGCCGACGATCAGGATGGAGTCATCCCGCTCGATGGCATCACTGACCAGTCGAGCCGCCTCGCCCAAATCGGGCAGGCCGGCCGGCGGGAGGAGCGCCTGCAGGCGGTGATCGAGCTGCGCGGCCTGCGTGATTCCACGCGCGGCCAGCACGCGCGCCAACCGGGGATTGAGATGCGCCAGGGAGTCGCTGACCTCGGGGGTCTGACGCCGGCGGATGCTCGCGACACCCAGCAGGCGGGCGGCCCTGGGGTTGGCCTCGGGGTTGGCCTTTGCCTCTGCGGTCATCGGCCCACCCGCTGCAACAGTCGACGCCAGGTGCGTTTCCACCCGGATTCCGGCTGCCATACCCCGCCCTGGCCATCATCCAGGCGGACCACCACGTCCGGGCATTCGGTCTGCAGTCGCTCGAGCCACGCATCAATGCGGGCCAGTTCCTGCTGGAAGCCGCCGACGTCGCCTTCCAGCCGACACCACGCCGCTTCGGTCAGCAGCACGCGTACGGGTCGGCCGGCACGAATCGCCTCGCCTGCCGCACCCATCTCGTCGGCCTGCCACACGCTTGCATCGCACTCGGCCATCACGGCGGGCGAGTCGGTCAAGATCAACCGCTCCCCGGCTGATGGTGACGGCATTCCATCGGTCAGGGCACTCAGCCCGTGCGGCCAGAAGCTGCTCAGGATGGGTTGGCCGTGGGCGGCGCGGCGGTCGTTGAGCGGTTGCGGATAGAGCCACATCTGTAACTCGGTCAGCCATTGGCGCAGCAGTGGATCGCTGCGCTCCTCGTTGAGGAACACCCCAGCGTTGCGGTTCAACAGGCAGGCCAGCGGCGCCCCGCCCCGCTGCAAGGCCGCATTCGCCGGACCGATTCCGTCCGGGCGCAACTGGGCCAGCAGGTAGGTCTGACGACCGATGCGTACGGCTTGCATGCCGTCATCGGCAAGCCACGGGTTGAGGACGTCCAGCAGGCCGTCGAGCTCGGCGTCGCTCAAGGCGAGAAACCGCGCCCCGAGCACGATGGCATGGTCGGTCTCAGGCTTTAGGTGAACGGGATCGAAACACAGCAGCCGCTCGAAACCCTGCGCGCGCCAGTCGGCGACCTGCTCGGCAAACCCGGCCCGCGTGCCACCGGTAAGACACCAGTCGCCCAGGGCGCGAGCCAGAGCGTAGCCCGGACTCGTGATGCCACGGGGCGCGGCGACTGACGCGGCCCCGTCCACGGCCGCCAGCGCGAGCGCATCGGGATCGTCGCAGGCCTCCTCGGGAGAACCGTCATCGGTCGATGCCCCGCGTTGAAAGCGGCCGTCGAGCAGTTGGGCCAGGCGGGAAACGTCCGTCTCGGAAACGCTCGGCCCGGTCCAGATGGGGCGGGAAAAGCCGCTCTGGTCATCGCCCGGGGCATCGAGCGGCTCGAGGCCCAATACCGTCAGCTCGACATCGACAACCCGCCGCGTCATGCCCCGTCGCCCGGCAGGCCATTATCCAGGCCGAGCAATCGCCGGCCGCGGTGGTTGTGACGGATGGAGAGCATGGCGGCGTATTCGGTCTCCACCTTGGCGATCGCCGCCATGGGGGCGCCGAGCACCCAGGCACAGGCGGCGCGCATGACGATCGCGTGCGAGAGCACCAGCACGGACTGGCCGGCGTGGTTGGTCTCCAGGCGGGCCAGTCCGCGCGTGACGCGCTCGAAGAAATCGGCCATCGGCTCGCTGCCGGGCGGATGGCCGTCGACCGGATCGGCGAGAAAGGCGGCGTGCTGTTCGGGATAGCGCTCGGGAATCTCGGCATGCCGCAGGCCTTCCCAGGGACCGAAGCCAATCTCGCGCAGATCGGGATCGACCACGAGCTCCAGCCCGCGACGCTCGGCCACCGAGGCGGCAAAAACCCGGCACCGACGCATCGGTGAGGTGGCGATGACGTCCCAGTCGGCTTCGCCACGCGCCTCGATCATCGTCAGGCGACGCTCGAGTTGCTGCCAGCCGAGTTCACTCAACGGATCGTCGACGGCGTCGCCACGAAAGCGACGACCGCCGACGGGTTCGCCGTGGCGTATCAGGTCGAGTCGGGTGGCCGGGGTGGTCTGGGTGATCATGGACACTCGCCGCTGGAAGTCGAGGCGGGATTCTATCAGTCGGCCCGGCGTCAAAAAGCACGATGGAGGCCCCGGAAGGAAAACCGGGGGTTACAGCCGCTCAAGCCGAACACGTGATGATCTGGTCGATCTCATCCCCTGATCGTGCCCGAGCCACCTCGAGTTCGTACTTGTCCTGCAGGTTCATCCAGAAGTCGGGGCTGGTACCGAAAAAGCGCGCCAACCGGAGCGCCGTGTCGGCACTGACCCCACGCCGCCCAAGCACGATTTCGTTGATCCGTCTTGCCGGAACCCGAATTTCCTTGGCAAGGCGATATTGCGTGACACCGAAGTCGTCGAGGAACTCGGCCAGGTGTTCGCCTGGATGAATTGGGTCAATACGCTTGTTCATCACGCCCCCTCTCAGTGGTAATCCACAATCGCCACGTCGTGGGCGCCGCCCTGCTCCCACCGGAAAACGATCCGCCATTGGTCATTGATGCGCACGCTATGAAACCCGAGCCGATCCCCGGACAAGGCCTCGAGTCGATGGGACGGCGGCACGCGCAAGTCGTCGAGGTCTCGTGCTGCGTCGATCCGGTCCAGGCGCATCTTCGCCCGGCGCTGAATCTGTTGCGGGAGCCGTTTCGAGAACCGCCCGCTCGCCACCCGTTGCGTATCCTTGCAAGCGAAGCTAACGATCATGAACCGAGAATACAGCCACGCTTGTATTAACGCAACGCGTTATTACCTACTGCTGACACATTCACCAACGTCACGGCACCCAGCCGATCAGGGTGAGCACGGCCACCAGGGCCAGGCCGAACAGCAGCGCGCGCAGCACGATCGCGTGGGCGGCCCGGTACCAGGTGCGTTGATCGGCGAGACAGGCATTCTCGTCGAGGCATTCATCGGCGCGCTCGACGTCGATGACGGCATGGCCGACCCGGGCGATCAGTCCGATCGAGCCGGCCTCCCAGCCGTCCATCGCGCCGTGCTCGCGCCCAAGTGCCTCGTCACCCCGCCAGGCATTCAGGCCCCGCTGGAACGAACCGGCCAGGAGCATCAGCACGGTGAACACCGGCGCGGCCGGCAGGACCAGCAGCGCGTGGGCTTTCGTCTGCCAGCGACGCAACCGCCCTTCCCCGTCCGCATCGGCACCCGATCCAGCCCCCGAACCAGCCTCGGGGTCGGGCGCCTGTGCCAGCCACTCGGTCAGGCGGTAGAACAACGCCCCGGCCGGCCCGAGCAGGACGAACCAGAACAGCACCAGGAACCATTCGCTGAACGCCAGCACGATGATGCGCTCGCCGGTCTGGCGGGTGGTCGCCTGGGCGGAATCCACCGGCGTGCCGTCGAACAGGACGCGGCGTGCCGCCTCGACGGTCTCCTGGTCGTCCCGGCCAGCGGCGTCGAGCAACTGGCGGTTGATCTCCGAGGTGTTGCGCGGGGTGATAACCAGCAGCAGTACGACCAGCGACACGACCCATCCGATCCAGCCGTCGCCGCCGATGCCGAGCCAGACCAGCAGCACCGCCGGCAACAACAGCCAGACCAGCAGACGCGCGGCCGTGGCGCCGATCATGCCGGCGAGCGTGTCGAACACCTCGATGGTGACGCGATGCGGCCAGCGATCGGCGCGCCATCGCTGAAAGAATTCCAGGAACCGGTCGAAGGCGATGACGAGGATCAGGACCAGAAGTTTCATCGCGTGGATGCCCCACTGTTGGACGAAAATGGACGCACGGTCAGGCGGTCGCCATGCCGTCGGGCAGGCGGGATGCCAGGTGCCCCCAGTCGAAGGCCGGGCCGGGATCGGTCTTGCGTCCCGGGGCGATATCGCTGTGGCCACGCACCGCGTGCACGCTCGGATAGGCGCGTTTGATGGCCGCGAGCACGCGACCGAGCGTCTCATACTGCACGGCCGTATAGGGCTCGGTATCCGTGCCCTCGAGCTCGATACCGATGGCAAAGTCGTTGCACCGCGTGCGTTCGCCGAAGCGAGACTGCCCCGCGTGCCAGGCACGACGATCGAAGGGCACGAATTGCGTGACCGACCCGTCGCGGTAGATCACCACGTGGGCGGAGACGCGCAGGTCGCGAATCTCCTCGAAATACGGATGTTCGCCGGGGTCGAGCCGGTTGGTGAAAAAGCGCTCGATCGCCGTGCCGCCGAATTGGCCGGGCGGCAGGGACATGCCGTGGATCACCACCAGCTCGATGCGTTCATCGCGTGGGCGCGCGTCGCAATTGGGCGAGGCGACGAAGCGGGCGCTGTCGAGGCGATTGGTGGCAGGATCAACGTTCATTACGGGCACCTCGAAAATCGACTGCGCAGACCGATTGCGGCGTCACGTGCTCGTTCGCTCCTCCCCTATCCATATGATATGTCTCGTCGCTCACTGCGCGGTTCCTTGCACTCGGATCTGCTCGCTACGGTTTACGAGACGCCCTTTGGGAATTCAGCTGTCCGACCACTTGAGACCAGCCGCCGGCCAGTGCGCCGACGACCAGCGCGCGGCGGCCGAGTCGTTCCAGCCCTCGCCGCCGAGGTGGGCACACAGGCCTTGCAGGGCGACGTCCACGGCCGCCTCGCGCACCGTTTCGCGGTCGCCGGGAAAACGAAATCGGGTCGCGAAGGTGGCAACGGCGGACTGATGCGGTTCGCCTTCGGTCGGCGGCCGATGGCCCCAACCGATCCAGACGGTGCCAACCGGCTTGGTCTCGCTGCCGCCGCCCGGGCCGGCCACGCCGCTGATGGCCACCGCGTAATCGACCCCCGCGCGCTCGAGCGCCCCGCGGGCCATCGCCGTGACCACCTCGGCGGACACCGCCCCCACCTCGGCGAACAAGGACGCCCGCACGCCCAGCTCACGCTGCTTGGCCTGATTGCTGTAGGTGACCCAGCCACCGTCGAACCAGGACGAACTCCCGGCCAGCGCCGTGAGATTGGCAGCCAACAGCCCGCCGGTGCAGGACTCGGCGACGGCCAGGCGCAGCCCACGCGCACCCAGCGCCTCGCCCAGGCAACGAATGCGGGCCGGGCGACTCAGGTCGCAGTCGGTCATGGCCTGGGCCCCGTGCCATTCGGGTGGCTGTTGCCCCTCGTCCCGTTCCACCATCCGGTTCGCCCGTCCCTCGTGTCATTCACTGCCCAGTTCGCCCACGGCCCACGACCGGCACGCGCCCAGATCGGCGGGCCGTTCGGCGTCAGGGTTATCGTTACTGGGTTTTCGTTACAATGCCGCGCATGACGAAATCGACATCGCCCCGCCCCGCCGAAAACTCGCCCACGGCCGGTCAGACGGACAGTTTCAGCGCGCATACGCCCATGATGCAGCAGTTTCTCCGGATCAAACAAGATTATCCGGACGTGCTGCTGTTCTACCGCATGGGCGACTTCTACGAGTTGTTCTTCGAGGACGCGCGGCACGCGGCCAGGGTGCTCGATCTCACCCTGACCCAGCGCGGCACCTCGGCCGGCGAGCCGATCCCGATGGCCGGCGTGCCGGTGCATGCCTACGAGTCCTACCTCGCCCGGCTGCTGAAGGCCGGCGAGTCGGTCGCCATCTGCGAGCAGGTCGGCGACGTGCAGGCCAAGGGGCCGATGAAGCGCGAGGTGGTCAAGGTGATCACCCCGGGGACGGTCACCGACGAGGCCCTGCTGGAACAGCGCCAGGCGCACCGGCTGGTGGCGGTATCGCGCAGCCGTTACCGCGGCCGTGAGCGCCTCGGCCTGGCCCACCTGGATCTCTCCAGCGGCCATTTTGCCATCATGGCCCCGGCCGGCCCGGACGAACTGGCCACCGAGCTGGCGCGGGTCGACCCGCGCGAGCTGCTGCTGCCCGAGGGACTGTCCATCGAGGCGCTGACCGACGGCCTGTTCCGCGCCGACGGGTTTTCCCGCGAACGTCCGGTCTGGCATTTTGCCAGCGAGACGGCCAGCGAGCAGTTGTGTGCCCAGTTCGGCACCCGCGATCTCGCCGGCTTCGGCATCCACGCCGACAACCGCCAGGCCCTGGATGCCGCACTCGGCGCGGCCGGCGCCCTGTGGCAATACGTCAACGACACCCAGAAGACGAAGCTGGGCCACATCGACGGGCTGGCCGTGGAACAGACCAGCGACGCCCTGCTGCTCGACGTGCACACCCGCCGCCACCTGGAGCTGTTCGAGGACAGCCAGGGGCGCCCGGACGGGGCGCTGATCGGCCTGCTCGACCGCACCGCCACCGGCATGGGCGCCCGCCGGCTGCGCGAATGGCTGGCCCGCCCGCTGCGCGACCACGAGCGGCTGGCCGCCCGTCACCAGGCGATCGGCGAGCTACGCGAACGCGACCTGCCGGCCGTCCTGTTCGACGCCCTGCGGCAGGTCAACGACATCGAGCGCATCACCACGCGCATCGTGCTGGGCACGGCTCGGCCGCGCGACCTCGCCGCCCTGCGCGACTCGCTACACCAGTTGCCCGCGCTGACCGCCACCCTGGCCACCTGCGACCAACCGCTGCTCGCCACGCTGAACGACGCACTGGCCGACCTGCCCGAGGTGCGTGAACTGCTGGATGCGGCGATCGCCGAGAAGCCCTCGGTCTGGCTGCGCGACGGCGGGGTGATCGCGAGCGGCTTCGACGAGGAGCTCGACCGCTTGCGGGGCCTGTCCGAGCGCGCCGACACCACGCTCACCGCCATGGAGGAGGATGCACGGCGACAGTCGGGCATCGAGAACCTGAAACTGGCCTACAACCGCGTCCACGGTTACTACTTCGAGGTGCCGCGCAGCCAGTCGGCGCGCATGCCGGAGACCTTCACCCGTCGCCAGACGCTCAAATCCGTCGAGCGCTACACCAACGACACCCTGAAGACCTTCGAGCAGGAAGTGCTCACCGCCCGCGACAAGTCGCTCGCCCGCGAACGCGAGTGCTTCGAGGCATTGCTGGTCACCTTGGCCGGCCACCAGAGCGAGCTGCGCCGGCGGGCCGATGCCCTCGCGGACCTCGACACCCTGGCCGCGCTGGCCGATGTCGCCGAGCGCCACGACTGGACCGCCCCGCGCTTTCGTAACGCGCTCGGGGTGGATATCCGCCAGGGCCGCCACCCGGTGGTCGAGGCCAACAGCGAGGCGGTCTTCGTGCCCAACGACGCCGAGCTGGCCCCCGACCGGCGCATGCTGCTGATCACCGGCCCCAACATGGGCGGCAAGTCGACCTACATGCGCCAGACGGCGCTGATCGTGCTGCTGGCCCACGCCGGGGCGCACGTGCCGGCCGAGGACGTCGAGATCGGGCCGATCGACCGCATCTTCACCCGCATCGGCGCCTCCGACGATCTCGCCTCGGGACGCTCGACCTTCATGGTGGAGATGACCGAGACCGCCGAGATCCTGCACCACGCCACCGAGCGATCGCTGGTGCTGATCGACGAGATCGGCCGCGGCACCTCGACCTTCGACGGCCTGGCGCTGGCCTGGGCGGTCGCCGAGCACCTGTTGCAGAAGAACCGCGCGATGACGCTGTTCGCCACCCACTACTTCGAGCTGACCACGCTTGCCGAACAGTTCGAGACACTGGTGAACGTCCACCTCGAGGCGATCACGCACAACGGCGAGCTGGTGTTCCTGCATGGCGTGAAGGATGGTCCCGCCAACCAGAGCTACGGGATCGACGTGGCGCGTCTGGCCGGCCTGCCGCGCCCCACCATTCGCCGGGCGCGCGGCCTGCTGGAGAAACTCGAATGGCAGTCGCATACCGGCGGCGAGGTCCCGCAGATGGATCTGTTCGCCGCCGAGCCGGTCGCCGACCCCGTCGAGACCGAACCCGACCCGTTGCTCGAGGCGATAGACACTCTCGACCCGGACGAGCTCTCCCCCCGCGCCGCGCTCGACTTGCTCTACGAGTGGAAGGCGCGACGTCAGCAGGACCTCTGACTTGTACCGGACGATATACTGATCTCATGCCATCTTCCGATCGACCGCTCGTCTCCCTGACCGTCGCCGGCATTGCCCGCCGGGGCGATGCCTACCTGCTCGTGGAGGAACGCATCCGTGGCCAGCGCTACCTCAACCAGCCAGCCGGACACGTCGAGCCGGGCGAGACGTTGCTCGACGCGGTGATCCGGGAGGTGCGCGAGGAGACCCGTTTTGGCTTCGAGCCGACCGGGCTGCTCGGGATCTACCACGACAACCCCGTCCAGGGGCGGCGGGTACTGCGGGTGGCGATCATCGGCGAGATCGACGACGAGCCCGATGACGAGCCGCTGGATAGCGGGATCATCGCCGCGCGCTTCATGGACCGCGCAACCCTGGAGAACGCCGAGATCCCGCATCGCTCGCCCTTCGTCACCGCCGCCGTCCGCGATTTCGAACAGGGGTACTGCTATCCCCTCGACCTGCTGCACTCGATCCGATGACCGACTCGACGATCAACGACCTCATCTCCCCCGCCCCGGCGGACGCCCCGCGCATCATGGTGGGCCTGTCCGGCGGCGTGGACTCCTCGGTGGCCGCCCTGCTGTTGAAGGAGGCCGGCTACCGCGTCGAGGGCCTGTTCATGAAGAACTGGGAAGGCGACGACGATGACGAGTACTGCGCGTCCAAGGAGGACATGCTCGATGCCATGGCCGTGGCGGACAAGCTCGGGATCGAGTTCCACTACGTCAACTTCGCCGGTGAGTACTGGGACCGCGTGTTCGAGCACTTCCTGCACGAGTACCAGGCCGGACGCACGCCCAACCCGGACATCCTCTGCAATCGCGAGATCAAGTTCCGCGCCTTTCTCGACCACGCCCGGGCACTGGGGGCGGATGCGATCGCGACCGGTCACTACGCGCGACGTCTTGACGACGCGACCGGCGTGCACCTGGCACGCGGCGTGGACGCGAACAAGGACCAGAGCTATTTCCTGCACGCGCTCTCCCGCGACCAGGTCGGTTCGGCGTACTTCCCGGTGGGCGAGCTGGAAAAGCCGCGCGTGCGCGAGATTGCCGCGGCGCACGACCTGATCACCGCCGACAAGAAGGATTCGACCGGCATCTGTTTCATCGGCGAGCGCCGCTTCGCCGATTTCCTCAAGACCTACCTGCCCGCCCAGCCGGGGCCGATCGAGACCCTCGAGGGCGAACGGCTCGGCACCCACCAGGGCCTGATGTACCACACCATCGGCCAGCGTCAGGGGTTGGGGATCGGCGGCACGAAGGCCCATGGCGATGCGCCGTGGTACGTGGTGGGCAAGGATCTCGAGTCCAACACGCTGCGGGTCGCCCAGGGCAAGAACCACCCGGCCCTGTTCGCCGACCGGCTCGAGGCCGAGCAGGTCCACTGGATCGAGCCGCCGCCGACCGACCGGCCGCTGACCGCCAAGATCCGCTACCGCCAACCCGACCAGGCGGTCCGCATCGAGCAGACGGGCGATCGCCTGATCGCCTCCTTCGAGGAGCCGCAACGCGCCATCACCCCCGGCCAATCGGTCGTGTTCTATGATGGCGACATCTGCCTGGGGGGAGCGGTGATCACCCGCGCCCTGCCCCGGGACTGATCATCAAACCAACCGATACGGGACCATGCCACAAGACACCGACGACCAATTGATCGCCATGGCCGGCATGACCCAGGCCGTCCAGTTGATCCAGACGCTGGCCTACGAAGGCCGCGTGGCGGACAGCCAAGCGCTGGAGGCGAGCATCGGCTCGCTGTTCGCCTTCGACGCCCCCGACACGGCCAGTATCTACGGCGGGCTGTCCGGGGTTCGATTCGGCATGAAACGCCTGAGCGAGTTGCTGGCGGGTAATTCCCGCGCACCACGTGACCTGGAACTCACGCGCTACGTGGTCACGCTGTTCGCGATCACCAAGGCCTTTCGTCGCGACCAGGAGATGGGCAGCACGCTATTCCGGCGACTCGAGGAGTTGAAGCCCGCCTTCGACGAGCACGGCGCCGACAGCGGCCTGATGGCCGATCTCAACAACCTCTACCGCAGCACACTGAGCCACCTGCCTCAGAAGTTCGTGATCAACGGCGAGAAGCATCACCTCGAGGACATGGCGATCTCCTCGACCGTACGAGCCCTGCTGCTCGCGGGCGTGCGGGCCACCATCCTGTTCGACCAGGTCGGCGGCCGGCGCTGGCGCCTGCTGTTTATGCGCGGCAAGTATGTCGACGGTGCCCAGCGGCTATTGCGACAGATGTAAGCCGCTTGCGAGGACGCGTCGGGCACGAAAAAAGGCGAACCATCACGGTTCGCCTTTCTTGTTGGGCACGTCCGATGCCGGTGTCAGACCTGCAGGTGCTTTCGCAGCTGGTATTGCCAGATAAATCCGATCACCGAAAACACCGCGAAGATGGACGCGGCCACGGCCCAGAATTCCCAGCCCTTGGGCTCGATACCGCCGATCGAGTACTCGAGGTACAGCCCGATGCCCATGCCGATCACGAAATAGAGCAGCCACTCGACGATTCGCCACCAGAACGATTTCTGCTGGCCCGGTGCGGCGACCGGGATCACCAGGAACAGTCTCTGGTTGACGAAAGGCAGGTTCGCCAGGACGAACAGGCCGATCAGGTAACTCGCGATAATCCAGTCGGCGATCATGCAGGCCTCGTTTCGATGGCGTAATGAATGTGGCTTACAGGCCGAAGGCGCCGGCACTCAGCGCGGTCAGACCGGTCGGGTACAGGCCGAAAATCAGCATGGAGGCGCCGGACAGGACCAGCACGCCCCGCACGTTGGCATCGGCTTCGATGGGGCTCGTGTCCTCCGGCGCGTCGAAGTACACCATCTTGACCGCGCGCAGGTAGTAGAACGCACCGATCACCGCGGTGACCACGGCGAAGGTCGCCAGCCACCACAGCCCGATCCCTACGACCGACTGGAGCACGGCAAGTTTCGCCCAGAAGCCGAAGGTGAACGGGATGCCCGCCATGGAGAACATCAGCAGCAGGAAGACGAACGCCATGACCGGGCTGCGATCGTTCAGCCCCTTGAGGTCGTCCAGGCTCTCGGCCTCGAATCCCTGGCGTGCCAGCAGCAGGATGATGCCGAAGCCGCCGATGGTCATCGCCGCGTAGGCGATGGTGTAGAACAGCGCGGCGGCGTAGCCCTCGTTGGTGCCGGCCAGCACGCCCAGCAGGATGAAACCGACGTGACCGATGGTCGAGTAGGTCAGCATCCGCTTGAAGCTGGTCTGCGCGATCGCGACCACGTTGCCGATGGCCATCGAGAGCATCGCCACCACGATCAGCATCGGTTGCCAGTCGGCGAACAGCGGCCCCATGCCGTCGACCAGCAGACGCAGCACCAGCGCGAGCGCGGCGATCTTGGGCGCGGCGGCGAGGTACAGGGTCACGGCCGTCGGCGCGCCTTCGTAGACGTCCGGCAGCCACATGTGGAACGGCGCGATACCCATCTTGAACACGGCACCGACCACGATCAGGACCACGGCCGCCTTCAGGGCCATCGACTCCTCGCCGCTGGCGACCGACTCGGCGATCGCGGTGAGCGTCAGGTCGCCGGTCACGCCGTAGAGCAACGACATGCCGTAGAGCAGGATGCCCGAGGCGAGCGCGCCCAGCACGAAGTACTTCATCGCCGCCTCCGAGGCGCGGCCGTCGTCGCGCTTGAACGCGGTCATGGCGTACATCGCCAGCGACATCAGCTCCAGGCCGAGGTAGAGCAGCAGCAGGTGGTTGGAGGAGATGGTGATCATCATCCCCAGCACGCCGAACAGACCGAGCATGTAGTACTCGCCCTTGTCGATACCGCGCTGGCGCAGATAGGTGCGCGAGATGACGAACACCGCGGCCACCAGCACGTAGACCACCAGCTTCATCACGTCGGCCATGGGGTCGTTGACCACCATGTCGCCGAAACTCATGCGCACATGATCGTCCATCTGCACCAGGGTGATCACGAACAGCGCGATCAGGGTGAGGATCGAGAGCACGAAGCTGACCGTCGGCCCGCGCTTGGGCAGGAACGGGTCGACGAGCAGGATCAAACAGGCCATCGCCGCGAGGACGATTTCGGGCAGGACCGGTTGCAGGTTCAGTGAGGCGAGTGTCATAGGGAACGTCTTACAACTTGGTGGTCAGCGCCTGTTGCGCCAGGTTCTCGATCGAGGCGTGCATGACCTCGACCAGCGGGTTCGGCCAGACGCCGATCAGTACGATCAGGAACGCGAGCACGCCCAGAATCCAGGCCTCGCGGAAATTGAGATCCTGGAGCGTCTTGACGCCCTCGTTCTTCACCTCGCCGAAGATCACGCGCTTGACCATCCACAGGGTGTAGGCCGCGCCGATGATCAGCGTCAGGGCCGCGGTGAGCGCGATCCAGAAGTTGGCCTTGAAGGCGGCGAGGATGACCATGAATTCGCCGACGAAGCCCGAGGTGCCCGGCAGGCCGACGTTGGCCATAGCGAACAGCACCACCAGCGCCCCGAACCACGGCATGGTGTTGACCACCCCACCGTAGGCCGAAATGTCGCGGGTGTGCAGCCGGTCGTAGAGCACGCCGATGGAAAGGAACATCGCCGCGGAGATCAGGCCGTGGGAGATCATCTGCACCATCGCGCCCTCGAGCGCCAGGGTCACGCCACTGGCCGAGGCGTTGTGCGGGTTGGCGACGATCATGTAGATCACGAACAGGCCCAGGGTGACGAAGCCCATGTGCGAGATCGACGAGTAGGCGACCAGCTTCTTCATGTCCGACTGGACCATGGCGACCAGGCCGATGTAGACGATCGCGATCAGCGACAGCGCGATCATCAGCCAATCGAGCGTCGCCGCCGCATCCGGCGTCATCGGCAACGAGAAGCGCAGGAAGCCGTAGCCGCCGATCTTGAGCATGATCGCCGCCAGGATCACCGAGCCGCCGGTGGGCGCCTCGACGTGGGCATCCGGCAACCAGGTATGCACCGGCCACATCGGGATCTTGACCGCGAAGGCGATCAGGAACGCCAGGAAGATCAGGATCTGCTCGGTCAGCGTCAGCGGCAGTTCGTGGAACACCGGGATTGCGAAGCTGCCGGCCTGGAAGTACATGTAGATCAGCGCGACCAGCATGAACACCGAGCCGAGGAAGGTGTAGAGGAAGAACTTGATGGTCGCGTAGACGCGCTGCGGGCCGCCCCAGATGCCGATGATGATGAACATCGGGATCAGCATGCCTTCGAAGAAGAAGTAGAAAACGATGGCGTCCATCGCGGCAAAGGTGCCGTTCATCATGCCTTCCATGATCAGGAAGGCGGCCAGGTACTGGTGCGCCTTGTCCTTGATCACGTCCCACGCGGCGACCACCACGAGGATGGTGGTGAAGGTGGTCAGCACGATCAGCGGCATCGAGATGCCGTCGACGCCGAGCGCGTAGTTGATGCCGAAGGCCGGGATCCACGGCAGGTGCTCGACGAACTGCATCGCGGCGGTCTGCGTGTTGAATCCGACGATCAGGCCGAGGCTGATCACGAAGACCACGACGGAGACGATCAGCGCGAACCAGCGCGCCGAGGCGGCACGTCGTTCGCCGAACAGCATCACGGCAAGGCCTGCCGCGATCGGCAACCAGACGAGCAGGCTCAGTATGGGCCAGGAGGTCAGCATCGAACCGTTTTCCTTCGCTTGTTATCGGTATGGGCGTTACGCGCCGACGAACACGATCCAGGTCAGCAGCCCGATCAGGCCGAGGATCATGACGAACGCGTAATGGTAGAGGTAGCCGGTCTGGATCAGGCGCCAGGTGCGGGCCATGCTGCCCACCACCTTCGCCGAGCCGTTGACCAGCCAGCCGTCGATCGCGCCGAGATCGGCGCCCTTCCACAACCCGCGACCCAGGAGCCGCGAGCCGCCGGCGATGACGGTGTTGTTGAAGCTGTCAAAGCCGTAGCCTTCCTCGAGGATGCGCTTGGGCCAGGCGAAGACGCGGGCGAACAACGGCGGCAGCACCTTCGGCATGCCGAGATACATGATCGCCGCGGTTGCGACACCGGCCAGCGCCATCCAGACCACCGGCGTGGTCCAGCCGTAGAGGAACATGCCCCAGGCGCCCTTGAACTGCTCCTCGAGCGTCGCCATGGCGCCGTGGGTCGCCAGCACGCGGATCGAGTCATCGAAGTAGGCACCGAACAGCAACGGCTCGATCACCAGGAAACCGACGATCAGCGACGGCACGGCCAGCAGCACCAGCGGCACGGTGACCACCTTGGGCGATTCCTTGGCGTGCGAGGCGGTGTGCTTGTCCATGCGCGACTCGCCGAAGAACACCAGGAACAGCATGCGGAAGGTGTAGAAGGCGGTCACGAACACCCCGATGAACAGCGCCCAGTAGGCGAACTCGGCCCCGGGCAGCTCCGAGGCGGCCACGGCGTAGATGATCGACTCCTTGGAGTAGAAGCCCGAGGTGCCCGGGAAGCCGATCAGCGCCAGCGCCCCGATAAAGAAGGTGGCGAAGGTGATCGGCAGCGTCTTGGCCAGCCCCCCCATCTTGCGCATGTCCTGCTCGTGGTGCAGCGCGATGATCACCGAGCCGGCCGCCAGGAACAGCAGCGCCTTGAAGAAGGCGTGGGTCATCAGGTGGAACAGGGCCGGGCTGTAGGCCGACACGCCCAGTGCCGCGGTCATAAAGCCGAGCTGCGAGAGCGTCGAATAGGCGATCACGCGCTTGATGTCGTGCTGGACGATACCCAGCAGGCCCATGAAGATCGCGGTCACGGCACCGATCACCAGGATGAACGACAGCGCGGCGTCGGACAGCTCGAACAACGGCGAGAAGCGCGCCACCATGAAGATACCGGCGGTGACCATGGTCGCCGCGTGGATCAGCGCGGAGATCGGCGTCGGGCCTTCCATCGAGTCCGGCAGCCACACGTGCAGCGGCACCTGGGCGGACTTGCCCATCGCACCGATGAACAGCAGGATCGCGATCACGCTGATCAGCGACCATTCGACGCCCGGCCAGTACTCGACGGTGATGTCGGCGAGCTCCGGCAGCCGCTCGAAGACGGTCGCGTAGTGCAGCGAGTCGGTGTACATCAGGATCGCGGCGATGCCGAGCAGAAAGCCGAAGTCACCCACGCGGTTGACGATGAAGGCCTTGAGGTTGGCGAAGATCGCCGACTCGCGCTTGTACCAGAAGCCGATCAGCAGGTAGGAGACCAGACCCACGGCCTCCCAACCGAAGAACAGCTGCAGCAGGTTGTTCGACATCACCAGCATCAGCATGGAGAAGGTGAACAGCGAGATGTAGCTGAAAAAGCGCTGGTAGCCGGGGTCATCGTGCATGTAGCCGATGGTGTAGATGTGCACCATCAGCGAGACGGCGGTGACCACCACCATCATCATCACGGTGAGGTTGTCGACCAAAAAGCCGATGTTGAACTCGAACAGGTCCGAGGCGATCCAGGTATAGACGGTGCCGTCGAACGTCCCCAGCCCGCCGAAGACGTGCATGTAGAAGGCGTACACCGAGGCGACCAGCGCGATCGCCACGCCGATGATCGTGACCCAGTGGGCGCCGGACCGACCGATCTGTCGTCCGAACAGGCCCGCGATGATCGAGGCGATCAGCGGGGCAAGTACGACGGCAAGATAAACCTTTTCCATTGAATCAGCCCTTCATCTCGGTCAGGTCTTCGACGTTGATCGTGCGTCGATTGCGGAACAGCGTCACCAGGATGGCGAGGCCGATGGCCGCCTCGGCCGCGGCGACGGTCAGGACGAAGAACACGAACGCCTGTCCGTCGATATCGCCGGAGAAGTGCGAGAACGCCACGAAGTTCACGTTGACCGCAAGCAGCATCAACTCGATCGCCATCAGCAGCACGAGGACGTTCTTGCGGTTGAGAAAGATGCCGGCGACGCTGATCGAGAACAGCAGACCGCCGAAGATCAGGAACTCGGACAGGCTGATCATGACGTTTCCTTATCCTGTTTGGCACAAGACTCGTCCGACAGGTCGCCGCGGCGGGTCTTGTCGGCGTCCAGCTGGGCGATGCGGACACGATCCTCGGCGCGCACGCGCACCTGGGCGTCGATGTCCTGGTAGTGCACGCCCGGCCGACGGCGGTGCGCCAGCGCGATCGCCGCGACGATCGCGACCAGCAGGATGAACGCCGCGATCTCGAACGGGTAGACGAACTTGGTGTAGAGCACCTGGCCGATGGCCAGCGTGTTGCCCGCATCGGCCGGCGCCGGCTCGGGCGACGGGTAGATATCCAGACCGAAGCTTGCCGGACCGAGGATCAGGGCGAGCTCGACGATCATCACCAGGGCGACGAACACGCCCACCGGCAGGTTCTTGATGAAGCCTTCACGCAGCGGGGCGATGTTCACGTCGAGCATCATCACCACGAACAGGAACAGCACCATGACCGCGCCGACGTAGACGAGCAGGAGGACGATGCCGAGGAACTCCGCCTCCATCAGGATCCAGATCAGCGCGGTGGAGAAGAACGTCAGCACCAGGAACAGTGCGGCGTGCACGGGGTTCTTGACCGTCACCACCCGAATCGCGGCGACGACCGCGACCGAGGCGAACACGTAAAAAAGGATCTGATAGAGCGACATGACTATCCTTCTGCTGGGAGCGGGCGCCCGCCCCTGAGCCGGTTGACCGTTGTTCCGTTCGTTTTTCGAGGCCGCGGGCCCTGGCCGGTGCGGGACGTTACCACGACCACCGACCCGCGCGCCCGTTGCCGTGATTCGTTATCGGTAAGCGGCGTCCGCCAGGCGGTCGGCCGCGATCTGCGACTCGAGGCGATCACCGATTTCCAGGAGCATGTCCTTGGTCATGATGTTCTCGCCACGATTCTCGAAGTGGTACTCGTAAACCCTTGTCTCGACGATGGAATCGACCGGGCAGGCCTCCTCGCAGAAGCCGCAGTAGATGCACTTGAACAGGTCGATGTCATAGCGCGTGGTCCGGCGGGTGCCGTCCTCGCGCTGCTCGGACTCGATCGTGATCGCCAGTGCCGGACAGACCGCCTCGCAGAGCTTGCAGGCAATACAACGCTCCTCGCCGTTGGCGTAGCGGCGCAACGCGTGCAGGCCACGGAAGCGCGGCGACTGCGGGGTCTTCTCCTCGGGGTACTGCACCGTGTACTTGTGACCGAAGAAGTACTTGCCGGTCACCGACATGCCGAGGAACAGTTCCCACAGGAACCACGTCTTGAAGAAATGCTTGATCGCGTTCATCGCAGGAACCTCTTAGAACCAGGGACCGACTTCGAAGAAGAAGAACGCGCCTTCCACCGCGATCCAGAGGATCGTCACCGGAATGAAGACCTTCCAGCCGAGACGCATGATCTGGTCGTAACGGAAACGCGGGAATGTCGCGCGGAACCAGATGAAGACGAACAGCAGGAACGAGATCTTGAGCAGGAACCAGACGATGCCCGGCACGAAGGCGAACACCGGCTCGAGGAACGTGCCCTGGAAGGGAGACAGCCAGCCGCCCAGGAACAAGACCGCGGTCAGCGCCGAGATGAGGATCATGCTGGCGTACTCGGCGAGCATGAACAGCGCGAAGGCGATGCCGGAGTACTCGACGTGGAAGCCGGCGACGATCTCGGACTCACCCTCGGAGATATCGAACGGCGCGCGGTTGGTCTCGGCCACGCCGGAGACGAAGTAGACCACGAACATCGGCAGCAGCGGCAGCCAGTACCAGTGCAGGATGCTGCCCTCCTGGCCGCGGACGATCTCGGAGAGATTGAGGCTGCCGGACACCATCAGCACGCCGACCAGGGCAAAGCCCATCGCCAGTTCGTAGGCGACCTTGTGAGCCGCCGAGCGCATGCCGCCGAGCAGCGCGTACTTGGAGTTGGATGCCCAGCCGGCCAGGATCACGCCGTAGACGCCGGCCGCGCCGATCGCCAGCACGTAGAGCAGACCCGCGTTGATGTCGGCCAGCACCCAGCCGTCATCGAACGGGATGACCGCCCAGGCGACCAGCGCGGCGACCAGGATCAGGACCGGCGCGAGGTAGAAGATGAACTTGTTGGCGACCGTCGGGGTGATCACCTCCTTGAACATCAGCTTGAACACGTCCGCGAACGGCTGGAACAGCCCGCGCGGGCCGACGCGGTTCGGGCCGATGCGCACGTGCATGTAACCGATGACCTTACGCTCGGCGAGCGTCAGGTAGGCAACCGCCACCACGATCGGCATCACGATCACCAGCGTCAGCAGCACGTGCACCACGAAGTACTGCCACGACGGCGACATCCAGCCGATGACCGGGGAAAGCCATTCGGTGATCATGCGGCGACCTCCACCTGAATTGCGACCGAACCGGCGCGCGGCGCCAGTTCCCCGGCGTGCATGCCGCTGAACACGATCACGCTACCCGGCGTGACGCGCGGGTCGACGCGAATCGGCAGCTCGACGCGCACGCCGTCCTGCACGATCGCCGCGGTCATGTCGTCTTCCCAGCCCTCGCGTTCGGCGTCGGTCGGATTGACCAGCACGTGACGCTGCAGCTCGGCCTTCTCGGTGCCTTGCAACGGCGTGGCACGACGGATGACCGGGTCGATGCCGTACATGGCGACCGGCGCGATGCGCTGGTAGGCGCCCGGCTCGGCCTTGGCGGGCAGCTCGAAGCGTGCCTCGGCAAGCGCGGCGGTCTTGTTCTCGAGCGCGACCTCCTGGCAGTGCGTCTGCACCTCGCGGCGCACCTCGGTGACGGCCATGTAGTCAAAGCCGTTGAGGTCCAGGAGGTTGCCCAGCACGCGCAGGATCTTCCAGGCCGGACGCGACTCGCCCAGCGAGCGCACGGCACCGTTGACCGACTGCCAACGACCCTCGCCGTTAACCCAGGTCCCGGCCGTCTCGACGGCCGTGCCCATCGGCAGAAGCACGTCGGCGTAGCGCTTCATCGCCGGGGTGACGAAACTCGTGATCGCGACCACACAGCCGGCGCGCTCGAGGCGCTCGATGGCCGCCTCGCCGGCCGCGGAATCGTGCTCGGGCTCGACGCCCTGCAGGATCATCGCCTCGCAGGGCTCGGCCAGCATGTCGGCGGCGTGACGGCCCAGTCCGACGGCATCGGCCCCACCGGCGGCCCGGTGCGGTACGGCACCGGCCAGCCACGCACCGGCGGCGTTGCCGCCCTGGGCGACGATGCCGAGTTGCGTGCCGGTCAGGCGGGCCAGTTCGGCGGCCACCGCACGAATCGCGGCGAAGTCCGGCGCATTCTGCGCCACCGCACCGAGGAAGATCGCGCCGTTCTCGGCGGTCTTCAGCTCCTCGACGATGGTGGCGGCGTCATCGACGGTCGCTACCGGGTGGTCGGCCAGACTCGCCGGGATCTCGCCGCCGGCGGCCTTGAGCAGTGCCAGCAGGCTGCCGAGCTCTCCCCCTTCGGCCACGCGGCTCGGGGCCTGGCGCGCCGGGAAGGTGAGATCCTGTTGGTACGGGTGGATCAGCGTGATCCGTGCCTGGTTGTTCAGGGCCGTCTGGCGCAGGCGGTGGCCGAACAGCGGCACCTCCTCGCGCACCGCCATGCCGACGGTCAGGGCGGCGTTGAGTTCGGCGATCGCCGGGATGTCCATGCCCAGCCACGGCATGACCGGGTCGTCGGCGTCACCGGAGAAGTCGGTCTGCCGCAGGCGGTGATCGATGTTGTTCGAGCCCATGCCGCGGACGATGCGCGCGGTGAGGTACTGCTCCTCGAGGCTCGCGTTCGGCGAGACCAGCGCACCCAGCGCGGTCGGGCCCTGCTCGTTGACGATCCGCTGGATTCCCTGGGCGGCGGCCTCCAGCGCCTCCTCCCAGCTGGTGGTTACCCACTCGCCATCGCGCTTGACCATCGGGCGGGTCAGGCGATCGTCGGTGAACAGGCCGGTGTAGGCGTAGCGGTCGCGGTCGGCAATCCAGGTCTCGTTGACCGCGTCGTTGTCGCGCGGAACGGTCCGCATCACCCGCCCTTCGCGGGTGTGGATGTAGAGGTTCGAGCCGAACGCGTCATGCGTGGAGAGGTGCTTGTGCTGGACCAGCTCCCACGGACGGTGCGTGTAGCGCGACGGCTTGGCGGTCAGTGCGCCAACCGGGCACAGGTCGATCACGTTGCCCGAGAGCTCGGAGGTCACGCTCTTGGAGATGTAGGTGCCGATCTCCATCTGATCGGAGCGACCGGTGGCGCCCAGCTCCTTGAGACCGGCGATTTCCTCGCCGAAGCGCACGCAGCGGGTGCAGTGGATGCAGCGCGTCATGTCGGTCGCGATCAGCGGGCCGATGTCCTTGTCCTTGACCACGCGCTTGGCCTCGGAGTACTGGCCCACGCCCTCGCCGTAGCCCATGGCCACGTCCTGGAGCTCACACTCGCCGCCCTGGTCGCAGATCGGGCAGTCGAGCGGGTGGTTGATCAGCAGGAACTCCATGGTCGAGCGCTGGGCGGAAATCGCCTTGGGGCTGCGCGTGGAGACCTTCATGCCCTCGGAAATGGGGGTCGAACAGGCCGGCAGCGGCTTGGGCGCGCGCTCGACCTCCACCAGGCACATGCGGCAGTTGGCCGCGATCGACAGCTTGCGGTGATAACAGAAGCGCGGGATGTTGATCCCCGCCTTGTCCGTCACCTCGATCAGCATGTCCCCCGGGTTGCCCTGGAGGGTCATGCCGTCGACTTCAAAGGTAATCTGCTCGTCACTCATACCTGGAAACCTGATTGCACGGCCGGCCTTAGGCCGCCTGGGATGCGCGGTCGACCATGCTGTGGCCGTGCTTGATGTAGTACTCGAATTCCGGACGGAAGTGCTTGATGAAGCTCCGTACCGGCGTGGCCGCCGCGTCGCCGAAGGCGCAAATGGTGCGGCCCTCGATCTTGCTGGCGACATCGTCGAGGCGGTCGAGATCCTCGAGCGTGCCTTTGCCGTCGATGATGCGATTGAGCATGCGATACAGCCAGCCGGTACCTTCGCGGCACGGCGTGCACTGCCCGCAGGATTCCTTGTAGTAGAACTGAGCGACACGCCGCAGGGCCTTGACCATGCAGGTGTCTTCGTCCATGACGATCAGACCGCCCGACCCGAGGAACGTGCCCGACTTGGCGATCGAGTCGTAGTCCATGTTCGTCTCGAGCATGATCTCGCCCGGGATCACCGGGGAGGACGTGCCGCCCGGGATCACGGCCTTGCACTTCTTGCCGTCGCGCATGCCGCCGGCCATCTCGAGCAGATCCGCGAAGGGCGTGCCCATCGGGATCTCGAACACGCCCGGCTTGTTGACGTGGCCGGAGACCGACCAGATCTTCACGCCGCCGCTGTTCGGCACGCCCAGATCGGCGAACCACTGCCCGCCGTTGCGCATGATCGCCGGCACGGAGGACAGCGTCTCGGTGTTGTTGACCGTGGTCGGCCGGCCGTACAGGCCGAAGTTCGCCGGGAACGGCGGCTTAAAGCGCGGCTGGCCCTTCTTGCCCTCGAGCGATTCGAGCAGCGCGGTTTCCTCGCCGCAGATGTAGGCCCCGGCACCGAGCGAACCGTAGAGGTCGAAGTCGATGCCCGAACCCTGGATGTTCTCGCCGAGCACGCCGTACTCGTAGGCCTCGCGCACGGCCTGCTCGAAGCGCTGGAACACCAGGTCCGAGAACTCGCCGCGCATGTAGTTGTAACCCTTGGTCGCGCCGATGGCGTAGCCGGCGATCGCCATGCCCTCGACCAGGGCGTGCGGGTTGTTCATCAGGATCTGGCGATCCTTGAACGTGCCCGGCTCGGACTCGTCCGAGTTGCAGACGATGTATTTCTGCCCCGGGGCGTTACGCGGCATGAACGACCACTTCAGTCCGGTCGGGAAGCCGGCGCCGCCGCGCCCGCGCAGGTTGGAGGTCTTGATCTCCTCGATGATCAGGGCCGGATCGGTCTTCTCCTCGAGGATCTTCTTCCAGGCCTGGTAGCCGCCGGACTCGAGGTAGGCCTCGAGCGACCAGGGCTTGTCGTGACCCAGTGTGGCGAAGCAGACCGCAGTGGAACTCGCGTAATTGAAACTCATGGCGTCAATCCAGCTTGTCGAGAATCTCGTCGACCCGTTCCGGGGTGAGATTCTCGTAGTAGACGTGATCGACCTGCATCATCGGCCCGCCGCCGCAGGCCGCGAGGCATTCCTCTTCCTTCTTCAGCAGGATTCGGCCATCCGGCGTCGACTCGCCGGTCTTGATGCCCAGCTTCTTCTCGCAATGCTCGACGATCTCGTCGGAACCCATCAGCGAGCAGGCAATGTTGGTGCAGACCGAGACGTGATGACGGCCACAGGGCTTGGTCTCGATCATGGAGTAGAACGACGCCACCTCGTAGACCGAGATCGGCTCCATCTCGAGGTATTCGGCCACGGCATCCATCAACTCGACGGTGACGTGCCCGTCATTCTGGTGTTGCACGATCCGCAGGGCAGCCAGCGAGGCCGACTGCTTCTGGTCCTCGGGGTAACGAGCGAGCCAGCCGTCGATCTCCTCGCGGCTGTGATCGGTCAGCAGGTGGAGTTTGCTCTCGGTCATCAGCGGTCGACCTCTCCGAATACGATGTCCTGGGTACCGATGATCGCCACGACGTCGGCCAGCATGTGGCCGCGCGACATCTCGTCGAGACCCGACAGGTGCGCAAAGCCAGCCGCACGGATCTTGACGCGGTACGGCTTGTTGGACCCGTCGGAGACGAGATAAATGCCGAACTCGCCCTTCGGGTGCTCAATCGCGGAATACGCTTCGCCCTTGGGCAGAGTGTAACCCTCGGTGAACAGCTTGAAGTGATGGATCAGGGACTCCATGTCCGCCTTGAGTTCCTCGCGGCGCGGCGGAACGATCTTGTGGTCATCGGCCATGACCGGACCCGGGTTCTTGCGCAACCAATCGATGCACTGACGGATGATGCGATTGGATTGCCGCATCTCTTCGACACGCACCAGGTATCGGTCGTAGCAGTCGCCGTTCACACCGACCGGAATGTCGAAGTCGAGCTGGTCGTAGACCGCGTACGGCTGGTGCTTGCGCAGATCCCATTCGATGCCCGAGCCGCGCAGCATCGGACCGGTGAACCCCATCTGCAGCGCACGCTCCTTGGAGACGACGCCGATGTCGACCGTACGCTGCTTCCAGATGCGGTTATCGGTGAGCAGGGTCTCGTACTCGTCGACGTACTTCGGGAAACGCTCGGTAAAGTCCTCGAGGAAGTCGAGCAGCGAGCCCTGACGCGGCTCGTTCATGCGCTTGACTTCGCGCTCGCTGTGCCACTTCGAGGCCTGGTACTTGGGCATCGAGTCCGGCAGGTCGCGCGCGACGCCGCCCGGGCGGTAGTAGGTCGCGTGCAGGCGCGCCCCGGAGACCGCCTCGTAGCAGTCCATCAGGTCCTCGCGCTCGCGGAAGGCGTACAGGAAGACCGCCATCGCGCCGATGTCGAGCGCGTGTGCGCCCAGCCACAGCAGGTGGTTCAGGATGCGGGTGATCTCGTCGAACATCACCCGGATGTACTGGGCACGCTCGGGGATCTCGAGGTCCAGCAGCTGCTCGATGGCGCGCACGTAGGCGTGTTCGTTGCACATCATCGAGACGTAGTCGAGCCGGTCCATGTAACCGATCGACTGGTTATAGGGCTTGTTCTCGGCGAGTTTTTCGGTGGCACGGTGCAGCAGGCCGATATGCGGGTCGGCACGAACGACCGTTTCGCCGTCCATCTCGAGCACCAAACGCAGCACGCCGTGGGCCGACGGGTGCTGGGGGCCGAAGTTCAGGGTGTAGTTGGCGATTTCCGGCATCTATCAGCCCTCGTCGAGGTCAATGTAGCGGCTGTCATCACGGCGTACCTTCGGTACCAGCACCCGAGGCTCGATCGACACCGGTTCGTACACGACGCGCTGTTTCTCGTCGTCGTAACGCACCTCGACATGCCCGATCAGCGGGAAATCCTTGCGGAACGGGTGGCCGACGAAACCGTAGTCCGTCAGGATGCGACGCAGGTCCGGGTGGCCGTCAAACAGGATGCCGAACAGGTCGAACGCCTCGCGCTCGAACCAGTTCACACCCGCCCACACGGCCACGACCGACGGCACCGCCGGTGCTTGATCGTCCGGGCAGTAGATCCGCACCCGCAGACGCCAGTTGTGCGTATAGGAGAGCAGGTGAGCGACGACCGCGAAGCGCGGACGGCCGAGATCGACGTCGTCGGGATCGTCACCGAATTTGAGCCAGCCGCTGGTGTTCGGCTCCACACCCCGGCTGTAGCCGGTGTACGAAACGGTCTCTTCACCAGCCCACTCGTCGCGACCGTACTCCAGGTAGTCGACGCCACAGATATCGACACACTGCTCGAAGCGCGTCGCCTCGCTTTTCTCGAGACGCTCCGCGACTTCACGCCAATGCTTGGCCTCGACCTGGATGGTCAATTCGCCACGGTCGATGGTCTGATCGACGATGTACTCGCCGATGGTCTCCTTGAGGGCCGTTTGCAGGTTCATGGATGAGACTACCCCTGGGCTTGCCGGTACCGGTCAGGCACGCGCGATGGTGTTGGTACGACGGATCTTGTTCTGCAGCTGGATGATCCCGTATAGCAGCGCCTCCGCCGTGGGCGGACAGCCGGGCACGTAGATATCCACCGGCACGATGCGGTCACAACCGCGCACCACCGAATAGGAATAGTGATAGTAACCGCCGCCGTTGGCGCAGGACCCCATCGAGATCACCCAGCGCGGCTCGGCCATCTGGTCGTATACCTTGCGCAGGGCCGGCGCCATCTTGTTGACCAGCGTACCGGCCACGATCATGACGTCCGACTGACGCGGACTGGGACGGAACACCACCCCGAAGCGGTCGAGGTCATAGCGCGCCGCACCGGCGTGCATCATCTCGACGGCGCAGCAGGCCAGACCGAACGTCATCGGCCACAGCGAACCGGTGCGCGCCCAGTTGATCAGCTTGTCGGCCGAGGTGGTGACAAAGCCCTTCTCCAGAACGCCTTCTACTCCCATTCCAGCGCCCCCTTCTTCCACTCGTAAATGAAGCCGATCACGAGCACGCCCAGAAAGATGGCCATGGCCGCGAGCCCGAAGCCGCCGATGTCCTCGAGCGCGACGGCCCAGGGGAACAGGAAGGCGATCTCCAGGTCGAAGATGATGAACAGGATGGCGACCAGGTAGTAGCGGATGTCGAACTTCATGCGCGCGTCTTCAAAAGGCGCGAAACCGCACTCGTACGCATCCAGCTTGGCCGCATCCGGCCGATTGGGTGCCAGCACCTGGCCGACGACCAGGAGACCCAGGGAGAACAGGGTGGCCACACCGAAGAAGATCAGGATGGGAATGTAGCCTTCAAGCATCTGACACCCTCTTGCTCGAAACCCGGCCGGGTCGATCCCGACCGGTTTTTTCTGCGCGTTCGACTGCCTTGCGCGCGCCGGGAGAAATCACCACGGCAACGTACAAGAATAACGAATCGAACCGGAAAAGTGTGTTTGGTGCGGACGGTGGGACTCGAACCCACACGGCTTTCGCCACTACCCCCTCAAGATAGCGTGTCTACCAGTTCCACCACGTCCGCTTTGGTTGTCACCGGATCATCGCTTGATCCGGCCGCAACGGCGATTGCTCGCCGTTACTGTCCGGGCACGTCCGACGGCGATTGGGTGCTGCCGTCTTCCTGCCCAGAGGGTGCCGCCGAGTTCGAGGATGGGACGTCGGTCGGCGTGCCTGCCGGCTTGTCGGACGGGGTGCGTCCGTCTTGCTCTGGCGCGTTCCCGCTCTCGGAAACGGGTGCAGAATCTACCACGCTCGAGGGCTCCTGGGAAGTGTTAATCACGTAGGCAAGCAACAAACTCGTGCCGAAAAAGGCCACGACCATCCAGCCGGTGACCTTCTGCAGGGTGTTTGCCGGCCCACGGGCCCCGTGAACGGTGCCAGACGCGCCCGAACCGAAGGCGGCGCCGGCATCCGCGCCCTTGCCATGCTGGATGAGCACCAGCCCGATCAGGGCCAGCCCCAGCAGCACGTGGATGATGATTACGAATGTGGTCATTAGTTACCTACCGTGTCCGCCGCGGCGCGGCAGATTCCCAGAAAATCCTCGGCCTTGAGCGATGCCCCGCCGATCAGGCCGCCGTCGATGTCCGGCTGCGCGAGCAGGTCCGCGGCGTTGCCGGGCTTCATCGATCCGCCGTACTGAATACGTACCGATTGGGCGATGCCCGCGTCGTGATCGGCCAACTGACCGCGGATGAACGCGTGCACGGCCTGGGCCTGCTCCGGGGAGGCCGTCCGGCCCGTGCCGATTGCCCAGACCGGCTCGTAGGCGATCACGATGCGATCGAAGGCCTGGATACCGTTGCCGCTGATCACGGCCGCCAGCTGACGACGCACCACCGCTTCGGTCTCGTCGGCCTCGCGCTCCTCGAGCGTCTCGCCGACGCACAGGATCGGGGTGAGTCCCGCGGCGAGTGCGGCCTTGACCTTCTCGCTGACGATCTCGTCGGTCTCGCCATACATGGCACGACGCTCGGAGTGACCCAAGATCACGTAGCGGGCACCGACGTCGGCGAGCATCGGCGCGGCCACCTCGCCGGTGAACGCCCCATTCTCGTGCTCGGAACAGTTCTGTGCGCCGACGTCCAGCGCGGTCGATTCCGCGAGCCGGGCGACCTGCGGCAGATAGACGAACGGGGGGCAGACGGCCACGTCGATGCCCTCGAGCGCCGGCATGCCGTCGAGCACGCCCAGCACCAGCGATTCGTTGTCGGCCAATGCGCCGTTGAGCTTCCAGTTTCCTGCGACGATCGGTTTACGCATCCGATGGTTCCACTTGAAATGTTCGAGAGCTAGATTCGAGAGTTCGGTTATCGAAATCGTATCGATATCGATTGCCCCGGGACACAGCGACGCGAGTTGCGTACCCCGCCCCCGGAAACGGGCGACAAGCCTACTTGGCCGCCCCCCATAAATCAATCCGCCTACGGGTGGCGAGCGAGCATCGCGACCGCCTCGGCGGCGATCCCCTCGCCCCGCCCGGTAAAGCCGAGTTTCTCTGAGGTGGTCGCCTTGACGTTGACCTGAGCCACCGTCCAGCCGGCCGCCGCCGCGATGGCCTCGCGCATCGGTCCGATCCAGGGTGCGAGCGTCGGCGCCTGGGCGATCACGGTGGCATCCACGTTGACGAGCTGCCACCCCTGCTCACCGAGCAACCCGACCACGCGCCGCAGCAAATCGCGACTGTCCGCCCCCTCCCAGGTCGGATCGGTATCGGGGAAGTGCCGGCCGATGTCGCCCAGCGCCGCGGCGCCCAGCAGGGCATCGCAGATCGCGTGCAGCAGCACGTCGCCGTCCGAGTGCGCGCGAAAGCCACGATCGAACGGGATCCGGCAGCCACCGATCCAGAGGTGATCCCCCGGCTCGAAGGCGTGCACGTCGAAGCCGTGCCCAATCCGCAACGCAAACGGGTCAGTCATCCAGCACTCCCTGTCGCCGGAGGATCGCGCGGGCGATGCCGAGATCCTCCGGGTGCGTGATCTTGAGGTTGTCGGTGGCGCTGTCCACGACCCTTGGGGCCAGGCCCAGCCGTTCGACCGCGGATGCCTCGTCGGTGATCTCCGCCCCCGCGACCAGCCCCTGCTCGATCGCCTCGAGCAGCACCCCGACCGGGAACATCTGCGGCGTGAGCGCGTGGCGCAGGGTACGGCGATCGACCGTCCCGGTGACCCGCCCGTCGGCATCGACACGCTTGATGGTGTCGCGCACCGGCGCCGTCAGCAGGGCGCCGTCCGGGTAGCGTGCGGCGTCGAGCAGCCGCTCGAGGTCGCCGCGCAACACGCAAGGCCGCGCGGCATCGTGCACCATCACCCACTCGCCCAGGCCATCGGTCAGGCCGTCGCCCTGCCCCGGCGACAGGCCTGCCCAGCGATCACGGAAGACGGCCAAGCCGTTGCGTACGCTCAACGCCCGGCTCGCCCCCCCGTCGACACGGTGGATGGGCACGCCGACCACGTCGGACGACGGCATCAGGTCCTCGGGCAGCGATTCACTGGTGACCAACACCACGCCGGCCAGCCCCGGCAGCCCGGCAAATCGTGACAGGGTGATCTCGAGCACCGGTCGCCCGCCCAGTCTCAGGTACTGCTTGGGCGTCTCCCCCCCCATGCGGCGACCAAAACCGGCGGCCGGCACCAGCAGCCACCAGCGCCCTGCCTCGCTCGGGCTGACCGCCGCCGGCGGCAGCGGCGCGGCCGCAGCGCTCATCGCGCCCCCGTGCCGGGCGTCTTGACGGCAGCTGAGGAGAATGAGAAAAGCAACGGGCTCATGCGGGCAGCGGGTACGAGAGAGTCACACATGACTCAGTCGGCGATGGCCGGATGGGTCACGCGTGCCGGATCGACCGCAGGCGGCGTGATGGTATCGGGGCGCACGGCCTCGACCACCTGATAGAAGTGCTCGTTCTCTCGGACCAGGCCGAGGGTCAACCGGGCCTGCGCTTCGACCGCGTCGACCCCTTCGCGCAGGCTGTCGACCTCGGCCACCAGGGTCTCGTTGCGCCGCTCGAGACGCGTCTGCTCGGCCTGCAAGACGGCAAGACGCTCCTGCTTGGCATTCACCTCACCCACGGACGCCTCGCTGAACCAGACCCGCCATTGCAGGCCGGCCACCATCAACACGAGGATGACGGTCAGCAGGCGCACAGGAAGCTCGGCGAGTCCGTCGACGGCACCGCATACACCACAATCCGGCAGGATTCGCGTTGTGGCATCGATGATGTCAGGAGCATGGAGTCAGTGCGTCCCGAAGGCCTGGACCGAGACCTTACTGGCCAAAGGCCGCGCGGCCCGGGAAGCGGGCCTTGTCGCCCAGACGCTCCTCGATGCGCAGCAACTGGTTGTACTTGGCGATCCGATCGGAACGCGACAGCGAACCGGTCTTGATCTGGCCGGCGTTGGTCGCCACGGCCAGATCGGCGATGGTGGTGTCCTCGGTCTCGCCCGAACGGTGGGAGACGACGTTGGTGTAACCGTTTTCCTGCGCCAGGCGCATGGCCGCCAGCGTCTCGGTCAGGGTGCCGATCTGGTTGACCTTGACCAGCATGGAGTTGGCGATCTTGCGCTCGATGCCTTCGCGCAGGATCTTCTCGTTGGTGACGAACAGGTCGTCACCGACCAGCTGGCACTTGTCGCCCAATCGCTCGGTCAGCAGCGCCCAGCCCTCCCAGTCGTCCTCGGCCATGCCGTCCTCGATCGAGAGGATCGGGTACTTCTCGACCCACTCGGCCAGGAGATCGACCATCCCGGCGGCATCCAGGGTCCGGTTCTCGCCGGTCAGGACGTACTTGCCGTCCTTGATGTACTCGGAGCTCGCCGCGTCCAGGCCCAGGAACACGTCCTTGCCCGGGGTGTAACCGGCCTTCTCGATTGCCTCCATGATCGCCTCGATCGCCGCCTCGTTGGACGGCAGGTCGGGGGCGAAGCCGCCCTCGTCGCCGACGGCGGTGGACAGGCCGCGCGCGGCCAGCACCTGCTTCAACGCGTGGAAGACCTCGACGCCGTAGCGCAGTGCCTCGGAGAAGCTCGGCGCGCCGGCCGGGATGATCATGAACTCCTGCATGTCGATGGAGTTGTCGGCGTGCTCGCCGCCGTTGATGATGTTCATCATCGGTACCGGCAGGGTCACGGCCGCGTCGCCGCCGAGGTAGGAGAACAGCGGCTCGCCGCGCTCGAGCGCGCCGGCCTGGGCGGCGGCCAACGAGACGGCGAGAATGGCGTTCGCGCCCAGGCGCGACTTGTTCTCGGTGCCGTCGAGCTCGATCATCGTGTTGTCGATGTCGGCCAGCGAGTGGACGTTCATGCCCTTGACGGCGTCATTGATCTCGCCGTTGACGTTGGCCACCGCACGGGTCACGCCCTTGCCGAGAAAGCGGTTCTTGTCGCCGTCACGCAGCTCGATCGCCTCGCGGGCGCCGGTGGAGGCGCCGGAGGGCACGATCGCCCGGCCCACGATGCCGCCGGCCAGGTGGACCTCGGCCTCGACGGTGGGGTTGCCGCGTGAATCGATCACTTCGCGTGCGTGCACTCGCTCGATGGCTGCCATGCAGTGTTCTCCTGATCTTGATGTTCGGTTGAAATGGGGTGGCGAGCCGGCACCTGGCCGGCCCGCTCAACAATTATCTTGTGGCAACGGCCGGTTCAGTCCGGCAGGCCCAGCCGCGCGTTCTCCGGGAAGCCCGAGGCCTTGACCGTGCGATCGAGCGTGGTCAGCGTCAGCAGCAGGTCGGCCATCTCGTCGAGCGGCCAGGCGTTGGGCCCGTCGGACAGCGCCTTGTCCGGATCCGGGTGGGTCTCCATGAACAGCCCGGACACGCCGGCCGCGACCGCGGCGCGCGCCAGCACCGGCACGAACTCGCGCTGACCGCCCGAGGCCTTGCCCTGCCCGCCCGGCTGCTGGACCGAGTGGGTGGCATCGAAGACCACCGGCGCACCGGTCTGGCGCATGATCGCCAGGCCGCGCATGTCGGAGACCAGCGTGTTGTAGCCGAAGGACACGCCGCGCTCGCAGACCATCACCTGGTCATTGCCGACCGCGCGGGCCTTTTCGACCACGTTGGCCATGTCCCAGGGCGCGAGGAACTGGCCCTTCTTGATATTGACCGGCTTGCCCTGACGGGCGACGTTCTGGATGAAGTTGGTCTGGCGGCAGAGGAAGGCCGGCGTCTGCAGCACGTCGACCACCGAGGCGACCTCCTCGAGCGGCGTGTCCTCGTGGACGTCCGTGAGCACGGGCAGGTCGAACTCGCGCTTGACGTCCTCGAGGATCGCCAGCCCCTTCTCCAGACCCGGGCCGCGGAAGCTTTCCGTGGACGACCGGTTCGCCTTGTCGAAGGAACTCTTGTAGATCAGCCGGATACCGGCGGTTTCTGCCATTTCCTTCAAACGGCCGGCCGTTTCCTGCGCGAGACCCGCCGACTCGATCACGCAGGGACCGGCGATCAGGAACAGCGGCCGGTCCAGTCCGACCTCGAAATCCAGGAGCTTCATCGTCATGCGTCGTCCAGGGCCTCGGCCTTGCCCACTCGTTGGGCATGGGCCGCGTTGACAAAGGCGACGAACAGCGGATGGCCGTCGCGCGGCGTGGAACGGAATTCCGGGTGGAACTGGCAAGCGAAGAAGAACGGGTGACCCGGCAATTCGACCGTCTCGACCAGCTCGTTCTCCGACGACCAGCCGGCGAACACCAGCCCGGCCTCGGAGAGCGCCTTCTGATAGCCGTTGTTGAACTCGTAGCGGTGACGGTGACGTTCGCTGATCTCGTCCTGGTCGTAGATGCGGTGCGCCAGCGTGCCCGGCTCGATGCGGCAGCGTTGCGCGCCCAGGCGCATGGTGCCGCCCATGTCGACGTCCTCGCTGCGCTCGATCAGGTTGCCCTCCTCGTCGCGCCACTCGGTGATCAGCGCGATCACCGGGTGTTCCGTCTCACGGTCGAACTCGGTCGAGTGCGCCCCCTCGAGGCCAGCGACGTGACGGGCGTACTCGATCACGGCCACCTGCATGCCCAGGCAGATACCCAGGTAGGGCTTGCCGGACTCGCGCGCATACTTCACGGCCGCGATCTTGCCCTCGACCCCGCGCGAGCCGAAGCCGCCCGGGACCAGGATCGCGTCCATGCCCTCGAGCCGGGCAATGCCGTCATGCTCGAAGGACTCGGAGTCGAAGTAATGGATATTGACCCGCGTGCGGGTCTGGATGCCCGCGTGCAGCAGCGCCTCGTTGACCGACTTGTAGGCGTCCACGAGATCGACGTACTTGCCCACCATCGCGATGTCGACGATCCGGTCGGGCTTCGTCTGCGCCTCGACCACGCGGTCCCACTCGGACAGATCGGCCGGGCCGGCGCTCAAGTGCAGCTTTCTCAGCACGGTCTCGTCGAGCTTCTGCGCGTGCAGCAGGCGCGGGATGCGGTAAATGGTGTCCGCGTCGATCGAGGAAATGACCGCGTCGTGCTCGACGTTGGTGAACAGCGCGATCTTGCGGCGCTCTTCCTCCGGCAACGGCACCTCGGCGCGACAGACCAGCACGTCCGGCTGGATCCCGATCGAACGCAACTCCTTGACCGAGTGCTGGGTGGGCTTGGTCTTGACCTCGCCGGCCGCCTTGATGAACGGCACCAGGGTCAGGTGCATGAAGATGGCGCGATCGCGCCCCATCTCCACGCCCAGCTGGCGAATCGCCTCGAGGAACGGCAGGGACTCGATGTCACCCACCGTGCCGCCGATCTCGATCAGGGCTACGTCATAGCCCTTCGATCCCTCGACCACACGGCGCTTGATCTCGTCGGTCACGTGCGGAATGACCTGAACGGTACCGCCGAGATAGTCCCCGCGACGTTCGCGGCGAATGACTGTCTCGTAGACCCGACCGGTGGTGAAATTGTTGCGTCGGCCGACCGGCGAGCGCACGAATCGCTCGTAGTGACCGAGGTCCAGGTCCGTCTCCGCGCCGTCGTCGGTCACGAACACCTCGCCATGCTGGAAGGGGCTCATCGTGCCGGGGTCGACGTTGATGTAGGGATCGAGCTTCATCAGCGTCACGCGCAGCCCACGCGATTCGAGCAGCGCCCCCAGCGAGGCGGCGGCGATTCCCTTGCCCAGTGACGAGACGACCCCACCGGTAACGAAGACGAACTTGGTCATTAACGAACCATTTCCAGACGAAGTAAGAGGCGGGCCGACGGGCCCCGTTTCAAGGGCCGGATGGTACCGCAAACGCCCTGGGCCGGCAATTGGCGCCACCGTGTCATGGCCGCCCCACCCCATCCGCCGAACCCGCCCCCAAGCCGGGTGCGCCCGACGGCTTTTTTCTCAGCCCCGCGCCCGCCGGGATGGCGAAATCGGCCGAGTAATGCGACCATACGGATGTTTGATTCCCATGACAGCCGGCACCAGTCCATGACCCAATCTTCCGACCCGGTCCAGCAACGCGAAGACGAAATCACCCGCCTGGTTTTCGACGTCTCCAGGCTGTGGCGCGTGCAGGTCAATGAAACCCTGAGCGAGTTCGACCTGACCGCCTCGGCCTGGGCCGTGTTGCGCATCCTGCGCGACGAGGGCGAGGGACGCACGCAGAAGGAACTGGCCGGTGAGCTGGCCATCGAAGGCCCTACCCTGGTCAAGCTGCTCGACGGGCTGGAAAAGGGCAACTGGATCGAGCGGCGCATCTCGGAGGTCGATCGGCGCGCCAAGACCATTTGGCTCCGGCCCGAGGCGCACGCGCGCATCGAGGCCGCCGACAAGGCGCTCGCCCGTTTCCGCCACAAGGTGCTCGGCGAGCTGACCGACGAGGAAAAGCGCGATTACATGACCTTGAGCCGCAAGGTCCGCGACCTGCTCAAGAGCCTGTAATCCGGATTATCCAGGCCGTGGCCGACGGGCGAGGATGGCGGCGAAACCCGGCTAACGCCGGAATCACCGCCCCGCCCGCGCCACCGGCAAGCCGACGTTTGACGAGGCCCGAATGCCACGCAAGTTCTTTCGTCGCCTGACACCCAGCCGCCACCGGATCGTCAACCAGCCGTTCCTGCGGCCGGTGGCCCAGTTCCTCGGCGACCCCAACCTCTGGCACCTCAACCGCCGCTCGGTCTCCGGCGGGGTCGCCCTCGGCCTGTTCCTCGCCTTCATCCCCCTGCCCGGCCAGATGCTGATCGCCGCGGTCGGCGCCATCGCCATGCGCGTCAACATCGCGTTGGCCGTGGCCCTGGTCTGGACGACCAACCCCCTGACCATCCCGCCCCTGCTCTGGCTCGCCTACCAGGTGGGCGCGTTGCTGACTGGCGCCTCGCTCGATCCGCCCACCGGCGAACAGGGGGCCATGAGCATCGGCTACGCGATGAGCCAGCTCCCCGTTATCTGGCTGCCGCTCGGCGTGGGGCTGGTCACCCTGTCCTTCGTCAGTGCCCTGATCGGCTTTGCCACCATTCGCCTGCTGTGGCGACTCAATATCGCCGCCCACAAGCGCCGCCGGCAGGCCCAGCGTCGCCAACGGCTGCGACAGGCCCGCTCGAACCAGCGCCACTGACTCTCCGCATTGGCCTCGGGCCCCGCCCCCGCCTGCCCGAATGGCGTTATACTGCGGCGCTTTAAACGCCACTCACCCATCGTCCGGCGCCCGGCCTTAGTCGGCCCGCCGGACGGTCCAGGACGCCGCGTCGCCCATGACTTCGATCGACCGAGACCACCCCGTTTTCGACCAGCTCCGTGACCTGATGCGCCAGCGCATCCTGGTGCTCGACGGCGCCATGGGCACGATGATCCAGAACGCCAGGCTCGAGGAGGCCGACTTCCGCGGCGAGCGCTTCGCCGACTGGCCGGTGGATCTCAAGGGCAACAACGATCTGCTGGTGCTGACCCGCCCGGACGTGATCGAGGACATCCATCGCCAGTACCTGGATGCCGGCGCGGACATCATCGAGGCCAACACCTTCTCGGCCACGCGCATCGCGATGGCCGACTACCAGATGGAGGAGCTCTCGCGGGAGATTAACGTCGTCGCCGCGCAGATCGCCCGCAAGGCCGCCGACGCCAAGACCGCCGAGACCCCGGACAAGCCGCGCTTCGTCGCCGGCATCCTCGGGCCGACCAACCGCACCGCCTCGATCTCGCCGGACGTCAACGATCCCGGTTACCGAAACACCAGCTTCGACGAGCTGGTCGAGGCGTACCGGGAGTCGGCCGAGGCCCTGATCGAGGGCGGCGTCGACATCTTCCTGATCGAGACCATCTTCGACACGCTCAACGCCAAGGCGGCGGTGTTCGCCCTCGAGGAGCTGTTCGTCGCGCACGGGCAGCGCTGGCCGGTGATGATCTCCGGCACCATTACCGACGCCTCGGGCCGCACCCTCTCGGGCCAGACCACCGAGGCCTTCTACAACAGCCTGCGTCATGCCCGGCCGCTGTCGATCGGTCTCAACTGCGCGCTGGGCCCGGATCTTTTGCGCCAGTACGTCGCCGAACTCTCACGGGTCAGCGAGTACTTCGTCTCCGCCCACCCCAACGCCGGGCTGCCCAACGAGCTGGGCGAATACGATCTGGAGGCCGACCCGATGGCCGCCTCGATCGGCGAGTGGGCCGAGGCGGGGTTGCTGAACATCATCGGCGGCTGCTGCGGCACCACCCCGGCGCACACCGCCGAGATGGCCCGGCGCGTCGAGGGCGTCGCCCCGCGCAAACCCGTCCAGCCGGAGGTCGCCTGCCGCCTGTCGGGCCTCGAACCGTTCAACATCACCCCCGACTCGCTGTTCGTGAACATCGGCGAGCGCACCAACGTCACCGGCTCGGCGCGCTTCCGCCGCCTGATCAAGGAAGGCGACTACGACACCGCACTGGACGTGGCGCGCCAGCAGGTCGAGAACGGCGCGCAGATGATCGACGTCAACATGGACGAGGGCCTGATCGACGGCGTCGAGGCGATGCAGCGCTTCCTCAACCTGGTCGCCGCCGAGCCGGACATCTCGCGGGTGCCGATCATGATCGACTCCTCGAAGTTCGAGGTGATCGAGGCGGGCCTGAAGTGCGTCCAGGGCAAGGCCGTGGTCAACTCGATCTCGCTCAAGGAGGGTGAGGAGTCCTTCCTCGAGCAGGCGCGCACGGTGCAGCGCTACGGCGCGGCCGCGGTGGTGATGGGCTTTGACGAGGACGGCCAGGCCGACAGCCTCGAGCGGCGCCGCGAGATCGCCCAGCGGGCCTACGATCTCCTGACCGGCATCGGCTTCCCGCCCGAGGACATCATCTTCGACCCGAACATCTTCGCGATCGCCACCGGTATCGAGGAGCACAACAACTACGCGGTCGACTTCATCGAGGGCACCCGCTGGATCAAGGAACACCTGCCGCACGCGCTGGTCTCCGGCGGCGTCTCGAACGTCTCGTTCTCCTTCCGCGGCAACGAGCCGGTCCGCGAGGCGATCCACAGCGTGTTCCTCTACCACGCCACCCGCGCGGGCATGGACATGGGCATCGTCAACGCCGGCCAGCTCACCGTGGTCGACGAGATCCCCGACGAACTGCGCGAGGCGGTCGAGGACATCGTCCTCAATCGGCGAGACGACGCCACCGACCGCATGCTGGAGATCGCCGACCGTTACCGTGACTCCGGCGGGGAGAAATCCTCCGGCCCGGATCTCGCCTGGCGCGACTGGCCGGTGGAAAAGCGCCTCGAACACTCCCTGGTCAAGGGGATCGACGAGTACGTGGTCGAGGACACCGAGGAGGCCCGCTTGCGGGCCGAGCGCCCCCTGCACGTGATCGAGGGCCCGCTGATGGACGGCATGAACGTCGTCGGCGACCTGTTCGGCGCCGGCAAGATGTTCCTGCCGCAGGTGGTCAAGTCCGCGCGGGTGATGAAGAAGGCCGTCGCCCACCTGCTGCCGTTCATGGAGGAGGAGTCCTGCGAGGTCCAGTCGGCCGGCAAGGTGGTCATGGCCACGGTCAAGGGCGACGTCCACGACATCGGCAAGAACATCGTCGGCGTGGTCCTGCAGTGCAACGGCTTCGAGATCATCGATCTCGGCGTGATGGTCCCCGCGCAGAAGATCCTCGACACCGCCCGCGAAGAGAACGCCGACCTGATCGGCCTGTCCGGCCTGATCACCCCGTCGCTCGAGGAGATGACCAACGTCGCCAGCGAAATGCAGCGCCAGGGCTTCGACATCCCGCTGATGATCGGGGGGGCAACCACCTCCAAGCTCCACACCGCGCTGAAGATCAACCCGGTCTACGACCATCCGGTCATCCACGTGCTCGACGCCTCGCGCGCCGTGGGCGTGGCATCCAAGCTCCTGGGCAAGAACAAGCAGGCCTTCGTCGACGAGGTGGAGGGCGAATACGCCAAGGTGGTCGCCCGACGCCAGGCCAATCAGAAGGAGGCCAAGCGCGTCTCGATCCAGCAGGCACGCGACAACCGCCAGCGGGTCGACTTCGAGGACTACACCCCGGTCGCGCCGCGCGAGCCGGGTGTGCATATCCTCGAGGACTATCCGCTCGAGGAGATCGTCGAGCGCATCGACTGGACGCCGTTCTTCCAGAGCTGGCAGCTGTTCGGCAAGTTCCCGGCGATCCTCGAGGACGAGAAAGTGGGCACCGAGGCCCGCAAGCTCTACGAGGACGGCCAGGCCATGCTCAAGCAGATCGTCGAGGAGAAGTGGCTCACCGCCAACGCCGTATACGGCTTCTGGCCGGCCGCCTCGATCGACGACGACATCCGCGTATTCACCGACGAGTCGCGCCAGGGCGTGAAGACGACCCTGCACCACATCCGCCAGCAGATGCCGCGTTCCGGCGGCAAGCCCAACCAGTGCCTGGCCGACTTCGTCGCGCCGACCGGCAGCAAGGTCAAGGACTGGATCGGCGGGTTCGCCGTGACCACGGGGCTGGGCATCGAGCCGCACGTCAAGCGCTTCGAAGAGGCAAACGACGACTACCACGCGATCCTGCTGCAATCGCTGGCCGACCGACTGGCCGAGGCCTTCGCGGAACGATTGCACGAGCGGGTGCGCAAGGAATTCTGGGGGTATGCCGCCGACGAGGACCTCTCCAACGACGAGCTGATCGCCGAGAAATACCAGGGCATCCGCCCCGCCCCGGGGTATCCCGCCTGCCCGGATCACACCGAGAAGGGCCTGCTCTGGGAACTCCTGGCGCCCGAGCGAATCGGAATGGAATTGACCGACTCGTACGCCATGCACCCGGGGGCCGCCGTCTCCGGCTGGTATCTCGCCCATCCGGAAGCACGCTACTTCGGCGTGGGCCGCATCGGCCCGGACCAGGTGGACGACTACGCCAAGCGCAAGGGCTGGTCGCGATCGGAGGCCGAGAAGTGGCTGGCGCCGATCCTGGGGTACGAGCCGGACTGACCGTCTCGCAGGCCGCCACGGGCCGCGAATGCTCGCGGGAGTTGAGTTATCCCGCTAGCAGGCCGAGAATGGCGAGGGAAACTTTGCACGAATGGCATACCGCTCTGCGCGCCTTGAGCCGGGCAGATGCAAGGCGGCCGTCCGACGCGGAAGGGTGATTCCCTTTCCGAGGACGGCAACACAGCAGATGTCCGGCTCAAGGCGCGCCCTGCGGGGCCTGTCGAGCCGCCCGTGCTCGGCGTTGCGCCGTCTTGGCGTGGCCACCGGCACGCCGGCGACGACGTGCCTTGATCACGAACGGCTCGACAGGCCAGAGCGGCATGGCATTCGTGCAAAGTTTCCCTAACGCGAGACGGCCGACACACCCTCGACCCGCATCGGCATCCAATGGATCGGAACGCACCTCTGAAAATCTACGAGCAACCGCTGAATGAACGGATCCGGGCCTGCCTGAGGCTCGACCACCTGTTCGCGCGCATCGACCATCACCTGACGAGCAACTCGCGAGACGACACGCTCTGTACGGTGCTCCTGCTGCTCGAGGCGGCCGATGTGCTCTCGCGCATCGACATCAAGCGCGAACTGATCAAGGAACTCGAGCGCCAGCAGGCCCGGCTGATGAACGTGCCGGACTCGCCCGGCGTCGACCGCGACAAGCTCAACGCCCTGCTTGACCAGCAGAACGGCCTGATCAAGGCCCTGCACGGCTACCACGCCCAGCCCGGCGCGCACCTGAAGAACCACGAGCTGCTCAACGCCGTGCGTCAGCGCGCCTCGATCCCCGGCGCGCTGTGCGAGTTCGACATCCCCGGCCTGCACTACTGGCTGGGCCTGCCGGAACACGAGCGCCGCGAGGACATCGACACCTGGCTCGAGCCCTTCGCCGACATACGCCAGGCCAACGAGCTGGTGATCAGCCTGATCCGCAACAGCGTCGACACCATGTCCGTGGTCGCCGACGAGGGATTCCTGCAGCAGAGCATCGAGAGCGCGACGCCCTACCAGCTGCTGCGCGTGATGATCGACGAGGACACCGATTCGTACCCCGAAATCAGCGCCGGCAAGCACCGCTTCACCGTGCGCTTCATGACGCTGGACCGGGAGAACGGCCACCCCCGACAGGTCCACGAGGACATCGAATTCCGACTGGCCCTCTGCCGCCTGTGACGGGGCGAGGACCGGTTAGCCAACCACCGTCAGGACGAGAACGACACCCTTCATGACCGCCACTACCCGCAAGGCCGCCAGGACGGGCGCCCCCGCCCTCGACATCGACCAGCGCTCGCTGACGCTCACCCACGTTCACCTGTATGAAACGCACCTGCTCAAGCTCACCCGCAGCCTGAGCGAACGCTTCGGCAACCCGGGCGTCGGCGACGAGCGCGAGCCCTGCGTGATCGATCTCGCGGCCATCGCCGACAGCGGCAAGTGGATCGACTTCCCGGCGCTGGTCAGCCTGCTGCGCAACTACCGCCTCGAACCGGTGGGCGTGGTCCACGGCAACGACCAGCAAAAGACCCAGGCGCGCGGCGCCGACCTGCCGGTCTTCGACGACCAGGCCGCGGCCGCCTCGCCGGCGACTCCAAAGGCGCCCCCGGCCTCGCCGCCGGAACCCGAGCCAGTGGCCGACCCCACACCGGAGCCTGCTCCGGAACCGGCGGCCCCGAACGCCGAGGCTGCCCCGGCCGGCCCGGTCGCGCCGATGATCCTGCGCCACCCGGTACGCTCAGGGACCGAACTCTACGCCCAGGGCCAGGACATGGTGGTGATGAACACGGTCGGGGCCGGGGCGCGCGTGGTGGCCGACGGTTCGATCTACATCCATGGCGCCCTAAAGGGCACGGCCGCGGCCGGCGCCGGCAACCAGACCGAGGCTCGCATCTTCTGCGAGTCCTTCGAACCGGAAATCATCGCCATCTGCGGCACCTTCCTCGATGGCGAGCAGTTGGCAAGGCACCCGGCCTGGGGCAAGCGCGTGGTGGTGGAACTGGTCGATGGCCAACTGGTGGTCCATCCGTTCGACTGAGTGCCGCGCATTTGGCGCTTAGGGAAGAATTTCGCGGTCGTTGGGAAAGGGCTCGCCTTTGTGGCACAGTCCGCCCCACCTGACGACCCCGCCCCTCGGGGCAGTATGACGTCAACAATCTTTCGCGATTAGGGAGACAATCCGTGTCCAAAGTCCTGGTGGTAACCTCCGGCAAGGGCGGCGTTGGTAAAACGACGACCAGTGCCGCGATTTCGAGCGGCCTGGCCATGGCCGGCAAGAAGACCGTGGTGATCGACTTCGACGTCGGCCTGCGCAACCTCGACCTGATCATGGGCGTCGAGCGCCGCGTGGTCTACGACATCGTCAACGTCATCCAGGGCGAGGCAGGCCTCAACCAGGCACTGATCCGCCACAAGGAGGTCGACAACCTCTACGTCCTGCCCGCCTCGCAGACCAAGGACAAGGACGCCCTGACCGAGGAAGGCGTCGGCAAGGTCCTCGACGACCTGCGCGCCGAGGGCTTCGACTACATCGTCTGCGACTCGCCCGCCGGCATCGAGCGCGGTGCGCAGCTGGCGATGTACTACGCCGACGAGGCCATCGTGGTCTCCAACCCCGAGATCTCCTCGGTGCGCGATTCCGACCGCATGCTGGGCATCCTGGCCAGCAAGTCGCGCCGGGCGAAGGATGGCGAGACGGCGATCAAGGAACACCTGTTGATCACCCGCTACGCCCCGGACCGCGTCGGCACCGGCGAGATGCTCTCGGTCGAGGACATGCTCGAGATCCTGGCCGTGCCGCTGCTGGGCGTAATCCCGGAATCCAACGCCGTACTGCAGGCCTCCAACGCCGGTCGCCCGGTGATTCTCGACGAGAACACCGACGCCGGCCAGGCCTACCAGGACGCCGTCGCCCGTCTGCTGGGCGAGGAACGCCCGATGCGATTCATCGAGACCGAGAAGAAGGGCTTTCTCGGTCGCCTGTTCGGTCGGAGTTAAGCCATGGGATTGCTGGATATCTTTCGTAACCGTTCCCAGGATCCGTCGGCCAAGATGGCCAAGGAGCGTCTGCAGATCCTGATCGCCCACGAGCGCGCCCAGGGTCAGAACCGGGCACCGCACTACCTGCCCGAGATGCAGAAGGAGATCCTCGAGGTGATCCGCAAGTACGTTCACGTCGAGGACGATGCGGTGAAATTCGAGGTCGAGCACAACGAGCAGTTCGAACTGTTCGAGCTCAATATCACCCTGCCGGAAAAGGGCGAGGCCGGCGATCGCCCGGACTGACCGTCCTGATTGATCGTTGCGGCTGACCGGACTCGACGCGGTCCGGGCCCACTGCTTCACCCCCGATTAACGGGGGTGTTTGTCGTTATGGGCCGGTAAAAAACATCTGTTGGCGCGGATGGGCAAGGATCGCTACCGTAACGGGCTCTCTCAGACCACAAGCCAAGCCCCTGTCGCCAATGGAAATCGCAACCGTTATCGAGGCCCTCTTCTCGCCGCTATGGACGCCGGTGCTGGTCGGGGCACTGATCGCCCTGCTCGCCTTCGCGCAACGCTGGCTGGCCGACCAGCCGCTCTCCTGCTCGACCGGCTTTGCCAACCTCGCCTCCTTTCTCCGCCCCGGCGTCAAACGCGACCGGGAGGCCGACTGGCGCATCGTGTTCCTGCTCGGGATCGTGCTCGGCGGCCTGCTTGCCGCGCTGACCGACGGCGCGCCCGGCTGGCAGGGCACGGCCGCGGAATTCGGCGTGTTCTACACCGCGCTGGTGCCGGAATCGAGCCTGGGTTCGGCCCTCTGGTGGCTGATCGGCGGACTGTTGATTGGCCTGGGCGCGCGACTGGCCGGGGGCTGCACCTCGGGCCACACGATTGCCGGCGTGGCGATGGGCGCACCGGCCAGCCTGGTCGCCTCGGCGGTGTTCTTCGCCGTCGCCGTGGGCAGCGCCCAGCTGGCCGCCTGGATGCTGGGGGTCTGAGCCGTGCTGAGTCGACGCAACCTGCTTTTCCTTGCCTTCGGTATCGGCTTTGGCTTTCTCCTGAGCCGCGCCGGGGCGACCAGCCCGGCGATCATCAGCGATCTGTTGCTGTTCGAGGACCTGCGCCTGCTGTGGGTGATCGCCACGGCGGTCGCCCTGGGCGGGGTGCTGACCTGGATGGCCGCGCGCTGGGGTTGGCGGGCGCGCAACACCGGGGAGCCGATCACGATCCAGCACAAGCCGTTCAAGCGCGGGCTGATCGTGGGCGCGGTGCTGTTCGGTCTGGGCTGGGCCGGAACCGGGGTCTGCCCGGGCACGGCACTGGCGATGATCGGCGAGGGCAAGGGGTTCGCCCTGTGGGTCGGGGCCGGCATCGTGCTGGGCGCCGGTGCCGGCAGCGCGATCAACCGCCGCCTCGAGCGAGGCTGAACGTCACGCCCAGTCGGATAGAGTTAGTCCGCGAGATACTGCTGCGCGTACCAGCCGTTCTGCTTTTTCAGCATCATCGGGAACAGGTCGTCGAAGCCCTCGGGCAGCGAGTCGCGGATCACCGGCTCGTCGGCCAGTCGTTCGCCCCAGCGCATCACCGTCGGGATCGCGTTCCAGTCGAGCAGGGATTCCGGCAGGGCGAACAGGCGCTGGAACAGCGGCGCGAACGAGGTGTCCACCAGCGACAGCGTCTTGCCGGCAAAGAACGGGGCCGGCGGCTGCTTGGCCAGGTGCTTTTCCAGGTGCCCGAACAGCTTGGCCAGCTCGGCGCGCTTGGCGGCACTGGCGGATTCCTCCGCGGCAGTGATCGCGCCGAACATCGCCATGATGCCCGCCGAGCCCAGCTCGATCCACGCCCGCTGCTGGGCGCGCTCGAGGGTATTGGCGGAGAGCATCCGCTCGCCGAAGGATTCGTCGAGGAATTCGTTGATCACCGCCGACTCGAACAGCACCTCGCCGTCGACCTTCAGCACCGGCACCTTGCCCAGTGGAGAGACCTCGTCGAACCAGGCCGGCGGGTCGTTGAGCTGGATGAAGGTGGTATCGAACGGCACGCCCTTGTGCTTGAGGGTGATCACCGAGCGCTGGACGAAGGGACAGAGCTTGAAGCTGATCAGTTCGAGTTGCATGATGCCTCCACATCGAAAAAACCGCGGACGACACGCGCACGTCGTCCGAAACAGACCCGAATCGTAGCCTACCGGCCGACGCTATTGCCGCAGTTACCGTGAAAAAATCCGCCAAGACAGGTCAATCCGCGTCCGCATCGACCGCCCAGGACAGCCAACGGCTCGATACCTGGCTGTGGGCCGCCCGTTTCTTCAAGACCCGCCAGCTCGCCTCGGCGGCGATCGACGGCGGCAAGATCGAGCTCAACGGCCAGACCGTGACCAAGCGCGGCAAATCGGTGAAGCCCGGCGACCGGCTCACCATCGGCAAGGCGGGCATGCGGTTCGTCGTGGATGTCGAGGCACTCAATCCCAAACGCGGACCGGCCAGCGAGGCGGCGCTGCTCTACCGGGAGACACCGGAGAGCATCGAGAAGCGCCGGCTGGTCGCCGAGCAGCAGCGTGCCGAACGCGAACTCAACCCACACCACAAGCCAGCCAAACAGGCGCGTGCCCTGCTGCGCGCCTTGCGCGGCAAGTCATTCTGAACCGAACGCCCCCGCGCAAGCCCTCCGGCGAACCGCCGACTCGATGCCTATACTCCCGTACCCGAATCCACCGCACGAGGAGACTGCATGCGAGTCAGCGAGGCGATTGCAACCCGACGCGCCATCAAGCAATTCGACCCGGAACACCAATTATCCGAGGCCGACCAGGACCGGCTGATCGAACTGGCGATGCAGTCGCCCACCGCGTTCAACCTGCAGCACTGGCGGTTTGTCGTGGTCCGGGATCCTGCCCGTCGCCAGGCGATCCGGGAGGTGGCCTGGGATCAGGCCCAGGTGACCGACGCCTCGATGCTGGTGATCCTCACGGGCCGTCGTGACGTCTGGCAAAACGAGGCCGAACGCGTCTGGCGGGATGCCCCGGCCGAGGTGCGCGAAATGATGGCCGGGGCGATCGATGCCTATTACCGTGACAAGCCGCAGGTCGAGCGCGACGAGGTCATGCGCAGCTGCGGCATCGCCGGACAGAGCCTGATGCTGGCCGCCCGGGAAATGGGGCTCGATTCCTGCCCCATGGACGGCTTCGATTTCGAGGCCGTCGGTCGCCTGATCAACCTGCCCGACGATCACCTGATCTCGTTCATGGTCGCGATCGGCAAGAAGGCCAACGATGTCTGGCCGCGTCCGGGTCAGCTTTCGATTGACGAGGTGCGCCGGGTCGACGGATTCTGAACTTGTCGACACGGAGCGCCTCAAAGGGGCCGGCAACCGAAACTGCCAGTTGAATTTCCGAGTCCGACACTCATTCGCCGGCACCGACCGGCACGACATGGAGAGCAAACGATGAACGCACGCAATGCACTGATCGCGCTGATGATGGCACTGGGTCTGACCGTGGCCGGCTGCGCCGAAGAGCAAGGCCCGGCCGAGGAGGCCGGCGAGCAGATCGACCAGACCATGGAAGAGGCTGGTGACGAGATCGAGGAGGCCACCGACGAGATGGGTGGCAAGGCCGAAGAGGCCGGCGACAAGATGGAAGAAGAAACCGACTACTGATTCCCGCCGTCTCGCGGACCCGATCAGCCCCGGCAAAGCCGGGGCTTTTTCGTTGTTGGCCCGTGCATCACACCCTCACGCCGACCTGCCCTTTTGGCCACTGTTCGGCGCGGGTGCAACTCGCTACACTGGCCGGCGCCCTGTTTCTTAGCAGGCTAAGGAATACATCTCAGCCACCCCAACGAATACCGGATCGTCATGGCCATCACGATTGCGACCTTCATCTACCTGCTCTCGATCCCGCTCTGGCTGCTGGTCTGGTACAGCGCCACCGGCTTCAAGCTGATGCGTCACAACCCGCTGTTGATGATCCCGTTCTTTCTGAGCCTGGCGTACCTGGCCGGCAACGCCATCCTGCTCGAGGTCTTCACCGAGACCAGCGGGGCGACCTACGAGGAATCGCGCATCAAGGCGATCACCGACCGGGCGATGATCGCCGCGCAGGCCATGGCCAGCGTGCTGATCGTCGCCACCATCGTCTACGGCCTGTCGATCAAGCGGGTGCCCCTGCACTTCATCCGCTTCATGGTCTACTCGTTCATCGCCTTGCTCGGCGTGATGGCACCCATCCTGTGGATCCCCGCCGAGCAGGCCGGCCTGTTCTTCGTCCTGCGGCATTTCCAGGCCACGGCGCTGAACTTCGGCCTGTTCCTCTGCGTTGCCGGGATCATCATGCTGCTGCGCGACCTGATCACGCATGGCGATGCCCAGATCAGCCTCACCCCGGTCGACCCGATGATGCGTTGCCACGAGGAAAACCAGGGGCCCGCTCGACGTGCCGGTGCGGCATCACGGGAATCGGGGCCGGCGACCGACCGCTGAGCTCCCCCTCCCCTGGCGTCAGTCGGCAAGCGCCTGGCCGATCACGTCGCGGTAGTTGCGGATGCGCCGCACGTAGTGCACCGACTCGTAGCCGCGGGCGTAACCGTACTTGGTCTGCGGGTAGTAGCGCTTGTCGGCCTTGAGCGGCAGCACCTCGCGCATGTCGGCCCAGGAGTCCGGGTCGCGCCCCAGCTCGCGGGCGAGCCGGCGGGCGTCGAGCACATGGGCCCGACCGAGGTTGTAGCTCGCCAGCGCCAGGTAGGTGCGATCGGGTTCGGGGATGTCCTCGGGCAGGCGGGCTCGTCGGTCGGCCAGGTAGCGGGCCCCGCCAAGGATGGACTGGCGCGGATCGAGTCGATCGTCCACGCCCAGCGACTCGGCCGTCGGCCGGGTGAGCATCATGATCCCGCGCACCCCGGTCGGCGAGGTTGCCTGCGGGTCCCAGTGCGACTCCTGGTAGGCCATCGCGGCAAGCAGGTCGACGGCCAGCCCCGTTTCCTCCGAGGCCTGGCGAAACTCGTCGAGGTAGCGCGGCAATCGCTCGTCGAGCCGACGGTTGAGCGCCCGGAGGTCGACGAAATCGAACTCGCCGATGTGGGCGTAATAGCGTTCGCGCATGGCGGCCACCGCCGCTTCGCCGAGTTCGCCCTGTCGCCAGTGACGCGTGGTTTCCGCCAGCTCCGGCCGAGAACCGGCGGCGTACCAGCCGACCGACTCGGCCTCATCGAGGTTCATCGCGACCTCCAGGTGCGGCCAGTAACGGCGCACGAGACGAACGATCGATGAGTCGGCGACCGTGCATTCCACCTCCTGGGTTGCCACCTGGGTGAGGAGCACCTCGCTGCTGCGCGAGTCATCGGCGACGAACGCGAGCCCCGGCACCGTCCGCGCCAGTGACTCGAGCCGGGCGACGTAGCTCGACTCGTCGGTGACCTGCAGGTCCACCCCGGCCAGTGCCTCGGGCGTGTCGGGCAACGGTCGGTCGTCACGATGGCAGACCACCTGCTGGACCACCTCGCCGTGCACCAGGCCCGGCTCGAAATGCTCGTTGCGGGACGGCAGGTGCGTCAGCCCCGCCGCCGCCAGGTGGACCTGCCCGGTCTCCAGCGCATCGAGCACCCCCGCGGTCGACTCGAACTCCCGCCACTCCACCGTCCAGCCACGGCTGTTGGCAAAGGCCGTGACCAGGTCGTGTTCCGGACCGGTCGCCGCCCCGTCACGCCCCTGGTAACGGGCCGTCGGGCCGTTGCGCGTGGCCACGACCAGATGCTCGGTGTCGAAGGGCGAGGCCAGGGCGCCGGGCGCGCCACGATCGCCGCATCCGGACAGCAACAGGGCCGCGACGGAAAGGAATAGCAGGAAGGCTCGCATGCAGAGGGATTCCTCATCGGGGTCGTGTGTCGTGGGTTCGAACCCGCGACCAGCGTACCGCACCGGGCGCATCGACTCGTCTGCGGCCGCCCCCGACGCTTACACTTCGAGGCATGACGCACGAGAAAAACACCAGGGACGGCGAACCACCCCAACCGGTGGGCCTCCCCGCGCCCCGACCACCCGTGCTCCAGCGCGAGCTCGGCCCGATACTGCTGACGCTCTACGGGCTGGGCACCATCCTCGGGGCCGGGATCTACGTGGTAATCGGCGAAGTCGCCGGCGCGGCCGGCCTGCTCACGCCGTTCGCCTTCGTCCTCGCCGCGCTGGTCGCCTCGCTCACCGCGTTGTCATTCAGCGAACTCACCGCGCGCATCCCGGAGGCCGGCGGGCCGATCGACTACGCCCGCCAGGCATTTGGTCGCCGCGGGCTGTGCATCGCGATCGGCTGGGGGCTGGTGGCCACGGGCGTCGTCTCGGGGGCGACCATCCTGACGGGCTTCGAGCGCTACGCGTCGTTGTTCATCGACCTGCCGCGCGCCGGGACACTGATCCTCGTCACCCTGGCACTGGGCGGGATCGCCATCGCGGGCATGCGCGAGAGCGCCTGGTTCATGGCCGCGACCACCCTGCTCGGCATGGGCGGGCTGGCCTACGTGGTCTGGGTGGCCGCCCCGGCGATGGGGGATGCGCCGCTGCGGCTGGCCGAATCGCTGGGCGGGCTCGAGTTCGGCATGGTCACCGGGTTGTTCCTGGGCGCCTTCCTCGCCTTCTACTCGTTCATCGGCTTCGAGGACATGTCGAACCTCGCCGAGGAGGTCCGTGACGTCAAGCGCACCATGCCGCGCGCGATCGTCGCCGCCGTGATTATCTCGCTCACCGTCTACGCGCTGGTGGCCATCGCGGCGACCAGCGTGCTCGCCCCGGCGGACCTGGCCGGCGCCCACGCCCCGCTGGTGGCGGTGGTCGAGGCCATGGGGCATCCGGGCGTGCCGCTGGGCCTGATCAGCCTGTTCATCATCGTCAACGGCGCGCTGGGCCAGATCATCATGGCCACGCGCCTGTTGATGGACATGGGCCGCGACCGCGCCGGCGCTCCGATGATCCTCGGGCGCGTGCACCCACGCACCCACACCCCGGTGATCGCGACCCTGGCCGTGACCGCCACCACCCTCGTGCTGGCGCTGTTCCTGCCGCTGGCCACGCTCGCGAACCTCACCAGCGCGATCATGCTGGCCGTTTTCGTGACCGTGAACGCCTCGCTGATCGTGCTCAAGCGCCGTGGCCAACCCGAGGACGTGCCCGACGTGCCACGCTGGATCCCGTGGCTGGGCGTGATCCTGAGCACCGCGGCGCTGCTCGCGCAGGCCGTCCTGCTGGCGATCGGTTGATGACCTGCCAGGGAGTCACCGTGACGGGGCGACGGATGGGCCGGCTGCTCACGGTGATGCTATGCGCCACTCTGCTCACCGCCTGCGCGAACACGACGCGCTTCGAGGCCGGCCCCATCACGGCCTTCGGCGGCGAAATCGAGGCAACCGACGCCGAGCGCTTCTACCTGCTGCGCATCGACACCCGCGAGCTGCCCGCCGACGAGCTGCCCGCGCTCGCCCTGCCCCTGCCAGGGGCCGAACGCCCCGTGACACTCGAGGCGCTGACGCCCGCCGAGGTAGCACGCTACCTGCCGCGCTTTGAGCCACCACCGCAATGGCCGGAGACCTGGAAGGCGCGTGCCCGCGCCTACCCGAGCTTCGAGGGCGATGGCTACTTCATCGGTTTTGGCGATATCGGGCTCGAATCGGTCAGCCTGTGCTCGCACTGCGCCGGACAACGTCAATCACCGTCGCTGTGCACGGCGGATGGCCGTGTCTGCCACCGGTTCCCGCTGACCCGCGACCAGCTCGTGGCGTTGGTCGGGCCACCCGGTCGGGAATACAAGGTGATCGAGGTGAGGTACTGAGCCGCCGGACGCGACCGGCCATGACGTTACGAGCCGGCCAGTGCCAGGCCATGAAAGTGGATCACCCGCTCGAGTTCGACGTCACCGAGCACCAGCTCGTGCTCGTCGCGCAGCCGGGCCAGGGCCTCGGCCCGCGTGGTCGGTGCCGGGTCCATGTCACGCAGGAACTGGCCGACGTCCTCGACCACCGCCCAGGGGTAGAGGATCCAGTGCCATTCCCGAATCGACTCGGCCACGAAGTCCGCCCGGCAGGCCGTCACCGCCTTCTCGTGCAGCACCGCCGTGCGCACCGTTGCCGGATCGAGATCGGCAAGGTAGTCGTGCAACGCCCGCAAGGTTTCGCCGCTGTCGTTGACGTCGTCGACCACCAGGACCCGCTCGCCCTCAATGGGACCACCCAGCGGCACGGTCACGAGCGCCTCGGCCCCGGCGTGCGCACCGGCGGCGTAGTGCTGCACCTTGACGCTCATCAACCGCGAGACGCCCAGGAAGTCGCAGACAAAGCGCGCCGGCATGAAGCCGCCGCGGGCCACGGCGATCACGGTATCCGGCTGATAGCCGCTCTCGCGCAGCATCCGGGCCAGGCGATCGGCGCCCGCGACCACCTCGTCGAGCGAGATGGCGCGCACGGGCAGCGATTCACGTCGAGTCATCGTTTTCCTCCCTAGGGCAACTCTGCTTCCTGCGGGCCAGTCGCCAGTCGATGACCAGCCGTCGAACCGATCAGGCCTTCTTGACGAACTCGGACTTCAATTTCATCGGGCCGAACCCCTCGATCTTGCAGTCGATGTCGTGGTCACCCTCGACGATACGGATGTTCTTGACCTTGGTGCCCACCTTGACCACCCCGGAGCCGCCCTTGAGCTTGAGGTCCTTGATCACGGTCACCGTGTCGCCATCAGCCAGCGGGTTGCCGTGCGCATCGCGCGCCGCCGGCTCCTCCGCGGAGTCCGATTCTGCCGCGCCCGACCATTCGTGGCCACACTCCGGGCAGACGAACAGCGTGCCGTCGTGGTAGGTGAAGGTCGAGCCGCACTCGGGGCAAGGGGGCATGTCACTCATGTCTGACTCCAACGCGCAAAAGACCGACAGGATACCCTGCCTCCCCCGCTTGGGCGCGCCGCCCCGGATGCACGACCGGAAGTCACGGCATCAAGTCCACGCCGACATAGCGAGCCACGAAGGTAAACAACCAGAACGACATGACCGTGATTGCGGCGCTTGCCAGCATGGTGGGCCAGAACCCGATCCGGCCCAGCAGGAAGGGAAAGGTCAGGAACATCGGCAGCGTCGGCACCACGTACCAGAAGGTGTACCAGGCGTGGTTGCTCACCTTCTCCGGCGAACCGGTCTCTATATGAAGCCAGATCAGCGCGAGGATCGTGACCAGCGGCAACGCGGCGATCAACGCCCCGAGCTTATCGCTGCGCTTGGCCACCTCGGACACCAGCACCACTACCCCGGCTGTCGTCAGGTACTTGAAAATCAACCAGGCCACGAGACCTCCTGTGGTTTCTGCACCCCACCCGCCCCAATGACGGGTAGGCGTGGGCCGATAATGCCATGTCGGTCACCATCCCGCTTTAGACGTCCCCACTCCACTCGACCCAGTGGAGGCATGCAGATCGGCGCAGCCAGACCGGACAGCACCCAACCGAAACCAGGGGCCTCTGGCATTATTGTGGCCAGCCGGGTCATGCCTTACAGTCTCCGTGGTTCCGACTGGCCAGATTGGCCGAACTCGACAGCTTCTGGACTGCCCTTGATCCATCGACTGCGACAACGCATTGCCCAAGCCCGGCTTCTCGTCGGGCTGCTGTGCGTGGCCGTCATGCTGCAAGGGCTCGTGTTCGGCACCTGGCATATCCACGCCTCTGGCGACCATGCCAATCACGCCACGCCGGCGCATATGGACCAAGCCGCCGCCCATCAGGCCGCCCACGCCGACGCGGTGGAAATCGAGTCGTTTGCCCTGCTGAAGTTCTTCGGCAGTGGCCTTGGCCTGTTGGTCCTGGTGGCATTGCTGATCGTCCTGCCGCGCACTCAAGCCATCCGCCCACCACTGGCCACCTCCGCGCCTGGCTCATCGCTTCTCAGGCTGCGCCCACCGGAACGCGCCCCTCCCCTCGCCTGACAACTCCGCACCCTGATCGCACCACGCCAACCGTCGAGTGAATCGGCGCGTGGTTATCCGCCCCCGTTGCGGGCATTGATCCAGAGGAGTTCGTCATGCCGTTGACGCCTCACCCGAGGTGGGTCCGCCCTACCCATCGCCCCTTGCTCGTGGGCAGCCTGTTCTTGCTGCTCCCGATGACGCTGCCGGCCGCCGACTGGACGCTCGAGCGCAGTGTCGAACGCGTTCTGAGCATCGCACCCGAGCTCGACGCCGCCCGCGCCGAGCGCAATCGCCGTGCCGGCCTGGCCGACGAGGCCGGTCGCTGGCCCAACCCCGAACTGGAGTTGGCCTTTAGTGACGAGCTCGGCCTCCAGGACGGCTCGGGCGGCTGGTCGGTGAAGGAGTACGCGATCCGCCAGGCCCTGCCGATCGACGGACGCATCGGTCATCGCGCTGACGCCGCCGACAAGCGCATCGCGGCGGCAGAAGCCGAGCAGCGCCAGCGCGCACTGACCATGGAGCATCGTGCCGCGCTGGCCTTTCATCGTCTGCAGTGGGCCGAGGCGCGCGTCGAGCAAGCGCGGGAACAGCAGGAATGGACCCAACGGTTCGCGACCATCGGTGACCGGCGAGCACGGGCCGGAGACCTGTCCGAACGCGAACACCTGCGATTGAACCTGCTCAATGCCGAGGCCCGGGCCGAACTCGACGAGGCACAGCAGGAGCGCAAGGCCGCGCTGGCCAATTACCGTGGGTTGCTTGGCATCGATACGCAGGCTTCCGTATCCGTTCCCGACCTACGACGGCCGCCCACCCCGCCGACACTGGCCATCCTCCGCCAGCAGCTCGATCGTCATCCCCTGCTTCAGTCGGCCGCCGAGGAAGTGGCCGCCGCACAAGCCGAGGTGAAACAGGCCCGGGCCGAACGACTGCCGGACTTGGCCGTCCGCGTGGCTCGCGAACGTGCCTACATCAACGGCCGAGACGAAACCACCAACCACATCGGCCTCTCGGTCGAGTTGCCCCTATGGTCGCAGGGACGTGGCCGCGTCGATGCCACACAAAGCCGGGCCATCCGAGAGGATGCCGAGCGCCAGGTGACCGAGCGTGACCTCGGCATTCGCCTGGAACGCACCCATGCACGCCTCACCGGCGCACTCGAGCATATCGACGAACACCGCACGGCCGTACTGGTGCCGGCCGATCAGGTCCTCGAGCAGACCCGCCGGGGATTCGAGCAGGGCGAGCTGAGCCTGACCGAACTGATCGATGCCGCCCAGGCCAACATCCGCGGCTCGCGGCGGTATATCGACCTGCTGCTTGAGGCGCGCGAGCACGAATCCGATCTGCGTCTGGCCGCCGGCCAGATGCTCACGACCGAGCACCCGGAGCAAGACCGATGAACCCGACTACCCTTCCCCGCCGGCGCCTGTGGCTCGCGCTGGCGGCTGCATTGAGCCTGCCGCTGTCCGGCTGTCTGGATGACCACGGCCACGCACACGATGAAAACGGTGAACACATCGACGCAAGCGCCGCCGACGCCACCCACGACGAGCCGCCGATGCGCGCGGTCACCACCTGGTCCCGTGAGCTGGAGCTGTTCATGGAGTTCCCCGCGCCGACCGCGGGCATGCCGGGCAAGTACATCACGCATCTCACGCATCTCGATGATTTCTCTCCGGTCATGTCCGGCCCGCTGCGTTACCGCTTCGAACGCGATGACGGTCACGTCGAAGAACACGTGGCCGAAACGATCGCCCGCGACGGCATCTTCCTGCCCGAGATCCGCGTCGAGAAACCGGGCCACTACCAGCTCGACCTGATCCTCGGCACGGGCGACGATGCGCTGAAAATCGGCGTCGGGCATGTCACCGTCACGGCCCCGGGCGAAGCGCGTGCCACTGACGACGATCATGGTCACGACCATGGTGACGAGGGTCACGAAGACCATCATGGCGACGAGGCCGGCGATATCGCGTTCCTCAAGGAACAGCAGTGGCGCATGGACTTCGCTGTCCAGCAGGCCTTCCAAGACTTCATCAGCGAGCGCCTGTCGGTGCCCGCACGCATCGAGCCGCGACCGGGCCAGAGCGCCGAGGCCGCCGCACCGGCCGGCGGTCGGCTGGTGCCGCCCGAAAGCGGCGAGTGGAAACGCCCCGGTGACCGCGTCGAGGCCGGGGACGTGCTGGCGCGCGTCCTGCCGCTCAGTGGCGCCGAGGACGTCAGCCTGCTCGATCTCGACCTGACCGAAGCCCGCGAGCGCGTCTCGCTGGCCCGCGCCGAGCGCGATCGCGTGCAACGCCTCTTCGATGACGGGGTCGTTTCGGAAAAACGGCTCGAAAAGGCGCAGTCCGAGTACCGCATCGCGCAGCAGGCACTGGAACGGGCGTCTACCCGCCTCGGCCAACTCGAGGGCGAGCGTGATCAGTCGACGTCCGCCGTCGCCCTCCGCGCCCCGATCGGCGGGGTGATCACCGCCAGCCCGCGCGCCGCCGGCGAGGTGGTCGCCGCCAACGAGCCCGTGTTCTCCCTGCTCGACGACAGCCGCGTCTGGCTCAGGGCCATGGCCTACCCCGGCGACATGGCGCGCATCGAGCGACCCGGCAACCTGCTGGCACGCCAGGCCGGTGGCCAGTGGCAGAGACTTCCCGGCGCGGAACTCGCCTACGTCGGCACCCGCACCGAGGAAAACGGCACAGTCCCGCTGGTCTTCGACGTGCCCAACCCCGATGGCCGCCTGATCCCGGGTACGGCCTGGTCGGCCGCCTTCTCGACCGGCTCTGGGCAGATGGCCATCGTGGTGCCAAGGGCCGCGATTCTCGACGACGACGGCATCGCGGTGGTGATCGTCCAGCACGGCGGCGAGCGCTTCGAGCGCCGCCAGGTCGAGACCGGCATCCGCAGCGGCGACCGCGTGGCGATCACCGCCGGTCTGCAAGCCGGCGAGCGCGTGGTCACGCAAGGCGCCTACACCGTCCTGCTCGCCTCGCGCGGGGAACAGGAAATCGGCCACGGCCACGCCCACTAAGGAGGCAATCCCATGCTGGACCGACTGATTGACTGGTCGCTGCAGAACCGCCTGCTGGTGGTGGCCGCCTCCGCCCTGCTGCTGGTGCTGGGCGTGGTGACGGCACGCGACGCACCCGTGGACGTGTTCCCCGATCTGACCGCCCCCACGGTGACGGTGATGACCGAGGCGCCAGGCCTGGCCACCGAGGAGGTGGAGCAACAGGTCAGCTACCCCATCGAGATGGCGATGAACGGGGCGCAGGACGTGCGCCGCTTGCGTTCGCAGTCCGTGCCGGGTTTTTCCATCGTCTGGGTGGAATTCGAATGGGGCACGGACATCCTCGAATCGCGCCAGATCGTCACCGAGCGCCTCGACCAGGCGAGAGACGACCTGCCGCGAGCCGCCGGCGTGTCGCAGCTCGGCCCGATCACCTCGATCATGGGCGAGATCGAGTTCCTCGGCGTCAAGCCCACCGGCGAGTCGAGCCTGATGCTCGCCCGCGAGGTCGCCGACTGGACGCTGGCCCCGCGACTGCTCTCCATTCCCGGGGTGGCCAACGTCACCGCGCTGGGCGGCGACATCCGCGAGTACCAGGTACTGGTCTCGCCCGATCGTCTCCAGGAGATGCAAATCGGGCTCGACCAGGTCCGTGACGCGGCCTCCCGGGCGAACCGCAACGCCGGGGGCGGCTGGATCAGCGAGGGAGGCCAGGACTACGTGCTGCGCTACCTCGGCCGCACGACCGATCCGAACGATATCGCCGAGGCGGTGATCACGGTGCGCGACGACGCGCCCGTGCGCATCCGCCACGTCGCCGAGGTGGTCGAGGGTCCCGGCATCCCGATCGGCGATGCCGGCATCAACGGCGACCCCGGCGTGATCCTGGCCGTCTCCAAGCAGCCCGGTGCCGACACGCTCGAGCTCGACCAGCGCATCCAGGCGGCACTGGACGAGGTGCGCCCGGGGCTGCCGGCCGGCATCGAGGTCGTGCCGGGGCTGTTCCGCCAGGCCGACTTCATCAACCGGGCGGTCGACAACGTCGCCGTGGCCCTGCGTGACGGGGCGATCTTCGTCGTGGTGGTGCTGTTCGCCTTCCTGTTCAGCTTCCGTACCACCCTGATCTCGGTGCTGGCGATCCCGCTGTCGCTGGTGGTCGCGCTGATCGGGCTCACGTGGATGGGCATCGGCATCAACACCATGACCCTCGGCGGCATGACCATCGCCATCGGCGCGCTGGTGGACGATGCGATCATCTTCGTCGAGAACATCTATCGCCGGCTGCGCGAGAATCGTCACGCCGACCAGCCCGCCCCGGCCGCGCGCGTGGTGTATCGCGCCTGCGCGGAGGTGCGCCAGTCGGTGGTGTTCTCCACCGCGATCATCATGCTGGTGTTCGCCCCGCTGTTCTTTCTTGACGGCGTCGAGGGCCGGCTGCTCGAACCCCTGGGCCTGGCCTACCTGATCGCCATCGCCGCCTCCCTGCTGGTCGCGCTGACCCTGACCCCGGTGCTCAGCCTGGGGCTTCTGACCAGCGATCGCGCGATGGGCGAGGAACGCGACCCGCCGCTCATCCGCTTTGCCAAGGGGCTGTATCGTCCGGTCCTGAACGCCAGCCTGCGCTTCGCCCCGCTGGTGCTGGGCCTCTCGGTGGTCGCGGTGATCGTCACCCTGCTGGTGATCGGGCAATTCGGTCGCTCGTTCCTGCCGGAATTCAACGAGGGCAGTCTCACGATCAAGCTGACCGCACCGCCGGGCACCTCGCTGGAAACCTCCGCGGGCATCGGCAGGCAGGTCGAGGAGATCCTGCTGGGCTTTGATGAGGTCGAGAGCGTCGCGCGCAAGACCGGCCGCGCGGCCCTGGACGCCCACACCCAGGGCCCGAATGCCTCCGAGCTGGAGGTGGTGCTGGGCGAGCTGCCGCAGGGCAAGGCGGCCTTCCTGGCCGATCTCCGCGAGGCGCTTGGCTCGGTGAGCGGGGTGAACATCAATATCGGTCAGCCGCTCTCGCATCGCATCGATCACATGCTCTCGGGGACGCGGGCGGCTATCGCCGTGAAGATCTTCGGTCCGTCGCTGGGCGGGCTCCGAGACCTGGGTAATCAGCTGGAAACCACCATGAAGGAGGTCGACGGCCTGGTCGACGTGGCCATGGAACCCCTGCAGGCCGTGCCGGAATTGCGCCTGCGCGCCGATCGGGACGCCATCGCCCGGTACGGGATGACGGTGGCCGAGGTGGCCGACCTGGTGGAAACCGCCTACCGGGGACGGGTGGTCTCCGAGGTCTTCGAGGGCAATCGCCGCTTCGATCTGGTGGTGCGCTTCCCCGACGAGGCGCGGGACGACCGCTTCGCCGTGGGCGACACCCTGATCCAGACGCCCATCGGCGATCGGGTGCCGTTGCGCGCCCTGGCCACGCCGTCGTTCGAACAGGGGCCGGGCACCATCCTGCGCGAGGACACCGAACGGCGGCTCGTGGTCAGCGCCAACGTCGCCGGTCGGGACCTGCGCGGGGCCGTCGAGGCCATCCAGGCGCGCGTCGCCGAGCGCATGAGCCTTCCCGAGGGCTACCGGATCGAGTACGGCGGCCAGTTCGAGGCCGAGGCCGAGGCAACGCGCACCATCGGCTGGGTCTCGCTCGCGGTGCTCGCCGGCATCCTGCTGTTGCTGCAGATGGCGTTCCGCTCGCTGCGACTGGCCCTGCTGGTGATGGTCAACATCCCACTGGCCCTGGTCGGGGGCGTGACCGCGGTCTGGGCGATGGGCGGCGTGATCACGGTGGCGGCCCTGGTGGGCTTTATCACCCTGTTCGGCATCGCGATCCGCAACGGCATCCTGCTGATCAGCCGCTTCCAGGCCCTGGCGCGGGACGGCATGGACGTGGACGAGGCCGTGGTGACCGGTTCGATGGAACGACTCGCCCCGATCCTGATGACCGCCCTGACCGCGGGCCTCGCCCTGATCCCGCTCGCAATGGGGCTGGGGGAGCCGGGCACCGAGATCCAGGCGCCGATGGCCGTGGTGATCCTCGGCGGGCTGGCCACCTCGACCCTGCTCAACATGGTGGTACTGCCCGCGCTCTACCGGCTCGTGGCTAGCCGCGCCAACGCGGGCTGATCCAGCGGCCTGCCTCGGATTGACGGCGTCCCTTGTGCCGCCGGGGGTGATCCGGTGCGTTGCCACCCCCGGCACCGTCATGGTCCCTTCATGGAACCACGGCACACTTCCGGCCCCAATCGAGCCGGGTCAGAAGCCGGCCTGACGAGATTCCGGACAGCCGACGCCCATGCAAAACGAGCCCCCCTGCCAGCACTGTCACGACATCGCCGAGTCGGCCTGCCGAAAGATCGATGCCTTGACGCACGAGGCCAACGAGCTGCGCCGCCTCTTCCGCGAGCAGGACCTGACGACGCTGTTCCAGCCGGTGGTGGCCTGCGACAGTGGCCGGGTCGTGGGCTGGGAAGCCTTGCTACGTGGCCCGGAAGGCCCGTTGCATCGGCCACTGGACCTCTTTCATGCAGCCGAGCGACACGGGTGTCTAGTCGAGCTGGACGTCTTGTCGCATCGGCTGGCCATCCGCCGTTTCGCCAAGTCGGTCCCCGGCCCGGACAGCCGGCTGTTTCTCAATGTGATGATCGAGTCGGTCCAGTCAGGTGCCCACCTCAAAAGCCTGACCGGCAAGTGCGTGGAACGGCTCGGACTCGAGAGTCGTCGCATCGTGATGGAAATCAGCGAACTGCACCCGACCACGGATACCGACTCCCTTGCCCGTGCGGTCACCCACTTTCAGCGCGAGGGTTTCCAGGTCGCACTGGACGACGTGGGCGCCGGTTACAACGGCTTGCGCGTGTGGGCCGAGACCCGTCCGGACCTGATCAAGGTTGACCGGTACTTCGTCGACGGCATTCACGCCTCCGACGAGAAACGCCGTTTTCTCGAGACCATCGTGCGCCTGGCCCACTCGCTGGGCAGCCAGGTCGTCGGTGAAGGACTGGAGCACCCGGCCGACCTGGAGGTGCTCAACACCCTCAACGTGGAGATGGCCCAGGGCTACCTCTACGCCCACCCAGCGATCGAACCGCCCCTCATCGAGCGGGCGTCCACGCGGGAGGACAGCTTCGCTCGACAGGGCGGACCGACCGGCCAGACCGCCCGCAGCCTGGCCGCACCCCACGAGGCCCTGCTTCCGACCCGCCCGGTCGCCGACGTGGCCGACCTGTTCCTGCGCGTGCCGGAGATCGATTTCTACCCCGTGGTGGACGCCACCGGCCAGGTGCTCGGGATGGTATGGCGCCGCGAGTTCATGAACCGCCTGCTCTATCGCTTCGGCTACGACCTGTACCAGCGCAAGCCGATCAAACGGCTGATGGATCGCCATCCCGTCGTCGTGGACGTGCGTACGCCTCTCGAGACCGTCTCCCGACTGGTGACCGACTCCGAGTACGGTCACCGCAAGGAAGCGGTCATCGTGGTCGACAATGGCCGTTACGCGGGGGTGGGTTCGTTCACGAAGCTATTGCGCCTGATCACCGACATCAAGGTGCAGAGCGCGCACTACGCCAATCCGTTGTCGGGGTTGCCCGGCAATATCCCGATCCGCGCCGAACTCCAACGACTGATCGATGAGCGACGCGACTTCACGGCGCTCTATGTCGATCTCGATCACTTCAAGCCATACAACGACCATTACAGCTACGAAGATGGCGACAAGATCATCCGGCATGTCAGCCATCTTCTGCAGCGCGTCAGTGGCGGGGACTTCGTCGGCCACATCGGCGGGGACGATTTTGTCCTCGTCACCCACCTGTCCTCGCGCGGCGAGGCGATCGCGGCCAAGCTGGTGGCGGAATTTGCCTCGAGCATCGGCCGCTTCTACCGGGCGGCCGACCGAGCGGCCGGGGGCATCGAGGGGCGGGACCGGCAGGGCAATCGACGACTGTTTCCGTTGATGACGCTGTCCATCGGGGCCGTGCGCGTGCCGGCGGAGAGCATCACGCATCAACAGCATCTGTCGTCGTTGATGACGCAGGCAAAGAAGGCGGCCAAGGCGGCCGGCGGAAACACCTGGCGAACCCTGGAGGCGGGTGTCGCCACCGCCCGCCCCCAAGCTGACGACAGCGAGTCGGAAATCAGCGTCGTGAACGCGACTTGAGGGCCAGGGCGGCCTGGTTGCGCAGGGTGCGCAGGCTGTTGAGGTTGCCTTCGGTGAAGGCCGCGGCCGGGCCTTCGAGATAGAACAGCCCGAACGGGGCCCGGTTGACGTGCAACGGGTAGACCATCGCCACGTCGCCGTTCGCCCGGAACTGCCAGTCAAAGATGTCGTCGCTGGGCATCCGCGGGCGGTGGATGCTGCGATCCTCGCCCGACTGGAACACCTGCGCCAATCGGCTGGTCTCCGAAAGCGGCACGGTCATGCGCGGCTTGAACTCGGCGAACGAGGCGCCCTGGCCCAAGCGGGGCACCAGCTTCCAGGCCTTCCGTTCGAGCATGTAGAGCACGGCCAGGTCCAGGCCCAGTCCCGCGTGCATGGCCTCGAGCATGCGCGCGAAGATCTGACCGAGCGGTTCTTCCTCGGTCAACGCCTGGGTGGTCTGCTCGATGCAGGCAATCAGGCGCTCCGAGCGCTCCTCGGGTTGCGGGGCACTCGTAATGCTCTCCTCCACCGGCATCGGGGTGTCGTGGTCGGCCTCCATGCGCTGCAGGAAGGCCGGGCGTTCCGCCGAAGACAGGAGCTCCTCGTACTCGAGCATGTGGTCCCGGGCCGCGGCGCTCGCCTCTTCGAAGACGGACGTCTCCACCTCGCAGCGGTGGGCAAGGTCCAGGGTGTCGCGCCGGATCGCCTCGACCGATTCGCCACGCGCGATCACCTCGGCCGACGCCCGTGCCAGTTGCGCCAGTCGCAGCGCGCGTGCCTCCGGGGTCAGTCGGGTGATCTTGCCCGAGGCCCGCGCCGTGGTCAGGAACCGCCGCGCCGATTCCGGCAGGCCCCACTGGCGACAGACGTCACGCGCCAGGGCGACCGGCAGCACGCCGACCACCTTCTGGATCGCCGTGTCTTCGTCGAGCCCGTCCTCGCGGCGGGCCCGCTCGATCTCGGCCAAGTGCTCGGGGGCGTGACGGTAGACCAGCAACGCGCCGAAATCCTGGAACAGCGCGCAGAGGAACATCTCCTCGGTGGACAGACCGCCCAGCTCGCGGGCCAGCCCCTGGGCGAGGAAGGCCTGGTAGATCGCCTGCATGAAGCGGCTTTGCAGCAGTCGGCTATGCGCCTTGCTGTCGATCTGCTCGAACAGCGACAGCGCCAGCGCGGCGAGTCGCACTTCCTCGAAGCCCAGCACCGTCACCGCGCGGGTGACCGTGTTGATCTGTCCGCCCAGGTGGCGGTAATGCGCGGCATTGGCCAGGCGCAGGATGCGGTGGGTCAGCGCGGGGTCGCGCAGGATCAATGCGGAGAGATCGTTGGCCGAGGCCAGTTCGTCATCGGTGAGGCGATAGGCTTCCTGCACCGTGCGCGCGAACGCCGGAAAGTCCGGATTCTGCGCAATCCGTTTGATCAAGGTGGGGCGGAAGCTCTGTTTCACGTCTGGGGCAGAATCCCGGTGCTTGCCGAGTGGTTGGGATAAGGCGGCGAGACTTTACCACGACGACCGGGCCGACTGGTGGCGGCCGGCCACGTTTCGTCTTGTCCTTTTTCGGCGCCGCTCAGCCAATCTTGAGGTAATCGCCGCCGTGTTCCTTGAGAAAGGCCAGGAACTCGCGGGCGATGACCGACAGGGCCTTGCCGCGCGGGTAAACGATGTTCCAGTAGCGCTCCAGCGGGAAACCCTCGACGTCGAGCTTGACCAGCGGCCCGGCCTCGCTCTCCAGGTTCAGCGCGTGCTCGGAGACCACCGAGACGCCCAGTTGCCCGACCACGGCGTGCTTGATCGACTCGTTGCCCTCCAACACCAGCCGTTGGCGGAGCTTGAGCCCGTGCTGGGCGAAGTGCTCTTCGACCTTGTGCCGGATGCCTGAGCCCGGCTCGCGCATGATGAACGGCTCCTCGGCAATGCGCTCGATCGGGATGTTGCGCTCGCGGGCCAGCGGGTGGTCGCGGTGGGCGATCACCACCAGCGGGTTGGGCGCGAAGGGAATCAGCTCCAGGTCCAGCCCACTGTCGGGCACGTGGCCGATGATGTAGAGGTCCGAGAGATTGTCTTCGATGCGCTTGAGGAGCGTGTCGCGGTTGGAGACCTTGAGCTCCATGTCGATATCGGGGAACTGCTTGGCGAAATCCCCCATCGCCAGCGGCGCGAAGTACTTGGCCGTGGTGATCACCGACAGGCGCAGTCGCCCCTTCTTCAGCCCCTTCAGGTCATTGAGCGACATCTCGAGATTCGACAGCGCGTCGATCACGTCACGACAGCCGCGGGCGACCAGGTTGCCGGCATCGGTGAGAAAGATCTTGCGACCGATCTGCTCGAACAGGGGCATGCCGACGGTCTCGGACAGGCTCTTGACCTGGGCCGAGACCGTCGGCTGGGTCAGAAACAGCTCCTCGGCCGCCCGCGTGAAGCTACCCAGCCGGGCGACCGCCTCGACGATCTCGATCTGCCGCAGGGTGGCGTGCCGAAGGAGATACCGCGCCTCCGATTGCCGGGTGTCGTCAGCCATCATGCCTCTCCTTCACCTGTTCGTTTCGTTGCATAGAACCGATTCTATGCAACAGCGGGCCGAAGATCGATCCAGGGCCCGTATCTCGCGCCCGGCCGGGTCGATGGAGGCGCCGCACGAAGGCACCTCACACCATCGTTTCCATTGGAATTATTCATCGACCTCATTGACCGAAATCTATCCATAGAGTCACACCGGCAGAACCATTGCCCAGCGTCTATTAATAGAGCAAAGGCCGTCATGGCGGGCCTAGCGGCACATTTCGAGGCCCCGACACACGATTCATTGCCCCGAAGGCCATGCGGAAATCCGCGCATAGATCACGATCAATAGATCACTTCGGGAATTCGTATTGGTGATCGATCGCGCCCATCTCTACCTTTCGTCCTGCCGGCGGGACCGTCTGGACTCCTCCAGCGGACCCGAACCACCAGCCCGACCGGAGGGACACCATGAACACACTGACCAACTGGCCGCTTGCCGGCACCCTGCTCGCCCTGATGCCGCTGCTCCTGCTGATCGCGGCGATCCCCGCCACGGCCGCGGGCGTGGCGGCCGCGTCGCGCTATCGTCGCCGTGTCCGCTGGGCGGCCATTGGCGCGTTGACGCTGGCGATTGCCGCAACCGTCGTCTTCCTCGCGGGCGACCGGGCGCCGCTGACCCTCGCCGCCCTGCCCCTGCCGGGTGACATCGGCGCGCTGGCGCTGTCGATCCAGGTCGACCAGCTGACCATGGCGCTGGCCGTGCTGGTCGCGCTCGTGGTCACCCTGATCGCCCGCTACAGCGAGAAGTACCTCGACGGCGACCCGCAGCAGGCCCGCTTCTTCCGCCTGCTCGCCCTGACCGCCGGCTTCTTCCTGCTGGTCGTGATCTCGGCCAACCTCGCGCTGTTCACGCTGGCGATCATCCTGACCGGCTTCTCGCTGCACAAGCTGCTGCTGTTCTACCCGGATCGCCCGCGCGCGGTCATGGCCACGCACAAGAAATCCCTGTTCAGCCGCAGCGCGGACGCCTGCCTGGTCGGCGCCACCCTGCTGATCGGCCACCAGGTCGGCAGCCTGCAATTCGACGCGATCGCCGAGTGGGCCCATGCCCAGAACGGCATGCCGATGGGGATGCACGCCGCGGCCTTCCTGATCGTGCTCGCCGCGATCCTCAAGAGCGCCCAGTTCCCATTCCACGGTTGGCTCCTGCAGGTGATGGAGGCGCCCACCCCGGTCTCGGCGCTGATGCACGCGGGCATCGTCTACAGCGGCGCGATCATCGTGCTGCGCACCAGCGAGTTCCTCGCCGCCCAGGGCAGCGCACTATTCCTGCTCGCGATCATGGGCCTGCTCACCCTGGTGATCGCCTCCCTGGTCATGCTCACGCAGACGGCCGTGAAGTCCTCGCTGGCCTGGTCGACCACCGGCCAACTCGGCTTCATGCTGCTCGAGCTGGGCCTGGGCCTGTTCGCGCTGGCCCTGCTGCACCTGGTCGGCCATTCGCTCTACAAGGCGCATGCCTTCCTCGCCGCCGGCAGCATCCCCGACCAGTTGCGCCAGCCGAAACCGGCCGCGCGCCGCCGGGTGGGCTTCGGCACCTGGGCGGTCACGATCGTCGCCAGCCTCGCCTTGACCGCGGCACTGGCCGCCGTGCTGGGCCTCTCGGTGAGCCACGAGCCGGCCCTGATCGCCCTGATCGCGATCGTCGCCCTGGCGGTGGCCCAGCTGGTGCTCAAGGCGATCATCGTCGCCCCGGGTGCGGCCGGCATCGCGCGGGCCGCGGGGCTGGCCGCGATCATGGCGGCGGTCTACTTCGCGCTGCACGAGGCATTCGTGACCCTGTTCGGGCCGACGGTCGCCGGGATCCCCGACACCCTGACGCCGGCCTACGGCCTGATGCTGGCGCTGACCACCATCAGCTTCCTGTTCCTCGCCTGGCTGCAGGGACCGGGGCGCGAGCACTTCAACGGCTCGGGCCGCAAGGGGCTGTTCGTCCACCTCTACAACGGGCTGTACGTCGACTTGTTGGTCGAGCGCGCCGCGCATCGCCTCTGGCCGCACAAGGTCGGTCAGCACCGCTCGCGCCATGACGCGCTCAAGGCGCAAACGCCCGTCACTACCACCCAATACTGATTCGCCGGATATCTACCGGGAGGACACGGCCATGACACTGGCAACGCAGACCCAACAGCACAACGCCCAGACGTCTCGCACGACCGGGCGGCTCGCCCTCGACCACGTCCGCGAGCTGGCCGACGCGGCCGGGCGCAAGATCGCCCCGCTCTGGCCGCTGGACTCGTTCGTCGCGGTCAATCCCTACCTGGGCCTGATCGACCAGCCGTTCAGCGAGGCGGCCGGCTACCTCGGCGCGATCGCCGGCGAGCGCACGGTCATGGACCACGAGTGGTACGCCCAGCGCTGGCGCGACGGGCGACTGGCCCGCACGCACATCGAGCGTGCCGTCGAGCACCTGGGCCACCCGGTCGGCGTCGAGACGGTCATCAAGGCACTCGAGGCCCCCCACCGGAGCAGCACGCCGATCCCGATGCTGGTCGAGATGCTCGACCGCCCGGGTGCGGCGCCGATCTCGATCTTCGTGGTCGACCAGATCAGCCACTTCCTCGCCGCCCACTTCGACCGCGGCCAGGCGATCTGGAGCGCCCCGGACGAGAGCGAGTCGCTGTTCACCGCCTGGCGCGAGTACACCCTGATCGATCGCAGCGCCCGTGCCGCCGGGCTGGGCGAGGCGCGCCGCCACCTGAAGGCGGTGCCCAGCGAGCCAATCGAGGCGATCGCCTGGGCGATCGAGATCCTGCAATTGCCGGAGTCCGTGCATGCCGACTACCTGTTCGCGGCACTCAAATCGGTCAACGGCTGGGCGGCCTACTGCCGCTACCGCCTGTGGGGCGCCGAGCTGACCGCTGGCAGCAACGAGGACCTCACCGACCTGCTCGCCGTGCGGCTGGTCTGGGAGGCGCTCGCGCTCCAGTCCACCGACAGCGCCGCGATTCGTCGCGACTGGCAGCGGGAGATCGAACGCCACCACGAGGCGATCGCCGCCGCCGAGAACGAGGCGGTGATCGACGAGGTCATGCTCACGGCCACCGAGATCGCCTTCCGCGACCCGGTCATCCGGCATTTCCGCCAGGCGAGCCCTGCCGCGCAGACCGACGCGGCGCGGCCGCCGGTACAGGCGGCCTTCTGCATCGACGTGCGCTCGGAGGTCTTCCGTCGTCACCTGGAGACCAGCTTCCCGGGCGCGCGGACCATCGGCTTTGCCGGTTTCTTCGGCGTGCCGCTGGCCTACCAGCGCCTGGGCGAGTCGCAGTGCCGCACCCACACCCCGGTGCTCTTGAACCCGGGCGTGACCGTCGCGGATCGCGCCGAGGGCGGCGACCAGGCGGGCGAGGAACTGGCCGCGCGTCGTGAACAGCGCATCGGCAATGGCCTGTCGTGGAAGCAGTTCAAGCTCTCGGCGGCCTCCTGCTTCACCTTCGTCGAGTCGGCCGGCCTGACCTACATCCCGAAGCTGATCGGCGACACGCTCGGCTGGCACACCCCGGCCCCGCCGCCGGACCAGGCCGGGCTGAGCGACGAGGAGCGCGCCCGCATCCACCCGTCGCTCGCCTCCGAGGCCGACCTCGAGGCCCGCGTGGGCATGGCCGAGGGCATCCTGCGCGGCCTGGGCCTGACCGAGTCGATCGCGCCGATCGTGCTGCTGGCCGGCCACGGCAGCACCACGACCAACAACCCGCACCGCGCGGGCCTGGATTGTGGTGCCTGCGCCGGACAGACCGGCGAGGTCAGCGCCCGGGTGGCCGCCGACCTGCTGAACGACCCGGCGATCCGGGACGGGCTGGTCGGGCGTGGCATCGAGATTCCCGCCGACACGCATTTCGTCGCCGCGCTGCACGACACCACCACCGACGAGGTCGACCTGCTCGACCTCGACGAGGGGGCGGTCGATCGGACAAAGCTCGACGAGTTGCGGCAGGCGCTGGTTCAGGCCGGTGACCTCACCCGCCTGGAGCGGCTGGTGACATTGCGCGAGAACCTGTCCGACAGCCCGGCGGATCGCGAGGCCGCGCGCAAGGCCGTGGCCCACCGCGGGCGCGACTGGTCCGAGGTCCGCCCGGAATGGGGCCTGGCCGGCAACGCCGCCTTCATCGCCGCGCCGCGCGAGCGCACCCGCGGCCTGGATCTGGCCGGCCGGTCGTTCCTGCACGACTACGACTGGCGCCGTGACGAGGGCTTCGGCGTGCTCGAGCTGATCCTGACCGCCCCGCTAGTGGTGGCGAGCTGGATCAACCTGCAGTACTACGGCTCGACGGTCGACAACGAGCGCCAGGGCTCGGGCAACAAGGTGCTGCACAACGTCGTCGGCGGCCTGGTCGGCGTGCTCGAGGGCAACGGCGGCGACCTGCGGGTGGGCCTGTCGATGCAGTCGCTGCACGACGGCGAGAACTGGCGCCACGAGCCTCTGCGCCTGTCGGCCTTCGTCGAAGCGCCGGCCGAGGCGATCGACGACATCATCGCCGGCAACGAGACCCTGCAGCACCTGGTGGGCAATCGCTGGCTCACCCTGCTACGTCTGACCGACGAGGGCGACGTGCAGCGCCGCCGCGGCCCGGGGGACTGGGTCAGCGAAGCGGCGTAAGCCAGATGCAAAACGACAAACGGCGCGGAATCATCCGCGCCGTTTTTTGTTCAAATCCCGGGCCTCGATGACTCAGTCCGCCACGCTGCCCCGTACCGGCGCCGATACGAACCGTCGCCATACCAGCCGCCAGGTCAACGGCTCGCGGCGATTCCACGGCAGCAGCGAGACCAGGCGGGCCATGGTGCAGTAGCCCACCAGCACCTGCGCCCAGGTGCCGATCATGGGAATCCAGAACAGCCAGCGCATCGCCTCGGGCAACGCGAGCAGCAGCAACAGCAGGTAGAAGAACCGCACCTGCACCGGAAAGGCGGTCAGGCGATCGGCGCGCAGGGAAAAATGGGCCAGGTTGATCACGGTCAACCCCACGGCCAGCCACAGCCCCACCGGGTCGATCAACAGCCCGACACTCAGCAGCACGGCCGTCACCAGCCAGTACCACCACTCGAGATCCTTCACGTCCAGCATCAGCATCGTCACTCTCCTTGTCATGGGTTCGAGGCACGGCACGAGGGTAGCGGGCTTTTTATTAGCAGTCTATGCACTTGGACCAAAAGCGTTCACCGTTCCGGGAACTAATAGCCTGGCTACCTAGTCGCATCTGAGCGATCATCCGCCAACCACAACAAACAAGGAGTCCCACATGCGAATTACTCCCGGAACCATTGCCGTAGTGGTCGCCACGTTCGGCCTGCCCCATCACGCCATGGCAGCTGACGCCACTCACTGGAGCTACAAGGGCGATGCCGGCCCGGACCAGTGGGCCTCGCTCGACCCGGCGTACTCGAGCTGTGGTGACGGCGTGAACCAGTCGCCCATCGATGTAACCGCATCCTTGTCGGCGGATCAGTCAGCCCCGACATTCGACTACAGCGACGGCGGCACCCACCTCGTCAATAATGGTCACGCCATTCAGGTCGACTACCAGAAAGGCAGCACCCTTACGCTCGACGGCCGGGACTTCCAGCTCAAACAGTTCCATTTCCATGCCCCGAGCGAGCACACCATTGATGGGAAACATTTCCCGCTGGAAGTGCATTTCGTCCATGCCGACCCGGACGGCAACCTAGCCGTCGTGGCCGCGCTGTTCGAGGAAGGAGAAGCCAACGACGCGCTCGAGCCGCTCGTGAAGAAGCTCCCCGGCTCGGCAGGCGAAGAGGTTGAGCTGGATGCCGCGTTCAACGCGGCCGAACTGCTACCTGCCGGAACCGAACATTATCGTTACAACGGTTCGCTGACCACGCCGCCCTGCAGCGAGGGTGTCCGCTGGGTGGTCATACAACAGCACCCCACCCTCTCCACCGAGCAGATCACGTCGTTCGAGAAAGCGATCGGCACGGAGAACAACCGGCCGGTTCAACCGATCAACGCCCGGGTCCTGATCGACTGATCGCGTCGGCAAAGCCGATCCCGGTGGACGGATCGCCATCCGCCGGTCATGTAAAAAGGGCGCGTCTCGGACGCGCCCTTTTCACGTTCGGCTCGCGGTTCCGTCGCGAGCGGCCTACCAGGATTTGTAGGGCAGGAACTTGCCGTTCATGGTGATCACGACGCGATCGCCGGCGGGGTTGACCTCGCGGTCGACGTCGAGCGAGAAGTCGATGGCACTCATGATGCCGTCGCCGAATTCCTCGTGGATCAGCTCCTTCATGGTCGAACCATAGACGCCCACGACCTCGTAGAGGCGATAGATGAGCGGGTCGGTCGGCACGGTCTGTTCCCAGGTCTTCATGGGGCAAGCCTCGATCGCGGCCTTGGCCTCGGCGGGCAGTTCGAGGATCGCGATCAGCTTGTCGGCGAACTCGGGCTTGAGGCTGTTCATGCCCAGACAGGCCGAGGTGACGAACGTCGGGGACAGGTCTACGCCACTGGCGATATCGGCCCAGGACAGGCCGAGCGCGGTCTTCTTTTCCAGGATCAGGTCGGTCAGTGCTTGCTTGGTCATCATGAGGGCATCTCCGTCAAGGGATATCGGGTTTGTAGTCGTGACCGCCAAGGCCACTGTCCCCTGTCGTTACAAGAAGCCTGCCAAGCAGCACTTATCCTTTTGTATCCGACACTTACGCATTCCATCAGCGCACTAACACGCCGCCAGCCCGACATTGTCCGCCCCACGCCGGCGAAAGCCCCGACATTGTCCGACAATGCCTGCCCCACCCTGGGGCAGCGCCATGCACCAGCCCTTCCAAACGGCGCCACAACGCCATTTCCGGTTCTTGGCACAGCCTCTGCAATGCAGTAGGCGACGGCGGGACTCGTCGAGCGAGATCCCGGCCCACGTCCAAGCCAATCCAGAACCGGAGTGAATACTCATGAGCACAGCAACCGCCCAACCCGTCGCCCCGTCCTGCATCCGCCAGGCGATCAAGGAAATCGATGCCGACGGCCTCAATGCCCTGAGCGAGAAAGGCAAGGCCAACCCGGACGCGGTGGTCACGCTCAAGGCGAAGACCGTCTGTGAAGGCCGTTTCCGCAACCTGACCTACATCCGTGATCTCGACCCGGTGGTGGTCGACGAGCCGCCGCACCTGCTGGGCGACGACACCGCCCCGAACCCGTCCGAGGCCTCCCTGGCCGCGCTGGGCGCCTGCCTGGCCGTCGGCGTGCACGCCAATGCCACCGCGCGCCAGATCAAGATCAGCAAGCTCGAGCTGAACATGGAAGCGGACATCAACGTCACCGCCGTCTGGGGCACGGGTGACCTCGACGAATCCAAGCCGCTGGGCTTCACCGCCATCCGCGTCTACTTCGACGTCGAGACGGTCGACCCGATCAGCCAGGAAGACCTGCAGGATCTGCTGGACACCGCCGAGAAGTGGTCTCCGGTGGCCAACACCATGACCCGTCCGGTCGACCTCTCCTGCCATCTCGCCTGATCGCCGAGACGTCGTCCAATCGGCCCGGTCCGCCGGGCCTTCTACCGGAGGTGATCCCATGAATCTCGCCACCCACGACACCGTGGCGGCCCGTCCCACCGTGGCCCCGCCCGACGTACCGGCGTTCCTGAAAACCGACGCGGCGCCCGACCTCGACACAGTGATTCGCCGCGCCCTCAAGCCCAAGGTGATCGCGATCGATCACGGCGAATACCCCGCCGACCTGTTGCACGAAATCGGTGCGGCCGGAGCCTATCGCCACCACCTCGCCTCACAGAACCCGGCCGGCATGGATATCGCCGCGGCCATCGACGACATGGACCGCATCTCGGCCGAATGCATGTCCACCGGCTTCATGACCTGGTGTCAGGACGCCGTGGCCTGGTACGTCGAGAACTCCGACAACCAGCACTTGAAGGACACCGTCCTGCCGAAGCTCGCCAGCGGCGAACTGCTCGGTGGCACCGCCCTGTCCAACCCGATGAAGTACTTCGCCGGCATCGAGGACATCCTGCTGCACGCCGAGGAGACCGCCGACGGCTTTATCGTCAACGGCAACCTGCCGTGGATCTCGAACCTGGGCGAGCACCATGTTTTCGGATCGATCTTCCGCGTCGAAGGCGACAACCCGCGCGACGTGATGGCGCTGGTACACACCGACACGGCCGGGCTTTCCATCAAGCAACTGGTCGAGTTCTGCGGCATGGAGGGCACCGGCACCTACGCCCTGTTCTTCGAGGATGTCTTCATCCCCAAGAACGAGATCATTGCCGACCCGGTCGGCCCGTTCCTGCAACGCATCAAGGCGGGCTTCGTCCTGCTTCAGGCGGGCATGGCCACCGGCGTGATCGAGGGATGCATTCGCCTGTGCGAAGACGTCGAGCCGCGCCTGGGGCACATCAACGCCTACCTCGACGACCGCCCCGACGAACTGCGCGAGGCCCTGGAAGACACCCGCGCCCTGGTGCGCGAACTCGCCACCGACGTGCACAACCCCGACCCGGCCTATTTCCGCCAGGTACTGGAACTGCGACTGGCCGGCTCCGAGCTCGCGCTGCGCGCGGCCAACAGCGCGATGCTGCACACCGGCGCGAACGGCTACCTCGTCGATGCCCCGGCCCAGCGCAAGCTGCGCGAGGCCTATTTCGTCGCGATCGTGACCCCGGCGATCAAGCACCTGCGAAAGGAAATCGAGGCGTTGATCGACTGATCCCATGTGCCGCTACCCGGTCATTGCCATGCCTACCCCACGGATGCGCGCCGTCTTGCCGCTCATGTTCACCGGCAGCCTGCTCGCCTGGCTCGGTATCGCCGCGATCGACGTGACCCGGCCCAAGGCCGAGCCGCGTCCCCCAACGACCGTCTACGAACTGAACGAAACCAAGGTGACCCGCCATGAACACGCCTGACGACGACATCCGCTGGATCTGCACCGTCTGCGGCTGGATCTACGACGAGGACGAGGGCGACCCGGACAGCGGCATCGCACCGGGGACCCGCTTCGAGGACATCCCCGACGACTGGTACTGCCCGCTGTGCGGGGTGACCAAGGCCGATTTCATGCCCCTGCACGAGTACGCCGCCCAGCGCGCCGCGCAGAACGGTGCCCCGCGGCCGCGCGCGGCACAGGGCGGCGTGGGCGGTCCGGACTCGGTGGTCATCGTCGGCGCCGGCATCGCCGGCTGGACGGTCGCCGAAGAGCTTCGGGCCCGCGACCCCGACCGCCCCATCACCCTGATCAGCAACGACGAGGCGGCCGCCTACACCAAGCCGGGTCTGTCGATGGCGATCAGCCAAGGCCGCGCCCCGGAAGATCTCGTCGAGCAGAGCGGGCCGGCCAAGGCCGCCGAACTGGGCATCACCCTGCAACCGAACACCTCGGTGCTGGCGCTGAACACCGACGGCAAGCGCCTGCTGACCACCCGCGGCCCGGTCCACTACGGGGAGCTGGTGCTCGCCCTCGGTGCCCGCCAGCGCTTTCGCGCCTTCGACGGCGATGCCGCCCCTCGCATCACGCGGCTCAATCATCTCGCCGCCTACCAGCGCCTGCGCGCCCGTCTCGACGGCGAACCGCGCCACGTCACCATCATCGGCGCCGGGTTGATCGGCGTGGAACTGGCCGAGGATCTGACCGCCGGCGGCCATCGCGTCACCGTGCTCGATCTCGGCGAACGCCCGCTCGACCGGCTCGCCCCCGCGCCGCTGGGCGACGAGCTGGGGCGGCATCTGGCCGCCAAGGGTGTCGACTTTCGCCCTGGCATCAGCCTCGCCCGCGTCGACCCGGCCGACGAGCGCCTGAAGGTCACGCTGACCAACGGCGGGGAAATCCGCACCGACGAGGTGATCTCGGCGATGGGGCTGGTGCCCAACACCGATCTGGCCAACCGCGCCGGGCTGGTCACCAACCGCGGCATCCTCGCCTCGGCGCAGACCATGCAGACCAGCGACCCGCACGTCTACGCCGTAGGCGACTGCGCCGAGATCGAGGAGCGCAGCTATTTCTTCATCGAGCCGATCCGCCGCATGGCCACGACCGCCGCCGCGGCCCTGAATGGCGACTGTGAGCCATTCGAACACCGCCCGGCCGCGATTCGCGTCAAGACCCCCAGCCTGCCGATCATGCTCTGCCCACCCGACCGCCGGCTTGCCGACCTGGGCCGCTGGACCCCGCACACCGTGGCCGAGGGCCAACGCAACGACTTCGTCAGCCGCGGCCAACTCGCCGGCTACGCCCTGGCCGGCAAGGCGGTCAGTGAACACGAATCCCTTTACCGGCGCGTCACGGGACGCGTCAGTTGAGGTGGTCCCACCCATCGACCACCGCCTAGCCACCCACCGGGCCAGAAGCCCCAGGAGCACCCCATGAGCAACCCCCTGATCGAACCGCAGGATCTCAAGTCACTCGATCCCGGTGCCATCGTGCCGATCGACACGCGCAGCCCCGAGGCCTACGCCGCCGGGCATCTGCCGGGGGCGATCAACATGCCGGAAATCTTCACCTTCCTGGCCACTTCAACCCCGGAAGGGCTGGCCGAACTCGAACAACGGTTCAGCGACAAGTTCGGTGCAGCCGGGCTGGATGGCAACAAGGTGGCCGTGCTCTACGAGGACGCCATGGACACGGGCTTTGGCCAGTCCTGTCGCGGCCTGTTCCTGCTCGAACACCTCGGCTACCCCAAGGACAAAATCAGCATCCTGCACGGCGGCTTTCAGGGTTGGGTGGCAGCCGGCCTGCCGGTCAGCACCGACTCACCGGCCCCGGTGGCCGCCGCCTTTCCGCTCGACAGCAGCGCCAGCGACGTCATGCTGGACAAGGACGACGTGCTCGCGGCCCTGGAGCGCGATGACGTGGTCCTGCTCGACGTGCGCGACGTCGACGAGTGGATCGCCGAGAGCTCCTCGCCCTACGGCAAGGATTTCTGTCCGCGCAAGGGGCGTCTGCCTGATGCCAAGTGGATCGAGTGGTATCGCTTCATGAAGCCCGGCGACGTCGCACGCTTCAAGTCACCGGCCGAGATCCGTGCCGAGTGCGACAGCGTCGGCATCTCGCCGGATTCCGAGGTGTTCCTGTACTGTTTCAAGGGCGCGCGGGCGTCGAACACGCTGGTCGCCCTGCGCGCGGCGGGCATCGAGAACGTGCGCCTGTACTTCGGCTCCTGGAACGAGTGGTCGCGTGACCCGAGCCTGCCGATCGAGGAAGGCCTGCCCTTCGTGGCCTGAACCTGACGCGCCCCTGCGGCGCCAAGGCATTTCAGTGGGGCCCGGCATGCCGGGCCTTTCTTCTGCGGGCCGAACGGACGTCCGCCCCGACCCACTCCCGGAGACACCGCCGTGAGTTCGATTACGCTCTACGACTTCCCCCTGTCCGGCAACTGCCACAAGGTGCGACTGCTGCTCTCGATGCTCGATTTGGAGTATGAGCGCGCGCCCATCGACGTCGTCGCCAAACAACCCGCCTCGCCCGAATTCAAACGCATCGACCCGCGCGGCCAGGTGCCGTTCCTGGTCGACGGCGAGGTGCGCATCTGGGACTCGATGGCGATACTGATCTATCTCGCACGTCGCTACGGCACCCGCCGATGGCTCCCCGACGAACCGGCCGCCGAGGCGGCCGTGATGCAGTGGCTGGCCGTAGCCGGTGACGAACTCCTCTACGGCTTGGCCCGTGCCCGCGCCGTCTGGCGGCTCGGTGCCCCATTCAACCGCGAACAGTGCCAGCAGGAGGGACGCGCCGGGTTGGCGTTGATGGAGCAACGCCTCGAACAGGCCGACTGGCTCGCCGCCGACCATCCCACCATCGCCGATCTGGCCTGCTACCCGTACGTGGCACTGGCCGACGAGGCCGGCGTGTCGCTGGCCCCCTACCCGGCCATCGGCCAGTGGATCGCACGGGTCGAGGCCCTGCCCGGCTACCTGCCCTTGATCGAACAGAAAGACGGAAACGCAGGAAAAGCGTCACCGCCACCAGCTTCTTCCTGACCGCGACCACTTCCGGGAAACACCCCCGCTCACCCCCCTTGCAAACCCAGCTTGTCCAGGCGGTAACGGAACTGCCGGGTGGTCATGCCCAGCCGAGAGGCGGCCTGGGTCTTGTTGCCTCCGGTCGCTTCCAGGGCCGCCAGCAGGGCATCGGCCTCGTCTTCGCGCACCCAGCGGTAGGCGCGCCCGGGCGGCTGCCCATGTGGTGACCCGGGCGATGACCCTGGCGATGACGACGGCGCGTGGTCAGGGCCCGTGTTCCCCGCTCCCATGCCCGCGGGGTCCCCCGGCCCCGGCGTCGATGCCGACGGCTCCGGGCGACCACCGGCCTCAAGGTGATCGGTGACGTGCGACTCGTGGGTCAGGATCAGCTCGATATCGGCCACGGTGATCCAGCCGTTCTGGGCCACCAGTACCGCGCGCTTGATCACGTTCTCCAGTTGCCGGATGTTGCCCGGCCAGTTGTAGGCGGCCAGTCGATCGAGCACGCCGGCCTCGAACGTGGCGTTGCGGTCGAACTCCTGGCTGGCGACCTGCAGGAAATGCCGCGCGAGCAGCTTCACGTCGCCGTCGCGCTCGCGCAGCGCCGGCAGGTGGATGGGAAAGACGTTCAGCCGGTAGAACAGGTCGATGCGAAAGCGTCCCTGGTTGACCGCCTCCTGCAGGTTCTTGTGGGTGGCGGCAATGATGCGCACATCCACCGGCACGTCCTTGGTGCCACCCACCCGGTGGATGGTCTGTTTTTCCAGCACGTGCAACAACTTGGACTGCAAATCGAAGGCCAGATCGCCGATCTCGTCGAGGAACAGCGTGCCGCCGGAGGCCAGTTCCACGCTGCCCTTCTTGGCCGACACCGCCCCGGTGAACGCGCCCTTCTCGTGACCGAACAATTCCGATTCCAGCAGCGCATCGGGGATGGCCGCGCAGTTAATGGCGATGAACGGCCCGTCGCAGCGGGGGCTGGTCAGGTGCACCATGCGCGCGAAACGCTCCTTGCCGGTGCCCGACTCGCCGTTGAGCAACACGGTCGCCTGGGTCGGCGAGACATGCAGGGTCTGGCGAAAGGCCTGACGCAAGGCCGGGCTCTCGCCGAGGATGCCGTGACGCGCCTCCTGGTTGCTCGACAGGGCCTCACGCAGGGATTCGTTCTCCTCGGCCAGCGCGGCGGTCTGCTCGCGGATCAGGTCGTCGACTTTGAGCACGCGCGCAATCAGGGCGGCCATGATGCGCAGCAGCGTGATGTCGCGGTGCAACGGGCGGTGGCGCTCGCGGATGCGGTGGGCACCCAGCACGCCCATGGGCTGGTCCTCGTTGAGGATCGGCACGGCCAGGAAGGCGACCGTCTCGGGCGGCAGGGTGTCGCGCTCGACCGCGCGGGTGAGGTAGACCGGCTCCTCGTCGATGTCCTGGACCACGGCCACCTGCCCGGTACGCATCACCCGCCCGGTCACGCCCTCGCCTACCCGGTAACGGCCGCGGTCGCGCTCGTCGGACGAGAGCCCGTAGGCGTAGCGGATCTCCATGAACTCGCCGCTGGCATCGGGGAGTACCACGCGCCCACGGTTGAGGCCGGTGATCTGCGAGAGCAGCCGCAGCATCCGGCCGATCACGGTATCCGGGTCGTTCAGGTGCGAGAGCCATTGCGTGGCCTCGTGAACGACCAGCAGTTCGGCATCGGCACTGTCGGCGCGTGCCGACGACTGGAGGGCTTGGGCGTCGCTCATGGGGGCTCCGGGTCTGAAGGAATGACATTCCCGGAAGTGCAAGAAGCGGACCTAAGACTTTGTCCGCCATTGGCGGGCATTGCGCGGCGATACGGCCCTCACCGACGCACCAAGAACGGGATCGATCCCCCGCCACCGCTCCCTCCTGGTGCGAAAATGCGTCATTTTCGGCCAATTCGCGTTGATCTGGCGCAAACGAGCGGTGTGGCACGGCATCTGCAATCTCGAGGTCGTCACTCACCGACCCGAGAGCGAAACCATGTCCACATTCGATAACCCGTTCGATCCCGACCAGTCACTGCACCGCGGCTGCACCTGCGGCAAGCACGCCAGCCAGGCGGACCACAATGCCGCCATCGGCGCCAGCCCGAACCCGACCGACGAAGAGGCCGCCCTCAACCGCGCCGTGGAATCCTCGGTCATGCGCTCGCTGTTCCCGGAAGATCGGACCCGTCGCAACTTCATCAAGGCCGTGGGCGTGAGCACGGCGATGGCCGCCGTCTCGACCTTCTTCCCGATGGCTGCCGCCAAGGCCATTGCCGCCGATCCGGCCGGGCCGCTGGAGAAGAAGAAGCTCAAGGTCGGTTTCATCCCGATCACCTGCGCCACGCCGATCATCATGGCCCACCCGATGGGCTTCTACGAGCGCGAAGGCCTCGACGTCGAGGTGGTCAAGACCGCCGGCTGGGCACTGATTCGAGACAACGTCGCCAATGGCCAGCTCGACGCCTCGCACATGCTCTCGCCGATGCCGATCTCCGCCTCGCTCGGGGTCGGCGCGCGTCAGCAGGACACCTACGTCGCCACCATCCAGAACATCAATGGCCAGGCGATCACGATGCACAACAAGCACAAGGAGAATCGTGATCCGAGCAACTGGAAGGGCATGACCTTCGGCATCCCCTACGACCACTCGATGCACAACCTGCTGCTGCGCTACTACCTCGCCGAGCACGGCGTCGACCCGGACCAGGATGTCCAGCTCAAGGTCATCGCCCCGCCGGAGATGGTCGCCAACCTCAAGGCCGGCAATATCGACGGCTTCCTCGGCCCCGAGCCGTTCAACCAGCGCGCGGTCTACGAGGGCGCCGGCTTCATCCACGTGCTGTCCAAGGATCTCTGGGACGGCCATCCCTGCTGCGCCTTCGGTGCAACCAGGAGCTTCGTCGAGGAAAACCCCAACACCTTCTCCGCGCTGTTCCGCGCCATTGCCAGCGCCACGGTCTACGCGCACAAGAAGGAAAACCGCCCGGAGATCATCGAGGCGATCGCCCCGGCCAACTACCTCAACCAGCCGAAGATCGTGCTCGACCAGGTGATGACCGGCCGCTACGCCGACGGGTTGGGCAACATCATCGAGGAGCCCGAGCGTGCCGACTTCGACCCGTTCCCGTGGGAATCGATGGGCGTGTGGATCCTCACGCAGATGAAGCGCTGGGGCTACATCGAAGAAGAGATCGACTACGCCGACATCGCCGAGGAGATCTTCCGCGCGACCGACGCGCGCCAGCGCCTGGCCGAGATGGGCCTGCCGGCACCCGAGATCAACAGCAAAAAGCACATGATCATGGGCAAGGAATTCGACCCGGCACGCCCGCAGGCATACCTCGAATCGTTCGAGATCGGGAGGGCCTAAACCATGAGCCAGTCACTGCGCTTACGCGCCGGCATCGTCTCGATTCTCCTGCTGCTCGCCTTCGTCGGCGCGTGGTGGGGGGCGACCCTGCCCACCCAGGTCGATCTGGGCGACATGGACCCCGAGTACGCCGCGATGATGGGGCTGGATACCGTCCAGGAATCCGACATCCCCACCCCGGGGGATATTGGTTCGGCGATCTGGACGCACCTGTCCGATCCGTTCTACGTCTCGGGCTCCAACGACATGGGCATCGGCATCCAGCTGGCCCATTCGCTCTGGCGGGTGCTGGCCGGCTTCGCGCTCGCCGCGCTGGTCGCCGTGCCGTTGGGCTTCCTGATCGGCATGTCGCCGTTGATGCACAAGGCGCTGGCCCCCTACATCCAGATACTGAAACCCATCTCGCCGCTCGCCTGGATGCCGCTGGCGCTCTACATCATCCAGGACGCCTCGATCTCGTCGATCTTCGTGATCTTCATCTGCTCGATCTGGCCGATGATGGTGAACACCGCCTACGGGGTTGCCTCGGTCCGCGACGACTGGCTCGCCGTGGCCAAGACCCTCGAGGTCGGCCCGATCAAGAAGGCGTTCCAGGTGATCCTGCCGGCCGCCGCCCCGACGATTCTCACCGGCATGCGCATCTCGATGGGCATCGCCTGGCTGGTCATCGTCGCCGCGGAAATGCTCGTCGGTGGTACCGGTATCGGCTACTTCATCTGGAACGAGTGGAACAACCTCGATCTCGCCAACGTGATCTTCGCCATCCTCTTGATCGGCGTGGTCGGCATGATCCTCGACATGATCTTCGGCTTGCTTGGCAAGGCCGTCAGTTATAAGGAGGTCTGACCATGACTACCCCCGCATTCATCCAGGTCGACGGCCTGGAGAAGACCTTCCCCGCGCCGATGGGCCAGGAACCGGTCACCGTGTTCCAGAACCTCGACTTCGAGATCGAAAAGGGCGAATTCGTCTGCCTGATCGGCCACTCCGGCTGCGGCAAGTCGACCATCCTCAACATCCTCGCCGGGCTGGACGCCGCGACCGACGGCTACGTCTTCATGGAGAACCGGCAAGTCACCGGACCGGGCCTCGACCGCGGCGTGGTCTTCCAGGGCCACGCCCTGATGCCCTGGCTGACGGTGCGCGAGAACGTCGCCTTCGCGGTGAAATCCCGCTTCAAGCACCACTCCAAGGATGAGGTGAACGCGCAGGTGGAGAAGTACGTCGAGATGGTCGGCCTGTCGCACGCGATCGACAAGAAGCCGCACCAGCTCTCCGGCGGGATGCGCCAGCGCGTCGGCATCGCCCGGGCGTTCGCCATCGAGCCGAAGATGCTGTTGATGGACGAGCCGTTCGGTGCGCTGGATGCGCTGACCCGCGGCGTCATCCAGGACGAGCTGCTGGCGATCTGCCAGGCCACCGAGCAGACCGTCTTCATGATCACCCACGACGTCGACGAGGCGATCCTCCTGGCCGACAAGATCCTGTTGATGACCAACGGGCCGTTCGCCGAGGTCGCCGAGTGCGCCTACAACCCGCTGAAAAAGCCGCGCTCACGTCAGGAAATGCATCACGACGAGCACTACTACCCGTTCCGCAATCACCTGATGGATTTCCTGGTCAACGGGCCGAGCACGCCCTACGCGGACAAGGCGTCCGACGGCACGCCGGCGGCGATGGAGGAGCCCCCCCGCAGCGGGCCCCGGCGGGTAGTCAACGCCTGATCCACGAAGGTCCTTCGACCATCACCCATCCGGCCCCGGGAGAAAAACCAGGGCCGGATTTTTTTGGTCAAGCCGACGGGGTCGAATTGAGATTCAACCGCCGCGAACCCCGCGGGCGACCGCCTCGATCCGCTCACGATCCGCCTCTTGATAGACGATCAACCGCACGTCGGTCAGCGTGGTGGGCTCGTAGCGGTCGATTTCCTCGAGAATCAGGCGTGCCCCGGTGGCAAGATCGAAGCCGGCCACCCCGCAGCCCAGTGGCGGGATCACCATTGAGCGACACCCCAACTCGTCGGCCTTGGCCAAGGTGTTGCGAACCGCCGCACGGATACTATGCTCCGTGGCGCGCCCATCGCCGTAATGCGGCATGGCCGCCGCGTGGATCACCCAGCGGGCGGGCAGATCGAAGCCTTGCGTCACGGCCACGCCACCCAGCGGGACCGGCCCCTGGGCCATCGCCGCCTCGTTGATCGGCCCGTTGGCCGCCTTACGCAGCGCGCCCGCAACCCCGCTGCCCATGGCAAGCGTGGTGCCGGCGGCATTGACCAGGCAATCGGCCGATTGCGTCGCGATATTGCCCTGTATGATCGAGAAATCCATGCAGCACCTCCCGCAGCCGTCTCTCGGAACCCGTGCAGTGAGTCTGGACCCGGTGGCGGGAGTGTGAAACCGCCGCCCGCGGGAACGGTCACACCGATTCCGGCCATGCCCGCATGGCGCCCCGTTCGTTAACCCCTTGGTAGCCCAAACGCATGCAGCCCCGACGTTATCTCGCCGCCCTGCTCCCCGTCGTGCTCTCCTCGCTCGCGCTGATTGCCGCCCCGATGGCAGCCGCCGGCAAGGCGAGCGACGCGGTCCACGAAACCACGCTCGACAACGGTCTCAAGGTCCTCGTCCTGCCCGACGAGCGCGCCCCGGTGGTCACCCACCAGATCTGGTACAAGGTCGGCTCGGTCGACGAGCCGGGCGGGATCACCGGGATCGCCCACATGTTCGAGCACATGATGTTCAAGGGCACGGAAAACCTCGGCCCCGGCGAGTTCTCGGACATCATCGCGCGTCTCGGTGGCGAGGAGAACGCGTTTACCGGCCGCGATTTCACCGGGTACTACCAGACCCTGTCGGCCGATGAACTGGAGACGGTGATGCGCTGGGAGGCCGATCGCATGGCCAACCTCGAGATCGACCCCGAGGAGTTCGCCCGCGAGAAGGAGGTGGTCAAGGAGGAATGGCGCTCGCGGGTGCGCGACAACCCCAATGCCCGCCTGAACCAGCTGCTCTACGCCACGGCGTTTACCAGCAGCGGCTATCACCACCCGGTTATCGGCTGGAAGACCGATATCGATGCCTACACCGTTGAGGACCTGCAGCGCTGGTACCGCGAGCATTACGCGCCCAACAACGCCACCCTGATCGTGGTCGGCGACGTGGAACCCGAGGCGGTGGTCGAACTGGCCGAGCGTCACTACGGGACGATCGAACGGCGCGACCTGCCGCCGGCCAAGCCGCGCGAGGAGATGGAGCAACACGGCCTCAAGCGCGCCAACCTGTCCATTCCGGCGAAGTTGCCGCACGTAACGATGGGCTACAAGGTGCCGTCGCTGGTCACCGCCGAGGAGTCGCGCACCGCCTACGCGCTCGCCGTCGTCTCCGGCATCCTCGCCGGCGATTCCGGGGCGCGCCTGAACAACGACCTGGTGCGCGCCGGCAAGCTCTCGGCGGCCTCGGCGGGGTACAACCTCAACGCGCGGGAAACGACCCTGTTCACCGTCGATGCCACCCCGCGTGACGGGCAATCCCTCGACGAGGTCGAGCGGCTCTTGCGCGACCAGATCGAGCGGTTGAAGAGCGAACCGGTCGGGACCGACGAACTCGAGCGCATCAAGGCGCAGGTGGTCGCCTCGGACGTCTATGAACGTGACTCGTTGTTCTACCAGGGCATGAAGCTGGGCATGTACGAGACCGTGGGTCTGGATTACCGACTGGCCGACCGGTTCGTCGAGGGCGTGCGTGCGGTCACCATCGAGGACGTGCAGGCAGTCGCCCGAGAGTATTTCCAGGACGACGGCCTGACCATTGCCACCCTCCAGCCGACGTCGTCCGACGAATCAACCGACTTGCCAAGCCCGACCGGAGGTATCGAACGTGTCCACTGATCCCCGCAGCCGCTTTTGGCCGGCGATCCTCGCGCTCGGCGCCCTGCTGATCTCGGCCACGGCGCGTGCCGAACCGGTCCTGCCGGTCGAGACCTGGCAGACCGACAACGGCGCCGAGGTGCTGTTCTATCCCACCGACAGCCTGCCGATGGTCGACGCCCGGGTGATCTTCGATGCCGGCAGTGTGCGCGACCCCGCGGGTAAAGGCGGCACGGCCAGCCTGACCGCCTCGTTGCTCGAGGAGGGCACCACCGAACGGGACGCCAAGGCGATTGCCGACGGCTTCGCCCGCGTCGGGGCCGAGTTTTCCGCCAGCGCCAACCTCGAATCCAGCGCCGTGCGTCTGCGCAGCCTGACCGAGGAGGATTGGCTCTGGCCGGCGGTCGAGCTGATGGCCGAGGTCATCGCCAAGCCGGCCTTCAAGGACGAAGACATCCAGCGCGAGCGCGAGCGGCAACTGCGCGGCATCCAGTCCCGCCAGCAATCCCCGCAGGCGGTCGCGAGCGACGCCCTGCGCAAGGCGGCCTTCGGCGATCACCCCTACGCCCACCCCACCGACGGCACCCGCGAGTCGGTCGAGTCCATTGCCCCCGACGATGTGCGGGACTTCCATCGGCAGCGTTTCGTGGCCGCCAATGCCACCGTGGTGATCGTCGGCGATATGGAGGCAGAGCAGGCGCGCCGCCTGGCCGATACGCTCACCGACGGCCTGCCCACGGGTGAACCCGCCCCGCCCCTGCCCGAGGTGCCGCCGCTGGAGGAATCCGAGACGCTGCGCATCAACTTCCCCTCGGAACAGTCGACCGTACTGGTCGCCCTCGACGGCATCCCGCGCAAGCACGAGGACTACCTGCCGCTGTACGTGGGCAACCACATGCTGGGCGGCAGCGGCTTTGCCTCGCGACTGATGTCCGAGCTGCGCGAGAAGCGCGGGCTGGCCTACAGCACCTACAGCTACCTCATGCCCCTGCGTGCCGGCGGCCGACTGGTGATGGGCATCCAGACGCGCAACGACCAGGTCGAGACCGCCCTGTCGCTGATGGACGAGGAACTATCACGTTTCATCGACGAGGGGCCGAGCGACGAGGAACTGGCCGACAGCCAGGCCAATATCGTCGGTGGCTTTCCCATGCGCCTGAACAGCAACGGCAAGATCGTCGAGCAGATCGGTGCGCTGGCCTTCCTCGACCTGCCACTCGATTACTTCGACGACTACACCGAGCGCGTCGAGGCGGTCACCGCCGCCGAGATCCGCCAGGCCTTCAACCGGCACGTCGATCCGCAGAAACGTGTCGTCGTGATCGTCGGCCCCACCGCCGAGGAGGCGGACGGCGAAACCGACTGACCTCTCGAGGCGCTCTACGCAATGAGCTTCGCGTGGATAGTCCCTTGGGATCGTCGATGGGGAACTTGCGATAAGCCTGCCTATCAAACCGGTCATCGGTTGAACATCACGGGCCCGGTACGGCCGGTTGGCCCGTGAAACCACTCACAGGAGCAAGACCATGACCCACCGCATCCAAACCCTGGGCTTTCGCACGCTGCTCGCTGCCCTGATCCTGCCGACCACCGCCGCGTTCGGCGGCGAACTGCACCGTGACGCCGCCATTGGCGGGGCAATCGGTGGCGCACTCGGTGGCGTCGTCGGCGCCGAGGTCGGTGGTCGCGAAGGGGCGATTGTCGGTTCGGGCATCGGCGCGGCCGTTGGCACCGGCGTGACCACTCGCAACAGCCGCGATGATCGGTATTACCGTGACGACGGCCACCACGAGCGCCATCGCTACCGCGAGACCCACGGTCACGGCCATGGGCATTTCTGCCCGCCGGGACAGGCAAAGAAAGGCCGTTGCTGATCCCCTTCCCCTGACGACAAGAAGGCCACCTGGGGAAACTCTGCACGATTCGATGACGTCTCTGCGGGACCTCCAAGGGCCCAGATGCAAGGCGCAGTCCGCCGTGAAGGGCCGTCGCCCTTTACAAGGGCTGCAACGCCGCAGATGGGCCCTTGGAGGTCCGCCCGAAAGGGGCTCGCGGGTTTGCTCGCACTCGTCGTTGCCGTCCCTCGACGGGCAACGAGCCCGTCTTCGGTCCGGCGCCTTGATTGCGAGCAAACCCGCGAGCCAGAGATGCCATCGAATCGTACAGAGTTTCCCTAGTGATCGGTGGCCTTCTTTCGTTTCTAGGCTGACGCGTGACGCGTCAGACGATGGCTGCGGCCCGTCAACGACGAGCCAAACTAGCGCTCCTCATCGCGCGTGTCCCGAACCGAGATGCGTTCGTCCGCCTCGTCACGATGCCCGTTGAGCACCTGCTTTGCCGGTGACAGCAGCCGCAGGCTGGCGAAGGTGACGATCGAGAGCAGCAGGGCGATCTCGAAATGATTCCAGGCCACCGCCACGCCGATCGCCCCGGTGGTCCAGAGGCTGGCCGCCGTGGCCGTGCCCGTGGTGCGATTCTGGCTCTTGAGAATCGCGCCGCCGCCAATGAAGCCCATGCCGGTGATGATCCCCTCGAATACCCGCGCCTCGGCGCCGCTGGATTCGAGCACGTTGATGCCGAGCAGCATGTAGGCGCAACTGGCGACCGCAACGAGCGGAAACGTGCGCAGACCGGCCGAGCGCGAGTGCGTCTCGCGTTCCAGCGCCACCGGCAGGGCCAGCACGTAGGCCGCCGCCAAGTAGGTCAGGTTCCAATAGACCGAGGACCAGTCGATATCAAACGGCATCCACGAACTCCCTGCCAGCGTATTGGGCCGGACGGCCACTCACCGACCACCCGACTTCCCCGAGGCATACGGCACCGGCGAAGTCGCGCGCGACGTCCCAACAACGGGGACGCCACCGTATCAGAGCGATTCGGCGACCTCTTTTGAATAGTGCTCGAGCAGTTCGTCGGCCCTGTGCTTCTCGTCCTCGTCACGAGCGTGGACCACCACCGTCCATTCGCCGTGCTTGCTGGCGCCTTGGGTCTCGGCGATCACCGGCTCGTGGTCGGGACGAATCGAGACCAGTCCCGCGCCCAGCATGCCGATGGCACCACCGACCACCGCGAACACGCCATACACCCAGCCCGGACTCGTCGTGGCCCAATCGAAACCGGCGCCGACAAACACCCCGGCCAGGATGAGACCGGCGACGGCACCAACCACCGCCAACACGGCATGCGAGCGCAGGATCGTCGAGAAGATCGCGCCGGAGTCTTTCTCGACCTTGTGAGCCAGCTGCGGGTCGTGGGGATCGACCAAGTCGATCTGGTCCGAGGAAAAACCGGCCTTGGCGGCCAGGGCGTTGGCCGCATCGCGGGCGCGGGAACCATTGTGGAACACGGCACTGACCTTGTGGGGAAACCGTTCGCTGATGATCTCTGCCTGAGTCATGAACCACCTCCTAATCCAGTTAACGGCCGAATTTCAACCAAAAATCCGTTACCTGTTCATCGGAGTTTTGACGGAGATAATAGTTCATAGAACGCGCACTAAAGCGCAATCGACAGATCACTGATCATCCGACGGCCGTCGAACGGCGTGGCTATTCGCGCGGGGGGCTGCCTGAACCGGGAATGCGAAAAGGGATTGGTGTCAGTGCCGCTTGAAGCGAGTCACCCACTGGTGAAGCTCACATGCAGTCGTGGTGCGCCTCAAGCCGCCACTGATCTCTAGCGTGCAGAGCACTGAACGCCATATGCCCGACGATCTGAACTACATTCTCCTGTAGGGATCTCATTGACAGGACTCGGGTATTTTCCGATCCCGTTACGGATCGCCACAGAGGAGGGTATGTTATGGACCCTGCAGAAATCATTTCCGAACGTTTCCCGCACGTGGTCGACGCCGTATTCCATGACGAGCGCCGCGCCCGTGAAGCCGCAAGCGCCCTGGCCACCAAGGCCGGGCTATCCAACGAACATATCCACGTGGTCGAGCCGGACGACCCCCAGCGGGCGGAGCAGCTGGATCCGGAGCCGTCCGAGATTTCCCGGACCCTACTTCGTTCCAATGCCGCGCTCGGCGTGATCGGTGCCGTCGTCGGCCTGATAGTCGCCGGCATCCTGATCGGCGCCGGTTTCGATTGGGCCACGGCGAGCCCGGGCTGGGTCTATGGAATTCTCGCCGTGGTCGGCGGCCTGTTCGGCATGCTGAGTGCCGGTATCGTGTCCGTTCGACTGGATCATGAGCGTGTGCTCGCGGACACCCGCGACGCATCAACGCACGGCGAGTGGACGGTCGTCGCCCATGCCCATAACGAGGACGAGAAGCACCGCGTTAGCGAGCTCCTCAAGGAGTACTCCGGGACAGTCACCCAATCAAGGCCGGCCGAGCCAAGCAGCCCCAGCACCCCGAGCACATCCTGACTAGGCGGCTGGAAACGACGCGCCCGATAGCCTCGCTGATAGATACGCCGATAGAGCCGGTCGGCCCGCCGCACATCCTCGTGTGACGGGCAGGCTAGGACCGCCTCCTAACCGAACACCTTGCCGTGTTCGGTCATCGGGGTGTCATGCGCATCGACCCAGCCATAGCCTCCGTGCTTCCTCCGGCTCTTCACCGGACCCATTCAGGGAACGTCCTATGGCTGTCGGACGGATGACAAGTCGCGCAGGGGCTACCTGAACCGAGAAGGCGGAAAGGGACGGGTTGTCAGTGGCGCTTGAAGCGGGTGACCAGCTCGTGAAGCTCGGCGGCAATGCGCTCGAGATCGTGAATCTTGTCCTCGGCCGCGGCCGACTGGTCGAGGCTGGAATTGGCGAGATCGGAGATGTTGTGCACCTGGCGATCGATCTCGTCGGAGACGGTGGCCTGCTCCTCGACCGCAGCGGCCATCGAGGTGGCCATGTCGCGTATCTGCGCCACCGCCTCGGCCACGCCATTGAGCATTTCCTCGGATTCGCGCACGCGATCAACCCCGGCGGTGGCCGCCTCGCGACCGCGGCGGGCGACGGCCACGGATTCCTCGGCCTGTTGCGTCAGGGTGGCGATGATCTCGTGGATATCGCGCGTTGACTCCTGCGTGCGGCGGGCCAGATCCCGTACCTCCTCGGCCACCACGGAAAAGCCGCGGCCGTGTTCGCCGGCGCGCGCCGCCTCGATGGCCGCGTTCAAGGCCAGCAGGTTGGTCTGCTGGGCGATCTGGTCGATGATGCCGGCGGCACTGGCGATCGCGCCGGTCTGGTTCGAGACCCCTTCCACCGACTCGCCGATGGCGTTGACCGTCTCCTGCAGGTCGACGATCGACTCGCGCGTGCGGGTGGACAGCCCCCGCCCTTCCTCGACCAGTTCCTGCGAGCGATTGGCCTCGTCGGCGGTGCGCTGGACGTGCTCGGAGACGTCGTTGATGGTGGTCGACATCTCGTGCATGGCCGCCGCGACCTGCTCGGTCTCTGCCTGCTGGCGCGCGATCTCCTCCTTGGCCTGGGTCGAGAGATCGAGGCTCACCGACGATTGGCGGCTGACCTGGTCCGAGGCATCCTCGATCCGGGTGAGCACGGTGATCATCCGCGCCTGCTCGCTCTTGATTGAGACCTTCAGTCGCCCCAACAGCCCCACGTCGCCGGTGTAGGACTCCACCGCCAGCGGGTGGCTGAAGGCATTGGGCATCTGCTCGTTCAGCGCCGAGATCAGGCGCCGCTCGCGCAGGCGCCCCATCAGCCCGAATGCGAGCCCCGTGCCCGCCAGGGCAAGCAACGCCGCCGCGCCAAGACCGCCCAGCCACAGGCCGGCCGCGGCGCACAGCCCCGTCGCACCGACGACGTCCTGGGCATGCAGGCGAAAGCGCCGCACCCGATACCCGCGCTGGTTGATGCGACGGTACAGGCGCTCGGCACGCTGAACGTCCTCGCGTGACGGACAGGAGCGTACCGACTCATAGCCGACCACCTCGCCGTGCTCGGTGATCGGGGTGACGTAGGCATCCACCCAGTAGAAATCGCCGTTCTTCGAGCGGTTCTTCACCAGCCCCATCCACGGTTGGCCCGCCTTGAGATGGCTCCACATCACCTCGTAGGCCAGCGGCGGCATGTCAGGATGGCGCACGATGTTGTGGGGCTGCCCGATCAGCTCGTCGCGAGAAAAGCCGCTGATCGCCTCGAAGGCGTCGTTGCAATGCGTGATGCGCCCCTTGAGATCGGTGGTCGAAACCAGACGCTCGCCGGGGGCGAAGGTACGTTCGGTGTCGGTGACGGGGAGGTTCTTGCGCATGGGTCAGGCTTTTCTCGGTAAGGCGGTAGTGAGGATCGGGACAGTGGGAGCAGTGGCACACGATGGCATCATATATGCCTGCGCGCATTAATGGTATCGGGCCGCCTGGCCAAACGTTAGTGATTCCGGCGGATTTATCCCGACAAGGCACGCTCCACTATTAAGGAAACTCTGCACGATTCGATGACGTCTCTGCGGGACCTCCAAGGGCCCAGATGCAAGGCGCAGTCCGCCATGAAGGGCCGTCGCCCTTTACAAGGTCTGCAACGCCGCAGATGGGCCCTTGGAGGCCCGCCCCGACGGGGCTCGCGGGTTTGCCCGCACTCGGCGTTGCCGTCCCTCGACGGGCAATGAGCCCGTCTTCGGTCCGGCGTCTTGATTGCGAACAAACCCGCGAGCCAGAGATGCCATCGAATCGTGCAGAGTTTCCTTAGGCAGGCGATGGATTATCGCGAGGGGCGCGATTGTGCCAGTCGGGCCAGACCAATGCACCTATTTGGCGCAACGGATGGAACCCCGCTCCCGGCCACGCCTCCAATCACCGATCAACCGGTCGTAGAGGCCCGATGGGCGAGCAGATGACGCCGGGGTGACATTCGTGGAATCATCGACGGGTCGAGCCACGATCAGCCCGCAATGATCAGGCAGGGAGGATCCGCGATTGATCACGCATTGGCTCAAGGAAATGCCCGTTTGGCGAGCGCTGCCGGCCCTCGGGATGGTGCTGCTGCTCGCCGGCTGCGCCCTGCCGCCGCTGGAGGGTCGGCACGTCAGCACGGCCATCCAGCCGGCCGAGGCGCGTGCCACGCCCCTGGGCGACGCGTTGGCCCCGCAAAAGGCCGCCCACCCGGGACTGACCGGCGTCTACCTGCTCTCGGACCCGGCGATAACCTTCGCCGCCTGGACCCATCTCGCCCGCACCGCCCAGCGCAGCCTCGATCTGCAGTACTACATCTGGTACGCGGACCGCTCCGGCACCCTCTTGCTGCGCGAACTGCTGGATGCCGCCAACCGGGGCGTGCGCGTGCGGTTGCTGCTCGACGATCAGGGCACCCGCCAGCTCGACACCCAGCTTGCCGCCCTGCACGCCCACCCCAACATCGCCGTGCGGCTGTTCAATCCCTTCATGACGCGCGACGCGCGCTGGCTCGGCTTTCTCACCGACTTCGATCGCGCCAATCGCCGCATGCACAACAAGGTGATCATCGCCGACAACCAGGCCCTGATCAGCGGCGGGCGCAACATCGGCGACAGCTACTTCGGCGCCACCGAGGGCTTCCTGTTCTCGGACCTCGACATCCTCGCGGTGGGGTCGGTGGTCGACGAGGTCTCGCTCGGGTTCGACCGTTACTGGCAAAGCGACTCGGCCTACCCGGTGCATCGCATCCTGCCCGTGCCGGACGAGCCAACCGTGAACCGGGTGCGCGAGACCCTGGACTTCGAGGCCGACGCCATCGCCCTCGACCCGCAGGCCGGCGAGCTCATGGTGGCCGTGCGCGAAAACTACGTCATCGGCCAGTTGCTCAACGGGGAGCTGAGCCTCGAATGGGCGCCCACCCGGCTGGTGATCGACCCGCCGACCAAGGGCCTGGGCGAACACGACCCCAACGACCTGCTCACGCTCTCGCTGCGCGATCAGCTGCGCCCGCCGCTCCGCTCGATCGACATCATCTCCTCGTTCTTTGTCCCCACCCCGACGCTGACCGAGGACCTGGCCACGCTGGCCCGTCGTGGCGTGCGCGTGCGCGTGCTGACCAACTCCCTGGATGCCACCGACATGGCCCCGGCGCACACCGGCTACGCGCGCTATCGCAAACCGCTGCTCGAGGCGGGAGTGGAGCTCTACGAGATGCGTCGGGTGGCCGAGGAAGACCCGCGTCCCGAGGGCGCCGGCCCGTTCGGCAGCCCGGCGACCACCCTGCACGCCAAGGCGGTGGTGATCGACGACCGACAGGTCTTCATCGGCTCCTACAACGTCGACCCCCGTTCGGTGCTGCTCAACACCGAACTGGGTTTCGTCATCGACAGCCCCGACCTCGCCCGCGCCATTAGCCACACCTTCGAGATGCACGTGCCCACCAGCGCCTATCGGCTGGTGCTGGAAGACGGCGAGATCCGCTGGATCGAACGGACCGACGACGGGCTCACCCGGCACACGCGGGAGCCTGGCGCCGGCGCAATCAAGCGCGGCATGACCTGGTTCTTCTCGCTGATGCCGATCGAGTGGCTGCTGTAAGCCCCACCGCAAACGCGTCTAGCGCGAACGGGCAAGTAGGTGGTAGGGGCCGGGATGGCCGTCACGCCCGGATTCGACCAGCGCGATGGTCTCGGCGAACCAGTGGATGGGCGGCTCGATGGTCGCGCCGCCGGGCGCATGGGCGAAGCGCCGCAGGGTGACGTGCGGGACGAACGGACGGTCGTCCGTCTCCACCCCGCAGGCGAGACACAGGCCGCGCGCCTCGGCGGCCAGGCGGGCCAAGGCCGGCGGGACGCGGGACGGCCCCAGCCAGGCCACCCGTGGCCCGGCGAAATGCCCCAGGCGATCGAGCAGGATCGGGATGGGGTCGGCGGGCAGGCTGGCGAGTCGCTCGGCCAGGCAGTCGGCCTGCCAGGCCTCGATGGTGCCGGGGAACGCCAGGGTCAGGTGCAAGTGGGCCCGCGGCACCGGGCGGCCACCGCCGTCGAGACCTCGACCGAGGTGATGCAGTGCCGCGCGGGTGGCGTCATCCGGCCACAGGGCGAGAAACACCCGCCTTTGCGCGGTCACGACACCTCGGTCCTCGCGGCAATGCGGTTACGCACGCCGGCCAGCAGCTCGTAGGAGCGGCGGCGCGCGGCGTGGTCGAAGCTCGAGTTGGTGACGATCAACTCGTCGGCCCCGGTGCGTTTGAGAAACGCCTCGATCTCGCGCTCGACCGTCTCGGGCGAGCCGATCGCCGAGCAGGCCATGGTCTGCTCGACCACCGCCCGCTCGAACCGGGAGGCCGACTCGCGATAGCCGGCCACCGGCGGCGGGATCGGCCCGGGCCGGCCGTTACGCAGGGCGACGAAGGCCTGCTCCATGGAGCTGGCGTGAAAGCGCGCCTCCTCGTCGGTGTCCGCCACGTAGGCATTGAAACCGACCATGGCGTGGGGCCGATCGAGAAAGCGCGACGGGCGAAAGCCCTCGCGGTAGTCGGCCAGCGCGGCCATCAGCTCGCCGGGGGCGAAGTGCGAGGCGAAGGCGTAGGGCAGGCCCAGTGCGGCCGCCAGCTGGGCGCCGAAGCGGCTCGAGCCGAGGATCCACACCGGCACCCGCGTGCCCGCCCCGGGGATCGCGCGCACGGCCTGACCCGGCTCGGGGTCATCGAGCAGGGCCAGCACCTCGGCGACCTCGTCCGGGAAACGCCTGGGGTCACTGCCCTCGCGACGCAGGGCGCGCGCGGTGGTCTGGTCGGTGCCCGGCGCGCGGCCCAGCCCCAGGTCGATCCGCCCCGGGAACAGGGTCTCGAGTGTGCCGAACTGCTCGGCCACCACCAGCGGCGAGTGGTTGGGCAGCATGATGCCGCCGGCACCGACGCGGATGCGCTGCGTGGCGGCCGCCACCTGGCCGATCACCACCGCCGTGGCCGCGCTGGCGATCCCGGGCATGTTGTGATGCTCGGCCAGCCAGTAGCGTCGATAGCCGAGGTCCTCGGCGTGCCGGGCCAGGTCCACGCTGTTGGCAAGCGCCGTGCGGGCATCCGATCCCTCGGTGATCGGGGCGAGATCGAGAACGGAAAAGGGAATCATGGGCGGGAGTGTAGCGGACGGGACGGGGCGCGGCGCGAAACCGAGCGCGATTCGATCGCGCCCCGGATCCGGACCAAGATCCCGACCAGCATCGCGACTCACGTTGCGACCAACGGGGCATCACGAGTCGGGCGCGGATTTGCCATACTCCATCCAGCCGGGCCCGGTCCGAACCAGGGCCGCCGGCCCTCACACCAGGTTCAACAAGGAAGCGCCGCCTCGATGTCCACGCACTCCTCGCCGACAAACGGTCGAGACCCCGCGGGTAACCGCGCCGACACGCCATCCAACCAGTGGCCGGAGACACCGTCCTACTGGCAGTTCGTGCCCGTCGGTGACTACCAGGTGCCGGCCCTGCCGGCGCGCGGGGCGATGAGCGAGGCCTGGACACAGTTCAAGCGGGCCCTGCGACGGATCGACGAAGAATCGCTGCAGCCGGCCCGCAAGGAGGCCCAGTTGCGCGCGCTGTCCGAGGTCCGGCTGTCGCACCTGGTGCCGCCGGTCGACCCCAACGACCCGGCCGATGCCCTGGACGGCGCACTCTACGACTGGATGACCGGTCACGATGAACGCCCGGTTCGATTCGTCGTCGGCCAGCCGCATGGCTGCTACCCGCAGCTGCTGCCGTTCTGGGCGCGACGACACGGCGCCCGACTCATCGACCCGCCCGCCCCGGAAACCGTGCTCGAGGGCGACCTGGGCGTACTGGACCGATTCGAGGTCGACCGCCCCGGCACGCGTGCCGGCAACGGCGGCCTGTGGGTAATCCCGGATCTCGCGCATTGGTACCTGCGCCATCCCGAGGGGCTGCGGCTGGTCCGCGCGCTGCTCGCCCGGGCGGAGACCGGCGAACTCGGGCGCGGCGTCATCGGCTGCGACAGCTGGGCCTGGGCCTACCTGGGGCACCTCTGGCCCATGCCGCACCACGATGCCCTGACCGCGCAGGGGTTCGACGGCACCCGGCTGACCCGGCTGCTGTTTCACCAGATCGAGCGCCAGCCGCATCGGCGGGTGCACTTTCGCAACGCCGCCAACGGCCAGGACATCCTCGCCGTGCCCTCGAACGGCAACGGCAATGGCGTGACGGCGCACCCGGAGCTCCAGCGACTGGCCGCCCACTGCCGGGGCAACCCGGGCACGGCCCTGACCTACTGGCGTGAATCGCTGCGCACCGAGCCGGACGACGGCGGGGTCACGGCGGTCGAGGGCGAGCAGCGCAACGACGACATCTTCGACGAGGAGGATGTCTGGGTCACCAACCAACTGCACGAACCCATCCTGCCCAATGAGACGGGCGAGGACGTCGCGCTGGTACTGCACGCCCTGTTGCTGCACAACGGGCTGGCGACCCGCTGGCTGGCCGAGCTCCTGCCGCTGGCGCGCGACGTCAGCCTCGCCATCCTGCTGCGCCTGACGCGCGCGGGGCTCGTCACCCGGCGCGGTGACCGGCACATCGTCACCGCGCTGGGCTACCAGAGCGTGCGCAGCCTGTTACAGCGCCGCGACTACCTGACCGACTCCTTCTGAGGCCCGCGATGGACGAATCAATCCCCTCTTCGCAGATATTCCGCGAGATCGACGCCTTCACCGTCGTCGAGATCGTCGCCATCGTGCTGGCCACCGTGGCCCTGATCGTGCTGATGCAACGGGCACTGAACTGGCTGGGACGGCGCCTGCACGGCAAGCGACGCCACCTCACCCTGGCGATGGTGCCGCTGTTGCGCCTATTGATCGGCGTGGCGGCGATCGTGCTGATCGTGCCGCTGATCATCGAGCCGTCGCTGCAGAACATGATCGCCCTGCTTGGCGCGCTCGGCATCGCGATCGGCTTTGCCTTGAAGGATTACGTCAGCAGCCTGATCGCCGGCATCGTGGCCATCGGGGAAAAGCCGTACCGCAACGGCGACTGGGTGCGGATCGGCGAGCACTACGGCGAGGTCACCCACGTCGGCATGCGCACCATCGACATGATGACCACCGACGACGACCGGATCACCATTCCGCACAGCCGGATCTGGACCGACTCGATCGTCAACGCCAACAACGGCGAGCCGCGCCTGCAGTGCATCGCCGATTTCTACCTGCACCCCGACCACGACGCCGCCCGGGCAAGCGAGATCCTGCGCGACATCGCCCTGACCAGCCCCTACACCCACCTCGACTCACCCATCCGCGTGACGGTGCGGGAAAAGCCCTGGGGCACGCACTACAAGCTGCGCGCCTACCCGGTCGACGGGGCGCAGCAGTTCCGCTTCATCACCGACCTGACCGTGCGCGGCAAGGCCCAGTTGCAGCGGGCCGGGTTCCAGTTCGCGGCGACCGCCACGATCGCCGACACGGGCATGGCATAGCCCGAAACGGTTTAGTACTAGCGCAACTGGCTGTCCTTCGAACCACGCCGGTTGTAGGGCGAGGCCGTCTCCTGGGCCTCGTCGAACTCGGCCTGGCAGGCCACGCACAGCCGCACGCCCGGCACGGCCCGACGGCGTGCCTCGGGAATCGGCTCGCCGCACTCCTCGCACTCCGCCAGGCTCTCGCCGGTCGGGATCTCGCTGCGCACCCGTTGCAGGGCATCCTCGACCGTGTCGTCGATCTGCGCCTGCTCGGCACCGTCTTTCGCCCAACCACCTGCCATCGTTCACCTCCCGGCGTCACTGTTGCGGGTTCCGGCCGCCTTCGGCTTGCCGCGTGTCCGGCCCCGTCTCCGACCGGCCCTGCCCCGGATTTATTCATCTGCCCGCGTTTTTCAATACTAGACTTCCGGGGTGCCCCGACTCGGCGGCGTGCATCGCATCGGGTAGCCACGCCATCCGACCGGCCTTTGCATACGAAAAACCCCATGTAGAATCGGGTCATTCGTCGGCCAACGGCCGACCCGTCTCGTCACGGCCGGCGCGTCAAGGCCGCGGGCGATCGGCAACCCGCTCACGCACAAGCAACCACCCGCCCATGACCCAGCCGGTTTCCACAGACCGCCGCGACGTCCCCGCCGGCCAGCGCCACTCCATCCTGGGTTGGCCGCAACTGCTCGGGCTCGGGCTGGTGCTGCTCGTCCTGCACGAGATCGCCCGCGAGAATTTCCTGCTCTTTCACGTCCTGAGCGAACTGCTGCGGATCGTGATCCTCGGCGGCGTGTTCGTCCTCGCCTGGCACACCCGCGCCTGGACGCACAACGGTTTCCTGTTGACCGTGGGCATGGCCGCGTTCTGGATCGCCGGCCTGGAGTTGCTGCATACCCTGACCTACAAGGGCATGGGACTGACCGCCCTGGGCGGGGTGCTCGACGACCCCGACCTACCCACCCAGCTGTGGGTGGGTTTCCGCCTGCTCGAGGCCGTCGCCTTCCTGCTCGCGGCCCTGCTGGCGAGATCGACCGTGCAACCGCTGCTCCTGTTCGGCGGGTTCGGGCTCGCCACCGCGGCACTGTTGGGCTCGATCCTCATTGGCGTCTTCCCGACCAGCTTTGTCGAGGGCGACGGCCTGACGCGCTTCAAGGTAGTGGCCGAGTACACGACGATCGGCCTGTTCGCACTGGCCATCGTCCTGCTCCTGCGACAGCGCGCGCATTTCGACCCGGGCGTGCACATCGCCCTGGTGGCCTCGCTGCTGTTCGCCATCCTTACCAGCCTCGCCTTCACGCGCTACGGGTCGGTGTTCGACATGGCCAACGAGGTCGGCCACTACCTGCTGCTGATCTCGGCCTACCTGGTCTACCGGGCGTTGCTGGCCACCGGCCTCGTCGCGCCGTTCGCCCTGCTGTTTCACACGCAGAAACAGCACGAGGCCGAGCTCGAGGCCCTGGTCGAGGAACGCACGGCGCGCCTGGTCGAAAGCCAGTCGCTCAACCACACCTTCATCGAACACTCCCCGGCCGTGATCTTCCTCACCGACCTCGAGGGGCGCTACACGCTGGTCAACCCGGCCTTCGAGACGCTCATCGGCCGGTCGCGCGAGGCCATCATCGGCCAGACCGTCTTCGACCTGATGCCCACGGAGACCGCCGCGGAATTCGATCGCAACAACCGCGCCGCGCGGCGCTCCGGTAAGCCCACGATCCACAGTGAGACACTGGACCTCGACGATGCCTTTCACCTGTTCGAGACCGTGCATTTCCCGTTGTTCGACAACGACGGCCAACTGGTCGGTTCGGGCGGCATCGCCACCGAGGTGACCGAGCACCGCAAGAGCGAGGCGCGCTACGAGCTGATGATCCGCACCTCGATGGACGCGGTGGTGCTGATCGGCGACGACGGGCAGCTCATCGAGGTCAACGAGGCGGCCTGCGAGCTGACCGGTTATGACTGCGACGAATTGCTCGGGATGGACGTCTCCGCCCTGGACACCGCCGGCCGCACGGAAATCGCGCGGCAGATGGAGCACATCCGCGGCATGGGTGCCGCACGCTTCGAACGGCAATGGCGGCGCAAGGACGGCACGGTCCGGGACATCGAGGTGAGCGTCAACGTCTTGAGCGAGGGACGTCGGGGCAACGTCTACTTCTCGTTCATCCGCGACATCACCGAGCGCAAGGCGACCATGGAGCGGATCGAGCACATGGCGCACTACGATGCCCTGACCGAGCTGCCCAACCGGGCCCTGTTCGAGCAGCTCGCCCCGACCGCCCTCGGCCGCACGCGGGTCCGCGGCCGGGCCCGGTTGCTGTTCTATCTCGACCTGGACAACTTCAAGGACATCAACGACTCGCTTGGCCATCTCGCCGGCGACGAGCTGCTGCGCGAGATGGCCCGCCGGCTGTGGGAATTCCCGGCAGACGACCGCGTCATCTGTCGCTTCGGCGGCGACGAGTTCCTGATGCTGGTCGAGGTCAACCACGATCTCGACATCGCCAGCTACGCCCACCGGCTGCGCAACGCGCTCGGCCAACCGCTGGTGGTCGAGGAGCACCAGATCGTGGCGACCGCCTCGATCGGCGTCACAAGCTTCCCCGCCGACGGCGAGGACCTGCCCGCCCTGCTCCGCAACGCCGACATGGCCCTCCACGCCGCCAAGGACGATGGACGCAACACGCATCGCGTCTTCACCCCGGCCATGCGCGAGCACGCCACCGAGCGGATCATGCTGATCAGCAAGCTGCGCTCGGCGCTGGCCAACGACGAATTCGAGCTCAACTTCCAGCCGCAGATCGACCTGGCCAGCGGCCGGATCGTGGGGGCCGAAGCCCTGCTGCGCTGGAACCAGCCCGAGCTGGGCCGGGTCCCGCCGGGGCGGTTCATCCCGCTGGCCGAGGAAAGCGGGCTGATCATCGACATCGGCGCCTGGGTGATCGAGCAGGCCATCGCCACCGCCGCGGCGTGGCGATCACGCGGCCTGGGCGATATCGTGATGGCGATCAACATCTCGGCGCTGCAATTCCGTCACGGCAACCTGGCCCGGGACATCACCAACGCCCTGACACGCGCCAGGCTGCCGGGGGCAAACCTCGAGGTGGAACTGACCGAGTCGACCCTGATCGACGACACCGACCGCCTCGAGGAGACCATCGCCCTGCTCAAGCGCCGTGACGTCAAGCTGGCCATCGACGACTTCGGCACCGGCTACTCGGGGCTCACCTACCTGCGGCGTTTTGCCGTCGACCGGCTCAAGGTCGACCAGTCCTTCGTCCGCGACATCGGCCAGGGCGACAGCGCCGCCCTGGTCACCGCCGTGATCCAGATGGCGCACAGCCTGGGCCTGACCGTGATCGCCGAGGGCGTCGAAACCCAGACACAGTCCGATCAACTGCTGGGACTGCGCTGCGATCAGGCGCAGGGCTATCGCTTCGGCCGCCCGATGACAGCCGCGGCGTTCGAATCGCTGTTGATCGACCAGGCCAACGCTCCCCCGACGACTCACCAGTCGCCAACGGTACTGTCCGCGCCGGGCGCACCCGCCTCCCCGTCCGATTAAAACGACACGCCATTCGGAAACGGGAAACCTTCACCCTTACGGTTGCATATGACAATCGTTCTCATGTAGATTCGCCCCAGCGACTCGCATCGCGGTCCGTTTCCAATCACCAATCCTTACCCATTGCATGAGAACGCTTTCCATGACTCAACGCCAACGCGTCCAGCGCACGCCCGTCAACCGCGCCGTCCGCCACTGCCTGGCACTCTCCCTGCCCTGCCTCGCCCTCGGCTTCGCCGACGTCCACGCCGCGGACGATTCCGGCGACGCCGTCGTGCTCGACCAGGTGGTCGTCGAGGGGGGTGGGTTCTTCCAGCCCACCGAGCAGACCGGGCAGTACCGCGCCCCGGCTTCCTCCTCGGCGACCGGGCTGACGCTCACGCCGCGCGAGACCCCGCAATCGCTGTCCGTGATTACCAGCCTGCAGCTCGAGGATTTCCAGCTCGATGACGTCAACAGCGCGCTGGAGTCCACACCCGGCGTCACCGTCGAGCAGCCGGAAACCGATCGCACCTACTACACCTCGCGCGGCTTCACCATCCAGCGCTTCCAGATCGACGGCGTCGGCGCCCCCCTGCCCTACGACAACGTCCAGGGCGATATCGACACCGCCGTCTACGACCGCATCGAGGTGGTGCGCGGTGCCAACGGCCTGATGTCCGGCAGCGGCACGCCGTCGGCGACCGTCAACTTCATCCGCAAGCGCCCCACCGCCGAAACGCAGGCCTCCGCCAGCGTTTCCGCCGGGTCGTGGGATCGTCGCCGCATCGAAGGCGACGTCTCGGGTTCCCTGTTCGGCAGTGACCGGGTGCGCGGTCGCCTGGTGGTGGCCGCCGAAGAGGGCGATTCCTACCTCGACCGCCACGGACGCGAGCGCCAGGTCGCCTACGGCGTGATCGAGGCTGATCTCACCGACTCCACCCTGTTGACCGCCGGTCACACTTGGCAGAACAACGACAGCGACAGCCCGCTCTGGGGCGCGTTGCCGATGTACTACGGCGATGGCTCGCCCACCAACTACGATCGTTCGGCCAGCTCCTCGCCCGAGTGGAGCTACTGGGACAACGAGGACCACCGCAGCTTCGTCGAAGTGCAGCAGTTCCTGCCCGGCGGCTGGGAGGCGACCCTGACGGGCAGCTACCTCACCTCCGATTCCGACAGCGAGATCTTCTACCTCTACGACCCGGCCCAGCAGCTGCGTCCGGGCACCACGGAAGACCTGTCGATCATCATGGACAACTACCGTTACGAGAACGAGCAATGGGTCGCCGACGCCCAGGCCAAGGGCCCGTTCGATCTGTTCGGTCGCGAGCACGAGGCCATGGTCGGCGTGAACTGGAGCAAATCGGAGGTCACCGATTACTCCGCCCGCCTCTACGAAACCAGCGACATCGACGTACCGCTGGACCAGTGGGACGGCAACTACCCGCGCCCGACCTTCGGCCCCTCCGACGGCGGCAGTGACTTCACCCAGGAGGAAAGCTCCATCTACGGCGCGACCCGCCTGAGCCTGACCGACCGGACAACCGCCATCTTCGGCGCGCGCGCCACCTGGCTGGAGAACAGCGGCGTGAGCTACACCGTGGCCCGCGAAAGCGAGTACGACGCCGAGATCGTCCCCTACGCCGGCCTGGTCTACGACCTCACGGACACGCTCTCGGCCTACGCGAGCTACACCGAGATCTTCGAGCCGCAGAACGAGGTGACGCAGAACTACCAGCCGCTGCCGCCGATCGAGGGACGCAGCTACGAGGTCGGACTCAAGGCCGCCCTGTTCGACGAGCGCGTGGATGCCACCGCCGCCGTGTTCCGCACCGAGCAGAACAACACGGCCACTCTCGCCGGCACATTCAACAACCCGCGCCCCGGGTACTTCAACTACTACGAGGCGAGCGGCGACCTGACCAGCGAAGGCATCGAACTCACGCTGGCCGGCGAGATCCTGCCGGGCTGGCGCGCCAGCGGTGGCTACACCTACCTCGAGATCGAGGACAGCGACGGCGAACGTGCCCGCACCTTCATCCCGGAGCAGATGCTGCGCGCGCAGACCACCTACCAGCTGCCGTTCTGGCCGCAGATGACCGTCGGCGGCCAGATCCGCTGGCAGAGCGAAACCTTCCGCGACCAGCAGTACAACACCGGGCAGACCCGTCAGGACGACTACCTGGTCACCGACCTGATGGCGCGCTACGAGTTCTCGGACAACCTGAGCGCCTCGCTCAACGTCAACAACGTCGGCAACGAGAAGTATCTCAACAGTGTCGAGTACGACCAGGCGTTCTACGGCGAGCCGCGCAACGTCATGCTGACGCTCGACTGGAAGTACTGAGTCGGCAACACGTCCTCATGACCCCCAAGGCCCCGCCCCGTGCGGGGCCTTTTTTTTGCGCTGCGTGCGGGTTCCCGAACCGATCTGCATGGCCAACCGTGACGGCGACACGCCGATTGCCGCGGCGGATTACGGCGACGGGGGCCGTGACGGAGGGGAAAGCGTCATGCTTGGGAAAGTGGGGCGTTGAGTCGCGCCGCGATGCTCGACGGCGACCAACCCGTGGCCGACAGCCGATGGCACCTAGAAGCGACGCAACGCCCAGAGGAAATAGGTCCCGCCGATCAGCGAGGCGACCAGGCCGGCGGGGATTTCGTGGGGGAACAGGATCTGCCGGCCGATCCAGTCGGCGAGGACCATCAGCCCCATGCCGATCAGGGCCGCGCCCAGCAGGTGGTCGCGAGCGCGGGACAGGCCCAACAGACGGGCCATGTGGGGGGCGAGCAGCCCGATGAACGAGAGCGGGCCGATCACCAACGTCGCCGCGGCGGTCATCACGGCGGCAAGCACCAGCACCGCCAGTCGCCCGCCGGTCACCCGCACCCCGACCGCCCGACTGACCGCGGCGCCCAGCGGGAAGATCTCCAGCCAGCGCGACAGCAGCAGCGCGACCACCAATGCCACGCCGGCCAGCGCGACGATCAGCAGCGCCTGCTCGAGACCGACGTAGTAGGTCGAGCCCGACAGCCAGGCCACGATCTGCTGGCCGCGCGGGTCACTACCGGCCAGCACCAGCGCCCGGACCGCCTCGGCCAGCGCCATGATGGCCACCCCGGTCAACAGCAACCGCTCGGGCAGAAATCCGCTTCGCCGGTTGAGCACGATCAACAGGGCCAGGGCCGCCAAGGCCCCCCCCACACCCAGCGCGGCAAGCATCGACGTGCTGGCCGCGGGCATCCAGACAATGCCGAGCAACAGGAAGATCGACACCCCGCCACTGATGCCAAGCACCTCGGGGCTGGCCATCGGGTTGCCGCTCAGGCGCTGCAGCAGGGTGCCGGCCACGGCAAGCAGCAGACCCGCACCGGCGGCCGCCAGCAGGCGCGGCAGGCGCCACTCCCAGACCGTCCAGGCACCGCTGACCCACGACCAGCCGTCGGCGAGATGGCCACTGAGCAGCGAGACCGCCACCACCAACGGCATCAGCAGCGCCATGACGAGCAAGCGGCGAGCCGGCCGCTCCGCCCGCGGCCAGCCCGAGGTCATGGTTTCCGGCGGGGTCCGGCTGGACAGGCGCAACCGAGGGATCAACCAGAGCAGCAACGGGGCCCCCAGGGCGGCGGTCATCGCCCCAGTCGGGATCATGGTGGGCAACCAGGCAGCCAGGTGTTGGAGGGAGAGATCGGTCACCGCGAGCAGCAACGCCCCGATCAGCATCGACCAGACCACTCGGGATGCCAGTCGGTGCGCGCCCAACAGCCGGGCGATATTCGGCGCGGCCAGGCCGATGAAGCCGATCAGGCCCACGACGCTGACGGTCACCGCCGTGAGGAATACCGCCAACCCGAGCGCGGCCAGCCGCAGAAAGGCCAGGTTCACCCCCAGCGCACGCCCGCTGGCATCGTCCAGTTCGAGCAGTCGCAGCGGGCGGAGCAGCAACCAGGCAATCACCAGCGCGATCGCCAAGCGTGGCAGCAGAAACGCGGCGTCGTGCCAACCGTCCTGCGCCAGCGACCCCGCCCCCCAGATCAGCAGACCCTGAAGGGTCTCCTGGTTGAACAGCAGAAGCGCCATGGCCAATGCGCCGAGATAGAGGTTGACCACCAGCCCGGCGAGCACGACCACCAGCGGCGCCAGCCCGCGTCGCCAGGAGAGCAGGAACACCAGCCCCATGGCCAGCCCGCCGCCGGCCAAGGCCACCCACTCGGCCCCCCACCCCATCAGCGCCGGGGCGAACAGCGTCGCCGCCATCAGGGCGAGATTCGCCCCGCCGGCGACGCCCAGGGTCGTCGGCGAGGCAAGCGGGTTGCGCAACACCTGCTGCATCAGCACGCCCGCCAGCGCGAGCCCGGCACCGGCGATCAGGGCGGTGATCAGACGCGGCCACCAACCGAGCGCCAACGCCAAGTCGGCGGCGGACACCGACGCGCCGCCAAGATCCGGCCACCAGCTCGACCACGCAAACCCGCCGGTCTGCTGCTGCAGTTGCCAGACGGCCAACCCCACCAGGACGGCGAACAGCCCCGCGGTCACGCCGAGGGGCGCGGCAACCGACCGGGCCGGGACCTCAGTCCGCATTGAACGCCCCCAGCAGTTGCTCGGCAAACCGGCCGGCCGACGGCAGGCCACCAAAGCTCCAGACCGGCTCGAGCTCCAGTGGATCGCGATTCGCACCGTGGGTCAGCCGCTGCCAGAACGCGCTTTTCGACAAGGCCCGCTCCACCCCCACGGGATAGGGCTTGACCACCACGATGCGCCCGTCGAGTCCGGCCAGCGCCTCGAGCCCCACCAGGGCAAAGCCCCAGCGATTGGTGGCGCCGGTCCAGCCATTGTCGATGCCGAGTCGCTCCAGCACCGCGTGATACAGGCCGTTCTTGCCGAAGACCCGCACGTGGCGTTCGTCCATGAACTGGACCACGATCACCGCCGGCGGCTTGTCGGGCAGGCGATCGGCGATCTCCTCGAGACGGTCCTCCGTGCGCCGAATGAGGGCCTCGGCCTGCCCTTGGCGATGGGCGTATTCCCCCAGCTCGCGGGTGACACGCCGCAAGGCCGGCCAGGTGTCGACCCCGGGCCCGTAAAGCTCGAACACCTCGACCGGCGCGACGGTCGACAGACGGCCTTCGAGGTTGGCGAACAGGGGCGAGAGGGCGATCCGGTCGGGGGCGATCGCGGCCAGCTGCTCGAGATTCGGTTGAGCCCGCAGGCCCAGGTCACGCACGGCGCCCGGCACGGCCGGCCGGGCGACCCAGGACGCGTAGCCGTCGAGTTGTGCGAGGCCCACCAGGCGGGCATCGATGGCGATCAAGGTCTCGGCAACCGTCCAGTCGAGGGTGGCGATGCGCGGGGCCGTGTCGGCAGCCCGTACGGACAACGCCGCCATCAGCAGTGGCAGCAACCACACGGCCAGCGGCCAGCGCCACCGTCGGCGGCCGGTTGGTGAGGACCGCATCACGGTTCAATCGACGATGGCGACGGGACGGGACTGTCCCGGTGGGGTGAGCACCTGCATGGACACGCCATAGATGCTGCGCAGCGTGGCCGAGTCCATCAGCTGCCCCGGCGTGCCGCGCACCAGCAGTCCGCCGCCGTGCATCGCCACCAGCTGGTCGCAAAAGCGCGCGGCCATGTTGATGTCGTGCAGGACGATCACCACGCTCAGCCCCAACTCGTGCGACAGGCGACGAATCAGCTCGAGCACCTCGACCTGGTGGGCGATGTCGAGCGCCGAGAGCGGCTCATCGAGCAGCAGGAAATCGCTTTCCTGCGCCAGCAGCATGGCAAGCCACACCCGCTGGCGCTCGCCCCCGGAAAGCGTGTCCACGGCGCGGTCGGCAAAGGCCTCGGTATCGGTCATGCGCAAGGCGGTGTCGACGCGACGACGGTCGTCGGCGGTGAACCGTCCCAGCAGGCCGTGCCAGGGATACCGACCGAACCCCACCAGCTCGCGGGCCGTGAGGTGCCCAGTCGCCGGCGGGTGCTGCGGCAGGTAGGCAACGCGCCGCGCGAAGGCTCGCGCCCCCCAATCGGCGACCGGCACTCCCTCGAAACGTACCGTTCCCGACGAGGGCGCCTGCTGGCCGGCCAGCAGCTTGAGCAGGGTCGACTTGCCCGAGCCGTTATGGCCGATCAGCCCGACCACTTCGCCCGGCGCAAAGGCGGCATCCACCGGGCCGAGCACCCGGGTGCCGCCGGCAATGAAAGTGGCCGCGTCGACCTCGAACATCAGCCTTCCCCCCGGTTGTCCAAGTTACCCAAGTCGCCCCGGGCCGACCGACAGGTCAGCGGGCAGTTTTCGCAGTAATCGTGTTCGGCGAGTCGATAGCGGATACAGCAGGCACGACGCAGGCGTTGCGGCTCGCTTGCCTCGTCGGTCAGCCGGTAACTCACCGGGCGGTACAAGCGATTGCGCTGGCCATCGATCCGCGCGGTGTCGAGAAACGCCTGCGCGGCGGCGAGCCGATCGGGCGGGACGGCGGGGTGGTCGACCAGCCGCGTGACGACGTGCTCGACCAGGTTGCCGGCGTTGCTCCAGAAGACGTTGACCGAGGCGCCCGAATGACGCGCCAGGACGGCGATCATCTCGGCGAGCGGCCCCAAGGTGAGGGACTCGAGAAACGCGCCGCGGGCGGGATGAGCGACGACATCGCGTGTCGTCGCCAACCACAACCGCTCGGCCTGGCCGTCCGGGCTGAAGCGAATGCCCCAGTCCGACGGCGCTCGCTGAAGTGAATCGCCCTGGATAAGCCAGGTCGCAATCAGGGGCGATAGCCAGGCGTGGAACAACCACTTCGACCACTGCGAGGCAATCGCGCGCCGATCCCCGCCGGGATAGCGGGCGGAAAAGCGGTCCAGCAGGGAGTCCAGCGCCGCCCCCTCGAGCAGCGCCGCGGCGGTGACGCCGTTGCGTCCCAACCGATGGCTCGGGGGCTCGATCCCCTCGGGGAGTCGGTAGTCGCGCTGGAGCGTCCAGGGCGCCATGGCCCGAGGATCGGCCGGCGACGCGCCAGCCAGCGGTTGCACCGCGGTTGCCTGCATGTTGATCTCCCCGTATCGGCCCCACAGAGACGTCATCGAATCGTGCAGGGTCTCGCTAGGGAAGGTCTGCACGAATCGATGACGTCTCTGCGGGATCTCCAAGGGCCCAGATGCAAGGCGCAGCCCGCCGTGAAGGGCCGTCGCCCTTTACAAGGGCTGCAACGCCGCAGATGGGCCCTTGGAGGCCCGCCCGGTCGGGGCCCGCGGGTTTGCCCGCACTCGTCGTTGCCGTCCCTCGATGGGCAATGAGCCCGCCTTCGGTCCGGCGCCTTGATTGCGAACAAACCCGCGAGCCAGAGATGCCATCGATTCGTGCAAACCTTCCCTAAAGCGCTGATCGTATCGGATCACCTATCTACATGCAAACCATTCGCATTTCGTTTATCCATCGTGTGCCACGCAGCAGAAATGCCGCCGCTCGCCCCGGACGGCGGCGCGACGAACGCCGAGGAACCGTGGTCGAGGTGACGAATCCCGATTCCTCGGCCATGATCTGCCAAGGAAACGTTGCACGAATGCCATGCCCCAACCCCGCTTTCTCTGCGATGAAATGCTCCAGCGTCTGGGCCGCTGGCTGCGGGCAGCCGGCTACGACACGGCCATTGCCACGAGCGGCAGCGACGATCGCGCCCTGGTCGAGCAGGCCCGCGACCAATCGCGCTGGCTGATCACACGAGACCGGCATCTGGCCCGCTTTCGAAACGGCGACGGCCGCGTCGTCTTGCTCGGCGCCAACGACACGCCGCAGCTGGCCGCCGAGCTGAGCGAACGCTTCGCCATCGACTGGCTGCACCGCCCGTTCTCACGTTGCCTGGACTGCAACACGTCCCTGGTCCCGGCCACGCTCGACCAACTCGAGCAGGTTCCTCCCGAGGCCCTGTCGATCGAGAGGGCGGGCTGGTACTGCCCCACCTGCGACAAGGTGCTCTGGCGAGGCAGCCACGTCCGGCGGATGCGTCACACGCTGGAGAATTTCGCCAGGGGTGACTGGCGCATCGCCACCGACTGACCTCGCCCGTTCACGGCGACACCCGTGACACCAGACCGACGACCACCCGTCATTCAGCCTGAATTCAGACGCGGCTGGTTCAATGCGACGCATACCTTACCCGGAGATGGTCATGCGACGCCTTCAATCTGCCCTGCAATCCGGCCTGGTCCTGTTCGCCCTTTCAGGGGTGGTGCCATTCGCACACGCCATGGAAACCTTGGCCGTCGATGCAGACCTGAGCCTGGCCGAGGTGACAGCGGCCACCCTGGCTCATAGCCCCGAAAACGAACGGTTCGAGGCTCAGCGTGCGTACGCCGATGCGCTCGGCCAGCGCGCTGGAAACCCGCTCGACGGGCCACCGTCGGTGGGCTTCTCCCATCAGAGCGACGCGCTGGGCACCGACACCGGTATGCGCGAATGGCAAGGCTCGATCGAGCTCCCGCTGCGCCGCCCCGGCCTGCAGGCGGCCGCCGAGCGCCAGGCCGAGGGACGGCTTTCGGCCACCGAGCAGCAATCCACTGCCTGGCGACTGCAGATCGCCGGCCAGGTCCGCCAACTGCTCGCCCGCCTGGCCGAAGCCGACGCGCAGGTGACACTGGCAGAACGGGCCTTCGCGACCGCCAAGGAACTGCAATCGCAGATCAAAAAACGCCTCGATTACGGCGATGTGCCGCGCACCCACCTGATCCTGGCCCGGGAGGAAACGCTCCAGCGGCAGGCTGACCTGCGCCAGGCGGAACTCGGCCGGGCCCAGGTTGCCGAGGAATACCGCCGCGTCACCGGCCTGAGCGTCCGCCCCGCCGACTGGACCGAGTCACCGGCCGATGCCATTCCCTTCCAGCAACACCCCGCCCTCCTCGCCGCGCAGGCCGAAGTGCGTGCGGCCGAGGCCGACCGCGCGGTGGTGCGTGAACGTGGCCGATCGCAACCAACCGTGGGCATGAACATCCGCCGGGAGGAAAATGGCCGCGATGCCGTTGACAGCGTGGGCATCTCCCTTTCCCTGCCCATCCAGCTGCAGTCTCTGCGCGCACCCGAGCAGGGTCGGGCCAATGTAAATCTCGCTGAGGCCCGTTCGACTGCTCACCTGACGGAACGTCAGATCCGCCTCGCGGTTGCCCAAGCCGAAGAGGCACTCGCCGCAGCACGGGTGGAACTCGAACAGGCCCGCGCCCACCGGGATCTTGCTGACGAAAGCCTCGCCCTGGCCCGCCGGGGCTACTCGCTGGGCGAATTCGGGCTTACCGATCTACTCCGCGTCCAGACGCGTCAACTTACCGCACAACGTCGCGCCGCGATGAGCCGGGTCCGGCTGCAGCGCAGCATTGCCGAATACAACCAGGCCAAGGGAGTCATGCCGTGAATCACCAGATGAAGAAAATGCTCGTTGGCGCCCTCGCAACCGCTCTCATCTCCAGTGCGAGCGTGCAGGCGGCGGATATCAACATGAGCGCGTCCCAGGTTCAGGCACTGGGTATTCAAACCGCGGCGGCCGAGCCGGCCAGCAATGTTGCCGGACAGGCCTACCCCGCCGAGGTCCGGGTGCCACCGGCCAACGAGACCGTGCTCGCCGCGCCGGTCGACGGAATGATCCAACAGGTCCGGGTGGCCGAGGGCGAGACCGTCACGCAAGGCCAGCCCGTCGCCAGCCTGCTGAGCTCGGGTCTGGTCACGCTGCAAAGCGACTACCTCGAGACACTCGCGACCCATCGCGTGGCGGCACAGGCCCTGGAACGCGACCGGTCCCTGGCGGCCGAAGGCATCATCGCCGAGCGCCGCCTCAACGAGACCCGTGGTGCGTACAACCAGTCCGATGCCCGCCTGTCCGCCCTGCGCCAGAGCCTGTCACTGGCCGGCATGAGCGACGCCGCGCTGGACAAACTCGACCAGACCCGACGTATCGACCCGGTGCTTGATCTCGTCGCCCCCCAAGACGGCACCGTGATGGAACAGATGATCACCGCTGGCGAGCGAGTCAACGCCGCCTCTGCACTGATGCGCATCAGTGCGTTGGATACGCTCTGGCTTGAGGTGCGGCTCCCGGTCGAGCGACTCGCCGACGTGCAACCGGGTGACCGGGTGATCGTCATGGACAACGGGATACAGGCTGAGGTCATCCTGACCGGCAGCCGCATCGATCCGGATGATCAGACCGTCATGATCCGCGCCCGGGTAGAGGCTGTCGACGGCCGGTTGCGCCCAGGGCAATTCCTGCGTGTACGTCTCGAGGGCGCCGATCAGGCAAACCTGCTGCGCGTGCCAGGCGACGCGGTCATCCGCCAAGGGGGGAATTCATTCGTCTTCGTCGCGACCGACGGCGGCTTCGATGCCTACCCCGTCGAGCGACTGGGCGAATCCGATGGCCTGCTGACCGTTCGGGTGAGCGACACGGGTGACCGCCCCCCACTGTCGGCCGGCGATCAGGTGGCCGTTGACGGCGTGGCCACCATCAAGGGTGCCTGGCAAGGCATGGGGGGCGGTGAGTGATGTTAGCCGCACTGATCCGGTTCTCGCTTACCCAGCGCCTGTTCATCCTGTTGCTGGTCGCCCTGACGGCGGGGCTGGGCACCCGCGCCTTCCTCAATCTGCCGATCGATGCCTTCCCGGACGTATCGAACACCCAGGTCAAGATCATCATCAAGGCACCGGGCATGACGCCCGAGGAGATCGAGCAGCGCATCACCGCACCGGTGGAAGTCGAGATGCTCGGCATTCCCGACCAGAGCATGCTCCGTTCCGTGGCCAAGTACGGCCTGACGGCAATCACCATCGACTTTGCCGAAGGCACCGACATCTACTGGGCCCGCCAGCAGGTGTCCGAACGTCTCGCCGCCGTCTGGGAGGATCTGCCGCCTGACGCGACCGGCGGCATGGGACCGATCACCACCCCGCTGGGCGAGATGTTCATGTTCACCATCGATGGGGGCAACCTGTCGCTGGCCGAACGCCGGTCGCTGCTCGACTGGGTGATCCGTCCGGCCCTGAGGACGGTGCCGGGGGTGGCCGACGTCAATGCCCTGGGCGGACACGTCCGTACCTTCGAGGTCGAACCCGACACGGCAAGGATGAGCGCCCGCGGTGTCACGCTCGGGCAACTGCGTGATGCCCTGTCACGCAACAACAAGAACGACGGCGCGGGCCGGGTCGAGGACGGCGAGGAGGCGCTTTTGGTGCGCGTCCAGGGCGCCGTCACGCAACTGGACGATCTGCGTGAAACCGTGGTGGCGATGACGCCGGGCGGCGCGCCGATCCACGTCGCCGACGTCGCCGATGTCCAGATCGGCAGCCTCACCCGCTACGGCGCGGTGACCAAGAACGGCGACCGCGAGGCCGTCCAGGGCCTGGTGCTGGGCCTACGGGGAGCGAATGCCCGCGAGGTCGTCGCCGGCGTGCAGGACAAGCTCGACGAGCTCGCCCCCACCTTGCCGGAAGGCGTGAGCATCGACGTCTTCTACAACCGCGGGACGCTGGTCGACCAGGCCGTGCACACCGTGACCAAGGCCCTCGAGGAGGCTATCGTCCTGGTGCTGATCCTCCTAGTGATCTTCCTGGGCAACCTGAGGGCGGCGGTGACCGTGGCCCTGATCCTGCCGCTGTCTGCCCTACTGACCTTCATTCTCATGGATCAGGTGGGAATGTCCGCCAACCTGATGAGCCTGGGCGGGCTGGCCATCGCGATCGGCATGCTGGTCGACGCCGCCGTCGTGGTGGTCGAGAACATCGTCGCCCACCTGGGGCGGGAAAAGGAGGCCAAGTGCCTGCCCCGGTTGCACGTGATCTATCGGGCCGTGCGCGAAGTGGCCGCGCCGGTGACCGCCGGCACCCTGATCATCGTGATCGTCTTCTTGCCGCTGCTCACACTGCAGGGGCTGGAAGGCAAGCTATTCAAGCCGGTGGCGCTGACCATCGTCTTCGCCCTGGGTAGTTCACTGCTGCTCTCGCTGACGGCGATCCCGGTGATCAGCACGTTCCTGCTGCGCAATGTGCCGCACGACGAGCCGTGGCTGGTGCGCCAATTGCACAAGGCCTACACCCCGGCCCTGGCCTGGTCGCTGACCCACCCGAAAACCATCGGCGCAGCCGCCCTGCTGGCCCTGGGGGCAACGGCCGGGGCCTACACCCAGATCGGCAAGATATTCATGCCGACGATGAACGAGGGCGACGTGATCGTCCAGTTGGAGAAGCTGCCGTCGATCTCGCTCGGGCAGTCGGTCCGCATCGACAAGCGCTTCCAGCAGGCGTTGATCGAGCGCGTCCCCGAAGTCACCGGCGTGATCGCCCGCACGGGGTCCGACGAATTGGGCATGGACCCGATGGGTCTCAACGATACCGACAACTTCCTGGTGCTGAAACCGCGCGAGGAATGGCGCTTCGAGACCAAGGAGGAACTGATCGATGCCATCCGCGAGGTCCTGGCCGACTTCCCGGGCGTGGCCCATGCCTTCACCCAACCTATCGAGATGCGCGTCTCCGAGATGCTGACTGGGGTGCGCGGGGATCTGGCGATCAAGTTGTACGGCCCCGACCTTGACGTGCTCAACGAGAAGGCCCAGGCGATCGCCGAGACCGTGCGCGGTATCGATGGTGCCTCGGATGTCTTCTATACCAGCAACGAGGGCGTGCAGTACCTGAAAATCACCGCCGACCGGCAGGCCGCCGGGCGCTATGGGCTGGCCATTGAAGAGCTACAGACCGTCTTGCGCGCGCAACTCGAGGGCAAACGCGTCGGCACGGTCTACGAGGGCATACGGCGCACACCGCTGATGATCCGCGGCAGCCGCGAGATCGCCAGTTCACCGGAAGCGATGCGCGAACTGTTGGTCAGCCTGCCCGGTGGTCAACGATTGCCCCTGTCGGCTCTGGCATCGATCGAGCGCGTCGAGGGCCCGGTTCAGGTCGAGCGCGAGCTGGGCGAGCGTTTCGTCGTGGTGGCCGCGAGCGTCGCCGGCCGCGATCTGGTCGGTTTTGTCGAGGATGCCCGCAAGGCGGTGGGCGACCAGGTATCGCTCGATACGGGTTATCGCCTCGCGTGGGGCGGCGAGTTCGAGAACCAGCAACGTGCGGCCAAGCGACTGGGGATGGTGGTGCCGGTCTCGATCGGCCTGATCTTCCTCCTGCTGTTCACCACCTTCGGCTCGATCCGCCAGGCCATTCTGGTGCTACTGAACATCCCCTTTGCCTTGATCGGTGGCGTGTTCGGCCTGTGGATATCCGGCGAATACATGTCGGTACCGGCCTCGGTGGGCTTCATCGCCCTGCTGGGCATCGCGGTGCTCAACGGCGTGGTGCTGGTGAGCTATTTCAACCAGTTGCGAGGGCTGGGGCTGTCGTTGCATGACACCGTGATCGAGGGGGCCAAGCGGCGCTTGCGTCCGGTGTTGATGACGGCCGCCACCGCCGCCTTCGGCCTGATCCCGCTGCTGTTCGCGACCGGGCCGGGCTCGGAGATCCAGCGGCCGCTCGCGGCGGTGGTCATCGGCGGGCTGGTGACCTCCACCCTGCTGACCCTGGTGCTGCTGCCCATCCTCTACCGCCGCTTCGGTGAAGCGGCACCCCAAGCCGACCGCCAGGGAGCCGAAGCATGAATGACGTGTTGCTGACATTGATCGCCCGCCCGGACGTCGAGGAAGTCGTGGTCGACTGGCTGCTAGTTCGCGACGAACTGTCCGGCTTTACCGGCGAGGCCGCCTGGGGCCACAGCCGGGAGCACGGCCGGTTCAACCTAGTCGAACAGGTCACGGGACGCCAGCGCCGCGCGGTGTTTCACCTGGAAATCGAGTCGGATCAGGCCCAGTCGTTGATCCAGGCCATGCGGGATGAACTCGCCGGCCTGGGTCTGCGATACTGGCTTGTGCCCGTGCACGACAGCGGAGAGATCCCATGAACCATACTGATAACCGGGGCGGCGAACCGATCCGCAAGGTCGTCTCGTGGCTTCGGACCGGCTTGGTCGCGGTGGCAATGCTGGCCGTTCTGGCGATCGTGTCGTCGGCCCAGGCGGATCACAACCAGGTCTTCAAGCCGCATCAACGCGGCGAGCTCCTCTCCCTGGCCGAACTCCTTGGTCGACCCCAGGCCTTCCACCCAGGACAGATGGTGGAGGCCAAGCTCGACGAGGAGGCGCTGATATACGAGATTACCGTCTACGGCAAGGACGACCAGTACCACGAAATGCGCTTCGATGCGCGTGATGGCCGACTTCTCTCCGAACACAAGGAAACCGGGGAATTCTTTGGGAGCGGCCACCACGATGACGACTGACTGATGAGACTGCTCTTGGCCGAAGACGACGACACCCTGGGCGCCGATCTGCAGGCGCGCCTGCGCGAGCGAGGCTACGCGGTCGACTGGGTGCGCCACGGCGACGAAGCCGCCTGGCTGGGAAGGGAACACGTGCACGATCTGGTCGTGCTCGACATCGGTCTCCCCGGAAAGGACGGTCTAGCGGTACTGCACGAATGGCGTGAGAAGGGTCTGGACTTACCGGTACTGCTGCTCACGGCCCGCGATACCTGGTTCGAGAAGGTCGAGGGGTTCGAGGCCGGGGCCGACGACTACCTCGCCAAGCCGTTCCATCTCGAGGAACTGGTCGCGCGCCTGCGGGCCCTCTCACGGCGCGTCAACAAACACCCTGCCGACCTGATAATGCAGTCGGACCACGGCCTCGTGCTCAACGAGGACCGTCAGCAGGCGTTGGTCGAAGGCAGACCGGTGGAACTGACCGGCACCGAGTTCCGCATGCTGCGCTACTTCGTCCATCACACGGGGCACGTACTGTCGAAAAGCCGGCTGGCCGATCATCTCTACGAATTCGACGACGACCGGGATCCCAACGTGATCGAGGCCTACGTCACGCGTCTGCGCCGCAAGCTGGGTCGCGAACGGATCGAGACGCGTCGCGGTCAGGGATATGTCTTCCATCGTGATCCGCGAGAACGCTCGTGAGTAGGTTCAAGCCCCGCCATATCCAGACCCGCCTGACATTCTGGCTGCTGACCAGCGTCCTGGTGCTGGTGGCCCTGTTCTGGCTGGTCGCCGCTCGCGCGCCCGTGGTGCTCACCAAAAATTACATCGCCGACCTCCTCGCGCATGACGCCGAAGTGCTCGTCCTTGGCGTGGAGCAGACCGGCGACGCGCCGCGACTCGACCCGGCCTACGCCACCCCCCTCTACGAGCGCCCTTACTCGGGGTATTATTACCAGCTCGATGTGGCCGGCACCGAGCTGCGCTCTCGATCGCTATGGGATTTCGAGTTACAGTCCCGGAAACTCGAATCGTTCCCCGGCACCTACCACGCCACCGGCCCGGCGGAACAGCACTTGCTCGTCTATGCCGACCGGATTCAGAAAGACGACACCTGGATCGAGGTACACGTGGCCGCGGATCTCTCAGCACTGGAAGAGCGGATCGAGACCTTCCGCTGGCGTTTCGCCGTCCTCACGCTGATCATGCTCGGCATGATGCTCGTCGGACAACGGCTGATCGTCCGGGCAAGCCTATGTCCGCTCGATCGAGTGCGGCAGGACTGCCGCCGCCTGCAGGAGGGCGAAATCGACCGGCTGGACGAGGCCGTCCCGCCGGAACTCCGGCCCATGGTCGAGGAGATCAACCACCTGCAGGACACGATGCAACGCCGCCTGTCCCGCTCGCGCAAGGCGCTCGGCAACCTTGCCCATGCCCTGAAGACCCCGATCACCCTGATCGACCAGGTGCTGCAACGATCCCGGGACACCCTCCCCGCCGAAACCGCCGAGCGCCTCGCCGAGGGCGTCTCCCGCATGCGCCGCATCACCGACCGCGAGCTCCGCCAGGCACGCATGGCGGGCGAGGCACGCGGCAGTCAGCGTTTCGAGGTGGCACGCGAACTCCCGCGACTGCTCGGCATGTTCCGCCATCTCCACCCCGAAAAGACCTTCACCCACCGGGTCGACTGCCCCGCTGGTGCCTTGCTACGCGCCGATCGCGAGGACATGTACGAACTGGTCGGCAACCTGCTGGACAACGCGGCCAAGTGGGCGGCCAGCCACATCGATGTGGCAGTGAGCCAGGAGGACGATGGTTGGCACCTCACCATCGCGGACGACGGGCCGGGCGTACCAACCGACTCCCTGCAGGCATTGGCGCAGCGGGGCACGCGCCTGGACGAATCCCGCGACGGCCACGGGCTGGGACTGGCGATCGTGCGTGAAATCGTCGAGCTTTATGCCGGCGAGCTGACGTTCGCGCGTTCGGCGGCGCTCGGGGGCCTGGAAGTCAGGGTGCGCCTCCCCTGAGCCCCAGGCGACAAACCCGAGGCATGGCACGACCAGGATCACCGGGAATCGCCCAACGGATACCGCGAATCGAGCGATGACTCCGGCAACAGACAGACACGGGAGAGGGAACCATGCCCATCAGACCATCCATCACACTGACAGCCCTCATCGCTCCACTGCTCCTCACCGCCTGCTCGACCACGGCATCGAACGGCTCGACCAACCCATACGGCACACTGGACGGCGTACTCGCCGCCGGGGCGCCGGTGCTGTTCGTCGCGGTGGGTACGGACGAACAAGGCTGCACGCAGTACACCAAGAAACCGCTGCGCGAGGACACCTTGGGAAGGTCTGCACGAATGTCATACCGCTCTGCGCGTCTTGAGCCGGGCAGATGCAAGGCGTTCGTCCGCCGCGGAAGGGTGATTCCCTTTCCAAGGACGACAACGCAGCAGATGCCCGGCTCAAGGCGCGCCCTGCGGGGCTAGGCGAGTCGCCCGTGCTCCGCGTTGCGATGTCTTGACGTGGCCACCGGCACGCCGGCGACACCGCGCCTTGATCACGAGCGACTCGCCAAGCCAGAGTGGCATGGCATTCGTGCAGACCTTCCCTTGGTCGACACCGGCATCTGGTATCGCACGGCCGACGATCGATTCGTGCTCGATGCGAGTCGTTGCGTGCCGGAGCGGGCATCGCCATGACGCCATCCCGGTTTGCCACAATGAGACAAACAGCGCGGCGATTCGGGATGGCATCACGATGACGTACACACGGTTGCAAGCAGGCGAGGTCCGGCTCCTTGACGGGGCGACCGGCACGGAGCTGGAAAAGCGCGGCGTGCCCATGAGCACGAACGCGTGGAGCGGCTCGGCCTCCCTCGATCACCTCGACACACTCGAACGGATCCACCGGGACTACATCGACGCCGGCGCCGACATCATCACGGCGAACACCTACGCCACGTCGCGCGCGTTGCTCGAGCTGGATGGACTGGTCGACCAGTTCGAGGCCATCAACCGGGCGGCGGTCCGCGCCGCGCGTCAGGCCAGGGATCGCAGCGGTCGCCCCGAGGTCCTGATCGCCGGCTCCCTCTCCCACCGCGGCCCCATCGCCACCGGCTCGGCGCGGCCGGACAGCGGCGCCATCGGGCTCGACACGATGGCCGAGGCGCTCCGCGAGCAGGCGCAGTTACTGCGCGACGAAGGCTGCGACCTGCTCCTGCTTGAGATGATGTACGACCCGGCCCGTATGCCGCTCGTCTTCGAGGCGGCCGCCCGGACCGGCCTGCCCGTCTGGGCGGGGTTCTCCGCCCGGCGCGGCGAGGATGGCTCGCTCCTCGGGTTCGGCCCCGGGGACGACATCCCGTTCGCGCAACTGGTCTCGATCCTCCACGACTGGGACGTCGATGCCGCCGGCATCATGCACACGCCGGCGAACCTGGTCAGTGAGGCCCTGGACAGCCTGCGCGCGACGTTCGACGGCCCGCTGATGGCCTACCCGGACTCGGGGTATTTCAAGTCCCCGCATTGGCAGTTCGAGGACGTGATCGCGCCGCGTGAGCTTCGCCGCTACGCCGAGGGATGGATCGAGCAAGGCGCGCAGGTCCTGGGTGGCTGTTGCGGACTGTCCCCCGAGCACATCGCGGCCCTCTCGCCACTAAAACGTGACCGCCGATCCGGAACCAGTTAAGGAAACTCTGCACGAATGCCTTGCCGGTCTGCGGGGCCTGACGAGTCGTGCCGGCCGTCCTTGAAGGCAAGCCCCATGTGGAGCCGCGTTCTCCGATCGGGAGCGCCGCCACCGAAGACCGACGCGAGCCCGTGTCGTCAGCTTGGCAGGTCGGCCGACACCACCGGAAAGCGGTTATTTCTCGAGATACTCGAGCTTGCCCGCGACGCCATCCCAGTCCTCGGCATCGGCCGGCGGGTCCTTCATCTGGGAGATCGTCGGCCATTGCCCAGACAGTTCCCGGTTCAGCTCGATGAATGACGTCTGCCCCTCGGGCACGTCGTTCTCGTCGTATATCGCTCCCGCCGGGCACTCGGGTACGCACACGTCGCAGTCGATGCATACCTCGGGATCGATGACCAGCATGTTGGGCCCCTCGCAGAAGGCGTCCACGGGACACACGGAGACGCAATCGGTGTACTTGCACTTGATGCAGTTCTCGGTCACGACATAGGTCACGGGATCCTCCTCGACTTCGCTCTGCTCGTACGTGAAATCCCTGCCCCGATGCGACTTTGCCGCCCGGGATCTCTGTGGAACAATATCCGACGATACTAGTACAGTATTCGCCCCGCAGAGCGACCGGCCCGGCTTGAGTTCCGGTCGGTCGTCGCAACCGTTCGGCAACGCCCTGGCCGTCGAGCGCTTTCGTGACGCCGACATTGCCGTCGGCCCGACGCCGTCTTTCTCGCCGCCGACTCCGCCGCACCCTGACGGTCGTCTGCCAATGCCCGGTTTCCGGCCGGCTTTTCCCGAGGATGATCCCAATCGATGCAAAACATCAACGCCAACGAGTTAGCCGGGTGGCTCGACGACGAAAGTCGCGTCAGCCCGTTGTTGCTCGATGTCCGAGAGCCGTGGGAATACCAGCTCTGTCATATCGAGGGCTCACGGACGATGCCGATGAACACCGTCCCGGCGCATGTCGAGCAATTGGAGAAAGACACACCGATCGTGTGCATTTGCCACCACGGCATGCGCAGCATGCAGGTTGCCCTGTTCCTGGAACAGCAGGGTTTCACTGACGTGATCAACCTCACCGGCGGCGTCGATGCCTGGGCCGCGCAAGTCGATCGCGACATGCCCACGTATTGACGGGTGCCTGACAGCCGCCCCGGCGCGACGGGCAAACCCGACCCGCTTCCCGTCCACGCCCATTCTTGGCCCGACCTCGTCACTCGGAACGGCAACACGCGACCGGTAACCAGCCCCATGAGCAACGACCCGACCCAACAAGAGCACCAACGAGACAACTGGGGCCACTCGCCCGAAACGCCCCCCGCCATCTCGAGCCTCGAGGCGCTCGCCCACGTCGTCGACTACTCCCTGATGGACTCGCTCAACCGCGATCCCGAGGCGACGAGCGACGGTAACGACCACGCCCCCAGACAGGTCTTCTCCGGGCACTACGTGCCCGTCAGGCCGACCCCGCTCGAGAACCCGGAGTACGTCGCCCACGGTCGAGCGCTTTTCCGCGAGCTGGGTTTCGACGAGCGTCTCGCCCGGTCAGACGAGTTCGTCCGGCTGTTTTCCGGCGATCTTTCCGTCGTGCCCGAGACGATGAGCCGTGTCGGCTGGGCCTGTGGCTACGCCCTGTCCATTTACGGCACGGAATTCGACCGCCAGTGCCCGTTTCAGACCGGCAATGGCTACGGCGACGGCCGGGCCATTTCCGTGCTCGAGGTCGTGACACGGGGCCAGCGATGGGAGATGCAACTGAAAGGCGCCGGTCGCACGCCCTACTGCCGGGGCGCGGATGGCCGGGCAGTCCTGCGCTCCAGCGTTCGCGAATTCCTCGCTCAGGAGCACATGCACGCCCTCGGCGTACCGACATCGCGGTCGTTGAGCCTGACCGTGTCGACGACCGAAACCGTCGATCGGCCCTGGTACTCGGAGGGCAGCGAGGCCATGAACCCCGACATACTGGTCCGGGAACCGGTTGCCATCTCCACCCGGGTGGCGCCCTCGTTCATCCGGGTCGGCCAGCTCGAACTCTTCAGCCGCCGCGCCCGCAAACAGGCTCACCCGGGCGCGAAGGAAGAACTCGAAGCGCTCGTCTTGCACCTGATTGAGCGGGAATACGCCGAGGACGTCGATCAAGACGCGGGGCTTGGCGAACAGATCCTTGCGCTGGCGCACGCGTTCCGAGACCGGCTCACCTCGCTGGTTGCCGACTGGATCCGGGTGGGCTACTGCCAGGGCAACTTCAACAGCGACAACTGCGCGGCCGGGGGCTTCACGCTCGACTACGGCCCGTTCGGGTTTTGCGAGGTCTTCGACCTCCACTTCCAACCCTGGACCGGCGGCGGGCGTCATTTTTGTTTTTCCAACCAGCCCGCCGCCGCGGAACGCAATTTCCGCACGTTCTGCACGACCCTACGCCCCCTGGTGGACGACGCCCCGGAAGCCATCGCGCAACTGGACGCGATTGAAGGCGACTTCGCCAAGATCATGGGCGAGAAACTGGAACGGATGTGGGCCCGCAAACTGGGCCTGGCGTCGGTCAACGCCGAGTTGTTCGTCGAACTGCAAACGCTGATGACCACCACCCCGGTGGATTACACCCTCTTCTTCCGTGAGCTTTCGGCGGTTCCCGACAGCATCGAGCCGCTCACGAAGAGCTTCTATGCCGATCTCGGGGCCTCAAACACTCCGGCGTCGGAAGACACCCAAGCGACCGAAGAGCGCTGGTCCGAGTGGCTGACCAAGTGGAGAGGGCTCATCGGCGTCGATGATGACACCCAGTCGGCAACCGAGTTGGCTAGAAGGCGGGACGAGATCTCCAAGGCCATGAAAAGGGTCAACCCGAAATACACCTTGAGAGAGTGGTTTCTCGTGCCCGCCTACCAACAAGCAGCGGCCGGCGACTATTCGGCAATCAGGGAACTCCAGGAGGTAATGACGCAGCCATACGCCGAGCAATCAAAAGCGATAGAAGAAAAATACTACCGACTCAAGCCCTCATCCCTGTTCCATGTCGGCGGCGTTTCCCATTACAGCTGCTCATCCTGACGTGGCCGTCTGCAAAAAGTGGGCGGGCGCTATTTCAACGGGCTCGCGAATGCCTCACAAACCAGGGGCAATTCACACCGATCAGTGACTCCAGCTACTCGACAGGACCTCTGCCTGCTTCAGAACCAGATCAACGGCCTCTGACGCCTTGTCTGGTGGGTACTTGTAGCGCTGAAGGGTACGACGCACCAGAATCCGCAACTTGGCGCGCACGCTCTCGCGCACCTGCCAGTCAACGGTCGTCGATCGGCGCAACTTTTCCGTGATCTCGACGGCGATCTTCTTCAGAATCTCGTCGCCCAGCTCACGTACCGCGCTCTCGTTGTTGGCCAGCGCATCGTAGAAGGCCACTTCATCGGGATTCAGGCCCAACGCCTCGTCGCGTTCCAGTTCCTCCTGGAACTGCTTGGCCATGGCGATTAGCTCCTCGATCACCTGCGCCGTCTCGATGCCACGGTTGTTGTACTTGCGCAGCGTCTCCTGCAGACGGTCGCCGTATTTCTTTTCCTGGACCACGTTGTTGCGCGTGCGCGCCTTGATGTCGTCTTTAAGCAGCTTCTCCAGCAGCTCGACGGCCAGGTTCTTGTACGGCATCTGCCGCACGTCCTCGAGAAACTCGTTGGAGAGCAGCCCGATATTGGGCTTGTCCAACCCGCACAGGGCAAACACGTCGGTCACGCCTTGGGCGACCAGCGCGTTGTCGAGGATCTGCTTTAAGGCCGAGTTCTTCTCGTCCTGCGTCAGCTTGCGGTCCACGCTGGTGAACTTGGTGATCGCGGTCTTGACCTGTGAGAGGAACGCCACCTCTTTCTGCAACCCGCGCGCCTCGTCCAGCGTGCTGCACAGGGAGAACGCCTTGTTCATCGCCAGCACGGTATCGAGAAACCGTTTCTTGCCGTCTTCCAGACTCAAGATGTAGTTGGCCGTCGGCGGGATCAGCTCGTTGGGCCGGGTCTCGAAACCGCTATAATCGAAGCCCTCGCCGTGCGGTCCGGGCGCGAACATACCGCGAATGATGTCCAGCTTCTCCAGCAGGATGGCGAAGGCCTCCTCCGCACTATGCGTCGGTTCGCCCTTGCCCTTGGCGTCGGTGTAGGTCTTGAGCGCCTGCTTGAGCTCGTTCGCAATGCCGATGTAGTCCACCACCAGCCCACCGGGCTTGTCCTTGAACACGCGGTTCACCCGGGCGATCGCCTGCATGAGATTGTGCCCCTTCATGGGCTTGTCCACGTACATGGTGTGGCAGACGGGCGCATCGAATCCGGTCAGCCACATGTCGCGCACAATCACCAGCTTGAGCGGGTCATTCTCGTCCTTGAAGCGCTTTTCCAAGCGCTTCTTCACCTTCTTGTTATAGATGTGCGGTTGCAGCAGCGGCTTGTCGGCAGCCGACCCGGTCATCACCACCTTGATCGCGCCCTTTTCCGGGTCCGGGTCGTGCCACTCCGGGCGCAGCGCGACGATCGCATCGTAAAGACGCACGCAGACCTCGCGACTCATCGCCACGATCATCGCCTTGCCCTCGATGGTGCGGTTGCGCTCCTCGAAGTGCGCCACCAGATCGGCGGCCACCTCCTCGATGCGCGGCCCGGCGCCCACCAGCTTTTCCAGCCGGCTCCATTCGCCCTTGGTCTTCTCCCTGCTTCCGACGTCTTCCTCGTCCTCGACTACCTCGTCGACCTGCTCGGACAAGGCCTCGATCTCGTCGCGGTTGATGTCCAGCTTCGCCAGGCGTGACTCGTAATAGATCGGCACGGTGGCGCCATCGTCGACCGCGTCCTGGATGTCGTAGATGGAGACGTAGTCACCGAACACCGCGCGGGTGTCCTTGTCCTCGCTCGCCACCGGCGTGCCGGTAAAGCCGATGAACGAGGCATTGGGCAGCGCATCGCGCATGTGGCGCGCATAGCCGTACTTGTATTGCCCGTCCTGTTTCAGCGTCGCCTTCAGTCCGTACTGGCTGCGGTGCGCCTCATCCGAGATCACCACGATGTTGTGCCGGTCGTTGAGGATCGGATGGCCGCGCTCGTCCTCCAGCAGCGCGAACTTCTGCACCGTGGTGAAGATGATCCCGCCGGATTCGCGCTCGGCCAGCAGTCGGCGCAGCGTCTCGCGATCGTCCGCCTGCACCGGCTCCTGCTTCAGGAGCTCCTGTGCCGCGTTGAACGTCGCGAACAGTTGGCCGTCGAGGTCGTTGCGGTCGGTCACCACCACCAGCGTCGGGTTGTTCATCTCCGGCTGCTGCAACAGCTTGCCCGCATAGCAGCACATCGAGATGCTCTTGCCGGACCCCTGCGTGTGCCAGACCACCCCGGCCTTCTTGCTGCCGGCCTCCACCTCGTCGCCATAGGTCGCCCGCTTTTCGCGCACCCCAGGTTCATCCACCGCCTGCGCGGCGATCACCGTGGCGCGCACCGCATCGCGTACCGCGTGGAACTGGTGATAGCCGGCGATCTTCTTCACCAGCCGGTCGGAATCCGACTCGAACAGCACGAAATGGCGGACGTAATCGAGAAACAGCTCGCGATCGAAAAAACCGCGCACCATGGTCTCGAGTTGCCAGTGAAGCAGCGGCTTGTCGTCCTCGTGGCGCAGCGTGCGCCAAGGCATGAACCGTTCCGGGTTGGCGGTCAGCGACCCCACCCGGGCGGTATACCCGTCGCTGATGACGGAGGCCTCGTTGGTGACGAACAGATCCGGTACCTCGTCCTTGTACGTCTGGATCTGGTTGAAGGCATCCCAGACCGTCGCGTTCTCGGCGTTGGGGCTTTTCAGCTCCAGCATCGCCAGCGGCAGACCGTTGATAAAGCAGACCACGTCGGGGCGGCGCAACTGCTTGCTGCCATCGATGGTGAACTGGTTGATCACCCGGAAGCGGTTGGCCGCCAACTCGCCAAAGTCGACCAGGAAGGCGTGATCGTGCACCCGCTCGTCGCCGCGCTTGTAGATCACCGGCACCCCGTCGAGCAGCAGACGGTGAAAAGCCCGGTTGGCGAACACCACATCCGGGCTCTCCGGCGTGCGCACCGCGGCTACCGCCTGCTCGACCGCCGACTCGGGCAAATGCGGATTGATCCGCCGCACCGCCGCTTCCAGGTCCGCCAGCAAGAACACCTGGCGATAATCCGCCCGCTCCGGTGACAGGCCATCCGGAGCCAGATCCGGGCCATGAGCGGTCTCCCAACCGCCCTCAGCAAACCAGTGCAGGCATTGTCGTTCGAGTTCGTCTTCCGTCATCTATCCGTCCTTCGACGTGTCCCTATCTCGCATTCCCACGGTGGCGCAGCGGTGGCCGAGCCTGTTGGCCGAGCACACCAAACAATACCTGCCCCGCCATCTGAGCCGAATACAATCCCTATTCGGCTCAGTGCTCCTGTCGGCTTGCCAGGAGCCGACTCACTGGTGCCATGTGTCGTCCCCGCCCTGCCCGCCCAGGGCATAGCGGGTGCTTCGACCACCACCGGGCAACTTCCGCAGACAGCCTTTTTCCACCAGATCGGCGAGATCTCGCGTGGCGGTGGCCTTGCTCACTTTCGCCAGCGACTGGTACTTGCGGGCGTTGATGCCGTGCTCGAACTCCTCGCCCGCCGTATCCAGCAGCCGGTTGAGCACCTTGATCTGCCGCTCGCTGAGCACGGTGGTGGCATGGTGGTGCCAGAAGCGGGCCTTGGCCAGCACCCGATCCAGCCGCTCCAGCGCCTGGCGCAACGCCGCTTCCAGGGTATCGAGAAACCACGCCAGCCAGGGCGTGATGTCCAAATCGCCGCGCTGGGCCCGTTCCAACTGGTCGTAGTAGGCATTCCGCCGGGCCATGATCGCGGCACTCAGCGAATAGAACCGCACCGATTGGCGCTCCGCTTGTGCCAGCGCCCGATCCGTCACGGCCCGGGTGACCCGCCCGTTTCCGTCGTCAAACGGGTGCAGGGTAATCAGCCACAAGTGCGCGATGCCCGCCCGCAACAGACCGTCCAGCCCGCCCGGCGGACGATTGAACCAGTCCACAAACGCGTCCAGTTCCGCCTCCAGCCGATCCCGAGGCGGGGCCTCGAAGTGCACCGTGGGGCGATCCAGCCGGCCCGAAACCACCTGCATCGGCTGCTCGCCGCGCAGCTCGCCGACGTGCACCTTCTCAAGCCATCCCGGCCCCTCGGGAAACAGCAACGACTGCCAATGACACAACCGGTCGCGAGAGAGCGGCTCGTCCGGCTCACGCGTGGCGTGCAGCAGCAACGCCACCAGCGATTCGGATTCCGGCGTGGTCCTGGCCGGTACGCCGGCCTGTTCCACCCCCAATTGGCGGGCAACGGAAGAACGCACCGAGCCCACATCCAGGTGCTCACCCTCGATTTCCGAGGTACGGATCGCGTTCTGGATCAACGCGTCCATTTCGAATGCCAGGTCGTCCTGCTCGGGCGCGGCATCGGCACGGCCCAGCAATCGCCCTTGCAGCAAGCGCACCGCATCCAGCCGCGGACGCAGTGCCGCGTCGTCCCAGCGAAATCGCGGCCAGTCAGCCTGTTCCCAGATATACATGCGGGCACCTCGAAAAACCTGCTGCGCCAGCCGATTGCTGCGTCACGTGCTCGCTCACTCCTCGCCTATCTAACTGATATGTCTCGTCGCTCGCTGCGCGGCTCCTTGCACTTGGCCGGCTCGCGACGGTTTCTCGAGGAGCCCGTGAGCCGAATCACCCACCCAATCGAATCATATAGTGAGCCGATTGTGGCCTATATTCGGCTCAAAGGCCAATTATGCGGCCGTCAACACATTGTCCGTCAGTGGCCTCAGGCATCGACCGCTTCAGTGGCGGTGGATTCGGATTGCGGCACGGTGAACTCGCCAGAAAGAAGTTCCGGGAGGAGTGTGTCTCGCAATTGCGACAAGGTCACTGCCTCAAGGCGCAGGTTGATCTGTTGTTGCAGCATGCTTCCCAGTGATTTGCCAGCGGCGGCGATGGTGTCACTGTCAGGTATGGCACAAAGGGCACGTTTCAAATGCTCCCTCTTGATGTGCCCCATGGTTACCGCCTTGTCGGCGGCGATCCGCTGAAACTCCTCAAGATGGTGCCGGGTGAAATGGAAATAGAGCCACTTGGGATACTTTTCAGAGGTGACCTTGAACAGATGCTGATTCAAGGCCGCTCTACCGCCGCACCACGTATCGACCATCAATGAACCCGACCATGAGAACAACACATCACCATCATCAATGATGCACTCAGGATTGATGTTTGGAGATGCCTTCTCTTCACCGTCGGCATACCCCTTCTTGAGCTGCGCTATCTTCACAACAGGTAGAAAATCATCTTCATTTTCAGGTCTGTATTTCTGTAGCGCCAAGCCATTCTTGTATTTGGCGATTTCATCAAGGGCAAGACAGCTCCACCCCGCCGGAATCTCCCCCACCTCACTCTCTTGCATGGCCGCGGGGAACAGGTCGGCGGTGGCGCGGAGTTCGGCGTAGTGCTCCGGGTGTTCGGTCTGCAAGCGGGCCAGCTGCGCTTCTGTCTTGCCGGAAATGGCTTGCATGGCAGCGAGCGCCATGCGGGTCTCGAGTTCTGGATCTACAGATTCCGGCTCCAGCTCCGCGGCGTAGCAGACCGGCGATGCCGGTTGTTGGGCCGATTGGTGGGCTTGCCAACGCTCGCGGGCAGCAATCTTGGCCTTGACCGGCTCGAAATCGACAAACCAGCTCTTGAAGATGGCCTGGGCCATCTGTTCGAGGGTTTGGTTTATTTGTTGATTTAAGAGAACTTTGTGATCGATACCACCAAGAATATCTGCGATTTTTTTCTGTTCTCTAATTGGCGGCAGGAATACTTCGAATTTGGTGATATCAGCACATTTCAGGCTGTCAAAAACAGCGCCAACATTCAGATATTTCCCAACTTGAGACCACCAATGCGGGCCTTGAGTTACCCACCTCAAGAATGGGGGATATACCCACACCCCGTCAGATCGCAACAAAACCAAATTCTGTCCTAAAGCGATCTCCAGTCCGCTGGGGACGTAGGCGGACTCACCGGGGTTGCAACGACGCGAAAGAATCACGTCGTCATCAATGGGCTTAGCTTTGCGGCGCCACTGATTGAAATCTTCTTCCGAGATCAGACGTGCGCCATCGAGAACAATCCGGCCATCTTTTAGCTGAGGTATTCCAACGTAGGGATATCCCTCTTCCCGAGCCTTCGGCGTCTTGTGATCACAGTCAATAAGGCGCACGCCCGCCTCTTCCAACGTTAGCAAGGGCCATTCAGAGCTCATACCCCAGCCCCCTAAGATTCCGCTTGATCTCCGCCTCCAGCCGGTCGCTCTCGGCAAACTGCTCCCGCAGCTTTCCGGTCAGGCGCGCCATCTTCTCGGCAAAGGGCTCGCCGTCGTCTTCCTGTTCCGGCACGCCCACGTAACGGCCTGGGGTGAGCACGAAGTCGTGCCTCTCGATCTCATCGAGACTCGCGGCCGCCTTGCAGAAGCCGGGCACGTCCTCGTAGCCCTCGCCGCGCTGCCAGGCGTGAAAGGTGTCGGCGATTCGGGAGATGTCTTCGTTGCTGAAGTCACGGAGAACGCGGTCCTTCATGTAGCCACAGTTCCGCGCATCGATGAACAGCAGCTCACCACGGCGGTCGCGCTTTTTCTCATCAAAGACGACGCCGTTGGCCTTGTCCTTGGTCAGGAACCAGATGCAGGCGGGGATCTGGGTGTTGGTGAACAACTGGCCCGGCAGGGCGACCATGCATTCGACCAAGTCTTCCTCCACCAGCCGGCGGCGGATGTCGCCTTCCCCGCTGGTGTTGGAGCTCATCGAACCGTTGGCCAGCAGCAGGGCCATGCTGCCGGTGGGCGCCAGATGGTGGAGCATGTGCTGCAGCCAGGCGAAATTGGCGTTGCCCTTCGGCGGGGTGCCGTATTGCCAGCGGGCATCGTCAGCGAGTGATTCGCTCCACCAGTCCTTCATGTTGAACGGCGGGTTGGCCATGACAAAGTCGGCGCGCAGGTCGGGGTGCTGGTCGTCGAGAAAGCTGTCGGCGTTCTTCTTGCCGAAGTTGAAGTCGATGCCGCGGATGGCCATGTTCATGGCGGCCAGCCGCCAGGTGGTGGGGTTGGATTCCTGGCCGTAGACGGAGATGTGCTTGCGCTGCTCGGCGGGGTCGTAGTGCTGCTCCTTGGCATGCTCCTCGATGAAACGATCCGAGGAGACGAAGAATCCGCCGGAGCCCATGGCCGGGTCATACACCCGCCCCGAGTAGGGTTCGAGCATTTCCGTGATCAGGGTGACGATGCTCTTAGGTGTGTAGTACTGCCCGCCCTGCTTGCCTTCGGCCAAGGCGAACTGGCCGAGGAAGTACTCGTAGACGTGGCCGAGGATGTCCTTGCTGTGCAGGTTGAGTTCCTCGCCGTTCTGGACCGGGCGGGTAAAGGAGGTGTCCGAGAAGGTGTTGATCAGGCCGAGCAGCTTGTCGTTTTCCAGCTGGTACTGGCTGATGCGGTTGAGGATACCCTTGAGCTTGGCGTTGCTCTTCTCGATCTCTTCCAGCGCGTTGTCGATCAGCCAGGAGACCGAGCGCAGCTTGACGTCGTTGCCCTGCTCGTCCTGCCAGAGCACGCTGCCGACCGGCAGCACGGCCTTTTCTTTCAAGGTGCGCCAGCGGGCAGCTTTGGGCACCCAGAAGACGTTGGCCTCGCGGTAGTAATCCAGTACCTCCAGTTCCTCTTCCAGCGCCTCCTGGTAGTCGGCGTCGGAATCGAAGTCTTCGCGCGGGAGGTAGTAGATGTTGTCCTCGCGGTCGAACTGGAACAGGGCGCGCAATTGACGCTGGCGCTCCTCGAAGGCATCCGAGACGTACTTGAGGAAGATCAGTCCCAGCACGACGTGCTTGTAGTTGGCAGCATCCAGGTTGGCGCGCAGCTTGTCGGCGGCCGACCAGAGCTTGTCGTCCAGCTCCTTCAGAAATTTCTGTTCAGCGGCATTCATGGCGCGTGTTCGACCCTTTCCTTGATGAGCGTTTCGACGCGGAAGCGTACCGCAGACACCCTGATCCGTCAGGCTTACGACAGCGCATTTCTGAAGTGGCAGTTGGGTGCGACAAGTCGCGCTTGACAGCCCGCCGCGACCCGGTAGAATGCGCATCCGTTCGACGACAGGCGCGTAGCTCAGTTGGTTAGAGCACCACCTTGACATGGTGGGGGTCGTTGGTTCGAATCCAATCGCGCCTACCAACACTGAAAGCCCGGCAGCATCATGCTTGCCGGGCTTTTTCGTGTCTGGCTTTCAGGCCGCTGATTCAAATGTGGTTCAAATCAGCTTCAAAACGTCGGGGCAAGGTAGGTGGCGAGGTTCGGCAAACGCTCCACACCTGCCCCGCACGGTCTAGGCTTGCATGGCGTTGTTCGAACGTCGCGAGGAGCCGCCATGGCAAAAAGCCTTGAACAGACCGTTGCCCTTCACGCTCGGCTGGCCGGTTACGCCGGGCTGATTCCCTTCGTCCTCCCGCTCCTGGTGTTGTGGTGGCACCCGGACTGGGCCGCGCAGGCCGTTGCGGTACAGCACGCCTACGCGGCGTTGATCCTGAGTTTTCTCGGCGGGATTTACTGGGGGTCGCGCTCAATCGTCAGAGTGCCGTCGGCATCTGGTTGAGCGTCTTGCCGTCGCTGTGGGCCTGGCCGGCCTTGCTGATGCCACCGGTCGAGGCGACGTGGATGCTGGCGACGGGGTTTGCCCTGATGTTCCTGCTTGATCGTACCGCCCGGCAACGCGGCTGGATCCGCCAGTGGTTCTTCCGCCTTCGGCTCACGCTCGGGCTGGTGGCGATCGCCTCGTTGCTGCTGGGGCTGACCAGCTAACGGAATGGCGATCGCCTTACCCGCCGGCCGTGTGCATCTGCACCCGGTTGCGACCCGCCTCCTTGGCCCGATACAGCGCCCGATCGGCGCGGGCGAGGATCTGGGATAGCGGTTCGGTGCCCTCGGCGCAGTAACCGCCCACGCTGATCGTGACCGGCTGACCGCCGACGGCAACCCGGCTGGCCACGCGCTCGCGCAGGCGCTCGGCGACGCTCGCCATCCGCTCCTCGGTGGAGGGATAGAGCACCACCAGGAACTCGTCGCCGCCCCAGCGGCCGGCCACGTCGTAGCCGCGCAGTTCTTCTTGCAGGCAGGAGGCGACCTGGCGCAGGGCGACGTCGCCGGTGTCGTGGCCACGGTCGTCGTTGATCTGCTTGAACTCGTCGACGTCGATCCACAGCAGGCTCAGGCGTCTGCCCTCCCGTTCGGCGCGCTCGCGGGCCTGGTCGAGGGCCTCCTGCATGCCGCGCCGATTGGGCAGTTCGGTGAGCGAATCGACCCGGGCGAGGCGATTGAGTTCGGCGGTGCGGGCCTCGACCCGATCCTCGAGTTCGCGGGTGTGCACCTGGATGGTGTTGGCCATGTCGCTGAAGTGCCGCACCAGGCGGGCCATCTCGCCGCTCGCCGCCGGCAGGTCGCCGCGCACGTAGCGGCCGTTCTTCAACGCCTGCATGGCCGCTTCCAGCGCACTGATGGGCTGCAACAGCAGGCGCCGGACGGCGACGTGCAGCAGCAGGATACTGATCACCAACGCGATCAGGACGATGATCAGCAGCGGCACGAACCGCGATACCGGCATGATCACGTCGAGGTCCAGCAGGGTCACCTCGTACCAGCCGATGCGCGGCAGCCACGCCACGCCCATCAAGTGGCGCTGGCCGTCGACCGTGACGAAGGCGGTGTGCACGTTGCCCGCACTCGCCTGGGCCTGATCGAGCAACTGACCGACGCGCTCGCGGCTCTCGGCATCACTGACCAGTCGCTTCAGGTGGCTCTTCTGCCCCTCGGGTTTGACCAGGCTGGCGTAGTCGATCAGGTCGCGGTCGCGGTACAGCTGGATGGCGCCGCTGTGGTCGACGAAGATCGTGGTGATGCCGGGCTGGTCGACGGCGACCGTCTCGGCGAGCATGGTCTCCAGTTCCATCCCCGTGCCGACGATGCCGAGGATCTCGTTGCTGGCCGGGTCGCGCATCAGCACGTCGATCCAGAGCTTGATCACGCCGAGCTCGCTGTCGGGATTGACGTTCAGGTGGAAATCGCGGCCCTGCTCGACCAGCCGGTAGAACCAGGCAGCGTCGGGGTCCTTGGGCGACAGGTGGTAGCGCAGGGGTTGCTCGCCGAACTCGTCCTCGGCGTTGTTGAAGTAGTACGCGCCGTTGTCCAGCAGCGCGACGAAGTAGTTGTTCGCCCCGAAATTGCGCCGGAAACGTTCCATCTCCGCCTTGGCCGCGGTATCGAGGGCCTCGTCGCCCGGGGCGCGGGCCAGATCCTGAATGACCGGCGAATCGGCCATCTGGTGTGCCAGGGCGATCTCGCGTTCCAGCGGCTGGAGCAGACGGGCGCTGTCGTAACGCACCTGCACCTCGGCCACGCGGGTGCCCCATTGCTCGACCACCCCGGTGGCCACCCGGTCGAACACCTGCCAAATGGCGAACGCCGTCCCCAGTACCAGGCCGACGGCGATCCAGATAAAGCGCGTGCCGAGGCTCATGCGCTTACCATCCGGCACACGCGGGTATCGTCGACATCCACCCCGTTAGCCATCCCTGCCCGCTCCCGCTTCATTCCCTTGCACCCGTGCCTTGCCATCGAGATATTACGATCAGAGCATATTACGGTGCCATCGAGATCACGTCACGGCACCTGCCTATCCGTGGGGCATGAAGATCACCGCGAGGCGCCGATCCGTCACGGCGACGGCGGGCCGATTGCCGGCAATCGCTGGACCGTAAACACGGTTCACCGTATAACGGGCGCAAGCCCTCACCTCTCTTTCAAGCGACAGGGATGCCTTTCATGCGCGTGGCCCGCTCGGTCCGACACGTCATCACGCTCTGCCTGCTGCTGTGCGCCCACGCGCTCGCACTGCCCGGGGCCACGTCCCACGCCGCCGAACTGCCCATCGACTCCCACGGCCCGCACGCGCTGGAAGGCCCCTGGGAATTCCACTGGCAGACCTTCCTCTCGCCCGCCGAGCCACGCAGCCCGCCGCCCGACGCACGCCTCACCCTGCCGAGCAGCTGGACGCAGGTCGAACTCGATGGCCGCTACTTGCCGCCCGAGGGGCACGCCAGCTACCGCCTGACACTCGACCTGGGCGAGAACCGCCCGGAGAGCCTGCTGCTGCGCGTGCCGCTGGTCTATTCCTCCTACCGGCTCTACGTGGACGGCAGGGAGGTGGCGCGCGTGGGCGAGCCGGCCGCGTCGGCCGACGCGGCGCAGCCGGACTACGGCGAGCGCAAGGTGTGGATCGACCGCCCCGGGCAGACCATCGACATCCTGCTGCATGTCAGCAACTACAGCTCGCGGGTCGCGGGCATCCCGCGGGCGATCGAGATCGGCACGCCCGAAGCGGTCCAGGGACTGTGGGCAATCGAACTGATCAGCACCAGCGCCCTGGCCGGCGGCCTGATGCTGATCGGCCTGTCGCAGCTGATCCTGTTCCTGATTCGACGCCGCGAGCGCGCCTACCTGTTCTTCGGCCTGACCGTGATTTTCTGGTCACTGCAGACCACCCTGTCCGCCCAGCTGCTCGAGGCGATGGGCCTGCACATCCCGATCGCGCTGGCCCGCCCGCTGGACGGCTTTTCGGCGCTGGCCGCCGGCACCAGTTACCTGTGGTTCCTGTCCGCGCTGTTCCCGCGCGAGCTGCCACCGCGACTGACGCGCTGGGTCGCCGTGCCGGTGACCGTCTACGTGCTGATCGCCGTGATCGACCCGGGTCTGACGCGCAGCGTGGCCATCGGCTGGCTGCTGTACCTGGTCGTCGCCCTGCTGGCACTCGCCCTGCTCGCCCTGGTGCAGGCCGTGCGGCGCAACCGACCGGACGCCGGACTGATCCTGCTCGGCAGCGGCATCGTGGCGTTGACCGCCGCGTTACAGATCTACTGGTTCAACGAGGCCGGTGTGCGCGATGCGGTGGCCAGCGTGGGCGTGCTCGCGGCGATGGGCCTGCACAGCTTGGCACTGGCGAGGCGCAACGCGCGGGCCTTCGAGCGCAGCCAGCGCCTGGAAACGGCCCTGCGACGCGCCAATCGCCTCAAGGACGAGTTCCTCGCCAACACCTCGCACGAACTACGCACGCCGCTGCACGCCATGATCGGGCTGGCCGAATCGCTGCCGCGCGAGGATTCCAAGACCCGGCAGGGCCTGGATCTGATCATCCAGAGCGGGCGGCGGCTGGCCCGGCTGGTCGACGACACCATCTCCTTCACCCAGCTCAAGCACGGCGAATTGCCCATCCGGCGTCAGCCGACCGCGGTCGCGCCCCTGGTCGAGCGGGTGATGGCCACCTGCCAGCCGCTGCTCGGCTCGCGTTCCGTGGTGCTCGAATCCCGGCTCGATGAGCCCCTGCCGCCGATCCTCGCCGACGCGGACCGGCTCTACCAGGTGCTGTTCAACCTGATCGGCAACGCGATCAAGTTCACCGACAAGGGGCGCATCCTGGTCTCCGCCCGGCGCGAGGGCGACCGCGTGTGCTTTGCCGTCGAGGACACCGGCATCGGCATCGCCGCCGAGGAGCTCGATCGCATGCAGCGCCCCTACGAGCAGGGCCACGACTCGAGCCTCGACGGGCGCGGCGGCTTCGGCCTGGGCCTGGCCATCAGCCGCGCCCTGCTCGAACGCCACCAGAGCGAACTCGAACTCCACAGCCAGACCGGCGTGGGCACCACCATTCGCTTCCGCCTGCCGATAAGCGACCGGGACGAGGCGGCCGCGCCCACGCCGATCCTCCAGACGACCGGCCCGGGTCCCGTCGCGGCATCCGAGGGCGATGCCATCGAGACCGCGCCCCGCCACGGTGACGTGACCACCATCCTGATCGTCGACGACGACGCCACCGCCGCGATCGTCCTGGAGGAACAACTGCACCAGGCCGGTTATCGCACCCTGGTCGCGCACTCGGGCACCGAGGCGCTCGAGCTGGTGAGCCGTCACCGCGTCGAGCTGGTCTTGCTGGACGTGATGATGCCGGACATGAGCGGGCTGACCGTTTGCCGTCGCCTGCGCGAAGAGTTCGACGCCAACACGCTGCCGATCATCCTGGTAACCGCGCGCACCCGGCCCGAGGACGTCATCGAGGGGCTGGAGGCCGGCGCCAACGATCACCTCTCCAAGCCGTTCTGGCGTCGGGAGATGCTGGCCCGCGTCGAGGCGCACCTGCGGGTACACGAAAACGAGCAGATGCGCTGGGCCCTGCAGGAAAAGGGCGTGGCGCCGACGGACAACGAATCCGACGACCCGCGGGTGCTGCTGGTCAAGCTGCTCGAGTGCGCGGTCACCCTCTGGCAGGCGCAGACCGGCACCGGGCGGGCCGAACTGGCGGAAAAGAGCCGGCTGTGGACCGTGACCCTGGACGGCTCGGCCAGAAAGACGCGCACGCTGGATCGCTACCTCAATCCCGAGACCCTGCCCAAGCGCCCGCGCTGGGGCGTGGTGGTGCGCACTGCCCGCTTCGTCTTTGATCACCTCGAGTCCGATACCGATCGCGACACGCTGCGCCGCCGGATCGAGTGCTTCGAGCGCATGCTGCCGCGCTGAATCCATCGCGGTCGAGCGCTGGCGACGTAACCGGCGCCAACCGCGTCCGGACTGGCATGTCGCCGCCTTGTACCTTTGGCCAATAGACGCCCCTGCCCGCGCGTCCGAGACTCTGGGTACGAATCCAGAGATCGACGCTCGATGCCCCGCTCGCGGCCGGATCGAGCCAACACGGAGACAGGGTCATGGCTGAAGTAATCGCTATCGTTCAGGAAGTGGAAGGCGACGTATGGGCGCGCTCGGGGGATGGCGAGATGCGTCTGCTCCGGGCGGGTGACTCGGTCTACGCGGGCGAGACGGTCGTCACCGCTCAGGACGCGCGGGTGAACCTCGATCTCGACAACGGCGAGACCGTCCAGTTGGCCGGCGGTCAGTCGCTTTTCCTGTCGACCGAGATGCTCGCCGATGCCGAGCCGAGCAGCGATGAGCAGGCGGTGACCGACCCGGGCGTCGAAGAGGTACTGGCGCTGCTCGAGGGCGACGGCGACATCCTCGAGGAACTGGAAGACCCGGCCGCCGGCACGACCGGTGGCAGCGACGGCGGTGGCCGGACCATCGTCGAGGTCACCCGCATCGTCGAGCAGATCGACCCGCTGGCCTTCGACTTCGCCGGCCCGACGCGTGAGCCCAACGAGCCGACGCCGGGCGTCACCGGCCTGGCCGAGGCACAAGCGGCCGACGAGCCGGCCGCACCGGCAGCGCCGGACGATCCCAGCACACCGGAGGAACCCGGCACGCCGGAGGAAACCACCCCGTCCATCAGCGTCAATCTCGATGACCAGAACGGCCAGTCCGTCTTCGAGAGCCTGATCTCCGGCACCACGACCAATGTCGAGCCAGGCCAGACGGTCGCCATCGAGGTGACCGACGGCGAGAACACCGTCACCACCAGCGCGATCGTCCAGTCCGATGGCAGCTACCAGGTGGTCGAGGACCTGAGCTCCCTGTCCGATGGCGAACTCACTGCGACCGCCACCGTCAGCGACCAGGCCGGCAACCAGGCGACCGACACCGACACGGCCATCCTCGATACCGAGGCCAGCGCCACCATCACCATCGACACCATTGCCGGCGACGACGTCATCAACGAGGAAGAATCCGGCGAGACCATCACCATCACCGGGTCGGTCGGCGGTGATGCCGGCGAAGGCGACACCGTCACGCTGACCATCTGGGGGCAGGAATTCACCGGCACCGTCGATGGAGACAACAACTACGCCATCGACGTCCCGGGCAGCCTGCTGGCTAGCGGCGGATTGATCGACGTCCTGCCCGACGTGCAGAGCCGGGACTTTGGCAACGGCGACTACCTGTTGCCGGAAGGCGGCCTGGTACTGGCCTCGGTTTCCGGCAGCGACGAGGCCGGCAATCCGTACTCTGCTGACACCAGTCGCCCCTACACCGTCGACACCTGGGCGGGAGCGGAAATCAGCATCGACACCATCGCCGGTGACGACGTGATCAACGAGGAGGAATCCGGCGAGACCATCACCATTACCGGCTCGGTATACGGTGATGCCACCGAGGGCGACACGGTCACCTTGACCGTCGGCGACGAGACGTTCGAGGGTACCGTCGACGGCGACAACAACTACGCCATCGACGTCCCGGGCAGTCTGCTGGCCGACAACAGCCAGGTGGACGCCAACGTCGTCGGCAGCGATGACGCAGGCAACCCGTTCTCCGCCGATTCCACCCGCGAATACGGCGTGGACACCGAGGCATCCGCCACCATCACCATCGATACCATCGCCGGTGATGACGTGATCAACGAGGAAGAATCCGGTCAGACCATCACGCTCACCGGCTCGGTCGGTGGCGATGCCCGTGAAGGCGACACCGTCACCCTGACCGTCGGTGACCAGACCTACACCGGCGAGGTGGATGCCGACAACGGCTACGCCATCGACGTCCCGGGCAGCGTGCTGGCCGACAACAGCCAGGTCGACGCCAGCGTGTCAGGCAACGATGAGGCCGGGAACAGCTATTCCGCCGATACGAGCCGGAACTACACCGTCGACACCGAGGCATCCGCCACCATCACCATCGATACCATCGCCGGTGATGACGTCATCAACGAGGAAGAATCCGGTCAGACCATCACGGTCACCGGCTCGGTCGGCGGCGATGCCCGTGAAGGCGACACCGTCACCCTGACCGTTGGTGACCAGACCTACACCGGCGAGGTGGATGCCGACAACGGCTACGCCATCGACGTGCCGGGCAGCGTGCTGGCCGACAACAGCCAGGTCGACGCCAGCGTGTCAGGCAACGATGAGGCCGGGAACAGCTATTCCGCCGATACGAGCCGGAACTACACCGTCGACACCGAGGCATCCGCCACCATCACCATCGATACCATCGCCGGTGATGACGTCATCAACGAGGAAGAATCCGGTCAGACCATCATGGTCACCGGCTCGGTCGGCGGCGATGCCCGTGAAGGCGACACCGTCACCCTGACCGTTGGTGACCAGACCCACACCGGCGAGGTGGATGCCGACAACGGCTACGCCATCGACATCCCGGGCAGTGTGCTGGCCGACAACAGCTCGGTTCAGGCGGAGGTCACCGGCAGCGACGAGGCCGGTAACGACTACGCCGCCGATGCCACCCGCGACTACACCGTCGATACCGAGGCCGACGCGTCCATCACCATCGACGAGATCACCGGCGACGACGTACTCGACGGCGAGGAGATCGAGGGCCCGATCACCATTACCGGCACCGTCGGCGGCGACGCCACCGAGGGCGACACCGTCACCCTGACCGTTGGTGAGCAGACCTATACCGGCGAGGTCGATGCGGACAACGAATACGCCATCGACGTACCGGGCAGCGTGCTCGCCGAAAACAGCGAGGTCCAGGCGGAGGTCAGCGGCAGCGACGCGGCCGGAAACGAGTACTCCGCCGAAACCACCCGGGATTACACGATCGCCCCCACCATCACGGGCCTGTCACCCGAGGGTGACGAAGCGGACGTCACGGTCGATGAGGCGTTCCTCGAGAACGGAACCCGCGCTGGCGAACAACCGGCGTCCGGCGAGCCCGGCACGACGGCTACGGGTCAATTCACCCTCACCGCACCAGCCGGCCTGGGTGCCCTGTCGATTGCCGCTGCCGGTCTGACCAGCGGGGATGCGAGCTTTGCCGACGGACAGGTGACCCTCGACGCCGATGCGCTCGAGAACCTCGACGACCAGCCCGTCGTCATCGAGACGCCCGAAGGCAATACCTTGAGTCTGACCGGCTTCGATCCCGACTCGGGCGTGGTCGACTACCGGTTCGAGCTCAACGGCCCCGTCACCAATGTCGACGGCGAGCCGCTGGACAAGGCACCGATCGAGCTGTCCCTGACCGACTCGAAGGGCACCTCGGCACAGGCCACCCTGAACGTCGCCATCCTCGATGACGGCGTCGAGACCGTCGATGATCCGCTCGGTGACCTCACCGGTGGCGAAACGGTCTCGGGCAACGTGCTCGACAATGACACCGGCGCCGACGTCGACCTGGAAGTCACCTCGGTACGCTTTGGAGAAAACGATCCCGTCGACGTCCCCGAAAACGGCGAGCCGGTCACCATCCAGGGTGATAACGGCACACTCACCATCGAGCGCGACGGCAGCTACAGCTACACCGCCAACGCAGCCGAGCCGGTGACGATTGGCGGCGGGCTGGAGGACTGGCAGGCAGAGACCGGCGGGCTATGGGGCTTTGATGGCGCGGCGCCCATGCTGGACGGGTCACTAGATGTCGCAGCGTTGGGTGACGGTAACGACAACGTCGGTTACGCCAGCGGCCAGAACAAGTCAGGCCTGGGCGTGGTGGTCAACCAATCGAACAAGATCGACACCGACGACACCCTGCTGATCCAGCTCGGCGACAGCACGAACGACGTCACCGTCGATATCGCGCAATTCAACGCGAACCAGGCCGAAATCGGCCGCTGGACGGCCTACAACGAAGCCGGTGAGGAAGTCGGTACCGGCACCTTTACGCCTCAGACCAACAACGGCTTCCCATTCCCGGTAGACATCAACACGGACGAGGCATTCAGCTATCTCGCATTCAGTCTCGACACGGCTGCCCAGAATGCCAACGCCGGGTACGTAATCAACGAACTGACCTACACGCCGAGTGACGATTCCCTGCAGGATGCGTTCACCTACACCGTGGAGGACCAGGACGGCTCAACGGCTGATGGCGTGCTCTCGGCCCAGGCCACCGCCACTACCGATCCGGTACCGACGGTCGAACTGGTGGTCGAGCCGGTCGTCGGCTTCGAGACCGTGATCAAGGATGACGTTGACGATCTGGGTGTCGGCGGGTCGGGCGACGGGATCATCAACGACCCGCGCCCGCCGGCCGACACCTCGGACCCGCTCGTTTTCGATTTCGGCCTCGATAACGCCGGCGAGCAGATCACCCTGTCCTGGACGCAGCACGCCAAAGGCGGTTGGGAAGATGGCGGGCAAGGCCGTGGCGGAACCCGTGACACCTTCGACGTGCTGGTCAATGGCGATAGCGAATACAGCACGAGCTGGTACGACCCGCGCAACGCCGACGACACCGTGTTCGATCCGGAGGACGAAGAGCTCACGCTGACCCTGGACGAAAACGGCCAGGCAACCGTTGAGTTCGAAGTGCGCTCGACGCATCCGGACGAAGTGGTCGACGTGAGCGACATTCAGGCAAAACTCGACAAGCAAGGGGTCAACTACGAAGTCGACCTCAGCGGCGCGGTCGCGAGTGGTGAGGTCGATCACTACCTGGTCGAGGTCGATGGTGGTCAATTGCTGCTCGACGGCAATCCGCTCAGCGAAACCGACGGACTCTACGAACTGCAGCCGGATCAACTCGAGGGCCTGAGCGTCCGGCCAGACGCGGGCCGTGAGAGCTTCGAGGTCACCGCCGCGGTGGTCAGCGATCGTGGCGTCAATAGCCAGCCGGTCACGAGCACGCAATGGATTGATCCGGTGATTGCGGTCGACGGACTTGCGACGGCCAACATCTCGATGGAGGATCTGCCGGATCAGACCAGCGAGCAGGAGCTTGCTTCTCAGGTCAGCCTGACGACCGACACGACCCGTAGGGAAAGCTCGGAGGAAAGCATCGAGTTTTCCATTGATGAGGGGTCGACTGGCAATGTGAGCTTTAACGTAGTTCTCGACGAGCCGAGCGGGTGGTACTTGACGTGGCGGGGCGGACTACGTTTCTACGACTCCGACGCGAGCGTCGATTGGGTGCTGGAAGAAAAAATGCCCAACGGCAATTGGAAATCGATTGCGGAAACTGCCGGTTCACGTGACTCGGGAGGTGGCAGCCACGTCATCGATGACCTTGAGAGCGGTGACTACCGGCTGAATTTCGATGCAACTCTCCAGGGTGGCCGAGGCGACAATCTCCCGAGGGTCGACATTTCAGACGTCAATCTCGAGGTAACCACGCCCGGCGGCACGGAAGTCGTGGCCAGCACGGTCGATGGCAACGTGATCACCGACGAGGGAACCGAAGGCGGGCTGGCTAATCGTCCGGACAATGCCGAACTTCAGGTTCGCGATGGCGATGCCTTCCAATCCATACCCGATGACGGCTCGATGACCGTCGACGGCCGCTTCGGCACGCTGGAAATTGCCGGCGACGGTGATTACACCTACACGCCTGACGCCAACCTGGACAACGTCGGCGGAGTGGAACGCTTCACCTACCAGTTGGTCGGTGACAACGGCGAGACCGCCCAGGCCGATCTGACGGTCCGGATCGACGATCCGGATGCCAATGTCCAGTTCGGCACTGACGGCAGCGACACCCTCGAGGCAAGCGCCGGAGGCGACATCCTGGTCGGCGGGCTCGGCGATGACACGCTGATCGGCGGTGCCGGCGACGACGTCTTCAAGTGGAACCTGGCCGATCGGGGCGAACCGGACGCCCCGGCGAACGACGTGGTCACGGACTTCGGTGCCGGCGACGACGTGCTCGACCTGCGCGACCTCCTCGTCGACGAAAACGAGGGCAAGCCACTGAGCGATTTCCTGTCGGTCACCGAAGACGGCGGCGACCTGGTCTTCCAGGTCACGCATGACGGCGGTTCGGACGGGGCGACGCAGACGATCACGTTGCAGGGCAAGTCGTTCGCCGACTTCGGGGGCGCCACGGACGCGGGCGAGCTGATCCAGAACATGCTCGACAGCGGCCAGCTGAAGATCGATACCTGATCGGCATCGGCGCCCGACGGTGTCGAACGCGGCGAGCTGGGGTACGATTGGGCAAGGATGCGATCGTGGCGATGTAGTCATCGACGCGCCGCATCCCGCCCGTCACGCAATCGACGGGCCTGTCGGTGCCCGACGGACGATCCGCCATGGACGCCACCGTGGGCACCCTGCACCCACGGTCACCCGCAATGTTACCCGGGGTGCACCTGAACTTGACCTCACGGGACGGTGCGGATGCCGGCATCTGGGACAATCCGACTGCTCGTCGCCACGATGGCGCTCGGTCTTGCCGTCCTGATCCACGGCTTCGGCCACGCCGAGGTGCGGATCGATTTCGACACCCTCAGGGCCGAGCTTGAGCAGCGCTTCGACGCCGACCGTGCCGCGGTCATCGATGAACTCGAGGTGCTGCTCGACCAGATCAGCGCTGTTGAACCACGTGAGCGCGCCGAGCGCGTCAATGCCTTCTTCAACCGCCGTATTCGCTACGTCGAAGACGACCAGCTCTGGGGGCAGTCCGATTACTGGGCCTCGCCGGTGGAGACCATCGGCCACGGCGCGGGCGACTGCGAGGACTTCGCGATCGCCAAGTACCTGGTGTTGCGCGAGGCCGGCATCGACAACCGCCAGTTGCGCCTGATCTACGTCCGGGCCCGAATGGGCGGGGCCAGCCGCGCGCACATGGTTCTGGGCTACTACCCCGATCCCGAATCCGAACCGCTGATCCTCGACAGCCTGGTGCGCCTGGTCGCCCCGGCCGGGCAGCGCCCGGATCTTACCCCCGTGTTCAGTTTCAACAGCGAAGGCCTGTGGGTCGGCGGGCAAAGCCGCCCGGCCGACCGGGCCACCGATCGTCTCTCCCGCTGGCGCGACGTGCTCAACCGCACGCAGGCCGAAGGCATCCGCCTGTCCGCGCCCCCGGATTCCAGCGACACCTCGACACGGCAGAGTGAGTGAGTCCCGCCATGGCATTGAATCGACAACTCTGGATCGCGATCGCCTCGGTGATGGTCATCGCGTTCGTCAGCAGCCTCGCGATCAGCTTCCAGAGCGCGCGGGCCTACTTCGAGGAGCAACTGCACCTCAAGAACATCGACAACGCCAACACCCTGGCCCTAACGCTCTCGCAGGTGGAAAAGGACCCGGTGCTGATCGAGCTGATGATCGCCGCGCAGTTCGACACCGGCCATTACCAGCGACTGGAATTGCTCGACCCCTCCGGTGAGCCCATCGCCTCGCGGACCCGCGCCACGGACGCGGTAGGCGACGTGCCCGGCTGGTTCGCCGAGCTGGCCGAACTGCGCGTCGACCCGGGCATCGCCCAGGTGCCGGACGGCTGGCAGCAATACGGCACCCTCTACGTCGAGAGCTTGAGCGGCTTTGCCCTCGAGGCGCTCTGGGACACCACCGTGGAGCTGTTTCTCTGGTTCTTCGGCATCGCCGCCGTGCTCGGATTGCTGGGCTCGATGGTCCTGAAATCGCTCACCCGGCCGCTCGACGACGTGGTCGACCAGGCGGAGTCCATCGGCAACCAGCGCTTTATCGCCACCCCGGAGCCCAGGACGCTGGAATTCCGTCGGGTGGTCCGGTCGATGAACATCCTCTCCGCCCGCGTGCGCGACATGCTGGGCGAGGAACGCTCGCGGCTGGAAGAGATGCGCCAGCGGTTGCAGCGTGACGCCCTCACCGGCGTGGGCAACCGCGGCCGTTTCGATGACGTGCTGGGCGCCCTGCTCGCCGATGACGACCCCAACCGCCAGCACGGCCTGTTCCTGGTACGGCTGGTCGATCTCGCGGAGATCAACCGCCAGCTCGGTCACCAGGAGACCGATGCCCTGATCAAGGACCTCGCCACCCGTCTCGGCGCGGTTGCCGGCGAGCATCGCGACTCGTTCAGCGACGAGCACCTCGCCCGGCTCAACGGCAGCGACTTCGCGCTGATCCTCACCGATCTGCTGGATGCCAAGCCGCTCGCCGAGCGATTGACGGAGGCGATGCAAGAACTGGCCGCGCGCCACGCCGAGACCACCGCGATGCAGACCGCCTTGTCCGCTGGCCGCTTCGGCCCCGGTGACGAACGCTCGAGCATCCTGATCCGGCTCGACGATGGGCTCGCCCGCGCCGAGCACCGCGAGACCACCTGCCTGGAATGGGCCACGCAGGGCGAGGACGTGGATCGACTGCATGGCAGCGACGAGTGGCGAGCCATCCTCCACGACGCCATCGAGGAACAGCGCATTCATGCCGCCCATTTCGCCACGCGCCGTATCGACGGTCGCCTGATCCATCGCGAGGCGATGCTGCGACTCGAGGATGCCCGCCAGACCCTCACGGCCGGCCAGTTCCTGCCCTGGGCGCGGCGGCTGGGCCTGTTGCCGCAACTGGACCTGGCGGTGGCCGAAAGCGAACTGGAGCGCCTGGCCCGCACGCCCGATCCGGATGGCGAGCCGATCGCGCTGAATCTCTCGATCGACACCCTGCTCGACGAATCGACCCGAGGACGATTGCTGGGACTGCTGGCCTCGCACACGGCGCGTGCTGCCATGGTCTCGATCGAGCTTGCCGAGCGCGCGGCAATCGACCATCCCGCCGCCTTCCGCGAGTTCTGTGCCGTCGCCGTCCCGTTGGGCTATCGCGTCGGCATCGAGAAGGCGGGGCTGGCCGTCACCGAGATCGACGTCCTGCACGAGCTGGGATTGAGCTATCTCAAGCTCGACCGCTCGCTGACCACCGATCTTGCCGCCAGCGAGTCGAACCGCAGCTACCTGCGCGGCATCACCGGCATGGCGCACGCCATCGGCCTGACCGTAATCGCCGACGGGGTGCGCTCGGCCGAGGAATTGACCCAGCTGGGCGAACTGGGGGTCGACGGGGCGAGCGGCCCCGGCGTGCCGGAGTGAAGGAGGGAAGGTCTTCGGAAGCGAGCGTTCGGCTCGGGCGATTCAGGGCATGAAGCGATCGTCGCCGTTGTCGTCCGAGCCGGCGATCAGGTCGAGCGCCTTGCGATCGCGACGCAACTGTCGGCGATCGAGCAGCTTTCGCTGTGCAGCCGTGGGCAGTTCGGTGAACCGGATCACGCCCTTCTCGATCAGCAGATGGGCCAGGTCCTCGACCACGCGGACAAGCTCGGCATCCGAGCGCTGCAGGGCCTCGGCGACCGCTTCGGGTTCCGCGCCGCGCGACGGATCGAGGAACCGCTGCACGGCCGGGTCGTCGATGGCAACCGCCTCGGCCATGCCCGGCTCGGCCTCCCGGCCGATGGCGACGATGGCGCCGCTCGAGTCCCGCTTTACGTAGACGCTATCCATTCGCCCCCCGGTATCGGTTAGGGAAGGTCTGCACGAATGCCATGCCACTCTGGCTTGGCGAGTCGTTCGTGATCAAGGCGCGATGTCGCTGGCGTGCCGGTGGCCACGTCAAGACATCGCAACGCGGGGCACGGGCGACTCGCCAAGCCCCGCAGGGCGCGCCTTGAGCCGGGCATCTGCGGCGTTGTCGTCCTTGGCAAGAGAATAACTCTTCCGCGGCGGACGAGCGCCTTGCATCTGCCCGGCTCAAGGCACGCAGAGCGGTATGGCATTCGTGCAGACCTTCCCTAGCCGACGTCACGATTCGGCTCGGCTGCCATGCGCAGCCGCACCACCAACTGCATTCGATCACGAACGCCAAGCTTGCGGAAGGCCGAGCTGAGGTGCGCCTTGACCGTGCGCTCGGTAATGTCGAGCCGGCGAGCGACCTCCTTGTTGCTCAACCCGGCGGCCACCGCCTCGGCGACCGCGCGCTCGCGCTCGGTCAGGCTTCCCAGGAGGGCATCGACCGCTCGGGTGACGTTGCGCGGCCCGTCCAGCGTGGTCGAGAGCACCCGCACCACCGCGTTGACCACCTCGGCGGGTAGCCACATGCCGCCGGTCTGCACGGCATCGGCGGCCTGATGCAGCAGCGCTGGCGGTGCGACGGCGTGGACGTAGCCGCGCGCGCCATGACCCAGCGCGGTGCGCAATTCATCCATGCCCGGCTGTCGCGACATGGCGATCACGCGGGCGCCCCGGTCGGCCAGGTCCTCGATCAGGCGCTCCCAGCGGTCGGTCCCGGTCAGTACCCAGGCGACGGTCGGCCGCTCGGGAACATCCAGGCCGAGCCCGTCGACCAGCGCCGCGGACTCGACCACGGCCGCCTCCGGGAAGGCGCGTTGCCAGCGGGAGGTATGAAACCCGGGTTCGGTGACGAAAAGATGCGTCGAGATAGTCATCGTTCGGACATCGATTGCGAAAAGGCGCGCAGCACGGGCTTGAGGAGGTATTCGAGCACCGTCTTCTTGCCGGTGAGGATGTCCACCTCGGCCATCATCCCCGGCAGGATCGGCTGGTCGGGCGAGAAGCCGGTCGCGCTGGTTTCCAGGCGCACGAGATAGAAGGTGTTGTCATCGTCGTCGGTGATGGTGTCGGAACTGATGTGCGTCACCGTCGCCTCCAGCCCGCCGTAACGCGTGAAGTCGTAGGCGCTGAACTTCACCTTGGCGGGCAACCCCGGTCGCAGGAAGGCGATGTCCTTCGGGTTGATGCGCGCCTCGATCAGCAACTTGTCATTGGCCGGGGTGATCTCGAGGATCTCGCGCCCGGGACCGACCACCCCACCGGTGGTATTGATGAACAGTCGCTGCACGGTGCCGGCCATGGGGGCGCGCACCCGGGTCTGCTCCACCTTGTCGGCCAGCCCCACCTGCGCCTCGCCCAGGGCATCGAGCTTGGCACTGGCCTCGGCCAGTTCCGAACGCCAACGGTTGAAGGCGTTCAGCCGCACCTCCTCGATGCGCACGGTTGCCTCCTCGATCGCCGACTTTGCCCGCGTGATCGCCGCCTCGGCCCGCGACATCTCGCCCAGGCTGTTCGCCTCGTCGCGTTCGAGCCGGATGATGTCGATGTCGGAAACGGCACCGGAGTTGAGCAACGGACGGGTAACGCTCAACTCGCGCCGGATGAGGGTGAGCGCGCGGGCGTGCTGCGTGCGGGCGGCTTCCGCCTCGCGCAGGTCCTGGCGGCGCTGTTCGAGCTTCTCCCGGTGGATCGAGAGCTGCTCCTCGAGCTCGCGGCGGGACGATTCGAACAGGCGGCGCTCCTGGGCGACCAGTTCGGGCGCCTCGCGCTCGAGATCCTCGGGAAAGCGCAACGACTCCTCGCCGGTCAGGGCCTCGAGCCGGGCCACCTCGGCGCGCAGCGCCTGACGCTGGACGACGTTCTCGCGCAGGCTCGACATCGAACGGGTCGGGTCGATGGTCACCAGGAGGTCGCCCTGCTCAACCGCATCCCCCTCGTCGACCAGGATCTCGCTCACCGTGCCGCCGTCCAGCGACTGGACAAGCTGGGTCTTCTGCGACGGGATCACCTTGCCCTGGCCACGCGTCACCTCGTCGAGCTCGGCAAAGCCGGCCCAGACGATCAGCGCGATCAACACCAGGAACAGGGTGTAGAGCAGCGCGCGTGCCCGGATCGGGCGTTGCTGGATCTGGGCCCAGCCGGCCTGGGCGGCCCAGCTGCCGCGTCGCTCCTCGCCCAGGCCCTTCGCCGGGCCGGCATCGCCACCGCGACGGGTGCCGGTCAGGCGCCCCACCCCCTCGAAACCGCGCTCCTCGATGGTCTTGCGCCGCGTGTCGCTCATCGCTCCGCCCCCGAAATCCGGCCCTGGCGCAATGCCTCGATGACCTCCTCCTTGGGCCCGTCGGCGACCAGCCGGCCGGCATCGATCACCAGGATCCGGTCGACCAGCTCGAGCATCGAGCTGCGATGGGTGTTGACCAGCAGTGTCTTGTGCCGGGCGACCTGCTGCAGGTTGCGCTTGATCAGCGCCTCGGTGGAATGGTCCAGAGCCCCGGTGGGCTCGTCGAGCACCAGCATCGGCGGGTCATGCAGCAACGCCCGGGCGATGGCGATCGACTGGCGCTGCCCGCCGGAGACGAACTGACCGCGTTCGCCCATGGGCATGTCGAAGCCCTCGGGGTGACGGTTGATCATCGGCGCCAGGCCGCTGAGCTTGGCCACCTCGAGGATGCGCGCGTCATCGACGTCGGCCGCGCCCAGGGTGAGGTTCTCCTGCAGCGAGCCGTGGAACAGCGAGATATCCTGCGGCACGTAGCCGATCGCGCGGCGCAGCTCGGCCGGATCGATCTGGCGGGCATCGACCCCGTCGACCAGCACCGCCCCGGCGTCCGGCTCGTAGAGCCCAAGGATCAGCTTCTCGATGGTGCTCTTGCCCGAGCCGTTGCGCCCAAGCACGGCGACGTGCTCGCCGGCGCGAATGCGGAAACTCACGTCGTCGAGCACCACCCCGCCGGTCTGCGGGTAGGAAAAGCTCACGTGGCGGAACTCGATCTCGCCGGTCAGGCCGGGCCGGCTGATCCAGGATTTGCCCGGTGGGCGTTCGACCGGTTGCTCCATCACCTCGTCAAGTGCGTCGAGGGCCGCGGCCGACTGGTGGTACTGCATCACCAGCCCGGCCGCCTGGCCGATCGGCGCCATGGCGCGCGAGGACAAGAGATAGGCGGCGATCATGCCGCCGAGGCTGAGGTTGCCCTCCATGATCAGGTAGACGCCGACCACGATGATCGCGATGCCCACCGCGTGCTGGGCCCACTGCGCGCCGCTGACCACGGAGGCGGAGATCAGGCGCATGCGCGCCGCGTTCTGGGCCAGGAACACCGAGGTCCGTTCCCAGTCGGCCTGGATGCGGCTTTCCACGCCGAAGGCCTTGACTGTCTCGATGTCGGTCAAGCCCTCCACCAGGGTCGCGTTGCGCATCGCGCCGGCCCGCATCGCGTCCTCGGACAGGCGCTGCAGACGCCGCTGGGCACCCAGTGCGTAGAGCAGCACCAGCAGCGCCCCGATGACGATCGGCACGACCAGTTGCCAGCCGATCAGCGCGACGATGCCGGCGAATAGCAGCACGAACGGCAGGTCGACCAGGGCGACCACGCTCATCGAGCCGATAAAGCCGCGTACCGACTCGAAGGCGTGCACCGTGTTGGCGAACGAGCCCGTGGAGGTGGGACGGTTGGCCATCCGCATCCCGAGTACCCGTTCCATGATCGACGAGGAAAGCTTGACGTCCGCGCGGCTTGCGGCCAGGTCGACGAACCGGCTGCGCATGACGCGCAGGGCGAGATCGGCGCTGATCGCGAGGAAGACCCCTGCCCCGAGTACCCAGAGGGTGTCGGTCGCCGCGTTGGGCACCACCCGGTCGTAGACGTTCATGATGAACAACGGCATCGCCACCGCGAACAGGTTGATCATCACGGCGGCCACGAGCACGTCGCGGTAGAGCCCGCGATTTTCGCGGATCACACCCCAGAACCAGTGCTGGTCGGCACGCGGGGAAAGGCCGCCGGCGCGCTCGTCGAAGTGGAATCGGGGCTGGACGTAGATCAGCCAGCCGGCGGACTCGGCCTCCAGCGTATCGAGCGCCACCTCGACCTCGGCGTCGTTGAGTTCCGGGTAGATCACCGCCGCGACACCCGCCTTGCGGTCGATCGCCGTGATCACGCAGGCGCTGTCGTCCTCGCGCAGGAGGATGGCTGGCAGCAGGGCCGGATTCACCGAGCGGGCCTTGCCGGCGACGATGCGGCTCGACAGTCCGCCCCGACGCGCCGCGCGATCGAATTCCGGCGGCGCCAGCCGACCCTGCTCCAGTGGCAACCCGGCGATCAGGGACTCGCGCGACATCGGCGTGCCGTGATAGCGGCACAGGAACATCAGGCAATCGGTCAGCGCTCCACCACGGGGTTCAACCGGTTCGCGCGTCATGCCACCCCCTGCTCATCGCCCGCCAGCGTCTCGGTCCCGGCTCGCCGGTGACCCTCGAACGGCAGTCCGGCACTCATCGCTCCTGCGGCACCTCGGGGAGGTTCATCGCGATGTCGACGCTCGGGCAGGCGGTCTCGGGATCGACCGCCAGGCGATCGGCGCCGAGATCGGCCAGGCTCGGCAGGCCGTCACGACGCACCTCGAGTGACTCGAGCAGGCGACCGCTCTCGGCCAGCACCCGGGCGATCGCGACGCGGCGATCGGCCTGGGCGTTCACGTAGGAACGGCTTGCCTGGAAGTACTCGTTCTCGGAATCGAGCACGTCGAGCAACGTGCGCTGACCGATCTGGAACTGGTTGCGGTAGGCAACCCGCACCCGGTCGGCGGCCAGGCGGTAGTTGTTGAGCGTCTCGACCTGATCGGAGAGCTTGCGCACGTCGTGGTAGGCGATCTGCAGGTTCTGGCGCATGTCCACGCAGGCCTTGTCGCGCAGGCTCTTGGAGACGTTGAGCTGCTCGGCGGCGCTCTTGACCGCGGCCCGGTCGCTACCGCCGTTGTAGAGGTTGAAGCGCAGCTCGAGGCCGATGCGCGCGTCGCGCTGGTTCTCGCGCACGCCGAAATCGTCGCGGTTGTCCACGCCGTAGCTGGCGTTGAGGTTCAGGCGCGGGTGATAGGCGGCGCGCCGGCTTTCCACGGCCGCGCGGGAGGATTCGATATCGCGCAGCGCGGCACGGAAGGAGGGGTTCCCTTCGTAGGCCAGTTGCAGGGCCTCGGCCACGTCGGCCGGCAGGGCCGAATCGTCCAGTGCGATCGGCTCGAGCCGTTCGGCGGGCGACTGCCCGACGATGCGCAGGTAGCGGGCCGAGACGTCGTGGAGGTTGGAGATCTCGTTGACCAGGTTGGACTCGGACAGCGCCACGCGGGCGTTGATCTGCTCGAGATCGGCGCCGCGCGCCACGCCGGCGCGCGAGCTTTCCTCCACCTGGGCCTTGACGTCCAGGTGCTCGCGGTAGATCTCGTCGGCCAGTTCGACCAGTTCGCGCTGACGGCGCACGTCCTGGTAGGCGGTCAGCGTTTCCAGCGCGATGTCCTCGGCGCTGCCGAGCAGCTCGTAGTACCGCACCAGCTGGGCGTTATCGAGGCGATCCACCTCCGAGCGGGTGAAGAAGCCGTCGTAGAGCATCTGCGTGAGCGAGATTTCCGCCGCGGCGATCGAGTAGTCCTCGTTGACACCGTAGTTCCGCGACTCCTGGCCGACACTCGCGACCGCATCGACGGTCGGCAGGTAGCCACCGCGCGCCACGTCGATGTCGTGACCCGAGGAAACGAAGGCATGCCAGCTGGACTGGACCTCCGGGTTGGATTCGATCGCCTGCTGGACGACCGTCGCCAGGTCGGCGGGTTGATTCGATTGCGCCGTCGCGGTCGCCGACGCCCCGATGATGCCGGCAGCGACCAGCGCCGCCAATGCGTTCTGTTTATTCGTTTTCATCGCCTTGTTCCCTTGCCATTCGTCAGTCGGTTGCCGATTGGCCAGAAAAGTGATCGAACGCCGGCACGCGCTGGTCCCTCCGCGGCCGGTATCCGATTGATTGCCTGCCGACCCCGAGTCGTCTGCCCCGCCCCTCGTCGGCGCAAGGCCTGGTGGCGGGCGTGTGGGTCTCGTCCTGATCGGAGTCGGCAGTTCCCCCTGAGCACTTGCCGGGCTGGCGATGTCGCAACGGGTCAGGCCGTTATCGACACCCATGCCGTCACCATGTTGGGCGTCGCGGCGGCCCGCTGATCACCCGGCTCATGGCCCGACAAGCGCATCAAACCTCGTTTGCAGAGTATCGGCGCGACCAACCACCGGAACAGGAACAAAACGGAACAGAAAATACCCGCGTTTAATCAGTGGCTTGCAGCACGCCGGAACAGGCGTCATGACACACGTTCCGCGTTGTGCCGTGCTGGACGTGACCGAACGACGACCGGCGCGCCAGAAGGGCCTGCGCACCACGACGCGATCCGAACAGGGATTGGGGGGATGCCCGATGACAATCGGCCACGAGAGATCGTTCGATCCGATTTGCCTCGGCCGACACGGCGGACTGCACCGGAACAGGCGGCTTTGGTATCATCCGCCGACTTCTCACCATGGCGGGTGCGCCACGGCGGTTCCGGCTGTCCGCACCCTTCGACCCACGCGGATGCAAACGCGGGCTTTGGTAGGGCCCGCCACTGGCATCCCAAGTGCTTCTCAGGAGGGCACATGCCGACTATCACACTACCCGACGGCAGTCAGCGCACGTTCGACCACCCGGTCTCGCTCATGGAGGTCGCCGCCGACATCGGGCCGGGCCTGGCCAAGGCGGCCGTGGCCGGCAAGATCGACGGCAAGCTGGTCGATCTCTCGCGCACCGTCGAGGACGACGCGGACATCGCCATCGTCACGGCGAAGGACCAGGAGGGCGTCGAGATCATCCGCCACTCCACCGCGCACCTGATGGCGCAGGCGGTCAAGCAGCTCTACCCCGAGGCGCAGGTCACCATCGGCCCGGTCATCGACCAGGGCTTCTACTACGACTTCGCCTTCGACCGGCCCTTCAACGACGAGGACCTGGAGAAGATCGAGACCCGCATGCGCGAGCTGGCCAGCGAGGGCGACGAGCTCGAGCGCCGCGTGATCGAGCGCGACGACGCGGTGCGCTTCTTCAAGGACCTCGGCGAGGATTACAAGGTCGAGATCATCAAGGACATCCCGGGCGAGGAGCAGCTGACGCTCTACACCCAGGGCGACTTCACCGATCTCTGCCGCGGCCCGCACGTGCCGCACACCAACAAGCTCAAGGCCTTCAAGCTGTTGAAGGTGGCCGGTGCCTACTGGCGCGGCGACTCGGACAACGAGATGCTCACCCGCGTCTACGGCACCGCGTTCGCCAGCGACAAGGAGCTCAAGCGCTACCTCAAGCAGCGCGAGGAGGCCGAGAAGCGCGACCATCGTCGTCTCGGCAAGCAGCTGGATCTGTTCCACTTCCAGGACGAGGCGCCGGGCCTGGTGTTCTGGCATCCGCGCGGCTGGGCGATCTGGCAGGTGATCGAGTCGTACATGCGCGACGTCTACAAGCGCTCGGGCTACGCGGAGATCAAGTGCCCGCAGATCCTGGACGTGTCCCTGTGGAAGAAGTCGGGTCACTGGGACAACTACCAGGAAAACATGTTCTTCACCGAGTCGGAGAAGCGCACCTACGCGGTCAAGCCGATGAACTGCCCGGGCCACGTCCAGGTGTTCAACCACGGCCTGCACTCCTACCGTGACCTGCCGATCCGTTACGGCGAGTTCGGCTCCTGCCACCGCAACGAGCCCTCGGGCGCGCTGCACGGCATCCTGCGCGTGCGTGGCTTCACCCAGGACGACGGCCACATCTTCTGCACCGAAAAGCAGATCGAGCCGGAAGTGCGCGCCTTCCACGGCCAGGCACTCGAGGTCTACGACACCTTCGGCTTTTCGGACGTGCAGGTGAAGATCGCCACCCGCCCGGACAAGCGCATGGGCGCCGACGAGGTCTGGGACGAAGCCGAGGAAGCCCTGCGCAGTGCGCTGCGTGCGGCGAACGTGGAGTGGGAGGAACTGCCGGGCGAAGGCGCCTTCTACGGGCCGAAGATCGAGTATCACCTGAGTGATGCCATCGGCCGGACCTGGCAGCTGGGTACCATCCAGGTGGACTTCATGATGCCCGAGCGCCTGGGCGCGACCTACGTCGACGAGCACAGCGAGCGCAAGCACCCGGTCATGCTGCACCGCGCGATCGTCGGTTCGATGGAGCGCTTCATCGGCATCCTGATCGAGCACCACGCCGGCCAGATGCCGACGTGGCTCGCCCCGGTACAGGCGGTGACCATGGGCATCACCGACAAGCACGCCGAGTACGTCGATGCCGTCGCCGAGCGCCTCAAGGCCGCCGGCCTGCGGGCGCAAGCCGATCTTCGCAACGAGAAGGTCGGCTTCAAGATCCGCGAGCACACCCTCGAGCGCGTGCCGTACCTGCTGGTCGCCGGCGACCGCGAGATCGATGCCGATTCGGTTTCGGTGCGCACCCGCTCGGGCGAGGATCTCGGCTCGATCAAGGTCGACGAGCTGATCGACCGACTCAAGGGCGAGGTCGCCGAGCACAAGTAAGCGCGAAAAATGGCGGGCCGCGGTTGGCAACGACTGCAGCCCGGGAAGGACTGCACCAATCCGATGCCGCTCTGCGCGCCTTGAGCCGGGCAGATGCAAGGCGTTCGTCCGCCGTG
>NZ_JAJSEE010000005.1 GCF_023555375.1 Guyparkeria hydrothermalis
GCTGCGCCTTGCATCTGGGCCCTTGGAGGTCCCGCAGAGACGTCATCGAATCGTGCAGACCTTCCCTAAGCAAGCTCGGATGCGGGCTGGCGGCGCACCTCGGCCGGGCGGGGGGAATCGGTATAATGCCGGCCATCTCGGGCAGGGTCGGCCATGACCATTTGCCCCCCACGCATCCAGCCAGGAGAGAACACATGGGCTTCGAGAAGATCACCATCCCCGAGGGCGACAAGATCACCGTCACCGCCGACGGCACGCTGACCGTGCCGGATCGGCCGATCATCCCGTTCATCGAGGGTGACGGCATCGGTATCGACGTCACGCCGGTGATGAAAAAGGTCATCGACGCGGCCATCGAGAAGGCCTACGGCGGCAAGCGCCAGATCGCCTGGATGGAGGTCTACGCCGGCGAGAAGTCCACGGAAGTCTACCCGGACGGCAGCGGCCTGCCGGCCGAGACCATGGAGGCGATCCGCGACTACGTCGTCTCCATCAAGGGGCCGCTGACTACGCCGGTCGGCGGCGGTTTTCGTTCGCTGAACGTCGCCCTGCGCCAGAAGCTCGACCTGTACGTCTGCCTGCGCCCGGTGCGCTACTTCACCGGCACCCCGAGCCCGGTCAAGCACCCGGAGAAGACCGACATGGTCATCTTCCGCGAGAACTCCGAGGACATCTACGCCGGCATCGAGTGGGCCGCGGGCACCCCGGAAGTGAAGAAGGTGATCGACTTCTTGCAGGACGAGATGGGCGTCGAGAACATCCGCTTCCCGGAGAGCTCGGGCATCGGTATCAAGCCGGTCTCCGAGGACGGCACCAAGCGCCTGGTGCGCCGCGCGATCGAGTACGCGATCGCCAACGACCGCGAGTCGGTCACCCTGGTGCACAAGGGCAACATCATGAAATTCACGGAAGGGGCCTTCAAGAACTGGGGCTACGAGCTCGCCAAGGAAGAGTTCGGCGCCGAGCCGCTCGACGGCGGTCCGTGGATGAAGCTCAAGAACCCCAATACCGGCCGCGACATCGTCATCAAGGACTCGATCGCCGATGCCTTCCTGCAGCAGATCCTGCTGGTGCCGGAAGAGTACGACGTGGTCGCCACCCTGAACCTCAACGGTGACTACGTCTCGGATGCGCTGGCCGCGCAGGTCGGCGGCATCGGCATCGCGCCGGGCGCGAACCTCTCCGACACCGTCGCCATGTTCGAGGCCACCCACGGCACCGCCCCGGACATCGCCGGCAAGGATCTCGCGAACCCGTCGTCGGTCATCCTCTCGGCCGAGATGATGCTGCGCCACCTCGGCTGGACCGAGGCCGCCGATGCCGTCATCAAGGCGATGGAAGGCGCGATCGCCAGCGGCAACGTCACCGGCGATCTCGCCCGCCTGATGGACAAGCCCAACCAGATCGGCTGCAAGGCCTTTGGTGAGGAGCTGATCCGCCAGATGGGTTGATCCGCTTTGCGGCATCTTGCCGCCAGGTGAAAAACGAGCAGGCGCGTCCGGGTATTTCCGGGCGCGCCTGCTACGCTTCTGAGGCAGGAAAATTGCCTGCGTCGTTCCCCAGGAGGCGCGCCATGGAACCCCTCATCGACGCCAGTGCCGTCTGTCCCTACTGCGGCGAGCCGGTCGACTTCTCGATCGACACCAGCGCCGGCGAGCAGACCTTCGTCGAGGACTGCAGCGTCTGCTGCCAGCCGATCGTGGTGACCATCAAGTGGACCGCCGAAGGCCCCACGCTGGAGTTGCACCAGGAAAACGAATGAGGCGCTTGGCCGTCTGGAGGGCGGTTCATCGCGCGTGTTACCATCTCGCCGCCTTCCGACTGCCCATGTAGCTCAGCTGGATAGAGCAACCGCCTCCTAAGCGGTAGGTCGCAGGTTCGAATCCTGCCTTGGGCGCCAGACATCCTGTTTGACGTGTCCAGCCCCGCCGGAATCGGCGCAAGTAATACACATCCATGTCACATGCGCCTGACACAGTCACCACGTGGCTGGCCGCTGATCGTTTCTTGATCCCAGCGCCAACCATGAGCGGATACCTGCCTCCTTCAGGTGCTCCCTCGAGACCGCTCTCGCTTGGTGATTTTTCTCTCACTCCTTGTTGCCCCGCCTCGTGCGGGGTTTTCTTGTGGTGAGTGTTATCGCCGTGCGTCCCGGTGGAAGCATCAATGTTTGGCTCTGGTCCCTCGTTTCCTGTTTAAGAATAAATACATGCGTGTTTCCGTATGATCGTGCTAACGTCAAGACGCTTCTAGCAAGGAGGGAGCGAGATGAAAACGATGCTTATGGTTTTTACCGCGGGGATGCTGTCCATGGGGTTGGGTAACGTGGCCGTCGCTGGGACATCGGTGCCAACGTACAAGGGTGCTGAAGTCTTGGAGCACGGAGGCGGATGCCGGAAAAGCTCCCCTCCGGGGCAGTGTTGCCACATGGAAAACAGTACTGGAATCGTTCATTGCCACTGATTCTCTAACGGCATCAAAAGCAGAAAGGCAGCTGAGAATCTCAGCTGCCTTTCTTTTTGAACGCACAGGAGAAAGAGGAAATCAGCGAGTTAATCCCGCATTACGTGCTTGAGAATGCCGACCACCTGCTCCGGGGTGGTCGCCCAGGCCATGGCGGCGGCGTCGACTTCCTTGAGCGGGTGGACGATGTCCTCGTCGTGCAGGGTGATGTAGGGCGTGCCCATCGCGGCGCAGTAGCCGGCGTCGAAGGCGGCGTTCCACTGCTTGTACTTGTCGCCGAAGCGCACCACGGCGACGTCGGCCTGCTCGAGCAGGGTCTTGATGCGGATCGCGTTGACCTTGGCCGACTTGTGGTCGCGCCAGAACTGCTTTGATTCCTCGCCGAGCAGGTCGCCGGCGGCATCACTGGCGGCGTGGTCGGTGACCGGGCGGGTGAACAGGATATCGAGACCGGCGTCACGTGCGCCCTGTTCGATCTGCTCGCGCCAGTCGGTGTGGATCTCGCCGGAAAGATAGACGGTCAGGCTCATCGGAATGCTCCTCGTTGATTCGCTTTAGTCAGGCAGATCGGTCACCGCGCCGGTGGAGGCCGAGCTGACGGTTTTCGCGTATTTTGCCAGTACGCCGCGCGGGTAGTTGGGCGCCGGGCGTTGCCATTTCGCGCGGCGGCGCTCGAGCTCGTCCGGCTCGACGTCGACCTCGATGGTGTCCGCCACGGCGTCGATGGTGATGGTGTCGCCGTCCTCGACCAGCGCGATCGGTCCGCCGTCGAACGCCTCGGGCGTGATGTGGCCGACAACGAAGCCGTGGCTGCCGCCGGAGAAGCGCCCGTCGGTAATCAGGGCGACCTCCTTGCCAAGCCCCCGGCCCATGATCGCCGAGGTGGGCGAGAGCATTTCGCGCATGCCCGGCCCGCCGCGCGGGCCCTCGTAGCGGATCACCACCACGTCGCCGGCGGTGACCGTGCCGTCGAGAATGCGCGCCTGGGCCTCTTCCTCGGAGCCGAACACCCGCGCGGTGCCGGAGAATCGCGTGCCCTCCTTGCCGGTGATCTTGGCCACGGCACCCTCCGGGGCGAGGTTGCCCTTGAGGACGCGCAGATGGCTGTCGGCCTTACGCGGTTGGTCGAGCGGGGCGATGATCTGCTGGTCGTCGGGGTAGGGCACCACGTCGGCAAGGTTCTCCGCGAGCGTCCGGCCGGTGACGGTCAGGCAGTCGCCGTGCAGCAGGCCCGCATCGAGCAGGTTCTTCATCAGCGGCAGGATGCCGCCGATCTCCACCAGCTCGCTCATCATGTAGTGCCCGGAGGGCCGCAGGTCGGCGAGCACCGGCACGCGCCGGCCGATCTCGGTGAAATCATCGAGCGTGAGCGGCACGTCGACGACGTTGGCCATCGCCAGCAGGTGCAGCACCGCGTTGGTCGAGCCGCCCAGGGCGATCGTCACCGTGATGGCGTTCTCGAAGGCCTCGCGGGTCATGATGTCGCGCGGCTTGATGTCCTTGTCCAGCAGGTCGAGCACCGCTTCGCCGGCCGCCTCGCTGTCGGCGCGCTTCTCCTCGGAGACCGCGTTCTGCGCCGAGCTGCCCGGCAGGCTCATGCCGAGTGCCTCGATCGCCGAGGCCATGGTGTTGGCGGTGTACATGCCGCCGCAGGAGCCGGGGCCCGGGATGGCGGTCTTCTCGATGTCCTCCAGGCGCGGCAGGTCGATCTCGCCCTGGGTGTAGGCACCGACCGCCTCGAAAACCGAGACGATATCGGTGTGGCACTTGCCCGGCATGATGGTGCCGCCATAGACGAACACCGACGGGCGGTTGAGGCGCGCCATGCCGATCAGGCAGCCCGGCATGTTCTTGTCGCAGCCGCCGATGGCGACCAGCCCGTCGAAGCCCTCGCAGCCGGCGACCGTCTCGATCGAGTCGGCGATCACCTCGCGCGAGACTAGCGAGTACTTCATCCCCTCGGTGCCGTTGGCGATGCCATCCGAGATGGTGATGGTGTTGAAGATGACGCCCTTGCCGCCGGCGGTGTCGGCACCAGTGCGGGCGGCGTCGGCGAGCGTGTCGATATGCGCGTTGCAGGGCGTGACCTGGCTCCAGGTCGAGGCGATGCCGACCTGCGGCTTGGTGAAGTCCTCGTCCTGGAACCCCACCGCGCGCAGCATCGCGCGGCTGGCGGACTTGTTGATGCCATCGACCACCGGGGCGGAATGGCGTCGGCGCGGATCGGTCGGCTGGTCGCTCATGCACGCTCTCCTTTCTTAAATCGGATTCGGGATGCTGAATGCTAAGGAAACTCTGCACGAATGCCATGCCACTCTGGCTTGGCGAGTCGTTCGTGATCAAGGCGCGATGTCGCCGGCGTGCCGGTGGCCACGTCAAGACATCGCAACGCAGAGCACGGGCGACTCGCCAAGCCCCGCAGGGCGCGCCTTGAGCCGGGCATCTGCTGTGTTGTCGTTCTTGGAAAGAGAATGACTTTTCTGCGGCGGACGAGCGCCTTGCATCTGCCCGGCTCGAGGCACGCAGAGCGGTATGGCATTCGTGCAGAGTTTCCCTAGTGAGGGTACGAAAAAGCCCGGCAGTCTGCCGGGCTGTTGAGCGAATCCGTCAAGGGGTCAGTGCCGGCCTTCGGCGATTTCCTCGACCAGCTTGGCGTTGAAGGCCGGCAGGTCGTCGGGATTGCGACTGGTCACCAGCCCGTTGTCGACGACGACCTCCTCGTCGACCCAGACCGCCCCGGCGTTCTTCAGATCGGTCTGGATGCTGGGGTAGGAGGTCACGCGCCGACCCTGCAGCACGTCGGCCTCGGCGAGCGTCCAGCCGCCGTGGCAGATGGCGGCGACCGGCTTGTGGTGATCGAAGAACTCGCGCACGAAGGCGACGGCCTTTGCGTTCTGCCGCAGGGCGTCCGGGTTCATCACCCCGCCGGGCAGCACCAGTGCGTCGAAGTCCGATTCGCTGGCCGAATCCAGGGGCACGTCGACGTCGAAGGCATCGCCCCAGTCGGTGTGCTGCCAGCCCTTCACGCGGCCGTCGGCGGGCGAGACGATCTGGGCGATCGCGCCGGCCTCTTCCAGCGCGCGCTTGGGTTCGGTGAGCTCCACCTGCTCGAAGCCATCGGCAACCAGCAGGGCGACACGTTTGCCATTGAGTTGTTCGATCATCCGTTGCCTCCTTGGGGAACGTCAAAAACGTGTCCCCGAGGCTAGAAGATTAACCGTGTCTCTTCAGCACGCGGGATCGACTAGGCTTGGCGCAATCCGTTTAGTCCGTTTTCAACTCTTGGCGAGGCCCACCCGATGAGCCGATGGTTGTTTGCCGAATGTCGACCGGCCGGATGGCTTCGGTCCGTGGCGCTGGCCGGCTGGTTGGGAGCCGGACTCGCGCTGACTGGGCTCGCGCAGGCCGGCTTCACGACGCCGGTGCAAACCGTCACGCTCGATGAGCGCAGCCTGAGTTACCACGTCGTGGAGGCCTCGGGTGAGCGCAGTCGGTGCGACGATGGCGCTCCACCCGTGGCGATCGTGCTGGCTGGCGGGCCGGGGTTTTCCAGCTGGAATCTCGAGCCGGTGCAGCATCGGTTGGCCGAGCTCGGTTACCGGACGGCCATCATGGACATGATCGGGGTGGGCGAGAACGCGGCGGGCGGAACGGGGCTTGTCGGCCAGCCGCTGCTGGATACCTGGGTGGCCCAGGTCGAGGCCTTGCGTCGGGCGGTGGCCGACGAGCGACCGGTGGTGCTTCTGGGACATTCCTGGGGCGCGCTGATGGCACTGCTCTACACCCGGGCGCACCCCGACGCGGTCCGGCGGCTGGTGCTGTTCAATCCCGTCGACCCGGAACGTCTGGCGATGCGTGACGTCGCCGAGCAGATCGACCGGCGCCGGGCCAGGGCGTTGGGCCAGGCCTGGGACGACGAGTCCGCCTGGGAGCAGCGCATGGGCGGTGGCGAGGACGCCGCGGCGACCGCGCGGCACCAGATCGAGCGTTCGTTGCCCAGCTACTTCCTCGATTACGAGCAGGGCCAGCGTTATGCCGAGCAGTTCGATGCCTCGGATTTTTCGGCGCAACTGAATATCGAGGGGTGGCGGGCCTACCGGGAGAACCCGGTGGACTACGCGACCATTCGCGAGTGGGACATGCCGATCGACGTGGTCGCCTGCCGACAGGACCTGCTTATGCCGGTGAATCTCGAGGCGTTGCGCGCGAATCTGTCGCTCGGACAGGTGGAATTGCTGGATCGCTGCGTGCATTTCCCCTGGGAGGAGGTGCCGCGAGCATTCGGCGAGGCGTTGGGGCGGGTACTCGCCCACCCCGGGAATGGTTCGGACTGACCGCGGTCAGTCGTCCTGCGCCGCGCCCTCGATGGAGTGGCCGAGGTTCTGGATGTCCTCGCCCAGCCCCTTCATCGTGTTACAGCCGGCGGTGATGGCCAGCAGGCCGGCGAGAAGGGCGATGCCCGTCAGCCGGCCGAGAAATCGGTGGATCATGTCACGGTCTCCGTGTGGGTTGTCACGCAGCGATGGGGGCAAGTGCCCACAAAAAAGCCACGCCGGATCGGACGTGGCTTCGGGTCCGCCATCGGGCGGTACGGGGTTAATCGTGTTCCTGGGCCTCGCCCTCGATCGACTCGCCCAGTTCCTGGGTATCCTGGCCCAGGCCTTCCATCGTGTTGCAGCCGGACAGGAAGGCGAGGGGCCCGGCAAGGAGGACGAGCAGGCTCATGCGCTTGAGAACGGAAATCATCATGTCGCTTCCCCTTTTTCGTTTTTGTGCGTGTTGCACGACGTAGGATAGCCGCCGGAGCCAAAGGTTCCCGAGGCGAGGGTTCGGCGTCGGCACCGGCGCGAGGCAAGGAGGATTCGTGGAGATACTGCTGATCGGCATCCTGCTGCTGGCCGGGTTGGCCTTCGGCACGCTGGGTAGTCATTATTTCGGCGTGCCCCGGGTGGTCGGCTACATCCTGATCGGGATGCTGTTCTCGCCGGATCTGTTGGGGGATTACCTCGGCCTGGATGCCGCGCGCTGGACCCAGCCGCTGGTGGCGATCGCGCTGGGCATCGTCGCCTACCTGATCGGCGGGGCGGCGACGGTCGGACAGCTGCGCCGCCTGGGCGTGTCGATCATTACCGCGACCGTCGGCAAGGTGACCGGCGCGTTCCTGCTGGTGTTCGCGGGGTTCGTCTGGCTGGGCGTCGGCGTGCCCGATCTGCCGGGCTGGGGCGTACCGCTGGTGCTCGCCGCGCTGGCGACCATCACCGCGCCGGCGGCGATCGTGGCGATTATCCACCAGTACCGGGCCCGCGGGCCATTGACCACCGCGTTGCTTGGCATGGTGGCGATGGACGATGCCCTGGGCGTGGTGATCTTTTCCGTGGTGCTGGCGCTGCTGGCCGCCGATGGCGTGGTCTCGGCCCTTCCGCTGGTGGTCTGGGAGATCGTCGCGGCGTTGGTGATCGGCGGGATCGGTGGCTGGCTGATCGAGCGGATCAGCCGCCTGTTGCACGAACACGAACTGCGCCTGGTCGCGCTGGTCGGTGCCATCATCCTGTTGGTGGGACTGGCCGAGGCCTGGCACTTTTCCGGCCTGCTGGCCGCCATGACGCTGGGGTTCACCGCCCGCTGGTTTGGCGGGTCGCACGCCGAGCGACTGTTCGAGCCGGTCGAGCAGCTCGAGGAAATGGTGTTCGTGCTGTTCTTCACCTTCGCCGGGCTGTACTTCGACCTGTCGGTGGCGGTCGAGCACGGTTGGTTGATCCTGCTGTTCTTCATGCTGCGCGCGGCCGGCCAGGTGGTCGGCTCGTGGATCGGTGCCCGTCTCGGCGGGGCGCCGCCGGCGATCGCCAACAACGTGGGACTGGGCATGTTGCCGCAGGGGGGCGTGGCCGTGGGCATGGCCCTGATGCTCGAGGGTCAGCCGCGCTTTGCCGAGATGGCGACCCTGGCGATCAACATCATCACGGCGAGTACGCTGCTGACCGAATCGATCGGGGCGTTGGCGGCCCGCTTCGGCTTGCAGCGCGCCGGCGAACTCGACATGGCCAACGGCGGCCAGCACGCCGGACAACAGGGTAGGAGGAACGGCGATGAAGGCAAGTGACTGGTTGGCCGCGCACCCGGCCGAGGCCGTGACCGTCTCGCCGGAGGCCTCGTTGCCGGAGGCGGCGGCATTGTTCCTGGAGCACCCCGAGGTGCGGGATATCTACGTGGTCGACGCCGAGGGTCGGGTCTGCGGGCATCTGGGGTTCCGTCGGCTGGCGGGGCTGCTGCTCGCCCACCTGCGGCCGACCCACAGCCGGCGGCAGCTGGTCGAGCGGGTGGTCGGGGGCTCGGTGCGCGAGCACATGGACGATCACGTGCTGGTGATGCGCCCGGACGAGCGCATCAGCGAGGTCTTCCACCACCACATGGAGCGGCGGGTCGAGGCGATCCCGGTGGTCGACGGCGAGCGGCGGCTGCTGGGGGTGATCCGCATCGCCGACCTGCTGCGCAAGGCGATCAACCGGTACTAGGTTTCGGCAGGTCGGGCTTGCCGGTGAGGTAGGAGGCCGCCGGATCGACCAGGAAGCGCCCCTCCATCGCCTTGCGGCCCAGCAGCATGCGAAAGCGCATGGTGTCGCGGTCGGTCAGCGTGAGTTCGATGCGCTCCTCGAGCTCGCCGATCATCAGCCGCGTGGCGATCACGTAGCGGTTCTCGCGGTGGCCGCCCGAATCCGAGACCAGGCGCCGATCGAGCAGTTCGGCCTCGCAGTGGACCACCGTGTCGTTGTCGCCCTGGATGGGATGCATGCCGATGCGCACCCAGTCGCGACCGTCGCGACGGAACGGGTCGACGGCGAAGGCGTGCAGCGCCGAGGTACGCGCGCCGGTATCCACCTTTACCTTGATCCGGCGGATACCCAGATCGGGTAGGGCCACCCATTCGCGCCAGCCCAGGCGGACCAGACCCTCGTTCGCGTCGATGGGCTCGTCCGTCATCCGATCAGTCCTCCCCTTCCTCGTCGTCGGCGTGGCCGGCCTGGAAGTCCTCCACCGTGCCCGCGATCTCGCTGACGTCGCCCTTGAATCGCGCGATGTGATAGACCGCGTCGCCCTCGTGCACCAGCGGCCGTTCCAGTCGACCGATCACCACGCCGTCGCTGGGCGAGATGATCGCCTCGCGCCGTCCGCTGTACGCATCGTCGACGTAACCGAGCGTCTCGCCGCGCGAGACCTGGGCGCCGAGGCGCACGGCGGTGCCCAGCATGCCGCTCTCCGGGGCGCGCACCCAGAGGCTGCGCCGCGAGACGAACGGTTCCGGTCGCTCGGTCTTCCGCCGCGAGGGCGCCAGCATGCCCAGCGCGCGCATGACGCTGAGCACGCCCTGGGTGCCGGCGCGGATGGAGACTTCGTCGAAGCGCAGCGCCTCGCCCGCCTCGTAGAGCAGGGTGGGAATGCCGCGTTCGCCGGCGGCGGCACGCAGCGAGCCGTCGCGCAGGGAGGAATTCAGCAGCACCGGCACACCGAAGGCGCGCGCCAGTCGCAGGGTCTCGGGGTCGTCGAGATTGCCCCGGATCTGCGGCAGATTGGTGCGGTGGATCGCGCCGGTGTGGAGATCGATGCCGTGGCTGCAGCGGCTGACGATCTCCTCGAGGAACAGGTGGGCCAGGCGCGCGGCCAGCGAGCCCTCGTCGGAGCCGGGAAAGGAGCGGTTGAGATCGCGGCGGTCGGGCAGGTAGCGGCTTTCGTGGATCAGGCCGTAGGCATTGACCACCGGCACGGCGATCAGCGTGCCGCGCAGGCGTTGCAGCGCGCGGGTCTTGAGGACCCGGCGGATGATCTCCACGCCGTTGAGCTCGTCACCGTGGATGGCCGCGCAGACGAACAGCGTCGGGCCGTCGCGCCGGCCGTGGATGACGTGCACCGGCATGGAGAGCTCGGTGTGCGAGCTCAGTCGCGGCATGGGCAGGTCGACCAGGGCGCGCTTGCCCGGGGCAACGCGTCGTCCGGCGATCTCGAAGGCCTCGCGCATGGTGTCAGCCCTGGCCGCGCGTGCGAGTCAGGCCGCGCTTGGTGCGGCGTTCGGCGAGCTTCTTCTCGATGAACTGGATCTGCATCGAGGCGATGTCCTTGCCGGTGGCGGTCTCGATGCCTTCGAGGCCCGGCGAGGAGTTGACCTCCATGACCACCGCGCCGTGGTTGGAGCGCAGGAGATCGACGCCGGCGACGTTCAGGCCCATGGTCTTGGCCGCCCGCACGGCCGTCGAGCGTTCCTCCGGGGTGATGCGGATCAGGCTGGCCGAGCCGCCGCGATGCAGGTTGGAGCGGAATTCGCCTTCCTTGCCCTGGCGCTTCATGGCCGCGACCACCTTGTCGCCGATGACCAGGCAGCGGATGTCCGCGCCGTTGGCCTCGCGAATGTACTCCTGCACCAGGATGTTGGTCTTGGTGCCCATGAAGGCCTCGATCACGCTCTCGGCGGCCTGCTTGGTCTCGGCCAGCACCACGCCGATGCCCTGGGTGCCCTCGAGCAGCTTGATCACCAGCGGGGCGCCGCCGACCATCTTGATCAGGTCCTCGACGTCGTCGGGGCGATGGGCAAAGCCGGTCACCGGCAGGCCGATGCCCTTGCGCGAGAGCAGTTGCAGCGAGCGCAGCTTGTCGCGCGAGCGGCTGATGGCGACCGACTCGTTCAAGGGGAAGGTGCCCATCATCTCGAACTGGCGCAGTACGGCCGAGCCGTAGAAGGTGATCGAGGCGCCGATCCGCGGGATCACCGCGTCGAAATCCTCGAGCTCCTCGCCCTTGTAATGCACCTCGGGGTTGTTCGAGGCGATGTTCATGTAGCAGCGCAGCACGTCGAGCACCCGCACCTCGTGGCCGCGCTCCTCGGCCGCCTCGATCAGGCGGCGGGTGGAGTAGAGCCTCGGGTTGCGCGACAGGATGGCTATCTTCATGGCGTGGTTCGATCCGAAAGGGAAATGGGTCGTGTGAATGATGACCCAACTGTAGGCCCAACCGGGGGGAAGTTCATGCCGGCGTGGGCAATGCCTGATCCGCATGGGGACGCCGGATCGGAAGGGTCGCTTGATCTGGTGCGGGTGGCCGGACTCGAACCGGCACGGCCTTTCGGCCTGCAGATTTTAAGTCTGCTGTGTCTACCAATTCCACCACACCCGCGGTGGGAGCGCATCGGGCGGGACGCCCGGCGGGGGCGGCATTCTATCGCCTTTTCCGCCACCCCGCGAACGGCATGCAAGCCAGAGCATGTGCGTTACACTGCCACGTTTAATTCATTCAGTGATAACCACCCGGAGTCACGCGCAAGCATGTCACAAGCCAACGGTCACCACCCCGCGTTCACCCTGCAGCGCTCGGTTCCCATCGAAGCGCTCAACCTGACCGTCGAGGAGTACCGGCACGACAAGACCGGCGCCCGGCATTACCACCTCGCCACCGAAGACGACCAGAACGTCTTCCTGGTCGGACTGCGCACGGTGCCGGAGGACTCCACCGGCGTGGCGCACATCCTCGAGCACACCGCGCTGTGCGGCTCGGAGCGCTACCCCGTTCGCGACCCGTTCTTCATGATGATCCGCCGGTCGCTCAACACCTTCATGAACGCCTTCACCTCGAGCGACTGGACGGCCTACCCGTTCGCCTCCTGCAACGAGAAGGACTTCTACAACCTGCTCGACGTCTACCTCGACGCGACCTTCTTCTCGCGCATCGACGAGCTGGACTTTCGCCAGGAAGGCCACCGGGTGGAATTCGAGCAGTGGGATGACCCGTCCACCCCGTTGACCTTCAAGGGCGTGGTGTTCAACGAGATGAAGGGGGCGATGAGCGACCCGACCTCGGTGCTCTGGCAGACGCTGTCGCGCGAGCTGTTCCCGGACACCACCTATCACCACAACTCCGGTGGCGATCCGGCCCGCATCCCGGATCTCACCTACGAGCAGATGGTGGCGTTCTACAAGCGCTTCTACCACCCGTCGAACGCGGTGTTCATGACCTACGGCAACCAGCCGGTCGCGCGCCTGCAGACGGAATTCGAGGAGCGGGCCCTGGCCCGCTTCGACAAGATCGATCCTGACTCGGCCGTGCCGCTCCAATCGATCTTCGCCGGCCCCAAGCAGGTCGAGGACGTCTACCCGCTCGACGACGAGGACACCGCCGAGAAGACCCACGTCAACGTCGGCTGGATGCTGGGCGAGAGCGCCGATCTCGACGCGCGCCTCGAGGCGCAACTGCTCGAGGGCGTGCTGCTGGAGAACAGCGCCTCGCCGTTGCTGAAGGCCCTGGAAACCACGGATCTGGGTGCCGCGCCGTCGCCGGTGCTGGGCCTGGAGGACTCCCAGCGCCAGATGGTTTTCGTCGCCGGGCTCGAGGGCAGCGAAGCCGACCGGGCCGAGGCGGTCGAAACGCTGATCCTCGACACGCTCACCGAGGTGGCGGACAAGGGCGTCGACCCCGACATGGTCGAGTCGGTGCTCCACCAGCTCGAGCTCGAACAGCGCGAGGTCACCGGCGACGGCTTCCCCTACGGCCTGCACCTGATCGTCCAGGCCCTGCCGGCGGCGATCCACGACAGCGACCCGATCAACCTGCTCGACCTGGAGCCCGCGCTCGAGCGCCTGCGCGCCAAGGCCGCCGACCCGCAGTTCGTTCCCAACCTCGTCCGTCGGCTGCTGTTGGACAACCCGCACCGCGTGCGACTGGTACTCAAACCGGACACCGAGCTCTCCGCGCGGCAGCAAGCGGCGGAAAAGGCGCGGCTGGCGGCCATGCAGGACACGCTCACCGACGAGGACAAGCAGCGCATCGTCGAGCAGGCCAAGGCACTGGCCGACCGCCAGGCCGAGGAGGGCGATCTCTCCATCCTGCCGACGGTGACGCGCGAGGACATCCCCGCGGACATCGAGATCCCGCAGCCGCAGCAGTTCGTGCATCAGCCCTCGAGCCAGCGCTGGTACAACCGCAGCACCAATGGCCTGGCCTACCTGCAGCTGGCGATCGATCTGCCCGAGCTCTCCCGCGACGAGCTCGAGCTGATGCCGGTCTACACCGGGCTTCTGACCGAGCTGGGCGCCGGTGACCGAGACTACCTGCAGATGGCGGAGGCCGTGGCGGCGAAGACCGGTGGTTTCGCCTCGGGCGCGTCGGTACGCGCGGGCATCGATGACGTCCACCGGACCAGCGGCTTCTGGCTGCTGTCGGGCAAGTCGCTGGTGCGCCACGCCGATGCGATGGTCGACCTGTTCCATCAGCACCTGGATGCCGCGCGTTTCGACGAGATCGACCGCATTCGGGATCTCGTCAGCCAGATGCGTTTCGGCACCGAGCAGGGCGTGGCCGGTCGTGGCCATGTCCACGCCATGCTGCTGGCCTCCTCGGGCATGTCGGCACGCGCGGCGATGCGCCACGACACCGCCGGGGTCTCGGCCGTGCGCCGCATCAAGGCGATGGACGACGGTCTGGAGCAGCGTGAGTCGCAATACGACCTGGCCGAGCGGCTCGCTCGCCTGCACGACAAGCTCAAGGGCGGGCTGCGCCACTACAACGTGGTCACCGAGCAGCGCCACTTCGCCGAGATGGCCCAGGCTCTGCGCCCGCACATGCATCAGGGGCAGACGGACAAGCCGTTCGCGCTGGGCCGCCACGAGGCGCAGGTGCGCGAGGCCTGGATCGGCAACCTCGCGGTCAACTACTGCGCCAAGGCACATGCCGGCGTGCCGCCCAAGCACCCGGACGCCGCGGCGCTGGCCGTGCTGGGCGGCTTCATGCGCAACGGCTTCCTGCACACGGCCATCCGCGAGAAGGGCGGGGCCTACGGTGGCGGCGCCGGTTATGACGCCGAGTCCGGCGCCTTCCGCTTCTTCTCATACCGCGACCCGCGCCTGGCCGAGACGCTCGAGGACTTCGATCGCGCGGTCGACTGGGTGGTCGACAATGCCCACGAGGACCGCACCGTGGACGAGGCGATCTTTGGCGTGATCGCCTCGATCGACAAGCCGGGCTCGCCGGCCGGCGAGGCGAAGAAGGCCTTCATGGACACGCTGCACGGGCGCACGCCGGACGACCTGCGCGCGATGCGCGCCCGGGTGCTCGACGTGACCCAGGATGACTTGAAGCGGGTGGCCGAGACCTACCTCAAGCCGGAGACCGCCTCGGTGGGCGTGCTGGCCGGGCCGTCGCGCGAGGATGATCTCAAGGCGCTGAACCTGCGGATCGAGCGGATCTGAGCCGGATGGGCGACACGACCAAGGGAGGGGGATTGATGCGCTGGATGATCGGGATCGGCCTGGCCGGTCTGCTGCTGGTTTCCTATTTCCTGTTGCCGATCCTGAGCCCCTTCGTGGTCGGCTTCATCATCGCCTACCTGTTCAACCCGGTGGTCACCCGCCTGGACCGGCACGGCATCTCGCGCACCTGGGGCACCTCGCTGATCTTCCTGGTGGGCGCGTTGTTGCTCCTGGTCGGGTTGATCGCCCTGATCCCCGTGCTGATCGAGCAGACCGCGCGGCTGGTGCGGGTCTTCCCGCAACTGCTCGATATCGTCCAGCAGCGGGTGATCCCCTGGGTCAACCAGACCATCGGCGTGGAACTGCACGTCGGCCAGCTGCGTGATCTCCTGGTCAAGCACGGCGAGACCATCGGCAAGATGCTCGCCGACGGGCTCTCGAACGTCTCGACCACCGGCACGGCCGTGTTCGTGGCGGTGATGAATCTCCTGCTGATCCCGGTGATCGCCTTCTACCTGCTGCGCGACTGGCCGCGGGTGGTCGAGCGCATCGAGCAGATGCTGCCGCGGCATCGCGCCGGGACCATCGTCGAGCTCGCGCGCGAGTCCGACCAGATGCTGGGCAACTTCCTGCGCGGCCAGCTGGCGGTGATGATCGCCAACGGCGTGACCTACTCGATCGGCCTGACCCTGATCGGGCTCAACACCGGGATCGCGATCGGCCTGTTCGCCGGGCTGGTTAGCTTCGTGCCGTATCTCGGCACCATCACCGGCGTGGCGCTCGCCCTGATCGCGATGTACATCCAGGCCGACAGCATCTGGCCGCTGTTGCTGGTCCTCGGCGTATTCGGCGTCGGCCAGGTACTGGAGACCGTGGCCTGGCAGCCGCGTTTCGTCGGCAACGAGATCGGCATGCACCCGGTGGCGGTGATCTTTGCGGTGATGGCCGGCGGCCAGCTGTTCGGCTTTTTCGGCATCCTGCTCGCGCTGCCGGTCTCGGCGGTGCTGATCGTGCTGGGCGAGCACGCCCTGATTGCCTACCAGCAGAGTCGCTACTACCGCGGCCGCGACGCGCGGGCGCTCCCGCCGGGCGATGGCTCGGGCGATGACCCGGTAGCGGACGCGGGTGACGAGGCCAGGGACTGAACCGGATGCAGCAGATTCCGCTGGCGCTGGATCTCGTCACCCCCACGAGCTTCGAGGGGTTCATCGGCAACGAGAACCTGCTGCTCAAGGCCACCCTGGCCGAGCAGGCGGCCGGCAGTGGCGAGACACAGGTGCTGATCCACGGCCCGGCCGGGGCGGGCAAGTCGCACCTGGCGCAAGCCGCCTGCTATCACGCCGGATCGATGGGGCGTCCCGCCGCGTACTGGCCGTTGCGCCAGCTCGGCGGGCAACTGGCGGCGGCCAGCGAGCAGATTGAGGCGTTCGCCCTGGCCGTGATCGACGACGTCGACGCGGTGATCGGCCAGGCGGAAGGCGAGTTCATGCTGTTCGACCTGATCAACCGGGCGCGGGAGGCCGGCGTGCCGCTGCTGTTGACGGCATCGCACCCGCCGACCGAGCTGCCGGTCAAGCTGGCAGATCTCGCCTCGCGGCTGACCTGGGGGGCGATGATGGCCGTGCACTTGCCGGGTGACGGCGAGAAGATCGAGTTGCTGCGCGCCCGGGCCCAGGCACGCGGACTGGAGATGCCGCATGGCACGGCCCAATGGATGCTTGCCCACCTGCCGCGCGACGTCGGCACGCTGCTCGACGCGCTCGACCGGCTGGATCGCGAATCGATGATCGCCAAGCGGCGCCTGACCATCCCCTTCGTGCGCGAGGTGCTGATCGAGGGGGAATGAGCGCCTATTGGTTGTTGCCCCGCCAGCGGGCCTCTGCACGATTCGGTGACGTTTCTGGCTTGAGGATTTGTTCGCAATCAAGGCACCGGAGCGAAGACGGGCTTGCCGCCCGTCGAGTGACGGCAACGCGGAGTGCGGGCAAATCCTCATGCCCCGGAAGGGCGGTTTCGCAGAGACGTTATCGAATCGTGTAGAGGTCCGCTACATGGTGTGGCGGACGATGCGCTGCTTGTCGCGCTGCCAGTCGCGGTCCTTGAGGGTCGCGCGCTTGTCGTGGGCCTTCTTGCCCTCGCCGAGCGCGATCTCGAGCTTGACCATGCCGCGCTTGAAGTACAGCGCGGTGGGCACGATGGTAAAGCCCTTGCGCTCGACCTGCCCGATCAGGCGCGCCAGCTCGTGCTCGTGCAGCAGCAGCTTGCGGGTGCGGGTGGGATCGGGCTTGACGTGGCTCGAGGCCTGCAGGAGCGGGGTGATCACCGCGCCCAGCAGCCAGGCCTCGCCGTCCTTGATGATGACGTGCGCGTCGGCGATCTGGGCCTTGCCGGCGCGCAGGGCCTTCACTTCCCAGCCCTCGAGGACCAGTCCGGCCTCGATGCGGTCGCCGAGAAAGAAGTCGAATTTCGCCTTCTTGTTCAGGGCGATGGTGGACTGGCCGGTCGTGGGTTTCGTGTTCTTGCTCATGGATTCATTCTAACAGGGCCGTGGCGCGGCCCTGCCGAATCCGAAAGAATTTTGTCCCGTGTCGGCCGCTTCCCTCTTGCCCCGGCGCCCACTTTTTCAGTGGGGAGTCCGGCCCCCTCGGGACGGCTCTCTCCGCCCCGGGGCCGGCCAACTTGGCCGCGCCGGTCCCATGGTGGTAGCTTTCAGGCCATCCGTCGCGCTCCCGGGAGGGGAGCCGCGCCCAATCAAATCGAAGAGGAAGCCCGGTGTCCGCACAGCATCTCGAGAACCATCCCGAGTGGAGTGGCCGGCTGGCCTTCATCCTGGCCTCGGCGGGCTCGGCCGTCGGCCTGGGCAATATCTGGAAGTTTCCCTACATCATGGGCGAGAACGGCGGCGGGGCGTTCGTGATGATCTACCTCGCCTGCCTGCTGATCGTGGCCACGCCCATCCTGATCAGCGAGGTGATGCTGGGGCGCCGCGCCCGCTCGAACCCGATCATCGGCATGGGCAAGCTTGCCGACCAGGCCGGCGTCAGTCGCGGTTGGCAGCTGATCGGCTGGATGGGTGTGCTCACCGGCTTTCTCATCCTGAGCTTCTACTCGGTGGTGATGGGCTGGGCCCTGTCCTACGTCGAGAAGGCCGCCACCGGGGCATTCGTCGGGGCGTCCGCGGCAACCATCGAGGGGCTGTTCGACGGGCTGGTCGGCAACCCCGGCACGCTGTTGTTCTGGCACACCGTCGCGATGGTGATGACGGTCGCGGTGGTGGCGCGCGGCGTGCGTGGCGGGCTGGAGCTGGCCACGCGGATCATGATGCCGTTGCTGATCGTGATCCTGGTGCTGCTGGTGGGCTACAACATCGGTACCTCCGGCTTCGCCCCGGCGATGGACTTCATGTTCGCGCCGGACTTCTCGCAGGTGACGGCCCAGACCTTCCTGGTCGCGCTCGGCCACGCCTTCTTCACGCTCAGCCTCGGCATGGGCGCGATCATGGTCTACGGCTCCTACATGCCCAGGGGCACCTCGATCGTGCGCGCCGGGATCTGGATCATCGTGCTCGACACCGGCATCGCGCTGCTGGCCGGCATGGTGATCTTCCCGATCGTGTTCTCCAACGGCATGAGCCCCGAACAGGGCGCGGGGCTGATCTTCCAGACCCTGCCGCTGGCCCTCGGGCAGATGGAGTGGGGCTATTTCCTCGCGATCGTGCTGTTCGTGCTGGTGTCGATCGCCGCCTGGACCTCCGCCATTTCGCTGGTCGAACCGGCGGTGTCGTATCTCTGGGAGCGCTTCGGCGTCCGCCGGCTGCACTCGGCGATCGCCGTGGGTGTGGCGACCTGGTCGATCGGGGTGCTCGCGGCCCTGTCGTTCAACCTGCTCGATGACGTGACCCTGTTTGGCAAGACCGCCTTCGGCCTGTTGGAATTCACCACGGCCAATATCCTCCTGCCGGCCGGCGGCATGCTGATCGCGCTCTTCGCCGCCTGGCGTATGCCGCGGGCCGACTCGGCCGAGGAACTGGGTCTGGCCGGCTGGCGCTACCGGCTGTGGTGGTGGCTGGCGGCCATCGTCGCGCCGCTGGGCGTGGCCCTGGTGTTCCTCAACGGCCTGGGTCTGTTTGGCTGACCGACGGGTCGGGCCTCCCGCTCTGCTAGACTTCGCGTTCCGACAGACTGCCCACGCCTTGACCGGCAGTGGGGCAAGCAAGAAACGCAAGGGCGACTTCCTCCCGGCATGAGTACCACCATCGAGCGTCAGGTCGATGTGCCGTTTTCCGCGTTGCAGATGTACGCGCTGGTCAACGACATCGACGCCTATCCGGACTTTCTTCCCTGGTGCGAGCAGACCCGCATCCTGCAGGCATCGGGGGACGAGGTCGAAGCGAGCATCACGCTGAAGAAGGGCGCGATCCGCAAGACCTTCGTCACCCGCAATCACAACGAGCCCGGCTCGCGCATCGTGGTGACCCTGGTCGACGGACCGTTTCGACACCTCGACGGGTTCTGGGGGTTCGAGGACCTGCCCGACGGCGGGTCGCGCGTGACCCTCGACATGCGCTTCGAGTTTTCCAACCGCCTGCTGGAACGGGCGATCGGGCCGGTGTTCCGCGAGATCGTCAAGAACCTCGTCGGGGCCTTCCGCAAGCGTGCCTTCCAGGTCTACCCGCGTGACGGGGGCGAGGGCGCGTGAAGGTCGAGGTGGCCTATGCCCGCCCGGACGTGCAGGTAATCCTCGAGGTGGATGTCGCCGAGGGGGCGACCGTCGAGGAGGCGATTCGTCTCAGCGGCATCCTCGAGCGCTTTCCCGAGATCGATCTCTCGACGCAGAAGGTCGGCGTGTTCGCCAAGGTCGCGCCGCTGTCGCAGGCGTTGCGCGAGTGGGATCGGGTCGAGATCTACCGGCCGCTGATTGCCGACCCCAAGGCCGCGCGCCGCCAGCGTGCTCAAAAGGACGGGGCCCGGAAGACAGGCGCCCAGAAGGAAAGTGCTGGCAACGCGGGCGCCGGAAAACGCGCGGCCGGCAAGGCAGCGTCCAAGTCCGATCCGGCGCCGGCGGGCACGAAAAAACCGGCGGAGTAGCACTCACGCCGGTTCGTTCTGTCGATCGCCGGCACCCGGTCAAGGGGGCGATGGATTCCCGTGCCCGATCTTAGAGCGGGTCCTGCGCCGGCGGGGTCTGCGGCAGGGGCTGACCGTCATCCGACGTTTCCAGGTCGTAGGGATTGTCGTCATCGGTCGGGCCGGACGCCGGGTTGGTCGGCGCGTTGCTCGGCGAGGCGGCCTCGGCCTCGTCGGGCAGCTCGGCGCTGTTCATCGACGGCGCCTCGGCCAGGTCCATGCCGTCACGCTGGATGGAAGCGACGCGACCGGTCGAGTCGTATTCGATCACCAGGGTGTGGCGGAAGGCCTCTTCCTTGCCGCGCTTGTCGTAGTAGATGTAGGTATCGCGCTGACCCTGGTGGAAGATGTCGTTGAGACTGGGGGTGCCGAGGATCGCGCGCACCTGGGATTGCGGCATCCCCTCGCGCAGGCGCTCGATCTGCGCCTCCTCGTAGATGTTGCCCTGCTGGATATCCGGCTGGTAGACCTGGATGAAGCTCGGAACGTAGACCGACGAGCAGCCGGCGAGCAGGGTGGCGACGAGCGGGAGCGTGAGAAGTGAGCGCTGCATGATCCTGAAAAACCTGTTCCTGAATGGTCTGGATGGCATTCGACTGCGCTCAATCATACGCAGTGTCGGGCGGCTCTGCACGAACCGGAAAGCGCTTGCCCGGCAGATGATGCCAGCCGATCGGCTCGTGCGCATCGATTATGCGCATCGCGCTCCGGTCTGGGCGGCATCTTCGGTTACAATCCCGCAAGCACACGCAATCGAGGGCAGAAGTTTTGGATTCCAGCGAACTCAAGAAGGCCGGCCTCAAGGTCACCTTGCCACGGGTGAAGATCCTCGAAATCATCGAGGCGAACCCCGATTGGCACATGAGCGCGGAGGACGTCTACAAGGAATTGCTCGCCCGCGGTGAAGAGATCGGCCTGGCGACCGTCTACCGCGTGCTGACCCAGTTCGAGACCGCCGACATCCTCAAGCGCCACCAGTTCGAGGGCGGCAAGGCCGTGTTCGAGCTGATCTCCAAGGGCGATCACGATCACCTGGTCTGCGTGAAGACCGGGCAGGTGGAGGAATTCCACGATCCGATCATCCAGGAGCGTATCGCGATGATCGCCGACGAGTTCGATTTCGACCTGACCGACTACTCGCTGGTGATCTACGGCATCAGCCGCAAGGCGACCGGCAAGAAGTAGGGGCCCGCGATGGGCCTGACGTGATGGCCTGAACGCAAGACGCCCGCCTTGGGGAGACCTGGGGCGGGCGTCTTGCGTTGGGGGTTGGGCGTGGCTCAGGCCGAGGAGTCGAGCAGTTCGCGGGCGTGCGCCCGGGTCTGCTCGGTGACCTCGCGCCCGCCGAGCATGCGCGCGAGTTCCTCGACCCGTTCGTTCGGGTCGAGCGCCCGCACCCAGGTACGGGTGGAGTCGGCCTGTTCGTCCTTCTCGATGCGCGCCTGGTGGTGGCCGTGGGCGGCGACCTGCGGCAGGTGGGTGACGCACAGGACCTGGCGCGAGTCGCCCAGTGCCCGCAGGTGCGCCCCGACGATCGCCGCGGTCGCCCCGCCGATGCCGGTATCGACCTCGTCGAAGATGAAGGTGCCCACCGGGTCGTCGCCGGCGGTCAGGGTCTTGAGCGCCAGGCTCACGCGGGCGAGCTCGCCGCCGGAGGCGATCTGGTCCAGCGGCGCGACCGGCTGGCCGCGGTTGGCGCTGATCAGGAAGACCACCTCGTCGATGCCGCGCTCGCCGCGGCGTTCGGCCAGTGTCTCCGGCTGGGTCAGTCGGACCTCGAACTCGCCATTGGGCATTCCCAGCTCACGGATCGAGGCCTTGAGGCGCTCGGCCAGTTTCTTCGCGCCGGTTGCGCGTTTTGTGCTCACCTCGGCGGCGAGACGGTCGTAGGTGGCGCGGTTCTCGACCAGGCGGGACTCGACTTCGCCCAGCGTGCTGCCGGCCTGCTCGAGTTGCTCGTGTTCCTCGCGCAGGTCGTGGACGTGCTGTTCGAACGCCTCGGGGGCGACGCGGTGCTTGCGCGCCAGTTCGTGCAGCGTGTCCAGCCGCGCCTCGACGGTGGCCAGTCGCTCGGGGTCGGCCTCGGCGGATTCGAGGCGATCACGCAGGGTGTCGACCGCCTCGGCGATCTGGATCTCGGCCGATTGCAGGGTCTCGATCACCGGGCCGAGCGCCTCGTCGAGGTCCGCGATCCGCGAGAGGGCCTGCTCGGCGGCGCCGACGCGGTCGTGGGCGTTGCCGTCCTCGTCGAACAGGGCGGCCATCTGTTCGGCCAGCACCTGGCGCCACTCGTCGAGGCGCGTCAACCGCTTGAGCTCGGCGTGCAGCTGGTTGAACTCGTCGGGTTGCGGGTCGACACGCTCGATCTCCTCGAGCTGGAATTCGAGGAAGGCGAGCCGGTCGGCGCGCGAGGCCTGCTCGGCCTGATGGTTGGCAAGCTGCTGCTCGTCGGCGTGGATCTGCCGGCTCAGCCGGCCGAGCTCATCGACCTGGCGCTTGAGGTCGCAGAAATGATCGAGCAGGGCGAGCTGGGTCTTCGCCTGCATCAATCGCTGGTTCTGGTGCTGGCCGTGGATGTCGATCAGGTGCCGCCCGATCCCCTTGAGGGTCTGACCCGGCACGGGTCGACCGTTGATCCAGGCCTTTGAGCGGCCGTCGCGCGAGAGCAGCCGGCGCACGATCAGCGGCAGGGAGTCGCCCTCCGGTTCCTCGCCCAGTTCCTGCTCCTCGAGCCAGCGCGCCGCCGGGCTGTCCGCGGGCAGCAGGAACTCGCCGGTGACCTCGCCCTGGTCGCAACCGGCGCGCAGCAGGTTCATGTTGGCGCGATCGCCCAGGAGCAGCCCGATCGCGTCGATCAGGATCGACTTGCCCGCGCCCGTCTCGCCGGTCAGCGCGGTCATGCCGGCGGCGAAATCGAGTTCGAGCTGGTCGATCAGGGCGATCTGGCGGATCGATAGGGTGGTCAGCATGTCAGGCGGATTCCTTTGCCTAGAAGGTCTGCTCGCTCCAGCAGAGCTTGTCGCGCAGCAGGGAATAGTGGTCGTGGCCGGCCGGGTGGATCAGGCGGATGTCATGCTCGTACTTCGAGATGGCGAGCACGTCGCCGTACTCCAGCGGCTGGTTGAGCTGGCCGTCGAAGCTGACCACGCCGCCGCCGCGTGAGCCCTCGACCGGGCGGATCTCGATCAGGTGGCGGGCATCGACCACGATGGGGCGGTAGCTCAGGGTGTGCGGGCAGATCGAGACGATGCCCACCGCGTGCAGGTCGGGGGCGATCAGCGGCCCGCCGGCGGACAGCGCGTAGGCGGTCGACCCGGTCGGGGTGCAGACCACCACGCCGTCGGAGCGCTGCTGGTTGACCAGGGTGCCGTCGATGCTCATCTCGAACTCGACCATCCGGGCGGGGTCGCGCATCTTGAAGGTGATGTCGTTGAGCGCCACCGATTCCATGATGCGCGTGTCGTTGCGCATCAGGCTGCCCTGCAGGAGAAAGCGGCGTTCCTCGGTGTAGCGCCCTTCGAGGATGGCCGACAGGTGACGTTGCACCTCGTTGGGGCTGACGTCGGCGAGAAAGCCGAGACGGCCGAGGTTCACGCCCAGGATGGGAACGTCATGCAGGCACAGGCAACGCGCGGCGTTGAGCATGGTGCCGTCGCCGCCGATTACCACGATCAGGTCGCGGTCGACGCGATCTCGCGAGAACCGCTGGGCCTGGATCGACGGGGCCGGGTTCTCGGCCTCTTCCTCCAGCGCCCACTCGACATCGTGTTCCTCGGCCACGGCCACCAGGTTGCGGTAGACCTCGGCGAGCGGGTCGCCCCCGTCGGGCTTGACGATGATGCCCAGGCGCGAGAAGGCGGGGGCGGCGTCTGGCTGTTCGCTGGCTGACGAGGAGGAAGGTTTCATGGCGTGTGCGCTCTTGCTGCCTGACGACTCAGTGATTGCCCGATGACCATTTCAATCCGACGATGCCGATCACGATCAGGGCGATGAAGCCCAGCCGGGCGGCCGTCGCCGGTTCCTTGAACCAGAGGATGCCGAGGATCGCCACGCCGGTCGCGCCGATGCCCGTCCAGATGGCGTAGGCCGTGCCCATCGGGATCTCGCGCATCGCGAGGGCGAGCAGGTAGAAGCTCGCCCAGGCGATGGCCAGCACGATCACCGTCGGCACCAGGCGGGAGAAGCCGTCGGTGAAGCGCAGACCGGTCGCCCAGACGATTTCCAACAGGCCGGCGGCCAACAAGATGAGCCAGGCGTTCATGGCGTGAGCGGATCCTCGGAAACGGTTTCGTCGCGTCCGTCGAGAGCCGGCGATCGGCCGGCGGATGCGGAATTCGGCCCAGTCTAGCAAAGGAGAGGGGGTTTGAATCCGACCGCGGTGCGATGGGCTTGGCACTCTCCTCGGGCGAGTGCTAGTTTACTCCCCGGCCATTCGGGCCGACCCCCAAAAAACCGAGGTTCTCGAGGCCGCCTATGACTGATGCCTGGAGCGAACTCCCCGAGCGGGCCCAGACCCTGCTGCGGGTGCTGATCGACCGCTACACCGACGAGGGTGCGCCGGTCGGCTCGCGCGCGCTAGCGCGCATGTCCGACCTGAACCTGAGCCCGGCGACGGTGCGCAACGTGATGGCCGATCTCGAGGACCTCGGGCTGGTGCGCGCCCCCCACACCTCGTCCGGCCGCGTGCCCACCGAGCTCGCCTATCGCCTGTTCGTCGACTCGCTTTTGACCGCGCCGGGTCGGGCACCGGTCGATGCCCGGCGGCTCGAGCGCATCCTGCGCGAGGCAGCCGAGGACGACCCGCAGCATCTGGCGGACACCGCCTCGAACCTGCTCTCGAGCCTGACGCAGTTCGCCGGCGTGGTGACCATCCCGTCGCGGGCCCGCGCGCTGTTCCGCCAGATCGATTTCGTTTCGCTCTCGCCCGGGCGGGTGCTGATGGTGCTGGTCACCAACGACGGCGGGGTGCAGAACCGCATCATCCACCCGGACAAGCCCTATAGCCAGGACGAACTCACCCGGTTTGCCAACTTCCTCAACGAGCGCCTCAACGGCCAGTCCATCCAGGCGCTGCGCGAGACGCTGGTCGCTGAGCTCAAGAGCACGCGCGAGCAGATCGAGGGCAACCTCTCCGAGGCGATCACGCTGGCCGAGTCGGCCGTCGAGGCGGTCGAGGACAAGGCCGGGGTCGCCGTGGCCGGCCAGGTCAACCTGATGGGCATCGACGAGCTCGGCGACGTCGATCGCATGCGCCGGCTGTTCAACGCCTTCGCGGAAAAGCGCGAACTGGTCTCCCTCTTGGATCGCTGCGAACGCGCCCAGGGGGTGAAGATCTTCATCGGCCGCGAGTCCGGCTCGCCCACCTTCGATGAATGCAGCGTGGTGGGCGCTTCCTACGGCGTCGACGACGAGGTGGTCGGCGTGCTCGGCGTCATCGGCCCCAAGCGCATGCCGTACGGCCGGGTGATCTCGATCGTCGACGTCACCTCGCGCCTGCTGTCGAGCGCCTTGTCGCGCCAGTGACCTGCCCCCGGGAGGCAGGAATGTCTCCTTCCCCTTGAAAAGATGCCGGATGCCCCAAGAGTCGGGGCATCGACACGAGCCTTGGTCATGCCGGATGCACTGTATGCCGGCGGCGGACCGGGCTTTACCCATCAATTCCATCCGCTTTTCAGGAGAGCTTCGATGACGGACAAGCCGGTCGATCACGACGACATGAACCAGGAACAGCCGGAGCAGCCCGTCGAGGGCGAGGTCGAGCAGTCTGCCCAGTCAGGAGAGACGAGCGAGGTCGACGAGCTCAAGGCGAAGCTCGCCGAGAAGGAAGAGGAAGTCCTGCGCATCGCCGCCGAGATGCAGAACGTGCGCCACCGTGCCGAGCGCGACATCGAGTCGGCGCGCAAGTTCGCCCTGGAGCGCTTCGTCGAGGGGCTGCTGCCGGTGGTCGATTCGCTCGAGCTGGGTATCGAGGCGGCCGAGAAGGAGAACGCCACGCTGGAGAAGATCAAGGAGGGTGACGAGATGACCCTCAAGATGCTGATCCAGACGCTGGAGAAGTTCGGCGTCAAGGCCGTTCACCCGATCGGCGAGCGCTTCAACCCGGAGCACCACCAGGCCATCAGCCTGCAGCCGCACGACGGCGATCCCGATCACGTCGTCGACGTGATGCAGAAGGGCTACCTCCTGAAGGACCGCGTCGTCCGTCCGGCCATGGTGGTCGTCTCGAAGCCGAAGTAAGGCGCTCGAGGGGCGATTTGCCGCGGGTGGCTTGAAAAATCACGGCTCGCCCGCACGTCCAAGCACAAGGGCGGGTGCGGTGCCCGAGCAAGGCACCGGGCCGCGCCAACCGAATTTCGCATTCAACACAGAACTCTGGAGACACGATTTTATGGGCAAGGTAATCGGTATCGACCTGGGGACGACCAACTCCTGCGTCGCGATCATGGACGGCAAGTCCGGCAAGGTTATCGAGAACGCCGAGGGCGCGCGCACCACCCCGTCGGTGGTCGCCTACGCCAATGATGGCGAGATCCTGGTCGGCCAGCCGGCCAAGCGCCAGGCGGTCACCAACCCGGAAAACACCCTGTACGCGGTCAAGCGACTGATCGGCCGTCGTTTCGACGAGGACGCCGTTCAGAAGGACATCAAGCTGATGCCCTACAAGATCGTCAAGGCCGACAACGGCGATGCCTGGGTCGAGGCTGGCGGCAAGAAGATGGCCCCGCCGGAAGTCTCCGCCCGCGTCCTGATGAAGATCAAGAAGGACGTCGAGGCCTACCTGGGCGAAGAGGTGACCGAGGCGGTCATCACCGTGCCGGCCTACTTCAACGACTCCCAGCGCCAGGCGACCAAGGACGCCGGCAAGATCGCCGGCCTCGAGGTCAAGCGCATCATCAACGAGCCGACCGCGGCCGCGCTCGCCTACGGCATGGACAAGAAGGAAGGCGGCGATCGCAAGATCGCGGTCTACGACCTGGGTGGCGGCACCTTCGACGTATCGATCATCGAGGTGGCCGACATCGACGGCGAGAAGCAGTTCGAGGTCATGTCCACCAACGGTGACACCTTCCTGGGTGGCGAGGACTTCGACAACCGCCTGATCGACCACCTGGTCGACGAGTTCAAGAAGGAGCAGGGCGTCGATCTCTCCAACGACGCGCTTGCCATGCAGCGTCTCAAGGAGGCCGCCGAGAAGGCCAAGATCGAGCTGTCCTCGACCGAGCAGACCGACGTGAACCTGCCGTACATCACGGCGGATCAGAGCGGTCCGAAGCACATGAACATCAAGATCACGCGTGCCAAGCTCGAGTCGCTGGTCGAAGAGCTGATCAAGCGCACCATCGAGCCCTGCAAGATGGCGCTCAAGGACGCCGGCGTGTCGGCCTCCGACATCGACGACGTGATCCTGGTCGGCGGCCAGACCCGCATGCCGAAGGTGCGCGACACGGTTGCCGAGTTCTTCGGCAAGGACCCGCGCAAGGACGTCAACCCGGACGAGGCCGTGGCCATCGGTGCGGCGATCCAGGGCGGCGTGCTCTCCGGCGGCGTCAACGACGTGCTGTTGCTTGACGTCACCCCGCTGTCGCTTGGCATCGAGACGATGGGTGGTGTCATGACCAAGTTGATCGACAAGAACACCACCATCCCGACCAAGGCGAGCCAGACCTTCTCGACCGCCGAGGACAACCAGACGGCCGTGACCGTCCACGTCCTGCAGGGCGAGCGCGAGATGGCCAGCGGCAACAAGTCGCTGGGCCGCTTCGATCTCACCGAGATCCCGCCGGCGCCGCGCGGTCAGCCGCAGATCGAGGTGACCTTCGACATCGACGCCAACGGCATCCTGCACGTCTCGGCCAAGGATAAGGGCACCGGTCGCGAGCAGAAGATCGAGATCAAGGCGAGCTCCGGCCTGTCCGAGGAAGAAGTGCAGCGCATGGTCGACGATGCCGCCGCGCACGCCGACGAGGACAAGAAGCAGAAGGAACTGGTCGAGGCGCGCAACCAGGGCGACGGCATCATCCACACCGTCGAGAAGGCGATGACCGATGCGGGCGAGGCCCTGACCGACGACGACAAGAAGCCGGTCAACGAGGCCATCGAGGCCCTGCGCGAGGCGATGAAGGGCGACGACAAGGCCGAGATCGACGCCAAGGTCCAGGCCCTCTCCGAGGCCTCCGCCACGGTCATGCAGAAGGCCCAGGGTGCCGGCCAGGCCGGCGGTGAGCAGGCCGCCGGTGGCGAGCAGGGCAAGCAGGACGACGACGTCGTCGACGCCGAGTTCGAGGAAGTGAAGGACGACGACAAGAAGTAAGTCGTCTCCTCGAGCTGGAAAATCATCCGCCCTGCCGGGCGGGTGATTTTTTGTGTCACGCCCCGGCGTGGCACCCGCATTCCATGGACGGGCCGTCCGGCAACGGGGCCCGTTCAGCATTATTCCGGCCCGTGGGCGTGCGCCCGGGGGCCCAGATCCGAATCAGCCGCAGAGATCGACCATGGCAAAACGTGACTACTACGAGGTGCTGGGGGTCAGCAAGAATGCCTCGGCCGACGAACTGAAGAAGGCCTATCGCCGCCTGGCGATGAAACACCACCCGGACCGCAACCCGGGCGACGAGCAGGCCGAGACGCTGTTCAAGGAGGCCAAGGAGGCCTACGAGGTGCTCTCCGATCCGCAGAAGCGGTCGGCCTACGACCAGTTCGGTCATGCCGGGGTCGACGGCCAGGGCGCCGGTGGCTTCGGTGGCGGCGGCTTCGGCGGTGGTGCCGGGTTCGCCGACATCTTTGGCGATGTCTTCGGCGACATCTTTGGCGGCGGACGCGCCCGGGGCGGCGCCTCGCGCGGGGCCGACCTGCAGTACAACCTCAAGCTGTCGCTCGAGGAGGCCGTGCGCGGCACCACGGTCGAGATCCGCATCCCGACCACCGAGCCCTGCGAGACCTGCGACGGCAGCGGCGCCAAGCCCGGTACCGGCAAGACCACCTGTACCACCTGCGGCGGCCAGGGCGCGGTGCGCATCCAGCAGGGCTTCTTCGCCATCCAGCAGCCTTGCCCCGACTGCGGCGGCGAGGGGCAGAAGATCGAGGACCCTTGCACGGATTGTGGCGGCACGGGTCGGATCGAGACGCAGAAGACCCTCTCGGTCAAGATCCCGGCCGGCGTGGATACCGGCGATCGCATCCGGCATTCCGGCGAGGGGGCGCCGGGCGAGAAGGGCGGCCCGCCGGGGGATCTGTACATCCTGATCGACATCAAGCCGCACCCGCTGTTCCGGCGCGACGACGCGGATCTCCTGTGCGACATGCCGATCAGCTTCACCACGGCCGCGCTCGGTGGCGAGATCGAGGTGCCCACGCTCGACGGCAAGGTGAGCCTGAAGATCCCGGCCGAGACGCAGACCGGCAAGGTGTTCCGCCTGCGCGGCAAGGGCGTGCGCCCGGTGCGCGGCGGCACGCAGGGCGATCTCCTGGTGACCGTGCACGTCGAGACGCCGGTCAAGCTCAACGACGAGCAGCGCGAGCTCCTCCAGGCGTTCGAGCGGTCGCTGGGCAGCGGCGAGGGCGACGGCGTGGCCAAGAAGCACCGCCCGCGCCAGCATTCGTTCCTCGACTCGGTCAAGCGCTTCTTCGACGACCTGCGCGGCGACTGAGCGTCGCGGAATCCGACGCTCGCCAGGTCCGTCCGGACGGGCGGCGAACGCGGCGGCCCGCCCGCCACCGATTGGCGGATGGCCGCGGTATCGCATTGACTTTGCCGGGCGTTGTCTTTATATTCCGGTTCCCGCGAACATTGGCTTTAAGAGTGATGCCGGGCCCCATATGGGGCTTTTTTATTTTCCCGGCTCCCGGTCTTGCGAACAGGACGGGTTCAACCAGCAGAGGGTGCAGTTAGACGTGCAGAGAATCCCGGCGGCGATCGAGGACATGCTCAAACCGGTGGTCGAGGACCTCGGTTTCGAGTGGGTCGGCGGCGAGTTCCGCGGCGGCCCGTCCGGCCTGCTGCGCGTTTACATCGACCACCCGGACGGCATGACGCTGGATCACTGCGCCGACGTGAGTCACGCCCTGGCTGGCGTGCTCGATGTCGAGGACCCGTTCCCGGGCGCCTACCGGCTGGAGGTTTCCTCGCCGGGCGTCGAGCGGCCGATGTTCCGCACCGAGGATTTCGCCCGTTTCGTCGGGCACCGCGTACGCCTGCGGCTGTACAAGCCGGTGGCGAAGCAGAAGAAGTTCGAGGGCGTCATTCAGGGCGTCGATGGCGAGGACATCACCGTCCTCGTCGACGAGGTGGGCGAGCTGGTCTTCCGTTTCGAGGAGGCCGAGAAGGCCCATCTGGTCTACGAGTTTGCCGACAACAGCAAGCGTGGCCGCAACAAGCGTAAGAAGCGGCGCACGGCGCGGAAATAGAGCGATCTGGCTAGCAACATGAACAAAGAAATCCTTTTTGTCGTCGATTCGGTTTCCAACGAGAAGGGCGTCGAGCGCGACGTGATCTTCGAGGCGATCGAGGCCGCGCTTGCCCAGGCAGCGCGCAAGCGCCATGGCGGTGACATCGAGACGCGCGTCGAGATCGACCGGGAAGACGGCAGCTATCGCACCTTCCGTCGCTGGCTGGTGGTCGAGGGCGAGACCTCCGAGCACCCCGAGCGCGAGATCATCCTCGAGGCCGCCCAGATGGACGACCCCGAGGTGCAACTCGGCGACTACATCGAGGAAGAGATCGAGTCGGCCGAGTTCGGGCGCATCGCCGCCCAGGCCGCCAAGCAGGTCATCGTGCAGAAGGTGCGCGAGGCCGAGCGCCGCCAGGTCGTCGACGCCTACATCGATCGCAAGGGCACCCTGATCATGGGGCTGGTCAAGCGCATCGATCGCGGCAACGTCATCCTGGACCTGGGCGGCAATGCCGAGGCGATGATCCCGCGCGACGAGATGATCGGCCGAGAGGCGGTTCGTCCCGGCGACCGCCTGCGTGGCTATGTCACCGACGTGCGCCACGAGCCGCGTGGTCCGCAGATCTTCGTCTCGCGCACGGCGCCGGAATTCCTGATCGAGCTGTTCAAGCTCGAGGTGCCGGAAATCTCCCAGGGGCTGATCGAGATCGTCAACGCGGCCCGCGACCCGGGCCTGCGCGCCAAGATCGCCGTGCTCTCCAACGACCCGCGCATCGACCCGGTGGGCACCTGTGTCGGCATGCGCGGTTCGCGCGTCCAGTCGGTGACCAACGAGCTCTCCGGCGAGCGGATTGATATCATCGTCTGGGACGAGAACCCGGCCCAGTTCGTCATCAACGCGATGTCGCCGGCCGAGGTGGTCTCGATCGTGGTCGACGAGGACGCGGGCAGCATGGACGTGGCGGTCAGCGAGGAGAACCTCTCCAAGGCGATCGGTCGCGGCGGCCAGAACGTCCGCCTGGCGAGCCAGCTCACCCGCTGGCAGATCAATGTCATGAGCGAAGAGCAGGCGATCGAAAAGGGCGAAACCGAGACCCGACGCATCGTCGAGCAGTTCATGGAGGCATTGGACGTCGACCAGGAAGTGGGCGAGGTGTTGGTCGAGGCCGGCTTCACCACCATCGAGGAAATCGCCTACGTGCCCACCGAGGAGCTGCTCGAGGTCGAGGGCTTCGACGAGGGCATCGTCGAGGAACTGCGCAACCGTGCCCGCGACGCCCTGCTGACCATGGCGATCTCCGGTGGCGGCGACGCCGAGGAGGAGGCCGAGTCGGCCGGCGAGGCGCTGGCGCTCGAGGAACTCGACGGGATGACGGCCGACCTGGCCGCCAACCTGCGCGAGAACAACATCAAGGACTCGGAAGACGTTGCCGAGCTGTCCATTGATGAGTTGACGGAATACGAAGGCGTGGACGAGGAGCTTGCCGGGCGGCTGATCATGGCCGCACGCGCACCCTGGTTTGCCTGAATCGGTCGGCGATTGCCCGAACCGTCGCCCTCGGCAGGTGCCGAGGCGTGAAATCACTGTTTGATAGTTTGTAGGACCACAGGAGTCGTTAATGTCCGAGGTCACGGTTAAAGAATTGGCAAAAGTGGTAGGCGCCACCCCGGAACGGCTGCTCGAGCAACTGGCCGAAGCGGGCGTTTCGGCGTCTTCCGTGGATGCCAGTGTCAGTGACGACGACAAGATGAAGCTGCTGGCCCATCTGCGCAAGTCGCGCTCGTCGGGCGAGGGAGAGGCCAAGAAGCCGTCCTCGCGCATCACGCTCAAGCGTCGTTCGCAGCAGGAAATCAAGGTCGGCGGCGGCGCCCGTGGCGGCAAGACCGTCGCGGTCGAGTACCGTCGCCGCAAGACCTACGTCCCGCGTGACGAGGTCGAGCAGCCCGAAGAGGCCGAGCAGGTCGAGCAGCCGGCCGAGGAAGTGACCCCGACTGCTGCGGTTGAAGAGCAGCAGCCGGCTGCCGAGGCAGCCCCGGCCGTCGAGGAGACGTCCAAGGCCGAGGCAGCCGAGCCGGTCGAAGCCGACGAGACGCCGGCCGAGCCCGAGCCGGTCGCCGAGCCGGCGGCCGAGGCCGAGGAGCAGCCCGCCGAGGAACCGGTTGAAGAGACCGCCGCCGAGGAGAGTGCCCCGGTAGAAGACGCGGCGGCCGAGGCCGGTGAAGACAAGGACGACGGCAAGAAGAAATCCCGCCTGCGCATCGTTGCCATGCCGGAAGAGGCGCCGGGCATCCCGGTCTCCGCCGACGAAGGCAAGCCGAAGCGTGGCAAGCACGGTGGCAAGGGCCGCCATGCACGCGAAAACGCCCGCGAGGAACTCCACCTGGGCGCCGGCGCCGGTCGTCGTCGCAAGAAGGGCAAGAAGGGCGCGGCGTCCAAGACCGCCGTGGCCACCCGCCACACCTTCGAGAAGCCGACTGCCCCGGTGGTCCGCGACGTCAACGTCCCCGAGTCGATCTCGGTCGAGGACCTGGCCCAGCGCATGGCCGTCAAGGGCGTCGACGTGGTCAAGACCCTGTTCAACATGGGCGTGATGGCCACCATCAACCAGGTGCTCGATCAGGACACCGCGATCCTGGTGGTCGAGGAGATGGGCCACAAGCCGCATGCCGAGTCCGAGACGGCGATCGAGGACGAGGCGCTCAAGCAGGTCGAGCAGGGCGAGGCCAAGCCGCGTCCGCCGGTGGTCACCGTGATGGGCCACGTCGACCACGGCAAGACCTCGCTGCTCGACTACATCCGTACCGCCAAGGTCACCGCGGGCGAGGCCGGCGGCATTACCCAGCACGTGGGGGCCTATCACGTCGATACGCCGCGCGGCACCGTCACCTTCCTCGATACCCCGGGCCACGAGGCGTTCACCGCCATGCGTGCCCGTGGGGCGAGCGCGACCGACGTGGTCGTGCTGGTCGTGGCGGCCGATGACGGCGTCATGCCGCAGACGAAGGAAGCGATCCACCACGCCCGGGCCGGCAACGTGCCGATGGTCGTGGCGGTCAACAAGATCGACAAGGACGGCGCCGACCCCGAGCGCGTCCGTGCCGAGCTTTCCCAGGAGGAAGTGATCTCCGAGGAGTGGGGTGGCGACACCCAGTTCGTGCACGTCTCCGCGCACACCGGCGAAGGCATCGACCAACTGCTCGAGGCGATCTTGCTGCAGGCCGAGCTCCAGGAGCTCAAGGCCCCGGTCGAGGGTCACGCCATCGGGACCGTGGTCGAGTCCTCGCTCGAGAAGGGGCGCGGCCCGGTCGCGACCATCCTCGTGCAGAGCGGCACGCTCAAGAAGGGCGACACCGTTGTCGTGGGCAAGGAGTACGGCCGGGTCCGTGCCCTGCTCGACGAGAACGGCCAGCAGGTCAAGTCGGCCGGCCCGTCGATCCCCGTGGTCGTGCTGGGCCTGTCCGGCACGCCGGAGGCCGGCGACGAGCTGGTGGTGATCGAGGACGAGCGCAAGGCGCGCGAGATCGCCGAGTTCCGCGAGGCCAAGCAGCGTGATTCGCGCCTGGCCGCCCAGCAGGCCGCCAAGCTCGAGAACCTGTTCGAGCAGATGAAGGAAGGCGAGGTCGAGTCGCTCAACGTGCTGGTCAAGGCCGACGTGCAGGGCTCGGCGGAAGCCATCCGCGACAGTCTGCAGAAGCTGTCGACCGACGAGGTCAAGGTCAACGTGCTGATGAGCGGCGTCGGTGGCATCAACGAGTCCGACATCAACCTCGCCTCGACCTCGAGCGCGATCGTGATCGGCTTCAACGTCCGTGCCGACGCCGCCGCTCGCAAGACGGCCGGCGAGCAGGACGTCGAGATCCGCTACTACTCGGTCATCTACGAGATGCTCGACGACGTCAAGGCGGCCATGAGCGGTCTGCTGGGTACCGAGACCCAGGAGAAGTTCGTCGGTCTCGCCGAGGTGCGCGACGTGTTCCGTTCGCCGAAGCTGGGCGCGATCGCCGGCTGCATGGTCACCGAGGGCGTGGTCAAGCGGAACAACCCGATCCGCGTCCTGCGCGACAACGTCGTCATCTACGAGGGCGAGCTCGAGTCGCTGCGCCGCTTCAAGGACGACGTCCAGGAAGTGCGTTCCGGTATGGAGTGCGGTATCGGCGTGAAGAACTACAACGACGTCAAGGTCGGCGACCAGATTGAGGTCTTCGAGCGCGTCGAGGTCCAGCGGACCCTGTAAGGCGAACGCGATGGCACAGGGTTTTCAGCGCCACCAGCGGGTGGCCGGCCAGATCAAGCGCGAGATCGCCGAGCTGATCCGCGACTCCGGCGTGGACAGCGGGGCGAACGCGCCGCTGACCATGTTGACGGTCACGGACTGCGAGGTCTCGCGGGATCTCGCCCATGCCCGCATCTTCTACAGCGTGCTCAATGCCAGCGAGCAGCCGGTCGCCGAGCAATGGCTCAACGAGGCAGCCGGTTACCTGCGCGGCGAGCTGGGTCATCGCATGCGCCTGCGTATCGTCCCGCAGCTGACCTTCATCTTCGACAACTCGATCGAGCAGGGCATGCAGATGGATGCCCTGATCCGGGCGGTGCGCGAGCAGGACGGCGACGAGGACGATCCGTCCGACGAGTCGGACCCCATCGACACCGACGGCCGGCACTGAGCCGGCCGCGTCAGTTCGCATGGCACGCAAGCGTCGCGGTCGCGAAATCAACGGCATCGTCCTGTTCGACAAGCCCCTGGGGCTCAGCTCGAACCAGGCGCTGCAGCGCGTGCGGCGGTTGTTCAACGCGGCGAAGGCCGGCCATACCGGCAGCCTCGACCCGGCCGCCAGTGGCCTGCTGCCGGTCTGCTTCGGCCAGGCGACCCGGATCTCGGGACTGTTGCTGGACGCCGACAAGACCTACCGGGTCACCGGCCGGCTGGGTACGCGTACCGACAGCGGCGATCTCGAGGGCGAGGTGATCGAGACCCGCGAGGTCCCGCCGCTGGATGCCGAGGCGATGGAGGCCGTGCTGGCCCGTTTTCGTGGCCGCGTCGAACAGGTCCCGCCGATGTATTCGGCCCTCAAGCACGAGGGCAAGCGCCTCTACGAACTGGCCCGCGAGGGCAAGACGGTCGAGCGCAAGGCGCGCACGATCGACTTCCACGAGGTCACCCTCGAGGCGCTCTCCTCGACCGAGTTCACCCTGCGGGTGCACTCGAGCAAGGGTGCCTACATCCGCACGCTGGTCGAGGATATCGGCGAGGCGCTCGGCTGCGGCGCGGTGGTGGCCGAGCTGCGCCGCATCGGACTGGGCCCCTGGTCGATGGACGAGCAGTCGACCTACCGGCTCGAGGAGCTCGAGGCGATGGTCGCCGAGGGCGGGCTCGACGCCCTCGATCGTGTTATCCTCCCGATCGATTCGGCGCTGGGCGCCTATCCGGCCGTCGTGCTGGATGCGGCCAGCGTCACACCAATTCGCCACGGTCATCCGGTGTTTGTGCCCAACGCGCCACAAACCGGGTGGTTTCGACTCTACGCACCCGACGACCTCTTCCTGGGTATGGGGGAAGTGCTGGATGACGGGCGAACCGCGCCGCGACGATTGTTCGCGGCGTTGTAAGGGGCTTTTGGCCCAGACGCATTGCGGGACGGTGACCGGTCGTCACTGACCCGCGATGGACTTTTAAAGCTTCACCCAGGCAGATAGGAGAACTCCCATGTCCCTGAACGAAAAGACCACCGCCGAGATCGTTGCTGAGTTCGGCAAAGACGCGAACGACACCGGTTCCCCGGAAGTCCAGGTCGCGCTGCTGACCCAGCGGATCACGCACCTGACCGAGCACTTCGCGACCCACAAGCAGGATCACCACTCCCGCCGTGGCCTGCTCAAGCTGGTCAACCAGCGCCGCAAGATGCTCGACTATCTCAAGTCCAAGAGCTTGACCCGCTACCAGGACCTGATCAAAAAGCTGGGCCTGCGCAAGTAAGCGCTTGCCGTTACACTAGGAACCCGCCGCAAGCCGGCGGGTTTTTTGTTTGCGGGGCCCTGAATGGCCCCGTCCCCATCACGAACACATTCGATACGTCAGGAGCCAAGCGTGGCAGTCAGCAAGCAGTCCTTCGAGTACGGTCAACACACCGTCACCCTGGAGACCGGCGAAATCGCCCGGCAGGCCAGCGGGGCGGTCATGGTGACCATGGGCGAGACGGTGGTCCTGGTCACCGCCGTGGTCGCGCCGACCGCCGATCCGGGCAAGGACTTCCTGCCGCTGACGATCGAGTACCAGGAGAAGTTCTACGCCGCCGGCCGAGTACCGGGCAGCTTCTTCCGCCGCGAGGGCCGTTCGACCGAGGGCGAGACCCTGGTCGCGCGCCTGATCGACCGCCCCGTGCGCCCGCTGTTCCCGAAGGGCTTTACCCACGAGACCCAGGTGATCGCGCAGGTGCTTTCGCTCGACCCCGAGGTCGACTCCGAGATCCCGGCCCTGCTCGGGGCCTCGGCGGCGCTGTCGCTTTCCGGTGCGCCGTTTGCCGGCCCGATCGGTGCGGCGCGCATCGGCCACATCGACGGCGAGTTCGTGCTCAACCCGAGCCCGGCGCAACTGACCGGGTCGCGGCTGGACCTGGTGGTCGCCGGGACCGACAAGGCCGTGCTGATGGTCGAGTCCGAGGCCGACCAGCTGCCCGAGGACGTCATGCTCGACGCGGTCATGTTCGGCCATGAGCAGATGCAGGCGGCCATCAAGGCGATCGAGGCCCTGGCCGCCGAGGCCGCCCGCCCGCCGATCGAGTGGACGCCGCCGGCCGACAGCTCCGCGCTGGCCGGGCAGATCGACGCGGCCTTCCGTGCCGAGATCGAGTCCGCCTACCAGATCGCCGACAAGGCCGAGCGCGGCAACCGCCTCGGCCAGCTGCGCGGCGCGATCCGCGAGCGCTTTGTCGACGAGGCCGCCGAGCCGCCGGTCACCGAGAAGACGGTCGACGCCCTGGTCAAGGGCATCGAGTCCGACGTGGTGCGCGGCAACATCCTCGCCGGCAAGCCGCGCATCGACGGGCGCGATACGCGCACGGTGCGCCCGATCAGCATCCGCACCGGCTTCCTGCCGCGCGCCCACGGCTCGGCGCTGTTCACCCGCGGCGAGACCCAGGCGATGGTGGTGACCACGCTCGGCACCGCCCGCGACGCGCAGCTGATCGACGCGGTCGGCGGCGAGCGCAAGGAACCGTTCCTGTTCCATTACAACTTCCCGCCGTTCTGCGTGGGCGAAACCGGTCGGTTCGGCGCGCCCAAACGCCGCGAGATCGGTCACGGCAACCTGGCGCGTCGTGGCGTGATGGCTGCGCTGCCGCCGGCGGACGAGTTCCCCTACACGATTCGCGTGGTCTCGGAGATCACCGAGTCCAACGGCTCGTCCTCGATGGCCTCGGTCTGCGGGGCCTCACTGGCGATGATGGATGCCGGCGTGCCGATGAAGGCCCCGGTGGCCGGTATCGCGATGGGCCTGATCAAGGAGGGCGAGCAGTTCGTGGTGCTGACCGACATCCTCGGTGACGAGGACCACCTCGGCGACATGGACTTCAAGGTCGCCGGCACCGCCGACGGCGTCAACGCCCTGCAGATGGACATCAAGATCGAGGGCATCAACCGCGAGATCATGGAAGAGGCGCTGCGCGAGGCACGCGCCGGGCGGACCCACATCCTCGGTTGCATGAACGAGGCCCTGGCCGAGGCGCGCACCGACCTCTCCTCGCACGCGCCGCGTTTCATCACCATGCGCATCAACCCGGAGCGCAAGGGTGACCTGATCGGCAAGGGCGGTTCGACCATCCAGTCCCTGACGCGCGAGACCGAGTGCCAGATCGACATCGGTGAGGATGGGACCGTCACCATCGCCGCGCCCAACGGTGAAGCGGCCGAGGAGGCGCGTCGCCGGGTCGAGGAGCTGACCGCCGAGCTCGAGGTGGGCAAGGTCTACCACGGCAAGGTGGTCGGCATTAAGGACTTCGGCGCCTTCGTCAACATCGCCCCGGGCAAGGATGGCCTGCTGCACATCTCCGAGATGGCCGACAGCCGGGTCGAGAAGGTCACCGACGTGGTCAACGAGGGGGACGAGGTGGACGTCAAGCTCCTCGAGATCGACCGCCAGGGCCGACTGCGACTGTCGATGCGTTTCTCCGCCTAGGGATCCAGCGGCTATGATGGTCCACGCCACCGGCGGCCATCACGCCGGATGACCCGGGAGTTCGACACGCCATGGCACAGGCCGATCACAACCCCAGCAACGACGAGGCGATCCAACGGATCGTCCAGTCCGTGCGGCTCGCCCGTCAGCCGATCGTGGATGCCGACCTCAATACCGTCGGCTACGAGCTGCTGTACCGTGCCGCGGACGCCGACCAGGTGGCCCGGATCGGCAATTCCAACCAGGCCACCGCCTCGACGGTGCTCAACGCCCTGAGCGAGATCGGCCTCGACAGCCTCGTCGGCGGCAAGCAGGCGTTCATCAACGTGCCCGGCAAGCTCCTGCACAGCGACGTGCTCGAGGGCATCGTCGCCCCGTCCGTGGTGCTCGAGATCCTCGAGACGGTCGAATGCAACGAGCAGACCGCCGAGTCCCTCAGGCGACTCAAGAGGGCGGGCTATCGCATCGCGCTGGACGACTTTCCGCCCGAGGCGATCGACCGCCCCTGCGTGGCCGAAAGCCACTACGTCAAGTTCGACACCCTGGCCGAAGGGACCGACCGGATCGTCGCCGCCGTGCCGGCGGCGCACCGGGCCGGCCTGAAGGTGATCGCCGAGAAGGTCGAGGAGTGGGACGTCTATGATCGCCTGCGTGACGCGGGTGTCGACTTCTTCCAGGGCCACTTCGTCTCTCGCCCGGAGATGGTGACACGCCCGACCGTGCGCGCCTCCAAGGCCAACCTGATGGGGCTGTTGATCCTGTTGCAGGACGACGAGGCCGAGTTCGGCGAGATCGTCGAGCGCATCAATACCGATCTCGCGCTGAGTTACCGCCTGTTGCGGCTGGTCAACTCGGCGGCGATCGGGCTCCGGCGGCAGGTGGATTCCGTCGAGGAGGCGGTGCGGTTGCTGGGGCTGAAGGCCGTGCGCAGCCTGGTCTACCTGTCGGCCCTGACGGGCGTGGACGGCAAGCCGCCGGCCCTGATCCACAACACCATGATCCGGGCGCGGTTCGCCGAGCTGCTGGCGGCACAGAGTCGCCTGGCCAATCCGCCGACCGCCTTCCTGGTCGGGTTGTTCTCCAATCTCGATGCCTTCTACAACCAGCCGCTCGCCCAGTTGATCGAGGAGTTGCCGCTGACCGACGACATCGCCAAGGCCCTGCTCGAAGGGCAGGGCAGCCTGGGCGAGTTGCTCGAGTACGTGCGCTTCTACGAGAAGGGCCAGTGGCTTGAGGGCGATGGCGAGACGGCCGTCTCCTCGCTCAACGAGGTGGCCCCCAACTGCTACCTCGACGCGGTGCGCTGGGACGAGGCGTTGCGCGCATCGCTCGGCGGGCCCTGACGACCGCGCCGCATTCGCCCGCCCCTAAGAAAAAGGGCCGTGATCGCGGGATCACGGCCCTTTTCTGCATCCGGGTATCCGACCGGGTCAGAACCGGCCGATGCTCGGATTGATGTAGCTCAGCAGCTCGCTGTGCTGACGGTTCATGCGTCGGATGATCTCCCGCACGCTGTGCACGATCGCCCGCATCACCTTGTAGACGAGGATCGGGTGGTCGACCAGCAGCGACTCGAGGTGGGCCCGGTCGAGCATGACCACTCGGGCATCGCCGACGGCGCGCAGGGTCGCGCTGTGCGGGGTTCCGTCGAGAAAGCCCGACTCCCCGGCCAGTTGCCCGGTCTCGAGCAGGTGCAGGGTGTCGGAGAACCCGCGGCCGGTATCGCGGCTGACCGCGAATCGACCCTGGATCACGATGAACAGCGTGTCGCTGATCTGGCCTTCCTCGAACAGGATCTCGCCGTTGCTCACCTCGCGGCGCGTGCACACGCTCGCGAGCAGGCGGCACTGCTCGTCGCTCAGTTCCTGCCCCAGCGCGGTCTGCTTGAGCTCCTCACCGGTTACGACTTGTTTCGTCATGGTCTTTCCTGTTGCCGTGTGACGGATGGGCGTGGCCCGGTTCAGGGCATGGCCTTGAGCGGCTCGGCCGGCAGGCTGCCCATGTCGGACTCGTCGCCGGCCTCAGCTGACTCGCCCGATGCGTTGTCGGCCTGGTTACTTGCCTGGCTGTCTGTCTGGCTATCGGCGTCACCGTCCCGCTCGACCATCGAGCGTACGTCGCTGGTCAGGATCTCGACATTCGCCGAATCGCGCAACTCGGCGATCATCCCGTTGATGGCGTCACGCCGGGCGCGATCCTCCAGTTCCGGGCGCATCTGCTCGAGCGTCGGCTTGGGCATCGGCCGGGTCTCCTCGAGCTGGACGATGTGCCAGCCGAAACGGGTCTCGACCGGCTCGTCGGCACGCTGCCCCGGTTCCAGGGCGCCAACGGCATCGGCGAACGGCTCGACCATCTGGTCGAGCGAGAACCAGCCCAGGTCGCCGCCCGCTTCGCCGGAGCCGGTGTCCTTGGAATGCTCCTGGGCGAGTTCGCCGAAGTCGGCGCCGTCGTCCAGCTGCGCGATCAGGTCGCGGGCGGTCTCTTCGTCCTCGACCAGGATGTGCATGGCGCGGTACTGGGTTTCCTTGCCCAGGGCCTCCATTTCCTTGTCGTAGGCGGCCTCGACGTCGGACTCGCTCACCTCCATCTCGGTCATGTAGTTCACGAGGTAGGCGTTGGCGAGCTGGTTGTCGATGGCGTTCTGGATGCGTGCCTGGGTCTGCGGGTCGCGGTCCAGGCCTTCCTCGCGGGCGCGGTCGGCCAGCAGGCGCAGCTCGACCATGCGGCTGACCAGGCGCTCCTCGGGCACCTCGGCGCCGAGGTTTTCCTTCACCACCTCGAGGTTCTCGCGGTAGAGCGGCGAGCCGTTGATGCGGGCGATCACCTCGCCGTCCTCGATGGTGGCGTACGCGCCGCCCGGGCTCGCCTGCTGACCCAGCGGGGTCTTCTCGGCGGTCGTCGCTCGATCCTCGCTGCAGCCGGTCATCGCCCCGGCGCTGAGCAGCAGCCCCGCGCTCAGCGCGATGGCCAGGCGGTGACGACGATGGGGGAGGCGGTCGGCGATCAGTTTGCTATCCATGAACGTATCCTTTGGTTGTTTCGTGTGGTTCGTTTTTCGTTGTGATGGCGCGGTGCCGTCCGATGCTAGCCGGTGGCAGCGAAAATCGGCTTGTAGGGGCGCACGTCGACCGAGGCGTACACGCCGCCGACGGCGAACGGGTCGGACTCGGCCCAGCGGCGGGCGGCCGCGAGGTCCTCGAAGGCCGCGACGATCAGGCTGCCCGACAGGCCCCGGTCCGGGTCGGCGGGGTCGATCGGCAGGGGGCCGGCAGTGAGGATGCGGCCCTCGTCGGTCATCGACTCGATGCGCGCCCGGTGGGCGTCGCGGTGCTCGGCCCGCAGCGGGGCGCTGTCGGCCACGTCGTTGGCCACGATCATAAACCATTGCATTGCGGCGGCGTCCTCCATTGCGATGCGGGTCGGGTCGGTGTCACGGGGTGACGATCAGGGGCGTTCGTCTCGGTCCGGCGGGCCGGTCTCCGCCTCGACCTCGGCGGGGCGTTCGGCGTACAGGCCCAGATAGAGCCCCTGCAGGATCATGAACACGAAGGTCATGCCCATCAGGCCGAACAGCTTGAAGTTGACCCAGAACTCCTCGGAAAACTGGTAGGCGACCAGGATGTTGGCCACGCCCGACAACACGAAGAAACCCACCCAGGCCCAGTTGACACGATGCCAGATGGCCCGCGGTACCTGGATGATGTGTTCCATCATCCGCTGGACCAGCGGCTTCTTGCCGATGAAGGCGCTACCCAGGAAGACCAGCGCGAACAGCCAGTTGAGGATGGTGGGCTTCCACATGATGAACAGCGGGTTCTGCAGGATCAGCGTCATGCCGCCGAACACGACGATCAGTCCCGCGGACACCCAGTGCATCCGCTCGACCTTGCGCCACATCAGCCAGCCGGCGGCGATCTGCACCACGGAGGCGACCATCGCCACCGCGGTGGCCACGTAGATCCCCTCGAGGTGATAGGCGCCGAAGAACAGCAGGATGGGGAAGAAATCGAACAGGAATTTCATCGTGTCTCGCGTAACGAAAAAGGGGCCTGGTATCGGGGCCGGCAGGACGTCCCTGCGGCCGCTTGCAGTACACTAACATGGGCGTGAGGGTGCGGGGAGCGAGCCGTTTGGCCATCCGCTTCTTCAGCCGACAACCGGGCCCGCCGCCACTGCCATTTGCCGCCACGAGGATCACCCATGAGCAAGATGCTCGACATCCATCCCGAGACACCCCAACCACGCTTCGTCAAGCAGGCCGCCGACGCCATCGCCCGCGGGCAGATCGTGGTCGTGCCGACCGACTCGGGTTACGCGCTGGCCTGCCGTCTGGAGGACAAGAACGCAATCGAGCGTATCGGCCGCATCCGGCGTGACGATGGCATCCACCATATGACCCTGTCGGTGCGCGATCTATCCGAGCTGGGGGTCTACGCCAAGGTGGATAACGTCCAGTTTCGTTTTCTCAAGACCCATATCCCCGGCCCCTACACCTTCATCCTGCCGGCGACGCGCGAGGTCCCCAGGCGATTGCAGCACGAGAAGAAGCGCTCGATCGGCCTGCGGGTGCCCTCGCAGGTGGTGTTGCGCGCCATCCTCGAGGCCCTGGATGCCCCCATCCTGAGCGCCTCGCTGGTGATCCCGGACCTCGACGAGCCACTCGACGATCCGGCGCTCTTTCCCACCGCGGTCACCAACCAGGTCGACCTGATCGCCGGCGCGGGCTTTCTCGAGCAGATCCCGGGCACGGTGCTCGACCTGACCGGTGATGATTTCGACGTCCAGCGCGAGGGGCTGGGCGGCGTGCCGCCCGAGCTGGCGGACTGAGCCGGACGTGCTGGAGCTTTCGTTCCTGCAGAAGATCGCGATCGGCATCCTGCCGATCCTGCTGGCGGTGACCGTCCACGAGGCCGCCCACGGCTATGTCGCCAACGCGCTGGGCGATCCCACCGCCAAGCGCGCCGGGCGGCTGACGCTCAATCCCATCCGCCACGTCGACTGGCTGGGCACGATCGTCGTGCCGCTGCTGATGTACCTGTTCACCCCGTTCGTCTTCGGCTGGGCCAAGCCGGTGCCGGTGAATGCCGCCCGCCTGCGTGACCCGCGTCGCGGCATGTTCCTGGTGGCCGCCGCCGGACCGGCTGTCAACGTCGTGATGGCGCTCGGCTGGGCGTTGGTCACCGTCCTGGCCCTGAAGGGGCTCGACGGCGGGATGGCGTTCGCCGAACCGCTGGCCCTGATGGGGCAGGTGGGGATTTTCATCAACCTGATACTGGCCGTGTTCAACCTGTTGCCGATCCTGCCGCTCGATGGTGGTCGGATGCTGGTGGCCGTGCTGCCGGCACGCTGGGGCGACACGATGTCACGCCTCGAGCCCTGGGGGCTGCCGATCGTGGTGGTGCTCCTGGTCACTGGCGTGCTCTCGGCGATCCTGCTGCCGATCATGGGCACGCTGCTCGGCTGGTTCAACGCCCTGATCCATGTCCTCTGAAGCCCACATCCCGGCAGACGATTCGCGGCGCTGGGTCGATGCCACGCCGCGCGTGTCGGGCCAGCCGCTCGAGCAGCTGCCGCTGGATCTCTACATCCCGGCCGATGCGCTCGCGATCTGGCTCGAGCAGTTCGAGGGGCCGCTGGATCTGCTGCTCTACCTGATCCGCAAGCACAACATCGACATCCTCGAGATCCCGGTCGCACGGGTCACCGAGCAGTACCTCGAGTACCTCGCCCTGATGAAGTCGATGGCGATCGAACTGGCCGCCGAGTACCTGCTGATGGCCGCCTGGCTGGCCGAGATCAAGTCGCGCATGCTCCTGCCGCCCGAGCCGCGCGAGGACGACGAGGAGGAACCGCTCGACCCGCGCGCCGAGCTGGTCGAGCGCCTGCTCGAGTACGAGCGCACCACCCGGGCCGCCGGTCTCCTGGACGAGCGGCCCCGCCGCGGCCGCGACTGGTTCGCGTTGTCGGTCGAGCCGCCCGAGCAGCTGCCCGCGCCACCGGTGCCGGCCGATCTCGCCGGGTTGATCGCGGCGATGAACGGGCTGCTGCGCGAGGGCAGCGTGCGTCGTGCCCACCACGTGCGCGCCGAGGGGCTTTCCATTCGACAGCGCATGACCGATATCCTCGATGTGCTGGCGGACCGGAGCCGTTGCGAGCTGGCCGAGGTATTTCGTCCCGAGGAGGGGCGGATGGGCGTGGCCGTGACCACCGTGGCGGTGCTGGAACTCTCGCGCACCCACGCACTCGACTGGTCGCAGGACGAGCCCTTCGGCCCCGTGACCCTGTTTCGCCTGGCCGGCTCGCCCGCCGAACCGACCGTTGAGGAGGAAATGCCCGGATGACCGACAAGGCACCACCCGCGATGCCCCCCGATCAGCGCGCCTCAAGCGGCAGCGAGCCGCCCGAGGGGCTGGTCGAACTGGTCGAGGCCCTGTTGCTGACGATCGACGAGCCGCTGTCACTGGACTCGTTGGGGGCGATGGTGGGGCAGGAGACCGCGCCGGAGCTGCTCGAGGCGACGCTGGCTCGCGTAGCCGCCCGGTGGGAGTCGCATCGCTTCATCGAGCTGGCCTCCCGCGAGGTCGGGGGGCGCCGCGTCTGGCACCTGGTGGCCACCGCCGCCGTGGCCCCGTATCTCAAGGCCGGCGAACCGGGGCGGGTGCCGAAGCTCAGTCGCGCGGCCCTGGAGACGCTCGCGCTGATTGTCTGGCGCCAGCCGATCACCCGTGGGGAGATCGAAGCGGCGCGCGGGGTGGCGGTCAACCCGCAGATCCTCAAGCAGCTGGCCGAACGCGGCTGGGTGAGGAGCCTGGGGGTCAAGGACAGTCCGGGGCGGCCGGAAATGCTGGGCACCACGCGCGAGTTCCTCGCCGATTTCGGCCTCGACTCGCTCGCGGACCTGCCGGATTTCGAACGCTTCGCCGGGCAGGACGACATCGACGTGTGACGGCATGGCCGGGGCCCCGGCGCCGCGTGACGACAGGGAAGGGACATGACAGGACATTCAGCCGATGAAATACGCAGTCTCGATCAACTGATCGAGGAGGCTCGGGGCCTGCCGCCGGCCCCGACGGCCGTGGTCGGGGCCGACGAGGCGCCAATCGTCGAGGCGGCGCGGCACGCCGCCGACGCCGGGCTGATCGAGCCGGTACTGATCGGCCGGGCGGCTCGCATCGAGGCGCTGATGGCCGAGCAGGGCGTGAGCTTCCCGGTGGTCGATGCCGCCGGGCCGGAGCAGGCGGCCCGCGCCGGGGTGGACGCGGTCGAGTCGGGCCGGGTGAGCCTCCTGATGAAGGGGGCGATTCACAGCGACGTGTTCCTGCGGCCGATCATCCGCGAACTGCGACGCGGCCCGCGCATCTCGCACGTGTTCATGGCCGAGATGGCGAGCTACCACAAGCTCCTGTTCATCACCGACGCGGCGATCAATATCCAGCCGGACGTGCGCGCCAAGGCCGAGATCCTGCAGAATGCGGTCAACCTGACCTGGTGGTTGGGCAACCAACGGGCGCGGGTGGCGGCCCTGTCGGCGATCGAGATGGTCAACCCGGCCATTCCCTCGACCCTGGATGCCGCCTGCCTGGCCAAGATGGGCGAGCGCGGCCAGATCGCGCACGCGCAGATCGACGGGCCGCTGGCGTTCGACACGGCGATCTCGGGCGAGTCGGCGCGCATCAAGGGCCTGATCAGCCCCGTGGCCGGCCACGCCGACATCCTGTTGGTTCCGGATCTGGTCTCAGGCAATATCCTCTACAAGGATCTCGAGTACCTGGCCGGGGCGCGTTTTGCCGGCATCGTCCTGGGCGCCTGCGTGCCGGTGGTGCTCACCTCGCGGGCCGATCCCGAAGCGGTGCGCATCGCCTCGCTGGCCCTGGCCCGCGTGGCGTCGCACCGCCAGGCCGAGGTCGACCCGCTGCCGCCGTTCGAGGCCGGCAGCTGCGGTCACCTGCCGCATTGATTGACGCCCGCCCGGCCACGCGGGCGCGTGAAACGCCTCAGACGTCAACGACTGTATAGCCGAAGGATTCCCGACCCATGCCATTGCACGAACTAGCCGGCCAGACGCCACCCCGTGACTTCCTCGTCGACGTGCCCCGTCTGATCAGTGCCTATTACCAGGGCGAACCGCTGGTGGAGGACCCGTCGCAACGCATTTCCTTCGGTACCTCCGGGCATCGCGGCTCGAGCCTCAACGGCTCGTTCAACGAGGCCCATATCGCCGCGGTCACCGCCGCGCTGGTCGACTACCGCAAGCGCGAGGGCACCGATGGCCCGATCCTGATCGGCTTCGATACCCACGCACTGGCCTGGCCGGCGTTCATGACCTGCGTCGAGGTGCTGGCGGCGGCCGGCGTGCGGTTCCGCTACCAGCACGACAATGCCCCCACGCCGACCCCGGTGATCTCCCAGGCGATCATCGCGGCGAATCGCGCCGGCGGGGCACGCTGCGACGGCATCATCCTCACCCCGTCACACAATCCGCCGGCCGACGGCGGTTTCAAGTACAACCCGCCGCATGGCGGGCCCGCGGACACCGGCGCGACCGGCTGGATCCAAGCGCGTGCCAACGAGTTGCTGGCCGATTGGCAGGGAATCGCCCGCCAGCCGTTCGAACGGGCGATCAAGGGGGAGTCGGCCGAGGGCGTGGACTTCATCCGTCCCTACGTGGAGGCACTCGACACGGTCGTCGATATGCAGGCGATCGCCCGCGCCGGGGTGTCGATCGGTGTCGACCCGATGGGCGGGGCGGGGCTGCCGTACTGGGAGCCGATCGCCGAGCACTACGGGCTGGACCTGACCGTGGTCAACCGGCAGGTCGAGCCGGATTTCCGCTTCATCCCGCTCGATCACGACGGCAAGATCCGCATGGACTGCTCGTCGCCCTACGCGATGGCGGGCCTGCTCAAGATCAAGGACCGCTTCGACGTGGCCTTCGGCAACGACACCGACGCCGATCGCCACGGCATCGTCAGCCCCGAGGGCGGGCTGATCAATCCCAACCATTTCCTGTCGGTCTCCATCGATTACCTGTTCGGTCATCGTCCCGACTGGCGCCACGATCTCAAGGTGGGCAAGACCATCGTGTCGAGTTCGATGATCGACCGCGTCGCCGGCGGCCTGGGCCGCGAGGTCTATGAAACGCCGGTGGGCATCAAGTGGTTTCAGCCCGGCCTGACCGACGGCTGGCTCGGCTTCGGCGGCGAGGAATCGGCAGGCGCCACCTTCCTGGCCCGCAACGGCGAGGTCTGGAATACCGACAAGGATGGCCTGACCATGGGCCTGCTGGCCGCCGAGATCCTCGCGGTGACCGGCGAGGACGTCTGGGCGCGCTTCAATCGGCTGATCGACCAGTACGGCCAGCCGTTCTACGCGCGCCGCGATGCCGCGCTCAGCGACGAGCAGAAGGCGCGCTTCAAGGCGCTCGACCCGGATTCGCTTGCCATCGACACCCTGGCCGGCGAGGCGGTTACCGGCATCCGCACGCGGGCGCCCGGCAACGACGCGCCGATCGGTGGGCTCAAGGTGGAAACCGCCAACGGCTGGTTCGCCGCGCGCCCGTCCGGGACCGAGCCGATCTACAAGATCTACGCCGAGAGCTTCCGTGACCCCGGCCATCTCGAGGAAATCTTCGCCCAGGCCGAGCAGGTGGTGGGTGACGCGCTGAATGGGTGATAGCGGCTGCGTGCCATGGACGTGAGGCGGTCAAGCCGCTATCATGCCGCCCTTGCCTGGTGAGGCCTCCTCGCCAAGAACGCGCCCGTAGCTCAGCTGGATAGAGTGTCGGCCTCCGAAGCCGAAGGTCACAGGTTCGAATCCTGTCGGGCGCACCAGACACGGTGATCTGGCATCGCCAACGAAAAACGCCCCCGCGAGCACGGCTCCGGGGGCGTTTTTTCGTGGCGTCAGGGTAGCGTCATGACGTGGGCGGGTCGATGTGATCCGCGATCTGGCGGTTGTGACGCAGGCAGCCGGTCAGCTCGTCGAGCGGCATCGGCCTCGCGAACAGATAGCCCTGCAGGATGTCGCAGCCCCAGCCGACCAGGATGTCGCGCTGGGCCTCGGTCTCGATGCCCTCGGCGACCACCTTGATGCCGAGATGGTGCGCCATCGAGATCACGCCCTGCACGATCGCGGCATCGTCGGCGCTGTGCTCCACGCCCTGGATGAAGCTGCGATCGATCTTGATCTTGTCGATCGGCAGGTGCTTGAGGTAGCTCAGGCTGGAAAAGCCGGTGCCGAAGTCGTCGATCGAGACGCTGATGGTGCTGTCGCGCAGCTGGTGCAGTGTCTCGATGGCCGTTTCCGTCTCGTTCATCAGGATGCCTTCGGTCAGCTCGAGTTCGAGCCGGTTGGCCGGCAACCCGCTGAGCTCGAGCATGCGGCGGATGGTGGCGAGAAAGTTGGGCCGGTTGAACTGCACCGGCGAGAGATTGATGGCCACGCGCCCGTCCTTCAGGCCGTGGTCGACCAGGGTCTTCATGTCGCGACAGGCTCGCTCGAGCACCCACTCGCTCAACGGGATGATCTGGCCGGTTTCCTCGGCGAGCGGGATGAAGGTGGCCGGCGAGATCCAGCCGTGGGTGGGGTGCTGCCAGCGCAGCAGGGCTTCGAGCCCGGCAATGCGGCGCTCCTCGCCCAGCACCAGCGGTTGGTAGAAGACCTGGAAATCGCCGTGCTCGAGTGCCTCCTGCAGGTCATTGCGCAGGCCGACGCGGTGGCGCACCTGGGTGTCGATGTCCTCGTTGAAGATCTGGCAGGTGTTCCGGCCCTGTTGCTTGGCCCGGTACATCGCCATGTCGGCCTGCTGGATCAATGCGGTGGCGTTCTCCTGACCCGGCTCGCTGATGGCGATGCCGATGCTCGCACTCAGGTACAGCTCGTGCTCGTCGATGCGGTAGGGGCGACCGATTTCGGGCAGCAGCCGCTCGGCCACCATCAGCGCCTCGTCCTCGCCGTCGATGTCGGCCAGCAGGGCGACGAACTCGTCGCCGCCGAAGCGCGACAGGGTGTCCTCGGCGCGCATCTGTTCCTCGAGCCGGCGCGCTACCTCGATCAGGATCTTGTCGCCCACGGCATGCCCGAGGCTGTCGTTGATCGGCTTGAACTCGTCGAGGTCGATGAACAGCACCGCCACCCGGGTGCCGCGACGGCGGGTGAGCTCGACGGTGTGCGTCAGGCGATCCTCGAACAGGGTCCGGTTGCCCAGGCCGGTCAACGCATCGTGGGTGGCGTTGAAGGCCAGCTGCGCCTCGTAGGACTTGTGCGCCGAGACGTCATTCTGCAGGCCGACGAAGTGGGTGACCTCGCCGTGCTCGTCCTCCACCGGGGCGATATGCAACTCGTTCCAGAACAGGCTGCCGTCCTTGCGGTAATTGCGCAGCAATACGCGCACCGGCTGCTTGGCGGCCAGTCCCAGGCGGATCTGATCGATGGCGGCCGGATCGGTCTGCTCGCCCTGCAGGAACCGGCAGTTGCGCCCGATCACTTCGTCGGCCCGGTAGCCGGTGATCTGGGTGAAGGCGGCGTTGGTGTAGACGATCGGCAGGTCGGGCTGACGTGCGTCCGCGATGATCACGCCATGGATGCTCGCCTCGACGCTACGCTCGAGTGTGCGCAGGCGCCGTTCCTGTCGCTTGCGGACGGTCACGTCCTTGGCAATGCCGTAGGCGGCCTCGATCCGGCCGTTGATCACCATCGGCAGGAAGGTGACGTCGAACTCGTGCCGGCTGGCGTCGTCGTGCGTGACGGTCAGCTCGGTGACCTGGGTCCGACCCCGCAGGGTGCGATCGACGGCCTCCTGGATGGTCTGTCGTTCGCTTGCGTCGATCAGCTCGATCAGTGATTGGCCGGACAGGTCGACGTGCGGGCGGGCCAGCATGGCCTCGGTGGCGTGATTGAAGGTCTTCAGCCGCCCCCGGCTGTCCAGCGAGAAGACCGCGTCCGGGTTGTAGGCGAACAGCGAGCGGTAGCGCTGCTCGTTTTCCTCGAGGGCCGAGCGATCCCGGTGACGTTCGATGGCAAGCGAGATCAGGTCCGCGGCCCGTGCGATCTGGCGGCGATGGGTCTGCGACGGCGTGCCCGGCTCGCCGCGGTAGCTGGCAAAGGTGCCGAGCACCGTGCCGTCGGAAGCCAGCAACGGGTAGGACCAGCAGGAGCGCAGGCCGTTGTCGGCGGCCAGTTCGGCAAACCCGGTCCAGCGGTCGTCCTTGGCGATGTCTTCGGTGATCACCGGCTCGCGCCGATTCGCTGCGGTGCCGCAGGTGCCGATATCGGTGATCGGGATCATGGTCATTGCCGCGCGGTAGGCGGCGCTCAGGCTGGGTGCCGCGGCGAGATGCAGGTTCTCGCCCGACTCGTCGCTGAGCATGATCGAGCAGCGCGAGTCGGGGTCGTGCTCCTCCATCAGTTCGCAGACCGACGTCAGGGTGTGTTCGAGCGATTCGGAATGCAGGATCATCTGCTGGATGATCTGCTGGGATTCCAGTTCGCGGTGGGCCGCGGCCAGGCGGCGGGTCTGGGCGAGACGATTTTGCCCGAGCGCCAGCATCAGCACGATCAGGTAGGTGATCGCCAGCCCGATCAGGGTGACGGCCGAGGGCAGCAGCGAGGCGATGAGCGGTTGCTGGCCATCCTCGAGGTAGCTGCGGGCCGACAGTGTCGGTCCGAAGGGAAGCGTCAGTTCGCGCTGCGCGAGTACCGCCTTGTGCTCGTGGTGCTCCGGGTCGCTGTAGAGCTCGATATGCACGCCATCGTCCGTGTCGAGGTGAACGGCCAATGGTTGTGCCTGCGGTTGCAGTGCCTGGTGAAGCAGGCTGTCGAAATCGAGCAACGCGAGGAACTGCTTTTCGCGCCGCTGCGGGTTGACCATGGGAACGGCGATCAGGCTGTTGCTGTTGCCGTGGCTGGATGGGTCGTCCAGCAGTAGCAGGCGTGGTGACGGATCGCGCTGCGACAGCCAGTCACGGGTCTGGGGTTTGGCGAGCAAGTCGGCCAGCAGTTCACCGCCACGGCGACCGCGATCGGCGTGCCAGACCACGTCCTGTTGGCGGTCCAGCATGGCCACGACCAGCAGGCTTTGCATGTCGCGCAGGTAGGTTTCGGCCTCCCTCTCGCGAATCGAATCGGCCGTCGGCAGGCTGCCGATCAGTTGCCAGCGTTCCGCCAGGCGCTTGAGGGTGTGGACACGGTCGGTCAGGGCCTGGTGACTGACACTCTCGACGCGGTCGAGCTGGATTTCACCGATCGCCTGCAGGTCGCGGTTGTGCAGCAGCGAGAGCTGGTACCACGCCAGGGCGGCGATCAGGGAGCCGAGCAGCCCCGCCGTCACGGCGATCGATCCCAGTTCGCGAAGATCGCTGTCGCGCAGCCGGCCGGCGAGCAGCATGGCGCCGCCAAACAACAGGGTGAACAGCGCGGCCACCCAGGCGGCCGTCGACTGGAACTGCAGCCATGGCGTGTTGCCGAGCAGCATCCAGAACACCGAGATGGTGCCAAGGAACAGCATCAGCGCGCCGACCCAGCGCCAGGGGCGACGCGCCAGTCGGGAGGTGCCGGGGATCATCAGGCTGACCGCAATGGCGGCCAGCAGCAGGGCGGCCTCGATGGAGAGGTGGTCGTGACCGCCGCCGTGGTCGGGGCTGAGGCTGGCGGGCAGATGGATGCCGTGAGTGGCCAGGCTGTAGCCGACCAGCGCCAGCAAGGCGAGCCCGGCACCGCTGTGCAGTACCCGCCATCCTTGCAGGTGGGCGCCAAGTCCCAGGCCGGCCAGCAGGGCCGCGAGGGCACTCTCGCGCGGCAGTGGCAGACCCAGTGGGCCCGGATCGGTGATCAGCAGCGGCGCGACCAGTCCGACACTGCCGATGGCCAGGCAGGCGGCGACTACCATCAACAGATAGGACTTGGTCAGTAGTGGGCTGTCGGCGGCGGGGGTCATCAGGGCCTGGCAGTACACCGGTGGTTACGCGGGGCGGTCATGTTCGGTCAGTCGGGTCATCGATCCGGACTCGAATCGAGATCGAGTCGGATGATTCCGACCGGAGAGGCCGCCAATGTTGAGCCACGCTAATTGTTTGTCGTCTCTGACACAAATCAAAGTTTTTTGATGGGTTATTCGCGCGGGTTGGCCGTAGCGGCGGCTGGGGAGTATCTGTCGCCTGCTAGATCCAGCGACGCGTGCGGGCGCGGTAGGCGGAGTAGCCGGCACCGAAGCGCTGCGTCAACACGCGTTCTTCGCCGCGAATCTGGAAGCGGTCGATGAACCCGACGAACGCGGCGATGGCCAAAACGCCCGCCGGGTGGCCGAACCAGCAGACCACACCCGCGAGCAGCAAGGCGTCGCCGAGGTAGATCGGGTTGCGGCTGAGTCGGTAGATGCCGCTGGTGACCAGGTGGCGGGTGCGCTCGGGATGGATCGGGTTGATGGTGGTGTGCGCCTGTGCCAGCGAGATCACGGCCGCCAGCATGAGCAGGCCGCCGGTGGCAAACAACCCCCAGGCGAGCCAGGTCAGCCAGGGCCAGTCGAGGGTCGCGCCGGGCCAGAGCGTCGCCAGCGCGTAGACCAGCGCAATGGCAATCAACAGGGCGACCGGAGGGGGAATCAGCTTGGTGAGCATGGCGGGTCTTCCTGACGGTGGTTGCGATACGTGTCCCAGGCGCAGTCTAGTGCCCCCGTGGATCGAAAGACATCCCGGGCCGGGCCCAGCGCGGTTTATACCCGTGGTTCGATAGCCTAAAGTCGGTCGATATTCCCTGCGTTTTCCGTTCGTTGATCGGTGCAAAAACCGTCCAAGGAGAAGATTGTCATGCTGTCCCGACTCAAGAGCCGTTCGGTCCTGCTGACGGGAACCGATGCCGAGAGCAAGCGCGAAGCGGTGCGCGCCTACTTCCACCGCACCATGGATACCTACGAAAAGCTGTTCGAGGTGCTCACCGACGACCAGGCCTTCTACGAGCGCCCCGAACCGCTGCGCCACCCGCTGATCTTCTACTTCGGTCACACCGCGACCTTCTATATCAACAAGCTGGTCACCGCGAAGGCGACCACCCGCATCGACCCACAGCTCGAGGGCATGTTCGCCATCGGCGTCGACGAGATGTCCTGGGACGACCTCAACGACGATCACTACGACTGGCCGACCGTCGACCGCGTACGCGAGTACCGTCGCAAGGTGCGCGAGCGCGTCGACCAACTGATCAGCGAGCTCGACTGGACCCCGCCGGTGCGCTGGGACGACCACCCGACCTGGTCGATCTTCATGGGCATCGAGCACGAGCGCATCCACCTGGAGACGTCCTCGGTGCTGATCCGCCAGCTCGACCTCGAGTGGGTGCGACCGCATGACGAGTGGCCGATATGCGACACGGCCGTGGCCGAACCGGCGGCCGCACCGGTAAACGAGTTGCTCGACGTCACCGGCGGCACCGTGGTGCAGGGCAAGTCGCACGATGCCCCCCTGTACGGCTGGGACAACGAATACGGCCGGCTGGCGACGCACGTCGACGCGTTCCGCGCCAGCCGCATGCAGGTTTCCAACGCCGAGTTCCTCGCCTTCGTCGAGGCCGGTGGCTACGAGACGCCCGAGTGGTGGACCGAGGAGGGGCGCCGCTGGCTGGATTTCCGCGGCGCGGTCCACCCGATCTTCTGGGTGCCACGTGGCGACTCCTGGGGGTACCGCACCATGACCCGGGAGATCGACATGCCCTGGGACTGGCCGGTGGACGTCAACTACCTCGAGGCCAAGGCCTTCTGCAACTGGCTTGCCGAGACCACGGGCAAGTCCATCCGGCTGCCCACCGAGCCGGAGTACGAGCGCCTGCGCCAGGTCGCCGGCGTGCCCGACGAGCCGGAATGGGGCGAGCGGGCGCCAGGCAACATCAACCTCGAGTACTGGGCCTCGGCCTGCCCGGTCGACCGCTTCGCCCAGGGCGACTTCTATGACGTGATCGGCAATGTCTGGCAGTGGACCGAGACGCCCATCGATGCCTTCGAGGGTTTCGAGCCGCACCCGATCTACGACGACTTCTCCGTGCCGACCTTCGACAACCAGCACAACCTGATCAAGGGTGGCTCGTGGATCTCGACCGGCAACGAGGCGACGCGAGATGCCCGTTACGCCTTCCGTCGGCACTTCTTCCAGCACGCCGGATTCCGCTACGTCGAGGGCGAACCGGTGCGCCCGCCGGCCTCGAAGGACGAGAGCTACTACGAGACCGACGCGCAACTCGCGCAGTACTGCGACTTCCACTACGGTCGTTCGTACTTCGGCGTGGCCAACTTCCCGCGGGCGCTGGCCGAGTACGCCCTGCGTCAGATGGAAGGGCGCAACCATGGCGCGGCGCTCGACATCGGCTGCGCCACCGGGCGGGCGACCTTCGAGCTCGCGCCGCACTTCGACTCGGTCACCGGGCTCGACTTCTCGGCGCGTTTCATCCAGATCGCCCAGGCGATGCTCGACGACGGCCAGATCGCCTACGCGCTGCCCACCGAGGGCGAGCTGACCGAGGATCGGGCCGCCTCGCTGGCCTCGCTGGGCCTGGAGCCGCGCGACAACATCGACTTTTGGCAGCAGGATGCCTGCAACATGAAGCCGCATTTCACCGGCTACGACCTGGTGCTCGCCGGCAACCTGATCGACCGGCTCTACGATCCGGGCAAGTTCCTCGACGACATCGCCGGACGCATCAATGCCGGCGGCCTGCTGGTGCTGGCCTCGCCCTACACCTGGCTGGAGGACGTGACACCGCGGGAGCGCTGGCTGGGCGGCTATGTCGAGGACGGTCGACCCGTCACCACGCTGGACACGCTGATCAAGCGCCTCGAGCCGACCTTCGAGCTGGTAGGCGAACCGGCGGACATCCCGTTCGTCATCCGCGACACGGCCCGGCGTTATCAGCACACGGTCAGCCAGGTGACGGTCTGGGCCCGGAAGGCATGAGCCAGACCGATTTCACCCGGCTGGCCCAGTACCCCGGATCAGGCTGCGAGAAGTACGACCGGCGCGGCGAGATCTTTGGCCGCGAGGACGTGATCCCGCTGTGGGTGGCGGACATGGACTTCCCCGCACCCGACTTCGTCACCGAGGCGCTGGCCGCACGGCTCGCCGATGGCGCCTTCGGTTACGCCAAGCCGACCGCCGAGCATGTCGGGGCGATCACCGGCTGGCTGGCCGGCCAGCACGACTGGCGGGTCGCTCCAGAGACGATCGTGCCGGTGCCCGGCGTGGTGCCGGCGATGGCGATGGCCATCCGGGCCTTCACGAGTCCCGGGGCGCGGGTGATCATCCAGCCGCCGGTGTACTTTCCGTTCTTCCAGGTGGTGCGCGACCAGGGGCGGACACTGGTCGAGAATCCGCTGGTCGAGCAGGAGTCGACCGACGGCGGGCGGCGCTACGTGATGGATTTCGAGGCGCTGGAGGCCCAGGCCGCCGAGGCCGAGATGCTGTTGCTGTGCAACCCGCACAATCCCGGGGGCCGCGCCTGGAGCGCGGACGAGCTGGCCCGGGTTGCGGCGATCGGCGCGCGTCACGACGTGATGGTGATCAGCGACGAGATCCACATGGACCTGACCTACCCGGGCATCCGGCACACGCCATTCGCCCGTGTCGCCGAGGCGGCCGGCCGCCGTTGGTTCACGGTCACCGCGCCGGGCAAGACCTTCAACACCGCCGGCATCGGCGGGGGTTACGCCGTGATCCCGGATACCGAGATCCGAACGCGCTTCGATCAAGAGCGCCGCGGCATGCACCTGGGCGAGGGCTCGGTGTTCGGGCTCACGGCGCTCAAGGCGGCCTACACGCAAGGGGCGCACTGGCCGGCCGAATTGATGCGGCACATTGCCGTCAATCGCGATCGCGTGATCGAGGCGACCGAGGACCTGCCGATCGAGCCGATGGCGCCCGAGGCGACCTACCTGTTGTGGCTGGACTGTCGTGGCATGGGCCTGTCGGACGCGGTCCGGGAGCCCGAAGACCGGTCCCTGCAGCGGTTCTTCATCGACGAGGCGGGGTTGGGGCTGAGCCAGGGCATCATCTTCGGCGAGCCGGGACGTGGCTACATGCGTATCAACCTGGCCACGCCGACGCGGGTGATTGAACGCGCCATGACGCAACTGCGCGAGGCCTGGGAGAAGCGGATCGCGAGGCGGCAGAGGCCCGCCTGACGATTTCTCAGGTCAGAGTGGTCTAGTCGCGCAGTCGGGCGTCGAGGTGGTCGACGGCCTCGGCCCAGTCGGCGTCTTCGGCCAGCGATTCACGTAGGAAGCGGCGCTGGTTCTCGTTCCAGAACGGGGCGTCGCTCAAGGCCACCTCGCTCGGCAGGGGGGAATGGCGATCGATGAATGCCTCGATGTCGTCCTCGCCCGCGTCCAGGCCGAGTTGCTCGAACAGTTCACTCAGGGGGTGAAACGGTGGCTGCATGCGATCTCCTCCATCGGACGGGTGCCGGTATCGCGTGTGGAATGCGTGTGGGTCTGGCTTGGGGTTTTCCTTGCTCTCGATTCGATTCTAGTCGCTTTTTTCGTGCCTGAAAGCCACGTCTATACTCACCCCTTTTGCCCGGAGCAGATCCCCCATGTGGCCAGAGTATTTCCTGTTTCTCCTGAAGACCCTGACGCTGGCGGTCGCCGTGATCTTCGTGGTCGCCGCGGTGATTTCCGTCGTGGCCCAGGCGCGCAACACGCAGGCGGGTGACAGCCGGCTCAAGCCGCTGAAGATCCGACGCCTCAACGACGAGATCGAGTCGCGCAGCAAGCAGTTGCGCGAGGCGCTGAAAAAACCCGACGGCGGCTGGAAGGCCAAGTGGGCCGATCTGCGCCAGCGGTTGCCCGGCGGCAAGAAGAAGGATCAGGGTGACGCGCCTGCGGCGACCGAGGACAAAACGTCCCCAGCGGCCGAGGAGAAGGGCGAGGCGGATGCGGCGCCACGCACCTTCGTGCTGCGGTTTCACGGCGACATTCGCGCCTCGGCGGTCGAGGCCCTGCGCGAGGAGGTCAGTGCCGTGTTGCAGGCGGCCGAACCGGGTCGCGACCGCGTGCTGCTGGTGCTCGACAGCCCCGGTGGCGTGGTGCCCGGCTACGGGTTGGCCGCCGCCCAGCTCGCCCGTTTGCGCAGCGCGGAGATCGAGCTGGTCGCCGTCGTCGACCGGGTCGCGGCCAGTGGTGGTTACATGATGGCGGCGGTGGCCAACCGGATCGTCGCCGCGCCGTTCGCCATCGTGGGCTCGATCGGCGTGGTGGCGCAGCTGCCCAATATCCATCGCCTCCTCAAGCGCAACGACATCGACGTCGAGCTGCACACCGCCGGGCAGTACAAGCGCACCCTGACCCTGCTGGGCGAGAACACCGAGGCCGGGCGGGAGAAGTTTCGGGAGGAGCTCGAGCAGACGCACCTGCTGTTCAAGCAGTTCCTGAACCGCTATCGCCCGCAACTGGATCTGGACAAGCTGGCCACCGGCGAGCACTGGTACGGCGAGGACGCCCTCGGTCTGGGCCTGATCGACGAGATTGGCACGAGCGACGACCTGGTACTTGCCGCGGCCGAGCAGGGCGATGCCTACGAGATCGTCCAGCCGATGAAAAAGCGCGGCCTGCTCACGCGCCTGAGCGCCTCGGCCCAGTCGGCCCTGAGCGAGTGGCGACATCCGCTCTGACTCGGTGGGTCAGTCGGCCTCGTCCGACTTGGGTTGCTCCCAGTGGAACAGCGCCAGGACCTGGCGGTAGGTGTCGGCCACGTCGCGGGCGAAATGGTCGATGGCGTGACGTCGCGCGGTGCTGACGGCCCGCTCGGCCATGGTGGCGCGCAGGCTGTCGTCCTCGATCAGCCGCTGGGTGGCCGTGGTCCAGCGCTCGATGTCCTCGGCCGTCTTGAAGCCGTTGCTTTCGTGGTTGACCACGTCGTCGATGCCGCTGGAGCGGACGGCGACCACCGGCAGGCCGGCGGCCATTGCCTCGAGGATGACCATCCCCTGGGTTTCCGACTTCGAGGCGAACACGAACGCATCCCCCAGCTGGTAGTAGCGCGCCACCTCGTCGGGTGAAACGGCCCCCACCAGGGTAACCATCGCCGTCAGGCCGAGGGCATCGATGCGCTCCTGCAGGCGCTCGTGCTCGTCGCCATCACCGATAATCAGGCAGCGGAACGGCTGGTCGCTGCGCCGACGCAACTCGTCCATTGCCGAGATCAGGAAGTCGATGTTCTTTTCCCGCGAGAGCCGCGAGACGCTCACCAGCACGCGCTCGTCCGGCTCGATGCCGTGCCTGTTGCGCAGGGCCTGGACGGCCGCGGGTTCGTCGGCCTGGAACCGGTCGAAATCGATTCCGGTCGGGTGCACGTAGATCGGGGTGGTGACGCCGATCACCCGCAGGTATTCCTCGGCCGACTCGGTCGGCACGATCACCCCATCGCAGCGGTTGGCAAAGCGACGGATGGCGGTGTGCGCGATCAGGTTGCGGAACAGCGGGCCGGGCAGCGGCACGAAGTGCGAGTAGTGCTCCAGGCGGGTGTGGTAGGTGAACACCGTCGGCACCTTCAGCCGGCGGGCATGCCATTGCGCGGCCCAGCCGAGCCAGAAGGGGTGGTGGATGTGGATCAGGTCCGGGGCGAACGCCTTCAATTCCCGCCGGATGCGCGGCGAGAGCGGGTTGGCCAGGCGGAACTCGCCGTTGCGGCCCATGCTCAAGAGCGAGGGCACGCGCACCACGTCGCGGTCATGGTCGTCCTGGTCGGCGTAGCTGGGCGCGACGATGCGTACCCGGTGGCTCAATTGCTCCAGGCCGCGGCGCAGCCGGTCGATGGAGATCGGCACCCCGCCGATGAACGGCAGATAGTTGTTGGTCACCATGGCGATCCCCAGCGGCCGGCCCGTCCAGGGCGAGGTATCCAGCTCGTAGTTCCGGTAGTAGTCGCGTTCGACGAAGATGGCGCTATAGAGCTTGATTGCCAGCAGGATCAGCAGGCCGAGCACCAGCAGGAAGTTGAGGTGGCCGACGTAGAACAGGGAATGGATGAAGAACCACAGGCTCTCGAGCGTCTTGAAGACCTGGTGCTGGCCGATGTCGAGCCGCTCGACCGTGATCGCCACCTCGCCATCGCCGGTCTTGACGTCGACGTAGTGATAGAAGCTGGTGTCGTCGTTGAGTACCAGTCCGCCGGCCCCGCCGGTGACCACGTAGCGCACCCCATCGCGTTGCTGCTCGTCGAACAGGTGCAGGTTGCTGGAGAACACCGCGTCGACCCCATGCGCGCGAAACAGCGCGTGCAGCCGGTCGCGGAAGGCCTCGTCGGTCAGGTACTGGTCGTCGAAATCGAGCGGGCTTTTCTGCGCGGTGCGGAACATCGGGTGGCCGATGAACACGAAGCGATGCGCGGCCGACGGGTCGCGCAGTTGCTCCTTGAGCCAGTGCAGCTGGAAGGGGTAGGTGTCGGGGTCGGTGCTGTCGAGGAACAGGAACTGGCTGCCACCGGCGCGAAAGCCGAAGAAGTACGGCCCGAAGTGCTCGTAGTAGTTGAACGAACCGAAGGCACCGCTCTCCTTTTCGCCCACGGTCAGCAGGTAGGGCATGTCCAGGTGGGAGAGCGTGCGGTACAGGGCGCGATACTTGTCTTCGCCACCGCCGCTGACCGCATTGCCCGCCGAGACCACGAAATCCAGGCCGGCACGGTTGAGCCGCGGGATCATCTTGCGCTCGAACAGGCCGACCGAGTTGTTGATGTTGCCGACCACCGCGAAATGCAGCGCGTCGTCGGCGGGGCCGTCGGTCTGGGCCTGGATGCGCTCGATCTGCTCGGCGTGGACGGCGTGGTAGGTGCCCTCGAAGATCGAGAGATAGACCCGATAGCCCACCAGCAGCAGGATCGCGGCCAGTGTCAGGTAGAAGGCCAGCTTGAGCCGGCGCGGCGTGAGCTTGTCCGACACCCGGCTCATGACGCGTCCCGCCGGGTGGCCGCGATCTCGCGCTGGGTGACGAACAGCCCGATCAGCATGCCGAGGTAGATCGTCAATGCGCGCCAGGCGACCGTCACCAGCACCAGGTGCGAGGCGGTGACGACATCACGGAAGAAGTAGCCGAACACGCCCTCGGCAATGCCCGAGGCCCCGGGCGTGGGCGAGAAATACATGACGAAGGTGGTCATCACCATGCGGCCGATCACCAGCCAGTAGTCGAAGCCGTAGCCCAGGGCCCAGAAGAGCAGGGCGGGGAACGAGAACAGCGCCAGCAGGAAGATGGCCGTGAAGAGGAACGAGGCGGCGATGTCGAGCTTGCGCCCCTGGAAGTAGCGCACGAAGCCGTGGGCGAAGCGCTGCAGCTCGCGCACCAGCCGATGGCGCCAGCGGTGATGTCGGCGCGGACCGATCAGATGCAGACCTCGTAGCGCCTTGAGCAGGCCCAGCATCGGTCGCAACAGCCAGTTGCTGCGCATGACCAGGATCGTGAAGAACCCCAGGTAAAGCGCGACCGACACGCTCAGGGTGATCACCAGCGAATCGCTCTGTGCCGCGCCTTCGGCGCCGGGGAGCGTGACCAGCAGGATGGGCGTGGCGCCGAAGATGAACAGCACGGCCAGTGCCGTGCGGATGGTGGTGGCCGTCAGCCCGGTGCCCACCGGCACGCCGCGCCGGCGCATGAACCAGACCTGGGCCACCCCGCCGCCGGTGGCCAGCGGCGTGATGTTGGAGACGAAGATGTTGAGAAACACCAGCCGAGCCATCGCCGTCAACGGGATCGAGTGCCCCAGCGCGCGCAGGGTGAACCACAGGCGCAGACCATCCGCGGCGAAGTAGACCAACAGCAGCGCCAGGCTTGCCAGTAATAGCTGCCAGCCGAGCAGGCGGGCATCCCAATGGATCTCGTGACCGGCGACTTGCGAGTAGACCGCCCAGATCCCGGCGGCGCTGAGTCCAATGAACAGCAATGCGAACCACGCCAGTCGGCGGCCACGAAAGGTTGGCTCGTTCTGGATCTCGAAGCGTTCGGGGTGGTGATGGGGGTCGGTCATGTCGCCTGGGGGGCTCGTCGCCGGCCCGGCCGGCTGGCGTCGGCGCGGTCGCCGAGTGTGGCAGACACAGAAAAACCCGCGCGAGGCGGGTTATCCGTGACATACATCAGTGTTGGAGGCTGGACCCGGAGTCGAACCGGGGTAAACGGATTTGCAATCCGGTGCATAGCCACTCTGCCATCCAGCCGAAATCTGGAGCGGGAAACCGGATTCGAACCGGCGACCCCAACCTTGGCAAGGTTGTGCTCTACCAGCTGAGCTATTCCCGCTTGAGGGGGCGCAATTTTCATCAGGAACCGCCCCCTTGTCAAGTCGTTCATGGGCGCGTCGTATGGCAGGTGCCGGCGAGGGCGCTCGGCCCACTTGCCCATCAGGGGTTAGTGGTGGCGCAGCCGGGCGAGCAGCCAGCGCTGCAACATGCGGTTGCGCGATTGTCGTGCCCGATTACACTCGGTACGGTCGGCCTGCAGACAGGAAGCCGGGTGGCGCGGGTCGTGCAGCTCGGCCGAACGGGCGTCGAGGTAGACCCGCACGCGCAGTGTCACGGGGCGCTGTCGCGAATCGAGTATCTCGTGGTCGGTAAAGGCAAGCTCGAGGGTGAATCGGCCGCGTTCGGTGACCCGTGCGACCACCGAGAAACCCAGGGTGAATTCGTCGCCCGGCGTCAGGCGGCGCAGGTCGCCGAGCAGGCGGCGAATCAGGATATAGTTCTGCTCGTAGAGATCCATCAACTGATCGAATGGATCGTGCTCGATGGAATGAGGAATGCCGGTGTTGAGATTCATGCCTGCCAGTGTAAGCAAGCGCCGCGCGAATAGGAATGCCGCGGGGCGAATGGTCCGCCGGGGACGTCCGGGGGCGATCGGCACGCTCGCGGCCAGTCTGCTGCTTTCCCTGCTCACGGCCGGGGCGGCACAGGCCGATGTGTACAAGTACCGCGACGCCCAGGGCGTGGTTCACCTGACCAACGTACCGCAGCAGTCGGCCAACGAACCCTACGCGCTCTGGCGCAAGAGCGAGGCGACCAAGCCCAAGGGTTGGCAGGATGGCTACCGCGTCATGCCGCGCCTGGTGCATGACCGCTACGTCGAGCCGGTCAACCGGTTCGCCGGACTATACGGCGTCGACCCCACCCTGGTTCGTGCCGTGATCCACGCCGAGAGCGCCTTCCGGCCCGATGCGGTCTCGCCCAAGGGGGCCGGCGGGCTGATGCAGTTGATGCCGGCGACGGCCGCGCGCTTCGACGTGACCGACCGTTTCAATCCCGAGGACAACATTGCCGGCGGCGTCGCCTACCTGGCGTTGTTGCTGGACATGTTCCAGGGGAATCGCGAGCTGGCGGTGGCCGCCTACAACGCCGGCGAGGGCGCGGTGAAGCGCTACGGTGGGATTCCGCCGTACGAGGAGACGCGCACCTACGTCAAGCGGGTCATGCAGCTGCAGGCCGCTTACGCCGGGACCGGCTAGGGCATGGCCCGTGCCGGATCGTCACCGGCTCCCTCCGCGCCCGACCTGGCCGCGGAGGCCGACCGGCTGGCCGGGTTTGTCGATGGCCAGTCGGCAATCGTGCTGGCCGTCACCCCCGAGGGGCAGACCCTGCCGGAGATCGGCACGTTGCCGTTCGTGCGCCACGAGGCCGCGTTCTGGGTGCTGGCCAGTGAATTGGCCGCCCACACGCGGCCGTTGCTTAAGCGCGGCGAGGCCCGCGTCGCCCTGCTGGCCGACCAGGCGGATACCCGCAATCCCTTCGCCCGCGAGCGCGCCCACTGGGCGGCACGGGTCGAGTCCGTCCACCGCGCGGACGAGCGCTTTGCCGTGATCACCGCGGCCCTGCGAGCGCGTCACGGCAAGACGGTCGACTTGCTGTGCGAGCTGGGAGACTTCCACCTGCTGGGTCTTCACCCCGAAGGCGGCAGCTACGTCAACGGCTTTGGCAGCGCCTTCCTGCTGGACGGGTTCTCGGTCGTCTCGCAGCGGCGGGGCTAGGGAAACTCTGCACGATTCGATGACGTCTCTGCGGGACCTCCAAGGGTCCAGATGCAAGGCGCAGTCCGCCGTCAAGGGCCGTCGCCCTTTACAAGGGCTGAAACGCCGCAGATGGGCCCTTGGAGGCCCGCCCGGACGGGGCCCGCGGGTTTGCCCGCACTCGTCGTTGCCGTCCCTCGACGGGCCCGAGTGATCGCCCTGGGCCCGTCTTCGGTCCGGCGCCTTGATTGCGAGCAAACCCGCGAGCCAGAGATGCCATCGAATCGTGCAGAGTTTCCCTAGCGCAGCAGGGCGATCGCCTCGTCGATCACGCTCGCGTCGTCGGGGCGCCTCGGTGCCTGTTCGCTCAGGTGCCGGCGATAGGCGCGGGCGCCCGGGCGTCCCTGGAACAGGGTCAGGATCGGCTTGATCAGCGTGGGCAGGCGCGTGCCGCGGGCAAGTTCGGCGGCCGCGTAGTCGCGGTAGGCCTGCAGCGCGGCCAGGCGGTCGGTCGGCTGATTCCCATCGAACAGCGCGGCATCGATCTCGGCCAGCAGCCCGACGTTCTGGTAGGCCGCCCGGCCCACCATCACGCCGTCGACCTCGCCCAGGCCCGCCTGCATCGATGCCACCGTCGTCAGCCCGCCGTTGAGCACCACCGTCAGGTTGGGGCGTTCGCGCTTCAGGCGCGTGGCGAACTCGGGCCGCAGAGGGGGCACGTCGCGATTCTGCTTGGGCGAGAGCCCCTTGAGCCAGGCCTTGCGGCTGTGGACGAGGAACACGTTGGCACCCCCTTGATCCGCGACGATGTCGACGAATTCACGGAATTCCTCGTAGGTTTCTTGATGATCGATGCCGATGCGGCTCTTGACCGTCACGGGCACGTCGACCGCCGCGCGCATGGCCGCGACGCATTCGGCCACCAGGCCGGGTTCGGCCATCAGGCAGGCCCCGAAGGCGCCGTTCTGCACCCGGTCGCTGGGACAGCCCACGTTGAGGTTGATCTCGTCGTAGCCCCAGTCGGCACCGATTCGCGCCGCCTCGGCCAGGGCGTTCGGATCGGAGCCGCCCAGTTGCAGGGCGACCGGGTGCTCGCTTTCATCGAAACGCAGGTGGCGCTCGACGTCGCCGTGCAGCAAGGCACCCGTGGTCACCATCTCGGTGTACAGCCGCGCATGCCGGCTCAACTGGCGGGCGAGATACCGGTAATGCCGGTCGGTCCAGTCCAGCATCGGCGCCACGCAGAAGCGCCAGGGGCTGTCCGGCGAGGGCTCGCGGGTGGCGGGAATGGAGTCGCTCATGGGGTCGCAGTCCGGCGCAAAAGGTCGGCATTGTAGCGTGCCGAGGCCAGCCTTCCGGTAATCACGTCAGGGCAGCAGGGCCTTGATGATGGCACTCAACCCGGCGATCGCCGCAATGCCGAGGATGATCGGGCGCAGCGCGCCGAACGGGATGCGGTTGACCAGGTGCCCGGAGGTGAGAAACCCGATCAGGGTGCCGGGCAGCAACGCGGCGAACAGCCACCATTCCCGCGGGCCGATAAAGCCGGAGAAGAACAGGGCCACGGCGCTTGCCAGGCTCGCGAATAGGAAGAAGGCCGAGAGATTGGCGCGCACCACCGGGCCCGTTTCGTTCTGGTAGATCAGGGCGATCGGCGGACCGCCCACGGCGGTGATCGTGCCCATGTAGCCCGAGGCGGCCCCGGCGATGACCGAATTGCGCGGATTGAGGGCCGGGTGGATGCCGATAACGCTCAAGGCCACGGCGAGCAGGATCAGGATGCCGAAGGCCAGCTCGAAGCCCCGGGGCGTGAGCAGAGCCAGGGTCACCACGGCCAGGAGCGTGCCGACGATATCGCCACCGATGGCGAAGCGCACCGGGCGGAAGCTCAGGCTCGCGCGACTGCGCCACAGGATCAGCACGGTGAGCAACACGGCGTTGAGGATCAGAGGGCCGGGCAGGAGCAGCGGGCTGATCAGGAACAGCAGTGGGGCCGAGAGGGTGCCGATGCCGTAGCCGGCCAGCCCCTGCAGGAAGGCGCCGGCGAAGATCGCGAGGTTGGCCAGCAGCAGCTGAAGAAGGGTGATGTCGTCCACGGGGCCTCGCGAGGGGCTGACAACGAAAAATCCCCGGCGGGGCCGGGGATGACGGAACCGTTGGTCCATGGGACCAATGGCGGGTTGGTTCAGGCGTAGGTGTTGATCTGGCCGCCGACCGGACCATTGCTGGCCGCGGTGCTGGTCTGGCCGCCGCTCTCGCCGATCGAGTCGATCAGCGGCGCCATCGCCTGTTCCTGCGTTTCCATCGCTTGTTTCTGTACGCGCACGCCCACTTCCTGTGTCAGCTGTGCGTTTGCCATGGCAGTTTGCATGCTGCCGGCGGCGGATACCGAGTCGGCCATGCTGCCTCCTCCGTCGAAACGTGTGTTTATGCACGCATCACAAGTCGTGAACACGTCCAGCGCACGTTCAGTGTACGCTCCCCGACCGATAATTTCACCCTTGCTGAAATGGCGCCACGGCGCGCTTTCATAAGGTTCTGCTTATTTACGTGGGCAGGCTAAAGATTCGCCTGCCTCGGCCGAAAAACCGGTCGAAACGTGGAGCAGAGTTTCCCTAGCAAGTCATCGGTCTCAAGGAGTCACAATGAACCGGTTGAACAACACCACCAAGATCCTCCTGGCGTTTGCCGTGTCCGCCGTGCTGTTTATCGGCGCGCTGGGCTACGCGCTGATCCAGATGGATTCGATCTCTGAGCAGTACCTGCAGGTTCAGCAGCAGGATAATGCGCGCGTCGAGGCGTTGCAGGACATCATGAGCAACGGCCTGTTGGGTGGTGTGGCGACGCGCAACAAGGTCTTCCGTCCCAACCTCGAGGCGGCGATCAAGGTTACCGGCAAGACCGACGAGGTGGTGCGCGCCGCCCTGGTCGAGGCCCGCTCGCTGACCTCCGCGGACAATGCCGAGGCCCAGGGCCTGCTCGATGACATCGAGGCGCGTTGGGAGCGCGTGATGGCCGCGCGCCTGGCGGTCTTCGACCAGGTTGATGCCGGCAACATCGAACGCGCCCAGCAGATCCTGGTGCAGGACGAGCACCCGGACTGGCAGCAGATCCGCAAGAACATCCAGTCGCTGATCGCCACAGCCAAGGCGCGCGAGGACGCGCGTACCCAGGCGGCCGAGGACCACATGCTCGAGGCGCGGGCGGCTACGCTGGTGATCGGCGCGGTGGCGCTGGGCGTGGGCATCTTCCTGCTGGTGCTGGTGATGGCCAACTTCACCCGGCGTATCCACCATGTCATCAACGCGATGGAGGACATTGCCGAGGGCGAGGGCGATCTCACGCGCCGGCTGTCGGTGACCGGCAACGACGAGTTCGCCAAGCTCTCGCGTGGCTTCAACCGTTTCGTCGAGCGTATCCACGACCTGGTGCGCGAGATCACCGATTCGACCGGCCAGCTTGCCGCCTCGGCCGAGGAGATGTCGATGATCACCCGCCAGTCGCGTGAGAGCACCCACGAGCAGAACGAGCAGACCCAGATGGTGGCCTCGGCGATCGAGGAGCTGACCGCCACCACGCGCGAGATCGCCGAGAACACCAACCAGACCGCCAGCGCCTCCAACGAGACCGAGGAAGTCACCCACAACGGCCAGCAGGCGCTCAAGCGCTCCATGGACACGGTCCACGAGCTGATGGGCTCGATGCGCAATACCGCCGAGTCGATCGGCGAGCTCGAGTCGCAGACCAAGGACATCGGCAAGGTGCTCGACGTGATCCAGGGCGTGGCGGAGCAGACCAATCTGCTGGCGCTGAACGCGGCGATCGAGGCAGCCCGCGCCGGCGAACAGGGTCGGGGCTTCGCCGTGGTGGCCGAGGAGGTGCGCAACCTGGCCAGCCGCACGCAGCAGTCGACCGAGGAGATCAAGGGCATTATCGACGGGCTGCGCGACCGGGCGCACGAGACGGTCGAGGCGATGGAGGTCAGCCAGTCGCAGGGCGAGGCGACGCTCGAGGCGGTCAACGAGACCGACGAGTCCCTCGGGGCGGTGGTGCGCCACGTCAATCACATCAACGAGATGACCATGCAGATCGCCACCGCCGCCGAGGAGCAGTCGGCCACCGTCGAGGAGGTCAACCGCAACCTCGAGCGCATCCGTGCCAAGAGCGAGGAGCTCGACGATGCCTCACAGCAGGTGTCCACCGCCGGTGGCGATCTCACCCGGCTGTCGTCGAATCTCGACGGGCTGGTCAACCGCTTCAAGACCTGAGGCGGTATGGGGTGACCCACGCAGAAAGGCCGGCACGATGCCGGCCTTTTTCGTTGGGCTGCTAGGGAAACTCTGCACGAATGCCATGCCGCTCTGGCCTGGCGAGTCGTTCGTGATCAAGGCGCGATGTCGCCGGCGTGCCGGTGGCCACGTCAAGACATCGCAACGCCGAGCACGGGCGACTCGCCAGGCCCCGCAGGGCGCGCCTTGAGCCGGGCATCTGCTGCGTTGTCGTCCTTGGAAAGAGAATGACTCTTCCGCGGCGGACGAGCGCCTTGCACCTGCCCGGCTCAAGGCACGCAGAGCGGTATGGCATTCGTGCGGAGTTTCCCTAGTCAGGCGACTCGCTGCCGGGTGATCAGAGCGGGCCGCGGACCAGGCGGTTGATCAGCGGCAGGCGGCGCCAGAGGCTGGGGCGGGTATCGGTGAGATCGCGACAGGTCTCGCACTGGCCGGCGCGCGGGCGGCGCGTGGTCAGGGGTTCGATGCGCATGGGCGAGGGGCCGCGTCCCGGCTCCCAGGCCGAGACGGGTTCCTCGTGGATCATCACGTCGGCACCCGGGAAGGTGCGCAGCAGCCGGGCCTCGACCTCGTCCCCGATCTGGTGGGCGCGATTGAGATCGATGTGATTGTCGAGGTAGAGGTACAGCTGGATGATCATGGTGCGCCCGGCCAGCCGGGTGCGGATCTGGTCGACCGCGTGCACCGACGGGTGCGCGGTGGCGATCTGGGCCACCCGCATCTCGGTGCCGTCGAGCACCTCGCGGTCCATCAGCTGGTCGAGCGACTCGCGGCCAAGCTTCCAGGCGCTGTAGAGGACGAACACGCCCACCGCGGCGGCGAACGCCGGGTCGAGCCACACCACGCCGTAGCCGGCAAGGATCAGCACGGCGATGGTCGAGGCGTTGACCAGGAAGTCCATGGTGTAGTGCGCCGCGTCCGCCTTGATCGCCGGCGAGCGGGTCTTGGCGATCACGTAGCGCTGGAAGCTCACCAGCGCGAGGGTGGCGACCATCGAGAAGATCATCACGCCCACGCCCCAGTCGATCGCGGAAAGCTCCTGCGGTCGGATCAGGCGCTGCAACGCCTGGATCATCAGGAAGACGCCCGAACCGGCGATGAAGGTCGCCTGGGCCAGCGCGGCGAGCGGCTCGGCCTTGCCGTGCCCGTAACGATGGTCCTCGTCGGGCGGTTGCAGGGCGATCCGTACCGCCACCAGCGTGACCAGCGAGGCGAGTAGGTCCATGGTCGAGTCGATCAGCGAGGCCAGCAGGCTCACCGAATTGGTGGTGATGCTCGCCGCGAGCTTGAGCGCGATCAGTGTCAGGGCCAGTGTCACCGACGCGGTGGTGACCATGCGCAGCAGCTGGGCGTGGGGATTGGACATGGGGTGATCGCCGCCTAGTCAGGGTCGATACGGTGCCGGCGGGGCGAAGCGTCGCTGATTCGCCGCCGGAAAGTTAGTCGGGACTAATACCGAACTGGATTGGTCCCATTTTACTGCACCCCGCCGCCGTCCGCCAGTCCGGCACGCTCAGCACCTTCCCTCGGTGTTCGCGAGGCCGACCTCAAGGGCTTGATCGTCGGGTGCCGTGCGCGGGATGGCTCGCTCATGGCGCTTTGGGGCCTTGACCGGCTCGTCTACCATCGTGCTACCGCCGTCGTCGCCGGGGATCCCCGGGCGATGGCCTCGAATGCAACGCGCGACAGGTGATGAGCCATGACACCCCGGCCTCCACGTTTTCGGTTGATCTCTTCATGAGCGACGAGCAGCGGCAATCCCGAACGCTCGCCGGCTGCCCGGTCACGCGCATCGGCATCACCGGCCTGTCGGGGGCCGGCAAGTCGACCCTGATCACGGCCATTATCAATCACCTGGAGAATGCCCGTCGCGGCGCGCTCGCCGAGCAGGCGGGGCTTGCCGCCATCCGTCACGGTCGCTGGCACCGCGAGATCGAGCGCGCCTTCGACTACGACCACGCCTTGACCGCGTTGACCGGCCAGCCACCGAGCTGGCCCGAGTCGACCCGCGACTGGTCGATCGCCCGACTGACCCTGGACTACGATCGGCGCTGGTACTCGTTGCGGCCGCGACGCCGCTGCCTGGAGCTGTTCGACTACCCGGGCGAATGGCTGCTCGATCTCTCCCTGCTCGACTGGTCGTTTGCCGAGTACAGCGCCCACTGGACCGACTGGCTGGCACGCAGTCCGCGCCGGGCGATCGCCCCGGGGCTGCTCGAGGACTTGCAGGCGATCGATCCGGCCGCGCCGGTCGACCCCGAGCAGCTGGCGTCACTTGCCGGGCGCTGGTCGATGATGCTGGCCGACAGCCGGCTGCCGCCGCATCGCCTGTCACGCAACCTCCCCGGGCGCTGGCTGATGCCGGGCGAGGGCTTCGACCCGGACGCCATGCCATTCCTGCCACTGCCGAGCGTGGTGGCGGAGCCCTCGGAGGACTATCCCGAGGGCTCCTGGGGCAAGGTCTGTCAGCGCCATTTCGCCTATTACCGCGACCGGATCGCGCGGCCATTCTTCGAATCGCACTTCGGTCGGCTGGATGCGCAGGTCATCCTGGTCGACCTGCTCGGCGCGCTGCGCAGCGGCCGGTCGGCGCTGGCGGACATGCGCGCGGCGCTGGAATCGATCCTCGAGCCGTTCCGCTACCGCGAGGGGCACTGGCTGGGCAACCTGTTCACGCGCCGCATTCGCCGGGTGGCGATCGTCGCCACGCAGATCGATCACCTGCTGCCCGCCGATCAGGCCCGTCTCACCCGCCTGCTCGACAGTTATCTGTTCGAGCTGACCCAGCGGCTGGCCGGCAAGGACATCGAGCTGCGCCTGTTCGCCGTCTCGGCGGTGACCGCCGCCCAGCCGCGCGAGGATGCCCGCGGTCGCCCCATGCTGGTGGGTACCGAGAAGAGCTCGCGGCAGAAGATCGCCTTTACCCCGCCGACCATCCCCGAGCAGATGCCGCATGACCTGGATCTTGCCATCGACGACCTGCCGACGCTGGCGCCGCCGGCCGGGCTGGATCGGGCCCGGGCCTTCCCCGGCCGTCGGGTCGATGCCCTGCTCGACTTCCTGATCGGCGAGTCCTGATCCATGACGCCATTTACCCCTAAGGGCCTGCAATGAACGACGAGCAACCACCGCGCGGCGGCCATCTGGCCACCCGCATCCACGCGCAGGGCGACTCGGTGCCCGATGTCGATACCGAGGCGCTGTACGACGAGGAATCGTCCGAGGACGTCGCCGACCTGATCGAACCGCGCCGCGGTGTTCCCTGGGTGGCGACCCTGCTGGGCGTGGTGGCGATCACCTGGATCACCATCAACTGGCTGCAGGCAATCTGGTGGGCGCACGCCACGCACCCGGCCCTGGGCTGGGTGATCTTCGCCATCGGCGTGGGCGTCGGCGGGGCCGGTCTGGCCCTGATCTGGCGGGCCTGGCGCCAGCGGCATCACATCGATGCGATCACCCACCTCAACCGCCGGCTGGCCGAGGCCGAGCGCGAGGGCGAGATGGGCCAGTCGGTGGTCGAGCTGCGCGAGGCGGCCGAGCACCTGCTCGCCGACAACCCGCAACGGCGGACCTTCGAGGAAAACCTGCTCGGCATCGATGCCGGCAGCCACGCCACCGAGCTGGTGGTGGCCCTCGAGCGGGGTTACGCCGAGCAGGATGCCCGGGCCCGGGCGCTGATCCATCGCGAAGTGGTGCGTACCGGCCTGTTCATTGCCGCCAGCCCCTATCCCGCGCTCGACCTGCTGCTGGTGGCCTGGCGCAACGCGCGGATGGTCAATGCCATTGCCGGCATCTACGGGTTGACGCTCTCCTTCCCGGCCCGCTGGCGCCTCTACCGGATGATCCTGCAGAACATGGCCTTCGCCTCGGCCACCGAGACCGTTCTCGATTCGGCCAGCGAGGGCTGGGCCGCCAACCTGATGGTCAACCTCGGCGCCCGGGCCGGCCAGGGCGTGGCCGTGGCGTTGTATTCGCTGCGCATCGGCCGCCAGGCCATGCGGGCCTCGCGCATCGCCCCGGAGCACAAGCCCCTGGTCGATCGCAATCTGGCGAAACTGATCCTCGGCGCGATCCGCGAGCGTTCGTCCGGGACGCGTTAGCCACCAACGATCGGGAGGGCGGGCATGGAACAGCGGTTGAGCGTGATCACCCTGGGGGTGGCCGACCTGGCCCGCTCGCGGGCCTTCTACGAGACGGGGCTGGGCTGGTCGGTCGGTCAGGCGGCCGAGTCGGTGGTGTTCTTCCAGCTCAACGGCATGGTGCTGGCGCTCTATCCACGCGAGGCACTCGCCGCCGATGCCGGGGTCCCGTCCCAGGGCAGCGGCTTTGCCGGGTTTTCCCTGGCACACAACGTGCGCCGGCGAGACGAGGTCGATCACGTGCTGGCCGAGGCCGAACGGGCCGGTGGGCGGGTCGTCAAGCCCGCGCAGGAGACATTCTGGGGCGGCTACTCGGGGTACGTTGCCGACCCGGACGGGCATCTCTGGGAGGTGGCCCATAACCCGTTCTGGGCGATGGACGCGGCGGGCAGCGTGTCGCTGGCAACAGGAGAGGGCGTGTGATGATGGCGGAGAGCAGGCGGTGGCTGCTGACGGGCGGCACCGTGCTGGTGTTCGTCGCCTTGCTGCTCTCGGGCATCGATCCCCACGATCGCGCTACCTGGGTGCTTGAAGTCGCCCCGGCGGTGATCGCGCTGCCGATCCTGTGGTTCACCCGCCGGCAATTCCCGCTTACCGCGCTGCTCTACGTGCTGATTTTCCTGCACGCCCTGGTGTTGATCTACGGCGGGGCCTACACCTATGCCCGCGTGCCGTTGGGCTTCGAGATCCAGGCCTGGCTCGACCTTGCCCGCAATCCCTACGACAAGATCGGGCATGTGTTTCAGGGGGTGGTGCCGGCCTTGCTGGCCCGTGAAATCCTGATTCGCGGCCGGTTTGCCCGTGGCACCTGGATGGTCGGTTTTCTCGCGATCTGCGTGGCGGTGACGGTGAGCGCCGTCTACGAGCTGATCGAGTGGGGCGTGGCCGTGGTCGCCGGGGGCGGGGCGGTCGAGTTTCTCGGCACGCAGGGCGATCCCTGGGATGCCCAGTCGGACATGGCCTTTGCCCTGCTGGGTGCGCTGGTGGCGATCACCGCCTTCGGTCGGTGGCATGACCGGCAAATCGGGCGACTGGCCGGACGCCGTGGCCGAACCCCGACCGTTATTTGAGCTGGCGGGCGATGTCCATGGCCGCGTAGGTGAGTACGCCGTCGGCGCCGGCGCGCTTGAAGCCGACCAGGGTTTCCATGATGCACTTGTCCCAGTCGAGCCAGCCGCGCTCGGCGGCGGCCTTGAGCATCGCGTACTCGCCGGAGACGTGGTAGGCGAAGGTTGGGGCCTTGAGTTCCTGTTTCACCCGGTAGATGACGTCCAGGTACGGCATGCCCGGCTTGACCATTACCATGTCCGCGCCCTCGGCGAGATCCGCGGCCACTTCGTGCAGGGCCTCGTTGCCGTTGGCCGGATCCATCTGGTAGGTGGTCTTGTCGGCCTTGCCCAGGTTCGCCGCCGAGCCGACGGCGTCGCGGAACGGGCCGTAGAAGGCGGAGGCGTACTTCGCGCTGTAGGCCATGATGCGGGTATGGATGTGGCCCTTGGCCTCAAGGTTCGCGCGGATCGCGCCGATGCGCCCGTCCATCATGTCCGAGGGCGCGACGATGTCGGCGCCGGCCGCGGCGTGGGATTCGGCCTGGCGGACCAGCACCTCGACGGTCTCGTCGTTGAGCACGTAGCCGGTCGCGTCGATGATGCCGTCCTGGCCGTGGGTGGTGTAGGGGTCGAGCGCCACGTCGGTCATGATGCCGAGTTCGGGGAAGCGCTCCTTGAGTGCCCGCACGGTGCGCTGCACCAGCCCGTCCGGGTCGAAGGCCGCCTCGGCCTGTTCCGATTTCGCCTCCGGTGGGGTGACCGGGAACAGCGCCAGTACCGGGATGCCCAGCTCCAGCGCCTGTTCGGCCAGCCGCGAGAGGTTCTCGATCCCGAGGCGCTCGACGCCGGGCATCGACTCGACCGGCTCCCGCCCGTTCGGGTCCTCGAGTACGAACACCGGCAGGATCAGGTCGTTGCTCGAGACCGTGTGCTCCTGCATCAGGCGGCGACTGAAGGCGTCGCGACGCATGCGGCGTGGGCGATGGGCGGGGAAGGCGCGCGAGAACGTCATGGACGGCTCCGGTTGGCGTTGCTGAATGAAGGCCCGTTAGGATAGCAAAAGGGTCTCGTCGCTCGTGGCGAGGCAAGCGACAAGCAGGAGGGAGGCATGTACGAGTTCACGTTTCTGACGCCGGATCGCGGCGCGGGATTCGTCAAGCGGCTCGAGGCCGAGGGGCTGTCGGTCTCCGTCTCGCGCGACCCGATGGCCGAGGAGGCCACGACCATCTCGATTCCCGATGACATCAGCGATGAGCTGGTCGACCGGATCGAGGGCTGGTACGAGGAGGAAACGCAGGCGGCCGAGGCCGAGTTGTTTCGTGACGGCCGGGCAGAGGCCGCCATTTCCGCGGGCGTATGGGTGACGCTGGCGGACGGCCGGTCGAGCTTCGCCCCGATCGAGCCCTCGATCATGAGCCGGATGCTGTCGGTCCTGAGCCCGGATGAGGTGGGCGAGTTCGTCGACCGGGTGGCGAAAGCGGTCGAGTGCCCCGACGACACCCCCGCCTGCGCCCGTCGCGAGGATTGAAAGCCGGCGAACGAATCGCAAGGCGTTGTTTTCCCAGCAACGCGAGGTGATTGATGGCCTACTCTTGACTTGAGGGAGCGGCAGTCTCCCTCGGCCCGATTGGCCGCCGCGATGCGTCGCCGGCGCTCATTCGGGCGCGCTTAGCGCAACGACGAGAGGTGGTCGCCATGAAACGCCAGATCCTTCCCGCCCGGACACTCGCGGTGCCGGCCTTCCTGTTGTGGTTCGCCCTGTTTGGGTTCGCCTCGGTCGGGTCCCTGCTGGGCGCCTCCTCGGCCTGGGCGCAGGCCAAGGTCGCCACGCCCGACTACGAGCCGCCGAGGGTGGTCTACGACTTCTACCTCGACGATCCGGCCAAGATCAACGCCGCCCTGTACTGGGTGCGCTCGCTGATCAACCCGCTGCAGGCCAGTCCGTACAACATGGACCCGATGCTCGACATGGAGATCGTGGTGATCATCCACGGCACCGAGATCGTCACCGTGGCCAAGAAGAACGAGGCGAAGTACGAGGACGCGGTCGCCCGCATGCGCTACTACGCCAACCTCGGGGTGGATTTCCACGTCTGCGGTCTGGCCGCCGAGGACTACGACTACGACCGCGAGGACTTCCAGGACTTCATTACCCTGGTGCCGTCGGCCTTCACCGACCTGGTCCATTACCAGCAGCAGGGCTACGCGGTGATCAAGCCCGAGGTGTTCGTACGCACGCAGTCGATCGAATCGATGCGCTGACGGTCGTCGTGCCGGGTTTTGCCGTATCCTTGGGGCACGCTTGAGAGTCCCGAGGAAACCGTTTTGGACCCGCATCAGATCCGCTCGCTCGACGAACTCGAGTCCCTGTTCGACACGCCCGGCGAGGCGGCGATCAAGAAGGAGGTCGACCGCCTCGTGCCGGTCTACCGCCGGCTGATCGAGGCCTCGCCGTTCTTTGTTCTGGCCACCCACGGGGCCGGCGGGCTGGACTGCTCGCCGCGCGGTGACCCGGCCGGCTTTGTCGAGGTGCTCGACGAGCGGCGCATCGCGCTGCCCGAACGCCGCGGCAACAACCGCATCGACAGTCTGCGCAACCTGGTCGAGGATCCGCGCATCGGGCTTTTGTTCCTGGTGCCCGGCAAGAACGAGACGCTGCGCGTCAACGGTCGGGCGCGGATCACCACCGACCCGACCCTGCTCGAGCGGACCGCCATGAAGGGCAAGCCGCCGCAGTGCGTCATCGTGGTCGAGATCGAGACGGTCTACTTCCAGTGCGCCCGGGCGTTGCTGCGCGCGGGTCTCTGGGACCCGGACAGCCGGACGCTGGCCGCACGGACGCCGAGTGCCGGCGAGATGCTCGCCGGGGTGCCCGACTCCGGCATCGAGGCGGCGGTCTACGATGACGGGCTCGACGAGCGCCAGGCCCGCACGCTCTACTGATTGAGCCCCGGGAATTGACCTCGTGGCGGGGAATCCCGCCGGGCCTTGTCGGTCAACCTGTTAGAATCGCGCGCCACACACGCACCCGATCGATCCGGAGCCACCTTCTTATGACTCAGGGCATGCCCCAGGCCTCCCCCAACGGCACCACCCGCAAGACGCCCGAGCTGCTTTCCCCGGCGGGCACGCTCAAGTCGATGCGCTATGCCTTCGCCTACGGCGCCGATGCCGTCTACGCCGGCCTGCCGCGCTATTCCCTACGCGCGCGCAACAACGACTTCCTCGAGGACAACCTGCGCATCGGCATCGAGGAGGCGCACGCCGCGGGTAAGCAGTTCTTCGTCACGGTCAATCTCTCGCCGCACAACAGCAAATTGAAGACCTTCATCCGCGACATGGAGCCCATCGTCGCGATGAAGCCGGATGCCTTCATCATGGCCGACCCCGGCCTGATCATGATGGTGCGCGAGGCCTTCCCCGAGATGCCCATCCACCTGTCGGTGCAGGCCAACACGGTCAACTGGGCCACGGTGAAGTTCTGGGAGTCGGTGGGCGTGACCCGCGTGATCCTCTCGCGCGAACTGTCGCTGGACGAGATCCGCGAGATCCGCGAAAAGTGCCCGACCATGGAGCTCGAGGTGTTCGTCCACGGCGCGCTATGCATCGCCTACTCGGGGCGCTGCCTGCTGTCGGGCTACTTCAACCACCGCGACCCGAACCAGGGCACCTGCACCAATGCCTGTCGCTGGGAATACACGCCGCAGAACGCCGCCGAGGATATCTCCGGCGTGGTGCGTCCGGAGCCGGCGTCCGAGCAACCCCAGGAAAAGCCCATCTCGCTGGACGCGCTCAACGCGGCCAACCCGATGCGGGATGGCGCGATGGGCGATCAGGAACGCCATCCGCTCGCCGACCAGGTGTATCTCCTCGAGGAGAAGAGCCGCCCCGGCGAGCAGATGCCGATCGAGGAAGACGAGCACGGTACCTACATCCTCAACTCGCGCGACCTGCGCGCCGTCGAGCACGTCCAGGCGCTGGTCGACATCGGCGTCGACTGCCTCAAGATCGAGGGGCGCACCAAGTCGCACTACTACGTCGCCCGCACCGCGCAGGTCTACCGCCAGGCGATCGACGATGCCATGGCCGGGCGACCGTTCAACGAGGAGCTGATTGCCGATCTCGACAACCTCGCCAACCGCGGTTACACCGACGGCTTCTACAAGCGCCACCACACGCAGGAATACCAGAACTACATCGAGGGCGTCTCCAAGAGCCGTCAGCAGCAGTTCGTCGGCGAGATCAGCGAGATCGAGGGCGACTGGGCCCGGGTCGAGGTCAAGAACAAGCTCCGGGTCGGCGACCAGGTCACGTTCCTGCTCCCCGACGGCAACCGGGTCGACCAGCTCGCCGAGATGCAGACGCTGGAGGGCGAGCCGTTGGATGAGGCGCCGGGCGGCGGCTGGCGGGTACGCCTGCGCCTGCCGGAAGGGGCCGAGGCCTTCGGCGACCGGCTGCGCTACGGGCTGATCGCCCGCAACCTGGCCGACTGACGGCGTGCGGCTTGCCGGATACCTGCGCCGCGAGGCGCTGATTTCCATCGGCGCGGTGACCACCGTGCTGATGCTGATCATGGCCACCAACCTGTTGGCTCGCGCGCTCTCGCTTGCCGCCGACGGCACGTTGCCGGCCGCGCTGGTGCCCAACCTGCTTGGGTTCAACCTGGTCAAGATGCTGATGTACGTCGTCCCGGTGGCGACGTTCATCGGCCTGATGTTCGCGCTCGGGCGGCTCAACCGCGACAGTGAGCAGACGATCATGCGTTCGAGCGGTTTCGGTCTGTGGCGGATCACCGGGTCGCTTTTGCCGCTGGGGATTCCGCTGGCGTTGCTGACCGCCTGGATTTCGTTGTTCGGTTGGCCCATGGCCGAACAGGCGCGCGACCGGATGGTCGAGGGCGCGCAATCGGACTACATCGGCCAGCAGGTGCCGGTCGGCCGCTTCATCGAGGCCAACGAGGGCCGGCTGGTCGCCTACGTGGGCGCGTCCGAAAACGGCGGCTACCAGCGCATCTTCCTGTTCGATCGTGCCGAGGATGGCTCGATCGCGGTCGAGAGCGCGCCGTCGGGCGTGATGGTCGAGGAGGATGGCCAGCGCTACATCGCCCTCGAGGACGGCCGACGCATCGGCGGTACGGTCGGGGCGGCCGATTGGAATCGGCTCGATTACGAGCGCCACCTGATGCGCCTGCCGGGCCAGACGGAGGCCGATGGCGGGCAGGTCCGGGTGCGTTCGTCCGGCGAATTGTGGGCCTCGGGCAACCCGAACGACCACGCCGAGCTGTTCGAGCGCCTGTCGCAGGGCATCATCGCCCTGGTGCTGGTGCTGATCGCGATCCCGCTGGCGCAGGCGCCGCCGCGCAGCGGTCGTTACGGCCGCCTGTTCTGGGCCTTCTTGATCTACGCCCTGTACTTCAACGTCGTGCCGCTGGTTTCCGACGGCATCGAGGCCAACCACTACGGCCTGGCCGGCGCCGTGGTGCTGGCCCATGGCGGGTTCCTGCTCTTGTGGGGCGTGCTGTTCTGGTCGGCGCGTGGCGGCTGGGGACGATTGCGCAGCTTGTGGAAGGGACGCCGTGAATACGCTTGATCGCTACCTGATCCGCAGTGTCGTGACCGGCGGGCTGGCGGCCTCCGCGGCCTTCGGCGTGCTGATCCTCGTGTTCGGCATGATCGACGAGTTCAGCAAGATCGGGCCGGGCTATACCACCATTCAGGCGTTGCAGTTCGTCGTCTTGAGCACCCCGGGGTATCTCTACGAGCTGTTTCCGGTGACGGTGCTGGTCGGCGGGTTGTTGAGCCTCGGCGCGCTGGCGGCCCACTCGGAGCTGACGGTGATGCGGGCGACCGGCATGTCGCTGTTGCGCCTGGCCCGGCCGGTACTGATCGCCGGGGTCATCCTCGCCGCGCTGGGCACCACCATGGGCGAGACCATCGGCGCCTGGGGGCAGGCCGAGGCCAACCAGATGCGCGCGGCGGCCACCGAGAGCGAGGTGAGCACCGATCTGGCCAGTGGTTTCTGGCTGCGCGAGGGCGACCGGATCGTGAACGTGGAGCGCGCGCTGGTCGACGGCCAACTGCTCGGGTTGCGGGTGTTCGAGCTGGGCGCGGACAGCCGTCCGAAGCGGGTGATCGAGGCCGGCCGCGCCGAGAGCCTGGGTGACGATCGCTGGCGGCTCGAGGACGTCATCGACACGCGCCTGCCGATCGACGATCCGGCCTCGGCCGTGCGTGTCGAGCGGCACACCGCGATCGAACAGCGCCTGTTCGACCGCGAGATACTCGAGATCGCCGCGCTCAATCCGCGCTACATGAACGTCGCGCAGCTGGCCGACTACGTCGGTTATCTCGAGCGAAACCAGCTGGATGCCTCGGTCTACGCCACGGCCATGTGGTCACGCGTGGTCCAGCCGATCTCGGTGCTGGCGATGCTGCTGGTGACCCTGCCGTTCGTCTTCGTCGCCCAGCGCGGCGGCTCGGCCGGGCGCTGGCTGTTCATCGCCATCCTGCTGGGCGTGGCCTACATGACGCTCACCCAGATCGTCTCGGCACTGGCGCCGGCCTACGATATCTCCCCGATCCTGAGCACGATTCTGCCGCCGACCCTGTTCTCGATCGCGGGAGTGGTGGCATTGTATCGGGCGACACCGCGCGCCCGACGACCTGCCGGTTGACGATCGGGACGGCACGATCCGGCACGCAGAGGAACACATAGGGACCCGCATGTTCGAAGACCCGAGCCACAACGAATACGAGCGCCAGTCGATCGGCGCCTTCACGGAAAAGGCGTACCTCAACTACGCCATGTACGTCATCCTCGACCGGGCGCTGCCGCACGTCGCCGACGGCTTGAAGCCGGTGCAGCGACGCATCGTCTACGCGATGAGCGAGCTGGGGCTCTCGGCGCTGGCCAAGCACAAGAAGTCCGCCCGCACCGTGGGTGACGTGCTCGGCAAGTACCACCCGCACGGGGATTCGGCCTGCTACGAGGCCATGGTGCTGATGGCCCAGCCGTTCTCCTACCGCTACCCGCTGATCGACGGGCAGGGCAACTTCGGCTCCCCGGACGACCCGAAATCCTTCGCGGCGATGCGCTACACCGAATCGCGCCTGACCCGCTACGCCCAGACGCTGCTGGCCGAGGCCGACCAGGGCACGGTCGACTGGGTCGACAACTTTGACGGCTCGCTCAAGGAGCCGGCCCTGCTGCCCGCGCGCCTGCCCAACGTGCTGCTGAACGGTTCAACCGGCATCGCCGTGGGTCTGTCCACCGACATCCCGCCGCACAACCTCAAGGAGGTGGTCGATGCCTGCGTGGCCTTGATCAAGAACCCGGAGGCCGAGGTCGCGACCCTGTGCAAGCACGTCAAGGGACCGGACTTTCCCACCGAGGGCGAGATCATCACGCCGCCCGAGGACATCCGCCGGATGTACGAGACCGGCACCGGCAACGTGCGCCAGCGGGCCCGCTACGAGATGGAAAACGGCCAGATCGTGGTCACCGCGCTGCCGTTCCAGGTGTCGGGCTCGAAGGTGCTCGAGCAGATCGCCGGGCAGATGCACGCCAAGAAACTGCCGCTGGTCACGGATCTGCGCGACGAGTCCGACCACGAGTCGCCCACGCGGCTGGTGATCGTGCCCAGAAGTCGCCAGGTCGACATCGAGGCGCTCATGGCGCACCTGTTCGCGACCACGGATCTGGAGAAGAGCTACCGGATCAACATGAACGTGATCACGGCCGACGGTCGGCCGCGGGTGCTCAACCTCAAGGAGATGCTGACCGAGTGGCTCGCGTTCCGTCAGACGACCCTGCGCCGGCGGCTGGAATGGCGGCTGGCCAAGATCGAGCGCCGTCTCGAGGTACTCGCCGGCCTGTTGATCGCCTTTCTCAACATCGACGAGGTGATCGCGATCATCCGCGAGGCCGAGGATCCCAAGGCCGAGCTGATCGCCCGCTTCGAGCTGACCGAGCTGCAGGCCGACTCGATCCTGGAAATCCGCCTGCGCCAGCTGGCCAAGATCGAGGAGATCGCGGTCAAGAAGGAGCAGGCCGAGCTCGCCGAGGAGGCCGACGGCATCCGCACGCTGTTGGCCGACGAGTCGGCCCTGCGTGCCCTGATGCGCGACGAGCTGGTCGCCGATGCCAAGGAGTACGGCGATGCACGCCGCTCGCGGTTGGTCACGCGCGAATCGGCCCAGCCGCTCGACGAGACCCGCCTGATGACCGCCGAGCCGGTCACCGTGGTGTTGAGCCAGAATGGCTGGATCCGCGCGGCCAAGGGGCACGACGTCGATCCCGAGTCGCTGTCCTACAAGTCGGGCGACGGCTACCAGGCCCACATTGCCGGGCGGTCGACCCAGCCGACCGTGGTCTTCGACGACACGGGGCGTGCCTACACGCTCGCCACGCACACGCTTCCGTCGGCGCGCGGGCAGGGCGAGCCGGTCACCGGCCGGGTCACGCCACCCTCGGGTGCGCGTTTCACCGCGTTGGCGATGGGCGAGTCCGACCAGCGGGTGTTCCTCTGGTCACCGGCCGGGTTCGGTTTCGTGACCTCGATGGGCGACCTCGTCGGGCGCCAGCGGGCCGGCAAGCAGATCTTCAGCCTGCCAAAGGGCGTGGCACCGGGCCAGCCGGTGTTGCCGGGCAAGGCATTCGACTACCTGGCCGTGGCCACCAGCGACGGGCACGTCCTGGTCATGGAGGCCGACGAACTGCCGGTGCTCGCCAAGGGCAAGGGCAACAAGCTCGTGTCCCTGAAAAGCGGTGCGCAGGTCGTGGCGGTCGCGGCCCTCGGCGAGGACGACGGCCTGCGCGTCACCGCCGGGGCGCGCACCATGACCATCAAGCCCGCCGACCTGGCCCTGTATCGCGGCAAGCGGGCCGCCCGCGGTCGCAGCCTGCCGCGCGGCCTGACCCGCGTGGATGCCCTGGCGGCTGCCGCGGCGGGCGGTTGAGGCGGATGCATCGGCACGCCTCTGCCGGGCTCGACCCGACGCCCGGCTAACCAGTAGCCCGGCGCTGTGAAAATCGCTTGAAAAACCCACCGTGGCACCCCAGATTGGGGTAGGCTGCGTCTCGCACCGCGAGTCGCGGTTTGCCGGCGAATGGCTCGGATGCGCGGGTTAACGCGCATCGAGCCAGGCACACCGGAAGAAGATCAACCACTCATACCCGAGGTAGAGATGAAACGCATCGGCTTGTTCCTGCTGACCAACCTGGCCGTGATCGTCGTGCTGATGATCGTCTGGTTCGTGATTTCCAGCGTCTTCGGTCTAGGCCGGACGATGGATTACCAGGCGGGCACGATCAACCTGACCTCCACGCTGGTGCTGGCGGCGGTATTCGGCTTCGGCGGCTCGATCATCTCGCTGCTGATGTCCAAGTGGATCGCAAAGAAGAGCGTCGGCGCCCAGGTGATCGAGAACCCGCGCTCCGAGGGCGAGCGCTGGCTGGTCGAGACCGTGCAGCGCCAGGCACGCGAGGCCGGTATCGGCATGCCCGAGGTGGCCATCTACGAGTCGGCGGAGATCAACGCCTTTGCCACCGGCGCGAGCCGCAACAAGGCGCTGGTTGCCGTCTCTACCGGGTTGCTTTCCAGCATGACCCGTGACGAGGCAGAGGCGGTGCTCGGCCACGAGGTCGGTCACATCGCCAACGGCGACATGATCACGCTGACCCTGATCCAGGGCGTGGTGAACACCTTCGTGATCTTCTTCGCCCGCATCGTGGGCTTCTTTGTCGATCGCATGATCCTCAAGAACGAGGAGGGGCCGGGCATCGGCTTTTTCGTCACCACGATCGTCGCCGAGATCGTCTTCGGCATTCTCGCGAGCACCATCGTGATGTGGTTCTCCCGTCAGCGCGAGTTCCGGGCCGATGACGCCGGAGCACGCCTGGCCGGTCGCGAGAAGATGATCGCCGCGCTCGAGCGTCTCAAGCTCAACTACGATCGCCCGTCGGACATGCCGGCGCAGATGACCGCCTTCGGCATCTTCGGTCGGGGTGGCAAGTTCGGTCGGCTGTTCATGTCGCACCCGCCGCTCGACGAGCGGATCGCCGCCCTGCGGGCGGCCAGCGGCCAGGCCCAGGTTGCTTGATCAAGGCCCCGTGAGCGTGATTTGAAACCCCGCTGACGGCGGGTGACAATTGCCGGCCCCGCGGGGCCGGAACGAAAGGCCCGCCAAGCGCGGGCCTTCTTGTCGAGGGGTGGCGGATGCCGTTCGCTACGTCGACACCGTGACGGAGTAACGCGATGGAAGTCCTGTTTCTGTTCGTGCCGCTGAGCATGCTGGTGGTCGCCGGGCTGGTCTGGGCCGCGTTCTGGGCGATCCGGAACAACCAGTACGAGGACCTGGAGGGGCCGGCGCATCGCATTCTCATGGACGATGACGATCCGAAGATTCCGACCAACCAGGCCACCGAAGAGGCGGATGAGCCCGACGCCGAGGGCGCAGGCCGAACGCGTCAAGAAACGGCGGGGAAATCACCGCGTTCCGGTGAGGAATAACCCCAACCCAACTAGTGACATTGCCGTGGGGCTGGTTTAGGATACGGCCAACAACGGGAGGAACCAGACATGAAAGACTTCTTCAACTTCGACAATTTCGCGTTCACGTTCATCGTCGGCCTGATCGTGTTTTCCTGGCTGAGCTTCCTGAGCGTCGTCTTCTTCGGTTGATCGCCCGCGCGTATTGCGCGCTGGGTCAGCCACGAAAAAAGCCACCGCGGTGATCCGCGGTGGCTTTTTTGTTTGCCGGTTTGTTGGCCTGGCTGTTTCCAGCCCGCATGGGCCGGACCGGGATCAGGCCGGCTGGGGCAGGGCGGTGCGCAGCTTCTTGAGGGCGGCCGTCTCGATCTGGCGGATTCGCTCGGCCGAGACGCCGTACTCGTCGGCCAGGGTCTGCAGGGTGGCCTTGGGCTCGTCGAGCCAGCGGCGGGAGAGGATATCCCGGCTGCGGTCGTCGAGCATCGAGAGCGCGGCGGTCATCGCCTCGACGCGGTCGTCCTCGTCGCGCTGGGAGGCGATGTCCTCGACCGACAGGGCGTCCTGGTCGACCAGGATCTGCTCGTAGGACGGGCCGTCGCCATCTTCCGAGCCGTCGTAGGCCGGGGTGTCGAGGCCCATGTCGCGCCCGTAGAGGCGCGCCTCCATGGTCATGACCTCGCGCTCGGGGACGTCGAGCTCCTCGGCGACCGCCTCGGCCTCCGACTTGGAGAGCCAGCCGATCGAGTTCTTCATCTGGCGCATCTTGAAGAACAGCTTGCGCTGCGCCTTGGTGGTGGCCACCTTGACGATGCGCCAGTTCTTGAGGATGTACTCGTGGATCTCGGCCCGGATCCAGTGCACCGCGAAGGTCACCAGGCGCACCTTCTGGTCCGGGTCGAAGCGCTTGACCGCCTTCATCAGGCCGATGTTGCCTTCCTGGATCAGATCGGCCAGCGGCAGCCCGTAGCCCCGGTAGCCCCGGGCGACATGCACGACGAAACGCAGGTGACCGAGGACGAGCTTCTGTGCCGCCTCGATATCACCGGTTTCCTTCAGCCGCCGGCCCAGCGCCTGTTCCTCCTCGACGGAGATGACGGGCAGACGGCGCACCTCGTTGAGGTACTGCGACAGCGAATCGCCCATGACCGGCATGGTCATGCCGGCTGACGGGGTCAGGCCCCGCGATTTGCTGTCGATCATCTGGTTGCTTGCTGTCTGCATGCTGTCGTTCTCGCCTCGCTGCAAGTATCCCAATCGTCTCGTGAACCCGTATTTTAGCACTCGCGATATGAGAGTGCTAAACCCGGGACAAGTTCCCCTCGCCCCTGCTCAGAGTGAAAAGACTAATGCACCAATCGAAAAAAATCATGGAGTGCTCAGCCGGCCGATGTAGAAGCGACCGATGACTTGCGCGGACAGCCACCCGAGCAGGGCCCCGGCGGTCATCAGTAGCAGCACCAGCGTCGGGTCGATTTGCGGCGAGATCGCCGCGCCGTAGGAGGCGGCAAAGCGCTCGATCGGGCCGGCGGTCACCGAGACCGCCAGGGCGACCAGGCCGCTTGCCACAAGACCGCCCAGCAACCCCGTCAGCGTGCCGTCGTAGAGCAGGGGGCGCAGCATGTAGCGCTCGGTCCCACCGATCAGGGCGATCAGGGCGATCTCGCGGCGACGCTCGTGCAGCTCGAGGCGCAGGGTGTTGCCGACCACGAACACCACGGTCAGCCCCAGCAGGATCAGGAGCCACCAGCCGAGTTCGTCGAAGAAGGCGCGGATCTGCTCGAGGCGTTCGATCCATTCGCCCCCGGAGGAGAACTCGGCGACGGCCGACTGCTCGCGCAGCCCCTCGGCCAGCGCCAGGCGCGTGTCCGGGCGGGCGTCGCTCAAGGTCAGTTCGATGACCCAGGGCAGCGGATTCGAATCCAGACCCTCCAAGCCATCCATGTGCAGGCGTTCGGTCAGCGTCTCGAGGCCCTCCTCGGGCGGGATGACACGCTGTTCGGCCACGGTCGCCTGTCTGTCCAGCCAGTCGCGCAGCGATTGTCGCTCGGCCTCGTCCGTTCCCGGGGCGAGGTAGAGATCCATGCGAGCGGCATCGCTCATCCAGATGGCGCCCAATCGCTCGACCTGGTGGCCCAGGGTCATCACCAGGGCGGGCAGGCTGAGCACCACGCCCAGCACCAGGATGGTGGCCCAGGCCCCCACCGGGCGGCGGATCAGCCGTGCCAGTGCGCCCCGCAGGCACTGGCGGTGGTGCCGACGCCAGGCGGCCAGCGGGTGGCGGCTCTTCTCGCGGGTGCCACGGGTCTCGTGGTGGGCCGGCGCGCTCATGACTCGGCCTCCTCGAAGGCGCTGATGCGGCCCTGGTTGAGGGCGATGCGCGGTACCGGGTATTGCTTGAGAAGCTCGACGTCGTGACTGGCGATCAGCACGGTGACCCCCACGGCGTGGAACTCGAAGAAGCGGTCGAAGATGTCACGGGACAGGTCGGGGTCGAGGTTGCCGGTCGGCTCGTCGGCCAGCAGGATGCGTGGCCGGTTGACCAGCGCGCGGGCGATGTTGACCCGCTGCTGTTCACCGCCGGAAAGCTCCTCGATCCGGGCTCGTTGACGGCCCAGCAGTCCCACCTTGTCGAGCGCGGCGTCGACGCGGCGGCGAATGTCGCCGGGGAGGTAGCCCGAGACCTGCAGGGGCAGGGCGACGTTGTCGAACACGAGCCGGTCGGCGAGCAGGTGGTGGTCCTGGAAGACCACGCCGATCTGCCGGCGCAGCTTGGGGTACTGGTGGCGCCCCATCCGGTTCAAGTCATAGCCGCCGATCAGCACCTTGCCCGAGGTGGGGCGGTCAAGTGCCGGGATCAGTCGTAGCAGGGTCGACTTGCCGGCGCCGGAATGACCGGTGAGGAACGCCATGCGCCCGGCCGGCAGACGAAAGCTGATGTCCTGAAGGCCGAACTGCCCGTTGGCGTAGCGACGGGAAACGTTGGCGAACTCAATCATGGCGGCGGGCACCTCGTGGGCCGTTTGATGTTGGTGTCGCCACCTCGTTCGTTTCCCGGCAATCGGCTTGCTCTGTCTGGTCGGTCACGGCGCGGCTCCTTCCACTTTTCTCGGTTCGCCCGCTCGGTGTTTGGTCGGCGCATTCGCGGTCACGGCTCAGGGCGAAGCGCTCAGTCGGCTTGACGGTCGAGCAGCGCGTCGACAAAGGCACGCGGCTCGAAGGGGCGCAGGTCCTCGGCTTTCTCGCCAACGCCGATGAAGTGAATCGGCAGGCCGAGTTCGTCGGCGATGGCAAAGACGATGCCGCCCTTGGCGGTGCCGTCGAGCTTGGTGACGATCAGCCCGGTGAGCTTGACGGCCTGATTGAACTGGCGTGCCTGGACCAGCGCGTTCTGCCCGATGCTGGCATCAATGACCAGCAGCACCTCGTCCGGCGCCTCGGGTTCAGCCTTGCCGATCACGCGGATCAGCTTGCCCAGTTCGTCCATCAGGCCCGACTGGGTGTGCAGGCGGCCGGCCGTATCGACGATCAGGATGTCACTGCCGCGCGCCTTGGCCGAGCTGACGGCATCGAAGGCCACCGAGGCCGGATCGCCACGGCCCGGTTCGCCGATCACGCGGACGTCGTTGCGTTCGCCCCAGCGAATCAGCTGCTCGACGGCGGCGGCGCGGAAGGTATCCGCGGCGGCCAGGGTCACGTCGCGGCCTTCGGCCTTGAAGCGATGCGCGAGCTTGCCGATGCTGGTGGTCTTGCCGCCGCCGTTGATGCCGCAGACCACCATCACGTGCGGGCGACCCGCCTGGCGACGGGCCGGCGGTTCGTCGGGCTGCACCGCCTCCAGGCGTTCGATCATCAGGAGGTAGAGGGTCTCGAACAGGTGTTCGGGGTCGTTGACGTGCTTGCGGCTGACCTCGTCGGTCAGCTCGTCGATCAGGGCCGCGGTCGTTTTTTGGCCGACGTCGGCCATGATCAGGCGCGTTTCCAGCTCCTCGAGCAGGTCGTCGTCGATTCGCTTCTTGCCGAGGAAGAGATCGCCCAGCCCTTCGGTCAGGCCCGAGCGGGTCTTCGCCAGCCGGCTGAACAGCGAGCCAGACTGTTCCGGCGTGGGGCGCGGGGTCGGAGGCTCGCTCGGGGTGGATGGGGCGGTGTCGGATTCCTGACGCCCCGTGTCCGGCTCCGTGACGGTCAGGTCATTGGCGGGCGTGGCGGCCGGTTCCTCGTGGATCGGGGGCGGCTCGGCGGGGGTGCCGTGTTCCGAGGCCGGCTCGGGCGGGGTGGGCTCGTCATCGCCGGTCGAGGTCTCGACGGCGGGCTGGTCGACCTCGCCCTGGCCCTCGGTGGCGTCGTTCTTGCGCTTCTTGCGTCTGAGAAATCCGAACATGACGTTGCTTGTCTACCTGGGTTCGCGGCGGATGACTGCCGGGGCGTCCCGGCGTGGCGTGGCCGTGAACTGGCACTGGCCCGCATGGCGCCGACGGAGTTTATCATGCGGCCATTGCCGGTCGGGGGTTCAGGCGCCCTTGATCGCCCGACGTTTACGCGATTCGCAAGGAGTGTCCTCATGCCCAGCACCCCCAAGGGGAGAAGCCCGGCGCGCGGCGAACAGGTGCGCATCATCGGTGGGGAGTGGCGCTCGCGCCGCCTGCGTTTCCCCCCGGCCCGCGATTTGCGCCCGACCCCCGACCGGGTGCGCGAGACGCTGTTCAACTGGCTGGGTCAGGATCTCGCCGGTTGGCGGGTGCTCGACCTGTTCGCCGGCAGTGGTGTGCTCGGGATCGAGGCGTTGTCCCGTGGAGCCGCCTGGGTGGGGTTCGTCGAACGCTCGGCGCGCGTGGCACGGTCGCTCGAGGAAAACCTGGCTCGATTGGATGCCCCGGCGGAACGTTTCACGATCTGGGCCATGAATGCCCGTCACTGGTGGTCGTCTCCGCCCCAGAGGTTCGAGGGTCCGATCGACCTGGTGTTCCTCGATCCGCCGTTTCGTCAGCCCGAATTGCTTCAGGAGGCGCTCGAGGCGCTGGCCGAGGCCCCCTGGCTTGCCGAGGATGCCCGGGTGTTCGTCGAGAGCGGGGCGCCGGAGTCCCTGCGGCTCCCCGAGCGATTCGTGGTCAGCCGCGAGACGCGGGCCGGGGAAAGTCGGTCGCTGTTGCTCGAGCGGGCGGGCTGACGGGGTGTGCCGGGTGCCGGCGCCGACGATCAGGCGTCGCCGAGGGTGCGGCCGCCTCGACCGGTATTGCGTTCGGTGCCGCCGGCGGTGTAGAGCGAGCCGGCCGGCTCGTCACGCTGGGTGAGAAAGTCGATTCGTTCGCCGAGGAAGTGATCGATCCGCCGCAGGGCCATCAGGTTGGTTTCGGATAGGTCGCGAAACCGCCGTGCCGTCTCCTTGAGTTGCTCCCAGTGGGCCCGTGTCTGCCCGTCTTCATGCTGGAGTGCCGCGTCCGTGTCGATCTCGCCCTGCGCGGCGAGCCAGTCCAGCCGGGCCTGTTCGGCATGGGCCAGCTTCTCGTTGTGCTCGCGGATCCGGCGGAAGACCTCGTCGAACTCGTCGAGTGACGGAGTTTCCGGCCGGCGCAGCAGCCCGGCGAGGGTCTCATGCTCGTCGAGCAGGGCCTGCGCCGGCTCGAGCATCGCGGCGAGCCAGTCGCTGGTCGAGGGGCTGTTGTCGGCGGGGTTGCCGGAATCGAACTGGGTCATCGATGGGTGCCTGCTTGGGGCTTCTGCCGGATTGTCATGGATGGCAGCGTGAGCATACGAATTGTGGACGCCCAATAGAAGCACCCCGGTCGGGAACGCCCGCCGGGGTGTGTTTCCTGGCATCGCGCCGGCGCTGCGTTCCGCGCCCTTAGAGGGTCTCGAACTGGCGCAGCTTCTCGGCGATGCGGCTGGAATCGATCTGGTATTCGCCCTGGCTGATCAGATCCTTGATCCGATCGACGTTGGCCTGGTCAAAGGGGGCGGATTCGGCCATCGCGCGGCCCATTTCCTGGAGCTGGGAGGCCCCACTGGAGAGCGTCACGGCGTCATCCTCCTTGATGCCGTTCGTCGCGCTGCCGGAGGCTCGCTGGCTCTCGCCCTTGGCCTCGGTCCGGCCGCGGGACGAGTCCACTGACCCGTTCGGGCCCAGGTTGCGCGGGCCAAAGCCGTTGATTTCGTTTGCCATGATGCTTGATCCTTCCTGTCTCGGACGATGTGTCCGCGCCGCGGCACGGGCCGGGCTGGCAGGCGTCTAGGTTAACGTAAAATCGCCTTCGCCCTTGAACATCGGCCGGTGGGCGGAAAACTTTAGCCCCGACTGAAATACGTCTGCGGGACGAGGTTCGTACGTTTTCCGTTCGTCGTGACGGGGTGTGGCGTCAGCCGCCGATCGCCTCGACGGTGCGGCTGTCGATCACGACCGTCTCGATCACCTTGCCCGAGCCGGTGTTCTTCACCTTCACCCGCTGGCCGACGCCAGCGCGACCCTGCACCTCGCCAGTCGAGCCCACCACGAAACCGCCCCGGCCGATCTGGATGGCGACGATGTCGCCGCGTTCGACCACGGCATTGATGCCGAGGTTGTGGGCGGTGACCAATTGACCCGATTGTAGCGGTTGGGTGGCCACCATGCCGATAAGTTCCGCGGGGTCGGTGTAGTACTGCCGACGCGCGCGATTGGCGTCCACGGTGGCGAGGTCGAGGTCCTCGGCAGATAGCACGTCGCCGGCAGACAACGGCCGGGCCGCGACGACGGCCTGCTGTCGCCGGGTGAGTTCGACCGGGACGTAGATGCGCCAGGGCGAGGAGCCGTGGCAACTGACCTTCACCGTCTGGCGTCCCCGATTGAGATTCAGTGGGCGGCCCTCGTTGATTTCCAGCGCCTGATCGCACACCCCCAGGCGCAGCCGCGGGTCGAGGCGCCCGGCGCGCAGCGTCAGGCGGTCGTTCCCGCTGCCCTGGGCCGCGAGGAACGCGTCCATGGCCTGGCCGACCTGGGCCTGGACGGTCTCCGGCGGCTCGCCCGGCGCCGCCTGGAGTAGTGTCGGCGCCAATAGGAGCAGGGCGGACAACAGCATGCCGCTCATCCGGTTCGCGGCGCGGGCGTGGCGGGTTGCTTTGATGTGTGAGTTAAGACGACTCATCTGTAAACCGTTACGTCCTCGGGCTGTGGTTTGCCTTGCATCGACGTAGTAAGCACTTACCATGCCAGCCGTTTGAACCGGCGCGCGTCCGGAGGCCCGGGCGGTTGCGTGGGGCAACCGGTGGTCGACTGCGCTACCATGCCCTTACCCCTTTTCAATTTTGGTGCGGCGATAGCCAGCGCCGTTGTGGGAAGGGATGCGATGAGACGCTAAAGATTGCGCCCGTCGCGCCGATACGCCGGTTTAATAACGAACACCAATTGTGTTCCCGCCACATTCCGCGTCACCAGGACAGGACTAGCCGTGAAAAGCAACGTGATGTCATCCGTCGATTCCCGCACCCAGCTCGCCGGTCGCAACCGGTTGGAATTGCTGGTGTTCGGCCTCGGTAACGATCAGCGGTTCGGGATCAACGTCTTCAAGGTCCGCGAGGTAATCCGTTGCCCCAAGCTGACCGACGTGCCGCATTCGGACAGCTCGATTCGCGGGATCGCCGATGTGCGTGGCCATACCATCACCGTCATCGATCTGTCGGAGGCGATCGGCAAGGGCCGCATGACCGACGAGCAGGTGGAAAACGCCTTCGTCATCATCACCGAGTACAACCGTGCCGTGCAGGGCTTTTTGGTGCACTCGGTCGATCGGATCGTCAACCTCTCCTGGAAGGAAGTGCTGACCCCGCCGAGCGGGACCAACAACTCCAATTTCCTCACGGCCGTGGCGCGAATCGACAAGCAGCTGGTCGAGATCATCGACGTCGAGCAGATCTTCGCGCGCGTCGTTGGCGTGGCCGATACCGTCTCCGACGACGTGATCGGCGAGTACGGCGAGATTGCCAAGGGCTCGGACCTGGTGCTGGTGGTCGACGACTCGGTGGTCGCGCGCAAGCAGGTGGAAAGCACGCTTGAGCAGATGCACCTGAAGTCGGTCGTGACCAAGAACGGGCAGGAGGCGATCGACACGCTGCGCCGCTGGAAGGAAAAGCAGCCCGAGCAGCTCGAGCGGCTGGCCATGGTCGTCTCCGACATTGAGATGCCCACCATGGACGGTTACACGCTGACCTCGCTGATTCGCCAGGACTCGGCCCTCAAGGGGATCTACGTCATCCTGCACTCCTCGCTCAGTGGGGTGTTCAACGAGAAGATGGTCAAGCAGGTGGGGGCCGATCGCTTCATTCCCAAGTTCCACCCGGATGACCTTGCCCGGGTCGTGGGTGACGCCCTTCGCCGCCATGAGGTGCACCACGCCGTGGACGAGGCTTGAGCCGCGGCATGAAGGCCGAAACCTTCGACCGGTTCTGCGCGTTCCTGGAGCAGCACAGCGGGATCCTGCTGAGCCGCGACAAGCAGTACCTGGTGGAAACCCGCTTGTCGCGCGTCGCCCGGTCGAAGGGCTACTCGACGGTCGAATCCCTGATTGAGACGCTCCTGTCGCGTCGGGATCGCATGCTCGCGCGCGACGTGGTCGATGCCATGACCACCAACGAAACCCTCTGGTTCCGCGATGGCTACCCCTTTGCCGCGCTGGAGAAGAAGTTCTTTCCCGAGGCGGTGGCAGCGAAGAAGGCCACTTACCGGGTCTGGTCGGCGGCCTGCTCGACCGGCCAGGAGGCGTTCTCGATCAGCATCATCGCCGAGGAACAGCGGGTGCCGTTTAACCTCGAGATCGTCGGCACCGATATCTCCGAGGCGGTGGTCGAGAAGGCCCGTCGGGGGGTGTTCGATGACCTGTCGCTCGGGCGGGGGTTGTCGCCGGAGCGCAAGCGTCAATTTTTCGTCAAGGCGACCGAGGGCTGGAAGGTCGCGCCCCAGATCAGCCGTCGCACCCAGTTCCGGGTCGGCAATCTGCTCGAGCTGCGCCCGGAAGCCCGTCGCTACGACCTGGTGTTCTGTCGCAACGTGCTCATCTACTTCTCGCGGGACACCAAGGCGAAGATCATCGATCGTATCGCCGATACCCTGGTGCCCGGCGGCTACCTGATCCTCGGCGCCTCGGAGTCGCTTACCCAATTCTCCGACCGTTTCACCCCCGAGCGTCTGCCCACCGGCGGTACCGCCTACCGACTCAAGAGCTGATCCCGGTTGGGTTCCTTGGGTGCTCCCCGCACCCTCTATCAAGCCTCGGTTTCAAAAACTGGCACGCTTATCGCATAAGCCCTCGGCACTGACATTGTGTCGAGGGTTTTTTCATGTCGATCATCAATGACCGCCTGCTTGGCATCCACGATGATGCCCTGATTCTCCAGGAGCGCAGCCTCAAGATGCGCGCGGAGAACATCGCCAATGCCGACACCCCGGGCTACAAGGCGCGCGCGATGTCGTTCGATCGGGCGATGGAGACCGCGTTGCAGAGCAAGTCCTCGTCTGCCGGTAGCGCCGGGCGCCTCAAGACCGAGGATCCGCGCCAGATCGGTGGCGGCGGCGTGTCGTCGGGGATCCGTGAGGGGTTTTCGGTGCCGGATGCGCCAGCCCTGGATGGCAACACAGTCGATCTCGACAAGGAGCGAGTGGGCTTTACCCAGGACGCGGTGGGTTACCAGACGACGCTTTCGTTTCTCAACAGTCGTGTTTCCGGCATCAAGAAGGCCCTGAGTGGCCAGTGATGACCGCGCCGGATTTCCGCGAACTACACTTTTCAGTCAAGGCAGGTGAAGCATGAGCTTGTACGACGTTTTCAATATTTCCTCCTCCGCGATGGCGGCGCAGTCGACGCGCCTGAACACCACCGCCTCGAATCTGGCGAATGCCAACGTCGATGCCTCCTCGCCGGAAGAGGCCTACAAGGCAAGACAGCCGGTCTTTCAGACCGTGCTCGAGGCCAATGGCGGGCGCGGTGTGAAGGTGGTGGGCATCACCGAGTCGCAGGCGCAGCCGGCGCCGAAGCATGATCCGGGCAACCCGCTGGCCGACGAGAATGGGTACGTCTACAGCTCGAACGTCAACCCGGTCGAGGAGATGGTCAACATGCTGTCGGCCTCGCGTACCTATCAGACCAACGTCCAGGTGATGGACACGACCAAGCAGCTCGCGATGCGCACGCTGCAGCTTGGCCAGAGCCAGTAAGGCCGGAACGTGAAGGCCGAAAACCGGCAAGGGGCATGACATGACCAGTTCCGTGAACAGCGACATCTACGCCGACCTCGGGCTTGCCGCGCGCAAGACCAGTGAGGGTGAGAGCAAGAACAAGCAGAATCTCGATCAGACGGATTTTCTCAAGCTGCTGACCACGCAGATGCAGAACCAGGACCCGATGAAGCCGATGGACAACACCCAGTTCGTCGCGCAGATGGCTCAGTTCTCCTCGCTCGAGGGCATTACCCAATTGAACGAGACTGTCTCCGGCTTCCAGGAGTCGGTGCAGTCCAACCAGGTGATGCAGGCCTCGTCACTGGTCGGCAAGGCCGCCATGGTCAAGGGCGATACGGCTCAGATGTACCACATGCAACAGGCGGATGGCAGCACGGCACCATCGGGGATTCTGGGCGCGGTCGACGTGCCCACCGGTGCCTCGAAGATGAGTGTTGAGATCACGAACGCCAGCGGGCAGGTGGTCAAGTCCATCGACGTGCCGGTGGATGGATCGGATCGACCGTCCTTTTCCTGGGACGGCCGACTGAAGGACGGGCGGATGGCGCCCGAGGGCAACTACAAGGTGAACGCGACGGCCACGGTGGACGGCAAGGGGCAGGCGCCCCAGACCTACGTCGGGGCGGTGATCAGCAGCGTGGGCGTGACCAAGAATGGTCCGGAGCTGAATCTCGACGGTTTGTCGTCGGTGAAGCTATCGGATGTCGTTGAAATCATTAATTAAACCGGAGGACGCAGCATGTCGTTCAATACCTCCATCAGCGGCCTGAACGCCGCGCAGAAAGACCTGAACGTGACGAGCAACAACATTGCCAACGCCAAGTCCACCGGCTTCAAGAAGTCGCGGGCCGAGTTCGGCGATATCTATGCGGTCAGCGCGTTCGGCAACAGCAAGACCGCCGTGGGGCAGGGTGTCATCAACCAGGCGGTGACCCAGCAGTTCGCGCAGGGCAACCTCGAGTTCACGGACAACTCACTCGATCTCGCCATTTCCGGTCAGGGGTTCTTTGCCTTCCAGCCGTCGTTGGACAGTTCGGAGTCGGTATTCAGTCGGGCCGGCGCACTGGGCGTGAACAAGAACGGTTATCTCGTGAACCAGGCGGGTGAGTTCCTGAAGGCGTTGCCGGTCAACGAAAATGGCACCCTGCAATCGACCTCGTTGGCGACATCCAGCCCGGTGCAATTGCCGGTCGCGGCCGGTGCCCCGCAGGCGACTACGGAAGGCAGTCTGTCCCTCAACTTGCCTGCAGGGGCAGAAACCCCTCCGGTGACTACCTTCGATCCTGACGACCCGGATTCCTACAATCAGGCGAACTCGCAGCGGATTTATGATTCTTTGGGGAATCCGCACACGCTGACGAGTTATTTCGTGAAAACGGGGAATCCCAACGAATGGGATGTCTACTACCAGATCGATGATCAGCCGGTAGCGGACATGACCCAGCAGACGGTCACGTTCAACACGGATGGTTCGTTTGACACGGCCAGTGCCAATCCGGTCACCGTGACCGAGACCGGTGCGAATTTGGGCACCGGTGCGGGGGATCTCAGTATCGACATGACCTTCCGCACCGACTCGACTCAATACAATGGTCCGTTCAACGTTGCCGACCAGTCAGCCGACGGCAACACAACCGGCCAGCTGACTGGCATCTCGGTGGGTACCGATGGCCTGATCCGCGCAAGCTACACCAATGGCGAGTCCATCCCGCTGGGCAAGGTCGCCTTGGTTGATTTCCGTAACCCGCAAGGTCTGAAGCAGGTGGGCGACAACCAGTGGATCGAGTCGATCGACTCAGGTGAGCCGCTGGCGGGCGAGGCCGGTACGGGCACCTTCGGTGCGATCCAGGGCGGCGCGCTCGAGGCATCCAACGTCGACCTGACGTCTGAGTTGGTCAACCTGATCACCGCGCAGCGGAACTTCCAGGCCAACTCGCGGGCGATCGAGGCCAACAAGACCTTGAGCGACACCATCATCGGCATTCGCTGATCCTTTCGGCGAGTGACCGTTCCACCGGGCGGCCTGCGGGCCGCCCTTTTTTTGTCCGCAAGTGATTCAATTGCGCCATCTTTCGCCAGTTTTCTTCTCTTGGCACACCTCCTGCATTACCCATGGCAACGGGGCATTTTCCCCGCTTGTGATTCGTGAATCGTGGAGGTGTTGTGATGGATCGTCTGGCTTATATCGCCATGAGCGGTGCCTCGCAGACATTACGGGCCCAGGCCACCAACGCCAATAATTTGGCGAACGTGAACACCCAGGGCTTCAAGGCCGACATCGATGCCTTTGCCGCGCTGCCGGTCTACGGCCCGGGGCAGGCATCGCGCGCCTACACCGAGGCGCAAGGCAAGGGTGCCGATTTCTCGCCTGGTCCCCTGATGACCACCGGTCGGGATCTCGACATTGCCGTCAAGGGCGAGGGCTTTATCGCCGTGGAGGCCCCGGATGGCCGGGTGGCCTACACACGGCGCGGTGATCTTCACCTGACGGCCAACGGCCAGTTGCAGACCGGGCAGGGCGATCCGGTGATGGGCAACGAGGGGCCGATCGCGATCCCGCCGGCCGAGAAGATCGATATTCACGCCGACGGCAGCATCAGCATCATCCCGGTGGGCGGTCAGACCAACGCCCCGGCGATGGTCGATCGGATCCGGCTGGTCAACCCCGACCAGGCGGACCTGCAGAAGGCTCCGGACGGCCGGTTCTCGCTGCGCGAGGGCGCCGAGGAGCCGCAGGCCGATGCCGCCGTACAGATCGCCAGTGGCGTGCTCGAGGGCAGCAACGTCAATGCCGTCGAGGCCATGGTCAACATGATCGAGTACGGCCGCATGTTCGAGACACAAAGCCGAATGATTCGCACGGCGGACGAGAACGGCGAAGCCGCCGACCGCCTGATGCGCCTCGGTTAATTGGATTTAGGGGAGAGACACCATGACCACACCCGCACTTTGGACCGCCAAGACCGGCCTGGACGCGCAGCAGACGCGCATGTCGGTGATTTCCAACAACCTCGCCAACGTCAATACCACCGGGTTCAAGCGTGACCGGGCGGTGTTCGAGGACCTGATCTACCAGAACTACCGTCAGGTCGGCGCAGCGAACAACCAGCAGGACGAGGTGCCCACCGGCCTGAACGTCGGCACGGGCGTTCGCGTGGTGGCCACCGAGAAGCAGCACACGCAGGGCAATATCCAGCAGACGGACAACGCCCTGGACATGGCCGTCAACGGTCGCGGCTTCTTCCAGGTGCTCCAGCCCGACGGCAACATCGCCTACACCCGAGATGGTGACTTCTCGCTCAACAGCGACGGCCAGCTGGTTACGGCCAACGGCCAGCCGGTCGAGCCGGCGATCAACGTCCCGCAGGGGGCCCAGTCCATCACCATCGGCACGGACGGCACGGTCAGCGCGCAGCTGGCCGGCCAGGCCGAACCGGTTCAGCTGGGCAACATCCAGCTGGCGGATTTCGTCAACCCGGCGGGCCTGCAGCCGATCGGCAACAACCTGTTCGTCGAATCGGGTGCCAGTGGCGCCCCGCAGCTGGATACCCCGGGCCTCAACGGCCTGGGCGCGATCCAGCAGGGGGCACTGGAAAGCTCGAACGTCAATGTGGTCGAGGAGCTGGTCAGCATGATCGAGACGCAGCGTTCCTACGAGATGAACTCCAAGGCCATCTCGACCACCGACGGCATGCTCCAGTACCTGAACCAGAACGTCTGATGACGCCGATCCGCGGAGGCACGCCATGAAACCGTCAATCCACTGGCTTACCCGGGGCGTGGTCCTGATCGGCGCGGCATTGCTGGCCGGTTGTGCCAGCCAGCCGCCGATCAAGCCGGACCCCCAGTTCAATGCCGCACTGCCGCCGGAGGCCTCCGAGCACAACCCGGTGCAGAGCAATGGCGCGATCTTCCAGGCCGGGCAGGTGGACAACATGTTCGCCGACGCTCGTCCGTACCGCGTCGGCGACATCCTGACGGTCATCCTCGAGGAGCGCATGCAGGCCTCCAAGAGCGCGCAGACCTCCACCGGCAAGAGCCAGGAGACCGCCATCACCCCGCCCAACGTGCTGGGGCTGACCGGCCCGGCGATCGAGCGGCTCAACGCCCAGATCACCGGCGAGCGGGATTTCGCGGGCGACGGGGAGAGCAGCCAGCAGAACACGCTCAATGGCCAGATCACGGTCACCGTCGCGCGGGTGCTTTCCAACGGCAATCTCGTGATTCGTGGCCAGAAGTGGATCGGCATCAACCAGGGCAGCGAGTTCATCAAGCTGGCCGGCATGGTCCGGCCGCAGGACATCGCGCCCGACAACACCGTCATGTCCACGCGCGTGGCCAACGCGCAGATTGCCTACGGCGGCGAAGGCGTGATCAACGAATCGAACAACATGGGCTGGCTGGCGCGCTTCTTCAACAGCCCGGTCTTCCCCTTCTGATGGTGACAGGCATGAACATCAAGACACACCTTCGCGCCTTCCTGGCCGGCCTGCTGCCTTTGGTGCTGGCGGCCGGGGCAGCGACCTTCGCCCCGCAGGCCGGCGCCGAGCGGATCAAGGACGTGGCGAGCTTCGCCGGCGTGCGTGACAACCAGCTGGTCGGTTACGGCATCGTGGTGGGTCTCGCCGGCACCGGCGATCAGACCACCCAGGTGCCGTTCACGCGTCAGAGCATCCAGAACATGCTCGAGCGCCAGGGTCTCTCGCCCGGCGGCGGCAACGTCCAGTTAAACAACGTCGCCGCGGTCATGGTCACGGCCAACCTGCCGCCGTTCGCCAAGCCGGGTCAGACGGTCGACGTGACGGTCTCCTCGATCGGCAATGCCGACAGCCTGCGCGGCGGTGAGCTCCTGATGACGCCGCTCAAGGGCGCGGACGACAACATCTACGCCGTTGCCCAGGGCAGCCTGATCGTGGGTGGCCTGGATGCCTCGGGCCGGGACGGCTCGCGCGTGACCGTCAACATCCCCACGGCCGGGCGCATTCCAAACGGTGCGACGGTCGAGCGCAGCGTCCCGTCCAAGATGGGTGGCGCCGGCGCGGTGTTCCTCAATCTCAACCAGCCGGACTTCACCACCGCGCGGCGTATGGAACAGGCGATCAACGACGTGCTGGGGGGCGGGGTCGCCCAGGCGGTCGACGGCGGCACGGTCAAGGTGCGCGCCCCCGATTCGCCCGACCAGCGCGTCGGTTTCATGTCGGTGCTCGAGAACGTCGAATTCCAGCCCGGCGAGGGTCCGGCCCGCGTGGTGGTCAATTCGCGCAGCGGCACGGTCGTGATCGGTCAGAACGTGCGCATCGAGGCGGCTGCCGTTTCGCACGGCAATCTCACCGTCACGGTCGACGAGGACCTGGACGTTTCCCAGCCGGGCCCGTTCGCGGAGGGCGAGACGGTGGTCACGCCGGATTCGGACGTGGCCGTGCAGGAGGAGAGCAGCCGCGCCTTCCTGTTCGACCCGGGCGTGAAGCTCAACGACATCGTCAATGCGGTGAACGCGGTCGGCGCCTCGCCGTCGGACCTGGTGGCCATCCTCGAGGCGCTAAAGAGTGCCGGGGCGCTCAAGGCCGAGTTGATCGTGATCTGAGGTGACGTAATGGTCAGTCCAGCGCAAATCAATTCCTACACCGACTTCCAGGGCCTGAACCAGCTGCGTTCCCAGGCCGGGAAGGACCCCGGGCAGGCCCTCAAGCAGGTCGCCTCCCAGTTCGAGACGCAGTTCGTCAAGATGATGCTGCAATCGATGCGCGAGGCCACGCCACGCGACGGGCTGTTCAATAGCGAACAGACCAAGACCTTCGAGGGCATGTTCGACCAGGAGATCGCGCAGAAGCTCTCCAGCCGCGCTGGCGGGATTGGCCTGGCCGAGATGATCGAGCGCCAGCTTTCCAAGCAGACCGGCGGCATGGACGGGGAGCGGCGGTCAGAGGGGTTCCCGCTGCAGGTCAAGGAGAACGGCGGCGTGGTCGAGCAGGCGCCACGTGCCTACCCCCTGCCCGATGCCTCCGAATGGACCCTGCGTCCGCACGCCTGGATGCAGAAGGACAAGGAGACCGAGGGCGCCGCCGCGGACGACGAGAAACGGGCGCAGCCCGGACCGACGAAAGAGCGGTTGGCCGCGCTGGATTCCTCCGACGCTGCCGGCCGCAAGCAGCAGCCGGCCTACTGGGAATCGCCCGAGCAGTTCGTCGAGGCCATCCTGCCGCATGCCCGCGAGGCGGCGGAGAAGCTCGGCGTCTCGCCGAAGGTGCTGGTCGCGCAGTCGGCGTTGGAGACGGGCTGGGGCAAGCACGTCCCGCATGACGGCGGTGGCCAGGCGAGCAACAACTTCTTCGGCATCAAGGCCGATCGCAGCTGGGACGGCGAGCGTCAGGTGCATGGCACGCTGGAATTCGAGTCCGGCAGCCTGGTCCGCCGACAGGCGGCCTTCCGCCAGTACGACTCGATGGCCGCCTCCTTCAACGACTTTGCCCGCTTTATCCAGGAAAACCCGCGCTACGGCAAGGCACTGGAGGCGCGTGACGACCCCGAGCAGTTCGCCCGCGAACTGCAGCAGGCCGGCTACGCCACCGATCCGAAATACGCCGACAAGCTGATCTCGATCATGAACTCGCCGGCGATGCGAGACGCGGTGTGATCGGGTCGGGCCGACGTTCAAGTTTTTCCTCAATCGGCCGATAAGGTCGGCAGTAAACCCTTCGAGGCCTCATCATGGCGGACATCCTCAGCAACTCGGTCAGCGGCCTGCTCGCGGTGCAACGCGCACTGACGACGACCGGGCACAACGTCTCGAACGCCAATACCGAGGGGTACTCGCGGCAGACCGTCAACCTCAGTGCCCGGACGCCGCAGTTCATGGGCAACGGCTACGTCGGGACGGGCACGCAGGTGCAGTCGATCACGCGCAGCTTCGACCAGTACGTCGAAAGCCAGTTGCGTGACGTCACCAGTGACAACAGCCGGCTCCAGTTCGTCAGCGACATCGCCAGCCAGGTAACCACCGTGCTCGGAGATACCGAGTCCGGTATTGCCCAGAGCTCCCAGGCCTTCTTCGGGGCGGCGAGCGATGTGGCGGCCAACCCGACCGATATCACCGCACGACAGGCCTACCTCAACGAGGCATCGGCGCTCACCGACCGGTTCAACCAGCTAGACGGCCGTCTTGCCGACCTCAATACACGGATTGGGCAGCAGGCGAATGCAATCTCCCGCGAGGTGAACACCTTCGCCGAGGAAGTGGCCAGCCTGAACGACAAGATCAGCCGGGCCTACGCCCAGGATCCGAACGCCTTGCCGAATGACCTGCTCGACCGTCGCGACCAGCTGGTTCGTGATATTGCCGAGCGCGTGAACATTCGTGTGAACGACGACGGTGCGGGTTCGCTGAACCTGGCGGTAGGGTCGGGGCAATCCCTGGTCACAGGCGGCGCAGCCACCGAGTTCCAGGCGATCAACGGGGCCGCGGGGCTGACGGTCAAGATCGGCGACAAGACGATCACCGAGCGGGTAACCGGCGGCCAGCTGGGCGGTATGATCGAGACGCAGAACGAGTTGATCACGCCGCTGCGCAACGAGCTGGGGCGTGCCGCCCTGGTGTTGGCCCAGGAAGCGAACGCGATTCAGGAGGCCGGCTACGATCTGGACGGAAACGCCGGGACGCCGTTGTTCACGGCTATTGGTGGTTTCTCGCCCAGTGTTTCGGTGGATGGTCGGAATGACGGCAGCGGTTCCGCCTCGGGCAGTATCGCGGACGCGACCCTCCTGACCGATGCCCGCTACGAGGCGCGCTTCGATGGTACGAACTGGAGTGTTCGCAGTCAGGATGACCCGGGCACGGAACTGGCGAGCGTTGGTTCGGGGGGCAGCACCACCGCGATCCCGGGGCTGGACATCACGTTCTCGGGCACCCCGGAAGCGGGCGATGTGCTGTACATCGACCCGGCTGCCGGTGCGGCCGGCCAGATCGAGACAACCCTGGCTGACCCCCGGGACGTGGCGGCCGCCGGGGGCGACGGTGGCGGCAATTCGTTGGGCAATCGTGATAACACCCAGATCGAGGCGATGGCCGAGCTGGCAAATCGCACCCTCGTGGGGCAGACCGGTGCCGGTGCCGCGGATGGGCAGACGCTGGGTGGCGCCCTGTCCTCCGCTGTCAGCAATGCCGGCTCGGTGGCGCGCACCGCCGAAATGCAGGGCGAGTCGGCTCAGGCCTCGCTGGACAACCTGGTTGCGCGCCAACAGTCGGTGTCCGGCGTGAATCTCGACGAAGAGGCCGCCAACCTGCTCAAGTACCAGCAGCAATACCAGGCCCTGGCTCGAAGCATTTCCATCTCGGGCAACCTGTTCCAGTCCGTTCTCAATGCCGTCGGCTAAGGCCGGCTCGGGAGCTACACGATGCGCGTTTCCACGTCACTGATTTTCCAGCAAGGCTTGCAAAGCCTGCAGCGGCAGCAGTCTGAGATGATCCGGGCGCAGACCGACATCGCCACCGGCGTGAAGCTGCGTACCGCGGATCGCGATCCGGTGGCCTTCGGTCAGGCCAGTCAGCTGACCAATCAGCAGGCGCGCGTGGATCAGTTCCTGCGCAGCAACGACATGGCGACTGGCAAGATCGAGGCGCAAGAAACCCGTCTGGCGGCGAGTACCGATATTCTCCAGCGCGTGCGCGACATCGCGATACGGGCCAATAATGCCGTCAATGACGGAGTGAGTCGTGGCGCGCTGGCGGATGAGCTGGCCGAGTTGCGGTCCGCCCTGGCCGAGCAGACAAATGCCAAGGACGAGCGGGGCGAATACGTCTTTTCGGGCGTGCGTGCGAACCAGATCCCGTATGACCCGGCCGGTCAGGATCAGCTCAACACCGCTACCCAGAACACCGGGGCGGTGGAGCTGCGTGTTGGGGAATCCGATTCGGTGACCGTCAGCCGGGTCGCCACGGACATCTTCAACACCTCTCCGACCTCCGGGCGGTCGGCGTTGCAGGTCATCGACGAGCTCGAGGCAGCCGTGCGTGCGGGTGACGATACCCAATACGAAGCACTGCAGACCGATGTGGATGCGGTGCTTGATCAGGTGATCACCGCACAAGGGCAAATGGGCAACGACCTCAAGAAGCTCGAACGCCTGCGCGATGACCAGAACGCCTGGAGCCTCAGCAACAAGGAATCGATCTCGAAACTCCGGGACACCGATCTCGCCGAGGCCATCACCCGCCTCAACCAGAACTACCTGACCCTTCAGGCCACCCAGCAGAGCATGGCCAAGACCCAGCAGCTATCGCTGTTCAATAATCTCTAATTGGGCCGCGATGGTCGCCGGCGTCCGCGACTCGCTTCCGGGCGTCGGTTTTTCGCGTCTGGCCGTTCGTCGCTGTGGCCATCCGTCGGCGTCCCGTGGCGCTGTGATACCATCCCCGCGTTTTTCAACGGTGAGGCGAGACCATGATTGCAGGGGTGTTTCCGGGACAGGGTTCCCAGTCGATCGGCATGGCCAGTGGCTGGGGCGAGCACGAGGATATCGCGCAGGCGGTGTTCGATCGTGCCGGTGATGTGCTTGGCTACGATCTCTGGAAACTCGTGGCCGAGGGCGAGTCCGCCGACCTGAACCGGACCGAGGTCACCCAGCCGGCCATGCTGGCCGCCGACGTGGCGGCCTGGCAGATCTGGCGCCGTAACGACGGCGCCATGCCTGCTGCGCTGGCTGGCCACAGCCTGGGTGAATACGCCGCCCTGGTCGCCGCCGAGTCCATCGATTTCGAAGCCGCCGTCGCACTGGTCGCCCGGCGCGGCCAGCTGATGCAGTCGGCCGTGGCCGAAGGGCAGGGCGCGATGGCCGCGATACTGGGTCTCGAGGACGAGGCGGTGCGCGGCGTCTGCGAGAAGGCCGCCGACGGCGAGGTCTGCGAGGCCGTCAATTTCAATGCTCCGGGCCAGGTAGTGATTGCCGGTGACCGGGCCGCCGTCGAGCGGGCCGAGGCGGTCGCTAGCGAGGCGGGTGCCAAACGCTTCGTGCTGCTGCCGGTGAGCGTGCCGTCGCACTCCTCGCTCATGCGCGAGGCCGGCGAACAGCTGCGAGCCGAGATCGCGCAGGTCGACATCCGTCCCCCGCAGATCCCCGTCATTCATAACGTCGATGCCCTGACCCACGACAAGCCCGAGGCCATCGCCACCGCACTGATCGAGCAGCTGTTCCGCCCGGTCCAGTGGGTCGCCTGCGTCCAGGCGATGCAGGCCATGGGCGCCGGCGACCAGGTCGAGTTCGGTCCGGGCAAGGTGCTCACCGGCCTCGCGCGTCGCATCGATCGCCAGATGGGCGCCAAGGCCGTCTTCGACCAGGCGACCCTGGAAAAGGCACTGGGCGCCGAGTAAGCCGGCCCGATCGAACACGAATCATCACGAGGAATCCCCATGTCTGAACAAGCGACTCAATTTGCCAACCTCGACGGCCGCGTTGCCCTGGTCACTGGCGCCTCGCGCGGCATCGGCGCGGCCATCGCCGATGCGCTGGTTGCCGCTGGGGCGACGGTCGTCGGCACGGCCACCTCGGAGAAGGGCGCGGCCGCCATCGACGAACGCCTGGGCGAGCGTGGCGCCGGCATGGCGCTGGACGTCACCGACGCCGAGCAGGTCGACGCGGTGATCAAGGCGATCGAGTCGCGCTTCGGGCCGGTCGCCGTGCTGGTCAACAACGCCGGCATTACCCGCGACACGCTGCTGATGCGCATGAAGGAGGACGACTGGGACGCCATCATCCAGACCAACCTCACGTCGGTGTTCCGCCTGTCGCAGAAGGTCATGCGTTCGATGGCCAAGGCCCGCTGGGGGCGGATCATCTCGATCGCCTCGGTGGTCGGCTCGATGGGCAACGCCGGGCAGACCAACTACGCGGCGGCCAAGGCCGGCATCATGGGCTTTTCCAAGTCGCTGGCCCGCGAGATCGGGCCGCGTGGCGTGACCGTCAACGTGGTCGCCCCCGGGTTCATCGAGACCGACATGACCCGCGATCTGCCGGAAAAGCAGAAAGAAGCGCTACTGGGCAACATCCCCAACGGCCGCCTGGGTCAGCCCGAGGAGATCGCCTCGGCGGTCCGTTTCCTGGCGGCGCCCGAGGCCGGCTACATCAACGGCCAGACCATCCACGTCAACGGCGGCATGTACATGGCATAAGCCCCGTCGCGGCGCGCCTTGCCGCGAATGGGCATTTTTATTTGGCCTGCCGGTCGGTTTTCACTAGAATGCCGGGCAGTGTTGGCCCGGAGTTGCCGGGCCAAAACGTTTAATTGAACAGTGTTTGTACCAGAAGAGGTTCGATACGAATGAGCACCGTTGAAGAACGCGTCAAGAAGATTGTTGTAGAGCAGTTGGGCGTCAAGGAAGAAGAAGTCACCAATGAAGCTTCATTCGTTGACGACCTCGGCGCGGATTCCCTGGATACCGTCGAGCTGGTCATGGCGCTGGAAGAAGAGTTCGAGTGCGAGATTCCGGACGAAGAGGCCGAGAAGATCACCACCGTTCAGCAGGCCATCGACTACGTCAATAACCACAAGGACGCCTGATTCGGCCCTTGTGCGTTTCGCAGGCCCTGGCCGGGTGTCCGGGCTTGTGAACTGAAAAACCGTGTTTCGGCCTTCTGCACAGGAGGTCGATCGCGGTTTTTTACTTAGGGAACCTCTGCACGATTCGATGACGTCTGAAGCGGGACCCCCAAGGGTCCAGATGCAAGGCGCAGTCCGCCGTGAAGGGCCGTCGCCCTTCACAATGGCTGGACCGGATCGGCACGACGCCGATCCGGCCGGCGCGAGCCGGCCCGACGGGCGGGGTTCATGGATGAACCCGCGACGCCGCAGATGGGGCCTTGGAGGCCCGGAGGGGGCTCGCGGGTTTACCCGCACTCGGCGTTGCCGTCCCTCGGCGGGCCCAAGTGATTGCCCTGGGCCCGTCTTCGGTCCGGCGCCTTGATTGCGGACAAACCCGCGAGCCAGAGATGCCATCGAATCGTGCAGAGGTTCCCTAATGGCCGACCGTAACCGAACTGGAAAAAACAGCATGAGCAAACGTCGCGTCGTGATAACCGGCCTTGGGCTGGTGACCCCGTTGGGCAACAACGTCAAGGATTCCTGGGACGGCATTCTCGCGGGCCGGTCGGGTGCGGCCCCCATCGATCGCTTCGACACCGACAAGATGGCGGTCAAGTTCGCCGCCATGGTGAAGGACTTCGATCCCACCGCGTTCATCCCCGCGAAGGACGTGAAGAAGATGGAGCCGTTTATCCATTACGCCCTGGGGGCGTCGATCGAAGCGATCGAGGACGCGGACCTGGTCAGCGACTCGCTCGATCTGGATCGGGTGGGCACCTTCATCGGTTCCGGCATCGGTGGGCTGGGTGGCATCGAGCGCAACACGCTCGCCCTGGAAAACCAGGGGCCGCGACGCGTGTCGCCGTTCTTCGTCCCCGGCGCGATCATCAACATGGCCTCCGGTCAGCTGTCGATCCGCTACGGTTTCCGCGGCCCGAACCTCGCCACGGTCACCGCCTGCACCTCGGGCACCCACAGCATCGGCCAGGCCGCGCGCCTGATCGCCTACGGGGATGCCGACGTGATGATCGCCGGCGGTACCGAGGGCGCGGTCTCGCCGCTGGGCGTGGCCGGCTTCGCCGCGGCGCGGGCGCTGTCCACCCGCAACGACGATCCCGAACGCGCCTCGCGTCCCTGGGACCGCGACCGCGACGGCTTCGTGCTGGGCGAGGGCGCCGGCGTGATGGTGCTCGAGTCGCTCGAGCACGCCCAGGCCCGTGGTGCGCGCATCTACGGCGAGCTCAAGGGCTTCGGCATGAGCTCGGATGCCTACCACATGACCCTGCCGGCCACCGACGGCAACGGTGCCCGCCGCTGCATGGACGCCGCGCTCAAGGACGCGGGCCTGTCCCCGGCCGACATCGATTACATCAACGCCCACGGCACTTCCACGCCGGCGGGCGATGGCACCGAGGTGCACGCGATCAAGTCGCTGTTTGGCGACCAGCCGGTCAACTGCCCGGTCAGTTCGACCAAGTCGATGACCGGCCACCTGCTGGGCGCGGCCGGCGGCATCGAGGCGGTGTTCTCGGTGCTGGCCCTGCGCGACCAGATCCTGCCGCCGACCATCAACCTCGACAACCCCTCCGAGGACTGCGACCTCGACTTCGTGCCGCACGAGGCGCGCCGCGTCGAGGGTTTCGAGGTGGCGATGTCCAACTCGTTCGGCTTCGGCGGCACCAACGGCACGCTGATCTTCGGCCGCTCGGTCGACTGATGGCCACGGTGCGGCGTTCGATCGCACCACGCACTCGGCGGTCTCCTCGAGGACCGTCGATCCGGCACACCCATCGTTCATCGCTTGCCTGATCCGCCCGTGAGCCTGCCCGTCATTCATCGCCTCAACGATGACCCGCAGCGGGTACCGCCATCGCTTGCGGCGATGCTGGCCCGCGCAGGAGAGCGCGCAAGCCACCTGTTCGAAAGCGTGACCGCCGGTGGCCCGTTGAGCCGCTGGTCGATCCTGTTTTCCGCGGTCGACGAACGAATCTTCGCTCCGGCAATGCCGACGAGCGACGAGCCCCGCTTTCTCGAGCGTTTCCAGCAGGCCGTCTCGCGTCGCCAGCCGTTGCCGGCATCGTTCGATGCCAGTGACTGGCTGGCGTCGCAGGACCTGCCAGCGGAATTTCCCTTCCTCGGTGGCTGGAGCTTCTTCCTCGCCTACGAGATGGCCGCCGAGATCGAGCCCACCCTCGACCTGCCGGCCTTTGCCCTCGGTGCCGAGAGCGGCTTTCCGCGGGCGATCGCCGAATATCATCCGGCCGCCCTGGTGCGGGATCACGTGACCGGCGAAGACATCGTGGTACACGATGGCAGCGCCCGGGGCGAAGCATTCGCCGGGGCCCTGATCACGGCCTGGCAACAGGCGCGTGACGCCGCCGGCAACGATCAGGGTGGCACGGTGGAACTGGCCGAACTCCAGGCACCGGCGGGGGCGCCGCACTGCGAGCGGGTGGCAAAGGTGCGCGACTACCTGTTCGCCGGGGACGTCTTCCAGGCCAACCTGTCACATGCCTGGCGTTTCCGACTGGCCCCCGGGGTGTCGTCCGCTGCGGTCTACGATGCCTTGTGTCGCCGCAACCCCGCCCCGTTCGCCGCCTGGTATCGCCAGCCCGAGGGGGAGATCGTCAGCTCCTCGCCGGAGCGATTGCTTAGGGTGGCCGACGGACGCGCCGAGACCCGTCCGATTGCCGGCACCCGCCGACGCGACCCGGACCCGGTGCGCGACCGCGAGCTGATCGAGCAGCTCCAGGCCCACCCCAAGGAGCGTGCCGAGCACGTCATGCTCATCGACTTGGCGCGCAACGATCTGGGCCGGGTCTGCGAGCCCGGCTCGGTGCGGGTCGACGAGTTGATGGTGGTGGAGTCCTACGCCCAGGTTCACCACCTGGTCTCGAACGTGGTCGGGCGACTGCCGGCGACCACCTCGCCACTGGCCGCTCTGGCGGCGTGCTTTCCCGGCGGCACCATTACCGGTTGCCCGAAGGTGCGCTGCATGGAGATCCTCGCCGAGCTCGAGCAGACCGGGCGTGGGCCGTACACGGGAAGCCTGGGCTACTTGAGCAATCACGGCCGGATGGACAGCAACATCCTGATTCGAAGCCTGTTCCTCGCCCCGGACGGGCAGGGGGAGTTCCGCACCGGCGGCGGCATCGTGGCCGACTCCGACCCGGCGCGCGAACTCGACGAGACCTACCAGAAGGCCCGCGGCGTACTTGATGCCCTGGGCGGCGAGACAGCACTGGCGGCCGGGGTGCCGGTCGGATGAACGCGGCCGGGTTTGCCGTCAACGACCGGGGCTGCGCCTTCGGCGATGGCCTGTTCGAGACGCTGTTCGTCCACGAGGGGCGAGTGGCCCGGCTTGACGATCACCTCGCCCGGCTGCGTTGCGGGCTGTCGCGACTCGGCCTGCCCGAGCCGTCCGGAGACCAGGTGCTCGCGGTGCTCGACGAGGCGATCAAGACCGGGGCGAGCGATCACGGGACAACCGGGGTGTGCAAGCTCGTGGTCACCGCCGGTAGCGGCCCGCGTGGCTACCGGCGTCCCGAGCAACCCGCGCTGACGGTGACGGCTACCGTCGGGCCGCTGCCGCCGGTGCCGACGGAACCACTGGCGCTCGACCCGGTACCGGTGATCGTGGAGGGCGTGACCGCGTTGCGCGGTCTCAAGCACCTCAACCGTCTCTCGCACGTGCTGGCCCAGCAGTCGCTGCCCGCGGGACGGCGCGAGGGGCTGATGCTCGACCCGGCCGGGCGCGTGGTTTCCGGTACGATGGGCAACCTGTTCTGGCGCGAGCGCGGGGGCTGGCATACCCCGCCGTTGGTCGGCGGGGCCATTGCCGGCACGCGCCGAGCCTGGTGGATCGAGACGCTGGACGCGCGGGTGACCCCCTGCGCCCCGGGCCGACTTGCCCTGGCCGAGGCGGCCTTTCTCTGCAACGCCGTCTCGGCCTGGCGACCGGTCGGCTGGTTGCTCGGGCGGGCGCTGCCCGACGTCGATGGCCCACCCGCCGACGGGCTCGAATCGGTGGCAGGCTGCTGGCAGCCACCGGCGAGGGCAATGCGCCCCCGACAGAACCCGTGGCCGGCGAGCTTGTCCGAGGCGATGGCCGACAGTTGCTGGGGGCGGGTTGCCCTCGCGGAGTTCGGTGCCCCCTGCGAGGCGGCGTGCCCGACCCCACCGTCACCCCAATCGATCGAGCGTTAGGAGTTCTGGATGCGGCGAGCCATCGGAGTGTTCTTGATCTGGGCAGCCGGCATGGGCTTGCTCGCGGGCCTGTTGGTCGGGACGGGACTGGCCGTGCATTACTGGCAGAAACCGCTTGCCGAGGCGCCGACCACGCTCACCGTGGAACCGGGGCAGTCCATGCCGGCCATCGCCGCGGCCATCCACAAGGTGCAGCCGGCCATCCCGACGCGCGTGATCGACTGGACCGCGCGTTTCCGCGGCCAGGCACGCTCGATCCAGGCCGGCGAGTACGAGGTGCGCCCCGACGACCGATTGGCGTCCCTGCTCGATCGGATGGTCGCCGGTGACGTGATCGAATACCGGTTCACCGTGCCGGAAGGCGTCACCGCGCAGGCCTTCCTCGACCAGCTGGCCGAGGCGCCGCGTATCCGGCGCACGCTCGACGAACTGACCCCGTCGGCAGTGATCGAGGCGCTCGATCTGCCGGTGGAGCACCTTGAGGGCTGGCTGTTCCCGGATACCTACCAGTACCCGGCCGGCACCACCGACCGGGCGCTGATTCAACGCGCCTTCGACCAGATGCGCGAGGCGCTGGACGCCGCCTGGGCGGCCCGAGCGGACGACCTGCCGCTGGAGGACCCCTACGAGGCCCTGATCCTCGCCTCGGTGATCGAGAAGGAAACCGGGCTGTCGGGCGAGCGTGGCGAGGTCGCCGGCGTGTTCGTCAATCGGCTCAAGCGCGGCATGCGCCTGCAGACCGATCCCACCGTGATCTACGGCATGGGCGACGACTACGACGGGCGCCTGTTCAGCCGGCACCTGCGCGAGGACACGCCCTACAACACCTACACCCGCGACGGGCTGCCGCCGACACCAATCGCCTTGCCGTCGAGCGCCTCGCTGGCGGCCGCGACCCGTCCGACCGAGACCGAGGCGCTGTACTTCGTGGCCGACGGCACCGGCGGGCACGCGTTCTCGCGCACGCTCAAGGAACACAACCGCGCCGTGGCGCGTTGGCGGGCGATCAAGCGAGAAGAGGGAGAGCGCCCATGACCGCCGCCACCTCGCCGCGTTTCGTTACCCTCGAGGGGCTGGAAGGGGCGGGCAAGTCGACCGCCATGGCCTTCGTGCGCGACTGGTTCGAGGCCCGTGGCGAGACGGTGCTCTGCACCCGCGAGCCGGGCGGCACCCCACTGGCCGAGGAGTTGCGCGCGGTGCTCAAGGCCGTACGCGAGGAGCCGGTAGCCGCTTCGACCGAGCTCTTGTTGATGTTTGCGGCGCGTGCCCAGCACGTCGAGCGGGTGATCCGTCCGGCCCTCGCGGCCGGGAAGGTGGTGGTCTGCGATCGCTTTACCGATTCCACCCGCGCCTACCAGGGCGCTGGACGCGGGCTGTCGATGGCGACCATCGACCAGTTGGCCGAGGTGGCACACGCGGGTTGTGACCCCGAGCTCACGCTCTGGCTGGACGTGCCGGTGGCGCTGGGGCTCGAACGGGCGGCGAGCCGCGAGGCCGCCGATCGATTCGAGCAGGAGACGCTCGATTTCTTCGAGCGCGTGCGTGACGGGTTCGAGGCACTCAGCGAGCGCGAACCCGCGCGGTTCCGGCGGGTGGATGCCACGCGCGCCCTCGACGAGGTGCGTGCCCAAATCGAGACCGAACTGGAGGCAGCGCATGGCGGTTGACGCACCGGAAGGCAATCTCTCGGGCCTGGCCGAGCAGCGGTTGGTCAGCGATCCGGCCACCATCCGCAGCGCCGGCTGGCTGAACGATGCCTGGGCGCAGCTCGAGCGGATGATTGCCGCCAAGCGCCTGCCGCACGGGCTGCTGCTGCATGGCCGTCTGGGCGCGCCCATGACCGCGCTGCTCGAGACGCTGGCGCGCCGCCTGATCTGCGAGGCGCCCCGCGAAGGCTGGCCCTGCGGCGAGTGCCCGGCCTGTCGCCAGGCCGAGCAGGGCAGTTTTCCCGACCTGCATCGGCTGGCCGACGATCCCGATCACCGCGATATCCCGGTCGATGCCATCCGCGCCCTGATCGACGGGGCGTTCATCACCCGGTACGGCCGCATGCGGCTGGTCCTGGTCGAGCGCATCGAACGGCTCAACCGCGCCTCCGGCAACGCCCTGCTCAAGCTCCTCGAGGAACCGCCGGAATCGATGCAGTTCCTCTGCACGGTCGAGCAGGTCGACCGGTTGCTGCCCACGATCCGTTCGCGGTTGCAGCGCGTGCGCCTGCGCGAGCCGAGACCCGACGAACTGGCCGCCTGGTGGCGGCAGGCCACGGGGTGTTCGCCCGAGCGGGCCGAGTTGCTGGCCTTTATCGACGATCCCACTCTGGTCGACGGCACGGACCCCACCTTCGATTGGCAGGCGGTAACGCAGGCGTGGGTGCAGCTGGCCGAGGAGCCCCGCTCGCCGCTTGCCGCCATCGCCCCGTGGCTGGCCACGCCACGCCCGGTGCTGGCCCGTTGGCTGTTGCGGCTTTGGCCGGCCGTCGCCCGCCGCCAGGCCGGGCTGACCGACACGGTGCCGGCCGCCCTGGTGCCGATGCTCGATCGTCTGGCTCGTGCCCACGACGGCGAGCAATGGCTCGCGGTGCAGACCCGACTGATCCAGTTCGCCCGCGAGGCGGGGCACCCGCTGCACCCCGAGCTCTCGGTCGAGCAGCTGGCACTGGACCTGGTCGACCCGCGTCTGGCTCGGCGTCTCGAGCCGGTCGGCTGACTTCGGCCTACCGGCGATTCCCGGTAGACTTCGGACTGGATTACTGAACCACGACCCGGCGGCGCCCCAGGCGCGGCCGGGTCGACAACCGTGTGACGAGGTAGCGTGCAATGGCAGCAGGAGGCGGCCTGGGTGGAGGCATGATCCACCACAACATCCCGGACAAGGACACGCTCTACAAGTCCTACATGCCGTTCGTGAAGAACGGCGGGTTGTTCATCCCGGGGCACACCCACATCCCGATGGGCAAGGAGATCTTCCTGACCCTGACCCTGATGGGCAGCCCCGAGCGGTTGGCCGTGGCCGCCAAGGTGATCTGGGTCACCCCGCAGGGCGCTCAGGGCGGCAAGGTGGCCGGCATTGGCGTGCAGTTCGGTCGCATGGACCAGGGCCGCACGCGCCAGCAGATCGAGACCTACCTCGCCGGCGCGCTGGAAAAGGAAACGCCGACCTACACCATGTGACGCGCCGCCGCGCGCTGATCGCTTTTATCTCGGAGCACCATGCAACTGTTCGATTCACACTGCCACCTCGACCGGGTGGAGCTCGACGCCTTCGACAACGACTTCGACCGCTTCATGCACACCGCCTGGCTGGAATCGGTCACGCGGATGCTGTGCGTGTCGATCAAGCCGTCGACCTGGCCGGCGATGACCGACCTGGTCTCGCCGTACCTTGCCGGCAACCCCGAGCGCTTAGCCGAGCGCCCCGAGGTGTTCCTCTCCTACGGCCTGCATCCCACGGACGATGCCGGCGCGGTAATCCCGGCCGACGAGCTGGTGCGCGCGATCCGCGACGACCGGCACGCCGATTCCATCGTCGCGGTCGGCGAGACCGGGCTCGACTACTTCCACTGCGAGGAAGGCGAGCGCTGGCAGCACGATCGCTTCGTCAATCACATCGAGGCGGCCAAGGCGGTGGGCAAGCCGGTCATCATCCACACCCGCGGGGCCCCGGGGGACACGATGGACGTGCTCGAGCGCGAGCACGCCGAGGAATGCGGCGGGGTGATGCACTGTTTCGCCGAGGACTGGGAAACCGCGCGCCGCGCGCTGGATCTTGGCTTCTACATCTCGTTTTCCGGCATCGTGACGTTCAAGTCGGCCGCCGCGCTGCGCGAGGTGGCGAAGAAGGTGCCCGGTGACCGGATCCTGATCGAGACCGATTCGCCGTATCTCTCACCGGTCCCGTACCGCGGCAAGCCCAACAACCCCATCCGGGTGCGGCATGTCGCCGAGATGCTGGCCGACCTGCGCGGCGAGAGCCTGCCGGAAATGGCGACCCGGTCACGCGAAAACGCCCAGCGCTGGCTGGGGCTGGCGACCGGCTGACGCCCGGGGCGGCAACGCGGGGCAAGGGAAACTCTGCACGAATGCCATGCCACTCTGGCTTGGCGAGTCGTTCGTGCTCAAGGCGCGATGTCGCCGGCGTGCCGGTGGCCACGTCAAGACATCGCAACGCGGAGCACGGGCGACTCGCCAAGCCCCGCCGGGCGCGCCTTGAGCCGGGCATCTGCTGCGTTGTCGTCCTTGGAAAGAGAATCACTCTTCCGCGGCGGACGAGCGCCTTGCACCTGCCCGGCTCAAGGCACGCAGAGCGGGATGGCATTCGTGCAGAGTTTCCCAAGTGAAGAAGGGCCCCCGTGTCTGACGTGAGGGCCCTTTTCCTGTCTGGGGAATAACTCCAAGTCGGCGGCGGATCAGTTGCTGGCCACCCGCAGCTCCTGGCCTGGCTTGAGGGCGGCGTCGGGACCGATGCGGTTGAGTGCGGTCAATTCCTCGACGGTGGTGGAGAACCGCTGGGCCAACTGCCAGAGCGTGTCGCCCGGCTGGACCACGTACTTCGAGGGGGCGTCCTGGTCGTCACTGGCCATCGTCGCACCGATGATCACCTTGTCGCCCGGGCGCAGGACCGGGTTGTCGCCGTAGGCGTTCATGCGCCGCAACTCGGCGAGCTTGACGCCATGCTGGCGCGAGATCGCCCAGAGCGATTCGCCCGGCTGGACGGTGTGCGTGCGGGCGTTGCCCGAGGCGATCGCGCGATCCACGCGCCCGGTCGGGACCAGGATGACCTGGCCGGGGCGGGCCACCGCGTCCTGGCGGCGGTTGATCGCGAGCAGCTCGTCGACCGAACTGCCATAGCGTTGCGCCACGCGGTAGAAGCTGTCGCCGCGCACGAAGGTGTAGCGCTGCCAGTCCTCGGCGGCGCTGGCCGCGGAGTTGAGCGTGTCGACGTCGAAGCGCCCGCGTGCCTCGCGCGGCACGAGCAGTTGCCGTGGCGTGTCGCCGGTGATCGAGCGACCGAAGCCCGGGTTGAGGCGATAGAGCTCGTCGTGGTCCATGCCGGTCAGATCGGCCAGCTTGACCAGGCTGACGGAGCGATCGAGTTCGACCTGGGCGAGCGCGGGACGGTTCTCGATCGCGTGCGGGGTAAAGCCGTACTTCTCCGGTTCGGAGAAGATGCGCACCAGCGCGAACAGCCGGGCGGGGTAGTCCTGGGTCTCCTTGCGAATCTGCTTGAGGCTCCAGAAATCCGTGGGCCGGCCACGCTGCTCGTTTTCCCGGATGGCGTTGAGCAGGGTGCCCTGGCCGCCGTTGTAGGCGGCGATCACGGTGGGCCAGTCGTCGTCGAACATGCCGCGCAACTGGCTGAAATAGGTCACGGCCGCGTCGGTGGAGGCCTCGATGTCGCGACGGCCGTCGTAGAAGGCATCGCGATCCAGCCCGAAGTAGGTGCCGGTCGACGGGATGAACTGCCAGATGCCGGCCGCCGAGCTCGATGACAGGGCCTGCGGCAGGTAGGCGCTCTCCACGATCGGCAGTAGGGTCAGCTCCAGGGGCAGGTTCGCCGCCTCGAGTTTCTCCACGATCATGTAGAGATAGGGTTCGGCGCGCTGGCTGACCTCGCGCAGGTACTCCGGGTGGCGGGCGTAGCGGCGGATCTCGGCGTCCACCCGCGCGTTGTCCGGTATCGGTAGCGTGAAGCGGCTGGCGACCGCGCCCCACAGGTCGTGGCGGTGATCGGTGGCCGGTTCGCCGTCGCCCCCCTGGCGGCTGATCGCGGGCAGGGTGGAGAAGCCCGGCCGGCTGGAGTCGCGCGCCTCACTGCCATCACGGTCGGCGGGCGGCACGAGTGCGGCACAGCCGTGCAGGAGCAGGACGAGCGCCGGCAGGAGCAGGCCACGCAGCAGCCGGGTCGGCAGTCGGGTGGTTAGCGCGGGAAGGGAGTGGCTTGGCATTCGTGCAGGATTCCTTCAGCGGGTCACAGGCGGGCCAGGCCGTCGAAGTCGTCTTTCCAGTGGCGCAACTGGGCGAAGGCCTCGATGTCGTTCTCGATGGTCTCCCCGACGTAGGCCTCCACCGCCCGGCGCAGCACCGGCTCGCGGATGCGCAGAAACGGGTTGGTGCGTTTCTCGAGATCCATCGAGGCGCTGGCCGTCGGCTCCCCTTTCGCGCGCATGGCGGCAACCTCGCGCACCCGGGCGGCGATGTCGGCGTTGTCGGGCTCGGCGTGCGCGGCGAACCGCAGGCTGTCGGTGGTGTACTCGTGACCGCAGTAGATGGTCGCCCCGTCGCCGATCGCATCGGCCGCGTCGGCCAGCCGGTCGAGCGAGTGCAGCATCTGCGCCGCGGTGCCCTCGAACAACCGTCCGCAACCGGCGGTGAACAGGGTGTCGCCGCAGAAGATCGCCTGACCGTTGATGAAGCTCAAGTGATCCTGCGTGTGGCCCGGCGTGGCCATGACCGCGAATTCGCCCACCTGGGGAATCGTGAACCGGTCGCCTTCGCCGACGACGGTGTCGACCCCGACGCGTCGGCAGCTGTCCGGGCCGTAGACCGGCATCGGGAACCGCCGGGTCAGCTCGCCGAGCCCCTGCACGTGGTCGCCATGGTGATGCGTGATCAGGGTGGCCACGGGGTTAAGACCGCGTGACTCGATCGCCTCGATGATGGGGCCGGCCTCGCCGGCATCCACGATCACGGTGGCGCGATCCGCCCCCTCGATCAGCCAGACGTAGTTGTCCGCGAGGACGGGAATGCAATGGATGGTCGGGGCGGTTACAGTGCTCATGCCGGCATGGTAACGCAGTCTGACGAGGGCAAGGAATGCCTTTGTGGGCATGTTGGCAACCCCATTCTCGCTGCAGGGACGCGGCTCGATGGACAACCTTTCCCTTGATGACGAGCGGCAGTCGCCCCGGTCATGTCGGCCGACCAACCGGCACGGCTCGCCCGGGTCGTGTGATCGCCACGGAAACGAACCGCGCCAGGGCAAACCGCTCGCCGCCCGTTGGCTCCTGGCCGGCTGGGCGGGTGGCGCGCTGCTCGCCTGGTTCTTGCCCTGGCCGCTGCTGGTCGCGTCGGGTCTTGGCGCCGATGACGGGGCGTGGCCGGTGCGAATCATGGCCCACGCGTTGGCCCTCGGGGTGGTTGCCGCGGCGCTGTGGGCCAGGCGAAAGGGGCGCAATGGTCCGGCCTTGCTGGCGATGGCCCTCGCGGGCGCGCTGCACACCCTGGTGCCGGTCGGGGCGTTGCTGGGCCAGACGCCGACGTTCGACGATCGCGTGGATTGTCATATCGACGGCGCCGTCGTCGGGCTGGTCGATGACCGCGCCGATCGACGTCGGTTCACTTTCGCCATCCAGGCAGCCGAGCCGGCTAGTAGCGGCGACGATCGCGCCGGCTCGATCTGCCGGCAGTTGCCATCGGGCGGGCGGCTCAAGCTCAGCGATTACACGCCGCCGGACGAGCGGGGCGGTCTGGTCGTCGGCACCCGCTACGCGCTCACGGCCCGTCTCAAGCCATTGCGAGGCCATGCCAACCCGGGCGGCTTCGATTACCGTCGTTACCTGTTTCGCCACCAGATCCTTGCCACCGGCTACCTGCGCGATCGCCAGCCGCAGGCCCTCGGGGCGGCAAACGGGTGGCGGGCACGGGTCGATCGTTGGCGAGCCGGTGCCCGCGAGCGCCTGAAATCGGGGCTGGCGGCCGTCGCGGCGCCGGATGACTCGCTGGAGGCAGGCGCGGCGTTGTTGCATGGCCTGGCCCTGGGGGATCGCGGCGAGCTGAGTGACGAGCAGTGGGAGCTGCTGCTGGCTTCGGGCACCAACCACCTGCTCGCGATTTCGGGGTTGCACGTGGGCATGGTGGCGGCGCTGGCCGCCTGGTGGCTGCGAATGCTCTGGGGGCGATTGCCGATCAGCCGCGGCATGCCCGCCCAGCGGGTGGCGGCATTGGCCGCCGTCATCGCCGCCTGGGCCTACGCGCTGATCGCCGGGCTGTCGATTCCCACCCTGCGAGCCGCCCTGATGCTCACGGTGCTGCTGCTTGGCGTGTTGATGCAGCGGCGCTGGCGCCTGCTCGACCTGTGGCTGGTCGCCTTCATCCTCGTGCTCGCCATCGACCCGTTCGCCCCGCTGGACATGGGGTTCTGGCTGTCGTTTGCCGCCGTGCTGCTGATCATCGTGCTCGTTCGCGGGCGCGATGCCCTTTGGCGCCCCTGGGAGCTGCTCCGCCTGCAATGGCTGCTCACGCTGGGGCTGCTCCCCCTGACCTGGGGGCTGTTCGATCGGGTGGCCTTCGCCTCCTTGCCGGCCAACCTCGTTGCCGTGCCGTTGGTCTCGATGCTGATCACGCCGCTCGCCCTGTTCAGCCTGGGCCTGGCCACGATCAGTCCCGCATTGGCCGCCTGGCCCATCGGGTTGATCAACGCGCTGGGCGCCGGGTTGTTCGCGGTCCTCGGGTGGCTGGTCGACGTCTTCCCCGACTCGAATCACGGGGCGCCCGGGGCGCTCGCGCTCGGTCTGTTTGCGTTTGGCGTGATCTGGTTGGGGTTGCCGCGTCGCTTTCCGGGCCAGTGGCTGGCCATTCTGCTCTTGCTGCCGGCGATTCTCGTGGGGCCGTCGCGACCGGCGACCGGGGAGTTCACGGCGGTGGTGCTCGACGTCGGGCAGGGCGCGGCGGTCCTGTTACGCACCGCGCGGCACGACCTGCTCTACGATGCCGGGCCCCGGCATGGCCGCTTCGACACCGGCGAGGCAATCGTGCTGCCGGCGCTGCGGGCGGTGGGCGTGACCCGGCTTGATCGCATCGTGATCAGTCACGCGGCCATGGATCATGCCGGCGGGCTTGCCTCGATACGCCAGGCGTTTCCGGACGCGACCGTGATCGGCCTGTCCGGCGATCGGTTCGCCGGCAGCGGGGAGGGGCGTGAGTGCCGGCACGGCGAGCGGTGGCACCTCGATGGGGTGGTGTTCAGGCTGCTGCGTGCGCCGCTTGGTTCGGCCAACGACCGTTCCTGCGTGTTGCGGGTGGAGGGGGCGTCCGGGTCATTGCTCTTGACCGGCGATATCGAGGCGGCGGCCGAGCACTGGCTGCGGCGCCACGCGCGAGTGAAGGCCGATGCCGTGCTGGTACCGCATCACGGGTCGGCGAGCTCATCGACGCCCGGTTTCGTCGAGGCCACCGGTGCCCGTCATGCACTGGTCAGTGCCGGGTTCCTCAACCGCTGGGATCATCCGCGCGATTCCGTGGTGTCCCGCTGGCACGCGTCGGGGGCCTCGGTCTGGCGTACCGATCGACATGGGGCGTTGTGGATCGAAAGCGGCGAGTTGCGCACCGAGCGGTCCGAGCGCTGGCCATTTGCCTGGCGCCGACCGACGGCGATGCCGGGCGTGGAGAGCCCGTGATCGCCCGCGATTTGTTGTCATGCCCCCGGCTGGTGGCATGACTTCTGCTAACCTCTGCTAACGAAATCACCATATCCCGGTGCCCTGTCTTAGAGTGGTGTCGGGATCGAGTGCGCCGTCGACGTGACAAGTTCACGGTCGGATGGCGCCCAATGGCCACGGAATCGGCTGAATGGGGCAGGGAGGCATGGCCCGCGAGGTAACACCGGTCCCCGATGAAATCGACCAGCCTGTATTCCGAGGAGCAGATCCGTGCCGCCGAGCAGTACCTCAAGGAGGTCGGCGCGGATGACATGAGCCTCGACAATCGCAACGGCCGCAGCGGCCGGCCGGAATCGGTGCGTGCGCTGAGCCCCGACGAGCGGGGTATCCGTATCCTCGAGGGTGTCTATCTCGACTTCTTCGCCAAGGACCGCCTGGCCCTGATCGTGCCGCGCTACACGCAGCAGTTGCCCCTGACCTGGATCAAGGAGGGCGCCCGCCTGGTCATCATGCGCCGTTTCGCCGACGAGAATCTGGGCATCCGCCAGATCATCGAGGGGTTGGTCACCAAGACCACCGAGGCCCGGCGTGATGACGACCCCAACCAGGGGGTCGTGCTGATCATGCAGATCAATCGCCAGCGCCAGTTCGAGCCTGGCGAGAATCCCGGCTGACTTCACCTCGCCATGTCGTGCTGAGCCGATCGATCCGACGGCTTGTCAATTCCAGCTCACTGACCTATTGATGGGTGTCAGGTCTCGTTGAACGAACGGACACGGGTCGTGCGCCGTGGACGAGACCGGGAACCGAGCGGAGGAATCGCCATGAGCAGTCGGGATGAACTGATCGAAAAGTACGCCGAAGAGATTCAGGAGAAGTGCGGGGAAACACCGGATCGTGACTTGCTGGAGCGCGTGGTCGTCGGCCTTGGGCCGGCGGTCTACAACGCCGATGCGTCGATTGTTGCGGCAAGCGACGAGAGCGAGCTCGAGAGCATCAAGAAGAATTTCCTGGTCAAGAAGCTCGGCCTGACCGATGGGCCGGACCTGGACGCGGCGCTCGACAAGGTGTTCGAGCAGTACGGTCGGTCCAACCGTCACAAGTACCGGGCCGTGGTCTACTACCTGCTTACGCGCCACTTCGGTCGCGAGGCGGCCTACGCCTGAACCCGCAACCTCGGCACCACAACAAAAAACCCCGGCCTGCGAACAGGTCGGGGTTTCTTCGTTTCACGGCTACCGGAAGTTGACCGTGATCAGTCGTCCAGGCTCAGTGCCGGGTAGACGCCGTTCTCGTCGTGAACCTCGCGGCCGGTCAGCGGCGGGTTGAACACGCAGATCAGGCGCATGTCCTCGCTGCCGCCGCGCAGGTAATGCTTGTCGGCGGCCGGATCATTGAGGAGATACATCATGCCGTCGCGGATCGGGTAGGTGACATCGTTGTTGATGTCGTGGATCTCGCCGTTGCCACCCACGCAGTAGACCGCCTCGATGTGGTTCTGGTAGTGGATGAAGGTCTCCGTGCCGGCACGGATGATGGTGTCGTTGTAGGAGAAGCCGACCTTGTCGTCGGCGAGGATCAGACGGCGGCTGACCCAGTTGCCGTTTTCCGCTTCGACTTCGCGGTCGGTGCCGATGATGTCCCGGTCAAGATAACGTACGAGCATGGTGAACTCCGTTACGGGTAGAAAGGTAAAGGGGTAGGGGGCTAAAACACGGCCCCGCGCGAGGGCGGGGCCGAATGACGTTGAAGCCGGCCGACAGGCTTAGCCCTGGTAGGCGGCCGCGGCGGCGTCGACGGACTCGTCGAGGATGTCCAGGCCCTGGTTCAGCTCGGCCTCGCTGATCGTCAGCGGGGCGAGGAACTTGATCACCTGGTCGTCGGCGCCGGCGGTCTCCGCCAGCAGGCCGCGCTTGAAGGCCTCTTCCGAGATCTTGTTGCAGAACTCGTCCTTCTCGGACTCCAGGCCCCAGATCATGCCCAGGCCGCGCACGTCGGAGATCAGGTCCTTGTGGCGCTCGGCGATGGCGCGGAAGCGCTTCTCGACCTTCTCGCCCTTGGCGACGATCTCCTTGGAGAACTCGTCGGTGTCCCAGCGCTCCAGCGCGGTCGCGCCGGCGACGAAGGCCAGCGAGTTGCCGCGGAAGGTGCCGGTGTGTTCGCCCGGCGACCACTCGTCGATTTCCGGACGCATCAGGACGATCGCCATCGGCAGGCCGGTGCCGATCGACTTCGAGATGGTGACGATGTCCGGCTTGATGCCCGCACGCTCGAAGCTGAAGAAGTTGCCGGTCCGGCCGTTGCCGACCTGGATGTCGTCGACGATCAGCAGGATGTCGAGGTCCTTGCACATCTTGTCGAGCTTCTGGAGCCACTCGACCGAGGCGACGTTGATGCCGCCCTCGCCCTGGATGGTCTCGACCACGATGCCCGCCGGCAGCTCGTAGCCCGAGCTCGCGTCCTCGTAGTACTGGCGCATCATGTCGATGCTGTCCATCTGGCCTTCGCCGGTCGGGTCGAAGTAGTTGTCGTACGGCATTTTGGTGACGTTCAGCGGCACGCCGTAGAAGTCGTCGTGATAGAACTCGTTGCCGGTGACGGCCAGGGCGCCCAGGGTGTGACCGTGGTAGGCGTTGGTAAAGGAGACGATCTTGGAGCGCTCCTTGACCTTGCGCGCCAGCTTCAGGGCCGTCTCGACGGCGTTGGTGCCGGTCGGGCCAACGAACTGGATCTTGTAGTCCAGGTCGCGGGGCTGAAGGATGGTCTCCTGCAGCTTCTTGATGAACAGGTACTTGGCGTCGGTCGCCTTGTCGAGCGCGTTGGTGACGCCGTCACGCTCGATGAAGTCGATGATGGCGCGCTTGATCGCCGGGTCGTTATGGCCGTAGTTCAGGGAGCCGGCGCCGCCGAAGAAGTCGATGTACGCCTTGCCGTGGTGGTCCCACATCGTGGCGTTCTTGGATTTGACGAAAATGGTCGGGAACGAGCGGATGTAACCGCGAACGTTGGACTCGTATTTCTCGAACAGGTCGATGTTCATCACAGGTCCTCGTCTTGAGCTTGAAAAAGAAATCGGGATCGAAAAGAAAATAGCACCGCCGGTGGGAATCGCACCGGGCGGTGATGTCGTTGATCAGAGATCGATGACGTAGAGGTCTTCCGGCTGATGGCCATCGCCGAGAAGCTCGCTGGAGAGATAGGGCTCGTTGCGGATCGAGCAGCCCAGCTTTTCGGCCCAGCGGGTGAACAGGGCCTGGGAGGCCGGATTGTCCGGGGCGATGGTCAGTTCGATGCGCTTGATGTCGCTGAACCAGTCGCGCTCCTGGAGGGCGCCGAGCAGGCGGGAGGCAACGCCCTGGCCGCGGGCCGAGGCATCGACGCCGATCTGCCAGACGAACAGGGTGTCAGGGTTGTCCGGCAGCCGATAGGCGGTGACGAAACCCACGAGGTCATCGCCGTTTTCCGCGATGGCGCAGGTCGAGCGGAAGTGGTCCGCAAGCAGGAAGTAGAGGTAGGCCGAGTTGAGGTCGAGCGTGCCCGCTCGTTGGATCAGTTGGTGAATCCGACCCCCATCCTCGAGGCGCGGTTCACGAAAATGAATCGTCATGCTTTTTTGCCTGTCCGCGTTCAGTTTCCAGCCGCGATCAGGTCCGTATAAGTGAGCGGCCATTATAGGGCATGAGGCGTAAAGCTCAACCGTTGAAGCCGTCCGCGAGCGGTTGGTAACCCGTCTGTAACGGCGCCGTCATGCGGTTTTCATCCCGGATTCGCCCGCGAGGAATCACTCGAGCGATTCCCGGGGTCGATCGGGGTGAACCTCACCGGTTTGCCGCATGCAAACGGCCGCATGGCGGGCCCAGAACTACTGGGTGGTCGGCGGCCCGTGGCGATGGAAGGTCAGCGGGAGATCGCCCGGCGGCAGGTGGGCGATGTCGGCCAGGGTGTAGCGGTCGAGCACCGCCCAGAAGGCCTCCAGCGCCTCGCCGAGCACAGGGGCCAACCGGCAGCTCGCCGCGATCCGGCAGTCCCCGGTCGTCGAGAAGCATTCGACCAGCTCCCAGTGGCCTTCCATGTCGCGGGCGACCGCCCCCAGCGAGATGGACGACTCGGCGCGGGCCAGCGCCAGACCGCCGCCCTTGCCGCGGCGCGCCTTGACGTAGCCGCGCGCGGCGAGGGCATTCGCCACCTTCATCAGGTGGTTGTAGGAAATCTCGAAGTAGTCGGCGATCTCGCGGATCTTCGGCAGGGCGATCGTTTCCTCGGCGTTTGTCCCCCGCGCGTTGTGTCGAGCGGCGTGATCGGCCAGGTACATCAGGAGTCGAAAGGCGAAATCGGTCTGTTGATTGAGCTGCATGGCGTCCATTCTCGGCGGTGGTCCATCGATCAAGCGGATCGCTGGGCGTTTGTAATATGCAAACAGTATGCATATTCTGGTCGGCCAGTACCAGCCACGCGGGAGGAGCCCCCGATGCATCGCCACGAATCCCTGCAGCCCCTGTCTCGCGAACACCATCAGACTTTGAAGATCGCACGGCGATTGCAGTGGGGCGAGCCGGATGCGGACCTGCTTCGGGATCTGGCCGAACACCGCGGCGAGCTCGCGGCGCATTTCGTCACCGAAGAGTCCATTGGGCGTCAGGCGTTAAGGCAATGTCCGACGGATTCAACCCTGGCAGGGCAGCTCGATCGGATGCAACGCGAGCACCGCCAGATCGAGGAGCTCTTGACCGAGGTGCTCGATGGCGCCGGCGAGCAATCGAGCTTCCATCGCTTGGGTGAATTACTGGTCACCCACGTGCGGTTCGAGGAACGTGAATTGTTCAATCACTTGCAGGAAGGATGTCTGCCGGGGCAGGCGGGAGAGCCGGCATGAGCGATTGGCGCCACTGGCCCGTCCTCTCGGTCGGGTTTCGCCCCTGGTTTCTGCTGATGCTGGGGTTTGCCACGCTCGCGATGGGGCTCTGGGCCGCGGTCTGGATCGTTGGAGGCTGGGGGGCTGCCATGCAGGGACTGCTCGACGGCGGGCAACTCGATTGGCGCTGGCATGCCCACGAGATGATCTTTGGCGTGGGGGTGGCACTGGTGGCGGGCTTTCTGACCACGGCCGCGCAGAACTGGACCGGCCGGCGCGCCTGGCATCCGGCCGGTCTGCTGGCGGTGCTAGGGATCTGGCTCGCCGCGCGGCTCGCGTTTCTGCTCATGGGGGGCGATCCACTCTGGCCCTACCTGCTCTCGATCGCCGCCGAGCTGGGCATCCTGTTCGTGGTGGCCCGTCTGATCCTGCTGTCCCGCCAATGGCACAACCTGTTGTTCGTCTTGGCGCTGACCGGGATGGTGCTGGCGGATGCGCTGTTCGCCCTGCTGCGGCACGACGGGGGGCTGGCCGGCATCCACGGCTGGCTGGGGCTGCTGCCGATCGTGGCGATGTTGTTGTTCATCGCCCAGCGGGTGGTGCCGCCGTTTTCGGCCAATCGCTTGGGCATTCCGCCGCGGCGCACCGGCCGTTATGTGGCGTTCATCCTGGGTGGTGGGCCGTTGCTGCTGTTCGTTGTCGTGCTCGCCAAACCGATCGTGCCGAACGCCGTGTCGCTGGTCGGGGCGACGATCGCCGCCGTGGTCGCCGTGACCGGCGGTTATGCGCTCACTCGCTGGTGGCACCGCCGGGTGCTTACCGAACCGATGTTGTGGTTACTGTTCCTGGGGGTCTCGGTGGTGCTGCTCGGGCTGGCATGGCTGGCGGGGGTCCTCGTCGGCGTGCCGGCCGGCGGGCTGGACGGCCCGGTGCATGCGCTGGGTCTGGGCATGCTGGTGGTCATGGCGATGGGCATGATGACGCGGGTCAGTGCCGGGCACACGGGGCGCCCGATTCACCTGCCACGATGGCTCCGTCCGATGCTGGTGTTGATGCTGGCGGTGGTGGCCGGACGGCTGCTGTTGCCAATCTGGCCGGGGTTGGAGCCGGCCTGGCTCGCGGTCACCGCCGGTGGGTTGGCGCTGGTCTATCTGGCGATGCTGTTGGTGATTGGCCCCTGGCTGGTCCACGAACGCGCGGATGCCCGTCCGCCGGTGCGCCGGAGTTAACCAGCGGGCCGGTGCCTCAGATCACCTTGGAGAAGCGCTGACCGTCGAGCGTGCCGTGGTACTCGTCGAAGGCCATGCAGACGTTGCGGATCAGCAGCCGTCCGCGCGGTTGAACCTCGATCGAGTCGGGCGTGATGGTGACCAGTTCGTCGCGGGCCATGTCGGCCAGCTCGTCCAGCGCGTCGGCGAAGTGCTCGGCAAAGTCGATGCCGAAACGCGCCTCGACCTCGGGGATCGACAGCCGGAAGTGACAGATCAGCTCGGTGATCACGTACCGGCGCAGCACGTCCTCCTCGGTAATTACCACCCCCTTCTCGATCGGCAGGTGCCCGGCGATCAATGCCTCGTGGTAGGCGGTCAGATCCTTGACGTTCTGGCTGAACGCGCCGCCCACCTGGCTGATCGACGAGGCGCCCATCGCGACCATGTCGCACTCGGCGTGGGTGGAGTAGCCTTGGAAATTGCGCTGCAGCGTGCCTTCGCGCTGGGCGATCGCCAGCGGATCGTCGGGCTTGGCAAAATGATCCATGCCGATCAGCACGTAGCCGGCCTGTTGCAGGTAGCGGATGGTCGAGCCGAGGATGTCGAGTTTCTCCGCCGGGCTGGGCAGGTCGTCGCCCGCGATCCGGCGCTGCGGTTTGAAGCGCTGCGGCAGGTGGGCGTAGTTGAAGATCGACAGCCGGTCGGGGTCGAGTTCGATCACCCGGTCGAGTGTGGCCATGAACCGGTCACGCGACTGGTGCGGCAGTCCGTAGATCAAATCGATGCTCACCCCGTGGAAGTCCTGTTCGCGGGCGGTCTGGACCACTTCGCGGGTCTCCTCGACGCTCTGCACGCGGTTGACCGCCCGCTGCACCTCGGGGTCGAAGTCCTGCACCCCGAGGCTGATGCGGTTGAAGCCGATCTCGCGTAGCAGGCGGATGGTGTCTGCATCGGCCTCGCGCGGGTCGATCTCGATGGAGTATTCGCCGGTGTCATCCGTCTTGAGCGCGAAGTGCTCGCCGGTCTTGGCCATCAGCTCGCGCATCTCGTCGTGCGAGAGGAAGGTGGGCGTACCGCCGCCCCAGTGGAGCTGGTCGACCGGCCGACCGGCATCGAACAGCTCGGCCTGCAGCGCCATCTCCCGGTAGACGTCCTCGAGGTAGGGGCGGGCCTTGGCGCGATCCTTGGTGACCACCTTGTTGCAGGCGCAGTAGTAGCAGACCGTGTCGCAGAACGGGATGTGCACGTACAGCGACAGCGGCCCGCCGGTGGCGTTCGACCGCGCGGCGGCCGCCCGGTAGTCGTCTTCGGTGAAGCCGTCGTGGAACTGCACCGCGGTCGGGTAGGAGGTATACCGCGGCCCGCTGGTGTCGTAGCGGCGGATCAGGTCGGCATCGAAGGGGATCTCGGTCTGGCTCATGGGCGGCGGTCGGCGATTGGTTGAACGAGTGGAATCACATCGGAAGTCTAGCGCCACCCGCATTGCCTCGTCCCCCGAGTAGAATGCTGGGGAATTGGGCCGGTTGGTGTCGGCCGGGCTTTTTTCCCGGTCGCCGACTGGCTATCCTCCGCGATCTTTATCTTGTCCCCGGCGGATCGGTGACAGGGCAGGGTGGACACACAGGAGACGGGGCATGATCGGCGAAATGCTGCAGGGGCTGGATTACTTCGGGACGGCGGTGTTCGCCGTCACGGGCGCCCTGATGGCCGATCGAAAGCGCATGGACATGATGGGCTTTCTGATCCTGGCGACCGTCACCGCCATCGGCGGCGGCACGATACGGGATCTTTTGCTGGATCGGCCGGTCTTCTGGCTGACCCAGTGGGAGTACCTGGTGATCGCCGCGGTGACGGCGATCGTCACCTTCTACGTCAGCAAGCCGTTTCACCAGCGGGCCAACTGGCTGCCCTGGGCCGATGCCGTCGGGCTGGCGGCCTTCTGCGTGATCGGCACCCAGATCGCGCTATCGATGGATGCCAATCCGATGATCGCGGTGATGATGGGCATCATGACCGCCGCCTTCGGCGGGCTGATCCGCGACGTGCTCGCCGGCGAGCCGCCGTTGCTGTTGCACCGGGAGATCTACGCCTCGGCCGCCCTGGTTGGCGGGATCGTCTATGTTCTGTTCGCCCACTGGCTGGACTGGTCGATCGCCGCGGTGATCCTGGGCTTTCTGGTGACGCTGGCCGTGCGCGGGCTGGGTATCCGCTATCACTGGCACCTGCCCTCCGCCGATCGCTAGGGGAAGGTCCGCACGCATCACGAATCAACGCATCACGAGTTCCTCATGAGCAATGCCGTCGAAATCTACGAGCTGGAGAAGACCTACGAGGGTGGCACGCGCGCCCTCAAGGGCATCGAGCTGTCCATCGCCGAGGGTGACTTCTTCGCCCTGCTGGGGCCGAACGGGGCGGGCAAGTCGACCACCATCGGCATCCTCTGCTCGCTGGTGAACAAGACCCACGGGACCGTGCGCGTGTTCGGCCACGATCTCGATCGCGACCGCGCGTGGGTCAAGTCCCAGATCGGCGTGGTGCCGCAGGAATTCAACTTCAACCAGTTCGAGCCGGTCGAGGAGGTCGTCATCAACCAGGGCGGCTTCTACGGCATGACCCGCAAGGCGGCGAAGAAGCGTGCCCACGAACTGTTGAAGCAGTTGGGCCTCTACGACAAGCGCGAGGGCATGGCCCGGGCGCTCTCGGGTGGCATGAAGCGCCGGCTGATGATCGCCCGCGCGCTGGTGCACAGCCCGCGCATGCTGATCCTCGATGAGCCCACCGCCGGGGTGGACATCGAGCTGCGCCGCGGGATGTGGGACTTTCTCACCCAGATCAACAAGCAGGGCACCACCATCATCCTGACCACGCACTACCTCGAGGAAGCCGAGGCGCTGTGCCGCAACATCGCGATCATCAACGAGGGACGGATCGTCGAGCACAGCTCGATGCGGAACCTCCTGGCCAAGCTGTCGCAGGAGACCTTCGTGCTCTACGCCCGCGAGCCGGTGGAATCGCTGCCGGAAATGCCGGTGGTCGGCTCGCGCCTGATCGACGACGAGACCATCGAGGTCGACCTCACCCGCGGTCAGGAACTGACCGGCGTGTTCGACGTGCTGCGTGGCCACGGCATCGTGATCGAACGCATGAAGAACAAGACCAATCGCCTCGAGGAGCTGTTCCTGCGCCTGGTGCAGGACGACGACGAGGCAACGGCCAATGAACAGACCGGAGACCGCGCATGAGCATCCGTTCACAAAGCGAGGCATTCGACCATCAGGGGCCGGGCGACAAGGCAGTCGGCCTGACGCCGCGAGGGGCGTGGAACGCCTTCATGATGCTGCTCACCCGCGAGATCCTGCGCTTCGGCCGGATCTGGGTGCAGACGGTGCTGCCGCCGATGATCATGACCGCGCTCTACTTCGTGGTCTTCGGCCACCTGATCGGCCCGCGCATCGGCGTGATCGACGGGGTGCCCTACATCCAGTACCTGGTGCCCGGGCTGATCCTGATGTCGGTGATCACGCAGAGCTACGCCAATTCGGTGTCCTCGTTCTTCGGCGCGAAGTTCGCCCGTCACGTCGAGGAATTGCTGGTTTCGCCCATGCCCAACTGGCTGATCATCGTTGGCTACGTCGCCGGCGGCGTGGCGCGCGGACTCACGGTCGGTGGGGCAGTGACGCTGGTCGCGCTGCTGTTCGCCGAGTTGTCGGTCCACAGTGTGCTGAACCTGTTCGGCGTGGCGTTGATGACCTCGATCCTGTTCGCCTTGGGCGGGCTGATCAATGCCGTCTACGCGACGCACTTCGATCACATCTCGATCGTGCCGACCTTCGTGCTGACACCGCTGACCTATCTGGGTGGGGTGTTCTACTCGATCAACATGCTGTCCGAGTTCTGGCAGCAGGCCTCGCTCTACAACCCGGTGCTCTACATCATCAATGGCTTCCGTTACGCGATGCTCGGTATCAGCGACGTGCCGGTGTGGAGCACCTATGCCATCCTCGCCGTCGGCATCCTGCTCGCCTACCTTTACGCCCTGCGCCTGTTCCGCAAGGGCATCGGCTTGCGCGGCTGAGGCGCTCTCAGGCAAGGCGCTTTTCCCTCACTCGCTGAGGTAATCGGCCAGCACGATGGCGTGGTTATGCTCCTGGTCCTTCGCCGCGTAAAGCAGCGTGACCGTCCGCTCGGCGGCAATCTGGGCCAGGCGCTCGGCTTCCTGGTTGCCCTCCAATTCCTTGCGGTAGCGGCGGGCAAATTCATCGAAGCGCTCGGGGTCGTGCCCGAACCAACGCCGTAGGGCACCGGACGGGGCGACGTGCTTGAGCCACTCGTCGTGCTCCAGGTCGGTCTTCTTCACGCCCCGGGGCCAGAGCCGATCGACCAGTACCCGGTAGCCATCCCCGCGCTCGGCCGGGTCGTAGACCCGTTTCGTGCGCACCTTGCTCATGGCGTCACCCCCGGATCGTCACCCCTTTGGACCGAACAACCACCAGATGATCAGGCCGAGGACCGGCAGGAACAGGATGATCACGATCCACAGCGCCTTCATGCCCGCCGAGGCCGAACTCTGCGCCACCTTGATGATCGCGTAGATATCCAGGAACAGGATGATCAGGCCGAGCAGGCCGCCAAAGGGAAGTTCGAGCATCGCGTTCTCCTTGCGTGTCGATGGGTGAAGGTCAGAGCGCGCCGGCGCGCCGCTTCTCGAGGTAACGCTGGTGATAGTCCTCGGCCGGCCAGAAGGCCGAGGCCGGGGTGATTTCCGTGACGATCGGCCGGTCGATGGTTGTCTGTGCCTCGTCGCGCACCCGTTCGGCGATCGCGCGTTGTTCATCGCCGTGGGTGAAGATTGCCGAGCGATACTGCGTGCCCACGTCCGGCCCCTGTCGGTTGGGCGTGGTCGGGTCGTGCATGGCAAAGAAGGCGCGCACCAGGGTCTCGTAATCGACCCGGTCGGGGGCGAAGCATACCTCCACCGCCTCGGCATGCCCGGTTTCACCGCTGCAGACCGCCCGATAGTCCGGGTGGTCGACGTGCCCGCCGGTGTAACCCGAGATCACGTCGATCACGCCGGCTACCTGGCGAAAGCGGTCTTCCACTCCCCAGAAACAGCCGGCGGCGAAGGTGGCGACATCGGTTTGCATGATCACGGCCCTGTCCTCGAAATGGGTACCATGCCCAGACGATAGCGCATCCAATCGTGCCGCGCGCATCGAGTCGTGCAGAGTTTCCCAATAGGAGAGCCACGTGCCCGAGCCGACGTTTGATTCACTCGCCGACTGCCTCGACTGGGTCGAGCCACGATTGCTCGAGGCCCACCAAAATAAGCTCGAGCGGGGCCAGCCTGCCGAAATGCCCACGGATATGCCGTGGTGGCCAGCGGGTTACGCGCACGACGCCGAAGCGCGCGCCTTCGAGATTGCCGTCGGTGCCGTGCTAACGCAAAACACCAACTGGAACAACGTCGAGAAGGCGCTGGCCAACCTGCATGCCGCCGAGGTACTGGCCGCCGATCGCATCCTGGCCCTCGACGACGAAACCCTCTCCGACTTGATCCGACCCTCCGGGTTCTTTCGTATCAAGACCCGCCGGCTGCGCGCCATGACCGAGGCCTGGCAGGACGCCGGTGGACGGGTCGGCCTGCAGGCCCGTCCCACCAACGAATTGCGGGAGTGGCTGCTCGGCATCCACGGCGTCGGTCATGAGACCGCCGACGACATCCTCCTCTACGCGCTGGAACGTCCCGTCTGGGTAATCGACACCTACACCCGCCGCTTGTTCCACCGGCTCGGCTTTCCCGAGACCGCCACGAAAAAATACGACCGGTTGGCGGATGACTTGCTGACGCACACCCTTGAGCCAACCGCCCCGCGCCTTGCCCGCTGGCACGGCCTGATCGTCGAGCACGCCAAGGCGCATTGCCGGGTCAAGCCGGTTTGTGGGGACTGCCCGCTGATCGAGCGGTGCGCTTATGGGAGCGGGTTGGAAAAAGGCGAATGACTCCCGCGTGGCGGTTCGAGTCGGACTGACGTCGTGCCTTTGGCAACGAACGGGGGTTCTTGCGGTGTTTGCTGCAGCCGTTGAGTCTTCTGGATTCGCGCGAAGACGGGAGTCCAGCGACTGAATCGGCCGTAGCGTACCTAGAGCCGATACGAATCAAGCGGACCCGGTCCGCCCATCCCCCGCTACAACCAAACCATCCGACCCAACTCGTAGGGATGCAGCAAGGTCTCGTGCGTCGGGACAATCCGCAGCCAATAATCGACTTCGCCGGCCAGATCCTCCGGCAACTGGATTCGATGTCGTCCGCGTATCGGCTCGTCGGTCGATTCGATCAGCTCGCCCACAACGATGCGTCGAAACGCCCCATCACCCAATACCGCCTCACAGCGAAGCGACTGGGGCGGCAGGCCCGGGCTCGTGGTCTCGATCTCTATGGTCAATGAATCGCCTTGCCGCATGATCGATCCGGGCGCGCTGATTACCTTCCCCTCCACACCCGCCCAGTGGGTGGCAAGTCGCTGTTCGACGTCGGCACGCGCTCTAGCGGCCCGATAGCCGTCTTGCGCCAGCAATCGCCCCGCGTCGATGGCCCGTCGGTAGTGACGTTCGGCGTAATCGCGCACCATGCGCGAGGCATTGAACCGCGGCAGGATGGTGGCGATGGCATGTCGCTGCCAGGCAATCCATTCCAGCGGCAGTCCTTCGGGGACATTATCGGCAGGCGCCTCTCGGCGATCGAACAGCGGGATCACCTCGGTCTCGAGCAGCGTCAGCAGGTCATCGGCCTCGCGCACGTCGCGGTCGGCCGCCCCCGGCGTCGGTGAAATGGACCAGCCATTGGCAACCCCCTCGCGGTGATCATGGCCCTCGGCCCACCAACCATCGGCCACGGACAGGTTCAGCACGCCGTTGATACCCGCCTTCTGCCCGGAGGTGCCGGAGGCCTCCATGGGAAATTCCGGCGTGTTCAGCCAGACATCGCAACCGGCTACCAGCCGGCGCGCCAGCCCCATGTCGTAGCCCTCGATCAACAGCACGTGCCCGGCAAAGCGCGGATCAGCGCTTAGTTCATGGACCTCCTTCAACAGCGCCTGGCCCGGCTCGTCGGCGGGGTGGGCCTTGCCGGCAAAGACGAAGACCAGCGGCCGCGGGCTGGTCTCGATCAGGCGGGCAAGCCGTTCGCGCTGCCGAAAGAGCAGGCCGGCCCGCTTGTAGGTGGCGAACCGCCGCGCGAATCCCACCATCAGGAAATCGTCGACCGGCTGCTCCAGTACACGGCAACGTTGCTTGAGGCGCACGTGAGCCTCGCCGAACCGTTCCGATTGGCGCTGCAGACGTGCCTTCAGGTCATCGACCAGATGCGCCTTGGCCGACAGGTGCATGGACCAGAGGCGCGCAGGATCGATGCGCTCGACCAGCTCGCCGATGCCTGCCTCGTGCAGATGGTTTCGCCAGTCGCGGCGGGTGGCATCGAACAGGCGGGTCAGGTCCCGGTTGAGGAAGGTCTCGACGTGAACGCCATTGGTCACGTGCGTGAGGGGATTCTCTTCGGCTGGCACCTCGGGCCAGAAGGCCTGGCTCATCTGCGCGGCAACCGTGCCATGCACCCGGGAAACGCCGTTGTGCTGACGTGAGCCACGCAGGGCCAGGGCGGTCATATTGAAGTGCTTGCCATCATGGGCCGGGTCGGTGCCCAACGACAGCACGGTGGGTGCATCGACACCCAGATCGGCCAGAAACGGTTGGACATGCGCCTCGATCAGATCCGGGGCGAATGTGTCGTGCCCGGCGGGTACCGGCGTGTGGGTGGTGAACAGGGTCGCGGCGGCCACGGCGTGACGGGCCGGATCAAACGCCAATCCGTCCCGTGTGAGCTCCCGCACCCGCTCGAGAATCGAGAAGGCGGCATGCCCCTCGTTGATATGCCAGGCCGACGGCATGATGCCCAGCGCCCGCAAGGCGCGCACGCCGCCCACACCCAGCAGCATCTCCTGCTCGAGCCGACGGCGGCGGTCACCGCCGTAGAGTCGGTGGGTGATCTCCCGGTCCGCGGCCGTGTTGTCGGCCACATCGGTATCCAGCAGGTACACGACCACCCGCCCGACCCGCACTTCCCAGACCTGCGCCGTCACCATCCGTCCCGGGAATTCCACACGCACCTCGACGGGCGCGCTGCCCCGAGTGGCTGGCCGAATCGGCAGGTGGGAGAACTCCAGGTCCTCGAAGCGCGGGTGCTGGCGGCCCTCGGCATCGATGCACTGCTGGAAATAGCCCTGCCGGTACAAGAGCCCCACGCCGACCAACGGCACGCCCAGGTCCGACGCCGCCTTGCAGTGATCTCCCGCCAGAATCCCCAGTCCGCCCGAATAGATGGGCAACGACTCGTGAAAGCCGAATTCCGCGCAGAAATACGCCACCGTCGCGTCCGCGCCGATCACCGAGTCCAGCGCACCGACCCGCTGATCGGCGCAGTGCTCCTCGAACCCCCGCCAGGCCGCCGCCAATTCCGCCAGAAACGCCGAATCGTCCGCCGCTCGATCCAGAGAGGCTTGCGGCACCAATTGCAGGAACCGCACCGGATTACCTTCCACCTGCGCCCAGGTGACCGCATCTACGCGATCGAACAGGTCTCGCACCGCCCGTGAGCGGCTGTAGTGGAGATTGCCTGCCAACTCGTTCAAATGCGTGAGCGCAGGCGGAAGGGAAGGACGAACTTCCATGTGGCGAATGGTGGGCACGGCACGCGTTCTCGATGTGGTGGTTGGCAGAGTGTAGTGCGGCTTTATGACGCCTCGGTAGCGGTCGTCGACGTGGTCGCGGCAAGGAGGGAGAGGTCGGCTGGATGACGAAGCTAAAGTTTCCGCGAGTGGCGCCGATACCTTCCACGGATGCCAGATCCGGGAGTCGAGACCAACCGGCCCGAAGCCCGAGAAAAGCCGAAAAGGCATCCAGCGAAGATCGGATGAAAATCGAGGCTAAAGTTTCTCGCAACTCAGCCGATAAGCTCAGCAAGGCGACCTGAAAGGCGTCTTGTCCAACAAAGGCCAAGGGCCGGAATTTACGCAACGTCGTAAGGGGTTATCATCATGGCAAGTGTCATTAACACCAACATCTTCTCGCTGCAGGGTCAGAACGCACTGCGCGACACCAACAACCAGCTGCAGACTTCCCTGGAGCGTCTGTCCACCGGCCTGCGCATCAACAGTGCCAAGGACGACGCCGCCGGTCTGGCAATCACCAGCCGATTGACCACTCAGATCCGTGGCTCCGAAGTCGCCGCTCGCAACGCGAACGACGGCATCTCCATGGCGCAGACCGCGGAAGGTGCACTGGGTGCACTGACCGACACCATGCAGCGCATGCGTGACCTCGCTGTTCAGGCGGCCAACTCCACCAACAGCGCGAGTGACCGTGAGAACCTCCAGTCGGAGTTCAAGCAGCTCCAGGACGAGCTGGGCCGTATCGTTACCAACACCGAGTTCAACGGTCAGAAGGTTCTGAACGGTGCGATCTCCAACGGCGCAACCTTCCAGGTCGGCGCGAACACTTCGGCCAACAACCAGATCGTGTTCAGCCTTGCCAACGTCTCCACCACCATCGGTGCAGCCCTGTCCACCGCGGCTGCCATCGGCTCGGGTGCCAGCTTCGGCGACATCATGTCCACCATGAGCGCCCTGGACGCGTCGATCACCGCGGTCGACACCACTCGTGCCCAGCTTGGTGCGATCCAGAACCGCTTCGAGGTCACGATCGACAACCTGAACAACTTCATCGTGAACGAGTCGGCTGCCCGCTCGCGGATTCAGGACGCGGACTTCGCCAAGGAAACTGCCAACCTGTCCAAGGCGCAGATCCTGCAGCAGGCCGGTACTTCGGTACTGACCCAGGCCAACCAGGCGCCGCAGTCGGCACTGAGCCTCCTCGGCTAAGATCCGATAGGGAATGGGATGGGCCGGTGACCCTTAAGGGAGCCGGCCTTTTCATCAAAGCGGTGGGATCCTCCGGATTCCCGACAGTCACACCGGAACCCAAGTCGAGAAAATTTGAGTTTGTGTATGCTGTAGCCGCTTGATGCTTGAGGACGAACCCATGAGTTCGATCAACCAGATTTCCATGACGGGCATCCCGTCCGCGATGAGCGGACCGGATGCCTTTTTGTCTTCAGAAAGGGCAAAATCGACCCCGATGGAGTCGAAGGCGCCGACGGCAGCTCCATCGGAGCTGCCGAAGCCCTCGTCCGACCCATCACCTGTCGAGGTCGCGCGCACCAAAAGTGCCGATACTCAGGCAGAAGGGGAAAGAGACAAGTTAAGAGAGGCCATCGAGGCCATACAGGAGAAGCTCAAGCCTGGACCCAGGGCCCTGGACTTTTCCGTTAACGACAAACTGGGGGACGTGGTGGTCAAGGTGGTCGACCCGTCCAACAAGCAGGTGATCCGGGAAATCCCTCCCGAAGAGATCATCGCGATGCGTGAACGTCTCCGCGAGTTCAGCGAGTTGAATCTTTCGGACGTTCTGCCGGCAGGCAGCCTGCTGTCAGACATTTCTTGATTTGAGGTACGACCATGGCAAGTTCCAGCGGTCTTTCCATTTCCGGCGTTGGTAGTGGCCTGGACATCCAGGGCATCGTCAGCCAGCTCGTTCAGGCAGAGGGTGCTCCTCGACGCAATTTGCTCGCCAGCCGCGAGGCCTCCTATGAGGCCACGCTGTCGGGGCTGTCGAAGCTGAAGAGTGCAGCCTCCGAGCTGAGCTCCGCTGCCTTCGATCTGCGCAGCCTGGACACCTTCCGCTCCCGCGCGGTGACGTCCAGCAACGAGGACATCCTGACGGCCACGGCCTCGCCGGGAACGGCGCTGGGGAAATACCAGGTCGAGGTAGGGCAGCTTGCGACGGCGCAGAAGCAGGCCTCGGCCGGCTTTGCCGATTCGACTGCAACGGTGGGTTCGGGGCAGCTGACATTCGATACCAGCAGCAGCTCGTTCAGTGTGGCCGTGGCGGCAGGCGACTCTCTGGCCACCATTCGCGACAAGATCAACGGCGCGAGTGGCAATGACTCGGTGCAGGCCTCGATCCTGAATGTCGACGACGGTGCCGGCGGCACCGAGGCTCGGCTGGTGTTCTCCGCGCGGGAGACGGGTACGGCCAATGCGGTGACCGTCACGGCGACCGATGACGACGGCAACAACACCGATGCCGCCGGTCTCTCGCGGCTGGCATCGGCCAACCTGACCGAGCTTACCGCTGCGCAGGATGCCCAGGTGACGATCGACGGGCTGTCGGTCACCAGCTCCACCAACCAGGTGGACGGGGTGATCGAGGGCATGACCCTGAACCTCAACCAAGCCCAGCCCGGCACCAAGGTGGAAGTGGCCGTCGAGGGTGACAACGGTCCGGTGCTCGAGGCGCTGAACAGCTTTGTCGAGAAGTACAACGCCCTGAACAGTACCTACCGGAATCTGACCGCCTACAACGCGGAGACCGAGCAGGGTGGCGTGTTGCAGGGCGATGCGACCGCGAATGGCATCAACCGTGGCTTGCGGTCGTTGCTGGGCGGTAATATCGGAACGGGCACTATCGATAATCTGGCCGAGATCGGTATTCAGATCGACTCGGAAGGGAAAATGACCCTGGACGAAGCGAAGGCCGAGGAAGCCCTCAACAGCGACAGCCAGGCGGTCAAGGACTTCTTGACGGATCCGACCAACGGTCTCTCGCAGCAGGTGGACGAGCTGCTGCAGCCGTATCTGAGTTTCGACGGCATCATCGACAACCGGACCGACAGTCTCAACCGCTCGATCGACCGTATTGAAGATCAGCGGGCCGCGCTGGACCGTCGTATGGAGAACTATCGAGACAGCCTGACCACGCAGTTCACCGCGATGGATAAGATCGTACAGAACATGCAGTCGTCGGCCAGCTACCTGAGCCGGATCGGCATCAACGTTGGCTCCTGATGCCGATTGATCTTTGCCTGGACCGGCTCAAGTTTTCGCGTCGGTGGCCGATTAACTTGGGTAGAGCGAGGAACGGTAGTCACCCGTTTTCACGCTCGGCGCGACCAGCCAGATAAAAGATATTGCAGGAGACAGTCATGCGAGCCAATCCCTACGCGCAGTACCAGTCCATCGATCTCGAGGCGAAGGTCGAGTCGGCATCGCCGCACGGTCTGATTGGCATGTTGTATGAAGGATTTCTCACGCGGGTCGCTCAGGCTAAGGCCGCGATGCTTGCCGGAAACTTCGAGCAGAAGGGCATCAACGTGACCAAGGCGCACAATATCCTCGGTGGACTCAAAGACGGCTTGAACCCGGAACACAGCCCAGAACTGGCCGAGCGTCTCGGCGAGCTGTACGACTACTGTCAGCGCCGTCTGCTCGACGCCAGTGCCCAGCGCGATGCCGAAGGGTTCGACGAAGTGGCATCGCTGATCCGCGATATCAAGGAAGCTTGGGATGCCATCGAGCCCGAGGTCGCCCAGATGGCCCAGGCCAGCTGAAAGGACCGGGTCGACTAGTCGGGTGCATCCCGGTACGGTCCGGTGAAACTGGGTCCACGCTGATCCGAGGACGGGGCTTGTATGACGAACGCAGTGTCGATTGACTCATTCATCGACGAGCTCGATGGGCTCGGGCGTTCTTTGGACCAGATCGCCTCGCTTCTCGAGGCGGGGCACCAGGAAGAGGCATTGAGCGAGATGGCCGACGGCCTCGATCGGGCCGAGTCGCAGATTGCCGAATTGGTGCTTGAGGCGGAATCGCGCCAACAGCTTGGCGACCCGAGGCTTATTGCCCTGAAGTCGGACTGGCTCGGCCGGTTCGAACGCTTCTTCAGCCTGGTCGAACGAACCCGGCATCAGTTGGACGGTGAAGCCGAGTTACGCTTGTCACGCCACCGCGCAGCAGATGCCTATCTGAAGAACCAGGCTTCCTAACCGGCGCCGCCGGCCGTGCCGCACTTGCACGAGCCGCCGTCCTGCGAGGACGGCGGCTTTTTTGTCTCAGCTTGACTCGCCGGGTGATTCCAGAGCGTTTCGGGCGTCTTTCAGGAATGCCTCGAGTTCGAGCCGGGCGGCCGGCGCGCAGTAGGGCAGATACTGCTCGCAGAACGGGACCCCGTCAGGGATTTCCAGCGCCACGAACAGGCGCACCATCTGCTTGACCCGCTCCACGTCGCCCGGGAACTGCTCGAGGTGGCGCGTCAGGGCGGTGATGCCGGTTTCTGCATCATTTTCCAGCAGGGCCAGTCGAGCCACGAGTCGCCAGTGGCCCGGATTGATACTGGCGGCGGTTTGCAAGACCGTCAGTGCCGTGGCGGGGTCGTTTGCCTCGAGGTTGATATGCGTCAGGCGTAGCAGCGCGTGCTCCAGCAGGACGATGTCGTGCTGCGTGTCCACCTGATCGATCACGCGAGCATGTTGTTCGGCCGCCTCGGGCAGTTCCCCGTCCAGCTCGTGCTTCAAACCGTGCGCATAGTGTGCGTAGGGTCGGGCCGTTTCAGCGTCCTGGTGTCGATCCAATGATTCCGCCAGCGACCGCAACCCTTCCGCTTTTCTACTCGAAAACAGGCGTTCGATCTGTCGCAGGGAGGCTCTTGGCGAACGCTTTTCCCAGTTACGTTGTCGATCCTTCTCGAGCAAACCGTCGATAAGAGTGGCGTAGCTCGACTGCGCTTGTTCGATAGCCGAGGATGCGACCGTGGCTCGATTGGCTTCAAGCCAACGAACACGCTCGGGTTCGTCGTGTTCGACGTATCGGCGGGCGATTTCGTCCGCGGATGCGTTCTGGTCATGCTCCAGCAAGCGGGTGGCCACCCGTTCACGGGCAAGTGCTATTGTGCCGGTCAGGCGGCGCGCTTGCTCCCGAATCGCATCGTAGTACTGGCTGGCGAGGCTCTCGGCCTGGTGGCGGTCGAGTGCAAAGAAGTCGTGTGGCAGCGCGGTTCGCATGATGGCTCGTTTGGCCGCCTGCTGGGCCAAGCGCGCCGCACGCCTGAACCGGCCTTCGAAAAGCCGGTCGATGGCTTGCATGCGGCGTTTGTGGCGTTTCTGCCGGTCAGGGTGGGTGAGGTTGAAGTACGCCTGGTTTGATTCGAGACCCAGTTGGGCGAGGTTGGCCACCTTGCCTAGGTCATTTTCGATGGTCTCCAGGCTTTCGGCCAGCGCGTTCAGGTGGCGTTTGCGTGCCTCGTTGTCCGTGTCTTGCCGCATGCGGTCCAACGGATCACGGTCGAAAGCGGTTGTCGGGACGGCGATGCGGTCCAGCGGGACGTGTTCGATGCCATCGATCACGGCAGCATTGGTGCTCGGATTGATGAATCGGACGGTGTTGGATTGTTCGGCAATTTCCGACATGGCCTGGATGCCGGCAAAGTAGTCCGGCGTGGTCCAGGCCGACTCACCGCTGTTGGTCACGACCGGGAGAGCGCTGAATTCCATGATGGGCCCGGCGGAGGCCTCGCTGCTTCCCGCCGCGTGGGTGCGTCCGTCCGGCGTGTGGCACAGGTCTAGCCCGCAGAAGATGACTTCCCTGAACCCCATGTAGCCGGCGAGCTGGGCGGCCATGTGGGTCACCGTCGGGCCGGCCGAGGAAAGGGCATCCCGGTCGTTGACGGAGTCGTCCGGCCAGGGGACCAACGGCCCCGTGCAGAACAGGGAGTGTGGCCAGCGATTCGTAATGCGGGGGTAGGGATGGCTGCTGGCCATCAGAACGGTCTGTTCCGGGAAGTCAAACATTTGACGACTGACCGTTAGGCTGATCGGGAACGGGTCCACGGTGACCACGATATCCGGCGTGATGCCGACATCCTGCAGTCGGCCGCTGACCCGGGAAACGGCAATAATGAACAGGGTGTCTCGATGCTCGAGCAGCCAGTCGATCTGGTCGTCAAGTGACGGGCCGCCGGCGATGATGACGGCACGTTGGCCGGCAAACAGGTTCTTGAATCGGTCGATACCCCCGTGGAAATTCGGTGCCGAGAGGATGTTGGGCTCGATGAAGGGAGCCAGGTTGAGTTCGGCTGTCTTGCGGAAACGCTCGGCCGTCAGGTGCGCATCGAGATGGGCGGTCAGCTCGATATATTGTGGATCGGTGCCGTCGAGCGCCCCCAGCGAGCGCTCGAGTCTGACGCCGTCGATACGGAAGTAGGCCGGCAGTTGCAGCAGGGCGGCCTGTTCCTGCCATTCGTTGAAGCCGACCAGCTGGACGAAATCATCACAGAGCGCACTGATGGCGGGGTTCTGGCGCAGCGTCTGGAGAATGTCCTCGGGTTCGATGATCAGCCAGCGACTCCCCCGCGGCATGGGGGCGTGTTCGCGGATATAGCGCAGCAGCTGGCCGGAATCGCTGCCGATGATGACGTACAGTCGATCTTCCTGGTGCAGTCGGTCGCCGAAGTGTTCCGCCAGAACCAACTGGGCATGGCTCTTGCTTCTCTTGTCACCGGTCTCCGGCGTGGCACCTTGCTGTGCACCGAAGTGGCGGGCATTGATGGACGGCAATATCCAGTCGCCCTGCTGCGTCTGGAGCCATTCACGGGAGGACGTCAGGCTGCCCCGGTAGTCGGGAGTTGTTGTCGACGAGCGTTCGGCGGTCGTCATGTATGGTTGTCCCTGTGCTGATCGTTCAGTGCGGCCGGACGCCGGCCGAGACGGGCCATGTCCGCGGCCCGGTCCAAGGTCAAGGATACATAACCCGCCGTTGGGCAAGGGAACACTTAAGGAACACGACGAGCGATGTTTGAGGATAAATCGATTTTGATCACCGGGGGCACCGGCTCCTTCGGCCAGCTCATGGTCTCCACGCTGCTGGAGCAGCACAGTCCACGTCGTGTGATCGTCTATTCGCGGGACGAACTCAAGCAGTTCGAGATGCAGCAGCGCTTTACCGACTCGCGCATGCGTTTCTTCCTCGGCGACGTGCGCGATCGCGAGCGCTTGCAGCAGGCGATGCAGGGGGTGGACTACGTCATCCATGCCGCCGCCCTCAAGCAGGTGCCGGCGGCCGAGTACAACCCGACCGAATGCATCAAGACCAACGTGCACGGCGCGGAGAACGTGATTCAGGCTGCCCTGCAGAACGATGTTCGCCGGGTGGTCGCCCTGTCGACCGACAAGGCGGCAAACCCGATCAACCTCTACGGCGCGACCAAGCTGGCCTCGGACAAGCTGTTCGTCGCCGCGAACAACATGGCCGGCGGCCACCCGACGCGCTTCTCGGTGGTCCGGTACGGCAATGTCGTGGGCTCGCGCGGTTCGGTGGTACCGTTCTTCCGTCGCCTGATCGCCGAGGGTGCCGATCACCTGCCGATCACGCACGAGGACATGACCCGCTTCTGGATCACGCTGCAGGAGGGTGTCGATCTGGTCATCGATGCATTCCGGCGCATGCACGGTGGGGAGATTTACGTCCCCAAGCTGCCGTCGGTGCGCATCACGGATCTCGCCCGTGCGTTGGCACCCGACTTGCCGCAGCGAATCGTGGGCATCCGCCCCGGCGAGAAGCTCCACGAGATCATGTGCCCGGCGGACGACTCGCACCTGACCCTCGAGTTCGACGACCACTTCGTCATCCGGCCGACGATCACCTTCACCGGACGTAACAACGATTTCGAAACCAATGCGGTAGGCGAGACCGGGCGCCCGGTCGAGATCGGCTTCGAGTACAACTCGGGCAGCAACGATCACTTTCTCGACGAGGACGAGATTCTCGCCTTCAACGAGAGGGCGGGCGTGTGATCCCCTACGGCCGTCAGGATATCCGCCAGGAGGACGTCGACGCGGTCGTGGAGGTGCTCCACTCGGATTTTCTCACCCAGGGGCTGGTGGTGCCGCGCTTCGAAGAGGCGGTGGCCCGGCGGGTGGACGCCCGTTACGGGCTGGCGGTCAACAGTGCCACCTCAGCGTTGCATGTCGCCTGCCTGGCGCTCGGGCTGGGCGAGGGCGACTGGCTGTGGACCACGCCCGTGACCTTCGTGGCCTCGGCCAACTGCGGTCTCTATTGCGGGGCGAAGGTCGACTTCGTCGACATCGATCCGGCCACCCACAACCTCTCTCCGCAAGCGCTGGCGGTCAAGCTCGAGGCCGCCGAGCGTGAGGGGTGCCTGCCGAAGGTGCTGGTGGCCGTGCACCTCAGCGGCCAGCCATGCGACATGGCGACAATTCACGAGCTGTCCCGGCAGTACGGTTTCCGCATCATCGAGGATGCCTCGCATGCCATCGGCGGCCGGTACCGTGACGAACCGATCGGCAACGGTCGTTACAGCGATGTCAGTGTGTTCAGTTTCCATCCGGTCAAGATCGTCACCACCGGCGAGGGCGGCATGGCCGTCACCAACGACGAGGCGCTTGCCGAGCGCATGGCCCTGCTGCGCAGCCACGGCGTGACCCGGGATCCGGATCGCATGACGCACGCGCCGGACGGTCCCTGGTACTACCAGCAGGTCGAGCTGGGCTTCAACTACCGCATGACCGAAATGCAGGCCGCATTGGGACTGTCGCAGATGGAGCGGCTGGATGCGTACGTGGCCCGTCGTCACGAGCTGGCCGAGCGCTACGACCGCCTGCTTGCCGGCCTGCCGGTGATCACGCCATGGCAGCACCCGGACGGTTATTCGGGTCGGCACCTTTACGTCATCCGCCTGGAGCTCGATCGCATCGAACCCGGTCATCGGGCGGTGTTCGACTCACTACGGGAGCAGGGTGTCGGCGTCAACCTGCACTACATCCCGATCCACCTGCAGCCGTGGTATCGGCAGTTCGGCTTCGAGCCGGGCGATTTCCCGCAAGCCGAGCGCCATTACGCCGAAGCGATCAGTCTGCCGTTGTTCCCGACCATGACCGAGACGCAGCAGGACCAGGTGGTCGCTGCGCTCAAGAAGGCGCTCGCCGCATGAGAGTGGCCGTCATTCCCGCGCGCGGCGGCAGCAAGCGCATCCCGCGCAAGAACATCCGACCGTTCTGCGGCAGGCCGATGATTGCCTGGTCGATCGAGGCGGCGCTGTCCAGTTGCTGTTTCGATCGGGTGATTGTTTCCACCGACGATGACGAGATCACCGCGATGGCCGAGCGCCATGGGGCGGAGGTGCCGTTCCGGCGTCCACAAGCCTTGGCCGACGACTACACCGGCACTGTCCCGGTGGTCGCTCACGCGGTCGAATGGCTGCAGGAAAACGGCTCGGCACCCGATGCGGTCTGCTGCCTTTATGCCACGGCTCCCTTTGTCCGTGCGACCGATTTGCGACGGGGGCAGAAGGCCCTGGAACAGTCGGGTGGCGATTACGCCTTTTCCGTGACCAGTTACGCTTTCCCCATCCAGCGCGCCCTGCGGATTACCGACGCCGGTCGAGTCGCCATGTTCCAGCCCGAATACGCCACGACCCGTTCCCAGGACCTCGAGGAGGCCTGGCACGACGCCGGTCAGTTCTACTGGGGGCGAAGCGAGGCGTGGCTCGCGAACAGGGCGATCATGACAGCCGATGCCGTCCCGGTTGTCCTGCCGCGGGAGCGCGTGCAGGACATCGATACCCCCGAGGACTGGCGCCGGGCTGAATGGCTGTTCAACGCGATGCAGGCCGAGTCGGGCGAGGGGCGATGACCGATCGGGAGGCCATCGTCTTTCGCACCGATGCCTCGGTGCAGATCGGTACCGGACACGTGATGCGCTGCCTCACGCTGGCTGACGCACTCCGCGATCAGGGGCGGGAGTGCCACTTCATTTGTCGGGAACATCCCGGCCACCTGATCGAGTCCATCCGATCGCGCGGTTTTCCGGTGCATGTCCTGCCGGTTTCCAACGAGACGCGTGAGCAAGACGTGACACTAGGGACTGCCCATGCCATGTGGCTGGGTGTCCCTTGGGATATCGATGCCGAACAAACCGCCGACGTCGTCCGTCGGCTCCATCCGCGCTGGGTGGTGGTTGACCACTATGCGCTCGACGCTCGTTGGGAGGCGTTGGTGGTCCCACAGGGCAGTCGGCTGATGGTGCTGGACGATCTGGCCGACCGTTCTCACCAGGCCGACGTGCTGCTCGACCAAAACCTGGGCCGCCAAGCGGATGATTATGCCGATCTCGTGCCCGAGCGCTGCCGGCCCCTGATCGGGCCGCGCTATGCGCTGTTGCGCCCGGAGTTCGCCCGTCTGCGCGAGGACAGCCTGCGGCGCCGGCGGTCGCCTCGGCTGAAGCGGCTACTGGTCAGCATGGGCGGTATGGACAAGGACAACGTCACCGGCAAGGTCCTCGACGCGCTTCGCGCCGCGCCCCTGTCGGCTGATTTACAGATCGACGTGGTGATGGGCGGTAACGCCCCGTGGTTACGACAGGTTCGGGATCAGGCTACCGCCATGCCGTGGCCGACACGGGTGATGGCCGATATCCCCGACATGGCGCAGCGGATGGTCGAGGCGGACCTGGCCATCGGTGCGGCGGGCAGCACCTCCTGGGAGCGTTGTTGTCTTGGCCTGCCGGCCGTGATGGTGGTGCTGGCCGAAAATCAGCGGGGTATCGCTGCGGCATTGGCCGCAACCGGTGCCTGCATCTGCCTGGATGATGCAGGCGCGTTGACGGAGCTTCCCGAGCGCTGGAGCGCATGGGCCCAGCCGGGCACGCTGCGCGCCATGTCCCGCGCCAGTGCCTCGGTTACCGACGGCGAGGGAGCGGCAAGAGTGTGTCAGCAGCTGAACCAGGAGGCGTGATGTCGAGCGAATCGGGTAGTGGTGGTCTGAGGCGCATGCATGCCGGGGATCTGGACCGGGTCCTCGCGTGGAGGAATCACCCCGAGGTCCGTCGATACATGTACACCCAGCATGTCATCGGCCGGGACGAGCACCAGGCGTGGTTCGAGCGTGCCCATGCCGACCCGAGCAAGCACCTGCTGGTCTTCGAACGAGAGGGGCAGCCCGGCGGGTTCGTCAACGTGACGATCGTGGACGAGATCGCCCGGCGGGCGGAATGGGGTTTCTACCTGGCGCCGGACGCTCGCCGGGGGAGCGGCAGCCGGCTCGGAGAACAGACGTTGGCTTACGTGTTTGGTGACCTGAAGCTGCACAAGCTCTGTGGCGAGGCGCTGGCCTACAATGAGCGCTCGGTTCGCTTTCACGAACGCCTCGGCTTCCGGCAGGAGGCCCGGCTGCGTGATCACCATTTCGACGGCAGCCGCTATCACGATGTGATCGGTTTCGGGTTGCTGGCAGCGGAATGGTTACGGGGATCAGGATCTGAGGTCCGATGAGAATGCCAAGTATTGAAATCGCCGGTCGCCGCATTGCGGTGGACGAACCGCCCTATGTCATCGCCGAGCTCTCGGCTAACCACAACGGTCGCCTCGACACCGCTCTCCGGATCATCGACGAGGCCAAGGCGGCCGGGGCCGATGCGATCAAGTTGCAGACCTACCGCCCGGATACCATCACGCTCGACAGTGACAGTGCCGACTTTCGCATCGAGGGAGGTCTGTGGGACGGACGCACCCTCTACGAGCTGTACGAAGAGGCCCACATGCCCTGGGAGTGGCACCAGCCGCTGTTCGAGCACGCCCGCAAGCTCGGGATTACCATTTTCAGTTCGCCGTTCGACGCCACAGCGGTCGACCTGCTGGAGGATCTCGGTGCGCCGGCCTACAAGATCGCCTCGTTCGAAGCCGTCGATCTGCCGCTGATCGACTATGTCGCGCGCACCGGCAAGCCGATGATCATTTCCACGGGCATGGCCGATGCAGAGGAAATCCGGGAGGCGATCGATGCTGCCCGTTGCGCGGGCTGCGAGCAGCTAGCCATCCTGCACTGCGTGAGCGGCTATCCCGCTCCGCCGGGAGACTACAATCTGCGCACCATCCCCGACATGATCGAGCGTTTCGGTCTGGTCACTGGCCTGTCCGATCACACCATCGCCAATACCACCGCCATTACCAGCGTCGCACTTGGTGCCTCGATCATCGAAAAGCATTTCACCCTGGACAGGAACGGCGGTGGTCCGGATGACAGCTTCTCCCTGGAGCCTGCCGAGCTCAACGCCCTGTGTCGGGATGCGCGGATCGCGTGGGAAGCATTGGGAGAAATCGACTATGGCAGGAAGTCCAGCGAGCAGGGCAACGCGCAGTTCCGCCGCTCGCTCTACTTCACACAGGACCTGCGTGCCGGGGATACGGTGTCAGCCAATGCCGTGGCAAGCGTGCGGCCGGGCTTCGGCCTCGCGCCCAAGCACCTCCACAAGGTGATTGGCTGCCGGGTGGACCAGGACGTGCAGCGGGCCACCCCGGTGGACTGGGCGGTACTGGACGACGGCGAGCGGGAGTAATTCCGGTCCATCGGATCCCCGGCCGGGGATCGTAGCGACTCAGCCGGCCTGTTTCGCTGCTACGTCGGCAATGTGAGGCATGGCCACATTCAGCTTCCTGGCCTGCGACAGCGCCCTCTCCATCCGCTGCGGCGCGGACCGGCCCATGCACTGGTGCCGTGGGTCGCCGTCGAAGCCTTTCACCATGCCCTTGATCAGGCGCTCGTGGTCGAAGGTCTTGCCTACCTTCGCTTCCTGCAGGGCGATGACGTCCGCCGCGATGTCGCGGGCCAGTTGCTGGTGGTTGGTCCACAGGTCCTCGACGTCGCCGCCGGTCTCGAGTCCGGCGATGTTGGTGGTCAGGATGTAGACGTTCTTGATCACCAGTTCCTCAAGCATGTCGCTGCTGTCATCAACGCGATGGGCGGGGATGTCGAGCGATTGCATCGCGGCGACCAGCGCGTCGGCCCTGGAGCCGTGGACCGGCGAGGAGATCAGCGGCTTGACTGGTTTGCCGGGCTTTTTCTCGAACCAGATCGAGGCGACGGTGGGCGTCTCGATGCCGTGCTTGCGCCAGTCGTCGGGCAAGAGTTCGTTCTGGATCAGCACCAGGCGGTCGTACCACGCGTGGGGTATCTGTTCGAGCACCGAATCGAGGTCTTTTTCGCCGACGGCGACCAGCAGGCCATCGAGGAACGGGCGGGCGGAGAGTGCGGCCTGGATGTTGAAGTCGCGACCGATCGGGAAGACCGGGTGACCGGTTTTCAGCAGACCGTGGGCGAGCACGCCGCCGATCTCGCCGGCGCCGATCAGACCCCATTCGGTGGCAAACGACTGGGTCATGGAAGTCTCCTTTTAGTCTTGTTCGTCTTCGTCGGGGATCAGTAGCTGCCCCGCGGTCAGGATCTTTTCCAGCAGGATGCGTGCGCTGGCGTTGCTGGCGCGCTCGGCGAGTGCCTCGCCGGAGACGTGGACGTGTTGAGTCAGCAGGCGGGCGAGTGGCAGGGACTCGGCGTCGAGTTCGTGACTCTGCCCGTCGATGCACAGGTGGCCCGGGTCGTCGCCCCCGGAATCGGCCATGGGTTCGAGCAGCAGCCAGCGCGAGGCCGGGGTGCGCTGCAGCTCGCTGATCTCGTGCAGGTGGTCGAGGATGCCGACGATCTCCTCCTCGTGATAGCGCGGATAGAGGTCGGCGTGATCGACGGGGCGCTCGGTCAGCGTCTCCGCGATCAGGCGGTCAAGCTGGTTGGCATCGGCCGTCATCGCCTCGAGCACCCACTCGCGCAGTCGCTGGCGCGTGGCCGGATCGAGTTCGCCGGGGTTGTCGCTCGGCGACAGATCGGGGTCACGGTAGCGAACCTCGGGGGCAAGCGTCGCCAGTCGGTCGCAGACGCCGCCGACGAGGTCGGCCTGGGTGGGGGCACGGAATCCGATCGACCAGGTCATGCAGTCGTCGAGCGCGACGCCGTGATGGGGGATGCCGGGTGGCAGGTAGAGCATGTCGCCTGGTTCGAGCACCCATTCGTCCGTCGGGGTGAAGTCGGTCAGGATTCGTACGTCCAGTCCTTCGCGGTAGGCGGTGTGGACCGGCGGGTTCTCGATTTGCCAGCGGCGACGGCCGTGGGCCTGAAGCAGGAACACGTCGTAGTCGTCAATATGCGCGCCCACCGAGCCGCCCGGCGGGGCATAGGAGATCATCAGGTCGTCGATGCGCCAGTCGGGGACGAAGCGGAACCGCTCGACGACCTCCATCAGCTCGGGGACCAGCTTTTCGCAGTCGGTGACCAGCAGGGAATAGCCGTCGTCGGGGAGGGCGCGGAAGTCGTCCTCGGTGAACGGGCCCATTTTCAGTTGCCAGTCACGCTCGTCGCCGTGTTCCAGGATCAGGCGCGAGGGGGCGTCCGCCTCGCAGGCCAGTCCGGCCAGTTCCTCCGGAGAGATCGGGGTCTCGAAGTCGGGGAAGGCGCCGCGGATCAGCACCGGCTTTTTCTGCCAGTAATCCCGCAGGAACGTCTCGATGCTGAGGTCGCCGAGGACGTGATTGCTGGAGTCGTGCGTCGATGCGGACATGGCCATTTCCCTGCGAGTGGGTGGGTGTGCGCAAGTCTAACGGATAACGCTGGCCGTTGAGAGCATGCGCCCATGGCGGGCGCGGCTTTTGGGGCTGAGCCGTTGTGTGGCAAGAAAAAGGCGCGCTCGAGGCGCGCCGTTGGTGAAGTCGCATCGGCTCCTCGATCAGACCGATCGTTACTTCTCCAGCCGGTTCAACCCGATCGCCCGCATGATGTACTTCTCGTACAGCGGCTCGGAGGTGCCCTTCTTCATCTTGCGGATAAAGTATTTCTCGAAGGCGATCTTCGCCAGGTGCACCCAGCGGCCGGCGGCGAACCAGTTGACGTTGCGCGGCGGGATCTGGGGCAGGGCGATGAAGGCCGCGCCTCGGTCACCGAAGTCGGCCAGGCAGATGGCCTGCCAGGAGCCCTTGGAGTTGGGCTCGCCCTCGCCGGTCAGTTCCGCCTTTATGTTGTGAACGATGGCCGTCACCATCGACTCGATCATGTAGCCGGTCTTGGGCGCGCCGGTGGGCACGGTGGTCTTCTCCACCGGCGGGATGGCGATGGCGACCCCGGCGGCGAAAATGTTCTTGTGGTTCGGGTTGCGCTGGTAGTCGTCGACCTGCACGAAGCCACGCGGGTTACACAGCCCCTCGACGTTCGCTACGCAGTCGACGCCCTTGAAGGCGGGCAGCATCATCGAGTGGTGGAACGGCAGGGCATGGGTCTGCCTGACCTCGCCGTCCTCGTTGAGCTCCTCGACGTGCATGGTGCCGTCTTCGACCCGCGTGGTGCGAGCGTTGGTGATCCACTTGATGTCGTGGGAGCGCATCTCCGATTCGAGCATGCCCTTCGAGTCGCCCACGCCACCGAGCCCCAGATGCCCGATGTAGGGTTCGGCGGTGACGAAGGTGATCGGCACCTTGTGGCGCAGCTTTTTCTTGCGCAGCGCCGAATCGAGGATGAAGGCGTACTCGTAGGCCGGCCCGAAGCAGCTCGCACCCGGCATGGCACCGACGATCACCGGGCCGGGGTTTTCCACCAGTCGCTTGAAGTCATCGTAGGCCTGCTCGGCGTGATCGATGGTGCAGACCGATTCGGTGTGCCCGCCATGCGGGCCGGCGCCCTCGACCTCGTCGAACATCAGCTTGGCGCCGGTGGTGATGATGAGGTAGTCGTAATCCACCGTCTCGCCGTCGGCCAGCTCCAGGCGGTTTTCCTCGGCATCGATGCGCTCGACCGACTGGGCGATGAAGCCGATGTGCTTGCGTTCGAGATAGGGCGCGATCGGGAAGGTGATGTCGTCGCGGTTGCGCCAGCCGACCGCCACCCAGGGGTTTGACGGCACGAACTGGAAGTAGGGTTCGGCGTTGATGACCGTGATGCGATGTTCGTCGCCCAGTGCCTCGCGGGCCTCGTAGGCGGCGGGCAGGCCACCGATGCCGGCGCCCAGAATGACGATATGTGCCATGACGTGCTCTCCCTGTTCGTGACGATCTTTTTGCGATCGATACCGTTGTCCCGATTGTTCCCCCGTGGCCCGGGAAAAACAAGGGTTGGTCTACAAGGATTGCAATTTGGGCTGGTCGGATGATTGCAACGTCATGTATCTGCGCTGGTTTTCTGCCCCGACCGAATATTAGTATTCAATAATTAGGTGGTTTCCTCGCCGCGCCACTGGCCGAGCTGTTCGCGCTTGAAGGCGACGATCGACGACGGCGCCGGTGAGAGGTCCACCCAAAGTCCGTGGTGTCCGGGCCAGCGCTGGTCGAACCAGTGCCGGCCGTTGCCCATCTCGATGAAGATCCAGCCGCCGGGGGAAAGGTGGTCGGCGGCCTGGTCGAGCAGGCGTTCGACCAGTGCCAGGCCCTGGTCGGGGGCGAACAGGGCGCCGGCCGGTTCGTGATGGTATTCGTCGGGCAGGTCCTCGGCCTCGTCGGAGTCGACGTAGGGCGGGTTGCTGACGATCAGGTCGAACACCAGCGGCTTGTCGTCGGCATCCAGCAGCTGGTCGAAGCCGTCGGACTGGATCAGCTCGACCCGGTCGGCGAGCTGGTAGTCGGCGACGTTGTGCGAGGCGACCGCCAGGGCGCCGAAGTCGATGTCGCTGCCCACCACATCGGCTTGCGGAAAATGCTCGGCCAGCGCAATGGCGATGCAACCCGAGCCGGTGCCGATATCGAGCAACCGTTGCGGTGCGGGGTTGCGGGTCAGCAGTCCCTTGAAGTCGTCGCGGATCAGGTCGCCGAAGGGCGAACGCGGGATCAGCACGCGCTCGTCGACGTAGTAGGGCCGGCCCAGAAACCACGCCCGGTTGAGCAGATAGGCGGTGGGTGTGTGGTCGAGGCAGCGCCGGCGGATCAGTTCGACCACGGCGCTGCGCTCCTCGCTGGTCAGGCGCGCCTGCCACCAGTCATGCCCCAGATCCGGCGGTAACCGCAGCCCCTCCAGTACCAGCCAGGCGGATTCGTCCAGGTAGCTGTGGGTGCCGTGGCCGAGGAACACGCCGTGTTCGTCCATGCGGCTGGCGGCCCAGCGGACGAAATCGAGGATGGTCTCGAGGTGGTCGTGGTTGCCGAGTGCTTCGGGCGCATCGGAGGGGGCGTGGGCGTGGCTCATGCGGTGGCTCATCGGAAAGGCGTGTTGAAGGGCGTATGGCAGCAATCGCTGCTCTGGCACAATAGTACCTTCACCGCGACCGAGGCCGGGAGAGCCCGGCCCGTATCCAGGCCAACACGAGGCAACATGACAAGCCCAAGCAATACCGTGAAATGGCAATCGCGCCTGTGGGCGCGTGTCCAGTACGTCCTGCCGCACCACCTGATCTCCGGGCTGGTGTTCCGGGTGACGCGTTGGCGCGCGCCCTGGACGACCTGGCTGATCCGGCGCTTCGTCAAGGCCTTCGGGGTGAACCTCGGCGAGGCGGCCAAGACCGACCCGGCCGATTACCCGACCTTCAATGCCTTCTTCACCCGGGCGCTGGCGGAGGGCGCCCGGCCCATCGAGGGCGAAGCGCAGGCGTGGATCAGCCCGGTCGACGGGCGGATCAGCCAGATCGGTCACATCCAGTCGGGCAATATCTTCCAGGCCAAGGGCCGGGCCTACACCGCCACCGAATTGCTGGGCGGCGACGAGGCGCTGGCCGAACCGTTCAAGGACGGCTCGTTCGCCACACTCTACCTCTCGCCCTCGGACTACCACCGCATCCATATGCCGGTGACCGGCACGTTGCGCGAAATGATCCACGTGCCGGGCCGATTGTTCTCGGTTTCGACCGGTACGGTGGCCGAGGTGCCGCGCCTGTTTGCCCGCAACGAACGCCTGGTCTGCCTGTTCGACACCGACGACGGGCCCATGGCAATGGTGCTGGTCGGGGCGATCAACGTCTCGGCCATCGAGACCGTCTGGGCCGGGCTGGTCACGCCGACACCGCAGCGCCAGATCGGCCGCTGGACGTATGGCGGGGAGACCGGGCTGACGATCCGCCTCGAGCGCGGGGCCGAGATGGGACGCTTCAACATGGGCTCGACGGTGATCCTGCTGACCGCCAAGGGCGTGGAATTCGATGCCGCCTGGCAGGCGGAGATGCCGATCAAGCTGGGGCAGCGGTTGCAAGCGAGCGAGATTGCCGGTGAGGGCGAGGTGAAGGCCGAAGGCTAGGGTGCGCCTGTCATTTCTGGCCGAAGAGCGTCAGGGCTACTTGGTTAGGCGGCTGCTCCACGTGTCGTGCCGTGGTTCCCTGGATTCCCGCGTTCGCGGGAATGACGGTTTTTTTCGGGCTTGTTGGTTAACCGTTGGTGACGTTCGGTCGCGGTGGTGACGCACGCTGCCGTGAATGGATGGCAGCGGGGGCAAAGGTAGCCGTCAAACGTCGAAAGCCCCCCACCCGGCGTCATTCCCGCGAACGCGGGAATCCAGTCATCGGAGCCGCCTGGCCCTGCTGTGATCGACGTGCCTCTTTGGTTCCCCTAAACCCGTCTTGCCGAAAACGGCAGCACGGCGTCGATATCCTCCGCGCCCGTCAGCCACATCAGCAGGCGATCCACGCCCATGGCCACGCCGCTGCACTCGGGCAGGCCGTGGACCAGCGCGGCGAGGAAGCGTTGTTGGCTGGGTGACGGCTGCCGTGAGCCGGCCGAATCCAATCGGCGGGCCTGCTCGTCGGGATCGACGAGTTCGTGGTAGCCGTTGGCCAGTTCCAGCCCGCCGCCGTAGACCTCGAAACGAGCCGCGGTGGTGATCGCCTGCCCCTCGAACGAGCCGGTCTCGAGGCGGGCCATCGCGGCCTGGCTGGCCGGGTAGCCCGTCACCACGGTCAGTGCCGCCGGGTCGAGCCGCGGTTCGATCACCAGGCTCATCAGCAGGTCCAGCCAGTCGTCGCGGGCCATGTCGGCGGGGTCGGCGACATCGATACCGTGATGCGCGGCTGCTTGAGCCAGGGTGTCGGTATCGGCGTGGTAGGGATCGAGGGCGCCGTGACGGCGAAACAGCGCGCCGTAATCCTGGCGCTCGACCGGCGCGGGCGACAGGCCGAGCGCCTCTCGGGCCGACTGGATCAGCGCGAGTGTGGTCGCGATGGCCGACTCGAGCGTGGCGCCGTTGTCGTACCACTCGAGCATGGTGAACTCGGGATTGTGCCGCCGACCGGCCTCATTGGCGCGGAAGACCGGGCCGAGGTAGTAGGCCCCGGGCAGGTCGGGGCAGGCGGCGAGCAGGCGCTTCATCGTCAGCTCGGGCGAGCTGTGCAGGGAGCCGGCTGGAGTGCCGTCGGGAAGGGTCGCCCGGAAGAGGGCGATGTTGGGTTCGAAATCGGGGCTGTCGATCAGGACGGGGGCGTCGATCTCCAGCCAGTCACGCGCATCCAGCGTCTCGCGCAGCAGGCGCTTGAGCCGGGCGCGCTGGCGGAGCGTGTCGGCACTGGCGCCGGGACGCCAGTCCACCTGCTCCGGGTCGGTCACGTCGTGGATCAGTTCTTGACGCGCGAGAGGTATTCGCCGGTGCGGGTGTCGCAGCGCAGCACCTCGCCTTCCTCGATGAACAGCGGCACCTTGACCACGGCGCCAGTCTCGAGGGTGGCCGGCTTGGTGCCGCCGGTGGCGGTATCACCGCGCAGGCCCGGGTCGGTCTCGACCACCTTGAGCTCGACGTGGTTGGGCGGCAGAACCTGGATCGGCGCGCCGTTGAACAGGGTGACCTGGCACATGTCCTGTTCCTTGAGCCACTGGGCCGAGTCGCCCACGGCGTCCTTGGTCGCCATGATTTGCTCGAAGGACTCGGGATCCATAAAGTGCCACTCCTCGCCGTCGGAGAAGAGATACTGCATTTCCTGCTCGTGGATGTCGGCCGCCTCGAGCGAGTCGCCCGACTTGAAGGTGCGCTCGATGGTCTTGCCGGTCTTGAGGTTCTTGAGCTTGGTCCGGTTGAACGCCTGGCCCTTGCCGGGCTTGACGAACTCGTTCTCGACGATGGTGGCCGGATCGCCGTCGAGCATGACCTTGAGACCGGCGCGGAATTCGTTGGTGCTGTAACTAGCCATGGGAACCTGCAAGTTAATCGAAGTCGGTGGAAATGGCCGCGATCATACCTGATAACCCCTCATCGTCCCAGCATGCCGCGCGTCCCCGTCGCGATGCCGACTTCGTCGAGCTGACCACGTCGACGGTCGAGGCACAGATCGATGCCGCCGACCCGGACGATCCCGTGGCGCGCCAGTTCCGGCTCGATCCGCGCGAATCGCTCGAGGTGCCCGGTTTCGATGCCGATCCGGTCGGCGATCTCGCCGCCAACGCCGTGCCCGGCGTGCTGCACAAGTACCGCGGTCGGGCCTTGCTGGTGCTGACCGGCGCCTGTGCCGTGCACTGTCGTTACTGCTTTCGCCGCCACTTTCCCTACGGCGACCAGCGGCTCGACGAGGACGCGCTCGAGCGGGCGCTGGATTACCTCGCCGCCGATCCGGAGATGACCGAGGTGATCCTCTCCGGCGGTGATCCGCTGGTCTTGGGCCCCCGGCGCCTGGCGGCCGTCATCGAGCGGCTCGCCGCCTTGCCCCAGCTGCGCCGGCTGCGTATCCACAGCCGCATCCCCACGGTGTCGCCCGAGCGGATCGACGAGTCGTTGTGCCAACGGCTGGCGAGCTTTCCCGGCCAGGTGGTGCTGGTCGCGCACGTCAATCACCCGCGGGAGCTGGGGCCGCAGAGCGCCGCGGCGTTCGGCCGGTTGCGCGAGGCCGGGGTCACGCTGCTCAACCAGGCGGTATTGCTCGAGGGGGTGAACAACGACACCGATGTGCTTGCCGAGCTCTCCGAGGCGCTGTTCGCCCAGGGGGTGCTGCCGTACTACCTGCACCAACTCGACCCGGTCGCCGGTGCCGCCCACTTTGCGGTCGACGCCGCGGTGGGGCGAGAACGGATCGAGGCCTTGCGCGCCCGCCTGCCCGGCTATCTCGTGCCGCGGTTCGTGGTCGAGCAGGCCGGCGAGCCGAGCAAGACGCCGATTGCCTGACCCGATCTCGTCCGACGGTTTCCGCCCCGCCAGGCGCCGGCCAGCGGGCGTCAGGCGTAGATTGGGGCGGTCACATTGAATACAGTATGATCGTACGCCCCCGACGTCCGGGTGCACGGAAGCAAGATCCCGTTCGGGATGCGATAAGGAGTTCGTCGATGGCCGATTCGTCTCAGCCACCCCAGTCCCATGCCGTGGATGATCTCGAGACCCTGCTCGAGCGGGTCCCGATCGTGGGTCCCACCGAGGCGGCCAGCCTGCTGGCCGGCTTTCTCGGCCGGACCGATCTCGAGGAGATCAGCGACGAGGCGCTCGATGGCCTGATCGCGCGGCTCGAGCCACAGGTCGAGCGCACGGCCAAGGCACTGCGGCGCAGCCTGAGGCAAAGCCCGCTGCCGATGTCGAGCCAGGCGCGCGAGCAGTTGTCGGCACTCTTTACCCTGTATCGCGCGGCCCAGTCGCTTGCCAACCTGCGCCTGGGGCTGGTCGAGGCCGGCGATGCCCGCCAGGCACGCGCGACCGCCCATCGCCAACGGGTCGAGTGGGCGGCGCGCCTGATCCTCGATTGTTACCAGCTCTACGTCGGCGTGCCGCAGCCGCTGTACGCCGACCTGCATCAGTTCGCCCGTGCGGCCTGCCGCGACCTCGAGTCGGCGCAGCCCGAGGCCTGGGGCGAGGTGCGCGACGTCTACGTGGCCGTGCTGCTGCTCGCGATGGTCAATCCGTACGCCCTGACGGTCGAGGAGATGGCGGTGCTCTACCCCTGCCTGCGCGAAGTGGGGCGGGTGGTCGAGATCACCGCCGACCGGCCCGGCGGATCGGCGCGCTTCGTCGACATGACCGGGCGACTCGCCCCGCATATCGCCATCAGCGGCGGCAAGGCGAACCCCGACGGGGCCGTGTACGTCGGCGTCGATGCCCTGTATCGGCAGGAGACCATCGAGGGCCTCGATGCGGAGTGCCGTCTGGCCCTGCGCGGCTTTCTGCGCCGGTTGCAGTTTTTCCTGAATTCGCGCGAGGCGCGTCGCCACGACCACCTCGAACGGAAGATCGGCGAGCGCTCGCTGATCACCATCGGCTTTCACAGCGTGCACCACCGGCTGCTCGATGACATGCTCTACAGCCTGCGCGCCTCGCAGCACCTGACCTTTTCCGGTCTCGACTGGGAGGGCCTGGAACGCCCGGTGCACGGCCAGGTCAAGGACGGCCCGAGCATTCACGACTTCAAGCTCGAGATCGACTCGGGCGCGCGCGACGACGTCGACTGGGAGGCGATGCCCGACGCCAACGGCCGTCCCGCGACCCCGCGGCTCAACGAGCCGGCGACCTGGGACGTGGTCAATCTCTCCGAGCGGGGGTTGCGACTGCACTGGCGACTGGCCGACAACAGTCGCGCGGCGGTCGACGAGCTGATCCTGATCGAACGTGACCCGATGGAGGAGGTCGGGGGGCTGGCCGCCGTCGTCGGGGTGGGTATCATCCGCTGGGTACGTCACCTCGACGAGGGCAATCGCACCATCGACATGGGCGTCGAGCGACTGCCGGGCGACTGGATGGCGTATTTCGCCCACCCGGCCGACGAGTCGCCGCACGCCGCTGGCACCTGGCCGGTGCTCGCGCGCCTCGAGGGGGATCGGATCGATCAACTGATCCTGCCGCCGGATCTGGCCGATCGCGGCCGTCGCGTGACGGTGATCCGCGAGCGGGGCCAGGACGTGCCCCTGAACCTCGAACGCATCGTGATGGTGGGCTCCCACCTGGTCGTGATGGAAACCAGCCCCGACAAGGGAGGCAATAAGTGACGCCCGTCGAAACCGTCGAGAACACCCCGTTTTCCATCCTGCACGTGATCGGGTCGGTCAACGACTCGATCGCCCTGCGTGGCGAGTTGCGCAACGCCGGGCTCCAGGCCTCGGTGCACAATGCCGCCGATTTCGATGCCGCGCGCCACGAGATCACCGCCACCCCGATCGACGTCGTCTACATCGAGTACGGTGCGAATGCCCTGGAGATGCTGACCGCCCTGCACGAGCTCGCCGCGCGCGAGCCGGCGCTGGCCGGCGTGCCGATGGTGGTCTACGACGACATCGGCGGCGTCGAGGAGATCGAGGCCTACCTCGAGGCCGGCGCGTTTTCCGTGATTACCCACGAGTCGCTGGTCGAGCCGATCCTGATGCGGGCCGTGGCCTTCGCGTTGCTCTACCAGGATCGTGAGCGCAAGGCCGCCCAGCTGTCGAAGTCCGAGCTGCGCTGCCAGAAGCTGATCGACGGCTCCTCCGAGGCGGTGGCCTACCTGCAGGACGGGCTGCACATCTACGCCAACCAGGCCTACCTCGACCTGCTCGGCTTTGCCAGCATCGACGAGTTGCGCGAGGAGCCCATCCTGGACCTCGCCGCCGGCGATTCCGCCCAGCGCCTGAAGGCCTTCCTCAAGACCGAGGACGCGGAGGACACCTTCACCCTCAGGACCAACGGCGGCCACGAGATCGAGGTGCGGATCCACAGCACCGCGGCCTCCTTCGACGGCGAGCCCTGCCTGCAGGTCTTCGCGACGCAGGTGAAGGAGGACGTGGCCGACATTTCCGAGCAGCTCGAGTACTTCGCGCGTCGCGATCTGCTCACCGGCTTGTATAACCGCAACTACCTGTTCGAGCAGATCGAGGCCCGCCGGGCGGAGATCGTCAGCGGCGACGAGGAGGAGACCGGCGCGCTGCTGCTGCTCGAGATCCTCAACCACGACGAGATCAAGCGCCACATCGGCACCACCGGCATGGACAATCTGCTGACCGAGTTCGGCAAGAAGGTTGAGGAGCGGGTCGGTGGTCAGGGGCTGGTCGCGCGCCACGGCGCGTTCTCCTTCCTGATCCTGCTGGGACGGCTCGACCGCCACGGCACCGCCGAGTTGGCCGAGGTGCTCAACGAGCTCGCCCGCGATTACGTCTACACCCAGGGCACCACCTCGGTGACCGTCTCCACCTCGGCGGGTTATCTCGTGCTCGACGAGAACTCCCCGCCCAATGCCGCCGAGCTGGTCGACCGGGTCGAACGCGCATCCAACCGCGCCGCGCAGGAAGGCAAGTACCAGGCCCGTCTGTACGAGCCGGATCTCAAGACCGCCTCGGAGCGCGAGCAGGACGAGGCCTGGGCGCGCAAGATCAAGACGGCCCTGCGCGAAAGCCGATTCTCGCTGGTGTTCCAGCCGATCGTTTCGTTGACCGGCGATCGCGAGATCAGTCGCTACGAGGTGTTCGTGCGCATGCTCGACGAGGACGGCAGCCTGATCTCGCCGGCCGAGTTCCTCTCGCAGGCCGAGCGCGGCGACCTGATCCAGTCGATCGACCGTTGGGTGGTGCTTTCGGCGGTCAAGCAGATCCACAACGGCGTCAAGAACGGCGAGAAGCCCAAGCTCTACATTCGCATCAGCGACGCCTCCCTGCATGACCCCGAGTTCACCAAGTGGCTGACCCAGCGTCTGCAGATGACCCGTCTGCCGGACACCTTGCTCGCCATCCAGGTGTCGGTCGACAAGGCCGGCCACGCCTTGCGTCACCTGGCGGACATGCAGCAGGCGCTGCATCCGCTGGGCGGCGAGCTCATCCTCGACGGCTTCGGTTCCGGCGACGACGGTTTCCGCATCCTCGACCACCTGCCGGTCTCGACCATCAAGATCGCCCGGCCGCTGTTGGAGCATTTCGCCCAGGAGAGCGCCAACCAGGATCGCGTCGGCGAGGTGGTCAGGCACGCCAAGGACGCGGAGATGGCGGTGATCGTGCCCAACGTGGAGAACGCAGCCAGCCTGCAGATCCTCTGGCCGATGGGCGTGGATTTCGTGCAGGGCGACTTCATCCAGGCGCCGCAGGAAAGCCTCGAGTTCGACTTCGCGCAGTTCTGACCCTCGCCGCGCCGCCCTGCAAAAGGGGGTGGATCCGGGCTACCATTGGCGCCGCCCGGCACGCGCCCGGGTGCCCCATCCACACCCGAGAGCCGACGCCGTGACGGACGCCGACCAGCCGCTTGCCCCGCCCCTGCCGACCACGCTGCCCACCGACCGTATCCTGGTGCAGGGCCTCGAGTTCGAGACCATCATCGGCATCCTGCCCGCCGAGCGGGAGACCCCGCAGCCGGTGCGCATCGATCTCGTCCTCGAGGTCGAGTCGTTCCGGCAGGCGGTGCTCAGCGAACACATCGACCAGACGGTCGACTACGCGGCCGTCTCCCGGCGCGTCACCGAGATCGCGCGCGAGGGACGCTTCCAGCTGGTCGAGACCCTGGCCGAGCGCTGCTGCGAGGTGCTGCTGACCGAATTCCCCATTCGCCGTGTCACGATGCGCGCGATCAAGCCGCACGCCCTGGCCGAGGCGGCCGGCGTGGGGGTCGAGATTACCCGTGAAATGACGCCGGAGGCGGCGGCCGGGGAGGGCGCATGAGCGCCGGATCTCGCCACGAAGGGTTCGAGCTGCCGGCACCGTCACCGGCCGACCAGGCCAAGAGCCTCGCGTTGATTGAGCCGCTGGTCGAGCGGATGCATGAGGGCCCCATCCCGTTCGCCGAGTACATGGCCACCGTGCTCTATCACCCGACGCTGGGCTACTACGGCAGCGGCCAGGTCGCCTTCGGCGTGGGCGGCGATTTCATTACCGCCCCGGAACGCTCGCGTTTCTTCACCCACGGGCTGGCCTACGAGTGGCACCAGGCGCAGGCCGCCGGGCTGGGCGGCGAGATCCTCGAAATCGGCGCGGGGTCGGGGCGTCTGGCCATCGATCTCCTCGACCGGCTGGCCGCGGACGAGGCGCTGCCCGCGCGCTACACCATCCTCGAGATCTCCCCGGCACTGGCCGAACGCCAGGCCGAGAACCTGCGCGCGTCATTGCCACCGGCGGTGGCCGAACGCGTGCGCTGGATCGATTCGTGGTCGGATCTGGGGTGGTCGGGCGGCATCGTGATCGCCAACGAAGTGCTCGATGCCATGCCGATGGAGCGCTTTCGCTGGTGGCCGGGCAAACCGGAAACGGCCGAGCGCCTGTTGGTGGGCTTCGACGGCCAGCGATTCGTCTGGGAGGAACGGCCCGCCGACGAGGCGTTGCGGGCCACGGTCGAGGCGATCGGCGCGCGCATCGAACGCCCCATCGTCACGCCGCGCGAGACCGTGCTGGCCGAATACAACCCGGATCTTGCCGGCTGGCTGGGCGAGATGCACGCGTCACTCGACGCCGGTGGCGAGACCTGGATCTACCTGTTCGACTACGGCAGCCACACCGCCGATATCTACCGAGCCGATCGCGACGAGGGCACGCTCAAGTGCCACTACCGGCACCTGGCCCACGAGGATCCGTTCGTCTACCCGGGGCTGCAGGACATCACCGCCTGGGTGGATTTCCAGGCCGTCGAGCAGGCCGCGCGACAGGCGGGGTTCGCGATCGACGGCGAGCGCAGTCAGGCGCAGTGGCTGCTGGGCACCGACGTGCCACAACGGGTCGAGCGCGAACTGCAGTCCCGCGATTCCCTCGCGGATCAGGCGCGTCTCGCACAGGAATTCCGCGAATTGGTCATGCCCACCGAGATGGGCGAGCGGTTCCGGGTGATGCGGCTGCGTCTGGATCAGGCCGAGGCAGGCGCCTCGTCGAGGCGTTGAATCGCCCCCGATTCGCCGTGTTCCAGCCAGTCGAGCAGGGCGGGCATCACCGCGCAGGGCGGCTGGCGGTCCTGGGTGAGCTCGCCGGGGAAGCGCGCGTGGCGCAGGCGGCTGTTGACCGCGCCCGGATCGAAGCCGGTGATCCACACCCTCGGCGTCTCCGCGGCCCACTGGCGGATCATCCGCTCGATGCCGGCGTGGGCGATGTCATGCGCGCTGCCGTAGGCATCGGTGCCGCGATCGGTGAAGAACAGCACGCGCGGCCGACTGGCGCGCTCCAGCAGTGGCCATGCGCTGCGGGTGAGGGCAAACGGCGCGGTGAGGTTCACGTGTAGGCTTTCCTGGAACTTCATCAGGTCGGCCTGGGCGAGCGGGGCGAGTTCGCCGGCCGTGCCCATGGCATGCACCAGCAGGTCCAGGCGGCCGAAGGCCCGCTCGATTCCCTCGACCAGCGTGGCGTAGTCCTCTGGCGCGGCCCCGGAAAAGTCCACCGGCTGGATTACCGGCGGTTCGCCGCGGACCTCGGCAGGCACCTCGGGCAGCACCCGTTGGTTGATGTCGTCGGCCAGCCGGTCGAGCTGATCGAGCTTGCGTCCCAGCAGGATCACGGTCGCGCCGCGGGCGGCCAGCGTCTGTGCGGTGGCGGTGCCCAGCGCGCCGGTCGCGCCGTTGATTAGCACGACCTGCCCGGCAAACGAGGTATCGATCGGCGTGTCGGTGGAAGGGGAGTCGGTCATCGGGATGTCTCGGCAAGGTGAGCCCGCCATCATTGCCATGATCGGGCCGGAAAGGGTCGGGTTAGCCGTTGGGGTTACCAGGAGGCGCGCCAGGCAAGCCACCACTGGCGCACGGGACTGATTTCAACGCGGCCGCCGGTGAGTTCCGCGGGTGTTTCCTGCATCAGGCGCAGGTGCTCGAGGTCGACGGCGCGCAGAATGCGGAACAGACGCGGCGGTCGGCCACTCGCCGGCCAGTCGCTCAAGCCGGCGCGAATGCGGTCGAGTTCCTCGCGGAACAGGGCCTCGCGATCGGCCGGCGCCGGTTCGCGATAAAGGTCGGCCTCGTCCAGGCCGAAGCGATTCAGCGTGTCCTGTGGCAGGTAGACGCGGCCGATGCGCGCATGCCGCCCCAGCAGCCGCGCGCGGTCGAGCCGACCATGCCAGCGCCCCAGCCGTGCCGCGGCCTCGATCTGCTCGGCGGGCAGGGCCAGCAGGCGGCCGTACAGGGCGAACAGGCTGGCGTAGCGCGCGTCGAGAAAGGCCTCGAGGTCCGCCTCGCCGGCAAAGCCCTCGTATTCGAGCTCGATGCGCGCTGCCCCCAGACGCTCCTCCAGCCGGCCGACCAGCGGCGAGTCCTCGCGACGGGCCTCTTCGCCCAGGCCGACCTCGTCGAGCCCCGCGGCGAGCGACTGGATGACCGGGTGCTCGGCCCGCCCCTGGGTCATGCCCAGCAGCGCCTCGCGCCACCAATCGAGCTTGGCCATCGCGACCTGCGGTTCGCTGACCGTCTCCGGGATCTCGGCCAGCGAGACGTCCAGCGCGCGCAGGGCCGTCACCGCCCGCTGTCGGGCCGGGGATAGCTTGAGGCTGGCCAGCCGGAAGGCGCTGCCTACCGGACGGGCGAGTCGCTCGCATTCGGCGGCAGCCAGGTGGGGCTCGACCGAGGGGCGGGTGGATTCGGCGTTCATGGGCGCCGATTCTACCAGTTCCCTGCCTTCTGCCCGGGATCGCCCGGCGCGAACCGTCCCCCCGGATCGGCCAGCGATGGCCCCTCAAGAAATCGTCCCACTGACCGATAACCGATCAGGCGTCTATCCTGTTGCGCCATCCACTTCGAGCCAGGTGCCATCCAATCATGAGTCAGCCCAGCATCCTGCGTCGCCTGAAATGGTCCTTTGTCGGCATGGGCGTTGTCATGGGAGCGATCTTCCCGGTATTCGCGTCGTTCTTCGTCGAGTTCCGCGAGGGCATGCTGGGCTGGTTCGTGGTCGGTTGCCTGGGCGCCGGACTGACCGTGGGCTTCGTCAACTACGGGCTGGCCCACCTGATCCTGTTGCGCCGCATGGGCGCGCTGGCGCGTCTGGCCGGGGCCGTGCGCGACGGCAACCTCACCGAGAAATGCCAGATCGTCAGCCATGACTCGCTCGGCGAGATTGTCGCCAGCGTCAACGGCATGATCGACCAGCTGCATGCCCAGATGGGGAACCTCAACCGCAGCAGCGAATCGCTGTCCGCCGCCGCCGGCAGTCTGGATGAGAGCGTGTCCAGCGTGATGACCGCGCAGGGGCGGGTCCAGGCGCAGCGTGAGCGCACGCTCGGCGAGGCGCGCGAAGTGGCCGACGGCGGCGGGCGACTGGTCGAGGCAATCCTCGAGGCCGGTCACCAGGCCGGCGAGATGCAGTCGCGGGCCGAGCAGACCCGCCACGAGGTAGGCGAGAGCGTCGCCTCGATCAGCCGTTCGCAGCAACGCGTCGAGGAAACCGCGGCCCTGATCACGTCGCTGGTCGCTGCCCGCGACCGCATCAGCGGCATGACCGCGACCATCGATGCCGTGGCCGAGCAGACCAATCTCCTGGCCCTGAACGCCGCCATCGAGTCGGCCCGGGCGGGCGAGCATGGTCGCGGTTTTGCCGTGGTTGCCGACGAGGTGCGCAAGCTCGCCGGGCGCAGCGCCGAGGCGGCCCGCGAGATCGGCCTGGTGATGGAATCGCTGGGGCGTGACGTGACGGCCGCCGACGAGAAGATGCAGGAGGCCAGCCACTACTCCGCGGATGCCGAACGCTCCCTGCAGACCGCTTCCGGCGGGCTCTCCGAGATGCTCGGGGCGGTGGCCGACACGGTCAAGCTCACCGACGAGGCGGCCAGCCACGGCCAGCGTCACCAGGCGGCGATCGAGCGGCTCACCGAGGACCTGAATTCGCTGATCGAGGTGGTCGAGCGCAATGCCGAGACCATGCAGTCCGCGAACCAGGCGGTCGACTCGGTCAATCGCGAGGCCGAGCGCCTCGCCGGCCAGGTCGCCCGTTTCCGGCTCTAACCCGGGATCGGTCCGGTCCGGGTGCTTGTCACCCGACCGGCGTGGCGGCATGCTGCCGATTGAGCCGGCATGACGCGGCCGAGTGGCGTTCTGCCAAGGTGGCCGGTTGCCGATGCCGTTGGAGACCCCGAACCGATGATAGGCCCATGAATCGACGTGACGTGCTCAAGGCCGGTGGGGCGGGCTTGCTGCTGGGCGGGGCCGGCTTCCCGGCGATCGTGCGCGCCCTGGATCGCAAGCCGACCTTGCGGGTGATGGGAACGCACGTCACCCTCCAGGAGCCGATCCGCCGTCGCGCCGAGGCCGAGCTGGGATTCAACATCGAGTTCCACCCCGGCGGCAGCGCCGAGGTGCTGCAACGGGCGGCCACCGATCCGGGGTCGTTCGATCTCTACGAGCAGTGGTCGAACAGCATCCGGGTGCTCTGGCAGGCCAACGCCATCCAGTCGATTGACGTCGAGCGCCTGACGTACTGGGACGAGATCAACGATCTCCCCAAGACCGGCCGCATCACCCCGGATTCGCCCATCGGTCGGGGTGATGCGCCCCACAAGCTGTTGTTCGTCCAGGAGGATGGCCGGCTCGGCGCCACGCCCTCCGGCCGGCTCAGCTTCCTGCCCTACGTTCACAACGCCGACTCCTTCGGCTATGACACGCGCGCGATCGCGCCGGGCATTCCCTACGAGACCGAGAGTTGGGGGTGGTTGCTCGACCCGGCGCATCGCGGACGCGTGGCGGTTGTGAATGCGCCCAGTATCGGCTTGTTCGATCTCGCCCTCGCCGCCGAGGCGAACGGGTTGATGCGCTTTGGCGAGATCGGCCGGATGACCCGCGAGGAGATCGACGACCTGTTCGCGCTCCTGGTGGACTTCAAGCGCCGTGGGCATTTTCGCGGCGTGTGGTTTTCCGTGCCGCATTCGGTCGATCTGATGGCGCGTGGTGAGGTGGTGATCCAGAGCATGTTCTCGCCCGCTGCGGCCCAGCTGCAGGGCATGGGCATCCCTTGCCTCTACGCGGCGCCACGGGAAGGCTACCGCGCCTGGTTCGGCGTAATGTGCCTGTCCTCGGCCGTGGACAGCGAGCGCCAGGCGATGGCCTATGCCTTCATGAACTGGTGGCTGTCGGGCTGGCCGGGGGCATTCATTGCCCGACAGGGCTACTACATCGCCAACCCGCAGCGTTCGCGCCCCTTCATGACCCCGGCCGAGTGGGACTACTGGTACGCCGGCAAGCCGGCCGCCCACGCCTTGACCGGCGTTGACGGCCACCGGGTCGCCGCGGCGGGCGAGGTCCGTCGCGGCGGCAGTTACGAAACCCGTTTCGCCAACATCGCGGTGTGGAACACGGTCATGGATACCTACGAGTACACCCTGACCAAGTGGCAGGAATTCCTGCTCGCATGAGCCGTCGACGTTCGGCTCCGCGGCGTCGGCTCAAGGCGCGCATCTTCGGCAGCTTCGGCGCGATCGGGCTGGCCGGCTTTCTGATCAGCCTAGTACTCGCGCTGACGATCACCCGCATCTACGCCGACTTCCAGCGCCTGACCGACATCAGTGAACGGGTCGAGATGGGCGGCGAGGTCGCCCTGCAGATGGTCGAACTCCAGCGGCTGTCGGGCGAGTTCGTCCAGTCGGGGCGCTCGTTTCCCGCCGACCAGGCCGGGATCGTGTTCGAGCGTGCGCGCGGGCTGCTCGAGCAACTCGGCGAGGGGGCGAGCGAGGCGGTGAGCGACCGCGTCGAGCGGATGGAGGAATACCTTTACGGTTTCCGCGAGGCCTTCGTCGAGGTCAAGCGGCTCCACGACCGCCAGAGCTGGCTGATCGACCAGGGTATCGACTCGCAGGCCCGCCGCTACCAGGACCTGCTGGGCGCCTTTGAGGCCACGCTTCCTGCCAGTCGGGCAGAGACCATATCCGGCCTCGAGCGACTGCGCGGCGCGGCCCTGCGGATCGACAGCCTGACGCGCAACTACTTCGACTCGCTCGACAACGCGCGTATCCGCGAGGTCAATGTCGAGGTGCGCGAGTCCCGCCGGCGACTCGACCGGCTGGCCGAGTCGAGCGAGGACCCGGCGGATGGTGCGGTGTTTCGCGAGATGGGCAGTGCCCTGGATGACTATCAGGAGGCCATCCTCGACGCCGTGCAACTGACGCGCGGTTATCTCTACCTGGTCAACGTCGTCATGGCCGGCGAGACCTACGAGGTGCTCTACCAGTCCGACCAGCTTTCCGCGGGCTTGCACAAGGAGATGGAGCAGATCGAGGCGCAGACCGCCGAGACGATTCGCCAGGCCGTGTGGACGGTTCTCGTCGGTATCGCCCTGACCCTGGCCCTGATGGTGTTTCTGCCCTATCGGCTGGGGCGCAGCGTGGTCGCGCCGATCGAGACCCTCACGCAGACCTTCCGGCGGTTGTCTCGCGGTCAGGATGCCGCCGACCTTGACCTAACCGAGGCGGGTTACGAGTTTCACGAGCTGACCCGTGCGGCGCATGTCTTCCGGGAAAAGAACGAGGAAACCGAGCGCCTGCTGCGCGAATACCAGGAGCTCAACGAGGTGCTCGAGCAGCGCGTCGAGGAACGCACCGAGGCCTTGCAGGCGGCCAACGCCCAGCTGGAGACACTCTCGCGCACCGACGGCTTGACTGATCTCGCCAACCGGCGCGCGTTCGAGGAGGTGCTGGAACGGGAATGGGCCGTGGCCGTGCGCACCAAGATGGCCCTGAGCATGGTCATGCTCGATGTCGACCACTTCAAGCCGTTCAACGATCGTTACGGGCACCCGGCCGGCGACGAGTGCCTGCGGCGTATCGCCCGGGTGCTGGAGGGGCCGGTGCGGCGCAGCAACGACCTGGCGGCCCGTTACGGCGGCGAGGAATTCGTACTGATCCTGCAGGACAGCGACCGGGACGGCGCCTTGACGGTCGCCGAAGGGCTGCAGCGCGCCGTGCGCGAGCTGGCCATCCCGAACGCCGACTCCTCGGTGGGCGTGGTGACGGTCAGCGTCGGTGTCGCCACCCGGCTCCCGGATGACGCCGGGCAAACGCCTGCCGATCTGGTGCGACGCGCCGACGAGGCGCTCTACCTGGCCAAGCGCGAGGGGCGGGACCAGGTCCGCTTCATGCCGTGAGCCCTGGCGTTGGCCGATGGCGGCGCCGGGGGTCAGCCGCGGCCGGTGAGTACCCGCCAGAGGATGCGCAGCGAGGCCGTTCCCCACGCCACCGGCGAGCGCCGGGGCTCGTGATCGAACCATAGCGCCGGGTCGACCTGCCGTTCGCGCAGGATCTGCTCGACCCGGGCGATGGTCAGCCGATAACGCCAGCCGGCCAGCCACGGGCGACCCAGCGGGGCCGCTCCCTGCAGGATGCCCCGGATGCGCCCGGCGAAGCGTTCGTTGAAGCGCCGGAAGGCGAAGTCCACCTGCTGCTCCCGCCAGTGGGCATCGGTGACTCCCAGTTGCGCCAACTCGTTGGCCGGCAGGCGCATTGCCTGGCCGGCCTCGCGATCGGCCGCGGCGTCCAGCCACCCGTCGACCAGCAGCACCGCCGTGATCAGCCCGTCGACGCGGGCCTGGTCGGTCTCGGACAGACGTTCGAACGCGGACGGACGGAAGGCATCCAGGCGCTCGCGGTAGAAGGTGATCAGCTCGCCCATGTCGGTGGGCGTCTCGACCGGCGAGAGCGGTGCGTTGCGCAAGCGGGCCTCGACCGGCCAGGCGAGCAGCGAGGTGACGCGCGGAATCATTTGGCGTCCACCGTTTCGGTGTGCGTGGCGTCTTGGTCCGCCCGGCTCAACAGATGCGCGATGTCCTCGGGGTTATCGATCACGACCGTCGCCCCCCAGGACTCGATCGGCCGCTCGCCGTCGAGGTAGCCCCAGCGCCCGGCGACGGTGGGCATGTGGGCGGCATTGCCGGCGACGACGTCACGCTCGTGATCGCCGATGTACCAGATGGCATTGGGCGGCAGGCGCAGCTTGCCGGCCGCGAACAACAGCGGGTCCGGGTGGGGCTTGGCCCGGCGGAGGTCGTCACCGCAGACCACCACCGCCGGGGTGATCTCCAGCGCCTCGAGCAGGCGTCGTGTCAGCTCGCCGGGCTTGTTGGTCACCACGCCCCAGGGCAGGGCGCGTTGCTCGAGTGACTCGACCAGTGCCTCCAGGCCCGGAAACAGGCAGGTGTGTACCGCCAGGTCCTCGGCGTAGAGCGCGAGAAAGCGCTCGCGCAACCCCTCATAGCCCGAGTCGTCCGGCGTGATGCCCAGCCCGATCCCCAGCAGCCCGCGCGCCCCGTTGGAAACATGCGGGCGGATCGCCTCGAACGGCATGGGCTCGAGGCCCTGCTCGGCGCGCACGCGATTAAGCGCGGCGGCCATGTCGGGGGCGGTGTCGAGCAGGGTACCGTCGAGGTCGAATAGGATTGCCTTGGGGGCGGGCAGCATCAGGACTCCTTTAGGAAAATCTGCATGATTCGATGGCATCTCTGGCTCGCGGGTTTGTTCGCAATCAAGGCGCCGGCCCGAAGGCGGGCTTGTTGCCCGCCGAGGGGCGGCAACGCCGAGTGCGGGCAAACCCGCGAGCCCCGTCCGGGCGGGTCTCCAAGGGCCCATCTGCGGCGTTGCAGCCCTTGCAAAGGGCGACGGCCCTTCACGGCGGACTGCGCCTTGCATCTGGACCCTTGGAGTCCCGCAGAGACGTCATCGAATCATGCAGAGTTTCCTTTACGAACGCCATCAGGTAATTGACGTCGAGATCGCGGTCGTTGAGCGAGAACTCGCGGGTGAGCGGGTTGTAGACGATGCCGGTCGAGGCGATCGGCTTGAGCCCGGCGGCACGACCCATCCGGGCGAGTTCGCCGGGGCGAATGAACTGGCGGTGGTCGTGCGTGCCGCGTGGCACCATGTTCAGCAGGTACTCCGCGGCGACGATCCCCAGCAGCCACGACTTGGCGTTGCGGTTGAGCGTCGAGAGGAACACGTGCCCACCGGGGCGCACCGCCGTGGCCAGGGCCTCGATGATGCGAGCGGGGTCCTCGACGTGCTCGAGCATCTCCATGCAGGTGACCACGTCGTACGTGCCGGCGTGCTCGGGGGCGAAGCGGGTGACGTCGGCGACCCGGTAGTCGATCCCGAGTGTGTCCGGCGCATGGTCGCGGGCGACCGCAATGACGTCCTCGGCGAGATCCAGCGCGGTGACGGCAGCACCGCTGCGGGCCAGTGCCTCGGCCAGTATCCCGCCACCGCAGCCGACGTCGAGCACGCGGCTGTCGCCGGCGTCGCTGTGGGTCTCGATAAAGGCCATGCGCAACGGGTTGATCGCGTGCAGCGAGGCGAACGGGCCGTCGCTGTCCCACCACTGCTTTGCCAGCCGATTGAAGTGGGCCAGCTCGTCGGGCGAGGCGCTGGAGGCGTTGTCGGCAGTGTCGTGGGTCGGGGTCATCGCGGCGTGGCCAGGTAAGGGCGAATGGACGGTGAACGTGTCAGACGGCGGGCTTGGCCCGCCGGATCGGCTCGCGCCAAGTGTTTGCCCGCTCGATGATCGCCCGGCTGTCGAGCCCACGCAACTGCCCGTGGCGCAGCAGGGCGCGCCCGTCGACCCAGACATCGCTCACCTGGGCGCGCGAGGCGCTGTAGACCAGGGTCGAGACGGCATCGTAGACCGGCTGGGTCTCCGGGGCATCGAGATCGACCGCGACGAGGTCCGCCTGCTTGCCCGGCTCGATCGAGCCGATACGGTCGTCCAGGCCGAAGGCGCGCGCACTCCCCAGGGTTGCCATGTGCAGGGCCTGGTGGGCGCTGACCGCCGCGGCATCATTGGCCACAGGCTTGGCGATGAGCGCGGCGGTGCGCATCTCGTCGAGCATGTCGAGATCGTTGTTGCTGGCGGCCCCGTCCGTGCCCAGCCCGACGTTCACGCCGGCCTCGAGGAGCTTGGCCACCGGGCAGAAGCCGGAGGCGAGCTTGAGGTTCGATTGCGGCGAGTGCAGCACGTGGGTGCCGGTGACGGCCAGGCGGGCGATCTCCGCCTCAGTCAGCTGGGTCATGTGCACGGCGACCAGGCGTTCGTTGAGGAGCCCCAGCCGATCGAGGCGGGCCAGTGGCCGCTCGCCGGTGGCGGCGAGGGTCGACTTGACCTCGTGGGCGGTCTCGTGGACGTGCATGTGGACCGGCAGGTCGAGCTGGTCGCTCATGGTGCGCACCCGTTCGAGCGCCGCATCGCCGACCGTGTAGGGGGCGTGCGGGGCGAGCGTGAACTCGATGCGTGAATGATGGCGCCAGTCGTTGACCAGCTCGACGCCCTTGGCCAGTGCCTCCTCGGCGTTCGCCGACCAGGGATTGGGGTTGTCGATCACCACGATGCCGAAGATCCCGCGCAGGCCGGCGGCCTGCACGGCCTCGATCGCCGCCTCGGGGAAGAAGTACATGTCCGAGAGCGTGGTCGTGCCGCTGCGGATCATCTCGACGGCGGCGAGCATCGTGCCGTCGCGAACGAAGTCGTGACCCAGCATCTGTCCCTCGACCGGCCAGATGTGCTCCTCGAGCCAGGTCATCAGCGGCAGGTCGTCGGCCAGCCCGCGCATCAGGCTCATCGCCGCGTGGGTGTGGCCGTTGACCAGCCCGGGAATCAGGGCGTGGCTGGGCAGGTCGACCCAGTCGACGGGTTCCTCGGTTGCCCGCTGGCGCTCGCGGGCCTGCTCGCGGGTCAGGATGGCCTCGATGCGGCCATCGCGAATCCACACGGCGTGGTCTTCCAGCACCTCGTCGCGCGGGGCGACGGGGATCAGCCAGCGGGGGGCGAGAATCTGGTTGGGATGGTCGTTTGCCATGGAAATTGCAGTGGTCCGGTTGAGAAGGGCAATGGCGGCAAAAAGGCTTGCGGAAGCCTAGGGAAACTCTGCCCGAATGCCATGCCACTCTGGCTTGGCGAGTCGTTCGTGATCAAGGCGCGATGTCGCCGGCGTGCCGGTGGCCACGTCAAGACATCGTAACGCGGAGCACGTGCGACTCGCCAGGCCCCGCAGGGCGCGCCTTGAGCCGGGCATCTGCTGCGTTGCCGTCCTTGGAAAGGGAGTCACCCTTCCGCGGCGGACGGACGCCTTGCACCTGCCCGGCTCAAGTCGCGCAGAGCGGTATGGCATTCGTACAGAGTTTCCCTGGCATGCCGCGCCGTGCGGCCCTTTGTCGAAATCGATTCGATTCGTGATATGCTCCATGACTTGCCCCTCCGAACTCGCGCCAACTGTGTTGGCCAGGCATATCGTTGTTCGTCGAGGGGCACAAAACGCAATGGATTCAATGCGCTCGTCGTTCCGGGGAGCGCTTTTTTGGTTTTGTGTCGCCCGGAAATATCCGGGCGAAATCGGTTTTCGAGGAATGCCGTGAGCGACTTTCTGCTGCCCACCTACAATCGACAGCCCGTCCGTTTCGTCCGGGGCGAAGGCCCGTACCTCTGGGACGAGGCGGGCGTGCAATACCTCGACGCGGTCAGCGGAATTGCGGTGACCGGTCTGGGCCACGCCCACCCGGACATCGCCGAGGCGCTGTGCGACCAGGCCAAGACCCTGATCCACACCTCCAACCTCTACGGCATCCCGTGGCAGGAGCGTCTGGGCGAGCGGCTCGCCGCGATTTCCGGCATGGACAAGGTGTTCTTCGCCAACTCCGGTGCCGAGGCCAACGAGGCGGCGATCAAGCTTGCCCGCCTGCACGGTCGCCGCCGCGAGATCGACAACCCGAAGATCGCGGTGATGGAGCACAGCTTCCATGGCCGCACGCTCGCCGCGCTGGCCGCGACCGGTAACGCCGCCATCCAGAAGGGCTTCGAGCCATTGCTCGATGGCTTCGTGCGCGTGCCCTACGGCGACATCGAGGCGCTCGAGCGCGTCGCCTCGGACGAGACCATCGTCGCCGTGCTGCTCGAGCCGGTGCAGGGCGAGGGCGGTGTCCGCCCGGCGCCGACGGGCTATCTGGCCGCGGTGCGCGCGCTGTGCGACGACCACGACTGGCTGATGTTGGTCGACGAGGTACAGACCGGCATCGCGCGCACTGGACGCTGGTTCGGCTTCCAGCACGAGGCCGGGGTGCTGCCCGACGTGATGAGCCTGGCCAAGGGGCTGGGCAACGGCGTGCCGATCGGCGCCTGCCTGACGGCCGGCCGGGCCACCGACCTGTTCGGTCCGGGCAGCCACGGCTCGACCTTTGGCGGCAACCCGCTGGTCTGCCGCGCGGCGGCGACCGTGCTCGAGGTGATCGAACGCGACGGGCTGGTCACGCGGGCGGAGAAACTGGGCCGGTCGATCGCCGATCGTATCCGCGACGGTCTGACCGACCTGGCCGGCTGCCGCGAGGTGCGCGGTCGCGGACTGATGATCGGCATCGAACTGGATCGTCCGGCCGGCGAGCTGGTCGGCCGGGCGCTGGAGCAGGGCCTGCTGATCAACGTCACCGCCGGTTCCGTGGTGCGCCTGCTGCCGCCGTTGATCCTGAGCGAATCGCAGGCCGACCTGATCGCCGACCGGGTAATCGGTGTCATCCGCGACTGGTACGCGACCACCTGAGTTTCCGGGGCTGGTGCCGGGCGTTTGCCCGTGCGCTCCCCTCAACCGACAGAACCGATATCGCTATGTCCACACGTCACTTCCTGAGCCTGTTCGATCTCACCGCGGACGAGTACCGCGCCCTGTTCGAGCGCGCGGGGCAGCTGCAGGCCGCCCGTGAGCGCGGCGAGCGCCCCAACACGCTTGAGCGTCGCGTGCTGGGCATGATCTTCGAAAAGGCCTCGACCCGCACCCGGCTGTCGTTCGAGTCGGGCATGGCGCAGCTGGGCGGGTCGGCGATCTTCCTCTCGCCGCGCGACACCCAGCTGGGTCGCGGCGAGCCGGTCGAGGATTCGGCCCGCGTCATGTCGCGGATGGTCGATGCCATCATGATCCGCGCCAACGATCACGGCATGGTCGAGACCTTCGCCGCCAACAGCCGCGTGCCGGTGATCAACGCGCTCACCGACCGCAGTCATCCCTGCCAGTTGCTGGCCGATATCTACACCTACCAGCGCCACCGCGGCTCGATCGCCGGCAAGCGCGTTGCCTGGGTGGGCGACGGCTTCAACATGTGCCATTCCTACATCAACGCCGCGCGCACCTTCGACTTCGACCTGGTCGTCGCCGCCCCGCGCGGCTACGAGCCCGACCCGGACGTGGTCGCCGCGGCCGAGGACCGCGTCGAGCTGGTCGGTACGGCGGCCGAGGCGGTCGAGGGCGCCGATCTGGTGGTCACCGACGTCTGGGCCTCGATGGGCCAGGAGGAGGAGCGCCTGCGCCGCCTGCGCGACTTCCACGACTACCAGATCAACGACGAGCTGATGGGCCGCGCCAAGGATGACGCGCTGTTCATGCACTGCCTGCCGGCCCACCGCGGCGAGGAAGTCACCGCCGGCGTGATCGACGGCCCGCAGAGCGTGGTCTGGGACGAGGCCGAGGCACGCATGTTCACCCAGCAGGCGCTGGTCGAGTTCCTGATGCTGGGGGAGTTTCCCTAAGTCACCGCGAGCCCGGGCCGTCCGCTGATTGGTTGCCATTGACGAGGGATTGCCATGAGTCTGCCTGCGGACCTGCTGCCGGCCGTGCTGGACGCCCTGCCGGACCCGCTGTTCATCCTGTCGGAATCGGGCCGCTACCTGGCGGTCTACGGCGGCAATGACCCAGGCTACTACCACGACGGTCGAACGCTCGTCGGGCAAACCGTCGAGGATCTGCTGCCCGCCGACAAGGCGAGCCAGGTCTTGGATCAGATCCGCCAATCGCTCAGCGAAAACCGCCTGCTCAAGGTCGAATACCCGCTCGCCGCCCATGAGGTGAAGGGTCTCGAGTCGGCCGACGGTCCGCGCGAGATGCTCTGGTTCGAAGGGCACATCCAGCCGCTCGCCGAACCGATCAATGGCGAGCGGGCCGTGGTCTGGGTGGCGCGCAACATCACCCCGCGGCGGGACCTCGAGGAAAAGCTGCGGCGGGCGAGCGTGATCGATCCGCTGACCGGGGTGTTCAATCGCCGCAAGCTCCTCGAGGTGCTGGCCGAGCGGTTCGGTGAGCACCGCCGTTACGGCGAGCCCTGTGCCGTGGTGATGATCGACGTCGATCACTTCAAGCGCGTCAACGATCAGTACGGCCATTCCGTCGGCGACGAGGTGCTGATCGCCATCGCCGAGATCGGCCGGGGCATGCTGCGCGAAAACGACCTGCTGTCGCGCTTCGGCGGCGAGGAGTTCGTGCTGGTCCTGCCGCAGACGGATCTGGATGACGCCCGCCAGGTCGCCGAACGGTTCCGTCGTGCGGTGATCGAGGGGCTGGCGACCCATTTCCCGGATATCCCCCCGGTGACCATCAGCCAGGGCGTGGCCGCCATGCGCGAGGGGGACACCAGCCACGAAGGCGCCCTGCATCGAGCCGACCAGGCCCTCTACGAGGCAAAACGCCAGGGCCGTAACCGCATTGTCTGACGACCGGGGAGTGGCTAGATGGCCTGCCCCTATGCCCACTCTGCGTTATCCTCGGCGTCAAGACTTGCATGGAGCGCCATCGTGAACGATCCCTCGACGCCAACCCCTCCCGGCACCTGCCAACCGACGGGCGCGGCCCGCATGCTGGTGCAGGGGCTGCGTGACGCCGTGCCCTACATCCGCGAGCACGAGGATCACGTCTTCGTGCTCGCCTTCGGCGGCGAGGCGCTCGACGAGCCGGCCAGTTTCGAGCGGCTGATCCGCGACATCGTGCTGATCGCCGACCTCGGCGTGCGCCTGGTGCTGGTGCCCGGCGCCCGCCCGCAGATCAATCGCCGTTTTCAGGCGGCGGGCTTCGAGGAGCGGTTCCACGGTGGCCTGCGCGTGACCGAGCCCGAGATGATCGATCCGCTCACCGAGGCGGTCGGCGCGGTGCAGTTCGACGTGATTTCCTGGCTCTCGGCGCGCCTGAGCCTGGCCTCGGGCTCGGGGCTGGCCCAGCGGGTGCTGACCGGCAATTTCGTCACCGCGCGGCCCATGGGCGTGATCGACGGGGTCGATCTCGGCCATACCGGGGCGGTACGCCGGGTGGACGTCGACGGCGTGCGCGACGCGCTCGGCGACGGCTCGATCGTGGTCCAGTCGAACATCGGCTACTCGCCCACCGGCGAGCTGTTCAACCTGCGCGCCGAGGACGTCGCCGAGAGCATGGCCGTCGCCCTGGGGGCCGACAAGCTGATCTTTCTCACCGACCCGCTCGACGACCTGCCCACCGCGATGAGCCTTTCCGAGGTCGAAGGCCTGCTCGACCGGGAAGGCGACAAGCTGTCGACCGAGTTCCAGCTGCACCTGCACAGCGCCGTGCGCGCCTGCTCGAAGGGCGTGGATCGCATCCACTTGGTCGATCGCGAGGTCGACGGGGCGCTGTTGGTGGAGCTCTACACCCGCGACGGCTGCGGCACGCTGATCACCAGCGAGCCCTACGAGCGCATCCGCCCGGCGACGCTGGACGACATCGGCGGGATTCTCGCGCTGATCGAGCCGATGGAGCAGGCCGGCGTGCTGGTGCGCCGCTCGCGCGAGCAGCTGGAGCTCGAGACCGATCGCTTCGTCGTGATCGACCGCGACGGCGACATCATCGCCTGCGCCGCGCTCTACCCCTTCCCCGAGGACGGTACCGCCGAACTGGCCGCCCTGGTGGTGCACCCCTCCTACCAGGGCGGCGGTCGGGCGGCGCGCCTGCTTGGCTTCATGGAAAGTCGGGCGCGTTCGCTGGGCCTGAAATCCCTGTTTCTGCTGTCGACCCAGACCATGGCCTTCTTCCGCGAGCGGGGCTATGCCGACGAAAGCCTGGACCGGTTGCCCGCCGAACGCCGCGCGCTCTACAACCTCAAGCGCAATTCGCGGATCTTCCGCAAGTGGCTATAGGACAACTCGCTGTAGCCTCGCTGCCGGTGGTCGCCTGTCGCCCCGAGGTGGATGGGGCTGCGGCCGGGCGCCTGCAGGCGTTTGTCGCGACCCGGGGGCTCGACTGGGTGGAGGCGCCCGGCGACTCGCCGGCCCGCTTCACGCTCGCCATCGATCAGGGCCGCATCGGCCTGATTCCCCCCCGCGACCATCCCGACCTGGGTTCGCACCCGCTGGTGATCGATTTTGCCGCCGACCCACGGTTTGCCCGGCCTTTGGCGCGCAAGGATGCCCTGGCGCGGGCGACCGGCTGGAAGGGCGGCTATCGGCCGCCGGTGGTGGATTTGACCACCGGGCTGGGGCGGGATGCCTGGGCGTTGGCGAGCGGCGGTTGCGAGGTGACGGCCGTCGAGCGCCACCCGGTGGTCTGGCTGCTGCTCACCGATGCGATCGAGCGAGCGGCGGAGGATCCGGCGCTGGCAGCGATCGCCGCACGGATCGAACCGGTGTTCGGCGATGTGCTGGGCGCCGAACCGCCGGCGCTTCACGCTAGTGAGGAGACGGTCTGGTACCTCGACCCGATGTTCCCGGAGCGCAAGAAATCGGCGCTGGTGAAAAAGCCCATGCGTATCTTCCACCAGCTGGTGGGCGAGGACCCGGACGCCGCGGCCCTGTTTGCCTGGGCCCGAACCCAGCCCGGTGCCCGCTGGGTGGTCAAGCGCCCGCCGGGCGCCCCCACCATCGATGCGACCACCCCGGACATCGACTATCGCTCCGGGCGACTGCGCTTCGACGTCTACCTGGGTTGATCAGGCCCGGGGCGACTCCCGGAAGAGTCAGGCCTCGGTGCCGGTTGCCGGGCTGTCGAGGTTGAGCGTCAGGTGCTCGTCGGGGATGCGATCGGCGCCCCAGGTGCGGTGCACCATCGCGATCACGCGGTCGAGCGATTCCTGCGGTACCGAGGCGAGTTCGCCGTGCTCGAGCGGGTCGTAGTGGAAGATGTACAGACGCGAGGCGAATTCCTCGAACGGCAGGGAGGACTCGCCGAAGCGCTCGCCGCAGCCGGCCGTGCTCACCTCGACGCCATCCCCCCAGTTCTGGCCGCTGTCGTTGTTGGGGTTGTAGAAATACGCCCGCATGACGTCCTGCGGGTCGAGTGACACCCGCAACAGGGTGATCGCGTGCCAGCCGATGAAGCGCGCGGCGCTGTCGGTCGCGGCGATGCCGATCGGCTGCGGGTGGATCAGCGGCTGGTTGCCGTTGAAGTAGGGGTGGTAGCTCGCGTAGAAGTGCCGCAGGAAGTCCTCCAGCGACTCGAGCTTGCCGGTGGCGACGTCCACGTTGATGCGAAAGCCGCGCCCGGACCACCAACCGTGGAACTCCGGGTTGATCCAGCGGTGCGGGTCGCCCTCCCGACCGATGCAGCGACGCCCCATCTCGGCGTAGATGCGGTCCAGGTGCGGTACGACCAGCAGGGACACCGGATCGAGGTCGATCGGCAGGGTGGTGGCGACGCCGCTGAGCGAGGCCATCGAGGAGATCGGCTGGCCCTCGAAGTGGATGATGATCTCGTCGTCGCGCGCCGCCCAGGCCACCATTTGCAGCAGGTAGTCGGGGTCGTTGTAGGCCCACATCGACAGGGCGCGGGCCGACTGGCAGGTGGGGTTGTTGCCCTGGCCCACGCCCAGCGGCTGGCCCAGCATGCAGAGCACCCCTTCCAGCAGGCGGGTCCGTGGCGGCACGGTCTCGCCGAAGGCGATCGCCAGGCGCTCGCGTGACCAGGCCGACAGTGGCAGGCTCAGCTGGCGCCAGAGGGCCGGGGCCACCGGTGGCTGGTAGAGGATGCCGCGCTCGAGCATCAGGGCCATCCCGTAGATGGCCTGGGCCGTCTCCGCGAACACCGCCTGGTCGATCAGCGCGTGCACCAGCTCGCTGTAGCACAGCAGGCAGTCCCGGCCGGTCGACGACAGCCCCATGGCCTCGGACAGCAGGTGATCGCCGTGATCGGCCAGATGGCGGAGCAGCACGGCGTGGTAGGGCGAGACCAGCCCGGTATCGTGCATGGCCCGCGCGAACCCGGTCGCCTCGTTCTGCAGGGCCACGCCGTCCATGCGTTCCAGCCGGTCGCGGTAGATCTCGACACCGGGGTCCTCGCGGCAGGCCTGGGTGGGGCCGAACAGGCTGCTGACCAGGCGGTCGGCACCCTGGCCGCTGCTGCCGAGGTCGATGTCGGGGTTGGCCTGGCAGATCGCGATCTGCGTGATCATCTGCTTGACCGGCTCGGTCTGGATCGGCCGTTGCTGCAGGATCCGCCAGATCTCCTCGATCAACTGGTCGACGATGTGCTCGTAGCCGATCCGCTCAGCCAGGTGGCCGAGCAGGGCGCGAGCGAGCTGGGCGAGCCGTCCCTGGCTCTCGCGCTCGGCCTCGCTGGGCGGCATGAACAGCCGTTGCAGGTTAATCGCCAGCACCTGGGTGAGGTGATGGTGGGCGTTCTCCGCCGAGAGCGTGGGATGGAGGTAGGCGCCCCGGGCTACCGCGAGGATGCGCAGGTCACTGAGGGCCTCGATCACCACGGTATCCGCATCATGGCTACCCAGCGCATGCGCGGAGAGCGACGGGATCAGGATCTCGGGCCAGGCCCAGTCCGAGCCGGTGAAGGTGCCGGCGGCCTCGATGGCCTGGGCACGTGCCTCGATGGCCGCCGGGCCGCCTTCCTGCAGCAGCACCCGCTTGGCCCCGTCCAACACCCGACGGAGCCGCGTGGGCTTGGAGAAATCGGGCGCGGAGTCGAGGGCTTCGATCGCCTCGTCGAGTCGTTGCAGAAGGCCGGGCAGGAGGGCCCCGGGCGCTTGGTCGTCGACGTCGCTGGTCACGTGGGAACCTCATCCCCGGGAATTGCCGCCGGATTATACATAGAAGTCCAGGTCCTCCTGGCGCTTGAGCAGGTCGCGCATCGTGTGCGGATCGTCGCCGAAGAAGTAGATCAGGCCCCAGTGCGTGCCGAAGGCCGTGCGCTTGGTGACGGTTTCTTCGATCGGCGGGGTCAGTTCATGCGACTCGAAGTAGGGGTGGTCCTCGGTCTCGGCCGGCATCTCGAGCTTGCTGACCACGCGCCGACGCGGGTAGACGCCGAAACAGCCGGCCACGCCCTTGGCGTCCACGACTTCCTTGGGGAAGAACGCGGTGATTTCCTTCTCGGTGGTCTTGGGGTCGAACGACAGGATCAGGCCCTGGTAGGCGTTGAAACCGTAGGCCCGCTCGAGCAGTTCGAAGACCTTGAAGCCCGGCGGGCGGTAGGCCACCTCGCCAAAATACATCTCGCCGTCGTTGGTGACGAAGTACTCCGGGTGGACGAAGCCGAATTCGATGTCGAAGGTCTTGATCAGCTTCTCGATCTGGGCGGTGATCTGCTCGCGGTACTTTTCCAGCTCCGGGGTGGCCGGTACGAACCCCGAATAGCCCAGCGTGACGTACTCGGAGATGTTGAGAAAGCGGATCTTGCCGTTGTGGACCCAGGCCTCGACCGCGAACTCCCAGCCGTCGAGATGGGATTCCATCAATACCGGGAATTCCTCGTCCGGGATGGTATCGACCTCGTCGGGCGTCCGGATCACGCGGTGACCCAGGCAGCCCGCCTTGTCGAAGGCCTTGAGGTGGATCGGGTCGTTGGGATCGCCGTCGAGCTTGAGCAGGGTCTGGTTGACCCGCTTGAGGAAACGCACCACGTCCTCCTTGTCGTGGGCCTCCTCGAAGATGCCCACGCGAATGCCGCCCAGCTGGGCGCGACGCTTCATCAGCGCCTTGTCGCGCAACAGCATGGCCTGGCCGAACAACTTGGGCTTGTCGAGCAGCACGGAGTTGATCGCCCCGGCCCATTCGACCGTCTCCTCGTAGAGCGGGATCGCCACGTCCACGCCCTTTTCCTGCAGGGTGTGCGCGATCTCCATCGAGCGGTCGTTCAGCCGCTCGAAGTTCCACGGGATGTAGGGAATGTCGTGCTTCTCGCAATATTCCTCGGCCCAGTCGGGGGCGACCACGACGTAGCGGCGATCGAAGGTCTCGGCGGCCTCGACCGCGTTGAGCGACCAGCCGAGCAGCGCGACAAAACCTTTGTCGGGATTCTTCTCCATGGGGTACCTCTGATTCGTGCGAAATGGAATGTCGAGCCGACACGGGCTTACCGGCACGTCCATTTGTGCCGCGCGAATCGGGAAAGCCAGGGAAACTCTGCACGGATGCCATGCCGCTCTGGCTGGGCGCGCCTTGAGCCGGGCACTGCTGCGTTGTCGTCCGAGGATGCGGTAATCACCCTTCCACGGCGGACGAGCGCCTTGTATCCGCCCGGCTCAAGGCACGCTTCAGCGGTATGGCATCCGTGCAGAGTTTCCCTCAGGCATAGAGCCTAGTCGACAAGGCATGGCTACGCGGACCGGATATCGAGTGGCCCGCCGATATTGGCGCCCCGGAACCCCTGTACCCGGGACTTGTTGCCGCCAAGACGGTCGGCGGGTTCAGGTCTACCCTCGTTACCTGATCCAGTACGCCGGAGCCTCCATGACTCGAACCAGCCGGACCGTTCCTCTGCTCGCCGTTCTCGCCACCGCCCTGAGCGTCGTGGCCCCCTCTGCCTGGGCCGGTGACTACTGGGAGGAACTCGCGTGGCAGGTGCGCCCGCTCGTGCTCGTCGACGGGGACGGGTCTGCCGATGATTGGGCCGAGCGGCTGCTGGCGGCGCGTTGCGCGATGGCCGAACGACGTATCCACTGGCTGACGATCGGCGCGGATGGCCGGGTGTGGCGCCGATTCGGCGGGACCGACGAGGCCCAGGTCGAGCGGACGCGGCTGGACGAGAGCGCAGCGGGGGATGTCCGCGACCAGGTGGGATGGTCGGCCGGGGACAAGACCGCCTTGGTGCTGTTCGGGCTGGACGGGCAAGAAAAGTACCGCGGCCGTCCCGACTCGCTCGAGACGATCTGGTCGCTGATCGACCGCATGCCGATGCGGCGGGCCGAGATGGCGCGCGAACCGGACGACTGCGCCGACTGAGACCGGCATATCGCTCGACATGACCGGAATCAGAAAATTCGATTGAGCGGATATTGATTCGAGTGACGCATCGCGCAAGGATGACAGGTGAGGCTAATCGTTTGCCGGCTTGGTTTTGTCGGCCCCATCAATCGGCCCCATCAAGGAGGAATCCCATGATCCGTCGTGTCACCCGTCTTCTTCGGGCCGCCGGTCTCGCCATGGCCGCGCTTGCGCTCGCGCCGACCGTGGCCGCCGAGAACTTGCACAACCGCGCCGCCATCGGTGGTCTGGAGAACATCAAGGCCGTCTACGACGTGCGCAAGTCCAACCCCAATGCGCTCGACATGTACCTCAAGGCCATCATCACCAATGTCGAGAACCTGGAGAAGGAGGGCGTGCAGGCCGATCTGGTCATGGTGTTCATCTCCCACTCGGTGAAGTTCATCAACACCGAGCCGACCATGGAGACCGAGGCCGACTATGGCGACGCGCTGGCCAGCATCGCCCGGAGCATCGAGACCCTGCAGGACCTGGGGGTGCGCATCGAGGCCTGCAATGGCGCCACGCGGGCGTTCAACGTCGACAACGACACCCTGCTGCCGGGCATCGAGCCGGTGCGTTCCGGCTTTATCTCGCTGATGGGCTATCAGAACAACGGCTACGCCCTGATCCCCGTGTACGATTAAGGGAACGGCCGGCGCGGGTTCGATACCACTCTGGCTCATAGAGCCCCGTCGGGCACGTCTTGAGCCGGGCATCTGCTGCGTTGCCGTTCTTGGAAAGGGAATCACCCTTCCACGGCGAACGGTCGCCTTGCATCTACCCGGCTCAAGGCGTGCAGAGCGGCATCGAATCCGCGCCGTCCGTTCCCGGGAACGGCACTGCCGGATATCACCCGCCTTCAGGGCGGGTTTTTCGATGGAACGAGAGGAACGAAACCATGACCGACGGCAAACCGACGATCGGCCTGGCACTGGGCAGCGGGGCGGCCCGTGGCTGGGCGCACATCGGCGTGATCCAGGCATTGGAAGCGGCCGGCATCCGTCCGGCGATGGTGGCCGGTTGCTCGATCGGCGCGTTGGTCGGGGCCGGGTACGCCGGCGAGTCGATGGACAAGCTCGAGGCCTGGGCTCGCGGCATTCGCTCCTGGGACGTGATGCGCCTGCTCGACGTGCGCCTCGGTGGCGGGCTGATCGAGGGCGATAACCTGATGCGCTCGCTAGCCAAGCAGGTCGAGCCCGTCGATATCGAGACGCTGCGCGTGCCGTTCGCGGCGGTCGCCACCGATCTCGAGGCTGGTCGCGAGGTCTGGCTGCGCGAGGGCAGCCTGATGGATGCCGTGCGCGCGTCGATCGCGGTGCCCGGGCTGATGTCGCCGGTGCGCAACCAGGGCCGCTGGCTGGTCGACGGCGGGCTGACCGACCCGGTGCCGGTCTCGTTGTGCCGCGCGCTGGGTGCGGACGTGGTGATCGCGGTGAACCTCAACAGCGACCTGGTCGGCCGTCACATCCGCGACATCCGCGGGGCGGCGCGCCACGACACCGACAACGACAGCGGGCTGCGCAAGTGGGTCGACGGCCTGGACGAGCGCTTCCTCGACGGCCGGATCGGCAAGTGGCTGGAAGAGCGCGGCAAGGACGAACCGACGCCCGGCATGCTCGACGTGATGGCCGGCGCAATCAACATCATGCAGGACCGCATCACAAGAAGCCGCATGGCCGGCGATCCGCCCGAGCTGCTGATCTCGCCCAAGCTCTCGCACATCGGCCTGCTCGAGTTCGAGCGCGCCGCCGAGACCATCGAGGTCGGCCGCAAGGCCGCCGAGCGGGCGCTCGATGGCAGTGACCTCGTCCCGGAGGTGGGCGGAACGTCAGGTTGACGAGGCCAGAGGGAAGACGGTAGAGGAAAGATGTCAGAGGGGAGAGGGCTGGGAAATTCCGGCAGCGAATGCCCCCTTTCTGATCCCTGCTATCTGACGTCTGGTTTCTCCCGGCCCGTCACCAGACCAGGTCGTCCGGCACCTGATGTTCGGCGTAGGCCTCGTCGCGGATCTCCCCGCCGGAGGGCAGGGCGACCAGGAAGGCCGGGTCGCGCTGGGCGATCTTCTCGGCGGTCTGCGCCGACACGATGTAGTAGCGCTTGTCCCAGGTGGCCAGTCGCAGCTTGCGGGTGGCCAGGCCGCGACGCAGGCGGGCGTTGACCGGCAGGCTCAACACGCGGAACTGGTCGGCGAAGTGGAACGGCTCGCCGTGGCTGGGCAGTTTCTCGGCGTGATCGAGGATGAGCTGGCGTATCTCGGCGCGCTGGGCGCGGCGCTGCTCGGCCTCGCGCTGGCGCGCCCCGGCTTCGCGCGCCTGGCGGCGCTCACGCTCGAGCTTCTCGGCGGCGGCCTTCTTGGCCGCCTCGATCTCGGCAGGCGGTTTGGTGTTCGCGTCCTTGTCGTGGCGACTGACGCGTCCCCAGGCGGATTTCTTCTGCTTGGGTTGCTTGCCGCCCTTCTTGGCCAGGCCTGCCTTGAGTAACTGATCCTGAAGCGATGCCTTGCTCATGATGGTTCGCGATGCCGGTCGGTGAAACGGGTCGGCAGTCTACCAGCACGCCCGCTTCGGGAAACTCTGCACGAATGCCATGCCACTCTGGCCTGGCGAGTCGTTCGTGATCAAGGCGCGATGTCGCCGGCGTGCCGGTGGCCACGTCCAGACATCGCAATGCAGAGCACGGGCGACTCGCCAGGCCACGCAGGGCGCATCTTGAGCCGGACATCGGCTGCGTTGTCGTCCGAGGATGCGAGAACCACCCTTCCGCGGCGGACGAGCGCCTTGCATCGGCCCGGCTCAAGGCGCGCTTCAGTGGTATGGCATTCGTGCAGAGTTTCCCTCGCAGGGATCACGGCGCGGCGCGTTCGGCGGGGTCGTCCGGCCGGATCAGGCATTGCAGCGGCGCAAGCTGCGCGGTCTTCTTGTGCTGATGACGGTGCATGCGCTGCACGATCTCGACCAGGATGCGTACGGCCCGTTCGATGTAGGGCCCCTTGTTGAGCATGATGCATTCGGCCCGTTCGGCCATCGCGGCGTCGGTGAGTTCGGGGCGCGAGATGCTGCCCTTCTTTGCCAGCGTCTCCAGCACCTGGGTGGCCCAGATCACCGGCGTGCGTGCCGCCTCGGTCAACCAGAGCAGGGTTTCCTGAGCCTCGATCATCGCCTCGGGGTCCAGTTCCACGGCCAGGTCGCCGCGGGCGATCATGATGCCCAGCGGTCGCCGGTCGAGCGCGGCGAGCATGATTTCCGGCAGGTTGGACACGGCTCGGCGGGTCTCGATCTTGGCGACGATCGGCATCCCCGCGGCTCCTCGCGCGTCCAGTTCGGCCATGAGCACTCGCATGTCGTCGCCGGATTCGACGAAGGAGAAGCCCACCATGTCCGCGTGCCGGACCACGAAATCGAGATCGGCGAGATCCTTGTCGCTCAAGGCGGGCAGATTGAGCGGGGTGTCGGGGAAGTTGAGCCCCTTGTCGGGCTTTATCGACCGGCCCTGCGGGGCGGCATGCTCGATGGTGAGGAGGGCGCCGTCGGTATCCACCTGGCTGACACGTGCGCCGATCTTGCCGTCGTCGATCCAGACCATGTCGCCGTCCGTGAGGCGTTCGAATACGCGCGGCTCGGCGCAAGGCACCCGCGCGGGCTCCAGGATGTTGCCGGTCGGGTCGATGCGGGCAGGCTCGCCCGGCGTCGGGTCGGCGGAGAGTCGCAGCGGGTCGCCCTCGAAGACGCGCACCTTGGCCGGGCGGGTGTCGAATCCCCGCGCGACGAACTGTTCGCCGGTGGCCGGGTCGTGGAACACGGTTGTCTGGTCGATGTGCGCCGGGCCGTCGAGCGCGGCGCGGAAGAAGCGCGTCGTGCCCGACGCGGCGAGGCGCATGCGCCGTTCCCGGCCCAGCGCGTCGACGAAGTACAGTTCCTGGTGATCGTGGAGTCGGTCGATCACGGCGGAATCCAGCGCCAGGTGCCAGTTGCGCCTGCGTCCCTTGCCCACGGCCTCCGAGCGCAGAAAGCCGTCGCTGATCTCGACCACCGGGGCCCGGTTGCCTTCCCAGTCGATCTCGAGCGCCTTGTGGCGACGACGGATGTCGCCGGTGCGTACCTTGTGCCCGGCGAGGTCCATGAATACCCGGCATTCCCGCCCACAACGTTCGCGGGCCGCCTTCAGATTGGCGATCATCCGGCTCCATTCGCGGGCGCTGTCATGCGCGCAGTTGATCCGGGCGCAGGTCATGCCGGCGCACAGCAGGTCCTCGATCAGGTCCGCGTCATCGGCGGCCTGGGTGGGCAACGTGACCATGATGCGCACCCCGTGTGGGGGCTCGATGCCGAACAGGCGCCGGGTGTTGCTCTCGAGCGTTCGCTCCCCGGCGAGGAAGCGTGTCGCCGAGCCGGCTTCGGCATTGACGTCCCGGCCAGAGGCGAGACCGAGGAGGTGGATGATCGCATCAAGCGTCGCCACGACGTGGGATTCGCTGCGCCCCAGGGAGGATAAGCCGTGGGCCGCCAGCAGCGGTTGCAGCTCGCGCAGGTCCTCGGAGCGCAGGGCAAGATAGCAGGCCAGGTTCCAGCTGCTCTCGCTGGCGAGAACCGGATCGCCCAGTTCGCGTTCGAGCCACCGGCGGGCCTGGTCGAGCACCCGTTCGCGCAGGCCGATGAGCTGGTCGAGCAGCCAGTCGATGGAGCATTCGGATATCGGGGATCGGGTGGCGATACACATGAGCGGCACCTCCTGCCTGGGAGGTCCATCGATACCATCCCGATATGACGGGTAGATGGCAGCGACGACTCCCACGAGAAAAAGCGTTGACCCCGCCGCGAACGTGCTAGTATGCGCCGCCTCGGTCTGACCAGTCCTGCCGATTTCATCATCGATGCCCTGTCCGACGACACGTCATCACCCCGCGTTTTCCTTGCCGACTGGCGTGCGCTCCCTCCCCGGGACCGTGTGACGGGAAACGCCACGCCATTCGAGACGCCATGTTTGCCATGGCCTCCATGCGCCTAGCGTCTCCCAAGGAAAATCATCTCTATGTTGTTTTCAGAACTGGGCCTCCGCCCGGAACTCCAGCGCGCGATCGAAGAACGCGGCTACACCACCCCGACCCCGATCCAGGCCAAGGCCATTCCGGAAGTTCTCTCCGGTGGCGACCTGCTCGCCGCCGCGCAGACCGGCACCGGCAAGACCGCCGGCTTTACCCTGCCGCTCCTGGAACGCCTGATGGCGACTCACCCGGAAGGCGGCCACAAGGGCGGCAAGCGCCCGATCCGCGCGCTGATCCTCACCCCGACCCGTGAGCTGGCCGCCCAGGTCGAGCAGAGTGTGCTCGATTACGGTCACCACCTGCCGTTGAAATCGATGGTCATGTTCGGCGGCGTGGGCATCAATCCGCAGATCGACAAGCTCAAGCGCGGCGTCGACATCCTCGTCGCCACGCCGGGCCGCCTGCTGGACCACCAGAACCAGGGCACCGTCGATCTGTCGAAGGTCGAGATCCTGGTGCTGGACGAAGCCGACCGCATGCTCGACATGGGCTTCATCCACGACATCAAGAAGATCCTCAAGATCGTGCCGGAGCAGCGCCAGAACCTGCTGTTCTCGGCCACCTTCTCCGACGAGATCCGCACCCTGGCCGGCAAGCTGCTGGATAGCCCGGCGGAAATTTCCGTGACCCCGCGCAACACCACCGTCGAGGCGGTCAGCCAGTCGGTCTACGAGGTCGATCGCGACAAGAAGCGCGAACTGCTCGCCGAACTGCTGATCGACCAGGACTGGCAGCAGGTACTGGTGTTCACCCGAACCAAGCACGGCGCCAACCGCCTGGCCGAGTACCTCTCCAAGCGCGACATCCCGGCGATGGCTATCCACGGCAACAAGAGCCAGACGGCCCGGACCAAGGCGCTGGAATCGTTCAAGAACGGCAGCATCCGGGTACTGGTGGCCACCGATATCGCCGCGCGCGGCATCGACATCGCCCAGTTGCCCTACGTGGTCAACTTCGAGTTGCCCAACGTGGCCGAGGACTACGTCCACCGCATCGGTCGCACCGGTCGCGCGGGCGAATCCGGTGAGGCGATCTCGCTGGTCTGCATCGACGAGCACAAGCTCCTGGCCGGCATCGAGCGCCTGACCAAGCAGAAGTTCACCCGCCACGTCGTGCCCGGCTTCGAGCCGGACCCGAACGCCAAGCCCGAGCCGATCCCGAACGGTCGCAACAATGCCGGCGGCGGCCGTCGTGGCGGCGGTGGTCGACCCGGCGGCGGTGGCGGTCGCGGTGGGCCCGGCGGTGGCCAGGGACGCGGCCAGGGCCGTGGCCCCGGTGGCGGCGGTCGCGGCCCGGGCGGTCGTCCCGGTGGCCGTGGCGGTCGTGGCGGCGGTGGTCGCAGCGGCAACCGCTGATCCGCACCCCTCAATCCTCGGCCGAGATCGAGGATCACGGAATGAAACGCCCGGCTGTCCAGCCGGGCGTTGCTCGTTCTGATGCGGGTTCGCCATTCGGATGAAACAACCCGTGGCGGACGAATCGCTGATGTGAATGCATTGAGCACACGTTGTGCTGCTTTCGTGCTATGAGAACGATGACATGGAATCCGTCGAAGAATCGGTTGCTCAAGGAAGAGCGAAACGTTTCGTTCGAAGACGTGGTGTACCACATTGGTGCTGGCGGGATTCTGGATACATTCGATCACCCGAACCCGGCCCGCTATCCGGGACAAAGAATTCACGTGGTCGATATCGAGGGCTACGCTTACCTTGTTCTTGTTCCCTTCGTCGAGACGGAAGACGAGGTCTTCCTGAAGATCGTGATTCCGAGCCGGAAGGCGACGAAGACGTATTTGTGAGGTCTGATATGAACCGATTGGATGATGAAGAACGCGAGGTTCTCGAGGCCTTTGAAGCAGGCGCCCTAAAGCGTGCGGAGCAGGCGGACGAGATCAAGCAGGGTCACCAGACCTACGCCGAGGCGACCTTTCGGAAAGACGCTCGGATCAACATCCGACTGTCATCGACGGATCTGAGGGGGCTGCAAAAGAAGGCGTTGGCCGAGGGCATTCCCTACCAGACGTTGGTCTCCAGTATTTTGCACAAGTACGTGGAGGGGCGTCTGCACGAGGACGGTTGATCGTCCGCAGACGACGAACGCCCGACCAACCGGTCGGGCGTTTTTTTTGCTGCGCGTGGCCGGTTGGGTAGGCCGTTATCGAATAACAGACAAAGTAATTGGTATTGCCCGTGGGGTCGGCTACCGTCGGATGGGAGCACACAACAATCCCTCGAGGATTCACGGAGGAAGCGATGATCAAGCGAGCCCTGCTGTTTGCCTGCCTGATGCCGGCCATTGCGATGGCCAGCGACAACCGCCCCTGGGGCACGGCCGAGCTGAACGAGAAGGACTACCAGCCCGACAAGGTCGTCTACGACGTGGCGGCAAAGGATGCCGAGGCGCTCAACAGCATCATCGGCCGGGTCAGTCACCTGAACAACGAATACGCCGGCGATGTCTTCGACGCGCATATCGTCGTGGTCCTGCACGGCGACGAGATCCCGCTGTTCACTCACGAGAAGTACGAGGAGAACAAGGAGCTGATGGAGCGCGCGCAATCGCTCACCGTGGCCGGCAATATCGAGTACCGCATGTGCGCGGCTGCCGCGGCACTGCACGACGTCGCGCCCGAGGACGTGCATGGTTTCGTCAAGGTGGTGCCCATGGCCGACGCCGAGATCATCGAGTTGCAGCACCAGGGCTATGCCTACATGAAGTGATCGTCGGGTTCTCGAGAGGCCCCGTCGGCTCTATTTAAAGGGTTCTGACCCCTTTTTCGCGGGTGGGATTATCAGCACGAGTTCCTCGCGTCGCCACGGATGTGCGGTGAAGCCGCGGCGTCCGTCCCACCATTCCATGATGGCTACTTCGATCTGTGCTTCTTCGAGACGCCGGGCGATCGCGGGGTTGTTGTCGACGGTCATCTCGATCTCCGTTTCCGGTTTCCGGGTGCGGAAATCCTTGAGATAGGCAGGCAACAGGTACACGCCGATGTTGGTGCCCGCGCCAATACCCAACGAACGGTCCCGGAAGTGGGCACGCGCCCGCTTTTCGGTACGTAACAGGCTTTCGGCGTAGGGGACCAGTGCCAACCCTTCCGGGGTGGGCTTGCATCCACTGTGCTGACGCTGGATCAGTCCGACGCACAGTTCGGCCTCGAGCTTGCGGATGTGTTGGGAGAGGGCGGGTTGTGACGTCCCTGTCCGCGTTGCGGCTTCTCGGTAGCTTCCGTGTCGGAGTACCGCGAGGAAGCTCTCCAGATGTCTGAGGTTCACGCGCCTTTCCGTACCTGCGGGTCGTTGAGAGCACCATGTGGCCGGTCTCCGGCGAGGGCCTGAAGGATGTTGCGTGCCGCCTCGAGGGCGATGTCACGCCGAACGGCATCGACTGCCGAACCGCTATGCGGGGTGAAGAAGGTGTGCGGATGTTCCAGCAGGGCGGGCGGGATCTCTCGGGGACGTTCCGGCCGCGCCCATTCCTCCAATTCGAATACGTCCGCAGCGTAGGCGGCGAGCTTGCCGGTGTCCAGTGCCTGTGCGACGGACGCCTCGTCTACGACTGAGCCGCGACAGGCATTGACCAGGATGGTGCCGTCGCGCATCTGCGCCAGGGCATCGGAGTCGATCAGGTGAAGCGTCTCGGGTTTTATCGGGAGCATGGGGATCACGTAGTCGCTGCGGGAAAGCAGCTTCGGCAGTGCCACTGCTTCGGCCTGCCACGCCGCCTCTTCTTGCCGGCTCAGCGGCACCGGGTCGGTGTAGAGGATGCGGGTGTCGAAGGCGGCCAGGCGTTTGGCGATGGCGCGGCCCACCGCGCCCATGCCGATAATGCCCACGGTGGTGTCGGCCAGGCCGGTGCCATACAGTTGGGGGCGCCAGCCCGCGAACTCGCCACTGCGAACGAAACGATCTCCCTCCAGCATGCGTCGCCCGGCGGCCAGCATCAGTCCAATGGTCAGTTCGGCCGTGGGCACGGTGAGCAGATCCGGCACGATGGTGAACCAGATGCCGCGCTGGGTGCACGCCTGGACGTCGAAGTTGTCGTACCCCTTGAGGGCCGCCCCGACTACGCGCAGGTGCGGGCACGCGTCCAGGAATGCCGTATCGATGCTGTCGGGCATGAATACCATGATGGCGTCGGCATCGGCGGTGCGTCGACGGATTTCTTCGGCGGACAGCGTTTCCCGGGTGGGGTTGGCGACCACCTCGCAACGCGTCTGCAGTAGCTCGATCACCTCGGGGTGGACCCAGTGGGTAAGGACGACTTTGGGTTTGGACATGGATAGACTCCGATGTGGGAACAGGCGGCTCGCGCGCCGCGGTGGTGTTACTTGAACTTGCGGCGCAGTACGGCACTCAGGGCGTCGACCATGGTCACCATCACCAGGATCACCAGGAGAATCGCGAGAACCTCCTGATACTGCATGATGCGCAGCGAGCCCATGAGCTCGAAGCCGATGCCCCCGGCGCCGACCATCCCCATGACGGTGGAAGCGCGGAAGTTGTATTCCCAGCGATAGATGGAAACATCCGCCATTTGCGGCAGCACCTGGGGCAGGATGCCGTGCCAGATCACTTGCAGACCGTTGGCGCCGGCGGCGCGGGTTGCCTCGACTGGTGCCTCGTCAACGTGCTCGATGGCCTCGGCGAAAAACTTGCCCACCATCCCGATCGAGTGCAGTCCCAGGGCCAGGACGCCAGGGAGCGCGCCAAAACCGACCGCGGCGACGAAGATGATCCCCATGATCAGTTCCGGGATGGAGCGCAATCCGTTGAGAATGGCGCGGGCGACTTGGTAGACCACTGGGTGGGGGGTGGTGTTGCGCGCGGCCAGCAGGGCCAGGGGGACGGAGAAGGTCACGGCGAGAGCGGTGCCGGCGACACTCATGGCAAGTGTGTCGAGTAGCGGCTCGACCCAGTCGCGAGCATTCTGGAAGTCGGGCGGGAACATCTCGCCGATCAGGCTGATCATGCTCGGGATGCCCTCTGCCAGACGCGCGCCGTCGAACAGACCGACGTAAATGGAGCAGATGGTGATTACCGTGGCGACAACCAGCAACTGGATGCTGCCGCGGCGAAACGTTTGTCGCTGCTGGAGCAGTACTGCATCGTGTTCGCTTTGCATGGCGACGAAATACCTGTGGAGTTTCCTGTTCGTTCGAACGAGGGAAGCCGGCGGTCACACGAGCGCCGACTCCGTTTCGCATTACATCTTGGAGAAGTCCAGGTCGAGGAGCTGGCCGAGTTCACGCACCACGTCGTAGTCGCTGTCGGAAATGGGCTCGAAGGCATCTGCCTTGAACGGCTTGAGTACCGCCGGGTCCTCCAGATCGTAGAAGGCGTTGCGAATGCGCTCCTTGACTTCCGGTGCCAGGCTTGAGCGCATGGTCCACGGATACTGCGGATACGGCTTGGAGACCTCGATGACGCTCACCTTGTCTTCGTCGACCATCCCGCGGGCAACCAGCGAGTTGTAAATGGGCTGGCTCAAACCGCCGGCCTGAGCTCGGCCGTTCATGACGGCGATGGCCACTGCATCGTGGGAGCCGAGGAAGTGTTCCTCGTAATCGCCCTCATGGCTGATCTTCTGTTCGGCCATCATGGCCTTGGGGATGAGGTGACTCGAGGTGGATGCGACGTCACCGAAGGCGACATCCTTGCCAGTGATGTCTTCGTAGTCTTCAACACCGGCTTCGACGTTGCCGATGAGAACGGCGTGGTAGGAAGTGCTGCCGCCCTTGTTGATCGCTGCGAAGGCCTCGATCTCGCTCTTCTGTTTCGCCAGCACGTAGGAGAGCGGACCAAAGTAGCCAAGGTCGAGCCGGCCATGACGCATGGCCTCGATCATCGAGGAGTAGTCGGTGGTGACAACCAGTTCGATTTCCTTGTCCAGGCGATCTTCGAGGTAGTCCTGGAGCGGCTTGTTGTTCTTGATGATGGTGGCGGCGTTTTCATCCGGCAGCAGAGCAACCTTTAGGGTATCGGGGTCGGCCTGCGGCGCTGCGTGGGCTGCGCCGGTCATGAGGGTGGCGGCGGTAAGCAGTCCTGCGAAGAGCTTCTTCATCACGATTTCTCCGTTGCTAGGTTCAGGGGGAACTCGGTTGTGGTGGAAGGGGCGGCCGTGGCCTCGCTGCTGCGGGTCGGGTCACGGCGGTAGATGGCTTCCAGGTGGAGATCGCTGAGTCCGGCGGGTGCGCCATCGTAGACGACCCGTCCGGCTGCGATGCCGACAATGCGATCGGCGAATTGGCGAGCCAGGTCGAGTTGATGCAGGCTCACCACGGCGGGGATGTGATCCTCGGCGCAGACCCCGCGAATGAGTCCCAGTACTTGCACCGACGTGTGGGGATCGAGACTGGCGACGGGTTCGTCGGCGAGGACCATCTGCGGCCGTTGGGCGATCGCTCGGGCAATCCCGACGCGTTGTTGCTGGCCGCCTGAGAGTGAGTCGACCCGTTCCAGAGCCTTCGCCATCAGGCCCACGCGATCGAGGGCCTGTAGTGCGATACGTTGGTCTTCAGGAGGTAATGGAACCAGGCTGCGCCAAGTGCCGTGATAACCGAGCCGGCCGGTTAGTACGTTGCGCAACGCGCTGAGGCGGCCGATCAGCTGGTGCTGCTGAAATATCATTCCGGTACGTCTGCGGTGGGCCAGGAGTGCCGAGCGCCGCTTCAATTCGCCGATCCCTTCCACATGCACATGGCCGCTACTGGGGACATTGAGGTAGTTGAGGCAGCGCAACAGGGTCGACTTTCCGGCGCCGGAGGCGCCCAGCAGGACCGTGAACTCACCGCGACGGAATTCGATGTCCGTCGGGTGCAGGGCGGTGAAGCCGCCAGGGTAGGTCACGCTGACCTGATTGAGTCGGATCATGCTCGCCTCCACTTAGTTTGAATCAAAACCTAGATTCGATTCGAAAACCGAATTGAGTTCAGGCTATGGGGTAGATGTGACTACGCCGTGACGGGCGGATGACCAGGGGATGAAGCTTGATGGCCGTGGTGGATGTTCGTGACTACCCCGGGTTTGGAGGCTTAAGAAATAAGTGCTAACTCAGTTGTCGTGTTTGTCGAGATGGCAGCATGTCGCTCGAGATCGACATGATGGAGGTGCATTCGATGGCAATGAGGAAACCGCCGTTCGAGGTGCTTGTTGAGTAGGTCGCGTTTTTCCCGGGCATTGAGTCCGTGGGTGTGGAAATCCGCATCAGGCAATTGCGATCGCGCTGCTGGAACAAACGTTGACGGGGGGGATGGACACAATCTGACGCGCGCGTTAGATGTCCCAGGTGATTTTTCGCCGGTGATCGTTCGTGGACCGACTGGCGACAGCGCGCATCCGACACGTCTTTAGGCCGGACAGGTCGTGGCCGTGCAATTCGTGCTGACGCGCTACCGGCGGGTCGTATGATCTGACAAAAAAAACGCCCAGCCGGTTTAATCGGCTGGGCGTTTGTGGATTCGGCGGGCCTGCGACGTCAGGAGAAGAAGGCGGCGACCGCCGAGTCGAGGGTATCGCGCATGTCCGGGTCGTCGGTGATCGGACGGACAAGGGTCATGGAGCAAGCATCGCGCGGGTCGACGCCCTTGGCGATCAGCTGGCCTGCGTAGACGAGCAGGCGGGTGGAGATGCCCTCGTCCAGGCCGTGGCCCTTGAGGTTGCGCGCCCGCTGGGCGATCTCTACCAGCTTGCCGGCGGTGTCGCGGTCTACACCCGTTTCGTGGGCAAGGATCTCGGTCTCGGTGTCCGGGTCCGGGTAGTCGAAGTCCAGCGCGCCGAAGCGCTGCTTGGTTGACTGCTTCAGGTCCTTCATCAGGTTCTGGTAGCCCGGGTTGTAGGAGATCACGATCTGGAAGTCGGGATGCGCCTCCACGAGCTCGCCCTTCTTCTCCAGCGGCAGGACGCGACGGTGGTCGGTCAGCGGGTGGATGACGACCGTGGTGTCCTGGCGGGCCTCGACGATCTCGTCGAGGTAGCAGATCGCGCCCATGCGGGCGGCCGTGGTCAGCGGGCCGTCCTGCCAGCGGGTGCCGTCCTTGTCGAGCAGGTAGCGGCCGACCAAGTCGGAGGCGGTCATGTCCTCGTTGCAGGCCACGCTGATCAGCGGACGCTGCAGCTTCCAGGCCATGTACTCGACGAAGCGGGTCTTGCCTGAGCCGGTCGGGCCCTTGAGCATCATCGGCATGCGGGCCTTGTAGGCGGCGTCGTACAGCTCGATCTCGTCGTGGACCGGGCGGTAGTAGGGCTCGGTCTGGATGCGGTACTGGTCGGCGTCCGCGCTGCTGGTGCCTTGTTGGGGGCTTTGATCAAACAACATGTTTGCGCTCTCGATTCGGTGTTGGGGTGTCGGTGGCGACGGCTGGGTCGCAATGCTACCGCGATCAGCCCTTGAACTTAACCAGTCGGCTGACCTGGATGTCGGAGACGAAGACCACACCGCTGTGCTTGTCAAAAAACGGGGCGAAGCCTTCGAGCAGCGGCTCGACCAGTTCTTCCGGAACGGCGGCGATGATCATGATCAGCACCTCGTCCTCGTTGAACATGAGGTGGCCTTCGTGGAAGCCCTGGCTGCCCTTGCCGGACAGGTTGCCGACGATGGTGTAGCCCTTGACGTCAGCGCGGTCGAGGAGGTCGGTGGCGAATTCTTGGTGCTCGCCCTCGATGATGATCTCGAGCTTCTTCAGCGGGTTGAGTTTGAGATTGCTCATGCAGGGCTCTCCTCTGCGTCAATGGATTCCAGTTGCTTGGCCCGCTGGGGTGCCGGTCCCAGGTCGTGCCATTCGCCGCGATCGAAGAAGTGCAGGTGGCCGCTCTCGGGGTCGGCGACCACCACGTTGATCCAGCCGTTGACGATCAGGCTCAGTGCCTTGGGTACCCGGCCGGCGGCGGCCAGTACGTGCGGTACCGGCGCCTCGACGATCACCAGCAGGCGCAGCGGCTCGTGGTACGGGCGGCCGTCCTTGAGCACCGTCTGCGAGGGCAGGCCGGTACGGATGTCGGACAGGTTGCCGGTCATCACGCCGAAGCGGCCGGCGACGTTGTGGTAGGCCTTGGAGCCGCTGCCGAAGCCCTCGTTGTCGACGGCAGAGAAGTAGTGCTCGAGGTTGATCCACTCGCCGATGATCAACGGGCCGGAGAGGATGGTATCCAGCAGGCGGCCCTTGGTGTCGAGCTTGTAGTCGTATGACAGCAGGAAGCTGCGCCCGTCGAGGTTCATGTCCTCGGTCAGGTGCCGGCCGCCCACGACCACCGCGGCGTTGCGTGCCAGGCCCCATTCCGGGCGTACCTGGGTCCAGTCGCTGGTGTTGCGCTGGATGTGGCGGTACGCCGTGGTGGTGTCGAGGTTCGGGTCGACGCCGTCCTCCAGCGTCGGCAGGCGTTCGGCGGCGCACAGGCGGCTGGCCGCGCGCAGGCCGTTGCGCAGGCGCTCCATGTAGACCAGGTGGCTGGTCGGCAGCAGGTCCAGGTCATGGAGGACGATCTCGTCCGAGGTGGTGTTGTGCTGCGCCGGGACGAACCAGGTGTCATCCGGGATGCGGATGCCCTGTTCGGCCAGGCGCCGACGCACCTCCGACTTGTTGGCCATCTGCGCGAGCACGCGCGCGGAGACCAGGCCGTGGCCGCCACCGCAGGCCCCACAGTCCAGCGCGGACTCGTAGGGGTTGTTGTCCGATTCGCTGGCGTGGCCGGCGAGGATGACGAAACGGGAGAAGGTTTCCTTCATGCCCATCATGCGCAACGCCTGGCCGACGAAGTAGACCTGCTCGTCGGTGGAAAAGCCGATCTTGCCCAGGCGCTCCATCTGCATGGAGACGAACGACGGGTTGATGCGGTACTCGTCGCGCAGCGTCTCGATGAAATCGGCCTCGGCGGCCGGGCTCAACGCGAACTGCCGGGCGAATTCCGACGTGCCTTCCTTGTTGCCCATCGCGATCTCGCGCAGCTCGCGGATCATCGAGTCGGTGATCGCGTCGCGGTCGATGCCGAGCTCCTGGCCGATGGCGCGCACGATCGTCACCCGCTGCAACGAGCGGACGATCGAGTCGGCCTGCTCGCGCGAGAGCTTGTCGATCAGCAGGCGGGTCGAGGCGTCCTTGGGCTCGATGCGGTTGCGCCAGCGATCGTAGATACGCGGCGCGACGGTCTTGCCGATCATGTCGAAGCCGAACAGCAGGCCGATGGCCTCGACGGTGAAGTAGGGCGAGAGCACCGAACTCTTCACGTCGTGCAGCACGTGGCTGGCCGACGAGTAGAAATCGGTCTCGATCTGCGTCGCGCCGGTGGGCACTTCCAGTACCACGTTCTTGGGCGTGATCTGCACCGGGCAGAGGTCCAGCTCGGTGCCCTTGCCCAGCCCGATGAAGCTGACCGGCACGCCGAAGAAGCCGGCGATGCCGAAGGTCTGGTAGTCGCCGACGTGCTCGAGCTGGCGGCGGATGCGCTCGGAACGCACGTCGATGCAGAACAGCGCCTGGGCAAACGGCCGCTTTTCGCGCTTGGCTGGCGGCAGCAGCTTGATCTCGTTGAGGATCGACTTGCGGTAGACCGCCTCCATGGCGCGCAGCCACATCATGCCCTCGCCGTCCTCGAACTCGTCGAGCAGGGTGAGCAGGGCGTCGATCTGGTTGGCGTCCAGTGCCTTGAGCGCCTCGGCCTGCCCGGCGGCCTCGGCCAGCGACAGCAGTCGGTCGGCCTGTCGGCGCGTCTCGGCGATCCGCTCGGCCTGCAGGTACTCGGGCAGCAGGCGGTTGATGCGGCCGGGGTGCTTGTGTGCCAGGGCGTCGTCGACGCGGTGGGCCCATTCCGGCTGGACGGTGCCGCCGTGATAGGCCTGGCGCAGGTAGCACTCGGCGGTGTGTTGCTCGAGGTAGTGCGACAACTCGGGGAAGGTGGCGGGCAGGCGCTTGCGGCGGGCATGCTCGCGGATCAGCGCCAGCCCCAGCACCAGCCGGATGGCCAGAAAGTCGATCAGGTCGGCGGGGTAGGTCTGCGACCAGTGGTAACGCTTGGCCGACGAGCGCCAGCGGATGAAGCCGGCCCAGCCGTGCAGGCGGGTCAGCTCGCGGGTGATCAGCCCGTCCCAGTGCGCCTCCTCGATGCCCAGTTCACCCAGCACGTAGGCGATCACGCCTTCGGCGGAGGTGTCCTGGGCGAGGATCTTCTTGATGTGCAGGCCGCGCAGGAACAACCGCAGGTTGCGCTTGGCCAGCGCGCTCCAGGCGGTGAAGAAGCCGTGTTCGCGACCCGGCATCTGCAGGGTCGACTGGCCTTCGTCGAAGAAGTCCAGGCAGCTCTTGATCACCAGCTCGTCGAGGGTCGTGCCGATCTCGGTGCCGAACAGGAGGTCGATCGATTCGTACAGCGGCCGCTCGGGCGGGAACTGCCTGGCAAGGCGTTCCTGCAGGGCGTCGATGTCGGCGGTCTCTTCGGCGCAGGAGGTCCCGCCGTCGATGGCGCACTTGATGTCGTCGGCATCCGCCAGGTCCAGTCGCACGCCGACCGTTTCCGGGGTGCGGCACAGCAGGGTCTGCAGCAGGCCCTGGAGGTCGAGGTCGCCGATGGCTTCGCGCTCGGCCAGGAAGCGCCGGATGTCGTCGCCGAGCGTGGCGTCGTCGACCTTGCCCTCGGCGTGATAGCGCTGGTAGTCGGTCCGCGGCAGGAAGCCCCGGCCGTGGAACAGTTGCTCGCCCTGGCGCACGCCCTCTTCGAAGGGCAGGTGCTCGAGGCCGTGCAGCGGGTTGTGGTGGATGAAGGTCCGCATCGGCCAGAAGAACGGGATGGGTTCGGCGGCCATGTGAACCATGGAGCGGATTTTCAGGCGATGGCCCAGCGTCAGTCGGCTCATGGCGTCAGACTCCTGTCCAGATCAGGTTCAACACGACCGCGGCGACAATCACGCCCGCGAAGGCCCAGGCCAGGGGGACGGGCAGGTCGGCGACGTTCTTGCCGCTACGCGGACCGAAGACGGTGTCCCGCAGCAGACGGGTGCCGGCCCAGCTCCACAGCAGCCAGGTCAGCAGCGCCACGATCACCGGCGCGGGGTCGCTTTCGAGCAGCAGGTCGAGCATGACGAAGAAGCCGGGCGAGATCGGCAACGCCATCGCGGCGAGCAGCACCACCGTGATCAGGCCGGCGAGCCGGGGGATGTCCCGTGCCATGCCGGTGACCAGGCCGGAGTAGGCCGCGCCCAGGCGGCGTTCCAGCAGCGTGGTGACCGCCACTAGCAGGGCCGGTGCGACGGCAAAGCCGAGCACGAAGGCATGCAGGTCGATCGCCCGCGCGCCGTCGGCCGCCATCACCCAGGTCAGCGCGAAGGCCGAGGTGGCCAGCATGGCGGCCCACTGGCCCAGTTCGCGCACGGTGAGCAGGCGCCAGGCGTAGAAGGCGGCGGTGATCAGGCCCCACCAGAGGAAGACGCTTCCGGTCAGCGGCACGCCGGCGGTCAGCACCAGCAGCACGCCGATCTGCGGCCAGACGAGGATCAGAGCCGCGCGGACCACGGGGTTGTTGAATCGCCCCAGCAGCCAGTTGAAGGCCATGCTCAGGGGGAACAGGGGCAGGAAGAACCCTGCCAGCAACAGCAACAGCGTGTTCATGTCAGCGCCACCTCATCCAGACATTGATGCGCTTGGAGCCCGCCAGCAGGGCCTGGCTCAGCCGCTCGTACAGGTCGGCGATGTACAGCTCGCGCGAGATCAGCGAGTAGAGCGTCAGCCGCAGTTCGGTGAAGCGGTTGCCGAACAGGGATTCCTCGCGGCTGGCGAGATAGCTGCCGATCCAGCCGACCAGCACGATCAGGCCCAGCAGGATGACCAGCCCGTCGAAGGTCACCGCGTCGAGCCCCGCGGCGTGATACAGCGCCTCGCGGAAGGCCGCATCCGGGTAGAGGAAGGTCTCGAAGGTGTGACCGATGATGCTGTAGCCGATCACGATCAGGGCGAACGAGAGCAGGATCATCAGCATCATGCGCACCGGGTTGGTCGCATCCAGTCGATGGGTGGCGAACAGCACCTGCACGCCGGTGATCCAGCCGAAGAACAGGAGCACGATCGCGCCCTGTTTCTGGAAGAAGTCCGGCGAGACCGCCCAGTGCGCCAGCAGGAGGATGGCCAGCGGTACGACCAGGGTCACCACGCCGATGGCGAGCCATGGTAGTCGCGTCGGCTTGCCGGTCTTGCGGTCGACCAGGAAGGTGTACAGCGGGTTCTGCGGCACGTCGTCGTGGCGGCGCGCATCCCCGATCAGGTCACCCGAACTCAGGAACATGGTCGCCTTGAACATGCCGTGGGCGATCAGGTGGAACACGGCCAGCGAAAACGCCCCGACGCCCGTTTCCATGATCATGAAGCCCATCTGGCCCATGGTGGAGTAGCCCAGCGACTTCTTGATGTCGTTCTGCGTGAGCATCAATACCGAGCCGATCACGGCGGTAAGCAGGCCGACCACGAACAGCAGGTGCAGCACCCCGTCGGCATTGACGAAGGCCGGGGCGAAGCGGTTGATGATGATGCCGCCGGCGTTGACGATGCCCGCGTGCATCAATGCCGAGACCGGCGTCGGGCCGTCCATGGTGTAGGGCAGCCAGGTGTGCAGCGGGAACTGGGCGGACTTGGCGAAGGCCGAGACGGCGATCAGCCCGGCCGCGGTGATCGCCGCGGGCATGCCGAACACCTCGGTGTCCGGGGCGGCCATCAGCCGGTCGAACAGCGTCGGGAAGTCCAGCGCCCCGTAGGCCTGGAACAAGATCACGGCCGCCAGGACCATCGGCAGGTCGCCGATGCGGTAGGTCAGGAAGGTCCAGAAGGCATAGCGCTCGCCCGGCCGGGATTCGGTGTTCTGGCCGAGCAGGAAGTACATCATCACGCTGACCAGGTGCCAGGCGATCAGCAGGGTGATGAGGTCACCGGCCGTGACGAACAGCAGGATCGACGCCGTCATCAGGTCGAGCAGCATGAAGAAGCGCGCGTAGCCCGGCTCCTCGGCCATGTAGCGCACCGAGTAGATGTGCACGATCAGGCTGAAGCCGGAGACCACCAGCGCCATGGTGGCGCTCAGGGGGTCGAGGTAGACGCTGCCCCAGTTGCCGCCGATGCCCATCCAGCTCGGGCCCTGGTCGCTCGTGATGAAGACCACGATCTGCCAGAGGGCGACGAGGAAGGTGATCACCCCCATGCCCACGCTCAACTGGGCGACCCGCCGGCCGAGCCGGCCGGCCAGCAGGTGCACCAGCAGGGCGGAGAGCACCGGCAATAAAGGGATCAACCATTGCAGTTTGATCATGTCCTGACTCCATCTTTCACTGGCCGGTGCCAGTTCGCTGCAAAAAAATCTCGTTTCCGCGTGCCGACCGGGCCTCGGGGCCGGGTGGGGCGGTGATCGCCGCCCCGGCGGATCAGCGGGTCATCGACAGGTACAGCGCCGGGAGCTTTTCCGGCAACCGCGACACGTGGTCGAGGACCATGAAGTTCTTCGGCCCGAACACGCGCGAGACGTACTCGTCGGCGTTGGGGTCGAGGGTGACGCAGAAGGTCTCGACGCCATGGCGATGCAGCTCCTCGACCGCCTTCTTGGTGTCGTGACGCAGGTACTGCGGATCGCGGACATCGTTGTCCGAGGGCTCGCCGTCGGACAGCAGCAGCACCAGCTTGCGCTGGCTGGGCCGCTGGCGCATCACCGAGCCGGCGTGGCGCAGGGCCGCGCCCATGCGCGTGGACAACTGGCCGGTCATGCCGGCCAGGCGCGCCTTGGCCTTGTCGCCGTAGGGTTCGCCGAAATCCTTGAAGCGGTAGTACTCGACGTCGTGGCGGCCGTTGGAATCGAAGCCGTGGATCGCGAACGGGTCGCCTACGCGGTGGATGGCATCGGCGAGCAGGGCGGCCGCCTCGCGCGAGAGGTCCAGCACCGTGGTCTCCTCGTCGCCGCGCCCGAGCACGTCGTTGGTCGACTCGGACAGGTCGATCAACAGCATCACCGACAGATCGCGGATCTGCAGGCGCGTACGGATACCGATGCGCGGGTCCGGGGTCTGGCCCATGCGGATGTCGATCATCGCGTTCACGGCCGCGTTGAGGTCGATCTGGTCGCCGTCCTCGACCTTCTTCTCGCGCACCACGCCCTGCGGCTGGATGCCCTCGATCAGGTATTTCAGGCGCCGGACCAGCGGCTTGTGGCGATCGAGGATCGCGTCGATGGTCTCGGGGTCGCCGTCGACCGGGCGCTTCTCGTTGATGGTGGTCCAGTACGGGCGCTCGAGCTGGGACATGTAATCCCACTCGTGGTAGTGCACCGGCGAGAGCGTGCGGTCCTCGGCGAAGATGTCCGAGTACTTGCGCCCGTGGTTGTCGTAGAGCTCGGTGCCCAGGACCCAGATCTCGTCGGCGTCCTCCGCGGAGATGTACTCGACGTCGAGCGAGTTGAGCATCTCCATGAGCGTGACGTAGCGACGCTTGTCGTCGACGCTGCCTTGTTGCTGGATCTCGAACGCCGACTCGGGCTTCTCGAACAGAAAGCGGTTGTCGTCGCGGTAGGGGATGCTGGGCACGTCCTGGCTGGGGCTGAAGTGCAGACCCAGCTCGTTGGCGCGCTCGGCCAGTGCCAGGCCGGCGGCGCGGACGCGCTCGTAGTCCTCGAGGTCCTCGCGGATGTGGCCGACCGCCTCGCGGGCCTGAGCGATCAGCGGGTGGTCGTCGACGTAATCGGGGTCGAGCAGGGCGAGCGCGATGCGGTCGAGCAACGGGCCGACACGGTCCGGATCGGTTTCCTCGTGGCGGTTGACCGCGATTCGCGCGATGCGGGTCCACAGCGGCGCGAGCCCCGGGAAGTCCTTGCCGGCCAGGGTCTCGACGCGCGCGTCCTCCATCAGGCCGATGAAGGTCTGCTGCAGCTTGGAGGCGTCCTCGGACTCGGCGTCGAAGCCCGAGTAGATCATGTGCCCGGCGGCGTGCGAGGCCGCGGCGCGGTAGAGATTGACGCCGTCGACCGAGGAATCGTCGCGGTCGACGTAGTCATCGAAGGCATCGGGCAGGTTGATGAACGGCCCTTCGATGAAGGGGCGGTAGCCCTCGCGGCTCTCGAAGTCGCCCGAAGTGGGGCGCATCAGGAAATTGCGTGCCCACAGTGCGCGTAGATACATGACCAGGCGGCGCTGGACGTCGACGAACAGGGTGCCGCGACGCTCCTTCTGCAGCACGGCCTCGGCATCGGGGCTGGCCAGGCTGAAGTAGGCGTCCAGCGCATCGAAGTCGTTGCGGTGGGCGTTGATGCCCCAGGTCGCCCAGCGGCGCAGGCCACCCAGGGTGAGCACCTCGAGCAGGTGGTCGAGCTGCGTGAGCATGGGGCGCAGGGCGCGTGGCGCCTGCGCGAGAATGAAGTTGACCAGTGACAGGTACTGCTGGAACAGCGAGGCCTCGCCGAGGCGGTTCGCGGCCACCGGTGAGGTGGAGAACAGCAGGACGAGTACGGCGCCACTGGTCTTGGAGAACATCTTGATCGCCATCGAGAGGAGCTCGAAGGCGGCATCGGTACCGATCTCCCGGGCCACCTGCGGCAGGCTCTCGATGTAGGCGAGGACCAGTTCCTCGCCCCGACCCAGCGATTGCAGGCTGATCGCGCCCTCGAGGTAGGCCTCGAGCGCACGCGGCGAGAACACCCGCGAGGCGTCCACCCAGTGGATCTCGAGGATCTCGCGTGCGGATTCGCCCAGTTCGTCGAGGCGCTCCTGGTCTTCTAGCCGTGCACTCGTCATGGCATCGATCGTGGCTCTGCTTGTGGCAAGGAAGAAAGTGGCCGGCGCGGGGCCGGCCTAGACAACGGGTCAGTACGACTGCCGGGCTCGTGTGGCCTGGCGGATCGCGCGGACCTCGCCGCGGCGATCAGTCCGGCCAGACGCGGCGCGGATGCAGCGGCTGCTTTCCCTGGCCCGGTGCCTGCGACTTGGCCGCCGGCTTGCGGGTGGTGCTGGACTTGGCGGCCGGCTTGCTGGCGGGCTTCTTGGCCGCGGGCTTGCGCGCGGTCGTCTTCGGGGCCGGCTTGCGGGCCGGGGTGGCGCGCTTGGCCGGGGCCTTGCTGGCCGTGGCGGTCGAGGCCGCCGGCTTGGCCGCCGTGCTGCTCGCTGCCGCGGGCTTGGTTTCGGTCTTGGCGGTCTCGGCCGGCTTGTTCGGAGTGGCCTGGGACTCGGACTTCACGCTGGCGCTCAGCTTGTCTTCCAACTTGCTCATGATGGCGTTACCTCGTCAATGATGTTCTCGATTTCGTCCACCGCCGCACGACCGCGGCCGCCAAGCTGGTAGACGCTCACTCCTTCCACGACCGCCGTTCGATAGGCGGCCCGACGACGCACCGCCGCCGGGAGGACAGGCAAGCCAAGGCCCGTGACGGCGTTCTGCATGGCACGGGTCATGGCGCTGCGCGGTTCGGTCTGATTGAGCAACAGAGCCGCCGAAAGGGATTCGTTGCCGTTCTCGCGGGCCTTGTTGACCGCCTTGACGGTGTCGGCACTCGCCCAGAGGTCGAGCGGCGAGGGGAGAACGGGGATCAGGACCTGGTGACTGTGGAGCAGCAGCTCGATGGTCACGTTCATGTCGAGTGAGGGCGGGCAGTCGACGATGACGTAGTCGCAGGACTCACGCGCGGCGGCGAGGTTGGCGTGCGCGTCGTCGTGATCGTCGAACAGGCGGGGCAGGCCGGACTTGGCCTCGCCCCAGCCGGACCAGTGGCGCAACGCCCCCTGGGGATCGGCGTCGATCAGGCCGACCTCGGCCCGCCGGGCAAGCCCGGAGGCGAGGTTGATCGACAGCGTGGTCTTGCCACAGCCGCCTTTGAGATTGGCCAGTGCGATGACGTGTGCGGCCATGGTGTCACCCTCCTTGATGGGGTCAGCCTGCCAGGTTAACCCGCTTGCTGGGTCTGTTCGGCCAGTTCGGTGGCCTGTTTGGCAAAGCGTACCTCGAGATCACCGAGCGTCTCCTCGAGCGGGGAGACGTTGACGCTCACCTGCGTGCGGTCGAACTGCAGGCTCGGGTGGTAACCCATCTCCTCGGAGACCTCGGCGAGCCGGTCGAGGAAATCGCGCGTCTGCGAGTAGTCCGCGAACTCGAACTTGCGGATCAGCATGGGGGGGCGCTTCTGGGTCTGCCAGCCGTCCACCTGAATGTCGGTCGTCTCAGCCATGTGCGTTCTCCCTGAGAACTCGTGTTGTCTTGGGAAGGTCTGCGCGAATGCCATGCCACTCTGGCTTGGCGAGTCGTTCGTGGTCAAGGCGCGATGTCGCCGGCGTGCCGGTGGTCACGTCAAGGCATCGCAACGCGGAGCACGGGCGACTCGCCAAGCCCCGCAGGGCGCGCCTTGAGCCGGACATCTGCTGCGTTGTCGTCCTTGGAAAGGGAGTCACCCTTCCACGGCGGACGAGCGCCTTGCATCTGCCCGGCTCAAGGCGCGCAGAGCGGTATGTCATTCGCTCAGCCCTTCCCTAACCGCCGAGCTGACGGACGTGGCCCAGCTCTTCGTTGAACAGATGGGCAAAGAGGGCGCCGGTCTCGTCCGGCTGGAATCGCCGGAACCAGTTGGCGGCGTCCTCGTAGAACCGCACGGTCTCCCACTCCTTGGTCCGGGCGAGGGCCAGGAGTTCCTCCGGGTCGCGGCCGGGCCGGACCGGGGCGAGGGAGAGCGCCGGCGGGGCGAACCCCAACAGCAACATCTGTCGGGTGACGAGGTCGGCGTGCCCCATTTCCTCGTCCGACAGGCGCGTCAATTGTTCGGCCAGCGACTGCTGGCCCCAGAGCGATGCCAACGTGGCACGGGTGGCATGCTGCTGGGCGGCTTCCATTTCCAGTTCCAGGGCGCGTCCGAGCAGCCCGATCACACGCGAATTGTTCCGCATGCTCATTGCTAATCCTCGTCTCAGGTATCAGCCATCAAGCAGCGATGCGTCACGCGATAGACGGGACGCACCAGGAGGATTCGCAGTGGGCGGCATCCTCCGGCAGGATCGTCTCGACCTCACCATGCACGCGGGCAATGATGTGGGCGGCCACCAGGCCGTCGCCGACGCGCTCGCAGGCATCGGCGCCGGCACGTACGGCAGCGTTCACGGCCCCGGTCTCGCCGCGCACGAGAACGGTGACGTAACCGCCACCGACGAACGAGCGGCCGACCAGCCGCACTTCGGCGGCCTTGGTCATTGCGTCCGCCGCCTCGATGGCAGGGACGAGGCCACGCGTTTCGATCATGCCCAGTGCAATACCGGAATTAGCCATGTAATGAACCCTCAGGTCGGTCAATCCAACAAGAGCCGTCAGCACTCATGTCTGAACGGCTCCTGAAAAAGAATCTGGTTGGCAGACAGGGTCGTGCCACGGGGACACGACCACAGGAGCCTGCTCAAATTGCGCGGACTTAGGCGTCCGGCGCTTTCGGCAGAATGTTCTCTACCTCGGAGTGGACACGCGCGATGATGTGCGCAGCGACCAGGCCGTCACCGACACGCTCACAGGCGTCGGCGCCAGCGCGAACGGCAGCGTTGACCGCGCCGGTCTCACCACGGACCAGAACGGTCACGTAACCGCCACCAACGAACTGACGACCAACCAGGCGAACCTCGGCAGCCTTGGTCATGGCGTCAGCCGCTTCGATTGCCGGCACCAGGCCGCGCGTTTCAATCATTCCCAGTGCGATACCGGATACATCAGCCATTTGAGTTACTCCCAAGCTGTAGTTGAATCAGCCGGCGACGTCAGGCCGCCGACATTACGTAAATCCGCCTTAGGCTTCCGGGGCTTTCGGCAGGATGTTTTCTACTTCGGAATGGACACGCGCGATGATGTGCGCAGCAACCAGACCGTCACCAACACGCTCACAGGCGTCGGCGCCAGCGCGAACGGCGGCGTTGACCGCGCCGGTCTCGCCACGGACCAGAACGGTCACGTAACCGCCACCAACGAACTGACGACCAACCAGGCGAACCTCGGCCGCCTTGGTCATGGCGTCAGCCGCCTCGATTGCCGGCACCAGGCCGCGCGTTTCAATCATTCCCAGTGCGATACCGGATACATCAGCCATCTTGTCTCTCCTCTCGAACGACTTGTTAAAACGAAAACCTAATGTCAGCAAGGATCCCAGTGATCGATGATGCCGACAATTGTCAGATCCGTCTGGATCGTGGGATCCGGGAGCGCCAACCGGGCGGCGGAACCGCTGACGGTGACGACCCATTTACCCTCTGGTGCCCCGACCGGATCGGCCGCGACGTTGAGTTTGCCGGACTGGTCGACCAGCACCCTCAAGGAAACGTGTTTCAACCCGGGCACACGCCGCGTGGCCACCAGGTCGGAACGTACCTGCATGATCTCCATGTCACTCAGCGGACCACTGGTCGATGATCCCGACGATGGTCAGGTCGGACGGGTAGGACTTGCTACCCGCGGCTTCCCGAGCCGCCGAGGAACCGACGCAGATCACCCAGTCACCCGGGATGCAGCCGATCGCGTCCACCGCGACCTGCGGTGTGCCGCCCGGCTTGTCGGTCACGACCAGGAGCGGGCGGTGGCCCAGCTCGCCGATCCGGTTGGTCGAGACCAAGGTCTTTTCGACCCGCATGATCTTCATGCCTGAGAAACCTCTTCAATGTCGCTGCCCGACGGGCGGTCCTGAACGGTCAGCTGGAAATACAGCATGCCCTGCTCATCCAGCTCCGAGTGACGCTCGCGGATCGCGTTGCAGACCCGCTGTGCCCGGGCCTCGGCCCGGTCGCGTGCACCCGGAACACGACCGTCGTAACGGAAGTGGATGGCGATCGGAATTGGCAGTCCGTGGCTCACGTTGAGCTTGCGGAAAATCTTGATCCCGACGTCCAGGTCGTTTGTGTTCTCTTCCACCGTGTGGAGGTGCGCAAAATACGCCAGATTGCGCATCTGCACCTCCTCGAAGCCATCGCCGACGCTGATGTAGCGTTCGGCGTGGCCGATGATCTCGGCCGGGTAGCGCCCCTGGTAACGCTCCGTCACGTAATCGATCTGTGACAGGTTGCTGATCAGCAGGTTGGCAACGAACCGTCGCATGCCGTCGTGCGGTTCGCCCCCGGTCGAACGCCCCCAGTCGTCGGTTTCGTTGACCGAGCGGATGGCATCGTAGATGGCCAGATGGGCCGCATCGCGCTCCAGGTTCAACGTCTCCTGGTACAGGTAGGCGTTGTCGATGTATCGGTGCACGCTGACATCGCCGTTGGCGTCGGGGACATGGACGCGAATCGCGTCCGTGTCCGTGTCGACACCCACCAGCAGGATGTCCGTGCTCGCGCCACAGCAGTAGGTGTTCTCCACTGCCTGGCGGAAGGCATACAGCCGGTCCAGTGCGGCCTCGGCTGCCTTGCGCTCGTCGCTGCCATGCGCGGCGCAGCCTTCATGGTGAGGGTCCGAGGAGCTGCCGTGGTAGACCGCGATCTTGAGATAGCGGCTACCCTCGTCAGCCCGGTTCGGTACGCCCTCGCGAAACCGGCGGAGTTCGACTTCGCTCCAGAGTCGAAGATCTTCCTCGACGTCGAACAGTGCGCCGGCATACGCCTTGCGATAAGTGAACGACCAGGGCGGGAGCCGAAAGATAAACGGCATCAGGCCCTTTAACCGTCCGTCCGAGCAGGGACTGATATCGACCGCGTGAAAGCCGCAGTCGAGGAAGAAGCTGCTCGTGGACAGTGCGTCGTCCTTTTGGTCTTCCAGTTTGCGCCCGAACTGCCGGGTGGCAGCGTTGAGCGCGTCAAAGGTGGCACGCGCGAAGAGCCCCTTCAGGTCCGGACCCTCGATCCAGCTGTCGTTGACCAGGGCCTCGTCAAAGCCGTGGCCCAGCCAGTCGGTGGCCAGCTCCTGGATGCGGTCGCCCAGTTGCCCGTCACGGGGCAGGGCGGCCACTTCCTTGAGAAACGGCACGATGCGATCGAACCGCTCCTTGACGGAGTCTTCGCAGTACGCCAGTTGCCGGTTGGCCTCGTGGTCGGTGAGCGGGTGATGACAACCGCGCTCCGGCAGCGAGGGGCAGGCCGGGTGCGCGATCGGCTGGGGCGTGCCCAGGGGGCTGCGAGGCCCGCTGGGTGCGCCCAGTCCGAACGGCGCCCGACGCTGACCCAGTCGGGGCGCACCCAGACTGCTGCGACGGAACCGCTGTTGTGTCATCTGACCGTTCATTCCTGCCACTTAGCCCCGAGCACCGCCGGAGTAGGTGATCGTCGACCCGTTCATGTCGTTACCGCTGCTGCCGGTGATCTTGGATGCCGGAACATCCGGACGCGGCACTTCACGGTTGACCCAGGCGTTGCGCACAGCACCGCGAGCCTGCCCCCGGAGGGACGGGTTGCGGGACTGGGCCCACTGACCTTCGGTACCGGTAACGGAACCATTACGCGACCAGTCGTCACCGGTGATGCGGCAGCGATCGCCGCCTTCGCCGGTGATGCGCTCGGAAACCTGCGGCTCCGGGGCGCATTGCAGCTCGGCCTGGGCCGGAGCGACAGCCGGTGCAGGCTGCGGCTCGGCGGCCTCGACCGGCTGGGCCGGTGCGTTCTGAGTCGGCGCCGGCTGGACCGGGGCGGGAGCGGGTGCCGGGGCCACCGCCTGCGGGGCAGGCGTAGGCGTCGGCATGACCGAACCCATCCGCGGATGCGCGGCGCTCGGCTCAGGGTGACGGAACTCCGGCGTACCGGTGATCAGTCCCATGGCCATGTTGCCGGGGCCGGTGATACGGCCACCTTGGTCAAAGGAGCTGCCCGTGACGCGTCCGCGAGCGGCGCGTGCCGGCGTGTCCACGCTGAAGTCCTGCGGGGCCGTGATCGGCTCCTGGACCGGGGCGTGAGCCTGCTGGGGCACGTACCGTGCACTCGGCTGGGTCGGCGCGGCCAGCGGGTAGCTGGTCGGCGCGGCACAACCGGTGTGCATCGCGTTGGCGTAGGGCGTGCCGCTGACGTAGTGGTCGTAACCGTACTCGTTACCGGTCACGTGATCGGTCCGGTCCATCGGCGTACCGCCGACGGTCTGGCCGTCACAGGTCAGCGACTCCTCGACCTTCTCAGCACGGGGTGCGGGCGAACCCGAGCAGTAGGCACCGTAGTGTTCAGTGCCGTAGTACTCGGTACCGGTGACGGGCATGCACCCCCCTTGCTCGTCACCGGACATCTTTGGGTGATGGTCGACGCGCTGACCGGTCAGTCCACGACCCCCGAGGGTGTGCATGGACTGGACCTTGTCGACGCCGCCACCGCAAAGACGCGGTTCGCCGTACTGAGAACCCGTGACACGGGAGCAGGAACCCGGCTCGTTGCCCGTAACACGCTCGCTGCGATCCACGAGGTTGCCCGTGATTCGCTGGCCGTGGCGCGACTGGTCGATACCGACCTTGTCGTAGCCCGGCTCCGGCTGCGTGTTGCAGAACGACTCGTACTGCTCAAAGCTCAGGTACTGGGTACCGGAGACGTTGCGGCAGGAGCCCGGCTCGTCACCCGTGACGTGGCTGGAACGACCCACGGCGGTGCCCGACACGGTACGACCCGTGTAGGTGTGCGTCTCCGCAACCTTCTTCGGCGCACCGTTGATGGTCATCCGTGCCACGCCGGAATCGGCGTACTCGGAGCCGGTGATCGGCCGGCTCGCGCCAGCTTCCCAACCGGTGGCCCGGGCCGGGCGGAACTCGTCGCTACCGGTCACACGCATCTGCTTCTCGGTCCGACCTTCCACCACCTTGTCGGCGTGGCTCGGGCGGGCCTTGGTGCCGCAGAAGGCCTGCAGGTCTTCGCTGCTCAGATACTCGGTGCCGGTCACGGACTCGCAAGTCCCGCGCTCGTCACCGGTAACCTGGGCGGCTCGACCTACCGCGGTGCCGCTGACGCCATGACCGCGAGCGGTCGTGGTCGTGCGAACCTTCGGCGCGTTCGGCTGCGGGCGGGTGGAGCAGAACGATTCGTACTGCTCGGAACCGATGTACTCGGTGCCGGAAATCACCCGGCAGCTGCCGGACTCGTTACCCGAAACGCGATTGGAGCGCTCCACCTGGGTGCCCTTTACCTCACGGCCGGAAATCGTGTGACCGGTCTCCACCTTTTTTGGCGTGGACGCCTCGCTGGAGGATTCGGTCTTGCGACGTCCGGTAGGACGGCAGGACGGGGCGCTGCCCCGACCGTAATGGCACAGCATCTCGCGATGGCGCATGGCCGCTTCGCGTCCGCTGGCGCTGGTATCCAGATAACCAGGAACCTGGTAACCCACACGTCCCGGGCCGCCCTGCGAGGCCGGCTTGGCCGGCAGCGCACGCTTGCCCTTGTTCGCCATCGCCTCGCGGCGAGCCTGGCAGATCTGGCGCACGCTGGTGGCCTGCTTGCCGAGACGAGCCGGACGCTTCTTGGCGACCGAGCAGAGCGACTCGAACGACGCCTCGGTCTCCTGGTCGGCCTGGGTGTCGTTGCTAGCCGGTGCCGGCTTCGACTGCGAGCGAACCTCGTCAGCGAAGGGCATCTGCTTGCGACCCGGGCCGCCCTGGGAGGCGGGCTTCGGCGGGAGTGCGCTCTTGCCGTACTTCGCCATGGCCTGGCGACGCGAACGGCAGACGGACCGCACCAGGTCCGCCTCGGAACCGAACTGACCCGGATCGGACTCGGCGAGCGAGCACATCTGGTCAACGGATTCGTCGGTGGACGAGGATGCGTGGGATTGTGAGGCGGCAGCGCCATTGCTCGCCGGAGCCCGCGATGCCGCGGGGTTCTGACGAGCGGCCGACGCGGCCGTTTTCCAGGTCGAGGTGCTGGCGTTCTTGCCGTGTGCAGACAACTGCGCACGACGGGCGCGGGCCAGGTCCTTGCCGGTCAGACCGGCGAGGCTGCCGCCACCCTGAGAAGCGGCCGCGGTGCTGCCACCACGGGAAAGCTCCTCACGTCGGGCGCGAGCTGCTGCACGATTTCTGGCTGCGTTGTTTCCAGATTGTACAGGCATGCCTGTTGTACCTCGTGTTGATGGTTAGGCTGCTCGCCCGAGGGCGGGCAGCCACATCGCTTTATCAGCCGGCGCGGTAAACCACGAAGGCCGTACCCTGGCTCTGGGTGAAGTTGTCATACGCAACCAGGCGAACGTGATGGCCCGGGTACTTGCGGTGGCACTCTTCGATCTCGGAGAGAACGTTCTCGACGTTGTCTTCACCGAAGAACGGCAGCTTCCACATGTACCAGTAGTGGTTCATCATGTTTTCCGGCTCGACGTGCTCGATGCTCGGGGCCCAGCCCTGCGACAGCGCGTACTCGATCTGAGCGCGGATCTGGTCCGGGGTCATCGGCGGCAGGTAGGAGAAAGTCTCGAACTTGACCGTCGTCTTGTAGTCCTGCATTTGGTTCATGGTTTCTTACCTATGAGTCAGATTCTGGTTAAGAAGGCCTGGATTAGCGGTTCTGAGTGTCGAGCTTGTCGACGGTGTCGAACTCGAACTTGATCTCTTTCCAGGTTTCCATGGCGATCTTCAGTTCCGGGCTGTGCTGGGCAGCCTGGGTCAGGATCTCCTTGCCTTCACGCTCTACGTCGCGACCCTGGTTGCGGGCCTCGACACAGGCTTCCAGAGCGACGCGGTTGGCCGCGGCGCCAGCGGCGTTGCCCCACGGGTGACCCAGGGTGCCACCGCCGAACTGCAGGACGGAGTCGTCGCCAAAGATGTTGACCAGTGCCGGCATGTGCCAGACGTGGATACCACCGGATGCGACGGCGAAGACGCCCGGCATGGAGCCCCAGTCCTGGTCGAAGAAGATGCCGCGCGAGCGGTCTTCCGGGATGAAGGATTCACGCAGCAGGTCGATCCAGCCCAGCGTGGAGGCGCGGTCGCCTTCCAGCTTGCCCACGACGGTACCGGTGTGCAGGTGGTCGCCGCCGGACAGACGCAGGATCTTGGTCAGTACGCGGAAGTGGATGCCGTGGGTCGGGCTACGGTCGATTACTGCGTGCATCGCGCGGTGGATGTGCAGCAGGACGCCGTTTTCCTGACACCACTTGGCCAGACCGGTGTTCGCGGTGAAGCCGCCGGTGATGTAGTCGTGCATGATGATCGGTGCGCCAATCTCCTTGGCGAACTCGGCACGCTTATACATCTCTTCCGGGGTCGGCGCGGTGACGTTCAGGTAGTGACCCTTGCGCTCGCCGGTCTGGTTCTCGGCAGTCTGGGTGGCTTCCTGGACGAACAGGAAGCGGTCACGCCAGCGCATGAACGGCTGAGAGTTGATGTTCTCGTCGTCCTTGGTGAAGTCGAGACCACCACGGAGGCACTCGTAGACCGCGCGGCCGTAGTTCTTGGCCGACAGGCCCAGCTTCGGCTTGATGGTGCAGCCCAGCATCGGACGGCCGTACTTGGACAGCTTGTCACGCTCGACCTGGATACCGTGCGGGGGACCACCACAGGTCTTGATGTAGGCGATCGGGAAGCGAACGTCTTCCAGGCGCAGGCCACGGATGGCCTTGAAGCCGAATACGTTGCCGACCAGCGAGGTGAACACGTTGACGACAGAGCCTTCCTCGAACAGGTCGATCGGGTACGCGATGAACGCGTAGAAGGCGGAGTCGTCACCGGGCACGTCCTCGATGCGGTACGCACGACCCTTGTAGAAGTCCATGTCGGTCAGCAGGTCGGTCCACACCGTGGTCCAGGTACCGGTGGAGGACTCGGCTGCAACGGCGGCAGCGGCTTCCTCGCGATCGATGCCCGGCTGCGGGGTGATCTTGAAGCACGCCAGCAGATCGGTGTCGAGCGGCGTGTACTCCGGCATCCAGTAGGTTTCGCGGTAATCTTTTACGCCCGCGCTGTAACTTTTAGTCGCCATAGCGATCCTCCGGAAGGGTAAGGTTGGCATTGGGTTTGGGATCGACCTAGGGGAAGGCCCCTCTTTCGTCTCGGCCGATACTATACGTCCACCGACCATCAAAGCAATTCAAAATAAGTGATGTTCACCATAAAGAAAGCCTTATGGGTTAGCCGATGATTCGATTCACATTGCACCAGCTCCGCGTCTTCAGCGCCGCGGCCGAGCTCCTCAACTACACCAAGGCAGCCGAGAAGCTGCATCTTACCCAACCCGCGGTGTCAATGCAGATCCGTCAGCTGGAGGACAATGTCGACCTGCCCCTGTTCGAGCAGACCGGTCGGCAACTCTACCTCACGGATGCCGGAAGGGAGCTGTACGGCTACGCCCAGCGGATCCTCGAGGTGATCACCGAGGCCGAGGAGGTGCTCGAGGGGATGAAGGGGGTGCATCGCGGTCACCTGCGGGTGAGCGTCGCCAGTACGGCGAACTACTTCGTTGCCCGCCTGCTGGCCGATTTCTCCAAGCGCTACCCGGGCGTGTCGATCAGCCTGGACGTCACCAACCGGCAACGGCTGCTGCGCCAGCTGGCCGACAACGAGGCCGACATCGTGATCATGGGCGAGCCGCCCACGGATGCCGACCTGCACTCCGAGGCGTTCCTGGAAAACCCGCTGGTCGCCATCGCGGCGGCCGATCACCCGCTGGCCGGGCGCAAGTCGATCGCGCTCGAGGAGCTGGCGCAGCACCGCTTCGTGCAGCGCGAATCGGCCTCGGGCACGCGCGCGGCGATCGAGCGGTTCTTCGAGGAACACGGGCTTGCGGTAAAGCCGGGGCTGGAGATGCGCTCGAACGAGGCGATCAAGCAGGCGATCGAGGCGGGCCTCGGCGTGGGGATCGTCTCGCAGCACACCCTGGAACTGGAGCTGGAGACCGGTCGGCTGGTGATACTGGACGTCGACGGGTTACCGATCATCCGGCACTGGTACATGGTGCAACGGCAGGGCAAGCGCGACACCCCGGTGATGCGCAGCTTCCACGACCACGTGCTCGAGCAAGCCGAGCGGCAGGTGCGCCTGCCGTCCGAAGGGTGAGTTTGTTTCAAGGCCCCTATCTAGCAGGAGTCCTCTGCAGCGCTTGGCTCGTAAGGGACCAGCCTGCCGCGACCGGCGCGTTTCGCTCGATACATCGCGGCGTCTGCCTGGCGAAGCAACGTCTCGTCATCGACCTCTTGAGGCTGTGGGTAAAACGTGACGCCGACGCTTGCCGATAAGTGGATATCTCGTCCGTTGACTACCCGGTTGGCGGCAGCCGTACTTACGAGCCGATCAAGCACCGGGTAGGCCTGTGCGACTTGTTCCAAGTCAGTCAGCAAGATCACGAACTCGTCACCACTGATACGAGATAGGGTGTCGGTGGCACGCAATTCGTCGTTCAGATCCTCGCTCATGCTTTTGAGCAATCGGTCGCCGATGTCGTGTCCATGGCGATCGTTTACGGATTTGAACCCATCCAGATCGAGAAACGCGACGGCCAGAAATTTCCCACTGCGGCGACTGGTCGCCATGCTCTGTCGAAGACGATCAGCCATAAGCACCCGATTGGGAAGCCCGGTCAGTTCATCGTGGGAAGCGCGGTGCTCAAGCTCCTTTTGATAGTTCTTGAGATCGGTGATGTCCGAAGCCAGGGCAATGTAGTTGCAGGGGCGGTCCTGCGCGTCGCGAACCACGCTGATAGTCAGGCGTTCGGCATACAGCTCGCCGGCCTTGTTGCAGTTCCATACCTCCCCGGACCAATGCCCCGTTCGCTTAAGCCGGTTGCGCATTTCCCGGTAGAAATCCGGACCGTGCAATCCCGATTGGAAAAGCTTGGGGGTGTGACCGACCACTTCTTCCCGCTCCCAGCCGGTCATGTGAGTGAAGGCTTGGTTGACATCGATGATGCGCGCGTCGAGATCCGTGATCATGATTGCCTCGTTCGCCTGTGAAAACACGCTGGCCGCCAGCCACAGGTCCTGTTCCATCCGTTTTCGGTGAGAGACGTCGTGGAGGGTGCCCCACATTTTTAGTGGTTCGCCGCCCGGTGCCCATTCGAGGATGCGTCCCTGTGCCAGGGTCCACATGGTGCCGCCGTTTCGGCAGCGCATGCGTGCTTCAATTTCGCAAGCATCCTGTCCGCCCTGCCGGCATGCGGCGAGCTTGCTAGAGACCAGTGCGCGATCATCGTCGTGCACGAGCCCCTGCCAGGTTTCGATCGTGATCGGTGCGAGTTCGTCCAAGCCGTAACCGAGCATCTCCACCCAACGCTTGTTGCAGGTCATTTTCCCGGAATCGATCTCCCATTCCCATGTGCCCGCTTGGCTGCTCTCGATCACGTTGGCGAGACGGCTCCGTTCGCGTTCCAGGGCCTCCGCGGCGCGCTCGCGTTCGGTGACGTCGTGCAGGATGGAAAATACATGAGCAGTGCCGTCTTGGTCCCGAAACGGGGTGGCATGAACTTCGACCCGCCGTTTTTCGCCGTTGCGTCGTTTGTGGGTGTGCAGGTGGCAGGCGGGTGCAGGTAATTCGGGGCGCGAGCTCCGAGACCAGTGCTTGCATGGCTCGGTCCACAACTCGTGCAGAGGTCGATCGATTAGGCTTTCCCGCGGCCAACCGTAGAACTCGGCAGCTGCTTGGTTGGCGTTGACGATGCGACCGGTCTCGCTGTTGGTCAGCATGAGTATCGAGCTGTTGTCCTCGAAACAATGCTGAAGGCGAGCCATCTCCGGCTCCAGGGCCGTTTTTCGCCGGCGACCGGCAAACCAGCCCGCACCTAGGGCCAGCAGCAAGGTCGTTAGCCAAGCGCCGGTCGACCCGAAGAGAGAGGTGATGCTCGTGTCACCGGCGAGCGTCGTGGCAGGCTTTTCCGCCAGCGCGTGGCCGGCGGTGCCAAGCCAGATTAGGACTGCTAGCAGCAGCGTGGCTGTGCGAATCGCGACCTGAGGTGACGTGCGTATGGGCATGAGCGTCCTCCGGTTTCCGGGGTCATTACTACCGAAAAAGCTCGCCCCATGGGGCGAGCAAGCATTGGCAATGGAGTCGATTAAGTAAACGGCGTGCGTTCAGAAGACCGCCGTCAATTGAACGGACACTCGGTCGCCAACTCCCTCGAGATGGGAGTTGGGGCCGGCCGCGTCTGAGCTGAAGTCGCGGAAGGCATAGTTCAGCGTCGCGCGGGTCTTTTTGTTGATGTGGTACTGCACGCCGGCCGTCCAGGTGTCGAAGGTCGCCTTGTTCGGCTGGTCGACGTTGCGGTTGTAGGTGTCGTAGCGCAATTGCAACTCGAACGGCGTGTTCGGGACGAAGTAGGCGCCTTCAACGTAGCCACCTTCGGCCTTGAAGTCATTGAACATTGCTTGCGGGGTGTGTTGCCCCTGGAAAATCATCCCCTCGCCCTTGATGTACTCGGCGCTAACGCGGAATGGGCGTTTGAGATAAAAGGCCCCGATGCCATAACGGGTGCGGTCTTGCTCCTGATTCTTGTCGTAGGCATTGGTGCGCTTGCCGTCCTGATACCAGCCGAACAGTTTCATGGTCGAGCGCCACGGGCCACCAGCCTTGCCGTCGAAGAGATAGGCCGATGACCAGTACAGGTAAACGTCCTTGTTGCTGTCGTCGTCCAGTATTTGTACGCCGTTGCCGTTACCCAGCATGGCCGCATAGCTATGTTCCCACTTGCCGGTATCGAAGGAGTCGAAGATCTGGATACCGGTGTCGCGGTACGCGCCGGCCGACTGGGAAAAACCGTTCATGTCCGCGCTGGGCGTGGTCTGCGGTGGGATATTGCTGTCGCCGTCATCCGGGAAGCGCTCGAGCAAGAGCTGGTTGGTGACGCTGGTGTAGTTGATGTAGGGCAGGGCGATGATGCCCTGGAGGGCCTCCTCGGCGCCTGGTGTCTTGAACAGGCCGGCCCGGATGCGTGCGCCCGGGATGTAGTTGAGCGTGACGCTCGCGTCGGTCAGAGCGGGGGTGTAGTCGCCGTAGCGGCCACCGTTGGTGATGGCGTTGTTACCAAACTCGGCCAGCAGGAAGTAGTTAACCTTGCCGTCGAGCGGGAAACCGGTGCCGCGGACCCCGATGCGCGCGCGCCTGATGTTGAAGGCCGACTGGTCGTCGAGCCCCGGCCCGATCAGCTTGGGCGGAATGTAGGTGTCGGTCGGGTGCGCGTCACTGAAGTCCTGCTGGTACTCGGGCTGGATGAAGCCCCAGACCTTGGCGCGCGGGGCGTTGTCGGCCTTCTCGGTGCCCTGCAGCATCAGCCAGTTGGCCGCCTGGGCCGAGCCGGCGGCCCCCAGTCCGAGGCAGATGCCGAGTGCAGTGGCGGTGAGTCGTTGATGCGTGCTCTTCATGGCTCTTTTCTCCTTGTTTCGGCGCAGCCTGTCGATCAGGTCTGTCGCTGCTTTTGCCGTGGTGGTTCGGTTCTTGTAATTGCCGTCTTCTCGTTATCGATGACCGGGGTGTCGCTTACGGCTTGGCGACGAAGTAGCCGGCCTGATTGAGCTTGATCAGGCGGACGATGCCGGCCGGCACGATGCGCGCAGTGGGGTTAAGCGCCGGCTCGCGGCCGAGTTTCTTGCCCATGTTGGTAATGGTGTTCTTGCAAGCACTGAAGCGGACACCTTGGTCTGCAAGGGTGGCGATGCGGCCGGCCTGAGCGTTGTCCGCGAATAGCAGGCGAAGACCGGGGCCAAAGGCGACCACCTCGATGTCGACCCGATCCGGGCCATAGAACTTGAGCAAGTTCTGGGCGACGTTCAGCACCAACGTCTGCTTGAAGGGGTCGGGGTCGCTGATCTGTAGGACCACCCGGGCATCGGCGAACGGTTTTTCCTTGAGGACCTGGTCGACCGGGTCGGCCGGATCGTTCGCCTGGACGGTCCCTCCGATCGCCAGAGCGGCTAGGAGCACGGGCGCAAGCAGTGCGTTACGCAGTGCTTTCCGGGCAGCATGGGCCTGTTTCATGAAGGATTCTCTCCTCGTCTGGTCATGGATTGAGGTTGAAAGTCCCGGTCATCGCACGTCGTGACATACGGGCGATTTCGATCGGCCGGGTCTTAGGGGGGAGACGAGGGTGGGGGTGGGTTTATTCCCCCGTGATTGAAAGTTTTTCCCGGAACGGGCAAATGGCATCGAAGGTGGAATAAACTGCCGCGCAGATCCGTCTACCCCCTAGGCGAACAATCAAACAAAAAAGGGACTGCCCCGATTCGAGAGGTGGGAGAGTGAGGGCAAATGGAGTTGATCAAGTCTGCCTGCCGCGTCTTGACCTTCGGTCACCGTCTGGAACGGGCGCGGCCCCGGCTGTATCGCATCGCGTATGCCTGGACCCGGCATCCGGAGCTTGCGGACGACCTGACCCAGGATGTCCTGTATCGGGCCCTGCAGAAACGTCACCAGTTGCGGGACATGGAGGCATTGGAAGCCTGGCTGGTGCGCATCCTGCACGGTTTCTGGTGTGACCTGTTGCGGAAAAAGTACCCGGATGCGGAACTCGACGAGGTGGTCGATGATCCGGCCAATGCCCCCGATCGGATGCACAGCAGTTGGGAACTGGTGCAGAAAGTCCGCAACGCGGTGTCCTCGTTGCCGGTCGGCCAGCGTACCGTTCTGACCCTGGTCGATCTCGAAGGGTTTTCTTACCAGACGGTCGCTGAGCTGCTCGATCTGCCGATCGGCACCGTCATGAGCCGCCTTTGTCGGGGACGGCGGCAGTTGAAGCAGTTGTTGGCCGATCTGGCCGAGAGCGAGCTGGGCGTGGTTGATTCGGGCGACAAGCCCCGTCGGCACCTGCGGAGGGTGGTATGAGTACATCTGACTTGCATGAAGACGATCGGGAGCACGTGTCGGAGGAGGATCTGAACGCCTTCGTCGACAACCAGCTTGACGCGGAGTCCCGTCGGCGCGTGCGTCGGGCCATCCGTCGCCACCCGGAACTGGCCCAGGAGGTCTGCGATCTCGATCAGATGAAGGATTGGGTGCAGCAGGCCTATGCCGCGCCGCCGATGGTGCCGGATCGTTACGCCGGCCGTTCTCGACCTGGCGGTTGGCGTCGGGCTGTGGCCGCGAGTCTGCTCGTGGGGGCTGGGGTGATGATCGGCTGGCTGGCCAGTTCCGGGTTGCCGACTCCATCCACCGGCCCCGGCACCGTGGCGGAAGCGACGGCGGCGCTGAACGAAGAGACGGCGAAGCAGGACACGCGCATCATCCTGCATGTCGGATCGTCCGACCGTCAGACCTTCGACCAGGCTCTCGATACAGCGGAAAGTCTGCTTGCCAACGCCGACAATAACCCCAATTTTCACTTGCAGGTGTTGGCCAACTCGGGTGGGGTGAACCTCGTGCGGCAGAATGTGACACCGCATGCCCAGCGGATCGCCGCCATGTTGAGGGATCACCCCAACCTGGAATTCACCGCTTGCGGCCAGAGTCTCGCGCGCCTACAGCGTGAGGGGGAGGACGTCGCGGTACTGCCGAACGTGGAAGTGGTCGACACGGCCGTAAGCGAGGTGGTGCGTCGGATGCAGCGTGGCTGGACCTACATCCGTATCTGATCCTCGCTGCTTCGGCCGCATACAGGAAGGCCCGCCGAATGGCGGGCCTTTGTTATCGGTTCACCCCGGGCTTGAGCTAGCGCTGGTGACGTTCTTCCTCGCGGACCAGGGGTGCCCAGAACAGACGCAGGGCGCCGACCGGCACCGGCTCGCGCGCGTTGAGGAAGGGCTCGGCGGTGGTGACCAGCACCGGGTGGCGCTCGGTCATCTGCTGCATCCAGTGGATGTCGCGGTAGGAGAGGTAGTCGCCGCTGAAGTGGGCGGGCAGGGACACCCACTTAGCGATGGTCGCTGCCGGGGCGAGGGCCAGCCAGACGGCCATCGCGATCAGCGGCACGCCCACCCAGGGGTGGCCGTACTGGGCCGTGTCGGCCAGAAGCGACCATTGCAGCATGAAGAACGCGCCGGTGAGCGCGATCACGCTGGCGTAGATCCAGCGATGCTTGAGGGCGATCTCGTAGACGTCCACCAGCCGGGCGATCAGCTCGGGCTGGTAGTCGAATTCGTCGCGCAGGTCGAGGGACGGCTGGGTCATGCGGACTCCGGGGTTGGCGGTTCCGGCGGGGTGCCAGGCACCGCCGCCGTGATCGGGAATCCCTTCACCGGATGATAGTTGATGTCGTGGGTCAGGTCAGACCGGCAAGGCCGGCCGGGGTTCAGGTCGGTACGCGGTCGAACACCAGGAACTGGTAGGCGTAGGGGTTCTTGTCGTCCGGGTCGTGACGCGTGGCCTCGGTCAGTTCCCACTCGTCGGGGACGTAGACCGGGAAGTGCGCGTCGCCCGCGACTTCCACCTCGACCAGCGTGAGATACATCCGGTCGGCGCGGGGCAGGTACTGGTAGTAGATGTTCGCCCCGCCCATCACCATGGCTTCCTCGCTCTCGTCGAGGTGTTTCTCCGCCTCGGCGAGCGCGGCGTTGAGCGTGTGCACCACGATCACGCCGTCGGCGGCGAAGTCCTCGTCGCGGGTGACCACGATGTTGGTGCGGCCGGGCAGCGGCTTGCCGATCGACTCGAAGGTCTTGCGCCCCATGATCAGGGGCTTGCCCATGGTCAACTGCTTGAAGTGCTTGAGATCGGCCGGCAGCCGCCAGGGAAGCTGGTTGTTGCGACCGATGACCTGGTTGCGGGCCATCGCGGCGATGAGACTGACGCGCATGCGGTTTCCTGCCTTGCGGCATGGTGGTTGAACGGGATCAACCCAGCAGTCTAGCCCAAACGCGGGGGTGGTTCACGTCAATGCGCTCGTCTTGACGCGCCGCCGTCGTCGTTAGCAGGTCAACCGTCGTTAGACGGCGACCTTGGCCTTGATGTGCGGGTGCGGGTCGTAATCGACCAGTTCGAAGTCCTCGAAGACGAAGTCGTCGATGGTGCGCCGCGTCGGGTTGATGCGCATGGTCGGCAGTGATCGCGGCTCACGGGTGAGCTGCTCGCGTGCCTGGTCGAGATGGTTGTGGTAGAGGTGGGCATCGCCCAGCGTGTGGACGAACTCGCCCGGCTCGAGATCACAGACCTGCGCGACCATCATGGTCAGCAGGGCGTAGCTTGCGATATTGAACGGCACGCCAAGGAAGATGTCCGCGCTGCGCTGATAGAGCTGGCAGGAGAGCCTGCCGTTGGCCACGTAGAACTGGAACAGGAGATGGCAGGGCGGCAGGGCCATCTCGGGCACGTCGGCCGGGTTCCAGGCCGTGACGATCAGCCGGCGCGAGTCCGGATTGCTCTTGATCTGCTCGATCACCTGGCCGAGCTGGTCGATGGTGCCGCCGTCGCGGTCAGGCCAGGAGCGCCACTGCGCGCCGTAGACCGGGCCCAGGTCGCCGTTCTCGTCGGCCCACTCGTTCCAGATGCGCACCCCGTTGTCCTGCAGGTAGCGCACGTTGGTATCGCCACTGATGAACCACAGCAGCTCGTGGATGATTGAGCGCAGGTGCAGCTTCTTGGTGGTCAGTGCCGGGAAGCCTGCCGAGAGGTCGAAGCGCATCTGGTGGCCGAAGACGCTGCGCGTGCCGGTGCCGGTGCGGTCGTCGCGGTCCACGCCGTTATCGAGGACGCGCTGCATCAGGTCGAGATAGGCCTTCATTCGGAACTCGTGGTCGGTTGGGTGTGAGCGGGGCGGTCCATGATACCGCGGCGATAGGCCCAAGCCAGCAGGGCGATCCCGGCGACGATCATGGGGGCGGAAAGCAGGTGGCCCATGGTCAGCCAGCCGCCGGCAAGGTAGCCGATGTGCGCATCCGGCTCGCGCACGAACTCCACCGCGAAGCGGAACACGCCGTAGCCGAGCAGGAACAGCCCGGAGACCGCCATGCGCGGCCGTGGCTTCATCGAGAACACCCACAGCAGGACGAACAGCACCAGCCCCTCGAGGAAGGCCTCGTAGAGCATCGACGGGTGGCGCGGCTCGGGGCCGGCTCCCGGGAAGACCATGCCCCACGGCAGGCTGGTGGGGCTGCCCCACAGCTCGGCGTTGATGAAGTTGCCGATCCGGCCGAAGAACAGGCCGATGGGCACCAGCGGGGCGATGAAGTCGGTGACCGTGAAGAACGCCAGGCCCTGCCGGCGTGCGTAGAGGCCCATGGCCACCAGCACGCCCAGTAGCCCGCCATGAAAGCTCATGCCGCCGTCCCAGAGCGCGAACAGGCTCAACGGCGAGTCGATCAGCATGCCCGGCTGGTAGAAGAGCATGTAGCCGACGCGTCCGCCGACGATCACGCCCAGCGCCCCGTAGAAGAGGAGGTCGTCGACCTGCACCGGGCTGACCGGCCAGTCGGGGCGACGGGCGCGCAGGCGGGCCAGCGCCCAGGCGCCGGCGAAGCCGAACAGGTACATCAGCCCGTACCAGTGGATGGCCAGCGGGCCGATCTGCAGGGCGATGGGGTCGATGGCGGGGTAATCCATGGGCAACGCGGTTCCGCGGTTGTGAATCCGCTGGGAGTCTACCAGTATCCGTGGGAAGGTCTGCACGAAAGCCATGCCGCTCAAGACACGCCCGGCGGGGCCTGGCGAGTCGCCCGTGCTCGGCGTTGCGATGTCTTGACGTGGCCACCGGCACGCCCGCGACATCGCGCCTTGATCACGAACGACTCGCCAAGCCTTCAGGGGCATGGCTTTCGTGCAGACCTTCCTTAACCACCCACCTCACGATCAGGGGCACCGGATGACCAATCCCCGCATGCTCGAATCGACGAGTCCGTACCTCCAGGCCCATGCCGACAACCCGGTCGAGTGGTATGCCTGGACCGACGAGGCGCTCGCCCGTGCCCGCGACGAGGATCGTCCGATCCTGCTGTCGATCGGTTATGCCGCCTGTCACTGGTGTCACGTGATGGCGCGCGAGAGCTTCTCGAACCCCGAGATCGCGGCGGTGATGAACCGGCATTTCGTCAACATCAAGGTCGATCGCGAGGAACGTCCCGATCTCGACAAGACCTTCCAGACGGCCCACGCGCTCCTGAATCAGCGCGGTGGCGGCTGGCCGCTGACCGCGTTTCTCAACCCGGACGACCTGACCCCGTTCTTTATCGGTACCTATTTCCCGGCCGAGCCGCGCTTCGGCATGCCCGGCTTTGCCGACCTGCTCGAGCGGGTGCGCCGTGTCTACCGGGAAAAGCGCGAGCAGACGCGCGAGCAGGGCGTGGCGGTGCATCGGGCCTTGAGCGCCACCCCGCCGGGCAGTGACCAGCTGCCGCCGGTCGCGATCGCCGATGCCGCCCGTGCCCGCCTCGAGGAGGCGCTGGACGAGGAGCACGGCGGCCTGGGCGGCGCGCCGAAATTCCCGCAATTGCCGATGCTCGACTTTCTGATCGACGAGGCCGCCGCCCGGGGTGCGGACGGAAACGGGCGACTGGAGCACGCCGTGGCCGCCCTGTTGGACGGTGGGCTCTTCGACCACCTCGATGGCGGCATTTTCCGCTACTGCGTCGATGTCGACTGGACCATCCCGCACTTCGAGAAAATGCTGGTGGATAACGCGCAGTTGCCCGACACCCTGTCGCGCTTTGCCCTGCTGGCACCGGATGACACCGAACGCCGGACCGTGATCGAATCGCTGCTCGAACGCGGCATCGATCATTTCCTCGACCGCATGCGCCTGGCCGACGGCACCTTCGCCGCGAGTCTGGATGCCGACACCCAGGGTGAGGAGGGCGCCACCTACCTGTGGACGCCCGACGAGGCGCGCGAGGTGCTGGAATCGGCCGGGGTCGATCGCGCCGTCATCGAGGGCTTCCTGGACGAGTACGGGCTCGAGCAGCCGGCGAATTTCGAGGGCAAGTGGCATCTGGCGGCCGTACGTCGTGCCAAACGCGTTGGGGCGGTGCGTCCGCTGGCCGAGGCGATTCGTGGTCCCTTGCTGGCACGCCGCGACACCCGTCCCCAGCCCAGGCGTGACGACAAGTCCCTGTTGGGGTTGAACGCCCTGCTGGCCACCGGGTTGATACGGGCCGGCAATCGACTCGGACGGGACGATTGGGGCACCCGTGGACTTGATCTCCTTGATCGACTGGTGCCGACGGTGACGGTCGTGGCGGACCTGCCGACCGGGCATCTCGACGGTCGCCCGTCGGTGCCCGCCTTTCTCGACGATCTCGCCTTGCTGCTCGAGGCCGAGACCGAGGCCTTCTTCCGCGTGCCCGACGTCGACCGGCTGGCCCGCATCGAGGAGATCATCGACACCATCACCGAGCGTTTCGCCGATCCCAGCGGCGCCTTCCGGCTCAGTCACCCGGGCCACGGCGCACCGGTGGCGGGGCTGGTGGTGTTCACGGACGATGCCCAGCCGGCCGGAAACGCGGTGTTCGCCGACGCGCTCACCCGGCTTGGATATGTCCTGGGGCGGACCGATTGGCTGGAGCGGGCCGAGGGCATCTTCCGGGCGGCGGCCGGCTCGATCGAGCGGGCACCCCAGGTGCATACCCGCCTGCTCGCCGCCCTGCGGCGCTTCCACCAGCCGGGCACGGCGGTGGTGATCAAGGCCCAGGACATGGCCGCCTGGCAGCAGGCGATCGGTGAACTGCGCGCCCGTGGCGTGGCGGTGATCGCCACCGGCAGCGACGAGGTGCTGGCCGACAAGCCGCTGCCGGAGACCGGCTCGGGGCTGGCCTACGTGTGTCGCGGCACCGCCTGTCTGCCGCCGGAGCCCGACCCCGAAGGCCTGCTCCGGCAGTTTCGCTAACCCCGCAGGCGGCGGCGCCGTTCGTCTCCCGAGTGTCATCCCGTCATCGGATCGACATCGTCCCGTCACGATGTTGCCAACTCCCCTGCCCACCCTTGGTGGAGTCGATACCGTCAGGGGAGACCAACCATGCAGCGAGACCAGGCAAACCGGCGTGGCCGGTTGAATCAGTCGGCGGGGCTCTCGGTGGCCTTCGCGACCACGACCGCCGATCGCGAGGCCTGTTACCGATTGCGCTACCGGGTGTTCGTCGAGGAGATGGGTGCCGCGATCCCGACCGGACACGGCGGCCTGGAGCGCGATGCCTTCGATCCGCACTGCCACCACTTGGCGGTGCGTAATGCCGAGGGCGAGATCGTTGCCTGCACCCGGGTGCTGACCGATACCCAGGCCTGCCTGACCGGCGGGTTCTACTCAGAGCAGGAGTTCGATCTGGGCGGGATTCGCAAACTGCCCGGCCGGGTCATGGAGATCGGGCGGACCTGTGTCGATCCGGAGTGGCGGCGGGGCGGCACCATCGCCGCGCTCTGGGCGGGGCTGGCCCGTTTCATGGCGGACAACCGGTTTGCCTATCTGATCGGCTGCGCGTCGATTCCGATGGATGATGGTGGGGCGACGGCCCGTGCGATCACGGACCGCCTGATCGCTCGCCACCTAGCGCCCGCGGAGCGACGGGTCCGGCCGCGTCGCCCCTTGCCGGCCGCAAGCGCGGCCTCGAACACGACATCAACGCGACTGCCGCCCCTGTTGAAGGCCTACATGCGACTGGGTGCGACGGTCGGGGGCGAGCCGTGCTGGGACCCGGCGTTCGGTTGCGCCGACCTGTTCATCCTGCTGGAGAGTGCGGACCTGCAGTCGCGCTATCTGCGCCACTTCGTCGAGCGACGTCGGGCGCCCGAGCCGCGATCGGCCGGGACGCACATCGCAGCCTGACGGTCAGTCCTCGGGCTGGCGTTCGTTGCAGTAGGGGGCGAGTTCGTCGACCAGTGCCTCGAGGCCGAGACGGATCTCGCGCAGGTCCAGCTGGCGACCGGCGGGGAGGGGAGCTTCCGCGGGAGGCGCGGACGGCACGGTGTCGTTCCCGGCCTCGCCCTGCGGGTCGAGCGCCAGCAGGTTGCCGCCGCTCTGGCTGATGCGCTCGCGCATGTCGCGCACGGCTTCCAGCGCACTCGAGGACTCGCGCGAGGAGGCCTTGGGCAGGGCGGCGAGTTGCTGGCGGGCGCCGGCGATGGTGAAGCCCTGGTCGTAGAGCAGGGTGCGGATCAGGCGGATCAGCTCGATGTCGTGGCGTTGGTAGTAGCGGCGGTTGCCGCGGCGCTTGATCGGCTTGAGCGGTTCGAATTCCTGCTCCCAGTAACGCAGCACGTGCGACTTGACGTCGCAGAGCTGGCCGACTTCCCCGATGGTGAAGTACCGCTTGCTCGGGATCGGCGGGAAGGTGAATTCAGTCTTGCTCTGGGCCGTCATAGGCTTCCACCAGCGACTTGAGTTTCTGGCCGGCGCGGAAGGTCACCACCCGGCGGGCGGTGACGGGAATCATCTCCCCGGTGCGCGGGTTGCGCCCGGGGCGTTCGTTCTTGTCCCGCAGCTGGAAATTGCCGAAGCCGGAGAGCTTGATGTCCTCGCCCGATTCCAGCACCTGTCGCATCTCCTCGAAGAAGAGATCGACGAAGTCCTTGGCCTCACGCTTGTTGAGGCCAAGTTCGTTGTGCAGCGTTTCTACCAGATCCGCTTTCGTAAGAGCCATGTAAATCGGTTCCCGGGTTCAAGTCAACCGCGCAGCTCGACGTCGTGCTGGCGGAGGTGTTCGAGTATGTGGTTGATTGTATCGGTAATTTCGTCGTCGGTGAGGGTGCGTTCGTCATTCTGGAACACGAGCTTCACCGCGAGCGATTGCTTGCCCTCGGCCACGCCTTCGCCGACATAGCGGTCGAACGGCTCCACGTCGCGCAGGAACTCGCCACCGGCCGCGCGGATCGCGCTCGACAGGTCGCTGAAGGCCAGCGAGGTCGGCGTGACCAGCGCGAGATCCCGGCGGATGCGCGGGAACTTCGACAGCGGCGCGCTCTGCGGCAACGGCCGGGCGTCGATGCCGGCGAGTGACAGGCGGGCGGCGAATACCGGGCCCTTGAGGTCGAAGGCCTTGAGCGTCTCGGGGTGCAGCGCACCGATCTCGCCCACGGCGTGACCGTCGACCAGTATCTCGGCCGACTGTCCGGGGTGCAGTGCGGGGTGTGTGCCTGCACGGAACGACAGGGCATTGCCCAACCCGAGCCCCTCGAGCAGATCCTCGAGATCGCCCTTGATGTCGTAGAAATCGACCGGGCGGGTCGCCTGGCCCCACTGTTCCGGGGCGGCGTGGCCGGCGGCGACGAAGGCCAGTTCGCCGGTCTCGCGCGCGGTCTCGGCGGTCGAGCCGGCGAAGCGGTGGCCGGTCTCGAACAGGCGGATCGCCGGCTGCTGGCGCTTCTGATTGTGGGCGACCGCCTCCAGCAGACCCGGCCACAGGCTCTGGCGCATCACCGCCATCTGCGAGGCGATCGGGTTGGCCAGCTCGATCGGCGGGCTGTCGGGGGTGATCACCGCATCCAGTTCGCGGTCGACGAAGCTGTAGGTGATCGCCTCGAAGTAGCCGCGGTCGGCCATCAGGTCGCCGATGCGCGTGGTGGTGTTGTCAGTGGCCGCCGGCAGCCCGATCTCCGGGGTCATGCGGGTGATCGGCGCGCGGAACTCGTCGTAGCCGATCAGGCGCGCCAGCTCCTCGAGCAGGTCCTCGGGAATGGCGAGATCGAAGCGGCGGGTCGGCGGCACCACGCTGAGCACGTTGCCGTCAGTGGTCACCTCGCAGCCCAGCCGGGTCAGGAGATCGGCAGCGCGGTCGGTCGCCACCGGCAGACCCAGGCGGCGCTCGGCCCAGTCCATGTCCAGGGTGATGGCCGCCGGGGCGGACAGCTCGCGGCCGCCGGTCGCCTCGACCACCGGCCCGGCCTGGCCGCCGAGCAGTTCGGTGATCAGCTGGGCGGCGCGGTCGATCGCCTGGCGCGGCAGGCTCGGGTCGACGCCGCGCTCGAAGCGGAAGGCCGCATCGGTGGACAGACCGAAGCGCCGGGCGCGGCCGGCGACCGCCTCGGGGGTGAAGTGGGCCGACTCGAGCACGATGCGCCGGGTCTCGCCGGACACGCCCGAGGGCTGGCTGCCGATGATGCCGGCCAGCGCGATCGGGTTGGCGGCATCGGCCACCACCAGGCAGTCGTCCTCGAGGGTCAGCTCCTGCTCGTTGAGGCCCACCATTTTCTCGCCGGCCTTGGCCCAGCGCACGCGGATATCGCCGTCGAGCCGGTCGGCATCGAAGGCGTGCATCGGCTGGCCGGTCTCGAGCATGACGTAGTTCAGGAGATCGACGATCGGCTCGACGGTCGAGACGCCGGCGCGGCGCAGGCGCTCGGCAATCATCATGTCGGTGTCGCCGCGGGCCGGGATGGCCTCGATCACCTGGGTGAGGTAGACCGGGCAGGCATCGGCCGCCTCGATGCCTGCCGCGCGGGTCGATGTGACGCTCGCCGCCGGGGCGCGGGTCTCGGGGGCGTTGAGTGTGGCGTCGAACAGCGCGCTGCATTCCTGGGCCAGGCCGGCGATCGACAGCACGTCACCGCGGTTGGGGGTGATGCCGAGCTCGATCACGGCATCGTCGAGATCCAGCCATTCGCGCAGGTCACGGCCCACCGGGGCGTCGTCCGGCAGCTCCAGCAGGCCGTCGCGGGCGCTGGAAAGCCCCAGCTCGTCGGCGCCGCAGAGCATGCCGTGGGACGGCTCGCCGCGCAGCTTGGCCTTCTTGATCTTCATGCCGCCGGGCAGGGTGGCGCCCACCCGGGCCAGCGGGGCCTTGAGCCCCTCGCGGACGTTGGGCGCGCCGCAGACGACCTGCCAGGTGGTCTCGCCGTCGAACACCTCGGTGACGCGCAGCTTGTCGGCGTCCGGGTGCGGGCGCACGCTCTTGACCTCGGCGACGACGACGTTGTCGAAGGCCGGCGCGGCCGGTTCGATGGCGTCGACCTCGAGGCCGGCCATGGTCAGGCGATGGGCCAGCTCGTCGGTGTCGACCTGCGGGTCAATCCAGGTTCTCAGCCAGTTCTCGGAAAAAAGCATCGGGTGTCAGGTCCTCGGGCCTTGGTCCGGTCGGCCGCCGCGACAATTGCGGGGCCGGGCACAAATCGGTGGGTCGGCCGGTCACGCCGGCGCGACGGGAATCGGGTCTACTGGAATTGGCGCAAGAAGCGCAGGTCGTTCTCGAAGAACGCGCGCAGGTCGTCGACCCCGTAGCGCAGCATCGCCAGTCGCTCGACGCCCATGCCGATGGCGAAACCGCTCACCTCGGCCGGGTCGAGACCCACCGAGCGCAGCACGTTGGGGTGGACCATGCCGGCGCCCAGTACCTCGATCCAGCCGGTCTTCTTGCACACGCGGCAGCCCTCGCCACCGCAGTGGACGCACTGGATGTCGACCTCGGCCGACGGCTCGGTGAAGGGGAAGAACGACGGGCGCAGGCGGACGGCCAAGTCCTCGCGCTCGAACAGGGCGGCGAGGAAGGTCTCCAGCGTGGCGCGCAGGTCGGTGAAGCGCACGTTCTCGTCGAGGTAGAGCACCTCGATCTGGTGGAACATGGGCGAGTGCGTCATGTCCGAGTCGCAGCGGTAGACGCGCCCGGGGGCGATCACCTTCAGCGGCGGCTTGGTCTCCTGCATGGCGCGGATCTGCACCGGCGAGGTGTGGGTGCGCAGCAGGTGGTTGGCATCGAAGTAGAAGGTGTCGTGCATCGCCCGGGCCGGGTGGCTCTCGGGGATGTTCAGGGCGGTGAAGTTGTGCCAGTCGTCCTCGATCTCCGGGCCCTCGGCGACGCGAAAGCCCATCGCCTGGAAGATGGCGGAGACGCGCTCGGTGATCTGGGTGACCGGGTGCTTGGCACCGGGCGGGCGGCGCCGGCCGGGCAGGGTGACGTCGATGGTCTCGGCAGCGAGCTTGGCCTTGAGCGCCTCGGCCTGCAGTGTCTCGCGGCGGCCCTTGAGTGCGCCGATGACGCGATCCTTGACCGCGTTGATGGCTGCGCCCTGGGTCTTGCGCTCCTCGGGGTCGAGCTGGCCCAGGGTCTTCATCTGGGCCGTGATCGAGCCCTTCTTGCCGGTGTATTCCACCCGCAGGGCCTCGAGCGCGTCGAGGCTGTCGGCCGACTCGATGCGCGCCAGTGCGTCTTTCTCCAAGGTATCCAGGGAGTTGCTCACTGCGAAAACGCTCCTTCCAGTTGCTTTGCCACCCTTTGCCAGAGGCCGCGCGAACCGGCGTCTGGCAAAGGGCGTTATTGTGGCCTAAAGCCCAGTAAAATCAATGCCTTCAACGAAAAAAGGCGCCACGGGGCGCCTTCGAGAAGAACGGGAATGGGCGGCGAATGGCCGCCCGCTTCCGTGGCTGATCGAAATCAGCCGGCCAGGGCGGCCTTCGCCTTCTCGGCCAGGGCGGCAAAGCCCGGCTTGTCGTGCACCGCGATGTCGGCGAGGACCTTGCGGTCGACCTCGACGTTGGCCTTGTTCAGGCCATCGATCATCCGGCTGTAGGACAGGCCGTTGTTGCGCGCCTCGGCGTTGATACGGGCAATCCACAGGCCGCGGAACACGCGCTTCTTCGCGCGACGGTCACGATAGGCGTACTGCCCCGCCTTGATGACCGCCTGCTTGGCGGAGCGGTAGGTACGCGAACGGGCACCGTAGTAGCCCTTGGCCTTGTTCAGGACCTTCTTGTGCTTGGCATGGGCGGTTACGCCACGCTTGACTCGTGCCATGGTCTATCTCCTCACTTCTTGCCGTAGGGCATCATGCGCTCGACGAGCTGGACGTCGGCCTCGTGGACGTAGGCCGGCGAACCGAGCTGACGCTTCCGCTTCGACGATTTCTTCGTGAGGATGTGACGCAGGTGCGACTGACGACGCTTGACGCCGCCCGCGGTGATCTTGAACCGCTTCGCAGCCCCGCGATTAGTCTTGATCTTGGGCATGATCAACTCCAGTTCCGATTTGTTTTTGGATATCCGGCCACGTCGGAGTGGTTAACGTGCGCGGACGACTTGGCTCATTTTCCGGCCTCCCGGAAGCCAGAGCAGCCCGGGGCCAAAAAAGAGCGCCGAATCATACTCCTTTTGCCGCGTGCTTGGCAAGGCCATGGGGCGGACAAGCCGCCCGGCGTACCGGGAACTACCGGTGATACTCGCCGGCGCGCTCGGGCTGGAACAGTACTTCCTCGATGCGTACCTGCAACGTGCCGCCGCCCGGGCGCGGCCATTCCATCTCGTCGCCTTCCGACAAGCCGATCAGGGCACTGCCGATCGGGGCGAGGATCGAGATGGTGCCGCCTTCCGGGGCGACGTCGCGCGGGTAGACCAGCGTGAGGCGGAACTCTTCGTCCGATGAGGTCACGCGGAACCGCACCGTGGAGTTCATGGTGACCGTGTCGGGCGGGATCTCGTGCGGGTCGACCACGTCGGCGCGATCGAGCTCCCGGGCGAGATCCGCCTTGCCCGGGAAGGCGTCGGCCGGGGTCTGGTCGAGCAGCTTTTCCAGGCGTTCCAGATCGAGTTCGGTGATGACGATGCGTGGCTTGTCCATGTCGGTCGTTCCCCAATGGATGCCGCCCGCGACAAAGCGGGAGGGTAATGTAAAAAAACCCCGCCGGAAAGGGCGGGGTCGATTCGGGCCGGTCGCGGAGGCGCGATCAGGCCGGCACTACTTGTTCGTTCGCGGGGCCATCACCATGGTGGCCTGGCGGCCTTCCATGCGTGGCTTTTGCTCGACGGTGGCCAGATCCGACAGGTCTTCCTCGATGCGGGAGAGCAACTCGGCACCGAGGTCCCGGTGGGCCATCTCTCGGCCGCGGAAGCGCAGGGTGACCTTGACCTTGTCGCCGGATTCCAAGAAGCGGGTCGCGTTGCGCAGCTTGACCTGGTAGTCGTGATCTTCCGTGCCAGGACGGAACTTCACTTCCTTGACCTCGATCTGCTTCTGCTTCTTGCGCGCCTCGGCCGCCTTCTTGCTCTGCTGATACTTGAACTTGCCGAAGTCCATGATCTTGCAGACCGGCGGCTTGGCGGTGGGGGAGACCTCTACCAGGTCCATCCCGGCCGCGGCAGCGCGTTCCTTTGCTTCGTCCGTGTCGACGACACCAACCTGTTCACCGTTCTCGTCGACGAGTCGGACTTCCCGAATAGTGATCTGGTCATTGATCCTCGGGTCGTCGTTTTTGGCTGGACCCTTTCCGCGTTGTTGAGCGATGTTCGTACCCTCCAATCAGGTTTGAACGGAAATAGTACCCCAGAGCGTGGCGCTCCGGGAGGTTTGGCGAAAAATTAGCACATAAGGGAAGGACTGCACCAATCCGATGCCACTCTGGCCTGGCGAGTCGTTCGTGATCAAGGCGTGATGTTGCCGGCGTGCCGGCGGCC
>NZ_JAJSEE010000006.1 GCF_023555375.1 Guyparkeria hydrothermalis
CGTCTGGCCGCGGTCGGATCCGACAGGCATGGCCTTGATGACCCCGGGATGGGTATAGTCCGGGTTTCCCCTTGAGGAGCGACGATGGACGATTTTCGCACCTGGCACTGGCTTGAGACGGTGATCGAGCTCGGCGGCTTGAAGCCCGCCTCCGAGCGGCTGCATCGCACCCCATCGACCATCAGTCACGCCATCAAGCAGCTCGAGCGCCGCATCGGGGTCACCCTGGTCGAAACCCGTGCCCGGCGCATCCAGCTGACCGAGGCCGGTTCGATCCTGCTCGAGCACATGCGCCCGCTGATCCGTGAACTCGAGGGCGTGCGGGGGGTGATCGAACAGTTCCGCGATACCGGCGCCTCGGTCATGCGACTGGCCGTCGACCAGGTGTTCCCGCACGACCGCCTTATCGCGGCGATGGAAACCTTCTCCACCGAGTATCCGCACACGCGGATCGAGTTGTTCGAAACGGTGCTGGGCGGGGGACCGGCGATGTTTCGCGACGGGGAAGTGGGCGTCTACCTGGGGCTTGAACCCGTCGGTGATCACACGGGGGTGCAGGTGGGGCGAGTGCGATTCGTGCCCTGTGTCGGCCCGAATCATCCTCTGGCGGAGATGGCCGCCGAGTTGCCCGATGACGAACGGCTCTCCGAGGGCCAGTTGCGGCAGCACCGACAGGTCGTCCTGCGCGATTCGCACCCGGAACGCAGCGCCAACGCCGGCTGGCTGGGCGCCGCGCAACGCATCACCGTCGATCACCTGCACACGGCGGTGGAATTGATGCGCTCGGGACTGGGCTTCGGCTGGCTTCCCGAGCACGAGGTCCGGACCGAAACGGATCTCGAGGTGCTGCCGGTCGACGACGGCCTGTGCCCCGAGGCCGCACTGATGCTCTATCGGCAACGCGACCTGATGGCGAGCCCGGCGCACCAGTGCATGATGGAATCCCTGGTCGATTCGGTCTCGAGGTAGGCTGTCCCGGGAATCAGGCGGCCGCGCGTTCGGCGGCGAGCTGGCGAATCTTCTCGATCATGTTGGACAGGCCCGTGGCCCGGTTGGCCGAGAGGTGCGCCGACAGACCGAGCTCGTCGATGAACGCCCCGTCGGTCGCGAGGATCTCATCGGCCGTGCGACCGGAATAGACGCGAAACAGCAGCGCGATCAGGCCATTGACGATCATCGCGTCACTGGTGCCGCGCAAGTCGAGGCGGTCGCCATCCCATTCGTAATCGAACCACACCTGCGACTGACAGCCATGGAACTTGTGCGCCTCGTCCTGCTTTTCGCACGGAAACGCGGGCATCTGCTTGCCCATGTCCATGATGTACTGGTAGCGCTCGGTCCAGTCGCCGAGAAAGGCGAATTCGTCCTTGAGCGCCTGGATCTCGGCGTCGATGCTGGGCGCCTGATCGGCCATGGGTAGCCTCCTGGTCAGTCGGTTTCGCGGACGGTGAAGCTCTCGCCGCAGCCGCAGCTGTCCTCGACGTTGGGGTTGTTCACGTGGAGCATGCGCGTCAGGCCGTCGACCACGTAGTCGAGTTCCGAGCCACGGATGGCATCGAGGCTCTGCGGGTCGGTGATGATCGGTATGCCGTCGCAATCGAACCACAGATCGTCATCGGCGACGTCGCGTGCCACGTCCATCACGTAGGCGAATCCGGAGCAGCCGGATTTCTTGATGCCCAGCCGCAGCCCCAGCGCCGTCGGATCGTCGGCGAACGTGCGCTCGAGGTGCTTGCGTGCCGCCTCGGTCATGGTCAGCCGCTGGCCCTCGGGCAGGGCAACGGCGCGTTGGCGGGCGGCCTCGATCGCCGCCGGGTCGACCGGGCTGACGGGCGTGTTGGAAACGGGTTGTGCGCTGTGCGTCTGAGCGGTCATGGACCACCTCCAGTTCAGCTGTCGCGCGGCGTCTTGGCGACAAAAATGGTGTCGTTTTCGACTCGAACATCGTAACAGTCGATCGGCTCGTAGGCCGGGGCCGAGAGTGCCTCGCCGTCCCGCAGGCAGAACTCGGCGTTGTGCCAAGGGCAGGTGATGATGTCCCCGTCCAGCGGGCCCTCGGAGATCGGCAGTTCCTGGTGGCTGCATTCGTCGGCCACGGCCAGGATCACGCCATCGGCGTTGACCACGAGGATGTCGACGTCCGGGCCTTCCACCACGCGGCGCTCGCCGGGAGCCAGCTCGCGCTGCTCACAGACCCGGATCCAGTTGTCGTCCATCGATTCACTCACGGTTCGGCTCTCAAGGGTTTGATTTTTCTTCGGTCGGTTCGTTCCGGTTCGGTCAGAACATGCCCGTGGCGAGTTTCGCCTCGTCGGACATCATCTCGCGGCTCCAGGGCGGGTCGAAGACCAGTTCCACCGCCGCTTCCTCGATGGTGGGGATCTCCATGATCCGCTGGTGGGCATCCGAGGCGATCACGCCACCCATGCCGCAGCCGGGGGCCGTCAGCGTCATGTCCACCTCGACGCGCCGACCGGAGACGGGCAGGGATTCGACCTTCACCTTGTAGACGAGCCCGAGGTCGACGATGTTGATCGGGATCTCGGGGTCGAACACGCCGCGCAGTTGATCCCAGACCATCTTCTCGACCTCCTCGTCGGAGGCGTTTTCCGGCAACTCGGGCTGCGGGGGCGGCTCCTTGCCCAGTGCGTCGGCATCCTTGCCCTCGACCCGGAGCAGATGGCCGCGTGCCTTGATGGTGAAGCTGCCGCCCAGGGCCTGCATCAGCTCGACGGGCGTGTCCTTGGAGGCAAGTACCTTCTGGCCCGAAGGGACCATGGTGCAGACCACGTCCCGGGCCAGGCGAATGCGTTCCATCGGTTCCACGGTTGGTTCTCCCGGTTCAGACGAGCATGTCGCGCACGCGGGCGACCGCGGCGACGAACTGGTCGATCTCGTCGAGTGTGTTGTAGAAGGCCGCCGAGGCGCGCGCGGTCCCCGCCGGTGCCTCGACGCATTGCATCAGCGGCATGGCGCAGTGATGGCCGGTGCGCACGGCAATACCCATCGAATCGAGCAGGGTGCCGATATCGTGCGGGTGGGCACCATCGATCAGGAACGAGACCACCGGCACCTTGTGCGCCGCCTGGCCAACGAGGCGCAGGCCGGGGATCTCGGCGAGTCCCTCGGTCATCCGCTGGAGCAGGGCGGCCTCGTGGCGCTCGATCGCAAGCCAGTCGAGCCCATCGGCCCATTCGAGGGCCGCGCCGAAGCCGATCGCGCCCTCGATATTGGGCGTCCCGGCCTCGAACTTCGACGGCGGCGGGGCGAAGCGTACGCCGTCGAAGCGGACCTCCTCGATCATGTCACCACCACCCAGGAACGGCGGCAGGCGATCGAGCCAGTCCCCGCGGGCGTACAGGGCGCCGACCCCACTGGGGCCGAAGACCTTGTGGCTCGAACAGGCGTAGAAGTTGCAGCCCAGCGCCTGCACGTCGACCGGCCCGTGCGGCAGGCCCTGCGCGCCGTCGACCAGCACGGGGATGCCGTGTGCCTGGGCGGTCTCGGCGATGCGGGCGACCGGATTGACCGTGCCCAGCGCGTTGGAGACATGGTTGACCGCAATCAGCCGCGTCTTGTCCGTGATCAGGCCGGGCAGGGCGTCGAGCTCGAGATCGCCCCGGTCGTTGACCGGAATGGTGCGAATCACGATGCCCTTGCGCTGACCGACCATCAGCCAGGGCACGATGTTCGCGTGGTGCTCGAGTTCGCTCAGGATCACCTCGTCGCCCGCCTGCCAGTCATCCGACAGCGAGTGGGCCAGGAGGTTGATCGCCTCGGTCACGCCACGCACGAACACGATTTCGCGCTCGCTCTCGGCATTGAGCGACCGGGCGATCCGGGCACGGGCGTTCTCGAACCGTTCGCTGGCTCGGGCGGAGAGCGTGTGCACGCCACGGTGGATATTGGCGTTGTCGCGCTCGTAGAACTCGCGGATGGTGTCGATCACCACCTGCGGCTTCTGCGTGGTGGCCGCGTTGTCGAGGTAGACCAGCGGCTTGCCGTGCACCTGCTGGTCGAGCGCCGGGAACTGGGCCCGGATCGACTCGACGTCGAACGGCTGGGTGCGACCGTCGTCCGTCATCACTCGGTCTCGTGGCCGGCGAGGTCCTGCTCGCCCAGGCGCTCTTCGAGGCGGATGCTCAGCCAGTCACGCAGCTCGACCAGCGGGATCTCGTCGATCACCTCCTGGGCAAAGCCGGCGATCAACAGGCCACGCGCCTCGGCCAGCGGCACGCCGCGCGTGCGCAGGTAGAACAGGGCTTCCTGGTCCAGCCGGCCGATGGTGGCGCCGTGCGAGCAACTGACGTCGTCGGCGTAGATCTCGAGCTCGGGCTTGGCGTCGATCTCCGCGTTGTCCGACAGGATCAGGTTGTTGCTCGACTGGTACGCCTCGATCCGCTGGGCGTCTTCCTCGATCAGGATGCGACCCTTGAAGATGCCGCGACCGGCGTCGTCGGCGATGGTGCGGTAGTGCTCGTTGCTGGTGGTGTCGGCGGCCGCGTGCGTGATGCGGGTGTGAGTATCCAGCACCTGCTTGCCGCGCGGCATCATCAGCCCGATCAGGTCGGTGTGCGCGCCGGAACCGCCGACATGGATGTCGTACTCGCGGCGAATCATCTGCCCGCCGAGCTGGACGTTGTAGCTGTGATAGCGGGCGTCGCGCTCGAGCGAGGCAAAGCTGCGCTCGGTCGCCAGACGCGAGGCACCGTCCAGGCCCAGGGCGATGTGCGTCAACGCGGCGTTGGCCGCGATGGTCGAGACGATCACGCTGTTGCGCCAGGCCGGCTGATCGCCGACGGTCTCGATGTGCTCGACCACCGTGGCCTTGGCGCTCTGGCCGAGGCGGACCAGCACGCGCGGATGGCTCATGACCGATTCGGTGGCGCCGTCGAGCCACTCGATCACGATCGGGCGCTCGATGGTGGCGTTGGCCGCGACGTCGATCACGACGCCCTCGCGGGCCATGGCCGTGTTCAGGGTGACCAGCGCGTCGTTGGGGTTCTCCACGCTCGGGGCCGGCTTGGGCGAGAAGGCCGCCTGACGGGTCGCTTCGTCGGCATCCGCCAGGGCGGTCAGGGTCAGGCCCTCGGGCGCGTCGTTCGGCACGCCCTGGAACACGCCGTCGATGAAGCGCAGGCGCAGCGGGTTGTCGAGCGGCAGGCGGATGGCCGGCTCGATGTCGGCACCGACGCCGGCCGGGGCGCTGAAGTTGCCGCGCTGGATCGCGCGGATGTTGGTCCAGCGCCATTCCTCGTCACGCAGGCCGGGCAGGCCGAGCGTCTCGACCTGCTCGCGCGCGGTGCGGGCGATGGTTGCCGGGGCCGCCGCCGTCTGCGGCAAGGCCGTCTTGAGCCAATCGGGAAGCCCTTGGCGCATCACGATGCCTCCTCGAGAATCTCCTGGTAACCCTCGGCTTCCAGGCGGTGGGCGAGGGTCTTGTCACCGGACTTGATGATCTTGCCCTTGTAGAGGACGTGGACGAAGTCCGGCTCGACGTAGTTGAGCAGGCGCTGGTAGTGCGTCACCAGGATGATGCCGCGCTCCTCGCCACGCATGCGGTTGATGCCCTCGGAGACCACCTTGAGCGCGTCGATGTCGAGGCCCGAATCGGTCTCGTCGAGCAGCGCAAGCTTGGGCTCGAGCAGCAACATCTGCAGGATCTCGTTGCGCTTCTTCTCGCCGCCGGAGAAGCCCGCGTTCACGCCGCGGTGCAGGAAGGCGTCGTCCATGTCCATGGAGGCAACCAGCTCGCGCACCTGCTTCATGAAGGTGAAGGTGTCGATCTCGTCGAGACCCTGCGCCTCGCGCTTGGCGTTCAATGCCTCCTTCAAGAGGTAGATGTTCTTGACGCCCGGGATCTCGACCGGGTGCTGGAAGCCCAGCAGCATGCCGGCCACGGCGCGTTCCTCGGTCTCCATTTCCAGGAGATCGTGGCCGTCGAAGGTGATCGTGCCTTGCGTGACCTCGTAGCCGTCACGGCCGCCCAGCACGTGACAGAGCGTGCTCTTGCCCGAGCCGTTCGGCCCCATGATGGCGTGGACTTCGCCGGCGTTGATGCTCAGGTTGATCCCCTTGAGGATCTCCTTGCCATCGATTTCGGCGTGCAGGTTCTTGATTTCGAGAAGCGCCATGTTGATAAGCCTCAATAGATTGTTCGGGTAACCGGTTGGTAATTCGTCGCGTTGCCGCGGGTCAGCCCACGGAGCCTTCGAGCGACACGGCCAGCAGGGCCTGCGCCTCGACGGCGAATTCCATCGGCAGTTCGTTGAATACGTCCTTGCAGAAGCCGCTGACCACCATGTTCATCGCGTCTTCCTCGGACAGCCCGCGCGAGCGCAGGTAGAACATCTGGTCGTCGCTCACCTTGGAGGTGGTCGCCTCGTGCTCGACCTGCGCGCTGGCGTTCTTCGCCTCGATGTACGGGAAGGTGTGCGCGCCGCAGCGATCGCCGATCAGCAGCGAATCGCACTGGGTGAAGTTGCGCGCGTCCGTCGCGGTCTTGCCGATGTGCACCAGCCCGCGGTAGGCGTTCTCCGCGCGGCCGGCGGAAATGCCCTTGGAGACGATCGTCGACCGGGTGCGCTTTCCCAGATGGATCATCTTGGTGCCCGAGTCGATCTGCTGGTAGTTGTTGCCCACCGCGACCGAGTAGAACTCGCCGACCGAGTCGTCGCCCTTCAGCACGCAGCTCGGGTACTTCCAGGTAATCGCCGAGCCGGCCTCGACCTGTGTCCAGGTGATCTTGGAGCGATCGCCACGGCACTCGCCACGCTTGGTGACGAAGTTGTAGATGCCGCCACGGCCTTCCTCGTCGCCCGGGTACCAGTTCTGGACGGTGGAGTACTTGATCTCGGCATCGTCGAGTGCGACCAGCTCGACCACGGCCGCGTGCAGCTGGTTCTCGTCGCGTTGCGGGGCCGTGCAACCCTCGAGGTAGCTGACCGAGGCGCCTTCCTCGGCGATGATCAGCGTGCGCTCGAACTGGCCGGTGTTCTTCGCGTTGATGCGGAAGTAGGTGGACAGCTCCATCGGGCATTTGACGCCCTTGGGGACGTAGACGAACGACCCGTCGGAGAACACCGCCGAGTTCAGGGCGGCGAAGAAGTTGTCGCCCTGCGGCACGACGGTGCCGAGGTACTGCTTGACCAGCTCGGGATGGTTCTCGACCGCCTCGGAGAACGAGCAGAAGATCACGCCGGCCTCGGCGAGCTTCTCCTTGAACGTGGTGGTGACCGAGACCGAATCGAACACGGCGTCGACCGCCACGTTCGCGCCCTTGACGCCGGCGAGTGCGGCCCGCTCATGCAGCGGGATGCCGAGCTTCTCGTAGGTCTCCAGGAGCTTCGGGTCGACGTCGTCGAGCGACTCGGGCGCCTCGGCGTCGAGCTCTTCCTGGCTCTTGGGCGCGGCGTAGTAGGACAGTGCCTGGTAGTCGATCTTCGGGTAGTGGACGTGGGCCCACTCCGGCTCGGTCATCTTCTTCCACTGGCGGAACGCCGACAGGCGCCACTCAAGCATGAACTCCGGCTCGTTCTTCTTGGCCGAGATCATGCGCACCACGTCCTCATCGAGGCCGGGTGGGATGATTTCCTGCTCGATGTCGGTCGTGAAACCGTACTTGTACTCGCGCTTGACGAGTTGTTCGAGTTCCTGTGTTTCGGTCATGTCGTTGTCACCTGGTCGAAGGCTGGTGGCCGGGCGGGTGCCCGCCCGGCGGTGTTCGTGTTCTCGATTCGTTCAGGACGCGTCTCGACGCGTGCCGGCCTCGGCGTCCTTGAGCTCGCCGCCGCGCGAACGCTCGTACCAGACCGGCACCTGGGTCGTCGCCTGGCTGCCCACGGGACGCGTCATGTCCGCCAGCGTGGTGGCATCGAGCAGGGCATGCACGCCCCGGTTGATCGCCTCCCAGTGGGGTCGGACCGCGCAGTCACCCTGCATCGAGCAGTCGTGGTCCGGTCGAAAGCAGTCGGTCATCGCGATCGGGCCGTCGATGGCCTCGATGATCTCGGCCAGCGTGATCTCGGCGGCCGGACGGGCCAGAAAGTACCCGCCGCTGCGGCCCTGGCGCGACTGCACGATCCCCTCGCCATTGAGCAGTTTCAACAGCTTGCCGACCGTCGGCATGTTGATGCCGGTGCGCTCGGCCAGGGCGCGGGCATTGGCGCGCTGCTCGCTCGGCTTTCCGCGCGGATCGCCGGCGAGTGCCGTCAACAGCACGATCGCGTAATCGCTCAGTCGGCTGATTTTCAACATGCCTGCCTCCGCGGATGGCGGTCCGGTGGCCCGGTTGCCGGACCGGTCTGCCAACTCGAAAGTGGTCGACCACGCCCACGGCACCGGGAATAAGTGGCTTAAAAGTACTAAACCGGTACGGTTTTTTCAAGCATAACGACCGCTCACGGAGTCCGGGTGTCGACACACACGGGCAGAAGGGGGTAAACCCTTGTCCCCACTTCGGTTTGGCGGCGTTTTCTGCTATCTTTCATCCCCTTTTTTCGACAGCCGGAATGACGAGGAATTCGTTCACGTGACGACGACAGCCACCCACCAGACATCCGTGCCCACCGATGGCGCCGGCAAGCGGCTCTTCATCAAGACCTGGGGTTGCCAGATGAACGAGTACGATTCGGCGAAGATGGCCGACGTGCTCGGCGTGTCGCGCGGGTTCCATCCGGTGAGTGACCCGGCCGAGGCCGACGTGATCCTGCTCAACACCTGCTCGATCCGCGAGAAGGCGCAGGAAAAGGTGTTTTCCCAGCTCGGCCAGTGGCGTCCGCTCAAAGAAAAGAACCCCGACCTGATCATCGGCGTCGGCGGATGCGTCGCGAGCCAGGAAGGCGAGGCGATCCGTGACCGCGCCCCGTACGTCGACATCGTCTTCGGCCCGCAGACCCTTCACCGCTTGCCCGAGATGGTCGCGGTGGTGGAGGCCGAGCGCACGCCGGTGGTCGACATCTCCTTCCCTGAGATCGAGAAGTTCGACAACCTGCCGGACCCACGCGCCGACGGCCCGGTGGCCTTCGTCTCGATCATGGAAGGCTGCTCGAAGTACTGCACCTTCTGCGTGGTGCCCTACACCCGGGGCGAGGAGATCTCGCGCCCGTTCGACGACGTCGTGGCCGAGGTGGCCGATCTGGCCGAGCAGGGCGTGCGCGAGGTGAACCTGCTGGGTCAGAACGTCAACGCCTACCAGGGGCCGATGCACGACGGGCAGATCGCGGACCTCGCTTTGCTGATCGAGGTCATCGCCCAGATCGACGGCATCGACCGCATCCGCTTCACCACCTCGCACCCGGTCGAGTTCACCGACCGCCTGATCGAGGCCTACCGCAACGTGCCGGAACTGGCGAGCTTCCTGCACCTGCCGGTGCAATCGGGGTCTGACCGCGTGCTGGCGCTGATGAAGCGCGGCCACATGGCAATGGAATACAAGTCGAAGATCCGCAAGCTGCGCGAGGCGCGCCCGGGCATCTCGATCTCCTCGGACTTCATTGTCGGCTTCCCCGGCGAGACCGATCACGACTTCGAGCAGACGATGAAGCTGATCGAGGAGATCGGTTTCGACCATTCCTTCTCGTTCATCTACAGCGCGCGGCCGGGCACGCCGGCCTCCAACCTGCCGGACGACCAGCCCGAGGAGGTCAAGAAGGCCCGCCTCAAGCGCCTACAGTCGCGCATCACTGAGTTCGAGCAGGAGATCTCCCAGTCGATGCTCGGCACCACGCAGACCGTACTGGTGCAGGGGCCGTCCAAGAAGGACCCCAACGAGCTGATGGGCAAGACCGAGAACAATCGCAGCGTGATCTTCCGCGGCCGGCCGGGCCTGGTGGGGCTGTTCGTGGATCTCGAGATCACGCAGGTCAACCCCAACTCGCTGCGTGGCGAGTTCATCGACATCCATCCGACCGACCGTGAGCGCGCCAAGGCGCGCAACCTGGTGGCAGCGTAATGGTGGACACGCAAGCCGAACGCCTCGAATTCGCCCTGGAGCCGGCCGACAACGAGCGGCTGGCCAACCTCGCGGGCACCTTCGACGAGCATCTGCGCATGATCGAGCGTCGACTGGGCGTGGAGATCAATCACCGCGGCAATCTGTTCGCGGTGATCGGACCGGCCGCGGTCGCCGGCCAGGTGGAGACCCTGCTCGCCGACCTGTACAAGCTCAGCGAAAGCCAGGTGATCGATCCCGAGCGGGTCAATCTGGGCATGCAGCAGGCCGGCATGGAAGAGGCGCCCCCGCCGCCGGGCGACGAGGTGATGATCAAGACCCTGCGCGGCATCGTCCGCGGCCGAGGCAACCGGCAGGTGCAATACCTCAAGGCGATCCGCGAGTCGGATCTCAACTTCGGTATCGGCCCGGCGGGTACCGGCAAGACCTATCTCGCCGTGGCCAGCGCGATCGATGCCTTTGAGCGCGGCCAGGTCCAGCGCATCGTGCTGGTGCGCCCGGCGGTGGAAGCGGGCGAGAAGCTGGGCTTTCTGCCTGGCGATCTGGCGCAGAAGATCGACCCGTACCTGCGCCCGATGTACGACGCGCTCTACGAGATGATGGGCTTCGACAAGGTCAACCGCCTGATCGAGCGCAACGTGATCGAGGTCGCGCCGCTAGCCTTCATGCGCGGACGCACGCTCAACGAGTCGTTCGTGATCCTCGACGAGGCGCAGAACACCAGCATCGAGCAGATGAAGATGTTCCTCACCCGCATCGGGTTCGGCACCTCCGCGGTGGTCACCGGCGACATCACCCAGGTCGACCTGCCCAAGGGGGTGACCTCGGGCTTGCGACACGCGATCGACATGCTCAGTGAGGTGGAAGGCGTGCAGTTCACGTTTTTCCAGAGCCGCGACGTGGTGCGTCACCCGCTGGTCAAGCGCATCATCGATGCCTACGAAAGCCGGGGACGGGCGACCGATTGAACGCCCGCGTCTCGATCGACCGACAGCGCGCCTGCCAGGCACGATGCCCGTCCCGGGAGACGCTGACGCGCTGGGTCGCGCAAACCCTCGACGAACTGGACGCGCAAGGGCCGGGTGAGGGCGAGGTGACGGTGCGCTACGTCGAGCCCGGGGAGAGCCGGGAGCTGAACGCGCAGTTTCGCCACAAGGATCGACCGACGAACGTGCTGTCCTTCCCGGCCGCGGATGAACCGGGCGAGCTGATGACGCTGCCCGGCTCCGATCGTCCCTACCTGGGAGACCTGGTCATCTGCCCGGCGATCGTCGAGCGCGAGGCGGCCGAGCAGGGCAAGAGTCGGCGCGCGCATCACGCCCACATGGCGGTTCATGGGATTTTGCACCTGTTGGGCTATGATCACCTCACCGATGAGGAGGCCGAGCGGATGGAATCGATCGAGATTCGCGTGCTCGCCTCGCTGGGTTACCCCGATCCCTATGCCTGACTTGCCACACCGTTGCGACCGGTGAAAGCGTGTAGCGGGTCGGGTTGATCCATTTGATTTTCCTCACCTTTATCCCTTCTGAAAAAGAGCCCCATGGAAGACGAACCTCCTAGTACGGACTCGCCGCGCGGGTCCCTGTTGCAACGCGTAAAGCAACGCCTCTGTCCCTGTGAAATCCGGTCGGTCGACCAGATGAAGTCCCTGGTCCGCCAGGCGACGGAAACCGAGGTGTTCCCCGTGTCGACCGGCGGATTGATCGACTCGGTGCTGGATTTCCACGATCTGCGCGTACGCGACGTCATGGTGCCGCGTGGCCAGATGGACGTGATCGAGGAGGGCACCACGCTGCCGCAACTCCTCTCGGCCGCGATCGAGACCGGCCATTCCCGTTACCCCGTCATCCGCAGCAACCGCGACGAGGTGATCGGCATCCTGCTGGTCAAGGAACTGCTGCGTTTCTATGCCAATTCGCAGGAGCAGGGTGGGGACGAGACCGGTTTCGACCTGCTCTCGCTGGTCCGTACCCCGATGTTCGTACCGGAAAGCAAGCGCCTTGATGCCTTGCTCGCCGAATTCCGTCTGACCCGCACGCACATGGCCATCGTCCTGGACGAGTTCGGTGGAGTGGCCGGTCTGGTGACCATCGAGGACGTGCTCGAGGAGATCGTCGGTGACATCGACGACGAGTTCGATGTCGAGGAGCGGGTGAACATTCGCCAGCAGGCGCCGCGACGCCACACCGTTCGCGCGTTGACGCCGATCGGCGAGTTCAACGAGGTGTTCGGCACCGACTTCTCGGACGACGAGTACGACACCATCGGCGGCTTGGTATCCAACACGTTGGGCCACCTGCCGCGCCGCGGCGAGGTCGCCCGTCTGGGCGAGTACGAGTTCAAGGTCCTCGGGGCCGACCGGCGCCGTCTGCACCTGCTGCTGGTGACCAAGCTCGACTTCGAACCGAGCGAGGACGCGGATGGCGCATCGGCCAGCGACGAGGGCTGACCGGGCAGCGGGAGACGGTGCGGCGACCGGGTCGACTCCGGTTGCCATCCCGGACCGGTTGAACGGTTGGCTCGGCAGCCTGCTGGCGCTGCTTGCCGGCGCGTCCCTGGTACTGGCCTTCGCGCCGTTTGAATTCTGGCCGGCCGCCATCCTGGCGCCGGCCGCCCTGTTTGGGCTCATCCGTCGATGCACGCCGGGTCGTGCATTCCGACTGGGATGGTGGTTCGGGCTGGGCCAGTTCGGTCTCGGCGTGAGCTGGGTCTACGAGAGTTTCACCCTGTTCGGCGGTATCGTCGCCCCGTTGGCCGTCCTGGTCACTTCACTGTTCGTGATGGGCCTGGCGTTCTACCCGGCCGTCTCTGCCTGGCTGGCCGTGCGTGTCACCCGTCGAGGCCAGTGGCCGGCGCGCGCCGCGGCGTTCGCCGCCAGCTGGGTCCTGATCGAGGCCCTGCGCGCCTGGCTCTTTGGCGGGTTTCCCTGGCTCAACCTGGGGATCAGCCAGGTGGACGGGCCGTTGGTCGGCTGGCTGCCCATCGTGGGCGAGTACGGTGTCAGCGCGATCCTGCTCGTGCTCGCCGTGGCGGTGTGGCGTGTCGTGAGCCAACTGGGGTCTCACGGGCCGGATTGGCGTCGCTGGGTGGGGCCGGTCGCGCTGATTTCCGCCGTCTTGCTGGCCTCCTTGCCGCTGCAGCGCGCCGAGTGGTCGCAGCCGAACGGCTCGCCACTGACTGTCGGGCTGGTGCAGGGCAACATTGCGCAGATGCAGAAGTTCGACCCGGCGTTCTTCCAGCGCACGCTCTCGATCTACCGCGACCTGACCGCGTCGTTGCCGGCAGTGGATCTGATCGTGTGGCCGGAAACCGCGATTCCGCGGGTGATCGGCGATCTTCCCGACCTTCGCGCCGAGCTCGACGCGCTTGCCAACGACCGCGACGCCACGCTCCTTGCCGGCACCTTCACGCGTGATGCCGCCGGTCGCTATTACAACGCGCTGCTGGGTTTCCCCGGGTCGTCGGGCGAGTACCGAAAGCGCCACCTGGTGCCGTTCGGCGAGTACTTCCCGTTACGCGGTCTGATCGAGCGCATGCCATGGCTCTTCGAGGTCCCGATGTCCGACCTGAGCCCTGGGCCGTCGGACCAGGCACCGTTGCGTGTCGATGGCGTGATGCTGGGCGCGTCGATCTGTTTCGAGGCGGACTTCTCCCGTGACATCCGCGCCACCATCCCCACCGCCGACGTGTTGGTGACCGTGTCGAACGACTCCTGGTTCGGCGATAGCTTCTCACCGCACCAACATCTGCAAATGGCAAGGGCCCGTGCCATCGAGTTCCAGCGCCCGTTGGCACGCGCGACCAACACCGGCATTTCCGCGATCATCGATACGAACGGTCGTGTCCGGGAAATCCTGGGGACCGGCGAGCAGGGCGTGCTGACGGCCGAGCTGCAGCCCCGCCGGGGCAACACGCCCCTGGCCCTTACGGGTGCCTGGCCCGTACTGGGCTTGATGTTGCTCGTGCTCGCCGTGGCGGGATGGCGGTCGAGGGCGATGAGCAGGCCGGGCTGAGCCGACCACTTGTCAGGCGAGCCCGCGTAACGCTCGTATCGAATTGTCCAGAAACGAAAAACCCCCGCCATCCGGCGGGGGTTTCGTGATTCCATCGCAAGGTGAAATCGGGTCTGGTGGCTATGGGTGGATTCGAACCACCGACTCCGGCATTATGAGTGCCGTGCTCTAACCAGCTGAGCTACATAGCCAAGCGAGGCGCGCATTATCGGGATTCCCCGGGGGCTTGTCAACCCTGTCCGCGCGCCTTTTCACGCGGAATTTGTCGTCCGCTCAGACGTTGAAGCGGAAGTGCACGATATCCCCTTCGTGCATGACGTAGTCCTTGCCTTCCAGGCGCCATTTGCCGGCCTCCTTGGCCCCCTGTTCGCCACCACAGGCGACGAAGTCCTCGTAGGCGACCACCTCGGCGCGGATGAACCCCTTCTCGAAGTCCGTGTGGATCACGCCGGCCGCCTGCGGGGCGGTCATGCCGCGCTTGATCGTCCAGGCACGCACCTCCTTCACCCCGGCGGTGAAGTAGGTCTGCAGTCCGAGCAGGTCGTAGCCGGCGCGGATCACGCGATCGAGCCCCGGCTCCTCGAGGCCCATCTCCTCGAGGAACATCGCCTTGTCGTCCCCCTCGAGATCGATCAGCTCGGCCTCGGTGGTCGCGCAGACGGGAACCACGGTGGCGTCCTCGCGCGCGGCAAGCTCGCGCACCTGGTCGAGGAACGGATTGTTCTCGAACCCGTTCTCGTCGACGTTGGCGATGAACATCAGCGGCTTGGCGGTGAGCAGGTGCAGGTCGTGGAGCAGGGCGAGCTTGTCGGCCTCGAGCTTCATGGAACGGACCGAGTGACCCTCGTCGAGCACTTCCGCGACCTGCTTGACCAGCTCGAGCTTGGCCGCGGCGTCCTTGTTCTGCCCGGACTTGGTCTGCTTGGTCAGCCGATCGACTGCCTTCTGCACGGTGTCGAGGTCGGCGAGCGCCAGTTCGGTGTTGATCACCTCGATGTCGGCGGCCGGGTCGACCTTGCCGGCGACGTGGACGACGTCGTCATTGGCAAAGCAGCGCACGACCTGAACGATGGCATCGGTCTCGCGGATGTTCGCGAGGAACTGGTTGCCCAGGCCCTCGCCCTTGGAGGCGCCGGCCACCAGCCCGGCAATGTCGACGAACTCCATGCTGGTGGGGATGACCCGCTCGGGCTTGACGATCTGGGCGAGGGTGTCGAGGCGCGGGTCGGGCACCGCCACCACGCCGACGTTCGGCTCGATGGTGCAGAACGGGTAGTTGGCGGCCTGGATGCCGGCCTTGGTCAGTGCATTGAACAGGGTGGACTTGCCGACGTTGGGCAGGCCCACGATGCCACAGTTGAAACCCATAGGGACTCCGTTGATTCAATGTTTAGGGAAGGTCTGCACGATTGCGATGGCATCTCTGGCCCGCGGGTTTGTTCGCTTTTCTGGCGCCGGACCGAAGACGGGCTCATTGCCCGTCGAGGGACGGCAACGACGAGTGCGGACAAACCCGCGAGCCCCGTCCGGGCGGGCCTCCAAAGACGTCATCGAATCGTGCAGACCTTCCTTAGGCGCGGCCGGGCAGGGCGGCCGCGGAATGTGTGTGCCGCCCTCTCAGGAGGACGGCCGATAGCTGTTGATGGCCTGCATCAATGCCGGTTCGTCGGCACGGACCAGGTCGGGCGCCAGGTGACGGATCTCGATCACGGCATCGTCGATCAGTCGGCGTTCGTCAGGCGGGGCACTGGTGAGCACGTAGCCGACCACGGCGTCTCGGTGCCCCGGGTGTCCCACGCCGATACGCAGGCGCCAGAAATTCGCGCTGCCCAGGGCCGCCTGGATGTCCTTGAGGCCATTGTGACCCCCGTGACCACCGCCGCATTTCAGCCGCAGGCGGCCGGGCGGCAGGTCGAGCTCGTCGTGGATCACGAGGATCTCTTCCGGGGCGATCTTGAAGAACTGAGCCAGCGGTCCGACCGACTGGCCCGAACGGTTCATGAACGTGTCCGGGCGCAGTAGCCGCAGGTCGACACCATCAACCATCACGCGGGCGACCGATCCCTTGAACTTGCGCTCTTCGGCCCAGTGGCCGCCCAGCGTCGCCGCAATCGCATCCACGGCCCAGAAGCCGGCGTTGTGACGCGTGTTGTCGTACTTCTGCCCGGGATTACCCAGTCCCACGATCAGCTTGATACTCATGGGCGCGGATTATCGCATAGCCGAACGCGCTGCTCGCCGGGGTCAAACGAAAAAACCCCGATCAATCGATCGGGGTCGGTCGAGCATCGAGGCAGGGAAGATCAGGCTTCTTCGTCGCCTTTCTCTTCCTCGCCGCCGGTCTCGGCCTGTTGCTCTTCCTCTTCCGGCTCCTTCTCCACCTTCGGCGGGTGGATGGCAACGACGGCGACGTCGTGCTCTTCACCCAGGGCCAGCTCCGGAATGGCGATGCCTTCCGGCAGCTTGATCTCGGACAGGTGGATGGACTCGTTCACGTCCAGGTCGGCCAGATCGATGGTGAGGTATTCCGGCAGCTGACGCGGCAGGCACTCGATCTCGATCTCGTTGTGGATGACGCTGATGACGCCGCCGGCCTTCGCGCCTTTGCTCTCTTCGCGATTGTCGAAGTGCAGCGGCACGTGCATACGCATCTTCTGACCACGGGTGATGCGCTGGAAGTCGGCGTGCAGCACGACGGTGGTCTTGTACGGGTGGCGGTGCAGGTCACGCAGGACCACCTCGTCGGTCTCGCCGTCGACATTGAGCTCGAGGATATGTGAGAAGAACGCCTCGTGGTCGAGGTGCTTCAGGAGCTCGTTATGGTTGATGGTCAGCGAGACCGGCGGCTTCTTGCCACCGTAGACGATTGCCGGGATGTTCCCTTCGCGACGCAGGCGGCGGCTCGCACCTTTCCCCAGGTCATCGCGAACGGACGCTTCAATCTTGAAAGTTTCTTGAGACATGATTGGGTCCACTCCAGAAATGAAAACCGCCGGGGCGACTCGAGGCCGACTCCCGGCGTCTGATGTACGGCTGCGGCCCGCGACCAAGCCCACAACCGACGCGCGCCACCCGATCGTTCGAGTGGCGCGCGAATTGTACAGGATTCGGATGCCGACCGGAAGGGCGGGGCGGGTCAGTCGTCGTTGTAGAGCGAGCTGACCGACTCGTCGGTGTGGATGCGGCGGATCGTCTCGGCCAGCATGCCGGCGACGGAAAGCACCCGGATGCGCTCGCAGGCCTCGGCCTCGGGCTTGAGCGGCACGGTGTCGGTCACCACCAGCTCGTCGAGGGACGATGCCTCGATGTTGCTGATCGCGTTGCCCGAGAGGATGGCGTGGGTGGAGTAGGCCACCACCTTGCGGGCACCGTGCTTCTTGAGTGCATCGGCCGCCTTGCAGAGCGTGCCGGCGGTGTCGACCATGTCGTCGACCAGCACGCAGGTCTTGCCCTTGACCTCGCCGATGATGTGCATCACCTGGGAGACGTTGGCGCGCGGACGGCGCTTGTCGATGATGGCGAGATCCGCGTCGTCGAGCCGCTTGGCAACGGCTCGGGCACGCACCACGCCCCCCACGTCGGGCGAGACCACGATCAGGTCCTCGTACTTCTGGCGCCAGATGTCGCCCAGCAGGATGGGCGAGGCGTAGACGTTGTCGACCGGGATATCGAAGAAGCCCTGGATCTGATCGGCGTGCAGGTCGACGGTCAGGATCCGGTCCACGCCGCCGCTCTGCAGCATGTTGGCCACGACCTTGGCGCTGATCGGCACGCGGGAGGAGCGGACACGACGGTCCTGACGGGAGTAGCCGAAGTAGGGGATGACCGCGGTGATGCGGTGAGCCGAGGCCCGACGCAGCGCGTCGGTCATCAGCATGAGCTCCATGATGTGGTCGTTCGTCGGATCGCAGGTCGGCTGGATGACGAAGATGTCGCGACCGCGGACGTTTTCCAGGAGCTCGACGGCGGATTCACCGTCCGAGAAGTGCGTTACCGATGCCTGTCCGAGTTGGCTATCCAGACTTTCCGCAACCCGTTCGGCCAGTGGCCGATTCGCGTTGCCCGTGAAGACCATCAAGGAGCGTGATAGTGACATCGGTCTCGCCGGTTGTTTGGCTGGGCCGGCAGGATTCGAACCTGCGAATGCCGGAATCAAAATCCGGTGCCTTAACCAACTTGGCGACGGCCCATTCGAAAGAGGTGCGCATCTTAACCAAGCGATCCGGGTTTGCCAAGGCCTGAGCACGGTTTTTTGCCGATTTTTTCCGAATCGGTGCCCACGGATTTCTAACTGGCTGATTTGCCGTTGCCGACCGACCGGGAAACGAAATAGCGGCGCAGGACGGGGTGTTTCGCTGCCAGGGCGTGGCCGATTCGCCGGCCTTCGTCGGCGGAGGAGACCGGGGCAAACAGGCACGCGCCGGAGCCGGTCACGCGGGCGAATCCGGCCTGGGATTCGAGATCATCGCGCAGGGCAGCCAGCGCCGGATGCGCCGCCAGGAGTAGCGGTTCGAAGACGTTGGTTGCCCCCTGGCGCCAGTGTTCGAGCAGGTCGGTGTCGGAACGCTTGGGCGTGTCGCGCTTGAGTCCGTCGGCGGCGAACAGTCGGGCCGTCGGCGATGACAGCGCCGGAATGAGCACGAGGTAGGTGCCGGTGGTCTGCCCGGCGGTGCCGGGATGCAACTCCTCGCCGATCCCGTGGGCCGTGGCACTCTCCCCTCGGACAAACACCGGCACATCCGCGCCGAGTTCCCGGCCAATTTCGGCTAGTGTCTCGCGTGGCAGATCGAGTGCCCATTCTCGGTTGAGCGCGAGCAGCAGGCAGGCCGCCGCGGCCGAGCCGCCACCCAATCCGCCCCCGACGGGCGCGTGCTTTTTCAGGGTGATGTGTGCGCCGAGCGGTCGCCGCCGTGGGGCCTGTTCGAGGTCGTGCGCGTATTGGCGCAATCGCAAGGCGGTGCGGTACAGGAGATCATCGCCGGGGTCGGTCGGCCGCCCGTCGATCGGCTCGTCACCGGCGATCCAGTCGACGCGGATGTCCTCGGGGTTCGTGTCGACGAGGAGTTCGTCGCCGTAGTCGAGCAGTTCGAAGAACGTCTGCAGCTCGTGGTAACCGTCCGGACGTCGGGCATTGATGTGCAGGTAGAGATTGAGCTTGCTGCCGGCCCGCCGCCAGGTCGGGCTCCCGCCCTTGGTGGTGGCGTTTTCCAGGGGCCGGTCGGTGGTCTGCCCATCGGCCGTCATTGCCGGCCTTGCCCCACGTCCCAGGCGTGGACGGCGATACGGATACGCATGCCGTCGTGGCGCAGCTCGACGAAGTGGGGCAGGGCGAATCGCCCGATCTCGCGGTAGCGGTCGTATTCCACCTCCCAGCCCTCGTCGGTAAAGGACAGCAACCGTCCCTGGTCGTCGAGGCGGTACTCGTCCGATTCGAGTGCCTCGAGCGAATCGCTGGGCAGGCCGCGCACCCAGCGGGGCAGGGTCGACAACGGGATGCGCCAGCCGGTCTGCTCCTCGAGCAGGGCCTCGGGACGATCGGTGACGCGGCGATTCCCGTTACCGTCGGTCAACAGCATGTGATCGGCGGTGCCAGTCATGGCCAGTCGACCGGTATCAAAGGGGCCGGCCAGTTCCAGCGAGGTGACCGTGCCGACCTGGGTCCATTCGAGCTGCACGCTACCGCCCGTCACCCCGGAGCGGACCGCGGCGCGTCCATCGAAGGCCCAGTCGCTCATCGATTCGAGGGACTGTTCGTGGGACTCCCAGGCGGCCAGCTGCGCGTCGCTGGCCGGTTCGGACGGTGGTGTGCCGAGCAGCGAGGCACAGCCCGAAAGCAGGGCGCTCGCGGCGAGCAGGGCGAGCGCGCGCGGGAACGGGAGGGGTACTGAGGCGATGGCAGGCATGTGGTTAGGTATTCGTAGTCAGGTATGGGATCGGGCCATCGGACCGCCAGGAGAAACACGGAACGACGGCGGCTGGGCCTGTCGGGTCAGGGCTGTCCGTCCGCCGGCACCAATTCCGGGGCGTACTGGCGCAAGGTATCCAGAAGCGTCGTGTCGTCGGCATCGAGTTTCAGGGACTCCTGCCAGACCCCCAGCGCGGCATCACGCTGACCGTCGACCCAAAGCACTTCGCCAAGGTGGGCGCCGATCTCGGCGTTGGGAGCGCTGCGATAAGCGCTGCGCAGCGCCTTGAGGGCCGCTTGCACGTCGCCCTGGCGATATTTGAGCCACCCGAGGCTGTCGAGGTAAGCCGGGTTGTCCGGATCGATGTGCAAGGCACGCCCGATCAGATCCTCGGCCTCGTCAAGGCTGCGGTCTTCGTCGGCCAGCGTGTAGCCCAGGGCGTTGAGGGCCGGCGCGTGTTCGGGGTCACGCTCGATCAGTTCGCGCAGCACGCTGATTGCCGAGCCCGATTCGTCCAGGGCAAACAGGGTCATGGCCTTCTGGAGCCGGAAGTCGCTGGCATCCGGCCACGCGTCGATGGCCTGATCGGCGATATCGAGGCTCTCCTCGAAGCGCCCGGACTGGGCCAGCGTCGAGGCCAGCGCAAGCATCAGTTGCTGCTGATCTGCCTCGTCGATCTCCTCGGAAAGCAGGGCGGTTTCAAGGCCACGTAGGGCCGCGTCCGGCTCACCCTGGTCCACGCGGGCGCCGGCGAGCAGCACCTGGGCGTTGGCGTAATGCTCGCTGCGCGCGCTGACCCGGGACAGGGCCGATTCGGCGGCGGCGAGATCGGCTTCCTGCAGCGCGACTCGGCCGCGGATCAGGTGAACCACGTCGGATTGACCCGGCAATCGCTCGAGGCGCGCCAGCGCCTGTTCGGCAAGGTCGGGACGATCCAGCCGGAACGCGAACAGCGAAACGTTGCGGAGCAGTTCCGGGTCGTTCGGCCGGGTCTGCAGGGTGCGTTCAAGCAGTGCGAGCGCACTCTCGTTCTCGCCGGCGGCGAGGCGCGCTTCGATCAGGCCGCTTGCATAACGGCCTTGGTCCGGGAAGCGATTGTGGGCCTTTTCCAGCACCCGGATCGCCTGCTGGACGTCACCGTCGCGGTTGGCGATCACCATGGCGAGGTCGTAGGCCATGGTTTCGTCGGGGCGCAGTGACATGGCCCGGCTGGCCGCCTCGCGCGCCAGCGTCATTTCGCCAAAGGACAACGCGAGCTTGGCGACGACGACCTGGGCCTCGTACTGCTGGGGAAAGCGCTCGGCCAGGTGATGCGTGTAGGCCACGGCACGCTCGCGCTCGAGACTCTTCTGCAGATACTGACCGGTTTCGTTGAAGATCTTCTCGACGTTGCCGGAATCGGACTCCAGCCACTGATTGAGTGCCCGGTCGGCCTGCTCGGTTTCCCCGAGCTCCAGCGACGAAATCATCATCACCGCGGCCGCTCGCGCGTTGCCCGGGGCGAGTCCACGCAGGCGTTCGCCCAATTCCTGAGCGAGGTCGAAGCGGTCGGCGAAGATCGCGGCCTGGATGGCACGCTCCAGAACGGCCGCGTCATTGCTGTTCCTGGCCACTTCGGCGTAATGCATGGCGGCCTGATCGTAGTTCTTCTCGCGTCCGTAGAATTCACCGGCCAGGATGTGAAATATCGGTCCCTGATCGAAGGCCTCGAGCTCACGCGACGTGGCCGTGGGAGATGTGCCGGTGGGTTGTGAGACGTCGACACCGGTCGGCACCGAGCGCTCGGCGGCCGGGCTGATCGAGCAACCGGAACCCAGCCCGACGACCATGGCCAGGGTGGCAATGGTCGCAAGGCTCATTCCGGGAATCGGTGCGGCGGGCGAGATCGGGCGCATGGCGGGCCTGTCGAGACGGTGGATTCACGTGGCCGGACGCCGGGTCGGGCCAATGGCGTCCATTGTAGTGCAACTGCCTGCCGGCATGGCGGACGAAAGCGGCGACCGACAGGCATCGACACGTGACGGCCAGGATCACTCACTCGCCTGACCGGGCATGACTATTCGTAGAATATATATTATGTTAAATATAGTTGAGAGTGATCCCTGCCATCGGAACGATGGCGCGGCCATGGATAACAGTCTCGTCCGCCTTTCGACGGACTTGCTGCCGCCACATGACGTCTTCTCACCTACCACCGGTACTTTCCCCACAACTCGGGGTTGGCCCAGTTGCGCGCGTTCAGCCAATCCGGCGTGTGCTTGTACGTCTTTATGTCGAACAGGTAGACGGGCGCGTCCGGCGCCTGGCGGGTGAATCCCAGTGACACCATCTTCCGATTCACGTCACTTCCGATCGGATGATCGTGGCCAACGTGCGCGATCACCGGGTGGTTCGCGCGATCGCGTAACGCGGCGAACAGCGGCAACAGCGCATCCGACCACGCGTCCAACTCCACGATCAGTTCAATCACCACCTCGGTGTCGATCGTCCTGGCGATCAACTGGTCGACGTCCAGGTCGTCGGACGCCACGTCGGGAAAGTCGCCCGGCGTCCCGTCGAGACGCGCAAAAACCGTCAGACGCGCGGCGTCCGGATACGGCTTTCTGCACGCAATCAACCGGTTGTCGGTTTGGGACAGCCGATTCCTGGACGCGGGCTCGACCGCCCGCATCACCAACGTCGGCGTTTTTTTTGCATTCACTGTTGACAGCCCCTCTCAGGATTCCTAATATGCGCCGCGTTGCCCAGGTGGCGGAACTGGTAGACGCGCTAGTTTCAGGTACTAGTGGAGAGATCCGTGGAGGTTCGAGTCCTCTCCTGGGCACCAAATTCAAGACCCGATCAAGGCCGACGACTCACGCAGTCTCGGCCTTTTTCGTTTTCGGACCACGTGATCCGGACGGGAACCGCCTCCGACAATAACAAAAGGCCCACCGCCGTTGGTGGGCCTTTTTTCGTTGTTCCACTTCGGGAGGCGGCAAAAGGACCACCCGAGGCAGCGCCCCGAGCCGTCAGCCGGCGTTGAAACGCGCCTTGAGCGCTTCCAGGCGCTCCAGGGCGGCCGTTGCGCCCTCCTCCCGCAGCTCGGACTCGATCATGTCGAAGCTCTCGCGATCGCCAACGTCCAGGAAGGCTTCGGCCAGACCAACGCGGGTGTCGATATCGGCCTCGGCGTCCGCCGCCGCGGCCTTCTCCTCGGCGGCAGCGCTCTCGAGCGCCTCCGCCTCGTCCTGGGCCTGCTCGTCGCTGGCCGGCGTTTCGCCGAGATCGAGATCAAGGCCCACGTCCTCGTCCGGCGTGGCCTTCGGCTCTTGTGCCTCTCCGGCCGGCTCGTAACCGGACAGGTCCAGGTCCAGCGGTTCGGGTTCGCCCGTCTCGATGCCCTGATCCTCGACACTGGCCGCTGGCGCTTCGTTGTTCGGCAATTCGAGCTCGCCCGGTTCCTCGCCGCTCGTCGCGGTCGATGCCGTGGCATCGCCCTCTTCGGCGGCCGGGGTCTCCAGCGCGAACGAGTCATCGAAGTCCATCAGCTGATCGTCCTCGGACGGCGTCGCTTCAGGCTCCGGCGTGGCGAGCATGTCGTCGGCATCGTCCCAATCGACCGCACCCTCCTGACCTTCCGGTTCCGCGGCACTCCAATCGTCGGTCGATTCCGGTGCACCGGCGGTCGAAGCATCCGAGTCGCCAATCTCCGGGGTCAGGTCATCCTCTTGAGTCCCTTCACCGGACGCGTCCACGTCGGACGGCGTCACGGCGGCGTTGTGGGTTTCGGCGTCCTCGATGCCCTTGAGTCGGTTGAGCGCCGACTGAAGGCCAGCGTGACCCGGATGCTCCGCCAAGCTGTCCTGCAATAATTCCACTGCTTGGTGGGTCAGGTTGAACGACTCGAGCACCCTCGCCTCTTCCAGCGCCATCTCCGGGTTCATCGGGTCGTCCATGCCCGTGGCCGACGCGGAGGTCGACTCCTCCGACGCATCCTCGGAAGCCGCCCCGGCAGACGACTGGGCACCAACGGCAGCCGCGCCAAAGGCGGCGGCACCGGCGGTGGTTGCCGCCGAAGAACCGGGCGGGGTCGATTCGACCACCGGCTCGCGCTCACTGCGGCGCGTGTCGGAACGATCGGCGGCGTCCGCCGTGACGGGCATGGCAATGGCGGGCTCCTCGTCACGACGACCGCGTCGCAGGCCAAGGGCGATCAACAAGGCGATGACGACCAGACCCAGCGCGCCGGTGAGGTACTTGCCCCACTGGACCCAGAAATTTCCGGAATCCTGTTGGGCCTGGGCCAATTCGGCGCGCGACTGCTGCACGACTTCCTGCAACTCGGCGATCTGCGCGTCGCGCTCGTCGATCGCGACCTTGACCGAATCGATCTGGTCCTTGAGCGCGCGGAGCTGTTCCGTGAGCGCCTCGTTCTCCGCCCGCACGGACTCGACCTCTTCCTGATCGAGCGCCGTCTCGCGGTCGACAGTGGCATCGGGCGATGCCTGCGTGCTGTCGGCGATCGCCGCCAGGGGTTGTTCGCGGGACAGGTCACCGAAACCGCCAAGCTCGGTCGGTGTGGCGGCGGTTTCACCGCCTTCGTTCTCGGGGCCCAGCAGCTCCAGCGCCGGCAGCCGCTCGACCGGCGAGGCGCCCTCTTCCTGCCCTGCGTCGGCCGTATCGCTGGCCACGCTATCGGCAGACGCGTTGCCGGGCACCTTCAGACGGGCCCCCGCCATGAGGGCATTGCCGTTGCCGTTGGCGAACGCCTCGGGGTTGGCATCGATGATCGCCTGCATCATCGGACGCACGTCGGCGCCGTCGTCCACGTAGTCGCGGGCAATCTCGTAGAGGGTGTCTCCACGCTGAACGTCACGGGTGGCGTCGAGCGATACGTCACGAGCCGGCTCCACGCGCTGCCATGCGGTGGAGGCCGGCTTGGCACGGGGTGTCGAAGCGGTTGTGGCCGGTTGGTCGGTGCTGCCCGCGGTGACGCGGGACTGCTGCGAGGCGCCGATCGACGGGGGATCGAGCAAGAGGTTGTACTCGCGGATCATTCGCCCCTGCGGCGAATCGACCTCGAGCAGGATGCTCAGGATCGGATCGCGAATCGGGCGCTTGGACCCGATCACGACGAACTCCCGCCCCCCCTCGGATGCGATGCGGAAGGTGAGATTCCCCGTGATGTTCTCCAAGGGCACCCCGGCCTCCCGGTAGAACGAGGGCGGGGCCAACTTGACGGTGATCTCGTCGAGTGGCTCGTCGCTAGAGCGCGCCAGAGGCACCCGCACGTCGAGGGGTTGGCTCAAGTACGACTGCACCCGGGCCTCGCCCAGGGTGGCGGCCTGGCTGATCAACGGGGTCCCGGCACCCAGAATACCCGCAATCACCAAACTCAACTTCCGCATGTCACTGACTCCTTGCTCGTGCCGGCGTGATGGGTAGCTCCCCTTCTACGCTCCGGCGCCTTCCTTATGGGGAAATCTGCTCGAATACCCAATGCCTATGGCAAGCCCCTTCGGGCGGGTCGCCAGGCGCCCATCTGCGGTGTTGCACCGCTTGCCAATGACTACGGCCATTGGCGGCGCGCTGCGCCTAGCATCTGGACGCCTGGCGACCCGCCGAGGCGTTGGTTATTCGTGCAGAGTTCCCCTTGGCCCCATTTCGAGCCCGATTGTGCCACAGATCAGAGGTAGTCGCGCACCAGGCACTCGGCGATCTGGACGCTGTTCAATGCCGCGCCCTTGCGCACGTTGTCGGCAACCACCCAGAGGTTCAGGCCGCGCTCGTGCGAGATGTCCTCGCGGATGCGGCCGACGTAGACCGGGTCGTGCCCCGCGCCCTCGGTCACGGCCGTCGGGTAGCCGCCGTCACGCCGGGTGTCGAGCACCTCGATCCCCTCGGCGTTCTTGAACAGCTCCCAGGCCTGCTCGGCGGTGATCTTGTCGCGGGTCTCGATGTGGACCGCTTCCGAGTGCCCGAAGAACACCGGTACGCGAACGGCAGTCGGGTTCACCAGGATGGACTCGTCCTCGAAGATCTTCTTGGTCTCCCAGACCATCTTCATTTCTTCCTTGGTGTAACCGTTGTCCTGGAACACGTCGATCTGCGGCAGCGCGTTGAAGGCGATCTGCTTCGGATAGACCACGGCATCCGCGTCCTGACCATTGAGCTTGCGGGCGCTTTGGGTAGCCAGCTCCTCGATCGCCTCCTTGCCCGAGCCGGAGACCGCCTGGTAGGTGGCGACGTTGATGCGCTCGATGCCGACGGCGTCGTAGATCGGCTTCAATGCGACCAGCATCTGGATGGTCGAGCAGTTCGGGTTGGCGATGATGTTGCGCTGGGTGTAGCCCGCGATCGCGTGGGCATTGACCTCGGGAACGATCAGCGGCACGTCATCGTCGTAGCGGAACTCGGAGGTGTTGTCGATCACGACACAACCGGCGGCCGCGGCCTTGGGCGCGAATTCGCGGGAGATCGCGCCACCCGGCGAGAACAGACCCACCTGGACCTTGGAGAAATCGAACGTCGCCAGATCCTCGACCGTGAGGAACGAGTTGCCGAATGCCACCTTCTTGCCGGCGGAACGCTCGGATGCCAGCGCGTACACCTTGCCGACCGGGAAATTGCGCTCGGCCAGGATGGACAGCATGGTCTCGCCAACGGCACCGGTGGCACCGACGACAGCAACGTCGACCGTCTTGCTCATGAAGATTTCTCCTTGGGATTGGAAGTCTGGTGCAAATCGTGGGCGGGCCGCCCGCCGTTAACCGGCCGCGTGCCCGCTGTCTGCAATGCCTCTAGCCTAGCGCATGACGCCGGGCGACCGAAGCGGGAAATGGATTGGGGAATCAGTTGCCAAGCGCATTGACAACCGCCTCGCCGATCTCGGCGGTCGAGACCTGTCGCATGCCCGCCTGCATGATGTCCGGCGTGCGCAGCCCCTGATCGAGCACCGCCACGCAGGCGTTCTCGATCCGCTCGGCCAGATCGCCGCGGCCGAACGAATAGCGCAGCAGCATCGCCGCCGAGAGGATGGTGGCCATGGGGTTGGCCACGCCCTGCCCGGCGATGTCGGGGGCCGACCCGTGGCTGGGTTCGTAGAGGCCCTGCCCCTTTTCGTTGAGCGAGGCCGAGGGCAGCATGCCGATCGAGCCCGACAGCATCGACGCCTGATCGGAGAGGATGTCGCCGAACAGGTTCTCGGTGACGATGACGTCGAACTGCTTGGGCGCGCGCACCAGCTGCATCGCGGCGTTATCGACGTACATGTGCGAGAGCTCGACGTCCGGGTACTCGGCGGCCAGGCGGTTCATCACCTCGCGCCAGAGCTCGGAGGTCTCAAGCACGTTGGCCTTGTCGACCGAGCACAGGCGCTTGCCGCGCTTCTGCGCCGCTTCGAAGGCGACGCGACCGATGCGTTCGATCTCGCCCTCGTTGTAATGCATGGTGTTGAAGCCCTCGCGCTGGCCATCGACCTCGCGAATGCCGCGCGGCTGGCCGAAGTACACCCCGCCGGTCAACTCGCGCACGATCAGGATGTCCAGCCCCGAGACCACCTCGGGCTTGAGCGAGGAGGCATCGGCCAGTGCGCTGTAGAGCATCGCCGGGCGCAGGTTGGCGAACAGGCCCAGTTCCTTGCGAATGGCAAGTAGGCCGCGCTCCGGGCGCAGCGGGCGATCGAGCTCGTCGTACTGCGGGCTGCCGACGGCGCCGAGCAGGACGGCATCGGCCTCGTTGGCCTGTTGGCGCGTGATCTCGGGGAACGGCTGACCCTCGGCATCAAAGGCCGCCCCGCCGATCAGTCCGTCGGTGAACGACAGCTCGAGGTCGCTTCCCTCGACCACCGCCTTGAGCACGTTGACCGCCTGTTCGGTGATCTCCGGGCCGATGCCGTCGCCCGGCAGCACGAGAATGTTCTTGCTTGTCACGGTGTTGCGTTTCCTTTCTTCAAATCGTTGTTCGGTGTTCAGCCGCCGACGTTGCCGCGCAGGTCGTTGAACAGCCACGGCGTCTTTTCCATCTGGGCGGTCTCGTAGGCCTTGATCTTGTCCGCGTGTTCGAGGGTCAGGGCGATGTCGTCGAGCCCCTCGATCAGGCAGTGCTTGCGGAAGCTGTCGATCTCGAAGGCGTACTCGCTGCCGTCAGGCGCCTTGACCACCTGGTTCGGCAGGTCGATCTCGAGTTCGAGCCCCGGGTTGGCCGCGACGGCCTTGAAGATGGCGTCGACCTCTTCTTCCTTCAAAGCAATCGGCAACAGGCCGTTCTTGAAGCTGTTGTTGAAGAAGATATCGGCAAACGACGGCGCGATCACGGCGCGGAAACCGAAGTCGGTCAGCGCCCAGACGGCGTGCTCGCGCGAGGAACCACAGCCGAAGTTTTCGCGGGCCAACAGGATGGTGGCACGGTCGAACGGCTCCTGGTTGAGCACGAAATCCGGGTTCTTGCGGCGCTGGCTGTGATCCATGCCCGGCTCGCCCGGGTCGAGGTAGCGCCAGTCGTCGAAGGCGGTCGGGCCGAAACCCGTGCGCTTGACCGATTTGAGGTACTGCTTGGGGATGATCGCGTCGGTGTCGACGTTCGAGCGGTCCAGCGGCGCGACGATTCCCTTGTGGGTGGTGAATGCCTGCATGATGAATCTCCTTACGCTTGACGGACGTCGACGAAGTGCCCCGCCACGGCGGCCGCGGCGGCCATGGCCGGGCTGACGAGGTGGGTGCGACCGCCCTGCCCCTGTCGACCCTCGAAGTTTCGATTCGACGTCGAGGCGCAGCGCTCGCCCGGCTCGAGGCGATCGGCGTTCATCGCGAGACACATCGAGCAGCCCGGCTCGCGCCACTCGAATCCGGCCTCGAGGAAGATCTTGTCGAGCCCTTCCTTCTCGGCCTGCTCGCGCACGAGCCCGGAGCCCGGCACGACCATGGCGAGCGTCACGTTGTCCGCGACGTGCCTGCCCTTGATCGCCGCGGCGGCGGCGCGCAGATCCTCGATGCGCGCGTTGGTGCACGAGCCGATGAACACCTTGTCGATCTGGATGTCGGTGATCGGCGTGTTGGCCTCGAGCCCCATGTATTTCAACGCGTTGCGCATGCCTTCGGCCTTGACCGGGTCGGACTCGGCCGCCGGGTCCGGTACGCGGGCATTGACCGGCACGACCATCTCGGGCGAGGTGCCCCAGCTGACCTGCGGCTCGATCTTGGTGCCATCGAGCGTGACCACCTTGTCGAATACCGCGTCCGGGTCGGACTTGAGCGTGCGCCAGTACTCGGCCGCGCGCTCGAACATCTCGCCGGTGGGCGCGAACGGCTTGTCCCGGAAGTAGTCGACCGTCTTCTCGTCGACGGCCACCATGCCGGCGCGGGCGCCGGCCTCGATCGACATGTTGCATACGCTCATGCGGCCCTCGATCGAGAGCGATTCGATCGCCGAACCGGCGAATTCGATCGCGTAGCCCGTCCCGCCGGCGGTGCCGATCTTGCCGATGATCGCGAGCACGACGTCCTTGGCGGTCACGCCCGGCCCAAGCTCGCCCTCGACGCGCACCTGCATGGTCTTGGTGCGCTTTTGCAGCAAGGTCTGGGTGGCCATGACGTGCTCGACCTCGGAGGTGCCGATGCCGAAGGCCAGCGCGCCGATCGCCCCGTGGGTGGAGGTATGCGAATCCCCGCACACGACCGTGGCGCCGGGCAGCGTGAAGCCCTCCTCGGGGCCGATGATGTGGACGATGCCCTGGCGCATGTCGGCCATCGGGAATTCCTGCACACCGAATTCCTGGCAATTGCGGTCGAGCGTGCTGACCTGCTCGCGCGAGACGGGGTCGACGATGCCACCAGCCCGGTTGGTGGTCGGCACGTTGTGGTCCGGCACGGCCAGCATCGCGCCGGTGCGCCACGGCTTGCGCCCGGCCAGGCGCAGACCCTCGAAGGCCTGCGGGCTGGTCACCTCGTGAACGAGGTGACGGTCGATATAGAGAAGCGCCGTACCGTCGTCCTGTTCGTGGACGACGTGCGCGTCGAAGAGCTTTTCGTAGAGTGTCTTTCCGGCCATGGCCTTTTCCTCCGGATCACCCGGGCGGCGCCGCAGGCCGCTCGGGATTCATTCCGCCATATAAGTAATTTGGGTCAATGACTTGCGAGGTCTTGTTCGCTAAAACTCGTAAAATCCGTCGTCCAGCCCCGAGGCGGGCGGGTCGACGGCATGCTGGATCAGGTCGCGTAGCTTGATCACGCGCAACACCTCGTGGTGCGTCGCGGCCAGCACCACCGGCGGCGCCACGCCGGCCTCGAAGGCCTCGCGCCACCGCCAGGCACAGACGCACCAGCGATCGCCGGCGGTCAGTCCCGGAAAGTCGTAGGCCGGTATCGGCCGGCGCAGTTCGTTGCCCTGCGCGGCGGTGTAGTCGAGAAACGCGTCATCGAGCTCGGCGCAGACGCCGTGCACCCCGCCGTCCTCGGCGCCGACCAGGCATCGGCCGTCGCGGTAGAACCCGGTTACGGGATCCACCGAGCATTTCGCCAGTGGCAGGCCAAGCACGTTGAGGGCGGCGTTTGTCATGTCGCAATCATAGGGGTGCCCGACCAATAACTAAAATGGAAATCGCGCATGAGTGCTATATCTTTTGGTTATAGTGACGCGCAGGCACGACGCGGAGAGACGCGATGAACCCCCTTCACCTCGATACCCAGCAACTGCTCACCTTTCTCGCCGTCGCCGAGACCGGGTCGTTCTCGTCGGCCGCCCTGCGGCTGCACATCAGCCAGCCGGCGGTATCCAAGCGACTCGCGCAGCTCGAAGACCGGCTGGGCTTCGCGCTGTTCGACCGGATGGGGCAGCGAGTCGTGCTGACCTACCGGGGCGAGCAACTGCTTCCGGCAGTGCGCGAGATGCAGAGCTGCCTGGACGACATCGTCACGGCCGCCGAGGTGAGTGGCGAGGCGCTCGGCGGCCGACTCGCGCTGTCGCTGAGCCACTACGCCGGCCTGCACCTGCTGCCCGGGGTGCTCGAGCGATTCTCGGAACGCTACCCGCAGGTGCTGCTGGATCTGAGTTTTCACGACTCCGAGCGGGCCATCGACCAGGTGGCCACTGGCGAAACCGCGCTGGCGTACGCCACCCTGCCGCCGCGGCTTGACGACCGCGTGCGCACCCGCGTGCTGTGGGAAGAAGTCATGCAACCGGTGGTCGCCCGCCGCCATTGTCCCGGCGGCATGCCGGCTGGCCTCGAGGCGATCGGCAAGCGCCTGCCGTTGATCCTGCCGGCCGAGGCGACCAGCACCCGCACGGCCATCGACCGCTGGCTCGACGACCGGCAATTACTGCCGCCGGCCATCATCGAGATCAACCAGCTCGACTCGATCGCGGTCCTTGCCGCCACCGGCGTTGGTTGGGCGGTGCTGCCGCCCACGCTGTTACGGGACGATCTGGTACGCCTGGACCTGGGCGACCCCGGGGGCAATGGCGACGATCGCTTGCCGCATCGACGCCTGGGAGAAATCACGCCGCTCGGTCGAGCGCCCCACCCGCTGGCCGAGGCGTTCAGTGAGCTGGTCGACGCCGCAGCCACTCTCCAGGGCCCGGCAGAGAACGTCGCTGACTGACGACACGATGGTGCGCGCGGAACGGCATCAGCCGGCTGGTGCCTCGTCGTGTGCGGTCTCGAGCGCGACCAGCCGGGTACTGATCAGCCCGGCGATCACCACGAAGGCCAAGGCAAAACCGAGGCTCCCGGCGATGCCCAGCCATTGGTAACTCGCCCCGGACAGCACAGTGCCCAGCAGGCGCCCGCCGGCGTTGGCCGCGTAGTAGAAGCCGACGTTCTGCGAGGCCTTCACGTCCGGCGAGTAGCGCAGCACGAGATAGGAATGCGTGGCCGAGTTGAGCGCGAACACGATGCCGAAGAACGCGAGACCCAGCGTGATGATCCAGCCGGCGGTCTGTCCGGAGGCGATTGCGAGCAGCAGCGCGGCCAGCGGCAGGACCAGCGCGAAGCTCCAGATCACGGCGGTGCGGGCGCCCGGCCCATTGCCATGACCCTCCCCCGGCTTGCGCCGGGCCCCGAGTAGCCACGGGGCGCTCGACTGGACCAGTCCGTAGCCGATCACCCACAGGGCCAGGTAGGCACCCACCCAGTGGAAATCCCAGCCGATCGAGACCAGGAACACCGGCAGCGCCACGACGAACCAAACATCCCGGGCACCGAACAGGAACAGGCGTGCCGCGGCCAGCCAGTTGATCAACGGTTCACGCGAGAACATCTGGCGGAAACCGGCCTTCTCCTTGATCGCACCGAAGCCGCCCGGCAACGTCAGGGTCATCAGGAAACCCGCGACCAGTACGGCGGCGAGCGCCCCCATCGCCCCCTGGAAGCCGACTGCGGCCAGCAGCACGGCCCCGAGAAAGAACCCCGCGCCCTTCAGGGCGTTCTTCGAGCCGGTGATCCACGCCACCCAGCGAAACAACTGCGCGTTGCCCTCGCGGGCCACCAGCTTGACCCCGGCCTTGGCCGACATCTTATTGAGGTCCTTCGCGATGCCGGACAACGCCTGCGCCAGCATCACGTAGGCCACCGTGAGCCAGGCATCGGGCACGGTGAGCATCAACAGCGCGACGATCTGCAGGCCGGTACCGAGCTGCATGGTTCGGTTCAGGCCGATGCGCGCCCCGAGCCATCCGCCCACCAGGTTGGTGACGATGCCGAAGAACTCGTAGAACAGGAACAGCATCGCGATGGCGAACGGCGAGTAGCCAAGCTGATAGAAATGCAGCACCACCAGCATGCGGATCGCCCCGTCGGTCAGGGTGAACAGCCAGTAGTTGCCGGTGATGGTCAGGTAATGGCGCAATGCCTGGGTCATGGCGAGTGGCATGGTTGGAGACTCAGGCCCGGCCGACCATCGAGACGAGCTCGACCAGTCGCTGGGCGTATCCCCATTCGTTGTCGTACCACGCCATGACCTTCACCAGTTCGTCGTCGATCACCATGGTCGAGGGGGCATCCACGATCGACGAGCGAGGGTCGTTGACGTAGTCGACGGAGACCAGCGGGCGGGTCTCGAAGCCGAGAATACCGGCCAGCGGGCCGCTCTCGGCCGCCGCACGCAGCAACTCGTTGACCTCCTCGGCGGTGGTGCCGCGCTCGGGGGTGAAGACGAAGTCGGTCAGCGAGGCGTTGAGCAGTGGCACCCGCACGGCCAGTCCGTTGAGACGGCCGTCGAGTTCAGGGAAGATCGCGCCGATCGCCTTGGCCGACCCGGTGGTAGTCGGCGACAGCGACATCGACGAGGCCCGGGCGCGGCGCCAGTCCTTGTCGCCCCTGTCGACCACCACCTGGGTGTTCGTCAGGTCGTGCATGGTGGTCATCGTGCCACGCTGGATGCCCAGCCCTTCGTGCAGCACCTTGACCACGGGTGCGAGGCAGTTGGTGGTGCAGGAGGCCGCCGTGACGACCCGGTGCCGGGTGGCGTCAAAGTGCTGGTGGTTCACGCCCATGACCATGTTGATCACGTCGGGGTGCTTGACCGGGGCTGCCACGGCCACGCGAGAGACGCCCTGCTCCAGGTGTGTCGTGATTTCGTCGAACTGGCGCCAGCGACCGGTCGACTCGATCACCACGTCGACGTTGGATCCGCGCCAATCGATCGTTTCGATGGACTCGCTTTGCGTGAAACGGATCTCCCGCCCGTCGAGCGCGAGCATGCCGCCCTCCCCGGCAAGGGAACGCGACCAGCGCCCGTGCACGGAGTCGAATTCGGTCAGGTGAGCCATGCAAGCGGCATCGGCGGCCGTCTCGTTGACGTGCACGACCTCCAGCTCGAGTTCCGGCCGATCGGCAAGCGCCCGGAACGCCAGGCGGCCAATCCGGCCAAAGCCGTTGATCCCTACACGGATGGTCATGTCGTCAAACTCCTGGTTGTGATCTAGGAAACGTTCCCGCACGCCGAGTCACAGGTTGCGCAAAGCCGCCCGGATCGACGGCTTTATATATGCGATACAAAGTATATTACGGCGATCCTAACCCGGGTTTATGACAAGAGGATGTCGTCCGGTTTCCGACCGCGTGGCGCGAACGCCCCATCGACGGGATCGATTCAGTGCCCGGCCGTGAGACCCATCCTGCCTTGCCCCGAAACCTGCCAATTTTCATGCCGTTTACGACGTCAAGATTTTGGCCTGAGTCGACCGGATTTCGACCCTCCGAAGTTTTTCACAGAAACTGTGGATAACTATGTGGAAGAACCCGAGAATCCACGGTCCCACAAGGCAGGAGACGTTGTTGGTCATTTTTTCGCCACATCCGCGCCCCGGGACTCAAACCCCTAAATAACAACGGGTTATCGCTTCCCCTTCCCTAACTGTCTGATTCGTCGTCCACGAAAAAGGCGCAACCGACGTTGCGCCCTCGTTGATGTGGAAAATACCGGCTGTCAACCCTTGACAGCGGTCATTTTTCCCTTCATTTCGCCCCGATCAATTCGATCGCGTAACCGTCCGGATCCGCGACGAAGGCGATGATGGTCGATCCGGCATTCATCGGGCCGGGTTCGCGCAGGATCTTGCCCCCTTTCTCGCGGATCTTTTCCGCCGCCGCATAGACGTCATCGACCTCGATCGCAATGTGCCCGTAGCCGTCACCGAGGTCGTACTGGTGATCACCCCAGTTGTAAGTGAGCTCGAGCACGGCCGTTTCGCTTTCTTCGCCGTAACCGACGAAGGCAAGCGTGAACTCCCCGGCCGGGTAATCCTGCTGGCGCAGAAGCTTCATGCCGAGTACGTCGGTGTAGAAGGCCAGCGACTTTTCCAGGTCACTGACGCGGATCATGGTGTGCAGAATGCGCATGATTCATCTCCACGGGTGGATTGGTGTCTTGAACAAGAGCGTGGGCGCGAGACTCTAGTCGATCCGCTCGATGCTTGCGAGTGCGGCCCCTGTCCCGATGAGCGCCTGTTCAGGACCTGATCAGTGGCGTGGGACGGTGCAGCAGGAAGCCCTGTACGTAGTCGACACCCACCTCGACCACCTTGTGGTACTGCTCGTCGGTCTCGACCCATTCGGCCACGGTTTGCGCCCCCATCACCCGCGAGACCTGGGCGATGGCCGCGACGATCACTGCGGCCACGGGATCGTGCGACAGGTCGTCGATCAATCGTCCGTCGATCTTGACGATGTCCGGGTTCAGGCGCCGCAGATACTCGAACGAGAGGAACCCTCCACCAAAGTCATCCAGGGCAAAGCGACAACCAATGCGACGCATCGCGCCGATCAGGCGCTCGGCCTGGTCGAGATTGAGGATCGCGGCGGTCTCCGTGATCTCGAAGATCACCCGAGCCGGGTCGACGCCCGATTCGCCCAGGGCCTGGCGAATGAAGTCGAGCATCTCGGGGTCCTGCACCGAATGGCCCGAGAGGTTGATGCTGACCGTGCCGGCCTCCGGGGCCTGTTGCGACAACCAGCGGCAACTCTGCCGAATCACCCAGCGGTCAATCTCGCCCATGGCGTGATGTTTCTCGGCGATCTCGATGTATTCGCTGGGAAACCGCATCCGGCCGTCGGCGTCAGTGACCCGAAGCAGCATTTCGTGGATCACGCCGCGAGCCGGGTCGACCGGGGCGATTCGCTGGGCCGCCAGGTCGAGCCGGTCCTCGGCGATGGCGGCCCGCAAGGCGTTGTAGCGCTCGATCTGCTGCTCGCGCTCCAGCAGTTCGGTGTCCTCGCCGGAAAACTGCACCACGCGGTCGCCGCCGAGCCGTTGGGCGCTCTGGCAGGCGCGCTCGGCATCCTCCAGGCGGCGCGAGGCCAGCAGGTCGTCACTGTCGATGCGCGTGACGCCCACACTGGCCTTCAGGCGCAGGTGCTCGTGCTCGTCCGGCAGACGGAAGGCGTGGATGATCTCGAGTACCTCGCGCGCGACCAGCATGCAGGTATCGCGGCTCGACAGCGGCATCCAGATGACGAACTCGTCCACCCCCATGCGCGCGAGGACCGCATCCGACGGCAGTTCCAGCGAGAAGTGGCTGGCCAGCGAGGAGAGAATGCGGTCCCCCAGCTCACGGCTACCGATCTCGTTGAGCAGGCGGAACTCGTCGAGATCGATCCAGACCAGGCAGCTTACATGGATCGGCTCGTTGCGCGGTGCCTTGCCCGGCATGGCCTGAGAGAGAAACTCCTCCATCGCCTCGCGATTGAGCACCCCGGTCAGGCGATCGTGCGTTGCGCGGTAGGTGAGCAAGGCATTTGCCGAGCGCAGATCCGTGACATCGAGCATGGAGACCAGCAACTGGGTGTCGCCCTCGTCGCCGTGCGCCTCCAGGCGGCTGATCTTCAGGTTGACGTCAAGACGCTGGTTGTCCCGCTCGATGACCCCATCGATCGATTGCGTTTCCCGCGTCTCGACACGCTCGACCAGGTCACCGAAGGCGCATTGCGGAGACAGTCCTTCGATCTGCAGGTTGAAGGCATCGCAGAACGCCCGCCCGCCCAACTGGCCCGTCAGTTCGGGCTGCGCGAAGGCCTCGACCGCGTGGTTGGTCAGCAGGATGCGACCCTCGGCATCCGTGAGCACCGCGCCGGTGTGCAGGCCGGAGAACGCCCGGCGCAGGCGGCGCTTTTCGGCGCCCAGGCGCCGGGTCGCACGCCGTGCCTGCCACGCGAACAGGGCAAGGACAACGGCGAGGATCAGCACCAGGTAGTGCCAGAAATGGCGCAGCAGGGAACCCAGCGACACCGGATCCGGCAACCACTTGTCGTGCAGGCGATCGACGATTGAGTAGTCCAGCGGGGTACGCCAGCCGGCAATCCGGCCATCCTCGGCGGCCGGCGCCTGTGCGGGCATGGCGATCAGCTGGCGGGCGACCCGGGCGGCAAGCCCTTCGGGGGCGTATTCGGTCGCGGCAAACGGCCATTCGGGGACCAGCGGCGTGTTGCTCGGGTAGGGAAAGCCCTCGCGTTTCGCCTCGCCGACGGGGACCAGTCGACTGTCGGGGTAGGCCTCGAGATAGCGCTGGAAGAAGCTCGCCCGAACCACGCCGGCGTGGGCGCGGCCGTCGAGCACCGCGTCGACCACCGCCTCCAGGGGCAATCCGGTGAATATCGGGGTGATCTCGTGTTCCACGTCGAGACCGGCGTGCTCCAGCGCCTGCATGCCGAGCAGCCAGCCACCCAGTGCGTTGGGGCTGGTGCCGGCAATCCGTGTACCCACCAGGTCGTCAAGCGCGGCAAACCCGGTTCCCTGACGCGTGAACACCACGGCACCGAACTGCTCGAGCTCACCGCCGTTCCCCCTGACCACCAAGGTCGCCAACGGCCAGATCGTGCCGAGCCGCGAGAGCTCCGAGTATTGCAGTGACTGGGTCAGCACGAAATCGAGCCGTCCCTGAACGAAGGCGTGGCGCAGTTCCGAAAGGAACAATGGCTCGATCTCGAATCGATACCCCGGATTGCGTTCGCTCAGGTAGTCGGCGGTTGCCTGCCAGCGGTTGACCGCCTCATCCTTGCCGGCATACGCGAGCACGCCCACACGGATCGAGGTTGCCGGTTTCTCGGTGCCGGCGGATTGGGCCACGACCGGGCCGGCGCCGAGCACCGCCAGGCCGACGACGAGCGCGGCAAGCAACCGGGCCAGCTTGTCCATCGGTGGCCCCGGAACACGCGCGGCCATCATCTGCAGCCAGTCCTTGCCGTTTCGCGGCATGCCAATCTCACCTTCCGTATCCTTTGATTGCCCCGCGCATTCGCGAGCGGTTTTTGGCGGGCACCGGCCTGGTCGCCTGCCCCACACGGAGAGAACCGTGCAAGGACGGGCCGGGGAAGCGTTGTCGTCAATCGGCCAGCGCCCGCTGCTCGAGGGCGAGCCGCGCGATCAACGGCTCGGGGCGATGCAGGAGATAGCCCTGCGCGAAATCCACGCCGATCGTTTCCAGCTGGGCCAGCGTGGCCGGGGTCTCGACCCATTCGCCCACGGTCCGCGCCCCCATCACGCGTGCCACCTCGTGGATCGACTCGACGATCACGGCGGCGACCGGGTCGTGCTCCAGGTCGGTGACCAGCTTGCCGTCGATCTTGACGATGTCGGGCTTGAGTCGACGCAGGAATTCGAACGAGATCAGCCCACCACCGAAGTCGTCCAGCGCCACCAGGCACCCGACGTCGCGTAGCGAGGCTATCAGTTCTGCCGCCTGATCGAAATTCGAGATCGCGGCCGTCTCGGTGATCTCGAAGCACAACCAGGTGGGGTCGATCTCGTTGCGACGCAGTTCCTCGCGCACGAACCCGATCAACTCGCCGTCCTGCATCGACTGGCCCGACAGGTTGATCGTGAGCCGTGCCGGTGGCTCACCGTTATCGGCCCGGTGGGCACGCAGTCCCTCGAGCGCCCGTCGAACAACCCAGCGGTCGATCTGGGGCATGAAGTTGAATCGCTCGGCCAGTTCGATCAGCGGCGCCGGCGAGCCGAGGTTGCCGGCCTCGTCGGCCAGGCGCAGCAGCACTTCCAGTCGTACGCCGGCCGTCTCCGCGGCGCCGATGGCGTGGATTTCCTGGGCATGGAGCACGAAACGATCCTGCTCGACCGCCTGCTTGAGCCGGTTGAGCTCGGCGAAATCCGATTGACGCAGGGAGCGTTCGGCCCCACTTTCCTCGAATACCACCAGGCGATTGCCACCCAGTTTCTGCGCGGTCATACAGGCGGATTCGGCTTCCTCGATGACGGTTTCCGCGTTGTAGTTGCCGCCGGCGGCCAACTGACGGACACCGATGCTGGCCGAGGTGCGTAGCGCCCGCCCCTCGCCATCGAGGCGAAAATCCCGGATCGCCTGCAGGATACGCTCCGGCCAGCTGCCGGCCTCGGCGCCCCTGAGAAAGATTCCGAACTCGTCGCCGCCCACGCGGCCGACCGGGGTGTTCGCCGGCAGCACCACCCGCAGGTAGCCGGCCAGGCGGCGGACCAGCTCGTCGCCCATGCGGTGGGAGCCGCCCTCGTTGACCAGGCGGAAATGGTCCAGGTCCAGCCACAGCAGGATGCCCTCCTCGATCGACCGGGTGGCGTCGTCGGGATGCAGCAGGCCGCGGATCTTCTCGAGGAAGTGCCGGCGCGTCATCAGGCCGGTCAGTTCGTCGTGCGTGGCGCGGTAAGCCAGTTGTCGACTGGTTTCGTCGAGTTCGGTGATGTCCATCATCGAGACGACCAGGCGCCGGGTGGGCTCGCCGGCCGAGTCCATGCGGGCAACGGTCAGGTTGAGCACCCGCCGGGGTTGACCGTGGGCAAGTATCACGGCGTATTCCATCCACTGGCGGGTGGCGAGTTGTTCCAGCATGCCCACCAGCGAGAAGTCATGGTTGTCGTGGCGCAACATCAGGGCGAAGACGTCGGTCAGCCGTTGACCCATCGCCGTGTCGGCGTCGCACCCCTCGGGCAGCAGCCGCTCGGCCGACGGGTTGAGAAACTGGATGCACCCTTCCCCGTCCAGCGTGATCACGGCATCGTGCATCGCCGTCAGGGCGGCGCGGTGCTCGCGCTCCCGGCGTGCCAGCAATTGCCGGGCACGCCATTGCTGCCAGAGCAGGAGCGACAACACCGCACTGAGCGCAACCGGCACCACCCACCAGTGCGCGCGCAACCAGTCGACCACGCTCACCGGCGGCGTCAACCAGCGATCGGCAAGCGACTGGAGGCCGCTGTAGTCCGCCGGTTCGGACCAGCCGGACAGGTTCGCCGCCCGCATGGGTGCCGACTCGGTCGGCATCGCCAGGAGCGCTGCCCGCACCTGCTCGCGCAACGGCGCCTCGGCGCGCGAGGTGGCGGCAAGCGGCCATTGCGGCACCAGTCGCGTGGACAGGGGGTGGGCATAGCCCGGCTCGCTGATCCGATTGAGGACGGTGAAGGTCTCCGGCCCGTATCGTCCGGCCTCGATCTCGCGGGTGAGCACGTCGGCCCGCACGATACCCGCATCGGCCCGACCGGCGGCGACCGCGCCGAGCACGTTGCGCATCGGCAGGCCAACGTACAGTGGCAGAATGTCCGCCTCGATGGACAGCCCCGCCCGCTCGATCTCCTCCACGCCCAGAATCCAGGCGCCGAGCGCGTTGGGTGCGACCCCCGCGACGATCGCCCCCTGCAGATCGGCCAGATCCTGGATTTGCTCGCGATCGCTCAACCGCACGATCGCCGAGCCGAAGCGATTGCTCGGGCTGCCCGCCCCGTTGACCACCCGGGTGGCCAGGGCCTCGAGCCGGTAGTCGGCGCGCAACTGGACGAATTGCAGCGGTTGCAAGTGAACGAAGTGCAGCTCGTCCTGGCGAACCGCTCGGGCCACCTCCTGCAGGTAGAGCGGTCGAATCTCGAACCGCGTCCCGTCGATCCGGTCGCTGAGAAAATCGGCGGTCGGGTTCCAGCGCGCCTGCGCCTCCTCCTTGCTGGTGATGGTGAGCACACCGATCGTGATCAACCGATCCTCGCTCGCCCAGGCCTGGGCGAGTGCCGCCGTCGGCCCGCCCAGCAGCAGGAAAGCGGTTAGCAGGAGTGCCATGGCGTGTCGCGCCCGCGAGGCGAACCGGCAAGCCGGACCGCGGACATGAAAAAGGCGGGACGTGACCCACGTCACGACCCGCCCTTTCGGCGAATGCGCCTCATTGGCGCCGAACTTCCTGCGGTTTGCCACACGCTGCATGCCAGACATCCCTTGCCTGTGAAACACACCCTTGCGGGGTCGGGGCGGCTCGTCCCTCGCGCCCGCCCCCGGGGTTGTCACCGGGATGCGGCGGGGCATTAACTCAGCCTCGGCGGCCGGCCTTCGCGCCGATGCGCAGGCGCAGGGCGTTGAGCTTGATGAAGCCCTCGGCATCGCGTTGGTCATAGGCACCGGCGTCGTCCTCGAAGGTAGCGATGGCCGGGTCGAACAGGCTGTTGTCCGACTGGCGCCCCGCCACAATCACGTTGCCCTTGTACAGGCGCAGACGCACGTCACCATTGACGTTGGCCTGGGTCGCGTCGATGGCCTTTTGCAGCATCTCGCGCTCCGGGGCGAACCAGTACCCGTTGTACACCAACTCGGCGTACTTGGGCATCAGTTCGTCCTTCATGTGGGCCTCGCCACGGTCGAGCGTCAGCGACTCGAGTGCCCGGCGAGCCTTGAGGAGAATCGTGCCGCCCGGGGTCTCGTAGCAGCCGCGCGACTTCATGCCGACGTAGCGGTTCTCGACCATGTCGAGACGGCCGATGCCGTTGGCGCCACCCAGCTGGTTGAGCTTGAGGAGCAGTTCGGCCGGCGAGAGCTTCTCGCCGTTGATCGAGACCGGGTCGCCCTTCTCGAAGCCGATGACGATCTCGGTGGCCTCGTCCGGGGCACGCTCGGGGCTGACCGACCAGCGCCACATTTCCTCTTCCGGCTCCCACCACGGGTCCTCGAGGTTGCCGCCCTCGTAGGAGATGTGCAGCAGGTTGGCGTCCATCGAGTACGGCGACTTCTTGCCGGCCGCGGCGAAATCGACCGGGATGTCGCGACTCTCTGCGTAGTTCATCAGCTTCTCGCGGGAGTTGAGATCCCACTCGCGCCACGGGGCGATCACCTGGATCTCCGGGTTGAGCGCGTAGGCGTTGAGCTCGAAGCGCACCTGGTCGTTGCCCTTGCCGGTGGCACCGTGGGCGACGGCATCCGCGCCGGTCTCGCGGGCGATGTCGACCAGACGCTTGGCGATCAGCGGGCGGGCGATCGAGGTGCCCAGCAGGTACTCGCCCTCGTAGATGGCGTTGGCGCGGAACATCGGAAAGACGTAGTCACGGACGAAGGTCTCGCGGAGATCGTCGATGTAGATCTCCTTGACGCCCATCTTCTCGGCCTTCTCGCGTGCCGGGTCGAGTTCCTCGCCCTGCCCCAGGTCCGCGGTGAAGGTGACCACTTCGCAGTCGTAGGTCTCTTCCAGCCACTTGAGGATCACCGAGGTGTCCAGGCCGCCGGAGTAGGCCAGAACCACCTTGCCGAGCTTCTTGGGGGCCGCGGGATTGCTCATCAGAACTCCTGATATCGATTTGTGTTTGCGATGTGCGTGGCACGTGATCGCGCCATTATATAGACACCGCCGCGCCTTGACAGGGCATAGGGTTTTTCAATCCCCCGATTACACCACCACGAGCGGCGTCAATACGGCACTCGCCGCGCCACGGGGGGGCTGACAAAACGGCGTGAAACGGCTTGCCCGTGCGCTCGAACATAGGAAATCGTGACGGAATCGCGCATAATGAGGCGCAAATTTAGGTCCGGTGCGACCATCGAAACCCCGCCCTGACGCGGTTTGCGAGGATTTCGAACGCACCCAACGACAGCTTTGAGGAGTGCTTGTGACCGATTACATCGATCAGGATCCGCAGGAAACCCGGGAATGGCTTGACGCGCTCGAGGCGGTCGTCAGCTTCGAAGGCACGGAAAAGGCCCGACACTTGATCGGCCACATGATCGAGCTGGCGCGCCAGCACGGCATCGACACCCCGTACGCCGCCACCACCCCGTACATCAACACCATCCCGCCCGAAGACGAGCCGCAGTACCCCGGCGACCGTCAGATCGAGCAGCGCCTGCGCGCCCTGATCCGCTGGAACGCGATGGCGATCGTGGTGCGAGCCAACAAGGAAAACTCGGTCGGGGGCCACATCGCCTCCTACCAGTCCAGCGCGACCATGTACGAGGTCGGCCTCAACCACTTCTTCAAGGGCCACGACCACCCGGAAGGCGCCGACATGGTGTTCTTCCAGGGGCACGTGGCCCCGGGCATGTACGCCCGGGCCTTCCTCGAGGGACGGATCACCGAGGAGCAGCTGCTCAACTTCCGCCAGGAGGCACACAAGGACGGGCTGAGCTCCTACCCGCACCCCTGGCTGATGCCCGACTTCTGGCAGTTCCCGACCGTCTCCATGGGCCTCGGCCCGCTGATGGCGATCTACCAGGCGCGCTTCATGAAGTACATGGACGCGCGCGGCTTCGGCAAGGTCAACAGCCGCAAGGTCTACGCCTTCCTCGGTGACGGCGAGATGGACGAGCCGGAATCCCTGGGCGCGATCGGCCTGGCCGTGCGCGAGAAGCTCGACAACCTGGTCTTCGTGGTAAACGCCAACCTGCAGCGCCTCGACGGCCCGGTACGCGGCAACGGCAAGATCATCCAGGAACTCGAGGGCAGCTTCCGCGGTGCCGGCTGGAACGTCATCAAGGTCATCTGGGGCCCGGGCTGGGACGAGCTGCTCGCCCGCGACAAGTCGGGCAAGCTGATCCAGCGCATGATGGAAGTCCCCGACGGCGAATACCAGGCCTACAAGGCGAAGGACGGCGGCTTCGTGCGCGAGCACTTCTTCGGCAAGTACCCGGAGACCGCCGAGCTGGTCAAGAACATGACCGACGACGAGATCTTCTCGCTCACCCGCGGCGGCCACAGCCCGCGCAAGATGTACGCGGCCTACAAGGCGGCCAACGATTGCAAGGGCAAGCCCACCGTCATCATCGCCAAGACCATCAAGGGCTACGGCATGGGCCCGTTCGGCGAAGGTGCGATGACGGCCCACCAGCAGAAGAAGCTCGACAACGAAGGCCTCAAGTACTTCCGCGATCGCTTCGGCCTGCCGATCTCCGACGAGCAGCTGGAAAAGGACGTTCCGTTCTACAAGCCGGACGACAGCCACGAGCTGATCAAGTACATGAACGAGCGACGCAAGGACCTGGGCGGCTACCTGCCTGCCCGCGTCGATCGGGCCGAGTCGATCCCGGCGCCGGACCTCAAGGCGTTCGACATGATCCTCAAGGGCACCGGCGAGCGCGAGATGTCCTCGACCATGCTCTTCGGTCGTATCCTCGCGATGATCCTGCGCGACAAGAAGCTCGGCAAGCGCGTGGTGCCCATCATCCCGGACGAGGCCCGGACCTTCGGCCTCGAGGGCCTGTTCCGCCAGGTGGGCATCTACGACCCGGCCGGTCAGCTCTACGAGCCGGTCGATGCCGACCAGGTTGCCTGGTACAAGCAGGCGGCCAACGGCCAGGTGCTGCAGGAAGGCATCAACGAGGCCGGTTCCATGTCCTCCTGGCTGGCCGCGGCGACCGCCTACGCCAACTACGGCGAGGCAATGGTGCCCTTCTACATCTACTACTCGATGTTCGGCTATCAGCGCATCGGGGATCTGGCCTGGCTGGCTGGCGACATCCGAGCGCGCGGCTTCCTGATCGGTGCGACCGCCGGTCGGACCACGCTCGAGGGCGAGGGCCTGCAGCACAACGACGGCCACAACATCATGATGTTCTCCGCCGTACCGAGCTGCCGCGTCTATGACCCGACCTACGGCTACGAGATGGCGATCATTATTCGTGATGGCCTCAAGGCGATGGTCGAGGAGAAGCAGGATTGCTACTACTACATCACGGCGATGAACGAGAACTACTCGCACCCGGCCATGCCCGAGGATGTCGAGGAAGGGGTTCTCAAGGGCGCCTACCGCCTGCGCGAGAGCAAGAAGAAGCTCAAGAACCGGGTGCAGCTGATGGGCTCCGGTACCATCCTGCGCGAGGCCGAGGCCGCCGCCGTCATGCTCGAGGACGAGTGGAAGGTCGCCGCCGACGTCTGGTCGGCCACGAGCTTCACCGAGCTGGCCCGTGAAGGCCAGGCCTGCGAGCGTCACAACCGCCTGCATCCGGACGCGGATCCCAAGACGCCGTACATCACCACGGCACTCGCCGAGCGCGAGGCCCCGGTGATCGCGGCCACCGACTACATCCAGGCTTACCCGGACCAGATCCGTCGCTTCGTGCCCGGCTCGTACACCACCCTGGGTACCGACGGTTACGGCCGCTCCGATACCCGGGCGGCACTGCGCCGGTTCTTCGAGGTCGACGCCGCGCACATCGTGGTCGCCGCGCTCAAGTCGCTGGCCGACGAGGGCAGCATCCCGGCATCCAAGGTCGGCGAGGCGATCAAGAAGTACGGCATCGATCCGGACTGCGCCCCGCCGATCGAGCGCTAAGACCCGCCACGCCCGCCATCGGTGACCGAATGGTCGGCCGGTGGCATGGCCCCATTCGATCCGACGCCTGCAGGACCTTGCGGGCGCGCATGCAACCTTTCATGGAGACAGGCTGATGGCCATCAAGTCGATCACCCTCCCCGACATCGGCAACTACGACAACACCCCCGTCATCGAGGTGCTGGTCTCGCCCGGTGACCGGGTCGAAAAGGAAGACTCGCTGATCACGCTGGAGTCCGACAAGGCCACGATGGAGATCCCGTCCCCCTACACGGGCGAGATCAAGAAGGTATTGGTCAAGGTCGACGACACCCTCAACCAGGGCGACCTGATCGCCGAGATCGAGGCCGACGACGAGGCTGAGGCGCCGGCGGCCGAGGAAAAGCCGGCCGAGGAGCCGGCATCCGAGGCACCTGCCGAGCAGAAGCCGGCCGAGCCGGAAACGCCGGCACCGGCTGCCGAAAAGGCTCCTGAACCGGCCGCCCCGGCTGCCGCTCCGGTCAATCGCCAGAGTGCCGGCGCAAAGTCACACGCTAGCCCGTCGGTGCGCCTGTTCGCTCGCAAGCTGGGCGTGGATCTCGCCAACGTAACCGGCACTGGCCCCAAGGGGCGGATCCGGCAGGAGGACGTCGAGGGCGCGATCAAGAAGGTGATGGAAGGCGTGGCCAAGGGCGGTGCCGCCACCGGGGCCGGCATCCCGCCCCTGCCGGAGATCGACTTCTCGCAGTTCGGCGAGATCGAGGAGCGTCCGCTCTCCCGGATCAAGAAGCTCTCGGGCAAGCACCTGTCGACCGCGTGGCTCAACATCCCGCACGTCACCCAGTTCGACGAGACCGACATCACCGAGCTCGAGGCCTTCCGCAAGTCGCTGAAGCCGCGGGCCGAGAAGGCCGGTATCAAGATGACGCCGCTGGTGTTCGTGTTGAAGGCGCTGGCGCACGTGCTGCGGGAATTCCCCAACATGAACGCCTCGCTCGCCCCGGACGGCGAGCACCTGATCGTCAAGAAGTACATCAACCTGGGCGTGGCCGTGGATACCCCGAACGGCCTGGTCGTGCCGGTGGTCCGCGACGTCGACCAGAAGGGCATCTTCGAGCTCTCCGAGGAACTCATGGAGATTTCGGCACGCGCCCGTGACGGCAAGCTCACCGGGGCCGACCTCTCCGGCGGTACCTTCTCGGTCTCCAGCCTCGGCGGGATTGGCGGCACGCAGTTCACGCCGATCGTCAACGGGCCGGAAGTCGGGATCCTGGGGGTTTCCAAGGCCAGCATGCAGCCGGTCTGGAACGGCTCGGAGTTCGAGCCGCGCCTGATGCTGCCGCTGGCCCTTTCCTACGATCACCGCGTCATCGATGGCGCCGAGGGCGCGCGGTTCATGACCACGCTCTCGCGCACGCTCACCGATCTTCGCGAACTGATGCTGTAAGGAGCGCCGGATGACCATCGAAACCATCAACCTGCCCGACATCGGCAACTTTGACGAAGTCGAGATCATCGAGGTGCTGGTCGAGGCCGGCGACACCGTCGAGGCCGAGGACTCGCTGATCACTCTCGAGACCGACAAGGCCACCATGGAGATCCCGGCCCCGGCCGCCGGCACGATCACCGAGATGCTGGTCGGCGTGGGCGACAAGGTGAGCACGGGCAAGCCGATCGCCAAGTACGAGCCGGCCGCCGGCGGCACCGGCGAGTCGAGCGACAGCGCCGATGCGCCCGCCGAGCAAGCGTCTGGCAGCGAAGACGAGGCGTCCTCCCCTGCCCCGGCCGCCGCTGCCGCCACCGACGAGAAGGCGGACGTCGAGTGCGAGGTCTGCGTACTCGGCTCCGGCCCGGGCGGTTACACCGCTGCCTTCCGCGCCGCGGATCTGGGCAAGACGGTGGTGCTGATCGAGCGCTACCCGGTCATCGGTGGCGTCTGCCTGAACGTCGGTTGCATCCCGTCCAAGGCCCTGCTGCACGTCTCCGAGGTCCTAAACGAGACCCGCTCGATGAGCGACCACGGGGTCACCTTCGCCGAGCCCAAGATCGATCTCGACAAGCTGCGCGGCTTCAAGGAAAAGACCATCAAGAAGCTAACCGGCGGGCTCGAGGCCCTGGCCAAGCAGCGCAAGGTCCAGATCGTGCGCGGCTACGGCCGTTTCGTCGATCCCCACCACGTCAAGGTGGTCGACGACGAGGGCAATGAGACGCTGGTGCGCTTCGAGCATTCCGTCATCGCCGCCGGCTCGCAGCCGGTAAAGCTGCCGTTCATTCCGCACGACGACCCGCGCGTGATGGATTCCACCGACGCCCTCGAGCTCGAGGAAGTACCGGGCAAGATGCTGGTGATCGGCGGCGGCATCATCGGTCTGGAAATGGCCCAGGTCTACGATTCGCTCGGTGCCGAGATCTCCATCGTCGAGCTGGCCGACACCATCATCCCGGGGGCCGACAAGGACCTGACGCGTCCGCTGCTGAAGATCCTCAAGAAGCGCTACAAGGACATCTTCCTGGGCGCGAAGGTGACCAACGTCGAGGCGAAGAAGGACGGTCTGCACGTCACCTTCGAGGGCAAGAAGACGCCGGAAACGGCTGTTTTCGATCGCATTCTCGTCGCCGTCGGTCGTGCTCCCAACGGCAAGAAGATCGATGCCGAGAAGGCCGGCGTGTCGGTCGACGAACGCGGCTTTATCGCCGTCGACGAACGCCAGCGGACCAATGTCGAGCACATCCACGCCATCGGCGACGTGGTCGGCCAGCCGATGCTGGCCCACAAGGCGGTGCACGAGGGCAAGGTGGCCGCCGAGGTCATCTGCGGCCTGCCGTCGGCCTTCACCCCGATGGGCATCCCCAGTGTCGCCTACACCGACCCCGAGGTCGCCTGGGCTGGCAAGACCGAGGAAGAGCTCAAGGCCGAGGGCGTCGAGTACGAGAAAGGCGCCTTCCCCTGGGCGGCCTCAGGCCGTTCGCTCAGCCTTGGCCGGGACGAGGGGCTGACCAAGGCCCTGTTCTGCAAAGAAACGCATCGTCTCCTCGGTGCCGGCATCGTGGGGCCGAACGCCGGCGAGCTGGTCGCGGAGGCCATGCTGGCCATCGAGATGGGCGCGGACATGGCCGATATCGGCCTGACCATCCACCCGCACCCCACCCTGTCGGAGACGCTCGGTTTTGCCGCCGAGATGGCCGAAGGCACGATCACGGACCTGTTGCCGCCCAAGAAACGCTGATCGGGCGCCGGCAAAGGGAGAAGGCCAGTGGAATACCTGTTGTTCGCCATCCTGGGGATGGTCGGTGGCGTGGCCGCCGGCCTGCTCGGCATCGGTGGCGGGCTGATCATGGTGCCGGTGCTGCTGATGATCTTTCCGACCATCGGCATCAGCGGTCCCCACCTGGTGCATATCGCGATCGGCACCTCGCTCGCCGCGATCGTCTTTGCCTCGATCACCTCGGTCTACAGTCACCACCGTCACGGTGGCGTGCTGTGGGGGGTATTCGCGCGTTTCGCCCCCGGGATGGCCCTGGGCGCGATCCTCGGCTCGACCGTGGCCCACTACCTGCCCGGTGACGTGCTGAAGATCGTGTTCGGGGTGCTCGAAATCGCGGTCGCGCTACAGATGGCCTTCGGCAAGACCCCGCCGGCGAGTCGGCAACTCCCCGGGATCGTGCCGCTGACCGGGGTGTCGAGCACCTTCGGGGCGATCGCCTCGATCATGGGCATGGGCGGCGGCGCCATGACCACGCCGTTCTTCCTCTACTGCAACATCACGGCGCGCAACGCGATTGCCACCAGCGCCTCGTTGACCCTGCCCACCGCGCTGTTCGGGGCGGCCGGCTACGTGGTCAGTGGCTGGACCATCGAGGGCCTGCCCGAGATGACGGCCGGTTACGTCTACCTGCCGGCACTGATCGGGATCGCGGTGTTCTCGGTGCTTTTCGCCCCCATCGGTGCCAAACTCGCGCAGATACTGCCGGCCCGGACGCTAAAGCGCATCTTCGCCTTCGTCCTAATGGGACTGGGCGTGCACATGATCCTCGCCTGAGCCGAGCCGACACCGATTTGCTCTTGACCTCGACACCCTTGGGGGGCCTGCATATGACAGCCAGCAAACGCATCGCGGTCTACCCGGGCACCTTCGACCCGATCACCTTTGGGCACGTCGATCTCGCGCATCGCGCCGCCCGCCTGTTCGACGAGGTGATCGTCGCCGTGGCTGGCGACTCGGGCAAGCGCACCCTCTTTCCGCTCGATAAACGTCGCTCACTGGCGGAACAGGCGATTGGTGAGAGTGACGGCAAGATTCGGGTGGCATCCTTCGACGGCCTGCTGGTCGAATTTGCCCAGGAAGTCGGTGCCACCGCCCTGGTGCGAGGCCTGCGGGCAGTCAGTGATTTCGAGTACGAGATCCAGTTGGCCGCCATCAACCGTCGGTTGAACAGCGAGCTGGAGACGGTGTTCCTCTCCCCGGCCGAGGATCTTGGTTTCATCTCCTCGAGTATCGTGCGGGAGCTCGCCCGACTCGGCGGCGACGTGGCCGATTTCGTCCCGCCGGCCGTGGTCGAGGCACTTGCCGACATTAACCGAGCGTGACACTGCGAAATTTGCCGGTCCGGCGCACCAAAGCCGGGTTTAGCTGTTATCCTATGCGGCATTAACCGACGAGATACTTGGGGAGGATTCCGCATGTCCCTGCTGATTACCGACGAATGCATCAACTGCGACGTCTGCGAGCCGGAATGCCCGAACGGCGCCATTTCCCAGGGTGACGAGATCTACGAGATCGCACCCAACCTGTGCACCGAGTGCGTGGGTCACTATGACGAGCCTCAGTGCGTTGAGGTCTGCCCGGTCGACTGCATCATCACCGACCCGGACAACGAAGAGACCGAAGACCAGCTGATGGACAAGTACCATCAGCTTACCGGCAGCTGATCCGGCTCCTGGCCCCAGGGGGCGATCGAGGAAACGCAAAAGGCCCGCCGTTTGGCGGGCCTTTTCACGTCTGGGTCACCTTGGGTGCCCACGAGCCGGGGCGCCGGGTCTCAGCCCGGTTGATCTACGCGCTCGCGAATGAAGGTCGCTACCGAGCCGAAGGTCTCGAACCACTCGGCATCGATCTCATCGTCGGACAACTGGATGTCGAAGCGGTCCTCGAGCGCGGTGAGCAGGAGCACCACGCCCATCGAGTCGAGCTCCGGAATCTCGCCGAACAGCCCGCTCTCCGGGGTGAAGCGCTGCTTGGGCCCGACAAGATCGAGTGTCTGGACGATCACGTCACGGACCGACACGAACAGCGGATCCCGTGCCGGGATGGCACTGGTGTTCGGCGTCATGCCCTCGCCTCGAGACGTTCGACCCCACCCATGTAGGGACGCAGGACCTCCGGCACGATGACGTCGCCGTTCTCGCACTGATAGTTCTCGAGCACCGCCACCAGGGTCCGCCCGACGGCCAGGCCGGAGCCATTGAGGGTATGTACCGGCTCGGGCTTGCCCTCGGCGTTACGGGTACGTGCCTGCATGCGGCGGGCCTGGAAATCGCGGGTGTTGGAACACGACGAGATCTCGCGATAGCGATCCTGACCCGGCAACCAGACCTCGAGATCGTAGGTCTTTGCCGCGGAAAAGCCCATGTCGCCGGTGCATAGCACCAACCGGCGGTATGGCAATCCCAGGGCGTTGAGGACCGTCTCGGCGTGCCCGGTCAGTTCCTCGAGGGCCCGCTCGGACTCGCCGGCCGGGACGATCTGGACGAGCTCAACCTTCTCGAACTGGTGCTGACGGATCAGCCCGCGCGTGTCACGGCCCGCCGCCCCGGCCTCGGAACGGAAGCACGGCGTGTGCGCCACCATCTTGAGCGGCAGCTCGTCCCGGTCGAGGATCCGGTCGCGCGCGAGGTTGGTCACCGGCACCTCGGCGGTCGGAATCAGGTACCACGGCGCGTCCCCCTCGAGGCGGAACAGGTCCTCGGCGAACTTCGGCAGCTGGCCGGTACCGAACAGCGAGTCGGCATGCACGATGAACGGCACTTGCACCTCGGTGTAGCCGTGATCGCGGGTATGCAGGTCCAGCATGAACTGGGCGAGCGCCCGGTGCAGTCGGGCCACCGGCCCGGACAGGGTGACAAAGCGCGCGCCGGTGAGCTTGGCCGCCGCCTCGAAATCCATGCCGGCCAGCCCCGCGCCCAGGTCGATGTGGTCGCGCACTTCGAAGTCGAACGACGGGATCTCGCCGACCGCGTGCATCTCGACATTGTCGTCCTCGCTCTCGCCAACCGGCACATCGTCGTCGGGCAGGTTGGGAATGCCGGCAAGAAAGGCGTCCAGTTCCTCGGCGATTTCGCCCAGCCTCGCCTTGGCGGCATCGAGGCGCTCGCCGAGCTCGCCAACCGCGGCGATCAGCGGCTGGATGTCCTCGCCGGCGGCCTTGGCCTTGCCGATCTTCTTGGACTCGGCGTTGCGCTCGGCCTGCAGCGACTCGGTCTCGACCTGCAGGGCCTTGCGCTCGGACTCGAGCGATTCGAAGCGCTCACGGTCGAAGGCAAACCCGCGTCGGGCCAGCCGCGCGGCGACATCGTCGGTTTCCTGGCGAAGAACTCGGGCGTCAAGCATGGGGAATCCAGCGGTTGCGAAGAACAGGCCGACCGGCACGCGTGCCGGGTCGACGCGTTAGGTCAGGCGAGGTACTCGACCTCGACGATCTCGAACGTCCGGGTGGTGCCACCCGGGGCATTGAAGGTGACCTCGTCACCCACCGACTTGCCGATCAACGCACGGGCGATCGGCGAATGGATCGAGATCAGGTTCTGCTTGATGTCGGCCTCGTCGTCACCAACGATCTTGTAGCGAATCTCCGAGTCGGTATCCAGGTCGAGCAGTTCGACCGTGGCGCCGAAGATCACCTTGTCACCCGGCGGCATGCGCGTGACGTCGATGATCTGCGCGTGCGACAGCTTGGCCTCGATCTCCTTGATCCGCCCCTCGACGAAACCCTGCTCCTCGCGGGCGGCGTGGTACTCGGCGTTCTCCTTGAGATCGCCCAGCTCGCGCGCCTCGGCGATCGCCGCGATGATGCGGGGACGCTCGACGCTGCGCAGTCGCTTGAGCTCTTCCTCCAGCTTGGCCGCACCGGCGGCCGTCATCGGGGTCTGGTTCATGCAACGCACTCCTTATGCAGGTCCTGCAGCCGGTTGACCGAGACCGGCTGGTGCAGGTACTTCAATGCCAGCGCCATGGCCTCCGCCCCGGCCAGGGTGGTGAAGTACGGGATACGGTAATGCAGCGCCTCGCGGCGGATCTCGTAGGAATCGCTACGCGACTGCTGGCTGTTGGAGGTGGTGTTCACGATCATGGCAATCTCCTTGTTCTTGATCATGTCCACCACGTTGGGCCGGCCCTCGGTGACCTTGTTGACCGTGGTCACGGCCAGCCCGTTCTCGTCGAGGAAACGCGCGGTCCCGCGGGTCGCCACCAGCGAGAAGCCCCACTCGACCAGTGCCTTGGCCACCGGCAGCATGCCCTTGTAGTCCTGCTTACGCACGGAGATAAACGCGGTACCCGAGAGCGGCAGCGAGTTGCTCGCCCCGGCCTGGGCCTTGGCGAACGCCTCGCCGAACTCGCGCCCGACGCCCATCACCTCGCCCGTGGACTTCATCTCGGGGCCCAGCAGCGGGTCGACGCCGGCGAACTTGATAAACGGGAACACCGCTTCCTTGACCGAGTAGAACGGCGGGATGCGTTCGGCGGTGATCCCTTGGCGCTTGAGGCTCACCCCGGCCATCGTGCGGGCGGCCACCTGGGCCAGCGGCACGCCGACCGCCTTGGAGACGAACGGCACGGTGCGCGAGGCACGCGGGTTGACCTCGATGATGTAGATGTCGTCGCCCTGGATGGCCACCTGGGTGTTCATCAGGCCGACCACGTTCAGCTCACGGGCCATTGCCTTGATCTGCTCGCGGACCCGATCCTGCACGGAGCGCGGCACGGTGTACGGCGGCAGCGAGCAGGCCGAGTCGCCCGAGTGGACGCCCGCCATCTCGATGTGTTCCATCAGCCCGCCGATCACCACGTCCTCGCCGTCACAGACGGCGTCGATGTCCATCTCGGTGGCATCGTCCAGGAAGCGATCGAGCAGCACCGGCGACTCGTTGGAGACCTTGACCGCGTCGCGGATGTAGCGCTTGAGCGATTCCTCGTCGTGGACGATCTCCATCGCCCGGCCGCCCAGCACGTAGGACGGGCGCACCACCAGGGGGTAGCCGATCTCGGCGGCCAGGTGAATGGCCTGATCGGCGGACTTGGCCGTGCGGTTGGGCGGCTGCTTGAGATCCAGCTTGTGGATCATGTCCTGGAAGCGCTCGCGGTCCTCTGCCCGGTCGATCGCATCCGGCGTGGTGCCGATGATCGGGGCGCCGGCCTTTTCGAGGTCGCGGGCCAGCTTGAGCGGCGTCTGGCCGCCGAACTGGACCACCACGCCTCGCGGCTTTTCGACCTCGATGATCTCGAGCACGTCCTCGAGGGTCAGCGACTCGAAGTACAACCGGTCGGAGATGTCGTAGTCGGTCGAAACCGTCTCCGGGTTGCAGTTGACCATGATGGTCTCGTAGCCGTCTTCACGCAGGGCGAGCGCGGCGTGCACGCAGCAGTAGTCGAACTCGATGCCCTGGCCGATGCGGTTTGGCCCGCCGCCGAGGATCATGATCTTGTCACGGTTGGACGGCTCGGCCTCGCAGAACGGCTCGTAGGTCGAGTACATGTACGCCGTCGAGGTGGGGAACTCGGCCGCGCAGGTATCGACCCGCTTGTAGACCGGGCGCACGCCCAGCGCGTGGCGATGCTTGCGCACGGTGCTCTCGGTCTCGTCGAGCAGCTTGGCCAGGCGGGCGTCGGAGAAGCCCAGGCGCTTGAGCTGGTACATCTGCCCGGTGCCGATCTCCTTGAGCTTGCCACCGCGCAATGCGTCCTCGGTGCGGACCAGGTACTCGATCTGGCGCAGGAACCACGGGTCGATGAACGAATGACGGTGGACACGTTCGACGTCGAAGCCGTGACGGAACGCATCCGCGACGTACCAGAGGCGATCTGCACCCGGCGAGTGCAGTTCGCGCACCAGCCGATCCTCGATGTCGTCGTCCGACAGGCTGCCCTCGAGCACCTCGTCGAGCCCGTCACGACCGATCTCCAGGCCACGCAGCCCCTTCTGCAGGGATTCGCTGAACGTGCGGCCGATCGACATCACCTCGCCCACCGACTTCATCTGCGTGGTAAGGCGGTCGTTGGCGGCGGGGAACTTCTCGAAGGTGAAGCGCGGGATCTTGGTGACCACGTAGTCGATGGTCGGCTCGAACGAGGCCGGGGTCGCGCCGCTGGTGATGTCGTTCTTCAGCTCGTCGAGCGTGTAGCCGATGGCGAGCTTGGCGGCGACCTTGGCGATGGGAAAGCCGGTCGCCTTGGAGGCCAGCGCCGAGGAGCGCGAGACCCGCGGGTTCATCTCGATGACGATCATGTCGCCGTTTTCCGGGTTGACCGCGAACTGCACGTTCGAGCCGCCGGTTTCCACGCCGATCTTGCGCAGCACCGCGAGCGAGGCGTTGCGCATGACCTGGTATTCCTTGTCGGTCAGGGTCTGCGCCGGGGCGACGGTGATCGAGTCGCCGGTGTGCACGCCCATCGGGTCGAGGTTCTCGATCGAGCAGATGATGATGGAGTTGTCGTTCTTGTCACGCACGACCTCCATCTCGTATTCCTTCCAGCCGAGCACCGACTGCTCGATCAGCAGCTCGTTGGTCGGCGAGAGGTCCAGCCCGCGACGGACCAGCTCTTCGTACTCCTCGCGGTTGTAGGCGATCCCGCCGCCGGTGCCGCCCATGGTGAACGACGGGCGGATGATCGCCGGGAAACCGATCTCCACCTGGGCCGCCACCGCGGCATCGAAGGTGTGCACGACGGTCGAGGCCGGCGTGGACAGGCCGATCTCGGTCATCGCTTCCTTGAAGCGATCACGGTCCTCGGCCATGTCGATGGCGTCCTGGCTCGCCCCGATCAGCTCGCAGCCGAAGCGATCGAGCACGCCGTGGCGGTAAAGGTCGAGCGCGCAGTTGAGCGCCGTCTGGCCACCCATGGTCGGCAGCACCGCGTCGGGGCGCTCCTTCTCGATGATCGCGCTGACCGCCTCCCAGGTGATCGGCTCGATGTAAGTCGCATCGGCCATCTCCGGGTCGGTCATGATCGTCGCCGGGTTCGAATTGATCAGGATGACCCGCAGGCCCTCCTCCCGCAGCGCCTTGCAGGCCTGGGCACCCGAATAGTCGAACTCGCAGGCCTGACCGATGACGATCGGCCCCGCGCCGATGATCAATACACTCTGGATATCGTTTCTCTTTGGCATGCTCGACTCACCTGCCAGCCATGGCTGGGCAGTTGGTTGTTCTTGAAAAGGCGGTGTCACTGACGGGCGTCGATGCTCTCGACGAACTGATCGAACAGCAGGTCGAGATCGTGCGGCCCGGGACTCGCCTCGGGGTGACCCTGGAAACTGAAGGCCGGGCAGTCGGTGCGGCGAATGCCTTGCAGGCTGCCGTCGAACAGCGACCGGTGCGTCGCCTCGAGGTGGGCGGGCAGGCTGTCTTCTTCGACCGCGAAGCCGTGGTTCTGGCTGGAGATCAGCACGCGCTTGCTGCGGATGTCCTGAACCGGGTGGTTCGCCCCGTGGTGGCCGAACTTCATCTTGCTGGTCTTCGCGCCACTGGCCAGCGCCAGCAGCTGGTGACCCAGGCAGATGCCGAAGAGCGGTATGCCGGTCTCGAGGAATCGTTCGATGTCACCGATCGCCTTGGTGCAGGCGGCCGGATCGCCCGGGCCATTGCCCACCAGGATGCCGTCGGGGTTGGCGGCCAGGAGCTCCTCAACCGGCGTGTCGGCCGGGAACAGCGTGACGCGGCAACCGCGATCGACGAGCTTGCGGAGGATGTTGTGCTTGAAGCCGTAGTCGTAGGCGACCACGTGGCGGGTGGCCTCGGGGCGATCGGACACGTCGACCCACCACGAGCCCTTGGCCCACTCGCGCACCTCGCGGGTGCCGACCTCGGGGATCAGGTCCATGCCCGCCAGGCCGGCGAACTCGCGCGCCTTCTCGATCGCGGCGGTGGCGTCCAGGTCCCCGCCGGCGACGATGCAGCCCTTCATCGCCCCCTGGTCACGCAGGCGGCGGGTCAGTTCGCGGGTATCGATTTCGGCGATGGCGACCACGCCGTGCTCGCGGCAGTAGTCCTCGAGGCTCTGCTCGCCGCGCCAGGAACTCATCTGGCCGGAATCGCGGATGACGAGGCCGGCCACGTGGACCGAGTCCGATTCGGCGTCCTCGGCGTTGATGCCGACGTTACCGATATGCGGGTAGGTCAGGGTCACGATCTGGCGGCGGTAGGACGGGTCGGTGAGGATCTCCTGGTAGCCCGTCATCGCGGTGTTGAACACCACCTCGCCCACGGACTCCCCATCGGCGCCGATGGAGGTGCCGTAAAAAACGCTCCCGTCTTCAAGAGCCAGGAGCGCCGTGTTGGCCGGGAGCCCGGTGTTCGCGTCTGAGACCGTGCTATCCAAGAACTTTCCCCCACTGAATTGTCGTGTCGCCCCGCCCGAGTCGGCGCCGGCCATCGAGGCAGTCGGCGTGCCTCGGTTTCGGGGCGCAATTATGACTGAAAGGCCCCGATGCTGTCCACGGCGGAGCACTTCCTGACGGGTCGGGCAAGGCCCTGCCGTCGCCGACGCCGAGGGGAGTTCAGACCGGCTTGAGGCCCAGCACGTGGCTCATGTCGTAGAGCCCGGCCGGCTTGTCGGCCACCCAGTGGGCGGCGCGCACGGCGCCCTTGGCGAAGGTCATCCGGCTCGAGGCCTTGTGCGTGATCTCGACGCGCTCGCCGATGCCGGCGAACAGTACGGTGTGATCACCCACCACGTCACCGCCGCGAATGGTGGAGAAACCGATGGTCTCCGCGGCCCGCTCGCCGGTGATGCCCTCGCGACCATAAATGGCGACCTGCTGCAGGTCGCGGTCGAGGGACTCGGCCACCGCCTCGCCCAGCCGCAAGGCCGTACCCGACGGGGCGTCCACCTTGTGGCGATGGTGCGCCTCGATGATCTCGACGTCGTAGTCATCGCCCAGCATGGTGGCTACCTGTCCCAGCACCTGCAGCAGCACGTTGATGCCGATGCTCATGTTGGGCGCGAAGACCACCGGGATGTCACGCGCGGCCTCCTCCAGCCGTTCCTTCTGGGCATCGGACAGGCCGGTGGTGCCGATCACGATGGCCCGCCCCGCCTCGCGGCAGATCTCGAGGTGGCGCATGGTCGCGTCGATGGAGGTGAAGTCGATCAGCACGTCGAAGTCGTCGCCGTGGCCCGGCAGGTCGTCGACGACCGGCACGCCGATCTGGCCGATCCCGGCGATCTGACCGGCATCCTGGCCGATGAGCGGGCTGCCACTGCGGGCAAAGGCCGCCCCCATCTGCGTGTGCCCACCCTGGTGGGCCGCCTCGATCAGGCGACGACCCATCCGGCCGTTGGCGCCAACAATCCCGACTCGTGTGCTCATGATCTTCTGTCCGACTCCAAAGGTTGTACTTGGGATGGCTTCTGGTTACCGAGGCGGCAAAGTCTACCAACCTTAGAGCTTGAAAAACCCGGCCCGGTAGTGGGAAAGCTCGGCAACCGACCCGCGGATGTCGTCCATTGCCTGGTGATTCGAGGGCTTGCGGAATCCGGCCAGCACGTCCGGTTGCCAGCGTCGGGCCAGCTCCTTGATCGTCGAGACGTCTAGGTTGCGGTAGTGGAAGTACGCCTCGAGCTCGGGCATCAGGCGGGCGAGGAAACGACGATCCTGGCAGATGCTGTTGCCGCACATGGGCGACTTGCCTTCCGGCACGTACTGGCGGAGAAACTCCAGTGTGCGCGTTTCGCCGCAGCGCAGATCGCAATCGCTCTGGCGGACCCGCTCGATCAGACCACTCTGCCCATGAACCCGCTGGTTCCACTCGTCCATGCCGGCGAGCATGGCCTCGGGCTGATGGATCGCCACCACCGGTCCCTCGGCGAGCACGTTGAGGTGCTTGTCGGTCACAAGGGTGGCAATCTCGATTATGGTGTCCCGCACCGGGTCGAGACCGGTCATCTCGAGATCGATCCAGATCAGATTGTCTTCCGGGGCGTGCATGGATTCTCTCCTGTCGATTGAGGGCGCGGAAACCGACGCCAGTGAGGCAGTACGGCGCGCTCGAGCCGCACAGAAGCCTAGCACGTCGAACCCCGCTCGCCGGTGAGCGCGACCGCGATCGGACCATGCACCCGGGCCGGCCCCGTCCGCTATACTGGCCGCGGCTCATCTAAGGAAACCCTGCTCGAATGCCATAACCACTCTGGCTTGGCCATTCGAGCAGAGTCTTCAACCACCGACGGGGCAGTCGCCTGCGTCCACACCGCCCGGAATCCGACGTTCATGGCCGAACTCACCGACACCGATCGCCAGGAAGAGCTCGATTCGCTGATTCACGAGATCCGCGACACGCTCTCCCAGCAGGTTGCCGCCGATCGCGGCGGCGAACCGGGTGACGTCGCCACGCCGCTTTCCGAGCTCACCAAGCATGACCTGGCCAAGCTGGCGCAGAAGATCGAGCGCCTGCATGCCGCCGACGTGGCCAAGGTGCTCGAGTCCCTGCCCCAGGACGAGCGACTGGTCATCTGGGAGCTGGTCCATTCGGATCGCGACGGCGAGGTCCTGCTCGAGGTGTCCGACTCGGTCCGGGACACCCTGATCGAGGTAATGGACCGCGAGGAGATCCTCAACGCCGCCTCGACACTGGATACCGACGAACTCGCCGACCTGGCTCCCGATCTCCCCGAGGGCATGATGCAGGACGTGTTCACCGCCCTGCCGATCGACGACCGCGAAAAGCTGCGGTTCGTCATGTCCTACGACGAGGACACCATCGGCGCGCTGATGGACTTCGACCTCGTTACCGTCCGGGGCGACGTGACCATCGAGGTCGCCCTGCGCTACCTGCGCCGGATGGACTCGCTGCCCGATCACACCGACAAGCTGTTCGTCACCGATCGAGATGGGTTGTTCGAGGGCGTGATCCATCTCAAGACGCTACTGATCAACGACCCGGAGACCCTGATCAGCGATGTCATGGAGCGCGACGCGGTGCGCTTTCATCCTGAAGACAAGGCGCGCGACGGCGCCGATGCCTTCGAGCGCTACGATCTGGTCAGCGCGCCGGTGGTCGACGAGGTCGACCGCCTGGTCGGCCGGGTCACCATCGACGCCGTGGTCGACTTCATCCGCGAGTCGTCCGACGAAGAGCGCCTCTCCCAGGTGGGTCTGTCCGAGGAAGAGGACATCTTCGCGCCGGTACGAAAGTCCGTGAGAAACCGCGCGCCCTGGCTGGCCGTGAACCTCGTCACGGCGATCGTCGCCGCCCAGGTGATCGGCCTGTTCGAGGGCTCGATCCAGCAACTGGTCGCGCTGGCCGTACTGATGCCCATCGTCGCGGGCATGGGCGGCAACGTCGGCAACCAGACCATCACCATGATCGTGCGCGAGTTGGCCTTTAGAAAACTCGGTGGCGGCGATATCCGCCTGCTCTATGGAAAGGAGCTGAAGGTTGCGCTGATCAACGGCGTGGTCTGGGGCGGCATCCTCGGCATCGTCACCTTCGCGATGTACCAGAACGCCGGCGTCTCCGCGGTGATGGTCGCCGCCGTCACCCTGAACTTCCTGAGCGCGGCCTTCTTCGGCGTGACCATCCCGATCGTGCGCACGCGCATGGGCCGCGACCCGGCATTGGGAAGCGCGGTGATGATCACGGCGATCACCGATTCGGGCGGGTTTTTCATCTTCCTCGGGCTCGCCACCCTGTTCCTGCTCTGAACCGGCCGCCATGACCCGCAAGATTCGCCTGAGCAAGCAGCAGCAGCGCCAGATCGATCGCCGACGGCGCGTCGACACGCAAGACGACACCCGCCTGACACCGGGTATCGTGGTCACCCATCACGGCCACGACCTGCTGATCGAGGACGCCGAGCATCACCTGCACCGGGGGCGCGCACGACGCACGGTGGGGCGCCTGACCACGGGCGACCGCATCCGCTGGCATCGCGACGAACAGGACAACGTGGTGATCGAGCAACGCGAGGATCGCCGCAATCTGCTGATCCGGCCCGACGCCTACGGCAAGAAGAAGATGATGGCCGCCAACATCGACCAGGTGCTGGTGGTGACCTCGGTGCTGCCGTGGATGAACCCGGACGTGGTCGAGCGGACCCTGGTCGCGGTGTTCGCCCTGCCGGCCACGCCCGTGATCGTGCTCAACAAGACCGACCTGCTCGCGGAGATCGGCGCGGCCGAGCGCGAGCGCATCGAGTCAACGGTCGCCCTGTGGGAGTCGCTGGGCTTCGAGGTGATCCGCACCTCGGTCAAGTCCGGCGAAGGAATCGAGACCCTGCGCTCGCGCTTGCACGATCAGATCACGCTGGCCGTCGGCCTCTCCGGCGTCGGCAAGACATCACTCTCACGAGAAATCACGCCGAGTGCGGATCAGGCCGCCATCGGCGAGATCTCGGCGTTCAATCGCGAGGGGACGCACACCACCCGCGCCAGCACGCTGTATCGCTTCACCGATGGCGAGGGTGGGCTGATCGATGCCCCCGGAGTGCGCGACTTTCCGGTCGAGGACGTCCCACCATCCGCCCTCGACGATGCCTTCCCCGAGATTCACGCCGCCTCGGCCTACTGCCGTTTCAACGACTGCCGCCACGTCAACGAGCCGGGATGCGCCGTGCGGGCCGGCGTCGCGTCGGGCGACATCCTCGAGCGCCGTCTCGCCCAGTATCAGGCCATGCGCCAGACTGGGAGCTGAACCGGGAACGCGCGAAGCATCGCGACAATCAGCCCGGCGGCCACTGCATCGCCCGCCCCCCGAGCAGGTGCAGGTGCAGGTGGTAGACCTCCTGGCCGCCATCGCGATTGCAATTGAACACGGTGCGGTAGCCCGATTCGTCGATGCCCTCCTGCGCGGCCAACTCCCGGGCGACAACGAACAGCTCACCCACCAGCGGCGCGTCCTCCGGCGCAATGTCGTTCACCGTCGGGATGGGCTTTTTCGGGATGATCAACAGGTGCACCGGCGCCTGCGGGTTGATATCGCGAAAGGCCAGTATCCGATCGTTCTCGAACACGATGTCGGCCGGTATTTCACGGTTGATGATCTTGCTGAAGATGGTCTCGCTCACGGTTGAGCCTCCCGGTCATGACACAGGTCGTTGAAGCGGAAACATGGCAAACGCCAGGAATCAGCGCAATGAAATGTTGCCCAGCTTAGCCTAAGTTCTTGTCTCCTCGGTCGAGCAACGGCGAGGCATCGCGGCACGCTACCCGTCCCGGCCGCCCCGATTGCTGGCGAACGAATTCATTAGTACACTACCTTTCTTTTGGCGCGGCAGCTCGCTGCCCCGCCGAGTGACTCCGTTGCGTCAACCCCAAGGCAGCCCTTCCCTGCCGCCGACACGGTACAACACCCATGTCCCCGATCCGCGCCCTCACGCTCCTCCGCTCCCGGTCCATCGTCATGGCCATGGCGCCCGCCGCCCTGCTGGCCGCGAGCCTGTCCGCCCAGGCCCAGTCGGGTGGCCAGCAGCCACCGCCGAAGGTGCCGGTCATCGAGATCCAGCCAAGCAGCGCCGCGGTCTACAAGGAGTACACCGGTCGCACCGAGGCCAACCGTCACGTCGAGGTGCGGGCCCAGGTGAACGGCATTCTCGAATCTCGCGACTACGTGGAAGGGGCCCGGCTCGAGGCCGGTGATCCGCTGTTCAAGATCGACGACCGGCCGTTCCAGGCGGCCGTCCACGAGGCGGAAGCGGATCTGGCCTCGGCCCGCGCGACGCTTGCCGCGGCCCAACGCGACTGGCGCCGGATCAGCTCGTTGTTCGATCGTGGCGTGGCCAGCGAGAAACAGCGCGACGATGCCCGTTCAGCGCTGGAGACCGCCCAGGCCGGCGTCAAGGTGGCCGAGGCGCAGCTCGAGTCCGCGCAGATCGACCTCGACTACACCTCGGTGACCGCCCCGATCCCGGGCATCGCCAGTCGCCGCGCCGTCGACCCGGGCAACCTGATCGGTGTCGGCGACCGACTGGTCAGCATCGAGGAAATCGACCCGATCCAGGTCACCCTCTCCTACCCCGTGGACGACCCGTTTGCCGATTCGACGGCGCTCAACCCCACCCCGGAGCGGACCACCCCGGCCGAGGTCGTGGGCGTCACCGGTCCCGAGGGCGAGGCGATCACCGGCGAGCTCGATTACCGCGCCTCGAGCATCGAGCGCGGCACCAACTCGATCGAGCTGCGTGGCGTGTTCGACAACCCGGGTGACGTCCTGCGCCCCAACCGTTACGTCCGCGTTCGCCTCAAGGTCGACGAGGTCAGCGACGCGGTCATCATCCCCGAGACCGCCATCGGCACGGGCGCGGAGCCCAACAGCACGGTCGTTTACGTTATCGACGACGAGAACCGGGCCGACCAGCGTCGCGTGGAGCTTGGCCCGATGAGCGATCAGGGCCGCATCATCCTCTCCGGCCTGGAGCCGGGTGACCGGCTGGTCATCGACGGGCTGCTCAAGGTGCGCCCGGGTGCACCGGTCGACCCGCAGGACCCGCAGCAAGGCAACGGCAACTAAAACGGCGCCTACCCGCCGCCCGTCGTAACTACCCGACCGTGACGCCCTCGTGACGAGGGCACCGGAGACCATCGATGTTTTCCAAGTTCTTCATTGACCGACCGATCTTCTCCACCGTGCTGGCGATCGTGATCATGATCGCCGGCGGGGCCGCCTTCACGGGCCTGCCGGTCGAGCAGTACCCCGAGATCGTGCCGCCCGAGGTCGAGGTGCGGGCGACCTACGCCGGTGCCGACGCCAGCACACTGGCCGAATCCGTGGCCGCGCCGCTCGAGCAGGCGATCAACGGCGTCGACGACATGCTCTACATGACGTCGGGCAGCTCGGATGCCGGCACGATGAACCTCTCGGTGACCTTCGCCACCGGCACCGACCCCGACCAGGCGACCATCGACGTCAACAACCGCGTGCAGCGCGCCCTGCCCCAGTTGCCGCAGGAGGTGCGTGACCAGGGCGTGGTGGTGAACAAGAAGAGCAGTTCGCTGCTGATGGTCATCACCCTGATCTCGGAGAACGAGGAATTCGACACCAAGTTCCTCTCCAACTACGGCCTGATCAACATCCTCGACTCGCTCAAGCGGGTGCCCGGCATCGGCGACGCGCGCCTGTTCGGTGCGCAGGATTACTCGATTCGTGTCTGGTTCGATCCGGCGAAACTGGCGCACTTCGATCTCACCCAGGACGACATTGCCGAGGCGATCCGTGAGCAGAACGCCCAGTTCGCTGCCGGCAAGTTCAACGACTCGCCCAACAAGGAAGGCGAGGCGTTCACCTACACCATCACCTCGCAGGGACGCTTCTCCGACGTCGAGGAATTCCAGAACATCATCCTCGCCTCCTCGGAGGACGGCGGCACACTGCGCTTGAGCGACGTGGCCGAGGTCGAGCTCGGCTCGCAGCGTTATGGCTTCAACGCCACCTACAACGGCGCCCCCACCGTCCCGATGGGGATCTACCTCGCGCCGGGCGCCAACGCGCTTGAGACGGTCGCCCAGGTGCGCGAACGAATGGAAGAGCTGCGTGACCGCTTCCCCGGCGACATGACCTACAAGATTCCGCTCGACACCACCGACTTCGTGCGCATCTCGATCGAGGAAGTGCTCAAGGTGTTCGTCGAGGCGTTGGTGCTCGTCTCCCTGGTCATCTTCGTCTTCCTGCAGAAACCCCGTGCGACCATCGTGCCCCTGATCGCCATTCCGGTCGCCCTGATCGGCGCACTCGCCGGTTTGTACTTGAGCGGCATGTCGATCAACCTGCTGACCCTGTTCGGCTTCGTGCTGGCGATCGGCATCGTCGTGGATGACGCGATCATTGTGATCGAGAACGTCGAGCGCCTGATGCGCGAGGAGGGCTTGAAGGCCCGCGAGGCCTCGATCAAGGCGATGGAACAGGTGACGGGACCGATCGTGGCCACCACCCTGGTCCTGCTGGCCGTGTTCGTGCCGGTCGCGTTCATCCCGGGGCTGGCCGGCGAGATGTATCGCCAGTTCGCCGTCGCGCTGTCGATCTCCGTGGTGCTCTCGGGGGTGGTGGCGCTTACGCTGACCCCCTCGATGACCGCCCTTCTCCTCAAGAATCACCAGGACAAGGAGCCGGTGCTGCCGTTCCGGATCTTCAACCGGGGTTTCGATGCCTTCCGTGACGGCTACATGAAGGTGGTGCACTTCTTCCTGGTCGCCTGGCCGATCGGGCTGTTGCTGTTCGCCGGCGTGGTGATCGCCGCGGTGGTGATGTTCCGCAGCACGCCGACGGGCCTGGTGCCGGAGGAGGACCCGGGCTACTTCATCTCGACGCTGAACCTCGACCCGGCGGCGAGCCTCGAGCGCACCGGCGAGGTGCGTGACGAGTACTCGGCTATGATCCGCGAGAATCCGGACGTGCAGATGCAGGTCGCCTTCGCCGGCTTCGATCTGCTCGCCGGCACCCAGCGCCCCTACAAGGGCGTGGCCTTCACCCGCCTGAACGACTGGTCGGAACGTCCGGCCGAGGACCAGAGCGTCCAGGCAACGGTCAAAAAGGCGATGGGCGCGGGCACTCAGATCGAGGAAGGCATGATCATGGCCTTCGTGCCGCCACCGATCCGGGGCATGTCGACCACCGGCGGGTTCGAGGCTTACCTGCAGCAACGCGGCTCGGCGGACGTCAAGGCGCTCGCCGAGGCGGCCAACGCCCTGGTCGCCGCCGCCAACGAACGCCCCGAACTGGCCGGCGTGCGCACTACCTTCGTCGACAACACGCCCCAGTTCCGCATGGACGTCGACCGGGAGCAGGCCTACGCGCTCGACGTCCCGGTGGCGGCGGTGTTCCGCACCATGCAGGGCACCTTCGGGACGCGTTACATCAACGACTTCACCCTGTTCGGGCGCAATTTCCAGGTCAACATGGCCGCCGATGCGGATTTCCGCGCCGACCCGCAGGACCTGGAGAACGTGTTCGTGCGCAGCGGCGACCAGCAGCTGGTACCGATCAGCTCGGTGGTGAGCCTGACTCGCACCACCGGCGCGGACGTAATCGACCGTTTCAACATCTTCCCCGCGGCCAAGATCATGGGTAACCCGGCCGAGGGCTATTCCTCCGGACAGGCCCTGACCGCGATGCAGGAGGTGGTCGACCAAACGCTTGGCGGCGGCGACTACACCCTGGGCTGGGTGGGCTCAGCCTTCCAGGAGCTTTCCAGTGGCTCGGCCGGGGCGATCGCCTTCCTCCTGGGCGTGATCATGGTCTTCCTGATCCTGGCCGCCCAGTACGAGCGCTGGTCGCTGCCCTTCGCCGTGATCACCGCCGTGCCATTCGCCGTCCTCGGCGCGCTGATCGCGATCTGGATGCGCGGACTCAACATCGACATTTACTTCCAGGTGGGCATGCTGGTACTGATCGCCATGTCGGCCAAGAACGCCATCCTGGTGGTCGAGTTTGCCTCGAAGATGCACACCGAGGATGGCCTGTCGATCAAGGACGCCGCGCTGAAGGCGGCGCGCATTCGCTTCCGTCCGGTCATCATGACCTCGATGGCGTTCATCCTGGGCGTGCTGCCACTGGCCCTGGCCACCGGTGCGGGCGAGGCCGCACGAAACTCGCTCGGCACCCCCATCGTCGGCGGCATGATCCTGGCCACCTACGTCGCGATCCTGTTCATCCCGATGTTCTTCGAGCTCCTGCAGACCGGCAGCGAGAAGCTGTTCCGGCGCAAACACGCACCGACCTGATCGGAGGTAGACGGTCATGAACGCCACGGAATCGAGATGGGTCCCGCTCGCTCATTCGGGTCGACGCGGCGCACCGGCGCGCGGTCGACTTTGGGTGCGGCTCACCATCACCGATGGCGTACTCACCGGCATGCGGGTCGGGGATGACGACAACGTCGAACCGCACGACACCCTGCCCTCCGCGTATGCCGACGTCGTGGAGGCATTGAAGGGTTGGGGCACATCAGGCGGCAAGCCCACCGACTGGACCGCTCATCCGGGCTTTCCCCCATCGGGCACGGCCTTTCAGCGCGCGGTATGGGCCGCGCTGTGTCAGGTGCCGTGGGGCGAGTCGGTGGGTTACGGTGAACTGGCGCGTCGGGTTGGCCGTCCGGGCGCGGCGCGGGCAGTCGGTCAGGCGGTGGGCGCCAACCCCTGGGCTCCGCTTGTCCCCTGCCATCGGGTCCTGGCCGCCGGGCAACGCCTCGGCGGTTACGCGCAGGGCACACGCATCAAGTCGCGTTTGCTCTCGCTCGAGGACATCGACTACCGCTGAGGCCCGTCGGCGAACCCTAGTCGTCCGATGCGGTGTCGGCCTTGCCCGGCCGGCGACGGTCGGGGGCCTGCTCGTCGAGCTCCGCCCAGTAGCGCATCCGCTCGGCGATGCTGCGTTCGAGGCCACGCTCAACTGGCTGGTAGAAGCGTTGTCCGACCAGCCCGTCCGGCAAGTAGGTCTCGCCGGCGGCGTAGGCATCGGGCTCGTCGTGGGCATAACGGTAGCCCTTGCCCCATCCCTCGCGCTCCATCAGGGCCGTCGGGGCGTTGCGCAGGTGCATCGGCACCGGGTCGGTGCCGCGTTGCCTGACGGTCGCCAACAGCGCGTTGTGCGCGGTGTAGACCGCGTTGCTCTTGGGCGCCACGGCCAGGTACATGGCCGCCTGGGTCAGCATCAGCTCCCCCTCGGGCACGCCGAGACGGTCGAAGGCCGTCCAGGCATCCAGCGCCATGGTCAGGGCGCGGGGGTCGGCATTGCCGATGTCCTCGGAGGCGATCCGCACCAGGCGACGCGCCAGGTAGGACGGGTCCGCTCCGCCGTCGAGCATGCGCAGCAACCAGTAGGCGCCGGCGTCCGGGTTCGAGCCACGAATCGCCTTGTGCATGGCGGAAATCTGGTCGTAGAATTCGTCACCGCCCTGGTCGAAACGCCTCGGTGACTGGGTCAGCAACGCCTCGAGCGTCTCCTCGCCCACCTCCCGGGCCTCGCCGCCCTCGGTGTCGGCGGCCAGCTGCGCGGCAAGTTCCAGCAAGGTGAGCAGGCGGCGCGCATCGCCGTCGGCCGCGGCCACCAACCGGTTGGCGATCGCCGGCTGCATCAGCAGCGGCAGGCCACCGGTGGTCTCCTTGACGCCCTCGGGATGGGTCAATGCCCGCTCGAGCAAGGCATGCATGGCCGCATCGTCAAGCGACTGCAGCCGGTACACGCGCAAGCGCGAGAGCAACGCGTTATTCAGCGAGAAGGACGGATTCTCGGTGGTCGCGCCGACCAGAACCAGGACGCCCCGTTCGACCGATGGCAGCAACTGATCCTGCTGGGTCTTGTTGAAGCGATGGATCTCGTCGAGGAACAGGACCGTCAGCCGCCCCGCCGATTGGCGGCGGTCGCGGGCCGACTGGATCACCGCACGAAGCTCCTTCACCCCCGCCTCGACCGCCGACATGTAGACGATCTCGGCTTTCAGGCGTTCGGCATACAGCCCGGCCAACGTGGTCTTGCCCACGCCGGGCGGCCCCCAGAGCAGGCAGGAATGCGCCTGGCCCTTTTCCATGGCCACCCGCAACGGCGCGGAGTCACCGACCACGCGCACCTGACCGGCGAACTCCTCGATCCGGCGTGGCCGCAACCGGTCGGCCAGCGGGCGGTAGACCGATGACGCGTGACGATCCGCGCCACCCGAGCCGTCCACCGACGGCGACTCGCCGCTCGAGAACAGGTCGTCCTGCGGGGTCACTTCGCTCACCGCTTGTCCGTGCCGTGAAGGGACGGCATCACTGGATCGCGGGCGGCTCGCGCGCCTCGACCACGTCGACCCCCTCCGGGGCCTCGAAGCGAAAGCGTGACTCGTCGACCGGCTGGTTGAAACGTCGCGACTCGAAGGTCACGCGAGTGGTCTGATCGAGCTGATCGATGAAACGCATCTCGCGGATGCCGCGGTCGTCCACCCCAAGCAGCACTTCCCGAAAATCCCCCTCCTCGGCGCGCGGACGCAGCGCAAACCAGCTCAAACCGCCCTCGCTTTCCAGGTGGCGAATCCGAAACACCTCATCGACGGGCCGTTCGCCGGTCAGGATCGCGATGGGGGCGCCTTCCGTGGCGGCGAGTGGCGAGCGGCTGGCCTGACGCAGATCCGGCTCGTAGACCCAGAGCGTGCCGTCGTTCGCGATCAGTTCCTGCACGTAGGGGGTTTCGTAACGCCAGAAGAATTGCCCCGGACGCCGCAGCACGAAACGGCCGGCGGATTCACGGCGCACCTGCCCCTGGGCGTCACGACGTTCCTGTCGGAAGTCGGCGGCCAGTGTCTCGATACCACTGAGCTGCTCGACCAGTGCGTCAACCGACTCGGCCGGCGCGGCGGGAGCCAATGTGGTCACGAGCAAGCTGCCGACAAACGCCATCGTGGCAAGGACGCCGCTTTGGCGGGGAATGACTCTGTTCATGGATCACCAGTTCGTGGATGGGACCGGTTCGACGAATCCCGTGGGCGTCGGTTCCGGCCCGGTTGGCAACACGGAGGTGTGCCGTGGCTATTTGGGTGGTGGCGGGGCCAGGACTTCCCGACTGCCGTTGGCGCCCAGTTCGCCGACCACGCCATCGGCCTCCATCTGCTCGACCAGGCGCGCCGACCGGTTGTAACCGATCTTCAGGCGACGCTGGACGTAGGAGATCGACGCCTTGCGCGATTCGGTGACGATGGCGACGGCCTGATCGTAGAGCTCGTCGATCTCCTCGCCATCCGCCCGGACTGGCTTTTCGCCCGGCAGGGTAACGTTCGCCGCGGTGGTCTCGGACAGCACCTCGTCGACGTACTCCGGTTCGCCAAGTGTCTTGAGTGCCTCGACCACCCGGTGGACCTCGTCGTCGCCGACGAACGCCCCATGCACGCGCATGGGCATGCCGCTACCCGGCGGCAGGTAGAGCATGTCGCCGTGCCCGAGCAGGTGCTCGGCCCCCATCTGGTCGAGGATGGTGCGCGAATCGACCTTGGACGAGACCTGGAAGGCGATGCGAGTGGGGATGTTTGCCTTGATCAACCCCGTGATCACGTCCACCGACGGACGCTGGGTGGCAAGGATCAGGTGGATGCCGGCGGCGCGCGCCTTCTGGGCCAGGCGAGCGATCAGCTCCTCCACCTTCTTGCCGACCACCATCATCATGTCGGCAAACTCGTCGACCACGATGACCAGGTACGGCATCGGCTCGAGGGTCGGCGGCGGCAGGTCCGGGTCGAAGGCCTGGGCGTGGTCGTAGAACGGGTCCTTGATGGGTTCACCGCGGGCGATCGCCTCGCGGATCTTCTCGTTCGCCCCGGCGATATTGCGCACACCGAGCTTGGCCATCAGCCGGTAGCGACGCTCCATCTCGCCCACCGCCCACCGCAGTGCGTTGGACGCCTCCTTCATGTCGGTGACCACCGGTGCGAGCAAGTGACCGATGCCCTCGTAGACCGACAGCTCGAGCATCTTCGGGTCGATCAGGATCAACCGCACTTCCTCGGCCGTCGCCTTGTAGAGCAGGCTCAGGATCATGGCGTTGACCCCGACCGATTTGCCCGAGCCGGTGGTGCCCGCCACCAAGAGGTGCGGCATGCGGGCGAGATCGGCCATGATCGGCTCGCCACCGATGTCCTTGCCGAGCGCCACGGTCAACGGCGAGCGGGCCTCGCGGTACCGGCGGGATTCCAGCAGCTCGCGCAAGGCGATGATCTCGCGCGAGGTATTGGGAATCTCGAGACCCACGGTCGATTTGCCGGGGATCACCTCGACCACGCGCACCGAGACGATCGACAGCGCGCGCGCCAGGTCCTTGGCGAGGTTCGAGATCTGGCTGACCTTGACCCCGGGCGCGGGCTGGAGCTCGAAGCGGGTAATGACCGGGCCGGGGTGTGCCGCGACCACCTCCACCGACACGCCGAATTCGGACAGGCGCGCCTCGATCACCTCGGACATGCGCTGCAGGTCGTCCTTGTCGAAGCCACTGCTCTGCTGCACCGGCCGATCGAGCAGCTCCAGTATCGGCTTGCCATCGGCGGTGCCAAGTTCCGGCTGGGGTGGCGTCGACGACTTCTTCTTGGTCGAGGTGACCGACGGGGTTGGCGCCGGCTTGGGGGCAGGAGGCGTCTTCGCCTTGGGTTTCGGCCGGTTTTCCGGCGGGGCGGCCTTCTTGCGCCGCTGCTCGACCTCTTCGTAGCTGGCCCCGACCTCCGGGATCGGCGCCGGACCCGGACGGCGTGACAGCGGCAGGCGCGCCACGATCCACGCGCCGATCGCGCGCAGGCCATTGGCAAGGCGCAACAGCGTTCCCCCGATCAGGTCGAACAGGGCAAACCACGACAGGCCCGTCGTGGCCGATACCCCGAGCATGGTGAGACCGAGTAGCACCAGCGTGCTGCCAAGTGCCCCAAGCATGCGCACCATGCCCTCGGCGAGCACCAGCCCGAGCACCCCCCCCGCGGACAGGCCGCTGGGCGCGGCGAGTGGCTCGTGATTGATCGAGGCCAGCACGCTCACGCACAGCACCAGGAGCAAGACCCCCAGCCACTGGATGGCAAACGGCAGGTCGGCCCAAGGCTGAGCCTGGCGGGCGCGTCGAAAGGTACGCCACAACAGCGGCAACAGCGCCGGCACCAGCATGTAGGCGCCGAATCCCACCAGGTAACGCGCGCCGTCGGCCACCCAGGCCCCAACGAGCCCGGCGGCGTTGTGTATCTCGCCGCTTCCGGTGACGCTGAATCCGGGATCGCCCGGGTGGTAGCTGAGCAAGGCCAGCAGATAGACGCCCAGCAAGAGCGCCACGACCAGCAGGGCCAGCTCGAGCAGGGCGAGCTGGGGGCGGAAGATCGCGGGCTTGGTCATTCCGGGCATCTGAATGGGCCTATCTTTAATTCAGTCAATGGCTTACTTGCGGTTCTTATAGTATTGGATCGAGTCGCGATCATACCAAGCCGACATTCCCCCTGCCAACCGCCCGATTGGAGCCAGCGAGCAGCACACCCTAAGGGGGGCGATGGCCCGTGAATCCGCCCTGAGACAACGAAACACGTCCGCTAAGATGGGAGAGGCCTGAACCGCATCGCACCACCCAAACCGAATGGACCGCAGCATGAATAACGAACCCGATCTCTGGCGCGACAAGCTCAGCGAGGAACAATACCGCGTCTGCCGGCTCGGCGGCACCGAAGCGCCCTGGTCCGGGGCCCTGAACGACGAAAAGCGCCCGGGGCGCTTCGACTGCGTCTGCTGTGGGTCAACGCTGTTCGTCAGTGATGCCAAGTTCGATTCCGGCTCCGGTTGGCCAAGCTTTTTCCAGCCGGCCGGCATGGAGGCAATCGTAGAGCGTCGTGATACCAGCCACGGCATGATCCGCACCGAAGTGCTCTGTGCCAACTGCAACGCCCACCTGGGGCACGTGTTCGAGGATGGACCGCGCCCGACCGGCCTGCGTTACTGCATCAACAGCGTCTGCCTGGATTTCGTACCGAGCGAGGGCGAATCCGCTACTTGACCACCCGCAGGCTGGGACCGCCCTTGCCTCCCCCGGAGGGCGAGGTGGGAGGCGGATCGTCATCTGGCCCCTCATCGCTCGAGCCGCGCGTCGAGGAGCCCGAGGTCGACTTGTCGGACTCGCCGTCCTCGCCACCGGGCACGGCGCGCAATTGCGGCCGCCCCTTCCCCTCGGTCTTGGGTGCCGGCGCCCCTTCGCGGTCGTCGGCCGACTGCGGGAAGGTTTCCTCCGGCTCGTCCGGGAACGTCGCCCCCTGCCCCGAATCGCGATCGACGATCGCCCGGACCGCGTGCATCGGCACGAATACCCGCTCCGGCTGACCGCCAAAGCGCGCCTCGAACGAGATGCCCACGCGGTCCATGTGGAAGTCGCGCACGGCCGACGGGCTGATGTTGAGCTGGATGTGACCGTCCTCGACGAACTGGGTCGGCACCATCACCTCGGGCGCGTCGGCGTTCACGACCAGGTGCGGCACGTGCCCCTGGTCGAGGATCCAGTCATAGAAGGCGGGAACAAGATAGGGACGCTTGGAGAGCATGATCAGCCTTCGCGCATCTCGCGTTCGACTTCGGTGAGGCTCGCCTGGAACGTCGGGCGACTGAACACCCGATCCATGTAATCGAGGATCGGCTTGGCGCCCGGACCGGAGAGCTCGATGCCGTACTTCGGCAGGTACCAGAGCAGTGCCGCCAGGGTTACGTCGGCCAGGGAGAACTCTTCGCTCATGAAGAACGGCATGGCCGAGAAGATCGGCGCAGCCGACAGCAGTTCCTCCTTCAGCTGCTTGCGGGCGCGCGCCACCGTCTTCTCGCCGCGTTCGAACTCGGGGAGCAGGCCGTACCAGTCCTTCTCGATCCGGTAGAGCGCGGTGCGCACCTTCGCGCGGCTGACCGGGTCGACCGGCATCAGCGGCGGGTGCGGGAAGCGCTCGTCGAGGTACTCCATGATCACCCGCGCGTTGGTCAGGACCAGGTCACGATCGGCGAGCACCGGCACCGTGCCTTCCGGCGACAGGTCGTGAAAGTCCTCCGGCGGCTCCTGTTCGGACAGGTCGATGATCTCGGCGGTCAGTTCCTTTTCCGCGAGAACGATGCGCGTGCGGTGGCAGTCCGGCGAATCCGGGCTGGTGAACAAGGTCATGACCGAACGACGATTGACGGTCGCCATTGGCGCCTCCCGTGGTGCAATGGTTAAAACGTCATCATAACAAAAACCCGGCCTCGAGGCCGGGTTCATCGGGGTTTCGGGCGACCGGACGGCCGCTCGGACGGCTCCGATCAGTGCTTGATGTCGCGCCAGTATTCCTTCTTCAGCAGGTACATCACCAGCGTGAAGATGAACAGGAAGGCGAGCACGTACGGACCGTAGTGCGCGCGCAGCAGCGCCGCCGGCTCGGCCATGTAGACCATGAAGGCGGTCAGGTCGCGCATCTTCTGCTCGAACTCCTCCTCGCTGAGCGTACCGGGACGCTCGGGTGACTCCAGACCCACCAGGCGCCGCTTGGCGTTCTCGCCCTCGCCTTCGGTCTCGTAGACCGGCTGCAGGAGCCCCTGCTCGGCGGCCAGCACGTGCGGCATGCCCACGCCCGGGAAGACCGCGTTGTTCACGCCCCAGGCCGTGTCCGGATCGGCGTAGAAGGTGGTCAGGTAGGTGTAGAGCCAGTCACCCCCATTTACCCGCGCGGTGAGCGTGAGATCCGGCGGCACGATGCCGAAGGTCTCCTGGGCGTACTCGGCCGGCATGTTGGTCTCGATCACGTCGCCCGGCTTGGTGGACTCGTCCGGCATCAGCACGGCCAGTTGCTCGTCGGTGAGCCCCAGGTCGTCACCGATGCGGCCGAAGCGCATCATCTTGGCGCCGTGGCAGCTCGCGCAGCTGTCCATGAACGTCTGCGCGCCGCGGTACAGGGAGGCCTTGTCGCTAAGGTCGACCTCGGCGTCCTCGAGGGGATAGTTGCTGCTGGCCGCCTTGGCGTTGGGCGCGACCAGCAAGCCGATCAGACAAAGAAAAAACGTAATACGGATCATTGCAGGCGCTCCGGCACGGGCTGGGTACGTTCACGACGGCTGATGAAATACAGCGCGATGAAGAAGCCGAAGTACACGGCCGACAGCAGCTGGGAGGCCAGCGTGCCGAGCGTGGTCGGCGGCTGGGTGCCGAGGTAGCCCAGGCCGATGAACGCCGCGGCGAACGCGAACAGGTTCACCTTGAACGCCGTCGAGCGGTAGCGGATCGAGCGGGTACGGTTGCGATCGATCCACGGCAGCACGAACAGGATCAGGATCGCGACCGTCATCGCGACCACGCCCAGGAACTTGTCCGGCACGGCGCGGAGGATCGCGTAGTGCGGCGCGAAGTACCAGACCGGGGCGATGTGCTCCGGCGTCTTGAGCGGATCGGCCGGCGTGAAGTTCGGGTGCTCCAGGAACAGGCCACCACCGTCGGGCCAGTAGAACAGCACCGCGGCGAAGATGAACATGAACACGCCCAGGCCGAACAGGTCCTTGACGGTGTAGTACGGATGGAACGGGATGCCGTCGACCGGCTTGCCCGAATCGTCCTTGTTTTCCTTGATGTCCACGCCGTCGGGGTTGTTCGAACCGACCTCGTGCAGGGCCATGATGTGGCCGCCGATCAGGAACAGCAGCACCAGCGGCAGCGCGATCACGTGCAGGGCGAAGAAACGGTTCAGGGTGGCGTCGGAGACGACGTAGTCACCCCGGATCCACAGCGCCAGGTCCGGGCCGATCACCGGCACCGAGGAGAACAGCGAGATGATCACCTGCGCGCCCCAGTAGGACATCTGCCCCCACGGCAGCAGGTAACCCATGAAGGCCTCGGCCATCAGCACCAGCAGGATCAGGACCCCGAAGATCCAGATCAACTCGCGCGGCTTCTTGTAACTGCCGTACATCATCCCGCGGAAGATGTGCAGGTAGACGGCAATGAAGAAGAACGAGGCGCCGGTCGAGTGCAGGTAGCGGATCAGCCAGCCCCACTCGACGTCGCGCATGATGTACTCGACCGAGGCGAAGGCGTTCTCGGCCGACGGCTTGTAGCTCATCGTCAGCCAGATGCCGGTGACGATCTGCAGGACGAACACGACCAGCAGCAGCGAGCCAAAGTAGTACCAGAAGTTGAAGTTGTGGGGGACGTAGTACTTCGCCAGGTGGGCATTCCAGAAATGCGACACCGGCAGGCGGTCATCCACCCATTTTCCCAGGCCCTTGATCATGCGACGTCCTCCTCGGTCCCGCCGACGCGGATGATTTCTTCGGTGACGTACACGTACTGCGGGACCTCCAGGTTGGTCGGTGCCGGTACGCCCTTGTAGACACGACCCGAGATATCGAACTTCGAGCCGTGGCAGGGGCAGAAGAAGCCGCCCTGCCAGTCGTCGCCCAAGTCATCCGGGGCGACTTCGGGGCGGTAGGTCGGCGCGCAGCCCAGGTGCGTGCACAGGCCGACGATGACCAGGAAACGTTCGTTTTCCTCGCGGGCCCGATACGGGTTGGCCGCGAACTCGGGCTGCTGGGTGGCCACCTCGGAGTTCGGATCGCGCAGGCGATCGTCCATCTCGGGCAGGGATTCGAGCATGCGGTCGGTGCGATGCACCACGTAGACCGGCTTGCCGCGCCAGGCGACGGTCGTCATCTGGCCGGGGGAAAGCTTGCCGATGTTCACGTCGACCGGGGCGCCGGCGGCCTGGGCCTTGGCGCTGGGCTGGAAGGAACTCAAGAACGGCACGGCGGCAAAGCCGACGCCCACCGCGCCAACCGCCGTCGCCGCGCCGGTCAGAAACCGGCGCCTTGCCGGGTTGGAGGGAGAATCAGCCATTGTTACGTCGTACTCCTGGATGGTTGTCCGTCAATCGATCACGGCCGGAAAAGCGATTCCGTGCCGCTCGTGTTGCTGGCGAGCCTCGTCGGCCTCCCTGCACCCGGCGAAAAAACACCCGGACGGAGCCGGGTCGCCTCGGGCATCACCGATGCACAGCATCTGCCATTTTCAGGGCCCGGGTAGTTTAAGCATCTCGACCCGACCGTCAAACAAGCGAGGCTAATACCTCGGCATAGACTTTTATTAGCTTGGGAAACCGCTTTCGCGCCGTTTGGCGAGGTCAGACCGGGTTGGGGATATCGATAAAGCGATGCTCGATATCGAATTCGTCGGCGATACGCTCGCCCAGCAGGCGCACCCCGCCCGTCTCGGTGGCGTGGTGCCCGGCGGCGAAATAGGTCACCCCGGCCTCGCGAGCGAGATGGGTGGTACGTTCCGAGATCTCCCCGGAAATGAAGGCATCCAGGCCGAGATCAATCGCCTCGCCCAGCATGTCCTGCGCCCCGCCGGTGCACAGGCCGATGCGGTGAATGGGTCGATCGGTCGGTCCGACGACCAGGGGGGCGCGCCCCAGGCACTCGGCAATCCGGGCGGCCAGTTCGCTGCCGGTCGCGGGCTGCTCGAGCCGACCGGAGACGGCCAGTTGCTGGTGGCCGAAGCGGCCGGTGACGTTCATACCCAGGGTCCGGGCGAGCCAGGCGTTGTTGCCGATCTCGTCGTGACCGTCCAGTGGCAGGTGGTAACCGATCAGGTTGATGTCATGGGTCAACAGGGTCGCGATCCGGCGACGCTTCATGCCGGTGATCGTTGCCGGTTCGTTTTTCCAGAAATAGCCGTGATGGACCAGCACGGCGTCCGCCTGCGCCTCGACGGCGGCATCGAGCAGCGCCTGGCAGGCGGTTACCCCGGTCACCAGCCGACGGATCTCGGCTCGCCCTTCGACCTGCAGGCCATTCGGCGCATAGTCGCGATAGGTTTCGGGCTCCAGCAGCCCCTCGCAGTAGCTGAGCAACTCGCGGATATCGACCGACTCGGGCATGGGCGCTCCCCTTCAACGGTGTGCATCGAAACGGACGAAACCCTAGCACGATTGCCCCGGGCACAGCTGCCCTTCGCCCCATCGTCGGCGACTTGGTCACCCCTCGGGCACGTGTTCCAATGCCCGGATACCCGCCAAGGAGCTTTTTGGCCATGCCCAGCCGTCCGACGGCCTCCCTGCTTTCCCGACGGTTCCTGCCGTATTTCTTTACCCAGGCACTCGGGGCGTTCAACGACAACGCGTTCCGCTTCTCGGTGATGTTCCTGATCACCTACGAGATCGGTACCGCGCAGGACGGCAACATCGACGTGCTGATGAACCTGGCCGCCGGGTTGTTCATCCTGCCCGGTCTGCTGTTCTCGCCCATGGCCGGTCACTGGGCCGATCGTCTCGACCAGGCCGCATTGGCACGCGTACTCAAGTGGACCGAACTGGGACTGATGCTCATCGCCGCGCTGGCCTTCTGGTGGCAGAGCGTCTGGCTGTTGATGCTGCTGGTGTTCCTGATGGGCACGCAATCGGCCTGGTTCGGTCCGCTCAAGTACGCCATCGTCCCCCGACACCTCCCGGCGAGCATGCTGATGCGGGCGAACGGCTGGGTCACCGCCAGCACCTTCACCGCGATCCTGCTGGGCACCCTCACCGGCGGGCTGCTCGCGGCCACCGGCGACCGCGCCACCCTGATCGCGAGTCTGCTTGTCATCGGGGTGGCGCTCGCCGGCGTCGCCGCCGCGCGTTTCATCCCGGCCGCGCCAGCTCCGGGGCGGTTGCCGGATCACGCCGGGCCACTGGAAAGCTGGGCCTCCACCTGGCGTCTGTTGCTCCAACAGCCGGCCAGCCTGCGTCTGTCGATGGGGCTGATCAGCTGGTTCTGGTTCGTCGGCGCCGGATATCTCACCCAGTTTCCCCGCTTTGCCGAGGAGGTGCTCGGACTGCCGGCCGACGGGGCGACGGGGTTGCTGGCCCTGTTCGCGCTGAGCATCGGTGCGGGGGGCTTGCTGGTGGGTTACCTGGGTGGTCGACGACCGCCGCGGGCCGTGGCGCCGTTCGCCGCGCTCGGCGTGGCTCTGGTGGCGATCGACTGGTATGTCGTCGCCTCGGCACCAAGCCCGTCCCTGTGGCGCATCGGGGTGGATATCGCGTTGACCGGCCTGTTGGCGGGCACGCTGGTCGTCCCGCTCTACAGCCATTTGCAGCGGGCCTCGCGGCCATCGCAACGCGCCCGGCTCATCGCCGCGCTCAACGTGCAGAACGCCCTGGCCATGGTAGTCAGCAGTCTGTTGGCCATCGCCCTGTTCGCGGTGGTCGGGATCGGGCTGCCGACCTTCTTCCTCCTCTTCGGTGGCACGGGGCTGCTGGTGGCCATCGCGGTCTGGCGACACTGGCGCGGACTGATGCCGGCCGCACCCCGTCGCTGAGCGGAAATTCAGTCCTCAAGGCCGATAATCTGCCACTCGCCGCCCTCACGCTCCCGGCGCAGGCAGACCGCCCGCCCGCCGGCCAACTCGCCGGCACAGTAGTCGGCCGCCTCCTCGGCGGCCAGCCACCACCCGGTCTCGACCCGCTCGGTTTCCCCGCGGTAGCGCACCGGGGCATCGGGGCGGCGAGGCATCTCGAGCCACCACAGCGGCCGAAATGCCCCCGGCGGCGCGGCATCGCCGAGTTGCGCCGACGAGGTTTCGGTCGGCCCGCTGCGCCGTGACCTGCCCCGATACGCCGACACGGGCTGCAGGCGGGAACGCCGCATCGGCACCAGGCCCGGCGCATCCTGCAGTCGATTGACGGCCTCGCTCCCCAACCGGGCCTGCAAGCGCTGCAAGAGGGCCTGTCGGTCGCGCACGCGCTCGTCGGCATCGGCGAACAGGCTGCCCTGCCCCGGGCGGGGCGTGACAAAGCGCTCGGCCTCCACCCGCAGGCAGGTCACCGGCGCCCGTTCCCCGACCGATTCCAGGCGCAGGCGCAATTGCTCCTGCCAGAGACCCACATCCCGCCCGGGCTCGGCGGTGGCCAGCTCCAGCCTCGTTGACGGGCGCGCCTCGTGATCCAGCCACACCACGAAATCGGCCACCGCGAGCTGCCGGCGACGCAGGAAATCCCCCAGCCCCACCAACGGCCCACGAGCAAGCAACAGCAGGCGGTCGATCTGATTGGCCGGATCCCAGAGGCTGACCTCGCGGGCGTAGCGGGCAGGCGGCACCAGGTCGGCCAACGGCCAGTCCCGTTCGGCGAACAGGCGGTCCAGGTCGACTAGCAAGGCCGGGTCGCTGCGCATGCCCACTCCCTCGCGCGGCAAGCGGCGCACCTCGCCCAGTCGACGCAGGCCCAGCTCGGCGAATCGATCGATCCAGGTCACCGGCCAATCGAGCAAGGCCAGGGGCAACCGGCTGACCGCCGCCAGTTGTTCCCGTGCCGGGCAGAGCCAGGATGCCTCGTCATCCAGCACCGCGGCCAGTGCCCACGCGATCCGCGGATGCCCCGCCCCCGCGGCCCGCACCACCAGGCCCCACGGCTGCAATGCCTCGAGCAGGCGTGAAACCAGTGCCTCGAGCCCGCCGAACAGGGCCGCGCTGCCGCCGATTTCCAGCAACAGTCCGGGGCCGTTCTCCACGTCGCGACCGACCGGCGGTGGCCGACTGACCCGCGAGGTGTAGGTCAGCGCCCACTCGCCCCACTCGGCCAGCCACGTCTCCACGGCTCGCTGGTCGATGGTCAGACAGCGCAGCGGCACCGGGTCCGCCGGGTCGTGCGCCCGATGGCGGGAACGGGCGCCCGCCAGGCTCTGGCCGGCCTCGATCCCCCGTTCCCTTGCCGCGCGATTGACCGCCACGACCCGGCCGGCACGGCCCCCACCGTCCAGCAGCACCGCGGGAGGCGGTTGCCGACGTTCCGCCTCGGGGCAACGGCACTCGAACCAGGCCTCCGGGAAGCGCAGCGCCAGCCAATAGCTCTCGTGTCGCTCGGTCGAGTGGGTGGTCATGGCGAACTCCGGGCATGGATACTGTTCTTTTTTACAGTATACTTAAAGGAAACGCTGCACGAATCCGATATCGCTCTGCGCGTCTTGAGTCGGGCAGGTGCAAGGCGCTCGTCCGCCGCGGAAGGGTGATTCCCTTTCCAAGGACGAAACCGGATCGGCAGGACGCCGATCCGGCCGGCGTGAGCCGGCCCGAAGGGCGAGGTCCAAGGACGGACCTCGCGACGCAGCAGATGCCCGACTCAAGGCGCGCAGAGCGATATCGGATTCGTGCAGCGTTTCCTTACTTCCGCCAAGACCGATGACCATGACCGAAACGAACACAGGCCGCCCCCTCACGCCCCGCCAGGCCGAGATCCTGGCGTTCATCCGCGACACCATCCGCGAGACCGGCATGCCGCCGACCCGAGCGGAGATCAACACCGCGCTCGGCTTTCGCTCGCCCAATGCCGCCGAAAGCCATCTCAAGGCACTGGCGAAAAAGGGCGCCATCGAGCTGGTGGGTGGCCGCTCCCGGGGCATTCGCCTGCCCGACGACAGCCACCGCGAGGAGCTGGCCGTGATCGGCCGGATTGCCGCCGGCAGCCCGGTGCTGGCGGCCGAGCACGTCGAGGCCCAGGTGCCGGTCAACCCGGCCCTGTTCCGTCCCCGCGCTGACTACCTGCTGCGGGTACGCGGCATGAGCATGCGCGATGCCGGGATCATGGACGGCGACCTGCTCGCCGTGCATCGCACCGAAGAGGTCCGTAACGGCCAGATCGTGGTCGCCCGGCTGGCCGACGAGGTGACGGTCAAGCGTTACCGGCGACGCGGGGCGAAGGTCTGGCTGATTCCCGAGAACAGCGAGATGACCGCAATCGAGGTCGACCTGCGTCGCGACGAGCTGATCGTCGAGGGTCGCGTGGTCGGCGTGTTGCGCACCTTCGACTGACGGCCCTCCCCGGGGACCGGCAAGAGCGCCACATCATGGGAGAACGAGCCATGGCGGGAAACGACGTCGCCGAGCTGCTGACCCGGCACGATATCTGGCGTGGCCGGCAGACGCGCCCGCCCGAGTCGGTTGCCGCCCCCTGCCCCAGCGGCTGGTCGACACTCGACGAGCTGCTCGGCGGCGGCTGGCCCGGCGAAGGGCTGGTGGAGCTCTATGCCGGTCGCGCGCCCAACGGACCCTGGCGCCGACCCTTCGATCGACTCGACACGACACCGCTCTCGTCGCAGCGGGACTGGTTCCAGGCATCCCTGGGCCATGGCCTCACCGCCCTGCTGATGCCCTGGTTGCGCCAACGAACCCGGGCGGGCAGCGTTGCGCTGATCAACCCCCCGGCCGTTCCCTGCGCCGAGCGCTGGCAACGGGAGGGGGTGACGCTCGACGAGCTGCTGGTCATCCAGCCACGCAACCTGCGCGAGCTGGGTTGGGCGACCGAGGAGGTGCTCCAGTCCGGCGCCTGCGCGCTGGTGATTGCCTGGCTGCCCCCGTTGGGGTTCGCCTTGCGCCGGCGGCTCAAGCTGGCCGCCGAAACCGGGCGCAGCTGCCTGGCCACGCCCTACCCGTTTGGTCGGGACATGGCGGTTGGAGGCGGCACGCATGCCCCCTCCAGCCCGGCCTGGGTCCAGTTGAGCGTGCAACGCCAGACCGAGGGGGCGGACCGAGCCCTGAGCGTGCAACGACTCAAGCCCTTCCACCCGCGCCAGGTCCGACTCGAACTGGATGGCGATCCCGCCGACACGACGCCGGTCCGCGACACAGCGGGGCCGCCATTGGCGCTCGTCGACACGCGCTGAGGTAGAGGCTATCGCCCCGTGGCGCGGCGATACTCGGGCATCACGGAGGGGATGGCGCGCTCCAGCGCCTGGATGCGATTGCTGCTGTTCGGGTGGGTGCTGAGCCATTCCGGCCCGCCGCCACCGCCTCGTGCCTGCATCTTCTGCCACAGGCTGACGGCCGCATGCGGGTCGTAACCCGCCCGCGCGGCCAGCAGCAGCCCCACCTCGTCGGCCTCGAGCTCCATGCGCCGACTAAACGGCAGGTCGACTGCCACGGTGGCCACCTGCTGCGCCATCGCCGCGGTGCGGCCATCCAGTCCACCGAGCGCCGAGGCCACCGACAGGCCCATCTGCTGGGTCATCGCCATCGACATCTTCTCGCGCGTGTGCCCCGACAGGGCGTGGGCCACCTCGTGGGCGATCACCTGCGCCAGCTCGTCGTCGCTGGGCTGGATCTTGTCGAGCATGCCGGTGTTGATGCCCACCTTGCCGCCGGCCATCGCGAAGGCGTTGACGCTGTCATCGCGGAACACGCGACTTTCCCACTGCCATCCGCCCGCCTGCGGGTAGACCCGGATCGCCTGCGGCACGATGCGCTGCGTGATGCGCTGCACCCGTTGGCTGGCGGGATGGGAGGCCGGCAGGGTCGGCTTCTGCTCCGTCATCTGGGAATAGGCCTGGTAGGCCATCTGGTTGGCCTGGCCCTCCGGCATGATCATCAACTGGCTGCGCCCCGTGACCGGGTGGGTCGCGCAACCGGCCGTCACCAGCAGGGCCCCCGCCAGGGTGACGGCCATCGGCAAACGTGGCACACGCATCAGACTGTCCTCTTCAAACCGGCAAACGCATAAAAAAACCCCGATCTCACGAAGACCGGGGTTGTTGGTATCGGTTCCTCACCCGTCGGCGATTCTTGCGGAAGGTCTGCACGAATCCGATACCACTCTGCGCACCTTGAGCCGGGCAGATGCAAGGCGCTCGTCCGCCGTGGAAGGGTGATTCCCTTTCCAAGGACGACAACGCAGCAGATGCCCGGCTCAAGGCGCGCCCGGCGGGGATTGGCGAGTCGCCCGTGCTCGGCGTTGCGATGCCTTGACGTGGCCACCGGCACGCCCGCGACATCGCGCCTTGATCACGAACGACTCGCCAAGCCAGAGTGGCATCGGATTCGTGCAGACCTTCCTTAGCCACCCAGGGCGCGAATCGCCTCGTCGAGCTCGTCGTCGATCATGCTCGACTCGAGATCCACCCCGAGCTTTTCCGCGGCCATGATCGGGCGATCGTCCGGCGTGCGGCTGATACCTCGCGCCTGGGCAATCGCGCAGATCACCACGTCACTGTAGTTGGGATCGCCGTCATGCTGGTAGCCGAGATCGCCACAGTGCTCGATCACCTCGGCGAACATGTCGGGGAAGTCCCAGGCCTTGACGATATTACCGCCCAGGCGCGATTGCAGGCTTTCGACCAGCTCGTTGAGCACCGCCGGCGCGTCCTGCAGCTTGGGGATGTCCTCGGCGACCACGATTACCGGGATGCCGCCCACGCTGTGCAGCAGACCCGCGAGCAGGGCCTGGTCGGGATCGAGCTTGGTGTGCCGGCGGGCGATGTGGTTCGCCAATGCCGCCACCTGGGTGGAAAACGCCCAGTGGTCGCGCATGATGCGCTTGATGGTGGGCGTGTCGGCATGGAACAGCTGCTTGGCCGACAGCGAGACGATCAGCTGGCTGACCGTTCGCATCCCCAACCGCGAGACGATCTGGTTGAGGTTGTCGATGTGCTGAGCGCCGCGATACAGCGGGCTGTTCGCTACCTGGATCAGGCGGGCGGCGATCGCCGGATCCTGCGAGATCACCTCGACCAGATCGCTCGCCGAGCTGTTGGGGTCATCGATGATCCGCCGGGCGCGCATCGCTACATCGGGCAGCACGGGCAAGGAGATGCCCTTGTCGCGGATCTTGTTGATGATCGCCTGTTCAAGTGCCGGATTGGCCACGTTTTCTTCTCCCTGAATAGCGCCGGTCACCCCCTCGGGGACCGGCCTTTCACGCTCAGTCTGCCAGGCGAGTGTACTTCACGCGCTTGGGCTGGTCGGCGGCGTCACCGAGACGCTTGCGACGGTCGGCCTCATATTCCTGGAAGTTGCCCTCGAAGAACATCACCGAGCCGTCGTCCTCGAACGCGAGGATGTGCGTGGCGATCCGGTCGAGGAACCAGCGATCGTGCGAGATCACCAGCGCCGAGCCCGGGAAGTCCAGCAGCGCCGTTTCCAGTGCACGCAGGGTCTCGACGTCCAGGTCGTTGGTCGGCTCGTCGAGCAGCAGCACGTTGCCGCCGGACTTCAGCAGCTTGGCGAGATGCACCCGGTTGCGCTCACCGCCCGAGAGATCCTTCATGAACTTCTGCTGGTCCTGGCCCTTGAAGTTAAACCGGCCCAGGTAGGCGCGCGACGGCATCTCGAACTTGCCGACCGTGATGTGATCGTAGCCGTCCGAGATCTCCTCCCAGACGGTCTTGGTGTCTTCCATGTCCTCGCGGGACTGGGCGACGTAGGCCATCTCGACGCTCTCGCCGATCTCGATCGAGCCGCCGTCCGGCTTCTCCTCGCCGATCAGCATGCGGAACAGGGTCGACTTGCCCACGCCGTTCGGGCCGATGATGCCAACGATCCCGCCCTTGGGCACCGAAAACGACAGCCCCTGGTAGAGCTCGCGGTCGCCGAAGGCCTTGGTGAGATTCTCCGCCTCGATGACCTTGTCGCCCAGGCGCGGACCGGGCGGGATGTAGATCTCGTTGGTCTCCGAACGCTTCTGGTATTCCTCGGACTGGAGCTCCTCGAAGCGCTTCATGCGCGCCTTGGACTTGGCCTGGCGACCCTTGGGGTTCTGGCGTACCCACTCGAGCTCCTGCTTCATGGCCTTCTGGTGGGCGGACTCGGCCTTCTCCTCCTGCTCCAGGCGCTTCTCCTTGGCCTCCAGCCACTGCGAGTAGTTGCCCTCGAACGGGATACCCTGGCCGCGGTCGAGCTCGAGGATCCAGCCGGCGACGTTGTCGAGGAAGTAGCGATCGTGGGTGACCGCGACCACCGTGCCGGAGAATTCCTGCAGGAACCGCTCCAGCCAGGCGACGGATTCGGCGTCGAGGTGGTTGGTCGGCTCGTCGAGGATCAGCATGTCGGGGTTCGACAGCAGCAGGCGGCACAGGGCCACCCGGCGGCGCTCACCGCCGGAGAGCTTGGTGACGTCGGCATCCCAGGGCGGCAGGCGCAGCGCGTCGGCGGCCACCTCGAGCTTGCGGTCGAGATCCCAGCCGCCGCCGGCCTCGATCTGGTCCTGCAGCTTGCCCTGCTCTTCCATCAGCGCCTCGAAATCGGCGTCCGGGTCGGCAAACTGCTCGGAAACCTTGTTGAAGCGCTCAAGTAATTCGGCCATCTCGCCGACACCATCCATGACGTTGCCACGCACGTCCTTGTCGGGATCGAGGTCCGGCTCCTGCTTGAGGTAACCGATCTTGATGCCCGGCTGCGGGCGCGCCTCGCCGATGATGTCGGTGTCGACGCCGGCCATGATGCGCAACAGGGTCGACTTGCCGGCGCCGTTGTAGCCGAGCACGCCGATCTTTGCCCCGGGGAAGAAGTTGAGATTGATGTCCTTGAGGATGTGCTTTTTCGGCGGGACGACCTTGCCCACGCCGTTCATGGTAAAGATGTACTGAGCCATAGGGTCCGAGACTTTGTGTTGTTGCAAACGAAATGAAGCGGCACTATCTCGCTGGGCAAATCCTGCCAGCAGATTTCCCTCTAGCAGATTGCCCAGGATAGCGACCGCGTTTGATCACAAGGATACCAGCACTGTGCCGCGACTTGATGCCCCTCGCCCGACACCGCCTCACATTCCGATTCGCTCGCGGCCGACGTGGTTCACAGAGGTATCTTGCGCAAGCGGGCGTCTGGCGGCCCGGCTCCTCTCACTCGTTGGCGCGGTTTTCCTGCTGAGCACCGTGCCACTGTCGGCCCATGCCGCCGGCGAACCCGAGCTGCACGTGCTGATCGATGTTTCCGGCAGCATGAAGAAAACCGACCCGGAGAACCTGAGGGAACCGGCCCTGCGCCTGCTCGGCGACCTGGTCCCCGAGGAGAGCCGGGTACGCCTCGACCTGTTCGGCAACCGGATCACCTCGGTGCTACCGGCCTCCGAGGCCACGCCCGAGACCAAGCGGGCGATGCGACAGGCCGCCGCCCGCGTCCGTTCCGACGAGCCGTTCACCGACATCCCGGCCGCCCTGGACGCCGCGAACGGTGACTGGGGCGAGAAGACGACGCGCAACGTCATCCTGCTCTCCGACGGTAAGGTCGACATCTCGCCCGACGAGGCGGTCAACGACCGGGCCACGACGCGCCTGCAGGAAGAAGTGATCCCGGCGCTGATCGATGCCGACGTCCAGGTGCATACCGTGGCCCTCTCCGAGGCCGCCGACCAGGCGATCCTCACCGAGATTGCCGAACGCACCGGCGGATTGGCGCTCAGCGCACGCAGCAACGAGGATCTGCAGCGCGTATTCCTCGCCCTGTTCGAGGCAACCGCCCCCCGCACCGGCGTCCCGCTGGTGGAAAACCGCTTCCGGGTCGATGACAGCATCAGCGAACTCACCCTGGTCGTGTTTCGGGCCGACGACGCCGATCCCACCCGCATCCAGATCCCCGACGGCGGAGAGATCGATTTCGAGACCGCCGGCGCCCTGGCCGACTGGCGTTGGGACGACAGCGCCGGGCGCGACCTGATTACCGTGCGCAACCCGCCGGCGGGCAGCTGGCGCATCCTCGCGGCCGAGGACCCCGACAACCGCGCACTGGTCATCACCGATCTCAAGCTCGCCATGCCGGGGCTGCCCAGCCGCGTGTTCCCGGGCGAGGCAGTCGATGGCAGCCTCGTTCTGACCAACCGCGGCGAGCCGATCGTCGAACCGCGCCTGACCAACGACATCGAGGCGCAAGTGACCGCGCACGACCCGCAAGATGCGGTGATCGAGACACTCGAGCTCAACGACATCGGCGCCGACCCGGACGTGATGGGCGGCGACAGCCGCTACGATTTCCGCCTGCGCCTGGACGGCGACACGGGTATCTACACCCTCGAGGGCCGGGCAAGCGGCCCCACCTTCGAACGCGTGATCCGAAAGAAGATCGCCCTGGCCCGCCTGTTGCCGTTCGAAGCGCGCGTGGTGCGCCCGCACCTCGCCGCGCGGGACGGCGATGCCGCCGAGGCCTCGCGCGAGCCGGCCGCCCAACTGATCATCGAACAGGACGTCGCCCTGCTCGACCCCCGTGCCTCTCGGCTCGTCGCACGAATCGAATGCGCCACCGGCGAGCCGACCGGCATCGAGGCCCCGCTGGACGGCGCCAGCAACCGCGTCGAACTGCCGTCAACGGAAGCGAGCGATTGCCGGGTCGTGGGGGAAATCACGGGCACCACCGAGGACGGACGCGAGGTGAGCCTGCCGCTCGACGAGTCGATCCCCGCGCCCGTGTCACCGGCGTCGGAGCCGGCCAATGCCCCGGCCGAGGAAGCGTCCGACAACGAGGCGCCCCGGAACGACTCAGACGGCAACCCGCTGATGGCCGCACTGCTCGGCCTGGGCGGGCTGGCCCTCCTGGCACTGCTCGGCTTTACCTGGCGTGCGCTTGCCCGACGCCGCCGTCGGCAACTGATCGAGGCCGCGCGGAACTGACCCGACGACCGACACGCACTCTCGCACCATCACGGAACACGACCCCATGCTCGATTATTTCCTGAGTTCAGACTGGGCCATCATCGCCACCGAGTTGCTGGCCGGCTTCATCGTGATCTCCCTGATCCTCGCCATCCTCGTCTGGCGCGGACAACGTCGCCACACGGGGGCAGCCGAGCGCCTGCTCGACGATCGCGACCCGATCATGCGGGCCTCCGAGGAGATGGTCGACCGGCAGATCCAACGCGTCTGGCCGGAACTCAAACTCGACGACGAGCAACGCGAGACCTACGCCGAACGCAGCCTCGATGCCATCGAGGCCATGGTCGTGCCGTGGCTCGAGCCCAAGCGCTACGAGCTGGCCGCGGTGGCCCGCCGCTTCCTCCAGGTCCGACAGGCCGACCTCGAACAGCTGCTCACCCTCGCGCGCGCTCAGGCCGAGCAAAGCGACGCGGACGACGCGCGGATTGCCGAACTCGAGGGCGATATCAAGGAGTTGCGCGAACAACGGGACCGCCAGGCCAAACAGCTCAACGAGTCGCTGGAAACGGTCAACGTGATGGTGCGGGAGTACGGCCGCAAGTTCGACTACAACGAGGAGCCGCACGTCGCCACGGTGCTCAAGGCCATCGTCATGGTCCAGGAAATGGAGGCCGGCGCCGATTGCGAGACCGCCAAGCGCCGTGCCGACGACGTCTTCAGCGAGGACCTCGTCGCCACGAGTAGCGCCCCCGCCGAGGCCGAGAACGACCCGGCACCGGCACCCGCGTCGGATGCCGACGCCTCGACACCCGAAGACGAGGCGCAATCCCCGGCCCTGTCGCCGGAAGAGGAAATGGCCGCCGCGATGGAGGCCGAGGCCGCCGGCCAGCAACCGGACGACGCCACGGACGCCACCGCGCAAGAGCCAGCGCCGCAGGCAGCAGGGGAACCGACGTCCGCCGACGAGGCGCAAACCGAAGCGACACCCGCGGCCGAGGCGGCAGTCGGCGAGGCGACCGACGAAACGACGTCGCAAGCACCGACAAGTGACAGCGAGGCGGAGAACGCGACGACCGCTGCCGACGACACCGATGACATCGACCAACTGATTGAATCGGCGGCGCAGGCCAAGTCCGAGAACGACGCCATCGAGGCCGGCGGGCAGCAACCGACACCATCCGAGGACGCCGCCGAGCCGAAATCCGCCGGCACGGCCCCAACGGCGGATGACGCACAACCCGAATCGACAGGCGCGCCGGACGAGGCGAGCAACGACCAGGACACGAGTGCCGTCGCCGACGACTCGCAGGAGCAGTCGGAATCGGCCGAGCAAGCCGACGAACGCGATCTCGACGAGGTCGAGACACCCGCCGCGGAGCCGGAAGAGAACGAGAACGGCGTGATCGATCTCGACGACGTCGAGATCCCCAAGGAAGAGGAAAAAGGCAAGGACGACGACAAGGAGCAGGAGTTCGATCTGGACGACATCGATGCCCTGCTCGACGCCGAGATCGCGCGCAAGCACGGCAAGGACAGCTAGCCCCCGGCAACCCGACCGTGACATTGCGTCTGAAACGATAAAACCCCGAGGTCATACCTCGGGGTTTCGTTCATTCACGGTGCCCTCGCGGGCTGGAAAACCGACTTACAGCGACTTCTCGCAGAAGTACCAGTCGGTGCACTCGTACCCTTCGCTCAAGCGCTTTTCCGCTTCCTCAACGGTGCTCGGCGGCGGCACAATCACCTTGTCACCGGGCTTCCAGCCTTCGGGTGTGGCTACCCCGTGCTCGCTGGAGGTCTGGAGCGAATCGACCAGGCGCAGGATCTCGTCGATCGAACGGCCGTTGGTCTTGGGGTAATACAGCATCGCTCGCAGGTTGCCCTTCGGGTCGATGATGAAGGTCGCCCGCACCGCGGAGGTGTCGGACACGCCCGGGTGGACCATGCCGTAGGCGTTGGACACCTTCATCGAGATGTCCTCGATGATCGGGAACGGGATCGTCTGCCCGAACTTCTCCTTGATGTTCTGCACCCAGGCGAGGTGCGAGTGGATGCTGTCGATCGACAGGCCCAACAGGTCGCAATCGCGCTGCTGGAAGGCATCGAAGGCGCGGGCGAACGCGGTGAACTCGGTGGTGCAGACCGGCGTGAAATCGGCCGGGTGCGAGAACAGCACCAGCCAGCGACCCTCGTAGTCGGACAGCTGCTTGACGCCGTGGGTGGTGTTCGCCTTGAACTCCGGCGCACGCTCGTTGAGACGCGGCATGGCGAGTACGGGGTGTTGCTCGACGTGTTGTGCATCAGTCATGGGGAATTTCCTCCATCGTTGAAGACTGTGGGGATGCACCGGCCGGGACGTCCCGACCGACACGAGCAACGTTACTTATGCGCTATTTATTTTTCTAATGATTAATTCGTTTTGTTTCCATTGATGTTCTCTATCGCCGGGTCACGCACTCGGGCTCGATCGCCAACTCGATACCCGTGACCTCGGCCACCCGGTGACGCACCGATTCGGCAAACTGGAGAAATTCGGGCCCCGTCGCCCCGCCGTGGTGCTCGAGTACCAGGGCATGACGGGCCGATACCGCCATCGGGCCGTCTCGATATCCCTTCATCCCAACCGTCTCGATCAACCACCCCGCCGGGATCTTCACCCCGCCGACGACCGGAAAACGTGGCATCCCGGGCCAGCGGAGGGCAAGCCGCTCGGCGACGTGTTCGCTCACGATGGGATTGTGAAAGAAACTGCCGGCACTGCCCGGCCAGCCTTCACGCCAGTCCGGCAGCTTGGCGCGGCGGATCGCGGTAATGACCTCGGCATACTCGGCCGGTGAGATCGCCTCGCGCTCGCGCCCGGTCCTCCGGGACCACCGATCGACCGCCTCCTCGACACCCGGGTAGTCCACCGGCGGCCAGTCGGCGGGCGCCTGGGTCGAGAGGCGCAGACCCACGCGCAGGATCAACCAACGCCCGGCTTCACGCTTGAATCGGCTGCTGCGATAGGAAAAGTCGCAGGCGTCGGGATCGAACCGCCGTATTCGGCGTTCGCGTCGATCCCAGGCCTCCACCCAACGCGTGACGTCACTGATTTCGGTGCCGTACGCCCCGACGTTCTGCATCGGGGCGGCACCCACGGTGCCCGGGATCTCGGCCAGCGCCTCGATGCCGAACCAGCCGCGCGCGGTGGTCTCGCGCACCAACGCGTCCACCCCCTTCCCGGCCTCGACCGACAGATCAATCCGGCCATCGCCTGCGGCACTCGCCGTCCAGTCGTCGGCGGCAACACTCACGGCCTGGGCAATAATGGGGGTGGCGAAGACCACATTCGATCCGCCGGCGACGACCCGCGTGGCCGCATCGGCCAACCAGTCGGCCACGACCGGCGTTGCCAGCGTGGCCTCGGAGAGATCGTTAAGCCGCAGCAGGCGCTCGGCCGACGCCGGCAGCCGGAGGGTATTGGTCAAGGGATAGGACTCGACCCACTCAAAGGCAGGCCGGCCGTTTCCCGAAGGAGCCGGACTCGTCACTTCTCGGACGCGGCCTCGATGCCCTGACGACCATCGCGCGCCTCGCCATCGGAGTCGGGCGGCGCGGCGCCCGGAGGTTCGGCCGAGGGATCGTCGGGCAGCTCGATCGGCGCCTCGCCGTGGGTGATCACCTGGATGATCGATTCCACCACGATCTCGGCCTGGTTCATCGGGGCGCGGTCGACGTTGATCAATTTCTGCCGCGACCGTCGCGTGGTGATAACCCCATCGTGCTTGGCCTCGCCGTCCCGGCAGACGCACACCCCCGGGATACCGAACGCGGCGGCGAGCCAACCGCAACGGTTATTGCCGACCAGCACGTAACGGCTTTGCGTCAGGCGACGCTGCCACTCATCCAGATCCGCCGGCGGGTTGGCGGACACGTCATCGAGACTCACACCGGTTTCCGCCAGTCGGCGACGGATCGTGGTGAGGCCATGCTCGTCGAACGGCAGGCCACTCGGGTCGATCAGCAAGTCGGTGACCACGGGTTCGGCCTCGATCGAGAGGCCGTAGTCGGGGTTCAGGTCGTGCAGGGAGTATTCGAGCACCGCCGCGAGCAGCACCCGCACGGCCTGGACCCGGTGCAGGTCGTCGGGAACCGGGTATTGCGAATCGTAGGGCTGGCGGCGCGGCAACCGCCCTTTGGTCGGCCGGGCAATACCCACGGCGGTGCCCGGGAGGCGTTTGGCCATGGCGAGTGTCTCGGGGCGACCGAAGGGGTCGATCACGTACTCGAGCGCGTCGAGTTGCGGATGGTCCTTCAGCGCGTCCTTCCAGGCCCGGCCGGCGCGCCAACCTGCCGGCGTCCAGCGCGAGGCCAACAGGGAGGGGCCATCGAAGACCATCACCTCGTCGACATCCGGGTGACGCCGGTACCAGGGCGCGGCGGCGGGGCCGGTGATCACGCTGAATTTCAGCCCCGGCCGGGCGCGGGCCGCGTCGGTCAGGGCGGGAAAGGTGGGGATGACCTCGTCCGGGAGGTCGGGGGCGACTATCGCGATACGCATGCGGTCGGACGTCCTGAGAAAATCAATGCCGTTGCCTGCCGCTCTGGCTCGACCGGGGCGACCCGGGTCTTGCCCGACCCACCCGCGGCGGTGGCAGGCGATTGCCGGAGAGAGCGGAATCCAGGGCGAGCCTGCATGCTAAACTGCCGCGCCCTGAATAACCAATCATCAGCAAAGTCGCCCCCGGGACGTGGCGCCGTTCGCGGCGCCGACCGCCCGGCCAGTCACCACGTTCACGACACTCGGACCCGCATGGACAACCAACGCCGGATTCTCGTTACCTCCGCCCTGCCTTACGCCAACGGCCCGCTGCACCTCGGCCACGTGATCGAGACGATCCAGACCGATATTTGGGTGCGCGCCCAGAAGCTCGTCGGCAACGACTGCCGGTACGTCTGCGCCGACGATACCCACGGCACCCCCATCATGCTGCGCGCCAAGCAGGAAGGCATCACCCCGGAGGAACTGATCGCGAAGATGCATCGGCTCCACGAGGCGGACTTCCAGGGGTTCGGCATCGGGTTCGACAACTTCGGCAGCACGCACACCGACGACAACCGCAAGATGGCCGAGGAGATCTTCGGCAAGCTGGATGCCGCCGGGCTGATCAGTCGCAAGACGATCAAGCAGGCCTTCGACGAGACCGAGCAGATGTTCCTGCCGGATCGCTTCATCAAGGGCACTTGCCCGAAGTGCGGCGCGGACGACCAGTACGGCGACAACTGCGAGGCCTGCGGGGCGACCTACTCGCCGACCGAGCTCAAGGACCCCAAGTCGGTGATTTCCGGCACCACGCCGGTCGAGCGCGACTCCGAGCACTACTTCTTCGACCTGCCCAAGATCGGCGATCGGCTCAAGGACTGGCTCGACAACGCCCAGGTGCAGCCCTCGATCAAGGCCAAGCTCAACGAATGGTTCGAGTCGGGGCTGCAGTCGTGGGACATCTCCCGGGACGCGCCCTACTTCGGCTTCGAGATCCCGGGCGCCCCGGGCAAGTTCTTCTACGTCTGGCTGGACGCGCCGATCGGCTACATCGGGTCGTTCATCGAGCTGGCACGTCGCGAGGGGCTCGACTTCGACGCGTTCTGGGGCAAGGATGCCGACACCGAGCTGGTGCACTTCATCGGCAAGGACATCGCCTACTTCCACACCCTGTTCTGGCCGGCGACCCTGATGGGCGCGGGCATGCGCACCCCGGACGCGATCCACGCCCACGGCTTTCTCACCCTGAACGGCGAGAAGATGAGCAAGTCGCGCGGCACCTTCATCAAGGCCAAGACCTACCTCGAGCACCTCGACCCCGAGGCCCTGCGTTACTACTTCGCCGCCAAGCTCGGCTCGGGTATCGACGACATCGACCTCAACCTCGAGGACTTCCGCTACCGCGTCAACGCGGACCTGGTCGGCAAGGTGGTCAACATCGCCAGCCGTTGCGCGGGGTTCATCAAGAAGCATTTCGACGGCAAACTCGCCGCCGAGCTCGAGCGCCCGGAACTGCATCGCGAAATGACCGATGCGGCCGCCGGCATCGCCCAGCGCTACGAACGCCGCGAGTACTCGGCCGCCATGCGCGAGATCATGGCGCTGGCCGACCGCGCCAACCAGTACATCGACGAGCGCAAGCCCTGGGTGCTGGCCAAGGACGAGGCCACCCGCGCCGAGGTGCAGGCCATCTGCACGGACGGGATCAACGCCTTCGCCGTGCTGATGACCTACCTCTCGCCAGTGCTGCCCAAGCTGGCCGCCAAGGCCGCCGAGTTCCTCAATGTGGAGGCACTGACCTGGCAGGGGCTCAACCAGCCGTTGCTCGACCACCCGGTCAACAAGTTCAAGCCGATGATGCAGCGGATCGAGGAATCCTCGCTCGAGGCCCTGCTCGAGGCGGCCAAGCAGGACGCCGCCGACGAGGCCAAGACCAAGGCCGGCGACAACGCGCCGAAGACGACCGAGAAACGCGAGATCGAGCCGATCGCGGCGACCATCGACATCCAGCAGTTCGGCGCGGTCGACCTGCGCATCGCGAAGATCCTCGAGGCCGACCACGTCGAGGGGGCGGACAAGCTGCTGCGCCTGTCGCTCGATATCGGCGAGGAAAAGCCTCGGCAGGTATTCGCCGGCATCAAGGCCGCCTACGACCCGGCCACCCTGGTCGGCCGTCACACCGTGATGGTCGCCAACCTCGCCCCGCGCAAGATGAAGTTCGGTCTCTCGGAGGGCATGGTGCTGGCCGCTGGCTCGGGCGGCTCGGACCTGCACATCCTGTCGCCCGACGAGGGGGCCACGCCGGGCACGCGGGTGAAGTGATGGGCGTGTCGGGGTAACGGACTGGTGACGTCGGCCCCGACTTGTGTATAATGCGTCTCGCGGGATGGAGCAGTCCGGTAGCTCGTCGGGCTCATAACCCGAAGGTCGCAGGTTCGAATCCTGCTCCCGCAACCAGTTTCAAGAAAGCCCCGGGGCCTCCCCTCGGGGCTTTTTTCATGCTCGGTGTATTACCTCAGATTCGTGCGGGGTTTCCCTTGGGAAGGTCTGCATGAATGGCATACCGCTCTGCACGCCTTGAGTCGGGCAGATGCAAGGCGCTCGTCCGCCGCGGAAGGGTGATTCCCGCATCCAAGGACGACAACGCAGCAGATATCCGGCGCAAGGTGCCCCCAGCGGGGCTTGGCGAGTCGCCCGTGCTCCGCGTTGCGCTGTCTTGACGTGGCCACCGGCACGCCGGTGACACCGCGCCTGGATCACGAACGACTCGCCAAGCCAGAGTGGTATGACATTCGTGCAGACCTTCCCTTGACAGCATCGCGGGTCCGCGTACAATGCGCGCCATACCAGACGCGGGATGGAGCAGTCCGGTAGCTCGTCGGGCTCATAACCCGAAGGTCGCAGGTTCGAATCCTGCTCCCGCAACCAGATCAGAAAAGCCCCGGGGCCTCGCCTCGGGGCTTTTTGTTTGTGCCGTCGTTCACGCCATCCGTGCACGCCGCCGCTGGGCGATCCCGAGCACGCTGGCCGTCAGGGCGGGCAGGAAGGTCAGGGTCACGATGGTCGCGCCCAGCAGGCCGAACATCACGATCGCGCCGACCCCGCGATAGAGCTCGGTGCCCTCGCCCGGGATCAGCACCAGCGGGGAGAGGCCGCTGATGGTGGTGAGCGTGGTCATCACGATCGGGCGCAGGCGCACCGCCACCGCCTCCATGACCGCCTCGACCGCGTCACGTCCCTCGGCGAAGCTCCGCCGCGCCTGCTCGACCAGGAGGATGGGGTTGTTGACCACCGTCCCCATCAGGATCAGGAAGCCGAGCATGGTGATCATGTCGAACGGCTGACTGATGGCCTTCAAGCCGACCAGCGGCAGCAGACCGCCCACCAGGTTCATCAGCGCGAGCCCCGCGATGCCCCCGGCGATGCCCAATGGGATGGCGGTCATGATCAGCAGCGGGTAGCGCCAGTGGGTGAAGATCGCCACCAGCAGCAGGTAGATAATCGCCAGGGCAATGACGAAGTTGCCGGAGAGCGCCTCGCGGGTGGCGTTTAGCTGGTCCGACGCGCCGGAAATCGACAGGCTCACCCCGGCCGGGATCTCGCCCGAGGCACGCATCTCGCCGACCAGTTGCTCGCGCACCCGCTCGACACCGGCCTCGAGTGCGACGGATTCCGGCGGGATGATGTCGAGCGTCACCATCCGCTTGCCATCGACGCGACGAACGATGCTGGTGTCGACGCGCGTATCGATGCGCGCGACCGAGGAGAGCGGCAGGCTCGCGCCCTGCGAGCTTTTCAGCAGGATCTCGTCCAGTCGTGCCAGGCGCGGGTCGCTGCCCCCCGAGCCGTAGAGATAGATGTCAATCTTGTCGTCGTCGAGGAAGAAATCGTCGACGTAGGCCCCTTCGGTGAGTGCCGAGACGGAAAAGCCGATCGCCTCCATGCTCAATCCCAGTTCGGCGGCCCGGTCCCAGTCCGGGCGGATCTCGACCAACGGCTGGGCAAGCTCCAGTGTCGAGGGGCGAGTCTGGATGCGCGGATCGTCGAAGATGATCTCGGCACGCTCGTAGGCGCGATTGGCCACCGCGTAGATATCGGCGAGATCCGAGCCGGCGATATCCAGCGAGATACTGCGCGTGCCGCCATCGTTGCTCGAGATGATCGACCCCTTGGCGGCAAATGCCCGCATGCCCGGGTACTGCTCGTAGAATCGGGTGATCTCGTCCATCAACGGCTCGATATGATCGGGATCGATCGTCTCCGAGATCACCCGGATCTGGGTCGGTTGCACTTGCATCACGAGGTTGCGAATCGGCGGCACCGGCGTGTCGCCGCGCTCGAACGCGCCCGGGTCGGCGTCCACCGCCGGGAGCAGGTGCGCCTCGACCTCCCCGGCGATGCGGGCCATCTCCTCGAGGTTGTAGCCCGGCGGCGCGTTCATCACCGCGAAGGTCTTGGGTTCTTCCCCTTCCGGCAGGTATTCCGCCGGGGGCGTCAGAAACACCACGATCGACGCGCTACCCGCCAACACCACGGCCATGGTCAAGCCGCGACGTGCCCTTGAGCCGATCATTGCCTTCACGCCGGCCTCGACCGCGCGCGCCCAACCAGGCGTCCGGGCGCCCTCCCGCCCCGAGCGCCCGAAATCGAGGTGCGCGCTCAGGGTGGGAATCACCATCACCGCCACCAGCATGGAGGCGACGATGGCCGAGGCGATCGCGATGGCGACATCCGAATACAACTGGCCCGCCTCTTCCTGGATAAACAGGATCGGCAGGAACACCAGCACCGTGGTGGCCGTCGAGGCCAGCACCGCCGGCCAGACCTCGCGCACACCCTCGACCGCCGATTCCAGCCGCGCCATGCCACGCCGCCGCAGACGTTCGATGTTCTCCAGCACCACGATGCTGTTGTCGACGGTCATGCCGATGGCAAATGCGACACCGGCAAGCGAGATGACATTGATGGTTCGTCCCGTGACCAGGAGCCCCAGGAACGCCGCGATCGCGCACAGCGGAATCCCGATCACGCCGACCAGGGTGGCGCGAGGCGAACGCAGGAACAGGAACATCACCAGGGTGGCGAAGGCCGCGCCCAGGCCGAGGTTGGTCCAGACGTTCCTGATCGAGGCCTGCACGTAGCGCGCATCGTCGGTGTTGAGCTCGAGCACCATGCCGGCCGGCTCGAGCACCTCGTCGTTGATGCGCTCGACTTCATCGATCATCGCGTACTTGATGTCGATGACGTTCGAGCCGCTCTCGCGCCGCACCTGCAGCCCGATTACCTTCTGGCCGTTGGTGAACGCCAGTGCCCGCTGGCGCGAACCGCCCTGCTCGACCTCGGCCACATCACCCAGGCGGATCACGGCATCGCCACGCCGGGCGATCACCAGGCGCTCGAGTTCCTCGGCGCTGGCGAAACGCCCGACCGTACGCAACAGGTAGCGTCGCTTACCGGCATCCACCTCCCCGCCGGAGATGTCCTGGTTGCGGGCCCGGATGGCATCGCGCAAATCGAGCAGGGTCAGTCCCCGCCGGGCGAGCTGACGCTCGTCGACGTGGATCTGCATCTGCCGTTCCGCCCCGCCGCGCATGGTGACCTCCGAGACCCCGGGCACGCTCTCCATGCGCGGGCGCACCTCGTCATCGATGAAATCGCGCATCAGGTCGATGTCGAGCCCGTGCGGGTTGTCGGGCGAGGTCGCCACCCGGAAATACATGAAGGCGTTCGACGAGAACGACGTGGCCGCGATCCTCGGCTCGTCGACGTTGCGCGGGTAGTCCGGCACCTGGCTCAGTGCGTTGTTGACCTCGATCAGCGCCTCGGTGATGTCGGTGCCGAACGGGAACTCCAGCTCGATCTCGGCCGAGTCGCTGGTGGCCGTGGCGTTGAGTTCGGCCAGGCCGGGGATATTGCGCAGGTACCGTTCCTGCTCGATCAGGATGTCTTTCTCGATGTCCTGCGGCGTCGCTCCCGGCCAGCGCGTCTCGACCGTGATGGTGCGCACATCCAGATCCGGGATCATCTGCACCGGGATACGCAGTGCCGCCACGGCACCCAGTATCGCGATGATCAGGGTGATGACCGTAACCAGCGTGCCGTGCCGGACCACCGCGGCAAACATCAACGCGACTCCTCGTTCTCAAGCGGGCCGACTCGGACTTCCATCCCGCGTTCCAGCGCCTCGTTGCCACGCACAATCACCCGGTCGCCCGCCTCGATCCCGGCGGTGATTACCACGCGATCATCGAACCCGTCGGCAAGCTCGATCTGGCGCTCGGTCACGGTCTGGCCCTCGCCCTCGTCGAGCACCCACACCGTGGTCCGGCCATCCGGATAGCGCTGCACGGCATCGCGCGCAACGGTCAGGCCGTCGCGACCGGTGGCCAGGCGCAACCGTCCCTCGACCGCCATGCCGGGTAATACCGAGACATCGCCACTGGGCTCGCCACGAACCAGGAAGGTGCGGGACGTGGCATCGGCCACCGGCACCACCGTGGCGATGCCGGCGGCCTGCCAGTCCATCCCGGTACCGTCGAGGCGGAAGCGAAGCTCCGCCTGCTCGCCCACCAGCGGGAAGTAGCGTTGCGGCACCGGGAAATCCAGGCGCAGGGTGTCGCGGTCGACCAGGTGGATCAGCGCCTCGCCGGGCACCACCCACTCGCCGCGTTCGGCAAGCCGTTCGGTGACCACGCCATCGAACGGCGCGACTAGCCGATGTCGATCGAGACGGGCCTGGCCTCGTTCGAGGGTTGCCGAGACGGCCGCCAGACGTGCCTCGGCTTGCTCGACGGCACTCGCGCGTGCCTGCACCTCGGTCTCGGCGATATTGCGCCCGGCGCCCACCGAACGGGCCTCGTCCAGCCGACGCACCGCCTCGCGGCGCGCGGCGAGTGCCTGGCGTCGCTCGGCCTCCAGGCTTGCCACGGCCAGTCGCTCAAGCTCGCTGTCCAGTTCGAACAACGGCGTACCGGCGGTCACGCGATCACCGGTCTCCACCAGCACGGCCGCGACGAGGCCGGCGATCTCCACCGACAGCGCCGCGGTACGCAGGCTGCGCACCGTCCCGTCGAGCTCGACCACCTCGATGATTTCGGTGGGCGCGGCCGACTCGGTCACCACGCGCGGCGGTTCGGCGGCGTCGACCGCGGTGACCACCAGTGGCAGCGACAGGAAGACGGCCGCGAGGAGGGTTCGGGGGACGAGCGAAACGCGTTGGCTGGGATTCATTGGGATACCGGTCATGGGCCTGATCGTTGGCGCCGCCACGCCATCGGGGCGTGGGGATTCACGCAAACGTATTCAGCGTAGTTCCACGACCGCCCCGCTGCCACACGCTAATCGGGGATCGAGGCAAAAATGCTAATCTGCGCGGTCATCCGTTGCCTTATCACGTCGAGAGATACACATGTCCAACCCCTTGCTGGATACCCCCGACCTGCCGGCCTTCGACCGTATTGCCCCGGACCATGTCGAGCCGGCCATCGAGCAGATCCTCAGCGAAAACCGGGCCGCCATCGACGCGCGCCTCGCCGAGGGTGCGCCGTTCACCTGGGATAACTTCGTCGCCCCCATGGAGGCGCTGGAGGACCGGCTGGACCGCGCCTGGTCGCCGGTGAGCCACCTGAACGCCGTGGTCAACACGCCGGAACTGCGGTCCGCCTACGAGGCCTGCCTGCCCAAACTCTCCGACTACTCGACCGATCTTGGCCAGAACGAGGCCCTGTTCGCGGCCTACCGCGCCGTCAGCGAGCGTGACGACTTCGAAGCCCTTTCGGTGGAACAGCGCCGCGTGGTGGAAAACGCCATCCGTGACTTTCGCCTGGCCGGGGTCCACCTGGAGGCCGGTGACAAGGCGCGGTTCAAGGCATTGAAGAGCGAGTTGTCGCAATTGACGACACGGTTCGCCAACAACCTGCTGGATGCCACCAATGCCTGGTCGCTGGACATCGAGGACGAATCCCGCCTGGCCGGCCTGCCGGATTCGGCACGCGCCCTGTTCCGTCAGGCGGCCGAAAACGCCGACCGTCCGGGCTGGCGCATCACTCTGAAAATGCCCAGCTTCAACGCCGTGATGACCCACGCCGAGGATCGCGCCTTACGCGAGACGCTCTACGAGGCGTTCGTCACGCGCGCCTCCGAGGTGGGCCCACATGCCGGGGAGTGGGATAACGGGCCGATCATGGACCGCATCCTCGAGATCCGTCACGAACTGGCGCAACTGCTCGGATTCGATAACTACGCCCAGCGCTCGCTGGCCACCAAGATGGCGAGCGACCCGGCCGAGGTGCTCGCCTTCCTGCGCGAGCTTGCCGACCAGGCCGTGCCCAAGGCCCGGCGCGAGTTGGCCGACTTGCAGGCCTTCGCCCGCGATTCCGGCGGCCCGCAGACCCTGCAGCCCTGGGATATCGCCTTCTACGGCGAGAAGCTCCGCGAGGCGCGGTTCGCGATTTCCCAGAAGCAGCTCAAGCCCTACTTCCCGGCCGACCGGGTAGTCGAGGGCCTGTTCACGGTGGTGGGTCGCCTGTTCGGCATCCGCGTGCGCGAACGCGAGGACGTCCCCACCTGGCATGAGGACGTGCGGTTTTTCGAGGTCGAGGACCGCGACGGCAACCCGCGTGGCCGCTTCTACCTGGATCTGTACGCGCGGGCCAACAAGCGTGGCGGGGCGTGGATGGCCGGTGCCATCCAGCGCCGACGACTGCCCGACGGCAGCATCCAGCAACCGGCCGCCTTTCTCACCTGCAATTTCACCCCGCCGGTGGGCGGCAAGCCTTCCCTGCTCACCCACGACGAGGTCACCACGCTGTTTCACGAGTTCGGGCACGGCCTGCATCACCTGCTCACCCAGGTGGATGCCGCCGGGGTGGCCGGGATCAGCGGGGTCGCCTGGGATGCCGTGGAACTGCCCAGCCAGTTCCTGGAGAACTGGTGCTGGGAGCGCGAGGCGCTCGACCTGTTCGCTCGTCACGTCGACACGAACGAGCCGCTGCCGGCCGATCTGTTCGAGCGGATGCGCGCCGCGCGCCAGTTCCAGGCCGGCATGCAGATGGTCCGGCAACTCGAGTTCTCGCTGTTCGACCTGCTCCTGCATCAGGACTTCGACCCGGCCACCGGCGCGCGCATCCAGGAAACGCTGGACGAGGTACGCGACTCGGTCGCGGTGATCCAGCCACCGGCCTACAACCGTTTCCAGCATGGCTTCGCGCACATTTTTGCCGGTGGCTATGCCGCGGGCTACTACAGCTACAAGTGGGCCGAGGTCCTCTCGGCGGATGCCTGGTCGCGTTTCGAGGAGGACGGCGTGTTCAACGAGCGTGCCGGTTCCGACTTCCTGGTCCACATACTCGAGCGCGGTGGCAGCGAGGACCCGCTGGCCCTGTTCAAGGCATTCCGCGGGCGTGAGCCCAGCATCGAGCCGCTGTTGCGACAGCACGGCATCGCGACGGGCGAGGAGACCTCGGCATGATCGTCGACACCCCGCCCTCGCATCGACCGGGCGCGCTCACCTGGCTGTTGGGCGCCGCGGCGGTGTTCATCCTGCTCGCGGGATTGAAGACGGTCAGCCATATCGTCACGCCGTTCCTGCTGGCCGCCTTTCTCGCCATCATCAGCGCCCCGCCGATGGCCTGGATGCAGCGTCGCGGCGTGCCCGGCCTAATCTCGATCCTGTTCCTGTTCTCGCTCGTGGGCCTGGCCTTCTTCCTGCTCTTTCTCGCCCTGCAGGGCGCCGCCGAAAGCCTGGCGACGCAGGCCCCGGCCTACCAGGCGAAGCTTGCCGGGTGGCTGGAGCAGATCCGCACCATGCTTGCCGAACGTGGCGCGCCCCCGGAACTGCTGCCGGCACAGATCCCGTTGCCGGCCACGAGCACGATCACGGGCACGGCCACCGGCATCGCGACCGGATTGGGCCAGTTCACCGCGAGCACCCTGCTCGTGCTGCTGGCGTTCATGTTCCTGTTGCTCGAGGAGCGCACGCTTGCCGACAAGCTCGCCGCCGCCTTCCCCGGTCGTCGCCGGGCGCGGGTACGGACCCGGCGCTTTCTGCGTTCCGTCTACCGTTATCTGCTGATCAAGACCGGGGCGAGCGTGGTCACCGGCGTGCTGGTGGGCGTGGGTCTCTCCTGGCTGGGGATCGATTTCGCCATCCTCTGGGGCATCCTCGCGGGCCTGCTCAACTTCATCCCCACCATCGGCTCGTTCATCGCCGCGGTACCGGCCTTGCTGGTCACCGTGGTCAGCGGCTCCCCGCTGGACCTGCTGCTGGTCGGTGCGCTGTACCTGGTGGTCAACATCAGCATCGGCAGCATCCTGGAACCGCGCCTGCTGGGCCGGACACTGGGCCTCTCGCCGGTGATCGTGCTGATCTCGCTGCTGGTCTGGGGCTGGGTGTTCGGACCGATCGGCATGCTGCTCGCCGTGCCGCTGACCATGATCGCGAAGCTCGCCCTGGATTCGAGCCCGCAAACGCGCTGGGCCGGCATCCTGCTAAGCGATCGGGTACGCCGCCAACCGGTCACGACGTCGACGGCCGATGAGTGACGCCGATCGTCCCCGGCGTCCAGAGGTGACGGGTGGCGGGACGGATGACACCCCGACCGGTGGGGTGTCTCGCTCGGTCACCTCGAGCCAGACCGGTCCGCACGACGACCTCGAACGCCAGCTGCGGCGCCACGCGCAGCGCCTCTTCGCCAAGCCGATCGCCGACTACAACCGCAACGCCTTCGACCAGGTGACCGCGCGGATGGCCGCCGTCGATCGTCCGCTGATCCTCGACTCGGGCTGCGGCACCGGCGACAGCAGCCGCCTGCTCGCCCGCCGCTACCCCGACCACTGGGTGATCGGCGTCGACCGCTCGGCCGATCGCCTGTCGCGCCAGCGACCCGACACACCGCCCAACTGCCTGCTGGTGCGTGCCGACCTGGTCGACTTCTGGCGACTGGCCCGGCAAGCCGGCTGGACACCGGCACGCCACTACCTGCTCTATCCCAACCCGGAACCCAAACCGCGCCATTTGAAGCGGCGTTTCCATGCCCATCCGGTGTTTCCCAGCGTGGTGGCCCTGGGCGGCCGACTCGAGTCACGCAGCAACTGGCGGGTGTACCTCGAGGAGCTCGCGCTGGCCCTGGAATTTCATGGCCGCACCGCCCGAGTCGAACCGGTCAAGGATAACGAGCCGCCCATGACGCCGTTCGAGCGCAAATACCAAGCGAGTGGACAGCCACTGTGGCGATTGATCAGCGACGGGTAATCGCCTCGGTTTTGACAGCGGCACGTTGGATAAATGGGCCATCCAATCCCGATTAATCCGCGGTGTTTTTCCCGAGCCCTACCATTTATTAGCCGATTAATAATAAAGGCACGACAACCGAGTTCGCCATTGGAGTTGACAAGGCAGCTACCCTGTCCTGAGACCGCGGATTCACAAGCCGAGCCAATCCCCGCGTCAATCGCCGGGATTCGCACAGCAAATCGGCTGTGCCTATACTCGGGCGAGTCTTTCGGGCGTCGGGGCGAAAATCCAACGCATTAACCGGCATCCGGCGCCCAAACCGTGTCGTTCATGAATCGGGAGACAAACCGCTTTCATGCCATTCCAGGAGGAGCCGAACGCATGTATCAAACGATAATGGTCCCGGTGGATCTCGCGCACCTCGATGCGCTGGAGAAACCGTTGACGGTGGCAGCCGACATGGCACGTCACTACAACGCCCAACTCTGCTACGTGGGTGTCACCACCTCCCAGCCCAGCTCGGTAGCCAGAACCCCCGAGGAATACGAGCAGAAGCTCAAGGCCTTCGCCCGGGAGCACGCGCCGGACAACGGCCATGCCCCGACGGCTCGGGTCTACAACAGTCACGACCCGGTGACCGACCTGGACGACATCCTGCTCAAGGCTATCGACGACGTCGGCGCCGATCTGGTGGTGATGGGCACGCACCTCCCCCACCACATCGACGCGATCATGCCGGCCAACGGCAGCAAGGTCGCCGCGCACTCGAACGTCTCGGTCTTCCTCGTTCGACCCTGAATGCCCAACGATCAAACGAACTGACCTGGTCAACCAGAAACCGACGGAGAGACACACGTGGACAACAAACCCGATAACGCACCGGACACGCATAGCGAATCGGTCGGCGTCCCGGCCCCCGAAGGGGCGGCCAACCTGATCGATACCGATTACAAGATCGGGCAGGACAACTACCAGGCCGCGCCGATTGGCGTGAATATCGACATCCATGGCGCGGTGTTCACCTTTTCCTCCCTGGTGATCCTGGCGTTCGTCGTGCTGACGCTCGCCCTGCCCGACCAGTCGACCGCTTGGTTCGATGGCGCCAAGAACTGGATCAACACCAACATGAGCTGGTTCCTGATCGGCGCGGCAAACATCTTCGTGATCCTGTGCCTGGTGCTGATCTTCTCGCCCCTGGGCCGGGTGCGGATCGGCGGGGCCAAGGCCGCGCCCGACTTCAGCTACCTGTCATGGTTTGCGATGCTCTTCGCCGCGGGCATGGGCGTCGGCCTGATGTTCTATGGCGTGTCCGAGCCGCTGTCCCACTACGGCACCTCACTGGGTGGCGTCAGCATGGGCGAAGACGGCGCACGCACCGACTGGGCCCCGCTGGGTGGCGCCGAAGGCGACCCGGCCGGCGCGATGAGCCTGGGCATGGCCGCGACCATCTTCCACTGGGGTCTGCACCCCTGGGCGATCTACGCGATCGTGGCACTGTCGCTGGCGATCTTCTCCTACAACAAGGGCCTGCCGCTGACCGTCCGCTCCATGTTCTACCCCCTGCTGGGTGAGCGCATCTGGGGCTGGCCGGGCCACCTGATCGACATCCTGGCCGTCTTCGCCACGCTGTTTGGCCTCGCCACCTCGCTCGGGATCGGCGCGCAGCAGGCCTCCGCCGGCCTGTCGCACCTGTTCGGCGTGCCCGAAGGCAACACCACGCTGGTGCTCCTGATTTCGGCCATCACGGCCGTTGCGGTGATCTCGATCGTCGCCGGCGTCGACAAGGGCGTGAAGCGCCTGTCCGAGATCAACCTGGTGCTGGCCTTCATCCTGCTGATGTTCGTCGTGTTCGTCGGCCCGACCCTGATGATCGCGACCGGGTTCGTGAAGAACCTCGGCTCGTACATCACCGAGCTGCCGTTCCTCTCCAACCCGTTCGGCCGCGAGGACGCCAACTTCAGCCAGGGCTGGACCACGTTCTACTGGGCCTGGTGGATCAGCTGGTCGCCGTTCGTCGGTATGTTCATCGCCCGGGTCTCGCGTGGCCGTTCCGTGCGCGAGTTCCTGGTCGCGGTCCTGCTGGTGCCGTCCACCGTCTCGGTGTTCTGGATGACCGCCTTCGGCACCACCGCCATCAACCAGCTGCAGAACGGCTTTGAAGGCGCGAAGAACTCCGACCTGCCCGTCCAGCTGTTCGAGACGCTGGGCCAGATGCCGATGGCCGAGATCACCTCGTTCATCGCCATCTTCCTGGTGATCGTCTTCTTCGTGACCTCGTCGGACTCCGGCTCGCTGGTCATCGACACCATCACCGCCGGCGGCAAGATCGACGCACCCAAGCCCCAGCGTGTCTTCTGGGGCGTAATCGAGGGCGCGATCGCGATCGCCCTGTTGGTGGGTGGCGGCCTCGCGGCACTGCAGTCCGCGGCCGTCGCCGCGGGCCTGCCGTTCACGGTGGTCCTGCTGGTGGGCTGTTATGCCATCGTCAAGGGACTGATGAGCGAACCGCGCGGCAAGTGACGCGCCCCGTGCCGGTCACGGCGGACTCCCGCCGCGATCGGTCCGGGTTCGACCAACGCGAAAGGCGGCCGTTCGGCCGCCTTTTTTCGTGTCTATCCAATCGACAATCCTTTGCCGGGGTCATTCCCAGAGTTCGCCCACGGGCGTCTCCGGGCGGTAATGGCGCGCGATCTGCGCCTGCAACAGTTCGGCCGTCGCCAATGCATCGAGCTTGGCGTGGTGCGCTGAGTAGCCCGGCAGGCCATAGCGGGTGCGGCTGTCGGCCAGTCGGATCGACGTGCGTCGCGCCGAGAACAGGCCCTTGAGGCGATTCCACCAGCCGGCACGTACCTGGCGTGCCTCGATTCTCATGGTGTCGATCACCGGGAACAGGCAACGCTCACCACGCCGGGCCAGCACGGCGGCGTCCAGGAACGGCCTCTCGATGCCGCGGTAATGAACCACCACCACGTGCCCGGCCAAGGCCGCCAATACCTCGTCGAGCACCTCGTCCAGGTCCGGCGCCCGGGCGACCTCCGCGTGGGTGATGCGGTGAAACCGAATCGAGGCTTCGTCCAGGGGCCGCGGTGGTCGGACGACCCAGTACCGGCCCGCCGACGGGCGGATACGTTTCAAATCGAACGGCACCACCCCGATCGAGACGATGGCATGACGGTGGACGTCCAGGCCGGTCGTCTCGAAATCGAGCGCCATCAGCGGCACGTCCTGCAAGGGCGTATCCGGGGCCGGCAATCCGGCGGCGTAGAACGCACGCAAGGCGGGGTCCCGGCAGCGATCGGCCTGGTCGGCAAAGAACGCCGCCCAGGTCGATTCGCTCCGTTGTTGATGCGCGGCGGCCGGGCTCATCGAGTCGGCATTGGGTAACGAAACCGCAGGAATTTCTGGGCGTTGCTCAGCACCTGGAACGCGTCCTTGAGGTTGTGGCGTTCGCCATCCGAGACGTTCTCCGGCTCGATGTTGTTGTCCGGGGCATGGTGATGCTTGAGGTCATACGCTTGGTGGCGGATACGCACCATGGAAATGAACTCGAGCGCGTAGCGCAGCTTGTCCGCCTGCCCTGCCGGCAGGGTGTTGGCCTTGACGATGTCGTCCAGCCGCTCGAACGAGTTCTGGGAACGTGACCCCACGGCCAGGGCATGCACGCGTATCACGTCCACGAGCGGGGCCGTACCGCGCCGCTTCAGGTTGATGGAGTTGTTGTGCTGCCCGTCCTTTTCCATGACGAAGGTCCGGAAAAAGCCAAGCGGCGGGGTTCGATTGAGCGCGTTACGAGCCAGCGCGGCGAGAAACAGCGGGCTGTGGCTCGCCCGCTCGGCGACCAGGTCCTGCAGTTGCTCGACGAATCGTTCTTCGCCGTGCACGGCCTCGAGATCGAAGAAGATCGAGCTGTGAAGAAGCTTTTCCGGGTCCGGTTCATCGATCCATTCGGTGAAATACCGCCGCCAGACCGACAGTGGCTGGCGCCACTTGTCGTTCGTGGCCATGATCCCGCCGCTGCAGTACGGATAACCGCAGGCATGCAGACCATCGCTCACGCGCTGGGCGAGTGCGGCGAACCAGGCATCGTGTTCGGCGGGATCGAACGAATCGTCGAGGATCAGGGCATTGTCCTGGTCCGTGGTGATGGTCTGATCGTTTCTCGCCATCGACCCGTTGACCATGAAGCAATACGGCACCGGCGGCGGACCCAGTTCTTCCTCGGCAAGCTCGATCAGGCGACGGATCAGGCTGCGTCCGATGCTGGACATGGCCTGACCGATCATCTGCGAGGTCGCACCGTCGTCGACCAGACGCACGAACGCCGCGCGCACGTCCGGCATCAAGCGGGACAGCCCCTTGACCGACCCCTGGTTGAAGATGTTGCTGACCAGGTACAGGCTGCTGTGCGTCTCGTAGCGCACGATATCGGAGAGATGCACCACGCCCACCGGCCGGCGCCGATGCAGGACCGGCAGGTGGTGCACGTTGTTGCGCAGCATGGCCAGCATCGCCTCGTACACCGATTCGTCCGACTGGATGGTGATGAGCCGGTCATGCTTGATTTCGGCGAGTGGCGTGTCACCCGGCCGGCCCGCGGCCAGCACGCGAGCGCGCAGGTCCTGGTCGGTCAGGATGCCCGTCAGGCGCCAATGGCCATGTTCCTCGCCGGCAAACGCCCGTTCGTCATCCGGGTCGGATTTCGAGAACAACAGGATCGACGAGACATGGTGCTCAGTCATCAGGCGCGCGGCCTCGTGCACCGGGGCGTTTTCCTCGATGTTGACCGGGCTGCGCGTCAACAACCGCCGCACCCGGCTGACCATCAGGTCATTCTCGCGCTCGTTCTGTTCGACGGTGGCCTTTAGGCGTGGCCCCGACAGTTCGACGAAATCCGCAAACTGGTCATCTTCTTCGCAGAGCTGATCGAAGACGTCGGCCGGGATCAGGTAGAGCAACGTGTCCTCGATGGCGCGCACCGGGAACCGGACGCGGCGATTGTGCAGCAGTCCCGTGTGGCCGAAAATATCGCCCTCCCCGATCCGGTTGTAGAGCTCGCCGTTGTGCCGGTAGACCTCGACCGCGCCGCTGCGAACGTAACGCAGGTTGTCGATCGGCTCACCGTATTCCTGGATGGTCGAACCCTCGCGGTAGTAGGCGACATCCGTGCGCGCGGCGATCTGATCCAGCCACTGGGGATCAAGCCGATCGAACGGCGGGTAATGCCGCAAGTGCTCGCGTATTTCCTGGACTTCCGCTTCCATCTACTGCCCCTGCCGATGGTGGTTGGCCGTGCTCAGGCGGCCACGCCTACGTGGTGCCGCCCAGAGAGAGGTTGGCATAAAAAAGGCGGGCTTTCGCCCGCCTTGTCCATCATCTTCACCGCTGGATCGTCAGAAGTAGTAACCGACGTTGATGTTGAAGATGGTGTTGTCTTCGCCGCTTTGACCCGGACCCGCCATGGCGCCGGTCACGAACGGCTGATTTTCACCATTGATGATGTCGAAGTAGGCATAGACACCACCTGCCGATACTGCCATGCCGGTGACGTTCATGTACGTGTCATCATAATCGTTGTTTTTATCGTAGATCAGGCTGTAATCGTTGTAGAACGTCAATGAGGAAACCGGGCCCCACTCGACCGGCAGCGTATAGGCCAGGTTCGCCGTAATCGCCTTGGCAGACAGCGGCCCCGTGTACAGACCCGCGTAATAGCCGTAATTCATGAATTGGGCGTCGGCATCGTCAAGATCGTATTCCCAATCCGTGTACTGCAGCTGCAGATTCCAGCGATCGTAATCGGCGACCAGGTGGGCGGCTGCCGCGCGGAAATCACCATCGCCACCCGGATTCGTTCCACCATCCATCTGTCCATACTTGATGGATGCACCCGGCTTGAGCGTCAACTTGTCGGTGACTTTGTAATCATACTCGGCGCGAGCCACGAGTGTGTTGACCGATTCGGTCGCACCCTGATTGCCGTTGTAACCCACGGCATTTGCCGAATAGCTGTCCGTATCACCGGAACCATCGAACTCAGGACCAAAATTTCGCTCGTCATTCTTCATGAATGCGAGGTCAAATCGCCAATCACCCGGTTCGTAGGTAGTGCCGACACCGAAGTCGTAGTTATCCTCGAGACCAACGTAGTACAGCGAGGAGAAGTAGAAGTTATGTGAGTTATACGGCAAGACGCCAAACGGCACCTGAAAGACACCGGCCTTCGCCATCAGCGCATCGGTGAACTCGTAACCGACCCACGCATGATGAATGGCCGTGAAGTATTCGTACCAGCGCCACTCTGCTGACAGGATGACGTCACCGATCTCGCCGTCGAAATTCAGACGGAACGTGTCGAAGTTCAGGTCACCACCACGGTCATTGCCATCATTGGCGTCGTTGTAGGTGTAGTTGAAGCGAACCGCCCCACCGACATTGATATCCGGCTCGGATGCCTCCGCCTTTTCTTCGGCCTTGGCCACCTTCTCGGCCTGTTCGGCTTGCTTCTGTTCGATCTGATCGTTGCGCGCGCGCTCCTTTTCGAGCTCGCCCTGCAGGGTTTCGACGCGTTGCTTGAGCGCTTCGAGTTCCTGCATGATCTTCTCGGCACTGGCGTCGCCCGTCGCCGCGATGCCCGCAAGCGGCGAGGTGCCGAGCGCCACACCGATGGAGATTGCCAACAACTGCTTCTTCATCATCGATCCCTCTTTATTCGTTGTTTATCAACGGCTCTGCTTGATTGGGTTTGTGATTATTTTGTGGCCCGAGGCCACGGTAACACGGGGTTCAACCCCCTAAGCGCGTAATCGGGCGGCCGCTCACCGCGCCGACCCCATCGATGTCACTCCTCGTCTCCATCCTCACCCACCGCGGCACACGGGTCGTCGCGCATCACTTCGGGGGCGACCCACATCAGATCGAAGGCATCCTCTGCCTCCGGGGCTCCGTCAAGATGATTTGTCGGCACCATGCCCACCGACATGATGCTGGGACGCTCATCTTCGGCCAGGCGTGAAAGCCAATACCCGACGCCGCGATCGAGACGCGCGTGCTGATTGCCCATCACCGCCACCACCCGATGGTCGGGATGAGCGTCCCGGGCGGCCATGATCGCCTCGGCCATCACCAGGTCGCGCGCGACCTGCGCTCGGAGCATGCGACTCGACATGGAGGACGGAATCTCCTGGCAGTGGGAGCGTTCCAGCACATCGATCAACTCGTCTTGCTGCTCATCCGGCAAGGACAGCGACGGGGCCAGATCATCGATCCAAGCGAGCGTCCCACCATCCATTTGGTCGCGCCATTCATCGCCGTCGGCCATCGCGACCGCCATGGCCATTTCGCGCGACAGGTTCAGTGGCCATAACGGCGCCCGATGCTGTGCCGCCCAGTCGAACAGGCGGCCATACTGATCCCATCCCCATCCATCGAAATCGAACCCGCCGGCCTCGGCGCGCTCTCGTCCGCCGGCAAGGGAATCGACGTTCATCCGGTCAACGTCATCGTCGTCGCGGCGATCGAGCTGTTCCATGGCAAGCACGACCGGACGGCCGGCGCTCCTCAGGGTGTCAAGCAGTTCGACCTGTCGGCGGTGGATCGCAGCCGAGTCGTGCACCTCACCCAGCAGGATCACATCCGCCCGTTCCAGTCCGGCCATGACCTGATCGTCGACGACACGTTCTCCCTGCCCGTTCCACCATCCGCCCACCTCGATCACCGGGGTCTCCGCCCGTGCGCCGGACAGCGCCACCAACAGGGTCACGACGGGCGCCACTCCCCCGCTTAACCACCACTTGCTCGGATGACGTGTCACGGCTGCATTCATTCGTCGAACATCGCTTGTAAATAGGCGCTGGCTTTAGGGCGGCCAATCTCACGTTTGGGTCGGCCAAAACGGAATGAACCGAAGCTTAGTAAAACGACAGCGATTTGCCCGCCATTGGCGATGTCGGCCTCATCCCCAACACGACCGGCGGAGACCAAACGCGACCATGCCATCGCGCACCGATGCTCACGGGACGGCACGAGATCGCTCGACTGAGGGGAAGGGACGGTCGTGACCCGAACCCTGGTCAAGCGTGTTGATGCACGAAAACCACAGGTGGTAAATCAGCGCAAAAACACCGCTTGCGTTCGCGGCCGAATGCTTTAATGTCAGCCGAATGGAGCGTCCGAACGCTGCACAGGGTTCCTGTCGCCGGCGGCTCGTGGCCTTCATCCGACCGGGATGGATGCGTGCTGAACACCCCGGCCGGTCGCCAGATCAGCACGGCTTTTAGAGTTTGTTTTCGAGATGATCAATATTTACGTGGGCAACCTGCCCTACTCCCAGGATGACCAGGGCCTCCAGGCCGCCTTCGAGGCCTTCGGCGAAGTCAAATCCGCCAAGGTGATCAAGGACATGGCTACCGGTCGCTCCAAGGGCTTCGGTTTTGTCGAGATGTCCGACAAGGACGCCGGCATGCAGGCCATCGAAGCGTTGAACGACTCGGACATGGATGGCCGCAACATCCGCGTCAACGAGGCCCGTCCGCGTGAGCGCAACAACGATCGTGGCGGTTTCCGCTCGCGTTTCTAAGCGCCCCTGAGAGTGACGTCGAAAAGCCGGCCTTGCGCCGGCTTTTCTGTTTCTGGGCCCCGGGCCGGCAGCCAACCCACCGGGTCACGGCGTGACCGATTCAGCGGAGGCCGCAAGCGGTGCCTGGCGGGGCAAGCGGGGATAGCGGTGCAGATCGAAGCGGCCGGCGCCGAGCAAGGCCTCGGCCTCGACACCCGGCACTTCGAAGGCAAGGGAGTACAACGCGCCACCCTCGGCCAACTCGCGCTGGCACTTGCGCCAGATGCGCAACATCGGTTCCGGCGAGAGAAAGGTGAACACGGCGTCGAAATCGCTCCAGGCATCCCGCCAGAAGTCGCGGAACTCCACCCGACAATTCGCCTGCCCCCGACAGCGCCAACGAGCGGCCAGGTACAGCACGGGCGCCGTCTCGTACCCGGTGAAACGCACCTCGGGCAAGCGCCTCGCCAACGCGGCGATCAGATGCCCGTCGCCGCAGCCCATGTCGGCCAGGTGATGGATGTCACGCTCTCGGATCTCCCGTTCCAGCGCATCGATCACCGCCGTGCCGGATCGATACAGCGGCACCCGATGGCGAATGGCATTGAACTGGACCAGCAGCAGCACCACGGCCGCGGCCAGAAACCAGCCGGGATGAATCTGAAGCCCGCCCCACATGACCAGCGGGGCGAGGAGCAGCACACCACGCCACCAGGACGGCAACAGCCGCCACCCCATCGTCATGGCGAGCACACCGGCCACTCCGGCGATCAGCCAGGGCGCAGGTCTTGCCCCCTGCCAGTCGGCCCAGGCACGGGCCAGCAGCAGGCTCGCCAGGATGGCGAGTGCCAGCACCGCAAAGCCGATCAGCAGGGATAAATGACGCCGCACTGGTGATTAGGGCGTCGCCTAAGGCGTCGCTTGGGTTTCCGTGGGCGGGCTCGGGGTGGCGCCCTCCGTGTCGGGGGCCGGCGACTCCGATTCGCCCTGAACCCCCAGCAGGTCGTCCACGCTCATCGCCCCGTCGCGTGACGGTTCGAGGATTCGGCGCGTGGCCGACTCCTTCATCACCGTCATGGATATGCGGCGGTTCTGCGGGTCGAGCGGATCGTCATCGATGAAAGGCAAGGCATCCGCCATCCCGATGACCTGGAGGAACTTGTCCTCCTGGTAGCCGTATTCGGCCAGCGAGCGGCGGGCCGAATTCGCCCGGTCGGCCGACAACTCCCAGTTGCTGCGCCCCTCGCGACCGAACGGCCGGGCGTCGGTGTGGCCCTCGATCGACAGGCGGTTGGGCATCTCGTTGAGCACCGGCGCGAGCGAATGCAGGATTTCGTCGGCATATCCCTGCAGGTCATCCGACCCCAGCTCGAACATGGGCCGGTTCTCCTTGTCGATGATCTGGATGCGCAGTCCGTCCCGGGTGATATCGAGCTTGATCTGGTCCTTGTAGGCCTTGAGCGCGGGGTCGACCTCGATCAGCGACTCGAGGCGCTCCTTGAGCTCCTCGATCTGCTCACGCTCCATGGCCTCGATGCGTTCCTGGATCTGTTCTTCGGTCATGTCCGCCGGATCGGCGGTCTTCTCCTCGGACTGCGTATCACGCTTTTCCGGCGTGGGCTTCTCGCCGGCATTCACCTGTCCTTCCTGGCGGGTCAGGTCGTCCCCGCCGCCGTCGATCAGGCTCTCGCTCATGCCGGCGTTGCTGCCCCCTTCCAGGGTCACCTTCGTGGGGTTGGCGAAATACTCCGAGATGCCCTTGAGCTCCTCCTCGCCCATCGAGCCCAGCAGCCACATGAGCAGGAAGAAGGCCATCATCGCGGTCACGAAATCGGCGTAGGCGATCTTCCAGGCACCACCATGGTGACCGCCATGGCCCTTCTTGACCTTCTTGATGACGATCTGCTGATTTTGATCCGGTTGTTCGGCCACCGTGTCTCTACCCCGTGCTCAACCGGTTCACTTGTTTTCCTTGAGGAAGGTCTCGAGCTCGGTGAAGCTCGGTCGATCCGACGAGTAAAGCACCTTGCGGCCAAACTCCACGGCCACCTGCGGGGGATAGCCGTTCATGAAGGCGATCAGCGCCGCCTTGATGCTTTGCTGATACTTGGTCGAATCGTTGATCTTGTGCTCGAGGTTGTTCGCGACCGGATTGACGAAGGCATAGGCGGCGAGGATACCCAGGAAGGTCCCCACCAGCGCCGCGGCAATCAGCTTGCCCAGTTCGGATGGCGGCAGGTGGACCGATTCGAGGGTGTGCACGACGCCGAGCACCGCCGCGACGATACCGAACGCGGGCAAGGCCTCGCCCATCTTCGCGATGGCCGAGCGCGGGAGATCCGCCTCCTCGTGATGCGTGTCGATATCGAGATCCATCAAGTTGTCGATCTGGTGCACGTCGAGTGTGCTCGAGACCATCAGACGCAGGTAGTCGGTGATGAACTCGACCGTGTGGTGGTCCTTCATCACGGTGGGCGCACTATTGAACAACTCGCTGTTTTCCGGGTCGTCGATGTCCTCCTCGATGGCCATCAACCCCTCCTTGCGCGCCCGGGTGAAGATCGCGTAGAGCAGCGCGAGGGTCTCCATGTTGAGCTTCTTGCCATGACGAGACCCCTTGAAGGCCGTGCCAAAACCGCCCATCGTCGCCTTGAGTGTCTTGGGCGAGTTGCCCGCCACCAGGGCAGCACCGGCCGCCCCGAAAATGATCAGGTACTCGATCGGCTGGAACAGAATGATCAGGTGCCCGCCGGCGAGCATGAACCCGCCGATCACGCTTGCCAGCACCACCAGCCAGCCAACTGCAACCATCATGGTGTAATCGTCCCCAGGTTATCTATTTGATCGTTGTTGTTTTATTTCAGCGCCTTGCCGGCGATTTCCGCCAAGTCGGTAGAACAGTCGCGACGATCCAGCATGCGCTCGAGCTCACCACGCATCCGGTCGGCCCGACCGCCATCATAGCGACGCCACCGGCTGAACACCGTCGCCATCCGTGCCGCGATCTGCGGGTTGAAACCGTCGATCTCGATGATCTTGTCGGCAACCCAGCGATATCCTGAACCCGTCGATGCATGAAAGGCGACCGGGTTGCCACGCGAAAACGTGCCCACCAGCGCGCGAACGCGGTTCGGGTTGCGAATCGAGAACGCCGGATGGGCCTCGAGCGCCGCGAGTGTCTCGGCGTCGTCCGGCTCGACCATCCGCGCCCGCAGGGCAAGCCACTTGTCCATGACCAGCGGATCGTCCTTCCATTCCTCGGCGAAGGCCTCCAGGGCCTGGTCTCGCTCGTCACTGGCCCGCAGCGACAACGCCGTCAGCGCGTTGAAGCGCTCGGTCATGTTGTCGGCCTCCTCGAGCTGCTCGACGGCAAGACGTCGCCAGGCCGGGTGGTCCAGCGCGTTGAGGTAACCCAGCACCTGGGCGCGCAATGCCCGGCGCCCCACATCGACCCCATCGAATCGATACTCGCCGTCAACCGCCAGTTTCTCGAAGGCGAGCACCAGGGTCTGCGACCACTCGTTGGCCAGTTGCTCGCGCAGTTCCACGCGCGCCCGGTGAATGGCATCCACCGGCACGTCCTGGTGGAATTGCTCGGCGATGTAGTTTTCGCTGGGCAGGGTCAGGCATTCGGCGACAAAGCGCGGATCGGCCCCGCCCTGCGTGCTCACCGCCGAGTGCAGCAACCGGCCGAAGGCGGCACTCAGGCCCTCGGGCAACCCGGTTTCGGCCCAGTCGCCCTGCTCCTCGGCCTGGCGGATGCGTTCGACCAACGTCAGCAACACCAGTCGCTGATAGGCATCCCAGCGATTGAATTCGTCGGTGTCGCTGCCGGCCAGCAAGGCGAGATCCGTGGCATCGTAGTCGTGTTCGACCTTCACCGGGGCGGTAAAGCCGCGGTTGAGCGAGAGCACCGGCAGACCGGCCCCGGCCGGCAGCGTGAACCGGCGGCTCTCCTCGGTCTTGGAAAGCACCAGGGTCGTTTGCGGCTCGCCATTTCCGTCCGGGCCACTCAGCGAGACCGGTTTCCCGTCCCGGTCGAAGGCCGCGATCCCAAGCGGGATCAGGAAGGGGGCGTCGTCCTCCTGACCGGCAACCGCCGGGATCTCCTGCCGGAAGTCCACCACCAGGTCGTTACCCTCGATCCGCTTTTTCACGTGCACGATCGGCGTGCCCGCCCGGTCGTACCAGCGACGGAACTGGGCGGTGTCGAAATCGGCCTGCTCGGCCATGGTGTCGATAAAGTCCTCGATGGTCACGGCCTGGCCGTCAAAACGCTCGAAGTAGCGGTCGGTGCCGCGACGGAATGTCTCCCAACCGAGCAGGTTGTGCCACATCCGCACCACTTCCGCGCCCTTGTTGTAGACGGTGGCGGTGTAGAAATTGTTGATCTGCTCGTATTCCTTGGGCTGCACCGGGTGGGCCTGCGGGCCGGCATCCTCCGGGAACTGCACCTGGCGCAGGAGGTTCACCTCCTCGATGCGCTTGACGGCCCGCGAGCCCATGTCCGCCGAGAACTCCTGGTCGCGGAAGACCGTGAAGCCCTCCTTGAGCGACAGCTGGAACCAGTCCCGACAGGTCACGCGGTTACCCGACCAGTTGTGGAAGTACTCGTGGGCCACGACCGACTCGATGCCCTCGTAGTCGTGGTCAGTGGCCGTCTCCGAGCGCGCCAGGATGAACTTGGAGTTGAAGATGTTCAGCCCCTTGTTTTCCATCGCGCCCATGTTGAAGTCGTCGACCGCGACGATATTGAACACGTCGAGGTCGTACTCGCGACCGTAGGTTTCCTCGTCCCAGGCCATCGACTTGATCAGCGAGCGCATGGCGTGATCGCAACGGTCGATGTTGTGCGGCTCGACGTAGATGCCGAGATCGATCGTCCGACCCGACGCGGTGGTGAACTGGTCGTGGATCGACTTGAGATCGCCGGCCACCAGCGCGAACAGGTAGGACGGCTTGGGATGCGGGTCGTCCCAGACCGCCAGGTGCCGGCCGTCTTCCAGGTCACGCGACTCGACCGGATTGCCGTTGGAAAGCAGCACCGGGCAACTCGCCTTGTCGGCGATCAAGGTCACCCGGTAGCGACTGAGGACGTCGGGGCGATCCGGGAAGAAGGTGATGCGACGAAAGCCTTCCGGCTCGCACTGGGTGCAGAAGTTGCCCGACGACTGGTAGAGCCCGTCGAGCTTGGTGTTGTCGACCGGGTCGACGCGGCAGACCATCGTCAGCGTGCAGCGATCGGGCAATCCGCTGATCGACAGACCGTTGTCGCGTTCCTCGACCTGTTCGGCGGCCAGCGGCTTGCCGTCCAGCTCGATCGACTCGAGCGTCAGCTCGTCGCCATCCAGCCACAGCGACTCGTCATGAGACCCGTTGCGCCGCACGGTCAACGACGACTCGACCCGGGTACCGCGAGCGGCGAGCTCGAAGGTCAGGTCGACGTGGTCAATCAGGTAGTTCGGCGGGCGGTAGTCGGCGAGGCGGACGGTCTGCGCTTGGCGATCGGTCATGGTGGCCTTGGAGATGACAGCGTTAATTGAGTAGTCGAGTCCCATGAGCATATCAGCAACCGTATCGATTCCGTGCCCGCGGCCGGTGACCAACACGCCAAGCAATGACCTAGGGCATCAGGCATAATGCGCCCCCATCTCACCCCGGTGGACCTGCCGCGGGTTGTCATTCGCCAACCGATTTCCCGGAGTCGCCGACGCCATGCTCTTTTCCCAGATTGCCGCCTTCGACCTGGCCGACTGGTCGGAACCGTCACTGGAAACCCTCTCCGAACAGCTGGCCGAGAAGCGCTTTGCCCCGACCCTCTCCCAGCAGGTCGAGTCGATGGGCTGGGCACCGGTGGTCGACCAGATGCTGGCCCTGGAGACCGACGGCGCGTTCGGCCTGCTGTTCCGCCGCGAGGAACGGGCCGTGCCACCGCGGGTGGTCCAGGATCACGCCGCCAAGAAACTGGCCGAAGAGGCCGGCGAGCGCGAACCCTCCCGCAACGAGTTGCGCCAGGCCCGCGAGAACGCCCTGCTGGAACTGCTGCCGCAGGCGTTTCCCCGGCAGGCCGAGACCCGGGTGATCATCGATGCACGCAACAAGCAGGCGTGGCTGGCCAACGCCGGCGAAAAGCGCAACAGCCAGATCAATTCCCTGCTGCGCGAAACGCTCGGCCAGTGGCGCGTGACCCCGGCCTTCGGCTCCGAGGAGCACGGCAGCCGACTGTCGCGCTGGCTGCTCGAGGGCCCGCCGGCGGGCTTCGAGCTGGGCGACTCGGCCAAGCTGCTCGAACCGCGTGACGGCGGCAGCATCACGGTCACGCGCCTGGGCCTGCCCGACGAAAACGTCCTGGCGCACCTGCGCGACGGCATGACCGTCGAGCAGCTGGAACTCGTCTGGCGCGACCGCCTGCGATTTACCATTCGGGCGGACGGGGCGCTGACCAAGGTCAAGGCGCTCGACACGCTCGACGACGAGTTCGACGACGACGGCCTGGACGATCCGGCCACCCGCCTGGAGGCCGAGCAACGCCTGACCCTCGACGTATTGCGCGAACTGACCCGCGTGCTGCACGAGGCATTGGCCCGCCCCGACGCCGCCGGCTGAATCCGGGCCGGCTAGGGGAAACTCTGCACGATTCGATGACGTCTCTGCGGGACCTCCAAGGGTCCAGATGCAAGGCGCAGTCCGCCGTGAAGGGCCGTCGCCCTTTACAAGGGCTGGACCGGATCGGCTCGACGCCGATCCGGCCGGCGCGAGCCGGCCCGAAGGGCGGGGTTCACGGACGAACCCCGCGACGCCGCAGATGGGCCCTTGGAGGCCCGCCCGGACGGGGCTCGCGGGTTTGCCCGCACTCGTCGTTGCCGTCCCTCGACGGGCCCGAGTGATCGCCCTGGGCCCGCCTTCGGACCGGCGCCTTGATTGCGGGCAAACCCGCGAGCCAGAGATGCCATCGCATCATGCAGAGTTTCCCTAGCGCAAGGCGCCCATTTGGCGCCACCGGCCGCCAATCGCATAATCACTGTTGAATTCGGGCCGCTTCCCGGCTCGACCGACCGACTGTTACAGGAACGCGCATGACCGACTCCGCCCAAGCCGCCTTCGCCCTGACCGCCGTCTCCCCGCTCGACGGCCGTTACGCCCGCCACACCCGAGCGCTGACCGAGTGCTTCAGCGAGTACGCGCTGATCAAGTACCGCGTGCTGGTGGAAGTCGAGTGGTTCAAGGCACTGGCCGACGAACCGAAGATCGCCGAGGTGCCGGCGCTGAACGACGAGGACCGTGCCTCGCTCGACGCGATCGCCTCCGAATTCAGCGTCGAGTCGGCCATGCGGGTCAAGGAATTCGAGGCCACCACCAACCACGACGTCAAGGCGGTCGAGTATTTCCTCAAGGAGCAGGTCGCCGATCATCCGCGCCTGGCCTCGATCAGCGAGTTCTTCCACTTCGCCTGCACCTCCGAGGACATCAACAACCTCGCCTACGGCCTGATGCTCGCCAAGGCGCGCGAGGACGTCGTCCTGCCGGAGATCGACGGGCTTGCCGACACGCTGCGCAAAATGGCCCACGAGTGGGCGGCCGTCTCCCTGCTCTCGCGCACCCACGGCCAGCCGGCCTCGCCGTCAACCATCGGCAAGGAGATCGCCAACGTGGTCGCGCGCCTCGAACGCCAGCGCGCCCAGATCGCCGACGTCAAGCTGATGGGCAAGATCAACGGCGCGGTGGGCAATTTCAACGCCCACCTCGCCGCCTACCCCGAAATCGACTGGCCGGGCTTCTCCAAGCGCTTTGTCGAGGGGCTGGGGCTGACCCACAACGCCTACACCATCCAGATCGAGCCGCACGACTACATCGCCGAGCTGTTCGACGCGATCGAGCGCGCCAACACCATCCTGATCGATTTCGCCCGCGACATCTGGGGCCAGATCGCCCTGGGGCACTTCAAGCAGCGCCTGGTGGAGGGCGAGGTCGGTTCCTCGACCATGCCCCACAAGGTCAACCCGATCGACTTCGAGAACGCCGAAGGCAACCTCGGCGTGGGCAACGCGGTCATGGGGCATCTGGCGCGCAAGCTGCCGATCAGCCGCTGGCAGCGGGATCTCACCGACTCCACCGTGCTGCGCACCCTCGGGGTGGGCATTGGTCACTCGTTGATCGCCTACCGCTCGCTGGCCAAGGGGCTGTCGAAGCTAGAGATCAACGCCGATCAACTGGCTGCCGAGCTCGACGGCAACTGGGAAGTGCTCGGTGAAGCGGTGCAGACCGTCATGCGACGCCACGGCGTGGAGAAGCCGTACGAGAAGCTCAAGGCACTCACTCGCGGCCAGCGGGTGGACGGTCCCGCCATGCGGGCATTCATCCAGGGCATCAACGAGCTGCCGCTCGAGGCCCGCGAACGGCTCGCCGCGATGGCGCCGGGCGACTACATCGGCAACGCCAAGGAGATGGCCGAGCGCATCTGAGCCGGACGGCACGACCTGGCGAATCGGACGGATAACGGCCCGCCCCGGAACCTGGCCGACGCTCGTCGTTGCACCGGAAGCGAAAAGCCCGCAATCTGACGTTGACGGCCACGGCATGACGTCCAATCGCCGACGCCGAGGGAACCATTGGGGGATGCCGGCATGACCCTGCCCGAGAACTGGAGCGAGTACCTGCTCGAACACCCGCTGCCCGTGCGGCGGGCGATTCATCAGGGCATGTGCCGCGAGCTCTTGAGCGAGTCGCCGGATTTCCCGCGTCTGGTCGGCTGGCTGCGCCGCGATCCGGCCGCTGCCAGCTTCGTCCTCGGTGCGGCGGCCAGCGGCCAGCGCCAGCGCGAACGCAGTGCCCCGCACAATCTCGAGCACGCCCTGTCCCTGTTGGGCAGCAACTGGGCACGAAACCAGCTGCCCACACTGCCGATCCTCGAAAACACCATCGACGACGAGGACCAGCGGGCCGGCTATCTCGCGGCCTCGTCACGCGCCATGCGCGCCGCTCGGCTGACCGAGGCCTGGTTGATCGAACGCCGCGAGACCAACTACGAGATGGTCTCGGTCGCCGCCCTGCTCCACAACCTGGTCGAACTGGCCCTGTGGCGCGACGCCCCCGAACTGGCCCGCCAGGCACTCGCGATCGCGCGGAAGAGCCTGATCGATTTCACCCGGAACGACGCCGAGGACGCCAGTCTCGACCGCTGTTTTTCCGTCGGGCATGCCTTCGCGACGGTCCTCGGCGAGGCCGGCATCGACCTGCTCGAACTCGAGACCGCGCTCACCGAGCGCTATTACCTGCCGGTCATGCTGCTCGCCGAGGAGGCAACCATCCCCACGCTCGGCGCCCATCACGAGGCCATCCTGGTGCTGGCACGGCGACTCGCCTTCGCCAGCGAGTTCGGGTGGCACCACGCCGTCATTCTCCGATTGACGATCGCCATCGCCGACCAACTGCATCTATCGCCAACGGCCGCCTGGCGCGTGACGGTGAAGAAGTCACTCGTCGATGCCCGCGAATTCGCCAACATCCCGCTCTACCATCCCGGTCGCCTCCTGGTGCAACACGATGACGGCCGCGACCTGCTGTGGCCGTTGCCGGCGGATTACGGACTCGACGCGGACGAGAACGGTTGCCACGCGAGCGGCAATCCCACGCGCTCGACCACCCCCGGGCGGCAGCTGGGCGACACGATCCGCCAGCTCACCCGGTTCGATCAGGTCGAGGAGATCGCCTTGTACGAAAACGTCGATGCGTCGGTTTCGCAACGGCGCTTCCACTGGAGCCGCTCCGGGCAGGCCGACCTTCCCGAGACGATTGGACTGGGCAAATCGCCACTGCTTTCCCGGCTGCAATCCCGCCTGGAAACGCTCGGCATCGACGAGCAGAACCGCGAACGCCTGGCACCGCACCTGGATACCGCGCTGAAGGCGGCCACGCGCGCTGGCCTGGTGATCGCACCGTTGGCGGTGAACGGGACATTGATCTCGACGCTGTTCGTTCGCGGTCCGCAGGGCGAGCAGCAGCGAGACATCATCTCCTCCCTCGATCGGGCCTGAACCGGTTTTTGGCGTCGGTCAGCCTGAGGCACCCAGACGTGCCAACGCCCATTGAATGTGACGATCGACCTGCTCCCCCGCCTCGCCCTTGCCGGCGCGCAGGGCCGCAATCGCCGCCGGGATGCGGTCATGCTCGGTCGGCAGGTTGCCCAGTGCCACGGCGAGGTTGCGACGCCAGCGGCGCCAGCCAATGCGTCGGATGGCCGACCCCTCGGTGCGTGACAGGAACGTGGCTTCGTCCCAGCTGAACAGGTCGACCAGATCGGGGGCGTCCAACCCCTGGCGGGCGTGGAAGTCGACGTCGTTGGTCTGCCGTGCGAAGCGGTTCCAGGGACAGACCAGCTGGCAGTCGTCGCAGCCATAGATCCGGTTGCCCATCAGCGGACGCAGTTCCTCGGGGATGTCCTCGTCGGACTCGATGGTCAGGTAGGAAATGCAGCGACGCGCATCCACCACCCCGTCGGCGACGATCGCGCCGGTCGGACACACGTCCAGGCAGGCCGTGCAGGAGCCACAGTGGGGATCGACCGGCTCGTCAACCGGCAGGTCGATGTCCAGAAACAGCGCGCCGAGAAAGAACCACGAGCCGCCGGATCGATTTAGCACCAGCGAATGCTTGCCCTTCCAGCCGATGCCGGCGCGTTCGGCCAGTCCGGTCTCGTAGACCGGTGCCGAATCGCAGAAGGCCCGGTAGGTGAACGGGCCCACCGTGTCGCTGATCCGCTTGGCCAGTTGCGCCAGGCGCTTTCTGACCAGCTTGTGGTAGTCGCGTCCCAGCGCGTAGCGACTGACGTAACCCAGCGACGGATCGCCCAGCACACGTGACGGCCCCAGGGACTCGGGCGGCAAGTAGTCGCGGGTGACCATCAGCACCCGGCGCGTTCCGGGCACCAGCTCCTCGGGGTGAAACCGCATCAATCCGTGGCGCTCGAAGAACCCCATCGTGCCGGCATGGCCCTCGGCCAGCCAGCGTTCGAATCCTGCCTCGTAGGCCGACAGGTCCGTGTCGGTGACCCGGGCATCGGTAAAGCCCAGCTCATCCGCCCATGCCTGGATGCGCCGCTTGAGCTCGGACGGCTCCACGATCAGCTCCCCAGGCGCTCGGCGACCAACATGCCACCCCGTGCCGCCAGCAGGCACAGGACGACGGTGGACACCACGTACATTCCCGCCCACAACCAGGCCTGTCGTTGCATAAGGGCCAGGGTATCGATGGAGAAGGCGGACATGGTGGTAAACGCACCGAGAAAGCCGGTGAGGATGGCCAGACGGTATTCCATCGGCATCTGCCACCGGGTGAGCAGCCAGACGCCGAGAAATCCCATCAGCCCCGAACCGATCACGTTCACGCTCAGCGTGCCCCAGGGGAACGCGCGCCCGCCGAACTGCATGATCGCCGCGGTCATGCCGTACCGCGCCATGGCACCCAGGCCCCCGGCCAATCCAATCAACAGGTAGAGCTTCATTCGATCGACTGTCTCCCAATGCCTGACGTGAACGGCGCGGGCCACCCCGAGTCCGCCGCGAGGTTATCACGCCCCATGGGGCCCCGGCGGTGGCGGTAAGCGAGGATCTCCCCGGGTGTCTGCTCGGGATAGACCGGATGACCGATGGTCACAGGTTGGCCGCACGAGCCGTCGGCCACGCGTGACCGCTTCCTTGCAACGGCGAACAAGTGTCCTAAGCTCGGATCAGAGCACGGCCGCGGCGGGCTTCCCCGCGAGCAATGGGGTCTTCCCGGTCGTCGTTGATCTTCTCAACCAAAGCACAGTGAAGGAGAACGCATGAAGAAATTGCTACTCGCCAGTGCGATCGCTGGACTCTCGGCGGGCCTGACCGCGCCGGCCATGGCCGCCGAGAACGACTTCGAGCAATACCAGGCCGCGGTCTACGAGCGTGGTGGTTCGGGCGTCTCCGGCAATGCCGTGTTCATCCCGGAAAACGGCGAGATGATGGTCAAGCTGACCATCGAGAACGCCGACGGCATGTCCGCTGGCATTCACGCCGGCCTGTGCCGTTACGCGGAAGACAGCGACGGCGCGCCGGAAATGCTGGCCTTCGACGAAGACCCGCTGTTCGAGCTCAGTGCAATCGATGGCACCGAATCGTCTTCCACCATCGAGTTGACCACCGAGGCACTCATGGGTGATGCGCATTCGGTTGCCATCCACGACGGCAGCACCATCGTGGCCTGCGGCAACATCCAGTAAGCCGTCCCCGTAACCGTTGCCAAACCACGACGCCCCGGCCTGTCAGGTCGGGGCGTTTCTTTTTGTTGCCTGCGTTTTTCCGATTTACCGCCCGGCGACGTTGTCTCTCAGGTATTGCGGCACGGCGCGGTCGGGGGACAGGTAATCCGCCTCGGACAAGCGCCGGATCAGTTCGATTGCGTCCTCGGCATGCGGTAGCGCCTCCGGTTCGACGCGCAGAACCTCGCGGCCCTCGCCGAGTGACGGATACCGACCGAATCCACTGCCGCTGGCGACAATGCGCCCGGCTGCGCCTTGCGGAAACACCGGCTCGGTCACACCCTCCTCGAGCACGGTGATCAGACGCCCCTCGGCATCCAGCCGGTAGGCCGCTCGGTAGATCTCACCCATGCGGGCATCGATGGCGACCCGGGCTTCCACGTCGTCCACAGCCTCTCCCGCCGCCTTCAGGCGACGAAACGCCCCGGCGGCAAGGCAGGCGAGCGAGGAGACACCCGCCATGGGCAGGTCGCGGGATATCGCCACGCCCTGCGCCATCGCCGTGGCGATACGCACCCCCGTGAACGACCCCGGTCCGCGGCCGAAACCGATCAGCTCCAGGTCGTCGAAACCGATCCCGGCTTGCGCCAGCAGGGCCTCGGCCATCGGCAGCAGCTTTTCGGCGTGCCCCCTTGGGGCCACCTCGAAATCCGTGACCAGGCGGTCGCCGGCCAGCACGCCGGCCGTGCATGCCTCGGTGGAGGAGTCGAAATACAGAATGTTCACGCTTACCCCAGCTCGATACAAACGATCGATCGACGCCGGACCGGACCGGTCGGATGGCGTCGAACTTGCGAGCGGATTCTACCGGAAGCGAGCGACACCGGACGGGCAAGCGCCCCGGTCGGTCCGGGACACGAGGTGCGGCACCTCGATCAGGAGGCGTCCTCGCCGTTCTGGGCGGGCGTCCAGTGCTGGCGTATCTCGTCGAGCAGCCAACGCGTGGAGCCATCGAACGCCCCGTCTTCCTGGTGGCTGCCGATGAAGGGTTCGAGCTCGTTGGCCATCTGCTTGCCGAGCTCCACGCCCCACTGGTCGAAGGAGTCGATCTGCCAGACCGCGCCGGCGACGAATACCCGGTGTTCGTAGAGGGCAAGCAAGGCACCGACCGCCTCGGGGGTCATCTGCGGGAAGAGGATCGTGTTCGACGGCTGGCCACCCGGGCAGACGCGGTGCGGCGCGATCCGTTCGATGGTCGCCTCGTCGGCACCCTCGGCACGCATCTGCGCCTCGACTTCCTCCTGCGTGCGGCCGAGCATCAACGCCCGGCTCTGCGCGACCAGGTTCGCGAGCAACTGGCGTTGTTGCGTGCCGATCGGCGAGTGGGTCCGGATGGCGCTGATGAAGTCCGACGGGATCAGGCGCGTGCCCTGATGCAGCAACTGGTAGAAGGCGTGCTGCCCGTTGGTGCCGAGCCCGCCCCAGAGCACCGCGCTGGTGTGCGAGTCGACCGGCTGGCCGTCGATGCGCACCCGCTTGCCGTTGGATTCCATCATCACCTGTTGCAGGTGCGCGGGCAGAAAGCCCAGCCGCGTGCCGTACGGGAAGACCGCCAGCGAATCCGAGCCCAGGAAATCGGCGTTCCAGACGTCGATCAGCCCCAGGATCAACGGCAGATTGTCCCGGCCGGTGTTGAGCCGGAAATGCTCATCCAGGGCATGGGCCCCGTCCAGCAGGCGCTTGAAGCGATCCATGCCGAGATACAGCGCAATCGGCAGGCCGATGGCCGACCATAGCGAGTAGCGCCCCCCGACCCAGTCCCAGATCGGGAACATGTTGTCCGGGTCGATGCCGAACTCGCGCACCCGCTCGGTGTGGGTGGAAACGGCGACGAAGTGCTTCTTGATGGATTCTTCGTCCGGCGCGCTCTCGAGGAACCAGCGACGGGCCGAGCGGGCGTTGGCGAGCGTTTCCTGGGTGCCGAAGCTTTTGGAGGCCACCACGAACAGCGTGGTCTTGGGGTCGAGAATCGAGAGCTTGGAGGCCAGATCACTGGGCGCGATATTGGAGACGAAATGCACCCGGATGCCCCGGTCGGCATAGGAGCCCAGCGCGCGACAGACCATGCGCGTACCCAGGTCCGAGCCGCCCACGCCGATGTTCACCACGTCGGTGATCGGGTCGCCGGCATACCCCTTCCACTGGCCCGACTGGACCGACTCGACGAAGGTTTCCATGTGGTCGAGGACAGCGTTGACCTCGGGCATGACATCCTGACCGTCGAGCACGATCGGTCGATTGGACCGGTTGCGCAGGGCGACGTGCAGCACGGCGCGGTCCTCGCTGCCGTTGATGTGCACGCCGTTGAACATGTCGTCGCGCAGCTCAAGCACACCGCGCTCCTCGGCCAGCGCGAGCAGCCCGTCGATCACGTCGTCGGTGACGCGCTGCTTGGAGTAGTCGATCGACAGCCCCGCCGCGTGCCCCGACAGCCGGTTCGCCCGGTTGCCATCCGTCTGGAACCAGTCGTTCGGGTGGCGGCGCATGTGTTCGGTCGCCTTGACCTCGAGCAACTGCCAGATGGGGCTCATCCGGCCGACATACCGTTCCTTTCGCATCAATCCTCTCCAGGGATCTTGAGGTTGTTTCGCCAGCGGTGCGAGTCGGCATCGAACAGGCGATCGGCCTCCGGCGGCCCCCAGCTGCCCGCGGGGTACGTCGGGATGTAGTCACGCTCGACCGCCCAGTTGCGCAGGATCGGATCGACCACCCGCCAGGCCCAGGAGACCTCATCATACCGAAGGAAGAGCGTCTGATCGCCGTTGATCACGTCGAGTAACAGGGTCGCGTAGGCGTCCAGGTTCGCCGGTTCCTCCCCGGTGTAGGTGGCGTCCATCTGGACCGTGCGGGTGCGCATTTCCAGCCCCTCGGTCTTGATCTGCATCTCGAAGCGGAAGTTCTCCTCGGGCTGGATGCCGATCAACAGCCAGTTGGGCGCGGTGTTCGCCACCTGCGTTTCGCGGAACAACTGCTGTGGCGGCTCCCGGAAGCGAATCGAGATCTGGGAATGGCTCTTGGCCATGCGCTTGCCGGTGCGCAGGTAGAACGGCACGTCGCGCCAGCGCCAGTTGTCGATGTAGAGCTTGAGCGCGGCGAATGTCTCGGTTACCGAATCGTCCGCCACACCGGGTTCGTCGAGGTAACCCGGCTCGTTGACCCCGTCGACCATCCCGCGCGAGTACTGCGCCCGGAAGGCCTGCGCATGCACGCCGCGGTGAGAGATCGGGCGGATGCAGCGCAGCACCTTGACCTTCTCGTCGCGCACCGCCTCGGCATCCATCGAGGCCGGCGGCTCCATCGCCGTCAGCGCCAGCATCTGCATCAGGTGGCTCTGGACCATGTCGCGCAGGGCCCCGGCCGAATCGTAGTACGCCCCGCGGCCCTCGATACCCTGTTGCTCAGCGTGCGAGATCTGGACGTGATCGATGTAGTTGCGATTCCACAGCGGCTCGAGCAGCAGGTTGGCGAACCGCATCACCATGATGTTCTGTACCGTGCCTTTGCCGAGGTAGTGGTCGATGCGGAAGATCTGGTGCTCGTCGAAGTACTGATGGAGCAGGCCGTCGAGGGCATGGGCGCTGTCGATGTCGTGGCCGAACGGCTTTTCGATCACCACCCGCCGACAACCCAGGGTCTCGTCGGTGAGCCCGCAGGCGCCGAGGTTGCGGCAGATCGCGCCAAAGGCCGACGGCGACACGGCGAAGTAGAAGACCACGCAATCGGGAAATTCGGCATGGGTCAGCCGGTCCGCGAGATCCTCGAAGCAACCGGTGTCGTTTAAGTCGCCGTTGTGAAAATGCAGCTTGCTGAGCAGTCGCTCGATGGAATCGTCCGAGGGGCAGTCGTCCTCGCCCGGTTCGCCTGCCAGGCACAGGCGCCGTACCTCCTCACGCCAGGTGGCATCGTCCCAGTCACGCCGACCGAAGCCGATGATGCGGCTGCCCTCGGCCAGCCGGTCGGCCCGTTCAAGCTGGTACAAGGCCGGCAACAGCTTCTTGCGCGACAGGCTGCCGGTCGCACCGAAGATGACGATGGTGACCGGACGCGGCGGTTCACGACGGATCGCCTTACGCATGGGCCGCACTCCCGCGTTCTCGCACACTCACCGGCCGCGAGCTCATGACTCGTCCCGGCGTTGCACCACGTGACCACCAAAGGCGTTGCGCATCATCGCGAGCACCCGGTTGCCGTAGCCCTCGTCGTCTTGGCTGGCAAAACGCATCTGCAGGGCCAGCGTCATGACCGGCGCGGCCACGCCCAGATCGATCGCCTCGATGGCCGTCCAACGGCCCTCGCCGGAGTCGGCCACGTGCGGGCGGATCGCCTCGAGACCCTGCCCTTCCTGCTTGAGTGCCTCGGCGGTGAGATCCAGCAGCCAGCTCTGTACCACCGACCCCTCGCGCCACAACTCGGTTACCTGCGCGAGGTCCAGGTCGAACTCGGATTTCTTGCGCAGCACGGCCAGCCCCTCGGCCATCGCCTGCATCATCCCGTATTCGATGCCGTTGTGGATCATCTTGGTGAAGTGCCCGGCGCCGGCCGGCCCGACATGCCCCCAGCCCGAGTCAGGGCTGGGGGCGAGCACGCGGATCGCGGGCTCGATGTGGGCAAACCCGGCCTTTGTGCCGCCCACCATCAGGCTGTAGCCGTTCTTCAGGCCCCAGACACCGCCGGAGGTGCCGCAATCCAGGAAATGCACCCCGGCCGCCTCGACCCGTTCGGCGTGCGCCATGGTCTCGCTGTACCGCGAGTTGCCCCCGTCGACCAGCACGTCACCCGGGCTCATCTGCGGCAACAATCGCTCGATCGCCTGACTGGTGATCGCGCCCGCCGGCAGCATCAACCAGATCACGCGTGGGCCGTCGAGTTCGCGGAAGACGTCGGCCTCCTCGTAGGCGGGCACGATGTGGTCTTCCTCGTGCAGCAACTCGTCGATGGGCGCCCGGCTGCGATTGTGCGCCACCACCGTGATGCCACCGCGCGACAGGCGCCGCGCCATATTGGCGCCCATGCGCCCCAGACCGAAAATGGCGAGTTTCATCGGCTTACACTCCTGATAATCGTGCAACGGGTAACCGTCCAACGGTTGAAAAACGGCGAACGGCAAAACAACGCAAGGTCCGGACCGGCCGATACCGCGCCTGCCGGGTCTTGCCAGCCCGGGAATCGTCTGGCTCCCCGACCATGCGCCCGGATCGGGCAACGGTCAACGACCGATCAACGCCGTGCCCGCTCGCCCCGTCATCACCGAGGGGGATCGAGCAGGAACACGCGTCTAGAACAGTGAGCAAGCTTTGCGCCATGTCGGCGTGCGTCATCTCGAGACAGCCTGTTTCAAGCCTAGCCAACGCCTGTTGGTTTTCCATGACGGCCTCGCAAAAACCGGAGGCCCAGCGGCGAGAAACGACACGACAGGGATCCCGCCGTGGCGGGGGCTCGAGCGAAACCCGGCACCGGCCTGGGGCCGCAAACCGGCAAGAGAGGCCAGAAATCGCTATAATGCCCGCGATTTTGCCCGACGATCCCGACCCCCTTCCCACGGGCCAACCCCAGGGTCCCCGCGGTCGGACGGGCCACTCCGGCCGAGATAACCAGCGGCCCGGAGCCGCAACCATCAATCCGCGAGAACTCATACGCGATGACGACAAGCAAAGACAAGGACAAGGCCCTGCGCGCCCGAGTGCGCCTATTCGGCAACCTGCTCGGCGAGGTGCTCCGCGAACAGGCCGGCGAGGCGGTCTTCGACACCGTCGAGAGCCTGCGCCGCGGCTTCATCCGCCTGCGCAAGAGCTACGATCCGGCGCTCTACCGCGAGCTGATGGACGAGATCGAGGCGCTGGATGCCGACAGCCTCAACCTGGTCGTGCGTGCCTACGGCCTGTACTTCAACCTCGTCAACATCGCCGAGGAAGACTACTCCCACCAGCATCGTCGCCGCCAGATCCGGCGCGGCCTGCGCCTGTGGCGCGGCTCGTTCTACGACACCATCCGCGGCTTTGCCCGCGAGGGCATGACCCCGGAACAGCTCCAGGGCCTGCTCGACCAGTTGGTGTACATGCCGGTATTCACCGCCCACCCGACCGAGGCCAAGCGCCGCACGGTCATGGACCTGCAGCGCCGCATCTTCCTGTTGTGTGGCGAACTCGACCGTCCGGAGTCCACCGGGGTCGAGCGCGAACGTCTGCTCGATGAAGTCAAATCGATCATCCTGGCGCTGCTGCGCACCAACGAGGTGCGCACGACGCGCCCCGAGGTGTCCGACGAGATCCGCCTGGGCATGTACTACTTCCGCACCTCGATCTTCGCGGCGGTGCCCAAGGCCTACCGCTACCTCGAGCGCGCGGTGAACCTGAACTACAACGACGCCCACCCCGACAAGCCGGTCACCGTGCCGAGCCTGTTCAAGTTCGGCTCGTGGATCGGCGGCGACCGCGACGGCAACCCCTACGTCACTCACGACGTGACCATCAAGGCCGTCTGCCTCGCCTCCGAGACCATCCTCAAGGAATACCTCGACCGGCTCGAGACGCTCAAGCGCATCCTGACCCATTCCCTGCAGCTGGTGCCGGAGATCGACTGCCAGCAGCTGCAGCTCAAGACCGATGCCGAGGCGCTGGGCATGCTGGAGGCCAACCAGCAGGACGGCGAGTTCTTCCCCGAGGAGCCCTACCGCCTGAAGCTGCGCGCCATCCGCCAGCGCCTGCGCTACAACCTCGCCTACATCCACAGCGAGCTTGACGGCAAGCCGACCGCGCTCGACCCGCGCGCCTACCAGAGCAAGGACGCCTTCCTCGACGACCTGTACCGCCTGCGCGATTCCCTGATCGGCATCGGCGACCGGCTGCTGGCCGAAGGCGACCTCAAGGACCTGATCCGCCTGGCCGAGACCTTCGGCTGGCACCTGGTGCGCCTGGACATTCGCCAGGAATCCACCGAGCACACCGAAACCGTCACCGAGGTCTTAAAGCAGCTCGCCCCCGAAATCGACTACGCCAACCTGGCCGAGGACGACCGCACCCGCGTGCTGGGCGAGCTGATCGAGGCCGGCTCGCACCGGGTCGATGCCCTGGGCACGGACTTGAGCGAGAAGTCCCGCGAGGTGATCAAGGTCCTCGAGGTCAAGCGCCAGCTGATCGATCACATCAGCCGCGAGTGCTTCGGCACCTACGTGATCTCGATGACCCACTCGGCCAGCCACGTGATGGAGGTGATGTATCTCGCCTCGCTGACCGGCCTGGTGGGCAAGACCGAATCCGGCGACTGGTTCTCCGACATCCAGGTCTCGCCGCTGTTCGAGACCATCGAGGACCTCAAGCACATCGAGCACGTGCTCGGCACGCTGTTCGACAACCCCACCTACCGTGGCCTGGTACGCGCCTCCGGCGAGCTGCAGGAAGTGATGCTGGGTTACTCCGACTCCTGCAAGGACGGCGGCTCGCTCGCCTCGGTCTGGAGCCTGTACAACGCGCAGAAACGCGTCATCCGTCTGACCCGCAGCCACGGCATCCAGTGCCGTCTGTTCCACGGGCGTGGCGGCACGGTCGCGCGCGGCGGCGGCCCGACCCACGAGTCGATCCTCTCGCTGCCGCAGGGCACCGTCGAGGGGCAGATCAAGTTCACCGAACAGGGCGAGGTGCTGTCCTCGAAGTACAGCAACAACGAGACGGCCATCTACGAGCTCACCATGGGGGCGACCGGCCTGATGAAGGCCTCGCAGCACCAGGTGGTCGACGAGAACCCGGTGCCGGAGGAGTTCGAGCACGTGGTGGGCGATCTGGCCCGCTACGGCGAGGAGGCCTACCGCGACCTGACCGACCACACGCCATTCTTCTTCCGCTACTTCCACGAGGCCACCCCGGTCCGTGAGCTCGGCCTGTTGAACATCGGCTCCCGCCCGACCTCGCGCAAGAAGGGCGATCTCTCCAAGGCCTCGGTGCGCGCGATCCCGTGGGTGTTCGGCTGGTCGCAATCGCGCCACACCCTGCCGGCGTGGTACGGCATGGGCTCGGCGCTCAAGCGTTGGCGCGAGGAAAACCCGGGACGCGAGGAACTGCTGCACGACCTGTTCGAGCAGTGGCCGTTCTTCCACAGCATGCTGCGCAACACCCAGCTCTCCCTGACCAAGGGCGAGATGACCATCGCGCGGGAGTACGCCGGTCTGGTCTCCGACCAGGAGCAGGCCCAGGCGGTCTACGAGAAGATCCGCACGGAATACGAGTGCGCCGTCGAGCAACTGCTGAAAGTCGCGCACGCCGACTCGCTGGTGGAGATCGACGAGTACATCGGCACCTCGATGATGCGTCGCAACCCGTACCTGGACGTGCTCAACCACATCCAGATCACCCTGCTCTCACGTCATCGCGACGAAAGCGTGCCGGAGGCCGAACGGGAAAAGTGGTTGCCGCCGCTGCTGCGTAGCATCAACGCGATCGCCGCCGGGATGCGCAACACCGGCTGACCACCAGCCCGAGCCGATCAAACGCAAAGGCCGTCGCTCGATCCGTCGAGCGGCGGCCTTTTTCATGACACACCGGACAACCGGCGCGGGCTCAGGGAAGTCGGTCGTGGCGGGCCAGCCGTTCGCGAAGCCGCTGGGCGAGGCGATCATCCAGCGCTCCGGTCGGCACCCGCCAGCACCAGTTGCCCTCGCGGGTTCCCGGGACGTTGATGCGCGCCTCGGAGCCGAGCCCCAGCACGTCACCGACCGGCAGCATCGCGAGGTTCGCCGGCGATCCGAGTGCGGACTCGATCAAGGCCTCGGGCATCGGCAGTCCCGGGTCGATCCCCTGCATCGACTCGAGCCAGCGACGCACACGGGCACGGCTCGCCTCGTCGAGCGACAACCACCAGCCGAGCGAGGTGTCGTTGTCGTGCGTCCCGGTGTAGACGACACTCCGCTCCCGATGATGCACCGGCAGATGGGGGTTTCCCTCGTTGCCGTCGAAGGCGAATTGCAGGACCACCATGCCCGGCAGCCCGAAGCGATCGCGCAACTCGATCACCTCGTCGGTGATCACGCCCAGGTCCTCGGCCACCAGGGGCAAGCGGTCGCCTGCCACCGATTCGAGCGCTTCGAGCAGCGACGCCCCCGGACCGGTTACCCATCGCCCCTGCGTGGCATCCGGGGCCTCGACGGGGATCGCCCAGTAACCGGCAATCCCCCTAAAGTGATCGATCCGTACCCAGTCATACAAGGCCAGGTGTCGGGCGAGCCGTTGCTTCCACCACGAGAACCCGTCCGCCGCCATGCGCGAGTAGTCGAACAACGGGTTGCCCCAGCGCTGCCCGGTGGCGGAAAAGTAGTCGGGCGGCACCCCGGCCACCACGCTGGGCCGGCCACTGGCATCGAGCTGGAACAACGACCGATTGGCCCAGACATCGGCCGAGTCGCCGGCCACGAAGATCGGCAGATCGCCGAACAGACACAGCGCACGCTCTCGGGCTTGCTTGCGCAACGCCTGCCATTGCCGTTCGAGCAGGAACTGCTCGAAGGCGACCGCCTCGATGCGATCGCCATGGGCCTGCTCGATGACCCGCATGGCCTCGGGTTCGCGGTCCCTGAGTCCGTCCGGCCACTCCAGCCAGCAACGACCGTCCTGCTCGCCGCGGATCACCATGAAATGCGCGTAATCCTCGAGCCAATGCGATTCGCGTTCACGAAACCGTTCGAATCCCGAGCGCAGGGCCTCGCCGGCGCCCTCACCCCGCCGTCGTGCCTCCACCGATACCCCGGGAGCGAAACCGGGATCCGTGGCGAGATCGGCTTCGTCCAGATAGGCCGGTTCCAGGGCGAACGAGGAAAGGCACTGGTAGGGACTGTTGTCGGGATGGGTGGGCCCCAGGGGCAGCACCTGCCATACCGACAGGCCGGACTCGGCGAGAAACCGGAGTACCTCGCGGGCATCGTCCCCGAATCCGGGAGTCGCCAGGCTGCCGATCGGCAGGAGCAGCCCCGCGCGTCGGCGCGTGGCCGGCGGCTCAAACGGCGTGGCGGTCATCGGGGCTCCGCTCACGCCTGGCCCCGACGCATCGTGCCGCCACCGGTCACCTGTCCCGGCTTGCTGGTCGGCACGCTGATCGGCTCGTCCAGGTTGGCCGGGACGGGGCGCTCGAGCAGTTCGTAGAGACGGGCCAGCTGCAGCCGGAACAACCGGTCGAAATCGCGTGTGGCCTCGGCCGGGTTGTCGTCACCGAACCACCAGAACCAGTCCGATCCCTCGCAGACGGCCAGCTGCTGGGCGTTGCGCGCACGGGTTTCCTGGTTCCAGCGACCTCGCGCCTCGGCCTCGATGTAGGCGCGTCGCGCCTCGACCAGACGGTCCCAGGCGCGGTTCTTGGCCGGCTCGCCGATCCAGGTGGCGAGGTTGCCGTACACCCAGCTGCCCGCGACCAGTGCCTTCAATTCCACGTGCTCGGGCGCGCGGTCAAGCACGGCGGAGAACGTCGTCATCTCGATACGCGGATGGGCGGACAGGCGCTTGTACAGCCCGTCGAGCAGCCAGAAACCGTTGTCGGGGTAGTGCTCCCAGGCATTCTCGCCATCCAGGATGATCGGCACCACGGGTGCCTCGACCCCCAGGTGGTCACAGGTGTCGGCGATCGAGACCAGGTGATGGGTGAGATCCTCGACCGCGTCGTCGGCATGCCAGTTCTGATAGTCGAACCCGATTCGGTCCGACAGGCCGTCGTCGCGGAAGAACAGGCGCAGCGATTGGCCGGGCCGCGCGAACACGCGGTGCTCGCAGTGCAGCGCCTGGTGGGCGTGGTTCAGGCTGTTGCGCAGCACCTGCTGGCCGCTCGCCGCCCAGGAAAAGCCGGCCTCGTCGAGCAGCCGCACGGTCGGCTCGGAGATCGCGCCCTCCGAGGGCCAACAACCGGTGGGATCGCGGCCCAACAGGCGGCGAAACACCTCGCGACCGTGATCGATATGCCAGCGGGCGCGCTCCTCGCCGTCGGGGTACACCTCGGCCCGGGGTGACGGGGCATCCGGCTCGGCTTCGTGCCCGGCACGCAGATCCTGGAGCAGGGGCAGGATCGGGTGGGCGTAGGGCGTCATGGACAGCTCGATCTGACCACGGTCGGCCAGCCGACCATAGCGGTCGAACAGGTCACCGATCGTCTCGCCAATCACGTGGAGCAGGGATTGTCGCGCCGTCGCATTGAACCCGCCATCGTTCGCCAACAACTCGCGAAGGCGGGAATCGCCCTGGCGCAAGGTCTCGCCCGCCCAGGCCAGGTGATACCACGCCGAGAGGTCACCGATGAGGGCATCGCTGGCATAGCCCGCCGGGTCGGCGGTATCCAGCAACCCTTCGACGGCGGCGACCAGTCGCGAGAACGGCTCAAACCGTTCGATCATGCGTTCCCGATGGGCTCGCAACAGGCCGTGCAGCACCGCCAGGCGCCGCTCGCCGGTCACCGCGGCGGGCTCGACCAGCGCGACGAGCATCGGGTCGCGCAATTGCGTGATATCGCCGGTCTGGCGGTAACGCTCGATCTGGCTGGCGTAATCGGCCAGCTGCTCGAGGAGGATCGGCACGAAATTGACCACCACGCGCGCCTCGGGCCAGCGTTCGAGATGGGCGGCCATGTCGGCGTAGTCCTTGATCGCGTGCAGGTAGGTCCAGGGCTGCTGGTACACGCCGTCGCGCGGGTCGCGATATTCCGGCTGGTGCATGTGCCAGAGAAAGACCACCGACACGGTCCTCGCGGGGCGATGGGTAGCCATGACGAAATCACCCGATGGGCGCCACCGGCGCCCGGTTGGTCGTGAAGGAAGATCGGCACAAATGCCATGTCACTCTGGCAGCCCCCGCAGGGTGCGCCTTGAGCCGGGCAACGGCGGCGTTGTCGTCCTTGGAAAGGGGATCACCCTGCCGCGGCGGACGAGCGCCTTGCGTCTGCCCCGCTCAAGGCACGCAGAGCGGTTGGCATTCGTGCAGACCTCCCTGAAGGTCGCTGCCCCGAACCGGGTTCAGCGCACCATGTGGAGCTTTTGACCCAGCATTTGCGGGGTTACCAGCACCACGCCCGTCGGGCTGACCTCGAACCGTTCCTTGTCCGATTCCGGGTCCACCCCGATCTTCATGCCGGGCGGGATCAGGCAGCCCTTGTCGATCACCGCCCGGCGCACCTCGGCCCCCTCGCCCACCTGGACGTTGGGCAGGATGACCGCGTCCTCGACGTAGGCCTGTTCGCGCACCATCACGTTGGAGAACAACAGGGAATGGCGCACCACGGCCCCCGAGATGATGCAGCCACCGCTCACCATCGAGTCGATCGCCATGCCGCGCCGCCCATCCTCGTCGAAGACGAACTTCGCCGGCGGCAACTGCTCCTGGTAGGTCCAGATGGGCCAGTCGGTGTCGTAGAGATTGAGGTCCGGCTGCACCCCGATTAGCTCGAGGTTGGCCGACCAGTACGCATCGATGGTGCCCACGTCGCGCCAGTACGGCTGGTCGGTCAGGCCCGGTTCGCGGAACGGGTAGGCGTAGACCTGGTGCTCCTCGATCAGGCGCGGGATGACGTTCTTGCCGAAATCGTGCTCGGAATCGGGATCGTCGGCGTCGAGGATCAGCTGCTCGAACAGGAATTCCGTGCGGAAGACGTAGATGCCCATCGAGGCGAGCGACGAGTCGGGCGAGCTCGGCATGCGCGGCGGGTCGTCGGGCTTTTCCACGAAGCTCTCGATGCGCCCTTCCCGGTCGATGCCCATCACGCCGAAGGCGCGGGCCTGGTCGACCGGCACCTCGATGCAGCCGATGGTCAGGTCCGCGCCCTTTTCCACGTGGTAGGCAATCATCGGGCCGTAGTCCATCTTGTAGACGTGGTCGCCGGCGAGGATCAGGGTGTATTCCGACTCGTGCGCGCGCAGGATGTCGATGTTCTGGTAGACCGCATCCGCCGTGCCGCTGTACCAGGACTGGTCGTTCATGCGCTGCTGGGCGGGCAGCAGTTCGACGAACTCGCCGCGGGCGACGTGGTTGCCGCCCCAGCCGAGCTGCACGTGCTTGATCAACGAATGGGCCTTGTACTGCGTGAGCACGCCCATGCGGCGAATGCCGGAGTTGACGCAATTGGAGAGCGGGAAGTCGATGATGCGGAACTTGCCGCCGAACGGCACGGCCGGTTTGGCCCGCCAGTCGGTCAACTGGCGCAGTCGCGAGCCGCGTCCACCCGCCAGCACCAACGCCAACGTGTCCCTGGTGATTCGACTGACCAGTCGCTTGGGGCTGTCGACAATCATCCCGAAATTCCTCTCGCGCTCCTTGATTCGAGGCAGGCCCTCGTTGCCTGATGCCTGCCAGCCATGAGCCTAGCGCATCCCCGTTTCCCGGGTATAACAATTTTGCGCCAAACCGACCGACTCACCCTGGCTCGCCGCCGACCGGCCGCTATGCCATAGTCGGGCCATCGTGGGACCATGGTTCGGCACGGTCGAGTCCGGCGCTGTCTGATCGCCGCCAGGTAACCTCGGGCTCCGTCAGGGAATCCCCACCCGCGCGCCAAACAACCGGGATCAATTTCGCATGGAAAACGACCTTCAAGCCCTCGTCGATTCGCGCCACCACGACCCGCACCGGGTCCTGGGCGTGCACGCCGTCGACGACGAGAACCTCCAGCTGCGCACCTATCAGCCGCACGCCGAGGCAGTCGAGACCGTCGACCGCGACGGCGAGCCCATGGCCTTGAACCCGCACCCGGATTGCCCGGGCCTGTTCGAGGTGACCCTGCCCCGCTCCTGGGTGCCCAAGCACCCGAGTTACACGGTCACCCTGCCCGACGGGCACCGCTACGACATCGTCGATCCCTACAGCTTTTTGCCCACGGTCGGCGAACTCGACCTGCACCTGTTTGCCGAGGGGCGCCACCTGCAGCTCTGGCAGATGCTGGGCGCCCAGGTGCTCTCGGTCGACGAGGTGGTCGGCACCCGGTTTTCGGTCTGGGCCCCCAACGCCGAACGCGTCAGCCTGGTCGGCACGTTCAACGACTGGGACGGCCGCCGCCACCCCATGCGCGTGTTGGGCGACAGTGGCGTCTGGGAGCTGTTCGTCCCGGGCATTACGGTCGGCGACCTGTACAAGTTCGAGATCACCAGCCGGCTCACCGGCGAGACGCGGCTGCGCACCGATCCTCTCGGCCGGGCCTTCGAGCTGCGCCCCGACACCGCCGCGATCGTCCCCGATTTTCAGCCCTACGAATGGCAGGACGATGACTGGATCGCCCGCCGGGAGCACTGGCAATGGGACCAGGCGCCGATGGCGACCTACGAGGTCCACCTGGGCTCCTGGCGCCAACCCGACGGTCGCTTTCCGACCTACGACGAACTCGCCGACCAACTGATCCCCTACGTCCAGGAGCGTGGCTTTACCCACATCGAGCTGCTGCCGGTCACCGAGCATCCCTTCGATGCCTCGTGGGGTTACCAGACCACCGGCTATTTCGCCCCGACCAGCCGCTTCGGCAGCCCGACCGCCTTCTGCCGCTTCGTCGACCGGGCCCATGCCGCGGGCATCGGTGTCATCCTCGACTGGGTGCCCGCGCATTTCCCGCGTGACGAGTTCGCCCTGGCGCGCTTCGACGGCAGCGCGCTCTACGAGCACGAGGATCCCCGTCGTGGCGAGCACCGCGACTGGGGCACCCTGATCTTCAACTACGGCCGCCGCGAGGTGCAGAACTTCCTGATCGCCTCGGCGCAGTACTGGATCGAGCAACTCCACCTCGACGGCCTGCGCGTCGATGCGGTCGCCTCGATGCTCTACCTCGACTACTCCCGCCAGGGCGACGACTGGCTGCCCAACCGCCACGGGGGTCGGGAAAACCTCGAGGCGATCGAGTTCCTGCAGCGACTCAACCACACCATCCTGTCGCGCAACCCCGGCACGCTGATGATCGCCGAGGAATCCACCGCCTGGCCGATGGTCTCCCGGCCGCCCGAACACGGCGGTCTCGGGTTTTCCATGAAGTGGAACATGGGCTGGATGAACGACTCGCTCGCCTACCTCGCCGAAGACCCGCTTCACCGGCCGCATCACCACAACCGCCTGACCTTCGGCCTGCTGTACGCGTTTTCCGAGAACTTCGTGTTGCCGCTGTCACACGACGAGGTGGTCCACGGCAAGCGCGCCCTGCCCGCCAAGATGCCCGGCGACGAGTGGCAGCGATTCGCGAACCTGCGCCTGCTGCTCGCCTGGCAGTACACCTTCCCGGGGAAGAAGCTCCTGTTCATGGGCGACGAGTTCGGCCAGGGCAACGAATGGTCGCACGCGCACGAACTGGACTGGTGGATGCTCGAGTACCCGCCGCATCAGGGCATCCAGGCCCTGGTCGACCAGCTCAACTTCCGCTACCGGCACGAGCCGGCACTGCACGAGCGCGATTTCGAGCCCGGCGGCTTTACCTGGATCGACTGCAACGACCGCAATCAGTCGGTGATCAGCTTCCGACGCGACGGCCACTTCGAGACGGTGGTGGTGGTCATCAACTTCACCCCGGTCGAGCGACCCGGCTACCGTATCGGCGTGCCCGAGCCCGGGCGCTACCAGGTGCTGCTGAACACCGACAGCGAGGGGTTCGGCGGATCGGGCCAAAACCCGTCCCCCGGCGCGGCCGAGGCCACGCCCTGGCACGACCAGCCAGCAAGCCTGACGCTTGATCTGCCCGGCCTGTCGGCGGTGGTGCTAAAGCACGGCGGCGACTGACGACTCCCGCTGTGCCGAACCCACCACGGTCGGATAACATGCGATACTTGGCGGTTTGGGGAACGCGTTCAACGTGTCCCCAAGGCGTGACCCAAGGCATCACCCCAGGGGCGTGACGCCCTTTCGGCGCCGCCTGATCCGGCCGCCCCAACCGTTATCAAGGAGATACCGACGTGTCGCTGTCTGTGCTGTTTGCGACGAGTGAAGCCTATCCCCTGATCAAGACCGGGGGGCTCGCCGACGTCTCCGGCGCGCTCCCCGCCGCGCTCACCGAACTGGGAGTCGACGTGCGCCTGGTCCTGCCGCGCTACGGCGATCTCGCCCTGCGCGAGGACCAGACCACCGAACACCTCGCGCGTCTCGACGTGCTGGGCCAGCCGGTCGACATCCTGCATACCGTCATGCCCGACAGCGGCGTGCGCGTCTATCTGGTGGACCACCCCACCTTCTCGGCACGCCAGGGCAACCCGTACATGGGTCCGGACGGCAATTCCTGGCACGACAACCCCGACCGCTTCGCCCTGTTCGCGCGCGCGGCCGTCGCGGTCGCCACCGGCGAGGTCGATCCCGATTGGCGTCCGGACGTCGTGCACGCCAACGACTGGCAGACCGGCCTGATCCCGGCCCTGCTCCACGAGGCGGAAAAGCCGCAGACGGTCTTCACCCTGCACAACCTCGCCTACCAGGGCGTGTTCGACCGCTCCACCTTCGAACGCCTCGGACTGCCGTGGAGCCTGTGGCGTCCGGACGGACTCGAGTTCTGGGGCAACATGTCGTTCATCAAGGGCGGCATCGTGTTCGCCGATCGCATCACCACGGTCAGTCCCAACTACGCACGCGAGATCCAGACACCCGAATTCGGCTACGGGCTCGACGGGTTGCTGCGCCACCGGCGCGACTCGCTGGTCGGCATCCTCAACGGCATCGGCTCGGACTGGAACCCGGAAACCGACCCGGCCCTGGTCGCGCCCTATTCACGCGAGACGCTCGACGGCAAGGCCGCCAACAAGGCAGCCCTTCAGAAAGAGCTCGGCCTGCCGATACGAGACGACGTGCCCCTGATCGTGCACGTCGGCCGACTGGTCGAGCAGAAGGGCATCGACCTGGTCATCCAGGCCCTGTCGATGCTGGGCCAGCGCGACGTGCAGTTCGCCTGCCTGGGCAGCGGCGAACGCCGCTTCGAGCAGGCCCTGCGGGCACGCGCCGAGGCCGACCCCGAGCGCATCGCGGTGCGCATCGGCTACGACGAGGGGCTGGCCCACCGTCTTGAGGGAGGGGGCGATGCGTTCATCATGCCGAGTCGTTTCGAGCCCTGCGGGCTCAACCAGCTCTACAGCCTGCGCTACGGCACCGTACCGATCGTGCACAGCGTCGGCGGCCTGGCCGACACCGTCACGCCGGTCACGCCGGCCACCCTGCGTGACGGCAGCGCGACGGGCATCGTCATGAACCACGTCGACGTCAACTCGATCCTCTGGTCGATCGACGAGTTCACCGCCCTGTTCAATCGTCCCGACGATCTGTCACAGGTGCGCCGGCAGGCGATGGCCCAGCAGTACGACTGGGGGGCCAGTGCGCGCTCCTACCTGGAGCTCTATCACGCGATATCGAACGCTGAACCGCAATGATGAATCGATTCCAGACCAGCCCCGCCCAGGTCCGCGACGAACTGGCCCGCCTGATGGGCGCGGCGTTGCACGAAGGCATGAAGCGGTTGTTCGCCCAGGCCGAGCGGCAACTGTTCGACCTGGCCTCGTCGGAGACCGACAGCGATCGACGCGCCGAGGCCTTCGAGGCGATTGCCCTGTGTCGCAGCGAACAGGACGGCTTCTTCCGCGCCTTCGCCGGCGAACTGCAGAGGCCCACCGCGCCATGGCAGACGGCCGAGTGGCATGAGCTGATCGGTGACCGTACCCGTGCCCTGCGGTTCGAGGACGAGCTCGCCGAGGCCGGCCAGCGCTGCGGCATCGAGCACACCCAGTTCGAGGCCCGTGTCGGCCAACTGCACGAGGACGATCCGGACCATGTCCCCGCCGGGCTGTTCACCCTGGAATCGATCAGTCGGGCCTTCCTCGCCCAGACCCGCGACCTGCCGGAGACCGTACGCCGCCGCCTGATCGCTCACTGGGGCGAGCAGGTGCTGTTCCGGCTTACCCCGATCTACTCGGTGCTCAACGATTACCTGATCCAGGTGGGCGTCCTGCCCGGCATCAAGCGTCTGCGCGACCCGCTGGCCGACGCCGCGCCCGCCGTCACGCCGGCCACCGCCCAGCCGGCCATTCCGGACGTGCCGCAGCACGCCGGTCCGTCCCCCGACGGGCTCGCCGAGCGCCTGGTGCCCCTGGTGCGCGCGACGATCGGCGGCGACGACCAGTACCTGTTCCGTTTCGAGCGTGACCACGATTGGCGCACCGAAGATTTCGCCGGCTTCATCATGGACCGGCTCGAGCCGACGCTGCCGATCGCCAACTGGCCGACCCGCAGCCGGGAAATCATCCGCCTGGTGGGCATGACCCTGAGCGACGTGCTCAACGACGGGCTGATCGATCCGCGCCATCGCCGTCAGATTGCCACCCTGCAACTGGCCGTGCTGCTGCTCGCCGCCCGTGACCGGCATTTCCTCTCGGATGCCGACCACCCGATGCGTCGCATCCTCAACCTGCTCGCCCTGATCGGCTCCGACCCCGACCTGAAGCCCGATATCGAATCGACCGCCGCGATGCTGGTCCCGATCCAGCAAGCCGTGCTGGAAAACCCGGCCGAACTCGATCCCCTTTCCGAGCGGTTGCGTGACATCTCGCGCGGCAAGCCGGTCGAGGCCCCGGAACCGGCGGTCACCCCGGCCCACGAACGCCTCGCCCAGATCGAGGAGCGCTGTCGCATCCGCGTGGGCAAGATCCTCGCCGGGCACGTCAACGACATGCCGTTGCGCGAGCCGACGCGCGCCCTGCTCGACGACGTCTTCCAACCCTTCATGGTCCGCACCATGATCAACCAGGGCCGTCAAAGCGCTCCCTGGGCCGGCATCATCGGCCTGCTGCAGGATGCCCTGACCTTGCAGATCGACCCCACGCTGGGCCCCGATGACGTCAAGGCCTTCGGTCGGAACGCCTCCCAGGTCTTCAACGACAAGACCAGCGACGGCCTGCTCGCCGACGAGCAGCAGGCGCTCGACGCCTTCCTCGCCTATCTCGACTCGCAGAGCCGAGAGGGCCTCCAATTCGCCGAATCGACGGCGACCTCACGCCCCGATTCGGCGAGCGACGCCCCGCGGGTGGCCACGCCGTCAGCGGCCGAGGAGAAGGCACCGGCCGCCGACGTTGCCGGCGAGACCGCGCCGACCGAAACCGAGACCGTCGCCTCCGACTCGCTGACCATTCCCTCACCGGTCGAACTCGCCCCGAACCACAGCGACTCGCCTGCCCAGAAGACCCCGTCGAGTCGCGGCGCGTCCGACGAAACCGAGTCGGCCATCGACGAGCCCGAGGCCGATCAGCCCCCGTCCGAACCCGCCATTCCCACCGATGGCCTGCTGCTCGCCTCGCTGCCGACCGTGAAGGATTTCTTCGACCAGCAGAGCCGCAGCGAGGAATGGTTCGAGGTGTATACCGGTCCCGGGCGGGCGCTGCGCCGCCTGAAGATCCGTGACCTCGATCCCGACAACGGCGTGGTCAACTTTGCCAACCGCACCGGTCAGGCCAAGCTCAGCCTGCCGGTCGCCCAGGTGCTCGACGATCTGTTCGCCGAGCGCACCCGGCTGGTCTTCGGCAATCCCCGGTTCGCCCGCTCGCTCGCCACGCTGCGCGCCCAACTGGAGGAGCCTCGCGATGAACACTGAACACGCGACCCGCGCCAACGGTGAGGAGCAATATCGCGACCGTCGCGACTTCATGCGACTCGACAAGACCGGCACCGGCCTGCTGCGCCTGCGGGATGAATCCCACCCGGTGGGCAGCGGACGAATCGTCGACATCAGCGCCAACGGGCTCAATCTCTGCTGTGCCGCCGACTGGGCCGAGCGCGTGCGCCCGGGTAGCGGCGTCGAGGTGGTCGCCCGCCTCGAGGAGAGTGCCGAGCCGTTCTACCTGCTCGGCGAGGTGATCTGGTTCCGTCGCCTCGACAGCGGCGAGTGCCAGATCGGTATCGAGCTGCCGCTGCCCGGCGCGACGCCCGAGCTGCCGCACAACGACAATCGCGACTGGCGCGCGCTGTTCCTCGCCTGATCCCCGGGTCGTCCGGGTCGTCCGTGCCATTCGAATCGGGATGGGCGACCCGAGGCCGAGCGCGTCGTTGCGGGTGGCATTTGACTGACCCGCCCGCAGACCTGCCAAGGTTCCGGCCTGCCTGTTGTACAATTCCCGCCCTCGATCCGAGCCACGACGCGCCCCCGCCAACGGCGGTGACAGCCGGCCCGTGCTCGCCACCCGACACACACCGAAACGCCCGACCGACCTATGCGCATCATCACCGGTAACGCCGCCCGATCCCCGTTTCGACTCGCCAAGCTGCAAAAGCGGCTGGCCGCCATCCATCCCGGGATCGAGGCCGTGCATGCCCGGTTCGTTCACCTGGTCGATATCGGCGACGGTGGCGAGGTCGACGACGCCCGCCTGAACGAATTGCTCGATTACGGCGAGCGCACCGAAGACTGGTCGCCGGTCTGGCCCCGGGTCGTGGTGGCCCCGCGTGCCGGGACCATCTCGCCCTGGTCCTCGAAGGCCACGGACATCGCCCGCATCTGCGGCCTTGCCGGGGTGGAGCGTATCGAGCGGGGCATCGAGTTCGCGGTCGCCGGGCGCACGATCAACGCCGATGATTTCGACTGGCGACCGGCCCTGCTCGAGGCGCTGCACGACCGCATGACCGAGGCGGTCTATGAGGACCCCGCCGCGCTCGAGGCCTTGTTTACCCACGCCCAGCCCACGCCGCTCTCCCGCGTCACGCTGGGCGACGATGCCGTTGGTGCAATCGCCGCGGCGAACCAGCGCATGGGCCTGGCACTGAGCACCGACGAGGTCGAGTACCTCGCCGGCGCCTACCAGGACCTGGGCCGCGACCCGACCGACGTCGAGCTGATGATGTTCGCCCAGGCGAACTCCGAGCACTGCCGTCACAAGATCTTCAACGCCGACTGGACCATCGACGGCGAGGAGCGCGACCTGTCGCTGTTCGCGATGATCCGCAACACCCACCAGCGCCATCCCGAGGGCACGCTGTCGGCCTACAAGGACAACGCCGCGGTCCTCCAGGGCCAGGACGGCACCCGCTTTGCCGTCAATCCCGTCACCGGCACCTACGAGATGGTCGACGAACGCATCGACTTCCTCGCCAAAGTCGAGACCCATAACCACCCCACCGCGATCTCGCCCGACCCGGGGGCGGCCACCGGCGCCGGCGGCGAGATTCGTGACGAGGGTGCGACCGGCCGGGGCGGCAAGCCCAAGGCGGGCCTGACCGGCTTTTCGGTCTCCAACCTGCGCATCCCCGAGCTGCCCCAGCCCTGGGAGGCGGCCACCGCGGACATCGGTCGCCCGGACCGTATCGTCAGCCCGCTGGAGATCATGCTCGACGGCCCGATCGGCGCGGCGGCCTTCAACAACGAGTTCGGCCGTCCCGCCCTGGGCGGCTATTTCCGCACGCTCGAGATGAACACCGGCGACGACGAGGGCGCGCACCAGCGCCACGCCTGGGGCTACCACAAGCCGATCATGATTGCCGGCGGCGTCGGCGTGATCCGCCCCAACCTGATCGAAAAGGAACCGATCGCCCCGGGCCACCTGCTGATCGTGCTGGGCGGCCCGGCCATGCAGATCGGTCTGGGCGGGGGCGCGGCCTCCTCGCAGGATTCCGGCGCCGGCCACGCCGAGCTCGATTTCGCCTCGGTCCAGCGCGCCAACCCGGAGATGGAACGCCGCGTCCAGGAGGTAATCGACCGCTGCATCTCGCTCGGGGACACCAACCCGATCGTCTCGATCCACGACGTTGGCGCCGGCGGCCTGTCCAACGCCCTGCCCGAGCTGATCAACGACGCCGGCATGGGCGGCAGCTTCGATCTCCGCCAGATTCCCAACGACGAGCCGGGCATGTCGCCGCTGGCCATCTGGTGCAACGAATCGCAGGAGCGCTACGTGCTCGCGATCCAGCCGGGTGACCTCGAACGCTTCGCCGCCCTGTGCGAGCGGGAGCGCGCCCCGTTCGCCGTGGTCGGCACCGCCACGGCCGAGCAGCACCTGCGCGTCGCCGACCCGCACTTTGGCGACAACCCGGTCGACCTGCCGATGCAGACCCTGTTCGGTCACCCGCCGAAGATGCACCGGAACGTGAAGCACACCCCCAGCGTCGGGCGTGACCTGGACCTGGACGGCATCGAGCTCAACGACGCGCTCGATCGCGTGCTCGCCCTGCCCGGCGTCGGTGACAAGAGCTTTTTGATCACCATCGGCGACCGCTCGGTCGGTGGCCTGGTCGCCCGCGACCAGATGGTCGGTCCGGCCCAGGTGCCGGTGGCCGACAGCGCGGTGACCGCCACAGATTTCTATCACCATCACGGCGAGGCGATGGCCATGGGCGAACGGGCCCCGGTCGCGCTGCTCGACGCGCCGGCCTCCGCACGCCTGGCGGTGGCCGAGGTGGTCACCAATCTCGCCGGCACCGCCATCGAGGGCACCGACCGCATCAAGCTCTCGGCGAACTGGATGGCCGCCTGCGGCCACGAGGGCGAGGACGCCCGCCTGTTCGACACCGTGCGCACCGTCGGCATGGAATTCTGCCCGGCGCTGGGGATCAGCATCCCGGTGGGCAAGGACTCGCTGTCGATGAAGACCCGCTGGCAGGACGGCACGTCCGAAAAGACCGTCACCTCGCCGGTCTCGCTGGTAGTCACGGGCTTCGCCCCGGTCAGCGACGTGCGCCGCACCCTGACCCCGGAGCTGGTCTCGGACGTCGACAACCGCCTGTTCCTGGTCGACCTGGGCCTCGGTCAGAACCGCCTGGGCGGCTCGGCACTGGCCCAGGTCTACAACGCCACCGGCTCGACCACGCCGGACATCGCCGCCGCCCCCCTCAAGGCCTTCTTCGACCTGGTCCAGGAGCTAAACCGCCTGGGCTATCTGACCGCCTACCACGACCGTAGTGACGGCGGGGCGATCACCACCTTGCTCGAAATGGCCTTCGCCGGGCGCTGCGGGCTGGATCTGTCGATTGACGACCTGGGTGGCGACCCCATGGCCGGGCTGTTCGCCGAGGAAGTTGGCGCGGCCTTCCAGGTCAAGGCCGGCGATGCCGCCTTCGTGCGCGAACAGTTCGAGGCCGCCGGTCTGGGCGAGGCCCTGATCGAGCTGGGCCGGGCCACCACCGAACGCCAGGTGCAGGTCGACTGGCGCGGCAAGACCGTGATCGATCGCCCGCTCACCGAGCTCAAGGCGATCTGGTCGGCGACCTCCTTCCACATGAGCGCCCTGCGTGACAACCCGGCCACCGCCGAGCAGGCCTATGCCGCCGCCACCGACTTCGACGATCCGCAGCTGGCCGGCAGTCAGGCCAGCTTCGATGTCAGCGAGTCGGTCGCCGCGCCCATGATTGCCAGCGGCAGCCGTCCGCGGATCGCGGTGCTGCGCGAACAGGGCGTCAATGGCGAGGTGGAGATGGCCGCGGCCTTCACCGCCGCCGGCTTCGAGGCCGTGGACGTGCACATGGCCGACCTGATCGCCGGCCACCACGACCTGACCGACATGAAGGGGCTGGTCGCCTGTGGCGGCTTCTCCTTCGGCGACGTGCTCGGCGCCGGGTCGGGCTGGGCGCACGCCATCCGCTACAACGCCCGGGCCAGCGACGCCATGCAGGCGTTCTTCGAGCGCGAGGACACCTTCGGCCTGGGCGTGTGCAACGGCTGCCAGATGTTCTCGCAGCTGGCCGACCTGATCCCGGGGGCCGGTCACTGGCCGCGTTTCCTGCGCAATCGCTCCGAGCAGTTCGAGGCGCGGCTCTCGCTGGTGGAGATCCCGCAGTCGCCGTCGGTCCTGCTCGCGGGCATGGCCGGTTCGCGCCTGCCGATCACCGTCGCCCACGGCGAGGGCCGCGTCGCCTACCGCCGCCCCGAGGACGCCGAGCAGGCCTTCACCGCCCTGCGCTACGTCGACGGCCACGGCATCGCCACCGAAAACTACCCGGCCAACCCCAACGGCTCGGCCGGCGGCGAGACCGGTTTCACCACCGAGGACGGGCGCTTCACCATCATGATGCCGCACCCCGAGCGGGTCTGGCGCGCGAGCCAGCTCTCCTGGCGCCCGGACCGCTGGTCGGCCGACCAGCAGGACCCGGCCACCGACCGCGGCCCGTGGCTGCGCCTGTTCGAGAACGCGCGGGTCTGGGTCGACGGCTCGTGATCGAGGGCCTGTTTTCCCCGACCTGCCGGTCGACACGGCGCGCCTGACGTGACGCCCGCGATCACAGCGGGCGAGCGCGTGCCGCCCACGCTGATCCTGATGTCGGGCTCCACCTTGTGGGGCCTGACCTGGATCTGGCTCAAGTACGCCCATTCGCTCGGCATCGGCCCGATCCTGCTGACCGTCATCGCCTACGCCGCGCAATGGCTGATCATCCTGCCGTTTGCCTGGCGCGCGTGGCACGAGCCGACCCGACCGCCGATCACGCGGCTGAACTGGGAGTGGCTGGCCCTGCTGGCCTTCGCCGCGGGCGTCTCGGGGGTGGGCTTTACCATGGCGATGGTCTACGGCGACGTCGTCCGGGCGATGATGCTGTTCTTCCTGATCCCCGCCTGGGGCGTGCTGTTCGGCCGGTTCTTTCTCAAGGAACCGCTGAGTCCGGCGCGCATCCTCGCGGTGGTCAGCGCACTGGCGGGCGCCTTCCTGATCCTGGGTCCCGATTTTGGCGACGGCCTGCATCCGGCCGACTGGTTCGCGCTGATCGCCGGCTTCTCGCTCGCCGGTGCCAACGCCCTGTTCCGCTTTCTCCACGAGCAGCCCATCCCGATCAAGCTCTCGCTGATGCAGGGATCGACCGTGGTGCTCGGCCTGATCGCCTGGGCGGTCTCCGGCGAGTTCGGCGTGACGCCGACGCTCGCCGCGGTCGGGAGCAGCGCGCTCTACGGGGCGACCATGCTGCTGGCGGCCGTGCTCGCGACGCAATACGCCGTCGAGCGCCTGCCCGCCTCGCGCACCGCCATCCTGATGACCCTCGAGTTGCTGGTCGCCGTTGCCTCGGCGACCTGGCTGGGCGATCGCATCCACGGCGCGCACATCTGGACCGGCGGCGCGCTGATCCTCGCCGCCGCCCTGCTCGAGGCGGCCACCGCCCGTCACCACCGCCCCCCGGTTGCGCCATGCAAGGGCTGAACCCGCAACAGCAGGCCGCCGTGCGGCACATCGACACCCCGCTGCTGGTGCTCGCTGGCGCGGGATCGGGCAAGACGCGCGTGATCGTCGAGAAGATCGTCCACCTGATCGAGTCCAAGGGCACGCCCGCGCGCGGCATCTGGGCGGTGACCTTCACCAACAAGGCCGCGCGCGAGATGGCCGAGCGCATCGGCCAGCGCCTGCCCGCCGAGCGCCGGCGCGGGCTCAATATCTCGACCTTCCACACCCTCGGGCTCAACCTCATCCGCCGCGAGATCCGCACCCTCGGCCTGCGCCCGGGCTTCACCGTGCTCGACGCCGAGGACAGCCTCAACCTGATCAAGTCGCTGCTGCAGCAGAACGAGTCGGCGGCGGGGATGATCGAGCCCAAGGAGGCCCAGTGGCAGATCTCGCAGTGGAAGAACGACCTGCTCACCCCGAGCCAGGCCATGCAAACCAGTGCCGACGAGGTCGAGGCCGCCTGCGCCTCGCTCTACGACGACTACGCCCGGCAACTGACCGCCTGCAACGCGCTGGACTTCGACGACCTGATCAAGCGCCCGGTCGAGCTGCTGCGCGACGATGCCGAGGCACGCGAGCGCTGGCAGAACCGCGTGCGCTACCTGCTGGTCGACGAATACCAGGACACCAACGCCAGCCAGTACGAACTGGTGCGCCTGCTGGTCGGCAAGCTCGGCCGGCTCACCGCCGTGGGTGACGACCACCAGTCGATCTACGCCTGGCGCGGGGCACGTCCGGAAAACCTCTCGCACCTGGCGCGGGACTTTCCCAACCTCACCACCGTCAAGCTCGAACAGAACTACCGCTCGGTGAATACCGTGCTCACCGCGGCCAACCAGTTGATCGCCAACGACCCGACCACCCAGCCCAAGACCCTCTGGAGCGCGGTCGGTCCGGGCGAGGCGCACCGCGTGCTGGTCTGCGACACCGCCGAGGACGAGGCCGAGCGCATCGCCACCGACATCCTGCACCGGCACTTCAAGGACGACTCGCCCTATCGCAACTTCGCGATCCTGTTCCGCGGCAACCACCAGGCGCGCCTGATCGAGCAGCAGCTGCGCAAGCTCTCGATCCCCTACATCCTCACCGGCGGCCAGTCGTTCTTCGAGCGGGCCGAGGTCAAGGACGCCATGGCCTACCTGCGCCTGATGGCCAACCCGTCCGACGACGCCGCGCTGCTGCGCATCATCAATACCCCGCGGCGCGGCATCGGGCCGACCACGCTCGAACGACTGGGCCAGATCGCCCGCGAGCGTCACGTCCACCTGGCGGCCGCCGCCCGGTCGGTGACCGCCGCGCAACGACTCGACAGTCGCGTGCATCACCAGTTGACCCAGTTCCTCGACTGGCTGGATGCCACCCGGTCGCGCATGGACGAACAACCCGCCGCCGAGGCGATGCGCGGCCTGCTCGAGGAAGTCGACTATTTCGGCTACCTGCGCGAGCAGGAGAACAGCGCCAAGGCCGCCGAGCGGCGCTGGACCAACCTGCAGGACTGGCTGGAATGGACCGAGCGGATCGCGGTGGACAACGACTCCGGCGAGTCGCTCTCGCTGACCGAACTGGTGCAGAAGATGAGCCTGCTCGGCATCCTCGAGCAGAAGACCCGCGACCAGGACGACAACGCCGTGCGCCTGTTGACCCTGCACGCCGCCAAGGGCCTGGAATTCCCGCACGTCTACCTCTCGGGCATGGAAGAGGATCTCCTGCCCCACCAGGACTGCCAGGAAGACGATCGGCTGGCCGAGGAGCGACGCCTGTGCTTCGTCGGCATCACCCGTGCCCAGCGCAGCCTGACGTTCACCCTGACCCGCCGGCGCCGGCGCTACGGCCAGTGGCGAGACGTCCGGCCCAGCCGTTTCCTCGAGGAGGTCGAGGCCGACCTGCTGCGCTGGGAGGGCATCGGTGTGCAGAAGAGCGAAGAGGAGAACCGCGCGACCGCCGCCGAGGCAATGAGCGCAATCCGTGCCATGCTGGGGAAATCGTGACTCGAACTCACTGGTAATCATTTGTACTAATGATGCATTAGTTTGTCGGCGCAATGCCCGTGCCGATTTGCTATGCTCCACGCCCGATCCCGTGATCGCCCGTCCAGTTGCCTGCACGAAGGACCCGCGGAACACCATGCAGCCATCCGATACCCCGTCCGATACCCGGTCCGATGACTCGGCACCCCCGTCCCGACCGCGACGCTGGCTGTTTCGGTTCCTGCTTCCCCTGCTGATCCTCGGCGTGGCGATCGTCGCCTTCCTCGCTCTGAAGGCAAGTAAGCCCGACGCTCCCCAGGCTCAGCCCGAGGAGCGTGCCTGGCTGGTCGAGACCATGATCGTCGAACCGGCCACGCGCCACCCGGTACTGACGCTCTACGGCGAAGTCGCCAACCCCGACCGACTCTCGATCAACGCCCCGCTGTCCGCGCGGGTCGCCGCCGTCCCGGTCGAGGATGGCCAGTCCGTGACCCGAGGGGAGCGCCTGATCGAACTCGATTCCCGCGACTTCCAGCCCGCCCTGACGCGCGCCAGGGCCAACCTTGCCGATCTCGAGGCACAGATCCGCGAGGCGCGGGCGCAGCACGAATCCGATCGCCAGGCACTGGCCCTGGAACAGGAAATCGTGCAGAACGCCGAGACGGCCCTGTCGCGCAGTCGTGACCTGCGGGGTCGCAACCTCGCCTCGCAGGCCGACGTCGACAACGCCCGGGATGCCCTGAGTCAGGCGCGACTGGCCCTCAATACCCGCCGCGAACGCCTGGCCACGTTCGATGCCCGGCTCGCCGGGCTCGAGGCCCGCCGCGAGGCCGCCAAGGCCGACGTGCTGGCCGCCGAACGCGATCTCGAGCGTGCCCGCGCCGAAGCCCCGGCCGACGGCCTGGTCGGCAACGTCGAGGTCACGGCGGGCGACCAGGTCGCCGCCAATGCCACCCTGCTGACCTTCTACCCCTGGGACGGCTTCGAGGCACGGGCCCTGATTCCCTCGAAACGGGTTGCCTCGATGCTCGAGGCGTTACGGGCCGGCGATCCGCCCCGGGCCCGCACGCGGGAGTCCGGCGCAGCACTCGAACTCGAACGCATCGCCGCCGAGGCCAGCGGTCAGGGCGCAACCGGACGGTTCCGTTATGTCGAGCCCGACCCGTCGCTGCGCGCCGGCCAGGTCGTGACGATCGAGCTTAAGATGCCGGCGGTCGATAATGCCGTCGCCATCCCGCACAGCGCGCTGTACGGCAACGATCACGTCTACCGTATCCGCGACGGACGACTGGAACGCGCCCGGGTCGAGCGGCTGGGCGAATACCGCGGCGATGACGCGACCGGCGAGCAAGGCGCCCTCCTGGTGCGCGCGCCGACCCTCGCGGCCGGCGATCGCCTGGCGACCACCCAGCTGCCCAACGCCGTCGACGGCCTGAAGGTGCGCTGGGAGGACAAGGCGGCCAGCCCAGGCAGTCCCTCCACGGCCGGGGCCGACGAATGACCGACGGGCAGCCGCGCGGCGTGCTGGAGCGTTTTGCCCGTCACCGGGTCGCCCCGCACCTGGTGATGCTGCTGATGGTCCTCGGCGGGCTGTTCGCCCTCTCGCGGATGAACATCCAGTTCTTCCCCAATTTCGCCGTGGACATCGTCACGGTCTCGGTGGTCTGGACCGGCGCCTCGGCCGAGGACGTCGAACGCGGCATCACCAACCCGCTCGAGGAACGCCTGCGGGCCGTGCCCGACGTGGACACCATGACCTCCACCTCGGCCCAGGGCATCTCCACCATCACGCTGGAGTTCCTGCAGGGCACCGATCCGGTGCTCGCGCTCAACGACGTGCGCGAGCAGGTCGACACCTTCCGCAACTTCCCCGCCGATGCCGAAAACCCGCAAATCAGCCGGGCGCCCAAGTTCGACCCGGTCGCCCGCCTGCTGGTCTACGGCGACGTCGAGCGCGGCGCGCTGCGCCAGTGGGTCGATCGCTTCGAGCGCGAGCTGATCGACCGGGGCATCGACCGGGTCACCGTCAACGGGGTGCCCGAACAGCAGATCGCGATCGAGGTGCCTTCCGCCTCGTTGGCCGCACTCGGCCAGTCGTTGCCGCAACTGTCGGAGACGGTCGATGCCCTCTCGCGCGACGTGCCGGCCGGCGAGTTCGGCAGCGCCGACGGCGGCCGGGAGCTGCGCGCGGTCGAACAGCGCCGCCGCCCCCTGGAATTCGCCAACCTTTCGGTCATCAGCAGCCCGCAGGCGCGCCTCGACCTCGACCAGATCGCACGCATCATCCAGGAGCCGCGGCGCGATTCGCTGCTGCTGCGCCATGAGGGCATGCCGGCGGCCGAACTGGTGCTCCAACGCGCCGAGCACGGCGACAGCCTGGAGTCGGCGCGGGCGCTGCAGCGATGGGTCGACGAGACGGCCCCGACCCTGCCGCCCGGCATGCACGTCAAGGCCTACGACCAGTCCTGGCAGCTGATCCGCGACCGCATCAACCTGCTAGTCACCAACGGCGCCGGCGGCCTGATCCTGGTCCTGGTGCTGCTCTACCTGTTCCTGCCCGGTCGGGTGGCCTTCTGGGTCGCCGCCGGTATCCCGGCCGCCTTCCTCGCCGCGCTGGCGATCCTCTGGCTGATCGGGGGGTCGATCAACATGATCTCGCTGTTCGCCCTGATCATGGCGCTCGGGGTGATCGTCGACGACGCCATCGTGGTCGGCGAGGACGCCGATGCCCACTTCCGTCACGGCGAGGCGCCCCTGCTCGCCTCGCAGGGGGCGGCGCGGCGGATGTTCTGGCCGGTGATGGCCTCGTCGCTGACCACCATCGCCGCCTTCATGCCGCTGCTGGTGGTCGGCGGCACCATCGGCCAGATCCTGCGCGACATCCCGGTGGTGATGATCTGCGTGATCGCCGCCTCGCTGGTGGAGGCCTTCCTGGTGCTGCCTGGCCACCTGCGCGGGGCCTTCAGTGGCCGACATCGCGATGACCGGCTCGGCCAACGCCAACCCGGCCGACTGGCGCGCCTCCGGGCGGGTTTCGATCGCCGCTTCGATCACTTTCGTCAGCAGCATTTCCGGCCGGCGGTGCGGTTCGCCATCGGCCATCGCGGCGTGACGCTGGCCACGGCGGTCGCCACGGTCATCCTCGCCGTCGGCCTGCTCGCGGGCGGGCGTTTGGGCTTTACCTTCTTCCCCACCCCCGAGTCGCAGATCGTCTACGCCAACGCCACCTTCGTTGCCGGCACCGACCGCGAGCGCATGAGCGCGTTCATGGACGAGCTCGAGCGCAGCCTCGAGCAGACCGAGGACGAGCTGGGCGAGCCACTGGTGCAGACCGCCATCGTCCGGTTGGGCGGGACCATCGGGGCGGAAAGCGGCACCCAGGGCGACCAACTCGGGTCGATGCTGATCGAGCTGGTCGAACCGGACGCCCGCAGCACCCGCAACGCCGAGTTCATCCGTACCTGGCGGGAGAACACCCGCGTGCCGCCGGGCATGGAAAACTTCTCGATCAGCTCGCGCCAGGGCGGACCGCCGGGCGCCGACCTGACCGTGCGCCTCAAGGGCGGCACCACCGACGATCTGAAAAACGCGGCCGTCTCGCTCGCCGAGACCCTCAAGGGCGTGCCGGGCGTGGTCGACGTCAGCGACGACCTACCCTACGGGCGCCAGCAGATCACGTTCTCGGTCAATGCCCAGGGCCGGGCACTCGGGCTGACCACCATCGACGTGGGCAACCAGCTGCGCGCGGCCTACGATGGCGCGTTGAGCCAGATCTACCAGTCCGGTCCCGACGAGGTCGAGGTCCGGGTGCTGTTGCCGCGCGCCGAACGCCGGCAGATCGCCTCGCTCGACGACATCAGCATCCGCACCGACGACGGCAGCTTCGTGCCGGTACGCCAGGTGGTGGACCTCGGCTCGCAGCGCGGTTTCGAGGCCATCCGCCACGCCGAGGGCGTGCGCGCCGTCGAGGTATCCGCGGAGATCAACCGCGAGCTGGCCAACGCCGAGAACCTGCGTGCCGCCCTCGAGCGCGACACCCTGCCGGAACTGGCCAGCCGCCACGGCATCGGCTACAGCTTCGAGGGTCGACAGGCCGACCAGCGCGAGACCATGGCCGACATGAAGTTCGGCCTCTACCTGGGCCTGGCCCTGATGTACATCGTGCTGGTCTGGGTGTTCTCGGCCTGGACCCTGCCCCTGATCGTGCTCACGGTCATCCCGCTGGGGCTGGTCGGGGCGATCTTCGGCCACTGGGCGATGGGCATCGAGCTGACCATCCTGTCGCTGTTCGGCCTGTTCGGCCTGTCCGGGATCGTGGTCAACAACGCCATCATCCTGGTCGCCTTCTACCGCGATCAGCTCGCCGCCGGGCTGTCGGTCGACGAGGCCCTCGAGCAGGCCGCCGTCCAGCGCCTGCGCGCGGTGATGCTGACCTCGCTGACCACCATCGGCGGCCTGACCCCGCTGCTGTTCGAGACCTCGCTGCAGGCGCAGTTCCTGATCCCGATGGCCACCTCGATCGCCTTCGGCCTGGGCTACTCCACCCTGCTGGTGCTGTTCGTCATCCCCGCCCTGCTCTCCCTGCGCGAGAGCATCAGCCAGCGGGTGATGCCGGCAAATGCCGAGGCGGCGTAGGCGATCGGGCATCGCGCCTGAAGGCGCTCCTACGAGATCGATTCGAGCGTAGGGGCGGCTTTAGCCGCGATGCCCCGACCCACGCTTCACAACACCGACAACAGGTTCCGCACCGCCAAGCGCCCGGTGGGCGAGACGCGATCCTGGCACAGGGCCGAGTGCAGCTCGGCGGTGGCCAGGGCGTCGATCAGGGCGTGGTGGGCGTGGTAGCGCGGCAGGTGGTAGCGCCCGCGCAGGGCATCCAGGCGCAGCTCGCCCGGGCCGTGGTGCAGGTGGCGGCGCTCGAAGCCCTGTCGAGCCAGTAGCAGGGTGTCGATCACCGGAATGGCTAGCCCCGCGCCGAAGTGCCGCCGGCAGGCGGCATTGAGAAAGGCGATCTCGAAGCGCGCGTTGTGCGCGACCAGCACGCGGCCGGTCAGCGCCTCGAGCACCTGCTCCAGGGCGACGCGCTCGGGCAGGCCCTCGGCGGCGGCATCGTCGGTGATGCAGTGGATCACCGCGCTCTGCTCGGGGATGCCGATCCGCGGGTTGATCACCTCGTGGTGCGCGGTACCCAGATCGATGGTCGGGCCGCGCATCACCACCCAGCCCACGCTCAGCAGGCGATCCTGGCGCGGGTCGAGCCCGGTGGTCTCGAAATCGAGCACCAGGTACTCGCCCTGGCGCCAGTCGGCATCGATGTCGGCCACGGGCGTATCGAGAAAGTGGACCAATGCCGAGTCGGGCTTGGCCCGGCGGCGGTGATAGCGCCGGCGCAACGCGAGCCAGCTGGCATGCGGAAACCAGGACAGGCGCAGGCGGGCCATCTCAGCGGGTGCCGCTGACGTCGAAGTGGGCACGCACCCAGCGCTGGTGGTCATCGACCACCCGGAAGGCATCGCGCAGGTGATCACGCTCCAGGCCCGAGAGCCGGTCCGGGTCGAGCCGGTTATCCAGCGGTTCGCCCCGCCGGGCCTGGGCGGCCTGGTGGCGGGCGCGCAGCACGTAGAACAGGCGCCAGGCATCGACCAGCCCGGCCGCGGCCGAGGCCGAGAGGCCACCGGCCGCCGACGCGGCCTGCAGGCGACGCACGGTGTGCAGCTCCGGCAGCCCCAGGCTGACCGCGTGCAGGCGAGCAAGGTCGGCAATCGGCATCAAGCCGTAGCGCTTGAGATCGAGCCGATCGTCGTGTTGCTCGTCGTCGACCACCACCAGCCGGCGGAAAAAGCCCAGCGGCATGCGGATGGCCAGCGCGTTGTTGGCCAGGCGGCGCTGGAAGATGGTGTTCGATACCGCCAGCGGGCGCACCGTGTCCCAGAGGGCATCGAGCAGCGAGTCGTTTCCGGCGACCACGCGCATGTCGAAGAAGTTGGTCGCCAGCATGATCGAGTGCGGCTCGGGCTGCTCGATCCAGTCGCGGAAGATGCGGGCCCAGCCGGCCACCGACTGGCGCCAGTCCGGGGTAGTCGCCATGGTCTCGCCCGGGCACGGCTCCAAGCCCGCCGCGGCGAGGCCCTCGGTGACAAACTGGGCGAAGCGCTCGAACCACTCTCCGTGCTGCGCCGGGTCGAAGGCCTCATCGAGGATCAGGGCGTTGTCCTGGTCGGTGAACGCGGTCTGCTCGCGTCGACCCTGGCTACCCAGCGCCGCCCAGGCCCAGTCGACCGGCGCCGGGCCAAGCGCCTGCTCGGCCAGTTCGGTCAGCCGGCGGGTCATGGCGTCGGTGACCGTAACCATCGCCTCACCCAGCGGCTCGGCCTCCGCGCCGATCGCGACCAGTTGCGCCTCGAGATCCGGCAGGCGCGACCCGACCCGGGCGATCGCCTCGAGGTCCGGGGCGGCCATCGCATCGCGGACCAGGTGAATCGAATGGGTGCCCTGGTGGCGCAACAGGTCGGAGGTCGACAGGATACCCACCAGCGCGCCGTCCTCGGCGACCACCGGCAGGTGGTGGATATTGTGCCGCGAGAACAGAAGCGAGGCCTCGAATGCCGAACTCGTCGGGGCGACCGTGATCAAGGACTCGGTCATGATCTCGCGCAACGGCGAATCGACCGACACGCCCGCGGCCAGGCAGCGCCGGCGCAGGTCTCGATCGGTGACCAGTCCCACTAATCGTTCGTCCTCGACCAGCAACAGCGCCGAGACCTGTGCCTCGGTCATGATCTCGGCGCCCTGGCGGATGGGGATGTCCGGCGAGGCGGTGATCGGCTCGCGTCGCCGCAACGCCTCGACCGTTGCCGCCATCAGTGCCTCCGGGCGACCGCCCTGGCCCAGCTCGCTCAGGGCGCGCTCGAGCCGCTCGCGACGGCTGCGCTCGAAGCGCCAGGCAAACACCGGATGCGCCTCGAGCAGATCCTCGAACGCCGGCAGCGGCAACTGGTAGAGCAGGCTGTCCTCGACCACCGCCACGGCGGGCGTCTCGGCAGTGTCCTCCCCCCGGGCCTCCGGCTCGGTCGGCTGGGGGGCGTCGAGGTAGAGATCGGTCTCGCCGAGTTTCTCGCGCAGGCGCCCGTCGGGCTCGCGCACGGCCAGCGCGCCGCTGCGCACGATCCACAGGCCGGGCTCGGCATCGGGTGGCGGGAACGGGCGACCGCGGCGCAGGTAGCGCACCGTCAACCGCCGTGGCAGGGCGTCCAGCACCTTGCCCGGCAGCTCGGCGAAGGCCGGCACCTCGGCGATGAAATCGCGTATTTCCCAGAGTTCCGCGGCCATCTTGGCTCCTTGCCGGTCGGGCCAGGCCGACGGGCCCGGCGTGGCGATTCAATCAGCGGATCGGCCCTCAGACCCCATAGTAGCCGCGATACCACTCGACGAAGCGGGCCACGCCCTCCTCGACCGGCGTGCTGGGCGCGTAGCCGACGTCGTTCTTGAGGTCCTCGACGTCAGCGTAGGTGTCCGGCACGTCGCCCGGCTGCATCGGCAGGAGATTCAGTTCGGCCTTCTTGCCGGTGGCCTCCTCGATCAGCTCGATGTAGCGCAGCAGTTCCACCGGTCGGTGGCTGCCGATGTTGTAGACGCGCCAGGGGGCGAACGAGGTGCCGGAGTCGGGGGTCGCCGCGCTCCAGTCGGGATTCGCGGTGGCGACGTGATCGAGCGTGCGGATCACCCCTTCGACGATGTCGTCGATGTAGGTGAAGTCGCGGCGGTGATGGCCGTGGTTGAACACGTCGATCGGCTTGCCCGCGAGGATGTTCTTGGTGAACTTGAACAGCGCCATGTCCGGGCGCCCCCAAGGGCCGTAGACAGTGAAGAACCGCAGGCCGGTGGTGGGCAGGTCGTAGAGCGAGGCGTAGGTATGCGCCATCAGCTCGTTGGCCTTCTTGGTCGCGGCGTACAGCGACAGCGGATGGTCGACGTTGTGGTGCACCGAGAACGGCATCTCGGTGTTCGCGCCGTAGACCGAGCTCGACGAGGCGTAGACCAGGTGACCCACGTCGTTGTGGCGGCAGCCCTCGAGGATATTGGTAAAGCCCACCAGGTTGGCGTCGATGTAGGCGTGCGGATTCTCCAGCGAATAGCGCACCCCCGCCTGGGCGGCCAGATGCACCACGCGCTCGGGTTTGACGCGCTCGAACAGGCCGGCCATGCCGGCGCGATCGGCGACGTCGAGTTTCTCGAAGGAAAAGCCCTCGCGGTCGGTCAGCCGGGCCAGGCGGGCCTCCTTGAGGCTCACGTCGTAGTAGTCGTTGAGGTTGTCCAGCCCGATGACCGTGTCGCCGCGGTCGAGCAACCGCGCCGATAACGTCGAGCCAATGAAACCGGCGGCGCCGGTGACCAGAATCCGCATGCCTGCTCCCGTGACAATGGTGGTGCGCCCCAGGTGGCGGGGCCGTGTGGCCTTGATTATGCCTGCCGCGACACCCCCCTCCAACCGGGCCCACGACGCGGGTCGGGATGGGCCAGCCATCCCGGGCGGACCACCCGGTTCCCACCCCGCGTCCGACCCCACCCCCAAGGCTGGAAGACAAAAATTTTTTTCCTGCCCGCGGGTTTTATTGATGGCGGCAACGGCCGGTCGACGGACAGCCGTGTCAGGACGCGGGGTTAGCGGTTTTTCCACCGCGTTTATCCACAGGCTGTGCACGGCTTGCCCAGATGCTTCCAACAAGTCCCGCACCGATTAATACACAGCATATAGTGGTATTGACTCCATCAGAGCACAGTATTTGCGATTTCCCCAGTTGACTTTGCTTGGCCAGCGACCACAATCAAGGCTCTCGAGGGGGCCGCGATCGACTCGATCGTCAGCCCCGACATCGCACGGCGAGTCGCCCGGTGATCCCCCAGGCGGCGACACCGGGACCGGCCGTGCGACCAGACTCGGGCCGTCGCGCTGGCGACGCCAGACGCGGCCCATCCACGCCCCGGCATGCGGGGCGTGGCAAGGACAATTCACGAACAGGGAATCGGCGTCCCGCGCGAGCGGGCCTTCGAACCAGACCACAGAGGACGGATCAGCGGCATGAGCACCAGTCAGACAGTAGAAACCCCGACCCAGGCGTACCACGAGCAGACCGGCAACGCGGCCAGCGGCATCGAGAACGCCGCGGCCACCCCGGGCCAGGTACGCGTCATCCGCCGTAACGGCAAGCTGACCGCCTACGATCCGTCCAAGATCAAGGTCGCCATGACCAAGGCCTTCCTGGCCGTCGAGGGCGGTGGCGCGGCGGCCTCCGCCCGCGTCCACGAGTCGGTCGAGGCCCTGGTCTCGCTGATCGACCAGGCCTTGAAGCGTCGCCTGCCCGGCGGCGGCACCGTCCACATCGAGGACATCCAGGACCAGGTCGAGCTGGCCCTGATGCGCGAGGGCCACCACAAGGTCGCCCGCGCCTACGTCCTCTACCGCGAGCAGCAGGCCCAGAAGCGCGCCGCGGAGATGGAGGAAGAGAGCGAGACCACCAGCGAGAAGCCGGCGATCCGCGTCACCCGCTACGACGGCACCACCGAGCCGCTGGACACCGTGCGTCTGTCGCGCCTGGTCGACGAGGCTTGTGCCGATCTCGAAAGCGTCGACAACCAGCGCATCGTCGACGAGACCATCCGCAACCTCTACGACGGCGTCGCCGAGCACGAGGTCAGCACCGCGTTGGTGATGAGCGCGCGCACCCTGATCGAGATCGACCCGGCCTACTCCCAGGTCGCCGCCCGCCTGCTGCTCGACTCCATGCGCACCGAGGCGCTGCGCTTCGTGCACAACCCGGTGACCGCCTGCACCCAGGCGGAGATGGCGACCATCTACCCGGACTACTTCAAGGAATACATCAAGGTGGGCGTCGAGCACGAGCTGCTCGACCCGACCCTGCAGCAGTACGACCTCGAGCGACTGGGCCAGGCACTGGATCACGAGCGTGACCTGCAGTTCACCTACCTCGGTCTGCAGACCCTCTACGACCGCTACTTCCTGCACCAGGACGACGTGCGCTTCGAGCTGCCGCAGGCGTTCTTCATGCGCGTGGCGATGGGTCTGGCGATCAACGAGATCGACCGCGAGGAGCGTGCGATCGAGTTCTACCGCCTGCTGTCGTCGTTCGACTTCATGTCCTCGACCCCGACGCTGTTCAACTCCGGCACCCTGCGCCCGCAGCTGTCGAGCTGCTATCTCACCACCGTGCCGGACCACCTCGACGGCATCTACGGCTCGATCCGCGACAACGCGCTGCTGTCCAAGTTCGCCGGGGGCCTGGGCAACGACTGGACCCGCGTCCGGGCGCTGGGCAGCCACATCAAGGGCACCAACGGCAAGAGCCAGGGCGTCGTGCCGTTCCTCAAGGTGGCCAACGACACCGCCGTGGCGGTCAACCAGGGCGGCAAGCGCAAGGGCGCGGTCTGTGCGTACCTCGAGACCTGGCACCTGGACATCGAGGAATTCCTGGACCTGCGCAAGAACACCGGTGACGACCGCCGCCGCACCCACGACATGAACACCGCCAACTGGGTGCCGGATCTCTTCATGAAGCGCGTCGCCGAGGAAGCCGAGTGGACGCTGTTCTCGCCGGCCGAGTGCCCGGACCTGCACGACCTCTCCGGCACGGCCTTCGAGAAGGCCTACGTCGAGTACGAGGCCAAGGCCGAGCGCGGCGAGATCAAGAACTTCCGCAAGATTCCGGCGGTCAACCTGTGGCGCCGCATGCTCTCGATGCTGTTCGAGACCGGCCACCCGTGGGTGACCTTCAAGGACCCCTGCAACCTGCGCTACACCAACCAGCACGCCGGCGTGGTCCACAGCTCGAACCTCTGCACCGAGATCACCCTGCACACCAACGACTCCGAGATCGCCGTGTGCAACCTCGGCTCGGTCAACCTCGCGCAGCACACCACCGAGAACGGCATCGACGAGGAGAAGGTCGAGCGCACCATCAGGACCGCGATGCGCATGCTCGACAACGTGATCGAGTACAACTACTACTCGGTGCCGCAGGCGCGCAATTCCAACCTGCGCCACCGCCCGGTGGGCCTGGGGATCATGGGTTTCCAGGATGCGCTCTACAAGCAGAAGATCCCGTACGGCTCGGATGCGGCGGTCGAGTTCGCCGACCGCTCCATGGAGACGGTCAGCTACCACGCCATCTCCGCCTCCAGTGATCTGGCCGCCGAGCGCGGTCGCTACGCGAGCTACGAGGGCTCGCTGTGGAGCCGCGGCATCCTGCCGATCGACTCGATCGAGCTCCTGGCCGAGTCGCGTGGCGAGTATCTCGACATGAACCGCGACCAGACCCTGGACTGGAACGCCCTGCGCAAGAAGATCAAGAAACAGGGCATGCGCAACTCCAACACCATGGCGATCGCGCCGACGGCGACCATCTCGAACATCTGCGGCGTCTCGCAGTCGATCGAGCCGACCTTCGAGAACCTGTTCGTGAAGTCCAACCTCTCGGGCGAGTTCACCGTGGTCAACCCGTACCTGGTCCGCGATCTCAAGGACCGCGGCCTGTGGGACGAGGTCATGGTCAACGATCTCAAGTACTTCGACGGTTCCGTACAGGCGATCGACCGCGTGCCGGACGAGCTCAAGGCGCTGTACGCCACCGCCTTCGAGATCGACCCGCGCTGGCTGATCGAGGCCGGTTCGCGCCGCCAGAAGTGGATCGACCAGGCCCAGTCGCTCAACCTCTACATGGCCGAGCCGTCGGGTCCGAAGATCGACAACATGTACAAGCTCGCGTGGGTGCGTGGCCTCAAGACCACCTACTACCTGCGCGCCGCCTCCAAGACGCGTATCGAGAAGACCACGATGAACAAGCTGGACGGCAAGCTACGCGGCGTCTCCGCCGATCCGGCGGCCGCCGCCGGCCCGAAGGCCTGCTCCATCGACGATCCCGAGTGCGAGGCCTGCCAGTAAGGCCCGCGAAGGCACTACCGAATTGACGTGAATACCGCCGGGCAGCCGCCCTGCCCGGCCCGGTGAGAACCGGAAGAAAAAGGAGAGAACCATGCTCGATTGGAATGACCCGCTGAAGAAAGGCAACGACGAACCCGCCCACGCCCCGAACGCGGCCAGCGTGATGCCGGCCTCCTACGACGATGGCCAAGAGCATCACTTCGACCCGACCGCCGCCGAAGGCGCCGACCAGACCGGTCTGGGTGGTATCGAGGCCAACGCCGGGCGCGTCGACGTCTCCGAAAAGCGCATCATCAACGCCAAGGCCGACGTCAACCAGCTGCTGCCGCTCAAGTACCAGTGGGCCTGGGAAAAGTACCTCGCCGGCTGCAACAACCACTGGATGCCCACCGAGGTCTCCATGCAGGCGGATCTGGCCCTGTGGAAGTCCAAGGACGGCCTGACCCAGGACGAGCGCAACATGGTGATGCGCAACCTCGGCTTCTTCGCCACCGCCGAGAGCCTGGTCGCCAACAACATCGTGCTTGCCGTCTACGAGCAGGTCACCAACCCCGAGTGCCGCCAGTACCTGCTGCGCCAGGCCTTCGAGGAAGCGGTCCACACCCACACCTTCCAGTACATCGTCGACAGCCTGGGCCTGGCCGAGGGCGAGCTGTTCAACATGTACCGCGAAGTCCCGTCGATCACCGCCAAGGACTCCTGGGCCCTGAAGTACACCCAGAACCTCTCCGACGGCACCTTCAACACCTCCACGCAGGACGGCGCCCAGAACTTCCTGCGTGACCTGGTCGCCTTCTACGTGGTGTTCGAGGGCATGTGGTTCTACACCGGCTTCGCGCAGATCCTGTCACTGGGCCGTCGCAACAAGATGACCGGCATCGCCGAGCAGTACCAGTACATCATGCGCGACGAGTCCATCCACCTGAACTTCGGCATCGACCTGATCAACCAGATCAAGATCGAGAACCCGGAACTGTGGGGCGAAGCCTTCCAGCACGAAGTGCACGAGATGCTGCGCGAGGCCTGCGAACTCGAGATCGACTACGCCCGCGACACCATCCCCAACGGCCTGCTCGGCCTGAACGCCGAGATGTGCGAGGAGTACATGCACTTCATCACCAACCGCCGCTGCAGCCAGATCGGCCTGGCCGAGCTGTACCCGGGCGCGACCAACCCGTTCCCGTGGATGAGTGAGGTGGTCGACCTGAAGAAGGAGAAGAACTTTTTCGAGACTCGGGTTACCGACTATCAGACTGGGGGCGCCCTCACCTGGTAAGCCAGAACAAACTGTGAAGTGACGAATAAGGTGAAAACTGAGACACATAAAGTGAAATAAAGTGACGAATAACTTGAAAACGGAAAGAGCTTGACCTAAAGGGGTGTCCGTAGGGCGCCCTTTTTTTATGAGGTTTTCAGTGGCAAAGCATGGAGCACGCAAGATCACGAACCGAGGCCGACGCGATCGCGTCATTGGCCAGTTCATGAGCGTAAAGATGAAGAAAGCAGTCTGGTGGGAATCCCAACTGGAAAGGGACTACTGTTACATTTTGGAGCATGACCAGGATGTCATCGCCTACCGATCCCAGCCAATCACGATTTCATACAGCTTCGAGGACAAGATCCTCAAACATACCCCGGACTTCGAGATCATACGCCGAGGATTGGACCTTCCGCAGTACGTCGAGATCAAGCCGGACGAGAAGGCTATGAAGGACGAGTTCATTCGCCTGCATCAGGCTCGCAGCGCCTTCTTCCACGCGCGGGGGTGCGAATACCTCCTCCGCACCGGTAGCCAGATTCGGGAAGGACACCGACTCAACAACATCAAGCTGCTCTACCGTTATGCACAAACACCACTCGACCCTTTGGTGGTGGCTGGACTGCACCACAACGTGCCCACACATTCCGAGCTTTCCATGGAAGAGTTGATTGCCCAGTGTGCCGACTATGGTGCCGACCGGTCGGTCTGCTACGCCCTGATGTACCAAGGTCAAATAGTGTTTGACCTGGACAAGCCGATTCGGCCTGACATGTCGGTCAAAGCGGCCTGGTCTGCTCAGGAGGAATCATCATGAGCCGTTACCAGTTTACTCCTGGCCACCACATCGCCTACCGCGGCGGCATCTGGCACATCGACAGCTCAGACCCTAATACTCAAGTATTGAGGCTTCGCAGGCTAAGTGATGGCCAAGTCATCTCTATGCCCATGAAGGAAGCTGTTGAACTGTTGGTTCGAGAGGCAATCGAATTTGTCAGCTACGAAGAGGCAACGACAACCACTCCGAATGTGAGCCATTGGGTCTTGGCAGACTTTGCCTCCAAACCTGCAGAGCAAAAGAAAAAAGGATTGCGACGCCTTAAATACGTTCAAGCGGTCAATGAACTTAATTTGGAATCCTTCACGGAAAAAACCTTGACGCCCGTCATTGCCAATGTGGCTAAAGAGATTGGCGATCCCAAACCGCCCTCTTGGATTTCATTGTATCGATGGATCCGTGCCCACAAGCAGGCTGGATCAGATATCCGAGCCCTCTTGGACGACAATGCGAGCAAAGGCAATCGTCGCAACCGTCTTAGTCAAGGAGTGACGTCAATCATTAAGCAGTCGATTGACTCGGTTTTCTTCCGTCTGAGCGCTCCGAGTGTTGCGTCGGTCTACGAGGACATTCTGTTGCGTATTCACAAAGAGAATCGGATGCGCAACCCAGATGATGCCTTGGTAGCTCCTTCCTATCGAACAGTGCTCAGACAGGTGCGCAAGCTTGACCCTATGCTGATCACGGAAAAGCGTAGGGGCAAGCGTGCGGCCGAACGCGAGTTTCGTGCCTATGGCCAAGGCGTGGTCACAACGCGCCCCTTGGAGCGTGTGGAGATAGACCACACCCAACTAGACATGTTCGTAATTGATGATGAGAGCCACCTGCCCCTAGGGCGGCCTTATCTGACCGTTGCCTTGGATCACTTCACGCGATCGGTCGTAGGCTTTTACATCAGCTTCACGCCGCCCAGTGCGATTAGCGTCATGGAATGCTTGAAACATGCCATTTTGCCGAAGGTGGCGCTACACGCGAGTTACCCCAAGATAAGGAATACTTGGGATGTTTACGGCGTATTCGAGACACTTGTAGTCGACAATGGCAAGGAATTTTACAGCACAGCATTTGAGGAGGCTTGCCTTCAACTAGGTATAAACATCCAGTATTCACCGCCCCGGCAACCTTGGTACAAATCATCGATCGAACGCTACTTCGGTACCGTAAACAGGAAGTTGATCGACAGCAATCCCGGCAAAAGCATGAAGGAGCTGGTTCAGTTGGCTGAGTACAATCCAGCCAAGGACGCGGTCATCATGTTCTCGTCTTTGGTGGAGATCATGCATATGTGGGTTGTCGATATTTATCAGCAGACGTTCAATGAACGCATCGAAGACACCCCGTCTGCCAAATGGCGCAAGGCGGTTGAAAAATTCCCCCCGATCCTCCCCAGAAGCAAGAGCGAACTTGAAGTAGTGCTCGGCTTGCAAGAGACGCGAAAGATTCAACCCACTGGCGTCCAGTTCGAAGGACTGCGCTATAACTCACCCAGCCTCGCTCACCTACGTCGCCGCTTGGTGGACAAACCTGTGGTCGACATCAAAATCGATCCCTCGGATATCTCGCATATCTATGTTCTGGACCCGATCAAACAGGAATACATCCGGATTCCGGCCGTGAATCAGGAGTACACCGCAGGCAAGACGCTGTTCCAACACCAAGTCATTAAAAACAACGCACGCGAACACGCCCAGTCCACCGTCAATATGGCGGCCTTATTCGAAGCCCAAGAGCGAATCCAGAAGGTCATCGAAAACGACCGCGGCCTAATTAAAAAACGCAAGGGAACCCAGAAGCTGGCACGATTCAACAATGTTTCCCAGAAGACCAAAGATTCGCGCACGGGACCGATTTCAGAGGAAAGCATCTCAAGAGATGACCTCATTCAAGAGAATGAAACTAATCAGGAAGAAACTGTTGCTGATGCGACACCACAAAGCGCCAAGCCCAGCGAGGATGAACTCCTTGCGTCGTTGTACGAAGACACCGATGGCTGGGAGGCAGGATATACGCTGAAACGCAAAGGAGAGGAGGAGAGGGGTGAGTAAATTTGGAGAGCTTGCGAACGATGAGCTCGATCGCATTCGCTGGATCGAACAGATTTATGTCATGTACCCGCGCATCAGGGAACTGGTAGAACTCATTGGGGAGTGCCACGAGGCCTCGAAAATCACGGCAGAACCCCAATGTATGTTCCTAACCGGTAGTTCTGGTGTCGGAAAGACCAGTTTGATACAGCAATACCTGGAACAGTACCCGCCCATCGATGAGACGGATCGAACCCATGTACCTGTATTTCACGCAGAGATCCCTGCCAAAGCAACTATCAAGGGTGTCGCCACGGCCCTACTGGACTCTCTTGGTGACCCAGCTCCTGATCGCGGAACCACTGTCACCCAAGGTCAGCGCCTAGCCCATCTGATCGAACATTGCGGCGTTGAACTCATTCTGCTGGACGAGTTCCAGCACTTGATCGACAACAAGACCCAACGTGTTGTTCAGGACGTTTCTGACTGGATTAAGTCATTGATCAATAGCACGAAGGTGCCGATGATATTGATCGGGATGCCAGAGTCAGAGGCTATCCTTGAAACGAGTCCTCAACTTAAACGCCGTTTCATGGTGCGAAGACGCCTCGCCCCGTTTTCATGGAAAACAGATCAGGGACAGGTTGAATTCCGAAAATTCCTAGCCGAGGTCGAAAAGAAGCTTCCTTTGCAAGCTGCATCTCACTTGGCTGAAATAGATCTCGCGTTTCCTCTCTACATCGCCAGTCATGGCACAGCGGCCAATGTCATGACCTTGATCAAGCAGGCGGCCCGATTCGCCATTCAGGATGGTGATCACAAATGGGATGCTGGTCATTTTGCCCGGGCGTACGAGCGGAGAAGCATCCAAGGCGACGAGTTCCCTCAGAACCCGTTTCAAGTGGACCTGGAAGCCATCAAAACGTGGCCGATGGTACAGAAAGAGTTCGAAAATCCGCTTGGTACCAGCAACAGGATTCGCCCCAAACAGAAAAAACTGACTGCCTCCGAGGTGCTAAATCGCAGTTGATTGCCATGGGGTATACACAATGACGCAGACGGCCAGACGAAAACTGCTAATCCGACCAGCCCCGATGTCGGACGAAAGTCTGCCGGGTTACCTAGTACGCCTAACTGAAGCCAATGCGTATGACTCGCCCAGTGTGATCCTTGGGCTGACCGGTTTGGCTAATAGCAATAGCTGGCTTTCACGCATCCCACCCATCGCCAAAGGCCAGGCTAACCTCAAACCCTTGGCCGCGATCGTCGACAAGACGAGTGAAAGCCTTGAGGGACTGAGCTATCAACCAGTTTCAACAGACTCCGAACTTCGGCTGAGAGTCGGCCTAGCCCAGGTCCCAAGCAACCTGCTCTCATTCCGAAAACCCGCTGTTTGCGTTAAGTGCCTTACAGAGAGTGAATATCACCGGCAACTATGGGACCTCGCACCCTATACCGCCTGTCACGCGCATGGGATTGAGCTGACCAGTTTATGCACGGCATGCGGAGAGTATATCAACTGGGCGAGACCAAGTGTGTCCAAGTGCCGGTGCAACGCGGATCTCACGGCTGTCAAGCCCGTCAGTGCAGATGAGGAGAAGCTCCTCGTATCGCGCATGGTGGCCGAGTGCATTGAAACGGGGACGATAACTGATCACCCCCTTGTCAGAGACATGGCCTCACTTGGAGCGCTACTCCATATAGGTTACATGCTCACCAAGAAACGGCCTTGGTCAGGCGCCACGCTTGGCATTAGGGACTGTCCGGTCGAGGAGCGCCGTAACGATGTGGCTACAGCCTTCGCGCCCTTCTCTCAATGGCCTCTAAGCTTCGAAATATTCTTGAGAGACGTCATTAAAGTTGAGCGCGCCAAATTCCCTTTTTTTAGCACTTCTGCACTCATGCACCGTGTGAGCATGACCCTAGACCGCTTCCCCTATAAAGATGAGCAACCGGCGGTCTATAACACAATAATGGACAAGTTCCACGATTTTATTGCCTCGGATGAGGCCCGAGCAATCTCCCCCCTCGACCCACCTAGAAAACCTGAAACTCTCGGTCTGATAGGGTCGAAATCAACAATCGGGCTACTCGATGTAACAGCTCCGAGTTTTGCATCACTTGCTAAGCACCATTTGCCAGACCCCCAAGAGGATGGTTGTTACTTTTTCAAAGACGTCATAGGTTTAAAGAACACTTTAGATCAACTCGTTACCCTAAAGGAAGCCGCGCACATCCTTGGCATTTCGCCTCATAATGCCAAACTCCTGCTTAGTGCCGAAGTCATCAAAGCTTTTCGCGGACCTCAGATCGACGGCTACCGAGACATTCTAATCGATGCTATGACCCTCAACCAGATGTTGGCCAAGATTGACGAACGAAACGTCCTATTAAGCAACGAGGATCGTCGAGGCAGTGTAGCAGTTTCTGAGTACCTTAAAACGCACAAGAACTCGTCCACCAAGAAATTTTCACAAATAATTCAAGCAACATTAGACGGAATTATAAATGTTGTCGGATTCGACAAGGAGCTAGGTCTCTTAGGGATATATCTCGACAAGGCCTCCCTACTACGTTTTATCGGGATAAATGATCCTGATCGGGATAATTTGCTCACGGTGGATGACTTAACCAGAAAACTCAACCTCTACAAGAGTGCTGTTTACCAACTCATGGCGAACGGATTGATCCAATTCCAGAGGCGTAAGATCAATCATCGAACCCCCCAGCGCTACATCACAAAATTGGAATTAATTCACTTCCGAAAGCAGTATGTTTTGGCCCGGGAGATTGCCACAAAACATGGATTTAATGTCACAAACTTAGCTGAACGCCTCATGAATGCGGGTGCGACGCCAGTATCTGGCCCTGGAATAGACAGTGGCCTAATCTATGTATTCCCCCGGCGCCAGGTTGACCAACTAGACATGTCCGAAATCAAGCGCAATACGATATATAGAACTCGCGCAGGCCGGCCAAAAAAAGGTGAGCGAAGTCTTCGTGCTGAAGCTGAGACCCGTTATATGGATTCCGAAGATGTGGCTAAGTTGTTGGGCAATATAAGCGTCCAGAAAGTCGCCCGCCTTGTGAAGGGCGGATTCCTAAAACCGTTGGAGCATGGCGGCGCGCTCGGCAATAAGCGTTTCTTCTCTCGAGAAACAGTAACAGCCTATCTAGAAGCGTACCAGGATAACAAAGAACTCGTCGGACTAGAGCATGTGACGAAGTGGCTAGGGATTGCCAAGCGTCGCCTTGAAATCGACTGGCTCAAGCCCAAACGCCTTGTACTTGTTGACGATGGTCTCGGTGGTCGCTATGCCAAGCGAGGAGATCTGGAACGCATCAAAGCGTTACGGGGTTTTGCAGTCAGCACACAGGAATTAGCAAACCTGACTGGGAAGACGCGGCAAGATATCGGCAACGCCATACGTCTTGGCAAGCTTTCTCCAATTTCCGGCCCGGGGGTGGATGAATTCAGCAATTACATGTTCGACCACGAGATTGGAGTTCAGGCGATCCTTCCACAAAATGACTAGGCTACTCGTTATTTCCAAAATCTGTGGAATTAAGGATCCAGACGCCAACTCCCAAACTTGCCATACTCACTCAACCTGTCAGTGCAAAACAGGCCGCCCACGCCTGTCTGAATGAGTCGACAGGTAGGCATTACCAATACCTCCGCACGAGCGACCGTACCAACAGACTGGCACTCGCAGGAAGCATCAGCCGAACTACTGGGACAATCAGCCAGGAGCATCGCTCTGGACAGAACACCGCATCCCCGGAAGTTTGCAAGGACGGAGATCACCAGTGTCAGGATCAACTGTCGCCGGCCAAGCCGGCGCAGCATTGGGCCGGCAATCACCAGGGGAAGATCGGCATCACTCATGCCCGGAGGATATTACGGTTTGCCGTGGCCGACACCACCCGAACGACGGGTAACCGGCGCCCCATACGAAAACACCGGCCTCGATGTCTTTCACAGGGATATCATGCCGCTATTTGGACGATCGATTGCAATGCGCGACTGGATGGAACGCCACCAGGTATGGGTCTACCTCATCGCCATCTCGGCGGGCCTGGGGCTGGGCCTTGGCCAACCCGAGACCGCCGCCCGGCTCGACCCGCTGCTCTGGCCGCTACTCGGCGCCCTCTTGTATGCCACGTTCACGCAAGTGCCTCTGGTTCACGTCGGTCAGGGGCTGGCCGACTTGCGCTTTCTGGGAGCCCTGCTGGTCGGCAATTTCGTGGTAATCCCGTTGCTGGTCGGCGGATTGGTGTCTACCTTGCCGCTGTCGCCGGCCGTCCAGCTCGGCGTGATGCTGGTACTCCTCGTTCCCTGCACCGACTGGTTCATCAGCTTCACCCACCTCGGTCGGGGTGACACCGCCCGGGCGATCGCCTCCACGCCGGTCTTGCTGCTGATGCAGTTGCTGGCGCTTCCGATCTACCTGTGGCTGTTTCTCGGCAGCGACCTGGTCGAGGCGGCACTCAGCACCCACCTGCTGACCGCGTTCGCCGGGTTGATACTTACCCCCCTGGTTCTCGCCTGGATCACCGAGCAATTGGCCGAGCGTCGCCCCAGGGCCAAGACGTTGGTCGATGGGCTGGGCCTGCTGCCCGTGCCGCTGCTGGCAATGGTCGTCTTCGTCATTGCCGCCTCACAGGTCGCGACGGTCTCTGATCTCACCGGGGTGCTTTTCCAGGTGGCCCTCATTTTCATCGTCTACCTGGTCGCCGCCGCCTTTCTGGGCAAAGGCCTCGGCCGGCTCTTCGGTCTTCGCGACCGGTCCACCCGGACGTTGGCCTTCAGCTTCGGCACACGAAACTCGTTCGTCATGCTGCCGATCGCCCTGGCCTTGCCCGAGGCCTGGCAAGCAGCGATCGTGGTGATCGTTTTCCAGTCGCTTATCGAGCTGTTCGGCATGGCCGCCTACCTGCACTGGATTCCCAACCGCCTGATCCCCGACGCAACCGATTAATAGAAAGCAAGACGGCTCACCACCGAACCTTGCCCGGCCGCCCGGTCGACCGTTTCGAACACGATTTCCTGCGGAATTCGGGGTAACGACAGCGCATTACCCCGGGCCCATCCGCCCCCGGAATGGATGAGCCCCCGGGACGATTCCGGCGACTCGAGCGCTCATGGGCCGGTCACTCATGCCCATAAAGGTTGGCACCCTGGTGGGCGTGATCGATGTGCTCGAATTCCAGGCTGGAATGGCCGATGTCGAAGCGTGTCTTCAACCGATCCTTGATATCCGCCTTGATTGCCTCGAGTCGCGACCAATCGGCTTCCTTGACAACCACATGGCAGTCGAGCGCGGCGGCGTTTTCCTGCATCTGCCACAAGTGAACGTGGTGGACATCATGGACACCGTCGACGCCACGCAGGGTTTCAATGACTGACTGACCGTCGATATCGGGCGGCGAACCCAGCATCAGCGTCCGGATCGGTCCCCCGATCTCGCTGAAGGCGAGATAAAGAATATAGAGCGCGATACCGATCGTGATCGCGGGGTCTACCCAGCGCATGTCGTACAGCAGGATCAGTGCCCCGCCGACGATCACGGCAATGGATGCAAGCGCATCGGAGAGGTTATGCAGGAAAAGCGCGCGAATGTTGACGCTATGTTTCTGCATCGACCAGGTGAGCAAGGCCGTTAGCGCATCGACGAGAAGAGCGACCATGCCGATGATCACGATGATCCAGCCCTGAATCTCGGGCGGGTCGATCAGACGCATCGTGCCTTCGTAAATCAGATAGGCGCCAACCAGAATCAGGGTGGTGTAGTTGATCAGGGCGGCGACGATCTCGATTCGGGCGTAGCCAAACGTCATCGTCGCGTCTGGCGGGCGTCGCGCGATCTTGCGGGCAGCGTAGGCAATGACAAGCGCTGCCATGTCGGAGAAATTATGCAGAGCATCCGCGATCAGCGCGAGGCTCCCCGCGAGAATGCCCCCGACTATCTGGGCAACGGTGAGTATGCCGTTGGCCCAGATGGCGATGCTCACTCGACGATCGCCAGAACTGGGGTCAAGGTGGGGATGATCGTGATGATGTCCCATGTGTCCTCCTTTTGCTCTCATCTAATGACCCAACACTATTGACCCCGTTGAATCAGAAAACCCGGTCTGTCGGCGCATGCGCCCCCTTGCACTCACCTCGCCGCCATTGTGGATGGCCGCCATCTTTGAATCGCACCCCAATGACTGGAGGGCATTGAAGACTCGTTGAACGTGGGGAGGTTGAGGAACGAGAAAGTCCCCGCCAAACGCAATAGATGCAAAGCACCGTAGTCAAGCCTTGAGCGCCAGAATACGTCTTGCACCGTTAAGCACAACTATCCCCGCAATGGTGCCGATAATCAGGTCCGGATAATTCGACCCAGTCCAAGCGACCAGGGCTCCGGCGGTAATGACGCCCACGTTGATCACTACGTCATTCGCCGAAAATATCCAGCTCGCCTTCATATGAGCCCCGCCATTTCGGTGTTTCGATATCAGTAACAGAGCCGTTGTGTTGGCAATCAATGCGACGAACGCAATAACAATCATCACCAGTGATTCAGGTTCACTGCCGAACACAAAGCGCCTAAACACCTCCGCGAGTACGCCAATAGCCAGAATAAATTGCAAGATGCCGGCGAGGTGGGCGGCACGCACCTGCATTTTTACGCTATGTCCAACCGCATAAAGAGCAAGCCCATAGACCGCCGCATCAGCAAAATTGTCGAGTGATTCGCCAATCAGGCCAGTGGACTGAGCGATCAGGCCGGCTGTCAGCTCCACCACAAACAAAACCGCGTTGATCCCGAGCAACCAACGCAAAGTGCCGGATTCTTGTGTTGCAGACGGCGCAGAGGACTCCACGGCCTTGATTGTCGCTGTGTCGGCAACAGTGGTACCTTGAAGCGAAGCGCCCAGCCCCAAGGTCACCAGCTTTGACGTGATCGGGGCAGGCTCGCCATCGTGAACGACCTCCAACCGGCGGTTCGACAAATCGAACGACAATGTTCGAATCTCGTTAAAACCGCTCAAGGCCAAGCGAATCATTCGCTCTTCTGATGGACAATCCATCTTCGGCACGTCATACCTGCTGATCCACGCCCCTGAAGCTTTGGAGGCGGCCTGCGCACTCGTATCCTCCGAAACCTCTGCATCGCTGCCACAAGCGCTGTCACAAGATTTGTTCATTCAAAGTACCCCACGTAAGGACGATGGCCCACCTTTCAGGGCCCCTAGATGTGTAAAGCCATCAGGTTGTTCACTGATTACACCCAGCCGACTGATGGGCGGCCGGTAATCCGCTGTCATGCCGGCTCGCCCCCCGCGAACGAGAGATCAGTAACCAGTTACCACGTCTGGGAATCTATTCCTTAGAACGCCGCCTCTCCTTCGGCGCCGTCCGCGATGCGAACGGCGTGCGCGAGCTCGGTGACGTAAATCCGGCCATCACCGACGTGCCCCGCCCCGGTGCGGGCGTGTTCGCGCACGCAATCCACCACCGAGTCGGCGATCGCATCGGGTACCTCGATCTCCAGTCTTGTCATCTCCACGCGTGCCGTCTGACCATCATCGACGACGTGGCCAAATCCGTAGGTGGGCGTGACAGCCACGCCGGGAATCCCCGGCATGGCCTCCAAGGCATCCACGACCGCATCGGTCATGGGTTGGCGAATGTACGCCTTGATTTCCTTCATGGTGGGTCTCCTATGGTTAGACGTCGACGTCACGCCGCGGCACGGCGAACCAGCGATACACGCTTGGCAGGACAAGCAACGTCAGCAGTGTCGAGGTCACCAGGCCGCCAATCACCACCGCGGCAAGCGGGCGCTGGACGTTCGAGCCGATGCCATTGGCCAGAAGCAATGGAATCAGACCCAGAATGGCCACCGAGGCGGTCATCAGGACCGGACGCAGCCTGTGCTCGGCCCCAGTGCGCACCGCGTCGGCAATCTCCATGCCCCGTTCACGCAGTTGGTTGATGTAGGACACCATCACTACGCCGTTGAGCACCGCCACGCCGAACACGGCGATAAAGCCCACGGCACCGGGCACCGACAGGTACAACCCGGAAATCCACAGGGCGAATATCCCGCCAGTGACGGCAAACGGCACGTTGAGGAAGATCAACGTGGCGTAACGCAAGCTACCGAACGCCGAGAACAGCATCAGGAAGATCAGCGCCAGGGTGATCGGCACCACCACGTAAAGCGTCTTCATCGCTCGCTGCTGGTTCTCGAACTGGCCGCCGTACTCGACGTAGTAGCCGGCCGGCAAGTCCACCTCGTCGGCGACGCGCTGCTGGATGTCCTGAACCACACCGCCCATATCACGGCCGCGCACGTTGAGCTGCACGTAGACACGACGACTGGCATTCGAGCGTGACACTTTCTTCGGCCCGACGATGGTTTCGACATCCGCCACCCGCGAGAGCGGGATCAGCGCGCCGTCGTCGGTGCGCAACTGCATATTGGCAATTTGATCCACCTGGTCACGACTCTGCTCCTTCAAGCGCATGAAGATGTCGAAACGGCGGACGCCTTCGAACACCTGCCCGGCGGTGGCACCGCCCACGCCGGTTTCCAGCGTCTTTAGCACGGTGTCCAGCGGGATGCCGTAGCGGGCCAGTTGCTCACGGTCCGGCCGGACCACGACCTGCGGCTTGCCGCCCTGCTGCTGCATGCGGACGTCAACCGCCCCGTCGACATTCTTGGCGATCGCCTCGATCTCCTTGCCGTAACGGGCGAGCTGGTCGAGATCCTCGCCGTACAGGCTGATCACGACTTCGGCCAACACGCCGGACAGCAGCTCGTCGGTACGCAACTGCAAGGGCTGCGAGAAGTTGTTCGCCAGGCCCGGCAACATCTCGTCGACCCGCTCTGACATGGCGGCCTGCAGCCCCTCGTAGTCACGCCCGCTGCTCCATTCATCCAGTGGCTTGAGGTTGATGATCGTGGCCACCACGTTGACCGGCTCAGGGTCCCCGCCGACCTCGGCTCGCCCGACGCGGGCGTAACTGCCGGTCACCTCCGGGAACTCGGAAAACACCTTTCCGATCCGCTCGGCGTAATCGATCGACGTCGGGAGATTCGCCCCCGGCGGCAGGGTCGAGCGGACCATGAGCGTGCCTTCACGCAGCGTCGGCGAGAACTCCGTGCCGAGTTTCGGAAACAGCGCCAGGCTCGAACCGAACAGGGCCACCGCGATCAGGAAGACGATCTTGGGTTTCCCAATGGCACGCTTGAGCAGCGGCACGTACCCGGCCCGCAGCCAACGGACCAGCCGCGGCTCCGCGGGTGCCGAGTCACTCGAGAACACCAGTGTGGAAAGCACGGGCACCAGGGTCAGCGCCATGACCAGCGCGCCGACCAGGGCAAACGAGATCGTGTAGGCCATTGGCGCGAACATTTTGCCCTCGACCCCCTGCAACGTGAACAGCGGCAGGAAGACGATGATGATGATGCTGATGGCGAACACGATCGGGCGGGCCACCTCGCGGGCGGCCTCGCCGACCAGCCTCGTCAGTGGCACGCGCTCTTCGCGCCTCTCCTCCATGTGGCGAAAGATGTTCTCCATCATCACCACGGCGCCGTCGACCATCATGCCGATGCCGATGGCAAGGCCACCCAGACTCATCAAGTTGGCCGACATGCCGGTCACCTTCATGGCGATGAAGGCAACCAGCACGGCCAGCGGCAGGGTCGCGATCACGATGAGCGTCGAACGCAAGTTGCCGAGGAAGAAGTACAACAGCACCAACACGAGAACCATGCCCTCGAGCAGTGCCTTCTCCACCGTCCCGACGGCCTTTTCGATCAGTTGCCCCTGTGAATAAAAGGGTTCCAGGGTCATGCCGTCGGGCAAGGCGGTCTGGATGGACTTGACCCGTTCCTCGATCGCCGCGAGCACCTCCTGGGTGTTGCTGCCGATCAGCTTGAGCACATACCCGCCGACGCTCTCTTCGCCGTTGGCCACCAGCGTGCCGCGGCGAATCGATGGACCATATCCGACCTCGGCGATGTCATCGAGGTAGACCGGCTCACCGTTGGCGCCACGCTTGACCTGGATCCGGCGGATGTCCTGCAGGCCCTGCTTGCCCGGATCGATCCAACCGTAACCGCGGACCACGTACTCCTCGCCGCCGCGATTGATGAACGACGCGCCGACGTTGCGGTTGTTGGCCACAATGGCGCTACGGACGTCCGCAACGGTGATGTCGCGCGCGACCATCGCATTCTGGTCCAGCCGCACCTGGTACTGCTTCTGCTGCCCACCGATCGACAGCACGCCGGTCACGCCGGGCACCGTGCGCAACATCGGCTTGGCGATCCAGTCCTGCGCGGTCCGCCGCTCCATCAAGGAATGGTCAGCCCCCTCCTTGTTGCGGATTTCGTACAGGAAAACCTGGCCAAGCCCCGACGTGATAGGACCGAGCTGCGGATCGCCCAGCCCATCGGGAATCTCTTCGCGAGCCGCCGCGAGACGTTCCATCACCAAGCGACGAGCGAAGTAGATGTCGGTACCGTCCTCGAAGTACACGCTCACCCGGGACAATCCGAAGATCGAGGTGCTCTGCACCCGATCCAGTCCGGGCAGCCCGTACATCGATATCTCGATCGGGTAACTGACCTGGGTTTCCACGTCCACCGGCGACAGGCCGGGGCTGCTGGTATAGATCTGCACCATCGAGGGCGTGACATCCGGGAAGGAATCGATCGGCACCTTCAGGACGGAATAGACGCCACCGCCCGCCAAGGCGAGCACCAGCACCAGTGTCAGCAACCGGTTGGCGAGCGCCATTGAAATCAGTCGATTGATCATGCCGCCTCCCTTAGTGGCTGTGGGCAGCGCTGCGGCCACCGGCTGTGAGAATGGACATCAGGTCGAACGCGCCTTCGACCACCACCGGCTGTCCCGCCTCGATACCGGAGCTCACCTCGACCATGCCGTTCGATTCATGCCCGACGTTGACCGGCTTGGCGCGGAACGCCCCCGGCTCGTCGCCCGGAACGAAGACGTGCGGCTTGTCCTCGAGTCGCTGTACCGCACCAACGGGGACCAGAAGGGCGCCGGCGTGACCGTCGGTCTGGACCGAGGCCGTCCCGAACATGCCCGCCCGAAGAAGGTCGTCCGGGTTGTCGATCACGGCGCGGACGGTCAACGTTCGGGATCCGGCGGCCAGTTCGCGGGAGATCCAGTCGACCCGACCCTGAAACCCTTGCTCCGGGAGCGCCGGCAGGCTCAGTCGTACGGTCTGACCAACGGCTAGGTCCGCAATCTGCTTCTCGAAGGCGTCCATCTCGAGCCAGACGGTGTCGGTATCGACCACATGGATCGGCGTGCTTTCGGGGCCGACCGTCTGCCCGGGGCTGACGTCGCGACGCTGGAGTACGCCGTCGATCGGGCTGGTCAGCGAATAGCGGGACAGAGGCTGTTCGCTGTTGGCATCGATTGCCTTGATCGCCTCGCGCGACAGGCCGTAGAGACGCAGCGTCTCGACCGCGGCGTCCCGGTCGGCCCGGGCCTCGCGGTAGCGCCCGCGCGCGTCGACCAGCGTGGCATCGCTTGCGATCTGCTCGGCGTTAAGTGCCTTCTGCCGCTCGTAATGCGAGAGCGCGGTCTCGAAGCGGGCCCGGGCCTTGAGGTAGGCCGCCTTGGCTTGCCCGAGGGCGACACTGTCCATCTCTGCAATCACCTCGCCGGCGCTGACCGAATCGCCCAGCCCCTTGCTCATCCGAACCAGCTTGGCTCGCACTCGGGGGCCGATCATCGCGACCCGGTCGGCGTTGAAGGTCACGGTCGCCGGCAGGCTGAGCAGGGATTCGGCGCTGCCCGGTTCGGCAGGCGCGGTACGGATCGTCAGCGGCGCAAGTTGCTCGTCAGTGAGATGGACGGCATCGACACCCGCCTCTTCGTGGCCTTGATGACTGTCTTTTTTGCCTTGGCCCTCATGGTCTTCGTGGCCAGTCTCCTCCTCTTCATGGCCCTCATGGTCCTCGTGGCCGGCCTCCTCCTCTTCATGGCCCTGATGGTCTTCATGGCCGGCCTCCTTCTCTTCGTGACCGGCCTTGGGCTCCTCGTGGTCGGCATGCTTCCCGCCGGTCTCGGCTGCCGCGGGACCGGCGAGGCCGACCATCAGCGCGAGGGCAATCGAATAGGACAGGCGACGGTAGGTGTGATTTGTTCGGTTCATGACGTGGTCTCTCAGGATTCGGTGGAGGAAGTCGGCGCGAGGCGGAGCAGTCCGCCGGTGCTGCGTTCCAGTGCGGCGCCGGCCGCGATCAAGTCATCGAGCGCGGCGAGATACTGGCCGCGCACTTCCATCAGGTTGTTCTGCGCGGTGGTAATGGCCGGCGCACCCAGTTGACCGGCCTTGACCGCGCGACGGGTCAACGCGAGGTTCTCTTCCGCGTTCGCGAGCATCTGGCTGCCGAACACGTCCACCCGCTCGCGGGCCGAGCGGTAATCGGCCACCGCCATGAGCACCTCGCGGCGGACCTGCTGGCGCAGGGCATCCTCTTCGATCTGCGCCCGGTCGAGGCGCGCCTGAGCCGAGCGCTGCTCGCCCTCGAACTGGTGGAACACCGGGATTGGAGCGGAGAGGGAAACGCCGGCGACATCGTTGGACTCCTCCTTGTCGTAGAAGGCGCCAACGGTCAGGTTCGGCATCAACTGGCGTTTCGACAGGCGCAGCTCGTCGCGAGCCGCGGCAACCGAGCGGGCTGCCGCTACGAGGTCAGACCGCCGTTGCATCGCCTGGCGCAACAAGGCGTCCGTGTCATCGATCTCCAGAGGCGCCGGTTCAAGCTGGCCACGGATTTCCACGGACGCCGCCGGGTCCAGCGCCAATTGCTCGGTGAGGGCAAGTCGAGCCGCGCTCAACTTTTGACGAGCCTTGGCCAGTTCGGCTTCGGCTCGGCCCACACCGATGGCGGCAGCGTTGACCTCAAGCCGCGTCCCCTCGCCGGCCTGCAGGCGCCGTTGAGCAAAATCACGGACCTCACGGTTGAGCGTGATCAGGCGCTGTGCGGTGTCGAGGCGCTCCTGGGCGCTCAACACCTGGAGGAAGGCGGATCGCGTTTGGGCCGCAACGGTCGTTCGCAGGTAATCCAGCCGCTGCTCGGCCTCGCCCTGGCGGTTGCGGGCGGCCTGTTCTGCCAGCTCACCCTTTCCCGCGGTGAACAGCGACTGGGTGATGGCAATACCAAAGTCGGTGGACTGGCCATCCGGGCCATCCCGACGGGCGGTACGCGCCGAGAGCACCGGGTTCGATGGGACGAGCCGACCGGCGTGGACCGCCTCGCCCTGGCGCATGCGCACCGCCGAGGCCGCCTGTTGCACGGCAAAATTGTTGGACAGTGCCGCCTCGACCGCCCCCTGAAGGGTCAACGGGGCGTCGGGGGTCTCGCTCAACGCCGGTGGCGCAATCAGGGCGCTGGCGATCAGCAGGCAACCGCCGGCGATCGGCGTGGAAAAGAATCGTGATGCCAGCGCGGGACCATACGGGGCACGCGCGGCAGCCATCCGCCGGCAGCGGACAGGAATCGTCTTGGAAGACATGAGCAACCTCGGATCAAAAGATGAAACACAGAACCCCACTCGACCGCAGTATCAGCGGCCAATGGAATGCTTCGATCAGAAGGTGCTCAGACTCTGGGAGGGCGCAGACGCGGCTCGACGTCTCGGGACTGCCAGTCCGTCAGTTCAGCCAAGGGGGCGGTGGACGAAGGACCACGCGGGATCGACACCGACGTGTCGGGAAGCCCGGTGAAATGGACACTGGCGTGAGAGCAATGGTGGGAGATCGTGTCAGGGGTGTGCTGCTCGCTCTCGTCACCGTTGCCGGCGACCGAGACCACATCGACCGATGCGCAGGCACCGGATACCCCGACGCCCTGCTCCGCGGCCCAGGTGAGGTTCGCTGAGAAGACCAGCAGTACCAGCGATTTGACGATGAATTCGCGCACGGCCAAACACTAATCGTTCTAGAAGGTTGACGTCAACCGCTGAGGAATAGCCTCAGCCATCCAACTTCAATCATGAACTCGAGCCGATCGTAGATCACACAAGACGGGGGGCAATGTTTCTGCTCTGCGTTTGATCATGATCATGATTACCTCCAGGCTAGTCACTTTTTTCATCTTATAGGTTCTGCAGATGCCCTTTTTTCACTTTATCCGACCGCCGAAAACTGTCACTGAGGCAACACAACAGCACAAACCGTTGATCTTGCGGCTCCCATGCTTTCACTTTATGTGTCAATTCACACAAACAAACCCGCCGGAAGGCGGGTTTTTTGTTTATTCCTAAATATTTACAAAAATTAACTAGGACGTTCCGAAGTAATGGGGAACCGCCAAACGGAGTATGAGCTTTACCTAGATTACAAGCGTGGCGAAGGCGATCCCTCGAGAGTCTTCCACGCAATGGGGAACATGATCGATATGTTTTCCAATCTAGACGAAGATCTAGGCGCGGTAATATCAAGTTCATGCACGCCATCCGTAGTACTCACTGACATAGAAAGTGGATCTATCCGATCCAAGCTTCGTGACGTTTTGATTGACCTTCCTGACGAAGCACTCAACAACGCTGATATCCGGCAGCTCATAGGCCACTTCCTTCTAAAATCGAAGTACGCAATAATTCGCTGGTGTGACAAACGAGACTCTGTAGAAAGCATTGATGAAATAAAGTCACTTGAAGACGAAATAGAGAGCCTAGCCAAAGAATCTAACGTTAAAAAAATACCCGCTTACAGCCCGATAAATCGAAAACGCTTACTTGAAAATTTAAACCATATGTCAAATGCTCTAAGTGTGCTCGAAGAGCATGACAGCCTAGCGTATTGGAGCCCGCTCGGAAAAGTTCAATTCAACAAGAGATTCTCTATTTCCACCGAGATAATAACAACCGTTCTCACAGACAAAATAATTACCCAACGAGGAACTTACGTACTAAAAATCAAAAAGCCAGACTACTTAGGAAATTCCAAGTGGTCTGTCCGGCACAACGGACACTCAGTAGACGCAAAGATATCTGACATGCGGTGGCTATTTGACTTCCAGAAGAAAGGGGGTGTTTCGCTCCAACCTGGCGACTCAATACGAGCCGATCTCAAACAAGACACGGCAATTGGCTACGAAGGCGAGATTGTGCACACGTGGTACGAAGTGGAAAAAGTCCATGAAGTCATCCATGCTCCCCCTAGAAATCAACAATCCCTGTTTTAAGGGCGCATATCAAATTGAAGAAAACCATAAGTTCGATTCAACCACCACCTCATGAGGAGGACTGAACATGGCTGTAAAACACACACCAACTGGCGAAGTTCACAAAGGAACCAAAGGCGGCCAGACGGGATGCGGATTTGATACAAAAAAGAACCCAGAGCACTGGGTCAACTCACACGAGCGAATCACCTGCCAAAAAAACGGCTGTAAAAACTGAGGCGCAAAAGCCTTGCCGACTTAGTAACAGGCGAGGTTTGGTTTCGCACGCCTTCAAGTGCAACGGCCTCTCTTTCCTCTACTTGGCAGGCGCGCGAGGCACTTTCTCTTGCTTGCCCAAGAGAAAGTGCCCAAAGAGAACGGCACCCCTCGCCTTGGCCCTGCGGGCTTCCCTCACGTCCGGGGTGCCGCGGACGGGTCGGTTCGACGCGACGTCGTGTCGCGGCGAACCTCGGCGCAACGTCCTTGTTGCGCCGACCCTGCGGCACCCCGGCCGCTCGGCAAGGCGAAGGGGACTTCCGAGCCTGATGACTCACTGCCACCAACAATTCGCTTGGTGCGGCTTATTGCTGGACACGCGCTGTTGACGCGTTTCGCGAGCGGGGCTCGCTCGCACAGGGGATCTGGTGGTGTAGGAGTGAGCGCTAAAAAGAGTCGGGACTCAGAAGCATACAAATGGCTATGTGATTAACGACACACCTCAACGGAAAGGAGAAAGAGTTGAAAAGCATTACCACAGACAAGCTTAGACAGATTATTGAATCCGAGTGCCAAAATGTAGAGCAAGAAATGCTTTACAAAGACAGTTTCTCGACCGGGTGTTTTCTACATAAGATTGGCCACAAAAAAACAGGTAGAAAATTATGCTACGGCGTCCTCGACTCGCTTGGATTTGACAGAAGGAGGACCTACTTCTCTGATCTGTTGGCCAACCTTGAAAACAACGAAGACGCATACAACAGAGATCTACTCGCTCACCTGGAAATCAACAATCTTTTCCGGAATTAATTCGATTTAGGGGCGTTGCTGACCAAGCGTGCATCGGCTGACACCCCCGGGGCCCCTGCGCCTTGCCTCGTCGCCGCTGGGTTGCAGGGTCGGAGCGACAGGGACGTCGCTCCGAGGTTCTGCGCGACACGATGTCGCGTCGAACCGCCCCGTCCGCAACCCGGCGGCGGCGAGGGAAGCCCGAAGGGCCAAGGCGCCGGGGTGTCCTTGTCTTTGGGTACTTTCTATTGGACAAGCAATAGAAAGTGCCTCGGGCGTTGGCAACGTGGTTTGGCCAAGCCCACCAAGCCAAACAAACGCCCGAAACCATTCCACCTCCACCAGAAAACGCGCTACTCCAACACCTCAATCGGGTAGTCCCGTCCCAGCAAGTCGGCCATTCGGCCGACGTTGGGCAGAAGCCCGACCTACAGCCGAGACACATGCCGTCGGCGCGTTTCGCTTGCGGGGCGAGCGCCCACCGTGGCTTCGTTCAGCTACTGGAGAGCCAGACA
>NZ_JAJSEE010000007.1 GCF_023555375.1 Guyparkeria hydrothermalis
TGGGAAAACCCAGCCTCGGACTTGACCATGGCGCGCCTCGAACGCTCAAGATCGCCCGACTAGTCAGCCAACACCCCCACTCGTCAAAAACCACCAGGATGTGGTAAAAACAATCGGGCGAACCGCTTCATGGCGGGCGCGGCGACCCGATGGAATTTCAACAAACGCTAATAATCACTCCATCATGTCGCCATAAATTATTTTTTATTGTCTCGACTGTTCAGGCCACTAAAGTGGTACACGTCGATTCGATGAATGAGACAACTCACCAAGGCATCTCGGCGCTGACACAGCGACCGCAGAGGAGGATAACAATGAAGAAGTTCACATCCGTGATCACCACGGCAGGCGCCGCCGCGCTGCTTGCGACCGGCATGGGTTTCTCTGGCGCCGCAATGGCGGAAGACGCCGGCCTGTCCGAGTCTGCCAAGAAGGGCAAGGAAATCGCCTTCGGCCGTGGCGCGGGCAACTGCCTGGCGTGCCACCAGATGAAGGGCGGCAACCTGGCCGGCAACATTGGCCCGGCCCTGATTGCCATGGAAGCTCGCTATCCGGAGCGTGAGGATCTCGTGGCAGTGCTCAAGGACCCGCGCGACAAGTTCGGCGACCAGACCATCATGCCGCCGTTCGGGGCCAACAAGATCCTGAGTGACGAGGAAATCAACAACATCGTTGACTACCTCTACACCCTGTAAGCACAGGCCCTCAGGACCGAGAACAAGACAAGACCCGAATCACGAGGAGATATCCATAATGAAACGCCTGTTTTCCAGCATGATCGCCGCCAGCGTTCTCGCTACCGGCGGCGCGATGGCCGAGCCGGCCAACCCGTCCGATCCGGAAGAGTTCCGCCAGATGATGGTCGAGTTCTACCAGGAGCGTTACCCGGACGTACCGTTCGAGGAGTACAACAACGGCGTCTACGCCATCGACGAAGATGCCCGCTCGCAGTGGGAAGGCATGATGGTGTTCCCGGAGACCGACCAGTACGTTGCGGCCGGTGAAGAGCTCTGGAACGAGTACCGCCTGCCGAACGGCAAGCCGCTGTCCTCCTGCCTGGGCGAGGCCAAGGGCCTGCGCGCCAAGTACCCGTACTTCAACGAGAAGGACGGCGAAGTGCACAGCCTGGGTCTGGACATCATCAACTGCCAGAAGAACGCCGGCGAAGAGGCTGAGAAGGTCTGGGATCCGAAGAACAACTACAAGAAGCTGGCCAACGTGCTCGCCTACCTCGCTAGCGAGTCGAACGGCATGACCAACAACGTGCAGATCGACAGCGAAGGCGCCAAGGCTGCCTACAACCGCGGCAAGGAAGCATGGTTCCGCCGCACCGGTCGCCTGGACAACTCCTGCGCCGACTGCCACCAGTACCACGGCGGCAAGTACGTCCGCGCCGAGCACCTGCACATGAACCTGGGTAACACCACCCACTTCCCGCTGTTCCGTTACAGCAAGGGCAGCATGTTCACCCTGCACAAGCGGATCTACGGCTGCTTCCGCGACACCGGCACGGTGCCGTTCGCGCAGTACTCCCCGTACTACCGCGACCTCGAGTTCTTCATGTCCTACAACGACAACGAGCTGGAGCTCAACGGTCCGGGCATCCGCAAGTAATCCATCGGATTACTCGGAACCAGAAAAGCAGGCTTCGGCCTGCTTTTTTTATGTCTGCCGTTCGGAAAACCTCGGACCAGGCCGGACGGGACCGGGCCGGCAGGCGTTGTCATGCCGGCGCTGGTCATGGTCCGGCATAAGTATTTTTTCTATCGTCGCCGTGGTCAGTATGGTTAAATGGCCCGGTTCAGTTTCCTGGCACTGCCCCCGAAGTGCCCACCGGGCTTGGGCCGGGTCAGGGAACCGCTAAAGATCCCAAGGATCCCGTCCCCTGCTCCATGCCGGGCCGGGAGCTGACCCAAACTGAAAACGTAAAGGGGAGTTTTCAATGAGTCTTTCTCGTCGCGAATTTCTGCAGATGCTCGCCGTGGCCTCGGCCGCCGGCATCAACCTCGAGACCGCCCAGGCCGGCACCGGCACCCAGCGCGTCGCCAGCTCGGTAAAGGCGAACAACGCCTCGAGCAACATGTACGAAGTGCCGCGCTTCGGCAACGTGTCGTTCCTGCACATGACCGACATGCACGCCCAGCTCAAGCCGGTCTACTTCCGCGAGCCGTCGATCAACCTCGGCGTCGGCTCCATGGAAGGCAACGCCCCCCACCTGGTCGGCGAGGCGTTCCTCAAGCACTTCGGCCTCGAGCCGAACACCCCGGCCGCCCACGCCTTCACCTGCCTGGACTTCAGCGAAGCCGCCAAGAAGTACGGCAAGGTCGGTGGCTTTGCGCACCTGCTCACCCTGATCAAGCACATGCGCGAGCAGCGCCCGGGCGCCTTCCTGCTGGACGGCGGTGACAACTGGCAGGGCAACGCCCTGGCCCTGTGGACCAACGCCCAGAGCCAGATCGACGCGATGAAGATCGCCCGTCCGGACTTCTTCACCTCGCACTGGGAAGCGACCTACACCGCCGACCGCATGGTCGAGGGTATCGCCGACCTCGAGGGCGCGACCGACTGCAACTTCGTCGCCCAGAACATCCGCGACTCCGACTTCATGGAGCGCGTCTTCAAGCCGTACGTCATCCGCGAGCAGAACGGCGTCAAGGTAGCGGTCGTCGGCCAGGCCTTCCCGTACACCCCGATCGCCAACCCGCGCTGGATGACCGAGGGCTGGACCTTCGGCATCCGTGACGACGAGATGCAGGACGTGGTCAACCAGGCCCGCGGCGAAGGCGCCGAAGTGGTCGTGGTCCTGTCGCACAACGGCATGGACGTCGACCTCAAGATGGCCAGCCGCGTTACTGGCATCGACGCCATCATGGGCGGTCACACCCACGACGCGGTCCCGACCCCGACCGTGGTCAAGAACCGCAACGGCCAGACCCTGGTCACCAACGCCGGCTCCAACGCCAAGTACCTGGGCGTGCTGGACTTCGACGTGCGCAACGGCAAGGTCCAGGACTACAAGTACCACCTGCTGCCGGTCTTCTCCGACTTCATCGAGCCGGACAAGGAGATGCAGGAGTACATCGACAAGCTGTACAGCCAGGAGATCACCTTCGAAGGCAAGACCTTCAACGTGGGCGAGCGCACCTCCGACGTACTGGCGACCAACGACGCCCTGCTCTACCGTCGCGGCAACTTCACCGGCACCTGGGATCAGCTGATCTGCGAGGCGCTGATCGACGTCAACGACGCGCAGATCTCGTTCTCGCCGGGCGTTCGCTGGGGCACCTCCCTGATCCCGGGCGAGCCGATCACCTACGACGACATGATGACCGAGGTCGCGCTGACCTACCCGAACGTCACGGTCAACGAGTTCACCGGCGAGCAGATCAAGGGCATCCTCGAGGACGTCTGCGACAACATCTTCAACACCGACCCCTACTACCAGCAGGGTGGCGACATGGTTCGCGTCGGTGGCCTGAAGTACGCCTGTGCGCCGAATGCCGAGAAGGGCAAGCGCATCATGGACATGGAGCTCAACGGCGAGCCGCTCGACCCGAACAAGTCCTACAAGGTCGCGGGCTGGGCCTCGGTCGCCGAGCCGGGCAACATCCCGGGCGACACCGGCGAGATGATCTGGGACCAGGTCGAGACCTGGCTGCGTGACCAGAAGCACATCAAGCCGGTCAAGCTCAACGAGCCGGTCCTCAAGGGTGTCGAAGGCAACCCGGGAATCACCGACAAGTGCTGATGCCAGCATCCCCCTCGGGGGATGCCCGAAACACGAAGGCCCCGCCAATTGGCGGGGCCTTTTTCGTGGTGACTAGCCGCCGGCCGGCGCGATAGGCCGAAAGCGGGCCGCGGCCCGATCCTTCTCCAATTCGCCAAGCCGACGCACCAACCCACTCATCGCCAGATACACGCCGGGAGCGGGCGCCCCCTGCACGAAGCCGAGCGCCAGCCCGAGGTTCAAGGCCGGCTCGACCGGATCGATCTCGTAGGGTCGCATGGCGCCGGTCAGGACCACGCAGTGCCCCGGAAAGGCCCGGGCGAGCACCTCCCCCGTGCGCGCCATGGTGTCGGTGCCATGCACGACCACGATCGGCGCATCGGGTCGACGCGCTACCGCCTCGCACAACGAGGCCACGATGGTCTCGCGATCGACGTCCGTCATCTCCAGGCTGTCCTTGCATACCGGCTGGAGCCAGTCGATGTCCAGGTTCCTTTCGGCCGAGCGCAGAATCTCCCGCGCGGCCTGCGCGCCCGGCTCGACGACCAGCGAGCCGTCCCGGGGGCGATAGCGCTTGTTGAAGGTGCCCCCGGTGTCCACCAGGATGACCGGTTGCTGTTCAGCCAGGCCGACCACCTGATCGGCTGTGCCTGTTCCCATGGCTCTCCCTCGACTGGTTTTGACTGACCGGATGCGTTTGCCGGCCAAGTGAAGTAAAATGGCCGATTGATTCTAAAGGAAGCGTCGAGCGCCCCGGTATTCCCCGCCTCGAAATCGCCGCCACGGCGATGGCCCCGGGGTGAGCCCCTCGAGGGCCACAGGGTAGCGCGATGGCGGCCAATCGGCCGCTCGACGTCTTCGACACGCCCCATCCACATTCGGTGCAGGCCGAGTAAGCCACGACTTCATGGACAACCAGCCGAAACGCTACATCGTCGAGTCAGTGACCAAGGCCGGCGCCCGATTCCGCCCGAGTGACTGGATCGATCGCATCTCGAGCTGGGATGCGACGTTCGCCCAGCACCGCCTGGTCTACTCGCAACGGCTGCACCCGGTGATGCTCAACGGGCAGAAGGTCCTCGCCATCGAACCGGGGCTGAAGACCGCCAACCGACAGATGTTCGACTCGGTGATGCAGTTCATCGAGCGCAACAACCTCAAGATGCACGTCCAGTACCCGGACGGCCATCTCGAGGAGTACACCGGCGACAACGCCCCCACGTCCCCGGACGCCGCGACCTCATGACCCACAATCCGCCGCGTGTCGGCTTCGTCAGCCTCGGCTGCCCCAAGGCCCTGGTGGACTCCGAGCGCATCCTCACCCAGCTGCGCGCCGAGGGCTACGCCCTGTCCGACAGCTACGAGGGCGCGGAGCTGGTGATCATCAACACCTGCGGGTTCATCGACTCGGCGGTGCAGGAATCGCTCGATACCATCGGCGAGGCACTCGACGAGAACGGCCGGGTGATCGTTACCGGTTGCCTGGGCGGGCGCGACGAGGGTGAGCTGGTCCGCGAGACGCACCCCAACGTGCTGGCCGTGACCGGACCGCAGGCCTACCAGGAGGTGATGGACGCAGTCCACCAGCACCTGCCGCCGCGGTTCGACCCGTTCGTCGACGTGATGCCCGAGCCGGGCAGCCAGGCCCGAGGCAAGACCTCGGCACCCGTCAGTGACGAGGCGCTCGATACCGACACGGTGTCGCTCGAGGACGCGGTCGGCGTCAAGCTCACCCCGCGACACTACGCCTACCTCAAGATTTCCGAGGGCTGCAATCACCGCTGCAGCTTCTGCATCATCCCGAGCCTGCGCGGCGATCTCGTCAGCCGGCCGATCGGCGAGGTGATGACCGAGGCGGAGAACCTGGTCAACGCCGGCGTGCGCGAACTGCTGGTCGTCTCCCAGGACACCAGCGCCTACGGCATCGACACCCGCTACAAGCTGGATTTCTGGGGCGGGCGCCCGCTCAAGACCCGCTTCCGCGAACTCGCCGCCGCGCTGGGCTCGCTCGATGCCTGGGTCCGCCTGCACTACGTCTACCCCTACCCGCATGTCGACGACGCCGTCGAACTGATGGCCGAAGGGCTGGTGCTGCCATACCTGGACATCCCGTTCCAGCACGCCAACCACCGCATCCTCAAGCTGATGAAGCGGCCGGCCTCGAGCGAGAACGTCCTCAAACGGATCGCGAAATGGCGCGAGATCTGCCCGGAAATCACCATCCGCTCGACCTTCATCGTCGGCTTCCCCGGCGAGACCGAGGAGGAGTTCCAGGAACTGCTCGACTTCCTCGACGAGGCACAGCTCGATCGCGTCGGCGCCTTCGCCTATTCACCCGTTGACGGGGCGACCGCCAACGAGTTGCCCGACCCGGTCCCCGAAGCGGTCAAGCAGGAACGACTGGCGCGCTTCATGGAAAAGCAGGCGGCCATCAGCGCGGCCAAGCTGGCACGGAAGGTCGGCCAGCGCATGCCGGTGCTGGTGGATGCCGTGGACGAATCGGGCGCGGTGGCCCGCAGCATGGCCGACGCGCCGGAGATCGATGGCGTGGTCTACCTGCCGGAGGTCACCGACGTCGCGCCGGGCGACTTCGTCGAGGTAGAGATCGTCGAGGCCGACGAACACGACCTGTGGGGCGTCCCCGTTCCCTGATGATCTCGGTCGAGGCACCGCCACGAGCCATCCGCTCGTTCCACCGCGATGCCGAAGGTCACTGGTTCGCGCGGCTCGAGTGCGGTCATAACCAGCACACCCGCCACGACCCGCCGTGGATCAATCGCCCGTGGGTGGAACAGAGCCTCGGGCGCATCGCGATGATCGGCACGCCGCTGGCGTGTCGTAAGTGCGCCGACGGCGCCGGACCCGACCCCAGCCCCTAACCGACCGCGTGACGTCCCGGAGGGAAACCGACCATGAGTGAAGACCGCGACTTCAAGCCGCTCAACATCGCCGTGCTGACCGTCTCCGACAGCCGCAGCCTGGCCGAGGACCATTCCGGCGACCTGCTGGTCGAGCGCCTCGAGGGCGTGGGGCACCACCTCTACGAGCGCGACCTGCTCCCCGACGACATCTACCAGATCCGCGCCGCGGTCTCCCGGTGGATCGCCGCGTCCGACTGCGACGTGGTGATCACCACCGGGGGCACCGGGCTGACCGGCCGCGACGGCACCCCCGAGGCGGTCTCGGTCCTCTTCGACAAGACCATCGACGGCTTCGGCGAGATGTTCCGGGCACTGTCCTTCCAGACCATCGGCAGCTCGACCCTGCAGTCGCGCGCGACCGCCGGCGTGGCCAACCGCACCTACCTGTTCGTCCTGCCCGGCTCGACCGGTGCCTGCAAGGATGCCTGGGACAACCTGATCGAATCGCAGCTCGATTACCGCAAGCGCCCCTGCAACCTGGTCGAGCTGATGCCGCGCCTGACCGAGCGCTAGCCCGCGAGCACCGCCGCGATACCCCACTGGCTGATCCAGACGGCCACCAGCGCATAGACGCCCGCCAGCAGGTCGTCGAGCATGATGCCCAGCCCGCCGTGCACCCGCCGATCCAGCCAGCCGATCGGCCACGGCTTGATCACGTCGAAGACCCGGAACCAGGCGAAGATCAGCAGCAGCTGCCACCAGGTCTCCGGCAACACCACGAACACCAACAAGACCCCGACGATCTCGTCGAAGACGATGCCGCCGTGGTCGTGAACGCCCAGGCGCCGGCTGGCCTCGCCGCAGAGATAGACCCCGACGAGAAACAGCACGGCCGTGGCCGCCAGCAGCAGCGCGATCACGGCCGCGTCGCCCAACGGGGCCGCCAGCGTCATCAACAGCCAACCGAGCAGGACACCGGGCAGGGTGCCGACGGTGCCCGGTGCGCGTGGCGCGAGGCCCGTGCCGCCGCCGAAGGCGAGCCACATCACCGGGCTCGCCCCCAACTCTCCCGCGCTGACGCGTCGCGAGGTCTTGCCCGCGCTCATGCGCCTTCCTCCCTGAAGTGGTTGTAACCGCGTCGTCCCGGCAGCGGGCGCCCGGCCCGTTCGCGGACCGTGCCCACCGGACCGGCCTCGTCGAGACGACCGATCACCGTCAGATCCCAGGCCGGTTCCAGTGCCAACCCGGGCGGCAGGGCGAGCAGCAACTCGTAGTCATCGCCACCGCCCAGCACGCGATCGATATCCGCGGGTCGGGCGTCGAGCCAGCGTCTGGCCGCCGGCGAGAGTGGAACGGCATCGAGATCGATCTCGGCCGACAGTCCGCTGGCATCGAGCAGGTGCCCGAGGTCCTGGAGCAGGCCATCGGAGATATCCAGACCGGCCGCCTGCCCGCACAGCGCCTGCCCGGCGGCCAGTCGCGGCTCCGGGCGGTCGAGGCGATCGAGGAGGTAGGCACGGTCGGCGTCATTCAGCCCGCTGGGCACCTGGTCCGGTTGCAGGGCCACGACCAGGCCCAGCGCGGCATCGCCGACGGTGCCGGTGACCGCCAGCCGGTCGCCGGCGCGCGCACCGTCACGCCGGATCGCCGTGCCGCGGGCAATCGAACCGAAGGCGGTGATCGACAGGGTCAGCTGCGGGGCCCGCACGGTGTCGCCGCCGACCAGATCGCAGCCCCAACGATCCGCGGCCGCACGCAGGCCGGTAGAGAAGCTTTCCAGCCAGGCGCTGTCGGTCTCGGGCAGGCCCAGCGACAGGGTGAAGCCCAGCGGGGTCGCGCCCATTGCGGCGAGATCGGAGAGATTCACCGCCAGGGCCTTGTGCGCGATGGCATCGGCGGCGGTGGCGTCGGGGAAATGCCGGCCGGCGACCAGCATGTCGGTGGCCACCACCAGTTGCTCGCCCGGCGGCGGCGTGAGGATGGCGGCATCGTCACCGACGGCCAGCGACACCGCGCGGTGCGTGGCGGGCCAGTCGAAGTACCGATGGATCAGGTCGAATTCCTGCATGTCGACCAGCGTCCTCCCGGACGACCCAGCTAATCCGGAGACCGTCAGTCCCGGCGGCGGGGTTCGGTGGGGCGGGCGCGATCGGCCAGGCGGTCGAGCACGCCGTTGACGTAACGATGCCCGTCGGTCGCACCGAAGCGCTTGGCCAGCTCGACGGCCTCGTTGATCACGATCGCGCGCGGGGTCTCGAGCATGTGCATCAACTCGAAGGCCCCCAGGCGCAGGATCGCGTGCTCGATCGGATCGAGCTCGTTCACCGGGCGGTCCAGGTGCGGCTCGATCGCCGAGTCGAGCTCCGCGGCGTGCTGCTCGACGCCGCGCAGGATCCGCCGGAACAGCTCGAGATCGATACGCAGCATGAAGGCATCCTCCATGAACTGCGCCTCGAGCTGATCGACCGGGATCGGGTTCATCAGCTGCTGATAGAGCCCCTGGGCGGCCCGTTCGCGCGCCCAGCGCCGCTGCTTGCGCGCCGGAGAGGACTTCGCGCCGCGGGCCGAGGGAGCCCCCTCGCCGCCGCGGGCATCCTCTGATCGATCGCCACCGGTGGGCTCGTCCTGGGGAAACTGCTTGATCATGGGTGCTTAGGCAATCTGGTCGATCTGATCGAGGAGGTTGACCATCTCGATGGCGGTGGCGGCGGCTTCCGCGCCCTTGTTGCCGGCCTTGCTGCCGGCGCGTTCCATCGCCTGGTCGACCGTGTCGGTGGTCAGTACGCCGAAGATCACCGGCATGTCGAAGTCGGTGGCCACCCCGGCGATGCCCTTGGCCGCCTCGCCCGCGACGTAGTCGAAGTGCGGCGTCGCGCCACGGATGACGGCACCCAGGCAGATGATCGCGTCGAACTTCTCGCTCGCGGCGACCCGCTGGGCCACCAGAGGCAGCTCGAAGGAGCCCGGCGCCATCACCACCGTGATCTGGGCCGGATCGATGCCGTGCCGACGCAGGGTGTCGATCGCCCCGTCGCGCAACCGGTCGACGACCTGCGCGTTCCAGCGCGTCGCCACGATGGCGTACCGTCCTGCGCGGGCCGTCAACCCGCCTTCGATCACCTGAACGTCATTCATGCTTGTTTGTCCCGTGAGCGGCGGTCATTCCGCCTCGTCGTGAATGTAGTCAACCACTTCCAGGCCGAAGCCGGCCAGGGCATGGAAGCGCTTGGGCGCGCTCATCACGCGCATCTGGCGGACGCCGAGATCCTTTAGGATCTGGGCACCCACCCCGTAATTTCGCAGTTCTTCGACCTCGCCACCGACCGGTTCGGCGGCCGGCTTTTCCCAGCCCTTTAGCTGGCGCAGCATCTCGTCCTCGTTGGGGGTCGAGCGCAGCACCACGGCCACGCCCGTCTTCATCTCACCCAGCCGGGCGAGCACGTCGGAGAACGGCCAGCCGCAGTCGCGCCCCTCGGGCTCGAACAGGTCACAGACCGCGTGGTGGACGTGTACACGCACCGGCGTGGGCGTCTCGGCGTCCGGCGTGCCGCGCACCGCGGCGAACTGCAGCTGCCCGCTGGTGAAATCCTTGTAGGCGTGCAGGGTAAAACGGCCGTGACGCGTGTCGATCTCGGTGGCGAACTGGTGCTCGACCGAGCGCTCGTGGCGCATCCGGTAACGGATCAGGTCCTCGATCGAACCGATCTTGATGTCGTGCTCGGCGGCGAAGCGCTCCAGGTCCGGGCGGCGCGCCATGGTGCCGTCCTCGTTGAGGATCTCGACGATCACCGCCGACGGCTCACGCGCCTCGGCCAGCCGCGCGAGGTCGACACCGGCTTCGGTGTGGCCGGCCCGTGCCAGTACGCCCCCGGGGCGGGCCATCAGCGGGAAGACGTGCCCCGGCTGGACCAGGTCGGACGGCTTGGCCTCGGGGGCCACCGCCGCGCGAATGGTGGTGGCGCGGTCGGCGGCCGAGATGCCGGTGGTCACGCCGCGCGCGGCCTCGATCGAGACGGTGAACGCCGTCTGGAAGGCCTCGCGGGTGCGGCTGACCATCAACGGCAGTTCCAATTGCTCGCAACGCGCCTGGCTGAGCGTCAGGCAGATCAGGCCGCGGCCGTAGCGCGCCATGAAGTTGATGTCCTCGGGGCGCACCTGCTCGGCGAGCATGACCAGATCGCCCTCGTTCTCGCGATCCTCGTCGTCGACAATGATGACCATGCGCCCGGCACGCAGGTCGTCGAGGATCTCGTCAATGGAACTAAAGCTCATAGGGTCTCTCAGCGCCGTCGAAGGCAATCGGGGATTGTATCATCGCGCGCCCCACTGTAGACCATCGCCCGGCCATGCTCGGGCGCGCCGGCCGTCAGGACAGGTCCTGGTAGGGGCTCTGGCCACCGCCGCCCACGCCGTCACCGGCCTGCAACAGGCGCTCGAGGTAACGGGCCATCAGGTCGACCTCCAGGTTGACCTGCCGCCCGGGGCGGTACTCGCCCATGATGGTCACCTCGAGCGTGTGCGGGATGATGGTCAGCCGGCAGCGCGTGCCGCTGACCTCGTTGACCGTCAGGCTGATCCCGTCGATGGCAACCGAGCCCTTCTTGGCGACGTAACGCGCCAGCTCCGGTGGCACCCGTAGCCAGAACTCGGTGGCCCGTGCCTCGGAGCGGCGGGCATCGATGATCGCCAGCCCGTCGACGTGCCCGCTGACCAGGTGCCCACCCAGCGGCGTGGCCAGGGTGAGCGCGGGCTCCAGGTTGACGCGCGAGCCGGGCGCCAGTTGCCCGATCGTGGTCAGGCGCAGGGTCTCGGCCGAGCAGTCGACCGAGAAGCGGTCGCCCTCGAGATCGGTCACCGTCAGGCAGACGCCGTTGACCGCGATGCTGTCGCCGATGGCGGTATTCGCCAGATCCAGCCCCGGGGCCTCGATGGTCAGGCGCGCGTCACCACCCGTGGGGGTCTGCTCGACCAGGGTGCCGACGGTCTGGATGATGCCGGTGAACATGCGTGTTTCTCCGCGGAATAAGGGCAATCGCCCGGCTGTTTAGCGGGCCGGCCGCAGGGTCAGGCGCAGGTCCTCGCCCAGCCGGGTCTCGTCGACCAGCGTCCAGCGAGTGGCGTCGGCCAGTGCGCTCGGCTCGGGCAGCGCCAGCGCCGGGCGGGCCTGGTGACCGAGTAGCATCGGCGCCTGGTAGACGACCAGCTCGTCGCATAGCCCGGCGGCGACGAACGCCCCGGCCAGCTTGGCGCCTGCCTCGACCAGCACCTCGTTGATTTCCCGCCGCGCCAGGTCGGCCAGGATGAAATCCAGGTCGAGGCCCAGCCCGGGGGCGGTCGGCGCCTCGATCAGGGTCGCCTCGCGCTTGAGCAGGGCATCATGATGCACCCCCTCGTTGGCGTCCCGGGTGTAGATCCACACCGCCCCCGGCGAGTCGAAGATCGCGGCGAACGGCGGCAGGCGCAGGCCGGAGTCGAGCACCACGCGCGCCGGCTGGCGCACCTCGCCCTCGATGCCGAGCTCGTCTGCCGACAGGCGCACGTTCAGCCGCGCGCTGTCGGTCAACACGGTATCGATGCCGCTCAGGACCGCGCACTGGCGCGCGCGCAGGAACTGCACGTCACGACGCGCGGCCTCACCGGTAATCCACTGGCTCTCGCCGCTGGCCAGCGCACTGCGCCCGTCGAGCGACTGGGCCACCTTGACCGTCACCCAGGGCCGGCCGCGCTCCATGCGCGAGACGAAGCCCGGGTTGAGCGCGCGGGCGGCCGCCGGGGCGATTGCCTCGCTCACCTCGACGCCGGCCTCACGCAGGATCGCGTGCCCGCGCCCTGCCACCTGCGGATTGGGGTCGTTCATGGCGGTGACCACGCGGGCCACCCCGGCCTCGACCAGTTGCGGCGCGCAGGCCGGGGTGCGGCCGACGTGGCTGCAGGGCTCGAGCGTCACGTAGGCCGTGGCCCCGCGCGCCCGTTCGCCGGCGGCCCGCAGGGCATGCACCTCGGCATGCGGACCGCCGGCGCGGGCGTGAAACCCCTCGCCGACGATCTCGCCGTCACGCACCAGCACGCAACCCACCCGCGGGTTGGGCGAGGTGGTGTAGCGCCCGCGCTCGGCCAGCCGGAGGGCATACGCCATCCAGTGCCGGTCTTCGCGAGGCGTGGGCCGGTCGGCGGGGGACTCAGTTGGCATCGCCGATCAGGGGCAGTTGGTGATCCGGGTCGCTGATCACGTCGTTGGCCAGCGATTCGATCGCGTCACGGAAGGCCTCGACGCTGTCGAAGCTCAAGTACACCGAGGCGAAGCGGATGTAGGCAACATGGTCGAGCCGGCGCAATTGCGCCATGACCATGTCGCCGATCTCGCGGGCGGCAATCTCGCGCTCGCCGCGACTCCTGAGCTGACGTTCGATCTGCTCGATCGCCTCCTCGATCCGGCGGGTGGGCACCGGTCGCTTCTCCAGCGCGCGCATCATGCCGTCACGCAGCTTGCGATCGTCGAAGTTCTGCCGCGCGCCGTTGGACTTGACCACCCGCGGCATCTGCCGGTCGGCCCGCTCGTAGGTGGTGAAGCGCTGCCCGCAGGCGGCACACTCGCGCCGGCGACGGATGCCCTCGCCGGCGTCGATCGCCCGCGAGTCGATCACGCGGGTGTCGTCGTTGCCGCAGATCGCGCAGCGCATGCCCTGCCCCAGTCAGGCCCGATCAGGCCTGGTTGGCTTCGTAGACCGGCAGGCGACGGCAGAGCGCGGTGACCTTCTCGCGCACCGCCTCGATCACCGACTCGTTCTCGAGGTCGTCGATGATGTCGCACATCCAGCCAGCCAGGTCGCGGGACTCGCCGACGCCGAAGCCGCGCGTGGTGATCGCCGCGGTGCCCACCCGGATGCCCGAGGTGACAAACGGCGACTGCGGGTCGTTGGGCACGGCGTTCTTGTTGACCGTGATGTGGGCCCGACCCAGCGCCTCGTCGACCGCCTTGCCGGTCAGGCCGCGCTTGACGAAGCTGACCAGGAACAGGTGGTTGTCGGTGCCGCCGGAGACCACGTCGATGCCGCGATCGACGAACACCTGCGCCATGGTCCGCGCGTTGTCGATTACCTGCTGCTGATAGGTCTTGAAGTCCGGCTCCAGGGCCTCCTTGAAGGCCACCGCCTTCCCGGCGATCGCGTGCATCAGCGGGCCGCCCTGGGTGCCCGGGAAGATGCGTGACTGGAATTTCTTCTCCAGATCCGGGTCGGCCTTCGCCACGATGATGCCGCCGCGCGGACCGCGCAGGGTCTTGTGGGTGGTCGAGGTGACCACGTGGGCGTGCGGCACCGGGTTCGGGTAGAGGCCGGCGGCGACCAGGCCCGAGACGTGGGCCATGTCGACCATCAGGTAGGCACCCACCGCATCGGCGATCTCGCGGAAGCGGGCCCAGTCCAGCACGCGCGAGTAGGCGGAGAAGCCGGCGATGATCATCTTCGGCTTGTGCTCCTTGGCCAGGCGCTCGACCTCGTCGTAGTCGACGTAGCCCTCGGCATCGATGCCGTACTGCACGGCGTGGTAGATGCGCCCGGAGAAGTTGGGCTTGGCGCCGTGGGTCAGGTGACCGCCGGCATCCAGGCTCATGCCCAGCACGGTATCGCCCGGCTCGACCAGTGCCTGGAAGACCGCGGCGTTGGCCTGCGAACCCGAATGCGGCTGGACGTTGGCGTAATCGGCGCCGAAGAGCTGCTTCGCCCGCTCGATCGCCAGTTGCTCGGCCACGTCGACGTACTCGCAGCCACCGTAGTAGCGCTTGCCCGGGTAGCCTTCGGCGTACTTGTTGGTCAGCACGGAGCCCTGGGCCTCCATGACGCGCGGGCTGGCGTAGTTCTCCGAGGCGATCAGCTCGACGTGATCTTCCTGGCGACGCACCTCGGCGTTGATCGCATCGGCAAGTTCCGGGTCGTAGCCCGCGATGGTCATGGACTTGGCAAACATGGAGTCGGCTCCTGGCAAAGGTGAAAATCAAATCCGGGGCGGCCTCGACGCCTCGAGGCCGCGAAACACAAGCGGCCGCCCCGAGGCGTACGCGGGCGACCGAACAATGCCGCGAATTCTAGCATGTTGCGCTCGGTCGCCTGCCCGGCGCATGGGAGCGATATGCAACAACGGCATGAATCCGCGTCATGACGGATCGTTACCGAGTGCGAGCATGCAAAGCATCGACAAAACCCCGCCCGCTCGCGACAATGAAAGCCATTAACGATTTGAAACCGGCATGGGAGCCTTCACGCGATGATGACCGACAACGACCGCGACGCCCTGGTCGACTTTCTCGCCCGCCACGTCGACACGCAGATCCTCACCCACGCCGAGGTCAGTGCGTTTCTCGACTTCTGCGACTTCGAGATCATCGAGCGCGGCCGGATCATCGCCGACATCGGCGAGGTGGGCGAGTCGCTCTACTTCCTGCTCGACGGCACGGCCGAGCTGATCGTCGGCCCGACCACCAACGAGGTGCCGGTCGGCCAGATCCACGCCGGCGAAATGCTCGGCGAGATGAGCTTCTTCGATCGCCAGCCGCGCAACGTGCGCATGCGGGCGCGCTCCTCAGTGCGATTGCTGCGCCTGCCGCGCGAGAAGTACAACCGCCTGCGCCTGGAACACCCCGTGTTCACCGTGCTGCTGCTCGAGTACGCGATCGTCAGCCTCGATCACCTCTATCGGCGCACCAGCACCGACGTTGCTCAGCTCAACCAATACATCCACAGCATGGGTGGCTAGGGAACTCAGCACGATTCGATGACGTCTCTGCGGGACCTCCAAGGGCCCAGATGCAAGGCGCAGTCCGCCGTGAAGGGCCGTCGCCCTTTACAAGGGCGGCAACGCCGCAGATGGGCCCTTGGAGGCCCGCCCGAATGGGGCTCGCGGGTTTGCCCGCACTCGGCGTTGCCGTCCCTCGACGGGCAACGAGCCCGTCTTCGGTCCGGCGCCTTGATTGCGGGCAAACCCGCGAGCCAGAGATGCCATCGAATCGTGCAGAGTTTCCCTAAGTCCCCACTCGGGTGGCTACTCCGCCCTAGCCTCGTCGCAGGCGCAGGGCGTTGCCGATCACGGCAATCGAACTGACCGACATGCCGATCGCCGCCAGCCAGGGCTGCACGAAGCCGAGCGCGGCAATCGGGATCGCGATGGCGTTGTACCAGACCGACCAGGTCAGGTTCTGGTGGATCACGCCCATGGTCCGCCGGGCATAACCCACCGCGAAGGCCGTCTCGGCCACCCGGTCGTTGAGCAGCACCATGTCGGCGCTGTGCTTGGCGACCGCGGTCCCGCCACCCATCGCCATCGAGACATCCGCGCAGGCGAGCACCGGCGCGTCGTTGACGCCGTCACCCACCATCAGCACCCGCCCCCCGTCGGCCTGTAGCGCGGCGACGCGTTCCATCTTGTCCTCGGGCAGGAGGCCGCCCTCGGCGTGGTCCACGCCCAGGTGCCGGCCGATCATCGCGGCCCGGTCGGGCTGGTCGCCGGACAGCAGCCACACCGAGACCCCCTGCCCCTTGAGCCGCTCCACCACCTCGGCGGCGTCGTCGCGCAAGCGATCGCTGAGCACGGCGCGGGCGATCGGCGTGGAGCCCCGCGCCACCCAGACCACCAGCTCGTCGACCGCCGCCTCGCGTTCGGGAAGGGCGATCCCCAGCTCATCCATCAGGCGGGCGTTGCCGACGGCAACGCGCTCACCATCGACGTACCCGCTCACGCCTCGCCCGCTGGCGCTCTCGACCTCCGTGACCGTCGGCGCCGCCCCGTGCGCGTGCTCGTTGCCCCAGGCGGCGAGCGCCCGACCGACCGGGTGGTCGGCGTACTGCTCGAGGGCCGCGACCATGTCCGCCAGGCGCGCGGAGTCCACATCGGCGAGGGGTTCCATGTCACGCACCATCAGCTCGCCGGTGGTCAGGGTGCCGGTCTTGTCGAACACCACGTGGGTGACCCGCGCCAGGCCTTCCAGGGCCCGCCCCCGGGTGACCAGCAAGCCCGAACGGGTCAGGCGCCCCACCGCCACGGCGATCGCCGCGGGCGTGGCCAGCGACAGCGAACAGGGGCAGGTGATCGCCAGGATCGCCACGGCGATCCAGAACGCGCGCGACGGGTCGATCACCAGCCAGGCGGCCGTCACCAGCGCGGTGGTGACCAGCAGGCCGATGACGAACTTGCGCGCGAAGCGGTCGGCCGTCTCGGCGATCCGCGGTTTTTGCGACTGGGCCCGGTCGATCAGTCGGACGATCGAGGACACCATCGTGTCCTGGCCGACCTTGTCGACCTCGACCACCAGCGGGCTTTCGGTGTTGACAGTACCCGCCGAGACGCGATCGCCGGCGCGCTTGAACTCCGGCAGGCTCTCGCCGGTCAGCATCGAGGCGTTGACGCCGCTCTCACCCTCGATCACCACCCCGTCGGCGGGCACCGGCCCGCCGGGCCGGACGAGGATGCGATCACCGGGGACCAGGTCGAATGCCGGGATCACCGCCACCGAGCCGTCGGACTCGAAGCGATTGGCGACCTGCGGCACCAGCTTGTTCAGTGATTCGGCCAGCTCGCCGGCCTTGTGGCGCGCACCCTGCTCCAGGAATCGCCCGGCGAGCAGCAGGAAGATGAACATGGTGACCGAGTCGAAATAGACCTCGCCGCTGTGCGTGAGCACCGCGTAGACGCTGCCGCCGTAGGCCAGCAGGATGCTGATCGACACGGGCAGATCCATGCTCACCCGTCGCTGCTTCAAGTCCCGCCAGGCTGGCCGGAAGAAGGCCTGCCCCGAATAGAGCACGATCGGGGTCGACAGCACCAGGCTGACCCACCAGAAGAAGTACCGGAGCTGGTCGGACAGATCCAGGAAGTCGCCGAAATACAGCGACAGCGAGATCATCATCACCTGCAGGTAGACCAGCCCGGCGACCGCCAGGCGACGCATCATGTCGTGGCGTTCGCGCCGGTAGACCCGGTCCTGGCGCTCCGGGTCGTAGGGATAGGCCCGGTAGCCGATCGCGGCGATGGCCCGCAGGATCTCGGAGAGCTGCACCCGGGTGTTGTCCCAGACCACCTGGGCGCGGTGGGTGGTGAAGTTCACCGAGAAGGATTCCACCCCGGGCAGCTGGCGCACGTGGCGCTCGGAGAGCCAGATGCAGGCCGCGCAGACGATGCCCTCGAGGATCAGCGATGCCTCGCGCCGTTCGCCGTCGCGGTTGGCGACGAACGATTTCTGCATCTCGGGGCGGTCGTAGATCGCCAGCTCCTCGAGCACGCGCTCGAGATCGTCGTCCGGGCGCGGCGAGGCCTCGGTGCGGTGGCGGTAGTAGTCCTCCATGTCGGCCTCGACGATCGCCTGGGCAACCGCCTGACAACCGGGGCAGCACATGTCGCGCTGCTCGCCGAGCACCAGCACGCGGTAGTCCGCGCCGGCGGGCACGGGGAGCCCGCAATGGAAGCAGGCCGCGTCGCCGCCCGGCGCCGCGGCCTCGGGGCGCGCCTCGGTCCTCGCTTCAGCCGTCATCGCTTGATCGCGTCAACCACTCGGCGACGATCAACGGGCAGCGACGTCGGTCGTGCCGCGCAGTTGGTGGCGGTCCTCGCCGCGGCGAATCTCGACGATCACCTCCCAGCGTCCGGGACGGGTCGGCGTCGCCGTGGCCTCGTATACGCCCGGCTCAACCTCGCTCATGCCCTTGACGAAATCCAGGTCCTGGCTCGACGGGCGCAGGAAATGGGTCTCGACCGACGCCCCCGTCACCGGCTCGCCATTGCGGTCGAGTACCTGGATACGAAACGGGGTGGCCTCGTCGACCACCGGCTCGCCCACCCAGCCACGGCGGATCTGCCAGCCCCGTTCGGACTGCTCTTCGCGGGCCGCGTCATAGGCCTCGAAGGCGCGCACCTTTTCCTGGTAGTCGTGGGCGACCGTGCCGGGGAAGTAAGAAGTGGCGACCGGACCACCCTGGGGCTCGGGCAGGATCTGACGCGCCACGTTCTCGCTCAGCCCGGTCGTGGCGATGGTGAGGAAGATCGAATCGAGCAGGATCAGCACGGCAAAGAAGGCAATGATCGTCGCCGGCCCACGATGGAATGCCATCTTTTGCGACTCGGCGTGCTTGGGCGGCGAGATGAAGCCGAGGATGAAGGCGGTCATCACCAGGATCGCGACCACCATCGCCACCACGTCCAGACCCGGCCAGTTGATGATGGCGTAGGGGGCGTAGGCAGCCAGGGCCAGCGCCCCCAGGATGAAGGCGATCTGCCGACCGGCCGTAGGGAAGCGCCAACGCAGCAGGAAGAACAGGATCGGGATGAGGGTCAGGCCGAGCGCGGCAGGAAGCAATACAGCCATGTCAGAAATCCGGTTGGGTAATGGCCCCGACCAACGGCCGCTGTCGGAACGGGGCGCGTGAAGGCGGACAATCAGCGGAACACGAAACTCGCGTCGTGCTCGAGAGGTTCGATACGTCCGTTTTCCTCGGTCAGGACGAATTGTATCTCGCGCCGCTCGACCTGCGCATCCCGAGGCGCACGCACATGCACCAGGTACTTGCGTGACCCGTCGGCGGGCACCTCGAGCGAGTCGAAATCGCCCACAACGCTCAACGTCGCCTCGGGCAGCCCGTCGATGGCCAGGTCGAACTCGAGCGGCTCCTGCAGCTTATTGTTGATCTTGACGTTGTAGTTGTTCTGGATGTCACCGCTGGCCAGGGTGGTGAACAGCGGCTGGCGCACCTGCTGGACCGAGAAATCGGCCGGCGCACGGGCAAAGATGCCGTACAGCAGCAGCACGGTGGCCGCGACGGTCGCGACACCATAACCGATCGTCCGGAACTTCAGCAGGTTCGGCTTCTCGCCGGTTTCCAGTTCCTGCTCGGAGGCGTACCGGATCAGGCCGGTGGGCCAGCCACGCTTGGTCATGATCTGGTCGCAGGCATCGATGCACAAGCCGCAGGAAATGCACTCGAGTTGCAGCCCGTCACGGATGTCGATGCCCGTCGGGCAGACCTGCACGCAGAGTTTGCAGTCGATGCAATCGCCCACGCCCTGGGCGTGGCGTTCCTCGAGTGTCATCAGCCCCTGCTTGAGCGGCTGGCGACCGGCCTCGCCCTCACCGCGCGCGGCATCGTAGGAGACCAGCAGGGTTTCCTTGTCGAACATCACGCTTTGAAAGCGCGCATAAGGGCACATGTAGATGCAGACCTGCTCGCGGGCGAAGCCGGCGGCGATCAGCGTCGTTGCCGTGAGGATGCCCGTGGTGATGTAGGCCGCGCTCACCGCGTCCAGGGTGAAGAAGCTCACGAACAGCTGCGGGGCGTCCGCCCAGTACGCGGTGAAGGTAAACCCGGTCCAGAAGGCGATCAGGGTCCAGATCGCGACGGTCAGCCCTTTCTTCGCGATCTTCTCGCCGTTCCAGGGCTGCTTTTCCAGGCGCATGCGCTTGTTGCGATCGCCCTGCACCAGCGCCTCGACCTTCATGAACACGTCCGTCCACAGGGTCTGGAAGCAGAAGTAGCCGCAGAAGGCCCGGCCCACCAGCCCGGTCACGAAGAACAACAGCCAGGCCGCCAGGATCAGGAACCCGGCCAGCAGGAACATGTCCTGCGGGTGGATGACCAGGTCGAAGAGATAGTAGCGACGCGAAGGAATGTCGAACATCACGGCCTGATCCGGCCCGACGCCGCGCTCCCAGCGCACCCACGGCAACAGGAAGAACACGCCGTAGGCCACCAGCAACACGATGTCCTTGAAGCGGCGGAACCGCCCGTGAATCGCCTTGGGATGAATCGGCTCGCGCGCCTGGTAGAGCGGTTCGGCCGGGTAGCTCGGATCGTCGTGATGGGCCATCTATCAGTCTCCGAATTGGTGCATCGGGAATATCTTATATCCCATAGGGTTTTTCTCTAAACCCAAGATGGTTACCCGGGATTGGCGACGATCCCCGTTGCTCGTTTGCACCGTTTTTTTCCGCCAACGAAAACAGTCAACGGCCGCCGCCAGCGCCAACGCCGACACAAAAAAACACCGACCAGACGGCCGGTGTTCTTCCTTGGCGTGAGCGGCGCGCGACGGCGCCGCTGGCGATCCATGTCTGCCGATCAGTTGCCGCCCATCTGACGAACGTAGATGGCGAGCATGCGCGCCTGGGTCTCGGTGAGGCGATCACCGAAGGCCGGCATTTCACGCTGGATGCCATTGTTGACCACGTGCTTGATCTCGTCGACCTTGCAGGCCACGTCATCGCCGCAGCCCGGCACGTCGGCCACGCCCCAGATGGCATCCGCGAGGTTGGGCGCGCCCATGGCCTCGTTGCCCTTGCCCTCGGCGCCGTGACAACCGGCACAGCTGGCGAACGCCTGCTTGCCGCGGCTGGCCGCCTCGCCACTGATCTCGGCTTCACCCGAGAGGCTCAGGACGTAGGTAGCCAGGTCGTCGATCTTGTCCTCGGCGACGTTCTGGGCCGGCATCATCCCCTGAATACCGTTGTTGATCTTGTTGACGATGGTCTCGTAGGAGTTGCCGTAGAGCCAGGCGTTGTCGGCGAGGTTCGGGAACAGGCCGATCTTGCCCTGGCCACCGGCACCGTGACATGCCGCGCAGTAATCACCGAAGGTGTAGTTGCCCATCGACATGGCGAACTGCAGGGTGTCCGGATCCTGCTCGATTTCCTCGAAGCTCATGTCCTTGACCTTGCCGACCCACTCTTCCTGGGCGAGTGCCGAGGGGCTGGACTGCATGTCGCGGGTGAACAGGGCACGGGTGTTCCAGTGCTCGCTGACGGTCTTCTCTTCGCCGTCTTCCCCTTCCACGGTGTACTCGACCGTGTTGATGCCCTTGGTGTAGCTGTCGCCGTAGGGCCACGCCGGGTAGAGGATCCAGTAAACCACCGAGAAGACGATGGTGACGTAGAACGCCCACAGCCACCAGCGCGGCAGGGGGTTGTTGTACTCGCGCAGATCGCCGTCCCAGACGTGCCCGGTGGTCTCGACCTGCCCCTGCTTATTTTCCGTTTGACTCATCTTTCTTCACCTGTTGTTTCTTTTCATGCGTCGGGTCGAGCTCGTCGTCGTCCATGAAGGGGATGTCCTTGTACGACTCGAGACGCTGCTTGCGCTTCTTGCCCGTGTAGACGTACAGGATGATGCCGACGAACGTGCTGAAGAACAGAATCAGCGCCAACGGCTTGCTGTTCTCCATGTCGCCCAACCACGCAAAAATATCGCCAATCAAGAGATCACCTCGACGGTGGCGGTTTCAAGTATCAACGGAACTGGTTGAAGTGGCCGTCTTCGTACTTGGAGAAGTCGACCATCGTGCCCAGCATCTGCAGGTAGGCCACGAGGGCGTCCATTTCGGTGATGCGGTTCGGATCGCCGTCCCAGTTCTGCGCACCGGCCTGGCTTTCCAGGACCTCGGTCGCGTTGCCGACGTGGAGCTTGTCGGCCATGTCGGCGCCGAACTGCTCGACGTTGGCGTCGTACTCTTCCTGGCTCTGCGAGTACGGCACGCCGACGCGCTTGAGCGCCACCATGCGGTCCTCGATCTGGCTGTAGTCCAGCTCGTTCTCCAGGAGCCACGGGTAACCCGGCATGATCGACTCCGGCACCAGCGACTGCGGGTCGACCAGGTGCTGCGTCTGCCACTCGTTGGAGTACTTGCCGCCCACGCGGGCCAGGTCCGGACCGGTGCGCTTGGAGCCCCACTGGAATGGGTGGTCGTACTGGGACTCGGCCGCCAGCGAGTAGTGGCCGTAACGCAGCTGCTCGTCACGGAACGGACGGATCATCTGCGAGTGACAGGTGTAGCACCCTTCCTTGACGTAGATGTCCCGACCTCGCAGCTCGAGCGGGGTGTAGGGACGGACACCGTCCACTTCCTCGACCGTTTCCTCGATGTGGAACAGCGGGACGATCTCGACCAGCCCCCCGATGCTGATGACCGCCAGGGTGAGGACGATCAGCAGGCCGGAGTTGATTTCAATGCTTTCGTGTTTCATTCACCTAACCTCAATCCTTTAGCGTGCGGCGGCAGCAACGGCGTCGCGGCCTTCATCGGATGCCGGCTGACGGGCACCCGAGATCGTCATGTAGATGTTGTAAGACATCAGCAGCATGCCCGAGAGGAAGAAGGCACCACCAATGGCACGCACCACGTACGGGATGTGCAGGAACGAGACGGTCTCGATGAAGGTGTAGGCGAGGTTGCCGTACTGGTCGAAGGCACGCAGCATCAGGCCCTGACCGATACCGGCGACCCACAGGGCGACGATGTAGAGCACGACGCCGATGGTGGCCAGCCAGAAGTGGACGAACACCAGCTTGGTCGAGTACAGCGTGGTACCCCAGAGACGCGGGATCAGGTGGTAGAACGAGCCGATGGTGATCATCGCGACCCAGCCCAGCGCGCCGGAGTGCACGTGGCCGACGGTCCAGTCGGTGTAGTGCGACAGGGCGTTAACCGACTTCAGCGACATCATCGGACCCTCGAAGGTCGACATACCGTAGAAGGCCAGCGCGGTGATCAGGAACAGCATGATCGGATCGGTACGCAGCTTCTCCCAGGCACCCGACAGGGTCATGATGCCGTTGATCATGCCGCCCCAGGAGGGCAGGAGCAGCAGGATGGAGAAGGTTGCCGCGAGGGTGGAGACCCAGTCCGGCAGCGCGGTCCAGTGCAGGTGGTGCGCGCCCACCCACATGTAGAGGAACGACAGCGCCCAGAAGTGCACGATCGACAGGCGGTAGGAGTAGATCGGGCGACCGGCCTGCTTGGGCACGAAGTAGTACATCATGCCGAGGAAGGCGGCAGTCAGGAAGAAGCCGACCGCATTGTGGCCGTACCACCACTGGGTCATCGCATCCTGCACGCCGGCGAACAGCGCGTAGGACTCGAGGCTGTTCCAGGCGACCGGCACCTGCAGGTTGTTGAAGATGTGCAACAGCGCGGTAGCCAGGATGAACGCCATGAAGAACCAGTTCGCCACGTAAATGTGCGGCTGGCTGCGCTTGACCAGGGTCATCGCGTAGACGGCGAAGTAGATCACCCAGACGACGGTGATCAGCAGGTCGATCGGCCAGACGAACTCGGCGTACTCACGACCCTGGGTGTAACCGGCCATGTAGGTGATGACACCCAGCACCAGGGCCAGCTGCCAACCCCAGAAGGTCAGTTCGGGCAGCAGCTTGCCACCCCAGAGGCGCGCCTGGCAGGTGCGCTGCACGATGTAGTAGGACGTTGCGAACAACGCACTGCCACCAAAACCGAAGATCACCAGGGTCGTGTGCACGGGGCGCAGACGACCGAAGGTGATCTCGGCGATGTTGAAGTTCAAAAACGGCCATGCCAGCTCACTGGCAATATACACACCGGCAAGCATCCCCAACACGCCCCAAATCATGGCCATGATGGCGAACTTCTTGACGATGCCGTAGTTGTACTGCTCGGTCGCTACCGAAGCTGTTGTGGTGGACATCGTGACCCCTCCAGACTTTTAGGTTCATCCCGGCCGCGTCGGCCAGACCCTTTTTCGCGGTCGGCAATCATAATCGAATCCCCTGCCGACAAAAACCTATGAATTTACTAATTTACTCGCGTGACACACGCCGCCACGACGGGCTTTCAACCAGTTAGCGGGCATTTCGCCCATGCATAAGCAAACCTGATTGATCCGCGCGCAAGTTTTATCTGTTGCGCGGCCGCCACAATGCCTCACCGCCCCGGCTCAGTCGGCCGCCACGACCCCATGGGAGGGCGCGGCCATCGGCGACACCCCCGTGCCCCAGGCCAGCCCGTAGACGATTTCATAGGTCAGGGGGATGCGCCCATCGACCGCCTGGCCGGCCAGCGCGTCACGGAACCGGCGCCAGACCCTCGGCCCGGTCATGCCCGCCGACCGCCCCGCCTGCGCATTGCCGACCCCAACCCCCCGGAGATCGGCCAGCAGCGCATCGACCGTCGGATAGGTGACCGTCAGGGTCTCGCGATCCATCACCGGGTCGGCAAGCATCGCCGAGACCAACGCATCCCCCAGATCGTGCATGTCGAGAAACTGGTGAACGTGGGGCGAGGGGTCGACCTCGGCCCAGGCGCGCCGTATTTCCTGCAGGCTGTCCGGTCCCAGCGTGGTGAACGCAAACGGGGCGCCCGAGGCGCATACCCGGGCGACCTCGCCGAAGAAGGCATCGGGCCGATCGCTCCACTGCACGGCGAAATTGGAGACCACCGCGTCCATGCTGCCGCCGGCGAACGGCAGCGCATGCATGTCGGCCGCCACGGCGGCGCGATGCGGCGACCACCAACGCCGCCGCGGCAGGCAGCGCAGCATGTTCTCGGCAAGATCCAGCCCCACCACGTCGGCCTGCGGGTAGCGCTGGCGCATGGCACGCACCATCTGACCGGTACCCGATCCGAGATCGAGGATGCGCGTCGGATCGAGCTTGAGCCAGCCAAACCGCTCATCCAGCCGTCGACCGATCTCGCGCTGGACCGCCGCGTGACGGTCGTACTCGCTCGCCGCGCGGTTGAATCGCTCGCGCACACGGCGCAGATCAAAGGGAGGTAAGGGAGACATACCGGGAAATAGAAACTCGCGAATGGTGGTGGGTGGCGGCCAGCGATTCGGTTCGATCGACGCCCGACGACGGGATGCTCCATTGTCGGGTGACCCGAGTGGCCAAGGCCTCGGCGCCTACCGAGGCGACGCGATCGCGCCCGCCAGCTCGGCGACGTGGTCGAGCCAGGCGGCGTGACCCGGTTGCGTGAAACGGTTCACCCGCAGGTGCGCGGGCAGATTCAGGTGGCTCGGCCAGTCGACCGGCACCAGTGGGTCCGCCGGCGCAAGCCAGACATCCACCGGCACCTCGATGCCGGCCAGAGCCTGCCGAAGGTCCAGCTCGGCGAGCCAGTCCAGCCCCTCGACCGCCGCCGACGCAGCATCCGCGGCAGGCTCGACCGGGAGACCGAATCGCCGCCGAAAGGCCGCCGCCGCTCGACGGGGGGCCCGGTCGGCCGCCCGCCGCAAGGACTGCCACTCGCCCCGGCTCACGCCCGGCCAGCCCTCGCCGGCGAGGAAACAGGGCGTAGCCTGCACGAGCACCAGCCGCGCTGGCCTGAGATTGCCACGACGCACGGCCTCCAGCAGGAGCGACCCACCAAGCGACCAACCCACCCAGACCGCTGGCTCGGCGGCAAACGCCGCCCCCTCGCCGTGACCCGGCTCGAGCCAGCCCGAGGCAAACGACGACCAGTCGAACGAAACGACCTCCGTGACGGCCAACTGTCGAACGAGCGGATCGAACACGCCCGCCGGGAATGACCAGCCGGCGACCAGCCCGACGCGCGCCGCCCGCGGTGCCGGGGCGTCGCTCATCGTCTCCCGCCCCGTCGCCCCGCCGGCAGACGACCGATCGCCCGGCCCGGCACCGCGGTTTGCGGGCAGGCGTGTCGACCGTGATAATGGCGACCCCACTCAAACCCCGGATTCAGCAATTGACTGCCCTCGACTGGCCCCTTCTACTCATCATCGCCGTCGCCGCCTACCTAGTGGGCTCGTTGTCCACCGGAGTGATCACGGCGCGCCTGCTGGGACTACCGGACCCGCGCTCGGCGGGGTCGGGCAACCCCGGCGCCACCAACGTCCTGCGCCTGGGCGGGAAAAAGGCGGCCATTGTCACGTTAGTGGGCGATCTCCTCAAGGGCCTGGCCCCGGTACTCGTCGCGGGCCTCGCCGTCGACAGCGCCTCGCAGCAGGCCGCTATGGGCACGGCCGGTCTGTTCGCCTTCCTTGGCCACCTGTTCCCGGTGTTCTTCGGCTTCAAGGGCGGCAAGGGGGTCGCGACGGCCGCCGGGGCGATCCTTGCGATGGCGCCGGTCATCGGCCTGGTCGCCATCGTGGGCTGGCTGAGCACGGCCTGGGCCACGCGCTACTCCTCGCTGTCCGCGTTGTTCGCCGCGGTGGTGGCCGCGACGGTGGCCACCTTTCTCGCGCCGCCCTTCATCGCGTTGGCCATCTCGCTGATGGCGCTGCTGCTGATCCTGCGCCACCACGGCAACATCCGCCGACTGGTCCGCGGCGAGGAACCGCGCATCGGCGAAAAGCCCGAATAAGTCAGGACACGGCCGCAGCGGCAGGACACCCCGGCACCCTGAGATCTGCCAGGGGCCATCGCGCCCGGACACGGAAGCCCGGCGCCGGGTCCCGCTCGCCGGCCACCAGCCGCCGGTAACCGGCCAGCGCGATCATTGCGGCGTTGTCGGTACAGAGCTCGATGGCCGGGAAATGCACCACCCCGCCCCGTTCGTCCATCATGCCGGCCAGCCGCCGGCGCAGCGGCCGGTTGGCCGCCACCCCGCCGGCGACTACCAGACGATTCAATCCGGTCTGCTCGAGCGCCCGCTTGAGCTTGATCTCGAGCGTGTCGATCACCGTGCGCTCGAAGGAGGCGGCGACGTCTTCAAAGGCACACCCGGCGGCGATGGCATTGGCCACCGCGGTCTTCAGCCCGCTGAAACTCAGGTCCAGACCGGGCCGGTTGACCATCGGCCGGGTAAAGGCCACCGCGCCTGGATCGCCCTGCTCGGCCAGTCGCGACAGGGCCGCGCCGCCGGGGTAGCCAAGCCCCATCAGCTTGGCCGACTTGTCGAAGGCTTCGCCGATCGCGTCATCGATGCTCTCGCCCAAGAGCCGGTAGTCGCCGACCTCGCGCACCTCGATCAACTGGCTGTGCCCGCCGGACACCAGCAGCGCCAGGAACGGGAACGACGGCGGATCCTCGCCCAAGAGCGGCGCCAGAATGTGTCCCTCGAGGTGATTCACACCCAGCGCCGGCAATCCACGGCTGGCGGCCAGACCCTTGGCGAACGCCGCCCCCGTCATCAAGGCGCCCGCTAGGCCCGGGCCGGCGGTGTACGCCACCGCATCGATGGCATCGAGGTCGAGACCGGCGTCGGCGAGCGTCGTGCGGGTCAACCCCGGCAGCCGGCGCATGTGATCGCGGGCGGCCAGTTCCGGCACCACCCCGCCGTAGTCGGCATGCACGTCGGTCTGGGAATGGACGCGATGGGCCAGCAACCGATCTCGGCCACCATCGAAGATGGCGACGGCGGTCTCGTCACAGGAACTCTCGATTGCCAGTACGCGCACGCGCGGGACTCCTTTAATTGTAGGTAAGCGGGTGATCGTCGTGGCTACAGGCCAATCCGGACGGGCGAGCGCCGCGGCATTTGCCTCTTGCACACCTCGGGCAACGCTTTATACTACAACACCTTTTATTTTGGGCCGCGTGGGTCCGAAGCCAAACATTTCTGTTTCAAATCAACGAGGTGGAACGCATTCATGCCTTCTGTACGTGTTCGGGAAAATGAGCCTTTCGAGGTAGCAGTTCGTCGTTTCAAGCGCTCCTGCGAGAAAGCCGGCATCATCAGCGAGATGCGCGAGCGCGAGTACTACGAAAAGCCGACGGCCGCCCGCAAGCGCAAGGCTGCGGCTGCCGTGAAGCGCAACCAGAAGCGCCTCGCGAAGGAACAAGCGCGTCGCGTTCGTCTGTACTGATCGAGCTTGTGACGGCGACTTCCGCATGAGCACGATCAAGGCGCGACTGACCGCCGACATGAAAACGGCCATGAAGAGCGGCGAGAAGTCGCGTCTGGCCACGATCCGCATGCTGATCGCCGCGATCAAGCAGCGGGAGATCGATGAACGCCGGGAGGTCTCGGAAGACGAGGCCATGGCGATCCTAACCAAGCAGGCCAAGCAGCGCCGCGAGTCGATCGCCCAGTACGAGTCCGCCGGCCGCGACGACCTCAAGGCCGTCGAGGAAGCGGAACTGGCGATCATCGAAACCTACCTACCTCAGCCGCTGTCCCCCGAGGAAATCGAGGCCGCGGTGGCCGAGATCATCGCCGCCGAGCAGGCCACCGACCTGAGCCAGATGGGGGCCGTGATGAAAACGGCCCGCGAACGCCTGGCCGGCCGTGCCGACATGGCCGCCGTCAGCCAGGCCGTCCGCTCCCGCCTCTCGGCCTGAGCCACGGGGATCGCCCCGGGCCGCGGTCCGCCCAGCCGGACCCCTCCCGGGCGCCGCGTTGATCCGAACCATCAATTCGAGAACGAGCCATGGGCGAGACTTTCCAGTTCCTGAACGTGCCGCGACGCGACCCGGAGACCACTCCTGCCGAGGAACGCGTCCAACAGTTCAACGAAATCTACGGGCAATTCACCCCGGATCACGCGGCTGAGCAGTCCGACCGCTGCCTCGAGTGCGGCAATCCGTACTGCGAGTGGAAGTGCCCGGTCCACAACTACATCCCCAACTGGCTCAAGCTGATCGCCGAGGGCAACCTGCTCGAGGCCGCGGAGATGGCCCACAAGACCAACTCCCTGCCCGAGGTCTGCGGCCGCGTCTGCCCGCAGGACCGCCTCTGCGAGGGCGCCTGCACCCTGAACGACGGCTTCGGCGCGGTCACCATCGGCTCGGTCGAGAAGTACATCGCCGACGAGGCCTTCAAGATGGGCTGGCGCCCGGACATGTCCGACGTGGTGCCCACCGACAAGCGCGTCGCCGTGATTGGCGCCGGGCCGGCCGGCCTGGGCTGCGCCGACATCCTGGCGCGCCACGGCGTCAAGGCGGTGGTCTTCGATCGCCACCCGCAGATCGGCGGCCTGATCACCTTCGGCATCCCGTCGTTCAAGCTCGAAAAACACGTGATGCAGACGCGTCGCGAGATCTTCGAGGGCATGGGGATCGAATTCCGGCTGAACACCGAGGTCGGCAAGGACATCACCATCGACGACATCCTCGAGGAGTTCGACGCGGTGTTCATGGGCATGGGCGCCTACAACGCCATGCAAGGCGGCTTCCCCGGCGAGGACCTCGAGGGCGTGCACGCCTCGCTGCCGTTCCTGATCGGCAACACCAACCACCTGCTCGACTTCGGCGGCGACTACCCCTACATCAGCGTCAAGGACAAGCGTGTGGTGGTCCTCGGCGGTGGCGACACGGCCATGGACTGCACCCGCACCTCGCTGCGCCAGGGCGCGGCCAAGGTGACCACGGTCTATCGCCGCGACGAAGACAACATGCCCGGCTCGCGCCGCGAGGTGAAGAACGCCCGCGAGGAAGGGGCGCACTTCATGTTCAACCTCCAGCCGGTCGAGATTCTCGGCGAGGGCGGCCAGGTCACCGGCGTGAAGTTCGTCGAGACCCGCCTGGGCGAGCCGGACGAGCGCGGTCGCCGTCGTCCGGTGGCCATCGAGGGCTCCGAGCAGGTAGTCGAGGCCGACGCGGTGTTGATCGCCTTCGGCTTCCGTCCCTCCCCGGCCGACTGGTTCGAGAACCAGAAGATCGAGCTCGACCCCAGCGGCCGCGTGATGGTTCACAAGGACCAGAACAAGCCGGAATTCCAGACCAGCAACCCCAAGATCTTTGCTGGCGGCGACATGGTGCGCGGCGCGGATCTCGTGGTCACCGCCGTCTTCGAGGGACGCAACGCGGCCTTCGGCATCCTCGACTACCTGGACGTATAAGCTTCATGACCGCTCCGCTGCAGAACGATCGCCTGTTACGCGCACTGGCGCGCCAACCCGTCGATCGCACCCCGATCTGGATCATGCGCCAGGCGGGTCGCTACCTGCCGGAATACCGCGCCACGCGTGAACGTGCCGGCAGCTTCATGGACCTGTGCCGCTCGGCCGATCTGGCCTGCGAGGTCACCCTCCAGCCGCTGGAGCGATACGACCTCGACGCGGCCATCCTGTTCTCGGACATCCTGACCATCCCGGACGCCATGGGCCTGGGATTGAAGTTCGTCGCCGGCGAAGGCCCCGTGTTCGAGCGCCCGGTGCGCAGCGCGGCGGACATCGCCCGCCTGCCCAAGCCGGACATGGGATCGGATCTGGGCTACGTCATGAACGCCGTCTCCACGATCCGCAAGGCGCTCAACGGCCGCGTCCCGCTGATCGGTTTTACCGGCAGCCCGTGGACACTGGCGACCTACATGGTCGAGGGTGGTGGCACCAAGGACTTCGCCAAGGTCAAGGGACTGGTCTATAGCGATCCGAAGGCGGCCCATGACCTGCTTGGCCGACTCGCCGACGCCGTGACCGACTACCTCAACGCCCAGATCGAGGCCGGCGCGCAGTCGCTGATGGTGTTCGACACCTGGGGGGGCGTGCTCGCACCACACGACTACCGCGATTTCTCGCTGCAATACATGCAGCGCATCGTCGACGGCCTGCAGCGCGAACGTCCGGACGGCAGCTACGTCCCGGTCACCCTGTTCACCAAGGGCGGCGGCCAGTGGGCGCACTGGATCGCGGACACCGGCGCCGACGGCATCGGCCTGGACTGGACGGTGACGCTGGACGCGATCCGCAACCGCGTCGGCGACCGCGTTGCCCTGCAGGGCAACCTCGACCCGAGCGTGCTCTACGCCCCGGACGAGGTGATCGAGCGCGAGGTGGCCCGCATCCTCGAGGAATTCGGCCCCCACCCCGGTCACGTCTTCAACCTCGGCCACGGCATTCATCAGCACGTGAATCCCGACAAGGTCAAGGTGCTGGTCGACGCGGTACATCGCCTCAGCGCCCGCGGCTGACGACGCGACCATCCGCGAGTGATCGAGAAAAGCCCCCGGCATCGCCGGGGGCTTTTGCGTTGAAGCATCCAGTCAGCCGGCCCCTGCCGGCCGAGCTCAGTGCGCCGCCATCGGCCCTTCCTGCATCAATGCCTCGAGTTGCTGGCGCGAGGCGCGGCGCAGCTTGCCGCCACCCGGGGCGAGCGGCGCCTCGCGCAACCCCGCCTCCGGGAAGACCTCGAGCACGACGTGATCGTCGCCCGCGCCGAAGGCAAACACCGACACTCGCTCGCTGCGCCCGTCCCGGTACTGGTAGCTCGTCTCGGATTCCTCGAACGGAATGTCGTGACCCAGCAAGCACTCGATGACCTGCTCGGGCGTGGCGGCGAACAGTTGCAGCACGATGGGTGAATAGGCGTCGGCCGTGCCGGTGAGCACCTCGCCCACCAGGCGCGGGCGAAACGCCGCGAAGAAGGTCATGGCCTCGAGTGCCGCCTGCCGCAGCGCGACGAGCTGGTCCTGCTGCTCGGGGCGGAACGTCGCCTGGTACTGGCTCAGCTCGAGCTCGAGGCGGTCCAGGTCGGCGGCACGAAAACGCGGATCCAGTGATTCGCCCAGCTCCTCGGCGGCGGCTCGCAATGACTCGCCGCGCGACTGCCCCGGCGCGTCGGCCGCATAGCGCGCGGCACGGCGCAGCAGTTCCAGTGATGCGGGCCCCATGTGCTCTCGCTCCCCTCGATGGCGGGGCGACGCGCCGCGCCGCCCGGGTGGCTGATCGGCATGACCGGTCGACGGCCCGACGATCAGAACAGGTTCTCGATTACCTCGCGCGAGGTGCCGGACGCGGCCGCCGCGTCCTCCTCGGGCAGACTCGCCTGTGGATTGGTGGCATCGAAATACTCGCGGATCGCACCGGGGTGCCCCTCGGGAACCCGCTTGCCCGTGTCGGGATCGATCCATGCCGTGACGATACCCTCTGGCGGCTCCTCGGGCTCTGCCGCCGGGGGCAGCACGTCGCCCATGAAATCGATCCACATCGGCAATGCCGCCTTGCCACCGGTCTCGCGCCGCCCCAGCTCGCTGTTGTCGGCAAACCCGACCCAGGCGACGGCCACCCAACCGGGCCCGAAGCCGGAGAACCAGGCATCGCGCTGGTCGTTGGTCGTACCGGTCTTGCCACCGATGTCCTCGCGTTGCAGCGCACGCCAGGCACGCACCGCCGTACCCTCGCGCACCACGCTTCTGAGTCCGGAACGCATCAGAAACGCGTTCTGCGCGGTGATCACCCGCGGTGCAAGGCTCGGGTCGGCCGTGTCGGCCGGGCAGTTGTCACACAGGCTGACCGCCGGGTGCGAGTAGATGACGCCGTCGTCCGGGTTATCCACCTCGGTGACGAGGAACGGGCTCACGCGATAGCCGCCATTGGCGAACACCGCGAAGCCGGCCACCTGGTCCAGCGGTGTCAGGGTGTAACTGCCCAGGGCCATCGACAGGGTCGGCTTCCACTCGTCCACCGGCAGGCCGAACCGCCCGGCGTAATCGAGCACCGCCGGCGTACCGACGGCCTGGGCCAGACGGATGGACACCAGGTTCACCGAACGCGTCAGCGCCTCGCGCATGCGCCGCATGCCACCGAAGCTGCGACCGTAATTGCTCGGGCGCCAGTCGATCCCCTCGCGCACCCCGTCTTCCACGACCACCGGCGAATCGTTGATCATGCTTGCCCAGGTGAACCCTTGGTCGAGGGCCGCGGAATAGAGGTAGGGCTTGAAGCCCGAGCCCGGCTGGCGCTCGGCGCGCGTGACGTTGTTGAATTCGCTGTCGTGGAAGAAATCGAACCCGCCGACCATGGCCCGAATGGCGCCGCTCGACGGGTCGAGCGCCGCGAATGCCCCGGTCACCTCCGGGATCTGCGCGAGCCGGTAGGCGGTGCCCTCCTCGGACTCGGTCGGCTCGACGCGGATCAGGGCGCCCCGCTCGAGGACGTCATCGACCGCCTTGGGCTTCGGCCCGCAGCGATCGACGTCCCGGTACTCGCAGGCCCAATCCATCGCCTCGAGCCCCAGGTTGATCTCGCCGGCATCACGCACCAGCACACGCGCCTCGTTCGCATCGACCGCCAGCACCACGGCCGGGAGCAGCCCGCCGACCCGATCGGTCTCGGCCAGTTGCTCCTCGAGCGCCTCGCGATCATCGAGCCACTCGCTCCAGTCGGCCTCGGGACCGCGGTAGCCGTGACGGCGGTCGTAGTCGATCAGGGCACGACGCAGGGCGCGGGTCGCCGACGCCTGGGCCTCGGGATCGATGCTGGTCTGCACGGCGATCCCCATTTCGTAGGCCTCGTCACCATACTCCTCCACCAGGTCGCGACGGGCCATTTCTGCCGCGTAGGGCGCGCGGGTCACCACCTCGGCCGAGGTGTACAGGCGCCCCGGCAGGGGTTCGTCGATCGAGCGGTCGAAGGTGGCCTGGTCGATCTGGCCCAGCTTGAGCATCCGCCCGAGCACGTAGGCGCGGCGTGCCAGGGCGCGTTCGGGATCACTGACGGGATTGGTGGTCGACGGCGCCTTGGGTAGCGCGGCGAGCATGGCGGCCTCGGCAACGGTCAGCTCCGGCAGGTCCTTGTCGAAATACACCTGGGCCGCCGCCTTGACCCCGTAGGCGCGATGCCCCATGAAGATCTTGTTGAGGTAGAGGGCCAGGATGTCTTCCTTGCTGAAGGCGCGATCGATCTTGATCGCCAGCAGGATCTCGTAGAGCTTGCGCGTGTAGGTCTTCTCGCGACCCAGATAGAAATTGCGCGCGACCTGCATGGTGATGGTCGAGCCACCCTGCGACTTCTCGCCCGTACGCACCAGCTCGATCGCCGCGCGGGCGAGGCCGAGGAAGTCCACCCCGACGTGCTCGAAGAAGCGATCGTCCTCCGCGGCAACGAAGGCATCCACCACCACTGGCGGTATCTCGTCGAAGGAGACTGGGAAGCGGCGCTGGTCGCCGAACTCCGCCATCAGGCCGCCTTCCCGATCGTGGATGCGCATCGGCATCTGGTAGCGCACCTCGCCCAGTTCATCGACACTCGGCAACTGAGTGTTGTAAATGTGATACAGCACGCCGACGCCGGCAAGTGCCAAAATCAGGCCCAAACCAACCAGATAGAAAATAATCTTGATAAGCTTCATTCGAATAGAGAGAAAAAGGCCCAGTGACCGTTGTTGCGAGCACGCCCCGGCGCCGTTGTCGACAAGCGCGACGGTTATGCCATAGGATGCATCTCTGGGAGACAAGGTGCGTGTGTGCGAAACCTTAACGCACGCTCAAAAGGAAGGGAATGACCGTGCCACTATTCAGCGCTAAACCCGCTCGCCTCGGGGTCGACATCAGTTCGACCGCCGTCAAGCTCATCCAACTGGAAAAACGCCGGGGTGGTTATCGCACCACGGCATTCGCCATCGAACCCCTCCCGCAGGGGGCCGTCCAGGGCAAGTCGATCACGGACACGGAGGCCGTCGCGGATGCGCTGACACGGGCCGTGCGCCGCGCCCGCGTCAAGGGCCGGCACCTGTGCATGGCGGTACCGACCTCCTCGGCCGTCAGCCGGGTGTTGCATATCGACAACCCCGGTGACGAATTCGAGCTCGAGGAACAGGTCCAGCTCGAGGCCGACCAGTACATCCCCTTCCCGATCGACGAGGTCAACTTCGACTTCGAGCCGGTCCAGACCGATATCCTCGGCAAGCAGAAGAAGCGCCGCTCCGGCGAGGCCGAGGGCGTCGACGTCCTGATGGCCGCCACGCGCACGGACAACGTCGACAGCCGGGTGGCGGTGGCCGAAGCGGCCGGGATGACGGTGGACGTGGTCGACATCGAATCCTTCGCTCTGCAGAACGCGTTTACCGAGATACTGGCTCCGACACTCGCCCCCGAGGAACGTTCCCAGCCGGTCGCGGTATTCGATCTCGGCGACACCACCACGACGCTGAGCATCTTCGTCGGCGACGACATCGTCTACACCCGCGAGCACGAGGGCGGCGGCCAGCAACTCACCAGCGAGATCGCCGCCCAGTACGGGTTGAGCCTCGAGGAGGCCGAGGAACGCAAGCGCGACGACAGCCTGCCCGAGGATTACCCGCGCAAGGTGCTCCAGCCCTACCTCGATTCGCTGGCAATGAACGTCGAGCGGTTCATCCAGTACTACTACTCCGAATCGAGCGGCAGCACCGTCAACCTGATCCTGCTCGGTGGCGGCGCGGCCAACACCGCCGGCGCCGTCGAGCGCATCAACAACGAGACCGGGGTACCGACCCGGCTGGCGAATCCGTTCGCCGCACTCGCCAAAGGACCTGGCGTGTCCGCCGAGCAAATGGCACGGCACGGCACCGCAATGCTGATCGCCTGCGGGCTTGCGTTAAGGAGCTTCGACTGATGAGACGGATCAACCTACTCCCCTGGCGCGAGGAACGGCGCCAGAAGCGGCAACGCGACTTTGTCGTCCACCTCGTGCTGGCCGCCCTGGTCGCCGTCGGCGTCGCCTTCGGCATCCACACCGTCATGCAGTCGCAGATCGAGAACCAGCAGGCCCGCAACGCCTACCTCGAGGACGTGATCAAGAAGCTCGACCGCCAGATCCAGACGATCAACGAGCTCAAGCAACGCAAGGCCGAGCTGACCGCGCGCATGCAGGTGATCGAGAAGCTTCAGTCCAGCCGGCCGACCATCGTGCACCTGGTGGAAAACTTCGTCACCACCCTGCCCGACGGCGTCCAGCTGACCGACATCACGGTGACCAACGACGAGAAGATCAGCTTGCAGGGCAAGGCCGACGCTCAGGCTCGCGTCGCGGCCTACCTGCGGCGACTCAACAGCGCCGACTACATCGGCAACGCGAGCCTGGTGGGCTCGGGCATCCTGGCCGAGGGATCGGACCAGACCACCGATGCCGGTCAGTACGTGTTCTCGATCGAAGCGAAGATCACGCCGCCCAAGGAAGACGACGCGGACCAGGAGAACTGAGCCATGGATCTCAACGAACTGAGAAATCTCGATTTCCAGACCATCGGTCTGACCTCGCTCGGCACGCGGCTGGTCATCTTCGCCTTCGTGTTCGTGCTGATCGTCGGCGCGGTAATCTACTTCGACACCCTGCCGCAGAAGGAACTGCTCGAGCGCGAACAGCGCGAGGAGCAATCCCTGCTGCAGACCGTCGACCAGAAGCAGCGCCTGGCGGCCAACCTCGAGGCCTACCAGGCGCAGATCAAGGAAATGGAAACCCGCTTCGGCGAGTTGCTGCGCCAGCTGCCGAACAAGCGCGAAGCGGAGAACCTGATCGACAACGTCGCCCAGACGTCGCTATCCAACGGCCTCAAGAACGAGCAGATCCGTCCGGGAAGCGAGGTCAAGCACGACTTCTACGCCGAGATGACCTACCACCTCTCGTTGCGCGGCACCTATCGTGAGCTGACCCAGTTCGTCAGCGACACGGCCAACCTGCCTCGCATCGTGACCCTGCACAACCCGGCGATGAAGCCGCGGGACGCGAACGCCATGGACGACGATGCCGAGCGCGAACTGACCATGGGCATCCAGGCGAAGACCTACCGTTACCTCGAAAGCGGTGAGCAAGGAGGCGGTCAATGAACATGGACCACAATCAAGGCGGCCGGACCCGACTCGACCTCGCTCGACTCGGGCTGATCGGTGCCGGGCTGCTCCTGGTCGGCGGCCTCGGTGGCTGCGCCCAGGACATGAGCGACCTCAAGCAGCAGGTCGCCGAACTGGAAGCCCGGCCGGGCGGCAAGATCGAGCCGATCCCGGAAATGAAGCCCCTGCCGAAATACGCCTACAGCGTGCCGGAGGAGGCCCGGACGCCGTTCATGCCGCCCAAGGAAGACGACGTCGACGACGGCGACGGCCTCAAGCCGGACGTCGATCGCCCGAAGGAACCGCTGGAGCAGTTCCCGCTCGACGCGCTCGCCATGCGCGGCATCATCAATCGCCAGGGCAACACCTACGCCCTGATCCGCGACGGCAACGGCGTCATCCACGAAGTGATGCTGGGCGACCACATGGGCCGCAACTACGGCGAAGTGATGGAGATCGGCGAGACCAGCGTCACGCTGGAGGAAATCGTGCCCGATGGACAGGGTGGCTGGAGAAAACAGACAACGGTCGTCAAGTCTCAGAGCGGCCGGAGCTAAATGATGGGAAGCAGCGATATGGACAACCTCAAGAAACCTTCACGCCTGAGCACGGGACTGCGTCGAGGGCTTGGCCTCCCAGCCATCACCATGGCAGCCGCGCTCGCGCCTGCCCTGGCCCTGGCCGGCGATCTCAACGAGATCTCCTACGACCGCAGCAGCGATGGCACGGTTCAGGTGCATTTCAACCTCTCCGAGCCGCTGGCCGGCGAGGCAGGCAGCTTCAAGATCGACAACCCGGCCCGGGTGGCAATCGACCTGCCGGACGTGGACAACCAGACCGGCAGTCGCCAGACCGAAATCGGTCTGGGGGCAGTGAAATCCGTCATGCTTGCCGAGGCCAATGGCAAGACCCGCGCGGTCTTCAACCTCGACCAGTCGGTGCCGTACTCCATCGACCAGAACGGCAACCGGGTCACGATCTCCTTTGACCAGGCGCGCCAGGCGACGACCACCGCGAGCGGATTGGCCGTCACCGACCGCGGCAGCTCCGAGGCCACGGCCATGGATGCCGGCCAGCCGATCGACTTCCGCCGCGCCTCGAGTGGTGCCGGCCGCCTGCTGCTGGACGTGGGCAGCACCGACGCGCCCATGGACATCAAGCGCCAGGGCAGCCAGATCGTCGTGCGCCTGCCCGGCACCCGGATCGAGGAAGGTGGCTATAACGTCAACGACTTCGCCACCCCGGTCGAGCGCGTCGACGTGCGTCGCGAGGGCAACGGCAGCCGCGTCACCCTCAAGACCAAGGATGCCGGCGAGCACCTGGCCTACCAGACCGGCAACCGCCTGGTGGTCGAGGTCCAGCCGATCCCCGAGGAAGAGCAACGCACCTCACTGGGCAAGAAGGAATACACCGGCGAGCGCCTGACCCTGAAGTTCCAGGACATTCAGGTCCGCCCGTTGCTGCAGCTGATCGCCGATTTCACCGGCAACAACATCGTGGTCAGTGACACCGTCCAGGGCTCGATCAGCCTGCGACTGGAAAACGTGCCCTGGGACCAGGCCCTCGACCTGATCATGACCACCAAGGGCCTGTCCTCGCGCGAGAACGGCAACGTGATCTACGTCGCGCCCACCGACGAGATCGCCGCCCGCGACAAGGCCGAGCTGGCCGCCCGCGAGCAGGCCCAGCAGCTGGCACCGCTGATCACCGACATCGTCCAGATCAACTACGCCAAGGCCGGCGACATCGCCACCCTGGTCCGCCAGAGTTCCGGGCTCGGCGAGGGCGCCGGTGACAAGAAGAGCGACGGCAACTTCCTCAGCCGGCGCGGCTCGATCACGGTCGACTCGCGCACCAACAACCTGATCGTGACCGACACCGCCGAGGCCCTTGATCGCGTTCGCGGCCTGATCGAGCAGGTAGACCGTCCGGTCAAGCAGGTCTTGATCGAAACCCGCATCGTGATCGCCACCGACAACTTCTCGCGCGAGCTGGGTGTGCGCTGGGGCCTGCAAGGCGGTTTTGACCGCGGCGGACAGCGCGTTGGCTTTGGTGGCGGCGCATACGACGGCAGCGACGGCCCGGCCTTCCCGATCGACCAACGAAACCCATCAACTCTCAATGGCACCTATTTCGAGGGCCAGGACAGCTGGATGGTCAACACCCCGATCAGCGGCGATCCGACCGGCTCGCTGGGGCTGGCGATCCTCGGCTCGAACGTGCTTCTGAACCTCGAACTGCAGGCCATGCAGAGCGAGGGCACGGGCAAGATCGTCTCCAACCCGAAGGTGATCACCACCAATGGTCACAAGGCGACCATCTCGCAGGGCGTGGAGATTCCCTATCAGTCCCAGACGGCCTCGGGCGGGGGCGCCATCGCGAACATCGAGTTCAAGGAGGCCCTGCTCAAGACGGAAGTCACGCCCCAGATCACGCCCAACGACATGGTGATCATGGACATCCTGGTGATGAAGGAAGAGCCGGACTACACCCGCGCGATCAATGGCGAGCCGCCGATCAACACCCGCGAGGTGCAGACCAAGGTACAGGTGCAGAACGGCCAGACCGTGGTGCTGGGCGGCATCTACGAGTTCGAGAACGTCACCCAGCTGGAGAAAGTGCCGTTCTTTGGCGACCTGCCGGGCATCGGCAACCTGTTCAAGAACCGGCTGCGCGACGACTCGCGGTTCGAGTTGCTGATCTTCGTCACGCCGAAGATCGTCGACCGCGACAACCTCGCGAACCACAACCGGGGCGTGCTGATCAACAACTGATCACGCCGTTCGCCCCCAATGACCAACCCCGCCTCGGCGGGGTTTTTCGTTTGCCCTGTCGGTATAATCGGGTCACATGCGCAATATCATCCTGATCGGCCCGATGGGGGCCGGAAAAACGACCATCGGTCGAATACTGGCCAACCGCCTCGGCTGGCAATTTCACGACTCCGATCGCGAGATCGAAAAACGTACCGGGGCGAGTATTCCGCTGATCTTCGACATCGAGGGCGAGGCCGGTTTTCGTGACCGGGAACACGACATGCTCGCCGACCTCACTGCGGGCCAAGGCATGGTGCTCGCCACGGGTGGCGGGGCCGTGCTGCGCGAGGACAACCGCAAGCTCTTGCGGGAAAACGGCCTGGTGGTCTATCTCTTCACCTCGGTGGAACGCCAGTTCGAACGCACCCAGCACGACACCCAGCGCCCCCTGCTGCAGAACGGCGACCGCCGCGCGACCCTGCAGCGCCTGATGGACGAGCGCGACCCGCTCTACCGCGGGACCGCCCACGTGGTGCTGGAGACCGGCGGGCAGACGCCGCGAGCGATGGCCGATCGCATCCTGGCGGCAAGCCGTCAGAACGGGCTCGAGACCGACGACAACCCACGCGGTTGATGTAGACTTCGCACAGGTCGCCCCGGGATGAATCGCCCCCGGGGCCACACGCCCCCCTTCGACGGGGAGCGCCATCTGACGAACCGCAGCCGACAGGGCACCGATCATGACCGATCCCGCCTCCTCCATCTCGCAACCCACCACCGTCAACGTGGACCTGGGCGAGCGCAGCTACCCGATCTTTATCGGTGCCGGGCTGATCGATGGCGACGAGCTTGTACCGTTCATCCCCTCGTCCCGTGCGGTGATCGTCAGTAACACCACCGTCGCGCCGCTCTACGCCGAGCGTCTGACTCAGGCCCTCGAGGCCGCCGGCAAACGCGTTGATCTGATCGCCCTGCCCGACGGCGAGCAGTACAAGAACCTCGAGACGCTCGAGCGCATCTACGATTTCCTGATGGAAAAGCAGGCCGATCGCAAGACCACGCTGATCGCCCTCGGCGGCGGCGTGATCGGCGACATCACCGGGTTTGCCGCGGCAAGCTTCCAGCGCGGCGTGCCCTTCATCCAGGTCCCCACGACGCTGCTCGCCCAGGTCGACAGCTCGGTCGGCGGCAAGACCGGCGTCAATCACCCGCGCGGCAAGAACATGATCGGCGCGTTCTACCAGCCGCGCTGCGTGCTGGCCGACACCGCCAGCCTCGACACCCTCCCCGACCGAGAGCTTTCCGCCGGACTGGCCGAGGTGATCAAGTACGGCCTGCTCTGGGACGAGGATTTCCTCGACTGGATCGAGGCCAACGTCGACGCGTTGCGCCAGCGCGACCGCGGCGCACTGACCGAAGCCATCCGTCAATCCTGCCTGATCAAGGCCGAGATCGTCCGTCAGGACGAGCGCGAAGGCGGCATCCGCGCCCTGCTCAACCTGGGCCATACGTTCGGCCACGCCATCGAGGCCGGCATGGGATACGGGCGCTGGCTGCACGGCGAGGCAGTCGGTGCGGGCATGTGCATGGCCGCCGATCTCTCCCATCGCCTCGAGCTGATCGACGCGGCGACCGTCAAGCGCATCGAAACCTTGATCGCCTCGGCCGGTCTACCCACGCGGGCACCGGCCGAGCTGTCGACCGAGCGACTGCGCGAGCTGATGGACAGCGACAAGAAGGTCGAGGACGGTCGCCTGCGACTGGTGCTGCTGGGCCGACTCGGCCAGGCACGCCTGGTCGATCGAGTCGACGACGAGGCCATCCGCGCCACCATCGAGGCGACGCGCGCGACCGCCTGACCACCCCCATTCCCCGATTCAAGCAACGAAGGATGCTGCCATGACCGAAGCGACGGAACACGCCCTGGAACAGGCCGAACGAATCGTCCAGTACGCCAAGTACTCCGACCGGTTCATGGTGGTGGAGGGGGACTCGGCCGCCGAGCGGCGCGCCTTCGTCAAGCTGATCGGCCAGAAGCTGCCCCGCCAGGTCCGCCCGGTGGTGTTGCGTGCCGACAGCGGCAACGGCTCGGCCGCCCTGATCGACCAACTGAGCACCCTGCTGCAACTGTCCGCGGGCATCGAGACGATCGACCAACTGATCACTGCGGCCACGGCCGCGCTCGAGGGGCAGGATCGACTCCTGATCGTGGTCGAGAACGCCGATCACTGGCTGGCATCGAGTGCCGCCGACGCCCTGTTCGACCTGATCACGCAGTCGCACGAGCTGGCCCGCGAACGCATCCTGTTCCTGCTGGTCGGCGCTGCCGGCCTTTGCGAGCAGACCGAAACGGCTCAGCCACTCGCCGGACTGGTCGCCGACCTGCACTGCGTCCAGCTGCTCGGCACCACCCAATCGGGTGCCGCAACCAGCGCGGCCACCGCGGCAGGCACGAGTGCCGCAGCCGACGCGCCCAGCGAGTCTCCCCGCGTCGAATCCGCCTCGGCGGCGGGACGTGGTCACGACGGCCCGCGACCAACCCCGGCCAATCGCCCGATCTGGACCAGCCCGACCCTGCTGATCGCCGCGGTCATCAGCATCGCCGTCGTCGCCATTGGCGTGTTCGCCCTGCTCGGCCGGTCGGATGATCCCACCCAGTCGAGCAGCGAGCGCGCGATCGCGCTGGACGAGTCGACAGAGCAGACCGGTCAAGCCGCGCCGGCCGACACGGAGAAAACCGAGCGGGAAACGACTGACGAGCCGACCGACAGCGGGAGCGCAAGCGGTGCGGACAGCCAGACCGAGGAGGCGCCCGCCAGCGAAACCGACACCGCCGCGCTGCCCGATCACGGCCTGCCGCCGCACGTGCCGTTCCCGGACGAAAGCACAGACGAGGCCGAGGCATCCGGCACCGCCGAGGTCACCTCGAGCGACACCGCGGCCACCGAACCGACCGATGGCGGCGACTCCACCGAGGCGGGCGAACGGGCCGCCGATGCGACCACGACCCCGGTAACGGAGGACGCCCAAGGCACCGCCGCGTCCACGCCGCCGACCGACGTGGACAACGCCTGGTTCCGTGATCAGCCGCGCGCCCGGGCGGCGATCCAGCTGGCTGCCTTCGGCAAGCTCGAGGGGGCCGAGTCGATGATCGAGCGCTTCGCGACCGACGAGCAGCCGCGCGAGCAATGGCGCATCTACACCCAGGCGGTCAACGGCAAGGTCCTCTACACCGTGACCTTCGGCGATTTCGCCTCGGCCGAGCGCGCCGCGCACGCCATCGACGCCCTGCCGACCGCCCTGCGCGAGCTCAAGCCCTACCCACGCTCCGTCGGGGCGATCCAGGACCGACTCACCGACCCCGCAAGCTGAGGGGCCTCGCGGCACGGCCGCCAGGCAAGCCGCGCCACGCCGTCTCCGGCACGTCACCTGCCTGCCCCGCGGCGGTGACGTGCCGGCGCCCCGATTTGCCTGATTCCTGCCGGGCCGGTAAAATTCCGGCCCATTTTGCCCAAATCCCCCGGATACGGGCGCCCATCGAACCACGGTCGGCACCTGGGCTGTTGGCGCATGCATGACACTGCGCGCCGGCGGCACGGCCGGGCCACCAAGCCGAGGGCGGGATGAGCGTCGCTCGCCCGGCAAGCCGGAAGAATCCAAGAGGTTGCGCAACTCATGAGCCAAGCCCCCACCCAAGGTCTGTACCACCCGAGTTTCGAGAAAGAGAACTGCGGCTTCGGCCTGATCGCCCACATGGACGACCAGGCCAGCCACGGCCTGGTATCGACCGCGATCGGTGCGCTGGCTCGCATGACCCACCGCGGCGGCATTTCCGCCGACGGCAAGTCGGGCGACGGCTGCGGCCTGCTGCTGAAAAAGCCGGACGGCTTCTTCCGCAAGGCGGCAAGCGCTCAGGGCATCGACCTGCCCGAGATCTACGCCGTCGGCGTGGTGTTCTTCTCCCGTGACGAGGCCAAGCGCGAGCGCGCCCGCGAGGCGCTGATCGGCGCGATCGCCGAGCAAGAGCTCAACCTCGCCGGCTGGCGCACCGTGCCGACCGACCCGTCGGTACTGGGCGAGATGTCGGCCGAGAAGCGTCCGGAGATCGAGCACCTGTTCATCACCCCGACCGAGGGCATGAGCGAGGCCCAGTTCAACGCGGCCCTGTTCGTCGCGCGCCGGGATGCCGAGAACCTGATCCAGGACGACCCGGACTTCTACATCCCGTCGCTCGCGAGCCAGGTGATCTCCTACAAGGGCCTCCTGATGCCCGAGGACCTGCCGCGCTTCTACAAGGACCTCAACGATCCGGAGCTGGAATCGTCACAGGCGGTCTTCCACCAGCGCTTCTCGACCAACACCTTCCCCGAGTGGAAGCTGGCCCAGCCGTTCCGCTATCTCGCCCACAACGGCGAAATCAACACCATCCGCGGCAACCGCAACTGGGCCCTGGCGCGCGCGGCCAAGTTCTCCTCGCCGCTGATCCCGGACATGAACCGCATCCAGCCGCTGGTGAACACCACCGGCTCGGATTCCTCGTCCATGGACAACATGCTCGAGGTGCTGATCACCGGCGGTCTGGACATGATCCACGCCATGCGCCTGATCGTGCCGCCGGCCTGGCAGAACGTCGAGCACATGGACGCCGACCTGCGCGCCTTCTACGAATTCAATTCCCTGCACATGGAGCCCTGGGACGGCCCGGCCGGCATCGTCATGACCGACGGCCGCTTCGTCGCCTGCGCCATGGACCGCAACGGCCTGCGCCCGGCGCGCTGGGTGATCACCAAGGATCGCCACATCACGCTCGCCTCCGAGATCGGCGTCTGGGACTACGCGCCCGACGACGTGGTCAAGAAGGGCCGCGTGCGCCCGGGCCAGATGGTCGCCGTCGACACCGCCGAAGGCGAACTGATGCTGCCGCCGGAAATCGATGGCCGCCTCAAGGGCCGCAAGCCCTACCGCCAGTGGCTGCGCGAGCAGTCCGTGCGCCTCAAGCACTCGGTCGCCGACGAGGAAGTGCTCTCGCTCGAGCCGATGGACGCCGACACCGTGCGCACCTACGAGAAGGCCTTCCTGCTCTCGTTCGAGGAGCGCGACCAGGTGATCCGCGTGCTGGCCGAGAACGGCCAGGAGGCGATCGGCTCGATGGGCGACGACACGCCGATGGCCGTGCTCTCGCAGACCCAGCGCTCACTGTTCGACTACTTCCGCCAGCAGTTCGCCCAGGTCACCAACCCGCCGATCGACCCGCTGCGCGAGGCGGTGGTCATGTCGCTAGAGACCCTGATCGGTCGCGAGCGCAACGTCTTCGAGGAGACCCCGGAGCACGCGCATCGCGTGCAGCTCGAAAGCCCGATCCTCAGCCCGGCGCGCTTCGAGGCACTGACGAAGCTTGCCGACAAGGAATTCTCCTCGCAGCGCATCGAGCTCAACTACGCGCCCGAGGAAGGCCTCGAGGCGGCCATCCGTCGCATCACCGACGAGGCGGTCGCCGCGATCAAGGGCGAGCACACCGTGCTGGTCCTCTCCGACCGCCACATTGCCGCCGACCGCCTGCCGATCCACGCCCTGCTGGCCACCGGCGCGGTCCACCACCGCCTGATCCGCGAGGGCCTGCGCACCGACGCGAACATCGTGGTCGAGACCGGCACCGCGCGTGACTCGCATCACAACGCCGTGCTGATCGGCTACGGCGCGACCGCCGTGTTCCCGTATCTCGCCTTCGAGTCGATCAACGACATGCGTCGTCGCAACCAGATCGACGTCAAGCAGGCCGACAAGCTCGCCAGCAACTACGTCAAGGGCATCAACAAGGGCCTGAAGAAGATCCTGTCGAAGATGGGCATCTCCTCGATCGCGAGCTACCGCGGCGCCCAGCTGTTCGAGATCATCGGTCTGGCCGACGACGTGGTCGATCTCTGCTTCAAGGACACCACCAGCCGCGTCGCCGGCGCGCGCTTCGTCGATCTCGAGGCCGACCAGAAGATCCTGATCAAGGAGGCCTTCACCAAGCGGAAGCTGCCGCGCCAGGGCGGCCTGTTGAAGTACATCGACGGCGGCGAGTACCACGCCTACAACCCAGACGTGGTCCAGACGCTGCAGAAGGCGGTCAAGGAAGACGACTACACGGCGTGGGAGGAATACGCCGCCCACGTCAACGAACGTCCGGTGGCCGCCTTCCGCGACCTGTTCCGCCTCAAGGAAAACGTCAATCCGATCCCGCTGGACGAGGTCGAGTCGATCGAGTCGATCGTCTCGCGCTTCGACTCAGCCGGCATGAGCCTGGGCGCGCTCTCCCCGGAGGCGCACGAGACCATCGCCGAGGCGATGAACCGCCTGGGCGCCCGCTCGAACTCCGGTGAGGGTGGCGAGGACCCGGCGCGCTTCAACACGCCGAAGATGAGCAAGATCAAGCAGATCGCCTCGGGCCGCTTCGGCGTCACGCCGCATTACCTGGTCAACGCCGAGGTACTGCAGATCAAGATCGCCCAGGGCGCCAAGCCCGGCGAAGGCGGGCAGCTGCCGGGCCACAAGGTCGACGAGTTCATCGGCAAGCTGCGTTACGCCCGCCCGGGCGTGGCGCTGATCTCGCCGCCGCCGCACCACGACATCTACTCGATCGAGGATCTCGCCCAGCTGATCTTCGACCTCAAGCAGACCAACCCGCAGGCGCTGGTCTCGGTCAAGCTGGTCTCCGAGCCGGGCGTGGGCACCGTCGCCGCCGGCGTGGCCAAGGCCTACGCCGACTTGATCACCATCTCCGGCTACGACGGCGGCACCGGCGCGAGCCCGCTGACGTCGGTCAAGTACGCCGGCTCACCCTGGGAGCTCGGCCTGACCGAGGCGCACCAGACCCTGCGCGCGAACGACCTGCGCGACAAGGTCCGACTGCAGACCGATGGCGGTCTCAAGACCGGTCTGGACGTGGTCAAGGCGGCCATCCTCGGCGCCGAGAGCTTCGGCTTCGGCACCGGCCCGATGATCGCGATCGGCTGCAAGTTCCTGCGCATCTGCCACCTGAACAACTGCGCCACCGGTGTCGCCACGCAGAACAAGGTGCTGCGCCTGGAGCACTTCAAGGGCGAGGTCGACAAGCTGGTCAACTACTTCCGCTTTATCGCCGAGGAGGCGCGTCACCTGATGGCAAGCGTCGGCGTGCGCTCGATCGAGGAGCTGATCGGCCGCACCGACCTGTTCGAGCTGCGCGAGGCGGCCACCGACAAGCAGCGCCACCTGGATCTCTCCAAGATCCTGTCCGACGCGGGCATGGTCTCGGACGCGCCCAACTGCTGTGTCGCGCCGCACAACGACCCGCACGACAAGGGGCTGCTGGCCGAGAAGATCGTCAAGGAGGTCATGCCGGCGATCGAGGGCAAGACCGGCGGCGAGTACAGCTACCCGATCCGCAACACCGACCGCTCGATCGGTGCGCGGGTCTCGGGCGAGATCGCCCGTCGTCACGGCAACCAGGGCATGAACGATCACCCGATCAAGCTCCGGTTCACCGGCATCGCCGGTCAGAGCTTCGGCGTGTTCAACGCCGGTGGCCTGCACCTGGAGCTCGAGGGCGATGCCAACGACTACGTCGGCAAGGGCATGGCCGGCGGCGAGATCGTGATCTACCCGCCCAAGGGCAGTAGCTTCGCCACGGCCGACACGCCGATCATCGGCAACACCTGCCTGTACGGCGCGACCAACGGCAAGCTCTACGCGGCCGGTCAGGCCGGTGAACGCTTCGGCGTGCGCAACTCGGGTGCCCAGGCGGTCATCGAGGGCTGCGGCGACCACGGCTGCGAGTACATGACCGGCGGTGTCGTCACCATCCTCGGCTCGACCGGCATCAACTTCGGTGCCGGCATGACCGGCGGGTTTGCTTACGTCCTCGACGAGGCGAAGGATTTCGTCGATCGCTACAACCACGAGCTGGTCGACATCCACCGCCTGCAGGCCGCCGAGCTCGAGCCGCATCGCCAGCACCTGCGTTCGATCATCGAGGAGCACGCCCGCCGCACCGACAGCGCGCGCGCCCACGAGATCCTCGCGGACTTCGACGCCTACCTGCAGAAATTCTGGCTGGTCAAGCCGAAGGCGATGGAAATCGGCGACCTGCTCGACCTGCTCGACAACGCGGCGTAAGGCCATGCACGGATCGGGCATTGCTCGAACCGTCGCCAAACCGGGACCGGTCACCCTCCCCGGGGTGACCGGTCTCGTCGTGTTCGCGTGCCGCAAAAACTACGACCACGCGCCCGCCCGCTCGAGCCGCGCTACCCGGAGGCCCCGATGAGCCGGATCCCCGAGGCGTTCGTCGAGGAGGTGGTGGGCCGCTCGGACATCGTCGAGGTGATCGGCGCGCGCGTGCCGTTGAAGAAGAAGGGCAAGGAGTTCGCCGCCTGCTGCCCCTTCCACCAGGAAAAGACGCCGTCGTTCTACGTCACCCCGGACAAGCAGTTCTATCACTGCTTCGGCTGCGGGGCGCACGGCAACGTGGTGGGCTTTCTGATGGAATTCGACCACCTCGACTTCCCCACCGCGATCGAGCATCTCGCCGGCCGGCTGGGCCTCGAGATCCCGCGCGAGAAGGGCGACCAGGAGAAGCTCGACCGGATCGGGCGACTGCGCCAGGTCACCGCCGCGGCCACCGACTGGTTCCGCGGCAACCTCAAGCGCTCGCCCGAGGCGATCGACTTTCTCAAGCAGCGCGGCCTGACCGGCGAGACGGCCGCCCGGTTCGCGCTGGGCTTCGCCCCGGCGGGCAACCACATCGAGGCGGCCATGGGCGGCTGGGCGCGTCCCGAGGAGCTGGTCGCGACGGGGCTGCTCATCCAGCGCGACAATGGCGACCGCTACGATCGCTTCCGCGCCCGGGTGATCTTCCCGATCCGCGATCCGCGCGGCCACGTGATCGGTTTCGGTGGCCGGGTGATCGGCCCAGGCGAGCCCAAGTACCTCAACTCGCCCGAGACCGAGCTGTTCCACAAGGGCTATGGCGTCTACGGGCTGTACGAATCGCGCCAGGTCGACCAGCGCCCCGGCCAGCTGATCGTGGTCGAGGGCTACATGGACGTGATCCTGCTGGCGCAGAACGGCATCCCGCACGTGGTCGCGACCCTGGGCACGGCCACCACCGCCGAGCAGATCGACCTGCTCTACCGGCAGACCGAACGGCTGGTGTTCTGCTTCGACGGCGATGCCGCCGGGCGGCGCGCGGCGGTCAAGGCCCTCTCGGTCGCCCTGCCCCTGATGCAGGACGGCCGCGACCTGCGCTTTGCCTTCCTGCCCGATGGCGAGGACCCGGACAGCTTCGTGCGCGCCCACGGCCAGGCCGGGTTCGAGCGATTCGTCGAGCAGGAAGCGCTGGGTTTCGATCGCTTCATGACCCTCCACCTCGACGAGAGCATCCCGGGCGATGACACCGCGGCGCGGGCACGCAAGAACAAGCAGGCGCACCAGCTGATCGAGCGCATGCCGCCGGGCAGCCTCAAGCGGCTGACCGCGCGCCAGGTCGACCGCCACCACGGCCTGTTCGGGCGCCCGTTCCGCGAGGAGAACCAGCCGACCGGTCCGACCGCGGCCAAGCGCCCCCCGCCGTCACGTTCGGAGGAGCACGCCATCCTGCGCCTGGCTTTGACCCACTCTCGTCTGATCGCGCGGCTGCGCCCCGCCGAGGTCTGGCACGGCGGCCAGCCACCGGCCGTGATCCAGCGACTGCTCGACGGCACGTTGACGGCCGAGGATCGCCAGATCGCCGAGGCCCAGAACCTGGTCGGCATTGAAAACGCGGAAATCGCCGCCACCATGCTGGGAGACATCCTGGAGAAGCGGCGCCAGCGCGAGGCACTGGCCGAAAGGAAACGGCAGCAGTGCGCCAATCTGGCGGGCGGACGCCCGCCGACCGACTGACCGCGACATGGACGAAATGCCCGAAAAGCGGTATAATTTCGTGTTCCCCAACGGGAACGCCCGAATCATCAGCTAGTCCGATTGACCGGCTCGTCGGGCCACCCCGCGCGAGGCCCGAACGTCTCCTCGCGCCGCCACAATCCACTGACGTGGCCCGCCCGGGACCGGGCGGGCCACGTTCGGCGCCTGCACTCCCGCGGCGCGACTTTCAGACGTTTTCACCGAATTGCCGGAGCAGGTTCCACGCCGATGCAGCAAGACCAACAAACCAGCATCAAGCAGTTGATCGCCCTGGGCAACGAGCAGGGTTACCTGACGTACGCCGAGATCAACGACCATCTGCCCGAGTCGCTGGTCGATGCCGAACAGATCGAAGTGATCATCGGCATGATCCAGGACATGGGCATCCACGTGGCGGAAACGCCGCCGGACAAGGATGACCTGGGCCTGTCGGACGAGCAGCGCGTATCCAACGACGACGCGGCCACCGAGGAGGCCGTGGCCGTGCTCGCCTCCCAGGTGGACGCGGAATTTGGCCGCACCACCGACCCGGTGCGCATGTACATGCGCGAGATGGGCACGGTCGACTTGCTCAACCGCGAAGGCGAGATCGAGATCGCCAAGCGCATCGAGGAAGGCCTGCGCGAGGTCACCATCGCGATGGCCGCCTTCCCGCCGACCCTGGACACCCTGCTCGCCCAGTACGCCCGCGTCGAGGCCGAGGAAGTCAAGCTCGCCGACGTGGTGGTGGGCTTCCACGTGCTCACCGACGACATTCCGACGCCCGGCGGCAACAAGAACGACGACTCGGACGACGAGGAAGAGGAAAAGGACACCGGCATCGACGTCGAGGCCGTGCGCGCGGTGATCATGGACCTCAAGGACCTGCACGAGCAGCGTCACGCGGTCGCCACCAAGAGCCGCAAGGCCAAGACCGACGCGGCCAAGATCAAGGCACTCACCGACCAGATCGCCGACCAGCTGATCACCCTGAAGCTCAACCCGAACTTCAACGAGAAGCTGGTCAAGCAGGTGCGTGACGCGATCGCCCGCGTGCGCCTGCTGGAAAAGCAAATCATGCAGCAGGCCGTCGAAAAGGGCGGCATCAAGCGCGAGACCTTCATCCACGCCTTCCGCGGCCACGAGACCAGCAACGAGTGGATCGCCGAGGTCACCAAGGGCAAGCCGACGGCCAAGTTCGCCGCCGTGCAGCCGGAGATCGAGCGACTGGCCAAGCGCCTGGCCACCGTCGAGCGCGACAGCCAGCTGCCGGTCAGCGGCATCCGCGAGGTCAACCGCCAGGTGACCCTGGGCGAGGCCAAGGCCCGCCGGGCGAAGAAGGAGATGATCGAGGCCAACCTGCGTCTGGTCATCTCGATCGCCAAGAAGTACACCAACCGCGGCCTGCAGTTCCTCGACCTGATCCAGGAAGGCAACATCGGCCTGATGAAGGCGGTCGACAAGTTCGAATACCGCCGCGGCTACAAGTTCTCGACCTACGCCACCTGGTGGATCCGCCAGGCGATCACCCGCTCGATCGCCGACCAGGCGCGCACCATCCGCATCCCGGTGCACATGATCGAGACGATCAACAAGCTCAACCGCATTTCCCGGCAGATGCTCCAGGAGATGGGCCGCGAGGCCACCCCGGAAGAGCTGGCCGAGCGGATGGACCTGCCCGAGGACAAGGTCCGCCGGGTGATGAAGATCTCCAAGGAGCCGATCTCCATGGAGACGCCGATCGGCGAGGACGACGATTCGAGCCTGGGCGACTTCATCGAGGACCAGGGCGCGGTCTCGCCGCTGGACTCGGCCACCAACGCCTCGCTCTCCGAGATCGTGCGCGAGATCCTCTCGACGCTGACCCCGCGCGAGGCCAAGGTGCTGATGATGCGCTTCGGCATCGGCATGAACACCGACCACACCCTCGAGGAGGTCGGCAAGCAGTTCGACGTCACCCGCGAGCGCATCCGCCAGATCGAGGCCAAGGCCCTGCGCAAGCTGCGTCACCCGTCCCGCTCGGAAAAGCTGCGCAGCTTCATCGACGCGAAGATGGAATAATCCCCTCTCCGGGTCGGCTCGTCGTCGGCCCCGGCGGCCTCCGCCGCCCCCTGCACGGGCCCATAGCTCAGTTGGTTAGAGCAGGCGACTCATAATCGCTTGGTCGCAGGTTCGAGCCCTGCTGGGCCCACCAAATCCAGGCAAGCGGTCGACCGGCAAGACATGTCCGACCACGCCCCTTCCTGACGACACCCGAAGGCCGCCCGGCATCCCGGCGCGGCCTTTTTCTCGTCCGGGCCGACCGTTTTTGCACCAAAAAACGCGGCTCGCATTGATCCCCCGACCAGGTCATGCCCCGGCATCAAGCCGCCTTCATGTTTTGTCGATCACATTATTAGCCAGCAAACTCAGTTGATCCCCGCCAGGAAATTCTTTATCGCAGCGCCCTGGCATGGGGTCTACACTGCGCCTGTCATGCGCGGTCAACCGGAAGCGGCCCGTCGCTTCCCGTCCGACGCCTGACCATGACAAGAATCGAAAACGACAAGAACCACAATCCCCATTCAAGGAGATAGAGCGCCATGCTTATCGCAAGCCTGATCATCGTGGTGATCGCGCTGGTGTTCGCGACAGCGAAACTGCGCATGCACCCCTTCCTGGCCCTGTTGCTGGCCGCCTTCGCCATGGCCCTCGCCGGCGGTATCGCGCCGAAGGAGGCCATCAGCATCATCAACGACGGCTTCGGCGGCACGCTGGGCTACATCGGTATCGTCATCGCGCTGGGCACGATCATCGGCGTGATCCTCGAGCGCACCGGCGCGGCCATCGTGATGGCCGAGGCGATCATCCGCCTGCTTTCCGACCGCTTCCCCAACTTCACCGTCTCCCTGATCGGCTACATCGTGTCGATCCCGGTGTTCTGCGACTCGGGCTACGTGATCCTCAACTCGCTCAAGAACGCCATGGCGAAGAAGACCGGCATCTCGGTGGTCGCCATGAGCGTGGCGCTGGCCACCGGCCTGTTCGCCACCCACAACTTCGTGCCGCCCACGCCGGGCCCGATCGCCGCGGCCGCCAACCTGGGCATTGCCGATTCGCTCGGCCTGGTCATCCTGATGGGCCTGCTGGTCGCCGCCGTGACCGCGATCGTCGGCGCGCTGTGGGCCAGCCGCTACTCCGACCCCGCCAATGAGGCCGAGCTGCTCGAGCCGGACCCGATCAGCGAAGCGGTCGGCGAGGAGATCGAGGAGCCGGAACCGGACATGGCCCATCGGCCGTCGACCCTGGCCTCGTTCATGCCGATCATCGCCCCGATCGCGCTGATCTGCCTGGGCTCGATCGCGAGCCTCGCCACGCGTGACGCCGAACCCGGCTTTGTCGCTGACTTCTTCATCTTCTTCGGCCAGCCGGTCGTTGCACTCGCCATCGGCGTGATCTTCGCGCTGACCCTGGTCAAGGGCGGCGACAAGAAGGATCGCTTCCACCAGATGACCGTCGACGGCATCCTGCTGTCCGCGCCGATCATCCTGATCACCGGCGCCGGTGGCGCATTCGGCAACGTGCTGCGCTCCACCCCGCTGGGCGACCAGCTCGGTGCGATGCTGACCGGCCTCGGTCTGGGGCTGTTCGTGCCGTTCATCATCGCCGCGGCGCTCAAGTCCGCCCAGGGCTCGTCGACCGTGGCGCTGGTCACCGCCTCCACCCTGGTCGCCCCGCTGCTGCCGGACCTCGGCTTGGATTCGGACATGGGCATGGTCCTGGCCGTGATGGCCGTCGGCGCCGGCGCGATGACCGTCTCGCACGCCAACGACAGCTTCTTCTGGGTGGTCTCGCAGTTCAGCCGCATGAAGGTTTCCACGGCCTACAAGACCTTCACCACGGCGACCCTGCTGCAAGGCATCAGCGCCATGATCACGATCTACATCCTGGGGCTGATCCTTGTCTGACGACTTGCATGTGGTCCTCTGCCCGGACAGCTTCAAGGGCAGCCTGGAAGCCGACGCCGTGGCAGCCGCCATGGCGCGCGGCGTTCACGCGGCCCGCCCTAAGGCGCAGATCCGCGCCCTGCCCATGGCCGACGGCGGCGAAGGCACCGCGGATCTGATCACGCACACGCTGGGCTGGGAGTGGCACCTGTCCGACGTCCATGGCCCGTTCGGCACGCACCTGACCGCCGGCTGGGGTTTCGATCCCGCCAACCGGCGGGCGGTGATCGACGTGGCCTCGGCCTGCGGGCTCGACCTGGTTCCCGCGGATCGTCGCGATCCGTGGCAGCTCGACAGCCGTGGCGTGGGTGAACTGATGCGCTCGGCGATGGATGCCGGCGCGCGTCACCTGCTGATCGGCCTGGGCGGCAGTGGCACGGTCGACGGCGGCGCGGGCATGCTCGCCGCCCTGGGTGTGCGCTTTCTCGATGCCGACGGACAGGCACTGGATGCGCACCCCTTGGCGCTGCGTGCCCTGGCACGGGTCGATTTCTCCGCGCTGGACGCGCGCCTGGCGGAGGTCGAGATCACGGTGCTCAACGATGTCGACAACCCGCTGACCGGCCCGCACGGGGCCAGCCCCGTGTTCGGTCCGCAGAAGGGTCTGGCCGAGTCGGAGATCGAGGCGATGGACCGTCACCTCGAGCGGCTCGCCGGCTGCATCGAGACCGCCGGTCACCTCGAGCGCCCGGTGGACACCCCGGGCGCCGGGGCCGCCGGCGGGCTCGGCTTCGCGCTGGACTGCGTGCTGGGGGGCACGGCACGGATGGGTGCGGCCTACATCGCCGAGCTGATCGGCCTGGACGCGGCCATCACCGAGTCCAACCTGGTCATCACCGGCGAGGGCCAGATCGACGGCCAGACCTCGCGCGGCAAGGTGGTCGCCGAGGTGGTGCGCCGTGCCGGACGACTGGAGGTGCCCGTGATGGCGATCGCCGGCAGCATCGCCTGCAGCGAGGCGGAACTGACCGCCTTCGGCCTGGCCGACGCTCGGGCACTCTGCGACGGCTCGACCTCGCTGGAGCAGGCCATGGCCGAACCGGCCCGCCTGATCACCGCCCGCACGCAGGCCCTGATGCAGGATTACCTCGCGCGCACCGGGTAAGCGGCGCAAGCGCCGGTCAAGAGGACAACCCAGACGACAAATCCCCCGGCCAGCCGGGGGATTGTTTTGTGCGTCACGATCGACCGGGAGCGCCCCGGCCGCGACACGCTAGCCGTCGAACCCGGCCAGGGTGAGCTTGCCGATCACGTGTCTACCCTCCAGCGCCCGGTGCGCGGCACGCAGGTTGTCGACGTTGATCGCTCCCAACACCTCGTGCCGCGTGGTCCGCAGGCGTCCCTCGTCGAGCAGGCGCGCCACCGTGTCGAGGATCTCGCCCTGCCGCCCCTTGTCCGGGGTGTCGAACCGCGGGCGGGTGAACATGTACTCCCAGAAGAACCCGACGCTCTTGTCGCGCAGTTCGTGGAACGGCAGCGGCGTCTTGTTGCCGATGATGCTGGCCAGCCGGCCCTGCGGGGCGACCAGTTTCGCCATCGCGGGGTAATGTCGGTCGAGGTCGTTGAAGCAGGCGATCGCCGGGATCGACTCGATGCCCCGCTCGGCCAGCTGCGCCGGGAGATCGCCGAAATGGTCGACCACCTCGTCGGCGCCCAGATCGAGGCACCACTGGCGCGACTCGGGCCGCGAGGCGGTGGCGATCACCTTGAGCCCGGCGACGTGGGCCAGCTGGATCGCCATCGAGCCCACCCCGCCTGCACCGTTGATCAGCAGCACCGGGGTGCCGGCATCCTCGCCGTCGGGCGACAACCCGAGCCGGTCGAACAGGGTTTCCCAGGCGGTGAGTGCGGTCAGCGGCAGGGCCACGGCGTCGGCCGGCTCGGTGCCACGCGGGGCGTGACCGACGATCGCCTCGTCGACCAGCTGGAATTCGGCGTTGCTGCCCGGCCGGCCGATATCGCCGGCGTAGAACACCACGTCGCCGGGACGAAAGCGCGTGACCTTGGCACCCACCGCATCGACCACGCCGCAGGCATCGAAACCCAGCACGCGCGGGGCCGGATCGGCCCGGTTGTCGGGATGATCCGGATCGGGGTGACGCGGTGCGCGCACCTTGGTGTCCACCGGGTTGACCGACACGGCCTCGACCGCCACCCGCAGGTCCGTCGGTCCCGGCTCGGGCACGGCCAGCTCGTAGGCCTCGAACGCCTGCTCGTGGTCGATGGGCAAGTGACGGTTGAATCCGATCGCTTTCATGCGATTTCCTCCTTTTCCGGTATCTCGAACACCGCCACCGGTGCGGCGACCTCCACCACCCGCCAGCCGTGGAGGGCCGCCAGCCACTCGAAGGTCCGGGCGCGAAAGAAGATCACGTGGGTGGGGTCGCGCCAGTAGTGCCAGTTCGAAAAGCGCGCGGCCTCCGGGGCAAACCCCGTTTGCACGATCAAGCAACCGCCCGGTCGCAGCAAACGGGCAATCCGGTCGAATACCGCCCGTGGCCGATGCAGGTGCTCGACCGTTTCGGTACAGGTGACCAGATCGTAGGCCGACGCGCGCAGCGGGGTCTCGTCCGGGGCGAACAAGGGATCGTAGCCCACCATCGCCGCGCCCGCCTCCCGAGCCACCGCAACCAGGGCCGAATCCGGGCCGCAGCCGAAATCCAGCGCCGCCACGCCCGGGCCAAGCCGGGCGGTCATCCGGTCGATGCTCGGCGCCAGGAAGCGCCGGTAGCCCGGGTCATCGGCGCGATTCTCGTGCAGCTGGTAATGCGCCTGCTCGGCCGCCCGATCCGGCCAGGCACTCGGGTCACGTACCACCAGCTCGCAGCATGGGCACTCGAGGAAGGCCAGTGGCCGCCCGCCCTCCTTCCTGCCGGCCCTCACGGTCGCGAAGGGCGACAGCCGGGCCTCGCAAAGCGGACAGGCCTCGCGCATGTCAGGCGGCGAAGGTCGTGCTCAGCAGGTAGGCGGTATAGGCGACGAAGGCGACCAGCAACACGCTGCCCTCCAGCCGGTTGATCCGGCCCGGGCCGCGAAAGCCGTAGGCGAAGAGGAACAGCGCCAGAGTGAGCGCGCCCATCACCAGCATGTCGCGCGTGAATACCTCCGGTTCGGCGACCATCGGGTGGATCACGCCGGCCAGGCCGACCACGCCCAGGGTGTTGAACAGGTTCGAGCCGATCACGTTGCCCAGTGCGAGATCGTGCTCGTTCTTGCGGATCGCGGCGATCGAGGAGGCCAGCTCCGGCAGCGAGGTGCCGATCGCCACCACCGTCAGGCCGATGACCAGGTCCGAGACGCCAAAGAACTGCGCGATATCCACCGCGCCCCACACCAGCAACCGGGAACTGGCCACCAGCAGCAACAGGCCGATCGCCACCCAGATCAGGGCCTTTTTCAGCGGCATGGGGTGGGCGACCAGCTCCTGCTCGACCTCGCCACCCAGGGCGTCGACCTGCCCGCGTCGGCCCTGGTAGATGTTCCAGCCGAGCAGGGCGACCAGCAGCACGAGCAGCACGGCGCCCTCGACGCGGGTCACCTCGCCGTCGTAAACCTGCAAGGCGGCCACGGCCGTGACCGCCAGCAAGATCGGCATCTCGCGACGGATCACCTGCGAATGCACCGCGATCGGCGCGATCACCGCCGTCAGGCCGAGGATCAGCGCGATATTGGCGATGTTCGAACCATAGGCGTTGCCCAACGCGATGCCGGGACTGCCATCCAACGAGGCCATGACCGAGACCACCAGTTCCGGTGCCGAGGTACCGAATCCGATGATCACCATGCCGATCAACAGGGGCGACATCCCGAGGTGCTTCGCGGTCGCCGCCGCGCCGTCGACAAATCGATCCGCGCTCCAGACAAGCAACACCAGCCCCGCCAGGACTGCCAACACAGGCATCAACATCGCCATTTCCTCGCTTCGAATCGTTTGGTGGTCGTTTAGGGAAACTCTGCACGAATGCCATACCGCTCTGCGTGCCCTGCGGAGACTGGCATTCGTGCAGAGTTTCCCTGGGGCGGCACTTTACTGCAGAACGCCCACCGGGGTGATGGCGAGCCACGCCACCCACCCTATGTTGCGAATCATTCCGGTTTGCATCCGCCTTCGCGATTCACTACGCTGCTCGCTCCATTACGTCGCCGAGTCACCATGACCCACTCTCGCCTTACCCGTCCGCGCCACCTGGTCTGGCTTGCGGGCGCCGTTACCAGCCTCGTCCTGCACGGCCTGATCGTCTGGGCCCTGCTGACGTGGACGCGCGACGACGACGTCCTGATGGCGGCCAATCGGGGCGGCGGCGAGCCGGTCGAGGCGCAGTGGGTGGACCTGAGCGAGACCACGCCCGCCCCGCCCTCGCCGGCCAAGTCGACGCCCCCCAATCACGTCCCCATGCCGACGCCCACGCCGGAGCCGGAGCCGGAGCCGGAGCCGGAGCCGGAGCCAGAGCCAGAGCCAGAGCCGGAGCCGGAGCCGGAGCCAGAGCCGGAGCCAGAGCCGGAGCCAGAGCCGGAGCCAGAGCCGGAGCCGGAGCCGGAGCCAGAGCCAGAGCCAGAGCCGGAGCCAGAGCCAGAGCCAGAGCCAGAGCCGGCGCCGGAGCCAGAGCCGGAGCCGGAGCCAGAGCCAGAGCCAGAGCCAGAGCCAGAGCCAGAGCCGGAGCCGGAGCCGGCGATCGAGGCCGACGAATCGCCCGAGCGCGTCTCGGAGGCCGCGACGGATACCGCCGCCGACGAGGCGACGGCGGCCCAGGCCAGTGCCGAAAGCGACGCGCCGACCACCGAGCCGGGCTTTTCGGCCGGCTACCTCGACAACCCGCCGCCGGCCTACCCACGCGCTTCGCAGCGCTTGCGCGAAGAGGGGGAGGTACGCCTGCGCGTCGTGGTCGATCGCGAGGGCAAACCGGTCACCTGGTCGGTCGTGCAGTCCAGCGGCCACGAGCGGCTCGACCGCGCGGCCAAGGAGGCCGTCGCCAAGTGGCGTTTCGACCCGGCGACGCGCGGCGGCGAACCGGTGCGAGGCGAGGTGATCGTGCCGCTGCAATTCACGCTGCGGTAACAACCTTTTCGCGAGTGCGAACAGTTTGCATTTCGCTTTATCTTGATTATCATGCCGCTGGTTAGCCAGCTACCGAATCAACCTGGGGCTTGTCCGATGGATCTCTTTCTTGTCTTCGATCACGGCGACGGCGTCCTTGTCGGGGTGTTCCTCACCCTGCTGATCATGTCGCTCGCCACCTGGGCGGTTGCCGCCGCCAAGCTGTTCGCCCTGATCCAGCGTCGACGCACGACGCGCGACAGCATGGACGCCATCGCGCGCAGCCACCGGGCAGCCGAGCTCGAGCCCCGCCTCGCCGGCCGCGACGACCCCACCGCCGCCCTCGCCCGGGCCGGGCTGCAAGCGGTGCGCGATTATCGCGGCCCGCTCGACGGCGATGCCCAGGCCCGCCAACGCCTCGACGAGGCCCTGATCCGCGGCATCCGCCAGGCACTCGACCGACAGGAAACCCGGCTTCAGGCCGGCCAGCTGCTGTTCGCCACGGTCGGCTCCCTGGCCCCGTTCGTCGGCCTGTTCGGCACGGTCTGGGGTATCTACGGCGCCCTGATCGACCTGTCCTCGGCCAAGAGCGTGTCGATGGGCCTGGTTGCCGGCCCGCTGGGCGAGGCGCTGGTGGCCACCGCCGCCGGCCTCGCCGCGGCGATCCCGGCGGTGCTGTTCTTCAACCTGTTCAACCGCAGCCATCGGCTCTACCGGCAGACCCTGGATGCCGCGGCCCATGACGTGCACTCGCTGCTGATGAACGACCCGGACCTGGCCGAGTGGGCAGCGCCGCGTCGCCAGTCGTCCGCGCAACCGTCGACGAGATCCGCCAGCCGGCCGGCGGAGGTCTGAGCCATGGCATTCGGTCGACTCGACGATCACGACGAGCCGATGGCGGAGATGAACGTCATCCCGCTGGTCGACGTGATGCTGGTCCTGCTGGTGGTCTTCATCGTCGCCGCACCGGTGATCACCCACTCGGTCACCCTCGACCTGCCCAAGGCGAGCAGCGAACGCCAGGACGAGGACCCCGAGGCGGTCACCCTCTCGCTCGACAGCCAGGGCCAGCTCTACCTCGACGACAAGCCCGTCTCGCAAGACCGCCTGAAGAGCGTGCTTATCCAGGCCCGCCGCGATAACGACGAGCTGGTCGTCTACCTGCGCGCCGACGAGTCCGTGCCCTACCGGCTGGTCGCCCGCGCGATGGCCTCGGTAAAGACCGCGGGCATCGAACGCCTGGGTTTCGTCTCGGAGCCGGAAACGCCATGAGCAAGCCCAGCAACCAGGACAAACCCAAGGCGACGGGCGCCGAACGGATCGGAGCGCAAGGCCACTGCATCGAAAGCCGCGAGCTGATCTCGCGCGACGGCCAATGCTGGATCTGCCACGACGGCCAGCGCTACCAGCTGCGAGTCACCGCCGCCAACAAGCTGATTCTCACCAAGTAATCGAGGGAAGACCCTAACCCGCAAGCCAGCCAGACCCCTGCCCCACCCGGGCGGGAGGTCAAGCCAGCCAGCACTGCCAATCGGCCGGTTCCTACCGGCATGACAACGACACGACAGGAGAGCTGACATGACCTTCCGACCCACTCAGCGTGGGGCGCTGGCCGCCGCCATCGCCACGGCACTGAGCGCGCCCGCCTTCGCTCAAGAGAGCACCCAGGACTCGAACCAGGACTCCACCCAGGCCGTGCCGGTCACGGCCAGCCCGGTGCTCGACCGCATCTCGATCGTTGGCGGTTCGGCGGCGATCCGCGACGTCGCCGGCTCGGCGCACGTGCTCGATCACGAGACCCTGGAAACCATCCCCGGCAACGACCCGATGAAGGTCCTGCGCCAGGTGCCCGGCGTCTACGTCACCGAGGAGGAAGGCCACGGCCTGTTCCCCAACATCTCCATCCGCGGCGCGAACCAGGACCGCAACAGCCGCATCACGGTGATGGAGGACGGCGTGATGATCGCCCCGGCACCCTACGCCGCGCCGGCCGCCTACTACTTCCCCAATATCGCGCGCATGGACTCGGTCGAGGTGCGCAAGGGCTCGTCGTCGATCGAGTACGGCCCCTACACCATCGGCGGCGCGCTCAACATGACCTCCACCCCGATCCCGGGCGAAGCGCAGGGCCGCGTGCGGGTCTCCGCCGGCGAGCGTGACGCCAAGCGCCTGCACGCCTGGTACGGCGACAGCGAGGAGACCTTCGGCTACCTGCTGGAAACCTACCAGGACACCACCGACGGCTTCCGTGATCTCGACACCCCGCAGCGCGGCACGGACCAGCCGGGCTACGAGATCCAGAACTACCTGGGCAAGTTCCGCCTCAACACCCCGGCCAGCGCCGAGCGCTACCAGGAACTGGAACTCAAGCTCGCCCGCGACGACAAGACCATCGACGAGACCTATCTCGGCCTGACCCGCGAGGACTACGAGGCCACGCCGTACCGTCGCTACGCGGGGTCGGCGATCGACGAGATGAACACCGAGCACACGCAATACCAGCTGCGCCACTTCATCGAGGTCAATCCGGATCTGGATGTGACCACCACGCTGTACCGCAACGAGTTCCACCGCAACTGGTACAAGCTCGCCAGCGTCGACGGCAACGGCATCTCCGGCATCCTCGCCGACCCGGATGCCTACGCGGGCGAGATGAGCTGGATCACCGGCGCGAACAGCGACGACCTGCGCGGCACCATCAAGGCCAACAACCGCGAGTACGTCTCACAGGGCATCGAATCGCGCGCCAACTGGCACGTCACCACCGGTGACATCGACCATCACCTGAAATTCGGCCTGCGCTACCACGAGGACGAGATCGACCGCTTCCAGTGGCAGGACGAGTACGACATGGTCGACGGCTCGCTGGTGCTGACCGACCGGGGCGCGCTGGGGGATGCCGGTAACCGCGTCACCGAGGCGAAGACCATCGCCGCCTTCGTCCAGGACCGCATGGACTTCGGCCGCCTGGCCGTCACGCCGGGGCTGCGCTACGAGTCGATCGCCATCGACCGCACCCGCTATGCCGACGCCGATCGCACTACGATCTCGCGCGACGACGAGTCCGCCGACTACAACGTCCTGATCCCGGGCCTGGGCGCGACCTTCGACGTCAACGAGAACTGGCAGCTGCTCGGCGGCGTCTACAAGGGCTTTGCGCCCACCGGCGTGGGCGAGGCCGACGAGGAAGAGGCGATCAACTGGGAAGCCGGGGTGCGCTACCAGAACGGCGCGTTCCAGTCCGAACTGATCGGCTTTCTCAACGACTACGAGAACCTGGTCGGCCAGTGCACCGCCTCGACCGGCGGCGGCTGTGACATCGGCGACACCTTCGACGGTGGCGAGGTGCAGGTCCGCGGTCTCGAGGCGCTCGCCCTGTACGACCTGGCCGCCGGGCGCGACTGGGCCGTCAACGTGCCGCTGCGCGTGGCCTACACCTGGACCGACACCGAGTTCCAGAACAGCTTCGACTCGGACTACGGCGCCTGGGGCGACGTGAACCAGGGCGACGAACTGCCCAACACCCCCGAGCACCAGCTCTCGGTGTCCGCGGGCGTGGTGGGTGAGCGCTTCGGCGTCCACGCCACGGCCAACTACGTCGGCGAGACCCGCGCCGTGGCCGGCAGCGGCTCGATCCCGGCGGACGAGAAGGTCGATGCCCGCACCATCTTCGATCTCTCCGCGAACTACCGGCTGACCAAGCACGCCAAGCTGTTCGCCGAGGTGGAAAACCTCACCGACGAGACCTACGTCGCCGCGATCCGGCCGGCCGGCTTCCGCGTGGGCAAGCCGCGCACCGTGATGGTCGGGGCGCAGTTCGACTTCTGATTGAAGGACGTCGTTAGACGCGAGACCAAAAACCCCCGGCAAGGGTGATCTTGCCGGGGGTTTTGTTTTTTGGAGGCGGCGTTTCGTTATAGACCGGGCTCGAGCCAACGATCCCGATCTCTCGAGCCGACGCGGAGGGTTTCGCCCGCCTGTTGCGCGGAGTGGCCTTGGTCCACCGCCGTGCCCGGCGCGCGAGCCCCTTTTCTTGCTTGTCCAAGAAAAGAGGCGAAAAGAAGGACACCCCACGGCTTGGCCCTTCGGGCCTTCGAGGCCGGACGGCGTCCGACCTCGAAGCCTCACGACCGGCGAATGTCTCGGGGCCGGCTCGACGCGACATCGTGTCGCGCTGAGCCTCGGAGCGACGTCCATGTCGCTCCGACCCCGGCCACCCGCCGGCCGTGAGGCAAGCCCTAGGGGCAAATACCTTCGTTAACCGCCATGCCGGCTGCAGAGCGTTCATTCCACCGGAAACCGAAGGCATGTGCGCCGTTGAAGTCCATGCATTACATGGATCGAAGGGGGAGCCCCCCTTACGCCTTGCCTCGCGGGCGGGGAATCGCAGGGTCGGGCCGCCAGGGACGGCGGCCCGAGGTTCGCCGCGACACGACGTCGCGTCGAACCGACCCGTCCGCGATTGCCCGTTCGCGAGGCTGATCGCGGCAGCGATCAGGCCCTCAGGGCCAAGGCGTCGGGGTGTCCTTCTTTTCGTCGGTTTTCTTGAACAAGCAAGAAAACCGACTCGCGCGCCTGCCAATGCTGTTTGGTAGTCAGCACTTGCGTTGAAGGCGTGCGAAATCACAGAAGCGTCTGAATGCTTCTGCCCCCTTGTTCAGGTTCATCGCGCGTTGGCGTGAAAAGCCATCATGGGAGAGCTTCGGCTGCCACGGCCGAGGCCACTTGCTCGGCCCGCTGCTGTAACTCGCCGGCGTTTTCCAATCCGTCGATAAACCGCTGCGGGATTCCGCTCAAGCCCACCTGTGCCCCGGTAAGCGCCCCGGTCAGCATCGCCCGGGCCATGTTCTGGCCACCGCCATTGACCGCATGCAATACCGCCGCCTCGAAATCGTCGGCAAACTTTGCCGAGAGGTAGTAGGCCGCCGGAAGCTGGTGATAAATGGCGCACGGCATGCCGTACACCAGGGAGACTTTCCAGGGCGGCTCGATGCGTACCCCGGGATCGGCAGCCGCTGCTGCGATGAAGGACGGTGTCAGCAGGGCATCGGGCGAGGCAAAACGACCGGCCCGGGGCGGGTCCGGCTGCCCCGGCTGGGGCGGCTGCAGGTCATCGCTGGTGACGGCATGAAACGGCAAATCGCCACGTTTCACCAGGGCCATCAGCTTGTCTGAGATTTCCGTATCCAGGCGTTGCCCCTGAACCAGCTGGCCCAGCAACGCACCGTACGCCACGGTCATGGAGACCACGGTTTCATCCACCTGCGTCAGTGCGGTGTTGTCGGCAATGGCTGCCGCCAGTTTCTTGGGCTGAAATGCATAGCGCACGGCAATGGCAAGCGTGCGTTCAATGGCTTCAGTGGTATCGGCGTGACCACCCACTTGCCCCCAGGGCAGGCCCTGCTCGACGCGTTTTCGCCAGGCATCACGGATGGATTGGCTGGTGTAACCACCGGGACCGGAGGCCGGGGTGCCATCGAGCATTGGGAAGAGGTCGTCATCCAGACGCCGACAGAAATCGGCTTCGTCGTAACCATCCGCCTCCACCAGCGAACACAGCATCAAGTCGAGGATGATCCCCGCCTGGGAGAACTGGCCTGCCTTGAGGCCCTCGTGGTATCGACCGGGCTTGGGGTCGGTGTAATCGTCGATCCAGTCGCCGTAGTCCCGACGCAACTCGTCGAGGTTGTAGTACCAGTGCGGCCCCAGCCCCAGGGCATCGCCGATGAAGGCCCCCATGATCGCGCCGGCGGCCCGGTTCTGGATATCGTCGCGATTGGTCATGGGGCCTCCGACGGTGATTCGGTAAAGACGTCTCCGGTTATCGCTTACAAGCGTAGTCGGCACTCGGGAGGACATCTATCAGCCGATAGGGGCGGCATACCGGGGGAGAATTGTTTCGCACGCCGGTTGCATGGAGTGACCATGAGCTATCGCCGTGCCCAACGCGCGAGGGTCTTTTCTAAACGCGCCAACGGCGCGTGCCCCGCCATAAGCCGCACCAAGCAAGTTATTCATGGCACCGAGTTATCAGGTTCGACTGTCCCCTTCGCCCTTGCCGAGCGGCCGGGGTGCCGCAGGGTCGGCGCCACATGGACGTGGCGCCGAGGTTCGCCGCGACAGGACGTCGTGTCGAACCGACCCGTCCGCGGTGCCCCGGACGGGAGGGAAGCCCGCAGGGCCAAGGCGAGGGGTGCCCTTCTCTTTGGGCACTTTCTCTTGGGCAAGCAAGAGAAAGTGTCTCGCGCGCCTGCCAAAGCGGTTTGGTAAGCGGCACATGCGTTGAAAGCGTGCGAAATCACAGAAGCGTCTTTTAAAGGGTTCTGCCCCCTTTATTGGAGTCACATTCTTGGATCTATTTCTGCTCTTTGTTATGAAGCTCTAAAAGCTCCAGCGCTACTTTGTCGGCGGCATGTACTAAGCGATGATCAGGATGCTTCTCACAGTAATCCGTAACGCTTATCAGAATCCCAATCTCGGCGGTTGAGTGTAAGTCGATTATTCGCGCAACCCCAGAAATGAAGCCGAAAGCCCACTGTTTATGGCCCTCGTGTTCGTCAGCACTTTTGTCGGCAATATATTCGTTGCAAGTGACCTCTCCCGCTCCATAAAGGACGTTGTGGCGACTCTCAGCGGACACCGGGAGTGTTGTTGCCGTTAGCAAAGCCACCAGTACGGCACAGGATCTCATTGTGGTCATTGTTACTACACATCCCTATAAATTCGATTCGGGACCAACCCGCCCAACGTGGCTGTCTGCCTAGTGCATCACCGGCTTGGCCAAGCGGGGCAGGTTGAACGATAGCAGAACGTAGTAGGACCCTTCGCATGGTCCGTATTGCGAGTGCACGGAGACTCAAGTTGGCGCTTTCGTCAGGCCTTCGCCAGCCAGCCACGGACAACAAGGGGTCCGGGTAAAGTGGTCAGATCCCTTTTCTGTGACTCAGAAAGTGACCTCCGCCACCATGACCGTCACCGCCCCACCAGCCAACCGCACCCGATCACCCACCACCTCACAACTGAGATTGCCACCCCGCCTGGAAACCTGCCTGGCGGACAACCTCTCCTTGCCCAGCCTGTCGGCCCAGTACGGCGCAAGTTGGCAATGGGCCGAGCCAGTGACCGGATCTTCCGGGATACCGAGCTTCGGCGCGAAGAACCGACTGACGAAGTCCGCCTCGTCACCCGGCGCGGTCACGATCACGCCGCGCCGGTCGAGCTGGCCGAGCAGGGCCTGGTCGGGTGACAGGGTTCGGATGGTCGCTTCCGAATCGAACACGACCACGTAATCGTCACCGGCGAGCACCTCGAGCGGCTGCGCACCGAGCCCGCGAACCAGCAGGTCCGGGATATCTCGAGGTGTCGGCGGGCAGGCGGGAAAGTCCAGTTTCAGGGCCTTGCCTTCCCGTCTCACGAACAACGGGCCGCTGCGGCTGGCGAAGGTGATCACCGACTCGTCGTGACCGATCGACTCGAAGATGACGTGGGCAGCGGCGAGCGTGGCGTGGCCGCAAAGGTCGACTTCCCGGGTGGGGGTGAACCAGCGCAGGTCGAACCCGGTCTCGTTGGGGACGAAGAAGGCCGTTTCGGAGAGGTTGTTCTCTTCGGCGATGGCCTGGAGCAGGTCATCGTCAAGCCAGCGCTCGAGCGGGCACACGGCGGCCGGGTTGCCTTCGAAGGCGCGCGTGGCAAAGGCATCGACCTGGTATTGCGTCAGTTTCATTGGTGATCTTCCTCTACAACGTCAACCTCGATGGTAACCGGCCGAAACGGCCCAATCAGCAGCGCCCCTGTTCGACAGGGTTGATCGATGCCAGGCCGGATCGGCATGACCGGCCCCGCAAAAAAACACCCCGACAAGTCTGCCGGGGTGTGGAGCAATGGGCGGGCCGGACGGACCCGCAAGGTATCGGCTTACTGGCGAACACCCTCCACCGACAACGTCACTTCAGCCGTGGTCGCCGCCGGGCCCAAGTCGTAGTCGATACCGAAGTCCTTGAGCGTCAGCGTAGTGGTGCCGTGGAAACCGGCGCGGTAGCCGCCCCAGGGGTCTTCGCCCTCGCCGATCTTCTCGGCCTCGATCTCGATCTCCTTGGTCACGCCGCGCATGGTCAGATCACCGGTGATGACAAAGCCGTCGTCGGTCGACTCGATGCCGGTGCTCTTGAACGTCGCCTCGGGGTACTCCTTCACGTGGAAGAAATCGGCCTCGCGCAAGTGCTTGTCGCGCTCGGCGTGGTTCGAATCAAGGCTGGCCATGTCGATGGTCACCTCGACGCTGGCATCCTCGATGGCACCGTCCTCGTACTCGAAGCTGCCCTCGAAGTCGTTGAAGCGGCCGTACAGCCAGGAAAAGCCAAGGTGGTTGATGCGCCACTCGATAAAGGCGTGCTGCCCCTCGGTGTCGATGACGTACTCGGCCGCCTGGGCGGTGATGGGAAGCGCCGAGACGGGCGCGGCGATGGCGCCGGCCAGCAGGGCGGCGGAAAGGCGTCGGGTAATCATGGGTCGTCTCCTTCTTATAGGTCGGTTGGTTTCAGCGCCGGGACGCGGCGGGCCGGAGCATCCGGCGCAGGGTGTCGTCCCGGTCGAACAGGTGGTGTTTGAAGGCCGCCAGCGCGTGCAGCACGGCCAGGCCGATCACGGTCCAGGCGAGCCAGCGATGCACGTCCCCGGCGATGTCTTCCTGGTCGGGCAGGTCGCTGATGGTGGCGGGCACCGAGAACAGGCCAAACACGTCGATCGCGCTGCCGTCGGCGGTGGAGATCAGGTAGCCGGCGATCATCAGGGCGAACAGCAACAGGTAAAACGCCCCATGCACCACGCTCGCGGCCCGTCGCTCCCACGGCTTGCCGAGCGGGCGCGGCGAGGGATTGAGCCACCGCCAGAGCAATCGGGCGGTCAGCACCAGGAACAGCAGCACGCCGGTCGCCTTGTGAATGGCCGGCGCCTGGCGATACCAGGGGTCGTAATAGGTCAGCTCCACCATCCACCAGCCCAGCGCGAATAGGCCGATCACGGCGACGGCCACCAGCCAGTGAAGGCCGATGGCGACGAGGCCGTATCCCGTTTCCCTGTTACGCCACTGCATGCCTGCTTCCTTCACCCGCGGTGATCATTCACAGCCGGTCCAACCCGGCGATTCGTCTGGTGAACGGAGCATGGCCGTTGCGCGGGTGTTTTTAAATCCCTAATCTCGAAAAACACTGTTGCCGAAACGAGAACGACACTGGGGCTCCTCGAAAAATCGTCATGAGCCGCGCGAGTGCAAGGAGCCGCGCAGCGAGCGACGAGACATATCAAGAAGATAGGCGGATGCAGGCCGTCCATGGCCTGCACTCTTCGAGCGCACTGCGTGCGCTTCGATTCGCTCCAGGCGAATCGAGAGGAGCGAGTGACGACATGGCCGGGATGCCATGCCGGACGCAAGCCTGGCTTGCGCCAGTGAGGGACAAGGATGTCCCGAATCCGCAGGCGACGCCGCAATCGGGCGGCACAATAGGTTTTTGAGGTGTCCATGGACCGCTTTGCCGCACTGGCGAACTTCATCAGCATCGCCGACGCCGGCTCGATCAGCGCGGCGGCCGATCGGCTGGGCATCGCCAAGTCGGCGGTCAGCCGGCGGCTGCGGGAGCTGGAGAATCATCTCGGCGTGGAGCTGGTGCATCGCACCACCCGGCACCTGGCGCTGACCCCGTCGGGCGAGGACTTCTACCACCGCGCCACCCGGCTGCTGGCCGATCTCGACCAGGCCGAGGAGGCGGTCACCCGCGAACACGGCGAGCTGTCGGGCGTGCTGCGCATCGCCGCGCCGCTTTCGTTCGGCCTGATGCACCTGCAACCGGCGATCACCGCCTTCATGGCCGTCCATCCCGGGGTGAGCTTCGACCTCAACCTGGACGACGACGAGGTCGACCTGGTCGCCGACGGCTACGATCTCGGGATCCGACTGGCGAGCCTGCCGGACTCCACCCTGATGGCCCGCAAGCTCGCGCCGATCCGCAACCTCGCCGTGGCCAGCCCCGACTACCTCGCCCGTCACGGCACCCCGCGCCACCCGGCGGATCTCGCCGATCACGATTGCCTGATCTACAGCAACGTGCCCGAGACCCAGGTCTGGGGCTACACCAACGCGCAGGGGCGCTGGCAGCCGGTGCACGGCCGACGGCGGCTGCGGGTGAACAACGGCGATTTCCTGCGCGAGGCGGCCATTCGCGGTGCCGGCATCGTGATCGAACCCACCTTCCTGCTGCATCGGGCAATCGCCGAGGGGCAGCTGGTCCCGATCCTCACCGACGTGCCCTGGCCGGAAATCGGTGCCTACGCGGTCTACCCGCAGACGCGCCACCTGTCGGCGCGGGTACGGGCCTTCATCGATTTCCTCGCCCAGCGGTTTGCCGGCGAGCCCTACTGGGATCACCACCTGCCGATCACACGCGGGTGAGGCAACCTGACGCGAAGCCCGAGCGGGGAACTCGGATACCAATCGAAGTTGGACTAGGAATGATTCTCATTTGACAGCCGAAAAAAGCTTGGCTATCGTGGCCCGGCTTTCGATCGAAAAACACCACCAAATTCGCCTTTTCAAGAGCCAAGAGGTCTCGATCATGTCCCGAATTTTCCCGTTGGCCGCCCTGGCCCTCGCCACCGCTGGACTCGGTCTCGCCGGTTGCAGCGACAACGCCGAGCAGAACGGCGACACCACCGCCAACCAGGGCACGACCACCCTGAACGTCTACTCCGCGCGCAAGGAAGACCTGATCGCGCCGCTGCTGGATCGGTTCACCGACGAGACCGGCATCGAGGTGCAATTGCTGACCGCCAAGGCCGGCGCCCTGCTCTCCCGCCTGGAAAGCGAAGGTCGCAATACCCCGGCCGACCTGCTGATCACCGTCGATGCCGGCAACCTGCAGCGCGCCAAGGAGGCCGGCGTGTTCCAGGCGATCGACTCGGCGACGCTGACCGATCGCATCCCGGCCAACCTGCGCGACGTCGACAACCAGTGGTTCGGTCTGTCGCAGCGTGCCCGCGTGATCTTCACCCACAAGGAGAACGTCGAGGAAGGCGCGATCACCAGCTACGCCGATCTGGCCGACCCGAAGTTCAAGGGCAAGATCTGCATCCGTTCGTCGGACAACGTCTACAACCAGTCGCTGGTCGCCTCCCTGATCGCCGAGCACGGCGAGGAGTGGACCGAGGAATGGGCCAAGGGCCTGGTCGCGAACATGGCACGCAAGCCGCAGGGCGGCGATCGTGACCAGATCCGCGCCGTGGCCGCCGGCGAGTGCGACATCGCCGTGGCGAACACCTACTACTACGGCGCCATGCAGAACGGCAGCGACACCGATCGCGAAGCGGCCGACGCCGTGCGGCTGGTCTGGCCGAACCAGGACGACCGCGGCGCGCACGTCAACGTCTCCGGCGCCGGCATGGTCGCGGCGAGCGACAAGACCGAGGCGGTCACGCAGCTGCTCGAGTTCCTGACCACCGAGGCCTCCCAGGAGTGGTACGCCCAGGTCAACAATGAGTTCCCGGTCCGCCCGGGCGTGCCGGCCGCCGAGACGCTGGCCCAGTGGGGCGAGTTCAAGGCCGACGACCTGAACCTCTCCAAGCTGGGTGAGCTCAACCCGGCCGCCGTGAAACTCATGGACCGGGCCGGATGGCAGTAAGCCAGGACCCACAACCCCACGTCCTGATCGACAAGCCGGCCGTCCCGACAGGGGCGGGCGGCTTGTCTGCGTGGAAGGGGGGCATGATTCTGATCACCGCGCTGCTGGCCCTGCCGCTCGCGGTGATCGTTGCGTCCGTGTTCTGGCCGGACAAGGCGACCTGGTCGCACCTGGCCGACACGGTGCTTGCCGACTACGTCATCAATTCCGCCCTGCTGGCGATTGGTGTCGGGTTCGGCACCTTCATCCTTGGCACCGGCACGGCGTGGCTGCTGTCGGTGTGCGAATTCCCGGGCCGGCGCCTGTTCGAGTGGGCACTGCTGCTGCCGCTCGCGATGCCGGCCTACATCATCGCCTATACCTACACCGGCCTGCTCGACGTCGCCGGGCCGGTCCAATCCGGCCTGCGCGCGCTGACCGGCTGGTCGGTGGGCGACTACCCATTCCCGGAAATCCGCTCGCTGGGCGGGGCCATCGTGATGCTCACGCTGGTGCTCTACCCCTACGTCTACATGCTCACCCGGGCGGCCTTTCTCGAGCAGTCCTCCAGCGCGCTGAACGTCGCCCGTTCACTGGGGCTGGGGCCCTGGGCGATGTTCCGGCGCGTGGCCCTGCCGCTGGCGCGCCCGTCGATCGTCGCCGGCCTGTCGCTGGCGATCATGGAGACGCTGGCCGACTACGGCACGGTGCAGTACTTCGGCATCCCGACGCTGACCACCGGCATCTTCCGCACCTGGTTCGGCCTGGATGACACCATCGCCGCGGCGCAGCTCTCGGCCCTGCTGCTGACGTTCATCTTCACGGTGATCATCATCGAGCGGCTCTCCCGGCGACAGGCGCGTTACCACCATCACGGCCACTGGCAGGCACGACCCTCGTTCCAGCTGCGCCGCGGCCCGGCGGCGCTGGCCGTCCTGGCCTGCGCCCTGCCGCTCGCGCTGGGTTTCCTGGTGCCGTCGGCCCAGCTGCTGGCCTGGAGCCTGGAGGTGGCCCCCACCCGGGATCTGGGCGAGTTCGCGGTGCTGGTGTCCCGTTCGGTGGGGCTGGCCGGCCTGACCGCGATACTCGCGCTGTTGCTGGCGCTGTTCCTCGCCTACGGCCATCGGCTGATGCCCGGGCGGCTGACCTTCACCATCAACCGCATCGCCGGCATGGGCTATGCCCTGCCCGGCACGGTGATCGCGGTGGGCGTAATCATCCCGTTCGCCGCCTTCGACAACACGCTGGATGCCTGGATGCGCGACCAGTTCGGCATTTCCACCGGCCTGCTGCTGTCGGGGACGGTCGCCGCGCTGGTGTTCGCCTACCTGGTGCGCTTTCTTGCCGTGAGCCTCAACACGGTCGAGGCGGGACTCGGGCGCATCCGCCCGAGCATGGACGATGCCGCCCGCTCGATGGGCGCGAACGCCGGGCGCACGCTCTGGCGGGTGCATATCCCGCTGATTCGTGGCAGTCTTCTCACCGCCGCGCTACTGGTGTTCGTCGACGTGCTCAAGGAGCTACCGGCGACACTGGTCCTGCGACCATTCGACTTCAACACGCTGGCGGTCAGGGCGTTCGAACTGGCCTCCGACGAGCGACTGCGCGACGCCGCGCTGCCGGCCCTGGCCATCGTGGCCGCCGGCCTGATCCCGGTGATCCTGGTCAGTCGCTCGATCACCCGCGCGAGAGGACATGAAGGCAGCATCTCCAGCCGTGACCCGATCGATGAATAAGCCCGCGGCTCCCCGTGGAGCTCACTCATGAGTGAACGGCTTAGCCTGGTGGACCTGACCGTCCGCTTCGGCCGCACCACGGCGGTCGAGGGCGTCAACCTCAAGCTGCCGACCGGCGTGATCGGCTGCCTGCTGGGGCCGTCCGGCTGCGGCAAGACCTCGATCCTGCGCACGGTGGCCGGCTTCGAGTCGCCCAGCGCGGGCGTGGTGCGCCTGCACGGCAACACGGTGGCCGGCGCCGGCTGGGGCCACCCGCCCGAACAGCGCCGGGTGGGCATGATCTTCCAGGACCTGGCCCTGTTCCCGCACCTGACCGTGGCCGACAACATCGGCTTCGGCCTGCCGAAAAAACCGGCCGAAAACCGACAACAACGCATCGACGAGCTGCTCGATCTCGTCGGCCTGCCGGGCATGGGCAAGCGCTATCCGCACCACCTATCCGGCGGGCAACAGCAGCGCGTGGCGATCGCCCGGGCGCTGGCCCCGCGCCCGGAAATCCTGCTGCTCGACGAGCCGTTCTCCAGCCTGGACGTGGAGCTGCGCGAAACCCTGCCGCGCGAGCTGCGCGACATCCTGCGCGAGGCGGAGACCACCGCCCTGCTGGTCACCCACGACCAGGCGGAGGCCTTCGCCATGGCCGACATCGTCGGCGTCATGCAGGCCGGCCGGCTGCACCAGTGGGACACGGCCTACAACCTCTACCACCGCCCCGAGACGCCGTTCGTCGCCGACTTCATCGGCCAGGGGACGCGCATCGCCGGCACCATGGTCGGGCCGGGGCGGGTCAAGACCGAGCTGGGGTTGCTCGAGGGCCAGGTCTCGCACGAGTACCCGCCGGGCACCGAGGTCGACGTGCTGGTCCGGCCCGACGACGTGATCATCGATGCCGACGGCCCCGGGGTGGCGGAGATCGAGGAGCGCGTCTTTCGCGGCGCGAACTTCCTCTACACCCTCGCCCTGCCCGGCGGCACCCGTCTGCTCAGCCTGGCGCCCAGTCACGATCACTACGCCCCGGGCGTGCGGGTCAACCTGCGCCCGGCGTTCACCCACCTGGTGCTGTTTCCGCGCGGAGGGGCCTCACGCCATGCCGACAGTGACGAGGAATAACCGCCGCGTACTGGCCGCCGTCGTGCTCGCCGGCCTGCTCGGCGGCGGGTCGACCACGGCGCTCGCGACCACCCCGCTATTCGACGCCCACCTGCATTACAACGCCGAGCAGCGCGCGGCCATCGAGCCCCGGGCCATTCTCGAGACACTCGAGAGCAACGGCATCGAGCACGCCGTGGTCACCAGCCGCCCGCCGGAGAACGCCCGCCTGCTCGCCGAGCTGGCGCCCGACCGCATCGTGCCGTTCCTGGGCGTCTATCGCGCCAAGGCCGACAAGGAAACCTGGATGCACCGGCCGGATCTGCCCGCCCGGGTGGAGACCTGGCTCGACCAGGGCGATTACCGTGGTCTGGGCGAACTGCACATCTTCGGTCGTGACCGCGACAGCCAGACGTTCAAGCGCCTGGTCGAGATCGCCGCCGAACGCGGGCTGGTGCTGATGCTCCACGGCGATCTCGCCATCATCGACCGCGCCTTCGAGATCGCGCCAACCGTCGACGTGCTCTGGGCGCACCTGGGCGACCAACCCGACCCCACCATCCTGCGCGCCGCGCTCGCCCGCCACCCCGAGCACCTGTTCATCGACACCTCGGTGCGCGACGAGCGCTTCCTGGATGAGCAGGGCCAATTGCTGCCCGAGTGGCGCGCCCTGTTCGTCGACCACCCCAACCGCTTCGTCGTCGGGGTGGACACCTACAGCCTGGCGCGCTGGCAGCGCTTCGACGAGGCGGCCGACACCATCCGCCAGTGGCTCGACCAGCTACCCGACTCGGTCGCCCGGCGCCTGGCGCGCGAGAACGCACGCGAGTTACTGCTCGACCCGTTGCTGCTGGGCAATCCCTGACCCTCGACCCCGCCCGGCCAACAGACTGGACTTGCTCGCGGTATTGGACCATTCTTGAGCTAGCGCCGACGGTGCCCCACGCGGGCCGCCCTGGCAGCCATCATCATCCACCGCGAACCACGCCAGGGACTCCCCGGACGACATGACGTCGCGAGACCAGCAACCCGATCCCGCCCGACGACGCCGGTCAATCTCGCCCCTGGTGCTGGCGATTTCCTACGTGGTCTACGCCGGCCTGTGGATCCTGACCTCCGACTGGTTGCTGGGCCTGTTCGTGCCGGCCGAGCAACTGGCGCGGGTGGGGTTGTTCAAGGGGCTGGGCTTCGTCGCCGTCACCGGGGTGATCCTCTACCTGCTGCTGCGCTGGCTGGAGTCGAACCGCGCCGCGCCAGCCACCCCCGACCAGGTACCGCGCCGCCGGCGCAGCGGGCCGTTCATCGTCTTCTTGGCCAACCTCCTGGTCGTCGCGATCGTGACGGCCGGCACCTATCTCTACCGCGCACCACTGGTCATCGAATCGGCCCAGTCCCGACTCGCCGACGTCGCCGCCCTGCGCGCCGACTTCATCGATGCCTGGCTCGAGGAACGGGCCAGTGACGCGCTGGTACTCCAGTCATCGACAACGATGCAGGACGCCGCCGGCCGCCTGATCGAATCCACCGACGACAGCACCGAGGCTGAACAGGCGCGCGTGCTCATCCTCGACCGATTCGAGGCCCTGCGCCGCGCCTACGGCTACGAGGCCGCCGCCCTGCTCGACGCGAGCGGCGCCACCCCGCTGGTCAACCACGGCATGACCCGCTGGCCCGATGAACTGCGGCGCGCCGCCGATCTCGCCGTTGACGGCCAGGTCGTCGAACTCTCGCCCGATCTCTACACCGACCGGCACGCCCACATCGACTGGCTGATACCGATCGGTGACGAGGCACCGATCGCCTACGCCCTGCTGCGCGCCGACGTGCCGCCGATTCCCCACGGCATGACGAACGACGGCATGGCCACCCACCTGGCCCGCGCCCAGGACGACACCGTGCTGCTGCTCGACGACACCGCACGGCAAACCGCCGAGGACCCCTGGCCCAACCTGCCCTGGGAGCAGAGCGGCCTGCGCCCGGCGGACTTCACCGTCGACGCCCGACCGCATGCCATCGAAACCAGCAATGTGAGCGGGGCGCCCGTGATCGGGGCCGTGCATCCGATCCCGGGGCGGGAATGGGCGGTGGTGGCCACCCAGACGCGCGCGAGCGTCCTGCAACCGCTCTACCAGACGTTGTGGCTGCTCGCGGTGGTCGCCTTCTTCCTGCTGGCGATCATGGCCGTGATCCTCACCCTGCTGTGGCGCCGCACCCGCGAGAGCGACGCGTTGCGCTGGACGGCGCGCACCGCCGAGCAGGATCGGTTGCTGCGCGTGTTCTACGACATGCCGTTCTTCGGCATGGCCATCAGCTCGCCAAACGACCGCCGCCTTACCGATGCCAACCCGCGGCTGGCCGAGATGCTGGGGCACCCGGGCGAGTCGCTGGTGGGCAAGAGCTGGGACGAGTTGCTGGGCGATGCCCTGCACGGTGACGAACACCAGGCCATGCAGGACCTGATCAACGGGATGGTCGATCACTGTGCCCAGGAATTCAGCCTCAAGCGCCCGGACGGGACGACCGCCCACCTGCGTTTCGACACCCGCCTGACGCGCTCGGAGGATGGCCGGGCCGAGCGACTGGTCTCGATCGCCGAGGACGTCACCCGCGAGCGCGAGGCCTACCACGCCCTGGAGCATCAGAAGGATCTCTACGACCTACTCTCGCAGACCAACCAGGCGATCACCCGCTGCCGCACGGCCGACGATCTGTTTGAGACGGCGTGCCGCGTGGCAGTCGATCACGGCCACCTGGCATTCGCCTGGATCGGACTGATCGACCGCGACAGCGGCTCGGTCGAACCGGTGGCGCAATACGGCGACCAGACCGGCCACATCGACCAGCTCGAGGTCAGCATCTACCCGCATGAACCGGCCGACCAGGGACCGGTGGGCCGGGCGATCCGCGCCGACGAACTGGTGGTGGTGAACCACTTCCAGAGCGCCCTAGCGACCGGCATCTGGCACCAGCAGGCCATCGAGGCGGGCGTCGATGCCGTGGCGGCCTTCCCGATTCACCGGGGCGGCGAGATCATCGGCGCGATGGCCCTGTACGCCGAGGTCAGCGATTTCTTCGACGACGCGATCTGCCGCACGGTGGAAGAACTGGCCACCGACATCTCGTTCGCGCTGGACTACTTCGACCGCCTCGAGGACCTAGAGCGCGCCCGCGAAGCCGTCCAGGCCAGCCCCGCCGTGCTGTTCCGCTGGCTGCCCGAAGACGACTGGCCGACGGCCTTCGTCTCGAGCAACCTCGAACGCTGGGGGTATTCGGCCGAGGAGTGGCAGGCGCAACGGTACCCGTACGCCGAGATCATCCATCCCGACGACCTGGCGATGGTCGCCAGCGGTTTCGAGGAACAGGTCGCCAGCGGCGAGACGCAGTACCACCAGGAATACCGCGTGCGCATGGGCGACGGCGAGTACCGTTGGGTGGAAGAAGTCACCCTGGTGCGGCGCGACCCGCAGGGCACGCCGCTGTGGTTCGACGGCGTGGTCACCGACATCCACGACCGCCACGAGGTCGAGCAGCACGAGCGCCTGATGGCCAAGGTGATCGAGAACACCCGCGAGGGCGTGCTGATCACCGATCGGGACCAGGTGATCCTCGAGGTCAATCCCGCCTTTACCGACCTGACCGGGTACAGCGCCGAGGACGTGATCGGCCAGACACCCGACCTGCTCGCCTCGGGCCAGCACGACCGGGATTTCTACCATCGCATGTGGGAGGAGCTGGAACGCGACGGACACTGGCAGGGCGAGATCTGGAACCGTCGCAAGAACGGCGAGACCTTCCCGGAGATCCTGAGCATCAGCACGGTCACCGACCGCGAGGGCAACATCAGCCACTACGTCGGGCTGTTCGTCGACATCAGCCGCCAGAAGGAAAACGAATCCAAGCTCGATTTCCTCGCCCACCACGACCCGCTTACCGGCCTGCCCAACCGCCTGCTGATGATGGCCCGCCTCGAGCAGCTGATCGACGTGGCACGCCGCGAACATGATCATGTCGCCGTGCTGATGGTCGATCTCGACCGCTTCAAGGACGTCAACGACAGCCTTGGCCACGCCGTCGGCGACCAGCTGTTGATCAAGGTCAGCGAGCGCCTGCGCGACCGATTCGGCCAGGCCGACACCATTGCCCGGCTGGGCGGCGACGAATTCGCCCTGGCCGTCGCCGGCATCGACTCGGCCGCCGAGGTGGGCGAGCTGGCCGACCAGGTAATCAACGCGCTGGGCGAACCTTGGGAACTGGCCAAGGGTCAGCAGGTGCGCGTGCTCGCCTCGGTGGGCATTTCGCTCTTCCCGGACAACGCCGCCTCGCCGCTGGGCCTGATCCAGCAGGCCGACACGGCGCTCTACCGCGCCAAGGACGAAGGCCGCGGCACCTTCCGCTTCTTCTCCGACGAAATGACCGACGCGGCGCGCGATCGCGTCGCCCTCGAACTGCAGTTGCGTCAGGCGATCGACAACGACGAACTGCGACTGGTATTCCAGCCCCAGACCCGCCTCGACGATCACGGCCTGCACGGCGCCGAGGTGCTGGTGCGCTGGCAGCACCCGACCGAAGGGTTGATCTCGCCCGACCGCTTCATCCCCGTGGCCGAGACCACCGGCCTGATCTGGCCGCTGGGCGAGTGGGTGTTGCGCGAGGCCTGCCGCCAGGGCAAGGCCTGGCTGGATGCCGGCAGCGATTTCGGCCGCCTGGCGGTCAACCTCTCGCCGCACCAGTTGCGCCACGGCGAGGTCGACCGCCTGGTCAGGCGGGTACTCGAGGACACCGGCTTCCCGGCCGACCGGCTGGAACTGGAACTGACCGAGAGCGCGATCGTCCGGCGCGAGTCCGAGGCCCGCGACCTGCTCGATCGCCTGCGGGCGATGGGCGTGCACGTCGCGCTCGACGACTTCGGCACCGGCTACTCCTCGCTGGGCCAGCTGCGCGAATTCGCCATCGACGTGCTCAAGATCGACAAGCGCTTCATCGACCTGATCGACGAGCCCAGCGACCGCGGCCAGATCGCGCGCGTGATCATCGATCTGGGCCACACGCTCGGCCTGAAGGTACTCGCCGAGGGCGTCGAACGGCAAAGCCAGCTCACCTTCCTGCGCCAGTACCACTGCGACATCTACCAGGGCTACCTGGAAAGCCACCCGCTGCCGGGCGACGAGTTCGCCCAGCGTTACCTGTCCCACGCCTAACCCGGGCGTAGCGATTCACGCCCCGGACGTCATCTCCCGCGCCCATGCAACGCAACAAGCTCCTCTTTGCCACCGCCCTGACCGTCCTGCTGACCCTGGGATTCGTCGCCACCAGCGTGATCGGCTACTTCGTCGCCGAGGATTCGCTGGAACAGCAGATCGCCGAGGAGACCCTGCCGCTGACCAGCGACAACATCTTCTCGGAGATCGAGCGCGACCTGCTGCGATCGATCCTGATTTCCTCGTTGATGGCGCACGACACCTTCGTGCGTGACTGGGTGGTCGAGGGGGAAGAGGACCCGGAGGCGATCATCCGCTACCTCGCGGAAATCCAGCAGAAGTACGAGACCACCACCGCGTTTTTCGTCGCCGAGTCCAGCCGGCGCTACTACCACCCCGACGGGGTGCTGACGACGGTCACACGGGCGAACCCGGGCGATGCCTGGTACTTCCGCGTACGGGAGATGAACGAGCCGTTTGAGATCAATATCGACCACGACACGGCCGATCCCAGCCGGCTGTCGATCTTCGTCAACTACCGGGTCGAGGACGAGGCGGGCGAGTACATCGGCGTCACGGGCATCGGGCTCGCCGTCGAGACGGTCGCCGGGTTGATCGAGAGCTACCAGCGTCGCTACGGCCGCTCGATCTACTTCATCGACCGCGAGGGCACGATCACCCTGCGGGGCTCCGGCTACGACGGCCCGGAACGCATCCAGGCCCAGCCAGGACTGGCCCGCCACGCCATCCGCATCCTCACCAGCCCGAGCACCGATTTCGCCTACGAGCGCCCCGGCATCGGCACGACCTACGTCAATACCCGGCTGATCCCGGAACTCGACTGGTTCCTGGTGGTGGAACAGCGCGAATCGTCCGCCAATGCCCGATTGCTCAACACCCTGATCGTCAACATCCTGCTGGCGCTGGGCGTGACCGCCCTGGTGCTGCTGACCGGCGGCTGGACGCTGCGCAACTATCAGCGTCGGCTGGAGGCCATGGCCACCACCGACCGTCTCACCGGGGCGCGCAACCGCCAGGCCCTGGAGGTATTGTTCGAGCAGGCGCTGCGCCTGGGACGGCGCCATGACCAGCCGGTCTCGATCATCAACCTCGACATCGATCACTTCAAGGCCATCAACGACAGCCACGGTCATCAGGCGGGTGACCGGGTGCTCAAGGAACTCGTCGACACCGTTTCCTCGCAGATCCGGGAAATCGATACGCTCTGCCGCTGGGGCGGTGACGAATTCCTGATCCTGCTCCAGGACACGGATGCCGACCGCGCACGCCTCACGGCCGAACGCATTCGCGAGGCGGTGGCCCGACGCCAGCGTTCGCCCCAGAGTGAGGAGGGGTGGACCGTCAGCCAGGGCGTGGCGCAGTGTCGAGAGAACGAATCCCTCGACAGCCTGATCCATCGGGCCGACAAGGCGCTCTACCGGGCCAAGCGCAATGGCCGCAACCAGGTCGCCGTCGCCGAGCCCGGCTGATCGCCGCACCCGACCGCTGACCATCGTCGTCCACGAGCCCGGCACCCCGCCGATGGACGCCTGGCGGCTCGCGAAGGCATCGAGGTCGTGCCGATTTTCCCCCTACCGCTCGCGCTTTTGCCGGTACATGTCGGCGTCGGCCGCCTGCATGAGGGCCTCGGCGCTGCGACCGTCCTCGGGACAACAGGCCACCCCGATCGACACGCTCACCCGCGCCTCGCCCTGGTCGAGCTCGTAGGGCCGACCGACCTCCTCGCGCAGCTTGTCGACCACCACGCGCGCCTCGGCACGACTGGCGTGGCTGACCATCACCACGAACTCGTCGCCGGACAGGCGCGCCAGGCTGTCGGCCGACCGCATCTGCTCGCGCAGGCGCTCGGCCACCTGCTGCAGGAGCTGGTCGCCGGCGGCATGGCCGAACCCATCGTTGACCGCCTTGAACCCGTTGAGGTCGAGGTAGAGCAGGCAGAAGCCGATGCCGCCGTAGCGATGAAACTCGTTGACCGCCAGATGTAGCCGGTCGAGGAACAACCGTCGGTTGGGCAGCCGGGTCAGCGCGTCGTGGGTGGCCGCCCATTCCAGTGCGTTCTCCGCCTGCTTGCGCGCGGTGATATCGATGATCAGGATCAGCACGCTCGCCTCGGTCAGCGGCGAGCAGCGCCCCTCGTAGTAATGTCGCGAGCCGTCGAAGTCGAGGTGATACTGGTAGGTCTGCACCTCGCCGCTCGCCAACGTCCGTTGGATCACGGACAAGGTCAGCTCGGCGAGATCCGGCGGCAACACGTCCGCCACGGTGCGGCCCAGAAACGTCTCCGGCTCGGCCAGCAGGGGGATGCCGTCACCCGGCTCGAAATCGAGGATGCGACCCTCGGTGTCCATGGTGAACAGCAGGTCGGGCATCGCCTCGATGATCGCGGCATTGCGCCGGTGACTCGCGGCCAGGCGCCGCTCGCTGATCGCCACCTGCTCCAGCGCCGAGGCACGCCGCGTGAACAGCCAGCCGACCAGGAGCAGCAACAGCCCGGACACCACCGCCCAGATAAGCAGACGCCAGTGATGGTCATTGGCGTTGGCCGCCAGGCGGGACGACAGCAGGCTCAGGTCCTCGGCGGCCACCACGTCCAGCGGCCAGCCCGTCGGCCGGGCCAGCGCGTATTGAAACGCGTGACCACCGGACACGCCGGGAAACCGCCCGACCGGCTGCGCCGGGTCACCGGCCCGCAGCCAGTCAAGCAGGGTTTCCGACGGCAGGGTCGGGTCGGCCCGATCGAGCAGCAGGCCACCCTGACGATGGGCAAGCAACGAGACGAGGCGCTCGCTCGCCGTCACCCGATCGAGCAGCGCGGCCACGGCGGCGAGATCGATATACGCCACCAATACCCCGTGAAACGTCCCGTTCGCGTCGAGGAGTGCACGGCTCATCGCCATCAGGCGCGTGTCGCCCGCGTCGATCGGCTGGGAAAGGAACGCCGGATCCCCGGCGCGACGCGCGGGGGCCTTCACGTGGACACGGAAAAAGGCCTCCCCGGCGGGGTCGATCGGCAGGTCCGCGGCGCGACGGCGTGTGGCCACCGGCGCGCCCGATTCGTTGAGCCACCACAGGTCACGGACCAGGGCATTGGCATCGAGCGAGGACTCCATGGTCCGCGCGTGCTGCGAGGCCGGCTCGTCCAGGCGCTGGATCAGGCGCTCGCGGACCACCCGCAGGTCACGGTCGATGGCATCGAGCTCGCTGTCGATCAGGGTTGCCTGCATCAGCGCGACCAGTCGCGTGCGCTGTTCGACCTGTTCGTTGGCATGACGCTCATAGCGCTCGATCGCCTGCCAGCTCGACCAGGCCAGGACCGAGAAGATCAGTGCCCAGATCGCGAGCAGCAGCAACCCGACTCGATACGCCGGCCAGGTGGCGCGGGTCGGCGATCCGCTGCCCTGGATCGAGCGACCCGGAAGTGAGGCCCCGGCATCCTGGCGGGACTCCGAGGACGAAGTCATCCGTCGGTTTCCAGCAGCCGGACACGCGCCGCCCCGTCGCGACGGTCAATCTCGAACTCGACCTCGACGTACTCGGGCTCGTCATTCATCGGGGTGGGGTCATTGGTGCAGGCACAGCCGGCAACCACGCTGGTAAAGAACAGGCCGGCATGGATGCGCAATCGCGTCGCATCGCCCCGGCTGCTGATCACCATGACCGACAGGGCATCGCCCTGCGCGACGTTGCCGTGGGCCATGCCCTGCTGTAGCGGCAACTCGTCCGGGGACAGTGCCGACACCTCGGCCTTGAAGGTCGCCTCCCGGTCGGCGGGCGCGGCGCTTGCGGTTTGCGGCAGGGTCAACATCGCCAACTCCTCATGCCGGGAAATGCCCGGCCATGGCTCGACTGTAGCGCATGGCGCGGAACGCATGAAGCCCGGCCCCGTGCCGCCAGGAGCGGCCCGCGCGGCAGGCGGACCGATCGTGCACTACCCTTTTGCGGTCTATGCAATCGGTCGACCCGACCAATCGGTTTATGAGCGAATGCTAAACCTTTCGTCCAACCGGCCGATACGCCAACTCAACAGCACCTTTCGCCCCGCGCGGGCCGACTCGCAGCAAATCGACCCGGCACAGGAGATCCATAATGAAGAACCTGCCCATCGGCACCCGGCTCGGCCTGGGTTTTGGCCTGCTCACCCTGTTGATCGTGCTGATCGCCGGGGCAGTCTGGACGCAGTACAGCCAGGTGCGCGACGCCCAGGCAATCAACCAGCACACCTACCTCGTGCTCGAGGAACTCGAGAGCCAGGTACTGTCCCTGGTGAACATCGAAACGGGCCAGCGGGGCTACCTCGTGACCGGCGACGAGAGCTTTCTCCAGCCCTATCACGACGGACGCGAGTCCTTCCTGCGCCGCAACGATCGGCTCGAGGAGATGACCGCGGACAACCCCAAGCAGTTGGAGCGCCTGGCCGAACTGGAAAAGCGTTACCACCACTGGATGGACAACTACATGCAACCGGCGGTCGATCTGCGCCGCGCGGCCGGCAATATCTCGCTGGAGGTGCGCCGCCAGGTCCAGGCCCTGATGGACGAGGCCAAGGCCGACATGGACGCCATGCGCGAGCTCGATCACGCCATGATCGACGAGGAGCGCGCCCTGCTCGAGGAACGCCAGGCCGCTCTGCAAACGGTCGATGCCCGCATGAAGGGCGTACTGTTCTTCGGCAGCCTGATCGGCGTGCTGATCGCCATCCTCGCCGGCCTGCTCATTACCCGCTCGGTGGTCCGCCCGATCCAGGAGGCCGTGGACATCGCCGATCACGTCGCCCAGGGCGACCTGACCATCGATCCGACCTCGGACGCGAAGGACGAGACCGGCCAGCTGATCCGGCGTCTCGGCGCCACCGTCAAGCGCCTGCGCGAGATGATGGGCGACATCTCCAACAGCTCCTCGCAACTGGCCGCGGCCACCGAGGAGATGTCGGCGGTCTCCGAGCAGACCAAGGGCGGGGCGGAGAAGCAGCGCGACGAGACCTCGCAGGTCGCCACGGCCATCACCCAGATGAGCAGCGCGGTCGAGGAGATCGCCCGGAACATGCAGAGCGTGAACGACTCGGCCACCGAGACCGACGATCGGGCACGGGCCGGCATGGAGGCGATGGACGACAACATGCGCGCCATGCAGTCGCTCGCCGACGACATGCAGCGCGCCGGCGACGTCATCCGCGACGTCAACAAGCACAGCGACTCGATCGGCTCGGTGCTCGACGTGATCGGCGGCATTGCCGAGCAGACCAACCTGCTGGCACTGAACGCCGCGATCGAGGCGGCCCGTGCGGGCGAACAGGGTCGCGGCTTTGCCGTGGTAGCCGAGGAAGTGCGCAGCCTGGCCAATCGCACCCAGGATTCGATCGGCGAGATCGAGCAGATGATCGAGAAGCTCCAGTCCGGCGTGCGCGAGGCCGTCGGCGTGATGGAGCGCAGCAGCGAGAGCGCCCGCGACACGCTCGACCGCACCGGCCACACCCAGGGCCTGCTCGACGAGATCGCCCAGTCGGTACGTCAGATCACGGATCTCTCCACCCAGGTGGCCAGCGCGGTCGAGGAGCAGACCGCCGTGACCGAGGAGATCAATCGCAACGCCGTGAACATCGACCAGGTCTCCAACGAGTCGCTCGATGCCATCGAGCAGATCAACACGGCCAGCGCCGATCTCGCCCGCCTGGCCGCGTCGCTCTCCGAGATGGTCGGCCAGTTCCGCCTCCAGCGCGGCTGAGTTTCGTCCGTCGCAATCAGCAAGGCCCCGCGTTTGGCGGGGCCTTTGTCGTTCATGTCGCGTCGACCGGGCGGGTGGTCAGAACATGGTGACCGGGTGGTAACCCTGGGCCTGCCAGCCGATCATGGCGACGAAACCGTCACCGGTCAGGTCCAGGCCGTCGAACAGCGTGTCGTTGTCGACCCCGAACACCTCGGTGGCCACCGCGCACACTTCCAGACGCACGCCGAGCTCGGCCAGCCGCGCCACCTCGGATTCGATCCGCATCAGGGTCGCCGGATCGGCCACGTCCTCGCCCGCCTCGGTGGTCAGGAACTGGACGGTCGGGCCGATGAAGACGATCACCAGGTCCGGCTCCAGGCCCTGGCGAACGAAATTGGCGTGCGTGCCGCGAATGATTTCCAGGTAGAACGCGGTCTTCTCGGCCTCGGTGAAGTCGATCTGGAAGACGCCCTTGGCCTCCTCCACCCCGGCGAGTGCCGCCGTGTCGTCGACGGGAGCGGCGGCCTGCGCCGACAAGGGCATCGCGATGGCCAGCACCACGGTGGCCATAAAGGCCGCCATGAAGGATTGGATCGTGCGCTTGATCATGGGAACACTCCGTTTCGCCTGAATGGGAACGCCGGCTGACCCGAGTAGGCAGACCAGATTACTTAGCCAGCTATCGGAGTGTAATCGGCCATGGCCGGCACTGCTCAGAGAAATCCCGCGATCAGGGCCAGCATGACGATGGCACCGAAGACGTTGTTGCGTCGAAAGGCCAGCACGCAGTCGTCGAGCTGGCGCGAGCGGGCGGTGCGCAGGATCCAGACGGCCGACACCGCGGCGACGGCCAGGCCGACGAAATAGCCGGCGGCGAGATCGACCATCGCGCCCACGGCCACCAGCCAGGCCAGCGTCCAGACATAGGAGAGCCCCACGGCCATGAGATCAAAACGACCAAACAGGATCGCCGAAGACTTCACCCCGATCTTGAGATCGTCCGGCCGGTCGGCCATGGCATACAGGGTGTCGTAGGCGAGCGTCCAGCCAATGTTCGCCAGCAGAAGCAGCCAGGCGACCGGGGCGACCTCGCCATGGTGGGCGGCAAAGGCCATCGGGATGGCCCAACCGAAGGCGAGCCCCAGGTGCACCTGGGGCAGGTGATGGAAGCGCTTGCCGAAGGGATAGGTGGCGGCCAGTATCACCGCCACCACGGACAGGGCGATGGTGGTGGCATTGAGCTGCAGCACCAGCAGGAACGAGATACCCACCAGGACGGCGAACACGCCCAGTGCCTCGCGCGAGGTGATCCGCCCGGTGGCCAGGGGGCGTCCCCTGGTGCGAGTGACGTGACCGTCGACGTGCCGATCGGCATAGTCGTTGATCGCGCAGCCGGCCGAGCGCATCGCGATCACGCCCAGGGTGAAGATCAGGAAGATGAACAGGTCGGGTTGCCCCGCGCCGGCGACCCACAGCGCCCAGTAGGTGGGCCAGAGCAGCAGGAAGATGCCCACCGGTCGATCCAAGCGGGTCAGGGCGAGGTAGGCGCGGGTTTTCTCGGCGATCAGGGACAAGGGGATACCTTAGCGGTCAGAAATCAGAGGGAAGATATCAGAACCACGCCCAAGCCTCTGCCCCTGACCTCTTCAAGCTTCCCGCTCCCGATACGCTAGAATGCCGGCCTGCAATCGCCCGATCGAACCCGAGGTTTCCGCATGATCCGCAATTTCCAGGCAAAGCTTCCGACCGTGGCCGAGGACTGCTGGGTCGACCCGACCGCGGTGGTGATCGGCGACGTGGTGCTGGACGAAGGGGTCTCGGTCTGGCCGAACGCGGTGCTGCGCGGCGATGTCCAGCAGATCCGTGCCGGGCGCCTGACCAACCTGCAGGACGGCGTGATCGTGCACGTCAACCAGCCGTCGGCCGCTCATCCGCAGGGCATGCCCTGCCGGATCGGCGAGGAGGTGACCGTGGGCCATCGTGCCATCCTGCACGCCTGCACAGTGGGCAACCGGGTGCTGGTGGGCATGGGCGCGATCGTGATGGACGACGTGGTGGTCGAGGACGAGGTGATCATCGCCGCGGGCAGCGTGGTCTCGCCCGGCAAGGTCCTGGAAAGCGGCCACCTCTACGTCGGCGCCCCGGCACGCAAGATCCGCCCGCTCAGTGACGAGGAACGCGAGCACCTGGTCGAGTCGGCGCGCTTCTACCGCGAGCTGGCGCAGGACCATCGCGCCAGCGGGTGATCGGCACGCCCACGGTACCCGGTTACTCGGCCGGCGCCTCGTTGCCCGCCGCCGGTAGCGGCTTGAGTCCCAGGATCAGTTCGCTGACGTTCTGACGGAACAGCCCGATGAACGTCCCGGTCGGGAGGTTGCTGTCGCCGAGCCACAGGCCGGTCAGCGGAGGCGCCAGGCCAACCGACTCGGGCAGCGCCGAGCCGCGCTTGTCCTCGAGCCATTGCTCGAGCGCGCCGTCGCCGACCCCGGCCACCGGGAAGACGTGCGGCGTCTGATTGCGCTCGATCAGCTCGATGGCCTTCTCGCTCTCGGCGGCGTCGGTCACGTTCAAGAGCTCGAAGTGATAGGCCTTGGCGAAGTAGGCGAACACGTCGTTGTCGGTGACCAGCACCCGCTCGCCCCGCGGGATGTCTTCCAGCAGGCCCTCGGTCTCGCGGTCAAGCGATTGCAACTCGATATTCACCCGCAGGCGATTGCCCTCGATCTCGCCGGCGACCGACTCGAGACGCTCCTTGAGCTCGATCGTCAGGTGATCGACCGCGTACTGGAGCAGCGAGGGATCGTGGTAGGTGTGCGGGTTGACGCCGTCCTCGGTCTCGATCAGGCGAAACTCCGGAATGCGATCGGTCAGCGTCACCCGGTCGGATGAGTCGCGCGCCTCGGCCGCCTCGATGAACTCGGGCATCAGACCCAGCCCCTGGTAGACCACGAGATCCGCCGACTCGATCCGCTCGCGATCGTCATCGTCGAGCTCGTACCCCAGCGGCGAGCGCTCGCCCTCGACGACCGCCTCGACCTCGACGAAACCGCGGGCGAGGTTCTCCACCAGGTTGGCGGTCATCGAGGTGTCGGTCACCACGACCAGCGTGTCGATATCCTCTTCGCCACCGGCGTATTGCAGCACCTCGTCCTGGGCGTGGGCCGCGGGGACCAGGATCACGGCGGCCAGCGACAGGGTCGCGGCGCGGGAAAGCCAACGGAAAAATGTCTGCACAACGAGCCTCGGATAGATGAATGCGTGGGGCGAGATCTGGCACGCGTGATGGTAGGAACCCGCGCCTGCCGGCGCAAGGACGTCTCGCTGCGGGCATGCTAACGTAAGGTCCCCCGACCCGAGGCGTAACCATGGCGAGCACCGCGTACGAGGATTACCTGAAAGCGATCTTCAAGCTGGCCGAGCAGTCGCCGGAGCCGGCGGTGTCCACCTCGGCGATCGCCGACCGGCTGGGCATCGCCCGCGCGTCGGTCACGGCCATGCTCAAGCGCCTGCATGCCGACGGGCTGATCCACTACGCCCGCTATCAGGGCGCGGCGTTGACCGACGCCGGCTGGACGATCGCCGTCGACATGATCCGCCGCCACCGGGTGATCGAGACCTTTCTCGCCCAGGATCTCAAGCTGCCGCTGGCCGAGGTCGATGCCGAGGCGGAAATCCTCGAGCACGCCTTTTCCAGCCGACTGATCGACCGGTTGTGGGACCACCTCGGCCAGCCCGAGTTCGACCCGCACGGCGCGCCGATCCCACGCCCGGACGAGGCGCCGGTCGAGCGGCGTCAGATGGTCGCGCTGGGAAGTCTCGCCATCGACGAGGGCGCCACGGTGGTACGTCTCGCCGCCGAGAACGCCGCCGACCTGCGTCGCCTGACGCAACTGGGAATCCTGCCCGGGCAGTTCGTGCGACGGCGCGCCAGCCAGCCCGGGTCGGCCGACGTGGTGGTGACGATCGGTCGCCACGAGCGGCCGCTGGCCGCGACGCTGGCCGAACGGGTCTGGACGATCCGCTCGGCCAGCGACTGACTCAGTCGAGGAAGCGCTGGCGCGAGGTGAGGAAGGCGTACTCCGAGCCCTCGGTCCAGCCGGCCACGTCACGGCGGTAGTCGGTCAGCGACTCGTAGACGCGCTTGGCGAACGCATCGCCCTCGGTGATCTCGGCGAGCACCTCGTTGGACTTCTCGAACAGTGCTTTCATGATCTCGTCACTGAAGTAGCGCAGCTCGACGCCGTGCTCTTCGGTGAGCGTCTTGAGCGCCCGGTTGTTGCGCGCGGTGAACTCGGAAAGCATGTCCAGCGCCGCGCTCTTGATCGCGCCCTCGACGATCTGCTGCAGATCCTCCGGCAGCGCCTCGAAGGCCTCCTGGTTGATCAGGGCCTCCATGGTCGCCGACGGCTCCTGCCAACCCGGGGCGTAGTAGTACTTGGCCGCGCGGTGGAAGCCGAAGGCGAGATCGTTGAACGGCCCGACCCACTCGGCGGCATCGATAGTGCCGTCGTTGAGCGCCTGGAACAGCTCGCCGCCCGGGGTGTTGACCACCGAGACGTCCAGCCGGCGCAGCACCTCGCCGCCGATCCCCGGCAGGCGCATCTTCAGCCCCTTGAAGTCCTCGACCGAGTCGATCGGCTTTCTAAACCAGCCACCCATCTGCGGACCGGTATTGCCACCCGGACGCGGGATGATGCCGTGCGGGGCGTAGAGCTCTTCCCACAGCGCGATACCCTCGCCGTGGTAGAGCCAGCCGTTCATCTCGTCGGCGGTCAGGCCGAAGGGCATGGCGGCGAAGAAGGCCGCCGCCGGCATCTTGCCCTGCCAGTAGTAGGCCGCGCCGTGGCCCATCTCGGCGGTGCCCGCCTTGACCGCGTCGAACACCTCGAGTGCCGGGACGATCTCGCCGGCGCCATAGACGTCGACCACCAGCCGGCCGCCGGACATCTCGGTGATGTACTTGGCGATGTTGTTCGCACCGGTGCCCAGCCCCGGGAAGTTCTTTGGCCAGGTCGTGACCATCTTCCAGCGGATGGGGTCGGCCGCGGTCGGGCCGCTCGCGGTGGCCGCACCGGCCTGTTCGCCGGTCTCGCTGTTGCAGCCGGTCAGGGCAGTGGCGGCGCCGGCGACACCGGCCCAGGTCAGAAACTCGCGGCGTTTCATGGCAGGACTCCTTAGATGGGTTCGGATGATTCAGTATTTGAAAAAACAGGAGGCGCGAGCCGGAAGCTCAAAGCCTGAAGCCGGAAGAATAGCCGCTTAAAGCTTCCCGCTTCCAGCTTCCAGCTTCACGCTCGGCTAGGCCGGCTGGAGATTCGCATACGACAGGATCAACCACTTCGCGCCGTGCTGGCCGAAGTTGACCTGTACCCGCGCCGAGGCGCCGGTGCCCTCGCAATCGAGGATGGTGCCCTCGCCGAACTTCGCATGACGCACGGTCTGGCCGATCTCGAAACCGGTCTCGTTCTGCTTGTGGGTGCGCGGGCCCGGCTCGCCCTCGGGTCGCCGGGCACCGAAGGCCGCCGCTGCACGGGTCGCCCGCGGGCGGACCTCCTCGACAAGATCCGGCGGCAGCTCGCCGAGAAAGCGCGACGGCATGGGGAAGATCTGCTTGCCGTGCAGGCGACGCGACTCGGCGCAGGTGATGGTCAGCTGCTGTTCGGCGCGGGTGATGCCCACGTAGCAGAGCCGGCGCTCCTCCTCGAGGCGCCCGGGCTCGTCGATCGACATCTGGTGCGGGAACAGCCCCTCCTCGACGCCGACCAGGAACACCTGCGGGAATTCCAGGCCCTTGGCCGCGTGCAGGGTCATCATCTGCACGCAGTCCTCCCAGGCCGCGCCCTGCGCCTCGCCCGCCTCGAGGCTGGCGTGGGCCAGGAAGGCCTCGATCTCGTTCATCTCCTCGTCGGTGTTGCGCTCCATGACGAAGCCGCGCCCGGCGGAGACCAGCTCGTCGAGGTTCTCGATCTTGGCCTCGCCGCGCTCGCGGTCGCGGTCCTTCTCGAACAGCGCGCGCAGGCCGCTCTTGTCGATGGTTTTCTCGATGCGCTCGCCCAGCTCGTCGTTGATCGTCTGCTGGTCGATCGCCTCGATCAGGGTCATGAACTGGCGCAGCGCACCGGCGGCACGCGGGGAGAGACGGTTCTCCGCCAGCAGGATCAGCGCGGCGTCCCACAGCGAGGCGCCCTGCTCGCGCGCCGCCTGGCGGATTTCATTGAGCGTCTTGTTGCCGATGCCGCGGGTCGGCCGGTTGACGATCCGATCGAAGGAGGTGTCGTCGTGGCGATTGGCCACGAGCTTCAGGTAGGCGAGTGCGTCGCGAATCTCGGCGCGTTCGAAGAAGCGCAGACCACCGTAGATGCGATACGGCATCCCCTCGCGGATCAACGCCTCCTCGAGCAGACGCGACTGGGCGTTCGACCGATACAGCACCGCGCAGTCGGAACGCTGGTGGCCCTCGCGCACGGCGGTGGCGATCTGCTCGACCACGAAGTTGGCCTCGTCCTGGTCGTTGAAGGCGCGGTAGAAGCGGATCGGCGCGCCCGACTCGCCCTCGGTCCAGAGGTTCTTGCCCAATCGCCCCTGGTTCCTCGCGATGACGCTATTGGCCGCCTCGAGGATGGTGCGCGTCGAGCGGTAGTTCTGCTCGAGGCGGATCAGGTGCGTGTTGGGGAAGTCGCGCGAGAAGTGCTGGATGTGCTCGACCTTCGCGCCACGCCAGCCGTAGATCGACTGGTCGTCGTCGCCCACGGCGAAGATGCCGTTGTCCTCGCCCACCAGCAATCGTGCCCAGGCGTACTGCAGGGCGTTGGTGTCCTGGAACTCGTCGATCAGCACCTGGCGGAAGCGACGCTGGTAGTGGGCCCGCAGGGCGTCGTTACCGCGCAGGAGCTCGGTGGCACGCAGCAGCAGCTCGGTGAAGTCGACCAACCCGCTGCGCTCGCAGACACGCTCGTAGGCCTTGTAGATCACGATCACCTGGTCGCGGATCGGGTCGTCGCCCGGTGTCACGTGGCGGGCGCGCAGTCCCTCTTCCTTGAAGCCGTTGATCATCGAGGCGACCAATCGCGGCGGGAACCGGTTCTCGTCGAGTTCCGCCTCGCGGATCAGGCGCTTGACCAGCCGCAGCTGGTCGTCCGAATCGATGATCTGGAAGCCCTCGGGCAGCCCGGCCTCCTTGGCGTGCTGGCGCAGCAGGCGATGCGACAGGCCGTGGAAGGTGCCCACCCACATGCCGTCGACGCCGCGCGGCCCCAGCTCCTGCCCGTCGAGCAACGAGCCCAGTCGGCCGCGCATTTCGCCGGCGGCCTTGTTGGTGAACGTCACGGCCAGCAGCGAATAGGGCGAGATGCCCTGCTCGGCGACCAGCCAGGCCATGCGATGGGTAAGCACGCGCGTCTTGCCCGAGCCCGCGCCGGCGAGCACCAGGGTGGCCAACGAGGGGCTAGTGACCGCCTCGCGCTGGGCGGCGTTGAGTGGGTCGAGAATCGGATCTTGAGACATGGGCGCATTGTACCGGAACCGACCCGCAAACCGACCGCCCGAACGGGCGGTTCGGGCAGCCAGCCAGCATCGATCCTACGGCCCGGTATCGCCGCAGAAATACCGCTCGGTGCCCAGCCCGTCCATCGCCATGGCGATGCGCTCGATCCCCTGCCGGTAGGCGGCCGAGCGCAGGGATTCGTCCTCGGCGATCGCCCGCTCGAACACCAGATCGGCCTGCTCGCCCAGCCGCTCGGCCAGGCGTCGTTCGATCTCGTCCTCGCTCCAGTAGTCGCCCATGCGGTTCTGCACCCACTCGAGGTGACTGACGATCACCCCGCCGCTGTTGGCGAGCACGTCGGGGATGACGGTCACGTCCCGCTCGGCCAGCTTGCGGTCGGCGGCGTTGTTGATCGGGCCGTTGGCGATCTCGAGGATGGTCGGTGCACGAATCGCATCGACGTTCTTCTCGGTGATGGCGTTCTCCAGCGCCGCCAGCACCAGCACGTCGACGTCGAGGGCCAGCAGTTCCTCGTTGGTGAGCTTGTCGACCTCCACCTCCGAGCACACCGTTTCCTCACAGTAGACCTGCCCCGAAAGCTCGGAGGACTCGTGCTTGCGCTCCCAGATCGGCAGCGGGTCGAGCCCCTCCTCGCGGTAGATCGCGCCGCGCGAATCGGCGATCGCGACCACCCGGTAGCCGGCATCGTGCGCCAGCCGCGCGAAGTGGAAACCGGCGTTACCGAAGCCCTGCACCGCGATGCGCGGACGCTGGTCGGCCCGGCCGCGGCGGCGCTCCCAGATATTGAGCACCTGCAATGCGCCGCGACCGGTGGCCGCCGTGCGACCGAGCGAACCGCCATGGCCCGGCGGCTTGCCGGTGATCACGCCGCGCTGGTGGCGGCCGGCGGCCTGACGGTACTCGTCGGCCATCCATCCCATGATGGTCTCGTTGGTGTTGACGTCCGGCGCGGGGATGTCGCGGTCGGGACCGATCACGTCGAGCAGGGCGCGGATGTAGCCGCGCGACAGGCGTTCGAGCTCGAGGCGCGAGAGCTGCTTGGGATCGACGCAGATACCGCCCTTGGCACCGCCAAACGGCAGGTCGACCACGGCGCACTTCACCGCCATCCAGAAACTCAGCGCGGCGACCTCGTCGCCGGTGACGTTGGGGTGGAAGCGGATGCCGCCCTTGCCCGGCCCGCGGGTGTTGTCGTAGAGCGAACGCCAGCCGGTGAACACCTTGAGCGAACCGTCGTCCATGCGCAGCGGAATCTCCACCTCGACCACCCGGTTGGGTTGCGACAGCCGCCGCCGGGCGTCCTCCGAGATGCGCTCGTCGTCCATCAGGGGCTTGAGATGCACCAGCGCATCGGCCAGCAGTCCACCGTTTTTCGTCATCGTCATTCCTCCATCGTCACGCGACCCCTGCCCGCCAGCGGTCACCGAGGGGCCATCGCCCTGAGCGTAGCAGCGCGTGAACGAGCCGACCGACTCAATCCGACAGGAGACGGGCAAAGCCCGCGGGTGGCAATGGCGGGCTGAAGAGGTAGCCCTGGTAGGTGTCGCAGCCGTTGGCGCGCAGGAAGGCCAGTTGCGCCTCGGTCTCGACCCCCTCGGCGATCACCGACAGCCGCAGGGCGTGGCCCATGGCGAGGATGGCACCGGCGATCTCGCGGTCATCGTTGTTCTCGGCGAGATCGTCGACGAAACGCTTGTCGATCTTGAGTACGTCGATGGGGAACTGGCGCAGGTAGGCGAGCAACGAATACCCGGTGCCGAAATCGTCGATGGCCAGGTGTAGGCCCAGGCGACGCAGGGCACGCAGCACCCGCACGGACCGCTCCTGCTGGTGCATCAGCGCGCTTTCGGTCAACTCCAGTTCCAGCCGGTCGGGCGGGTAGCCGGTCTCGTCGAGCACCGCCCGGACACGCTCGACCAGCGACTCGTCGTGCAGCTGGCGCGCCGAGAGGTTCACCGCCAGCCGTGGGACGGCCAGGCCGGCATCGCGCCATTCGCGACCCTGTCGACAGGCCTCGCGCAGAACCCAGTCGCCCAACAGGCCGATCATGCCGGTCTGTTCGGCCACCGGGATGAAGGCATCCGGCGGCACCAGGCCCCGCTCGCCGTCCCGCCAGCGCACCAGCGCCTCGGCGCCGATGATCCGCCCGCTGGCGATCTCGACCTGGGGCTGGTAGTGAAGCTCGAGCTCGCCCGCCTCGATCGCCCGGCGCAGGCGGGTTTCCATCTCGATGCGGTGTCGCGCGCTGGCCGTCAGGCTGTCGTCGAAGAAGCGGAAACCGCCGCGCCCCTCGGCCTTGGCCCGGTAGACGGCGGCATCCGCCTGCTGCAGGAGGGCTTCGGGGCTGCGACCGAAATCCGGGTAGCAGGTAATGCCGATGCTCGCGCCTAGGCGCACCTCGGTGCCGTTGTCCAGCCGCCAGGGCCGACTGAGCACCTCGATGACGGTCTCGGCCAGGCCGGCCAGGTCGGTTCGGCCCAGGTTCTCGGCCAGCACGGCGAACTCGTCGCCGCCCAGGCGGGCGAGACAGCGACCCTCCAGCAGGGATTCGAGACGTTGTGCCGCCTGGCGCAACAGGGTGTCGCCCACGTGATGCCCGTAGCTGTCGTTGACGTCCCGGAACCGGTCGAGGTCGATCAGCAGCAGCCCCAACGCGGCCACGTCCGCCGAGGCGACGCGCTCGTGCAGGTGGGAAAGCAACAGCGCGCGGTTGGGCAGATCGGTGAGCGCATCGTGGCGGGCGAGGAAATCCAGACGCGCCTCGGTGGCCCGCAGGCGCGACATGTCGGTGAACAGGTGGACCACGTGGTCGTCCTCGCCGACCGGCCCGACCACCCGGCTGATCGCGCGCAGCTCGGGGAAGATCTCGCCGTTCTTGCGCCGGCTGGTCAACTCCCCCTGCCAGTGCCCGCTCGTCGCCAGCGCCGTTCGAATCGTCGACCAGGGACTGGTGACGTGCTCGGCGTCCAGCAGGGTGACCGGTTGCCCCAGCACCTCGTCCTCCGTGTAGCCGGTCAGCGACTGGAACGCCCGGTTGACCATCACGATCCGCTCGTCGGCATCGGTGATGATCACGCCCTCGAGCGTGTTTTCCAGCACCGCGGCCGCCTCGCGCTGGCGTCGCTCGCCCTCGCGCTGCTCGGTGATGTCGGTGACCACCCCCTCGATCCGCTCGACCTGACCGTGCTCGTCTCGGAAGACGTGGGTCAGATCACCGACCCAGCGCGATGTGCCATCGGCGTGCAGGATGCGGTACTCCTGGCGGTAGGCCGTCGCCCCGGCGGCGAGCCGCTCCTCGACCTCCGCGCCGATCCGAGCGAGATCATCCGGGTGGACGATGTCGGCGAAGTGGCGGCGGCCCTCGAGGAAGTCCTCGGCCGTGTAGCCCCACCGCGAGACGTTGCCGGAGACGAACGCCACCGGCCAGCCCGGCGCCAGCCGCCAGCGAAACAGCACCACGGGGCTCGCCTCGATCACCTCGTAGGCCGTCTCCAGTTCCCGCCGGGTCTCGGCCAGGCGGCGACCCCGATTGACCACCGTGCGACGGAGCCAGAACGCCACGCCCAGGGCGAGGAACAGCAACGCCCCGCCAACACCCACCAGCCACGCCACCCAGCCGGGCACCAGCACCCGTGGGCGCTCGCCCAGCCAGCGTTCGAGGATGTCGAAGTACACGGAATCGCCGTCGGCCTGCCAACTGGACAGATGCCGGTCGATCGCCGCCAGCAACTCGGGGTTGCGCCCCTCCCCGGTCGCGAAGAACAGCCGTGCCGGCTCCATGACCACCGGCGTGCGCTCGAGGGCGTACTCGTCGTGGTAGCGACTGCCGAACAGATGGTTGACCACCGCCACGTCGGCGCGTCCATCGGCGACCGCCGCGAAGGCCGCGTGGAAGTCCTCGACCACGAGCGGCTCGAAGTCGACACCGAACTCGTCGAGCAACACCTCGATCCGCGACTGCTGGATCGAGCCTTCCAGCAGCGCGATGCGCCGGTTGTCCAGATCGAGGATCGAGCGGACCTGCAGATCCGGGCGACGATAGACCTGTGACCAACTGTGCAGTGCCGGCAGGGCATGAAAGTCGAGCCGGGCCTCGCGCGCCTCGCTGATCGCCACGTCCGGCATCAGGTCGATCTGCCCCTGGGCCACGCGATCGAGGCAATCGCCCCAGGCACAGTCCTCGAAGGAGAGCGTCCAGCCCTCCGCCACGGCAATCCGCTCGATCAAGTCGACGAATATGCCGGCCGGCTGCCCCGCCTCGTCACGAAACACCTTGGGGTCGTTTTCGTAGAGGCCGACCGTCACCTCACGGGCCGACACCGCGGTGGCCAGCAAGCTCAGCGCCAGTGCCCAGGCCAGTCTCCGCATGGCCCGGCCTAAGCCTCCGTAAAACAGTCGGTTAATTCCATAACCGGATAATGGCATGTTCTCCGCCACTTCGGAACGCCTATAGCGACGCCCCGACGTGCCTGGCCCAGGGCGCGCTCGCTCATCGGCGGCAAGGATCAATAAAAACAAAAAGGGCCAACCATCGCTGGCTGGCCCTTTCGGCAGGAATTGGTGGAGGTGGCGGGAGTCGAACCCGCGTCCGCAAGCCCTACGCTCTCGGTCCTACATGCTTGTCCTGTCTATTGCTTTAACCGAGTACTACCCGACAGGCAGGGAAGATACTCGGCGAGTCCGGTTTGAGTTTTAGTGGATCCACGCCGGACGCGCTTCACCACGAGCTTGTGAGAGTCGACGCCTGGGTTCCGGACGCACAAGCACGGCTCCGGCCAGACGGCACCCTACAGGGTTTTAAGCTGCGAGTGCGTAGTTGTCGTCGTTGGCAACTATTGGTTTTGCAGTTGTTTAACGAGGAGACTACACCTCGGCATGCACCTTGAGTTTCGCGACCCACGTCGAAGCCGTATCACCCCCAGGATGTCTTGCTGGAAACTGGGGCCCCGATTGGCGTTTTCAAGGGCCCACCCGGTCGCAACCGAGCATTCGTGCTTCAAGCTTACCGAAGTTAGAGGAAGGGATAGTGGAAAAGTTCCCTACCCCGCACACCTCCCGCTCCGGGACTCTGGAGTGTAGGTCATATGCATGGCGGCGCCAAGCGAATACCCTCTTGGCGCGATCACATGGTGATAAAGTGTCTCCTGTCCGCTTTCGCAGGTCTGATGACCAGACCGACTCGCAGGAATCCAGCCATGTGCGCTGACGTAGATCTCCCCTCCATTCTGCTCGCTGCACAGCCCATCTACGATGGCGCCGATAACCTGCGCGGCGTCGAGTTGCTGTACCGCGACAACCTGCAACGCACGGTCGAACAAATCGGAGACGAGCGCGCCACCAGCCAGCTGATCGTCAATCTCTGCGCCGGGATCACCGAGCAGATCGACCATTACCAGGGACCCGCGTTCATCAACGTCTGCCGCGACTTCCTCATGTCGCGGGCATTCCTGCCGCTGGAACCCGACAGCGTGGTGATCGAGCTAGTCGAACGCATCAAGCCGACCCCGGAACTGATCGAGGCCGTCGCCGAATGGCACGCCCAGGGGTTTCGCTTCGCACTCGACGACTTCGAGTTCCATGCGGACTGGGAACCGCTGCTGCAGTACGCCTCGGTGATCAAGGTCGACGTGCTCGACCGCGACGTCGACGAAATACTGGCTCAGAAGGAGCGCCTGGGGAATCTGGACTGCCAGTGGCTGGCCGAGCGGGTGGAGGACGAGTCGACCCGCAACCGGTTCCGGGACGCGGGCTTCACCCTCTTCCAGGGGTATTTCCTAGCGCGCCCCCGCGAGGTCCTTGGCACCCAACTGAACCCGTCGGCCCTGCACATGGTCCGCGTCATCAACACCCTCTTTTCCAGGGAGCCGCAATGGGCCGAGATCGCCGAGGCCATCGCCCATGACCCCGGCCTCGCAATCAGCCTGATCCGGATCGCCAACAGCCCCCTGTATCGCTCTCGGCAAGAGATCACCTCGCTCGAGGGCGTGGTGCGGCATCTCGGCCTCAACCATTTGCGCCGGTGGGCCGCGTTGATCACGTCATTGAATGCCAGTTCGCCGGAGGCCGCGCGGCTCATACTGTGGCGGGCCCAATTCTGCCAGGAGCTGGCCGAGCACTCGCGCCGAGGGGAGGTGAAGCCCGAGCAGGCATTCCTGGTGGGGTTGCTCTCGGGGGCCGACATCCTGCTGAACGTCTCCCTGGAGCGATTGCTCGATGAACTCGAACTGGGCGAGAGCAGCCGCGCGGCGATTCTCCATCGCCGCGGCGCAGCGGGTGCCATGCTCGCCCGGGCACTGCACGTCGAGCAGACCGTGGCCCTCAAGCGGGACCTCCATCAACTGCACCCGCGCATTCTCACGCGATACCGCCAGATCGGCGACCGTGTGCAGATGCTGATCAACCAGGCCAGCTGAGCCAGCCAGGCGCTGCCCAGGAGGGCACCGCCACGAGAAGGAAGGGACATCTGCTCATGGGCATGAAGACCATCGGGGCCGAATTCCAGATCACCAAAGAAAAGGTGCGTGGCCTTCGGCTGAGGACAGTCGAAGGCCTCGACGCCCACTCCGACCTCACGCTCACCGTCATGCACAACGTACTGAAAAAGCGGCGCGACGGCTCGTCACTGACCGAGAAGGACCAAGGTCATCGTGCTTCACACCTCGGGCCGTCTCACGCCGACGCGACAGTTCCCCGCGCCGCACGCTAGCGTTAAATGCCTCACCGGGTTCCCGCCATGAACACCCTGGCCACCCCGGCGAGGGCTCTTATCCCCTTCTAGGTGTCATGCAAACGACTGACTTCCGTTTCCGCTAGCGAGCAAGAGGTTCCCAGCTGCACCCCCAATCTCGCAGGCTGATCCGAGCCGAATACGCCTGAATAACGCACTCGATCGCTAACTATGCGAGCCTATTGCCTGATCGCTCAGGCTATCTCGCACCAAGGATTCCAGGAGCGGACACAGCCAACTCAACGCGAGACGAATTCCCAGGCCGGAATGTCTCGTTCTTGATTACGCTTTAGGCGTCTCGAAACCGAGCGGAGCATATGAGAATCACAGGCTACGAAACACTTACCAGCACCGCACCGCGAGATTTGATTCGGGGATGATTCGCGTGCGCCGTTTCGGCAAACAATCTCGCCCGTTCGAATCGGAGGCCCGCCTTTCCGCCCAGCTGATTATCTGGTCGGCGGGACTCGTAATGCTGCTAGGGTGCACGGTGCTGATCGGTTGGGGCGTCGGGTCACCCGCCCTGACCAGCATCCTGCCGACCTGGAAACCGATGGTCCCCGGGACAGCCATTGGGCTTGTGCTGGCCGCCTCGCTACTGCTCCTGTCGAGTGACAGTGCGCACCCCTCCTCTACGGTTAATCATCAAATCTCGACGGCCGCGGCCTCCCTCCTCCTGATCTTGCTGGCCGGCCGGCTCATCGCACCGGACTGGATAGCAGCTACCGGCCCAGCGCTTGCGGCTGGCTGGCTGGCGCTCTACGACACCCACTCCGGCCAAATGTCGTGGATAACCACTGCCGGCCTCGGGCTCTTCCTTGTCGGCATACTCGGCCTGTCACTGTCGGGCAGACGGCTTGCCGTGGTGGCAAGCGCGACGTCAATGGCTCTCTTGCTTGCCGGCATCCTAAGCTTAGTGGCCTACGCGATCCGCGCCCCGCTCCTGTTCGAGGGCGCATGGCTGGCCAGCGGCCTGATCTGGTTCAGTGCGCCGACCGCGGTGGCATTCACCCTACTAGGCATGGGCCTGTGGGCCGCTGCCCACGCCGCACGCCCGGCCAAGGCTCGCCTGGTCGTCGAGGCAAAACAACAGGCGCGACGGATCTACGCGACCACCGCCGTGATCGTGGCTCTGTCGTCGTTGCTGGTCGGCGTGATGGGCCTCAACCACCTGCAATCCACTACGCTCCACCAGGCCGAGTCGTCGATGCAGCAGACCCTCGAGGCCAAACGATCTCACCTCGACACCCTGCTCAACAAGGCGCTGGATCAGGCGGAACTGGTCGCATCGAGTCGCCGCATCGAGGCGATGTTCGACGCAAATCGCAACACCTTCTCGCGAGCGCACACCGAACGACTCGAGGCCAATCTGGCCCGCTTGGGCATCGACGCGGCCGTGATCGAGCATAACGGCCAGCAACGCCGCGTATTCGGATCGCTGCCGCCCGACTGGGTGGCTCGGTTTCCACTTCAGCTGGACCGGCCGGCCTCCCTGATCTGGGACGGCAGCTACGCTCTGGAGACCCGAATTTCACTGCAACAGTTCGACGTCGACGAGGATGCCGGCGGTGAGCTGGTGTTGCTCCACGCCATCCCAGCAATCGAGCGCTTGGTTGAAGAGGCCAACGACTGGGGACGTACCGGGACGCTGCCAATGTGTCTGCGTCTGGATGCTCGCTTGCTCAACTGTTTTCCGCAACGTGAGCAAGATGGCATGTACGTCATTAGCGACCAGATCAATGGCGAGCCGATTCCGATGAGCCGCGCACTGGCCGGGGCAACCGACGTCGAGATTCTCACCGATTATCGCAACCGGACGGTCTTGTCCGCTTACGGCCCGGTGGGCACTACGGGGCTTGGTCTGGTATTGAAGATGGACCTGGCCGAGATACTCGCCCCGGTTCGTAACGAACTGGTCACGCTAGCCGCTTTTCTTTCAGGTCTGATCGCGCTGGCCATCCTGCTCGTCCGATTGAGAGTTCGCCCACTGGTACGGGCACTGGTGTCCAGCCATGGGCGCGAAGTACGCGCGCATCGGCGCTTTGAGGCGGCGATGGAGTCGAGCCCGGACATCTTCGTCATCTACGAGGCGATACGGGATGCCAGCGGCGCGATCCGCGACTATCGCGCGGTGTACGCCAACCGCAACGCCAAGCAGATACTCGACCGCCACCGGGACGACCCCTCGCCTCACCCCTGCGCCGAACTGGTACCAGGAGACCCGGCACTGGTCGGCAGCTACCGGCGCGTCCAGGAAGCACGCGTGCCTCGCACCGACGAATGCAGCTGGACTGACGCCCAGGGGAACGCCCACTGGTTCCAGCGCCAGGTGGTCCCGATGGCCACCGGGGTGGCCACAACTTTCCGGGACGTTAGCGAAGAACGCCGGCTAACCCATCGACTGCAGGAGTCCAACGAGCAACAGCGCGCCATCGTGGAAAGCGCCGGGTACGCCATTGTTTCCACCGATCTCGACGGCGTCATACGGACATTTAACCGGACGGCAGAACGCATGCTCTGGCACACAGCGGACGAGCTGGTCGGCAACACGCGACTTGACGTACTGCACGATCCGGCGGAACTGCGCGATCGGGCCAACCAGCTCTCGCTCGAGCTGGATGCCTCGATCCCTCCGGGCACCGATGCCCTGGTAGCCAAGGCGCTGGCCCTCGGGCGCGACGAACACGAGTGGACGCTCATCCGGCGTGACGGCTCACGGTTCCCGGCGCGGGTCGCAATAACAGCGCTTCTCGATGATCTCGGGCGCCCGCGCGGCTATCTGGCCGTGGCCAGCGACATCACGGAACAGAAGCGGGCCGACGAATACATCCGGCACATCGCGCTTCACGACGTGCTCACCGGCCTACCTAACCGGGCCTTGCTCAATGACCGTCTGGGCGTAGCGATCGAGCAAGCCCACCGGAACGGCACCCCGTTCGCCCTCGCGATGATGGACATCGACCGCTTCAAGCAGATCAACGACACGATGGGCCACCACATCGGCGACCGGATCATCCAGGGGTTTGCCGAACGCATCGGTACCTGCCTGCGCCAGACGGACACGCTTGCGCGCATGGGTGGGGACGAATTCGTCCTGTTGCTCGACGACACCGACCAGCCCGGCGCCGAACGGGTCTGTCAGCGAATCAAGGAGTCGTTGACCCATCCCATCGAGACCGAGTTGCGCGGCATCTACGTCACCTCCAGTGTCGGCATCAGCCTGTGCCCGCGCGACGGCGACGACCCACACGAACTGTTGCGTTGTGCAGACGTAGCGCTCTACTGGGTCAAGGAGCACGGGCGCAACGGCTTTGTCACCTACCGGCCGGACATGGACCAGGGCGCATCCGAGCGAATGGCCGTGGAGGCCGACCTTCGCGAGGCCCTAAAGGACGAACGGCTCGAGCTGCATTACCAACCCAAGATCGACCTTCAAACGCAGGCGGTCGTCGGCCTCGAAGCCCTTGTTCGCCTGCGCCGGGGCGACGGCAGCTTGATCCCGCCAAGTCAGTTCGTGTCCGTGGCCGAGGAGGCCGGTCTGATCGTTCCTGTCGGCCAGTGGGTACTCGAGAAGGCCTGCCGGGATCTCGTTGAGCTACGCGATATGCTGGGGGCCGACCTGTCGGTAGCGGTGAACGTCTCGCCGCGCCAGTTCGTCAACGGCGACCTGGTCGCCCAGGTGACCGCCACCCTCGAACACAGCGGCCTGCCGGCCAATCATTTAGAACTCGAACTGACCGAAGGTGTGCTGATCGACGACCGCGAGGCCGTGCATGCCGCGTTGCGACAGCTTGACGCGCTCGGCATCACGTTGTCGATCGACGATTTCGGCACGGGTTATTCCAGCCTGGGATACCTCAAGCGTTACCCAATAAGCCAACTCAAGATCGACAAATCGTTTGTGCACGATCTCGCCGTCGACAGCAGCGACGCCTCGCTGGTCGAGGCGATCATCCAGATGGCCGCCAGCCTGGGGTTGTCCGTGGTTGCCGAGGGCATCGAGACTGCCGCCCAGCTCAAGATGCTGAGCAATCAGCGCTGCCGGTTCGGCCAAGGCTTTCTAATTGCGCCTCCCATGCCCAAGGCCGAGCTGATCACTTGGATGAACGACCACCCCACCGGCCGAACCGGAGACTGACCAGACCGACCCCGACCACCACGTCTTCGCACTCGGCACCCTCGACCATGTCGACCCACCCTGGCTGGCCCTTCACACTTTGGCGCTTCAAGCGGGCAAGCCCCCGACGAGGCCGCCAGGATGCAGGTCGGCGTGGTGGGCGTGGTGCGATTGCCGGAAATCGGAATAATAAAGGCCCCGCCCGGTTCGCTCCAGGATCGCCCTTGATGGACGTCCTGGCCGACCGTCTGGCGGGGCCTTTTCTGCCTCTTTTGAGGCCTGCACGCGTGTGCATTCTGTGTGCAAAACGTGTGCAAATCGGTTGATTTCGAGTGATATCTGGTGATGGCGTCAGCCATAGGAAACGCCAGAAATCAAGGACTTGTGGTGCCGGAGAGAGGAGTCGAACCCCCGACCTTGTCATTACGAAGACGACGGGATTTGGCGAGGACGGGGGACTGAAAAAGAGGACTTCGCGCTGCCGCGTGAAATGCGCACAACGGTGACGGCGAGTTGCTCAGGCTGGACTTGGTTGAGATCAATCAATCCGCGCGCGAGGGGGATCTATCGCACCCTGATTCGGGAAGGCCTGTCAGAGGTCACGGAGGGCCACCCGCTCCCAATCGGGTTCACTCACCCGCGAAGAGGGACAACCCTCCGTCGCTCATACCGGGACACCTGCCACCCTCTCCTCGGGCACCCGGGGCAGGGTAACGATGAAGCGCGCGACCCCCTGCGCGGAGCTCGCCGTGACATCACCCCCATGCGCCCGCACGATCGCCCGAGTGATGGCAAGCCCGAGGCCAAGACCACCGGTCGAGTCCTGATACCTCGGCCTGGCGTCATCCGCACGGTAGAAACGCTCGAATACGCGCGTCAGTTCCTCCGGGAGAATCGGCTCCCCCGTGTTCTCGACCGAGACCGACACGGTCGAGTCGTGCTCGGCGATGCTTACCCCAACACGGCCGCCTTCGTCGGCATGCCGGACCGCGTTGGACAGCAGATTGCTGAATGCCCGCCGCAGCATCAGGCGATTACCCCGGACCATGGCCCGCCCCGACGTGATCAGCCGCACGCCCTCCTCCTCGGCCAAGGCATCGTAGAACTCCAGCAATTCGCTCATTTCCTCGTGCATCCGGATGTCCTGGACCGACGGCAAGGAAAGCCCGTTGTCTGCCTTCGCGAGGAACAGCATGTCGCCGATCATGCGCGACAGCCGGTCGAGCTCCTCGCTGCTCGAGGCCAGGATCTCCTGATACTCCCTCTGACTGCGGGGCTGTGACAGCGCGACCTGGGTCTGCGTGAGCAGATTGCTGACCGGCGTACGCATCTCGTGGGCGAGATCGGAAGAAAAGTTGGACAGCCGCCGGAAGGCCTCCTCGAGGCGATCGAGCATGCAGTTGAGCTCGTAGGCCAGCCCGGTCAGTTCACGCGGGGCCGCGTCCTCCGGCAGGCGGTGGTTGAGCTGCGATGCCGTGACGGACGCTGCCCGCTCCTCGATCAGCCGCAATGGCGCCAGGCCGCGGCGGGTGGCTCGCCAGCCGAGAAAGCCGCTGAGGATGGCGGCGACGGGAATGAAGGCGGAGAGCGTGCGGCTGTAACGCTCCATGAAGCGCTCGTGGTGATCGATATTGATCGCCGCGACGACGATCATGGGCTTGAAGTCGGGCAGGGCGGGCTGGACCGCCTTGACCAGTCCGCGATATCGCGACCCATTGTCCCACCACGAGAAGACTCTCGGCGTCGAGCCGTTGGCCAGGTTACGCAGCTTCTCGCCCGGGAACGCGATATCCCCCGGCGACAGGATCGGGTTGCCGTCGGCCGTCTCGACGAACACCTTCAGCTCGGGGTCGCTTCGGAACATATCCACCACGGCACTCTGCAGGGCGGTCAGCTCCTCGGCCGCCGGCGGACGTTTCAGCAGACGCTCGAGCACATTCACCTTGCTCTGAAGGATGTCGCGGTCCATCTCCACGAAGTGGCGCTCGACCGCCGTGTGCAGTACCCAGGCGAGTCCCAGCAATACGGAGGAGGACACCAGGACGAACAGCAGGGTCAGGCGGGTGGTAAGGGAGGCAGGAGGTCTCATGCGCCCCCCTCGACCTCCATGACGTAACCCATGCCACGGATGGTCCGGATCAGGCGGGTATCGAAGGGTTCGTCGATCTTGCGTCGCAGGCGACGTACGGCGACCTCGACCACGTTGGTGTCGCTGTCGAAGTTCATGTCCCAGACCTGGGACGCGATCAGCGAGCGCGGCAGCACCTCGCTCCGGCGGCGCATGAATAGTTCGAGCAGCGCGAATTCCTTGGCGGTGAGATCGATGCGCTGCCCCGCCCGGGTCGCCCGATGACCGAGCAGATCCAGCTCCAGATCGGCGACCCGCAACGTGGTCGGTTCCGGCTCGACCCGCCCGCGACGCAACAGGGTGCAAACCCGCGCCAGCAGCTCGGAGAAGGCGAACGGCTTGACCAGGTAGTCGTCCGCGCCCAGCTCGAGACCGCGGACCCGGTCCTCGACCTGGTCGCGGGCGGTCAGAAACAGCACCGGCATGTCGCGGCCACCGCGCCGCAGGGTCTCGAGGATCTGCCAGCCGTCCATGTTCGGCAACATGACGTCGAGAACAACCAGGTCGTGATGTCCGGTCAGGGCCTGATGCAGTCCCTCCACGCCATCCGTCGCCAGGTCGACGGTATAACCGGCCTCGGTCAGGCCCTGCTGCAGGTACGTGCCGGTTTTTCGTTCGTCCTCGACGATCAACACCTTCATGCCGTTCTCCCGTTCGGTCCCAAGGGCATTCTGCCACTGCGTCATGATCCCCGCTCCGGATTACCGAGTTGTAATGTCCCGGTCAGGTTCCGGACAGGCCAGCGGACTAAGGTCATTCCCAAGAGCGGGGCGAGCAGGTGCCCGCCCCGCGCGATGCTGCATTCTCTCGAACGGAGGCAAACCATGAAAGCACTCTCCAAGACCGTTCTTGCCCTGTCCATGGGACTCGCCACGACATCCTTTGCCGCCGAGACGCCCCAACCGAACATGCCCGGCGGGATGATGGGCATGGCGAACAGCACGATGCCAATGGAGCGCATGCAGGAAAACGTCGAGCGCATGCGCTCGCAACTCGACCAGGCCCAGTCCGCCCAGAACGATGAAGAGCGCCGCAAGCTCATGCAGGAGTACATGCAGACCGTTCGCGAGACCATGGGCATGGCGGACAGGGCGATGCCCATGGCGCGCATGCAGTCGAACGTCGAGCGGATGCAGTCGCAACTAGAGCGGGCCCAGTCCGCCCAGAGCGAGGCGGAACGTGACGACGTCATGCAGGAATACATGCAGACCATGCGCGAGAACATGGGCATGGCCCGGCAGATGCAAGGCGGCATGAGCCGACAGATGCGAGGGCAATCCCGGCCGGGGGCAACGGAGTACTGCGATCGCGGCCAAGGAACGATGGGTAAGGGCATGATGGGCCGCAGCCCCGGGGGCCAGGGCATGATGGGCTCGGGCATGATGCACGGCGGCTCGAATCAGGGGGCCATGGGCCCGGGCATGATGGGCCACGGCAAGGGCTCGATGGGCTCGGGCATGATGGGCTCCGGCATGATGATGGGTCCTGGGATGGGAGCGCGCTGTGCCCAGCAGGGATCGACGCCCGCGCAGTCCGGACCAATGGCCGGCGGGGCGCCTTCCCGCATCGATCGCCTAGAACGTCAGGTGCAGCAGATGCGCGAGCAGATGCAGCGCATGCAGTCGATGAACGACTGAATCGCACTCACCCAGGAAAGGACAGCCCCGCCCTCCACCGCCAATGGCCCCGGTCGTCATCGCGACCACCAGCCGGTGGAGGCGGACGTCGACATGACAGGGGCGCGAGCGTCCACACCTCCTCCGCCCCTGCGCCTACATGGAGTGCATTCAAATGAGCCCTGAACGCCTGAAAAAGCTGCTTCTCCCGCTTGCCTTCGCGCTGCCGTTCGGCGGCGCCCACGGGGCGCCCACGGTGTACATCCCCTTGGGGAGCGGCGACGAAGTCATTGCAGTGGACGCGGCCACCGACGAGATCACCGCCACCTATACGGGGCTCAAGAATCCGCACGGACTCGTGGCGACCCCGGACGGCGAGTACCTGGTGGCAGGCAGCCTCTCGGAACGGCCGCTGGCCGAAGACGAGGATGCCGAGACGCCCAACAGCAAGCTCTATCTCGTCCACCCCGTGCACGGGCACGTAATGATGACCATTCCGGTGGCCGGCTGGACCCATCACGAGGCGATCACCCCCGACGGCCGCTACGTGGTGTCCACGCACCCGACCCGCGGCGGGGTTAGCGTCGTGGACCTGCGCGACAACCAGGTGGTCGAAACCATCCAGACGGGGCCGGCGCCGAATTACACGCTGATGGCACCGAACGGGAAGACTGCCTTCGTCAGCAACAGCGGGAACGGCACCATCAGTGAAATCGACCTGTCCAACTGGACGGTCAAGCGCACGCTCCAGGGCGGCCCCTCGCCCGAGCATCTGGTGCTGTCGTCGGACGGCCAGACGATCTACGCAACCAACCCCCGTGCCGGCACGATCTCGGCCGTGTCGGTGGACTCGGGGAAGGTGACCGAATCGTTCCACATCGGTGACGGCCTGCACGGCCTGGACATCGGCGATGACGGAAAGACGCTGTTCGCCAGCGCCAGAAGCGAGGACAAGCTGGTCGCGATCAACCCGGCCACCGACGAGCGCCGGACGTTGACACTCTCCCCGGCCCCCTACCACCTCGATACCATTCACGGCACCGGCAAGGTCTACGTCTCCAGCAGCAACCGGCCGGTCATCTGGGTCGTCGATCAGACAACCATGAAGCGGGTCGGCACGATCGACCTGCCTGGGGGCGAAGCCCACCAGATGGCGGTGGTTCCCTGACGCTTCCGGATCGGCGTCCCGGGCAGGCTCGCACCGCCTGCACGAGTCGACGCACCGGCTGATCCGTCGCGGTGTGACGCGAGAGCCACCACCGGATGCGAGCAACACGATCATTGCACCAACGAGGTTCCGGCATGAGCCACCAACTGCACGCAGAGTATTTCACCGACATCCTGTGCATCTGGGCCTACGGTGCCCAGATCCGGATCGAACAGCTGCAACAGGACTTCGGCGACGAGGTCACCATCACGCCGCGCTATATCCCGCTGTTTGCCTCCACGGACGAGCGCATCGGAGAAGGATGGCGCGACCAGGGCAGCTTTATCGGCTTCGGCCGACACATCCGCGAGGTGGCGCGTGACTGGGACCATGTCGAGGTGCATCCCGATATCTGGACGGGGGATCCGCCTGCCTCGTCTACCAGTGCGCACCTGCTGATCAAGGCGGTACAGCTGCTCGAACAGAATGGCGAACTGGATCACGCGGAGACAGAGGACTCCCCTTCCGAGGCACTGGCCTGGAACCTGCGAAAGAGCTTCTTTGCAGACAACGCAAACATCGCTCGGCGCGACGAGCAGCTCTCCATTGCCACATCGATGGGCCTGCCCATCCCGGCGATCAACGACATGCTGGATTCCGGGCAGGCACACGCAGCCCTGCACGACGACATGGAGGCTCAACAGCGCTACCAGGTGGCCGGCAGTCCCACCCTGGTACTCAACGAGGGGCGGCAGCGGCTGTACGGCAACGTGGGCTACCGCATTATCGAGGCCAACGTTCGCGAACTGCTCCACAACCCCCAGTCAGGTGAGGCGAGTTGGTGCTGACACCGATGCGCCCCGCACACTCGATGCGCCGTGTCGACATGTTCGGCTGGACTTGCCTGTGGCCCGATCCCGACAACGCTGGCGGTAGTTCGCTAGCGTGGTGTCGATGATGGCCCTCCGGTCGGTTATGCCGGCCGGACAACAAGCCCACTGACGTCCACAGGGTAGCGGTCATGTCGAATCATGCACGGCACGGCATCCAGGCTCACGGTGATCATCTGCCTTCCAGCGGACCGGGGATGCTGATCTCGGCCTGGCTGACGGGCACCTACTTCTTCGTCGAGATGGGGATCGGTCTCTGGACCGGCTCCATTGCCGTGATCTCGGACGCCTTCCACACCTTCTCCGCGGTTGGTGGCGTCCTGGTCGCGATAGTCGCCGCCCGGCTCGCCCACCGTCCGGCTGACGAGGACCATAGCTTCGGCTGGTATCGGGCCGAAATCATCGGTGCGTTGGTCAACGGCGGCTTTCTGCTCGCCATGGCCTTGCTGGTGCTGGTGATGGGGGCCATGCGCCTTTCCGATCCGATCGACCTGCCGACGGGGCCGATGCTCGCCGCAGCCGCCGGCGGGCTTTTGACCGAATTCATATCGTTGGGTTTGATCTGGAAGCAGAGCCGGAGCGATCTGAACGTGAGGGGTGCGCTGTGGCACATCCTCCAGACCTTCGTGGGCAGCCTGCTCATTATCGTGACGGCGCTGGTAATCCACTTCACGGGCTTTCTCCTCATCGACCCGATCCTCGGCATGGGGTTCGGCGTGGTCCTGCTCTGGGCGAGTTGGGGCATCCTGCGAGATGCAGCCCATTTGCTGATGGAGGGCACACCGGCTGGCATTGAACTGGGCGAGGTCGTCGAGGCGCTGGTAGCGCTCGATGGGGTTGCCGACGCCCACCATGTCCATGCCTGGGCACTGACTAGCGGGCGATACGTCTTCTCCGGTCACCTGCGAACCGTCGACGGCGTGGACCCGCAGGCCGTGCTGGAGTCTGGTCAGAAGCTACTGAAAGAGCAATTCGGTTTCTTTTTCGTCACGCTCCAGGTGGAGGCGGCCGCGCTGGACGAGAGCAGCGAGGGGGCTGTCGACGTGACACCCGGGCCGGTGTCGGGCCGGGACGAGCCGTGAAAACGACCACCCTGACTCAGACGTGGTCACGCGGACGACGGTGACGGCCGCTGGCCTCCGTGTCGGCCGGATGCAACCCGTCGCCCGGGGCGCCGGCCAACGCGAGCATGCGGGTCTCGACCCCGCCACGGACGCGGCAACGGAGCGACCAGGAATCGCCACGGCTCGCGCACCCGGTTCGGCCGCGCGGCAGACAGTGGACCATCCATCGCGGGGAGGCCAAAAAGCCAGCACATGGAACACACCGTTCTCACCGGAGTGATCATACTTCTGGCCGCGTCCGTCGTCGGACTGGCCGTATTCGCGCGACTCGGGCTGCCGGCACTGCTGGCCTATCTGGTCGTGGGCGTCATCGTTGGCCCCCACGGCCTGTCCTGGCTACCGCACACGGCAGACATCCACTTCCTTGGTGAATTCGGGGTGGTGCTGTTGCTGTTCACGATCGGCCTGGAATTTTCGCTGTCCCAACTGTGGTTGTTGCGAAAACAGGTCTTTGGCGTTGGCGGGGCGCAGGTCTCCGTCAGCGCCGCCGTCGGTGCCGGCCTGGCGTGGCTGTTTGGCGCTGAACCATCCGCCGCCTTCGTACTGGGCGGCGCCCTGGCGCTTTCCTCCACGGCCGTGGTCAGCCGGGAGCTGGCCCGCCGGGACGAGATCGGCCAGCCCCATGGCCGGCTATCGGTGTCGGTGTTGATATTCCAGGACCTGGCCGTTGTTCCCTTTCTGATCCTGATCCCGGTCCTGGGGGGTGATGCGGATACCGGGGCGTGGCAGGCAGTGACTGCGGCGCTCGCTCAGGGTGCGCTGGTCGTCGTACTGATGCTGGCGACGGGACGCTGGATCTTGCGACCACTGTTCCGCCGTCTGGTTGCCTACGGCTCCCAGGAGATCTTCCGGCTCACGGCGCTGCTGTTCGCCCTGGCGGCCGCCTGGGTCACCGAATACGCCGGGTTGTCGCTCGCGCTGGGGGCCTTTCTGGCCGGCGCCATGCTGGCGGAAACGGAGCACCGGCAGCAACTACAAATGGAGATCACCCCGTTCCGCGATGTGCTGCTGGGACTGTTCTTTGTCGTCATCGGCATGATGCTGGATCTGCAGGCCGTCGTGCGCTGGCTGCCCTGGGTGCTGCTGGCCCTAACCGTGCTTCTGCTCCTCAAAACGCTCACCACGACGCTCCTCGGCCGGATGCTGGGTGTGCCGAGGGGCACGGCCATGCACGCGGGCATCCTGTTGTCGCAGGGTGGCGAGTTCGGCCTTGTGCTGGCCACGCTGGCGGCGGCGGAAGGCCTCCTCGATGAGGCGGTGGTGCAGGTGATCCTGGCGACGATCATCCTCAGCATCGCCCTGACCCCGCTGCTCGCCCGATGGGCGGAACCATTGTCAGATCGGCTCTGCTTCGCGCACGGTCCGGCAAATCGATGATCGGTCCCGGGTGTCGCGCGTCCTCGACGACCAACATCCTCGTGCGGCTCTCCGATCCACGCAGGGCGTACTGCGCCTTCCGAGACCGCTGCCCACCCAGATTACCGCGTTGTAATCCCCGGGTCAGGCACGAGACAGACGGCAGGACTAGGGTTGGCGATAGGATCCAAGCATCAGGCGCGAGGAGTCTTCATCCGTCCCGCCTTGATCCTCAGCCAACGGGAGATTCGCCATGAGAGCGCGTTCCAGGACGTTGATCGCCGTCGTCAACGGCGCCGACCATAGGCGACGTTTCCAGCGGCCCAATGCAAGTGGCCAGGACCCGGCCCAGGGGTGCCAAGACCGACCATCGAGCCGGTTGCCTGATCAGACAATGACGGAGGAGTTGAAATGGATCGACGTCGCTTCCTGAAGAACAGTCTCGCCGCAGCAACTGCCGCAACGTGGGGCAGCGCCGCGACCGGAAGGGCCTGGGCGCGCCCGGCAGAGCGCCCGATGTTGCCCCTGCCCGGCCTGGTCGACGTGGAGAAAAGCGGTCGCCTCGACCTCACCGCACAGCAAGGTAGGCACACCTTTGGCTCAGGCACGGTCTCGTCCACGCTCGGCTACAATCAGGATTACCTCGGCCCGATCGTCCGGGCACAGCGCGGGCAGGACGTTGCGGTGCGATTGCTGAATGGGCTCGATGAGCCGCTGGCGACGCACTGGCACGGCCTGCTCGTCCCGGGTGAGGTCGACGGCGGCCCGCACCAGGCAATTGATCCCGGGGCCGTATGGGAACCCGTTCTTCCGATCGATCAACCCCCATCCACCGCATGGTTCCACGCCCATACCCATCCGCACACGGCCAGACAGGTCTACGCGGGACTCGCCGGCGTGTTCCAGATCGACGACGGGCGGGACGACGAGCGCGGCCTGCCGCACGAGCATGGCGTGGACGACTTCACCCTCGTCATCCAGGACCGGCGCTTCGACCCGTCGGGACGTCTGGACTATCGACTGGCCATGATGGACCGAATGCACGGCTTCCGGGGCGACCACATCCTGGTCAACGGCGCCCCCTACCCCCGCGCCCGGATGCCTCGCTCGATCGTCCGCCTGCGACTGCTGAACGGATCGAATGCCCGCATCTACCACCTACACTTCGACGATGGTCGCCCCATGCACGTCATCGCCAACGACTCGGGCTATTGGCCGAAGCCGGCGGCAGCCACCGAACTGCGTCTCGCCCCGGGCGAGCGCCTCGAAGTACTGGTCGACTTCCGCGACGGGCGAGAAGCCGAGCTGGTGACCGGCCCCGACCAGAACCAGGGCGGCCCGGGGATGATGGGCATGATGAGCGGCCTACGTTCGACCGCTTCTGCGCTTCTCGAAGGCGATATGCCGGTGCTGTCCTTCCACCCCGCTGGCGAGAAGGCCAAGGTCGACCGACTGCCAGAGACCATCGACGACGAACTGCCCGCGCCACCGACGGCATTCGCCCGGCGCCGTCACTTCACCCTCGACATGATGCTCGGCGGCATGCCGATGATGCGCGGCATGATGGGCGGAAGCGGCGGCCCGACCATGGGCATCAACGGCCGACCGTTCGACATGCAGCGCATCAACGAACAGGTAGGCCTTGGCACGACCGAGCACTGGACCATCGAGAGCAACATGCTGATGCACCCATTCCATATCCACGGGGTGCGTTTCCGGGTACTCACCGATGAGGCCGGACGTTCACCGCGGCTGGAGAACCGCGGCTACAAAGACACCGTGCTCGTGGATGGACGCGTCGAGGTTGCCGTGGACTTCACGCAACCGGCCAGCCGGGAAACACCCTTCATGTACCACTGTCACATCCTGGAGCACGAGGACGCCGGGATGATGGGGCACTTTAACGTTTCCTGACCGGTAGGCGGGCTCGCCACTGACATTCACCAACAATCCCGACGGGAGGAACGAACATGGACTACGCACATTTCATGGGATTCGGAGGCGGCTTCATGTGGATCATCTGGGTGCTCTTGATCGGAGTCGTCGTCTGGCTGCTTTTCGCCATCTCGCGACAGGATCGCTCCCTGGAATCCCCCAGCCCCAAGGAAATCCTCGACCGGCGGTATGCGAGAGGCGAGATTGACGACGAGACCTACGAGCGCATGAAAAAGGAGCTTGACTGACCCTCCTTGAATCGCTGGACGAGTCTGCGATTCACCAATGCCCGTTGGCGATCCAGCAAGGTGGCCACCCGAACCAGATTCGTCTCTGCCAACCAACCTCCCGCCGCACGCCTGGGCGTCCGCATGGCATCGAGCCACATAAAGTAGGCCGCCTGAACATCAGGCGGCCTTTTCTCTCTCAGACGAGGCGATAGTGGCCGTCAGTCGGCCCCGAGCGCTTTCTCCATACGCTTATGAGCCTCGATACGCTCCTCGGCCATCTTCTGCTGAAGATTACCGATCTCGCGCGACTTCTTCTTGATCGCCTCGTAATCCGGCTCGTCGGTCAATTGCAGGCGATAGAGCTCCCGCTGCCTCTCCTGCATCTTCTGCATGAGCTCGACCTGCTTGTCGTGCTGCTCCTCCTGAACATCCCGCAGGCGGTCGCGCTGCTGGTCGGTCAATCGCTGACCGCCCGCACCCCACTCGGGAACATAGCCACCACCATAACCGGGGCCCATCATCCCGGGACCGTAACCACCGCCTTGACCAGGGCCCATCATGCCGGGGCCGTAGCCTCGCATCATCATGCCGGGGCCATAGCTACTGCCCCGACCCATCATGCCGGGGCCATAGCCACCGCCGTAACCGGGCCCCATCATCCCCGGCTGACAACCACCTCGATAGCCGGGCCCCATCATGCCGGGGCCGTAACCACCACCCGGACCCATCATGCCCGGGCCATAGCCACTGCCGAAGCCGGGGCCATAAGGCCCGGAACCACCCATCATCCCGGAGCCGTACATGCCTTGCCTCGGCATGTGCTCATCGCTGAGGGCAGCAGGCGCCGCACCGGCGACAACAACAGCAAGGGCACAGGCGGACAGTTCGCGAACAAGTCTGACTTTTCTCATGACACTTCTCCCTCCTTCCGGATTGAAGGCCGTTTCGGATCTACGGAACGACGCCGCCGACCATAGCGATTGCTGTCGCCATAACTCAACGTGGTCAATCCCGCACATTCGAACCTTAGAAGCCCTGCCCGATGCTTCCCACTCCCCCCAAGCCATCTGACAAAAATGTAATCCGCCGGTCAGGCCGATGACAGAAAACCCGGCTGACAAAAACGTAATCCGTCGGTCAGGCGGGTGACAGGCCAGCGCACTAAAGTACTTGCAACGCATCGGGAGGCAGGCGCTTCCCCCACGCACCGCCATCAAGAGGACGACAGGCATGAACCGACGACAGACCCTGCTTGCACTCGCGCTGATGCCGCTGATGGCGAATGCAGCCGGCAATCATGGCGGCGGCCATCAGGAGACGACCGGCACGGCGGGCGACCCGGCACAGGTGGATCGCACCATCGAGGTCACGATGAGTGACCGGATGCGGTTCGACCCGGCGCGGATTGACGTGAAGGCCGGCCAGACCATCCGCTTTGCCGTGAAGAACACCGGCCAGCAGCCCCACGAAATGGTCATCGGCTCGCTCGACAAGTTGAAAGAGCATGCCGAGAAAATGCGCCGCAACCCCGGCATGAAGCATGAGGAACCCAACATGCTGCGGCTGGATGGCGGCGAAACGGGGGAGGTCATCTGGCACTTCGCCTCGCCGGGCGAGGTGGACTTCGCCTGCCTGATACCCGGGCATCTCGAAGCCGGCATGAAGGGGACCATCGACGTCCAGGCCGCGCCCTGACCCCCGGCCCGCGAAACGCCCCGCCACCGAATAAACCACGCTTTCCGTACGACGGAGGGAGACAACAATGGACCAGTACGAAACCCTGACCGGGAAGGGCCACTCTCGGCGCCGATTCCTGCGCAACGTCACATCCATGAGCGTCCTGGCGGCGCTGTACGGCTATGGTGGCGTGAGCCCGGCCCTCGCCTGGCCGCAGGTCGGCAACCATGAAGCCGAGCGCTTGGAGGATGGCGATACCGACATCTTCAACCTGGTGATCGATCGCACGCCGATGAAGATCGACGGCAAGCCGGCCAACCCGATCACCGTCAACGGCACCGTGCCGGGACCGGCGATCCGCATGCGCGAGGGCCGCAACGTCCGCATCCGGGTGCAGAACAAGCTCGATGAATGGACCTCGATCCACTGGCACGGAATCCTGCTGCCGTTCCAGATGGATGGTGTGCCCGGCGTGACCTTCGAAGGCATCCCGCCGAAGGACACCTTCGAGTACTACTACCCGCTCAAGCAGGCCGGCACGTACTGGTATCACAGCCACTCGGGCCTGCAGGAACAGCTGGGACACTACGGCCCGCTGATCGTCGAGCCGGCCGAGCCCGAACCGTTCGACTACGACCGCGACTACGTGATCATGCTGTCGGACTGGACCTTCGAGGATCCGCACGACGTCTTCCGCAACCTCAAGGTGGCCGAGGGCTACTACAACTACCAGAAGCGCACCGTCGAGGATCTGCTCGAGGACATTCAGAAGAAGGGCTGGTCGCAGACCATGCGCGAACGTGCCATGTGGGGCGAGATGCGCATGAGCTCGCGAGACCTGCTCGATGTCACCGGCAGCACTTACACCTATCTGGTCAACGGCCGCTCGCCCAACGACAACTGGACCGGCCTGTTCAAGCCGGGCGAGAAGATCCGCCTGCGCGTGATCAACGGTTCGGCGATGAGCTTCTTCGACGTGAGCGTTCCCGGCCTGAAGATGACCGTGGTGCAGGTCGACGGCCAGAACGTCGAGCCGGTGCCGGTCGACGAGTTCCGCATCGGCGTGGCCGAGACCTACGACGTGATCGTCGAGCCGGACGACCAGCAGGCCTACACCATCTTCGCCGAGGCCATGGATCGCAGCGGCTTCGCGGCCGGCACGCTGGCCACCGAGGTCGGCCTGACCGCCGAGATCCCCGAGCCACGCTCCATCCCGTCGCGCGGCATGGAGGCCATGGGCATGGACATGAGTAACATGGACATGGGTGGCATGGACATGGGCAACGGCGGCATGGAGATGGGTGACCAGTCCGGTGGCATGGACATGGGCGGCCAGTCATCCGGCATGCAAGGCGACCAGGCCATGAACGGTCAGACGTCGCATGCCGGCATGGCGATGAACAATGACGATCCCGCCAAGGGCGGCATGAACATGGCCATGGACTCGAAAGGAGGCAAGGCACCCTGGCCGCTGGCCGATCGCGACATATCGCACGGTCCGGACGATCATGGCCCCGGCGCGGCGATGGTCGCCCGGAGTCCCGGCAACCGGTTGAACGATCCCGGCATCGGCCTGAAGAGCACGCCGGAGCACAAGGTGCTCGTCTACGACGACCTCAAGGCACTGGCGCCCTGGCCCGACCCCCGCGAGCCGGAACGCGAGATCGAACTTCATCTCACCGGCAACATGGAACGCTACATGTGGTCGTTTGACGGCGAAAAGTTCTCCGAGGTGGACGGCCCGATCCAGTTCCACCATGGCGAACGGCTGCGGCTGATCCTGGTGAACGACACCATGATGGATCACCCGATCCACCTGCATGGGATGTGGATGGAGCTCGAGAACCAGCACGGCGATCTGCGGCCACGCAAGCACACCATTTCCGTGAAGCCCGGCGAGATGGTCTCCGCGCGGATCACCGCCGACGCCCCGGGGCACTGGGCGTTCCACTGCCACCTGCTCTATCACATGAAGGCCGGCATGTTCCGCGTCGTATCCGTCGCCTAACGTTTCAGAGGAGCACAATTGATGATCACCAACCGACACCTTTATATGACCGTTGGCGGCCTGATGAGCGCGACTCTGCTGGCCGTCATGCCCCTCGCCGCCACGGCCGATGGCCAGGCGCCGTTTGCCGTTGAAAAGGGCTGGGCGCCTCCGGTGGGCGACGAGCCGCATGGACGATTCCTGATCGATCGTCTCGAATACGCCGCCGGCGACGACGAGGACAGCGTCAACCTCGAGTTCAAGGGGTGGTACGGCGGCGACTACAACCGGATCTGGATCGAAGGCGAGGCCGAGGACGTCGTCTCCGGTGGCAGCGGCGGGGCCATCGAGAATCTCGACCTGCTCTACGGCCGACTGATCTCGCCGTACTGGTCCGTCCAGGCCGGTGTGGGCTACCAACTCGAATACGGCCCAGGGCCCGATCCCGACCGCGGTTACGCCGTGCTCGGCCTGCAAGGTCTCGCCCCCTACTGGTTCGAAGTGGACACCAACCTGCGCCTAAGTGAGGACGGCGATGCCTGGGCCGACTTCGAGGCCGAGTACGACTTCCTGCTGACCCAGAGGCTCGTCCTGCAGCCGCGCTTCGGCACCATGGTCGCCTTCGACGAAGTCGAGGAATTCGGCGTCGGCCAGGGCATCAACAACGTCAAGCTGGGCTTGCGCCTGCGTTACGAGATCAAACGCGAGTTCGCACCCTACGTCGGCGTGAGCTGGAACAAGAAGCTCGGCGACACCGCCGACATGGCCGAGGCCGAAGGCGAGGACACCGGTGACTTCCGGGTGCTCGCCGGCGTGAGGATGTGGTTCTAGGTCGACCGCAGGCGACCGATCCTCAACCCACCGGCCCGTTGCCGGTGTGACCCGCGCACCCGCGGACCCCGGGGGCGTGCCGTTTCCGTCCGCATCCGGGCACGATCGCCACCGGTGTGCTTGAGTAGTCCCACCACCATTGAATGACGACCGAGGAGACCGCGATCCATGAGCCAGGACTCTCCGTCCGTCCATGCGCATCATCACCATGACAGCCGTGAGCATGACCATTCGGGTCACGATCACTCGGGCCATCATGGCGGCCACCATGGCGGGCATGACCACGGCGCGATGATCGCCGACTTCCGGCGCCGCTTCTGGGTCTCGCTGGCCCTGACGGTGCCGATCCTGCTGCTCTCGCCGATGATCCAGGGCTTTCTGGGCCTGGAGGCCGCCCTCGACTTCCCCGGCGACCGCTACCTGCTGTTCGCCCTGTCGATCGCGGTGTTCTTCTACGGCGGCTGGCCGTTCCTCACCGGGCTGGTCTCCGAGCTCCGCGGGAGGGCGCCGGGGATGATGACCCTGATCGCCCTGGCCATCAGCGTGGCCTTCCTCTACTCCTCGGCCGTGGTCTTCGGCCTGTCCGGACGCATGTTCTTCTGGGAGCTGGCCACCCTGGTCGACGTGATGCTGCTGGGCCACTGGATCGAGATGCGCTCGATCATGGGGGCCTCCGGGGCACTGGAGGCACTGGTCAAGTTGATGCCGGCCACCGCCCATCGCCTGACCGACAGCGGTGATACCGAGGACGTGCGCGTCGACACCCTCGAAAAAGGCGACCGGGTGCGGATCAAGCCCGGTGAGAAGATCCCCACCGACGGGCTGATCGTCGAGGGCCGCTCGAATCTCAACGAGTCGCTGCTGACCGGCGAATCCAGGCCCGTGAGCAAGGGACCGGACGACGAGGTCATCGGCGGGGCAATCAACGGTGAGGGCTCCCTGACCATCGAGATCCAGCGCACCGGCGAGGCGACCTACCTCGCCCAGGTCATCGAGATGGTGAAGAAGGCCCAGGCCTCGCGCTCGCGCACGCAGGACCTGGCCAACCGCGCCGCCGCCTGGCTGACCTACATCGCCCTGACGGTGGGGGCGATCACCCTGATCACCTGGCTGATCCTCGGCTACGCCTTCGACTTCTCGCTCGAACGCATGGTCACCGTCATGGTGATCACCTGCCCGCACGCCCTGGGACTGGCCATCCCGCTGGTCATCGCGGTATCGACCAGCAAGGCGGCCCGCAACGGCCTGCTGATCCGCGATCGGGCCGCTTTCGAGCGGGCGCGGAACACCGACGTGTTCGTCTTCGACAAGACCGGCACGTTGACCGAGGGGCGCTTTGGTGTCAGCGACGTGGTGCCCCTGGGCGACCGCGACGAGAACGAGGTGCTGGCGCTGGCCGCGGCACTCGAGTCCCGATCTGAGCACCCGATCGCCGTGGGCATCACCGAGGCGGCCGCCGAACGCGACATCGCGCTGTCGGAGACGAGCGATTTCGAGAACCTGCCCGGTGAGGGGGTGCAGGCGCAGGTGGACGGTGCCAGCGTGCGGATCGTGAGCCCGGGCTATCTCGAGCGCGAAGGCATCGCCATCGACGACGACCGGATCGAGCGACTCGCCGAGCAGGGCAAGACGGTGGTCTTCGTCCTGGTAGACAACCAGCCGGCCGGCGCCATCGCCCTGTCGGACATCGTCCGCGAGGTCTCTCGCGAGGCGGTCGACCGGCTCCGAGCCATGGGCATGCAGTGCATGATGCTCACCGGCGACTCCCAGCCCGTGGCGAAGGCGGTGGCCGACGAGCTGGGGCTGGACGACTTCTTCGCCGAGGTGATGCCCGACCAGAAGGCCACGCGCATCCGCGAGCTCAAGGAGAAGGGCCTGTCGGTGGCCATGGTGGGCGACGGCGTCAACGACGCCCCGGCGCTGACCGAGGCGGATCTCGGCATCGCGATCGGCGCGGGCACCGACGTGGCGGTCGAGTCGGCCGACATCGTGCTGGTCAACTCCGACCCGCGCGACGTCGCCACCGTCACCGAGCTCTCGGCGGCCACCTACCGCAAGATGATCCAGAACCTCTGGTGGGCGGCCGGCTACAACATCGTGGCCATCCCGCTGGCCGCGGGCGTGCTCTACGGCGTGGGCTTTCTGATGCCCCCGGCCATCGGCGCGGCGGTGATGTCGGTCTCCACCATCGTGGTCGCGATCAACGCCAAGCTGCTGGAACGGTTCCAGCCCGCCTCAGGTCCGACCCATGAACGCCGTTTGGTCGACTCGGCTGCATAGCCGCCGAGACCACCGACAAACACTCAGGTGGAGGCTGCAATGCCAAGTGCGAACATTTTCCTGGAATCGACGATCACCTGCCCCGAGTGCGGCCATTCGCAAACCGAGACCATGCCGACCGACGCATGCCAGTGGTTCTATGAATGCGTTGGGTGCCAGACCTTGCTACGCCCGACGCCGGGCGACTGTTGCGTGTTCTGCTCTTACGGCAGCGTGCCATGCCCACCGATCCAAGGCGACTACGGATGTTGCGAAGCAAAACCCAACAGAACTTGAGCGGGGCCTCCACTTCGTTCAAGTCCACGTAAACGGATCGTTCGGATCCACATTCTGCTTGCGAGTCTTGCGAAGCTTCTTCTTTCCGCTTGGCGGTGTCGGCAACGACCTCGGTAAAACGTCTAGAAAAAGCATGAGGCAAGTCCCCCGTCTCAGGATGGGGGCTATTGTCCGTTAACGAATGGCGTCACCTGCGCTACGACATCCCCGCGTTCGGGGACGTCCGCACGGACGTGTCTTTCGGGTGACCGCCACCACAAGGCCATGACGATCGATTCCGAAGGCCTACACCGGGGACCAGGATGAGCAAAGAGAACGACAGATCGACCACCTACCAGGAAGGGAGCCTCACCCTGCCCGGAGCGGTGATGCTGGGCACTGGCGTCATGATTGGTGCCGGCATCTTTGCCCTGACGGGGCAAATGGCTGAGATGACCGGCGTGCTGTTTCCCCTCGCCTTTCTGTCCGCGGCGGTCATTGTGGGCTTCAGTGCCTATTCCTATATAAAAATCTCGAACACCTGGCCATCTGCCGGCGGCATTGGCATGTACCTCTACAAGGCCTACGGAAACCGTTTGCCGACAGCATTCAATGCCTTGTTGATGTATTTCTCGATGGTCATCGCTCAAAGCTTCCTTGCACGAACCTTCGGATCGTATTCCGTGCAACTTTTCGGTGGAGATGGATCCGGCAGATTGGTATCCATTCTCGGCGTGTCACTCATTATCGCCGCCTTCCTGATCAACCTACTGGGCAACCGCCTCATTCAGGGAGTTGCCTCGCTCATCGGCATTCTCAAGATCGGCGGCATTTTACTCTTCGGCCTGGTGGGGGTCTGGCTCGCTGACAGCATCACCGTTGATTTCTCGAGCACCGGTGAGGCGGGAACCATCGGGAATTTTCTCGGCGCCACCGCGCTGGGCATCCTGGCCTTCAAGGGTTTCACCACGATTACCAACAGTGGGTCCGAAATAAGCGACCCCCATCGAAACGTCAGCCGCGCGATCGTTATTTCCATCGCCGCCTGTGTCGTCATTTACACCCTGGTTGGCTTTGTCGTCGCCAGCAATCTGTCATTGGCCGAAATCATAGAAACGAGAGACTATTCACTGGCGGCAGCAGCTCGACCTGCCCTGAGCGAATACGGTGTTTGGTTCACGGTCATCATCGCGATGATGGCGACGGCGGGCGGCATCCTCGCAAGCATCTTCGCCGTCTCACGCATGCTTGCAATGCTGACCGAGATGAAACTGGTTCCTCACCGGCATTTCGGGATGCCTGGTAGCATCCAGAAACATACCCTGGTTTACACCGTCGTCCTGGGGATCCTCCTGACGGCGTTTTTCGATCTTTCCCGGATCGCGGCCTTAGGCATCGTCTTTTACCTGGTCATGGACATCGCTATCCAGTGGGGTGTGCTTCGTTATCTAAAGACAGAGGTAGATGCGCGGGCATGGGTTCCCGCTATGGCCATTTTCCTGAACCTGCTCGCTCTGTTGGGCTTTGTCTGGGTGAAACTCAACACGGACCCGTTTGTGCTCGGCGTGGCGGTAGCCGCGATGATTGCCATCGCGGCAGCGGAGTGGTTTTTCCTGCAAAGGGTCTGGGGACGAAGTCACTCGGACGACGAAGAGAAACGCACGCCCGAGCATCACGATTAAGTGACCGATCACCGACTTGATATGTCGATCGACGCAGCCGGTTCAGACGACCCAAGAGAAGAAGCCATGCCCAACGGCATGATCACCCTCCAGTCGGCAATCACCTGTCGAGCATGTGGGCACTCAGCAACTGAGACCATGCCCACTGACGCCAGTCAGTAGCTCCACGAGTGCCAGAACTGTGGGGTGCTGCAACCTGTCCTTCCCCAGACCATCCGATCCGGAGTCCTCCCATCTCGTCGCATCCAATCTCATCTCATATCATCTGATATCAACTCATATCTGAGGGGATTACACCGAATCCGCGGATCTCACCCAACTGCGCCCCCTCATGGATACCCATGACAATTTGCCTGAAGGGCCGACCGACCCCGAACGACCTCAATGAACCGCGTGAGCCGACTGCCGAGGACGACCGGGTCCTGGCTTGGCCACTGGATGTGAGGATTGCGCCGGCATCAGCGGCTCCCTGAGCCATACCTCGATGGCGACAAGCGAGGTGACTCGGAGGTCACCCATGCGACGGAGAAAGGGAAGATCTGGGGCGTGACGTCGTAGGGTCGCGACCGAAATGTCCAGAAAGTCAATGATCGTCTGGTCACCGACCAGGAATCCGACATTCGTTGACGGACGGCTTGGCAGGCAAGCCCAGGCAGGCATCGTCAAAGCGGCATCGCCGGATGCCTCGGATCGTCGGAATGTTGGGCCTTCCGACTCCTCCACCTGCACACTGCCTTGGCCAACTAGGTGCGCCGTCCAGCCCATCAGCGCGGTATCCGAAGTGATTCGCTTCTCCCCGATCCGGCGAATCACCGAGAGCTCGTCCGCATGTCGGTGGACGTGGACCACGGAAACGTTCAGAACCTCGACAATCGCCTGGTCGCCCGTGTAGATGGTGGTCATCGAAAGATCTCCTGTTAGTGGGTGAGACCCATTAGCGGACGACAGGATTTGGCGAGGAGAGGGAGACTGAAAAGGAGGGCTTCGCGCTGCCGCGTGAAATCCACACAGCAATGACGACGAGTTGCTCAGGCTGGACTTGGTTGAGACCAATCAACCCAATCAAGGGCCGTCAGGAGGCCGCCGCGCACGAGCCGAACCTGTGTTACCTGACTTGGGAAGGCAGGCTCAGAGGTCGCGAAGGGCCACCGGCACGGTTTCCTGCCCGTCGGACAGGCGGGCATCGGCGATGGCGTTCGACCCTTGGTCCTCCGCCATCTCGACCAGTTGCTCATAGATGTCAGGCGGCACGCAGTAGAAGACCTTCTGATCGCGATGCAGGATCCTGACCGGGTGCCCCTCGGCCTCCTCAAGGACCTTTATCGGGTTTTTCTTCAGCTCACTGATGCTGGCTACCAAGCTCGTCATGATTCGCACCTCGCGATCGTCTCAACCATCAATTAGACAGGTCTCCCCGCGGGATGCAAGCCAACAAAAAGGCCCCGCCCGGTTCGCTCCAGGATCGCCCTTGATGGACGTCCTGGCCGACCGTCTGGCGGGGCCTTCTCTGCCTCTTTTGAGGCCTGCACGCGTGTGCATTCTGTGTGCAAAACGTGTGCAAATCGGTTGATTTCGAGTGATATCTGGTGATGGCGTCAGCTATAGGAAACGCCCGAAATCAAGGACTTGTGGTGCCGGAGAGAGGAGTCGAACCCCCGACCTTGTCATTACGAATGACCTGCTCTACCAACTGAGCTACTCCGGCGCGGGACCGGGCATTCTTGTCGTTTTCCTCTGGCTTGTCAATTCGCTACCGGCGCGGCCTTTTCGAGCTCGCCGATCATGCGATTGCGGGCCGCATACAGTCGTTTCTCGAGCGCCGGGCGGCGTGTTTCCCAGTCACGCCACATCGCCTCGAACTGGGCGTCCTGCCAGGCCGAGAGCCGGATGATGTCGTCGCGCACGCCGGCGAAGGTCTGAGTCAATGGCCGGGCCTGCTTGCCGGGACGGGCGAGCGGGGCGGGCAGCGTGTCGGTCAACAGCCAGCCGCCGTAATCGGCCAGGTGCGCGCGGAAGACCACCAGGTCGTGCAGGTCGCCCAGCCAATCCTGGATGGTCTTGAGGTCGACCAGCATGGGGTCGACCGCAGCAAAGGGCTCGTTCATGGGTTCGATCAAATAGCGCAGATGCTTGACCTGGATGCGTGCGGCGTGGAACCCCGAACGACCGACCGACAGGTCCCGCTCGATGTACTCGGTCATCATGGCGACCTGGCTCGCGAACCAGCGGTCGAACGGCATAGTGTCCTTGCGTGCCCGCGGCTTGAGGCCGGGCTTGACGTCGAACACCAGCTCGACGTCCGCCGGCTGACGTGCCTCGGCGAGACGACGTATCCGAGCCGCGACATCGGCGCCGTCGGCATCCCGGGCCACGCGATCGAGCAATTCCAGCATCACCTCGTGATCACGCATCGGGCTGCTGGCCCTAGCCAGCGCCTTGAGGCGCCGCCGTGTCGACTTACGCGTTCGAACCACGTCGCGCGACAACCGCAACCAGACACGCAGGCGCCGCAACTCGACCCGCAGATCGTGCAGGGCCTCGGGATCATCAGCGGCCGCCTCTAGATAATGGACCCAGGCGCGACGAAAAACACCCTGCTGGGCGCGAATGAGCACGGCAGCGACCTCGCCGGCCGGCTGGGCGAGGAAATCGGCATCCAGTTGCCGAGCGTGCTTCTTGGCCTGCCCCATACCCTTCTCCTCCGGCCCTTCTCCTCCGGCATTGGTGGCGGAACTCCGAGCCCCTGACTCATGTCTTCCCCGAGGCGGCATGCCGCCGGCTGAGTCGGAACGATGCCGAGCGCTATCGGATTCGTGCCGACCTTCCCTTCCGTCTATCATGGCCCACCGACCGCCATCCATCAAAGACTTGCCGCCATGTCCCGTCCCCTGCTCCATCTCAACCACGGTCATCTATCCGCCACGCTGTCCGGACTGGTCCTGCTCGGCGTTCTGAGCCCGGCCACTGCCCAAACCGCCGTGCCCGACTGGTCGGCCTGCGCCAAGATCGATGCCGACACGGAACGGCTGGCCTGCTTTGATCGACTGGCCTCGAGCGGACCGGTAGCGATCGAGAACGACACCACCAAGAACGACACCGCGAAACCCGGGGCATGGGAACCGTCACCCAGCAGCACGCAGGAAACACCTGTCGCCGACTCTGGGATGGAGGACAATGAGACCATCCCGCTGATCAACGAGTCCGAGCCGGTTGCCCTGGAGCGACGACTGCAGTCCGAGCAGTCGGGCGAGCGCAATCCGTTCGTGATGCGCAGCTACAAGCCCAACTACATCATGCCGGCGACCTACACGCCGACCGACCTGTCGCGTGACGTGTACGACTTCGAGCCACAGCACGCCGAGACCAAGTTCCAGCTCTCGTTCCAGTTCGACTGGTTCGAGGACCCGTTCGGCCCCAATACCGCGCTGTATTTCGGCTACACGCAACTGTCGCTCTGGCAGACCTACAACACCAAGCTGCTGGGCGAGGAGCAGGATGCCTCCTCCCCGTTTCGCGAGACCAACTACGAGCCGGAGGTGGGCCTGACCATCGACACGGACTTCTCGCTGGCCGGTCTGACCTTCAAGCGCAATCGACTCTCGCTGATCCATACCTCCAACGGCCAGGGCGGCGAGCGGTCGCGCAGCTGGAACCGGCTCGCCGCCAGCACCTCCTTCGGCCGCGGCAACTTCGCCGGCCGGCTGCGCGCCTGGTACCGGCTGCCCGAGGCCGACGAGGACGAGAACCCGGACATCACCGACTACATGGGCTATGGCGACCTGCTGCTGGCCTACAAGTGGAACGAGCAGACCATTGCCGCCACACTGCGCAACAACCTCGACTTCGCCAACAACAAGGGTGCGATCCAGGTGGACTACAGCTTCCCGCTGTCCAAGCGCGTCAAGGGCTATGTGCAGTACTTCAATGGCTACGGGGAAAGCCTGATCGACTACAATCGCTCGGTCAGCCGCATCGGCGTGGGCATCGCCCTGACCGATTGGCTTTGATCCACCCGTGTTTGCCCCGTAATTGCCACTGCCCCATGATTTCCACCACCCTGCGCTTCAGCGCCGAGACCGTGATCAACCGGCTCATCGAGCGCGACGCGACGGCGCGCGCCCGCCTGGCCGCCCTGGCGGGGCTGGTGATCGCCGTCGAGATCGAACATCCCCCTCTCACGATCACCATCACGCCCACCACCAAGGGGCTGATGTGGCGCATGGGCGATGACCTCACCCCGGATGCACGCATCCACACCAGCGGCCCGGCATTGCTTGCCGCCCTGCAAAGCGAACACCACTCGGACTCATTGTTCACCGGCGACCTCGCGATCGAGGGCGACGAGCAGGCAGCCACCCGCCTGCTGCGCGCCCTGAGCGAGCTCGACATCGACTGGGCCGACTGGCTGGCCGAGAAGATCGGCGTCTCGGCCGCGGGCGTGATCGAACAGGTCGCCCGCAAGGCACGCCGCACGGCCGCCGAATGGCGCGAGACCCGCCGTATCGAGCAACACGACTACCTCGTCCACGAGGCACGACTCGTCGCCGACGACTTCGACCTGCCGGCGTTCCTGGAAGGGGTGGACGAAACGCGTGCGGCGGTCGAGCGTCTCGAACGACGCATCCAGCGACTCGAGACCGCCGCGCCCCCACACGCCACACCCGCCACCAAGGAGGCCTGATGCGACCCCGACTGCTCTGGCGCCTGGTGGTAATCCAGTTCGTGCTGCTGCGCCACGGTCTCGACGAGATCGTGCTGGCGCTCAAGATCTTCCGCCCGATCCGGTTTCTGAAGTTCGTCTCGCCCTGGTACTGGTTCTCCAACAACCGCCAGCGCACGCGTGGCGAACGGCTGGTCGCGGCACTCGAGGACCTCGGGCCGATCTTCGTCAAGTTCGGCCAGATGCTCTCCACCCGGCGCGACCTGCTGCCGCCGGATCTCGCCGAGGCCCTCTCGGCCCTGCAGGATCGGGTCCGCCCCTTCCCCGCCGAAATCGCCCGCCAGCGCATCGAGGCGGCCCTCGGCGCCTCGGTCACCGAGCATTTCGCCCGCTTCGAGGCCGAACCGCTGGCCTCGGCCTCCATCGCCCAGGTGCATGCCGCCACCCTGGACGACGGCCAGGAGGTGATCGTCAAGATCACCCGGCCCGGCATTCACCGGCGCATCCGCAGTGATCTCGAGATCCTCTACACCGTGGCGCGGCTGGCGGAGCGCTACTGGTCGGAAGGCCCGCGCCTGCACCCGGTGGAGGTGGTCACCGAATTCGACAAGACGTTGATGAACGAGCTCGACCTGCAGCGCGAGGCGGCCAACGCCGCCGAATTGAAGCGCCAGTTCGAGGGCTCACCGATGCTCTACGTGCCGGCGGTCTACTGGGACTGGTGCCGCACGGACGTGCTGGTCCAGGAGCGTATCCACGGCATTCCGATCGCGCGCACCGATCTCTTGCGCGCGGCGAACGTCAACATGCAGCGGCTGGCCGAACGCGGCGTGGAGGTGTTCTTCACCCAGGTGTTCAAGCACAATTTCTTCCACGCCGACATGCACCCGGGCAACATCTTCGTCGACGCGAGCGACCCGGAGCAGCCGCGTTACATGGCGGTGGACTTCGGCATCGTCGGCTCGCTGATGCCCGAGGACCAGCGCTATCTGGCCGAGAACTTCCACGCCTTCTTCAACCGCGACTACCGCCGCGTGGCCGAGCTGCACGTCGAGTCCGGCTGGGTGCCGAACACGACGAGGGTCGAGGAGTTCGAGGCGGCCATCCGCACGGTCTGCGAGCCGATCTTCCAGAAGCCGTTGCGCGAAATCTCCTTCGGCCACTTCCTGCTGCGTCTGTTCCAGGTCGCGCGCCAGTTCGACATGGAGGTCCAGCCGCAACTGGTCCTGCTGCAGAAGACCCTGCTCGCCATCGAGGGGCTGGGCCGGGAGCTCTACCCGGACCTCGACCTGTGGCAGACCGCCAAGCCGTTCATCGAACGCTGGATGCGCGAGCGCATCGGCCCCAAGGCCTTCCTCGAACGCTTCAAGGACGAGCTGCCCTACCTCAACCAGCACCTCTCCGAACTGCCGCGCCTGTCCATCCAGGCCATGCAGCAGGTCCACCGCCAGTCAGACCTCCTGGAAGGGCAGCAGCGGGAACTGGCATCACTGCGCCACGAGGCCCACCGTGACCGCTTCCGCAACCGCCTGACGCTCATCGGTGCGCTGCTGCTGGTGGTGTTCCTCGCCACGCAGGGCGCGCGCATCGAGCAGGAAGGCCTCATGGCCTTGTCGTGGATCGGTTGGGCGGAACTCGTGGGTGCCGTCGGCTTTCTCTTCGCCGGCTTGCGGCGCTGAACGCTGGACGAGAGGGTCGGCAGGGCGGTCTCGGCGTTCATCCCCGGCGAGGGCAGGCCACCTGCTCGATCTTGCCATCGCGGCTAAAGCCGCTCCTACGCGCTCCCTCTTCCGGCATCTAGCGGATAGCCTTGAGCTTCCAAACAAAAACCCCCGCAGCCATCGGCGACGGGGGTTTTTTGGTTCCGCGAGGGCGGATGGGTCAGTCGTTGCCCATCAGCTGCTCGAGGATGGCCGGGTTCTCCAGGGTGGAGGTATCGCCTTCCGGCGGCTCGCCCTTGGCGATGCCGCGCAGCAGGCGGCGCATGATCTTGCCCGAGCGGGTCTTGGGCAGGTTGTCGCCGAAGCGGATGTCGTCCGGCTTGGCGATCGGCCCGATCTGCTCGGTGACCCAGTCGCGCAGGGTCTTGACCATGGCCTCGGCGGCTTCGCCCTGCGGGCGGTCGCCCTTGACCACGACGAAGGCGACGATCGACTCGCCCTTCACGTCGTGCGGACGGCCCACCACGGCGGCCTCGGCGACGTCCGGGTGCGCCACCAGCGCCGACTCGACTTCCATGGTGCCCAGGCGGTGGCCCGAGACGTTGATGACGTCGTCGATGCGACCCATGATCCAGATGTAGCCATCCTGATCACGACGCGCGGAGTCACCCGCCAGATAGTAGCCCGGCAGGTTGTCCGGGAAGTAGGTGCGCTTGAAGCGCTCGTCGTCGCCCCAGATGGTGCGCAGCATCGACGGCCACGGCTTCTTGATCACCAGGTTGCCACCGCTCTCGGTCGGCACCTTCTTGCCGTGATCGTCGACCACGTCGGCCATGATGCCCGGCAGCGGCAGGGTGCAGGAGCCCGGCACCAGGTCGATCGCGCCCGGGATCGGGGCGATGGCGTGGGCGCCGGTCTCGGTCTGCCACCAGGTGTCGGTGATCGGGCAACGACCGCCGCCGATGACCTGGTGGTACCAGACCCAGGCCTCGGGGTTGATCGGCTCGCCGACCGTACCCAGCAGACGCAGGCTCGAGAGATCGTACTTGTTCGGCACCTCGTCGCCGAGCTTCATCAAGGCACGGATGGCGGTCGGCGCGGTGTAGAAGACACTCACCTTGTGGCGCTCGACCATGTCCCAGAAGCGGCCGCCGTCCGGGTAGGTCGGCACGCCCTCGAAGACCACCTGGGTGACGCCCAGCGCCAGCGGGCCGTAGGTGACGTAGGTGTGGCCGGTGATCCAGCCGACGTCCGCCGTGCACCAGTAGACGTCGTCGTCGTTGAGATCGAAGACCCAGGAACAGGTCATCGCCGCGTTGACGAGGTAACCGCCCGAGGAGTGCACGATGCCCTTGGGCTTGCCGGTCGAGCCGGAGGTGTAGAGGATGAACAGCGGGTGCTCGGCCTCGACCATGACGGGCTCGCACTCGGCCGGCTGACCGTCGATGGCCTCGGCCCAGGTCATCTCCTTTGCGCTGGAGGTGCCGGTGGCCACGCCGCCGATGTGCTCGAGCATGATGACGGTCTCGACCGACGGGCAGCCGTGCTCGAGCGCCTTGTCGACCTGGCCCTTGAGGGTGACCTTCTTGCCGCCACGCATGTTGCCGTCGGCGGTGATCACCAGCTTGGCCTCGGTGTCGTTGATCCGATCGCGCAGCGCCTCGGCGGAGAAGCCGCCGAAGACCACCGAATGGATCGCCCCGATGCGTGCGCAAGCCAGCATGGCCACCGTCGCGTCGGGGATCATCGGCAGGTAGATGACGACGCGATCGCCCTTCTCGATGCCCTGCGCCTTGAGCGCGTTGGCGAATTTCGCCACGCGGTCATGCAGTTCCTGGTAGGAAATGTGGGTGACGGTGCCGTCGTCCGACTCGCCGATGATGGCGGTCTTGTCGGCCTTGGCCGGCAGATGGCGGTCGATGCAGTTGACCGACACGTTGAGCCGCCCGTCGGCAAACCACTTGAAGAACGGGGCGTTCGAGTCGTCCAGCGTCTGGGTGAACGGGGTGTCCCAGGTAACGAACTCGCGCGCGAGCCGCGCCCAGAAGCCCTCGAAATCGCGCTCGGCCTCGGCGACCAGCGCGTCGAAGGCCGCCCGCGACCCGATTCTCGCCCGGTCCGAGAATTCCGGCGACGGCGAGAAGACGCGGTTCTCGCTCAGAATGGACTCGAGGTTATCCATAAAGACTCCATCGGTATTCGTGAATCGGTAGTCATGGCGCCCGCACACGGGCAGGCGCCGCCCCGGACCGAACGAGGTCGACCCAAGGGCCCGGGGCAATCGCACGGCGCAAGATTAGCAAAATTCGCCGCGGGGCTGGGAAACGCCACGCCAGTAGGCCGTCAACTTAGCGCGTGATTCCTGAACGCATCCCCAAGTTTTGCTGCCAAGTGATTGCCGGGAAAGGGTTTCGACGAGACGAAAACCAGTTATGCACAGAAGCTGTGGACAACCTCGTGGAAAACGCGCCGACAACCTCCCCGGACAACGCCCCATCAGGCAGTTGCGCGAATTGCGTATTTTTTGACCAGCACCAACCCACCCCGAACGCGGAATATATAACTGTTTGTTATTAAAACCTTTCTCTCACACCCGCCCCGCGAGACCACTTTCCCTGACAAAGCCCTTGGCGCGTCGCCGGTGGCTGTGATAAGCGGCGCCCCAAGCCGGACTGATTGTGGATAAAAAAGTGGAAAACCCGTCGGAAAAGTGGGGAATCCATCCGGTTTCATCGCCAGATCAAGCGGTTCGCTCCCGGTGGAACCCCGGCACGATTCGAAGACGCTCCTGGCTGACCAGTTTATTCGCGATTCGGGTGTCGCGCCGCCGACGGGCCGAGAGCCGTCACCAAGGGCGATAAACCTTGGCCCGGCCAAGGGGAAACACCCAGCAAGGGCATACCGCCCAGGCCCATGTAGACGACTCGCTAATATCGAGTCGCGCCGCGTTTCCTTGGAACCGAACTCTCCCCGCATAATGGAGGCATGACCCCGAGACACCGCCAGGCACAAGCATGCAGGACGACGAACTGATCACGGCCTTTGTCGAGGCGCTGTGGCTGGAGGAGAACCTGGCCGAGAACAGCCGGGCGGCCTATCGCCGCGACCTCGAACTGGCCGCGCGTCGGCTGTCGGGGGACGAAGCCACCGACGAGAGCCGTGCCCTGGTCGTGGCGAGCGGCGAGGCCCTCAACCGCCTGCTCGGCGAGCGGCTCAGCGAGGGGGCCGCTCCGCGCTCGGTGGCGCGCATGCGCTCGGCCCTGCGCCGGTTCTATGCCTGGGCAAACCGCGAGGGCCTGATCCAGCCCAATCCGGCCGCCGACCTGCCGGCACCTCGTCGCCCGCGCAGCCTGCCCACCGACCTGAGCGAGGCGGACGTCGAGGCCCTGCTCGATGCCCCCGATACTGCCAGCCCACTGGGACTGCGCGACCGGGCCATGCTGGAGACCCTCTACGCCACCGGCCTGCGGGTCTCGGAGCTCGTCAACCTGACGCTCAACGAGATCCATCTGGCCCACGGCCTGGCACGCATCACCGGCAAGGGCGGGCGCGAGCGTCTGGTGCCGATCGGCGACGAGGCGATCGACTGGCTGCGACGCTACCTCGGCGAGGCGCGCCCAGCGTTATTGGGCGAGCGCCAAGTCAACGCGGTCTTCGTCACCAACCGGGCCGCGCCGTTGACCCGTCAGGCCTTCTGGTACCGGCTCAAGCACCACGCCCGCCACGCGGGGCTGGCACGCCTGCCCTCGCCCCACACCCTGCGCCATGCCTTCGCCACCCACCTGCTCAACCATGGCGCCGACCTGCGGGCCCTGCAGATGCTGCTGGGCCACGCGGATCTGTCCACCACCCAGATCTACACGCACGTTGCCACCGCTCGACTGCAGGCGCTGCACGCCGAGCACCACCCGCGCGGATGACGATGTCTCGGACCGCCCCGCCTGGAAAATCCCGGGCGCCCACGGTGGACGATCTGGATTCAACCCAGCCCCCGGTGGTGTCACAATGCCCGGTTGATGGAACCCGGACGGCCCTCGAGCATCCAATTCGATCCGTCCGACCCCATATCCGGACACGACCATACAAACCCAGGTTGATTACACGATGCGAAACACAGGCTTTCCCCTAGCCACCCGCCGCGGCCTGACGGCCCTGCCCCTTGCCATCGCCATGAGCATGGGGGCGACCGCGGCCGTGGCCGCCGACCCGGCCAGTGACAAGGACGCGATCACCGCCAGCATCCAGAAGCACATGCCGGGCGTGCCGATCGACTCGATCGAGGAAACCCCCGCCCAGGGCATCTACGAGCTCAACTCCAATGGCCAGATCGCCTACGTCACCGCCGATGGCAAATACCTGATCGCCGGCGACCTGATCGACGTGGAGAACCGGCAGAACCTCACCCAGGGAAAGCAGGACGCCCAGCGACTCGCGACCCTCGAGGACATCGGCGAGGAGCGCAAGCTGGTCTATCCCGCCGAGGGCGAGACCAAGCACGCGATCACCATCCTCACCGACCCGACCTGCCCGTTCTGCGACAAGTTGCACAAGGAACTGCCCAAGCTGCGCGAGGCCGGCGTCGAGGTCACCTACATCCTCACCCCGCGCCAGGGACCGGGCTCCAAGGGTTTCGAGCTGTCCTCCAAGGTGGCATGCGCCGACGACCCGAAGGAGGCCCTGGAGCGGGCCATGAAGGGCAACTCGGTTGATGCCGAGGCCTGCCGCAACGACATGATCGAGGAAAACATGGCCCTGTCCAGCCGTCTCGGCATGAGCGGCACGCCCTACACGATCCTGCCCAATGGCGCGGCCATGCCCGGCTACCGTCCGGCCAACGTGATGCTGCAAGCGATCGAGAAAAGCGGCGGCTAACCAACCCACCCCTCTCGACGACAGACAGGCCCCGCGCCCCCTCGGCGCGGGGTTTTTGTTTGTGGCTCCGCACACGAATCGCTCCGGATCGTGGCGACGCATCCGTCGTCAAGCCATTGACGATCCGGCGACCCTCGAGTGTCCACACCTCGCGCAAACCCCGCCCCGCCAACACGCCTCGCCTCCGGCACGATTCTGGCTAGACATGCCCTGACACGCGGCGACGTGGACGAAATGTCACGCGCTTCGCTAAAGTCGGGCGCCTCCCGACCGATAGAACGACACAAGAAGATCGAGATCCCGTCACGAACACGCCCACCAGTCATTACGAAGGCGGCGTGTCGGCGTTGACGACGGGCAACTCGAGCCACCACAGGAGCATTGCCACCACCATGACGATCAAGGCCAAACTCATCCTGCTCGTGGTCCTTGCCGGCGCCGCCACGGTCGGCACCAGCCTGTTCGGCATCTACGCCGAGCTCAAGGGGCACGAGCTCGCCGAGAAGAACCACGAATTGCGCATCATGCCGATTGACCACGTCGGCACGTCGGTGCAACTGCTCAACCAGATGACCACCCAGTCGCTGCTGGCGCTGCAACACGATCCGGAAGGCCGAACCGCGGCGATGCATGCCCACGGCATCGACCAGCACATGGACATCATCCGCAACAACTTGACGGCGCTGGAGGAGGTCAACGCCAAGATCGCCGCGATCGAACATCGCCAGGCCGAATCCAACGAGGCCCAGCAGGCGCTGTTCGCCACCCAGGAGGAATTGGTCAACGTCGCCTTCCGGCCGCTGATCGAGAAACTCGAGGAGGGCAACTACGTCGGCGCCCAGGCCCTGCTGATCCTCACCCTCACCGAGGTACTGCCGCGCTTCGAGGAGGCGGCAAGCACCTACGAGGGCATCCTGCGCGACAACATGGAGGAAGAGCTTGCCCGCACCAGCGAGCGTGTCGAGCAGGACGTATTGATTTCGATCGGCATCACGTTAATCAATGTGCTGATCATCATCGCGATCGCGGCCTGGATCATCCATGGCGTCACCCGCGGACTGAAGGCGGCCGACCGGTTTGCCACCAACTTCGCCGAGGGCAACCTCAACGAGCCGGTGACGCTCGACAGCCGTGACGAGATCGCCGAGATCATCACGCACATGAACACCGCGCGCGAATCGCTGCGCGAGACCCTCAAGCGCATCGGCGAGGCCTCCGAGCAACTGGCCTCGGCGGCCGAGGAAACCTCGGCGGTCTCCGAGCAGACCGATCGTGGCGTGGCGCGCCAGATGCAGGAAATCGAGCAGGTCGCCGCGGCCATGAACCAGATGACCGCTACCGTCGAGGACGTCGCCCGCAATGCCTCGGATGCCTCCAGCAGCGCTCAGGCGGCCAATGATTCGGCCAAGCACGGCCAGACCATCCTCGGCAACGCCGTCAACGCGGTGGGCATCCTGTCCGACGAGATCCGCCAGTCCTCCGAGACCATCGACTCGCTCAAGGCCGAGTCCGAGGAAATCGGCAAGGTGCTCGACGTGATCGGTGCGATCGCCGACCAGACCAACCTGCTGGCGCTGAACGCGGCGATCGAAGCGGCCCGCGCCGGCGAGCACGGTCGCGGCTTCGCCGTGGTCGCCGAGGAAGTGCGGGCGCTGGCCTCGCGCACCCAGGGCTCCACCGAGGAAATCCACGGCATGATCGACCGGCTGCAATCGCGTTCGACCGCCGCAGTGGCGGCGATGCAGCGCGCCCACAACCAGGTCGATCACAGCACCCAGGCCATGTCGGAGACCGAGGCGGCCCTGGGCGAGATCGCCAACGGGGTCAACGGCATCAACGACCTCAATTTCCAGATCGCCAGCGCCGCCGAGGAGCAGAGCGCCGTGGCCGAGGAGGTCAATCGCAACGTGCAGACCATCTCGCAGATCAGCGAGGAATCGGCACAGGGCGCCACCCAGACCAAGACCGCCTCGGCCGAGCTTGCCCGACTCGCCGAGGAACTGCAGGCGCGGCTGGCCGGTTTCAAGCTGTAGCCTCCGCCGTCGCGAACGCCGAAACGTAACGACCCGCCTCACGGCGGGTCTTTTTCGTGACGTTTGCCTCGCAGGATGACAACAAGCCGCGTGATGGACGATGGACATGCTGCAGCCACCACACCGAACGGCTAGTCTTGAGCCCTTTGCCACCACTCCGACGATCAGGCACCCCATGCAATCAGACGCCCATCCCAACCGCTCGCCGATCGTCCTGATCGGCTACGGCGATATCGCGCGACGACTCGCCCATCGACTGACCGACCACGACCTCATCGCGGTGAGCCGCCATCAGGCAGAACGCCCCGAGGGCCATCGCGGCGAATGGCGTGCCGTTGCGGTCGACCTGGACCGCGAGGATCACCTCCCCGCCGAGGTCGCACCGAACGACGCAATCTGGATCTACCTGGCGCCACCCCCGCGTGAAGGCCAGACCGACCCGCGCCTGACACACTGGTTGCGCGAGGCCGCGAACCCACCGACGGGCCTCGTCTACATCAGCACCACCGGCGTCTACGGGGATCGGGGCGGCCACTGGGTGGACGAGACGACACCACCGGCTCCGGCCCATGATCGAGGGCACCGGCGCCTGGACGCGGAAACCCAGTGTCACGCCTACGCGCAGACACACGGGATTCCACACTGCAATCTGCGCGTGACCGGCATTTACGCCTGCGACCGCCTGCCTGTCGAGAAGGTGCGTCGAGGCACCCCCGTGCCAACCGGCCCCGAAGCGCCCTGGTCCAACCGCATCCACGCCGACGACCTGGTCGACATCCTGCGCCTGCTGATCGATCGTATCGAGACTGGGCACCCCGTCACCGGCACCTTCAATGTCTCCGACAACCACCCTACCCCGGTAAACGTCACCTACCGCCAGATCGCGGCCCACTTCGGCCTGCCACAACCGCCGGAGGCCTCGCTGGCCAGCATCCTCGAGCAGGCCAGCCCCATGGCCCGAGAATTCCTCACCGAGTCACGGCGCGTGGACGCCAGCGCCATTCAACGCGCCCTCGGATGGCATCCCCGCTACCCCACCCTGGCCGCGGCTTTGGCAGATTGCCCGCGAAATCTCTCCTAAAGGGGTCAGAACTATTTTCTGGCAGGACGGCCGGGTGGCCGGGGAGCAACCGTTCGACCAACCCTGTCGGCCATCCGACGCTGAAAATCCTCGGTGCCAGCGACGGCCGACTGTTCGGTCGCCCGACGGAGAAGATTAAGATCGCCACCCGGAATGGCAGCGGAGAACAATTCACGATATTTCTCTTGCCGCCTCTCCGGCGTTGACGCCAGGCTCAGATAACGCTCGTGCGGCACGACCAGGTCATCAAAGGCGCCAAAGGCGTTGCTGGCGTAGCTTGACCATGGATATTCGCCGGGAGCCGCCACCATGCGTGCGCGGACCGGATTGAGTTCGATGTAGCGATAACACGTCAGCAAATACCGCTCCGATCCCACCAGCCCCGCCTTGAATCGCCCTTCCCACAACGTCCCGCTCCGGCGGTACTTGCGATTGATCTTCAGCACATACTGACGCCCGACGGATTGCATCGTCCGGGACAACCCCTCGGCCGAATCCGGCGTGACCAGCAGGTGGACATGGTTGGTCATCAGAACGTAGGCATGAACCGACACACCGAACTCCTCGCCCGCCAGACGAAGGCACTCGAGGTAAAGCTGGAAATCGGACTCATCGAAGAAGGTCTGCTGACGATTGTTACCGCGCTGAACCACATGCTGTGGCACACCGGGCACGAACAGCCGGGGCTTTCGGGGCATGACGACGTCCTTGTCGTGGCATGAATAAATTGGTTGGTCGCCAAAGACTAGCGAACCAGGATGCCGGAAAACAAATCACAAAAGGGTTCTGACCCCTTTTCGGAAAAGGGTTCTGACCCCTTTTTCCCGCGCAGGATCGGCGGCATCGGCAAAGCTTTACGGTATGCCATCGCGACGTGTATCAACCCTCACAGACCCGGCCGACGAGAACCCCGATGCGTCAAACGAAGGCCAAAGCCTTTCGCCTTGTTTACCCGACCCAGGCACGAAATGACGGACACGTCGCATCGCCATAAATATCGTGCAAAACCCGCTTAACTTAGCGCCATTCGGTTCTGACCCCTTTTCCTGACCCCTATTCCATTAAAAAAGGCGCCCGAAGGCGCCTTTTTGGTTCCGTTCAATCTCAGGATTGATTAGAACTTGTGGACAACACCCACGGAGAATGCGTTGCTGTCTTCTACAGTACCGCGGTCGAAGGCTTGTTCGACCTGTGCGGAGTGACCAGTCTTGTAACCAAGCAGGTAACCGTTGCCTGTTGCGTCAGCCTCCATGGAAGCATATACAGCGTAGACGCTGGTCTGCTTGCTCAGCTTGTAGTCGTAACCGACGGCCCACAGGTCTGCACCGGTGTCTTCGTTGCCAGCACCCGATACGTCGTCAGCAGTGTAGTACTGAGCCTTCAGGGTGTGCTTGCCTGCGAAGGTGTAACCGGCACCCAGACCCCATACGTCCTGGTCGCCATTTTCCGGGCTAGCCGTGATCACGTCGGCGTTCTGGTACAGACCAACGATCTTGAAGCCGCCGATCTTGTAGCCAGCACCAATACGGTAGGCTTCCATGTCGCCGGCGTCGCTGTTGTGCTGCTCCCAGGCACCGTCCAGCATGAAGCCGGCGATTTCGTAACCCGCGCTGATGCTGTAGGCGTCTTCGTTGTTGTTTACGTCATTATCCATGTCGGAAACGTAAGCAGCTTTGGCTTGGAAACCGCCCATATCCGGAGTCATGTAGGCAACGGTACTGTTAGTGCGCGCATCCCAGTCGTTGTCGCCAGACAGGGCCTTGCCGCGGGTGATGGCGCGGGCGTCGGCAACCGTATCTTTGAACAAATCGTACTTACGACCGACCATCTTCATCGGGGTGTCGTGACGACCGGCAATGAGAGTACCCCAGCTGTCACCGGTGAAGCCGACAAAGGTGTTACGCGGCCCGCCGATGCCTTCGCCGTCGGCGCCCCAGTCGACCTGTTCTTCCCACTGGTAGATCAGGGACAGGTTGTCGGCGATATCTTCCTTACCCTTGATACCAATACGGGAAGAGTTGGACCCGAGGCTGTAATCACGATCGTTGAGGTTATCACCATCAAAGAAGTCGTAAGACGCGTGGATCTTGCCGTACAGGGTGGTGTCGGCCATAGCAGCTGCCGGAGCGGCAACAGCGGCAGCAACTGCCATTGCGATGATGTTCTTTTTCATCGGTTCCATCTCCAATGTGGTTGTGAGATTTCCAAATTTCCCCGGCATCATGCGGTGCGTTTGGCCAGGTACGCGGCCAATACTAGTCAGATGGGATGCGCTGACAACCCCTCGGGGGCCGGTTTGCAACAAACGGGGGTTTTTCTGTTGCATGGGTGCAACAAGGCGGCTCCGGAGCATGAGGTGAGAGGTCAGATAGGAGAGGTCAGAGGACGGGGCGGTCGGGGTTGGAGCTGGTTGGCGTGCCTGCCACCACCTGACCTCTGATCTCTGACTTCTTATGTCTTCCGTCTTGATCGGGCATCGCGGCTAAAGCCGCTCCTACGCTCTTTTCCGGCTTCCGGCGATCAGCTACCCGCTTTCTTCAACACGTCAAACCCGCCCTGGTCCGCGTGGTAGGACGAGCGCACCATCGGGCCGGCGGCGACGTGGGTGAAGCCGAGCGCCTCGGCCTGGCGGCCGAGCTCGGCGAAGTGCTCGGGGGAGACGAAGCGCTTGACCGGCAGGTGGTGGACGGAGGGCTGCAGGTACTGGCCAAGGGTGAGCATGTCGACGCCGTGGTCGCGCATGTCCTGCAATTCGCGCATCAGCTGCTCGTCGGTCTCGCCCAACCCCAGCATCAGCCCGGACTTGGTGGGCACGTCGGGGCAGCGACGTTTCATCTCGGCGAGCAGGTCGAGCGAGCCCTGGTAGCTCGCGCCCGGTCGGGCGGCCCGGTAGAGCTCCGGGACGGTCTCGAGATTGTGGTTGAACACGTCCGGCGGCTCGGCGCCGAGGATGTCGATGGCCTTTTCCACCCGGCCACGGAAGTCGGGGGTCAGTATCTCGACGATCAGTCCGGGGTTGACCTCGCGCAAGGCGCGGATCACATCGGCGAAGTGTTGCGCGCCGCCGTCGCGCAGGTCATCGCGATCGACCGAGGTGATCACGACGTACTTCAGCCCCATGGCGCGCACGGTCTCGGCCAGTCGGGCCGGCTCCTCGGGATCGACCGGGCGCGGCTTGCCGTGGGCCACGTCGCAGAACGGACACCGGCGCGTGCAGATGTCGCCAAGGATCATGAAGGTGGCGGTGCCGTTGTTGAAACACTCGCCCAGGTTGGGGCAGTTGGCCTCCTCGCAGACGGTGTTCAGCCCCTGCTCGCGCACCACGCGCTTGAGGCGCTGAACCTCCGCCCCGCCCTGCGGCCGGGCGCGAATCCAGCTGGGCTTGCGCATCGGCTCGCTGGGCTCGATCTTGACCGGGATGCGCGAGACCTTGTCGGAGGAGCGCATTTCCCGGGTGGGCGCATCGGGCTTGACGGCGTTGTACGAGGCGTCGGTCATGGTTGGGTCTCCGGCTGGGTCTCCAGCGTGTGCGAGGCGCAACGGGCATCGTGGATCGCGGAGTTGCACTCCGCGTTGGCGAGTACAACTCGCCGCTCCAAAAACGGGGCGGTCGCGTTAGCGGATATCGCGCCTGAAGGCGCTCTTACGGCGTTGATGACCTGGCCAGGCCGGCGGTCAGCTCGCCGGCGATGTCGGGCAGGGACCCGGTCTCGCCGAGCAGGCGCTTGACGTCGGTGACGGCCAGCCCCTGGTAGCCGCAGGGGTTGATCCGGGCGAATGGAGCCAGGTCCATGTCGATATTGAACGACAGGCCATGATAACAGCGCCCCTGTCGGATTTTCAGGCCGAGGGCGGCGATCTTGGCGTGATCGACGTACACGCCGGGGGCATCCGATCGGCGCGCGGCGAGCACGTCCCGCGCCGCCAACCAGTCGATCACGACCTGCTCTAGCCGATGGACCCAGTCGCGCGGCCCCAGGCCGGCGCGGCGCAGATCGACCAACGTGTACAACACCAACTGGCCCGGGCCGTGATACGTCACCTGCCCGCCGCGGTCGGTCGGGATGACCGGAATGTGGCCGGGACTCAGCAGGTGCTCCGGCCGACCCGCCAGCCCCTGGGTGAACACGGGCGGGTGGGTCAGGGCCCAGAAGGCATCCGGGCTCTCGGTTGACCGTTTCGCCGTGTAACGCCGCATGGCCGCCCAGGTGGCGCGGTAGTCGCGCCGTTCGCCTAGCCAATGGAAATCGGGGGAGATAGACATGAGAAGTCAGGTATAAGAGGTCAGAGGACGGAACGGCCACCCTCTGACCTCGTCCGTCTGACTTCTGATTTCTCTCTGATCCGGGCATTGAGCCCGGATCAGAGGCACATCTTCACGTCCGGGTGCGCGGTGATCGCGCGGTAGACGTCGTCGATCTGTTTCCGGGAGGTGGCGGTGAAGGTGACGGTCAGGCCGACGAAGTTGCCCTTGCCGCTGGCGCGCTGTTTCCAGGCGGACTCGGGCAGGCCGGGCACGACGCCGTCGACGGCCTGTTTGATGTCGTTGATGAAGGCATCGGTGGCCGGGCCCATGACCTTGATCGGGAATTCACTCGGAAAGTCGATCAGGGTCTCGCGCTCGAGCGCCGCCTCGTCCTCGGCCGCCGTGGGCTTGGCGTTGGGATCGCAGGCGGTCAATTGCCCATCGGGTCGAGCCTCGAGGGGGTCATTGCCTTTCCCGTTCGGGGAAGAATCGTCGGTCATCGCGAGCTCCGTTGCGGGTGTTTGAGTGCCTGGAAATGCTGATCGAGTTGCCGGGTAACCGGGCCAGCCCGACCCGCGTGCGCGCCCGAGCCGACCGGCTGGCCGTCGATCTCGACCACCGGCCAGAGATCCTTGGTCGAACTGGTCAGGAACACCTCGTCGGCCTCGCGCAGGGCGCTGATCGTGATGAACGATTCGTCCACCTCGACCAGCCGCTCGTCGCGCACCAGGTCGAGCAACAGCCCGCGGGTGATGCCGGCAAGGATGCGCGTCCCGGTCGGCGCGGTGACCAGCCGCCCGTTGACCACGGCGAACAGGTTGGTCGCCGCCCCTTCCATCACCAGCCCGTCACGCACCAGCACCGCCTCGTCACAGCCCTGCTCGAGGGCCTGCTGGCGCGCCATGGTGTTGGGCAGCAGGTTGATGCTCTTGATGTCGCAACGCGCCCAGCGCGCATCGGGCAACGTGATCACGCGCGCGCCGCCGGCGATCGCACCGATCGGCGAGACGGTGGCCATCACGCCCGGAGACACCTCGTCACCCGGCCAGGCATGGTCACGTTTTGCCGGCGCGCCGCGCGTCACCTGCAGGTAGATGGCGGCATCGGGGGCGTCGATGCCGGCGAGCAGCCGGTCGAAGATGGCCTGCCAGTCATCACGTCCCAACGGCTCGGCGATGCCGATCGCCTCGAGGCTGCGCGACAGGCGCGCCATGTGCTCGTCGAGACCGAACAGCCGACCGGCGAAGGCCGGGATTACCTCGTAGACGCCGTCGCCGAACAGGTAGCCACGATCGAGCACCGACACGCGCGCCGTGTCGGTATCGCACCACTCACCGTTGAGATAGACCGGCCGTGACTTGCTTGTCACAAGAGCACCTCGACAAACGGCATCGGGTCGATCATCAGTTATCCCACCAGAGCCAGAAACTATCGGTCGCCTGCTTGACCAGGCCGCCCTCCGGATTGTCCGACAGGGCGACCACCGGTCGCTCGGCGATGGCCTGCTCGCCCAGGCGCACCACCAGCGAGCCGACGGCATCGCCCTGGTTCAGCGGCGCGGTCAGCTCGCCGTCGAGCTTGAGGCTGATGGCCAGGTCGTCGCGCTGATTCTTGGGCACCAGCACCGAGAGATCCTGGCGCAGCCCGACCGGGGTCTGGTCCATCTCGCCCTTGTAGACGCGCGGACTGGCGAGTGTCTCGCCACCCGAGCGCACATCGACGGTCTCGAAGTGCCTGAAGCCGTAGTTGAGCAGGGCCTCGGCCTGGTTGTTGCGCGCCTCGTCGCTGTCGGTGCCCAGCACCACGGCGATCAGGCGCATGCCGTCGCGCGCCCCGGAGGTGGCCAGGCAGTAGCCGGCCGCCTCGGTATGACCGGTCTTGCCGCCGTCGACCCACTCGTTGCGAAACAGGAGCTTTTCGCGGTTGTACTGCTTGATGCCGCCATAGGTGTAGGACTTCTGGCGGAAATACTTGTAGAGGTCCGGGAACTCGTGGATCAGCTGCGAGAGCAGGGTCGCGATGTCGCGCGCGGACATCCGGTGTCCCTCGGCCGGCCAGCCGGTGGGGTTCTCGAAGTGGGTCTCGTCCATCCCGAGGCGCTCGGCGGTGGCGTTCATCTGCGCGACGAACGAGTCCTCGTTACCACCGATGTACTCGGCAAGCGCGGTGGCGGCATCGTTACCCGACTGCACGATCATGCCCTGCAGCAACGCCTCGACGGTGACCTGCGTGCCCACCTCGATGAACATGCGCGACCCGCCCATGCGCCAGGCCTTCTCGCTGACCGTCACCTGGTCGTCGAGGGCGATATTGCCGCTCTTGATCGCCTGGAAGGCAAGGTAGGCCGTCATCAGCTTGGTGATACTCGCCGGCGGCACGGGCCGGTCGGCGTCGCGCTCGACGATCACCTGCTCGGTGGCGTAGTCGAGCAGCACGTAGGAACGCGCCGAGAGATCGGGCGCGCCCGGCGTGGGCAGCGCGGCATACGTGCTTGTTGCCACCAGGGAAAGCAGGGTCGTCGCCAGCAGGCCGGCAAACCAGCCGCCTCGCCATGTCGTGGACAAGGCCTTGATCATTTCTTCACCACCATCGTTGTTTCGTGAAAGCCGAGTTGTCGCAGGCGCTCGCGCACGTCATCGAACTCGTCGGCCGAGGCGAGCGGGCCGACGCGCACCCGGGTCCAGCCGCCGGCCGACTGGCTGACCGTCGAGAGCCCCGCGCGACGCAGGCGCGCACCGATTTCCTCGGCATTGTCCGCGTCGCGGAAGGCGCCCACCTGGACGAAGACATTCTCGCCCCAGCGGGCATTGGGCATCGCGCGACCGGAACGGTTCCCCGACGAGGCGGAATTCCGGGTCGCGGTGCGCGTGTCGTCGGGACCGACCACCTCGATCTCGACCGGCACGGTGCCCTTGCCGGTCATCTCGATCTTGTGCGCCGCGGCGTAGGACAGGTCGATGATCCGCCCGTCGACGAACGGGCCGCGATCGTTGACCCGCACCACCACGCTCTTGCCGTTGTCGAGGTTGGTCACCCGGACGTAGGTCGGCAGGCGCAGCGACTTGTGCGCCGCGGTCATCTTGTACATGTCGTAAGGCTCGCCCGACGAGGTCAGCCGCCCGTGGAATTTATTGCCGTACCAGGAGGCAAGACCGCGCTCGCGAAAGCCCGTGTTGCTGGCCAGCACCGTGTAGCGCTTGCCCAGCACGGAATAGCTGTCGGGGTTGCCGCGGCTCGAGTAGGGCTCGTCGCGGGGGACGGCATCGCGGGTGGCCGCCCGATCCGGAGACGGACCGCTGGCACAACCGGCCAGCAACAGCGTGCCGACTAGCGCGACGACCGCCGCGCCGGTCAGCCGGTGGCGCCCGATGGATGCGGCCTCAGCCCGCATCGGCCTCGTCGTGCGCCGCGCCGGTGGCGAGATCGGCCGCTTCGACGGCCTCTTCGATTGCCTGGGCCAGCTGCCAGACGGCGGTCGCGTAGAGCACGCTGTGATTGTACCGGGTGATGACATAGAAATTGTTGAGTCCCACGTGATAGGCGACGTCATCGCCATCGGTGAGCGTAAACAGCATCACCTCGAAGTCGTCGGGCACCGGCGCGTCGTCCGGCACGACCACGCCGCGCTTGCGCAGCTCGGCCAGGGTGGTCTTGGGCGCGAGATCACGCGCCCGGTTGAGCAGGTCGTCGACCTCGGCACCGTTGATGTCCACCTCGAACATCACGGGTTCGCCCTGCCCCCAGCCATGCTCGACGAAGTAGTTGGCCACGCTGGCGAAGACGTCGTGGTGGCTGTCCCACAGGTCACGGTCGCCGTCACCATCGCCGTCGACCGCGTAGTGCCGGTAGCTCGACGGGATGAACTGCGGCAATCCCATCGCCCCGGCGTAACTGCCCTCGGCCTTGTCCATGGAGATGCCTTCCTCGCCGGCCAGGCGAATGAAGTCGACCAGCTGGCCGCGGAAAAATTCCCCGCGGCGCGGGTAATCGAAGCCCAGCGTGGCCAGCGCGTCGATGACGCGATAGCCGCCGGTGATGCGCCCGTAATAGGTCTCCACGCCGATGATGGCGGTGATCACGTAGGGCGAGACGCCATAGGTCGAGGCGACCTCGTCGAGCAGAGCGCGGTGCTCCTGCATGAAGACCGCGCCGCGCTCGATCCGCTTGTCCGTGAGAAAGATGGGCCTGTACTCGCCCCAGGTCTTGGACTCGGCCGGGCGAGTGATGGCGTCGATGATCTTCTGCTGGTAGGCGGCATCGCCCAGCCAGGCCTCGATCTGCTCGCGCGGGACCCCGGTCTCGCCGACCGCCTCGTCGATGAACGCCTGCACCGGTTCGCGGTCGAGGTAATCGCCGGCCTGCGCGCTGCCGACAGCGAGGAAAGCGGCGGCCAGAACGCCTTGCGTGGCGCGGTTCAAAGCGTGTGTCATTAAGGAACCTCTCGATGAGTTGGCAACGTCTCTGGCAGCCGGGCTATTTCGCGATCCGGGCACCGCAGCGCCGGCGGGTAACGGTCCGCCGAGGGCGGCAACACCAAGCGGGAGCAAGCCCGGCTGCCCCAGCGGGCGGGCCGCCAAGGACCCACCTGCGGCGTTGCCGCCCTTGTGAAGGACTCGGCCCTTCACTACGGACGGCGTCTTGCATCTGGGCCCTTGGCGACCCGCAGAGACATCGCCAAATCATCGAGCGGCCCCTAACGATCGTGCCCCAGGAAACTGCGTTGCGTGCGGATGCTCATCAGCATACCCAAACCCACCATGATGGTCACCAGCGCGGTGCCGCCGTAGCTCATCAGCGGCAGGGGCGCACCGACCACCGGCAACAGCCCCAGCACCATGCCGGCATTGACCAGCACGTAGACCATGAAGGTCATCGAGATCGAGGCCGCCAGCAGCCGCCCCTCGACCGACTCGGCGTGTTCGGCGATCCACAGCCCGCGCCAGATGACGGCGAGATACAAGAGGAACAGCACCAGCAGCCCCATCAGGCCAAACTCCTCGGCGTAGACCGCGAGGATGAAATCCGTGGTTCCCTCGGGCAGGAAGTCGAGGTGCGACTGGGTGCCCTGCAACCAGCCCTTGCCCCAGACACCGCCTGAACCGATCGCGATCATCGACTGGATGGTGTGGTACCCGGCGCCGAGCGGGTCGCTGGCCGGGTCGAGCAGGGTCAGCACGCGCTCCTTCTGGTAGGCGTGCATGACGAAGAACCACATCACCGGCATCGCGGCGGTGGCCAGCGCCAGAAAGCCGCCGATGTACCACCAGGACAGGCCGGCGAAGAACAGCACGAACAGCCCCGAGGCCATGATCAGGAGCGACGAGCCCAGGTCCGGCTGGCCGGCGATCAGGACGGTGGGGATGCCCACCGCAAGCATCGCGACCACCACGTCTAGCGGTCGCGGCGGCAGGGGGCGACGGGCGAGGAACCAGGCGATCATCATCGGCATGGCCACCTTCATCAGCTCGGCCGGCTGGAAGCGGATCACGCCCAGATCGAGCCAGCGCTTTGCCCCGCCACCCATGTCGCCCACCAGCCAGACGGCGACCAGCATCAGCACCACCGCGGCATAGAGCCAGGGTGCGACGGCGAAAAACCAGCGCTGCGGGATCTGCGCAATCAGCAGCATGAGCCCGAAGCCCAGGCCGAGGCGCACGATGCTGCGCTCGACCCAGGCATCGCTCTGCTCGGCAGCCGAGTAGCCGGCCACCACGCCGATCATGGCGATCAGCGCGACGAAGAACAGCAGCACCGGGTCGAGCTTGAACACAGAGCGCAGCGTGGCCCCGAGCCGGTCGCCCAGGCGGATGGGTTGCAGACGGTCAACGGCCATGAATCAGTCCCCGTACTCGGAAAATTCGGGCTGGACGTCGGCGTCCGGCTCGACATCGAACCAGAAATCCATCACCTGTCGGGCGATGGGCGCGGCCGTCCCCGACCCGCTACCGCCGTGCTCGGCGATCACGGCCACCGACAGCTTGGGGTCGTCGAACGGCGCGAAGCCGACGAACAGGGCATGGTCGTGCAGCCGTCGTTCAAGCTCCTCGGCGTCGTATTCCTCGTCCTGGGCCACCGAGAACACCTGTGCCGTGCCGGTCTTGCCGGCAATCGGGTACGGCGCCTCGATCTTGTGGGCCGTGCCGCGCTCGTGGCCGACCACCGCTCGCATCGCCTCGCGGGCACGTTGCCAGTAGGAGTCGCTCGAGAGCGTCAGGCGGGGCTGCAGCTCGCGGTCGTCGGCGACCAGCCACGGCACGTGCCGCACCCCGGAGAGCGCCAGCGTCGAGGTCATGTCGGCCAGTTGCAGGATGGTCGAGAGCATGTAGCCCTGGCCGATGCCGGCAATCACCGTCTCGCCGGGGAACCACACCTGCTGCTTGACCCGCTGCTTCCAGTCGCGCGAGGGCATCAGGCCCGCCCGCTCGCCGGGCAGGTCGATGCCGGTCTGCTGCCCAAGACCGAACCGGGTGAAGAACTCGTGCATCCGGTCGATGCCCATGCGGTAGGCGAGATCGTAGTAGTACACGTCGACCGAGCGGAACACGGATTCCTCGAAATCGACCCAGCCGTGGCCCCACTTGCGCCAGTCGCGATAGCGGTGGTCGTTGCCCGGGATCTGGTAGTACGGGCCGGCGAAGAAGCGCTCGTCGGGATCGAGCAGGCCATATTCCATGCCCGCCAGCCCCATCACCGGCTTGATGGTCGAGCCCGGCGGGTAGGTGGCAGTGGTCGCGCGGTTATAGAGCGGACGGTCCGGGTCCTCGAGCAGGTCGCGGTAGGCCTGGTGGCTGATGCCGTCGACGAACAGGTTGGGGTCGAACGACGGCCGGGAGACCATCGCGCGGATCGCCCCGTCACGCGGGTCCTGGGCGACCACCGCCCCGGCGTACTCGCCCAGGGCGGCGGCCGCCACGCCCTGCAGGCCGACGTCGATGGTCAGGGCGATGTCCTCGCCCGGCACCGGCCGCTGGGTCTCGAGCACCTTGACCTCGCGCCCGAGCGCGTCGACCTCGACGATCCGGTACCCCGGCTGGCCGTGCAGACGATCCTCGTACTGGCGTTCGATGCCCGTCTTGCCGACGTACTGCGTGCCCTGGTAGGCGTCCGGATCGAGACGCTTGACGTCCTCGGCGTTGATCCGACCGACGTAACCCACCACGTGGGCGAGCAGCTCGCGGTACGGGTAGACCCGCTTGAGGCTGGAGACGATCTCGGTCCCGGGAAGCCAGGGCTTGAGCCGCGCAAGCCGCGCCCGTTCGACCTCGTCGAGGTCGGCCTTGACCAGCACCGGGTCGAAGCGGCGACTGACCCGGATGCGCTCCTCGAGCGCCTCGACCGCGCGGGCGTCCAGCCTCAGCACGTCGGCCAGCATCGCCAGCTCCGCCGCCACGTCACGACTGTGCTCCGGGGTGATCTGCACCTGGTAGGTCGCGACGTTGTCGGCCACCACCTCGCCCTGGGCATCGAAGATCCGGCCGCGCTCGGGCGGCACCACCACCAGGCGGGTCCGGTTCTGCTCGGCCTTGGCGAGATAGTGCTCGTGCTGGGCGATCTGCAGCCAGGCGGCCCGCCCCAGCAAGGTGAGGACGACCACGAGCGAGACCAGCGCCGCGAACAGGATTCGCAGCCGGAATACCCGCCTGGCCCGGCCATGATCATGGAGACGATCTAGCATCGATTCGCTCGGGGCTCGCCGTTACACTGAAAACAAGCGCGGCCGACGGGGAAGCACCCCGCCGGCCGCGTCAATGCAGTCATGTCGGACGCACACCACGCTCCGACTCGCACCGGATCACTGCTGCTCGTGGCGGGCGATCGAGTCCTCGATCTCCTTGCAGGCCGCGGCCTTGTCGGCAAAGCCCTTGCACTCGACCCACTTGCCCGGCTCGAGCGCCTTGTACTGCTCGAAGAAGTGCTGGATCTGCTCGAGCAGGAAGCCCGGCAGGTCCTCGACCTTCTTGACGTCGTGGTAGTGCGGGGTGAGCTTGTCGTGCGGCACGGCGATGATCTTGGCATCGATGCCCGATTCGTCGGTCATCTCCAGCATGCCCACCGGACGCGCGCGGATCACCGAACCCGGCTGCAGCGGCAACGGCGCGACCAGCATCACGTCAACCGGATCGCCATCGTCGGAGAGCGTCTGCGGGATGAAACCGTAGTTGGTCGGGTAGTACATCGAGGTCGCCATGAAACGATCGACCAGGAGCGCGCCGGAATCCTTGTCCAGCTCGTACTTGACCGGCACGCCCTGCACCGGGATTTCGATAACGACATTGATGTCTTCCGGCGGGTTCTTGCCGGCGGAGATCTTCGACAGGTCCATAGGGATCGGCCTCGATAGATTGCTGTTGAACTGAAGGGAAACTCTGCATGAATGCCATGCCATTCGTGCAGAGTTTCCGAAGAAACGGGAAGCCATCTCGCCGCAAGTCACGGCGTTTTGGTTATGATACCGTTTTTCGCCGGTCGACCGGAGTCCCGGTCTCGAATTCGGTCGGCAAAATCCACGGCTATCAAGATCTGGAAAACCATGCGAATCGTACTTTTGGGCGCCCCGGGTTCGGGCAAGGGCACGCAGGCGGCACGCCTGGTGGAACACTACAAGGTCCCGCAGATCTCCACCGGCGACCTGCTGCGCGCCGCCGTGGCCGCGGGCACCGAACTCGGTCTCAAGGCCAAGGCCGCGATGGACGAAGGCCAGCTGGTCAGTGACGACATCGTACTGGGCATGATCCGCGAGCGCCTGGCCCAACCGGACACCCAGCGCGGTTTCATCCTCGACGGCTTCCCGCGCAACATCGCCCAGGCCGAGGCGCTCGACGAGATGCTCGAAGGCCTCGAGCGCCCGCTGGAGCTCGGCATCCTCCTGGACGTGCCGCTCGACAAGCTGATGAAGCGCCTGACCGGCCGCATGACCTGCAAGGAATGCGGCGCGGTGTTCAATCGCTTCACCAATCCGCCGGATTCCGACCACCAGTGCGACCACTGCGAGCACGAACTGGTTCAGCGCAACGACGACAACGAGGACACCGTGCGTCGCCGCCTGGAGGTATTCCAGGAGCAGACGGCGCCGTTGGTCGAGTACTACGAGCGCGACGGGCGACTGGCCCGCATCGACGGCGAACGGGAAATCGACCAGATCGCGGCGGACTTCCGCGAGATCCTCGACCCGATCGCCCCGTCATCCGAGAGCTGAGCCCAACGCATGGAGTCAGGGAAGACGCGCACGCCACTGGCCATCGCCATCGCCGCTGCACTCGGGGCCGGCGGACTGGCCGGGAGCCAATCGCTGCAGCCAGTCGAAGCGGCCTCGGGCGGCGAGTGGGGCCTGTGCCCGGCCTTCGGCCCGGAGCGCCCCGCCTACCAGCCATTGGCCGAGGGCGAGCCGGGCAAGGCCTCGGCCGACCGGGCCGAGTACGGCACTGACGGCACCGTCACCCTGATCGGGGATGCCATCGTCGACGAGCCGGGGCGGCGCGTGCGCGGCGAGCGGCTGATCTACCGGCAGGGCTCCGAGGCCAGCGTCTCCGCCGAGGGCAACCTCTGGCTGCAGACCGGCGACATGGCCGTGCAGGCCGAGCGCGGCGAGCTGAACCTCGACACGGACGCCGGGCGACTGGAGCGGGCGCATTACTGGCTGGAGAGCCAGCACCTCTCCGGCGTGGCCGAGACCATCGTCCAGGACGACCGGCAGCACTATCGCCTCGGCCAGGCGACCTTCTCGACCTGCCCGGCCGAAAAACGCGACTGGGAATTCCAGGCACGCGAGGTCAACCTGAACCGTGAGACCGGCCGCGGCGAGGCCTGGCACACCACCTTGCGAGCCGGTGGCGTGCCGGTGTTCTACGCGCCGTATCTCAACTTCCCGATCGACGACCGGCGCCAGTCCGGCCTGCTCTACCCGACCTTCGGCAACAGCACCGAAGGCGGCTTCGAGTACGCCCAGCCCTACTACTGGAACATCGCGCCCAATCTCGACGCCACGCTCACCCCCACCCTGCTGACCAAGCGCGGTCTGGGCCTGGGCGGGCAGGTGCGCTGGCTGCACCAGTTCGGCAGCGAGGACCTCGGTCGTGACCAGCTCGATTTCTTCTACCTGCCCGACGACCGGGTCGAGGGCGGCTCGCGTTGGTCCCTGGGACTCGACAGCAGCGGGCGGGTCAATCCGGACCTCGACTACCGCGTCGACATCAATCGGGTCTCCGACGACCAGTTCTTCCAGGACTTTTCCACCAACCTGGAACAGTCGACCACCAGCCATCTCCGCAGCGACGTGCGACTCAACGCCCGCCCGGGCGGCGGCTGGAACCTCGGGTTGCTGGCGCAGCGCTACCAGACCATTAATCCCGACCTGAGCGAGTACCAGTACCCGTACCGAATCATGCCGCGGCTGACCGCCAGCAACCGCTTCGGCCTGGGGCAGTGGGGCGAACACGTCGCGCCCAGCTTGAGTGTGCGCGCGGACGTCACCCGGTTTGCCCACCCCTCGAGCGAACGCATCGTCGGCGATCGTGCGCATGCCGCGATCGGGCTTGGTCAGACCTTCGACGACACTTGGTACCGTCTGCGCCCGCAGGTCACGCTCGACACCACCAGCTACCACCTGGATGACGCCGATCCCAACACGATTGACGGCAACCGGGCATTCGACACCAGCGCCACGCGCAGCGTGCCGATCTCCAGCATTGACGGCAGCCTGTTCTTCGAGCGCGCCTACGGTGAAACGGGTCGTTACCGCGCCCTGCTCGAGCCGCGGCTCTACTACCTGTACGTGCCGTACCGCGACCAGAGCGACATCCCGCTGTTCGACACCGGGCAGCCGACGCTCAGCTACAGCCAGCTGTTCCGTCCCAATCGCTACTCCGGCGGCGACCGGATCGCCGACGAGAACGCCCTGACCTACGGCCTGTCCTGGTCGCTGATCGACACCCAGCAAGGCACCGTGCCGCTGTCGCTGCGCGTGGCCCAGCGCTACCGGTTCGAGGACTCCGAGACGGTGCTGCCGCCCAATTTCGCCACCCCGGAGACGCACCCGAGCTACCGAGAGGCAGGTGGCTCGACCGTGCTCGCCGAGGTCTACAGCGACGTCACTCAGAACTGGAACGGCTCGTTCACCGCCGAGTACGACACCGATCGGGAACGGGTCTCTCGCTCGCAGACGCGACTCGGCTATCGGGGAGAAGACAATCGCGTCCTGAATTTCTCCTGGTTCACCCGCGAGGGCATCAACGAGTCGGACCGCGACTACCGCCAGGGCGACGTGTCGTTCGCCTGGCCGCTCTCACGGCGCTGGTCGATGCTCGGCCGGGTCGGCTACGACTTCGAGTCCGAGCAGGTGGTCCAGTCGCTGCTCGGCGTGGGCTACGAGTCCTGCTGCTGGTCGGCACGCCTGGCCTTCAAGCGCTACATCGTCCGACCGGACGTGGGTACCGACCTGGGCGACGATGCCGAGTACTCCAACGCCGTGGTCTTCCAGGTCGAGCTCAAGGGCCTGGGTGGCATCGGCGGCAACCAGTTCCGCGACGACATCCTCGGCTTCGATCCCTGACCGCCGGGCATCGGCCCCAACTGCCCGGATGCGTTATGATCGCCCGAGCCCGGGTATCGTCACCCCGGAACATGACCGAATTTCAACGCCGCAACCGCGAGTAGATCCATGCCCGTTTCGCACGCCCCGACACACCGCCACGCGCGTCGACCGCTGGCCGTGCTGGCCACCCTGCTGCTCACCGCCACCTCGATGACCCTGACCGCGTCACCGGCGGCCGCCCAGGCCAACGGTGGCTCGTCCGGCCAGCAGAACCCCGGCATGAGCGGCTTCCAGCCACTGGACCGCATCGTGGCCGTGGTCGATGACCGGGTGATCACCCAGCGCGAACTGCAGGCCGAGGTGGCCCAGTTGGGTGGCCAGGTGGATCTCGCCAACATGAGCCCGGCCGACCAGCAACGCCTCGGCGAGCGCGTGCTCGACCGCATGATCACCGAGGCGACCATGCTCGAGCGGGCCGACAAGATCGGCATCCAGATCGACGACACCCGCCTCAACCAGGCGCTCAACGGCATCGCCCAGCGCAACGGCATGAACCTTTCGCAACTGCGCGACGCCGTGGTCGGCCAGGGCCAGAACTGGGCCGAGTTCCGCGACGGCATCCGCGAGCAGATGCTGCTCGAGGAGCTGCAGAAGCGCGAGGTCTACAGCCAGATCAATGTCTCCGATCGCGACATCGACGCCTACATCGAGCAGCGCACCGGGGCGTCGGCCGAGCAGACCGAGTACCGCCTCGCCCAGATCCTGGTCTCGGTCCCCGAAAATGCCTCGCCCGAGGCGATCGAATCGGCCCGCGAACGCGCCGAGGCGATCCGCGACGAGCTGCGCGACGGCGAGGACTTCGCCCGCGTCTCGGCCGAGCGTTCCGATGCGCTCAACGCCGACGAGGGCGGCGATCTCGGCTGGCGCGAACCGGCACGCATCCCGTCGCTGTTCCTGCCGGTGGTGCAGGACATGCAGGCCGGCGAGGTCAGCGAGATCATCCGCAGCCCGAACGGCTTTCACATCGTCAAGGTCAAGGACACGCGCAGCACCACCGGCACCGCGGCCGTGACGCAGTATCGGGCCGAACACGTCCTGCTGCGCCCCCGCCAAGACCGCGACCCGGCCGCCACCCGCGAGCTGGCCGAGCAGCTGCGCGCCCAGGTCGCCAGCGGCGAGACGACCCTCGCCTCGGTCGCACGCGAATTCTCCGACGATCCGGGCTCCGCCCAGCGCGGCGGCGACCTGGGCTGGGTAAACCCGGAGGACATGGTGCCGGCGTTCGCGCAAGCCCTGGAATCGGTCCAGACCGGCGAGTTGAGCCCGGTCTTCGAAAGCCAGTTCGGCTTTCACTTCCTGCGGGTCAACGACCAGCGCCGCCAGGAGGTCTCCGGCGAGGACCTGCGCGAGCAGGCACGCAATGCCATCGGCGAGCGCCGCGCCGACGAGGAGCTGACCAAGTACATCCGCCGCCTGCGCGCGGAGGCCTACATCGAGAACCGCCTGACCGGCACCGTCAACGACGCCAGTGGCCAGCGTGCGCTTGGTCGTCAGTAGCGGCGAACCGGCCGGGATCGGCCCGGACCTGCTGCTCGCGCTGGCCGCCGACCCGGCCTTCACGCCGTCCGACGAACTGGTCGTCCTCGGCGACCGGGACGTGTTCGCCGCGCGCGCCGAGGCCCTGGGTCTGCCCTTCGACTGGCCGGCCGCGGACGACTCGGCCGCCACCTCAGCCGGCTTTCGCTTCCACCATCTGGCCGCGGCCAATCCGGTCACGCCGGGTCGGCTCGATCCGGGCAACGCCCGCCACGTGCTGGACATGCTCGATCACGCCGCCGATGGCTGCCGTGATGGCCGCTACGCCGCGATGGTCACCGCGCCGCTGCACAAGGGCGTGATCAACGACGCCGGCATTCCCTTCACCGGGCACACCGAATACCTCGCCGACCGGGTCGGCGGCACCCCGGTGATGATGCTGGTGGCCGACACCCTGCGCGTCGCGCTGGCCACCACCCACCTGCCCCTGGCCCGGGTGCCGGCCGCGATCACCGGCCAGACGCTGACCACCGTGATCGAGACGCTGCACGCGGCGATGGTCGACTGGCTGGGCAAGCCGCAGCCGCGCCTGCTGGTCGCGGGCCTGAACCCGCATGCCGGCGAATCCGGGCACCTGGGCGACGAGGAAATCCGCGTGATCGGCCCGACGCTCGAGGCGATGCGCGAACGCGGCATCCAGGCGATCGGCCCGCTGCCTGCCGACACCCTGTTCACGCCCCGCCACCTCGACGGCGCCGATGCCGTGCTGGCGATGTACCACGACCAGGGCCTGCCGGTACTCAAGTACGCCGGCTTCGGTCGGGCGGTGAACGTGACCCTGGGCCTGCCGATCGTGCGCACCTCGGTCGATCACGGCACGGCCCTGGACCTGGCCGGCAGCGGTCGGGCCGAGCACGGCTCGCTGGCCGAGGCGATCCGGCTTGCCGGCGAGATCACCCGGCGGGCGGCGGCCTGACCATGGCAGCCGCGGGCAATTCCAAGAAAGGCGTCCAGGACGGCCACCGGGCGCGCAAGCGCTTCGGCCAGAACTTCCTGGTCGACTACGGCGTGATCGACCGCATCCTCGGCGCCATCCCGGGCGATGGGCCCGTTATCGAGATCGGGCCGGGGCTCGGGGCACTGACCGTGCCACTCGCCCAGCGCGGCAACCGCGTGGTCGCGATCGAGCTCGACCGCGACGTTATCCGTCACCTGCGCGTCAAGCTCGATGCCGAGGGCGTTGGCCGACAGGTCGAACTGGTGGGGCAGGATGCCCTGCGCCTGGACCTCGATGCGCTGTGCGAGGCGCAAGGGCTCACCCCGCCGCTGACCCTGGTCGGCAACCTGCCCTACAACATCGCCACCGCGCTGATCACCCGGCTGCTGCAACAGTCGACACGCATCCATGACATGGTGTTCATGGTGCAGCGCGAGGTCGGCAACCGCCTGGCCGCCGGCCCCAACGACTCGGCCTACGGGCGATTGAGCGTGCTCACCGCCATGCACGCCGAGGTCGAGCACCTGTTCGACGTGCCGCCCGAGGCCTTCAACCCGCCGCCCAAAGTGGAGTCGAGCGTGATCCGCATCACCCCGCGCGCCGAGCCGCTGGTGCCGCCCGCCGAGCAGGCCCGCTTCGAGACGCTGGTCACCGCGGCCTTCGCCCAGCGTCGCAAGACCCTGCGCAACAACTTGAAACCCCTCATGCCAGCGTCAACAATTGAGGCGTCGGGAATCGACCCGTCGCTGCGCGCGCAGGCACTGGACATACCCGCCTTCCTGACGCTGGCCCGACGGCTCGACCCGAGCAGTTGACGAGCGACCGACCCGCGCCCCGATCGGGCGCCGGGCACCGGCACCCCCTTCACCCATCGCAGGAAACCACGGCCATGTCCGCGACCGCCGACATACACGCCTACCCCCAGGCCGAGGACGCCTTCGCCGCCTGCGCCGACTTCCTGGTCGATCGGCTGGCCGCGGCGGTGCGTGCGCGGGGCATCGCGCGGATCGCACTGGCCGGCGGGGGCACGCCGAGACGGCTCTATCAACTGCTCGCCCACCGCTACCGTGACGCCCTCGACTGGCAGGCAGTGGAGTTCTACTTCGGCGACGAGCGCAACGTGCCGCTGGATCACCCCGACAGCAATTTCCGCATGGCGCGGCTGGCCCTGTTCGAACCATTGGGCATCCAGCCGCATCGCACCTTCCCGATGATCTCGGACCAGCAGCGTGACCCGGAGTGGGACGCCGATGCCTACGAGACGGCACTGCGGCGCTGGACGGCCGGGGCCGTGCCGCGCTTCGACGTGACCCTGCTCGGGCTGGGCAGCGACGGGCACTTCGCCTCGCTGTTCCCGGACACCCCGGCACTGGCCGAACGCGAGCGCCTGGTGGTGGTCAACCCGGTGGCCAAGCTCCACGGCCATCGCCTCACGCTGACCTTCCCGGTTTTCGAGGCCGCTCGCGACGTGGTCTTCCTGGTGCTGGGCGCGGACAAGCGCCGGGCGTTCGCCCGCATTCGCGACGGGAAAAGCGAGCGCCCCGCCGAACGATTGGCGGCCGAGCGGACCACCCACTGGTTCGTCGATCGCGCCGCGGCGGGGGCGCCATGATGCTGACCGCCTCGCCCCTGGCCGAGTCCATCCGCATCCGCCCGCGGGCGGTATTCGTGCCCGAGCACAGCGACACCGCCGCGAATCGATTCGCCTTCGGCTACGAGATCGTGATCGAGAACGACAGCGATCAGCCGGTCACCCTGACCGACCGGCACTGGGTCATCGACCACGGCAACGGCTGCCTCAAGGAGGTGCGCGGCGAGGGCGTGGTCGGCGAACAACCGCGCATCCTGCCCGGCGACCGGTTTTCCTACCGCTCCGGTGCCGTGATCGAGTCACCCGCCGGGCGAATGTGGGGCGACTACGGTTTTGTCAGCGATCAGGGCGAGGTACTCCGGGTGACCATCCCGACCTTCGACCTGGTGGCCCCGGCGGCCTTCCGCAGCATCCAGTAGCCACGATCCAAGCTCGGGCCGGCAACCCGGCCAACATCGCTGTCGATCCCGCCGCACCACTCCCATGCGTCGGGTGCTAGCATCCCCCCTTTGCCCACTTCACGCGACGGAATTCCCCCGCCCCATGGCCACCTACGCAATCGGCGACCTGCAGGGCTGCCTCGACCCGCTCGAGGCCCTGCTCGAACAGATCCGCTTCGACCCGGCGGCCGACCGGCTCTGGTTCGTGGGCGACCTGGTCAATCGCGGCCCGCAGTCGCTCGAGGCGCTGCGCTTCGTCCGCGGGCTGGGCGACCGCGCCGTCACCGTGCTGGGCAACCACGACATCCACCTGCTGGGCTGTTATTTCGGTACGCGGGTCGCCCGCGGTCGCGACACGCTGGCCCCGATCCTGTCCGCCGCCGACGGCGACGAGCTGATCGACTGGCTGCGCCGGCAACCGCTCCTGCATCACGACCCGGGCCTCGACTGGACCCTGGTGCATGCCGGCATCCACCCCGCCTGGGACCTGCCGACGGCACAGGCCGCCGCCCGGGAAGCCGAGGCGGCCATGCAGGCCGACGAGCCGCTGACCTTCTTCGGCGAGATCTTCGGTAACCAGAGCGATCATCCGGACGGCAATACCACGCCAATCGACCGCCAGCGCTTCGCCATCAACGTCTTCACCCGCATGCGCTACTGCCACGCCGATGGCCGGCTCGACTTCACCGAGAAGCGTCCCCCGGCCGATGCCGACCCGGCGCTGATCCCCTGGTTCGCCATGCCCGAGCGGGCGATGGCCGAGCGTCGGATCGTCTTCGGTCACTGGTCGACCCTGGGCCCGGCAAAGGCGCGTGCCAATGCCTGGGGCATCGACCAGGGCTGTCTCTGGGGTCATCAGCTGACCGCCCTGCGCCTGGAGGACGAGGCCCTGTTCGCCACCAACTGCCCGGGCGCGCAGAAGCCCAAGGGTGGCAAATGACCATGGCCGCCCCGGGACAGGCCGCGGAGACGCGCGATGCTTAGCACGGTGTTCTCGGTCCAGTCGCTGCTCGCCGGCATGGGCGTGCTGCTCGCCGGCTCCGGCCTGCTCGCCACCCTGCTCGGCCTGCGCGCCGCCGAGGAGGGGTTCTCCGACGGCACCATCGGCCTGGTCATGTCGGCCTTCTACCTCGGCTACGTGCTGGGCACGCTCACCATCCCGGCCATCATTCGTCGAGTAGGCCACATCCGCACCTTCGCCGCGCTCGCCGCGATCTCCTCGGCGGCCGCCATCCTGCACGGCCTGTGGGTCGAGCCCTGGTTCTGGATGCTCCTGCGGCTGATCAACGGCGTGACCCTGCTGGGCCTCTACATGGTGATCGAGAGCTGGATCAACGAGAAGGTGACCACGCACCGCGGGCAGGTGTTCGGCATCTACATGATGGTCAGCCTGTTCGCCTACGGCGCCGGCCAGTTCCTGATCGGCATCTACGGCCCGATGGAGGTCTCGACCTTCGCCATCGTCGGCCTGCTGTTCTCGCTGGGGCTGGTGCCGATCGCGCTCACGCGGGTGAGCCAGCCGCCACCCATGGAGACCACCCGGCTGCCGCTGAGCGAGCTGTTCCGGCTGGCGCCCACCGGCGTGATCGGCGCGGCGATGTCCGGGGTGATCACCGGCACCATCTATGGCATGGCGGCGGTCTACGCCAACCGGGTCGGCCTGCCCGACACCCAGGTGGCGACCTTCGTTGCCGCCATCATCGTCGGCGGCGGGTTGCTGCAATGGCCGATCGGGCGCCTGTCCGACGGGCGCGACCGCCGTTACGTGCTGATCGTGATTTCGGCGATCGGCGGCGCGTTTTCCGTGCTGCTTGCCCTGCAGGACTGGTTCCCGGGCTGGACCCTGTTCGCCCTGGCGCTGGTCTTCGGCGGGTTCTCCTTCTCGCTTTACGCCATCAGTGTCGCGCAGACCAACGACCGCCTGTCGAGCGACCAGGTACTCGAGGGCACGCGCGGGCTGTTGATGGTCAACGGGGCCGGCTCGGCCGTCGGCCCGATGATCAGCGGCCTGGCCATGGGCTGGTTCGGCGCGGCCGGTTTCCCGCTGTTCGTCCTCGCGGCGCTCGGCACCATGATCCTGCTGGTCTTCTGGCGCATCCTGATCGACGCGCCGGTACCGGACGAGGAACGCGGCGATTACGTCTTCACCCACCGCACCTCGGCGGCGGGCCTGGAGCTCGATCCGCGCACCACCGACGAGGAGACCGAATCGCCACCGGCCCACGAGCACGTCAGCGACGCCGCCCCGCCCATCTATGAGACCGACCCGGCCTGGGAGGACTACGAGGGCCCGCCCGGGGCGATCGACGAACCCGACCGCGTCAACGACTCGGGCTCGTCGGGGCGGCGAGGCGACGCCTGATCCGGCGCATCAGCCAGCCAAGCACCGGCACCCGCTCGTAGAGCTGGGCGGCCGGGTCCCAGTAGTCGACGTGGTCGACCACCCGCCCGTCGCGCCCCAGAACGAGCTCGGACATGCCGTCGATCGACAGGCCGTGCGCCGAGGCATCGCAGCGCATCCGCCAGCGCAGCAGGGCGCGATCGCCATCCACGGCCCGGGCCTGCACCACGAATCGCATCCCCGGACACTGCGCAAACCCGTGGGCGAACACCGATTCGATCGCCTCGATGCCGCGCACCTCGTTGAACGGGTCGACGAAGCGCGCCTGCTCGGCATACACCGACGCCAGCGCGTCGAGGTGATCGACCCGCAGCCCCTCCATCACGGCCACGTAGCGCTCGAGGGCGGCCGCCCGATTCAGGTCGCGCCCCGACACCGTCACGCGCCCGGTTCCTTTAGCATCCGGCGGGTCAGCCGGAAATACAGGGCGTAGGGCAGCAGTCGCAGGCCCTTCATCACCCAGCCAAAGCCTCGTGGTGCGAGGATCTCGAAGCCCCGTCCCTCCAGGCCACGGGCGATCAACTCAGCGGCTGCCTCCGGTTCGATGCGCCCCGGCATGGCGAAGTCGTTCTTGTCGGTCAGGCGGGTGCGCACGAAGCCGGGATTGATCACGCGCATCGCCACCCCCGCCCGCTCGAACTCGGGACGCAACGACTCGGCCAGGTTGATCATGGCCGCCTTGCTCGCGCCGTAGGGGGCCGCGTAGGGCAGGCCGCGGTAGCCGGCCACACTCGCCGTGAGCACGATTTCACCGGCACCCCGCGCGATGAAATCCTCACGCACGGTATCGATACCGTTGACCGCGCCTAGGAAATTGACCCGGATCAATCGCTCGAACAGTCCGGGATCGAAGTCCGCCAATCCCATCGGCTCGTAGTCGCCGGCATTCAGGATCACCGAGTCCGGCACCCCCCAGTGCGCCACCAGCTCGCGGTAGGCATGGGCCAGCGACTCCGGGTCGGTGACGTCGACGGCCAGCGCCAGCACCCGCTCCGGATCGCGGCTGGCCCGTTCGTCGAGGCGCGCCTGGTGTCGGGCCGAGATGGCGACCCGATGACCGCGCGCAACCAGTCGGTCGGTCAGTGCCGCCCCGATCCCGGCGCTCGCGCCCACCAGCCAGTAAATACGCTCCGTCTTCAGCTTCGCTTCGGTCATGTCGGTTATGCCTCGTGTGAATGCGGACCGGTCAGGGCGACGAACACCGTCCGGTTGCGCGGTATCGTTTGACGCGAGCGTAGTCGAAGGCTGCTACAATATCGATGCACAAGTTATACAACACCCATTGCGTCGCAGGTGGCCCGTGTCCACGACCGAATCGAACCCAACCGAAACCGAAAGTCAGGCCCTACTGCCGATCCGGTCGGTATCGCAGATCACCGGGGTCAACCCGATCACCCTGCGTGCCTGGGAGCGTCGCTACGACCTGATTCGACCGACGCGCACGCCGGCCGGGCACCGGCTCTACAGCCAGGCCGACATCCGCACCATCCAGCGCATCCAGGAACTGGCCGAGAGCGGCATGGGCTTCGCCCAGATCGCCCTGCTGCTGGAGCAGGAAGGCCCGGACGCGAACGAGGACGCGGGCGACGAGACATCGACCACCGCCCCGCCGACCACGGTGGCACCACCTCGGTCGCTCCTCGACCGGGTGATGCGCGCGGCCATCGACCTCGATCCGTCCGAATTGCGCGCCGCCGAGGTGACCGCCCTGATGTGGCTCACCCCGGAGGACTACCTGCGCGAGGTGCTGATCGAGGCCCTGGCCCAGCTCGAGGCGCGCACTGCCTGGCCGGACCGCGACCTGGGGCTGGTGTGGCTGGCCGAGTACATCAAGGGGCGCGCCGAATGGGTCGCCGACGCCCCGGGACGAGCGACCGCCCCGGTGGTCGTGATCGACAACCTCGTGCCGGGCCGGCCATTCTCCGCCGGCGGCCTGCGGCTGTTCACCGCCCTGCACGACGACCAGTTCCATGTCCGGCTGCTGCCGACCGGGCTCAACGAGACCCAGCGCACGCAGATGGCCCGTCGCTGGGGAGCGCGCGCCTGGATCCGGCTCGACACGACCCGCCCGGAAAACCCCACCACCAGCGCGGCCGGGGCGCGCGTCTTCTGGTGCGAGCTGCCGCTGCTCGAACCCGAGGACGGCGACCAGGCCGTCGATTTCATGCAACGCTGGCGCGAACTGGTGGAGCGGGACATCCAGCACTGCCGCGAGCAGGTGGCCGAAGCGCTCGGCCGCCCCGAACCCGCCCCGGTTCGCCTGACCCGGCACTGAGCCGGGATCGATCCCAGGCGGCCGTGTGGACATCATGCCGTCTGTGTCACAATGCCGTGACCCTCATGCACCACAGGAGATCCAGACCTTGATGCTGGATGCGAATCTGCTGAAGAAGGCGGTCAACGCCTCGACGGACGGTATCGTGATTGCCGAGCAGGAAGGCTCGGACAATATCTTGATCTACGCGAACCAGGCCTTCGAGGAACTGACCGGTTACTCACAAGACGACATCCTCTACCAGGATTGTCGCTTCCTTCAGGCCGGTGATCGCGACCAGGCCCCGCTGGCCGAGGTCAGGGACGCCATCCGTCGGGGCGAGGCCACCCGCGTGGTGCTGCGCAACTACCGCAAGGACGGCAGCCTGTTCTGGAACGAGCTGTCGATCACCCCGGTCTTCAACGACGACGACCACCTGACCTACTTCATCGGCATCCAGCGCGACGTGACCGAGCTGGTTCGCATGCGCGAGGAGAACGAGCGCCTGCGTGCCCGGGTGGCCGAGCTCGAATCCCGCCAGGAGTCCGACACGCCCGACTGAGCCGACGCCCCCGGGGCCCGGGTGCCCGGGTGCCCGGGTGCCCGGGTGCCCGGGGAAACCCTGCACGATTCGATGGCATCTCTGGCTCGCGGGTTTGTGCGCAATCAGGGCGCCGGAGCGAAGACGGGCTCATTGCCCGTCGAGGGACGGCTTTGCTGCGTGCGGGCAAACCCGCGAGCCCCGTCTGGGTGAACCGGGACCGGAGCGACTCAACGTCGCTCCGCAGCCCGGTGAACGCGGAGCTGGAACGGGCTTCCAAGGGTCCATCTGCGGCGTTGCCGCCCGTGTAAAGAGCGACGACCCTTCACGGCGGGCTGCGCCTTGCATCTGCACCCTTGGAGGCCCGCAGAGACGTCATCGAATCGTGCAGGGTTTCCCTTGTCAGAAACCGGCCAAGCGGGCATCCTTTGCGCATGCCGCCCCGCCCGCGGGGCACGAACACGGACGCGACAACGCACAGGCGGATCGATGAGCGCACCCCCCGTCAATGGACTGCTCAGCGCCCTGGTCAGGGAGGAAGCCCTGTCCTCCGACCAGGCAAAGACCATTCAATCCAAGGCCGAAGCCAGCGAGGACTCGCTGCTCAACACCGTGATCGCGGAGGGCGTGTCGGCGGCAACCATCGCCGCCGTCGCCTCCAAGCGTTTCGGTCTGCCGCTGGTGGATCTCGATGCCATCGACACCAGCGACCTGCCCCTGAAACTCGTCCCCGAGAAGGTCCTTCAGGCCAACATGGCGCTGCCGCTGTTCAAGCGCGGGCGTCGCCTGACGGTGGCCGTTGCCGACCCCTCCGATACCGGCGCGATCGACGGCTTTCGTTTCTCGACCAACATGGCGATCGAGGCGGTGGTCGCCGAGGCGCCGACGATCGCGCGACTGCTCGAGGAAGCCCTGAGCGACAGCATGGATGCCCTGGGGGACGAACTCGACGACGACCTGTCGAACGTCGAGTTCGAGCGCGAGGACGACGAGGCCCACGACGTCGAGGATGCCTCGATCCAGGACGACGTGGTGGTCAAGTTCGTCACCAAGCTCCTGACGGATGCCATCCGCAAGGGCGCCTCGGACATCCACATCGAGCCCTACGAGAAGCAGTTCCGCGTGCGTTTCCGCATCGACGGCATGCTCACCGAGAGCGCCAAGCCGCCGGCCAACCTGGCCGACCGCATCATCGCGCGCGTCAAGGTGATGAGCCGGATGGACATCTCCGAGCGGCGCATCCCGCAGGACGGGCGCATCAAGCTCAAGCTGTCGAAGAACCGCTCGATCGACTTTCGTGTCAACACCTGCCCGACCCTGTTCGGCGAAAAGGTGGTGCTGCGTATCCTCGACCCGACCAGCGCGCAACTGGGCATCGACCAGCTCGGCTACGAGCCCGGGCAGAAAGCGCTCTACATGGACGCGCTCGACAAGCCCTACGGCATGATCCTGGTCACCGGCCCCACCGGCTCGGGCAAGACGGTCTCGCTCTACACCGGCCTGAACATCCTCAACAGCGGCGACCGCAACATCTCGACCGCCGAAGACCCGGCGGAAATCGTCGTGCCGGGCATCAACCAGGTCAACGTCAATCCCAAGGTCGGGCTGACCTTCGCCAACGCACTGCGCGCCTTCCTGCGCCAGGATCCGGACGTGATCATGGTGGGCGAGATCCGCGACCTCGAAACCGCCGAGATCGCGATCAAGGCCGCCCAAACCGGGCACCTGGTGCTCTCGACCCTGCACACCAACGACGCGCCACAGACGCTCACTCGGATGGTGAACATGGGCGTGCCGGCCTACAACATCGCCTCGTCGGTGAGCCTGATCATCGCGCAGCGACTGGCGCGACGCCTGTGCAATAATTGCCGCACCAAGGAAAGCATCCCCGACGAGGAACTGCGCCGCGAGGGGTTCACCGCCGAGGACCTCGCCGGCTCGCCGACCATCTACAAGGCGGTGGGCTGCGATCAGTGCACCAACGGCTACAAGGGCCGGGTCGGCATCTATCAGGTCATGCCCGTGTCCGAGGCGATGGGGCGGATCATCATGGAAGGCGGCAATGCCATGGACATCGCCGACCAGGCGCGCAAGGAAGGCATCGACGACCTGCGACGCTCCGGTCTGAAAAAGGTGCTCGCCGGCGTGACCAGCCTCGAGGAAATCAACCGCGTCACCAAGGACTGAAGGCGGCCGGGATCAAGGGAGAGACAAGATGGCCATTGCGGCAAGCAAGAACAAGACAAGCGAAAAACCCGTCTTCACCTACGAGGCGCGCACCAAGGAAGGCCGGGTGATCAAGGGCGAGATGGCGGCGTTCAACGACACCGCCGTGCGTGCCGAGATCCGGCGTCTGGGCATGACCCTGATCCGGGTCAAGCGCAAGGCCAAGCCGCTTTTCTCCAGCTCCAAGCCCGTCCAGCCGCGCGACATCGCCACCTTCGCCCGGCAGCTCGCCACCATGATGACCGCCGGCCTGCCCATCGTGCAGGCCTTGGACATCATCGCCCAGAGCGCCGAGAAGAAGACGATGAAGGACCTCATCAACGAGGTGAAGAACGACGTCGAGAGCGGCACCAACCTCGCCGACGCCCTCGATCGGCACCGCAAGTACTTCGACGAGCTGTTCGTCAATCTCGTGCGCGCCGGCGAGCAGTCCGGTGCCCTCGAGGTGGTGCTCGACCGCATCGCGACCTACAAGGAAAAGACCGAGAGCCTCAAGGGCAAGATCAAGAAGGCCCTGTTCTACCCCACCGCGGTACTCGTGGTCGCCTTTATCGTCACCGCGATCCTGCTGATCTTCGTCATCCCGCAGTTCGAATCGCTGTTCCAGGGCTTCGGTGCCGACCTGCCGGCCTTCACCCAGTTCGTCATCGGCCTCTCCGACCTGTTCCGCGAGTACTGGTACTGGATCTTCGGCGGTATCGGCGGGGCGATCTTCCTGTTCGTGTTCGTCAAGCGGCGCTCGGATCGTTTCAACCACTTCCTCGACCGGATGATCCTGAAGCTGCCGATCTTCGGCCCGCTGATGGAGAAATCGGCGATCGCGCGCTTTGCCCGCACCCTGTCGACCATGTTCTCCGCCGGCGTCCCGCTGGTCGAGGCCCTGCCGCCGACGGCCGGGGCGACCGGCAACGCGGTGTTCCGCGACGCGGTGATGAGCATGCGCGACCTGGTGGCTGCCGGCTCGCCGCTGCGCATCGGCATGCAGCAATCGAACCTGTTCCCGGTGATGGTGATCCAGATGGTCGCGATCGGCGAGGAAACCGGTGCGCTCGACAACATGCTGGCCAAGGTGGCCGACATGTACGAGGAGGAGGTCGACAACATGGTCGACGCCATGTCGAGCCTGCTCGAGCCGATGATCATGGCCTTCCTCGGCATCGTGGTCGGCGGTCTGGTCATCGCCATGTACCTGCCGATCTTCAAGCTGGGCGCCGTGGTCTGACCACCGCGCCACCCGACGGAACCCACACGGCCCGCCATGCACGGGCCGTTTCGCTATCCGGCCCCGACCCAGGTCCACATACCTCATGAGCGAACTGCAAGCGATCTTCCAGCAACACCCGGCCATCTGGATCGGCGTCGCTACGGTGTTCGGCCTGCTGGTGGGCAGCTTTCTCAATGTGGTGATCAACCGCCTGCCGGTGATGATGGAGCGGGAGTGGACGCGCGAATGCCGTGCCCTGCTGGACCGCGAGGAGGCGCCCGCCGACGAGCCCTTCAACCTGGTCCGGCCGCGCTCGGCCTGCCCGGGCTGCGGGGCGCCGATCCGGGCCTGGCAGAATATCCCCGTGCTCAGCTGGCTGATGTTGCGCGGTCGTTGCGCGAATTGCGGTCAGGCCATCGCCTGGCAGTACCCGCTGGTGGAACTGGCGAGCGCCGCGCTTACCGGTCTGGCGGCCTGGCACTTCGGGCCAACCGCGCTGGCCCTGGCCGTGTTCCTGTTCGGCTGGGCCCTGCTCGCCGCCTCGATCATCGACCTCAAAACCCAACTGCTGCCCGACGTGTTCACCCTGCCGCTCTTGTGGCTGGGCCTGCTCCTGCCGATCGTGCTGGACGACTACCATCTCTCGCTGGACCAGGCAGTGCTGGGCGCCGTGTTCGGCTATCTCGCCCTGTGGTCGGTGTACTGGCTGTTCCGGCTGCTCACCGGCAAGGAGGGCATGGGCTTCGGCGACTTCAAGCTGCTCGCCGCCCTGGGGGCCTGGATGGGCTGGCAGCTGTTGCCGCTGGTGATCCTACTCTCGGCCCTGGCCGGGAGCCTGATCGGCATTGCGATGATCGTGGCCCTGCGCCACGACCGCCGCATCCCCATCCCCTTCGGCCCGTATCTTGCCCTCGCCGGGCTGGTCGCCCTGTATCTCGGCGAGCCGATCATGGCGGCCTACCTGGGCGGCGCGCTCTGACCCCGGCATGACGAACCGCTCCCCGGATCGCGAGGAAACAACAGGCAAGGTCATCGGCCTGACCGGCGGTATTGCCAGCGGCAAGAGCCTGGCGACCTCGATCTTTGCCGAGCTAGGCGTCCCAATCGTCGACACTGACGCGATCAGCCGCGAACTGGTCGAGCCGGGCAGCCCCTGCCTTGAGGAGATCCGGGCCCGATTCGGCGACGAGATACTCCGGGACGATGGCCGTCTCGATCGCGACCGGCTGCGCCGGCGCATCCTCGACCAACCGGCGGAGCGCGCCGCGCTGGAGGCGATCCTGCACCCGGCCATCCGGGCCACGGCCCGCGAGCGGGCAAACGCCGCGAGGCGTCACGCGCCCTACGTGCTGGTGGTGGTCCCGCTGCTCGCCGAGGCCTCGGTGTGGCCGGCCTATCGGGACTGGCTCGACGCCGTGATCACCCTGACTGCGCCACACGCGCTGCGCCGAGAGCGGCTCACCGCCCGCCCGGGCATCGACGCCCGCCAGGCCGAGCAATGGATGGCCGCCCAGGTCGATGACGCGGCGCGCCGGGCGATCGCCGATTTCGAGTTGGTCAACGATGCCGCGCCCGAGGCCCTGCGCGCACGGATCGTGGAGCTGGATCGCCGCCTGCGCCGGCCCGGCTCGCGCATCTAAGGAAACTCTGCACGAATGCCATACCGCTCGGCGTGCCCTGAGCCGGGCAGCTACAAGCCGCTCGTCCGCCGCAAAAGGGCGATTCCCTAAGAACGCGCGCGACGGATCACGGCGTCCCCAGCATCAGGAAGCGTTGCAGACGCCACCAACCGCGCCGCCCCAGGCGCGCCGGCGTCAGCCAAAGCGTGAAACGTCCGCGCGTGGCGGTATCGAGCCTCACCCCCACCAGCAACGGGCCTTGCCACAGCACCCGCGTCTCTCCACGTATCGACTCGCCCGAGGGCAGCAGCACCTCCGCACGCCCGGCCGACCACGCCAGTTGCCCCTCGATCGCAAAGCCCGGCGGGCGATAATGAAGCCAACGCCACAACCCGCCGGAGACCACCAGCCAGGCCGCCGTTCGCCACAACCATTCCAGTGACGGCGTGTGGCCCCCGACCGGCCGGGGCGCCTGCCAGATGACCAGGCTGACCGCCAGCCAGGCGGCCAGCACCAGCGCGGTCCACGCTGCCAGTAGCCAGCGGTCGGCAACCAGCCGCTCACTGAATCCTTCCGATACCCGTTCCATGGGTCGCCCTCCATCTCGCAGCGAAGCCGCCGGCGGTGATGCTATCCTTGCCGACCGAACTTGACGAGCCTGAATGCGCCAATGTCCGACGCGATCGATACAACCTGGCACGACCTGATGCAACCGACCGGCCACGCATCCACCGGCACGATCCTGCTGACCGACCTGCCCGAGCGGCGCGTCATCGAGGTGGCCGGCACGGAGGCGCGCGCCTTCCTGCACGCGATCCTCACGCAAGACATCAACGCGGTGAGCGACGAGGCCGCCTCCTTCTCCGCCCTGTGCACCGCGAAGGGACGGGCACTCGGATTGCTGCGTATCGCCGCGCACGACGACCGCTTCCACCTCATCACGCGTGCAGAACTCGCCCCGGGCCTGCTCAAGCGCCTGCAGATGTACGTCCTGCGCCGCGACGTGCAATTGTCGCTCGCCGACGACCAGGCCGCGATGGGCATCATCTGGCCGGGTGAGACCCGGTCGTCCGATTGCCCGTTCGACGACGCCGAGGCCTGCGCGGCCATCGAACGACTCGCCCAGGCCGACCCAACGCCGGGCCGCTGGCCGACGGTCGTGGACGCGCGCGGCTGCCTCTATCTGCGCGAGGACAAGGGCACGAGCCACGGCATGCGCGTTGCCGTTCACGGCCCGACCGAGGCACTCAAGGCGATGCTCGGCACCGCCCCGGACAGCAGCGCCATCGTTGCCAGCGACCATTGGGAACGCGCCGAAATCGAGGATCGCATCCCGGAGGTAACCGGCGAGACGGCCGAACACTTCGTGCCGCAATGGATCAACCTCGACGAGCTCGATGCCTTCAGCCTGAAGAAGGGCTGCTATCCGGGTCAGGAAGTCATCGCCCGGATGCATTACCTCGGCAAGCCCAACCGGCGCCTGTTCGCCGGCCATGTGCTCGGGCTTGCCGCGCCGGCAGCCGGCACGCCGGTGAAAAACGACCGTGACGAGACCGCCGGCGAGGTCGTTCGCAGCGCCCCGCTGCCGGACGAGTCGGGCAGCCTGGTGCTCACCGTGATCAAGCTCAAGCACCTGCACGATTCCCTGAGCATCGACGGGCTGGCCCTGAGCCTCGACCCGCACGACACCATCGAGGGCGGCAGCGACCGGGCCGGCGCCCGGCACTGACCCCACCCCAAATCACACGCAACGAAATCAAGCCCATGACTGACAACCGTCCCGAATCCAGCCCGACGGCCGACCAGCCGCTGGTCGTCGGCAGCCGTCGCTTCACCTCGCGCCTGCTGACCGGCACCGGCAAGTACAAGGACATGACCGAAACCCGCGAGGCCACCGAGGCCGCCGGGGCCGAGATCGTCACCGTGGCGATCCGTCGCAGCAACATCGGCCAGAACCCCGACGAGCCCAACCTGCTCGACGTGCTGCCACCGGAGCGATACACCATCCTGCCGAACACCGCCGGCTGCTACACCGCCACCGAGGCGGTGCGCACCTGTCGACTGGCGCGCGAACTCCTGGACGGGCACAACCTGGTCAAACTCGAGGTGCTCGGCGACGAGAAGACCCTCTACCCGGACATCACCAACACCCTGCTCGCGGCCGAGACCCTGGTCGAGGACGGCTTCGAGGTGATGGTCTACACCTCCGACGACCCCATCGTCGCCAAGCGACTCGAGGAGATCGGCTGCGTCGCGGTCATGCCGCTGGCCGCGCCGATCGGCTCGGGCCTGGGCATCCAGAACAAGTACAACCTGATGACCATCATCGAGAACGCCGAGGTGCCGATCATCGTCGATGCCGGCGTCGGCACCGCGTCGGATGCGGCCGTGGCCATGGAGCTCGGCTGCGACGGCGTACTGATGAACAGCGCCATCGCCCACGCGAACAACCCCGTGCTGATGGCCTCGGCGATGAAGAAGGCGATCGAGGCCGGCCGCGAGGCCTTCCTCGCCGGGCGCATGCCGAGAAAGCGCTACGCCAGCGCCTCCTCGCCCGTCGACGGCCTGTTCTTCTGATCCCATGAGCGAAACCAGCCAGAAAAGCGACGGCTTCCGGCGTCGCATCCGCTCGTTCATCCGCCGCGAGGGTCGACTCACGCCCGGCCAGCAGCGCGCGCTCAACGAGCTGGGGCCGAAGTACCTGATCGAGGCCGAGGGCCCGCGGATCGACCCGGCCGAACTGTTCGGCCGGACCGCGCCACTGACCCTGGAGATCGGTTTCGGCAACGGCGACAGCCTGGTCGAGATGGCCGCCAAGGACCCGGAGCAGGACTTCATCGGCATCGAGGTCCACCGCCCCGGCGTGGGCCACCTGCTCAACGGCATCGAGCACTTCGGCCTGACCAACCTCAAGGCCGTCTGCGGCGACGCCGTGCCGTTCCTCGAGCAGCGCCTGGGCGAGCAAAGCCTCGACCGACTGCTGCTCTACTTTCCCGATCCCTGGCACAAGAAGCGCCATCACAAGCGCCGCATCGTGCAGACGCCATTCGCGGATCTCGTCGCCACCCGCCTCAAGCCCGGCGGGCTGTGGCACCTGGCCACCGACTGGGCCGAGTACGCCGAACACATGCGCGAGGTGCTCGACGCCCACCCGGCCTTTACCGCCGAGCACGAGGGCACGGGCGAGAACGCCCGGCCCGACTGGCGCCCGCGCACCAAGTTCGAGCGGCGCGGCGAGGAACGTGGCCATCAGGTGTTCGACCTGCTCTACCGCCGCCGCTAGTCGGGCATGAGTCGCGACCCCTCACTGACCCTGCCGCTGGGCCGCGAGGCGCTGGTCATCCGGCGCCGCTACGAGACCGCCGTACTGGCGAACGATTTCCTGATCGGTCTGTGGTTCACGCTCGGCAGCGTCGCCTTCCTCGTTCCCGACTACGAATCGGTCGGCGCCTGGGTCTTCGTCATCGCCTCGCTGCAGTACCTGGTTCGCCCCAGCATTCGGCTGGCTCGGAACATCCATCTGCAGCGAATTCGGCGTCGCCAGGCCGTGTCGGCCAAGACACCCTGAAACTCAGCAGGTGCTCGGCTCAAGGAACGCAGAGCGGTATGGCATTCGTGCAGCCTTCCCCAAGGCCCGGCAACCGCGCCATTCCGGGCCGGTTCGATAGGCAGCAACTTGTTCCCGGTGCCGTAAACCCATATTATCGTGGGCTTTCGTTTGCCCGGCGAGTCTCGTAGCGCGACCACGATTGCGCTCCTCTCCGGCCTACCGACCGAATTGCACCGCTTTTCCACGTTTCGTTTTATTGCTTTCCAACAGGAGGGACCATGTCCAAGAAGCATCCCGTTGTCGCGGTTACCGGCTCGTCCGGCGCCGGCACCTCGACCGTCAAGACCGCCTTCAATCACATCTTCCGTCGCGAGAGCATCTCGCCGGTCGTGATCGAGGGCGACAGCTTCCACGCACTCAACCGCAAGGACATGCGCGAGCGCATGGCCGCCGAGGCCGAGAAGGGCAACAACTTCTTCTCCCACTTCGGCCCCGAGGCCAACCACTTCGACAAGCTGGGCGAGCTGTTCAAGAGCTACGGCGAGTCGGGTTCCGGCAAGAAGCGCTACTACCTGCACAGCGACGAAGAAGCCGCCGAGCACAACGCGCGCCTGAACACCAACCTCGGCCCGGGCGAGTTCACCCCCTGGGAAGACATCCCGGCCGGCTCCGACCTGCTGTTCTACGAAGGCCTGCACGGCCTGGTGAAGACCGATGACGTCGACGTCGCCCAGCACGTCGATCTGGGCGTCGGCGTCGTGCCGATCGTCAACCTCGAGTGGATCCAGAAGATCTTCCGCGACAACGCCGAGCGCGGCTACTCCGCCGAGAAGATCGTCGACACCATCCTGCGCCGGATGCCGGACTACGTGAACTACATCACCCCGCAGTTCTCGCAGACCGACGTCAACTTCCAGCGCGTGCCGACCGTCGACACCTCCAACCCGTTCATCGCGCGCGACATCCCGACCCCGGACGAGAGCGTGGTCGTGATCCGCTTCCGCGATCCGGACGAGTTCGGCGTCGACTTCCCGTACCTGCTGCAGATGATCCCGCACTCGTTCATGTCCCGCTACAACACCATCGTGGTGCCGGGCGGCAAGATGAGCTACGCGATGGACCTGATCCTGACCCCGCGTATCCATCGCCTGATCCAGGAACGCGACGCCTAAGCGTTCACGGATTCGCCGGAACGAAAAAAGCCCCCGCCGGCTCTGCGCCGCGGGGGCTTTTTCGTGTCCGCGACGGATCAAACCGTCCGGTGAGCCGACTTCAGGAGGGGGAATCGTCTCCGTTGCGCGACGTGGTCACATCCGCAGGGCCGTCGAAATAGCGGTAGCGGTCCCGACCGGCGGCCTTGGCCTCGTACATGGCCGCATCGGCGTGGTTGACCAGTGCCTCGGCATCATGCCCCTGCTCGGGGAAGACCGCGATGCCGATCGACACGCCGATCGAGACCGACTCGCCGTCGAGGTCGAATGGCTGGGTGAGCACCTCGATCACCTTGGCGGCGACCTGCCCGGCAAAGCGCGGCGCGGGCAACCCCTCGAGCAGGATCAGGAACTCGTCGCCGCCCAGGCGCCCCACGATATCCTCGTGGCGCAGCAGGCGTTGCAGGCGGCCGGCGACCTCGCGCAGCAGCCGGTCGCCCATCGCGTGGCCGAGCCGGTCGTTGACCTCCTTGAAGTAGTCCAGGTCGAGGAACAGCACCGCCAGGCGCGTGTTGTCCTGGCGCGCCCGGGCCACCGCCTCGCCGATCCGATACTTGAGCGAGGCCCGGTTGGGCAGGTCGGTCAACGAATCGTGGTGGGCCTGATGGCGGATCTGCTGCTCGGCCACCTTGGTCTCGGTGATGTCGTTGAAGATGTGGATGAAGTGGCTGACCCGATCCTGCTCGTCGGTCACCTTGCTGATGGTCTGCAACGCGGTCAGCCGCTCGCCACGTCGATTGCGGTAGTCGAGCTCGCCCTGCCAGCTGTGTTCGCGATTGAGCCGCTGGCAGATGCGCTCCAGCTGCTCGCTTTCCTCGTCATCGAGCTGGAACAGGTCGCTCATCGGCCGCCCCATCACCTCGTCGGCGCTGAAACCGGTGATGCGCGTGAACGCCGGGTTGACCCGCAGGATGCGATGGTTGGGCGAGGTGATCATGATCGCCTCGCCGGTGCCCTCGAACACGCTGCCGGCCAGGCGCAGCTCACCGGCCGAGCGCTCGAGCTCCTCGGCCTGCTCCGACAGGCGTTGCAATACCGGACGCAACGCCCGCGCGGCCAGCCAGGCGACCAGCGGCAACAGCAGGAGCACCACGCCCAGCGGCCAAAGCAGGCGCGCGACCACCGGCTGGTAGAAGCTCCAGAAATCGGACTCGATCAGCAGCAGGCAGCGACCGCCGCCGACCGGCGTGTGGAACAGCACACGGGCCTCGCCATCCAGCTCGGGCCAGACCACGCCGGGACCGGTTGGGTCGATCCGCGAAAGCTCGCCGGCGATTGTCTCGCGCGCCTTCTCCATCTCCAGCCCGGTGCCGTCGGCGTTCACGCCCACGAGTCGCTCGCCGCGGTAGTCGAGCAGAAAACCGCGCGCGGAGGGCTCGAGTGTGCGCGCCCGCTCGAGCAGGCTGACCAGGCTATCGACCTCGAAGAACAGCACGTCGGTGCCGAGCCGCTGGCCGTCCTCGGCCCAGATCGGCGCGACCGTGCGCCAGACGATGCGGTTCTCGAACCGCACCAGCCGGCTCTGCACATCGCCAAGCTCGTCGAGGACCGTGTGCTCCGGCACCTCGGCGGTCACGCCCTCGTCGACGATCTCCTCGCCGAACGGCCCGAGCCGCTTGATGCCCACCAGCGCGGCCGAGGTGCCCAGCGCATCGGCCAGCCGCGGGGCGGTGTACTCGGTGAGCGATTCGATCGACATCTGGCCGTCGACGTAGGCCTCGAGGCGGCGGCGGATTTCCGTGCGGCTGGTGACCTGGCGGGCGATACCCTCGTAGCGCTGCACCAGGTTGTCGAGTGCCGCCCCCTGCGCCTGGATACCCATCAGGGTGCTGCGCTCCAGGCCCTCGCGCGAGGACTGGTAGATGGGCACGGCGGTGACCAGCGCCACCAGGATGCCGCTGACGAGGATACCCAGCACGGCGAGCAGCATCGCCTTGCGGCGGATCAGTCGGACGGCATTGAGCTCGGGCATGGGCCGGGGGACTCCGGTCGACATCGGCCACCCGGCGCCGGGGGCTCGATTGGGCGGCGGGGAGAGCGCAAGCAGCAGCGTGCGCGCAACGGCGGCAATTATCCCAGAAAGCCGTCCCCGTAACCACCGGCGCGGGCGGGACCACGCCGCTCAAGCCCATGAAAAGTGCGGGGAATCGTGTTGATCGATTGCCTTGGGCTCACCCCTCGCCCCGGGACGAGGCCCGGAGTGCCTCGCGCCACGACTCGGCCTGCTCGCCGATCACGGCAGCCCGCTCGGCATCGATGCGCTCGACGTGCTTCCATTGCAGCGCGGTGCGCGGGTGACGAGCGAAGCGCTCGCGGTGGCGCAGCAGGAAATCCCAGTAGAGGGTGGTGAACGGGCAGGCCGACTCGCCCACCGCCTCACCCGGATCGAAGCGGCAATGCGCGCAGTAGTTGCTCATGCGCTGGATGTAACGCCCCGAGGCGACATAGGGCTTGCTCGCCATCACCCCGCCATCGGCGTACTGCGACATGCCGAGCACGTTGGGCAGCTCGACCCACTCGACCGCGTCCACGTAGACGGCCAGGTACCACTCGTGGACCGCCTGCGGGCGCACGCCCAGCAACTGGGCGAACAGGCCGGTGACCATCAGGCGCTGGATGTGATGGGCATACCCGAGGCGCAACGTCTGGCCGATCGCCTGGTCGAGGCAACTCATCGGGATGGGCTCGCCGTCGGCCATCCGTCCGCGCCAGTAGAAGGTGGGCAACGGCTCGTCGGCCTCGAGTGCATTTCCCCGCGCGTAATCGGGCATGCCCCACCAGTAGAGCCCGCGCACGAATTCGCGCCACCCCAGCACCTGGCGGATGAACCCCTCGGCGGCGGCCAGCGGCATGCGCCCGTCCCGCCAGGCGGACTCCACCGCCTCGATCACCCGTCGCGGGTCGATCAGCTTGAGGTTGAGCGCGGCCGACAGCCGCGAGTGGTACAACCAAGGCGCATCGGTCCACATGGCGTCCTGGTAGGCACCGAACGCGTGGCCGCGCTGCTCGATGAAATCGACCAGCGCCTGCTCGGCCTGGGCCGGGGTGACCGGCCAGTCGAAGCGTGACAGCGCGTCGTGATCCTGGCCGGGGTGGTCGAGGAATCGCGCCTGCACGAGATCGATCACCTCACGCGTGACCCGGTCGGGCGGGAAGCGGGCCGGCTCGGGCATCAGCCCCGGACCACGGGCATCGAAGGACTGCCGGTTGGCGGCATCGAAATTGAACTTCCCGCCCACCGGCTCGTCGCCGTCCATCAGCACGGCAAACCGGCGCCGCTGGGCCCGGTAGAAATGCTCCATGCGCAGGGTCTTGCGCCCCGCCGCCCAGTCGGCAAACCACGCGTCATCGACCAGGAAATGCCGATCGCCACGCGCCTCGAGCGGGACACCGGCCTCGCTGACCACCGCCGCCAGGGCGTCGCGCAGCCGATACTCCCCCGGGCACACCCAGATCACCCGTTGCGGGGTCCAGCGCTCGATCGCCTGGGCCAGGGCAGCCTCCAGCGTGGGCAGGTTGTCGTCCTCGGCCGTGGCGGGCAGTTCCCGGTAGTCGACCCGCCAGCCATCGATCCGGCGGTCGGCGGCAAAGTGCCGCATGGCCGACAGGAACAACGCGATGCGCGACTGGTGCGACCAGACGTGACACGCCTCGTTGGCCACCTCCGCCATCCAGATCACGTCGCACGAGGGATCGGCGCCGTCGAACAGCGCGCTGTCGGGGTTGAGCTGATCACCCAGCACGACCAGCAGGTGTCTAGCGGTCATGTGATCTCCTATCGCGACGACAGCGTTCCGAGCAGTAGACGACACGCGCCCAGTCCCGCGCCCACTTGCGCCGCCAGGCAAATGGTCGGTTGCACACCGGACAGACCTTGCTTGGCCGGTTGACGGGCTGATTGCGTGCCTGCCGCGCCATCATCCCGGCCACCTGACGGGCACCACGCGCGTCCAGTCATTGCAACAACGAGGGTGCGGGCCTCGCCGGGGGACGGCGAGACAGGTCGGATCGAGCGAAACAACGGGTCGAAACATGGCGGGGCAAATTTCTGTGCAAAACCTGTACAGAGTTTATACACTCTAGCCGTAATCTGCCGAATGCCCGGAGACCCTGCGTGACCCAGACCAGCCCCTTCGTTCCCCCCACCGCCCAACCGCTCGATATCGCCGTGATCGGCTCGGGCATCGCCGGCTTGGGCTCGGCGTGGCTGCTCGGCCAGCGCCACCGGGTGACGCTGTTCGAGCAGAACGACTACATCGGCGGTCACACCCACACCCACCTGGTCGATGACGGTCGCGGCGGCGGGGTGGCGGTCGACAGCGGGTTCATCGTCTGCAACCGCCCCAATTACCCGCACCTGTTCGGCCTGCTCGAGTCGCTCGAGATCGCGACGCAGCCCACCGACATGTCCTTCGGCATGAGCATGGACGCCGGGCGTCTGGAATACAGCGGCGACAACCTCGACACCCTGTTCGCGCAACGGGCCAACCTGCTGCGGCCGAGCTTCCTGCGCATGGTCAGCGAGATCCTGCGCTTCAACCGTCTGGGCAAGGCGGCACTCGGCGATGACTCGCTCGGCACGCGCACCCTGGGGCAGTTCCTCGAACACCATCGCTTCTCGCCGCGACTCGCCGAGGACTACCTGCTGCCCATGGCCGCGGCGATCTGGTCCTGCCCGACCCGGCAGATGCGCGCCTTCCCGGCACGAAGCTTCCTGCAGTTCTTCGACAACCACGGCCTGATGAACGTGGCCGACCGCCCGCAGTGGGAGACGGTCGTGGGCGGCTCACGCCGCTACGTCGAGCGGATGCTGGCCGAACGCCGCTTCGAGGCACTCACCGCCCATCCCGTCACGCGGGTCGAGCGCGACGAGACCGGCGTGACCTTGCCCGAACACGGGCGACGCTTCGATGCCGTGGTGATGGCCGGGCACGCCGACCAGACGCTCGCCGCACTCGACCGGGCCGACTCGGCCGAGACCGGCGTGCTCGGCGCGTTCCGCTTCCAGGAAAACCGCGCCTTCCTGCATCGCGACATCGCCCTGATGCCGACGCGCCGCAAGGTCTGGTCGAGCTGGAACTACCTCGGGCGGCGCGATGCCGACGGCGAACGGGCCGTGGCCGTGACCTACTGGATGAACCGCCTGCAACGGCTGGAGTCGGCCCACGACTGGCTGGTGACGCTCAACCCCTTCGAGCCGCCCCGCGAGTCGCTGATCGAGCGCGAGATCACCTACCACCACCCGGTCTTCGATGCCCGCGCCGTGGCCGCCCAGGCCGAGCTGCCGGCCCTGCAGGGCCACCGCCGCACCTTCTACGCCGGCGCGTGGACCGGCTACGGCTTTCACGAGGACGGGCTCGCCTCGGCGGTGGCCGTCGCCCGCCAGTTCGGCGTGCCGATTCCCTGGGAGGACACCACCTCGACTGCCTCCTCAGGCGACCCATCCAGCAGCCCTGGGACGGAGGCGGCGTGACCTCGGCGCTCTACCAGGGCTGGGTGATGCACCAGCGGTTCACGCGGGCCCGCTACCGCTTTCGCTACCGCGTGTTCTCGCTCCTGGTCGATCTCGACGATCTCGAGGCCGGCTTTCCCGACCAGCGCCTGCTCTCGCACAACCGCTTCAACCTGTTCTCCGTCCACGACCGCGATCACGGCCCGCGCCGCGACATGCCGCTGCGTGACTGGATCACGGCCACGGCACATGCCCAGAGCATCGACATCGAGGGCGGCAGGATCCTGGTCTCGGCCTACCCGCGGGTGCTGGGTTACCAGTTCAACCCCCTGACCGTCTGGTACTGCCATGACCGGTCCGGCGAGCTGGTCGCGATCGACTGCGAGGTGAGCAACACCTTCGGCGGGCACCACCACTACTTCCTGCACGACCACGGCCGGCCGCTGGAAAAGCCCTTCCGCGCGCAGGCTGACAAGGTGTTCCACGTCTCGCCGTTTTTGCCCATGAACATGCGCTACCACTTCCGGCTCTCGCGCCCCGGCGAGCGCCTGGGCGTGGCGATCCGCGAGACCGAAGTCGACAGTGATGGCGGCGAGACCCTGACACTCGTCGCCACCCACACCGCCCAGCGCCGCCAGCTCACCGATCGCCGGCTGATGCTCGAGGCGCTGCGCATCCCGTTTCTCACCCTCAAGGTGATTGGCCTGATCCACTGGCAGGCCCTGAAAATCTGGCTCAAGGGCGGACGCTTTCACAAGAACCCGCCACCACCGGCATCGGAGGTCAGCTCATGCCCATCGTCCAAACACGGAACCTGAGCCCCGTCTCGGGCTCCACGGCCGGCGAGCGACCGGCCGAACACGCCCTGCCATTGAGCGCGCGCTGGGTGACCCATTTGCTGGCCGACATCCGCATCGGCCGCGTCCGGGTCACCACCGATGACGGCGGGTTCGCCGAGTTCGTCGGTGCCGAGCACCCCGAGCTTGCCGCCAGCTGGCACCTGCACCACCCGGCCCGCCTGTTCTCGCGCATCGCGCGACTGGGTGATATCGGCATCGCCGAAGGCTTTATCGAAGGCGACTTCACCACCGACGACCTGACCAGCCTGCTCGAGATCGGCGCACGCAACGTCGAGGCGATCGGCCACGACCTGCGCCCGGGCTTCTGGGCGCGACTCGGCCACCGCATCCAGCATGCCCTGCGCGCCAATCACCGCCGCGGCAGCCGGCGCAACATCGCCGCGCACTACGATCTCGGCAACGACTTCTATCGCCTGTGGCTCGACGAGTCGATGACCTACTCCTCGGCCCTGTTCGCCGAACCCGACGAGTCGCTGGTCACCGCCCAGCAACGCAAGTACGACCGATTGCTCGACGGCCTCGGGGCCAAACCGGGCGACCGGCTGCTGGAGATCGGCTGCGGCTGGGGCGGGCTGGCCGAGACGGCCGCCCGGCGAGGCCTGCACCTCGACGGACTGACCCTGTCGACCGAACAGCTCGCCTGGGGCCGCGAGCGACTGGCCGCCGCGGGCCTGGATGACCGCGCCCGCCTGCACCTGACCGACTACCGCGACCAGGGCGGCCGGTTCGATCACATCGTCTCGATCGAGATGTTCGAGGCGGTCGGCGAGCGCTACTGGCCGACCTTCTTCCAGACGGTATACGACCGGCTCAAGCCCGGCGGCCGCGCCGCCATCCAGGTGATCACCATCGACGAGGACGCGTTCGAGGCCTACCGCCGCGAGCCCGACTTCATCCAGCTCTACATCTTCCCCGGCGGCATGCTGCCCTCGGTCGAGCGCTTCCACACCGGCGCCGAGCGGGCGGGGCTGACCGTGCGCGAGACCCAACGCTTCGGTCACGACTACGCCCGCACGCTGGCGCGCTGGCGCGAGCGCTTCGACGCCGTCGAGCCGCAGCTCGAGGCCCTGGGCTTCGATCACCGCTTCCGCCAGACCTGGCGCTACTACCTCGCCTACTGCGAGGCCGGCTTCCTCGCCGACCGGATCGACGTCGCCCAGGTCATCCTGGAACGCCCGTGAACACCCGCGCGAGCACCGCACCACGACTGAGCCTGTGGCAGGTGCTCGCCTACGGCGCCCCCGGCCTGCCGCTGGCGCTGATGGGCATTCCGCTCTACGTCTACCTGCCGCCGTTCTACGCCAACGAGCTGGGGCTGGGCCTGGCCGCCGTGGGCACCGCCCTGATGCTCACGCGTCTCTGGGACGTGATCACCGACCCGGTGGTCGGCTACCTCTCCGACCGCATCCCCGGGCGCCATCGGCGCAAGTGGCTGATGGGCGCCGGCATGCCGCTGTTGATCGTCTCGCTCTGGTTCCTGCTGCGCCCGGACGACGACGTCGGGCTGTGGCATCTCTACCTGTGGGGACTGGCCGCCTTCCTCGGCTGGACGCTGATCCAGCTGCCCTACACCAGCCTGGGCGCGGAGGCCGACCCGACCCCGCACGGGCGCACCCGCCTGGCGGCCGGCCGCGAAGGTCTGGCCCTGGTGGGCACCGTGCTGGCCGCCGCCCTGCCCATCCTGCTCGGCAGCGAGGCCCCGGCGGACGTGCTCACGGCGGTGTTCTGGCTGATGGCGATCCTGCTGCCGGCAGGCTTCTTCGTGATGGCGGCAAGCACGCCCGAACCGGCGATCCATCGCCCACTGGTCGACTGGCGACACGGCTGGCCGCTGTTGAAACACAACCGGCGCCTGCGCGGGTTGCTGGGTGGGTACTTTCTCAACAACCTGGCCAACGGCATCCCCGCCGCGCTGTTCCTGATGTTCGTCGCCGACCGGCTCGGCGCCCAGAACTGGCTCGGCTGGCTGCTGCTCCTGTATTTCGGTGCCGGCATCGCCGCGCTGCCGGCCTGGACGGCGATCGCCCGACGGATCGGCAAGCGCCGCGCCTGGGGCGCATCGATCCTGCTCGCGGCGATCAGCTTCTCGTTCGCCCCGTGGCTGGGCAGCGGTGACGTGGCCTGGTTCGCCCTGATCTGCGCGGTCTCGGGCCTGAGCCTGGGGGCCGACATGGCATTGCCGGCCTCGATCCAGGCCGACATCGCCGGGATCGACAGCGACGAGGGCGGCGGCGATCGGGCCGGGCTGTTCTTCGGCCTGCTGGGGCTGGCGACCAAGCTCGCCCTGGCGGTGGCCGTGGGCGTGGGCTTCGGGCTGTTGTCGCTGGCCGGCTTCGAGGCGGGCGACAGCGACACCACCGCCCTGGCCGTCACCTACGGCGCCCTGCCGGTCGTCTTCAAGCTCGCTGCCGCCTGGCTGGTCTTCCGACAGCTGACCGATACCGAATCCCACCTGCGAGGTACCACCCCATGATCCGACACCTCACCGTGGCGAGCGCGCTCGCCCTCACCCTGCTACTCACGGGATGCAGCAGCATGAAACTCGAGCAGTTCCAGGGCACCACGCCCGCCTTCGATCTCACCGGCTACTTCGAGGGCCAGACCTGGGCGCACGGCATCTTCGAGAGCCGCGGCGGCGAGATCAAGCGCCAGTTCCGCGTCGAGATCGACGGCTACTGGGAGGGCGAGGAATTCGTCCTCGACGAGGATTTCGTCTACGACGACGGCGAGACCGACCAGCGCACCTGGCGCATCACGCCCACCGGCGAGGGGCGCTACGTGCTGCGCCTGCCCTACGGGGATTCGACCATCGACGTGGCCTTCGACGACTGGATGATCCGCCGCAGCGAGAACGTGGTGATCAACCGCGCGACGGTGACCAAGTTCGGCATCCGCGTCGGCGAGGTGACGCTGTTCTTCACCAAGACCGATCCGGACGGGGAGGCATCGTGATGGGCCGCTTGGGGCTGATGGTGGCCGGCATGGCGCTGCTGATCGGCACGTCATCCACCGCGTTTGCCCGGGATTTCCCGACGGAACGCACGCTCGGCGAGTCCCCACTGGTCCTGCAGGGCTCGGGCACGGCCAGCTACATGATCTGGGACGTCTACGACGCGGCGCTCTACGCCCCGGCCGAGGCCGACGAGCAAGCGATCGTCGACGCCGAGGTGCCCATGAGCCTGATCCTCGAGTATCACCGCGACGTCGGGGTCGAGGACATCCGCAAGGCGACCTGGGTGGCGTTGGACAAGCAGTACGGAGGCGAGGCGCGCGAGGCGTTGCGACCGAAGATCGACGCAATCCAGAGCGCCATGATCGACGTGACCGACGGCGACCGCTATCGCCTCGACTGGGACCCGGCAACCGAACGGCTGACCCTGAAACTCAACGACGAGATGCGCTTCGAGTCCGACGACCGCGAGCTTGCGCGGGCCTATTTCGGTATCTGGCTGGCCGAGCCGCCGCTGTCGGACACGCTGCGCACCGCCCTGCTGTCCCGAGTGGACTGACGGCGCGGCGAAGGAAAAGTCGCCGGGGCGACCGGCCCGGCGATCGGAAGGACGCTCAGACCGCGGCCGGCAACGGCTCCTCGACCACCTGCCGGGCCGGCAGGTATTCCCACCAGGCCACGGCCGGGCCGTCGGCGGCCATCGGGCGCAGATACCGGGCGTGCTCGGCTTCCTTGCCGGCGTTGTCGTAGTCCATGCCGTCCTTACGGAACGAGGCGAGGATGCGCTGGCGCGAGATCTCTTCCTTGCCGTCGATCAGCCCGGGGTGGTTGCGCAGCACGAAGTCCGGCTGGAAGAAGAAATAGGTGTAATCGAAGCCGTACGGGTTGCGCGGGTGGTCCTCGGGATAGCAGACACCGAAGGCGGTCAGGAACATGGTCTCGCCGGCCCACTCGAACTTCCAGCCGGGCTTGTCGTCGACCCGCTCGAGGCAGCGCGATCCGGCCGGGTCGATGCGGTTGAGCCCCTCGAGCAGGGTGGCGGTGGTTTCGGCCAGGCGCTCGACCGAACGGCTGAAGGAGGCCGGCAGGCGGAAGGCCAGCCCCTTGAACTTCTCCTTGCGCGCCACCGTCATGAAGCGGAACAGGTCCTCGCCGAACTGGCGCACGTTGGCATCGAAGCCACGCGCCGGATCGTAGTCGCGCGCCCCCCAGTACTTGCCCGACGGGGCGAAGATGCAGCGGGTCTTGTCGACCGCGCCCATGAACTCCAGGTGCGTCGGCGAGTAGACGGGCACGTGCGCCGCCGTCCGAGCGAAACCGGCGCGCACGGCCTCGGCCACCTCGGCGCGCATCACCTGGGCGTGCACCTCGGCCATGTGCTCGGGGAACTGCGCGGCGATCACCGCAAACAGGGTGTTGGTCAGGCTCTGCAGGCTCGCCAGGCCGTTGGCGGGCAGCGACGGGGCCATGGCCGGCGCCCCGTTGTAGAAGCGCAGGGTCGCGGCCAGGTCGGCCAGCCGCTCGGGCAACATCGCCGCCGGGTAGAGCGTGCGCCCCTCCTCGGATTGGCAGGTCTTCAGGGCCTTGTCGGCCTGGACGTAGTAGCGGTGGGCCGTCTCCAGCACCAGGAACGAAAGCAGGGAGAGATCGAGGTCATCCGCGGCGCGCGGTGACAGCCAGTCGCGTTCGGCCAGCGACTCGGCCAGCCGGATGGCCGCCGCGTCGTCGAGGGTCGCGCCCTGTTCCAGCGCCCAGCCACCGACCAGCCGACGACCCAGCACAAACTGCTTCATGATGTTCATGGCACGCCCCGTTTTCTATGCTCACCTCTCAACCCACAAGTCACTGATTTGAAACACCAAACCAGCGGCTCGCCATACCCCGCCGCGCCGAGCGGAGCGCGCAATCTACCGGATAATGGCCGTGGGCGCAAAAAAGGGGGCACTACCGGGCCGCACAATCGCGCTAAGCCCTTGCGGACAAACGGGTTTTACCCAAGGGAAGGTCGGTACGAATGCCATGCCACTCTGGCTTGGCGAGTCGTTCGTGATCAAGGCGCGATGTCGCCGGCGTGCCGGTGGCCACGTCAAGGCATCGCAACGCGGAGCATGGGCGACCCGGAACGGCGTGCCAGCGGCACGCCGCAGCCC
>NZ_JAJSEE010000008.1 GCF_023555375.1 Guyparkeria hydrothermalis
TCCTCGACGGGCAATGAGCCCGCCTTCGGTCCGGCGCCTCGATTGCGGGCAAACCCGCGAGCCAGCGATGCCATCGAATCGTGCAGACCTTCCTTGGGTACCGGCGTACGGGCGGTGAAATTTTTTTCGTCCCCACCTCTTGAAATCACCCGGGCCGTTCCTAATATTGGCACTCGAGTCGGGCGAGTGCTAACAGCGTCCCGGCGCGCTCAAACATTGTTCGAACCCCTTTTCCTGTGTCAACGCATGGAGTAACCACATGAAAATCCGTCCTTTGCATGATCGTGTGCTGGTAAAGCGCGAAGAAGAAGAACGCAAGACCGCCGCTGGCATCGTTCTGCCGGACTCGGCTTCCGAGAAGCCGAACCGTGGCGAGATCATCGCCGCCGGTCCGGGCAAGTCGAACGACAAGGGTGAAGTCCGCGCCATTGGCGTGAAGGTGGGCGACAAGGTCCTGTTCAGCCAGTACGCCGGCACCAAGGTGAAGGTCGAAGACGACGAACTGCTGATGATGGGCGAAGACGACATCCTCGCCGTCATCGAAGACTAACCCTCTCGCGGCAGGGTCAACGCCCTACCCTGGAACCGAATCAATAAAGGAGCATATCGAGTATGTCTGCCAAAGAAGTTCGCTTTTCCACCAGCGCTCGCGACCGCATGCTGCGCGGTGTCAACACCCTGGCCGACGCGGTCAAGGTCACCCTGGGCCCGAAGGGTCGTAACGTCGTCATCGAGAAGAGCTTTGGCGCCCCGGCCGTGACCAAGGACGGCGTGTCCGTCGCCCGCGAGATCGAGCTTGAAGACAAGTTCGAGAACATGGGCGCGCAGATGGTCAAGGAAGTCTCTTCCCAGACCGCCGACGTCGCCGGTGACGGCACCACCACCGCGACCGTACTGGCCGCCGCCATCGTGCGCGAAGGCGTCAAGGCCGTTGCCGCGGGCATGAACCCGATGGACCTCAAGCGCGGTATCGACCGTGCCGTCGAGGCAGCCGTGACCGAGCTCAAGAGCCTGTCCAAGCCCTGCACCGACAACAAGGCGATCGCCCAGGTTGCCACCATCTCCGCGAACTCCGACAAGAAGGTCGGCGAGATCATCGCCGAGGCCATGGAGCGCGTGGGCAAGGATGGCGTCATCACCGTCGAGGAAGGCTCGGGCTTCGAGGACGAGCTGGACGTGGTCGAGGGCATGCAGTTCGACCGTGGCTACCTCTCGCCGTACTTCGTCAACAACCAGAAGCAGATGCTGGTCGAGCTGGAAGACCCGTACATCCTGCTGCACGACAAGAAGATCTCGAACATCCGTGACCTCCTGCCGGCACTGGAAGGCGCGTCCAAGGCGAACAAGCCGCTGCTGATCGTCGCCGAGGACATCGAGGGCGAGGCACTGGCCACGCTGGTCATCAACGCCATGCGCGGCATCGTCAAGGTCGCGGCCGTCAAGGCACCGGGCTTCGGCGACCGCCGCAAGGCCATGCTGCAGGATCTGGCCATCGTCACCGGCGGCCAGGTGATCTCCGACGAGGTCGGCCTGACCCTCGAGAAGGTCACCCTGGATGACCTGGGTACCGCCAAGCGCGTCGTGGTCTCCAAGGAGAACACCACCATCATCGACGGCTCGGGCACCAAGGACGACATCGAGACCCGCGTCGAGCAGATCCGCGCCCAGATCGAGAACACCTCCTCCGACTACGACAAGGAGAAGCTCCAGGAGCGCATCGCGAAGCTGGCCGGCGGCGTGGCCGTCATCAAGGTCGGTGCCGCGACCGAAGTCGAGATGAAGGAGAAGAAGGACCGTGTCGACGACGCGCTGCACGCCACCCGTGCCGCCGTCGAGGAAGGCATCGTTCCGGGCGGCGGTGTCGCGCTGATCCGCGCGCTCACCAGCCTGGGCGAGCTCAAGGGCGACAACGTCGACCAGCAGACCGGCATCTCCATCGCCCTGCGCGCCATGGAAGATCCGCTGCGCTTCATCGTTGCCAACTCCGGTGGCGAGCCGTCCGTGGTCGTCCAGGGCGTGCGTGAAGGCTCGGGCAACTACGGCTACAACGCCGCCAACGGCGAGTACGGCGACATGGTCGAGATGGGCATCCTGGACCCGACCAAGGTCACCCGCACCGCGCTGCAGAACGCCGCGTCGGTTGCCGGCCTGATGATCACCACCGAGTGCATGATCGCCGAGCTGCCGAGCAAGGACGACGGCGGCACCCCGCCGGCCGACATGAGCGGCATGGGCGGTATGCCCGGCATGATGTAAGAACGGACGATCCGGTCGCAGAGGCCGGACACCGCTTCGACCAAACCCCGCTTCGGCGGGGTTTTTTTGTGCCCGCGCGACCGGCACGCCACGAAAAAGCCCGCCGGGTCGCCAGGACCGCGGCGGGCTCGAATGGGTCGAGAGTGGCGAGCTTACTCGCCCATGCCACCGCCCATTTCGTCATCCATCTCGTCATCCGTGTCCATGCCGTCCCGGTCCATATCGCCGTGACCCATTTCGTTCTTTTCCATCGCGTCCTGACCCATTTCGTCCTGGCCCATTTCATCGCCGGACATCTCGTCCCCCATTTCCTCGCGGGACATCTCGCCGCTGCCCATCTCGTCATGGCCCATGGCATCCTTCTCCCCGTCCTCGTGGGACATGGCCAGGGTGGCGTAAACATCCTGCTGCATGGGCTCGGCCGCAATAGCGGCGGTGCCCATGGTCATCAGGCCGGCACAGATCATCGATACCGTCATTGTCTTCATGGGAATACCCTCTTGTCGTTGTGCTCAATGGTGCATGGCGGCAGTGCCATGCCTCAGCGCAGCCGAGCCTGATGCTCAGCTGCCGCCGAACCAGTTGTACCCGCGGTCTTCCCAGTAGCCACCGGGGTACGTGTTGGTGACGAACAGCGCCTCGACGTGCTTGGGATTCTTGTAACCAAGCTTAGTCGGCATGCGCAGCTTCAGCGGAAAGCCGTAGCGAGCGGGCAAGACCTGCCCGTCGAATGTCAGTGTCAGCAGCGTCTGCGGGTGCAGCGCGGTCGGCATGTCGATGCTGGTGTAGTAGCCATCGGCACAGCGAAAGCCGACGTATGGGGCCTCCAGATCGGCACCGATGCGCTCCAGGAAGTCCGAGAAGCGCACCCCGCCCCACTTGCCGATCGCGCTCCAGCCCTCGACGCAGATCAGGCGTGTCACCTGGTCGGTCTGAGGCAGGGCGCGCAGTTCGGCCAGTGACCAGGGACGCGGGTCGGCGACCCGGCCGCCGACCTGCAGGCGAAAACGCTCGCCGTCGACCGGCGGCACCTTGTTCAGAGGGTAGTAGGCGTTGAACGGGAATGGCCGGGTAATCATCGACTCGGGGTACGTCGGTGCCAGCTGCTCGGGATCGAACAGCCAAGCCTGCACGCGATCGTTGAATCGAGAGACCTGCAGCAACGCCTTCTCGACGATCGGCTCGTCGCTGATCGAACAGCCGCCCAGCAGCGGCAACGCGCCCAGCGCCAGCGAACCACGCAAAAAACGTCGCCGATCCGGTTGTTCCGGCCCGATGTCCATCTGCCGCATTCGCTTGTGTCGATCGTTCATGCCAACTCCTTGGTCATCGACCACGAATCATGTGCAGCAGCGAACGCGGCACCAGCAGCGCCATCGCCACGTGGATCACCACAAAACCGACCAGGGCGGCCATCGTGACGAAATGGACGTAGCGCGCCGCCTCGTATCCGCCCATCAGCTCGCGCAGCAGCGGGAACTGCACCGACTTCCACAGCACCAGACCCGAGAGCACGAGCAGCACCAGGTCGAGGATCACGAGCAGGTAGGCCGCCCGCTGCACGGTGTTGTATCGGCGCGGATCGGCATGGGAGAGCCGGCCATGAAAGGCGGCTTTGAGGTCGGCGACGAATCCGCGCGGCGAGAGCGGGAAGAAGCGGTGCCACAACCGGCCGCTGGCCGTGTTGATACTCAGGTAGATCAACCCGTTGACGACCAGCAGCCACATGGCAGCGAAGTGCCACAGGATCGCGCTGGCCAGCCAGCCACCCAAGGTGATCTCGTCGGGAAAGCGAAAATCGAACAGCGGCGAGGCGTTGTAGATCCGCCAACCGCTCATCACCATCAGCACTACCGCCAGGGCGTTGAGCCAGTGGGTCAGCCGCAGCCACAACGGATGAACCGGCGGCACATCTCCGGCGGCCTTGCCGGTTCGAACCGAACCGGCCGTGATGGGCTCTGCGTTCATGGGCGGTCTCCTGAAACGCGCTGTTGTCGAGCCAGCGGCCCGACCGTCGCGACGATGGACGTACCCTTTCATTCGCCGCTGGCCGGCAGTTGGTTACAGCCAGGGATCGATCGATGGCAAGGCGCGGCAAAAACCGGGGCGCCTACAATCGCGGATGTAACCAAACCCATGGTGTGGGCGAATGGAGAGGCATGGTGGGGAGAAGATGAGCGAGGAGGAGCTGCGGAGACGGTTGCTGAGTGGGCTGTCCGGGGACAATCGCGCCTATCACGCCTTCCTGGAGGCCACCGGCGACTTGCTGCGGCGCTACTTCCATCGCCGACTGGTCAGCCTGCCCGACGAGGTGGAAGACCTGGTCCAGGATTCGCTGCTGGCAATCCACGACAAGCGCAAGACCTATGACCCGGCCCTGCCGGTCACCGCCTGGCTCTACGCGATCGCCCGCTACAAGCGCGCCGACCTGCTGCGACGACGACAACGATGGGAACAGCGGACCGACTCACTGGACAAGGAAACGGCGCTGGAACCAAGCGCCCCCGAACACGACGAGATGGCGGGCCGAGATCTGGACCGGCTGCTCGCCCGATTGCCGGAACGCCAGCGCATGGCGATCCGGCACATGAAGCTGGAGGGACTGTCGGTCGCCGAGACCGCGCAGCGCACCGGCATGTCCGAATCGGCCGTCAAGGTCGGCGTCCATCGCGGCCTCAAGGCACTGTCCAAACTGATCCAGGGGCAAAACGCATGAAGACAGACGAACTGGTCTCCCTACTCGCCGCCGGCGAGGTAGCCGTGCCCCGACGCACGCTCCCGAGCCGACTGGCACTGGCCACCGCGGCTGGCCTGCTCGCAAGCACCGCCCTGATGCTGGGACTGCTCGGGATCCGATCCGACCTGCCGCAGGCGGCCATGGACCCGATGTTCTGGGTCAAGATCGGCTTTGCCGGCCTGCTGATCGTCGCCGGACTGGTCGCCACCTGGCGACTGGGCCGACCGGGGGTCAAGCTGGGCAGGCTGCCGCCGTCGACCACCGCCATGCCGGTACTGCTGCTATGGATGCTTGCCCTCGCCTCGCTCGGCCAGGCGACGCCGTCACAGCGCGTCACCCTGCTGCTGGGCGAGACCTGGAGCAGTTGCGCCTTCCTGATCGCCCTGCTGGCCGCCCCGCTGTTGGCAAGCACGCTGTGGGCGATGCGCGGCATGGCGCCGACCCGGCTGCGACTGGCCGGCGCGGCCGCCGGGCTATTCTCGGGGTCGCTTGCCGCGCTGGTCTACTCGCTGCACTGCCCGGAAATGACCGCCCCCTTCATCGCCCTGTGGTACCTGCTCGGGGTCGCGATCCCGACAACCCTGGGCACCTGGCTCGGGCCGCGCCTGCTGCGCTGGTAACACGGCCAGCGGATTCGTCGCCCTGACGAAAAAGCCCCGCCGGATGGCGGGGTTTTTTTGTATCTTGAAGATGCCAATTTTCCAGCGGAGGCCCGAACCATGAGCCACCACCCCTTTCTCGATGCGGCACTCGAAGAGGCTCGCACCGGCCGCGACGAGGGAGGCATCCCCATCGGCGCGGTGCTGGTGCACAACGACGAGATCGTCGGGAACGGCCACAACCGCCGGGTCCAGGAAGGCAGCGTCATCCGGCACGGAGAGATGGATGCACTGGAAAAGGCCGGTCGCCGGTCGGCTGACTTCTACCGGGGAAGCACGCTCTACACCACGCTCTCGCCCTGCCCGATGTGCGCCGGCGCGATCCTGCTCTACGGAATACCGCGCGTGGTCATCGGCGAGAACCAGACCTTCCTCGGCGAGGAAGGCTGGTTACGCGAACGCGGCGTGGCAGTAAGGGTGGTAAACGATCAACGCTGCATCGAGCTGATGCAGCGGTTCATCGAGAAGCATCCGAGCCTGTGGAACGAGGACATCGGGGAGTGACGAGATACGTGGATCAGTGCCCCTTGCCCTGCAAGCGGTCCATCACGGCGTAGAGCACGCCGGAAACGACGAAGGTGAGGTGGATACCCACCATCCAGGCCATCTCTCGGTCGCTCAGATTCTCGACGTTCATGAAGGACTTGAGCAATTCGATCCCCGAGATGGCGACGATCGAACCAATGACCTTGATCTTGAGATCGGTGAAGCTGATATGCCCCATCCACTCGGGGCGGTCATGGTGGCTATGCAGGTCATCCATCTTCGAGACGAAGTTCTCGTAACCCGAGAAGATGATGATGATCAGCAGGTTCATGATCAACGCCACGTCCACCAGCGTCAGCACGCCGATAATGATCTCGGACTCGCTCAGGGAAAAGGCGTGGCTGAGCAGATGCCAGAGCTCGGAGCCAAACTTAACCAGCAGGATCAGCATCGCGCCGACCAGCCCCAGGTAGACGGGGGCCAGGATCCAGCGGGCGCCGAACAGGAAGTGTTCAAAGTAGTGCTCGGCGTTACTCGAGCGACGCGGGGCGGGGGTGGGGTTTTCCGATTCCACGGCTGGGCCTCGATCAGTAGTCAAAAACGATGAAACGCCCCGGATAACCGGGGCGGAATGGGACTATCCTACCACCGGCTCAGCCGCGACGGGGCGCGCTCTTGCCGGGGCCGCCATTTCCCGGGGCAAGGTACCCCGGGGCGACGTCCTCGAGGCGGGTAGGCTCACGCGGGCACTCCGGCGAGCAGGTATTGTCCCGCTGCAAGGAATCGAGATTGTCGCGACTGAACGGCTTGCCCGGCAGCCACTCCATCACGCGTGCCTGGATGCGCGACAACCACATCGGCAAGCCGACCACCCAACGCGGGTGGCCACTGGTTTTGGCCGCGTAGCGCACCAGTTCGCCGAGCGAATAGTCGTGTGGACCGCAGAGATCGTAGCGGGCGCCGTTCGCCTGCGGGTCGTCGATCGATTCAACGAAGCGACGGACCACGTCACCGACGTACACGGGCGAGAAGCGAGCCCCCGCGCAGGCCAGCGGAAAGACGCCCGGCATCAGCTTGGCCAGGTCGGCAAAGCGGTTGAGGAACGAGTCACCCGGCCCGAAGATCACCGACGGGCGGAAACTGGTAACCGCGATATCGTGCTTGCGGCCGAAGCGATGCACCCAGTTCTCCGCCTTGCCCTTGCTGCGCTGGTAGTGACTGACGCCGTCGTCCTCGTCCGCCCCCAGCGCACTCATGTGCAGGTAGCGTGGTACGCCGGCATCGGCCGCAGCGCGCAGCGCGGCCTTGGTCAGCTTGATGTGCACCCGCTCGAAGCCCTTGCCGTTGTGGCGACGCTCGTTGAGGATGCCAACCAGGTTGACCAGCAGGTCCGCGCCCTCGAGCAACTCCGCCAGTTCCGGGGCACCGCGATGCGTGGCCAGGTCCGAGCGCGCCGGGGAATTCATGTCGACCAGCACCACGCTCGGCCAGAGGCCCATGTCGCGGTGGCGAGCGGCAAAGCGGCTCGGCACCACCACCTCCCAGCCCCGCCGGGAGAGTTCCCTCACCAGGTACCGGCCCACGAAACCGGTCCCGCCCAGTACCACGGCCCGGGGCAAGCCCTCGGGCTCATTGCTGCCGCCAACGGCGTGCGATTCGTCCATAACGTCCCTGACAGTGCATCTGCCGAAATTGATCGAACCGGTAGAGTACACTCGAGCCCCCGGACAGACATAGCAGCAACGACGACGGCCATGCCACGGAACGCCATGACAGCAAGCGATCACGACAACCCCGCGTCCACGCAATCGACCGACACGCTGATCATCGGCGCGGGCGCCAGCGGGCTGGCCGCCGGCTGGGCACTGGCGCGCGCCGGCCATCGGGTCACCGTGCTCGAGGCGGGCGACACGCCGGGCGGCAACATCCAGAGCCGCCGCGACGAGGAGTGGCAGGTCGAGATCGGGCCCAACACCCTGATGGTCAAACCGCCGCTCTATCACCTGCTCGAGGCGCTTGGCCTGACCGAGGAGGCGATCTTCGCCGGCGAGGCGGGCAAGAAGCGCTACATCGCCAAGGGCAAGCGAATGTTCGCCCTGCCCACCCATCCGCTCAAGGCCCCGTTCAACCCGCTGCTCGGCCCACGCAGCATCGGCCGGATACTGCGCGAGCCCTGGGTACGGCGCGGGTCGGGCGAGGAGACGCTGGCCCAGTTCGTCGAGCGCCGGCTGGGGCGACACATCCTCGACTATCTGGTCGACCCGTTCGTCTCCGGGGTCTACGCCGGTGACCCGGCCCGGCTCTCCGTGCAGGCCGCCATGCCGAGACTTGCCGCCCTGGAACAGGAGCACGGCTCGCTGATCCGTGGCGGGTTCGCGGCGATGAGACGGGCAAAACGGGAGCGCCGCGCGGGCAAGGAGGCGATGCCGCGCGAGTGGCGGGGCAAGCTGATCAGTTTTCCCGGCGGCATCCAGACGCTGACCGACCGGCTCGCCGCCGGAATCGACGCGACCGATGGCGGCACGATCGCCTGCGGTCGCCGCGTGGAAAGCCTGCGGTCGGTCGAGGGCGGCTGGCGCGCAGTCGATCAGGACGGCACCACCTGGCAGGCTCGCCGGTTGGTGCTGGCGACCCCGGCGCACGTCAGCGCCATGCTCCTGCGCCCGCTGGACCCCATGCTCGCCGAACCGCTCGACGAGATCGTCTACCCGCCGGTCGCCTCGGTGGCCCTGGGCTTCCCCTCGGGCGTGCTCGCCCACCCGCTCGACGGCTTCGGCGTGCTGATCCCGCGCCGCGAAGGCCGACGCACGCTGGGCGCGCTGTTCTCATCGACGCTGTTTCCCAACCGCGCACCGCACGGCCACAAGCTGATCACCGCCTTCATCGGCGGGCGTCAGGACCCGGAGGCATTGGGGATGAGCGACACCGAACTGGTCCGCCAGGTCGGCAAGGATCTGGGCGACCTACTCGGCATCGAGGGACAACCGGTCTGGCAGCGTGTCAGCCGCTGGGAACGGGCGATCCCGCAGTACGAGCTGGGTCACCTGGCCCGGATCGAACGCCTCGACCAGGCACTCGAACAGCACCCCGGCCTGTCGCTGATCGGCAATTGGCGCGGGGGCATCGCGGTGGGTGATTGCCTGGAAAACGGCCAGGCGCTGGCCAAGCGGATCCTCGACGGCGAAGGCTGACCGGGCGAAGGGTCGTTACCGATCGCGGTCCCGGTCGAGGCGGTGCGGGTCGCGCGGTTCGCCGCGTTGGATGTCGTCGGGGTCGGCGTCGTAGACATTGCCGTCACCCCCACCGAACGGACCGTTCGGACCGCCGCCGAACCCGCCTCGCTCGACCACCACCTGCTGCAACCGTCCGGCCAGCCAGGCACCGAAGGCCAGGCGGCGCAGGAACGGGGTGACCAGCACCAGTCCCAACAGGTCGGTCAACGGCCCCGGCAGCAGCAGCATCAAGCCGCCGAGGAAATTGGCGGCCACGCCCAGTCCGTCGATCTGCCCGCGCCCGGTGGCGTCGACCTCACGCTGCGCCCGCGCCATGGCGCTGGGTCCGGCGGTACGCATCAGCCACGCCCCCCACACGCCGGTGGCGACGATCCACAGCAGCGTGACGAGAAACCCCATGGCCGCCCCCATCGCGATCAGGAGCACCAGCTCCACGAGGGGCAGAAAGAGGATGAATCCGGACAGTTTTCGCATGACGTCTCAGGGGTGGAGTGGATTTGTTTGCCGTCTATCGATTGTGGCGCTAGGCTTCGGTTTCGGCACGCGCGAGGCTCTGCCGTGACGAATACACGGTCGAGCCGGCGCGTCGGCGATGCCCACCAGATCCCGTTACCGCCGGGGTTTCGGGTGTCGGCAGGGCGTCGTCGGTCCGAGCCGCTCGCCCTCGGCCCGAGAGCCGGCGCGTTCGAGCGGAACTTGACGCCCTGGCACGGGACCAACGGCGGGCCGCTCGACAAGGACAAGCGACCAAACCAGCCAACGCACAGACAGTAATGACGATCGAGCAAAGCACAATAGCACTGGTCATCACGACTCTCGACGACCCCAAGGCGGCCGACGAATTCAGCGCCCGCCTGCTCGCCGACGGGCTGATCGCCTGTGTCAACGTCGTCGGTCCGGTCCGCTCGGCCTACCACTGGGAAGGCGAGCTGTGCCGGGACGAGGAATACCAGCTTCACATGAAGACCAGCCTCGAGCGGATCGACGCCCTCAAGGACGCGATCGAGCACTATCACCCTTACGACTGCCCCGAGGTGGTCATCCTGCCGGCCGAAAGCAGCCAGTCTTACTCCGAATGGGTTCAGCAATGCGTTCAAATCACTCCGTGACCGCGCCCTGGGTGCGAATCGCCACCTTCCTGCTTGCCGCCGGCGCGCTTGCCTGGCAGCCGGCCGCGACCGCCCAGCCCGAACTGCTGGGCCCCGAGGAGGCCTTCGGTGTCGAGGCCAGCCATGACGACGGCGAGCTCAAGCTCGACTTCCGCGTCGTGGAGGGCTACCACCTCTACCAGGAAAAGCTCTCGATCCATGGCGACGACTCGGTCGAACTCGGCGAGCCGCAACTGCCCGAGGCGGTGATCGACGACGATCCGGTCTTCGGCGAGACGCCGGTCTACAAGGAAGACTTCACCGCGCGGGTGCCGATCGACTCGGCGCCGGGCGGCGAGGCGACCATCACGGTCGAGTACCAGGGCTGCTCGGATATCCACGGCGTCTGCTACCCGCCGGAAACCCACGAGCTCTCGGTCGACCTGCCCCGAATCGGTGCCGACATGGCCGCGGAGCAGGCACCGGCCTCCGGCGCGGACTCCCGCGACGGCGGCATCAGCCTCGGCGGCTTCGGGGGATCGAGCAACGAGCCGATGGACCCCGAAGAGGCCTTCGTGCCCGAGGTGATCGTCGACGGCGAGAGCGTGTTCGTCCGCTTCGACGTCGCCCCCGAGTACTACCTGTACCGCGATCGCACCAAGGCTGCCGTGGCGGGCGATGCCTCCATCCGCGCCGCCCACATCGGCGAGGGCGAGCGCAAGGACGACCCCAACTTCGGCACCGTCTGGGTCTTCCACGACCAACTGGAAACCGAGCTGGCCATCGACGCCGACTCGCCCTACACCCTGGTCGTCGGCTACCAGGGCTGTGCCGACATGGGCCTGTGCTACCCGCCGATGGAGAAGGCCTGGCGGATCGATCCGGCCGCGGGCGAGGCCGAGCGCCTCGACGAGGTACCGGATGACGCGGGCGAGCTGACCCCGCTCGAGGACATGCCGGCACTGGGCGATGAGCGCGGCGAGGCACCGGCCGGCACCGAGACGTCCGGCGGCACGTCGGCCGACACCGCCACCGAGGCCGCCACGCCGGCGGGCTCGGAGACCGACATGATCACCCAGCGCCTGATCGAGGGCACGCCCTGGGCGATCGTGCTCGGCTTTTTGATCTTCGGTCTGTTGCTGGCCTTCACGCCCTGTGTCTTCCCGATGATCCCGATCCTGTCCGGCATCATCGCCGGCCAGGGCGAGCACATCACCACGCGCAAGGCCTTCGTGCTCTCGCTGGTCTACGTGCTGGCGATGGCCGTTACCTACACGGTGGCCGGCGTGCTGGCCGGGCTGTTCGGCGCCAACCTGCAGGCGGCCTTCCAGAACCCCTGGGTCCTCTCCGTGTTCGCCGCGATCTTCGTGGCGCTCGCCTTCTCGATGTTCGGCTTCTTCGAGCTGCAGCTGCCCTCCTCGATCCAGTCGCGCATCATGCAGGCGCAGAACCGCCAGCAGGGCGGCACGCTCACCGGCGTCGCCGTGATGGGCTTCCTCTCGGCGCTGATCGTCGGCCCCTGCATGGCCCCGCCACTGGCCGGCGCGCTGATCTACATCGGCCAGACCGGCGATGCGGTGATCGGCGGCATGGCGCTGTTCGCGCTGTCGATCGGCATGGGCCTGCCGCTGATCCTGGTCGGCACGCTGGGCGGCAAGTACCTGCCCAAGGCCGGCGGCTGGATGGATGCGGTCAAGGCCGTGTTCGGCGTGCTGCTGCTGGGCGTGGCGATCTGGATGCTCGAGCGCTTCCTGCCGGCGGCCATCACCCAGCTGATGTGGGCGGTGCTGCTGATCGCCTCGGCGGTCTACATGGGCGCGACCGAGTCGCTGCGTGAAGCCGCCTCGGGCTGGCTGCGCCTGTGGAAGTCGCTCGGCCTGGTGCTGCTGCTGTGGGGCGCGCTGATGCTGATCGGCATCGCCGCCGGCGCGAAGGGCACGCCGTTCGCCCCGCTGTCCGGCATCTCGCTGGGCGGCGGTGGCGGCGAGGTCGCCGAGCTCGAGTTCCGCCTGGTCGACAACGAGGCCGAGCTCGACGAGGCACTCGAACAGGCGAAGAACGCCGGCCAGCCGGTGATGCTCGACTTCTACGCCGACTGGTGCATCTCCTGCAAGGAAATGGAGCACAACACCTTCAGCGATCCGCGCGTGATCGAGGCCCTGAGCGGCTTTCTGGTGTTGCAGGCCGACGTGACCGCCAACAACGCCGATCACAAGGCCCTGCTCAAGCGCTTCGACCTCTACGGCCCGCCGGGCATCATCTTCTGGGATGCCGAGGGCGAGCGGGTGCGCCAGCACTGGGTGGTGGGCTACCAGCCGCCCGACGAGTTCCTCGGCCACGTCACGGCCGTCTCGAACCGCTGACCGCTCGAGAGCCCCGCCTTACGCGGGGCTCTTCACTTATCCGGTGTATAACTTCGTGAAAAATCCGCCAATGGGTGGCGATTGACAAAAAACCGCCACCGAACGCGTGACTTCGCCACCCCCAACCGGCACAATGCGGGGCAAGCATTCACCGACCCGGCGGGGACGCGGTCATTCCGCCCGTCGACGAGAGCGAGTCTCCATGAAACGGATCCTGGTACTCAACGGCCCCAACCTCAATCGGCTCGGCACCCGCGAGCCCGAGCGCTACGGGCGCCTGACGCTGGCCGACATCGGCCAGCGCCTCGACCGGGCCGCCGACGGACAGGGCGCGGCGCTGGAGCACTTCCAGAGCAACCACGAGGGCGAGGCCATCGACCGGCTGCACCGCGCGGCCGACGAGGGGCTGGACGGGGTGCTGATCAACCCCGGCGCCTGGACCCACACCAGCGTGGCACTGCGCGATGCCCTGCTCGCCATCGACCGACCGTTTGTCGAGATCCACCTCTCCAACATTCACGCCCGCGAGTCGTTCCGACAGCACTCCTATTTCTCGGATGTCGCCGTCGGCAGCATCGTCGGGCTGGGGGCGCTGGGCTACGAACTGGCCCTGACCGCCCTGATCGCTCATCTGGACGCACCGTCCGCCTGATTCGAACGCACAACGCAAGAGAACCCGCCATGGATATCCGCAAGGTCAAGAAGCTGATCGAACTGCTCGAGGAGTCGGGCGTCGCCGAGATCGAGATCAAGGAAGGCGAGGAGTCGGTACGCATTTCGCGCCACTCCCAGCAGCCGGCCGTGATGCACGCCGCCCCGGCACCCGCCCCCCAGGCACAGGCGCCCGCCCCGGCGCCGTCCGGCGAACCGGCCGCCAGCGAGGCCCAGGAGGCCAGCGGCAAGACCATCAACTCGCCGATGGTCGGCACCTTCTACCGCGCCTCCTCGCCGGATGCCAGCCCGTTCGTCGAGGTGGGCACCAGCGTGAAGAAGGGCGACACCATCTGCATCATCGAGGCGATGAAGATGTTCAACCAGATCGAGGCCGAGGTCGACGGCACCATCAAGTCGATCCTGGTGGAAAATGGCCAGCCGGTGGAATACGACCAGCCGCTGTTCGTGATCGAGTAAGGCCCCGCCTGCCCGACCCGTATCCAGCCGCTTTCGTCTTCCCAGGAGTTTTTCCCAGATGTTGAACAAGGTCCTGATCGCCAACCGCGGCGAGATCGCACTGCGCATCCTGCGCGCCTGCCGCGAGCTCGACATCGGCACGGTGGCCGTCCATTCCACCGCCGACCGTGATCTCAAGCACGTCCGCCTGGCCGACGAGTCGGTCTGCATCGGTGGCGCCCGCTCCAACGAGTCCTACCTGAACGTGCCGGCCCTGATCGCCGCCGCCGAACTCACCGACTCCTCCGCCATCCACCCCGGCTACGGATTTCTTTCCGAGAACGCCGACTTCGCCGAGCGGGTCGAGGAATCCGGCTTCATCTTCATCGGCCCGACCGCCGAGTCCATCCGCATGATGGGCGACAAGGTCACCGCCAAGGAGACCATGCGCGCCGCCGGCGTGCCCTGCGTGCCCGGCTCGGAAGGCGCGCTGACCGACGACCCGGACGAGAACCATCGGCTGGCACGCGAGATCGGCTACCCGGTCATCATCAAGGCCGCCGGTGGCGGTGGCGGTCGCGGCATGCGCGTCGTGCACACCGAGGCGCACCTGCATCACGCCATCGAGATGACCAAGAGCGAAGCCGGGGCCGCCTTCGGCAACCCCGAGGTCTACATGGAGAAGTTCCTCGAGCACCCGCGCCACATCGAGGTGCAGATGCTCTCCGACGGCCAGGGCAACGCCATCCATCTCGGCGAACGCGACTGCTCGATGCAGCGCCGTCACCAGAAGGTGATCGAGGAGGCCCCGGCCCCGGGGATCACCGCCGAGCAGCGCGCCCAGATCGGCGCGGTCTGCGTCGAGGCCTGCAAGCGCATGAACTACCGCGGCGCCGGCACCTTCGAGTTCCTCTACGAGGATGGCGAGTTCTACTTCATCGAGATGAACACCCGCCTGCAGGTCGAGCATCCGGTGACCGAGATGATCACGGGCATCGACCTGGTCAAGGAACAGCTGGCGATCGCCGCGGGCATGCCGCTGCAACTGACGCAGGACGACGTCGAATTCCGCGGGCACGCCGTCGAGTGCCGCATCAACGCCGAGGACCCGGCCACCTTCGCGCCCAGCCCCGGCAAGATCACCAACCTGCACTTCCCGGGCGGGCTGGGCGTGCGGGTCGACTCGCACATCTACAACGGCTACTCGGTGCCGCCGTTCTACGACTCGATGATCGGCAAGTTGATCACCCACGCCGGCGACCGCGAGGCGGCCATCCGTCGCATGCACGGCGCGCTCGAGGAAATGCTGGTCGACGGCATCAAGACCAACATCCCGCTGCACCGCGAGCTGATGCTGGACGCGAACTTCATCGCCGGCGGGATGGACATCCACTTCCTGCACAAGCGGCTCGGGATCACGTCCTAATGGCCGACGAGTGGCAGCACCTCTGGCTCGAGGTGCCGCGCGACGACGTCGAGGCGGTCGAGGATGCCCTGCTGGCCGCCGGTGCGCTGTCGGTCACCCTGGAAGAACTCGGTGACGAGCCGGTGCTCGAACCGCAGCCGGGCGAATCGCCGTTGTGGGCCGAGACCCGCGTGGTGGGGCTGTTCACGGGCGATGTCTCGCCAGCACTGATCGTCGGTACTTTGCACGGGCTGCTGCGCCCCGCCCTGCTCGACCGGCTGGGCCACTCGGTGTTCGACGAGGACGACTGGGTGCGCCGCACGCAGGCCGACTTCTCGGCCATGCCGATCGGCGACCGGCTGGTGATCGAGCCGGCCTGGGAAGAGAGCACGGGCGCGGGCAACCGCCTGCCGATTCGCCTCGACCCGGGCTTGGCCTTCGGCACGGGCAAGCACGAAACCACGCGCCTATGCCTGGAGTGGCTGGAATCGCAGGAGATTGCCGGGCAGCACTGGCTGGATGCCGGCTGCGGCTCGGGGATTCTGGCGATTGCCGCGCTGCGCCTCGGTGCCGGCCAGGTCGACGGCACCGACATCGACCCGCAGGCGCTCACCGCCAGCCGCGGCAACGCCGAGCTCAACGACATCGAGCCGGCGCGCTTCTCGCTCTATCTCGCCCAAGACTACCCCGCCGACCGGCAGGTGGATGGGCTGCTGGCGAACATCCTCGCCCCGACCCTGATCGAACTCGCCCCGATGCTGAGCCAGCACCTCAAGCCGGGCGCCCGCTTTGCGCTCTCCGGCATCCTCACGCACCAGGCCGATGCCGTGGCCGCGGCCTGGACGGCGGCCGGCAACGAGGTGACCACCTTCCGCGAGCTGGGCGACTGGGCGCTGGTGGCAGGGCATCGCCCGGCCTGAGTCCAGGCCACGCGGACCGGCTGCCCTCCGACCGGTCACGCGCTATTTCTCGTCGCCCCGTTGACCCTCGCTCGGCCGGTCGTGCCGCATGTCCTCGAGCAGGGACTCGATCCGTTCGAGCCGCTCGATCATGTGGCGATCGACCTGTTCGTCTTCCTCGGCGTTCGCCTCCATGCGCAGGCCGACTAGGAAGGCGGCGATCGAGGCGCTGATCAGGCTCATCCAGATCACCGCGATGGCGACGAACCCGAGCCCGATCATCCGACCGGTGTCGCTCACCGGCACGTAGTCGCCGTAGCCGACCGTCGCCAGCGTCACGAGCGTCCACCAGACCCCGTCGCTGAACTCGGGAAAGGTCTCCGGCTCGACCATCGGCATCAATGCCCCGCCCAGCACAATCAGGAAGGCGGTCATCAGGCTGATGGCGAAGAATACGTGCCGGCCAAGCTCGCGGAAGTAGCGTCGACCCAGGCGCAGAGCGGTGATCACGACCAGCAGCCCGCGCAACAGGCGCAGACCGAGCAAGAACGCGACTGCCTCGAACAGGATCAGCGGCAGGCCGAGCAGCACCACCGCCACCATCAGCCAATTGGTCTTGAGATAGAAAGCACGATCACGAACGGTGGAGAGCAGGACCACCTGCTCGACGAGAAAGAACCCCCAGATCAGCTGGTCGATCCAGAATCCGTCGGTCGGGTCCATGTCCCCGGTGTGCACCAGGTACCACTGGAACGGGATCCAGAAGGTGATCAGCAGCAGCGGCATCTCCAGCCGCGTCCCCCAGCGGCGTGCGGTCTGACGCTCGAAATCCGCCACGCCGGCAATCCCGAGCACCCTAGTGAGCGCCAGCCCCCAATGGATGAGGGCCCGGGCGCTGCGCTTTTCGAGGCTTTCCCTCACCGCCTCACGACCCCAGTCGGCTGCCGCCGGCCATCCGCGTCATCCAGCGACGCAGCGGCGGCACGCCGGCGACCAGCTGGGTCGCGGCCGTGCGCGCGGCGACCGTCAACGGATCGACACGGCGGTACCCCCAGTCGAAACCATCCATCAATGACTGGACCAGCTGGTTGTCCGCGCGCCGGCGACGCTCGTAGGCGCGCGCCAGGCGCGCATCGCCGAGACCGCGATCGCCCATCTCCCGCACGACGTCGGCCAAGGCCTCGACGTCGGCAAAACCGAGGTTCGCTCCCTGCCCGGCCAGCGGGTGGATCGAGTGGGCGGCATCACCGACCAGCAGCACCCGATCGGCCCAGTAGCGATGCGCGTGCATCCGCCGGATCGGGAACCAGGCCTGGCCGGCCACCCGGGTGATCTCGCCGAGCTCGTCGGGAAACGCGACCATCGCCGCCTCGCCCAGGGCCTCGGGCGACAGGGCATGTCGGGCTCGAATCCGTTCGGGGGCGTCGTACCAGACCAGCGAGCCGCGGTGGCCGGCCAACGGCAGGAAGGCCTGCGGGCCGTCGGGGGTGAATCGCTGCCAGGTGATGTCCTGCTGCGGGTAGGCGGTCTCGACCGAGAGGATCTGGGCGGCGACCGGGTAATCGCGACTGGCCGCACCGATGCCCGCGGTCTCGCGCACCCAGGAACGCTGCCCGTCGGCCCCGATGACCAGATCGGCACGCAACTCGCGGCCGTCGGCAAGCGTCAGGGTGACGTCGCGCTCACCCACCTCGAGACGCTGGGGCTGGCTGCCCGTGAAGCACTCGACGTTGTCGAACTCGCGCAACTGTTCCCACAGGGCCAGCTGAACCCGCCGGTTCTCGACGATGTAACCCAGATAGGGGCGCCCCACCTCGGCGGCATCGAAGGTCAGGTCACCCGGCCCGGCGGCGTCGAAGACGCGCATGCGTCGATAGAGCGCGGCCCGCTCGGCGCGAATGCTCGGCCAGGCGCCCAGCCGGTCGAGCAGCGCGATGCTCGCCGGGGCCAGGGCCGAGACCCGCAAATCGAACGGATCATCCCCACCCAGCGGGGCCGGCGGCTCGCGCTCGATCAGGGCGACCTCCAGGTCCTCCTGCGCCAGCGCCACGGCCGTGGCGGCACCCACCATGCCGCCGCCGACCACGATCACGTCCGCGTGGTATCGACCCTGGTGTCGCCCGGTGGTCGCGGCCATCAGGCGATCCCCCGCGTGGCGCGCACCAGGCGGTTTTTCAACGGCAGCAGGCCGTCGAAGAACGACAGGGTCCCGCCGCGCAGGTGACCGAGACCGGGCAGGTCCAGCGAGAAGCCGCGTACCAGCCCGTCAGTCAGGCCGATGGTGCGTCGATAGTCGGCCGCGCGCAGCGAGCGGTAGCGCTCGAGCCGCGCCGGATCGCCCGGGTCGACCGGGGCACCGCGGTCGGCACGCAACACCCGGGCGAGATCGCGGATGTCTCGCAGGCAGAGATTGAACCCCTGGCCGGCCACCGGGTGCAGGGCGTGAGCGGCGTTGCCCAGCACCACCAGCCGATCGGCGACCGGCTCGTTCGCGGTCACCAGGGTGAGCGGGTACTGACCGCGCGGGGAAAGCCCCGAGAAGCCGCCCAGGCGATGGCCGAAGGCCTCGTCCACCGCCTCGCCAAAGGCCGCGTCATCGAGTCCGGCCAGCCGTTCGGCCTCGGCGCGGCGGGCCACCCAGACCAGCGACACCCGGCCGCCGGCCGCGGGCAGCACCGCCAGCGGTCCGCCGGTGGTAAAGCACTCGTAGGCCACCCCGTCGTGGGCACGCGCGGGCATGGCCGTGGCCACCGTGGCGACCTGGTCGTATTCGCGACGCGTGACAGCCATGTCCGCCCGTTCGCGCACCGCCGACTCCGCGCCGTCGGCGGCCACCACCAGGCGCGCGCGCCGGGTGAGCGTTCCGTCATCGTCGTGGTGAATCTCGACGCTCACGCCGTCGGCATCGGTTGCGTGACGTCGATATCGCGCCGGGCGATGGTACCGAACGCTGCCCTCGCCCACCGGCGGCCCGTCAAGCAGGGATTCGAGCCGCTCGCCCAGCGCCCGGTTGGGCATGACGTAGCCCAGCGCCTCGACGCCGGCCGACCGGGCGGTGATCCGGGTCAGACCGAAGTGACCGCGGTCGAACACCCGCACCTCGCGGATGCGCTCGGCGGCCGCCGCCAGCGGCGCATCGACCAGTCCGAGCGTGTCGAGATACTGCCAGCCGGCATCGGCCACCGCGGTCAGGCGGCGGTCGAAGCTGGCCGACTCGTCGGGACGGCGCGGCTCGACCACCTCCACCGACCAACCGTCGGCGGCCAGGGCTCGGGCCAGCACACCGCCGACCATGCCGCCACCGACGATCATCACGTCGGCATCGAACTCCTGGGGGCGGTCGGCCACGTCGCGGGTCATGCTCGGATCACTCCCGTTCTACTCGATGGGCTCGCTGACCGGGTCGCGGCGCCCGGCGAACAGGGCCTCGATCGCGTCGATTTCCTTGGGCACCCCGCGGGTGAGCACCTCAAAGCCGTCCTCGGTCACCAGCACGTCGTCCTCGATGCGGATGCCGATGCCGCGGTATTCCTCGGGCGCCTCCGACTGCGGATCGACGTAGATGCCCGGCTCGACGGTCATCACCATGCCCGGCTCGAGCTCGCGCCAGTCGCCATCGACGCGATAGCCGCCCACGTCGTGGACGTCCGAGCCCAGCCAATGGCCGGTGCGGTGCATGAAGTAGGCGCGATAGCGACCGGCCTCGATCGCCTCGTCGACCGGCCCCTCGATCAGCCCGAGATCGATCAGTCCTTCCGTGATCACGCGCACGGCGGCCTGATGGGGGGCATCGAAGGACACGCCGGGACCGATCGCCTCGATCGCGGCGAGTTGCGCGTCGAGTACCAGTTGATAGAGGGCGCGCTGCGGCTTGCTGAAGGTGCCACTGACCGGCCAGGTGCGGGTGATGTCGCCGGCGTAGTAGTCGACCTCGGCGCCGGCATCGATCAGCACCAGTTCGCCGTCCTTGAGCTCGGCGGCGTTGGCCCGGTAATGGAGCACGCAAGCATTCGACCCACCGGCGACGATCGGCGCGAACGACGGTTCGCCGTGCGCGCTGGCGAACACCTTCTGCAGGATCGCGGCGATCTCGTATTCGAATAGCCCGGCATGCACGCCGCGCACGGCGGCCAGGTGCGCCTCGACCGACACGGCGCACGCCCGACGCAGCCGGTCGATCTCCTGCGCGGACTTGATCAGGCGCTGCTCGTGGATCGGACCGGCGACGTCCTTGAGGGTCTGCGGCGGCTGCACGCCCGCCCGCGCACCGCGGCGCAGCTCGTCGAACCAGCCCAGCGCGCGGACCACCCAGTCGTGCTCGTCGAACGGCAGGTAGAGCTTGGTGTAGCCCTTGAGCAGCTCGGGCAGCCGCTCGTCGATCGACTCGATGTCGAAGGCCTGGTCGATACCCAGCACCGCCGGCGCCCGCTCGGTACCCAGCTGCGGGCCTTCCCAGCGTTCGCGCTCGGGGTCGCGTGACTGGACGAAGGCGATCACCTCGCCCTCGGGACGCTTGGGGCAGATCAGCAACAGGGCATCGGGCTCGGCCAGGCCGGTGAGGTAGTAGAAATCACTCGACTGGCGAAACGGCCACGGGTTGTCGTGGTTGCGCTGCTGTTCCACCGCCGCCGGCACGATGGCGGCACTGCGCTTGCCGATCGCCTTGCTCAGGCGCTTGCGGCGGCGCTGGTATTCACGGCGCTCGGTCGGGGAAGGGCCGATCAATTGCATGGGGTCGCTCGTCGTCGGGAATGATGGATCGTCGGACTACTGCAGGCGCTGCGAGCCGGCGGTCTCGGGGACCGGCGGGTGCAGCTGCAGGTACATCACCAGCAACGCGGAGCTCAGGTACTCCTCGATCTGGTGGATATCGAAGGCATCGTTCTCGGTCTTGACCGACTCGGGATCGAGCTGGGCGATATCGCCGAGGTCGTCGAAGACCTCACGGGCCTCGTCGCCCAGCGCCCGGCGGGCCGGACCGTTCTCGATCGCGTAACCGTAAAGCACGCCCTGGGCGAAATCGATCAAGCCCTCGACCTGCGTCTTGAGGCTGGCCTCCTCGTCGGGCAGCACCAGGTCGAGGCCGAGGTTGTCGGCGGTGGTGACCTGCTCGACCAGGCGCTGGTAGAGCCCGGACAGGTCATCCGGCACGGTCTGCGGCGGCTGATCTTCCTCGACCAGTTCGGCCAGCCAGCGCGACTGCTCGGCTGGCCCACCGCCGATCCACATGCCGATCAGCACCCCGTGCGCCTCGGCCGGATTCGCCAGCGCGCCAATGGAGTCGAGTGCCTGCTGGAGTCGTTGATATTCGGTCATTACGCGTCCCGTTGCCTGTTCGCCGGTTCGTGTGAGGTCGTCGCGGCCGGAGCCCGTGAATCCGCACATTGTCACCGCTACGCTGTCCAAATGATAGACTTTCGCCGGACTTCGGGGCTCTCGCCCACTCGTCATCCCGCCCGGCATCCCGACGGATGCACAGGGGCGTTTCACGCGGAGATTCGACATCATGGCCGAAGGGCTTGCCGACAAGATCGAACGACTGCTCGCCGCCGCGGAGCGAGCCCATGCCGAGCGCGGCGAACTGCGCGCGCAGGCGGCATCACTGGCCGAGGAAAACCGCGAGCTGCGCCGGCTGATCGAGCACAGCCACGACCGGATCGAGGAACTGGCAGGCCAGTTGCGGCGTCTTGAGAACGAGGCCGCCGAGACCCAACGCGAGGATTGACCCATGAGCCAGCCGAACCGCCCCGTCACCGTCCGCGTGATGGAAAAGGACTACCGCATCGTCTGTCCGCCGGAAGAACAGGGCATGCTGCTGCGCACGGCCGAGTATCTCAACGACGAGATGGCCGAGATCCGCAAGACCAGCAAGGTGCTGAGCACCGAGCGAATCGCGGTACTCGCCGCACTGAACATCACCCGCCAGTTGCTCGAGGGACGCGAACTCGAGCTGCCGGCCGATCTCGACAACGGCGAACTGGCCGGCCGCATCGACCGCCTGCTCGAGGCCATGGAACAGCACTGAGCCGGCGAACGGATTGCCTGGCGACACAACAGTCCTTGAAAGCTTGGGGCTCCAGCCCTAGCATGAAGGCAGTCTTCTGGGACGTTCGCCAGGTGGCGCTCAATCCCTTGAGCCTTAAATTGCGACACAGGGGGCGACAAAACGGTTCTGTGCGCACGTCCGCGCCTCGCGCGGAAAGCCTAATGAGCCGCGCGGAGCCCCCGACTTGAACCTTCCGGTTCAAGGTCGTAGCGCCGCCAGCGGCGCCCTGGAAGACACCTCACACCGACAGGTCTGCACGAGTACGATTCCGCTGTTCACGCAAGGCTCGACGAGCCGGGATGGCATCGAGTTCGTGCGGGCCTTTTTTGCCTGAATCATGCTGAAACCCGAGAAAGCCGCCCTGAGAAAAGCCCTGCGCTCGCGCCGAAAGGCGCTGGGCGGTTTTCCCCGATTCCAGGCCACCCGCCGACTGGAAGACCGACTCGAACGTCTGACCCGCGGGCTTTCCATCACGTCGGTCGCCGCCTACTGCGCCTTCGATGGCGAGCCCGAACTCGATGGCTGGCTCAAGCGCCACCGGGGCCAGATCTGGCTGCCGCGGGTGTTGCCGGACCATCGACTCGCCTTCCATCACGCCGATCCCAAGTCCGCCTGCTCGCGCCGACGCCTGCCGCGCACCAACCGCTTCGGCATCATCGAGTCCGCGGATCCGCGCCAGCGGGGCCTCAACAGTCTCGACGCGCTGTTGATCCCGCTGGTCGGCTTCGATGCCCACGGCAATCGCCTCGGGATGGGCGCGGGTTTCTACGACCGGGCCCTGGCCCAACGTCACGGCCGTCGACCGCTGGCGATCGGCGTGGCCTTCGCCTGCCAGGAGGTCGACTCCTTGCCGGTCGACCCCTGGGACCAGCCGCTCGATTACGTGGTCACCGACACCGGCGTGATCGACGCCCGTCGATCGCCCGACTGACACCCGAATAGGAGACGTAATCCCATGGCCTACTGGCTGATGAAATCCGAGCCCGACGCCTTTTCCATCGACGATCTCAAGCGCGTCGGCACCGAACCCTGGGACGGCATCCGCAACTACCAGGTGCGCAACATGATCCGCGACGAGATGAAGCCGGGCGACCGGGCCTTCTTCTATCATTCGAACACCAAGATACCGGGCATCGTCGGCATCATGGACATCGTCAGCGAGGCGCGCCCGGACTCCACCGCCTTCGACCCCGACGAGAAGTACTACGACCCCAAGTCGGACCCGGACAAGCCGCGCTGGCTGCTGGTCGACGTCAAGTACGTTCGCCACACCCAGCGGGTGATCCCGCTGACCGAACTGAAGGCCGACCCGGCCCTGGAGGAGATGCCGCTGGTGCGCCGCGGCAACCGCCTGTCGATCATGCCGGTGACCGAGGACCAGTGGGAGCACATCCTGTCCCTCGAGCACCAGGGCTGACACGCCCCGCTCCACGGAAACGAAAAAACCGCGCCTCGGCGCGGTTTCTTTTTGCCCCTGTCGGCCCCGGCCTACGCCAGGAACAGCGGGTAGACCGGGTTGTCGCTCTCCGCCCAATAGGGATAGCGCAGTTGCTCGAGGTAGGTGGTCAACTCGTCGACCTCGGCCTCGGGCACCTGGATGCCCACCAGCACCCGGCCATAGTCGGCACCGTGGTTGCGGTAGTGGAACAGGCTGATGTTCCAGCGCGCCCCCAGGTGGGAGAGGAACTTCAAGAGGGCCCCCGGACGCTCGGGAAACTCGAAGCGGAACAGGCGCTCGTCGCGGATATCGCCCGCGTGCCCGCCGACCATGTGCCGCCCGTGCAGCTTGGCCATCTCGTTGTCGGTGAGATCGATCACGGGGTAGTCGGCCGCGCAAAGCTGCTCGTAGACACGCTGGCGGTCGGCCTGTTCGGCGAGCTTGATGCCGACGAAAATATGCGCCCGGTCGGCATCGGCGTAACGGTAGTTGAACTCCGTGATCTGGCGCCGCCCCAGCAGCTCGCAGAAGGCGAGGAACGCGCCCGGCCGCTCGGGGATCGTGACCGCGTACAGCGCCTCGCGGTGCTCGCCGATCTCGGCGCGTTCGGCGACGAAACGCAGCCGGTCGAAGTTCATGTTCGCCCCGGAGGCGATCGCGACCAGGGTCTCGCCGGTCAGGCCCCGCTCGCGGGCGTAGCGCTTGAGCCCGGCGGTGGCGAGCGCCCCGGCCGCCTCGTTGATGCTGCGGGTGTCGTCGAAGATGTCCTTGATCGCCGCGGCCATCTCGTCCGTATCCACGGTGATGACCTCGTCGACCGCCTCGCGCGCCACCTCGAAGGGGTACTCGCCGATCTGGCGCACGGCCACGCCATCGGCGAACAAGCCGACCTGCTCGAGGATCACCCGCTCGTCGGCCGCCATCGCCGCGGCGAGACAGGCGGCATCCTCGGGCTCGACGCCGATCACGCGGATCTCCGGGCGGAGGGCCTTCACGTAGGCCGCCACGCCGGCAATCAACCCGCCACCGCCGACCGGCACGAAGATCGCGTGGATCGGATCGGGGTGGTGGCGCAGGATTTCCGCGCCCACGGTGCCCTGCCCGGCGATGATGTCGGGGTCGTCGTAGGGCGGGATGTAGGTAAGCCCCTCGGACTCGATCAGCGTCTTGGCGTGGGCGAAGGCATCGTCGAAGGCATCGCCCACCAGCACCGCCTCGGCACCGCGGCGACGCACGGCATCGACCTTGATCGCCGGGGTGGTCTCGGGCATGACGATCACCGCGCGCAGCCCGAGGGTCTGGGCTGCCAGCGCCACGCCCTGGGCGTGGTTGCCGGCCGAGGCGGCAATCACACCGCCACCGAGGCGACCCTCGCGCCAGAGCTTGTGGATCTTGTGGTAGGCGCCACGCAGCTTGAAGGAGAACACCGGCTGCATGTCCTCGCGCTTCAAGAGCACCCGGTTGCCGATGCGTTCGGAAAGCTGGATGGCCGGTTCAAGCGGCGACTCGATCGCCACGTCGTAGACCCGGGCCTTGAGGATCGCCTCGAGATAGTCGCGCAACAGGGGCGTCAAGTCCGCACCTCGTGATGGGTGATTGGGCGCCGACATCGGGGCTGTTGCCCGCCAAACGGCGCGAGTGATATAGGATAAGAGGTTATCAGAAACCCGGAAAACCCTGGGGTAATCCCAGGGGCAATGCCCGGAACAAACCTTTGGGGACCCGCGGCGTCGAGCCGCCCCGTTGGCCCCATCCCGACTAGAGTGACTTTGGAATGAGCAACACCGAGCAAGGCAAGAAGCTGGCCGCCCAGGCCGCCATCGAGTACGTACCGGCAGGCAGCATCGTCGGCGTGGGCACCGGCTCGACGGTCAACTACTTCATCGACGAGCTGGCCAAGATCAAGAACCGCATCGAGGGCGCGGTCTCGAGCTCCGAGGCCAGCACCAAGCGTCTCAAGGAGCACGGCATCGAGGTGTTCGACCTCAACAGCGTCGACTCCGTGCCGGTCTACATCGACGGCGCCGACGAGTCGAACGAAAACCTGCAGCTGATCAAGGGCGGCGGCGGTGCGCTGACCCGCGAGAAGATCATCGCGCAGATGGCCAAGAAGTTCGTCTGCATCGCCGACGAGACCAAGCTCGTCGACGTACTGGGCGCCTTCCCGCTGCCGGTCGAGGTCATCCCGATGGCGCGCAGCATGATCGCCCGCGAACTGGTCAAGCGCGGCGGCCAGCCGGTCTACCGCGACGGCTTCGTCACCGATAACGGCAACCAGATCCTCGACGTGCACAACCTGCGCATCATGGAGCCGGCCAAGCTCGAGACGGAACTCAACGACCTGCCCGGCGTCGTAACCGTCGGCATTTTCGCGCTGCGCCCGGCCGACGTGCTGATCCTCGGCACGGCGGACGGCGACATTCGCAAGATCGACGGGTAATCGCTGATGAATCGCTATCGAATCACAGGTACCGGGACGATCGGCGCGGCCATGCTGGCCTGCCTGCTGGCCGTCCCGGTCCAGGCAGACGACGACACGCACAAGCAGATCTTCGGTTACATCGAGGACGTGCGCGTGATGGAACTCGAGCGCAACATGCGCGGCAAACTCGACACCGGCGCGACCACCTCGTCGATCGATGCGCGCGAGATCGAGAAGTTCGAGAAGGACGGCGAGGACTGGGTGCGCTTCACGGTGGTCAACCGTGACACCGAGGAAGATCAGCAGCTCGAGGAGCCCGTGACCCGCATCGTGCACATCAAGCGCCACGGCAAGGACTCGCAGGAGCGCTACGTGGTCGAGCTCGACCTCTGCATCGGCGATCGCCTGATCAGCGAGGAAGTCAGCCTGACCAACCGCGAAAAATGGAACTACCCACTGCTGGTCGGCCGCAACCACCTGGCCGGTCACGTGCTGGTGGACTCGGCGGTCAAGGACACCCGTGAGCCAAGCTGCGAGTGACCCGGACGGCGGCGGGCCCCGTCCGTCACCCGTCCACCGCTTGAACCAAGCTAACCCGCCGTCGGAGCCCTGCCCGCGATCATGAGACGCCTTCACCTACTGTTCGTCGTCCTTTTGCTGACCGCTGTCGGCCTCTCGGTCGCCTGGTACAAGTACGACACGCTGGGCTTTCCCCTGACGCCGGACCGCGAGACGGAGACCTGGACGGTCGAGGCACAGATCGCGGTGGACCCGGGCACGGCCCCGGCCTCGGTCCGCTTCGCCCTGCCCAGCGACCCGCCTCACTACACCCTGCTCGACGAGGGTTTCGTCTCGCGCGGCTGGGGTCTGACCACCCAGTCGAGCGACCGGCAACGCGAGGCGGTCTGGACCAAGCGCAACCCCGAGGGCAACCAGACCCTGTACTACCAGGCAACGGTCTACCGCGACCAGGAAGAGATCCAGCCCTCGCCCTACCCCGGACCGGCCGCGCCGCCCAAGCTCGAGGAGCCCCTCAAGTCGGCCGCGGAATCCTTTGTCGAGGACATCCGTGCCGGCTCGGCGGACATCCAGACCTTCGCCACCCTGCTGGTCAAGGAGGTCAACGCCAGTCGCCCGGACGAGAACATCGCCGCGTTCCTCAAGCCGGACGCCACCGAGACCGAACGCACCCGGCTCGCGATCCGCCTGCTCGCCATCGCGCGCATCCCGGCGCGCATGTCCCATGGGGTCATGCTGACCGACGAGGGCCGCAATCTCACGCCGACGACCTGGCTCGAAGTCCACAACTCGCGTCGCTGGGTACCGATCGACCCGCGCACCGGCACCGTCGGCTACCCACGCCAGTTCCTGGTCTGGTGGCACGGCGACCAGCCGGCGTTGACCACCTCGGGACTCGAGGACGTGGAGCTCACCTTCGCGACCACGCGCAACCTGCGTGACGCCGTGGAGACCGCCCAGCTGCAATCGACCATTGCCGAGTCCCGGCTGATGGATTTCTCGCTGCTCGACCTGCCGATCGACGCGCAGAACACCTACCGGATCCTGCTGCTGGTACCGCTCGGCGCCCTAATTATCGTGCTGTTGCGCAACGTGATCGGCATCCGCACCTTCGGCACGTTCATGCCGGTGCTGATCGCGCTGTCCTTCCGGGAGACGCAGCTGGTCGGCGGCGTGGTGCTGTTCACGCTGATCGTCGCCCTGGGCCTGGCGATCCGTTTCTACCTCGAGCGACTCAAGCTGCTGCTGGTGCCGCGACTGGCCGCGGTGGTGATCGTGGTGATCCTGCTGATGGCGCTGATCAGCATCGTCTCGCATCGCCTGGGCCTGGACATCGGCCTGTCGGTCGGGCTGTTCCCGATGGTGATCCTGGCGATGACCATCGAGCGGGTCTCGATCGTCTGGGAGGAACACGGCCCCGGTGACGCGTTGGCGCAGGCAACCGGTTCCCTGGTGGTCGCGGCACTGGCCTACCTGGTCATGGTCAACGCCTATGTCACCCATCTGTTCTTCGTCTTCCCCGAGCTGCTGCTGGTGGTGCTCGCCTTCACCCTGCTGATCGGTCGCTACACCGGCTACCGACTCACCGAGCTGTTCCGCTTCCGCGCCTTCAAGACGCTCGCGCAGGCACGCCGCCCCGAGCCGACCGGAAACGATCGGCCGGGGGAGCCACGCTGATGGCGATCGACTGGCCGATTTCCCCGCGCCGGCTCAGGGAGCTGGGGGTATTGGGCATGAACCAGCGCAACGGCGAGTTCATCGCCCAGATGAACGAGCGCCGCTACTACCCGCTGGTCGACGACAAGCTGTTGACCAAGGAGCTGGCCGAGGAATCCGGCCTCCGGGTCCCGGCCCTCTACGGGGTGATCCGCAGCACCCACGAGATCAAGCAGCTGGCCAAGTGGGTAGGCGAGCACGAGGAGTTCGTGATCAAGCCGGCCAACGGCGCCGGCGGTGACGGCATCCTGGTGATCGACGGCAAGCAGTCGGACAAGCCGCTGGTCTACCGCAAGAGCTCGGGGCGGGCGATCGGCATCGACGCGATCGGCCTGCACATCTCCAACATCCTGGCCGGGGCCTACAGCCTCGGCGGGCGGCCCGATGTCGCGATGATCGAGTACCGGGTCAAGTTCTCGCCGCTGTTCGAGAAGATCAGCTTCCAGGGCGTGCCGGACATCCGCACCATCGTCTACCGGGGCTACCCGCTGATGGCGATGGTGCGGCTGCCCACCACTCAGTCCGACGGCAAGGCCAACCTGCACCAGGGGGCGATCGGCGCCGGGGTGGACATGGCCGGTGGCCACACCCTCGACGGCGTTGCCCACAACCGGCGCGTCACCCACCACCCGGACACCCGCGAACCAATCAGCGGCGTGGCGATTCCCGAGTGGCAGTCACTGCTGGAAATGGCCGCCAAATGCAGTGACATGACGGGGCTTGGCTACCTGGGCGTGGACGTGGTCCTCGACCGCGAGCTGGGGCCGTTGATCCTCGAGCTAAACGCCCGTCCGGGGCTCTCCATCCAGGTTGCAAACGGCGAGGGATTGCGTCACCGTATCGAGCGCGTCGACCAGCACGTCGACCACCTCTCGCGCGATGAAACGGCGGCCGAACGGGCCGCCTGGTCGCGCGAGCACCTCGCCCCCATGAACCTGTGACCCGGACCCCAATGGCCACCAACACGCCAGCGCTGTACGCCGTGATCGGCAACCCGATCGAGCATTCGCGATCCCCGCTGATCCACCGCGCCTTCGCCCGTCAGGTTGGCATCGAGCTGACCTACGAGAAGATCTGGGCGCCGATCGACGGCTTCGAGGAGGCCGTGGCCGCCTTCATCGAGCGCGGCGGTCGCGGCATGAACGTGACCGTGCCGTTCAAGCTGGAGGCCTTCGACCTGGCAACGACACACAGCGAGCGCGCCCAGCGGGCCCTGGCGGCCAACACGCTGGTTTTCCCGGAGTCCGGCGACGAGCCGATCTACGCCGACAACACCGATGGCGTCGGCCTGGTCAACGATCTCGCCTTCCATGGGGTCGAGATCACCCGCCGTCGCCTGCTGATCCTGGGCGCCGGTGGGGCGACGCGCGGAGTGCTTGCCCCCCTCCTGCAACAAGCGCCCCAGGAGCTGGTGGTCGCCAACCGCAACCCCGAACGGGCCTACGGCCTGGTCGAGGAATTCAGCGACGCCGCCGGCGACTGCCTGCTCTCCGGCTGTCCGCTGGCGGGCATCGAGGAATCCCGCTTCGACCTGATCATCAATGCCACACCGGCCAGCCTGACGGCGCAGCTTCCCCCGCTGCCGGACGCCCTGGTCGGCTCGGGCACCGTGACCTACGACATGGCCTACGGCGCCAAGCCGACGGTGTTCATGGAATGGGGCGCATCGCGCGGGGGGCGTGCCCTGGACGGACTGGGCATGCTCGTCGAGCAGGCGGCCGAGAGTTTCACCCTCTGGCACGGCAAGCGCCCGGACACGGCCCCGGTGCGCGAGTTGCTGCGCGAGGCGATCCGCGCGGCCGCCGAGCGCGAGGCCGAGGACTGACGGACACACCATCCCAGGAAACCCCGCCGGGTTTCCCTGACCCCAACGAAAGAAGGCCCGCCAGATTGGCGGGCCTTCTTTCGTCTGTTGCCTGTCATCCGCCGACGAGCGGAGCGACGGAGCCCGCATCACGGCGAAAAGCGGCGATCCTCTTCCGGCCGATTGACCTGCATCAGCAGCCGCGCTTCGCTCTCCGACAGGCCGAAGTCCTCGATCAGCTCGTCGACGCTTACCCGTCCCTGCGAGGCCAGTCGCAGCGCATGACCGAAGCCCGGCTGATCGTCGTCGGCCGCCACCGCATCGATGCGCGCGTTGAGCTGGGTAATCCGTTCGCCGAGTGTCTCGACGCGCTCGTCGATCTGATCGATGTGCCGACCGAAACCGGCCAGTGCCGACTCGAGACCGCGATGTTCCCGTTCGAGGCGCTCCAGCTGGGTCTGGAACCACCGCTCTCGGGTCAGCTGCGCCCGCTTGACCCCGCGATGCAGGGACAGGGTGACCAACAGGACGATCAGGCCGAGGACCAGGGCGGCGGCTGCAAGCCAGAGGGGCGGCAGGGTCATGGGGTCGAGATTTCGGAGAGACTCTTCATGTCGACAAGGATAATCAATTTCTCGTCCTGCGGCACGATGCCCAGGATATGTCGCGCCCGGTCATCGGCGACCGCCATCATGGCCTGATCGACCACCGTCTGCGGCAGCGCGATTACCTCGGCGACACTGTCGACCACCAGGCCGACGATCTCGCCCGAGGCCACCTCGATGACCATGATCCGGCTGTTCTCGTCCCAGGCCTTTTCCTCGAGGCCGAAGAAGGTGCGGGCGTCCACCACGGTCACCACGTTGCCGCGCAGGTTGATGATGCCAATGATGGCGTCCGGGGCCCCGGGAATCGGGGTGATCTCCGCGTCGCGCAACACCTCCTGGACGTCCAGCACGTTCAGGGCGTAGGTCTCGTCATCGACGGTGAAGTTGACCCAGCGCGACAAGGGCCCCTGGTCCTGCGCCTCGAGTTCCTCGTCGTACTCTTCCGCGGTCCGGGTCTTTTCCATCGCTTGATTCATCTTGTGTTCACCTCTTGGGTCACCTGGATCACCGAGACGCTCGCAGCGCCGCGCGTAGGCCGGTTTCGTCGAGCACGGCCACACCCATCGCCGACGCCGTGCCCGAAAGCCACGGACGGCGACCCGCTTTCTGTGACTCGCTGCGCCACTCGACGGCCTCGTCGTCCAATGCGGGCGGCTGATCGACACGTTCACCGACCACGCCCCACAAGCCGCCCTTGCCGAGCAGGAAGACCTCGCGCGCGGCATTGTCTCGCTCGCGCAGACCGGTAAGCGTCGCCAACGACAGGATCAGGCGCGGACGCCCGTCGACGTTCAGCGCACCGGCCACGTGGGCCGGCGCGCCCGGGACCGGATCCAGCACGGGGTCCGCGTGCCGCGAGGCCACGGCACCGGCCGGGACGGCCATGGTCATGCCACCGACGCGCAGCCAGGCCCAGCGGTCGTCCTGCACCGGCTCGGCCGGGACAGCCGTGGCTTCCGGCTCATGATCGGCGGTCGCGGGCTCGCTCGTCGTCTCCGCGGCAGCCGATTCGACGGGCGCGGACGCCTCGTCCATCGTCTCCACGGACGACTCGGCCTCCATCGGACGAGATTCGGCACCGGCGGCCTCCAGGAGGTCGGATTCGGCAACGTCGTCGAACTCGGCAGTCACGTCGCTGGCCGCGCCGGTCTCCCCCTCGTCGGCCGGCTGCTCGACGGGGGCGGCGGGCGCCGGGGTGGCGTCGGCGGCGACCGGGGCTTCCTCCGGCACGTTGATCACCTTGAGCCCGGGCGCACGACGGGGTGCGCTGGCCTCGGGCTGGCCATCGGCCTCGGGGTCACGCAGCAGCCCGTCGAGGTAGGCCGTGATCGCGGCGTCCTGATCGACGATCGACTGCCGGCTGTCATGCTGCTTTTCGGCGGCCATCAGCGGGACTCCTGCAGACGGGCACCGCTGGCACCCAGCTCGGCGGCGGGCGCCATCGCCTGCCCCCCGACGTGGGTTTCCAGCCAGTGGAGAAACTGCTTGTACGCCTCGCTGCCGCGGGCGTCCGGTTGGATCATCGGCAAGGGCTTGCCCTGGCGACTCGCCTCGCGGAACTGGGTGTCGATCGGGATGACGTCGGTCCAGACGTCGTCGTGATAGCGATCGTGCAGGATGCGCAGCGTGTCGTGGGAGGCCCGCGTACGACGGTCGAACATGGTCGGCAGGATCACGTACTCGAGTCGCTGCCGGCGCGAGCGCTGCACCATCGCCAAGGTCCGCAGCATCCGCTCGAGGCCCTTGAGCGCGAGGAATTCGGTCTGCACCGGCACGATCAGGAACTCGGCCAGCGCCAGGGCATTGACCATGGTCACGCCCAGGATCGGCGGGCAGTCGATCAGGACGTAGTCATAGTCGTCGCGGATGCGGTCGATCGAGCGCTTGAGCACCAGCCCCATGCCGTCACGCATGCCGAGCTGACGGTCGAGCGTGGCGAGCGCCGTGGAGGCCGGCATCAGGCTGATGCCGTCGAACGCGGTGGGGTGCACCACGCGGGCCGGGTCGAGCGGCTGGCCCTCGGCGGCCGACTTGAACAGCGAGTAGACACTCGCGCCCGGGGCCTCGGGTTCCATGCCGAAGTAGACGGTCATGGAACCGTGCGGGTCGAGGTCGACCAGCAGCACCCGCTTGCCTTCGCGGGCGAGATGCCCGGCCAGGCTGACGCTGGTGGTGGTCTTGCCCACCCCGCCCTTCTGATTCGCTACGGCCCAGATCTTCATCGCAATGCCCCTCCGATCGCCGCGCCGATCTGCCCCAGGGGCAGGATCGACTCGGCCAGGTTTGCCTTGGCCACGGCCGCCGGCATCCCGTAGATGACGCTGGTCGCCTGATCCTGCGCCCAGACATGACCGCGCGCCGCAGTGACCTGACGCGCCCCTTCGGCGCCGTCGTCCCCCATGCCGGTCAGCACCACCGCCAGCAGGTCGTCCCCGGCCACGCGCGCGGCCGAGGAAAACGCCAGGCTGACGCTCGGCCGGTAGTGTTCATCGGCAACCGGGGCGCGCAGGTTGAGCTTGTAGGCACCGTGCCGTCCGGCGAGCTCGCCGTGCTTGCCACCCGGGATGACGTAGGCGGTGCCCGGGCGGAGCACCTCGCCGTCGGAGGCCTCGATCACGCGGATCGGCATGGAGTCGTTCAGCCGCTGGGCGAACGGGCCGGTGAAGGCGCCGGGCATGTGCTGGGCGATCACGATCGGCACCGGAAAGTCCGTGGGCAGCTTGCCGAGCACGGCCGGCACGGCGGCCGGGCCACCGGTCGATGCACCGATCACGACCAGGCCCTGGCGGCTGAGAAAGCCGCTGGGCGCACTTCGCCCGCCGCGTTGTCGCGGTTCGGAAGCCGCCGGAGGGGTCTCCGAACGTGCCCCGGCACCAGCCCCCCCGGAGCCGGACTCGCGCTGCGAGCGCAGCGCCAGCATACGTACCCGCGAGCACAGCCGCCGCCCGGAGCGGGCCAGCGTATCCTCCGGGTCGTCGCCGTTCTTGGGAAAAAAGTCGACCGCGCCGGCATCCAGCGCATCGAGCGTGGCCTCGGCCCCGGCCTTGGTCAGGGCCGAGAGCATCAGGATGGGGGTCGGGCAACGATCCGTGATCCGTCGCACCGCCGAGATGCCGTCCATGATCGGCATCTCGACGTCCATGGTGATGATGTCGGGCTTGAGTTCGCAGGCCTTGAGCACGGCCTGACGGCCGTTTGACGCCTCGCCCACCACTTCCAGGCGCGGGTCGCTGGAGAAGACCTCACGCAGCGCACGGCGAAAGAACAGCGAGTCGTCGACGATCAGAAGGCGGATCGGCATCGGTCAGGCCACCGAACGCAGGCGTTGACGACCACGGCCGGTGTTGCGGCGCACCATGCCCGGCAGGTCGAGGATCAGGGCGATGTGTCCGTCGCCGGTGATGGTCGCGCCGGCAAACCCGTCGACCACCCGCAGGAGCTCGCCCAAGGGCTTGATCACCACTTCTTCCTGGCCGATGACCGAGTCGACCACCAGGGCCATCAATTGCGCGCCATGCTGGACCATGACCACCTGGTCGGTCTCGCAGCGCGTGCCCGGCTTTTCGCCACGCAGGGCCAGCCAGTCGGTCATGCGGAACAGCGGCACGGCGCGGTCGCGCACCGTGATGGTCGACTGGCCGTCGACCACGTTCACTTCCTTGTCGGCCATCTCGAAGATCTCGTTGACCACCGACAGCGGGATGGCGTACTTGCGACCGGAGACGATCACCATCAGCGTCGGCAGGATCGCCAGCGTCAGCGGTACCTTGATGTTGATCTGGGTACCCTCGCCCTGCACCGAGTCGATGCTGATGGTGCCCGAGAGCTTGGTGATCGCGGTCTTGACCACGTCCATGCCCACGCCACGACCGGAAATGTCGGAAATCTGGTCTTTGGTGGAAAAGCCCGGGTGCAGGATCAGCTCGAAGCATTCCTGGTCGGTGAGGCGCTCGGCGGTGTCGGGATCGACCACCCCCTTCTCCACGCCCTTGCGACGCAACACCTCGGCGTCCATCCCGGAGCCGTCATCCTGGATGGACAGGCGAATGTGATCGCCCTCCTGCGCGGCCGAGAGCAGCACGGTACCCGCGCGATCCTTGCCGTTCGCCTCGCGGTCGTCCGGCATCTCGATGCCGTGGTCGACCGCGTTGCGTACCAGGTGGATCAGCGGGTCGGCCAGGGCCTCGACCAGGTTCTTGTCGAGGTCGGTGTCCTCGCCCTCGAGCTCGAGGTTGACCTCCTTGCCCAGCGTGCGCGCGGTATCGCGCACCACCCGCGGGAAGCGGCCGAACACCTTCTTGACCGGCTGCATGCGGGTCTTCATCACCGCGCCCTGCAGGTCGGAGGTGACCATGTCGAGCGTGGCGATGACCGAGGCGATCTCCTCGTTCTCGAAGGTCGACTTGAGCGTGTTCATGCGGTTGCGCACCAGCACCAGCTCGCCCACCAGGTTCATGATGCTGTCGAGCCGTTCGGTATCGACACGCACGGTGGTTTCCACCGGGGCCTTGTGGGCGTCGGCGCCCTTGGCCTTGGCCTCCGGCTTGGTGGACTCGGCAGGCTTTGCCGCCGGCTTGGGCGGTTCGCTCTTGGCGGCGGCCGGCTGCGGCGACGGCGCGGGGGCAGCCGCCTCGGCCGGCTCATCGGCCTTGGGGGCCGCGGCCGTCGGCCCCTTGCCCTTGCCGTAGAGCCCGTCGAGCACCGCCTCGAATTCCTCGTCGGTGATCTCGTCGGAATCCGCGGCGCTGCTCGCCTCCTCGGCGTTGTCGGCATCCGCCTCCGGCGTCGGCGCCTGGAACTTGCCCTTGCCGTGGAGTTCGTCGAGCAGGCTCTCGAACTCCTCGTCGCTGATCAGGTCGTCGGCGCCGCCGCTTGCCGACGGGGATTCCGACTCGGCAGCATCCAGGTCGGCGAGCATGCGATCGAAGGCGTCGTCCTCGTCGGCCATGGGCTCGGTGGCCGGGGTGGGTTCGGCGCGCGCGGAGGCCTCGCTCGGGGCGGGCTCGGCCGGGGCGGCGGGCGCGGGGGCGTCGTCCTGGTGGGCCAGCCCCTCGATTTCCTTGAGGAAGGCCTTGGAGACGTCTTCCGGGTACTGGCCGCCACGCAGGGCGTCGAACATGTCGTTGAGCACGTCGATCACCTGCAGCATCACGTCCATGATGCGGCTGTTCATGGTGATCTCGTGGTTGCGCAGCAGGTTGAAGATGTCCTCGGCGCGGTGGCAGACCTCCACCAGCGGGTGCACCTCGAGGAAGCCGGCCCCGCCCTTGATGGTATGGAAGGCGCGGAACACCGAATTGAGCCGGTCGGCGTCATCGGGCGACTGCTCCAGCTCGATCAGCTGCTGATCCAGCCCGTTGAGCAGCTCACCGGCCTCGATCAGGAAGTCCTGCAACAGCTCGTTGTCGGGTTCGAATGCCATGCTTGCCTCTCATTCGCTCGGTGGCGTTTCCCTGTGGGCGCCACGTTCCTGCCCGGCCGTGCCGGACGGGCAATTTTCTCGACCGGCCGGGTCAGAACCCCAGGCTGGCGAGTAGGTCGTCGACGTCGTCCTGGTTCTTGACCACGTTGTCCCCGGCGTTGGGCAACTGCGGCCCGACGCCGTCCTCGGCCCGCTCGACCGGGGCGGACCTGCCGTCCTCTCCCTTGGCGCCGCGTACCGGGGCGGTAATCTGCAACAGCCCGACCAGCTTTTCCTCGAGCTGCTCGAGCAGGTCGATCACCCGCATCAGGAGCTGGCCGGACAGGTCCTGGAATTCCTGGGCCATCATGATCTCGGTGAGCTGCCCCTTGAGGCGCTCGGCGCAATTCGTGGTCGAGTCGAGGTAACGCGTCATCGAGTCGACCACGCCGCCCAGGCGAGCGTTATCGGCCTCGCTCGCGGCGACTTTAGCCAGCTCGCCCTTGAGTCGCTGCGAGCGATCGACGATCTGCTCGGCAGTGGGCGTGGCTTCCTCGGTGATGGTCAGGGTGCGCGTGGCCGCCTGCTCGGTCAGGGTGATCACGTAGCGAAGGCGGTCGCGCGCGTCCGGCATCTCGTCCTCGGCCAACGCGCCCAGGCGCTCGTCCTCGGCGAAGCTCTTCAAGGTGTCGTGCACCTCGCGGGTCATCCGCCCGACCTCGTCGAAGATGTTGCCCGAGTAGGCAGCCGTGAGCTCGCCGATCAGTTGCGCCTCACCGGCCGAATCCTCGTTCTCGATCGCTTCCACCAGCGCGCGGGCATCGGCCAGACGCTTCTCGCGACCGACCACGGGCTGGAAATCCTGCTCTTCTGTTTGAGTCATCCCGCGCCCCTACGATTCGACGCGTTCGAAGATCTTGTCGATCTTCTCCTTGAGGGTGGCCCCGTTGAACGGCTTGACGATATAGCCGTTCACGCCCTCCTGGGCGGCGAGCACGATCTGCTCGCGCTTGGCCTCGGCGGTCACCATCAGCACCGGCAGACTGGCGAGGTTCGCATCGGCACGGACCGCCCGCAGCAGGTCGATGCCGGTCATGCCGGGCATGTTCCAGTCGGTGACGAGAAAATCGAAATTGCCCTGCTTAAGCAGCGGCAATGCCGTCTGGCCATCATCGGCCTCCTCAATGTTCGTGAAGCCAAGCTCCTTGAGGAGGTTCTTGATGATCCGGCGCATCGTGGAGAAATCGTCCACCACGAGGATCTTCATGTTTCGGTCCATTTTCGCCCCTGGGATCGTTTGTCAGTACCAGGCAGGTTGCCTTGTTCGGGTTGCTTGATAGGGTCTATCGGCGCCGACCGGAAATAATTGAGCCCGTCGCTGCAACGGGCGCGGTATCGGTCGGCTATTTCCAGGCGTTCATCGCGGTCTTCAACCGCATGATCGCCTTGTTGTGGATCTGGCAGACGCGCGACTCGCTGACGCCGAGCACCGCGCCGATCTCTTTCTGGTTGAGTTCCTCGACATAGTACAGGGACATCACCAGTCTTTCCCGTTCGGGGAGCTCGTCGATGCAGTCGGCGAGATCGCGCTGGAAGTGATCCTCGGCCAGCGCCTCGTCGGGTTGCCGGCTGTTGGGATCGGCGATGTCGAAGGTCTCGTTTTCCGATTCGCCGCCGTGATCGAGCGAGCCCACGTGCACCGAGGAGGAATCGGTGAGTGCGGCGTGGTACTCGTCGAGGGTGATGCCCATGCGCTCGCAGACCTCGGCATCACGCGCCTCGCGCCCGGTCTCGGACTCGATCTCCGCCACGGTCTGGGCGATCTCGCGCTGGCGCCGGTAGACCGAGCGCGGCGCCCAGTCGTTGCGACGCACCTCGTCGAGCATCGCGCCACGGATGCGCAGCCCGGCGTAGGTCTCGAACGACGCGCCCTTGTCGCCATCGAACAGGCGCGCGGCATCCAGGAGCCCGACCATGCCGGCCTGGATCAGGTCCTCGGCCTGGACGTGCGAAGGCAACCGGCCGAGCAGGTGGAAGGCGACCCGCTTGACGAGATCGGCGTGCTTGGCGACCAGTGCTTCGGTCGATCCGGCCTGAACGTTCTGATACATGGCGCGTGCATTCATAGCAGGTTCTCGGGGTCCAGCTCGGCGTTGTTCACCAGTCGCTCGACGAAAAACTGCAACTGCCCCTGCGGCCCGCGCGGCACTGGCCACTGGTTGACCTTGTCCGCCATCGCCGTGAACGCCCGCGTCGACTTCGCCCCGCCGTAAAGCTGCACGACGGTCTTCTGACGCTGCACCGCCCGACGCAGGTAATCGTCGAACGGCACCGATCCCATGTGGGTGAGCGTCACGTCGAGAAACCGCTTGGCCGCCACCGAGAGCTTCTCGAACAGCCGCCGCCCCTCGGCGGCATCGCGCACCATGTTCGCGACCACGTGGAAGCGGGTGACGTCGTGCTCGCGCGATAGCACCTTGATGACCGCGTAGGCATCGGTGATCGAGGCGGGTTCGTCACAGACCACCACGACCACCTCGCTGGCCGCCTCGGCGAAGCGCACCACCGAGTCGGCGATGCCCGCGGCCGAATCGACCACCAGGGTGTCGACCGGCCAACGCATGCCGGAGAAGGCCGAGATCAACCCGGCGTTCTCGGCGGGCGTCAGCCCGGCCATGCTGGCCACCCCGCTGGCCGCCGGCAGGATGCCGATGCCCTCGGGGCCTTCGAGCATGATCTCGTCGAGGGTCGCCTGCCCGGCGAGCACGTGGGACAGATTGCCCCGGGACTGTAGACCAAGCAGGACGTCGACGTTGCCGAGCCCCAGGTCGGCATCCATCAATACCACCCGGTCGCCGCTGCGCGCGAGTGCCACGGAAAGGTTGACCGAGACGTTGGTCTTGCCCACGCCGCCCTTGCCGCTGGTCACGGCGATCACCCGCACCGGGCGATTGGCGTTGGCGTGGCGCGCCCCGTCGGCCTGGTCGTGGCCGCTGACGGGTTGGGTTGTCATCCGGCTTGATTGAGCATCCACAGCGGATCATCCCGGTCGGTGTGTTCGAGTTGTGACTGCCCCATTTCCAGGGCCTGCTTGATCAGGTCGGCGGCCTTCGGGAACCAGAGGTCCTCCGGCACGCGCTGACCGACGCCGGCGCAGACCAGCGGCAGCCGGTGCGGCTCGCCGTCGGCCCCGGCCAGCGGGCGGACCAGGGCGGCGAGCCCGCCGCCGAGCAGGACGGTCTCGTCGAGCTTGGTCAGCACGGTGCCGTGCAGCGGCAGGCCGGCAAAGCGTTTCTTGACGTCCTCGAGCGCCGGGTACTGGGCGTTGGCGGACAGCACCAGCAGGAGCTTGACCGCCTCGCCCGCGCCCATCAGGGCCTCGAGCTTCTGCATCATGCGGAAGTCGCGCTGCGACATCCCGGAGGTGTCGATCAGCACCAGGTGCTTATCGGAAACGGCCTCGAGCAGCTGCGCCAGGTGCGTCTCGTCCCGGGCGATGTGCAACGGCACATTAAGGATACGGGCGTAGTTGCGCAACTGCTCCTGGGCGCCGATGCGGAAGCGGTCGGTGCTGATCAGCGCCACCGAGTCGCGGCCGCGATGCAGGACCGAGCGCGCGGCCAGCTTGGCAAGCGTGGTGGTCTTGCCCACGCCGGTCGGGCCGACGAAGGCATACACGCCGCCGGCCTCGACCGGGTCTTCGGCCCGGTGCTCGAGCTGCTCGCCGAGCATCTTGAGCGCCTCGACAAAGGCGCGCTCCGGCTGGGCCCGTGCCGCGGCGCGACCCAGTTCGCGTGCCAGGCCGGTCGGCAGGCCGATGTCCTGCAGGCGCTGGACGGTGGACACCTCGGCCGGATGCGCCTGGCTGAAACGGTGCCATTCCATCACGGAAAGCTGGCGCTCGAACAGGTCGCGCAGCTGGGCGACCTCCTCGGTCAGCGTCGACAGGCGGCCCTCGGCCTCGCCCTGCTCCTCGACCAGCCAGTCCCAGTGCGAGGGCGTGCGCTTGGTCGAGCGCGCGGCCGGCTCGTCGGCCGCGTCGGGCTCGGCCGACGAGGGGGCCAGCTGCTCGCTCCAGGCGGCCAGTGCCTCGGAGAAGGCGGCCCGATCGGCATCCGACTCGCCGCCGGCCGAGGCGTCTGCCCCCTCGTCGGCCGCGGCCGACTCGGTCGCCCGATCGGCAACCTGGTCGGCCTCCGCCTTGCGGCTGCGCTCGGCGAGCATCTCGGCGGTGGTCTTCGGGGCGGTGTCGGCGGCCTCCGCCGGCTCGGGCTCGGTCGGTCGGGCCGGGCGCGGCGCGTGCTCCGGCCGGGCACGTTCGGTCCGTGCCGCCGGGCGCTCCGAGGCGCCAGCAATCCGGCTGGCCGACTGCTGCGCGGCCGCCAGCTGGATCGCCTTCTCGTCGAAGTCCATCGCGGCAATCACCTCCACGCCGCCGGAGACCGGCTTGTTGGAGAGGATGACGGCCTCGTCACCGAACACGCGCCGTACCTGACGCATGGCCTCGCGCATGTCACTGGCGATGATTCGCTTGATTTTCATGTATCCACCAGACCCTTAGCGGTTGGGTTGTCCGGGCGAGTCGTCAGCCATCGTTCTGGTTGCCGACGCTCGCCACCACGCGTATTTCTTTGTTGTCCGGTATCTCGTGATAACTCAGCACGCTGAGCGTCGGGATCGAGTGCCGGACCATGCGCGAGAGCCAGCTGCGAATCTGCGGCGCCACCAGGAGAATGGCCGGCTTGCCACTCTGCTCCTGACGCTCGGCCGCGTCCTTGAGCGACTTGTGCAGCCGCTCGGCCAGGCCGGGCTCGATTCCGGGGGCCTGATTCCCGCGCTGGGTACTATTAAGCAAGAGCTGTTCCAACTGCGGATCCAGCGTGATGACCGGCACGGTCGGCGCCAAGCCGTTGATGTGCTGGACGATCATCCGGCCCAAGGCCATGCGCACGCTCTCCGTCAATTCCCCGACGTCCTGGGTGCGCTGCCCCTGGATCGTCAAGGTTTCGGCAATCGTGCGAATGTCGCGGATCGGAATCCGCTCGGCCAGCAGCTGCCCCAGCACCTCGACGATGGTGGTCATCGGCAGGGTCTTGGGCACCAGGTCCTCGACCAGCTTCGGACTGCTTTGCTTGAGCGTGTCGAGCAGCTGCTGCGCCTGCTCGTAGCCGAACAGGTCGGCGGCGTTGTCACCCAGGATCTGCGACAGGTGGGTGGCGACCACGGTGGCCGGGTCGACCACGGTGTAACCGAGCGCCTGGGCCTCTTCCTTCTGGCCGCGATCGATCCAGTAGGCCTTGAGACCGAAGGCCGGATCGGTGGTCTGGATGCCCTTGATGTCGCCGGAGACCTGGCCCGGATTGATGGCCATGTCGCGGTCGGGGAATATCTCGGCGGTGCCGATCGGCACGCCGTTCAAGCTGATGCGGTACTCGTTGGGCTTCAAGTCCAGGTTGTCGCGGATGTGGACCGTCGAGATCAGAAAGCCCAGGTCCTGCGAGAGCTTCTTGCGCACGCCCTTGATGCGCGGCATCAACTGGCCGCCCTGGTTGCGGTCGACCAGCGGGATCAGGCCGTAACCGACCTCCAGGCCGATCAGGTCGACCGGGGGCACGTCGTCCCAGGTCAACTCCTTGACCTCGGGCTTGGCCTGCGCCGGGGCGGCCTCCGCGGCCGCCTTCTCGGCCGCCTCGGTCGCCTTGCGACGCGACACCAGCCAGGCACCGCCACCGGCCAGCGCGGCCAGGAACAGGAAGGCGGCGTTGGGCATGCCCGGCACCAGGCCGAGGCCGGCCATCAGGCCCGCGGCCACGCCCAGCACGCGCGGGTCGGAGAACATCTGGTTCTGGACCTGCTTGCCCATGTCCTCCTTCGAGGCGGTCACCCGCGTGACGATGATGGCAGTCGCCGTCGAGATCAAAAGCGACGGGATGGTGGCGACCAGGCCGTCACCGATGGTCAGCAGGACGTAGGTCTCGGCCGCGCTGCCAAACGGCATGCCGTGCTGCGCGACACCGATCAGCAGGCCGCCGATCACGTTGATGAACACGATCAGGATGCCGGCGATCGCATCACCGCGGACGAACTTGGAGGCACCGTCCATCGAGCCGTAGAAGTCGGCCTCGGAGGCGATTTCCTCGCGCCGGGCGCGGGCCTGTTCCTGGTTGAGGATGCCGGCGTTGAGATCGGCGTCGATCGCCATCTGCTTGCCGGGCAGCGAGTCGAGGGTGAAGCGCGCGGAGACCTCGGAAACCCGCCCGGCGCCCTTCGTGATGACCACGAAGTTGATCACCATCAGGATGATGAACACCACCAGGCCGACGGCGTAGTTGCCGCCGATGACGAAGTTGCCGAAGGCCTCGATCACGTTGCCGGCCGCCCCGGGACCCTCGTGGCCGTTGAGCAGCACCACCCGCGTGGAGGCCACGTTGAGTGCCAGTCGCAGCAGGGTCGCGATCAGGATCACCGTCGGGAAGATTGCGAAATCCAGCGGCTTGCCCACGTAGAGCACCACCATCAGGATGATCAGCGACAGGGTGATATTGAAGGTGAACAGGGCGTCCAGGCCCAGCGGCGGCAACGGCACGATCACCATCGCCAGCAGCATGATGATCATCACCGGCGGCCCGATGCCCTGCCCCCGGTACTGGCGCAGGCTGTTGCCGAGGCGGGCGAAATTGAAGTTGGTCAGGCTGGGTTTCATCTAGGCGCGTTCTTCTTGGCTGCGGTGGCGTTATGACATCGGTCGTTGCGGGTCGGGCGTTTCACCTGGCTGCCGCCGTCACTCGGCGGCCGGCACGTCGAAACCCTCGGGCACCTCGGGATCCGGGCGCCCCGGCGTCTGGCCGGCGCCGCGGGCGGCCTCCTTGAGCTGGTAGACGTAGGCCAGCACCTGGGCCACCGCGGTGTAGAGCGCGGCGGGAATCACCTCGTCGATCTCGACATGCGTATACAAGGCCCGTGCCAACGGCGGGGCCTCGAAGATCTCGACCCCGTGCGAGGCGGCGATCTTGCGCAGGTTGAGCGCCATCTCGTCGACGCCCTTGGCCACCACCATCGGCGCGCCCACGCCCTCGGCGTCGTACTTGAGCGCGACGGCGTAGTGGGTCGGGTTGGTGACCACCACGTCGGCCTCGGGCACCGCCTCCATCATGCGCCGCTGCGACATCTGCATCTGCGTCTGGCGGATGCGCTGCTTGATCTCCGGCCGGCCCTCGGTGTCCTTGTGCTCGTCCTTGACCTCCTGGAGGGTCATGCGCTGCTGCTTGTGGTGCTGCCAGATCTGGAACGGCACGTCGACCAGCGCCACCAGCAGCAGGCCCAGGGATACGGCCAGGAATCCCCAGGCGATCAACCAGCCGGCGTGCACCAGGGCGGCGTCGAACGGCTGCAGCCCGAGACTGAGAAATTCGGGTTCGAAGGCAAAGAACACCGCCACGCCAATGGCGGTGATCAGCGTGAACTTGGCGAAGGTCTTGCCGAGTTCCATCAGGGCCTGGACGCCGAAGATGCGCTTGAACCCGGAGATCGGGTTCATCTTGGAGAGTTTCGGCGCCATCGCCTGGGTGGAGAAGTTCCAGCCGCCCACTGCCATGGTGGCCGCGATGGCCAGCACGATGGTGGCGAAGAACAGCGGGACGAAGGAAAGAAAGCCGTCGACAAAGGCATTCGCCAGCCGCGAGAACATGGCCGCCTGGTCGAAGACGTCCGCGCGCTCGATGATGAACGAGTTGCGCACGACCTCGGCCAGCCCGAGCATCATCTGGCCGCCGAACACCAGGAACACCGCGGCCGAACCGACGGTAAGCAGGAAGGAGTTCAGCTCCCGGGAACGCGCCACCTGGCCCTTTTCGCGGGCCTCGCGTAGTCGTTTCGCGGTGGGTTCTTCGGTTTTCTCCTGGCCGTTCTCGTTCTCCGCCACCAACTCACCTCAGGATTTCCGTGATCAGCACGAACGACTGATGCACGAACTGTTCCACGTTCGGGAACCAGAGGGGGGCGGCGAGGAAGAGCAGGAAGAAGCCGATCATCAAGGTGGCGGGGAAACCCACCGAGAAGATGTTCATCTGCGGCGCGGCGCGCGTGATCACGCCCATGGCGAGGTTCACCATCAACAGCGTGGTCACCACCGGCAGCGCGACCAGTACCGCGTTGATGTACATCTGCTGGCCGAACCAGGCGATCGCGCGGAAGTCCTCGGCGGTCAGCCCCACCGGCGAGACCGGGAGGATGATGAACGAGTCCGCCAGCATCTTGACGATCATCGCCGGCACGTTGAGCGCCACCATCAGCAGGGTGACCACGATGGTCAGAAACTGCGAGATCAGCGGCACGCTGACGCCGTTCTGCGGGTCGACCGTCTGGGCAAAACCCAGGCCCATGCTCATGGCGATCGACTCGCCAGCGACCACGAAGGCCGAGATCACCAGGTTGAGGATGAAGCCCATCGCCACGCCGATCAGGATCTGCTGGACGATCATGGTGACCCCGGCGATCGAGAGCGGATCGACCGGCGGTATCTCCGGCACCATCGGCGTGATCACCAGGGAAACCGCCAGGGCGATCAACAGACGAATGCGCACCGGCAGGGACTGCGAGCCGAAGATCGGGGCGACCATCAGCATCGCCCCGACCCGCACCAGCACCCACAGGTAACTGGCGGTCCAGCCGAGGATCTGCTCGATCGCCAGCTCCAAGGCGCGCGCCTCAGGCGATCAGCGAGGGGATGTTGTGAAACAGCCGCTCGGTGAAGTCGACGATCACCTGCAGCATCCACGGCGCGGCCAGCAGGATGGCGACCACCACCGCGATCATCTTGGGGATGAAGCTCAACGTCATCTCGTTGATCTGAGTGGCCGCCTGGAACATGCCGATCAACAAACCGACCGCGAGCGCGGTGAGCAGGATCGGCATCGACAGGTACAGGATGACCGTGAGCGCCTGGCGGGTAAGATCGATAACGGTATCCGGACTCATAGGTACCTCGCAAAACCTGCTACGCCGCCCGATTGCGGTGTCACGTGCTCGCTCACTCCTCGCCTATCGGTTCGATATGTCTCGTCGCTCACTACGCGGTTCCTTGCACTCGGGCGGCTCGCGACGGTTTTTCGAGGCACCTGCATGTCAGCCCCCCATGTAGAAACTGGACGCGAGCGTACCCATCAGGAGCGCCCAGCCGTCGACCAGCACGAACAGCATGATCTTGAACGGCAACGAGACGATCATCGGCGAGAGCATCATCATGCCCATCGACATCAGCACCGAGGCGACCACGAGATCGATGATCAAAAACGGGATGAAGATCAGGAAACCGATCTGGAACGCCGTCTTGAGCTCTGAGGTGACGAAGGCGGCCATCAACACGGTCAACGGCACGTCCTCGGGCGTCTCGAAGTCCGGGTAGTCGCCGATCTCCTGGTAGAGCGCGATGTCGCTTTCGCGCGTCTGGTTGAGCATGAAGGTGCGCAGCGGCTGCGAGGCCCGGTCGATCGCCTCCATCGCGCCGATCTCCTCGGCCATGTACGGCCCGATGCCCTCGTCGTAGGCGGCCTGGAACACCGGCGCCATGATGAACAAGGTCAGGAACAGCGCCAGGCCCAGCAGGATCTGGTTCGAGGGTGTCTGCACGGTGCCCAGCGCCTGGCGCAGCAAGGCCAGCACGATGATGATGCGCGTGAACGAGGTCATCATCAGCAGCAACGACGGCAGCAGGGTGAGCACCGTCATCAGGGCGAGGATCTGCAGCGTCAGGCTGTACTGCGTCTCGCCGTTCTCGCCCTCGGTCAGGGTGACCGCCGGCAGGCCCGGCTCGGCCAGCACCGGCGCACTCGCGCCGAACAGGCCGAGGGCCAGCAACACCAGCAGGAAAAGCCGACCGAGCACGCTAGGGAAACTCTGCACGAATGCCATACCGCTCTGCGCGTCTTGAGCCGGGCAGGTGCAAGGCGTCCGTCCGCCGCGGAAGGGTGACTCCCTTTCCAAGGACGGCAACGCAGCAGATGCCCGGCTCAAGGCGCGCCCTGCGGGGCCTGGCGAGCCGCCTGTGCTCCGCGTTGCGTCGTCTTGACGTGGCCACCGGCACGCCGGCGACGACGCGCCTTGATCACGAACGGCTCGACAGGCCAGAGTGGCATGGCATTCGTGCAGAGTTTCCCTAGCCATCGTTCGAGTTCCCCTTGCTACCTTGGCCACCCTTGCCGAAGCGGGCGGCCAGCTGCGCCTGGAAGGCGTCGCCGAAGCTCGGGTTCTCGCCGTCGCGGCGACGCGGCTCGAGCGGCGGGTCGAGCCAGCCCAGCGACTCGATCGCCCCCTGGCTCACGCCCACCAGCATCTGCCGATCGCCCACGGCCACCAGCAGGATGCGTTCGCGGGGGCCGATCGACATCTGCGTGAGCACCTGCATGGGGTAGTTGCCGGCGCGCGCGTCCAGCCGGCCGACGCGCTTGACCACCCAGACCAGGGCGAACATCAGTACCAGCACCAGGATCAGGCTGATCACCAGCTTGACGAGATAGCTCGGCGCGAGCGGATCGATGGCCTCGGCGGCCCTGGCGGGGCCGGCCAGCAGGAGCAGCATCAGGAACGGAATGACTCGCATGACCATCCCGATCAGCGCAGCTTGCGCAGGCGCTCGGCCGGGCTGATGACGTCGGTCAGGCGGATGCCGAATTTCTCGTTGATCACCACCACCTCGCCGCGGGCGATCAGCGTGCCGTTGACCAGCACGTCCAGCGGCTCGCCGGCCAGCCGGTCGAGCTCGACGATCGAGCCCTGGTTCAGCTGCAGCAGGTTGCGGATATTGATCGCGGTGCGGCCGATCTCCATCGAGATGTTGACCGGCACGTCCATGATCACGTCGAAGTTGACCGGGTTCTCGTCATCGTCGGGATGGGCGCCGTCGGCAAACTGCTCCATGCCGACCGGCTCGGCCTGATCGGCCTCACCCTGGCCGCCTTCCGAGTCGGCCTGTTCGGCCATGGCCGCCGCCCAGTCGTCCTCGGTGGACTTGTCGGATTCTTCAGCCATCGTCTTTGTCTCCTGATTGATTCAACCCGGGGATCTGCGCCCGCAGGATCTCGTTGGGGTGCGTGGCCCGCTCGAGCCGTTCGGGCACCGGCTCCTCGACGCGGATCGCCTTGTTGCCCTTGAACACGCCCATCTTGCCGCGGTAGAGCGGCAAGCCATCGCAGGCCAGCGTGGAGTATTCCGGCATCTCGAAGGGGATCACCTGGCCCACCTCCATGTGCGCCACGTCCTTCAGCGACATGCGCACGTCGGCCAGATGCGCGGTCATCTCGATCTCGGCAAAACCCAGTTCGCGCTTGAGTGCCTTGGTCCAGCGCTCATCGACCTCGAGGCGATCGCCCTGCATGCCGCCGTCGAGCAGGTCGCGGATCGGCTCGATCATCGAGTAGGGCACGACGAAGTCGAACTTGCCCGAACCGCCCTCGACCTCGATGCGGAAGCTCGAGACCACCACCACCTCGGTCGCCGAGACGATGTTCGCCAGCTGCGGGTTCATCTCGTGGCTGACGGTCTCGAACATGATCGGGTAGATGCCCGCCCAGGCGTTCTGCATCTCCTCGGTCGCCTGCTCGAGTACCCGTTTGATCACGCGCAGCTCGGTGGGCGTGAAGTCGCGTCCCTCGATCTTGGCGTGCATGCCGAAGCCGCCGAAGAAGTTGTCGACCAGCGAGAACACCAGTCGCGACTCCATCATGAACATCCCCAGCCCCTTGAGCGGACGCACGTGCATCAGCGTCATCGAGGTGGGCACGAACAGGGTGTGGATGTACTCGGAGAACTTGGTCATCTCCACGCCCTCGATCGAGATCTCGACCGAGCGGCGCAGCATGGAAACCAGGCGAATCCGCAGGCTGCGTGCGAAACGCTCGTTGAGCATCTCGAGCGTCGGCAGCCGACCCCGGACGATGCGCTCCTGGGTGGTGAGGTCGTAGGACTTGGCCTGGGTCGGGTCGCCGACCCCCTGCTCGGTCTCGACGTCGCCCTCGTCGACGCCGTTCAACAGCGCGTCGATCTCGTCCTGGGAGAGGATGTCGGCTTCAGACATAAGCGCCTCGCGCCTGTTGGCCCCGTGGCTCCAACCCCGGGGGCATCACCCAACGCATCACTGCATCAGGAGCTTGGTGAAATACACGTTCTCGACCGGCTGCTCGAGCTCGCTGCCGTCCTCGAGGATCCGGTTGATCTCCTCGGTCAGCGACGCCTGCAGCGCCTCCTTGCCCGCCCGCGTGCGCAGTTCGGCCGAATCGACGTCGCTCAGCACCAGCATCACGTCGTTGACGATCCGCGAGCGCTGGGTCTTGATCAACTCCTCGACCTTCGGGTCGCGGGTGACCAGATCGAGCTGCACCTGCAGCACGTTGGCGTCATTGGGCTTGCTCAGGTTGACCGTGATCGGATCGCCCAGCGAGACGGTGATCGGTGGCCCCTTGGGCTCCTCGGCCTCCTCGCTCTGCTCGGCGGTCTCCTCGCCCTCGCCTGCCGGCTTGTCGTCGCCGGTGAGCAACAGCGTCGTCACCACGGCACCGATCGCCAGGATCACGACAATCAACACCGCGAGCAGGATCACGATCAGCTTGTTGCTACCTTTCTTTTCCGCGGTTGCCTCGTCGCCTTCGGCCATCTCTCGTTCCTCGTCACGTGTTTCGGAGTCGGCCCCGTTGTCGGGGCCGGCAGTCACAATCGGTTTAACAAACGTCCGCGATTCTCACGTGTTTGGCCTTGATTTGCCACTCCCTCACCCGAACCCGCCGCCGGGGGTGGCAGGCGTCTTATGCCAGACGACCCAGGCGGCGACCCGCGCCGTTCGGCTCGGGGTTGCCGTACAGGGCCTGGTCGGCCCGACGGAACCAGCCGTCCGCGTCGTCGCCTTCGCGAAACTGGGCCATCCCGATCCGTGCCCTGAGCGGCACCCGCTCGCCGCCGGGCTCGCGCAGCGGGTGATCGCGGAACCAGTCGAGCAACCGCGCGCCCAGGCGACGCGCCCCCTGGTACGGGGTTTCGGGCAGGATCACCACGAACTCGTCCCCGCCGAGGCGGTAGGCGCTGTCGGTCTCGCGCAGGCAGCGATCCAGGCCCTCGGCCACGCGAGCCAGCGCCCGATCGCCAACGTCGTGGCCGTAGGTGTCGTTGATCGCCTTGAAGCGGGTCATGTCGAGGATCAGCAGGCTTGCCTGGCCACCGTAACGCGCCACGCGGGCATGCACGGCCTTGAGTTCGAGGTCGAAGGCGCGCCGGTTCTTGAGACCAGTCAACGCGTCGTGTTCGGCAGCGATCAGGGCGTGCTCGAGCATGCGCAGGTTGCGCAGCGGGTAGGCCACCACGGCGAGCATCTCGCGCAGTGCGGCCAGTTCGGCCTCGCCCACCGGACGGCGACTGTGCAGGCGCAACCGGCCAAAGGGGCGATCGTCCAGCGACAGGGCGACCGGGATGGTGTGCTCGGACGGCTCGCAGACCGTGCCGCAGTAGCGCTCGTCATCCACCTGCCAGGAAATTGACGTCACGGCCAGCAACCCCTCGACGTGCGACCGGATCGTGTCCAGCGCCGAGCCGACGTTGACGCAACGCAGCAGCGAGGCGAGCAGTGCCTCTGCGCGCGCAGCGGGCGTCTCGATCGCCGCGTGGCGCTCGAGCGGCGCGCGATAGGCGCCGGCGAGGCGAGACGGCGCCTGCCCGCAAAGTGATTCGTCGCTGGTGAGGTAGTAGGCCATGCGGTTAAACCCCTGATGTACGACCACTAAGGTGGTCATCGGTTTGGGTCGTCACGGCGGCGTCCAGGCGCGCACCGTGTCGATGCCCAGGGGCTTATGCAGCATGTATGCCAATCAGGATATGTGGTCGGTCTCAACGCACGACTCGCTGCCCTGCCAGGCGCTCCACTCGCGCCCCGCCGTCCGGCTCAGGACTCCTTGCGCCGCGCCAGTACCTCCGCGTAGACCGCGTTGCGCGACAGCGAGGTGGTCCGGGAGACCACGCGAGCGATGGTCTTGGGCGCCACGCCCTCCTCGATCAGCGCCGAGATCAGCGCCTCGGCCTCGGCCGCCGGCGCCTCCGCCCGGGCGTCGGCCGGCGCCACCATGAACACGAACTCGCCCCGGGCGGGAACGTCGCCGTCGGCCAGCTCCCCGACCAAGGCCTCGAGCGAGCCGTGGGCGAATTGCTCGAAACGCTTGGTCAGCTCGCGAGCGAGCACGGCACGTCGATCACCACCCAGGCGTTCGGCGGCCGCGGCCACGCATTTGACGATCCGGTGGGGCGCCTCGTAGAAGACCAGGGTGGCCTCGACGTCGGCCAGGCGGTCGAGCCGGTCGCGACGCGCCTTGTCCTGCGCCGGCAGAAATCCTTCGAACCAGAAGGGACGGGCCGGCAGGCCCGAGGCCGACAAGGCCGCGATCACGGCCGAGGCACCGGGCACCGGCACCACGGGCAGGCCGGCATCGACCAGCACCCGGACCAGCACCTCGCCCGGGTCGCTGATTGCCGGCGTGCCGGCATCGCTGATCAGCGCCGCCGACTGCCCGTCGGCCAACCGGCGGGCGATGGACTCGCTGGCGCCCCGCTCGTTGTGCTCGTGCAGGGCGACCAGTTCCCGGCGCACCCCGAGGTGATCCAGCAGGACGCGCGCGTGCCGTGTGTCCTCGCAGGCGATGAAGTCCACGCCCTTGAGCACCGAGACCGCGCGCTCGCTGATGTCGGCAAGGTTGCCGATCGGCGTGGCCACCACGTAGAGGTGGCCGGGCTCGACCCAGCGACCACCGGTTTCGCCCGCGGGGCGCGACCCCGCATTCGGACTGGACATTTGGTTATACTCACTCACGATTTTTCAGTGTTTCCGGATCCGTTCGAGCGAACGAGCCATCCTCCCGGTGGTCCACCTCGACCGGAGACCACAACCGAACAGCCGGCGATCAGCCGGACGCGACCCCGTCGTCTCCGGCCGCCAGCACGCAAACCGACACGTTACCGGAGACGGATCGCATGCCGACACGCCCTCGCCCGCTCGCCCACCCTGTCACCCGGCGGGCCCTGATGGCCAGCCTGCTGACCCTGGGCCTCGCTTTGGGCGGCTGTGCCCAGATGGCCACCTCGCCGCAGGATGACCAGCGCAAGGCGGCGCAGACGCAGGTCGACCAGGCCATCAGCGCCGAGGACCCGGCCGCCTTGGCCCGCGCCCGCATGGCGCTCTCTCAGACGCTTTCCGGCGCGGCCCGCGCCGAACAGCAGCTGGGCGCACTGGAAACCGCGATCGATGCCCACGAACTGGCGCTGGCCCGCGAACTCTACCAGCAGGCGGATACCGAGGGGCGCTGGCAGGCGATCAATGCCCGCCGCGCAGCCATTGCCCGCGGTGTGGGCGAATGGAGTGCCGGCAATCCGGATCAGGCCCGGCAAACCATCCATCGCATTCCCCTGCCGCTGGATGCCGACAGCGAGCGCCGACGCCTGATCCTGCTCGGCGCGCTCGAGGCCGAGCTGGGCAATCCCCTGGCCGCGGCACGCTACTACGCCGCGGTCGACGATCGGCTCGCCGACGATCAACGCCAGGAAAACCACGCCCGCCTGTGGAACCGGCTTACCGAGGTGCCGACCGACCGCCTGCGTCGTGCCGCCGAGGACACCACCGACCGCCAGTTTGCCGGCTGGGTGCAACTGGCCCTGACCTACCGCGAACAACCGGGTCAGATCGACCGCTGGATGGCCGATCACCGCAGCCACCCGGCGATCGACAGCGGGTTTATCGAGATGCTCGGCGCCGCCGCCCCGGTGGGCCAGCTGACCGCACCGGCCGCAACCGGCCCGGTCGCCGTCCTGCTGCCGGAAGGCGAGCGCTATGCCGGCATCACCCGCGAGATCCGCGCCGGCATCGAGTACGCCCGCGACAATGGTGCGCTGGGTAGCCGGGAGCTGCTGTTCTTCGACTCGGGCAGCGACCGGATCGGCGCCAACGCCGCGATCGAGCAGGCTCAACGGGCGGGCGCGGCCCTGATCATCGGCCCGTTGCTCAAGGATCAGCTGGGTGCGCTGGCCGCCCTACCGGCCGATGGGCCGCTGGCCATCGCGCTGAATACGCCCCCGTCGGGCGAAAGCCTGCCCGTTGGCGTGGTCAGCTTCTCGCTGTCGCCGGAACAGGACGCCGCGGCGGTCGCCCGGCGCATGTGGACCGACGGCCACCGCCGGGCCGCGATCTTCTCGGCCGACCACCGACTGGGCGAACGCACCCGCGAGGCCTTCGCCAACGAGTTCGAACTGCTGGGTGGCGAGGTCGTCGACCGCGCCCGTTTCGCCTCCGGCCAGACGGATTTCTCCAGCGAACTGCGCGACCTGCTGCGGGTACGCACCAAGTCCGACGACGGCCCATTCCAACCCATCATCCGCGACGACCTCGATGCGATCTTTCTGGCCGCCAGCGGCGACGAGCTGACGCTGGTGGTTCCGCAACTCGACTATTTCGGTGCCGAGGACCTGCCGCGCTACGGCCTGGGACTGGCCTACAACGGCAACCGCGATCCGCGCGGCGATGCCGACAAGGACGGCGTGATCATCCCGATCGCCCCCCTGCTGCTCGCCGGCACGGCCGGCCCGGAACACCCGCTGCGCATCACCTACGAGCAGGCCCAGCTGGCCGGCTCGCTGCCCCGCCTGTTCGCCTTCGGCGCCGATGCCGCGGCACTGGCCGGGCGCATGGACACCCTGTTGCAAGGCGGGACCCTGGACGGGCTGACCGGCGAGCTGTCGGTCACCGCCACCGGCGTGGTCGAGCGCCAGCCGCGCTGGGGGCAGTTCCGGGACGGCCTGATCCGGCCGGTCGACCCGACCCCGGGCGCCGCCCTGCCGGATTCGATCACCAGCCCGACCCGGCTACCGGGCACCACCTCGCCCGACGCGACCATGGGCGGCGCCGACCAACCGACCTTGACGCCCTGACCGGCCGCAAGGCAGTCGATCGAGCATGACACGCCGCGGCATGGACGCCCTACGGCACTGGTGGCGCCGCCACGAGGCTGCTGACGATGGACCGCAGGCCCATCGACGCCGCTTCGGCCAGGAGGCCGAGGCGTTGGCCCTGGCCCACCTCGAGCGGGCCGGCCTCACGCCGTTGCGGCGCAACGCCCGCGCCGGACGCGGCGAGATCGACCTGATCCTGCGCGACGGCGACACCCTGGTGTTCGTCGAGGTGCGCGCCCGCGGTGGCGGGGCCCTGGTGAGTGCCGCGGAAAGCCTGTCGCCGCGCAAGTGCGCCAAGGTGCGCGAAACCGCCGAGCGCCTGATCGCGGCCCAGCCGGCCTGGCAAGGACTCTACTGCCGTTTCGACGTGGTGGCGGTCACGGCGCGCGGCGACCACAATCACATCGACTGGCTGGCCGACGCCTTTTAGGGAAGGTCGGCACGACTCACCATGACGGCACGCAACCACTTCGCCACGACTGCACGGACCCGACACGCATGAGCGACATTCTCGACGGCCTGAAACAACGCTTCGACAAGGATCTCGCCGAGATCGGCCAGTTGCTGGACGCCGGTGCGCCACAGGCGCTCGAGGCCGCGGGCGTCATCCTGACCGCCGTACTGAACGGCCAGCGCGTCTACGCCTGCGGCTCGCGCGAGCGCAGCGACATGGCGCACTACTTCGCCCGACTGATGACCGGGCAACTGGAGCACCCGCGGCCGGGCCTGCCCGTCATGGCCCTGTCCGAATACCCGGGCGGCAAGGAGCCGTTCGTCCGTTCCATTCGCGCACTGGGCGCCCAGAGCGACGTGCTGTTCGCCATCAGCTGCAACGCGGTCGACGGCATCCTGCCAGCGCTGCGCGCGGCCCACGAGCGCGACATGCAGGTGGTCCTGCTCTCGGCGGGTTCCGAAGAGGTGATCGCCCCGCACCTGCACAGCCAGGATCGACTGATCTGCATCCCGACCGAGCGCCCCGGCATCGCCTACGAGACGCAGATCAAGTGCATCCACGCCCTGGTCGACCTGGTCGACCGTCAACTGCTCGGCCTGACCGACTGACTCCCATGAGCGCACTCGACGCCTTCCTCGACCAGCTTGCCCACGTCCTGCCGGCCGAACGCATCCTCCGGGATGCCGGCTCGACCTGGGCCTACGGCATGGACAACAGCCGGGTTCATCACGCCCCGGCGGTGGTGGTCTTCCCGGAAGATCACGACGAGGTGGCCGAGATCATGCGCCTGGCCTACGCCCACCGCGTGCCGGTGACCACGCGCGGACGCGGCACGGGCACGGCCGGCGGCTCGGTGCCGGTACGCGGCGGGGTGGTGCTGGTCACCGATCGCATGACCCGGGTGCTCGACTTTCGCCCCGAGGACCGCCTGATCGTGGTCCAGACCGGGATGATCAACGCCGACCTGCAACGGATCGTCGGCGAACGGGGCTTTTTCTGGCCACCCGACCCGACCAGCAATGCCCTGTGCACCATCGGCGGCAACCTCGGCTGCAACGCCGCCGGTCCGCACGCGGTCAAATACGGCACCACGCGGGAGAACGTGTTGGGCCTCAAGGCCGTCGACGGCCGGGGCCGGACCATCAAGGCCGGCTCGCAGACCACCAAGGGCGTGGTCGGGCATGACCTGACCCGGCTGCTGATCGGCTGCGAGGGCACGCTGGGCGTGATCACCGAAGCAACGCTCAAGCTCACGCCGCTGCCCGAGACCCGGCGCCTGCTGCGCGCCTTCTACCCGGACATGCATGCCGCCTCGGCGGCGGTCTCGCGCGTGATGGCCCAGCCGGCCACCCCGGCGGCGATCGAGTTCATCGACGGCAATGCCCTCGACCTGCTGCGCAAGAACTCGGCGGTCGAGATCCCATCATCCGCGGGGGCCATGCTGATGATCGAGGTCGACGGCGACGAGAGCGGTATCGACGCGACGGTCGAACGGGTGGTCGCGGCGGCGCGCTCGCCGGAGGCCGACATCGCCGTCGCGCAGACCGCCGAGGAACAGGCGCGGCTGTGGGCCGCCCGCAAGGCACTCTCGCCCACCCTGCGCCAGGTCGCGCCGAAGAAGATCAACGAGGACGTGGTCGTGCCGGTCTCGCGCATCCCGCGCCTGATCGAGACCCTGGACGAGATCGCCACCCGGCATGCCATCACCATCGTCAGCTTCGGTCACGCCGGCAACGGCAACATCCACGTCAACCTGCTGGTCGACCCGGACGATCCGGCGCAGATGGCCGGCGCCGAGCAGGCCCTGGACGAGGTGTTCGACGCGGTGCTGCGCCTCGACGGCACGCTCTCCGGCGAGCATGGCATCGGGCTGGTCAAGCGTGAGTTCGTCTCCCGCGAGATCCCGCCGGATTCGCTCGACCTGATGCGCGGCATCAAGGCGGTCTTCGACCCGGCCGGCATCCTCAACCCGCACAAGAAACTGCCCGACCGACCCGACGAGGCATTGCCGTCCTGACTCTGTGGCAGACTGTGCCGTCTAGGGAAACTCTGCAAGAATGCCATGCCACTCTGGCTTGCCCCGCAGGGCACGCCTTGAGCCGGGCACCTGCTGCGTTGTCGTCCTTGGAAAGGGAATCACCCTTCCGCGGCGGACGAACGCCTTGCATCTGCCCGGCTCAAGGCGCGCAGAGGGTTATGGCATTCATGCAGAGTTTTCCTAACGACACGACCCCACTCGGCTGACCCGGGCCGATCCGGGGCCCCGATTCCAGGAGGAGCGTCCCACGTGGACCATAGCGTCACCTTTCTCGCCACCGCGACCATCACCGGCTTTGCACTGGCCACCATCCTGCTGCTGGTGGACCAGTGGCAACGCTTCGAGCGGCTTTCCTTCCGCCTGCCCGGTCTGCTGATCGCGGTCGCCGCCCTGGTCGGCCAGGGTGCCCTGCTCTACCAGCTGGGCTTCCAGCCCAACCCGGCCGCGCTCAACCTGAGCGTGCTCAATGCGCTCGCCGCGGTATTCGGCCTGGCCAGCGCGATCACGGTGGTTAGCGCCTTCCGCGAACGGCTCGAGGGCATCGCGGTGGTCTTGTTGCCGGTTACGGCCGTTACCGTGTTCCTGACCGTGTTCGTGCCCGAGTCGAACGTGCCCATCCGCACCGGCGAGATCGCCCTGGATGCGCATATCCTGATCTCGCTGTCGGCCTATGCCCTGCTCACCCTGGCCGCCCTGCAGGGCGTGATGCTCCTGATCCAGCACCAGGCACTGCACGGCCACCACCCGGCCGGCTGGATCCGTCGACTGCCGCCGATGGAATCGGTCGAGCAGCTGATGTTCCGCTTCATCGTCATCGGCTTTCTGCTGCTTACCCTGGCCCTGGTCACCGGCTTTCTGTTCCTGGAGAACATCTTCGCCCAGCACCTGGTGCACAAGACCGTCCTGTCGGTGATCGCCTGGGTGGTGTTCGCCGTGCTGCTCGCTGGTCGGCACATCGCCGGCTGGCGCGGGCGCACCGCGGTCCAGTGGACGCTGGCCGGCTTCATCCTGATGGGCCTGGCCTACTTCGGCACCAAGATCGTGCTCGAGTGGATCCTCAACCTCGGCTGAGCCACCCGGGTGAGCCCCGCTCGGGGCGCGCAGAAGACCTGACCAGGCGCGCCCCGAACGCGCGCCGGGTCACCGGTGCCGGGCCGCGTGCGCCGACCACGACCACCCGGCTCGAAATACGGCGGTCTTCGCCGTACACTTCCCGCTGGTTCAATCACAAGCGCACCCCCTCTTGAACGAAATACCCTTAGGTTTTCTGTTCACGGCCCTGGCCGTGCTCATCGTCCTGTCCGCCTTCTTCTCCAGCTCGGAGACCGCGCTGATGGCGCTCAACCGCTACCGGTTGCGCCACCTGGCAAAGCAGGGTCAACGCGGCGCGGTGCTCGCCTCCCGGCTGCTCGACGAGCCCGATCGACTGATCGGCCTGATCCTGCTGGGCAACAACTTCGTCAACATCCTCGCCTCGTCGATCGCCACCGTGATCGGCCTGCGGCTGTTCGGCGATTCCGGCATCGCGATCGCGACCGGGGCGATGACCCTGCTGTTGCTGATCTTCGGCGAGGTGGCGCCCAAGACGGCCGCCGCGGTCTTCCCCGAACGGTTCGCCTTCCCGGCCTCGTTCGTCTACACGTTCCTGATCCGCCCGCTGCGTCCGGTGATCTGGCTGATCAACTGGCTGGCCAACGGCCTGCTCTCGATCTTCGGCCTGCACCCGAAGAACCGGGGTTCGAACGCGCTGACACGCGCCGAATTGCACACCATCGTCCGCGAATCCGGCCAGCGCCTGCCGGACCTCGACCAGACCATGCTCCTGTCGGTGCTCGAGCTCGGCCAGGCCAGCGTCGAGGACATCATGATCCCGCGCGCCGAGATCGTCGGCATCGACATCACGCAGGACTGGGACGACATCCTCGACCAGCTGATCCACGCCCAGTACTCGCGGCTGCCGGTGTTCGAGGGCTCGGTCGAGCACACCATCGGCATCATCAACGTCCGCCGCCTGATCGGCCCGCTGATCGACCAGAGCCTGACGCTCCCGCGTCTAAAGCGCCGGCTGGCCGAGCCCTACTACGTCCCCGAGGGCACGCCGCTGACCACCCAGCTGCTGAACTTCCAGCGCCAGGAGCGCCGCTCGGCACTGGTGGTCGACGAGTACGGCGACATCCAGGGCCTGGTGACGCTCGAGGACATCCTTGAGGAGATCGTCGGCGAGTTCACCACCTCGCCCGACTCGGATCACGAGGGCATCACGCTCCAGGACGACGGGCGCTACATCGTGCGCGGCAACCTGCCGATCCGCGAGATCAACCGCGAGCTCGAGATCGAGCTGCCCACCGACGAGGCCAGCACGCTCAACGGTCTCGTGATCGAGCAACTGGAATCCCTGCCCACCGTGGGCGCCGCCGTCGAGCTGCCCGATGCCCACATCGAGGTGCGCACGGTGAGAAAGCGCGCGGTCGACACGGCCCTGATCACCACCTTCAAGCGCGACGACAGCGAGGGCTGAGGTCGCATGGCGAAGAAGAGCCAGACCGCCTTCGTCTGCCGCGAGTGCGGTGCCGATCACCCCAAGTGGGCCGGCCGCTGCAGCGAATGCGGCGCCTGGAACAGCTTGGCCGAGATGCGCCTGCCGGGCGGCAAGTCACCTGCCCGCGAGGTGGCCGGCTACGCCGGCGAGGCGCCGCGTATCACCGCCATCGGCGAGGTGGAGGTCTCCGACACCCCACGCGAATCGAGCGGGCTGGGCGAACTCGACCGTGTGCTTGGCGGCGGGCTGGTGCCCGGCTCGGTGGTGCTGCTCGGCGGCGACCCGGGCATCGGCAAGTCCACCCTGCTCCTGCAGACGGTGCTCGGCCTGCAGGACCGCATCGAATGCCTGTACGTCACCGGCGAGGAATCCCTGCAGCAGGTCGCCCTGCGCGGTCGGCGGCTGGGCACGGACCTGGCCGGGCGGGCCGGCGAATTGACCCTGCTCTCCGAGACACGCATCGAGTCGATCCTCGCGGCCTGCTCGAAATCCCTGCCGGGGCTGATGGTGGTCGACTCGATCCAGACGCTCTACACCGAGGAGCTCTCGGCCGCGCCGGGTTCGGTATCGCAGCTCAGGGAGGCGACCGCCCAACTGGTGCGTTTCGCCAAGCGCCATGACGTGATCGTGCTGATCGTCGGCCACGTGACGAAGGAAGGGGCGCTGGCCGGCCCGCGCGTGCTCGAGCACATGGTCGACACGGTGCTCTACTTCGAGGGCGACCCCGGCGCGCGCTTTCGCGTCATCCGCGCGGTCAAGAACCGCTTCGGCGCCGCCAACGAGGTGGGCGTGTTCGGCATGACCGACCATGGCCTGAAACCCGTCTCCAATCCCTCGGCCATCTTCCTCTCCCGCCACGAGAAGCCGGTACCCGGCAGCGTGGTGATGGTCACCCGCGAGGGCACCCGGCCAATGCTGGTCGAGGTACAGGCCCTAGTGGCCGACCACCCCGGCGGCGGCTCGCGCCGGCTGACCGTGGGGCTCGACCAGAACCGCTTGGCCATGCTGCTCGCCGTGCTGCACCGCCACGGCCAGGTCGCCCTGTTCGACCAAGACGTGTTCCTCAACGTGGTCGGCGGGGTGCGTGTCAACGAGACCGCCGCGGATCTGGCCAGCCTGATCGCCATGCTCTCGAGCTTCCGCGACCGCCCGCTGCCGCAGGGGCTGGTGATCTTCGGCGAGGTGGGCCTGGCCGGCGAGATCCGCCCGGTCCCGGGCGGCCCGGAACGACTGACTGAGGCGGCCAAGCACGGCTTTACCCGCGCGATCGTCCCAAGGGGCAACAAGCCGACCAAGCCGATCGACGGGCTCGAGGTCATCGCCGTGGCCCACCTCGACGAGGCCATCGAGGCCGTCGACACCTTCTGAGCCTGGCTCGTTCCGGCCACGGCTTTTGGCCGCCCCACCCCGCAACGATATAATCGGGGCCGCTATCCGAGAGGCTTCCCATGGATTCTTCCCCCGCGTCCAAGACCATCAATCCGCAGACCGTCGAGAACGGCGATCCCTCCGCGATCACCCGCTACGAGCAGGCCCTGGCCGAGCTTGAGCAGATCGTCGCGCGCCTGGAGACCGGCGAGCAGAGCCTCGAGCAGTCGCTGAAGGACTACGAGCGCGGTGTCGAGCTCGAGCGCCAGTGCCAGCGCGCCCTCGACGAAGCCGAGCGACGCGTGGCCGCGATCAACGAGCCGGACGCCGACGAGCCCGGACGCAACGAGCGCTCGTCCTGACGCCCGTGACCGACACGACGCCTCACGTCCCCGGCACCCCCCTGACCGCCCCGGACGGTTTCGACGACTGGCTGACCGAGTTCCGCGACCAGGTGGAGCACCGGCTGACCGAGTCGCTCGACCGCCGGCTCGCCGACACCCCGCCCCGACTGGCAACCGCCCTGCGCCACGCCACCCTCGGCGGCGGCAAGCGATTCCGCCCGGCCCTGGTCTTCCTCGGCAGCCTGATCGGCCGCCCGTGGCCCGCGACGACCGAGGCGCGCTTCGACAGCCTGTGGCCGGCGGCGATCGCCGTCGAACTCGTGCACGTCTACTCGCTGGTCCACGACGACCTGCCAAGCATGGACGACGACGACCTGCGTCGCGGGCGCCCCACCCTGCACCGCGCCTTCGACGAGGCCACCGCCATCCTCGCCGGTGATGCCCTGCAGAGCCTGGCCTTCACCACGCTGGCCGAGGCACCGGCCGATGTTTCGATCCGGCTCGACTGGACGCGCCAGCTCGCCGCGGCGATCGGCCCGGCGGGCATGGTCGGCGGCCAGGCGATCGACCTCGCCCTGGCCGGGCAGGCGGGGGACGAGGACGGGCCGGACCTGGCCCGACTGGCGGACCTGCACGATCGCAAGACCGGCGCACTGATCCGCGCCTCGCTGATCATGGGCGCTCGCTGGGCCGGCCTGCCGGAACGCCAGTTGCGACTGGTCGACCGTTTCGGTCGGCTGCTGGGGCGCGCCTTCCAGATCCAGGACGACATCCTCGACGTCACCGGCTCGGCCGACGACCTGGGCAAGACCCCGGGCAAGGACGCCGCCGCCGACAAGTGCTCCTACGTCACCGTCGCCGGCCTCGACGGGGCGCGACGCGAGCTCGACGACACCGTGCGCCATGCCCACGCCGTGTTGTGGGAGATGGGCACCCTCGGCGCCGACCCGGAGGCATTGTCCGCCTGTCTCGACTTCGTGACCCGGCGCAACCACTGATGCCGCTGTCGCCCCGCCAAACGCACCTGCTGGACCTGATCGAACAGCCGGCCGATCTTCGCGCCCTCTCGCGCGGCTCGCTCGCCGCGCTTGCCGACGAGATGCGACATGCCCTGCTCGAGCAGGTCGAGGCGACCGGCGGGCACCTGGCCGCCAACCTCGGCGTGGTCGAGCTCACCCTGGCACTCCACCGGGTGTTCGACACCCCCCATGACCGGCTGGTCTGGGACGTCGGCCACCAGACCTACCTGCACAAGATGCTCACCGGTCGGCGCGGGTGGATGAGCCGACTGCGCCAGCACGGCGGGCCGGCCGGCTTCACCCGGCGGGTGGAAAGCGAGTACGACCCCTTCGGCGCCGGCCACTCCAGCACCTCGATCAGCGCGGCACTCGGCATGGCCCTGGCCGCCGAACGCAAGGGCGAGGACCGCCAGGCGATCGCCGTCATCGGTGACGGGGCGATGACCGCCGGCCAGGCCTTCGAGGCCCTCAATCACGCCGGCGACCGGCAGGCGAACCTGTTGGTGATCCTCAACGACAACGAGATGAGCATCTCGGCGAACGTCGGTGCGCTGAACCAGCACCTGACCCGCCTGCGCAGCAACCCGCTGATCGAGCGTTTCCGCCATTCCGGCGAGGAAATGCTCGCCCAGGCCGGGCCGCTGGGCGAGCTGATCGGCTCGACGCGGGCCGGGTTGCGCGACGGGATGCGCCACCTGTTGGGCGCCTCGAGCCTGTTCGAGGAACTGGGCTTTCGCTACTTCGGTCCGATCGACGGCCACGACCTCGACACCCTGCTCGACACCCTGTCCAACCTACGCCAACAAGACGGGCCGCGCCTGCTGCACGTGGTCACGCAGAAGGGCCGCGGCCTGGCCCCGGCCGAACGCGACCCGGTCGGGTTTCACGGCGTGGGTCGCAATGGGGTAAGCCGGGCGATGGCGTCCTCGGGTGACAAGGTCACCACGCCGGCCGGCCCGCCGACCTGGACCGAGGTGGCCGCCACCCGGCTGGAGCACCACGCCGCCAAGGACGAACGGGTGGTCGCGATCACGCCGGCGATGATCGAGGGTTCCGGGCTCAAGGGGTTTGCCGCCCGCTTCCCGGAGCGCCTCTACGACGTGGGCATCGCCGAGCAGCACGCGGTAACACTGGCCGGGGGACTCGCCACCGAGGGCATGCGCCCGGTGGTCGCGATCTACTCGACCTTCCTGCAACGCGCCTGGGACCAGGTGATCCACGACATCGCCCTGCAGGATCTGCCGGTGACCTTCCTGGTCGATCGCGCCGGCCTGGTGGGCCCGGACGGCCCCACCCACGCCGGCAGCTTCGATCTTGCGCTCGCGACCAGCGTGCCGAATCTCGCCGTCGCCACCCCGGCCGACGCCCGCGATCTGGACGCGGCGATCGACTGGGCGCTGGCCCACGACGGACCGTGTCTCGTCCGCTATCCCCGTGACAAATGCCCGGCCGAGCTGGGTGGTCACGCATTGGCCGAGGGCATCACCGCTCCGACCCTGCTGCGTCGCAGCGCGGCGAAGGCGCCTCGGCGCGTCCTGGTGATCGGCGTCGGCGCGATGGTCGAGCGACTGATCCCGATCTGCGAGACGCTGGATGCCACCCTGGTCAACCTGCGCTGGGCGCGGCCGCTGGCAATCGAGCCGCTCGCCGAACTCGCTGCAGAGCACGACGCGGTCGTCACGGTCGAGGAAGGGGCGCGCATCGGCGGGGTCGGCAGCGAGCTGTTGCTGGCGCTGGCCGAGCGGGGCGTGAGTCGTCCGGGCCTGCGTCTGGGGATCGAGGACCGATTCATCGAACACGGCAGCCGCGAGGAGTGCCTGGCCGACACCGGGCTTGATTCTGGATCGATCGCCGCTAGTATCGCCGCATTTATAGGGGACTCAGACAAGGTGAGCGCCACATGAGCACCGCGTATTCGCTGCCGTCAGGGGGCAGCTACACCCTGACCACCGAGGTCGAGTTCGCCGCCGCCCACCGGTTGCACGGCTACGACGGCAACTGCGCCCGGCTGCACGGCCACAACTGGCGCGTGGTGATCGAGGTCACCGGCCAGATGCTCGACGAGGTCGGCATGGTGGTCGATTTCAAGGTCATCCGCGCCCAGGCGCGCGAGATCGCAAAGCGGCTCGATCACGCCTACCTCAACGAGGTGCCGCCGTTCGATTCGGTCAATCCCACCGCCGAACACATCGCGGCCTACTTCCACCAGGCGCTGGCCGCCGGCTTCGATACCGACGCCTACCGGGTCTCGGCCGTGACCGTCTGGGAGAACGACCGTTCGGCGGTCACGTTCCGCCCCTGAGGGAAACCCTGAGCCGCCCGGCGAGGCACGTTGCGACGTGCTAGAGTCTGGCCCCACGCGGCGCCAGCCCACCCCATTCACACAGCGTTTGAACTGCCCATGAACAGCCACGACATGCCCGATGTCCAGTCCAGCCACGATGCGCGCGATATCGCGATCGACCAGGTGGGCATCAAGGCGATTCGTCATCCCATGACGTTCCTCGACGACGGCCGCGAACACGCCACCGTCGCCGAGTGCCAACTGACCGTCGGCCTGCCCGCCGACAAGAAGGGCACCCATATGTCGCGCTTCGTGGCGCTGCTCAACGAGGGCCCGCTCACGCTGTCGATTGCCGGTCTGTCCGACTGGACCCGGGCGATGATCGAGCGACTCGAGGCCCAGTCCGGCGAGGCGCACTTCACCTTCCCCTATTTCGTCGCCAAGGATGCGCCGGTCAGCGGCCAGGGGGCGATGATGGACTACGACGTGACCCTGATCGGGCGCGTCGAACACGGCCGGCCCCACGTCGGCCTGAAGCTGGTGATCCCCGTCACCAGCCTTTGCCCCTGCTCCAAGGAGATCTCGGCCTACGGCGCGCACAACCAGCGCTCGCACATCACGGTCGAGACCGAGGTCATCGACCCCGCGCTGTCGCTGCGCGACCTGATCGCCGCGGTCGAGGCCGAGGGCTCCTGCCCGCTGTGGGGGCTGTTGAAGCGCCCGGACGAGAAGTGGATCACCGAGTACGCCTTCGACAACCCGAAATTCGTCGAGGACATGGTGCGCGACGTCGCCAACGCCCTGGAAGGCTACCCGGGCATCAACGGCTTCTCGATCGGCGTCGAGAACTTCGAGTCGATCCACAACCACTCGGCCTGGGCCGTGATCCATCGCCCGGGACGATAGGCCGCAGGACGGATCCACCCGCCATCGGTTCCGGTTCAACCGATCTCGCAACAAAAAAGGCCCCGTCTCGACCGGACGGGGCCTTCGTTTTGGGTGACTCGGTCGGGCGGCTGCCGCCCGACCGCGACGGTCACTCCAGTTCGGCGTTGATCCGCGAGAGGATCACCGCGCGGTCCTGCGGCAGGGTGCCGCCGGCGACGTTGATGCGCTCGATGCGCACATCGGTGCCGCCGTCACGCCGCGGCTGGACCTCGAGGTTCAGGTGCAGGGTCATCTCGGCGTCCTTGTCGACGGTCACGCCGCGCATGACGATGCCCTCGTAGAGCGCTTGCGGGTAGCTGTGCTTGACCTCGATCTCGCCGTCGTCCTGGTCGCGCGAGACCGGATCGAAGCCGAGGCGATCGAGGGCCAGACCGACGCGGTTCCAGGCACGCGGGAAGGACTGGCTGACCTCGATGTAGCGATCCTCGGGCTCCTCGCCGGTGATCACCTTGGAACGGGCGGAGAACTTCTGCCCGACCAGGGCGCGCGACTCCTCGGCATCGCTACCCGAGAGGTAGGCTGCCAGCCGCGACATGGTCTCGGCGGTCATGGCCTGCGAATCCACCGGGTTGCTGTACTCGAAGGTGGTGCTCTCGTCGCCGGGGACCAGCGGCTCGTCGCCGGTCAGCTCGCGCTTCTGGCCGGTGACGAACACCAGCGTCTCGTTGTCGGCCTCGCCACGCTCGATGCGCAGGCGCACCTTCTCGATCGAGTCCGGCTTGAACAGGGTGTCCTGGGCGATCTTGAGGAAGCTCATGATGTTGAAGCCGCCCCCGTCGTTGCTTGCCACGCCGGTCCAGTCGGTCTCGATCAGGCCGACACCGGGCTCGAGTCGGCGGATCGAGTAGCCCTCGTCACGCAGGAAGCCCTGCAGCTTCGGCCAGACCGAGTCCGGGTCGGTGCCCACGACCAGGTAGCGGCTACCCGGCTCGCCGGCCACCCGGATGTCGGTGCCGGTCGCCAGGACGCCGGATTCCTCGTTGCGCGCCATCGCCTCGGCGCGTGCGGAGGCGATCTCGGGCAACGCGACCGAACCGCCGGCCGCGGGGCCGGAGAAGGCCGGCGGCACTTCCAGCTGCGCGGCGCGCTCGGCGTCACGGTCGTCATCGCCGCCGACGAACGGGATGCTGGAGCAACCGCTGATCAGGCCGGTGGCCGCCAGCGCGGCGAAGGTCAACATCCGGGAAGGGGTGGGGTATCGCATGCCTGTTCGGTTCCAGTGTCTTGGTTGAATGTCGGGTGGGGAAAATTCGGTACGCGTGGTGCCGGTCAATCGGGATCGAGACAGCCGGCCTCGTTGAGTGCTTCCTCGACCCCGGCCTGGTAGACGTCGTCCAGCGGCGTCAACGGCAGCCGGAGCGTCGGCCCGATCAGGCCCATGCGGTGGAGGGCCCATTTGACCGGGATCGGATTGGTCTGGCAGAAGAGCTCGCGGTGCAACGGGGCCAGGCGGGCGTCCAGCGATTCCGTGGTGGCCTGGTCGCCGGCGAGCGCGGCCTCGGCCATCTGCGCCATCAACCGCGGCGCGACGTTGGCGGTAACCGAGATGCTGCCCTTGCCCCCGGAGAGCATGCAGGCGGCGCCCAGGTTGTCCTCGCCACTGTAGACGGCGAAGTCGTCCGGGCCACGCTGGATGATGTCGCGCATGCGCTCGATCGAGCCGGTGGCCTCCTTGATGCCGACGATATGGGGGTGCTCGGCCAGCGACAGGGTGGTGTCCGGGGCCATGTCCACCGCCGTGCGGCCGGGGACGTTGTAGAGGATCATCGGCAGGTCGACCGCGTCCGCGATCGCCCGGAAGTGCTGCTTGAGCCCTTCCTGGGTGGGCTTGTTGTAGTAGGGCGTGACCGACAGGTGCGCATCCGCACCGGCCGAGCGGGCGCCGCGCGCCAGCGCCAGCGCCTCGCGGGTGGAGTTCGCCCCGGTGCCGGCGATCACCGGCACGCGGCCGGCGGCCAGGTCGACCGTGGCGCGAATGACCGCAATGTGCTCCTCGTAATCGAGGGTGGCCGACTCGCCGGTGGTGCCGACGGCGACGATCGCGTGGGTGCCGGCATCGACATGCCACTCGATCAGGCGTTTGAGACCGACATAATCCACTGCGCCGTCGTCGTGCAATGGGGTGACCAGGGCCACCATGCTGCCGGTAATCGTGTTCGCCGCCATGTCGCCTCGCGTGTGTCTAGATCGCCTACGGATCGGTGGATCGTGGCCGTCCGGCCCCGGCGACGACCTTCTTCCAGGTCGATCGGGGGCGGGGCCAAACTCGCATAGTACCGGCAGTTATCGGCCAGTGACAAGCCGGGTCCACTGCGCTCCGACGGCCGGTCTCCACGGCCCGCACGGCCCCTCGGACGGCTGCTATATTGGCAGCAGGCATCGGGCGTTACCGGCCCGGTTTCATCACGACGTCACAGCCGAGGAGTTCCATCGAGTCCAATGAGTAGCAAGACCGCCGCCACCGCGTCCCCCGACCCCCGCCCAGGCCAGAAAGCGCCCGACTTCTCCGGCCAGACCACCGACGGCGACACGTTGACCCTCGCCAACCTGCGCGGCCAACCGCTGGTGCTGTACTTCTACCCGCGCGACAACACCCCGGGCTGCACCACCGAGGCGCGCGATTTCCAGGCCGCCCTGCCCGCCTTCGAGGCGGCCGGCGCCCGGGTCGTGGGGGTGTCGAACGACGATGCCGCCAGTCACCGCAAGTTCTGCGACAAGCAGGGTATCGACTTTCCCCTGATTGCCGACACCGACCGCTCGGTCAGCCAGGCCTTCAACGTCCTGCGCATGAAAAACATGTTCGGCAAGCGCTTCGAGGGCATCGAGCGCAGCACCTTTCTCATCGACGCCGACGGCGTGATCCGGGAGGCCTGGCGCAAGGTCAAGGTCCCCGGTCACGTCGAGGCGGTACTCGAAGCGGTCAAGGCCCTTTAACGACGACCGCTCGCCCGCCCGCCAATCACAGGGACAAGCTCACGCGATGATCACCACCACCCGCAAGACCCGCTGCCTGTTCATCCTCGACACCAACGTGCTGATGCACGACCCCACCGCCCTCTACCGCTTCATGGAGCACGACATCTACCTGCCGATGATCGTGCTCGAGGAGCTCGACGCCGGCAAGAAGGGCCAGTCGGAGACCGCGCGCAACGTGCGGCAGGTCAGCCGGTTCCTCGACGAGATGCTCGCTGACGTCGACATGACGACGATCAATCAGGGTCTGCCCATCCACACCACCCTGCACGGCCAGCCGGAGCACGCGGTGACACCCACCGGGCGGCTGTTCCTGCAGACCCGCGAGGAGAGCAACGACCTGCCGGTGAGTCTGCCGGGCAGCCGGGCGGACAACCAGATCCTCGGTATCACGCTTGCCCTGCAAGAGCGGGTCACGGACCGCGAGGTGATCCTGGTCTCCAAGGACATCAACCTCCGGATCAAGGCGACTGCCGTCGGGCTGAAGGCCGAGGACTACCACAACGACCAGGTACTCGACGACGTCTCGTTGCTGCACACCGGCCACGAGAGCCTCGGCCCGGACTTCTGGGAGGCGCACGGCGAGTCGCTGGAATCGTGGCAGGACGAGGGCCGGGTGTTCTACCGCATCCACGGCGCGGACACGGCCGAGTGGTACCCCAACCTCTACCTGCGGCTCGAGGCACCCTCGCCGTTCACCGCGGTGGTGCGCGAGGTCGAGGCCGACGGCAGTGCGGTGCTCGAGAGCGTCACCAATTACCAGCAGGAGCGGCATTCGGTCTGGGGGATCACCGCGCGGAATCCCGAACAGAGCTTTGCCCTGAATGCGCTCATGGACCCCGACGTGGATTTCGTCAGCCTGCTCGGCCAGGCCGGTACCGGCAAAACGCTGCTGACCCTCGCCGCGGCCCTGACCCAGGTGCTGGAGCAGAAGCTGTTCACCGAAATCGTCATGACGCGCGTGACCATCCCGGTGGGCGAGGACATCGGCTTCCTGCCCGGGACCGAGGAAGAAAAGATGACCCCCTGGATGGGCGCGTTGATGGACAACCTCGAGGTGCTGGCCAAGACCGATGGCGGGGGCGGCTCCTGGGAACGCGCGGCCACTAACGACCTGCTGCAGTCGCGTATCAAGATCCGCTCGCTCAACTTCATGCGCGGCCGGACCTTCCAGAACAAGTTCGTCATCATCGACGAGGCGCAGAACCTAACGGCCAAGCAGATGCGCACCCTGATCACGCGCGCCGGCCCGGGCACCAAGATGGTCTGCCTGGGCAACATCGCCCAGATCGACACCCCCTATCTCACCGAGACCAGCTCGGGGCTGACCTTCGTGGTCGACCGCTTCCGCGGCTGGCCCCACGGGGCGCACGTGACCCTGACCCGGGGCGAGCGCTCGCGCCTGGCCGAGTTTGCTGCCGAGGTGCTCTGAGGGCCGAAAATTGCCCGCCAACGCCGCCTCGCCCGCCGCGATGCGGGCGTTTTTCACCCCGAAAAACCGCGCCATGACGGGGCTGGATAGCCAAATTAAGCCCCTTTATCAGGAGTAAATTAATCAAGTTTGTAAGCATGTTCTAATGCGCAGATAATCGGATTCGTCGAGGCCACCTGGCCTCAAGACGAAAAATTACACAGGGAGAGTCACACAATGCGTAATTTCCTCAAGGCATCGATCCTTGGCGTCGCCATCGCGACGCTGTCCGGCTGTGGGTTCCTGTCCGTCAAGGACAACCTCGATCCGAAGGCCATGGACATCTACAGCAACATGTACGACAAGTTTGTCGAGAGCGGCGGCGACCTGGGCGCGGCCACTGTCTGGCATATGGAAGTTGCTGACGGCCTCGGTCCGGACGACATCAAGATGAGCATCGAGTCGGCAGCCGTCGGTTCTGGCCTGATGAATGTCGGCGAAATGCCGCTGTCCAAGCAGCTCGAGCTCGAGACCGGCGAAGAGCAGCGCTACCTGATGATCTATCAGTACTGCAGCCCGCAGATCGCTCGCAAGGCCGTCAACTTCAGCCCGTACTTCTCCGCCTACCTGCCCTGCCGCATCGCCGTGGTCGAGGACGAAGAAGGTGGTTACCACCTCTACAGCCTGAACATGGACATGTTCGTTCACGGTGGCAAGGAAATGGATCCGGACTTCAAGAAAGACGCCATGCACGTCCGCGACACCATGTGGAAGATGATGCAGTCGGCTGCCAGCGGCGGCTTCTAAGCCCCGACCAGCCCGTCGCCCCCGCGGGGGCACTTGATCAGCCCGGCCGGGGTCGCCCGCGCCGGGCTTTTTGTTGCCCGCCATTCGCCCCGACACCCATCCATGGGTCGATGAGTCGCCATGCCGCGCGACTCACGGGCAGTCGTCGGCCGCCCGCTCGCCAACCGCCCCGCGCCGTCCTGCATCTGCCGCGAGCAAACCCGACACCCCCGCAACGAAAAACGCCCGGAGGGTTGCCTCCGGGCGTTTCGATCGTGGATGGGATCGCGGTCAAACGGCGAATCGCCAGCGCGCGTCAGGCCTCCTCGCCATTCGCGGTGTGCTGGATGACCTCCAGGTCGTGCATCGGCGTGCTGTCTCGGCAGTAACCCCGCGAGAACTCGAGCAGCTGCTCCATGGCCGGCAGCCGGAACTTGTGGCGCTGACGCACGAAGGAGAAGTCGCGGAACAGTCGCGGCTTTAGCGGTACGGCGGTCAGCAAGCCGAGCTTGAGCTCCTTGCTGATGCCCGCCGAGGACATGATCGACAGACCCATGCCCGCTTCGACGGCCCCCTTGATCGCCTCGGGACTGCCCAGCTCCATGCAGACGTCCCACCCCTCGGCAAAGCCCTGATCGTTCATGTAGGAGATGACCACTTCGCGGGTGCCCGAGCCTTCCTCGCGGCAGATGAAGGGGTACTTCATCAGCTTCTCCACCGGCACGCCCTCCTCGGCAAAGGCGACGAGCTCGTGCTCCGGCGGCATGATCACCACCAGCTCGTCGCGCCGGCAGGTCTCGACCAGCAGGTTCTTGTTGGTGACGCTGCCCTCGACCAGCGCCAGGTCGACCACGTTGTGCTCCACCATCGAGACCACCGACTCGGTGTTGCCCACCTTCAGGCGCACGGACAGGTCGGGGTGCTCCTGGCGGAAGTTGCCCAGCAACGCGGGCAGCATGTTCTCGGCGACCGTCATGCTCGCGCCGATGTTCAGCGCGCCGCCGATCTCGCCGGTCATCTCCTTCACGCGCCGATCCATCTCGTCGTACAGCTCGAAGATGCGCTCGGAGATCTCGTACACCGTGTGACCGACGTCGGTGAGCGTCACCCGATTGTGGGTCCGGTCGAACAGGCGCGTGTCGAAGTGCTCCTCGAGCTGGCGCACCTGGAACGTGACCGCCGGCTGCGTCATGTGCAACGCCTCGGCTGCCTTGGTGAAGCTCAGCAGGCGGGCGACGGTGTTGAAAACCTTGAGGCGACGGTCGGCCATTGGTTCAGTCTCTGTTCCGGTGAACGGTAGGGATGAGCGATAAACTGGGCAGTGAGTGTATCAAGCCACCTTTTGCTTTGCGACCAGCACCAGGCGCGGCGCGATCACCGCACGACCGCCCCGCCGGGGGCTTTTCACGGCGGGGCGAGCGGTTTATGCTCGGGCAAGGAGGACGCCTGCCCGGGCAGGGGTCGACTCGTCACTGGATCGTCCATCACTTCGGGACCCGACATCATGCAAGGAATCGCAGCACATCCCACCCTCTTGGGGATCCCCTCGACTCGCAGCCAGGCGAGCACCGGTCGTCGCCTGGCCGGCGCCGGCGTCACCGCGCTGGCCGTCATCATGCTGGCGTTCGCCCACCAGCCGGCCGAGGCCGCCACGATCTACAAGTCCGTCGACGAGCGGGGCAACGTCCAGTTCTCGCAGACCCCGCCCAAGGACCGCCCCTCCGAAACCATCGAGGCCGGCGGCTCGCCCCCCGCCCCCAGCGTGTCGGCGGAGACAGCCCGCGACGAGGAAACCCCGGCCGCCGGCGACCGGGCCGCCGACCCGGCCACCGAGGTCAAGGTGGTCGATCGGGAAAAGGCGAGGGAAACCTGCCGTCAGGCACGCGAGCAGCGCGAGGCGGTGGCCAACAGCGGCAACCAGCTGATGGTCCAGGACGAGGATGGCAAGTACCAGCCGATGAGCGAGGCGCAACGCAGCGAACGCCTCGAGCGGCTCGACGCCATCATCGAGGAGGCCTGCAGCGCCGCCGAGGAATAAGCCCGGCCCATCCGTCGGACACAACGGCCGCCCCGCGCGGCCGTTGTCGTTTCCCGGGGCGTCACGTCGATTCGCTCGACGCCCCCTCGCCCGGCTCGGTACAATCCCGGCCTGCCACGCACCGGTGAGACACCGCCGGCACCCCGCTTTCCAATACGAACGAGATCCCAATGCGCGCCAGCCAATTCGCCATCAACACCATGAAGGAAACCCCGGCCGAGGCGGAGATTGTCAGCCACCAGTTGATGCTGCGTGCCGGCATGCTCAAGAAACTGGCCTCGGGGCTCTACACCTGGTCGCCGCTGGGACTGAAGGTGCTGCGCCGCGTCGAGGCCATCGTGCGCGAGGAGATGGATGCCGCCGGGGCGCTCGAACTGCTGATGCCGGCGGTCCAGCCGGCCGAGCTTTGGGAGGAATCGGGCCGCTGGCAGCAGTACGGCCCCGAACTGCTGCGCCTGACCGACCGGCACGGCCGCGACTTCTGCTTCGGGCCGACCCATGAAGAGGTGATCACCGATTACGCCCGCCGCGAGCTCAAGAGCTACCGCCAGCTGCCGGTCAACTTCTACCAGATCCAGACCAAGTTCCGTGACGAGATCCGCCCGCGCTTTGGCGTGATGCGTGCCCGCGAATTCGTCATGAAGGACGCCTACTCCTTCCACGCCGACGCCGAGTCGCTCGAGCAGACCTACCAGCTGATGTACACCGCCTACAGCCGCATCCTCGAGCGCATGGGGCTGGCCTGGCGCGCGGTGGTCGCCGACACCGGCTCGATCGGCGGCAACGCCTCGCACGAGTTCCACGTCCTGGCCGACTCCGGCGAGGATGCCATCGCCTACGCCGTCGATGGCGACTACGCCGCCAACGTCGAGATGGCCCCCACCTTCCCGGCTGACGGCCCGCGCGCCGAACCGGCCGAGGCCATGAGCGAGGTCGCCACGCCCAACGCGCGCACCATCGACGACGTGGCCAGCACGCTCGACGTACCGGCCACACGCACGGTCAAGACCCTGCTGGTCCAGGGTACCGAGGTGCCGGCCGTCGCGCTGGTACTGCGCGGCGACCACGCGCTCAACGAGATCAAGGCAACCAAGCAACCGGCCATCGCCGAGCCGCTGACCTTCGTTGACGAGGCCGAGGCGCCCAAGCTCACCGGTGCCTCGGTCGGCTCGATCGGCCCGGTCGGCCTCGACATTCCCGTGATCGTCGACCATGCCGCCGCTGCCCTGAGCGACTTCGTCTGCGGGGCGAACAAGGACGGCTATCACCTGACCGGCGTCAACTGGGGCCGCGACCTGCCCGAGCCGGAAACCGCCGACCTGCGCGACGCGGTGGCCGGCGATCCGGCACCGAATGGCCAGGGCAAGCTCGACATCTGCCGTGGCATCGAGGTAGGCCACGTCTTCCAGCTGGGCGACAAGTACAGCCGGGCCATGAACTGCGAGGTGCTCGGCGAGGACGGCAAGCCGATCACCCCGCTGATGGGCTGCTACGGCATCGGCGTCTCGCGCATCGTTGCCGCGGCCATCGAGCAGAACTTCGACGAGCGCGGCATCCGCTGGCCCCAGCCGATCGCCCCGTTCACCGTCGCCATCGTGCCGATCGGCGCCAACAAGGACGAGACGGTGATGGAACGCGCCGAGGCCATCTACGCCGACCTGCGCGCCCGCGGCATCGAGGTCATCCTCGACGACCGCGGCCTGCGCCCGGGCGCGGCCTTCGCCGACTGGGAGCTGATCGGCATCCCGCTGCGCATCGTGGTAAGCCCGCGCGGGCTCGCCGCCGGCCAGCTCGAGGTGCGCCGCCGCGACGCGGACGCCAGCGAGGACATTGCCGCCGAGCAACTGTTCGACTGGCTGGATGCCCAGCTGGCCTGATCGGCATCAAGGGAACGCAAAACGGGGCGGGATTGGCATCCCGCCCCGTTTCGTTTCCGGCTCCGGAAAATTCAGGCGTTCAATCGCCCGGCAGGTCCAGGGTGACCGACTGGCCGGCACGCCAGCCGTCGCCACGCGGCACGCGTACCGCCAGCTCGTAACGCACCGGACCGTCTCCGTCCGTCCGGGCGCGGATCGCGTCCACGGTGCCGGACTGGCGATCACCGTTGCGATCGATCGCGATCTCATCACCCAGCTCGAGCGCGCCCAGCTGGTCGGCATCCACGCGGGCGACGGCCAGCAGCTCGTCCGCCCGGGCGATCTCGACCAGGGTCGGCGGCGTCAGCTGCGGCGAGACCACCTCCCCCACCGCGGTATTCACCGACAGGACCTGCGCGTCGAACGGCGCCTCCAGCCGGGCCTGGTCACGCTCCCAGGCCCGCAAGGCCGCCTGCGCGCGCACCCGGTCACGCTCGCCCTCGGCCTGCTCGCGGGCGATCACGGCCAGGGCCCGCTCGGAATCCGAGCCGACCGTGCGGTCGTACAGGGCCTGGACCCGCTCGGCGTCCAGCGCCGCCTCGTCGGCGGCCAGCCGCAGACCCTCGATCTGTGCGGCGGCCATGCGATGGCGCTGATCGAACGGCGTCGAGTCGAGTGCGAGCAGTAGGGCCCCGGCCTCGACTCGTTGGCCCGCCCGCACCGGCACCGATTCGACCACCCCGGCGACCGGGGTGGAGAGTGCCACGCGATCGGCAAACCCCAGCCGCCCCTCAACCTCGACCGCCCAGGCCGGCGTGGCAAGGCCGGCGCCGAGCAGGGCGACCGGTCCGATCAGGCGACGCGCCCAGCTCGATTCGATTCGTCTCATGAGGTTTCCTCCGTGGTGTTCTGATCACCGTCCTCGGGCGGCGTGTCGGCCTCGCCCAACAGGACCGCCTCCAGCGACTGGTCGGTCAGCAAGGCCAGCTCGGCCCAGCGCATGGCCAGGGCATAGGTGGTCTGCATGCGCTCGAACTTGGCCATCGACATCTCCGCCATGGCATCGCCCAGGTCGGCGGCCTTCTCCATCTGGTAGAGGGTCTGGTTGCGCATGAAATTGAGCTCGGCGTAGGTATCGAGCGCGTCGATACGCTGCTGGCCGACCGACTGCTGCACCCGGATCATCTCGACCAGTTCGGTGGCGTAGCGACGGATGTCCGCCTCGCGCTCGGCCATGCGGGCGACGACCTCCATGCGCTCGGCCTGTGCGGCGGCAATCTCGGCGTTGCGCGCCCCACCGCGGAACAGCGGGAATTCCAGGTAGACGCCGGCACGGAACGGGTCGCGGGTCGCGCCCTCGCGGGTGTAGTAATCGGCATTGATCTCGCCGTGCACGCTGGGCAGGTTGCCCGAGCGGGCCGCGGCCAATTCGGACCGGCTGCCCTCGTGCAGGCGTCGCAGACCGTTGAGGGCGAGGTCCTCGGCCAGCGCGGTCTCGATCAGGTCACCGATGGCGGGCACCTCGCGTTCGAACAGGCGGTCGAGATCCGGGGGCTCGAGTTCGCGCGGCAGCTGATCGGGACGACCGGCCACCTCCGCCAGGTGCCGGCGGGTCAAGCGCCGCTCGGCATCCGCCCGGGCGCGTTCGAGCATCACGTCCTGGTAATCGCGCTCGAATACCGCGATGTCGTAGTCGGAGGTCTGCCCGAGCTCGCGCCGGTCACGGGCGCGGTCGTAGCGGATGAAGAGGATGGCCATGCGCTCGTTGAGCGCCTGGTAGCGCTGGTCGGCAAGCAGCACATCGAAGTAGGCACGCAACAGGGCCAGGCGCTGACGCTGCTGCTCGTCGAGCAGGGCGAGGCGTTCTCCGGCCAGGCGTGCCTCGGCGGCCGACTCGCGATCCTGTTGCCGACCGAAGTCGAACAGCTTCTGGCGCAGGGTGAGGCCGGCACGATGGTCGTCGTGCTGATCGTTCTCGACGGCAAGCTCGCCGGGCTCAACGTAGCGCAGCCGACCGTCGAGGGTCACCTGGGGACGGTTGGATGAACGGACCAATTGCTCCTCGGCCCGCTGGCGCTCGTAACGGGCCCGAGCGGCGATCACGCCGTACTGGTTGGCCAGCGGCAGCTGGAGCATCTGCTCGAAGGTCAGCGCATCGGGCAGGGGCTCGGGGCTCACCAGCCCCGCCTCGCCAACCGCGGGGGGCGGCGGCAGGTCGTCGGCCGCCCACCCTGCCGGCGGCAACGCCGCGACCAACAGGCCCGCGACCAACGCCGTCAGCGCGGCCGCTCGCTTGCGACCGGCCGGCGGATTCGGGACGAGGTCTCGCCGTTTTCCCATGCTCGATGCCTCCCTGCCCGCACCGTGACGCCGCCCGGCGGGCGGCGTCCTTGTTGCCTTATTGCTGCTTCTTGTACTTGAAGAAGTTCATGCCCGGCTCCTTGTAGGCACCCGAGGCGAAGAACGCCATCAGTTGCTGGAACTCCTCGGGCGACTGGGTCGGGCCGGTGTAGCGCAGCGCCGGCTCGCCCTCGGTGTCGAAGAAGATCATCACCGGAGTCGCGCGCACGCGATACTTCTTGAAGGCGAAGTCCTTTTCCTTGATCTGCTCGCCGTCGGGGGCGGTCATCATCACGTCACCCTCGATGTCGATGCTGACCGTGACGAAGTGCTCCTTGATGTATTCCTGCACCTCGGGGTCGGTGAACACCTGGGTCTTCATGCGATGGCAGAACGGGCACTCGTCCATCTCGAAGAAGGCGAACACCCCGGCCTTACCCTCGTCGCGGGCCTGCTCGACGTCGGCTTGCAGGTCCTTGAACGGGTCGTCCCAGAAGCCTTCGAGCTCCTGCGCCTGACCGGCCGGCGCAAACGCCAGCCCCATCGCCATGAGCAGGGCCAGGATCGGCGCGGCGCCGATCCACCGCAGAGGCTTCGCCAGCTTGGTCAATGTAGGGCGTGTCACGTGGCTTGCAGTCATCGCCGTAACCTCTCGATGTGGCCATGTCCTGCGCAGACATGCAGCAAGACAGATAGTGGGCTAACAATCAAACCGAAACGCGGATTTGTCAATACACCCGCATCGACCGGCCCGGCGACGGACGTCGCCCCCTGCCCGTCGAGGTTATTGCTAAACTGGCGCGAGGCGCAATGGCCGCAATGGCGTTACCACCCCTGCCGGAATTTCCCGTGGACATCCTGATTCTCTACTACAGCCGCAGCGGCAACACCGAGTCCCTCGCCCGTCAGGCCGCGCGGGGCGTCGAACGAGTCGAGGGGGCCCAGGCCCGACTGCGCCGCATCCCCTGCCCGGACGGTCAGCAACCCGCCGACGGCGACCCGGAGGTGAGCATCGAGGACCTGCGCGAGTGCCGCGGCCTGTTACTGGGCAGCCCGACCTATTTCGGCGGCATGGCCTCGGCGGTCAAGCGCTTCCTCGAGGACACCAGCGGGCTGTGGTTCCGCGGCGAGCTCACCGGCCGCCCCGCCGGGGTGTTCACCTCGACCGGCTCGATGCACGGCGGCCAGGAAACCACGCTGCTGTCGATGATCGTGCCGCTGATCCATCACGGCATGCTGATCACCGGCATCCCCTACCAGCAACCCGAGCTGGCCCATACCCAGACCGGCGGCACGCCCTACGGCGCGAGCCACACCGCCAACGACCATCCCCGGCTCAGCCGCGACGAGCGCGAGCTCACCCGCGCGCTGGGTGCGCGGGTGGCCACGATCGCCCGGCAACTGACCTGATGTTCGCCGGGCGCACCAGCGAAGGCCTGCCGATCTGGCCGCTGCGGCTGATGGCACTCGGTCTGCTCACCGTGATCGCCGGTTACCTGGGCCTGTTGCTCGCCGGCCGCGCGGAAATCCGCCCCGGCGGCCTGACCACCACGTTCATGCTGCTGCCCGGGATCGTCGTCCTGCCCGGCCTGTGGCTGGGGCATTACAAGACCATGATCTGGGCGGCGCTGGTCGCCCTGTTCTACCTTCTGATCTCGGCCACCGATGCCTGGGCGGTCGCCGCCGATCGTGGCTGGCACCTGCTGATCGCCGTCGCCGCCACGGTCGCCTTCCTGGCCGCCTGGTGGCACAGCATCAAGCGCCGGCGGTACCTCAAGGCCCGTCACGCCAAGGCGCAGAACGGCCACCCCGAACAAGCAAACAGCAAACCAGAGGACTGACGATGATCGACAAGTGTCTGTTTCCCGCCGCCGGGTACGGCACCCGGTTCCTCCCGGCCACCAAGGTCATGCCCAAGGAAATGTTGCCGATCCTCGATCGCCCGCTGATCCAGTACGGCGTCGAGGAGGCCTTCGAGGCCGGCATGACGCAGATGGCGATGGTGACCGGGCGTGGCAAACGGGCGCTGGAGGATCACTTCGACGTCAACTACGAGCTCGAGCACCAGATCCGCGGCACCAAGAAGGAATCGCTGCTCGCCTCGATCGACCGCCTGATCGACAACTGCACCTTCTCCTATACCCGCCAGCTGGAAATGCTGGGGCTGGGTCACGCGATTCTCACCGGCGAACGCCTGGTCGGCCACGAGCCGTTCGGCGTCGTGCTGGCCGACGATCTCTGCGTCGGCTCGCCGGTCGGGATCATGGCGCAGATGGCCACCATCTACGAGCGCCACCAGTGCTCGGTGATCGCCGTCGAGGAAGTCCCCGAACAGGACATCCACAAGTACGGCGTGATCGGCGGCACCCCGATCGACGACGACGTCATCCAGGTGAGCGAGATGGTGGAGAAACCCAGCGCCGAGGAGGCGCCGGGCAATCTCGCCATCATCGGCCGCTACATCCTGACCCCGGACATCTTCGACATCCTGCGTCGCACGCCGCCGGGCACCGGGGGCGAGATCCAGATCACCGACGCCTTGCGCGAGCAGGCCGAACAAGGCAAGGTGATCGCGTACCGGTTCAAGGGACGGCGTTTCGACTGCGGCAGCCCGTCGGGCTTCGTCGCCGCCACCAACCACTTCTATCACCTCAGCACGCGCTAGGGCGCCTGCCCGCGCGTCCGGGGAACCTCTTATCGATCCTGACGTCGCAGAAGGATTCGGGAAGTGTCCCCGACATTCACAGCCGTCCACGCGAGGCAAATCAATGCAAGTTCAGAACGACCACGTCGTTTCCATCGACTACACCCTGAAAAACGATGCCGGAGAGGTCATGGACAGCTCCGAGCAGACCGGCCCGCTGGCCTACCTGCACGGCCACCAGAACATCATCCCGGGCCTGGAAAAGGCGCTGGACGAGAAGGCGGTCGGTGACACCCTGTCCGTGTCCATCGAGCCGGCGGATGCCTACGGCGAGCGCGACGAGCGCATGATTCAGACTGTGCCGCGCTCCATGTTCCAGGGCGTCGACGAGATCGAGCCGGGCATGCGCTTCCAGGCCCAGACCGAGGGCGGCGTCACCGTCGTGACCATCAAGGAAGTCAACGGCGACGAGATCACCCTCGACGGCAACCACGAGCTGGCCGGCGAGACCCTGCACTTCGACGTCGAGATCAAGGACGTGCGTCCGGCCTCGGAAGAGGAGATCGAGCACGGTCACGTCCACGGCCCGGGCGGTCACGAGCACTGATCGAGCGCCGCGTGCCGGACGCCCGTCCGGCACGCCCAAAGAAAAAGGCAGCGTGCCAGCACGCTGCCTTTTTTGTTTGCCTGGACAGGCCCTGGCGCCAAGCGCCCGAGAGAGCCCGGCGCGGCCCGCGCCTCGAACGGCGTCAGCCGACGGCGTCGTCTGTCTGGGCGCGCGGCTCCTCGGCCGGGAAGATGGAGACGTAGGCGGCATACAGCGCCGCCCAGGCCCAGGGCACCAGCAGGATCGCGCTCAGCCCCGCGGTGAGCGGAATGGTCATGAACAGGGCCAGCCAGATCAGCCCGAAGATCAGCATCGGCAACCAGTTGAGCCACACGGCCCGGAAGCTCGCCGTGAGCGCCGCGGTCAGGCCCGCCCCGGCCAGCACCACCCGCGGGATGGCAAACAGCATGGCCGACAGGTAGAGCACGTAGATCACGATCACCGCGAGCCAGATGCCCATGGCCGAGCCGGAGGTCAGGATGGGCAGCAACTGCGCCAGGCGCTCGCTGTCGGTGGTTTCGGGGTTGTTCAGCGCCGCCATGCCCCCGTCGGGCATCGCCGCGGTGAGAAAGGCCGCCAACAGGAGCAGGATGGCCAGGTTCACGAGAATCGTGACGCCCCCCAGCCCGAGCAACGGGCGCCACGGCGCCTGGCCCGAAAACTGCGAGAACAGGAGGTCGAAGCCGATCGGCTGCTCGCGCGCCAGCGGCTCGTCCTCGGCCCGTTCCAGGATCTCGGCGATCCGCGCGAAGATCACGATCACCCCGCCCCCCAGGATCGGGGCGATCAGGTAGCCCGCCCCCATGCCGATCACGGGCACGAAACTGGTCAGGAAGACCAGCAGGTACATCAGCAGCACACTGCCAATCACGAGACCCGGGCGGGTCTTCAGAAGCTGCCAGCCACCCGCGATCCAGCGGGCACCGGAACTGGCCGGTCGTTTGCGCATTGCGTAGACTCTCGATCGTTTTGATTCGTATCCCCGTTCCGGGAACGGGCCCAATGGTAACCAAAGTTGGAACCGCGCATGCTGCAAGCCATCCTTTTCGACGTCGACGGCACCCTGGCCGACACCGAGCGCGACGGTCACCGCGTCGCCTTCAACCTCGCCTTTCGTGATGCCGGGCTGGACTGGCACTGGGACGTGGCCACCTACGGCGAGCTGCTCTCCGTCACCGGCGGCAAGGAGCGCATCCGGCACTTCATCGAGACCCATGCCCCGGCTCGTCCGGCGGTCGACGACCTCGCCGCCTGGATCGCCGGCCTGCACAAGGCCAAGACCGCGCACTACCTCGACCTGTTGCAGCGCGGCGAGATCCCGCTGCGTCCCGGGGTCAAGCGACTGATCGACGAGGCCCGCGCGGCCGGCATGCGGCTGGCCATCACCACGACCACCACGCCGGAAAACGTCACCGGCCTCCTGCGCGCCACCCTGGGCGAGGATAGCCCGGGCTGGTTCGAGCTGATCGCCGCCGGCGACATCGTCCCGGCCAAGAAGCCGGCCCCGGACATCTACACCTGGACGCTCGAGCAGATGGATCTTGCCCCGAGCGAGACCATCGCCCTGGAAGACTCGGCCAACGGCGTGCGCTCGGCCCGCGCGGCCGACGTGCCGGTGGTGGTGACCATCAACGACTACACCGCCGACGACGATTTCGACGGCGCGGCCGCGGTCCTCGACCAGCTGGGCGAACCGGACGCGCCGGCCGAAACGCTTGCCGGCCCCGCCCCCGACAACGGCGTGGTCGATCTGCAGTACCTGACCGGACTGCTGAAGCGCTAGGACTGGTCGGCACGCCGCACTCGACGCGGCCCTGGCGACATCAAGTCGTCATGGCCGAATGTTCCACTCATCCTGTCAGGGCGAATTGAAATCGCTTAGGGACGGTCTGCACGACCTCTGGCTTACCGGCTTGTTCGCCATCAAGGCGCCGACTCGAAGGCGGGCCCAATATGATAACGAGGGCCCGACGAGGATCGGCAACACCGAGGGCGGGCAAGCCGGCAAGCCCCGTCGGGCGACCCGTAGAGGCATTGGCTATTCGTGCAGACCTTCCCTAGACTGACCCCACGCCCCACACCGCAAGTGAAATCGCCCATGAGTGCATCGTCCCAGACCCTGCCGGACTCGTTCGACTACCAGGCCTTCATCGACGGCTTCGAGGAAGTCACCTACTGGCACTTCGACTGGTACTCGCGGATCATGGCGGTGCTGCTCTACAACACGCCCCGCCCGACCCTGAGCGAACACGAGTGCCGGTTCGGGCGCTTCCTGGAGAGCCACGGCGCACCTCCCGGCCGCCAGGGCGAATTCGACAAGGTCCATCAGCTGCACGTCAAGATGCACAAGGCGGCCGATACGCTGATCACGAGCGCCGAGGGCGGCGAGCAGGCCGAGCGGGAAGCCTTCGACGAGTTCGTCGAACTGCAGAGCCTGTTCCTGGCGACCTGCTTCAACCTGATGCGTGATGCCTACAGCGACAGCTGCGAACTGGCACAGCGCCAGGGCACGACGCCGACCATCTGACCCTCGGGGTCGGGCACACGCGATACCGGGCTAGAGCCAGAGCTCGAGGGGCGCGTAGTTGATCAGCGCGCGCAGGATGTCGCTGCGCGTGACCACGCCGACCACCCGGGGCGGGTCCTCGGCCTGATCGACGATGGGCATGCCACGGATGTCCTGCTCGAGCAGCACCCGGGCCAACTCGCGGATGTTGGTCTGGGGGCCGGCGGTCAGCACCTCGAAGCGGGCGATCGCCCCGACCGGCATCTTGGCAAGATCCGAGTAGCGAATCCGCTGGCGCGTGATGTCGCCGCGCGTGATCACCGCCTCGATGCGCCCGTCCTCGCCCATCACCGGCAACAGCCCGATCCGCCGCTCGGCCATGAGATCGCGCGCCCGCCCCACCGTGTCATTGATGCGGATGGTCAGTGCCGGGCTCGACATGATCTGCTCGGCCACCGAGACGGGCGACGGCTCGCGGTTGACCTGCCCGGCCGCCTCCCGATACGCACGCAACGAGTCATCCCGTCGACCGCCCGCCTCCCGCTCCCGTGCGAACGGCGTACCGGCCTGATCTTCGCGCACGGCCGGCGGCGGCTCGACCATCATCGGCGGGCGCAGCAGGCCGGGCGACGTCGCCTCGTCGATCGTCACCCCGTCGCTGACCCCGCGACCAAAGACCGTAAAGCTCATGCTGGATTCCTCGTGTTCCCTGCCGGGTTATCGGCGCGCCACGCCCCCACTTGAGCCAAGTGCCTGAATCGGCGGACGTTCCCTAAGGAAACTCTGCACGAATGCCATGCCACTCTGGCTTGGCGAGTCGTTCGTGATCAAGGCGCGATGTCGCCGGCGTGCCGGTGGCCACGTCAAGACATCGCAACGCCGAGCACGGGCGACTCGCCAAGCCCCGCGGGGCGTGCCTTGAGCCGGGCATCTGCTGCGTTGTCGTCCTGGGAAAGGGAATCACCCTTCCACGGCGGACGAGCGCCTTGCATCTACCCGGCTCAAGACGCGCAGAGCGGTATGGCATTCGTGCAGAGTTTCCCTAACCCTTGAGCGCCTGCTCGCGCTGTTCGAGCCAGCGTCGATACGGGCCGAGCAAGGCCCGTTGCTCGGGCGACCAATGCTCGTCGGTGGCCAGTCGCTCGACTTCCGCGAACATGGCGGGGAAATCGCGGTCCGTGCCGGGCGCCTGCCCCTGCCCCGGATCGAGTCGCTGCCCGGGTCGCAATTGATCGACCAACCGCGCGCGCCAACGTTCCCTCGCGGCGTCATCCAGCGCCTCGGGCAGGTTACGGGCGACGAAGCCTTCGGCCAGTTCCGGCAGTCGCGGGTCCTCGAACGGCCAGACCAGGAGGTCACGCGCGTGGGCAATCGCCTCGTCGCGCGAGCGCAGCCCGCGGGCACGCCCCCACCAGTCCTCGAGGTGACGGCGATCGGCGTTGGGCACGAACCCCGCGTAGAGGGACTGCTCGGCCGGTCGCGGCGGGAAGTCTCCTTCCGTCTGCTCCAGCGCACCGATCAGGCGCTCGCGCAGGGCATCGACGTGCCGCCGGAAGGACGCGGCGTGTTCCTCGATGCGTGCGCGGTCGATCACCATCCGCTGGGCCACCCCGTCGCGCTCGAGGGTCTCTGCCGGCAGCACGACCGGCACCCGGTTGAGGTGAATCGACTTGATCGGCAGGCGCAGTTCGTCCCAGTCGCGCTCGGCCTCGATCGGCGGGCTCTTCAGGAAGCGACGCTCGGCCCATTGACCGGCATGCAGATCGAGCCAGGGCAACGGATCGAAGCGCAGGTCCCAGCATTCGCGGCGGTTGCGATTGCCGTCGACCTGGCCAAACGAGCAGAACATGGACGCCGAGGCCACCCGGGCCGGCAGGCGCGGCGAGACGTGCAGGAAGGGGACGTGACCCGGCTGGTCGATCACGCGGGCCACCTCGCGCTTGTCGCGCGCGGCGAGCAGGCGCTCCCACAACGCGGGGTCGGCGTTACGCAGGGCCCGAGCCAGGTCGATGGTCGCCTCGACGTCACTGAGGGCGTCGTGGGCGTTCTCATGGGTCAGGCCATTGGCCGCCGACAGCTCGGACAGGCGCAACGTCGGGTGGCCGTTGCCGTCCACGGGCCAGTTGAGTGCGGAGGGGGCCAGCAGGCGATAGGCGCGTGCGGCGTCGAGAACATCGAAACGGCTGTTGCCGTCTTCCCATTCGTGGCGGTAGGGATCGAGCAGATTGCGCCAGAAGAGAAAGCGCAACATGGGCGCGTCGAAGCGCAGGTTGTTGAAACCGACCACGCAGGTGTTCGGCTGGCTCACCAGGCGGTGGATGCGGTTGGCCAGGTTGGCCTCGCTGTCCGCCCCGGCCAGCACCGGGTCGTCGGGCAACAGCCCGGTGGTCATTACTGCGGCCGGATGCGCCAGGCAGTCATCGGGCGGGCGCGCATACCAGACCACCGGCTCGCCGATCGGCTCGAGGGCCATGTCGGTGCGGATGGCCGCGAATTGCAGCGGGCGGTCGAAGACCGGGTCGGCCCCGGTGGTCTCCAGGTCGAAGAACAGGAAGCTCGGTGGGTGGGTGGCGACTGACAAGGGCCCGACTCCGTGGCATCAAAACAAGTGAATCAATCCGCCGGCCTGACCACCGAGAGCAGCTCGCCCAGGCGGCGCGGCTCACCGGTCAGGCGCCAGCGATAGGTCACCATGCCCGCAAGCACGGCCTGGGCATAGGCGCGCGTCTCGTCGAACAGGATGGTGTCGACCCAGACGTCGCCGGGCAGCGGCACCGCCGGCAGCCAGTCGCCGATGCGACCGGGACCGGCATTGTAGGCGGCGGTCGCCAGCGGGTATTGCCCGCCGAAGCGCTCGGCCATGTTGCCGATATAGGCCGCGCCCAGGGCGACATTGGTTCCGGGGTCGGCCAGCTGACGCGGCGACAGGCCCAGGCCGGCCTGTCGGTTGATCCAGCGCGCGGTGGCCGGCATGAGCTGCATCAGCCCCTGCGCGCCGGCGCCCGAGCCGATATCCCGCATGAACAGGCTCTCTCGACGCATGATCGAGTAGACCCATTCGGTGGGCACGCCCTGACGTTCGGCCTGGGCCTCGACGATCGCCCGGTGCGGCAGCGCGAATCGGGTCGGGTACCAGGCCGGGTCATGGAGCTTGTCCATGCGCGCGATCACCACCGAGGCCCGGTCATGCCACTCGCCCGCGTGGGCGAGGTAGGCCAGGGCCGGCAGGAGCGCATCGTCGATCTGGTCGATCTCGTGATTGAACAGGCGGCGGGCATCCTCCGGACGGTCCAGCCGATGCAGGGCAAACGCAAGCGCCAACCACGGGCGCTCACGCAGGGCCGCCACCGCCTCGTCCGGAGGCGCGGGCGGTCCGTTCTGTTCGGCCGGCAGGGGGTAGCCCAGGCCGAGTCGGTCGGCAGCGAGAAAGCCGTGGTAGTCGGGCGTGTCCGCCAGTTCGCGCCACGCGGCACGGGCGGCGGTCGACTGCCCCAGGTGCTCATCGGCAACGGCGCGCCAGTAGCGCCACTCGCGCCGCTCGGCCAGCTCCGCCGGCATGGCGTCGATGGACGCCTTGACCCGCGACCAGTCCAGATGGCGCAGCGCCGAGCGCACGGTCCACGTCCAGACCTCCTCGTCGCGGGCGGCAAGCGGCACCTCGGTCAGCCATTCGTGCCCTTGGCGCTCGTAGCGGTACGCCGCCTTGAGCGCGGCCAGGCGCGCCACGCGACCGGCTTGCTCGGCGTCGATGAGCTCCTGTGACTCGGCCCGGGCCAACCACTCGCGGGCACGCGCCGGCTCGCGCTTGGCCAGCCAGAGCAGCCCCTGGGTGATTTCCTCGGCATCGCCCTCGGCCTCGATCAGGGCGGGAACGGCCGTAGCGGTACGATCGCGCAGAGCCAGCCAGCGATCGCGATATTCCGCCAACCCCGTCGGTCCGCGACGAACGAGGTAGCGCGCCAGACCATCCTGGCCGGCGGCCACGGCGGCCCGCACCCGCGCCCGGTAGGCCGACTCGTCGAGATAACCGTTGGACTCGAGCCACTCGAAGGCCGGGTCACAGGCCTCCGGCTGGCTGCGCCCGCGCTGCCAGACGTCGCGGGCGGCGTCGGCCTGCGCCTCGCCCAGACTGCCCTCGAGCGCCAGTTCGGCCTGCCAGTAGGCACACTGACGCCGGGTGCCCGGTTCGATCTCGGGGGCGCGATCGAACACCAGCCGGTACTCGCCCCAGGACTCGTTCTCGGCCAGATGATCCAGGTAGCGACGCTTGAGCCGAGGCATCAGCGGCGTCTCCGGGTAATCGCGCAGGCGGGCGGCGACGGCCGAGGGCGACTGGCCGACCCGGTCGAGCAGCCAGCGTGCCTCGAGGTACTGACCGGCCGAGGCGCCGTGGGGCAGCGCATCGAGTCGCCCCAGCGCCCGATCCAGGCCACGACGATCGCCACGGTCGATCGCCTCGAGGGCAATCTCCAGCGGACCGTCCAGCTCGGCGCCGAGGGCCGGGTACCCGAGTCCATTGGTGGGGCCATTCGCTGCGCCCGCCACCGGGCTGATCGCCAGCAATCCCACGGGCAACAGGAACACCCCCCGGCGCACGAAGCGGCCGGCGGCATGGACAACTCGGGAGACGGCGGATCGGAACATGGGGATACTCTACGACATCAGGTAACGATGGGGGCATGACAACGGCGCGATTCTCAAGCCCCTGTAGGATGCGCCATTCGCCCTTGAGTTCGCCGCCCGCCGTCATTACATCGACGGGCAACCACCAACCGAGATCCCCGATCGCATGACGTCCCGCCACCCGAGCTACCACGGCCGCTTCGCCCCGACCCCGTCGGGGCCGCTGCATGCCGGCTCATTGGTCGCAGCGCTGGGGAGTTTTCTGGACGCGCGGGCCCACGCGGGGCGGTGGTCGCTGCGAATCGACGATACCGATCAGGCACGCAGTCGACCGGAGGCGATCGAGGAGATCCTCGCCCAGTTGCAGGCACACGGGCTGGTCTTCGATGGCGAGGTGGTCTTCCAGAGTCGGCGCACGGCCCATTACGAAGCCGCCCTGGACCGACTCGAGACCATGGGGAGGTTGTACCGCTGCAACTGCACCCGCGCCCGGCTGCGTGACTGGGCCGAGCAACACGGCCAGGTCATCGGCGCGATCGGTCCGATCTACCCCGGTTTCTGCCGCCGGCAGCCCGCCGCGGCCGACGAGCGACACGCCTGGCGATTCCAGGTGGATGATCGGCAACGGCGTGTCGCCGACCGTCGCCTGGGCGAGGTGAGCCAGCAACTGGCCACCGAGGTGGGCGACCCGGTATTGCGCCGGGCCGACGGACCGATCGCCTATCATCTAGCCAACGTGGTGGATGATCACGAGATGGGCATCACGCAGGTGGTGCGTGGCGAGGACCTCGCCCCCTTGACGCCGCTGCACGTGGAACTGGCCGAGACACTGGGCCTGCGCGTACCGACCTACCTGCACCTGCCCCTGGTCACCGGCCCGGACGGGCGCAAGCTGAGCAAGACCAACCAGGCCACCCCGCTGGACACGCGAAAGGCAACCGACAACCTGCGCGCGGCGGCGGGCGTGCTCGGGCTCGACACCGACGTCACCGACCGGGTGACCGTACCCGAGCTGCTCGACCGCTGGACCGCCGAGTGGCGGGATCGTCACGCGATCGGCTGAGCGCCGCCGGCCGCGGCAAGCGAGGATGATGGGCACGGGGTGAGGACCGTGCGACAGGCTGGGAGCTACTGGATCCCCATGCTCTCGTAGATCTTGCTGGCCCCGCCTTCGAGGAACCAGTATTCCGGGACGCCCTGGCCCTCGAGGTAGTACTGCAGCCAGCGCACCTGCTTGCCGGTGGCATCGACGAAGAACATCGGTCGATTCTCGCTCATGGCCACCTCGACCAGGCCACCCAGCTCGCGGTTGTCGTTGGTCAGCGGTACGTGGCGGTCGCGCATCTGGAACAACGACACCCCCTGGCGCTGATCCTTGCTGCGGATATCCACGATGATCGGATCGGCGCTAGCCTCGATGCGCGCGTAGAAGGCATCCTCCCCGAGGAGCCGGCGCTCGAACTCCTCGTTGGCGATCAGGCGGTCGACGCTTTGCAGCGGCTCGCCCAGGAGCACCGTGTGCTCGGGGTGGGCCTGGGCCCAGGCAAACACCCCCGCGTCATAGACGCGTGCGTCCTCGACCCCCGCCTCCTTGGCCTTCAGGGCGGCCTTGTAGGAAACCGCGCAGGTCACGCCATTGCAGTAGAACACCAGCGGCTGACCACTCTCCTCGGCCAGGGCGAGGACGGATTCGTCGAAGTCCCGCGAGGCGAGCGGGATCGAGACGGCATCGCGCACGTGCAGGGTCTCGAACTCGTAGCGCGAGCGCGCATCGACCACGGCCATCGCATCCAGCGAGGCCGCCAGCTCCTCGGTTTCCACCGGCGGCACGCCCACCGAGGCGTACTTGTCGCGCAACGGGAAGTCCTCCGCACCGGCCGGGGCGCCAAGCAGCAGGGCAACGCCCAGCAACAGGACGCCCGGCAGGCCGTTCAACGACCCGACTCGCCCAACGATTCCATTCGAACTCCCGGCAATCGGCATGCGCGTCCCTCCTGATGTGACGAACCGAATGCAGGCAACATACCCCCATGGACTCGCTCAACGCAATATATGGGCGAGACACGGGCCGTACGACCAGCCGTCACGAGACGTCGGCCGACTTGCCCGCCGTCCGCCGGGCTGATTAAATCCCGGCTCGGGCCGTTTGCCGCGTCCGACACCGCCCCACTCTCCTTATCACTGGCTCGTTTCTGGAATGCCCATGCCCCACCTCCTCTCCGCCCCCCGGTCCATCGCGCTTGCCGCGAGCCTGTTCGCCGGCCTGCTGGCCGGCTGCGAGCCTACCCCGCCCGACCACCCGTTCCTGCCCTGGGACGTCGAGGTCAACGACCGCGGTCAGGTGTCGGTGTTCGGCGTGACGCTGGGGGAATCGACCCTGCTGGACTTCAAGCGACGCTACGACCAGAAGGCGGACCTGGCGATCTTTTCCCAGCCCGGCAAGCCGCTGTCGATGGAGGCCTTCTTCGGCCGCATGAACGTGGGACCGCTGACGGCCAAGGTGATCCTGGTGGCCGAGGTTGATCCCGACACGCTGGAGCGGTGGGCCGAGGATTCGCGCATCGCCGACCCGACGCCCAGCGGGGCGCGCAAGCTGTCGATGTCGGACGACGCGCTGCTCGAGGCGCAAAACAAGCCGATCCGTTCGATCAGTTACGCGCCCAGCGCCGACTACGAGGAAGACCTGATCACCCGCCGTTTCGGCAAGCCGGCGGAAAAACGACCGATGCCACGCGCCGAGCGCGACGAGGACGAGCCGCAGGCACAGCTGTGGCTCTACCCCGAGAAGGGCCTGGCCATCACCGTCGAGCCGGACGACAAGGAATTGTTCCAGTACATCAACCCGGCCCAGTTCGACCAACTGGTCGAGGGCACACTGGGCGGCGATCCCGACGGGGATCCGGCGGAGCACTGAGCCCACAGCGGGCGTCCCGACTATTCCGTGCTGTAGTCGCCGTGCTCGCGGGTGGCGAGGAAACGGACCTCGGGCCAGCGCTCCTGCGTCATCTGCAGGTTGACCCGGGTGGGGGCGATGTAGACCAGGTCGCCGGCGTGATCGAGCGCCAGGTTCTGCTGGTTCTTGTTCTTGAACTCCTCGAAGCGCTTGGCGTCGTCGCACTCGACCCAGCGGGCGGTGTTGACGTTGACCGCCTCGAATCGGCAGTCGACGTTGTACTCGTCCTTGAGTCGCTGGGCGACCACGTCGAACTGCAGCACGCCCACCGCCCCCAGGATGAGGTCGTTGTTGGTCATCGGCCGGTAGAGCTGGGTCGCCCCTTCCTCACACAGCTGTGACAGCCCCTTGAGCAGCTGCTTGGACTTGAGCGGGTCCTTCAGCTGCGCGCGGCGGAACAGTTCCGGCGCGAAGTTCGGGATGCCGGTAAAGGCGAGCTTCTCGCCCTCGGTGAAGGTGTCGCCGATGCGGACCGTGCCGTGGTTGTGGATGCCGATGATGTCGCCGGCCTGAGCGGTCTCGAGACGCACCCGGTCGGAGGACATGAAGGTCAGGGCGTCCGGGATCTTCACGTCACGCCCCAGGCGCACGTGGTGGGACTTCATGCCGCGGCGGAACTCGCCCGAGCAGATGCGCAGGAACGCGATCCGGTCGCGGTGCTGCGGGTCCATGTTCGCCTGGATCTTGAAGACGAAGCCGGTGAACTTGGTCTCCGACGGGTCGACCGTGCGCCCGGTCGCCTCGCGCGGCTGCGGCGGCGGGGCGTACTCGACGAAGTCGTCGAGCAGCGACTGCACGCCGAAGTTGTTCATCGCCGAGCCGAAGTACACCGGCGTCTGCTCGCCGGCGAGGTAGGCCTCAAGGTCGAACTCGTCGGCCGCCCCGGCCACCAGCTCGATCTCGTCGCGCAACTCGTCGGCCTGGCTGCCGATGCGCGCGTCGAGATCCGGGTTGTCCAGTCCCTTGATCGCCTCGACCGCCTGGTCGCGCGTGCCGTCGGCGGCCCCATAGAGGTAGGTGGTGTCCTGGGCGATGTGGTAGATGCCGCGAAAACGCTTGCCGCTGCCGATCGGCCAGGTCACCGGCGCGCAGCGGATGTTCAGCACCGTCTCGACCTCGTCGAGCAATTCGAGCGGGTCGCGACCCTCGCGGTCGAGCTTGTTGACGAAGGTCATGATCGGCGTGGTGCGCAGGCGGCAGACCTCCATCAGCTTGATGGTGCGCGCCTCCACGCCCTTGGCCGCATCGATCACCATCAACGCCGAATCCACCGCGGTCAACACGCGGTAGGTGTCCTCGGAGAAGTCCTCGTGGCCCGGGGTATCGAGCAGGTTGACGATGCGTTCGCGGTAGGGGAACTGCATCACCGAGGAGGTCACCGAGATGCCCCGCTCCTTCTCCATCGCCATCCAGTCGGAGGTGGCGTGACGACCGGATTTCTTGCCCTTGACCGTGCCGGCGAGCTGGATCGCGCCGCCGAACAGCAGCAGCTTTTCGGTCATGGTGGTCTTGCCCGCGTCGGGGTGCGAGATGATCGCGAACGTCCGGCGGCTGGAGTAATCGTTTTCGGGTGTGGTGCTCATGAATGCTCGGCTAGGGAAATCGCTCGGCCTGCCGCCGATGACGGCGGCAGGCCCGTAAAACAGGATCAGGACAGCAGGCGACGCATCACGCGCGCGTCCTCGCGTCCGTTTGGGGCCGGATAATACGCCTTTCGGTGGCCGATATCGGCGAAGCCGGCCGACTCGTACAGGGCAATGGCCGCCCGGTTACCGGCACGCACCTCGAGGAGCAGGCAGCTGGCCTCGGCCGCGACCGCCGACTCGAGCAGTCGCTCGAGCAGGAACCGGCCCGCCCCGCGCCGCTGCACGGCCGGGTCGACACACAGATTGAGCAGGTGCCACTCGTCGAGCACCGTCATCACCACCGAGTAGCCGATCAGCTGGCCGCGGTCGAAGGCCCCGTCGAGCCGGTAACCGGCGCGCAAGCAGTCCTCGAACACCGCCTCGCTCCAGGGGTACGGGTGCGCGGCCTCCTCGATCGCGAGGATCTCGGGCAGGTCCTCACCGGCCAATGCCGCCCAGTCCCATGACGGCACCCTGGCAGCCGCGGTACTCACGCCCGCGGCCGCCTTCCACGGGCGACCAGCGCCCGCCACAGCTGGCGCTTCGCCTGGGAATCGTTCGCCAGGGCCGCCAGCGACCAGGTCTTCCCGGCCAGGTGCAGGCAGTCGCCGGCCGGGTCGGTCTCACAGGCCAGACCGGCCACCCGGGCGATCGCCTCGGCCAGGGGGCGGTGGGGCGAGTCGGCGCTCACCGTCAAGCGGGTGGCCGAGCCGTCCCTGCTCGCGTCGCTGGGCGCCTCCGAGCCGGCCGCGACGGACCCGGCTTGAGCCCCCTCGTCGCGGCCAGCCCGTCCCTCGACGTCGATGCCCGCTTCGGCTTCGACGACGGCAGCGGTCTCGATCGCCGGCGATGCGCCCATGGTCTCGGCGAGTTGGCGTTCGGCGTCAACCGCTGTCTCGATCGGCAAGTCCATCTCGCCGGCCTCGTCGGCGGGCATCGACCGGGGGGCGACCGGATCGACCCGACCGCTGGGCCGGTAGCCCTCGATACCCAGCCAGCCCAGTGCGGTTTGCCGATCGACCCGCAGCGCCATGATCAAGCCCCAGCCCCGATCCGGTGGGTCACACGTCACCCATCTGCGGGTGGGCACGCTTGGGCGGATGCTCGAGGCGCTCGATGGCGTTTAGATAGGCCTTGGCCGAGGCGATCACGATATCGGTATCCGCCCCCTGCCCGGTGACGATCCGACCGGCGCGCTCGAGGCGCACGTTGACCTCGCCCTGGGCGTCAGTGCCGCTGGTGATGTTGTTGACCGAATAGAGCTGCAGGTTGGCGCCCGAGGCGACGATCTTCTCGATCGCGGCCAGTGCGGCGTCGACCGGGCCGGCGCCGGTGGCCGTGGCGGTCATCTCCTCGCCGCGGATCGACGCGGTGACGGTCGCCTCGGGGGTCTCGCCGGTCTCCGAGCAGACGTGCAGGGCCACCAGGCGGAAGGCCTCTTCCTGCTCGTCATAGACCTCGGAAACCAGCGCCTGGATGTCCTCGTCGAAGATCTCGCGCTTCTTGTCGGCCAGTTCCTTGAAGCGACGGAACGCGTCGTTGAGCGCCTCTTCGCTCTCGAGCTCGACGCCGAGGTCCTTCAGCCGGCTCTTGAAGGCGTTGCGCCCGGAGAGCTTGCCCAGCGACAGCCGGTTGGTCGACCAGCCGACGTCCTCGGCGCGCATGATCTCGTAGGTCTCGCGGTGCTTAAGCACGCCGTCCTGGTGGATGCCCGACTCGTGCGCGAAGGCGTTGGCCCCCACGATCGCCTTGTTGGGCTGCACCGGGTAGCCGGTGATGGTCGAAACCAGCTTCGAGGTCGGCACGATCTGGGTGGTGTCGATCCGCGTCGAGACGCCGTAGACGTCCTGGCGCGTGCGGGTGGCCATGACCACCTCCTCGAGCGCGGCGTTGCCGGCCCGCTCGCCAAGCCCGTTGATGGTGCACTCGACCTGGCGGAAACCGGAGCGCACGGCGGCAAGCGAGTTGGCCACGGCAAGCCCCAGGTCGTTGTGGCAGTGCGTCGACCAGATCACGTTCTCCGAGCCGTTCACCCGCTCGATCAGGGTCGCCATCTGCTCGGCCCACTGGTCCGGCGTGGCGTAACCCACCGTGTCGGGGACGTTGAGCGTGGTCGCGCCGGCCTCGATCGCCGCCTCGAAGACGCGGACCAGGAAGTCCATCTCCGAGCGCACCGCGTCCTCGGCGGAGAACTCGACGTCGTCGGTGTACTCGCGCGCGATCTTGATGGCATTCACCGCGTGCCCGACCACCTCGTCGGGGCTCATGCGGAGCTTCTTCTCCATGTGGATCGGGCTGGTGGCGATAAAGGTGTGGATGCGGCGCCGGGGGGCCGGGGCCACCGCCTCGCCGGCACGGCGCACGTCCTTCTCGCCGGCGCGCGCCAGCGAACAGATGGTGGAATGCTCGACGTGCTCGGCGATGGTGCGAATGGCGTTGAAGTCGCCCTCGCTTGCCGCGGCGAAACCGGCCTCGATCACGTCCACGCCCAGTCGCTCCAGCTGACGGGCAATGCGCAGCTTCTCGTCGCGCGTCATGGACGCGCCCGGGCTCTGCTCGCCGTCGCGAAGCGTGGTGTCGAAGATGATCAAGGAGTCACTGCTGCTCATGGCATAAACCTCAAAAGTCACCGCCGGGCGATCCCGTCGGCATGTCAAACGTATTGGTGGTCGCGTGGGTCGCCTCGCCAGGCCTTAGTCAATAGCCCCAGCGGGGCAGTCGCAGCAGCAGCGACGAGCCGACGGCGCACAGCCCCACCACCGGAACGGTGGCCGGGAGGGAAAAATGGGCTGTGCGCAGAAGACGGCTCATGACTGCAAGGTAACGACGCGCGCGATGCGTTTCAAGATGCCGGGCGCTTGAGGCGCCGACGCAATCCCCGCGTCAACGTCCACAGCGGCGCCGAGAGCGCATAGGCACTCGCCAGCACCCACAGCGTCAGGGCGAAATCCTTCAGGAGCAGCACGAACACGATGATCGCGATCGGCAGGCTCAGGAACGAGACGCGCAGACGCGGCGAGAGCCGCTTGCCACTGAAGTACGGGAAGCTCGAGACCATCAGCAGGCCGGTGGTGATGGTGATCACCCAGACCCAGCCCTGCTGTGCCTCGAACGGGATATCGTGCGCCTCGAAGAACCACACCATGCCCATCAGCACCGCCGCGGCCGCCGGCGAGGCCAGTCCCACGAAGTAGCCCTTGTCGACCGTCTCCACCTGCACGTTGAAGCGTGCCAGGCGAATCGCAGCCGCCGCGGCGAAGACGAAGGCGCCGAGCATGCCCCAGCGATCGCCCATGCCCTGCAGGCTCCACAGGTAGACAATGAGCGCCGGGGCGATGCCGAACGAGATCACGTCGGAGAGCGAGTCGTACTGGATGCCGAACTCCGATTCGGTGCCGGTCATCCGCGCCACTCGGCCATCCATGCCGTCGAGCAGCATGGCAACGAAAACGGCGATGGCCGCCGGGACGAAGTTGTCCTGAACGGCCATCACAATCGCGAAAAAACCGGCGAACAGGGCGCCGGTCGTGATCAGGTTGGGCAGAAGGTAGATCGCCTTGCGCCGCCGATGGTCATCCTGCCGGTCGGCCGGTTGCTGCTCGGTCTGCGTCTCGTGATCCATGTTCTGCCCCTCCCGGGATTGCCTCGTGCGATCGTCCCGCGATCAGTTGCGGGACTTGTCGACGATCTTGTTCGCGCTGATCCACGGCATCATGCCGCGCAGGCGCTCGCCGACCTGCTCGATCGGGTGCTCGGCGTCCTGGCGACGGCGGGCCGTCATCGAAGGGTAGTTCAGAGCCCCCTCGTTGATAAAGCGCTTGGCGTACTCGCCGTTCTGGATGTTGGCCAGCGCCTCGCGCATCGCCTGACGGGACTCCTCGTTGATCACCTTCGGGCCGGTGACGTACTCGCCGAACTCGGCGTTGTTGGAGATCGAGTAGTTCATGTTGGCGATGCCGCCCTCGTACATGAGGTCGACGATCAGCTTGAGTTCGTGCAGGCACTCGAAGTAGGCCATCTCGGCCGGGTAGCCCGCCTCGGTCAGGGTCTCGAAACCGGCGCGGACCAGCTCGACGGTGCCGCCGCAGAGCACGGCCTGCTCACCGAACAGGTCGGTCTCGGTCTCGTCCTTGAAGGTGGTCTCGATGATGCCGGTCCGACCACCGCCGATGCCGGAGGCGTAGGACAGCGCGATCTCCTTGGCCTTGCCGGAGGCGTCCTGGTGGATCGCGATCAGATCCGGGATGCCGCCGCCACGGGCGAACTCGGAGCGCACGGTGTGACCCGGGGCCTTCGGCGCGATCATGATCACGTCGAGGTCCTTGCGCGGGGAGACTTGGTTGTAGAGGACGGAGAAGCCGTGGGCGAACGCCAGCGTCGCGCCTTCACGCAGGTTCGGCTCGATCTGGTTGGCGTAGATCTCGGCGTGGTTTTCGTCCGGTGCCAGCACCATGACGACGTCAGCCCAGGCGGAGGCCTCCTCGATGGTCTTGACCGTCAGGCCTTCGCCCTCGGCCTTCTTCTGCGAGCCGGAGCCGGCGCGCAGGCCGATCGCGACCTCGACGCCCGATTCCTTCAGGTTCAGCGCGTGGGCGTGACCCTGCGAGCCGTAGCCGATGATGGCGACCTTCTTGCCCTGGATCAGGGAGAGGTCGCAGTCCTTGTCGTAGTAAACCTGCATGAGATGTGTCTCCAGTCGAGTTACTTGAAAGTAAGGGAATTCGGCCGAGGCTCAGACCTCGGGGATCAGCATGCCGCGCGGGCCACGCGAGATACCCAGCGCGCCCGAGCGCACGATCTCGACCACCGGGATCGAGCCCAGCGCGTCGATGAAGGCATCCAGCTTGTTGCCCGGCCCCACCAACTGCACGGTGTAGCTGGACTCGGTCACGTCGATGATCTGGCCGCGGAAGATGTCCGCGAGCCGGTAGACCTCTTCGCGCACGGCGTCGAAGGCCTGCAGCTTGACCAGCATCAGTTCGCGCTCGATGTGGGCGGTGTCGGCCATGTCCTGGACCTTGACCACGTCGATCAGCTTGTTGAGCTGCTTGACGATCTGTTCGATCACCTGTTCGTCGCCGCTGGTCACCAGCGTCAGGCGCGACAGGGACTCGTCGTGGGTCGGTGCCACGCACAGCGACTCGATGTTGTAGCCGCGTGCCGAGAACAGCCCGGCCACCCGGGAGAGCGCGCCGGCCTCGTTTTCCATCAGGATCGAGATGATGTGTCGCATAGTCAGGCCGCCCTCACACCAGGATCATTTCGTTGAGGCCCGCGCCGGCGGGGACCATCGGGTAGACGTTCTCTTCCGGATCGGTCTGGAAGTCCATGAAGACCAGTCGGTCCTTCATGGCGAACGCCTCCTTGAGCGCGCCCTCGACGTCGGACGGCTTCTCGATGCGCATGCCGACGTGGCCATACGACTCGGCCAGCTTGACGAAGTCCGGCAGGGACTCCATGTAGCTCATCGCGTAGCGGCCGGAGTAGAAGAACTCCTGCCACTGGCGGACCATGCCGAGATAACCGTTGTTGAGGCTGACGATCTTGACCGGCAGGTTGTACTGCAGTGCCGTCGACAGCTCCTGGATGCACATCTGGATGCTGCCCTCGCCGGTGATGCAGGCGACCTCCTCGTCGGGGTAGGCCCACTTCGCGCCCAGCGCGGCCGGCAGGCCGAAGCCCATCGTGCCGAGACCACCCGAGTTGATCCAGCGGTGCGGCTTGTTGAAGCCGTAGTACTGGGCCGCCCACATCTGGTGCTGGCCGACGTCGGAGGTGACGAAGGCATCGCCCTTGGTGACCTCCCAGAGCTTCTGCACCACGTACTGCGGCTTGATGATCTCGTCGGACCACTTGTAGTCGAGGCACTTCATGCCGCGCCACTGCTCGATCTGGTCCCACCAGGCCTCGAGCTCCTTCGTCTTCTTCGCGCCGCCGGCCTGGTTGATCAGCTCGATCATCTCGGTGAGCACCGACTTGACCGCGCCGACGATCGGCACGTCGACGACCACGTTCTTCGAGATCGAGGACGGGTCGATGTCGACGTGGACGATCTTCGCGTGCGGGCAGAACTTGGACAGGTCGCCGGTCACCCGGTCGTCGAAGCGTGCCCCGATGGCGATCAGGACATCGCAGTGGTGCATGCCCATGTTCGCCTCGTAGGTGCCGTGCATGCCGAGCATGCCCAGGTGCTGCTTGTCGCTCGACGGGTAGGCGCCCAGGCCCATCAGGGTCTGGGTGATCGGGTAGCCGAGCTTCTGCGTGAAGTGGGTCAGCTCGTCGCCTGCCCGGCCGAGAACCACGCCGCCGCCGGTGTAGATCATCGGCCGTTCGGCGTTGACGATCAGGTCGACCGCCTTGCGGATCTGCCCGGAATGCCCCTTCTCGGTCGGCTGGTACGAGCGCATCGCGACCTTTTCCGGGTACTCGAACGGGATCTTGACCTTGGGGTCGGTGACGTCCTTGGGGATGTCGACCACGACCGGGCCCGGGCGACCGGTGGTCGCCACGTAGAAGGCCTTCTTGATGGTCTCGGCCATCTCGCTGACGTCCTTGACCATGAAGTTGTGCTTCACGCAGGGACGCGTGATGCCGACGTTGTCGACTTCCTGGAAGGCGTCGTTGCCGATCAGCGCACTGTGGACCTGGCCGGTGAACACCACCAGCGGAATCGAGTCCATGTGCGCCGTGGCGATGCCGGTCACGGCGTTGGTCGCCCCCGGGCCGGAGGTGACCAGCACCACGCCCGGCTTGCCAGTGGCGCGGGCGTAACCGTCGGCCATGTGGACCGCGCCCTGCTCGTGACGCACGAGCACGTGATTGACCTGCTCCTGCTGGTACAGGGCATCGTAGATATGAAGGACCGCCCCACCGGGGTAGCCGAAGACCGTATCGACCCCTTCCGACTTGAGGCACTCGACCAGGATTTCACCGCCGGACAATTCCACGAGAGTACTCACCTCGAAACTTGCGCGTTTCACTGACTAAATGGCTTGACGATCGACTCGACGGCGGGCGAACCACCGGAGCGAGCGTCCGATTTCGGGGTAACCGTCCCCGCATCCGGGACCCTGCCCCGGATGGTCATCCACTTCTCATTGAGTTTGCCCGAAGGCAAAGAGTGCAACGCGATCAACGCAGCCCATGACGACGGCAGCCCGCCCAGGCGGTGAGATCATCACCGGCCGAGCAGGCTGCCATCAACCGCGGATGCGCCCGTTAGGGCCCGGCGGTCTCAATCGTAGACCTGCCAATATAACGTGTTATTGGTCAGATTTCACCACTTTGGGCGTAATGGCCGCGCCCTCGACGAGCGGCACGAACCGATCATCGATCGAACTCAGAAGGTACCGAAGCCGCCACCCGAGCTCGGCTCGTCCTGTTCGATCTCGCCGTCGACCACCTCGATCATCAGCTGGTTGATGGCATCGGGCGCCTTGCGGAGCTTAAAGAACGAAGCATCGCCGCCCATCATGGGCAGGTCGGGGAAGAACAGCGCCATGCGAAAACGCAGGCTCAGGGTCTCGGCCTCGCTGCCATCGAGCAGCACCGGATGGGGCAGGAAGGCATAGCCGCGCGGCGCGTCGTGATCGACCGACTGCACCAGCGCCGCGCCGTTGGCGTTGGGGTCATCGGTATGCATGCCGATGCCGTAGACGACCTGGTTGCGCCCCGGGATGCGCACGCGGTAGACCAGCTCCGTGCCGCGCGCCTCGTCGTCGGCCCGCGCGCCGATCTGACGATCGGCGGCATCGAAGGACGGGAAGCCACCCAGGTCGACCGGGTCCTCGAAGGTCTCGAGACCGAAGGCGTACTGGTAGGTGCGCAGGTTGGTACTGGAAATCGGCTCGGCACCGAAGTAGCCGATGGCGCCGAGGGCACGCGCCATGGCCTGGAAGACCGGCTCGTTATCGGACTCGAGGCGGTATCCGTGCGCGACGTACTGCGGGTGCTGGTAGGACACGCGCGTGCCGGCATCAGTCTGCTCGAGGGCCACGCTCAGCACGGCACCGTAGCCGCCGCGCGGGCTCTGCGCCGCGGTGTCGAGCAGCGTATCGTTGGTCACGACCAGCACGCGCACCCCCTCGGTGGGCGCGTAGTCACCGACGAGATCGAAACCCTCGGCGACCAGCTTGCCGCGCACGGTCTCGGCGGCGGCATCGACACCCTCGGCGAGCGTCTGTCCCTCGATAAACGGCTGGAATTCGGCCCGGACCAGTCCGGAAAACAGCAGGCCGAACATAAAGATACCTGCCAGAAGCAGGCGGATCGGGTGGGCGTTCCCCATGGCTCATCACTCCCTTGCGTCAAAGTCGTTCTGTCGTTGTTGTTGTCGTTTGACGAGTCCGACAATACGCCAGAACCCCCGCGAACGCCTACCCCCGGCCGGCACCCACTACACCGGGGCGACACCCACGCCGCGGCACAACGACGTCACACCCCATCCCTGGGGCCCATGAAAGCCGCCGACATCGAGGCCGGCGGATTACTCACCGCGGATCAATTCGACCCGCAACTCGTCTCCCTGCCAGTCGAGCGACACCAGTTCGTGCCCGGCCCGCTCGCAATAGGCGCGAAAATCACTTTCCGCGCCACGATCCGTGGCCGTCACCACGATCCGCTGCCCGGGTGACGCCGTCGCCAGTGCCTTGCGCGCCTTGAGTAGCGGCATGGGACAGGAGAGCCCGCGGGCGTCGACCTCGATCGGCATGTCCTCGCTCATCGATACTCCCTCTCGTTAACGATCCGGGAACCGCCCGGGATCGGACGGCACGGACCGGGGCGATTCAATCCTTAGGCGCGACCAGCGGCAGCCCCGAACCGGCCCAGTACATCACGCCGCCCTCGAGATTGAACAGGCGATCGATACCCTGACCGGCGAGGAACTGGCAGGCTTGCGCCGAACGGGCACCACTGTGGCAGTAGACCACCACGTCGCGATCGCCACGAAACCGGTCGACATTCATCGGCACAAGGTGCAGCGGCACGAGGGTGGCCCCTCCGATAATGCCGCGCTCCGTCTCGGCCGGGCCGCGCACGTCGAACAGCGCGACCTCGCCGAGGCGGGCGTTCAATTCATCGGGGCTGATGCTTTCGTAGGCTGCCATAATCCTCTCCAAACCGGTTCGATCGGGGAAGGCCGCGACCGCCGCGAGACACGGGTTAACCAGTCATCACACGCCGCATGCCGGACCTTCCCCATATAAGGGAGTGCGCCGCAGTTTAGCGGCGAGTATCGCGCCGCGTCCATTTATCCGGCTCAAGGGACGAAACCCGACGCGCGCCCCACGGTCATAACGCACAACGAATACCCTGCCCCCACCATGCACGACAGCGCACCCACGACACGACACCACCGATGACACGACATCTTATTATCTGTCTGCTTGCGACCCTGCTGCTCATCAGCCTGCCGGGCCGTGCCGACGCGCAACTGCCGGAGCTGGGCAACCCGGTCGACACCGTGCTCTCGCCGGCGGAAGAGCGCCAGATCGGCGCCGAGGTATTCGAGCGACTGCGCGCCCGCGGCGGCGTGATCGAGGACCCCTTGCTCGATGCCTACCTGAACGACCTGGGCATCCGCCTGATGTCCTCGAGCAACGACACGCAGTTCGCCCCCCAGATGATCATCGTCGACAACCCGATGATCAACGCCTTCACCGTGCCCGGCGGCTACATCGCGGTGTTCTCCGGGTTGATGCTGGCCGCGGAAAACGAGAGCGAGCTCGCCGGCGTGGTCGCCCACGAGATCGCCCACGCCACCCAGCGACACATCGCGCAGATGGTGGCCGCACAGACCGGCAACAGCATGACCGCGGTGGCCGGGTTCATCGCCGGCATCCTGCTGGGCGCCATCGACCCGCAACTGGGCGCGGCGGTCGCCACGGCCGGTATCGCCGGCGCGGCACAGAGCGCCATTAATTACACGCGCATGCACGAGCGCGAGGCGGACCGCATCGCCATCGACACCCTGCGCCGGGCCGACATCGACCCGCGTGGCATGGCCAGCTTCTTCGAGACCCTGCAACGGCGAGCCGGCGCCGATCCGGGGCGCCAGTTCGAGTTCCTGCGCACCCACCCGATGAACAGCGAGCGCATCAGCGCCATACGCGACCGCCTCGCCGGCCTGTCGAGCAACCGGTTCGGTGCAAGCGACAGCCAATCGTTCCGCCTCGCCCGGGCCCGGCTCGCAGCGCTCACCGGCCGCAGCGGCCTCTCCCTCGACCCGGCCGACGAGACCTATCGCCAGGCCGTCGCCGCCCAGCGCCGGGGGCGACACGATCAGGCGATCGACAAGCTGCGCCCGCTCTACGACTCCAACCCGGGCAACCGCTGGTATGCCCTGCCCCTCGCGCGAGCACTCAACGACGTGGGCGAGACCGAGGCGGCCGACCGCATCCTCGACGACCTCATCTCGCTCTATCCCGGCGACACGACCCTGTTGCGCGTCGAGGTCGACTGGATGCTCGACCGGGGCGATGCCGAGACCGCCTACGAAACCGCCCGCCGCGCCGTCGAGGCGCGCCCCGGGGACGCCGAGGCCGCGCTGACCCTCTCCCGCGCGGCGAGCGCGGCCGACCGACCGCGCGAGCACCACGAGCAACTCGGCCGCTACTTCCTGCTCAAGGACAACTTGGTCGCCGCCCATCAGGAGCTCGAGACCGCCTACACCTTCACGGCCAACAACCCGCGCGCCCAGGCACGCATCGAGTCCACCCTGCAGGAAATCGAACGTCGCGCCGGCCAGACAGACGACTGAACCCCCT
>NZ_JAJSEE010000009.1 GCF_023555375.1 Guyparkeria hydrothermalis
CCCTTGGAGGCCCGCCCGGACGGGGCTCGCGGGTTTGCCCGCACTCGGCGTTGTCGTCCCTCGACGGGCAACGAGCCCGTCTTCGGTCCGGCGCCAGAAAAGCGAACAAACCCGCGAGCCAGAGATGCCATCGATTCGTGCAGAGTTTCCCTGGTCATGGCGCCGATCCCGGTGTCGTCCCCCAGCCGACGTTTTTCGCGTATCCCCGGTCAGATTTCCCCATGCAGTCACTCCGATTGAGCTCTCCGCGCCTCGCCGTCTGGCACGTTCTCGCCCTGGTCGCGCTGGTGGCGGTCGTGTTGCTTGCCGGTTGCACCGATCCGGAGGACCAGCGCCCGGCCGAGCAGGTCACCGGCCTGCCGGACTTCACCCGGTTGGTGGAGGCGAATGCCGCGTCGGTGGTGAATATCACCGGCGTGAGCAGCCTGCCGTCGCTGTCCGCCGACGGGCAGGGCGGGGGCAGTCGCCACGACTGGTTGCGCGGGCTGTTCGGCGAGCGGGCCGACGAACTGCCCGGTCCGCTGTTGCCGCAGGAGAATGACGGGTCGGGCTTCATCCTCAGCGAGGATGGCTACATCGTGACCAACGCCCACGTGATCGACGGGGCGAGCAAGGTCTTCGTGCGTCTGATCGACGGCCGCGAGCTGGTCGCCGACGTGGTCGGCATCGACGGGATCGGCGACATTGCCTTGCTGAAGGTGGATGCCGACGGGCTGCCGTCGGTCTCGCTGGGCGATTCCGACGCGGTCCGGCCGGGGCAGTGGGCCCTGGCGATCGGTTCGCCGTACGGTTTCGACCAGACCGTGACCGCGGGCATCATCAGCGGGCTTGGACGGCACCTGCCGGGCCAAGCGAATCAGCCCTACGTGCCGTTCATCCAGAGCGATGTCGCCATCAACCCCGGCAACTCGGGTGGTCCGCTGTTCAACACCCGCGGTCAGGTCGTTGGCATCAACGCGCAGATATTCACCGAGTCGGGCGCGTTCAACGGGATCTCGTTCGCGATCCCGATCAACTACGTCGTCGACGTGATCCGTCAGATCAAGCAGAACGGCGAGGTGCGGCGCGGGTTCCTGGGCGTCGAGGTGCGCGGCGTGACCCGTGAACTGGCCGACCGCCTTGGCCTGGACGCCGCCCGAGGGGCGGAGGTGGTGCGAATCGTCGAGGGCTCGCCCGCGGCGGACTCCTCCATCATCGACGGGGACATCATCCTCGCCGTCAACGACATCCCGATCGCCGACGGGGCCGGTCTGACCGAGGCGCTCGGCTCGCTTCCGCCCGGTTCCGAGGCCACCCTGGACGTGTTGAGTGACGGCGAAACGCGGCGCGTGGCGGTCACGCTCGGCGAATTGCCCGAGCCGGAACGGTCACAGGCGAGCACGACCATCCCGGAGTCCGAACAGGAGCCGGAACTGGTCGTCATCGAGACCCTCGGCATGATCCTCCGTCCGCTCGAGGACGGGGCGGGGGTACGTATCGGTGAGCTCGACCCCAAGGGCCCGGCCACGCTTGCGGGCCTGATGCCTGGCGACCGGGTGATCTCGATCGATCGAAAACCCGTCGAGACGCTGTCCGAGGCGTACCGCGAGATCGCCCGGATCGCGCACAACCGGGCCGGCAAGGGTAACGACCTGGTGCTGTTTCTGGTCGAACGTGACGGCGAGCAGCGCTTCTTCATGCCGGCCTTTTCCGGCAACCCGCACGGCTCACGCTGACGGCCGGGGCCGGTGGGCGCGGTTTCGTGCAGCCGCGCGGCTTGACCTATATACTGTGCGGCTTCTCCCGTGGCGCCCTCGTCGGCCGCGGGGCGTCCCCACGAACCGAAAGTTAACCCCTTATGGCGTCCGAGCGACTCTCCCGGATTCGCAATTTCTCGATCATCGCGCACATCGACCACGGCAAGTCGACCCTGGCCGATCGCATCATCCAGCGCTGCGAAGGCCTGGAGGAACGCGAGATGAGCGCCCAGGTGCTCGACTCGATGGACATCGAGCGCGAACGCGGCATTACCATCAAGGCGCAGAGCGTCTCGCTGGATTATCACTCCCGTGACGGCGAGACCTATCGCCTGAACTTCATCGACACGCCGGGGCACGTGGACTTCTCCTACGAGGTATCCCGTTCACTCGCGGCCTGCGAGGGCGCGCTGCTGGTGGTGGATGCCTCGCAGGGTGTCGAGGCGCAATCGGTGGCCAACTGCTATACCGCGATCGACCTCGGCCTCGAGGTGGTGCCGGTGCTCAACAAGATCGACCTGCCCGCGGCCGAACCCGACCGGGTCAAGGCCGAGATCGAGGACATCATCGGCATCGAGGCGCAGAACGCCGTGACCTGCTCGGCCAAGACGGGCGAGGGCGTCGACGAGGTGGTCGAGCGGCTGATCGAGCAGATCCCGCCGCCCGAGGGCAACGAGGACGGTCCGCTGAAGGCCCTGATCGTGGATTCCTGGTTCGACAACTACGTCGGCGTGGTCGCGCTGGTGCGGGTGATCGACGGCGCGATCCGCCCCAAGGCCAAGATCAAGGCGATGGGCACCGGCGACGTGTTCACCGTGGACAAGACCGGCGTGTTCACGCCCAAGACCCTGGCGCGCGACGGCCTGTTCGCCGGCGAAGTCGGCTTTGTCATCGCCGGGATCAAGGACATCGACTCGGCCAAGGTGGGCGACACCCTCACGGACGCCGAGAACCCGGCCGCCGAGGCGTTGCCGGGCTTCAAGGAAATGCAGCCGCGCGTCTTCTCCGGCCTTTACCCGGTCGAATCGGACAATTACGACGATCTCCGTGAGGCGCTGCGCAAGCTGCGTCTCAACGATGCCGCACTGCACTTCGAGCCGGAAGTGTCGACTGCGTTGGGCTTCGGTTTCCGCTGCGGTTTCTTGGGTCTCTTGCACATGGAGATCATCCAGGAGCGGCTCGAGCGCGAGTACGACATCGACCTGATCACGACCGCGCCGACGGTCATCTTCGAGGTCGAGGAGAAGGACGGCACCACCTACCAGATCCACAACCCCTCGCAGCTGCCCGAGCCGACGCTGATCAACGAGATCCGCGAGCCGATCATCGAGGCGCACATCCTCTGCCCGCAGGACTTCGTCGGCCCGGTGCTGAATCTCTGCATGGAGAAGCGCGGCGTGCAGAAGAACATGCTCTATTCGGGCAACCAGGTCACGCTGATCTTCGACCTGCCGCTGGCCGAGGTGGTGCTCGACTTCTTCGATCGCCTCAAGTCGGTCTCGCGTGGGTACGCCTCGTTCGACTACCACCTCGACCGCTTCGAGGCCGCGCGCCTGGTCAAGATGGACATCCTGATCAACGGCGAGGCGGTCGACTCGCTCTCCCTGATCGTCCACCGCGACAAGGCCGAGCAGCGCGGTCGCGAGCTGGTCGAAAAGCTCAAGGAACTGATCCCGCAGCAGATGTTCGAGGTGGCCCTGCAGGCGGCGATCGGCGGCAAGATCATCGCGCGCAGCAACGTCAAGGCGCTGCGCAAGAACGTCCTGGCCAAGTGCTACGGCGGCGACGTCTCGCGCAAGAAGAAGCTGATCGAAAAACAGAAGGCCGGCAAGAAGCGCATGAAGAACATCGGCAAGGTCGAGGTGCCGCAGGAGGCCTTCCTCGCCGTGCTGCAGATGGACAACAAGAACAACTGATCGTCGCCGAGCGCGACCCGACAGACCCAACGCGGAGCACGTCGTGGATTTCGAACTTCTTCTGGTGGTCGCCACCCTCGTTAGTGGCCTGGTCTGGCTGATCGACCGGTTGGCCTTTCGGCCAAGGCGGCGCGCGCGCTTGGCGAACGAGGCCCGTGCACTCGGCAATGAGGCGGGGATCGAGTCCGGCCAGGTCAAGGACAACGAGCCGCTGCTGGTCGACTACGCCAAGTCGTTCTTCCCGATCCTGCTGGCCGTGCTGGTGATCCGTTCGTTCCTGTTCGAGCCGTTTCGGATCCCGTCGGGATCGATGATGCCGACGCTCTTGGTCGGCGACTTCATCCTGGTCAACAAGTACAGCTACGGCCTGCGCCTGCCGGTGATCAACACCAAGGTCGTGCCGATCGGCGAGCCGGCGCGCGGCGACGTGGCGGTGTTCCGCTATCCCGAGCAGCCCGAGGTCGATTACATCAAGCGCATCATCGGTCTGCCGGGCGACACCGTGCGCGTCGATGACCAACGGCTGTGGATCAACGGCGACGAAGTCGATCTCGAGATCGACGGCCGCTACGAGGGGGATGCCAACCTCAAGCACGCCGGCCTGACCCAGGCGATCGAAACGCTGCCCGACGGCGGACCACACGAAATCTTGATGGATACCGACCGCCGGCTGGGTACCGCGCAGTGGACCGTGCCCGAGGGGCACTATTTCGTCATGGGCGACAACCGCAACCACAGCAACGACAGCCGTTTCTGGGGCTTCGTGCCGGAATCGAATCTGGTGGGCAAAGCGGTTATGATCTGGCTGCACTGGAACTGGCAGGATGGCGGTTTCGACGCCGGGCGCATTGGCCGCTCGATCGACACCGTGGATGCCGACTGACGTCAAACGAGGGACTGCCCCGCGCAAACCGGGGAGCAAGGCGAGGATGAAGGAAATGGAAAACGGCGTGATGAAGGAAGTGAACCCGGTAAACGCGTTGCAGGGCGGGGCGGTCGGCCGGCGCCAAGGCGGCATGTCGCTGGTGGGCTTGATCATCGCCGCGATCGTGCTCGGTTTCGCCGCGCTGGTCGTGATGCAGGTGGTGCCGCTCTACATCGCCGACCAGAAGCTGACCACCATCTTCAAGAGCCTTGAAGGCGAGGCCGCCGGCAGCCCGGCCGAGATTCGCCGCAAGATCGACAAGCAGCTGGACATCAACGAAGTCGATGACCGTTTCGATTCCAAGGAATTCGAGATCCGCCCGGTCACCGGCGGTTACAGCGTCACCTACAACTACGACGGGCGTGCCACCCTGTTCGGCAACCTGTCACTCGTCGCCGAGTTCAAACACCAGACCCGTGTCAGTAACTAGAAGCAGCAACCCCCTGATCCGTGATCCGGACACCCTGGCCCAATCGCTGGGGCTGTCCTTCGACAATGCCGATCTGCTCGGCCAGGCGTTGCGTCACCGCTCGTCCGGACGCCTGAACAACGAGCGCCTGGAGTTCCTGGGCGATTCGATCCTCAATCTGGCCATTTCGGACTACCTCTACCGTCACAAGCCGGAGGCCTCCGAGGGCGCGCTGTCGCGTCTGCGGGCGTCCGTGGTCCGCGAGGAGACCCTGGCGCGTGTGGCCCGACGCATCGGGCTGGGCGACTTCCTGGTGATGGGGTCCGGCGAGTTGAAAAGCGGTGGCCACCGACGCGATTCGATCCTCGCCGACGCCCTTGAGGCCATCATCGGCGCCCTTTACCTCGACCAGGGGTTCACCCCGGCACACGGCTGGGTCCAGTCCCTGTTTGCCGAGGAATTGACCTCGCTGCCGGACGCGCAACAACTCAAGGACGCCAAGACCCAGTTGCAGGAGTACCTGCAGCGCGATCGGCAGCCGTTGCCGGAGTACGAGGTGCTCGAGCAGACCGGTCAGGCGCACAAGCAGACCTTTGAGGTGGCCTGTCGCGTCACCTTCCAGAACGAGCCGTTCGCCACGCGTGCCAGCGGGTCGTCCCGCCGGCGGGCCGAGCAAACCGCCGCGCGACGGATGCTCAAGACCCTGCAGGATCGAGACGACAAACCCGCCCCGTCGGAGAAACAGACATGACCAACGCCACCCGTTTCGGCCACGTGGCGATCGTGGGTCGCCCCAACGTGGGCAAGTCCACGCTGGTCAACCGCCTGGTGGGGCAGAAGGTGTCGATTACCGCGCCCAAGCCGCAGACCACCCGCCATCGTGTCACCGGCATCATCACCGAAGCGCGGGGGCAGATCGTGCTGATCGATACCCCGGGGCTTCACCAGGGCGGCAAGGATGCGCTCAACCGGCAACTCAACCGCACCGCCCGCAGCGCGCTCGAGGGCGTCGACCTGATCCTGTTCATGGTGCAGGCCGGCCAGTTCGGGCCCGAGGACGAGGACGTATTGCGCCTGTTGTCGCAGGTCGAGGCGCCGGTGGTGCTGGTGGTCAACAAGGTCGACCTGGTCAACGACAAGACCGACCTGCTGCCGTTTCTCGCCAAGGTGGGCGAAAAGGGCGACTTCGCCGAGATCTACCCGATGAGCGCCCGGCGTCGCCGCGGCCTGGACGGATTGCTCGACCTGGTGTTCTCCTATCTGCCCGAGGGGCCGATCGGCTACGACGAGGATCAGGTCACCACCGCGCCGGTGCGCTTCATGGCCGCCGAGATCATCCGCGAGAAGCTGGCCCGCTCACTGCACGACGAGCTGCCGTACCAGACCACGGTGATGATCGAGCGCTTCGAGGAAACCGATCGCCTGGTGACCATCGGGGCGGTGATCTACGTGGCCCGTGCCGGGCAGAAGGGGATCGTGATCGGCAATCGCGGCTCTCGCCTGAAGGTCGTCGGTCAGCAGGCCCGCGAGGCGATCGAGCATTTGCTGGAAAAGCGGGTGATGCTCGATCTCTGGGTCAAGGTCGCCGACGACTGGGCCGACGACGAGCGCTCGGTCGCCTCGCTCGGTTACCAGCTGCCCGAATGACCGGGACGCGCGGTCGGGTGAACTGACGGCGTGCGCGGTTTCCTGCTCCATGCCCGGCCGTTCAAGGAGCACGGGCTGTTGCTCGACTGGCTGACCGATACCCGCGGCTGGGTGCGGATACGCCAGAACGGCGGCCGGCGGGTCAAGAAGCGCGGCAACCAACGCCCGCCCAGTTTCGTCTGCCTCGAGGTGGAGACGGCCGGGCGCGGCGGCTGGCCGGTGCTGACCGGGGCCGAGCCGGTGGAGGGATTGCGCTTCCTGCATGGTCAGCCGCTGGCCGCGGCCTTCTACCTGCACGAGTTGATTCTGCGGGCCCTGCGCCCGGAAGAGGCAGTGCCGGGCCTGTTCCTCGACTACTGGAAGAGCCTGGCCATGCTCGAATCCCCCGTGATGCCGGTGTCCGTGGTCGTGCGGCGGTTCGAGCGTCGCCTGCTGGATCATCTGGGTGCCGGGCTGGACTGGGAACACGCCGCTGACGGGCAACCGATCGACGCGGAGGGTCGCTACCGCGTCGGTCTGCAGATCGGCATCGTGCCGGCCGGAGGGACGAATGGCGTGCCGGGGCACGTGCTTCGGGCCATTGCACGGGACGAGGTGCTCGCGGACGGCGAGGAGCGCCGCCAGGCCCGCGACCTGATGCAAGGCCTGCTGGCGCCTCACGTGGGTTCCGCCCCGTTTCTTTCGCGCCAGTTGTGGCCCGGTGCGACCCGGACGGTACGCCCGGGCGATGCAGGCGATTCCCACAGCCCGTAGACTGTGGGTGCCGACGATCAAACCGAACCCATTCTGTCTCTGTACCGCCCAATTTAGCCCTGGAAGCCGACGACCATGACCAACCGCGTCACCGCTCAGTATCCCTTGCTCGGTCTCAACATCGATCACGTCGCGACCCTGCGTCAGGCACGTGGCACGCGTTACCCGGACCCGGTCCATGCCGCGTTGCTCGCCGAACAATCCGGCGCCGACAGCATCACGCTGCACCTGCGCGAGGATCGTCGCCACATCCAGGATCGAGACGTGGCCACGCTGCGTGACCTGCTGCAGACTCGCATGAACCTCGAGATGGCCGCGACCGACGAGATGATCGAGCTCGCCTGCCGGCTGCGTCCGCACGACGTCTGCCTGGTCCCCGAGCGACGCGAAGAGCTGACCACCGAGGGCGGTCTGGACGTGGCCGGCCAGATCGAGCGCATCCACGCCGCCTGCGACCGGATGGGCGAGGCGGGCATCCGCGTCTCCCTGTTCGTCGATGCCGACCCGCGCCAGATCGACGCGGCCGTGGCCTGCGAGGCACCGGTGATCGAGATTCACACCGGCCACTACGCCGATGCGACCGACGACCACGCCGTCGCCGAACAGCTCGAGCTAATCCGCCAATGCGCGCGTGATGCCGCGGACGTGGGCCTGGCGGTCAACGCCGGTCACGGCCTGCATTACCACAATGTGGCGGCGATCGCGGCGATCGAGCAGATCGAGGAGCTCAACATCGGTCACGCGATCATCGCCCAGTCGGTCTTCTCCGGGCTGCCGGCGGCCGTGCGCGAGATGAAGACGCTGATGCACGCCGCCCGCTTCGGACGTTCCGGCGCCTGACCGGGCTCGTTCGGCACGTATCGGCATGATCCAAGACACATGACCCAGGGCACATGATCCTCGGCATCGGCACCGACCTGGTCGAGATCGCGCGCATCGAGGCGGCACTCGAGCGTCACGGTCCTCGGCTGGTCGAGCGCGTGCTCGGCCCCGACGAGCGTGACCGGTTGCCCGAGCGCCACCCGGCGCCGTGGCTCGCCAAGCGCTTCGCCACCAAGGAGGCCGTGGCCAAGGCCCTGGGCACCGGGTTTCGCGATGGGTTGCGCCTGGTCGACATCCAGACCGGGCATGACGACTACGGGCGACCGCGTGTCCTGCTTGCGGGCAAGGCGCTCGACCGCTTCGAGTCCCTGGGAGCGGTGTCGATCGAGCTGTCGGTCAGCGACGAGCGCGCCTACGCGCTCGCCTTTGTCGTGATCAGCCGTTGAGCCCGCGACGGCGTCGTTGATAGACGGCATCGATCGTCGCGATCGCTGCGGTCGCGAGGGTGGGGACAAGCAGGTTGTTGATCGTTCCCAGTGATCCTTGCGCGAATACCGCCATGGCGCCGCCGGCCACGTAGCCGCCGAGCAGGGTGAGCAGGAGCCAGCCCTGCCACGACCAGGCGCGGCGCCGGATCAGGCGTGCCAGGTACACGCCCAGGTCGGTGGCGATGCCGGTCACGTGGGTCGTGCGGATCAACAGGCCGCGATAACTGGCCACCAGGGCGTTCTGCAGGCCACAGGCGATCGCGGCGGCGGCCAGGGCGGCAATGGCGCTGCCCAACGCCACGCCGATCACCGCGCCCCCCAGCAATAGCGACTCGAGACCCAGGGCCCATGCATACCGGCTGCTCTCGGGAAAGGGCCGCCGCCCGATCAACAGGCCCGAGAGCGTCGCGCCGCCGATGAACCCGGCAAGGATGATCACCGCGGTGATCACCACCATCGGGTTGGCCAGGGCCATGCCTTCGCTCAGATGGGATGCCGTGCCGGTCATCTGGCTGACGGGCAAGCCGAAGGCCATCAACATGACGCTGTTGACGTGACCGGCCAGGCCCGCCATCACGAAGGCGACCACAAACGCCTTGGCGGACGCGGACTCGTCGGTGCTGCGGGGCGGGTAGGGCATGGTCGTGGTCTCTTGAGGATTAAGAGGCGTCGAGGGTAATCGGATGATAGCCCTTGATGTGGCCGCGGAATGGCCGTAGAATGCGCCGCTTGTTTCTCCTGCCTGACCGTTCCGCATGCGGCAGGCTGCCTTCAATCCACAGGAGTTTTGATCCATGCGTCATTACGAAATCGTCTTCATGGTCCACCCGGACCAGAGCGACCAGGTCCCGGCCATGATCGAGCGCTACCGCGGCATCATCGAAGCCGCTCAGGGCACGGTCCATCGCCTCGAGGACTGGGGTCGCCGTCAACTGGCCTACCCGATCAAGAAACTGGTCAAGGCGCACTACGTCCTGCTGAACGTCGAGACCGACCAGGAAGCCCTGGCAGAGCTCGAGGAAGCGTTCAAGTTCAACGACGCGGTTCTGCGCCACATGACCATCCGTTGCGACGAGGCCTACACCGAAGCCTCCCCGATGATGCAGGAGCGCGAGGCCGAGCGCCGTCCGCGCCGTCGTGACGATGACAACAAGCGCGAAGAGCGTCGTGACGACGACAAGAAGTCCGACGACTCCAGCGAATAAGTTTCAAGAGGTTTGATCCATGGCCCGTTTTTTCCGTCGCAAGCGTTTTTGCCGTTTCACCGCCGAGGGCGTGAAGCACATCGACTACAAGGACATTGACACCCTGCGTCAGTACGTCACCGAAACCGGCAAGATCGTGCCGAGCCGCGTGACCGGTACCAACGCTCGCTATCAGCGTCAGCTGCAGACCGCCATCAAGCGCGCGCGCTTCCTGGCCCTGCTGTCGTACACCGACCGTCACTGATCGCGTCCGTCCCCCGATTCCAGGAGTCAATATCCATGCAAGTCATTCTGTTGAGTAAGGTCGAGAACCTGGGCTCGCTGGGCGACGTGGTTCGCGTCCGCCCGGGTTATGCCCGTAATTTCCTGATCCCGTACGGCAAGGCCAAGCCGGCCACCAAGGCCAACATGGAAGAGTTCGAGGCGCGTCGCGCCGAGCTCGAGAAGAAGGCCGCCGAAGAACTGGCCGCGGCCCAGGCCCGTGCCGACAAGATCGGCGAAGAGGCCAGCGTCACCATCCCGGTCAAGGCCGGTTCGGAAGGCAAGCTGTTCGGTTCGGTCGGTACCGACGAGATCGCCGCCGCCGTCACCGAGGCGTTCGGTGTCGAGATGGAGAAGCGTGAAGTCCGGATGCCGGAAGGTGCCCTGCGCGCGCTGGGCGAGTTCCCGATCCAGCTGCACCTGCACTCGGAAGTCGACGTCGAAATCAACGTCATCGTCGTTCCGGAGCAGTAATCCCCGCGATGGATGGCCGCCGGGCGCCCGGCGGCCATCCAATCGACGACAAGGCCCGCCCTCGACAGAGGCGCGGGCCTTTCTTTTTGCCGATCGGGATTACGGCGCGGTCCGGTAGGACAGGGCGGTACTCGACCGGGGAACCGACCGGTATCGGCGTGGTCAATGCCGGTTGCAAGGCGTATCATCGGCTCTTCCCTTGGGCTCGAACCCGGCCGCCGCCACCGGCACACGCGGGCGCGCCTGGCGTCCGGTCCCGGCGCCCTCTGCCCTGACACCTTCTGGTACACGAGATTCATGTCACTTCCGGATTACGATTCCGACTCGCCCAAGCCCCAACGCCGCACGAGCGCGACGTCCGGCTCGCCGCTGGCCCTGCGGGTGCCTCCGCATTCACAGGAGGCCGAACAGGCGGTGCTTGGCGGGTTGATGCTCGATCCACTCGCCTTCGAGCAGGTGGGCGACAAGCTCACCGCCCCCGACTTCTATTTCCACGACCACCGCGTCATCTTCCAGGTAATCGGTGAACTCGCCGAGCGCAACCAGCCGTTCGACGCGATGGTGGTCTCCGAGCGCCTCAAGACGCTGGAAAAGCTCGAGGACATCGGCGGGAACGACTACCTTGCCGCCCTGGTCGACTCGGTGCCGAGTGCGGCGAACATCGCGGCGTATGCCGAGATCATCCGCGAGCACTCGCTGCTGCGTCGGCTGATCGAGGTGGGCACCGAGATCTCGCGCAAGAGCTATCAGACCGAGGGGCAGACAGCCTACGACGTGCTGGAGATCGCCGAGAAGGAGATCTTCGCGATCGCCGACGAGGGCTCGCGTACCCGCCGGGGGTTCCGGAGCATCACGGATCTGTTGACCGTGGCAATGGACCGCATTGCCGAGCTCTACGAGAACAAGGGCGAGGTCACCGGCATCAGCACGGGGTTCAGCGATCTCGACGAGATGACCACCGGCCTGCAGAAGGGCGACCTGGTCATCGTGGCCGGGCGCCCGTCGATGGGCAAGACCACGTTCTCGATGAACATCGCCGAGAACGTCGCCCTCTACAGCAAGAAGGCCGTGGCCGTGTTCTCCATGGAGATGCCCGGCGACCAGCTCGCCGTGCGGATGCTCTCCTCGCTGGGTCGCATCGACCAGACCAAGGTGCGCACCGGTCGGCTCGAGGACAGCGACTGGCACCGGATTTCCGGGGCGGTCGGTCAGTTGAGTCAGACCAAGATCTTCATCGACGACACGCCGGCGCTTTCGCCGTCGGACCTGCGCTCGCGCGCCCGCCGGCTGGCCCGCGAGGAGGATCTCGGCCTGATCGTGGTCGACTACCTGCAGCTGATGCAGGTGCCGGGCTCCAAGGAGAACCGCACCACGGAAATCTCGGAGATCTCGCGCTCGCTCAAGGCGGTCGCCAAGGAGCTCGACGTCCCCCTGATCGCGCTCTCGCAGCTCAACCGGTCGCTCGAGCAGCGGCCCAACAAGCGCCCGGTGATGTCGGACCTGCGTGAATCCGGGGCGATCGAGCAGGATGCCGACATCATCATGTTCATCTACCGGGAAGAGGTCTACGAGCCCGACACCGAGAAGAAGGGCATGGCCGAGATCATCATCGGCAAGCAGCGTAATGGGCCGGTAGGCACCGTGCCGATGACGTTCCGGGGCCAGAACACCCGGTTCGAGGACTTCATCAGCCCCGAGAGCGTGCCGGAAGCCTACCGGTGATGCGTCGGGCACGATTGCTGATCGACACCGCCGCGATGCGTCACAACCTCGGCGTGGCGCGCGACGCGGCGGGTACCCGTTCGATCTTCGCGGCGGTCAAGGCCGATGGCTACGGCCACGGGCTGCTGACGGCCGCCCGGGCGTTTTCCGCGGCCGGCACCGATGGGTTCGCGGTGGCTACCCCGGGCGAGGGCCTGGCCCTGCGCGAGGCGGGGCTCACCGAGCGCATCCTGGTCCTGCAGGGCGCGTTGACCGCCGATGAGCTCGCGGTTGCCGCCGAGCGGTCGCTGGACCTGGTCTTCCACGAGCTCGCGCAACTCGATCTGCTCGACCAGCACGCCGCCTCGCTGCCGCCGGGTCGCATCCGCGCCTGGATCAAGGCGGACACCGGCATGCACCGTGAAGGTCTGATGCCCGAGACCGTCCCGACGGCCCGTGAGCGACTGCTGGCCTGCCCGGCGATCGGTGGCACCATCGGGTTGATGACGCACTTCGCCCGCGCCGACGAGCCGGACCTCGGGCCCACGGAACAGCAGATCGAGACGTTTCGCGCCATCGCGGCCGGCGGGCCGGGCGAGACCAGCCTGTGCAACTCGGCCGGTCTGCTGGGCGCGACGGCGGCCGGAGGTGACTGGGTGCGTCCCGGTGTGATGCTCTACGGCGGCAACCCGTTCATTTTCGGTGAGGCGGCGCAGTTCGATTTGCGGGCCGCGATGACGCTCAAGACCGTGCTGGTCGCCGTGCGGCAGGTGCCGCGCGGGGAGTCGATTGGTTACGGGGGCCGCTTTGTGGCGCCCGAGACCATGCCGGTGGGGCTGGCTTCGGTCGGGTACGGCGACGGCTACCCGCGTCACGCGCCCGATGGCACGCCGATCCTGGTCAACGGTCAGCGCAGCCAGATCGTCGGGCGGGTATCGATGGACCTGGTCACGGTCGACCTGCGCGGCATCCAGGCGCAGGTCGGCGACGAGGTCGAGTGCTGGGGGAGCGGGCTACCGATCGACCAGGTGGCCCAGTCCGCGGGCACGATCAGCTACGAACTGATGTGCCAGGTCAGCGGCCAGTTGCGTGCCGAGGCGACGATTCTGGGGCAGTAGGCGTCGAGCGCCTTCGGCAGTTTAATCCGCTTCCCGCTCGAGTCGGTCGAGCGCGGCGAGCGTGCGTTGGATCAGGCCAGCCTGCGCGTTGACGTGTGTCGCGAGCAGGGCATCCGCGTTCCGCTCGCCCTCGACCATGGCCACGAAGGCGTGCGCCGTCGAGCCTTCCATCCCCGCCGCGCGCGCGGCCTCGCGCATCTCGTTCAGTGCCGCGAGTGCCTCCCGCTCGCCCCAGGTGGCGGCGAGTATCAGGGCGGCGATCTGGTCGGCGGCCTGCGTCTCGGCCTGCTCGGCGACCTGTGACAGCCAGCCGGGATCACGCGCGGCCCGAACCGCCGCCGCGAGGATCATCCGATCCTCCTCGTCCAGACGCGATTCATCGATCCGCTCGCCGTTCCCGGCTTCTTCACCGGCCAGGCGTGCGCCGAGCGCGTCCGCCAGGGCGTGCCAGCCGTCCTGCCGGTAGCGGTCGATCAGGCACGAGGCGGCGGTCCGGGTGGGGGTGTCGGGGGCGGTCGCGGCGAGGGCGGCGCCCACCGCCTCGATCAGCTCAAGGTGTGCGGCGGCAACCTGACTGGAAACGTCTGTCATCTCGGCTACTCTACTGGGCTGGCTGAATGGGACGTGGCCGAACCGCTCCGCGCGGGGCTGGGGCGGTCTCGTTCCGCCAAGGAAACCCGGCACGAATGCCAGGCTCCGCGGAGCGGCATGGCATTGGTGCAGAGTTTGGCTAACGACACAGACTAAATCGCGTGGAGTAACGATGGAATACCGACGTCTTGGCAACAGCGGACTCAGGGTCAGCGAAATCTGTCTCGGCACCATGACCTTCGGTGAGCAGAACACCGAGGCCGAGGCCCACCGGCAGCTCGACCACGCGGTCGCCGCCGGCATCAACTTCATCGACACCGCCGAGATGTATCCGGTCCCGCCGCGCGCCGAGACCCAGGGACGAACCGAGAGCTTCATCGGTTCCTGGTTGCGTCACCAACAGCGCGACCGGCTGATCCTGGCCACGAAGATCACCGGGGCGGGGCGAACGAGCCTGAACCACGTGCGCGGCGGCCCGCGGGTGACGCGCGAACAGGTTCGCGAGGCCATCGATGGTAGCCTCAAGCGACTGCAGACCGACTACGTCGACCTCTACCAGATCCACTGGCCGGATCGCTACGTGCCGAAGTTCGGCCAGGTCTACTACGATCCCGCACAACGCTGGGAGAGCGAGTCGATCGACGACCAGCTGCACGCCCTGGCCGAGCAGGTCGAGGCGGGCAAGGTCCGTTACCTGGGGCTGTCCAACGAGACCCCCTATGGGGTGATGGCGTTTGTCGAGGCGGCGCGTCGCCATCACCTGCCGGTGGTTACCTCGGTACAGAACGCCTATCACCTGATGAATCGCAGCTTCGAGACCGGCGGCCTGGCCGAGGTCTGCAACGAGCTGGACGTGGCCTTGCTGCCGTACAGCCCGCTTGCCTTCGGTCACCTGACCGGCAAGTACCTGGACGATCCCGCCGCCCCCGGGCGGATCACGCAGTTCCCGGACTTCGGTCAGCGGTACGAAAAGCCCAACGCCGCGGCGGCGACCCGCGCCTACGTGGCGCTGGCGCGCGAGCATGGCCTGTCGCCGGCCCAGATGGCGATCGCCTTCACGCTGCGTCGCCCGGAGGTGGCGGCCACCATCATCGGCGCGACCACCATGACGCAGTTGGAGGAGAACATTGCGGCCGCCCAGGTGTCGTTGTCGTCGGAGTTGCTCGAGGCGATCGATGCGATCGATGCCCGTTACCCGAACCCCACGGTCTGAAGGAAGGCGAGCATGAGTGACGATCTGGTGGGAACAATCCGTTCCACCCCCCTGTTCCGGGAGGAGTGTTTCATCGACGGACAGTGGGTATCGGCCGGGGAGGCCGAACGGCAGGCGGTGGTAAACCCGGCCAATGGCGAGACCATCGGCTCGGTGCCGCGACTGGGCGTCGAGCCGACCCGCCAGGCGATCGAGGCGGCCGAACGGGCCTGGCCGGCCTGGCGCGAGCAGACCGCCGAGGCACGTGGTTCGATCCTCTATCGCTGGTACGAGCTCATGCTCGACAACGAGGAGATCCTGGCGCGGATCATGACCCTCGAGCAGGGTAAGCCGCTCGCCGAGTCGGCCGGCGAGATCCGTTACGCCGCCTCGTTTCTCAAGTGGTTTGCCGAGGAGGCCCGCCGGGCCTATGGGCGGACTATCCCGGCGGCAAAGCCGGGGCAGCAGATCGTCGTGCTGCGCCAGCCGATCGGCGTCTGTGCGGCGATCACGCCGTGGAATTTCCCCTCGTCGATGATTACCCGCAAGGCGGCCGCCGCGCTTGCCGCCGGCTGCCCGATGCTGGTCAAGCCGGCGAGTGCCACGCCGTTTTCCGCCCTGGCCCTGGCCGCGCTCGCCGAAAAGGCCGGGGTGCCGGCCGGCGTGTTCAACGTGGTGACCGGCTCAGCCAGCGAGATCGCCGGCGAGATGACCGCCAACCCGGCCGTGCGCAAGATCTCGTTTACCGGTTCGACCGAGGTGGGCAGCCAGCTGATGCGCGAGGCGGCCGGGAACGTGCAGAAGCTCTCGCTCGAGCTCGGTGGCAATGCGCCGTTTATCGTCTTCGATGATGCCGATCTCGACGCGGCGGTCGAGGGCGCCATCGCCGCCAAGTTTCGCAACACCGGCCAGACCTGCGTCTGCGTCAACCGCTTCTACGTTCAGGACGGCGTCTACGAGCCGTTCGTCGTGCGCCTGAAGGCCCGCATCGAGGGCCTGCGGCTCGGTGACGGGATGGACCCGGATTCCGACGTCACGCCCCTGATCGACAAGGCCGCCGCCGACAAGGTAATGGCCCAGATCGAGGAGGCGACCGGGCAGGGCGCGACCCTCATGGCCGGCGGGCAGCGCGACCCGCGCGGCGAGAATTACGTGGTGCCCACCCTGCTGACCGAGATCCGGCAATCGATGCGGGTGATGCAGGAGGAGACCTTCGGGCCACTGGTCGCCGTGTCACGGTTCACCGACGAGGTCGAGGCCGTGGCGTTGGCCAACGACACCCCCTTCGGGTTGGCCGCGTATTTCTACAGCGAGAACGTCCACCGCGTCTGGCGGGTGGCCGAGGGCATCGAGGCGGGGATGATCGGCATCAATACCGGGCTGATCTCCAACGCGGCGGCGCCGTTCGGCGGGGTCAAGGCGTCGGGACTGGGCCGCGAGGGAGCGGTCGAAGGCCTCGACGAGTACCTGGAGACCAAGTACCTGCTGATGGGCTGACTCTTCCGAAGACGGCCCCGCGCTCAAACCCGCACCGGACTCAGGCGATCGCGTCGAGGTTGGCCCCGGCATTGGCCGGCTCGGCGGCGCGGCGATAGGGGGTGGTGGGGTCACTGGTGTCCTTGTCGCTCGCCGACCGATCATCGGTGCCGCTGTCGCCGTTGTCGGCGCGCGCCTCCGACTGGGCGCGGTTGCGCTCGGCGGTCGCCTGGGCGGCCACGGCCAGATCGGTGGGGGACGGTTCGGCCGGGGCGAGGGCCGCGCGGATGACCTGCGCCATCTTCTCCGCGGTCGCGCGCGGGTCCCCGGCAACGGGCGTGGTGTCGATCTGGACATCGCCGCCGATCGCGTAGCGCTTGCCGTCCGGTCCCTGCTGATAATCGTACGAGCCACCACGCACCAGGTCGCCGCCGGCGGCACGGTGCGCGTTTTCATGGGCGCGCACCTCCTGATCGCGGGCCTTAAGTTCGGCCAACACGCGCTGCTCCTCGTTCGACATGCCCTCGCTGGCGGTTGGGGAGCGAGTGGTGGGCCGATTCGGCGAGCCCGCCTCGGTGGCTTTGTCCACGCCTCGTACGCGTGACGGGTCCGAGGTCAGGGAGGGTGCCGGCCTGGCCTCGGGCGCCACGCCGCCTGCGCCCCCCGGCATGAAGCGCGGGGCAGGGGCCAGGCTGGGCAGTGAGGCGGCGATCGGGGTCATGCAAAAACCGGCTTGGGTCAGCGTATATCAATGGGTTATATCCCCTTTGCAGTTTATCTGCAATGCCCGAGCGCAAATGGGGGATTCAGGTGGTGGCCCTTGGAGACCGACGGAACCGAGGCCGGTAACGCGTGTCCCCACCATGGCGTCGTTTGGATTCGTCCGCTGCGAGGACTACGCTCTTTGCTGGCGCAACCGATCTTGTCACTCAACAGAGGATTATCGACATGGCACAGGCACCTCAGAAAGACAACAACGCCGAGCTCGAGGCGGTAAAGGCCGATCTCGCGCAGCTACGCGGTGACGTGGGCGACCTGCTCAAGGCCTTCAAGGAACAGAACGAGGCGCGGGTTCGCGACCGGGCCGGCCAGGCGCGCGACGAGGTCAAGGCGGCCTTCGACGAAGGCATGGAAACCCTGAACCGCGGGTACCAGCAGGCTCGTCAGCACGGCGAGAAACGCGTCGAGGAGGCCGAGCAACTGGTCGGCAACCATCCGTTGACCTCGGTCGTCGCCGCCTTCGGCGTCGGGTTCGTGATTGCCAAGCTGCTCGACGGAGGCCGACGCTGAAAGCCCTGACCGACTATGTCCTCGCGCTGACGAATCTGGTCGAGGCCGAGGGACGGGTGTTGCGCCAACAGATCGGGCGAGTTGCGGCAGCCGTGGTGCTGCTGGGCGTGGTCGGGGTGCTGGTCATGGTCGGCATCGCGCTGGGCTTGGCCGGTATCTATCACTGGGTGGCGCCGATCTGGGGCGCGGCCGGCGGCTTCGGCGTGATTGCCGCCTTGAGCCTCACGGTTGCCGCCGTTCTCGGAGTTTGGGCCTACCGATGGCTGCGCTGAACGTGGCTGCCCGGCGACTCGAGCAACGGGCCCGGGTCGCCGAGATCGAACGGGCCCCGGGGCAATCCGCGTCGCCGACGCCTGCGCAGGAACTGCAACAGGCCAAGTGGGCGCTTCGGGACTCGGAACGTCGCCTCGGTCTCGAGATGGAGGCGGTCTGGGTGCCGATTCGCGTCGGCATGCGGTCCCGCCCCTGGAGGACGCTTGCGCTATCCGTGGCGGCGGGGGGCGTGTATGGCTGGGCCGACGGTGCCACTCGCGGGGCGATTTCCCGACTGACGTGGCGCGTATTGCGAACGAGTCTGTCCGGTCACGGTCTCAGAATGCGGTAACCCCATTGAGGTGGGTTTTCCACCGGCTAACGGGAGAGCGGGCATGCCGCGTGATGAGGATCGAACACCCACGGACCAGGCGCTGGCCGTAAACGAAGCGCCCCGCAATCTGGGCGATCTGCTACAGCGGATCGCCCAGGTGGCTTCCGATCGCGACGAGGTCTATCTCGCCACGATCATGGATGCGTTGGGCACCCGGTCCTTCGGTCCCGTGTTGCTCCTGATCGGCGTGATACTCGTGTCCCCCCTGAGTGGTCTGCCGGGGATGCCGACGACCATGGGCATCGGTCTGGTGTTGATCTCGCTGCAATTGGTGATGGGGCGAGAAGCATTCTGGCTGCCCCGCTGGCTGCTCCAGCGCCACGTCGCCAGCCATCGGCTGCAGGGGGCGCTTGAATGGCTCGATCGACCGGCCCGATTCATCGACTGGTGGCTGCGCCCACGCCTGTCCCTGCTTGCCTCGAACGGTGGCGCGATCGTGATCGCTGCCGTGTGCCTGCTCCTGGGGTTGAGCATGCCCGTGATGGAACTCGTGCCCTTCTCGGCGACGGCCGCGGGGCTCGCCGTGGTGGCCTTCGGACTGGCGCTGGTCGCCATCGACGGGCTGTTCGTCATCCTCGGCCTGTTCTACCTGTTGACCGTGGCGAGCCTCGCGGTGGCCGGCCTGGTCGCCAACTGACGGGCCTGTCGGCCGACGCCGAGAGTTTCCTCAGTCGTCGCGCACGCAATCGATGAAATAGCGCAGCCCGTCGTCGGTCTCTTCGGCCACCAGGCCGTGCACGTCGGTCTCGAATCCCGGCACCTGCTTGTTGAAGTGACGCACGAACTTCAGGTACTCGACGATGCGCGCGTTGAAGCGTTCGCCGGGCACCAGCAGGGGGATACCCGGCGGGTAGGGGGTCACCAATGACGCGGTAATCCGTCCCTCCAGATCGTCGATCGCGACGCGATCGATCTGCTTTCTCGCCATCTTCGACCAGGCATCCGCCGGGCGCATCGCCGGTTGGATATCCGAGAGGTACATCTCGGTGGTCAGCTTGGCGACGTCGTGCTCGCGGTACACCGCGTGCAGCTTGTCGCACAGGTCGCGCAGGCCGACGCGCTCGTAGCGCGGATGGTCGTTCACGAATTCCGGCATGATCCGCCACAGCGGCTGGTTGCGCTGGTACTCGTCCTTGAACTGCTGCAAGGCGGTCAGGAGCGTGTTCCAGCGGCCCTTGGTGATGCCGATGGTGAACATGATGAAGAAGCTGTAGAGACCGGCCTTCTCGACTACCACGCCGTGTTCGGCGAGATAGCGGGTGACGATCGACGCGGGGATGCCCCAATCGTGGAAATCGCCGTCGACGTCGAGTCCCGGCGTGATGATGGTCGCCTTGATCGGGTCGAGCATGTTGAACCCGGTCGGCACCTGACCGAAGCCGTGCCAGCGGTCGTCCTCGTGCAGCATCCAGTCATCGCGCGTGCCGATGCCTTCCTCCGGGATGCTGTCCGGTCCCCAGACCTTGAACCACCAGTCGTCGCCGTACTCGGCATCCACCTTCTGCATGGCGCGACGGAAGTCCATTGCCTCGAAGATCGACTCCTCGACCAGCGCGGTACCGCCCGGCGGCTCCATCATCGAGGCGGCCACGTCGCAGGAGGCGATGATCGCGTACTGCGGCGAGGTCGAGGAGTGCATCAGGTAGGCCTCGTTGAAGACGTCCTGGTCGAAGCGCTCCTTCTTGCAGTCCTGCACCAGCACCTGGGAGGCCTGCGACAGGCCGGCGAGCAGCTTGTGGGTCGACTGGGTGGAATAGATCACCGAGTCGTCACAGCGGCGCCGGTCGGCACCGATGGCGTGGTAGTCGCCGTAGAAGTCGTGGAAGGCCGCGTGCGGCAACCAGGCCTCGTCGAAGTGCAGTACCTCGACGAACCCGTCGAGCTCGTCCTTGATCTCCTCGACGTTGTAGAGGATGCCGTCGTAGGTCGACTGGGTGATGGTCAGGATCTTGGGCTGCTGGTCGTCGGCCTGGCCGGCGAACGGATGCTCGGCGATCTTCTTCTTGATGTTCTCCTTGGAGAATTCCCGGCGCGGGATCGGGCCGATGATGCCGTAGTGGTTGCGAGTCGGCATCAGGAACACCGGGATGGCGCCGGTCAGGATGATCGAATGCAGGATCGACTTGTGGCAGTTGCGGTCGACCACCACCACGTCACCCGGGGCGACGTTCGAGTTCCAGACCATGCGGTTGGACGTCGAGGTGCCGTTGGTCACGAAGAACAGGTGGTCGGCATTGAAGATGCGCGCGGCGTTACGCTCGGAGGCCGCGACCGGACCAGTGTGATCGAGCAGCTGGCCCAGTTCCTCGACGGCGTTGCAGACGTCGGCCCGCAGCAGGTTCTCGCCAAAGAACTGGTGGAACATCTGCCCGACCGGGCTCTTGAGAAAGGCCACGCCGCCGGAATGCCCCGGGCAATGCCAGGAGTAGGAGCCGTCGGCGGCGTAGCCGGTCAGGGCGCGGAAAAAGGGCGGGGCAAGCGAGCTGAGATAGCTGCGCGCCTCGCGGATGACGTGCCGGGCCACGAACTCGGGCGTGTCCTCGAACATGTGAATAAAGCCGTGCAGCTCCTTCAACACGTCGTTGGGCAGGTGCCGGCTGGTGCGCGTCTCGCCGTAGAGGAAGATGGGAATGTCGGCGTTGCGAAAGCGGATTTCCTGGATGAAGTTGCGCAGCTGGACGATGACCTCGAGCGACTCGTCGACCGGGTCATTGCCGCCGTGGAATTCCTCGTCGTCGATCGAGATCACGAATGCCGATACGCGGGCCTGTTGCTGGGCAAAGGCGGCGAGGTCGACGTAGCTAGTAACCCCGAGCACCTCTTCGCCCTCGGCACGGATCGCTTCGGCCAGCGCGCGAATGCCCAGGCCCGATACGTTCTCGGAGCGAAAATCCTCGTCGATAATGACGATGGGGAAGCGGAAGATCATGGATGGTCAACCTCGGGATCCGCAGGTGGCTGTCTCGGCGAAACCAAAGCCCGTTCGTCGGGTCGGAGAGAGTGCCGCGCCAATGGCAAAACCCGGGGCAGGGCCCCGGGCGAAATCGTGGGCCAAGTTTACAACAAATGCCCGCCGGCGCCGCGCCGATCGTCGGCCCAGGGCGGCGCTCGATACGCATGATTTTGTCTTGCCGCCTTGGTGGTGATCCATGACCGGCAATGACAGACCTTTCGACCAAGGTGGCAAGCATGTCCGATTCGACACAGTCGCAACCCGACCCCACGGATGAGGTGGCAAGGGAACCTGACGGCCTGGTCTCCCTGCTGCAGCTGCTGGCCAATGTCCGCGAGGAGGGCGGCTCGGTGCGACTGGGCACGGTGCTTGACCTGGTCGGTCGGCGCTCGTTCGGGCCGATGCTGTTGCTGGCCGGCCTGATCACCGTCGCCCCGCTGATCGGCGACATCCCCGGGGTGCCGACGTTGATCGGCATGTTCGTGTTCCTGATCGCGCTGCAACTGATGCTGGGGCGGGAGCACTTCTGGCTGCCGGGGTTCCTGCTCGAGCGGGAGATCCGCCGGCGGACGCTGCACAAGGCCGTGGTCTGGATGATGCCCACCGCCCGGTTCATCGATCGATTCCTGCGCCCGCGCTTGACCTTCCTCGTCAACGGGGGCGCGAGCTACGGGGTGGCGCTGCTTGCCATGCTGGTCGCCCTGTTGATGCCGATGATGGAGTTCATCCCGTTCTCGGCCAATGCCGCGGGACTGACCCTCACCGTGTTCGGTCTTGCCCTGATCGCCCGCGACGGCCTGCTCGCCTTGATTGCCTTCGCCCTGACCGGGCTCAGCCTCGGGGTGATCGTGTGGGCCCTCTTATGAGTTGTCCGGAATTGGAGCGGACCGACGGGCGAGCAGCGGACGCATGGCCACGACGCCAAGTACCGCGCCGGGGAGCAGCAGCCAGCTCACCCCGGCCCCCATGTCCTGCCACAGGGCGGTGGTGAGCGGGATCGCCAGTGCACTTAGTCCAAAGCCAATACTGTTCATGATGGCCAGGGCGCTGGCCACGCCCTCGGGGGGCGCGTGCGCGCTGGCCAGGGCAGAGAACTGGGCGGAATCGGCAATGACCGCGATTCCCCAGATCAGCAACGCGGCAAGCGCCAGGCCCGCGGATACCCCGGTCAACCACGGGTAGACCAGGCAAAGGGCGCCCGAGACGCTCAGGGCGATCACGGCCACGCGGGCACTACCCAGGGTGCGGGAAAGCCGTCCGGCCAGCACGCAGCCGGCCGCGCCGAGTCCGATCACGGTGAAGGCGAGCAGGGCGACCACGGCGGAGGGTGCCTGCGGGTAGAGCGCGCCGACAAACAGGGGCACGAGCACCCAGAAGGCATAGAGCTCCCACATGTGGCCAAAGTAGCCCAGGGCCGCGGCCCGGAATCCGCGCCGGGCGAACGCACGGAACGCGCCTCCCCATTGCAGCGTCGCGGACCGGGCCAAGTGAGGGCCGTCACCGAGCCAGGCGATCAGCCCACCCCCGGTCACCGCCAACAGCGAGGCGAAGGTGACCGCCCAGGGCCAGGCCAGCCCCAGGCTCAGCCCCTCCAGCAGGTGGGGTGTGGCGGTGCCGAGGGTGAGCATGCCGACCAGCCAGGCCAGGGCCTCGCCGCGACGCTCCGGCGCCCAGCTCACCACCAGCTTCATGCCGACGGGGTAGATCCCCGCCAAGGCAAATCCGGTAAGGAAGCGGTAGATGGTGGCCGTTGCCATGTCCTGCGCCAGCCAGGCCAGCGCCAGGTTCGCCGTGGCCCCGGTCATCGCCGAGACCAGGAACACCCGGCTGGCCGCGAAACGATCGGCTACGCCCGACACGGCGAACAGCAGGGTCCCCACGATAAAGCCCAGCTGGACCGCCGCGGTGAGCGTGCCGATATCGGCCGGCAGCAGATCCCAGTCGCGCATCAGCGCATCGCCAACCCCGTTCGCGCTGAACCAGAGCGAGGTGCCGAATAGCTGGGCGAGGACGATGAGGGGAACGGGACGCATCAGCCGGGCATGATACCGACATCCGCGCCGGGATGACGCGAGGGCAGCTCAGGTGGCGGACATGGGTTTCGAAACAGATAGTCCAGGCAAGAAAAAACCCCGCACAAGGCGGGGTTTTTGCGTCGACCGGATTCGGCCAGAGTTAGATCTGGACGTTTACCGCGGCCGGGCCCTTCTGGCCTTGCTCGACCTCGAAGGTGACGGTCTGGCCTTCGGCCAGCGACTTGAAGCCGCCGCCCTGGATGGCGCTGTGATGGACGAATACGTCCTTGGAGCCGTCGCTCGGAGCGATGAAGCCAAAGCCTTTCTCGTCACTGAACCACTTAACGGTGCCTGTAGCCATGATGGATACCTCTGATGCTATGCATGTGCATATTTGGATTGAAAAACGAGGGGGTACTGAAGGACTGCAAAAGCGTCAGAGAACTGCAAATCGTAGCGGGGTAATACAAACTGGATAATTCAATCTGTGGTCCTGCGGGGTTCGAGCCTGGTGCAATTGAGGAGTCCTTAACCGATTCCTCTCGGGAAAGCGTTGTTTCGTTTTCCCGGAGCGCATTATCCGCCTTCGCCCTCTCAAACCCTAACTTTTTTTTCCAAGCCAATGATTTTTCGCCAACTCGGGCGGTGCGGCAATGCGGCACAACGCGATAATAGGTGCCTGTTGCACGAACTAGGGCGCTTTTGCCGTCGATTTCGGCGACGCAATGTCGCGAAACGTTTTGCCGCCCATCGCGGCTTCTGGCTCGACCGGACCGCAACACTTGCGGTTTTCGGCCGCAAAACGCCGGCCGACGAGCGGTCCTAGCCGTCGGTGACGGCCTTTTCCGTGGCGATTCCGGTGCCAACGTCGGTGGCAATGGTGGCAGACAGGACGTGCCGCTCGCCCGGGCCGAGGCGGTAGGCATTGTCCAGCGCGTTCGCGGTCTCCACGCACAGCATCGTTGACCAGGCGTCATCCGGGATGTCATCGAAACCGCGCACACCCTCCGGTCCGGGATTCCAGACAACGGTGGTGGCACTGCCGTCCTTGGCGATGCGCAGGCGACGCCCGGCATCGTGGATCACCGCCTCGCCTCGGTGGTCGAAGAACACCCGGTCGATCGGTGGCTGGACGATCACATCGGACGATTGTCGGCCACGGACACCCCCTTGCTGCTTGTCCCAGTAGCGCAAGCCCGCCAACCCGTCGATATGGACGCCGCGCGCATCGCGTACGCGGAAGTAGCTGTGCAGTGCCTCGGATACCTGCCATTCGGCATCGCCACGGTTCTCCGCGGCCAGTTCCAGGTGCAGGCGCTCGTCGAGGCGGACGGTCAGCGTCAGGCGAAACGGATGGGGCCACTGCGCTCGCGTGGTGTCGTCGTCCGTGAGGCTGAACACGGCAATGGCCTGGCGCTCGTCGTTGTCCATCCGCTCGATCTGCCAGGGCAGGTGTCGGGCGAAGCCATGGGCACCGCGGTCGGGGTCGCTGGGATGGGCGCCGAACCACGGCCAGCAGACCGGGATGCCGCCCCGGATCGGTCGACTGCCGTCCAGGCGGGAGGTGGGGCTCAACCAGAGCACGTCGGTGTCACTGGCATCCCGGTATTCGACGACGGTGGCGCCGAGGCGGGCGATGGTCGCCCGGCCGTGCGGGGTCGAGAGTTCGACGGTCTCGAGATCGCCCAGGCGGGCGAGGCGAGCGCTGGTCAGGTCGCGCATGATTGTGGCCCCCGAAGATCGGTCAGGAATCGGGTTGTTCCGGCCCGACCACCCGGTCGCGCCCGAGTCGCTTGGCCGTGTAGAGGCGCTGATCGACGCGGTGGACCGAGTCCTCCGGGGAGAGTTCGGCCGACAGGGCCGCCACGCCGAAGCTGGCCGTGACCCGCCCGACCTCGGGAAACTCGCTACTTCGGACCAGCTCGCGGAGCTTCTCGGCCAGCACCATCGCGGCGGCCTCGTCCGTGTCCGGCGTGATCAGCATGAACTCCTCGCCACCCCAGCGGGCGAAGCTGTCGGTGGTGCGGACGTGTTCGCCGACCAATCGGGCGAAGCGGGTGAGAACCGCGTCCCCGCACGGGTGACCGCAGTCGTCGTTGATCTGCTTGAAGTGATCGATGTCGATCATGATCAGGCTGGCCGGGTGGCCGTAGCGCTGGACCCGTTCGTGCTCGTGGTCGAGCAGCTTCTCGAAATGCATCCGGTTGATCAGGCCGGTGAGCATGTCGGTGGTGGCCAGGCGCTTGAGTTCGTTTTCCGTATGGACGCGGTCGGTGATGTCCTTGCCTACGGACACGTACCCGGTGAGCTCGCCGTGCTCGTCACGCACCGGCGTGATGGTCTCCTCCATGTGGATGAGCTGACCGTTCTTCCGCTTGTCGATGAACGTGTCGCGGAACACCTCGCCGCGTTGCAGCGTGTCCCAGAGGCGTTGGTAGAAACTGCGATCGTGCATGCCCGATTGGAGCACGCTGGGGTTCTTGCCGCGCACCTCGGCCCGGCTGTAGCCGGTGTGGTCTTCGAAGGCACGGTTGACGTCCAGGATGCGGTTTTCCCGGTCGGTGATCACCACGCTGTCACTGCTGGCGTCCAGGGCGTAGACCAGCATCTGCCGGCGCTCGTGCTCGCGCGTCTCCTCGGTGATGTCGCGCTGGACCGAGACGAAGTGGGTGATGTCGCCCGACTCGCCGCGCACCGGCGAGATGCTCCACTCGACGTCATAGGCCGAGCCGTCCTTGCGGTAGTTGACGGTCCGAGCCGAGAAACGCTCGCCGGCCGCCAGGGTTTCCCGCAGGCGATCGAGCATCTGGCGGTTAGTGCCTTCCCCCTGGAACAGTCGCGGCGAGTTGCCCAGCAGCTCGTCCAGCTCATAGCCGGTCATGGCCAGGAACGCCGGGTTCGCGTAGACGATTTCCGGACCGGGACGATCGAGTTCGGCCGTGGTGATCACCACGGCGTCGAAGGATTGGTCCACGGCGGCCTGGAGCAGCCTCAGGTACTCGAGATCGTGCATGGGGCCGTCAGCTCAGCGTGTGGATGGTCGGGGAAGGGCGGCAGACAGTGGCCCGGCGGCCGTTGGTCGGTCGCCGGTCTGCCCGTCCTAGCCTAGGGAATCCCGCCCCCGATTGCCATGACAGTACGGTGGCGAGAGAAGTGGCAATCACCCGTAGCGGATCTCGACGATTTCCCAGGCCAGATGGCCGCGGTCGTCGCCGGCCGGCAGCCGCACCACGTCACCGGGGCGCCGCCCGATCAGCTTGCGGGCCACCGGCGAGTCGATGCTGATCCAGCCCTGGCTCGGATCGATCTCGTCGGGCCCCACCAGTCGCAGGGTGCGTTCGAGTGCCTCGGGCTCGCATTCCATCTCGACGAAGGCCGCGAAATAGACCTTGTCGGTGTCATCCGGGGCGCGATCGACCACCTTGAGGTTCGGCAGGCGCTTTTGCAGGTAACGGATGCGTCGGTCGATCTCGCGCAGGCGCTTCTTGCCGTAGATGTATTCGGCGTTTTCCGATCGATCCCCCAGCGCGGCGGCCTCGGAGACCGCCTGAACCACCTCGCGGCGCTCGACGCGCCACAGCCGGTCCAGCTCGGCCTCCAGCGCCTTGAAGCCGGGCCGGGTGATGATCGGCGTGCTCATCGCTCGCCGCCGGCCGGGGTCTTCTCGAGGGTTTTCTGGATGGCGCTGACGGCGTGCGCGAGATCGCGCAGGCGGGTGTCCTTGAGCTCGCCGCCGGCCGCGCCCGGGTGGCCGCCGCCACCGAAGTAGCGCGCGGAGATCTCCCCGGCGTTGACGCCGGGGTTGGCGCGCAGCGAGAGCCGGCCGTTGCCGCGGATGCCCATCGCCATGTCGATCTGGCCGCGCACCTCCATCATGTCCATGATCACGCCGCGCCAGACATCGTGCGGCCAGTTGAAGAACACGCCCGTGCGCACGCCCTCGATCTCCAGCACCGGCACGAAATCCTCGTCCAGCACCGAGGCCGACAGCATGTGGAACTTGTCGTTGAGCGGCAGGTTTTCGTCGTTGAAGACGCGCTTTTCCACCCGACCCTTGAGGAAGGCCTTGCGCACCTCGAACAGCTGGCGCTCGAAGGCCTCCAGCGACTCGCCGGACTCGTGCGAACGGAAGAACGCCTCCATTACGTGGAAGCGGTAGGCGCGCTTGAGGTCCTTGAGCGGCGGGGCGAGGTGGTCGTCCTGCATGACCAGGCCGATCAGGTAGATCGCACGGCGGAAGTCGTCGTGATCGCGCAGCCAGCGATCGCCCACGTCGATGAACTCGGCGCGCTGGCGCATCAGCTCGCGCTTGCCCTCGTCGAACTGGTCGGCGACGGCGTCGAAGGCCAGCAGGCTCGCGCAGCGCTCGGTGTCCAGGTAGTACCAGTCAAACGCCTCGGCGCAATCGGCGCCGGTGGCGTGATGATCGAGCAGCTGCAGCTCGATCGGCACCTTGCACTTGGTCACCCGCTTGTCCAGGGCGCGCGCCTGGTCGAGTGTGAGGTTGAGGTCGGTGATCAGCAGGCCCGCCGGCTCGCCACCCTTGACGATGCGCCCGATGATCTCGTCGATCGCGTTGTTGATGTCGCGGTAATCGGCGTTGAAGAAATGGCAGCGCTGGTCGGTCTGGTCGACCATGTACTGCGCGCCGTAGCCGTCGAGATCGGTATGCGACAGGTGATACAGCCAGCCTTCGGGGCGGATGATGTTCGGAGTGCTCATGGATGCTCGCTGACAGCGACCGGCAAGGTGTCGGTCGTGAATGAAAGGGTGGTTGCAGGATGTTGACTGACCGGGAAAACTCAAGGGTTTCCCGGTGGTCGCTGGAGGGGGCGTTACTGCCGGCGCCAGGTGGTGCCCTGCGCCCCATCCTCGAGGGTAATGCCGTTGTCCAGCAACAGGTCACGGATGCGATCGGACTCCTCGAAGTTCCGGGCCGCGCGGGCCTCGGCACGCTGGGCGATCAGCTGGTTGATCTCGGCGTCGTCGAAGGTGTCCTCGCGATCGCCCTCGGCGCTCCAGTGCAGGAAGGCGTCGGGATCGAGCTGGCCGAGGTTGAGGATCGCGCCCATCGCGTTGATGCTCGCCGCGTGCGGGGCGGCCGCTTCCTTGTCCTGCTCGCCGATCTTGTGCACCAGGCTCAGTTGTTCGTGGATCAGGGCGATCGCCTTGGGCGTGTTGAAGTCGTCGTCCATTGCCTCGTGGAAGGCGTCCATCACCTCGGGGATCGGCTCGGCGTTCGCCGGCACCTTCTTCAGGGCGCTGTACCAGCGTGACAGGCTCGCCTGGGCGGCATCGAGGTTCTGGTCGGAATAGTTGAGCGGGCTGCGGTAGTGGCTGGAGAGGATGAACAGGCGGACCACCTCGGGATGGTAGCGTTGGGTCACCTCCTCGATGGTGAAGAAATTGCCCAGCGACTTGGACATCTTCTCGTCGTCGACCCGGACGAAGCCGTTGTGCATCCAGTAGTTGACGAAATGGCAGCCCGTGGCGCACTCGCTCTGGGCAATCTCGTTCTCGTGGTGCGGGAACATCAGGTCGTGCCCGCCCCCGTGGATGTCGAAGGTGGTGCCGAGCGCGTCGGTCGACATGGCCGAGCATTCGATGTGCCAGCCGGGCCGCCCCGGACCGAAGGGGGCCTCCCACTGCGGCTCGCCCGGCTTGGCGTGCTTCCAGAGCACGAAGTCGAGCGGGTCGTCCTTGGCCTCATCGACTGCCACGCGCGCGCCGGCACGCAGGTCGTCCGGGTCGCGGCCGGAGAGCGAGCCGTAGCGCTCAAAGGTCGAAACGTCAAAGTAGACGTCGCCGTTGTCGGCGCGGTAGGCATTGCCGCGCTCGATCAGCGTCTCGATCATCGCGATCATCTCGTCGACGTTCTCGGTGGCGCGCGGCTGCGAGGTCGGTGGCAGGCAGCCCAGCGCCTCGGCGTCCCGGCGCATCAGCTTGATGAAGCGGTCGGTGAGCGACTCGATGCTTTCGGCGTTTTCGGCGGCCCGCGCGATGATCTTGTCGTCGATGTCGGTGATGTTGCGGACGTAGTTGACGTCGAAGCCGCGCTCCTTGAGGTAGCGCACCACCATGTCGAAGACCACCAGCACCCGGGCGTGCCCGATGTGACAGCGGTCGTAGACCGTCATCCCGCAGACGTAGATGCCGACGTGACCGGGTCGGATCGGGGTGAACTCGCGCTTGGCGCGGGCGGCGCTGTCATAGATTGTGAGCATGTTGGCTACGATTCCGGGTCGAAGGTCGGGAAGGAAACTCTGCACGAATGCCAAGCCCCGCAGGGCGCGTCTTGAGCCGGGCATCTGCTGCGTTGTCGTCCGAGGATGCGGGAATCACCCTTCCGCGGCGGACGAGCGCCTTGCATCTGCCCGGCTCGGGACGCGCAGAGCGGTATGGCATTCGTGCTGAGTTTCCTTAAACTGTTTCGCATTCTGGCAAAGGCGCGGGCCGAGGGCATCACGCCATCGAGCAAACGCGTAGTTTAACGGTCCCTACTGACGAGATAAAACGCATGAGTGACATCAAGAGCAAGATCCGCTTCTCCACCCGCCTGGGCGACATCGAAATCGGCCTCTACGACGACAAGGCCCCCAAGACCGTGGAGAACATCCTTGCCTATGTCGATTCCGGGCACTTCGCCGGCACGACCTTCCACCGCGTGATCCCGGGCTTCGTCGTCCAGGGCGGCGGCCTGACCCCGGAGATGGAGCAGAAGGCCACCCGCGCGCCGATCGAGAACGAGGCCAATAACGGGCTGAAGAACAAGCGCGGCACGCTGTCGATGGCCCGCACCCCGGACCCGCATTCGGCGACCAGCCAGTTCTTCATCAACCTGGCCGACAACGCCTTCCTCGACTTCTCTTCGGAGACCCCGCAGGGTTGGGGCTACGCGGTGTTCGGCGAGGTGATCAACGGCATGGACGTGGTCGACAAGATGGCCACCCTGCAGACCGGGTCGCGTTACGGCCACCAGGACGTGCCGGTTGACGACGTGCTGATCGACAAGGCCGAGCGCATCGACTGAATCGCACGGAAATCACGGGCAAGGAGAAGAGCCGGTCCATGGCCGAAACCCTGATCATCGCCGACCTCCATCTCGCGCGAGCCGAGCCCCGCACGCTCGCGTTGCTGGACGTCTTTCTCGAGCGCGCCCGCGATGCCGAGGCGGTCTACATTCTCGGCGACCTGTTCGACTACTGGATCGGTGACGACCAGCCGATCGATCCGGCGATCGCCGAGCGACTCGAACGCTTCGCCGACCTGTCTGCGAGCGTGACGTTTCAGCCGGGCAACCGGGACTTTCTGGTCGGCAACGACCTGCTCAAACGCCTGGGTGCCAAACAGCTGCCCGACCAGACCGTGCTCGAGCACGCCGGGCGCCGCTGGCTACTCACCCACGGCGACGAGCTCTGCATCGACGATGCCGCCTACCAGGCGATGCGGGCGCAACTGCGCGATCCGGCCTTCGTGCGCGATTTCCTCGCCCGGTCGCTTGCCGAGCGCATCGCGATCGCCGAGGACCTGCGCAAGCAGAGCAGGACGGCCTCCTCGAGCAAGCCCGAGGACATCATGGACGTCAACGCCGCGGCGGTCGACGAGATCCTCGAACGCACCGGCTGCGACGGCCTGATCCACGGGCACACCCATCGTCCGGCCATCCATCGACTCGAGGACGGTCGCCCGCGGGTGGTGACCGGAGACTGGGGCGAAAGCGGTTGGCTGGTCGCCCTCGATGACGATCGCGTGACCCTGGAGCGATTCACGCCCGAGGAACGCGAGATCGTCGCCGCCTGGCCGACCCGTGGGGAGGTGGGCGCATGAACCTGCCGATGACGCTGACCTGGTTGCGGATCGCGGCGATCCCGCTGCTCGTGGTCGTGTTCCTGTTCACGCCGGTGGAGTTCGCCCGTCCCGCCGCCGCCTGGATTTTCGGTCTGGCCTCGCTGACGGATTTCCTCGACGGGTATCTCGCCCGCCGCTGGAACCAGCAGTCGGCCTTCGGTGCCTTCCTCGACCCGGTGGCGGACAAGCTCATCGTCGCCGTGGCGCTGGTGTTGCTGGTCTTTACCGACGGCGATCTCCCCATCGTGATCGCCACGGCGGTGATCATCGGTCGGGAGGTGTTCGTCTCGGCCCTGCGCGAATGGATGGCCGGGCGCGGCATCAGCGCGGCGGTAAAGGTCTCCTCGCTGGGCAAGCTCAAGACCACGGCGCAGATGTTCGCCATTCTGTTCCTGCTTTACCACTTCCCCCTGTTCGGACTGATCGACGTCCACGTGATCGGCTACTGGCTCCTGATGGTTGCCGCGCTGCTGACCTTCGTCTCCGGCGCCCAGTACGCCCGCGCCGCGGTGGTCGCCGTCAAGCAGGCCGAGGCGGAATCCCAAGCGCGGGACACCTGACGTCGACATGGCGGCCATCTGGCGTGCCCTGTCGCGCGGCCTGCGGTTGCTGGCCTACCTGGTGGCCGGTCTCTGGCACGCTCGGCGACTGGCCGGCCTCGACGAGGCGGCTCGGTCGGAGCAGGTCCGGGCCTGGCTGGACGGTGCGGCCCGGGTGCTCGGCGTACGCGTTCGCGTCGAGGGCCGTGAGCGGTTGTCCGATCTGCCGTCTGGCAGCCTCTGGCTGCCCAATCACGTCAGCTGGCTGGACATCCCGTTGCTGGGCGGTCTGCAAGGGGGAACCGTGTTTCTGGCCAAGAGCGAGATCCGCCACTGGCCGGTGATCGGTCGGCTGGCGCGACTGGCGGGGACGGAATTCATCGAGCGCGGTCGCGGTAGCGAGGCCGCGGGCGAGGCGGTGGAGCGGGGGCTTCGGCACGGCCGCCAGATGGTGGTTTTCGCCGAAGGCACCACCACGAACGGTCACACGGTCCGTCGGTTCCACGCCCGCCTGCTCGGCGCGGCGGTGCGCCTGGAACGCCCGGTGGTACCGATTGCGCTGCGTTACTTCGATGTCGCCGGCAACCGCAGCACGGCCCCGGCGTTCATCGACAACGAAAGCCTGTGGCCCTCGTTGTGGCGGGTGCTCTCCGGCAAGGGGCTCGAGGCGCGGATCGACGTGCTCGAGCCCATCGTCCCGCGCCCCGACGAGACACGCAGCGAGCTTGCCCGCCGGGCTCACCGCGCCGTGTCCGCCCACGTGACCCATCGCGAGGATCAGAGTGCGACGCCGGGGTCGTCGACTGACGGCTGACCCCCGCTGGTACGCCTCGACTATCTGACTTTCGACTGAGGCAGTCCTGCCTCGCTCAGTTTCCCATCACCCCGCGCATCAGCTGCTGCAGATCGACCGGCTTGCTCGGCATGACGAAGCGGCCGTCGGGTTGCGGGTCGTCCGAGATCGACTCGAGTCGAAAATCGTCGCCGAAACGCAGCACGGCCAGTCCCCGTCGCTCGAGCTCGCGCTCGGCGGTCTCGTGACCGCTCACGCCGGTGCCTCGGGCGATTGCCCGCGTCATGCCGCCAAGCAGGGCGTCCTGCATCTCCATGACCAGGGGATCATCGGTCAGCACCGCCTCGTCGATGCGCGCACGTCCTTCGCTGTCCACCCAGCTCACCCGGTAACGCTCGCCGGCCACTCCGGCGACGGTTTCCGGCTGGCCGGTGGGCTCCAGCGCGGTGATCTGGGTGGGCACCACGGCATCCGGCCCCAGGCGGGCCAGGGCGTTGTGCTGGCCCAGGAGGGCGGCCAACTGGTCGAGGTCCATCGCGACCGGGTGGCCCGCCACCTTCGCCACCCCGTAGGCCTTGCCGTCAACGGCGATCACGTGGGCGGTTTCGTTCGGGGTGTCCAGTCGACTGCGCTCCGGGGCCTGCCAGCTGAACGTCAGCGACGGCATGGACGCATCGGCGGTCTGAAACACGGCTCTGCCATCGGCCATGACGGTCGTGTGGATACCGGCACCGAGGCCGACGACAAGCAGCGAGTGGATCAATCGTTTCAAGCGCGGCTCCCTTCAATTGGCGGATCGAGAGGATTCGACCGTGGCGGCGCCCGGTAATTCCGCGCGGACCGTCGAGAGGGCGACTCTCAGCGAATGACCCTTGGGATGACCCGGGTGTAGGCGATCAGCCCGACCAGTTCGATCAGCGACTGCAGGATGATCACGGTCACGGCGGGTTGCAGTAATCCCGGCAAGGCGAGGGCGATCGGCAGGACCATGAAGGAGTTTCGACTGCCGGCGCTAAAGGCGACGGTGCGCCGGGCGTGAACCGGCAGGTTGGCCAACCGTCCTGTCATCTCGGCGATCCAGGGCACGCTCAGGACATAGAGCAAGAAGACCACCGCGACCGGCCAGAGCGTGGCCAGATCGCCGGTTACCTGCGGGGCGTGACCGACCATGATCACGAGGAGCACCACGGCCAGCAGCGGCACCGGCAGCCAGGCGAGCCGCTCGGTCCAGCGCGGCCCGGTCGGGCGGCGTCGTTCGCCAATGTCGGTAAGCCAGGCCGCCAGCAGGGGAAGGAGGATGATCAAGACGAACGCGCCGACCATGCTGTCGATGGGCAGGTCCGCCCGGATGTCGCTTGCCGTAAACGCCCACAGGTAGACGGGCAGAAGCAGGATCTGGGCGAGCAGCAGCAATGGGGTGGCGGCGATCGCGCGCGGCACGTCGGCCCGACCCAGTTGCGAGAAGCTGATGAACCAGTCGGTGCAGGGCACCAGCAGGACCAGGAACACGCCGAGGGCGAGCACGGGGTCATCAACGAACACCCGTGTCAGGCCCCAGACGAGCAACGGCACCAGCAGGAAGTTGACCGCCAGCATCACGGTCAGAAAGCGGCGATCGCCGAATGCCTGGCCGATGGCCCCCAGGTGGGTCTGGGTAAAGGTGACGTAGAGCAAGACGGCCAACAGCGGCCAGATAAGCCAGTCGAGCCAGTCGAGCCAGTCGCCGGTGGGTGGGGTTGTCAGGCCGATGACCAGCCCCGCAGTCACGGCGACCAGGTAGACAACGACCTGGTATTTCTCGAGGACCAGTCGCGTATCGCGCCGTTCGGTTACCGCGGCCATCCTATCGTCGCGCGATGCCGATCAGCCGCTCGCCGCCGACCACCACCAGGTAGATCGCGCAGGCGGTGGCAATGATGGCGGGTCCCGAGCCGATGTCGAACCAGTAACTCGCGTACAGGCCGGCGAGGCAGAACAGCAGGCTGAATGCCCCGGAGAGCAGCATCATCCCGCCAAGGGTGCGCGTATAGCGCTGGGCAAGGTAGGGAGGCAGGGTCAGCAGTGCGATTACCAGCAACAGGCCGACGACCTGGATCATCATCACGACGGTCTCGGCGACCAGCAGCAGCAACATGAAGTACAGGCCGGTCACCGGGATGCCCCGGGTGCGTGCGTAGACCGGGTCGAAGGAGAACGACAGCAGGTCGCGGTAGTAATAGAGCGCCAGGGAGACGATCACCGCATCGATGCCCGCCATGAGCCACAGATCGACCGTCGCAACGGTAAGGATCGAGCCGAACAGATAGGTCATCAGGCCGGCCTGGTAGCCGGGCGTGAGCTCGACCAGGATCAGGCCCAGGGCCATGCCCGCCGCCCAGATCACGCCGATCAGGGTATCGGTCCGTTCGCGTTTTCGGCGCGTCAGCGCACCCAACAGCAGGGCGGCGCCCGCCGTGAACACCCCCGTGACCGGCAGCACCGGCAGCCCGAGGTAAATGGCGGTCCCCACGCCGCCGTAGGCCGTGTGGGCAATCCCGCCGGTCATGAACACCAGCCGGTTGACCACCACCAGCGCACCGACGATGCCGGCGGCAATGCTGATCAGCACCGCGGCGATCAACGCGTGCTGAACGAATCCCTGGCCGAGCAGCTCGAGCAGGCTCATCGTGCCTCACCTCCCGGGTGGCTCGATGACGCCGACGGCGCCAGGTGGGCGTTGAGCGCCGAGTGACCCATCGGGCAGTCCGCGCCATGCTGGCCGTACATCAGGCCCAGCATTTCCTCGGTGATCGCCGGCCCATCGCCGCTGACCAACCAGCGGTTCACCGCCAGCACCTGCGAGACGGCCTGCCGGGTGATGCCGAGATCGTGGCTGACCATCACCCGCGTGAGCGTGCCGCCCAGCCCGTCGAGGGTCTCGTGGATGCAGGCGCGGCCATACGGGTCGATATTGGAAAACGGCTCGTCGAGCAGCAGCAGCTCGGGCTCCGTGATCAGGGCGCGAGCGATCAGTACGCGCTGTCGCTGCCCGCCGGAAAGCGCCCCGAACGGGCGCTGGGCCAGTTCAGGAATGCCGGTGCGCTCCAGCGCCAACTGGGCGCGCGCCCGCTCGTCGGCATGGAAGCCGGGACCGTGACGGCGCCCGTGCGGCAATCCCATCAGGACTACCTGCTCGACGGTGGCCGGAAACCCCGGGGCGAGATTGCCGTGTTGCGGGACGTAGCCGATGCGCTCCGGGTGCCGGCCCGGCTTGTCGCCGAAGACGCGCACCGTGCCGGCATCGGGGCGATACAGGCCCAGGATCAGGTGGAGTAGGGTGGTCTTGCCGCCCCCGTTCGGGCCGACGATCACGGCAAAGGCCCCGCGCGGGATGACGAGATCGATACGCTCGAGAATGGGTTCGCGGTCGAACCCGAAGCTCACCCCGTCGAGGACGATCGCTGGCTGGTCGGTCTCGGGAGTCGACATGCGGGTCTCAGTGCTCGTGGCCGTTATGGCCGGTGACGTCGGACGCGGTGTCCCCGTGGAGCGCCTCGGCCAGGGTCGTGGCGATGGCCCGCATACCCGCCGGCCAGTCGCGCGCCAGCGGGTCGAGCGTGAGCACCTCGCCACCGATCTCGCGGGCGATGGTGCGCGCGGCGCCCTGGGCGAACTGGGGCTCGATGAAGATCACCCGGATACCGAGCTCTCGGGCCCGTTCGATGATACCGGCCAGTTCACGCGGTCCGGGCTCCTTGCCCTCGACCTCGATGGGCATTTGCTCCAGGCCGTAACTGGCGCCGAAGTAGCCGAAGGCTGGATGGAAAACCAGGAAGCGGCGCGCGCCAGGATCGATGTCGGTCAGGGCATCCAGAATGGCCCCGTCGATGTCGTTGATTTCCTCGGCGAGTTGGCGAAAGCCGCGATGAAATGCCGCAGCCTGTTGCGGGTTGGCCTCAATGAGCGCGTCGCGGATGGTTTCGGCCTGCAGGCGGACCAGCGGCGGTGACAGCCAGACGTGCGGGTCGCGGGCGGACGCCTCGGGGGCGTCATCGTGGTCGGGTTCTGCGTGGTCGTCACCGTGGTCATGGCCGGCGTGGGGCGTCATGGCCCGGCGTTGAATGCGGGCCGTGGTGTCGATTACGGCCATGTCGGGGTTGCTGGCGCGAAAGCGGGGCAACCAGCCTTTCTCGAAGGGCACGCCGACGGAGAAATACAGCTCGGCCTTGGACAGCGCGGCCATCTGCCGTGGCGTGGGCTCGTAGGTGACCGGTTCGGCGTTTGCCGGCACCATCACCTGCACCTCGACGTGATCTCCGCCGATTGCCTCGACCAGGTAGGCCTGCGGCGGGATCGAGACGGCAACTGGCAGGGTGGCGGCCTGAACCGGTGACGCCAGGAGCGCAGCGGCGAGGATCGCCCCGGTTGCAGCGAATCCCGGGCGGCCAAGGCGGCAGGTGATCGACCAGAGGCTGAAGCGGTGGCGGTTCATGGGCGGCTCTCTCGGGGTCTCGTCGTCGCGTCGGGGCATCACCACAGGGGATGACAAAACGTTATTGTATAACACTAACGCGCCGATTCATGCCAGCCGGTTTCCAACGGCTAGCGGTCAGGCCCGCCGCCACGGCCACCGACCGCGCCAGGCGAGTCGCCGATGGACGTTGGCCAGCCGGTTGGTGAGCAGGCGGGCCTGCCGTCGGCTGGTCGAGCGGGCGTAACGCGACGCCTCGAGCAACTGCCCGATGCGGCGCAGGTCGTCGGCGGCAAACGGCAGGGCCAGGGCCGCGCGCTTCAACAGGGCCCGTTCGCTTTCCGAGGTATCCCGCCGGATGCCCAACCGGGCCAGATCTTCCTGGAGTCGGGTCCACAGGTACTCGGCCTCGCTGCCCGCCTGCCGGCGACGTTCACGGCGGGCGAGGACCAGTAGCAGGCCCCACCACAGGCTCGCCGCAATCGCCAGTGCCCACAGTGCGCCCCATACCGGGTGGGTCATCGCGAGACCGATCCGGCCGAGCCAATCCTGCTGAAATCCGCCGTCGTAGCCGAGCACGTACTGGTTCCAGCGGTTGTCGAGCTGTTCGGCCAGCAGTCGCATCTGTCGCCGGAACGAGCCTTCGTCGCGGCGCACGGTGGCGGGCAGATCGGCATCATCGGCCGTCGAACGGGCGATCCCTTCGTCGATGCGTTCGGGCGCTACCGCGGCGGTGGGATCGACCCGTTGCCAACCGTCGGCCGCGGTCCAGACCTCGGCCCAGGCATGCGCATCCGACTGGCGGACCACGAGGAACTCGCCGTTGAACTCGCCCCCCTGGTAGCCGGTGACCACGCGGGCGGGCACGTCGGCCGCGCGCATCAGGCGCACGAAGGCATCCGCGTAGTCCGCGCAATAGCCGCGTTGCGTGTCGAACAGGAAGGTATCGGCACGATCCGCCCCGCCGCGTCGCCCGGGCGAGCGGCTGTACTCGAAGGGCTGTTCGCGAAAGTAGGCCAGCGCCCGCTCGATGCGTTCGGCCGGGGGGCGATCACGCCACTCGGCGGCAAGGTCCGCCAACAGGGGGTTGAGCCCACCCCGGGCCAGGTACTGCTGCCGACGGAAACGCGGCAGGCTGCCGGCCTCCAGCCGGTAATCGAGCGCCGAGGTCATCGAGTAGCGCAATCGATCGTCGACCGCTTGCTCGCGCTGCACCACCAGGTTGCCGTCGACCCGGCTTCGTCGGGGTGTCTCGACTGCGGCGGCGAGGCTGGGCAGTTGGCGAGAGGCGGTCGGCTCGAGGGTGATCTCGTAGGCCACCCGGGAGTCGTCCAGGGTTTCCAGGCGGGGCGAGCCGGTGGCCGGGTCGGCCACCCAGCTTTCCGGGTCGTCCTCGGCAAATCCGCTCATCACGAACACGCGCCAGTAGCGCTCCCGGGGAGGAACCGGTGAGTCCTCGAAGCGTACCCGAAAGGCGGGAGTGGGATCCTCGGCGAGTTCGTCGAATTGCCCCGGGCGCATCTGTTCCGAAAGCCCCGTCTGCGCCTGCCCACCGGGTTGCTGCACGCCCCACAAGGCCCCCGGTGGCCGGGGAAACAGCGCAAACAGGATCAGGGCAAAGGGCAACCCGAGCAGCAACAGCCGGCCGGCCTCGCGCAGGCGCTGACCAAGGGATTGTCCGGTCGACACGCCCGCCTGGGCAATGCCCATCCACGCGCCCACCAGCAGCCAGAAAAGCAGCATCACCAGGGCAAAGATCGGCATGGCCTGGTCGAACAAGAGCACGCTGATCAGGAGGAAGAAGGTCAGGAGCAGGACACTGACCTGGTCGCGGACCTCGTGGGTTTCCAGCAACTTGAGCCCGGCGGCGACCACCAGCAGCGCCACGCCGGCATCCCGGCCCCAGAGGGCGTGAAAGTGCAGCACCACCACGGCGGTGCTGCCAGCGGCAAGCAGCAGCAACAGCCAGCGCGGCGGCAGCGGCAGGCCGGCGACTTCGTGCAGGCGCCGCCAGACGAACGCCGCCACCACGATCGGCAGGACCGCGACGGGGAGGTGCGGCAATAACAGGCCGACCGAGCCGACCAGCACCAGCCAGAGCAGCGGGTCGAGGCGGGGCGCCGGCATCAGTACGACTCCCCGGGAGGGACGTGATCGAAACCCTGCGCGTCCCGCGGGCGCTCGAACCGGGCGAGTTGCTGCAGCGCGGCGCGATACCGGCCGGCGCGGTTGGTGCTGCTGTCCGCCCGGATCGCCTCCTTGCCGGGCAGCAAAAGCACCCATGGGCGCCGGACTCGCTCGAGCTCCATCAAGCGTTCGGTCATGGCCGACAGCCGGACCTCGCGTGGCCCGACGAAGGCCGCGTAATCGATGCGCTCGGGGTCGGGTTGCTCCTCGTCGCTCTCCGGGTGCCGCGTGAGGAGCTGTCCGGACTTTGCGTAGTGACGGAAGACGACATGCCGGATCGGGTCGCCGGGGTGATAGCCACGCAGGCGGGTCGGATCCCCCTCCATCGCGGGTTGCGCGCCGGACGCCTCGTTCGAATGCCGCTCCCCCCGTTGCTCGCCCGGTTCGGGACTGGGGTAGACCCATTGCCCGATTCCCGGCGACAGGCGCCGGCTGATCCGCCAGAGCCCCAGCGGGTAGGGGGTTTCGAGGGTGATTTCGGGCAGGGGGAGGTAGCCACGTGGTTCCCCCGGCAGGTCGAGCGACAGGGTGGTGCGGTTGCCGGCAGTCGCCGAGGTCGGCTCGACCCGATCGGTGCCCGCATCGACCACGAGCGGGGGCAGGTTGCGGTTGGGTGTTCCCAGTTCGATGGCGAACGAGCCGGGTGCGCCGGCCGGGCGCATCTCGGGGGGCATGACCCGGGCGGTGACCGCGGACAGGGCGCGCCAGCCCTGCCAGGCGCTGTTGATCATCAGCGCGATCATCATGAAGGCGATCAGGAAGATCAGGTTATTGCCGTAGTTGATCGCGGCCAGCAGCATCGCCGCGGTAATCACCGCCAGCCCGAGGGCAAAACGGCGTGGGCGGATCTGCAGGGATGAGGGCAGGGGCTGGCGCTGCACGAATCGGATCGCTCCCGCGTTACGGCGTCGGCACGCGCTCGAGCAGCAGGTCGGCGGCGTCGCGTCCGTCATGGCCATCCAGCCCGACGCGGTGATTGACCAGATCCGGCAGGACGGCCTGGACGTCGTCGGGCAGCACGTGATCGCGCTGGTCGATCAGCGCCCAGGCCCGCGAGAGGTTGAGCAGGGTCAAGCCGGCGCGCGGCGAGAGACCCACCCGGAATTCCGGCGCCTGGCGGCTCGCCGCCAGCAGCGATTGGACGTAGCCGGCGATCCGATCGGCGACGTGTACCCGCGCCGCCTGGGCTCGCAGGTGTTGCAATCCCTCCACATCGACGACCGGCTCGACCTCGTTCAGGTGAGCCCGCCCGCCACCGGAGAGCAGCATCTCGCGCTCGGTCTGGGCGTCCGGGTAACCCAGGCGAATAACCATGGCGAAGCGGTCGAGTTGCGACTCGGGCAGGGGATAGGTTCCGGCCTGGTCGAGCGGGTTCTGGGTGGCGATGACGAAGAACACCGCCGGCAAGGGGTAGCGCTTGCCGTCGACGGTGACCTGACGCTCTTCCATGGCCTCGAGTAGCGCGCTCTGCACCTTGGGCGGGGCCCGGTTGATCTCGTCGGCCAGCAGCATCTGGGTGAAGACCGGCCCCGGCACGAAACGAAAGCCCGAGGGCGCGCCGGCGACCCCGGGCTGGAAGATCGAGCTGCCCACCACGTCGGCCGGCAGCATGTCGGCCGTGAACTGCACGCGCTTGAAGGACAGGCCGAGCACCTGCGCCAGGGTGTGCGCGAGCGTGGTCTTGCCCAGGCCCGGCAGGTCCTCGATCAACAGATGCCCGCCGGCGAGGATGCAGGTCAATGCCTTGCGAATGGCCGGGCGCTGGCCGACCACCACCGAGGCGGTACGGTCGATGATGCTCGGGCAGATGGTGGCGTCCATGCGGGTGTGGTGCTCCTCGCTCGGTTTCGGTTCAGTTTGGCGGTCGTGTTGCCGCCAGATCCAGTTTTGCCTGGTAGGCGCGCCGATAGGCATCGATCAGCGCCGCGTGGCGGGGTTCGTTGCGAAAGCCCGGCTCCAGCGGCGTGAGGGGATGATAGCCCCATTGACCGGCCAGCACCCGGGAGGCCTCGTCAACGCGCTTGCCGGGGAACAGCGCCTCGAGCGATCGACGCGTCGCCTCGGAGGAGAGGCCCGCCTCGCTCTCGAGTTGCCAGAGGACCTGGGCGGCGCGATAGCGCTGCTGGCGCGCGGCCGGCAGGGGCGGCACGCTGGCGAGCCAGTCGATGTCCATGCCGATCTCGTCGCTCTCGCGTGGCTCGATCGCGTGGGCGTGCAGGCGGGCGAGCACCTCCACCTCGCCAATGCGGGTGCCGGCCCAGACCGAATCCGGCCCGGCGCACAGGCCGATCACGTCGGACACCGGGGTGAGCGGGTCGAGTGCAAGCTCGGCGATGGCCGCGGCGAACTCGCGGCTTTCCTCGGGGGTGAGCCGATCGAGACGCTGGAAATAGGGCAGCAGGGCAAGCCCCTGGTTGTTGTTGCGCTCGATCAGCTCCTCGACCGGGTAGATCTCGGAGACCCCGGGCACCAGGATGCGGCAGGCCGGCAGCCCGAGGTGCTCGAAGTCGGCGATGTAGACGTCGTGACCGAGTTCGTGGAACGTCGCGATCAAGGCCTTCTCGTACTCGACGTTCTTTTCGTGCCGGGTCATCTCGGCCACGTCCTCGGGCTCCATGCCCCAGGGGGTGAACGGGTAGTCCGGTTCGTCGCGCAGCATCTGCCACGGCAGGATGCCGGAGGAGTCGATGAAATGGAGCTCGATGTTGTCCGGGTCGGCGGCCAGTTCCTGGTCGGCGGTCGGGGCGGGAAAGGCGTGCAGGTCGTCGAGATCACGGCCCTGGACCAGCTCGGTGAGCGTGCGCTCGAGCGCCACGTCGAAGCGCGGATGGGCACCGAACGAGGCGAACACCCCACCGGTCTCGGGATCGTAGAGCAGTACGCAGATCACCGGGAAGCGCCCACCCAGGGACGCATCGAAGGCTCGCGCGGCAAAGCCGGACTCGTTCAGGGCCTCGAGTGCCGCCCGGCTGGCCGGGAAGCGGGCCATCACCTCGTCGGGGATTTCCGGCAGGGCAATGCCCTCGGTGATGATCTGCTCCTTGACCGAACGTTCGAACACCTCGGACAGGCCCTGCGTGTGCGTCTCGGCCAGGGTGTTGCCGGCCGACAGGCCGTTGGAGACGTACAGGTTGCCGACCACGTTGACCGGGAAGAAGATCGTCGCCCCGTCGCGTTGGCGGACGAACGGCAGCGCGCAGATCCGGTCGCCCTCGCCACTGTTGAGATCGGCCCAGTCGGCGGTGGTCTCGAGCGCATCGCCCCCGTAGAAACTCCACAGTCGGTCATCGAGCAGCCCCTCGGGGCGTTCGCCGGGAGCGCCCAGCGTGAACCAGCGTTCGGCCGGGTCGTGCAGGGTGCGGCCATCGACGCTCGCGAGCTCCTGGTGCCAGTGGAAGTCGGCAAAGAAGTACTGCGAGGCCAGTCGCTCGACGAACTCGCCCAGCGCCGAGGCGAGTGCCGCCTCGCGGGTCGCGCCCTTGCCGTTGGTGAACAGGGCGGGGCAGCCCCGATCCTTGATATGGACCGACCAGCAGTTGGGTAGCGGGTTGCGCCACAGGCTCGGTTCGATCTCGAATCCGAGGTCGCTCAGGCGGCCCTGGACGCGGGCGATGGTGTCTTCAAGCGGCGCGTCCTTGCCGGGGATCAGGGTTTCAGTCATTCGGGAATCGTGTCTCGTGGGGCGTGAAAAGGACCGTGAGAAAGGCGCGGAAAAGGGAGAAACCAGCGGGTGGTCAGAGAAACACGAGCAGGCTCACCCGCCGCAGCTCGGAGGCGAGCACGGTGTAGGTGCGCAGCGCCGCGGCGGTGTCCATGTACTCGATGCCCACGCCCTGGCGCATCAGCGCGGCCGACAGGCTGGCCGGCCCCATCCGGGTGCGGGCGCCGGTGCCGATGATCACCACTTCCGGCTCATCGCGCAGCAGCAGGGACTCGCCTTCGACCGACAGGGCATCGAGCTCGTCGACCGGTACCTCGGCGTGCAGCGTGTCCGGCGTGAGCAGGAAGGGCTGCCGCAGCTCCTGGTCGTTTACGGTCACGTGGGACTCGGAGAAGCCGCGGATCACGAATTGGCGGCCGCGATCGTCCTGGGTCAAGCGCATGGCGTCTGTCCGTCCGGGTTGATGTGGCCGCTAGACTAAGGAAACTCTGCACGAATATCCAACGCCTCTGCGGGTCCAAAGGGTTCCCGCCCTGCGGGGCTGGCCGGCTTGCCCGTCATCGGTGTTTCCGATCCTCGCCGGGTCATGAGCCCGCCTTCGTATCGGCGCCTTGATGACGAACAAGCCGGCAAGCCAGAGACATTGGCTATGCGTGCAGACCTTCCCTAGTGGTTCAACCGTTCTCGTGCCACTTCCCGTCGTTATGCTTGTCCAGGGCCAGTCGGGACATCAGCCGACGACGCAGGTGACCCGATCGGCGGGTGACGCTGGCGATCGCGGCGCGCAGCACCATGGTCGCCTGCTCCGCCGGCTGGCCCGCGTGCCCGTCGTCCGGGCGAACGGGCGATACCAGGGTGAACTGGCGCCTGGCGCGGGTGATCGCCGTGTAGAGCAATTCGCGCGTCAGGATCGGGTTACGGTACGCGGGCATCACCAGTGCCACCCGGGTGAACTCCGAGCCCTGCGACTTGTGAACGGTCAGCGCAAAGGCGGTTTCCACCTCGGTCAGGCGCGTGGGACTTACCCAGTGAAACCGCCGTCCCGGCGGGGCATTCGGGTCGTCGTTCGGGAATACCACCCGCAGACCGGTCTCCCCGCTTTCCAGACGCGCGGGCAGGGTCAGCCCCATGTCGCCGTTGGCGAGATTCAGCTGGGCGTCGTTCCGGGTGACGATCACCGGACGGCCCGCGTACCAGCCGGTCGATCGGCCCATGCCCTCGGCGGCGGGCAGCAATCCGTCGCGGACCAAACAGTCCTGCACACGGGCATTCAGGCCCTCGACGCCCGCCGGCCCGCGACGCAGGGCGCAGAGCAGCTGGAAGTCGTTATGGCGGCGGAACAGTTCGGCCACGTCCGCTTCGTCGGCCGGCGCGGTCGGATCGAATCCCGCCGTCCGTTCGGCGAGCATCGACAGCCACGGGCGCAGCCCGTCGACGACCAGCCGGGGGAAACCGCCGGTCGGGTCGTCGCCGGCTCGGTCCAGCAACCACGCCACCTCGCGCTCGGCGATCGGGCCTTCGGCGGGGCGACCCAGCACGCCGGTCGCGGCGGTCGGATCGCCCCGGTTTACTGCCCGCGCCAACGCCCCGATCGCGCTGTCCTCGCCGAAGCGATGCGAGACGCGCAGGGTGGCAATGTGGGCGGCGACCGCGTCGGTCGTCTCGGTGAAGAGATCGGGCGGGGGCGCTGCCGGCAGGGATTGCCCCGTGGCGGCTTCGAGGTAGTCGTGCACGGGCCGCGGATAATCCGGGGTGTCGCTGTCACCGGCATGGCGGCAGAGCTCACCGAGCACCGCCCCGGCCTCGACCGAGGCGAGCTGGTCCTTGTCGCCCAGCATCACCAGGCGGCAGTGGGCGGGCAGGGCATCGACGAGCTGTGCCATCAGTTCCATGCCGATCATCGAGGCCTCGTCGACCACGACGATGTCGAGATCGAGCGGGTTGTCGCGGTGATGGCGGGGCCGTTCGGCCAGTGGCCGCGTGCCGATCAGGCGATGGATGGTCCGGACCTGATCGGGCAGGTGCGCGGCGACGCGGGCCCAGGATCCGCCTTCGAACCCGGTGTTCGTTGGCCCGTCGTCAAGGGCGGCGATCTCGCGCACCTTGTCGCCGATCGATTCCGACAGGCGTGCGGCGGCCTTGCCGGTCGGGGCACACAGCGCGATGCGGGGCGGGCCCAAGCGGTCAGATCCGTCGAGATGCAACGCGGTCAGTGTCGCGAGCAGTCGCACCACGGTCGTGGTCTTGCCGGTACCGGGGCCGCCGGTGATGATCGCGAACGGCTGGTACGCGGCCAGCGCGCAGGCGAGCTTCTGCCAATCGGGAGCCGATCCCTGGCCCCGGACGGTGGGATACAGGGCATCGAGAATCGGACGCACGCGCGCGGCGGGTGCGGGTTCACCCGTGGTCCGGCCGGCGAGGCCGGCCGCGACCCGTCCCTCCACCTGCCAGTAACGACGCAGGTAGAGTTGGGGGCGCGTTGGGTCGACCAGCACCAGCGGTCGGCCATCACCGGCCTGGTGGTCCTCCCGCCAGGCCAGCGGGCGCACCGCCGGGTGCTCGGACAGGGCCTGCTGCCAATCGGCAACGCTCACCCCGTCGAGCACGGCTGCCGGTGTGTCGGCTTCCGATCCGGCCCCGGTCGGCTCGGCGGGCGGCATCCGCAACGTCAGATCGGGGTTTTCCTTCACCGCGGTCAGGTCCAGACAGACGTGCCCGCTGCCGCTCTGGTGGCTCGCGAGTGCTCCGGCCAAAGCGGCCAACGGATCATTGGTCGGGGCATGAACGGCCAGGAAATCGGCCACGGCGCGGTCGATCGGGCGCAGCCAGCCGATGCCGACCCAGCGATCGAGCAGGACACGCAGGCTGCCGTGGTCGGCAAGGGCCGGGTGACGGTTCATGCCGCGACCTCCTCGCCGGCAAACAGCCGGTCGAGCGACTCGATCAGGACGCGGTCCGGCCGGCAGGTGTAGACGCCGGCGTTGTCGGGGGCGTCGGTGGCCGCCTCGATCCCGCGCAGGAACACGTAGGCCGCCCCGCCCACGTGGCGGTCGTAGTCGTAGTCCGGCAACCGATCGCGCAGGTGGCGATGCAGGGCCACCAGGTACAGGACGAATTGCAGGTCGTAGCGCGAGTCGAGCATGGCCTGTTCCAGTGCCTCGGGCGTGTAGGCGGCCGCATCCGGACCCAGCCAGTTGGATTTCCAGTCGATCACGTAATACCGGCCGTCGCGCTCGAGGGCGAGATCGATAAAGCCCTTGAGCATGCCGTTGATGGCCGGCCCGGACAGGGGCGGTCGCGGGCGGCCCGGCGCGACGTGGTCGCACACGAGTCGGTCGAGCGGCGCGAGATCGGCGTCGTCGACGGCCAGCCAGAATTCCATTTCGGCCTGGTATCGGGTCGTTTCGGCCAGCGCGAGCTCCCCGCCGGTCGGCATCCGCCAGCGGCTGGCCAGCAGGGTCTCGAGACTTCGCGCGACGACATCGACCTGCGCCTCGTCGAGTGATCGCAGCCCCGGGTGGGACGTGCGCGAGATCAGACGGGCGATCGATCCCGGGCGCTGGGCGTGACGATGAAAGCCGTCGGCGGCAATCGCCTCGATCAGGTCGTGCAGCAGGGTGCCGATCTGCGCCCCGCGTGGCAGCGCGTGGATGCCGATCGGCACCAGGTCGGTACGGAGACCCGTTGGCCCGAGGTCTGTCCTGGCCGTCACCGCGTGATCCGCGGTCGGCCGGGCCCGGGTGACTGCCTCCGCCTGCGATTCGAGACGCACTTCCTCGCGCGCGCCCTCCGGGGCGGGGAGGGGCACCCGGTGGCCGATCGAGGCGGTCAGCGCCGAGAAGCTCGAGATCCACCACGGTTCGAACGCCTCGAAATGCGGTATCCGAGGGCCGTGAAGCGCCGGTTCCGGCGGTGGCGTGAAGCGATGGCGGCGAGGATCGAGCGGCTCGGGCAGGTCCACGATCTCGATCGCTGCGTGCTCGGCCCAGCGAGCGAGCTTGTCGAGGTAGCCGGGGCGGTCGCAGGTCTCGTCGGGTGAAAAGCCGAGGAATTGCCCGAAGGCCGTCTTGCCGGGGTTGAACGCCTTGGCGTTACCGAACTTGACCGGCCCGGCACCGAGCACACAGGCGTACTCCGCCCGGGTCATGGCCACGTAGAACAGCCGGATGGACTCGGCGATCGCCTCCTGGGCGGCCTCCGCGTTCGCCTCCTTCGTCGGCGCCATCTCCCAGACCGAGCCATCGTCGCGGTGACGGCGGGTCGGTTCGCCGCGGCGATGCGTGTCCGCCCCGAGCAGGGCGATGAAAGGCAGGAACACCACTGGGTACTGCAGGCCCTTCGACCCGTGGATGGTCACGATCCGCACCATGGCGTTGTCCTGCTCCAGGCGGATCTCCTGCTCGGCGGCCCCCTCGGTCACGGCCAGGTGCAGGCGGTGGAGCAGGGCGGTCTCGCCGTCGACGTCCTGGTCGGTCTGTTGCAGCCATTCGGCCAGGTGCAGCAGGTTGGTCAGTCGGCGCTCGCCGCGGCGGTTCTGGCGTGCGTCGGTCTCGAGCAGACGAGCCGGGATGGAGAAATGGTGCAACAGGCCCATGATCGCGGCGAGCACGCCCTGGGATTGCCAGGTCCGGTGCCATTCGTGGAATCGCTGGCAGATGGCGTCGAATTGGGTCTCGTCGCGCAGGAGGGCTTCCAGTTCCTCGAGCGGCAGGGCCATGCTGGCCGTGGCGAGCGCCTGACGGATCCGGTCGCTGCGCGCCGGCTCGGCCAGTGCCTCGAGCCACACGAGCATGTCGGCCGCCTCGGTCGAGGCGAACACCGAGGAGCGCTCGGACAGGAACACGGCCGGCACGCCGAAGTCGGCCAGTGCCCGGCGCATCAGCTTGCCTTCGTCCTGCGTTCGTACCAGCACGGCGATATCGCGTGGCTCGAGCCCGCGCAGTGCGCCGTCGCCTTGAAAGCCGCAGCTGCCCGACTGGCCGCGATTGAGCAGTGCGGCGATTTCCCCGGCCGCCCGGACGGCCAGCGCGTCGCGGAAGGCGCCGCTGGTCCAGACCTCGTCGGGAGGCGATGCCCACAACGTCACGGCGGGCAGTTCACCGCCCCGGTCGACCAGGCGGTCGTCGCGTCCCTGGGCCTTGACCGGCTCGAACGGCAGCGGCGATGCCCCGCCATCGAGGGGGAAGCGAAACGCGCCGTCGGGGTGTTCATCGGCCACCGAGAACATCGCGTTGACCGCGCCGACCATGGCGTCGGTCGAGCGGAAGTTGCAGGGCAGGCTCGCGTGTCGTCCGGCCGTTGCCCGCCGCGCGGTGAGGTAGCTATGGATGTCCGCGCCGCGAAAGCTGTAGATCGCCTGCTTGGGATCGCCGATCAGCACGATGGCGTGCTCGTCCGAGGCGGGCGTCTCCGCCCCGAGCGGGTAGACGGCCGAGAAGATCGCGTATTGCAGCGGATCGGTGTCCTGGAATTCGTCGATCATCGCGACCGGATACTGGGAACGGATCGCCTCGATCATGCCCCGGGCGTTGGGGTTTCGCTCCGGGTCGACCGCATCGCGCATCTGGATCAGCATGTCCTCGAATCCCATCGCGCGGCGGCTGGCCAGCAGGCTCGCGATGCGTTCGCGTATCCACAGCGCGGCGAAGGCCTGGACGGTGGGCTTGATCTCGTCGACTTGCTCGTCCAGGCGGGCAAGGGCGGCGTGCCAGTCGCCGATGGCATCCAGCGCCGGGTGCTCGGGCGGTTCGTGGCCCTTGTTGGTTGACGGGCGCGCGAGCTTCTTCCGGTCTGGCTCGCCAAGCGTCCCGGTACCGGCAGCCCAGTCGTCGACACCGGCAAGCCACGCCGCGAACGTGTCTTCCGTCTTGGCCTCGGCGTGACTCGTCTTGCTCAACCCCGGACGCACGCCGTTCCACAACCCGTGCAGGGTGTCGATATCGGCGAGCCAGGCCTCGCGCGCCCGGCCCTCGGCCGTGTCCGCGCGCTCTTGCGCGACGGACAGTCGATCGAGTAGCTCGGCGGGTGAGGGCAGCTCCCCGGTGGACCCGGCCGTGATCTCGCCGACGGCAAGCCGGCTGCCGTCGCGCTTGATCAGGTTGCGTACCTTCTCCTTGAGCGCCCCCGGCGTGTCGACCAGGCGGGCGAACTGCCGGGCGAGAGATTCCCTCGTGGTCAACGGGTAGCCGTGCGTGCGCCAGAAATCGCGCACCGCCACGTGGATCAGGGGGTCGAGGTCGGTGATCAGCTCCTGCTCGAACAGGGCGCCGCTGTGGAAGGCGTGCTCGGCCAGCTGTCGTTGGCAGAACCCGTGGATGGTGAAGATGGCCGCCTCGTCCATCCATTCGGCGGCCCGTTGCAGCAGGAAGGCGCCGCGGGCGCGCTCGTCGGCATCGAACTCGTCGTACAGATCGCGCAGGGGTTGGTCGACCTCGTGCTCATCACGGGTGCCCGCAAACAGCCAGGCGGCCTGTTGCAGGCGGCTGCGAATCCGGTCACGCAGTTCGGCGACCGCCGCCTCGGTGAAGGTGCTGACCAGTATTTCCGGCGGGGTGAGCGGACGCGCGTGGCGTTGCTCGGGTCCGCGGTGGCCCAGTACCAGGCGCAGGTAGAGCAGCGAGATGGTGAAGGTCTTGCCCGTGCCCGCACTGGCCTCGATCAGCCGACTGCCTTGCAGGGGAAAGGTGATCGGATCAAGTTCGTTCATGCCTCTCCCTCGCTTGCCATGCCCTCGGTGGCCGGGGCCTTGCGATGTTCGCCCCGCGTGCCGCTGAGCAGTGGCCGGTACAGGGCGTTGGCGACCGCCTCGAAGTCGGCGTGGGCCTCGAGCGCCGCGAATTCCGGCCACAATCGACGCAGGTCGGCATCGTACTGGGCGGCGTGGTCGAAGGCGGCGCGTGCGCCGCTGCGGCGCTTGAGGTCGTCTCTGGCGGTGAGCCAGGCGATCTGGGTGCGGGCCTCGGCCGGTAGCGGCTGGCGGCGGGCCTGGTGCCACCAGCCGACCAGGGCGGTCAACAGGTCGCGCGCGACGGTCGGATCGACCGGCTCCATTGCGACCGGGCGTTCGAGCAGGGAGTCGCGCTGGGCGTCGGATTCGCTGATCAGGTAGGTGGTCACCGGGCGGCCGCTCAACTGCGCCGCCAGGTGGGTCGGCCATTCACCCACCAGGCGGTGCCACTTGAGGTTCTTGCCCTTGTGCAGGGCGCCGGGCAGCAACCGCAGCCGAACCGCCTGATCCTCGCCGACCCGGATGTCGTCGATCTGCCCCGAGAGGACGGTGTCTTGATCGTTGCCAGCATCGGGGGTGAGACGAGCGTCGATATCGACGGCGGGCAGCAGGTCGGGATACCGGGCCTGGAACGCCGCCCAGGTGGTCAGCTGGCGGGCGAGCGGATCAGCATGATCACGGCGCAGGGCCTCGTCGAACGGGGCCAGCGGCAGTTGGCCGGTGCCGGCAAGGCGGTCAAAGGCGGCCTCGATCCACTCCGGCAGCATCGCCTCGAGCCGCTCGCCGGAAAGGGATTGGACCGGCTCGCGGGCCAGACGTGCGCGCACCAGCTCGAGTAATTGGGCGCTGAGTTGCGACTCGCCCAGCGGGTCGAGCGCGAACGGCTCGTCGTCCTCCGGCAGGCGGATGTCGGTCCGTGGTGCCACCCCCAGGTGGCGGCCGAGGTAGACGCGCCAGGGCTGTTTCAATAACTGGGCGAGATCGCCGAGGGTGGGGATGGGGGCATCCATCTCGTCTTCGGTCTGCGCGGATGTGGCGGTATGGGTCACGTTCGGCCCGGCATGCACCTGCTGCCATTCGGTGGCGTAACTGCTCAACTCCGGTCGCTCCGGGCCGAAGTACGCGCGGCTGAACGGCTGGAGCGGGTGCTCGGTCGTCAGTGAATCGGAGGCGGCGGTCTCGTCGGGCGAGTCCGTCAGCGACCAGCCGCGATCGATGTGATCGCGCAGCTGATTGACCAGAACGGAGGCCGGTCGCTCGTGGTTGTCGCGGATGTCGCGGCCCACCCAGCTGATCCAGAAACGGTCGCGCGCGGAGAGCAAGGCCTCGAGAAACAGGTAACGATCGTCCTCGCGACGCGATCGGTCACCGGGGCGGTAGCGACCGGCCATCAGGTCGAAGTCGGCGGCCGGCTGGCGCCGGGGGTAGGCCTCGTCGCTCATGCCGAGCAGGTAGACGTGGCGGAAGGGGATCGCACGCATGGGCATGAGGGTGGCGAAGTTCACGGCCCCCACCAGGAATCGCTGATTGAGGCGGTGCTCGTCGAGCCGATCCAGCCAGGCGCTGCGGGCCGTCTCGATGCCGATGGGCTGATCGAATGCCGCCGAGCGGCAATCCTCGAGCCAGCCCGTGATCGCCTCGAGCACCCGGTCACGCAGGTTGACCGCCGACTCGCGCGCCGCCAGCGGATTGGCCTGGTCATCCTCGCCCGGCGGAATGGCGTCGGGATCGAAGAATGCCTCGACCAGCTCCTCGAAACGGGTGGCCCACCCGCCGGGGGATCGGCATTCGCCCAATCGGTGTCGCCACCGGCCAATGGTGTCGATCAGGTGGTGCAACGGACCGATGACCGCCGCGCTCATGCCCTCCATCCCGCCGACGGGCACGATGCCTTGCCAGTCGTCGTCCGCGCCGGCGAGGTAGCCGTACAGCAACCGGTCGAGGCCGAAATGCCAGGTGTTCTGCTCGATCCCGGCCGGCAGGCCGAATTCGGGCCGATGATCGCCGTCGAGCCCCCAGCGAATGCCGGCCGCGTCGATCCAGTGACGCAAGGTCGCTACCTCGCTGTCGGCAATCCCGAAACGCGCGCGCAACGCGTCCACTTCCAGTAGATCCAGTACCTCGCTGGCCGTCAGTCGCGCCTCCGGCAGATGCAGCAGACTCTCCAACGCACGCAGCATCGGGTGGGTATCCCGCTCCGGCCGGTCGGAGATGGCAAACGGCAGGTAGCGCGGGTCACGGCGGTCGAGTCGACCGAACACGGCACTGATGGCGGCGGCGTAGTCGGTCATGTCCGGGACCATGACGATCACGTCCCGCGGGCGCAGGCCGGGGTCGGCATCGAAGGCCGCCAGCAGCTGATCCTGCAGGATCTCGACCTCGCGCAGCGGGCTGTGGGCGATGGTGAACCGCAGCGACTCGTCGGCCGCGTCGAGCCGACGTCCTTGCGCCTCCATCTCCGAGACCGGGCGCAGGTCGAGCAGGTCGGCCTGGATTTGTCCCAGCAGGTGGTCGGTCGTCGGTTCGGTAAACAGATCGATGTTGAGCGGGTCGCTGTGCCGCGCCCGTTCGGGTGCCTGGTCGAAGGCGTCGACCAGCCGCACGAGGTCACGCCCCTGCTTTCCCCAGGAGGCGAGCAGGGGGTGGGCGTGCTGATGGAGGTCGTGATCGGCGAGGCTCGCGTCGACCTTGCGCGCGCTGATCCGTCGGTAGGCGTGCCGGAACAGGTGACGGTCCTCCACGATGTCGCCCCAGTAGTGCCGGCAGGGGTTCTGCAGACAGAAGATCACCTGGGTCCAACGCGAGATGGCGCCGAGGACCTCGAGGACCTGCGGCGGCAGGGCGGAGACACCGAAGACGACGATCCGGCGCGGCAGGTCGGGGGGACGTTCGGTGGCCTGGGCGGCCCGGTCGAGGAACGCGCGGTGCACCAGTGCCCGACCGGCAAAGTCCGCCGGCGCCGTGCCGTCCTCGGTCTCGGGCGGATGGCGTACGAGGTCGTCGAGCACCGCACGCCAGAGTGCCGGTTGCCACCGGGAATCGGCCGGAACGTCAGGGGCCTCGCCGAGCGGGCCGGGCAGGGCGAGTTCCTCGTTCGCCCAGCGTTCGAGCCAGTCGGCGCGATAGACCTGGTACTGGTCGAACTGGTCGGACAGGCGGGCGGCGAGCTGGTAGGCCCTGTGTTCGTCATCGACGATGTAATGCGCCAGGGGTTCGAAGACCGGATCGGCGCGGATCGCCGGGTCTCGCAGCAGCCGGAGCAGGCGCCAGGTCAGTCGCGCCTTGTCCAGCGGGGCCTCGGGGGGCACGTTCTGGCGTCCCAGCACGGCCCGGTAGCACTGCCACTGCAGGCGGGCCGGGAGCAGCAGGTCCATGGCCGTGGCGATGCCCAGCCCGCCCCGGCCATCCTCGTGTTGCGAGCGGCCAAGGGCGAGGCGCAGCCACTGGGCCATGCCGTTGCTCTGCACGAGGATGCGCTCGTCCTCCAGCGGCCCGAGCGGCGCTCGACGCAGCCACTCCACCAGCAGATCGCGCAGGCCCTCGAGGCGATTGCCCTGCAACACGATAAAGCCGGGCGTGATGGGGGCGTGGGCGTCCGTGGAGTCAGTCAAGACGTCGTGTCTTCCCGGTGGTCGCAAATGGAGGTCCGCCGGGAAGTGTATGGGAAGCGGGCATGCGGTGAAAACGCGACCGGAGGTGTCGTTGGCGGGATGGCCTGGCGCCAGGGTGGTCAAAAAATGCGCAAACTGTGAAAAGAGGCATATAGTCAGGGTGTTAGGGAACGGCTTTTTGGCGTCCCGGTCAGGGGGCGCCACGTGAGCCGGGCCGGTCAGGCCACCGCCTGACCGGTAGGGCCAGACCAAGCAGGGACCGATGTATGGATATGCCCTGGGGACGTCGCTGCCATGAGTAGCGAGATGTGCATGTTTCGGCGATTGCCGATGCTGAGCCTGCGCGGGCCGGAGGCGGTCGAGGAGGTTCGCCGCATCGCCGAGCCGTTCTTCTGGGAAATCGTGGGCGTCGACGACCCGGACCGGTTATCCCGCCAGGTCAAGCGAGACCAGGTGCGGGTGGCACTGATCGACCTGCGCGGGGCCATGCAGTCGGCAATGAGCTGGCTACCTGCCTTCTGTCACCAGTTTCCCAGTCTGCAACTGGTCGCCATCATCGAAAAGCCGCAGGCCGACAATCCCGCCCACGCCAGCTTCCTGCACGCCTACTTCTTCGATTTCTGCTTTGCCCCGATCGAGCCCACCCGGCTGACGTTCTCGATCGGTCACGCCTGGACCATGGCCCGGGTGGCCGATCTGCACGTTGCCAACGAGTCCGCCTGTGGTCTGGGCGACGGCGCCCACGAGATGGTGGGCAGGAGCGAGGCCATGCAGGCGGTCCGGCGCCAGGTGCACCGGTATGCCGGCAATCACCTGCCGGTGCTGATCACCGGGCCCACCGGCACCGGCAAGGAACTGGCCGCACGCTCGATCCATCATCAGTCCGATCGAACCGACAAGCCCTTCGTTGCGGTCAACTGCGGGACATTGAGCCCTAACCTCATCCAGTCGGAGTTGTTCGGCCACGAAAAGGGCGCGTTCACCGGGGCGAGCAAGCGCCGCATTGGCTGGGTGGAGCAGGCCCAGGGCGGGACCCTGTTCCTCGACGAGATCGGCGATCTGCCACTGGACGTGCAGGTCAACCTGCTGCGATTCCTGCAACAGGGCGAGATCCAGCGTGTTGGCGGGGACGCCACGATCGCGGTCGATGCCCGCATCATTGCCGCCACCCACGTCGATCTCAATCGCGCCGTGCTCGCGGGCACGTTCCGCGAGGATCTGCTGTTCCGCCTCGACGTGCTGCCCCTGGAGATGCCGCCGCTGGCCGAGCGGGGTGCCGATGTGCTCGAGCTTGCCGAGCACTACCTGGCCCGTTTTTGCGACGAGCTGGGAGTAAAGCGAAAGCGTCTGACCCCGGCGACCGAGGCGGCACTGCGTACCTATGCCTGGCCGGGCAACATCCGCGAACTCATGAACCGGCTGCGCCGCGGCATCGTGCTGGCCGACGGCAACATGGTCTCGCTGCCGGAGATCAGGCCGCACCACGACGACGACAGCAATTTCCCCACCCTGGCCCGCGCCCGGGAACTGGCCGAACGACGGGTGATCGCCGAGGCAATCGCCCGCGCGGGCAACAACGTCACCGAGGCCGCGCGCCTGCTCGACGTCTCGCGCTGCACCCTGCACCGACTGATCCGCAAGCACGACCTCTCGATCGACTGACCCGGCGTTGCCACGTCGAGGGCGCCAGGTCCACCTTCACCGGTTCCCGTCCCGTCATTTCCGCTCGGCTCACGGTCGGGGCCGAGTCGTTTCCAACACGCGACACGCATTAACGCGTCACACCGGGCACCCAACGCCAACGGCGTCAGTGCACGCGCCCATGCGCCAGAATGGATCAACGGCCATTGGCGCTGTATCAGGATTGCGACGGTTCGACCGGGCCGACACCACGCCTGGATGCGACTCGCGCGGCGCCCCGCATTGCCGGCTGTATCACGCCTGCATCACTCGGCACCGGATCACGGGGGCTTATTTCGTAAGCCGCTGATTTTACGGCACTCAAAATCTTGGCCCCGGACTTGCTCCAGTGGGTGGCGTGGGAGCACGACGCTCCCCACCACTTCGGGAGCCAGGTCATGAACGACGTGTTCGGCAAACAGGATTTCATCTCGATCGCCGGGGACAGGATTCGGGTAACCCCAACCCGATCCGCACCACGGATGACCTCCGTGCCTTCGTCGGTTAACGAGTCCCGCCCGAATCCCGCGTTTACGGCCTCCCTCACGCTGACCCTGACCATCACCGCCACGCTGGCGGCCTCGCTGTGGTCGATCGATGCGTTTGCCGCCGGCTCAAGGGCCGCGGTCGAGGCCAGGCCGGGCGAGATCGTGCTCCAGCGTGCCGTCCCGACCCGCCATGCCGCCCGTGCCCAGCCCCCGGGGCGGGCCTTGCTGATCGATCCGAGTCCCAGGTCGGAAATGGAACAGGGCCTGTCTCACCTGGAAATATCCCCGGGCGGTTACGGGCAGGTGGCCGCGGGCGCAGGTAACGGCCCGTCGCACGCCGGCGGCATGGGCGGCTCCATCACCACGATCACCCAACAACTGGGCGGGTCCACGAACGGACGCCACTCGGCACCCTCGGTAGCCGGCGGGGCGATCGGCTCGGCCACCGGGTCGATTGGCTCGACCGTGACCGGAGCGCTGTCCGGCGCCGGCCTGCTTGGACAGGGAGGGACACGGTGATGGCCAGCCGCAGCAAGCATTCGCCCGATTTCACGCACCTGATCCGGTTTGCGCTGGTGGGGCTCGGGCTGTTCGCCCTGGCAATGACCGCCCAGATGATCGTTGCCGGCGACGCCCGCGCCGAGGCCTCCGTGCCCGGCGAATACGACTGGATGCTCGCCGTGCTCAACGACAACCACATCGGCGAGCACTTCGCCCAGGGGGCGACCGGCAACGTGTCCGTCAATACGGCCGCCGGCGCGGCAAATCTCCAGACCAACCAGCGCGCGTTGAACGGGACGATCGATGCGACTCAACGCATCGACAACCCAGGCCAGGCACGCCCTGCATGGATGGAGACGAACACGCGCATCGACGGGCAGGCATTCAGTCGTGGACAGGGCGTGCTGGGAGTGAACCAGGTGGCCGGCGACGGCAACGCCCAGATCAATTCAATGGCCCTTGCCCCCGCAGGCAAGGGATTCAAGGAGATTCGCACGCTCGAACCGGTGAACCCGGTTGGGGCGTCGGATTCGGCCGCCCGGGACGACGGGCAGTCGGGGGAGGTCTCTTCGGGACGGTATCGCGCGGTTGTCACCGACACCGCCTTTAGCGGATTCGGAGGGGTTCTCCAAATCAATCAGGTGTCGGGAAGCCGAAACGTGACGGCAAATCACTTCTCGATGTCCGGCCACCGACCCTGAACTCATGATCGAAGAAACCCCAACAAGAAGGTAGATGCCATGAAAACGCAACTCAAGATGACCCTGATCGCCTCGGCGGTCGCCGCGCTGGTCTCTGGCCCGGTAATGGCCTCCGAGTCCAACGGTGAGCATGAGGGCGGCCACCACAACATCCACATGAAGGTGAAGATCGATGTCGACAAGAACATCGATGTCGACAAGACCGTGGACGTCGAAAAGAACCTCACCCTCAACAAGACCCGTAACGAGATCGACCACGTCGATCGTGAGTTGCGTGACATCGTGATCAACGCCTCGGCGGGTGCCTCGGCACACGATCGCCAGTTCATTCACGCCAACGACGTGCGCAACAAGAAGCTGACCAACAACGCCAGCATCGGTGACAACGTCGGTAACGGCGCCTCGGGCAACATCGGCATGAACGTCGCCGCCGGTGACACCAACGTGCAGGACAACGCCGCCGCGCTGGCCGCCGTTGACGCCGGTTTCGTGTTCGGTGAGTCCTACGCCAGTGTCGACGTTGACCAGACGAACCTGGCCAACACCACCCGTAACAGCGGCGTGATGAACAACGCCAGCATCGGCCAAAGCGCGTTCGCGAACGCCTCGGGCAATATCGGCGTCAACGTCGCCGCCGGCACTGGCAACGGTCAGAAGAACACCATGGCGGCCTCGGTCTCCACGGCACGTGTAGCCAACGCCACCCTGAGCAGCAACCAGGAGTCGATCGGTAACAGCATTCGCAACGAAGGCCGTACCGAGAAGTACAGCGACACCACCCAGGTGCAGCTGGCCGGCTGGAGCATGGGTGGCTACATGGGTGGCGGCGTCGGTGGCTACTCCGGCACCACCAGCGGCACCATCGACGGTGAAATGGACCAGATCAACAATGTCTACCCAGACATCTGGACTGGTTCGCAGCACACCGGCGGTTCCGCCGACGGTCACTTCGACCTCGACAACGGGGACGACGGTACCAACGGCACCCAAGGTGGTCTTGACCTCAACGACGACGGCGGCGCGCTGGCCTTCGGCACCCACGAGATGACCTACGAGGGCGAGGAGTCTGGTGGGCTGGGCTTCGTCGAAGGCGGCAAGGTCCTGCTTGGAAGCGTCATGAGCGGCGAAGTGGCCACCACGCGCTACGTGGTCGTCAACGCCAAGAACGACGCCTCCCTGCTGGGTAACGCGTTTGCCAACGCCTCCGGCAACATCGGCGTGAACGTCGCCTCGGGCACCGGCAACCTGCAGAGCAACGCACTCTCCATGGCCGTGGCCTGCAACACCTGCGCTGGTGGAACCGGCGAATAACCCGATCACTTGATCGGTCGACGGGGCGCGCAAGCGCCTCGTCTTTCCAGGCGACCACCCTCGATCGGTGTCGCCCGGAAAGACGATTGACCCGAATCCATTCATGGCCACTCCACCGCGAGATATCACCGTGCAGGCACCCTCCCTCCGACACAGCAGCGTCATCTTCGCTCGCGCGCTTTGCGCGGCGGGGTGGGCCTTGTTGGTCTCGGGGTGCCTCGCGGCCATTGCCGCTTTGCCGGCCTCGGCGGCCGACGTGCGGTTTGCCGGTGTTCTTCCCCACGGGCAGATGGTGGAGAAGCCCGTGGAAAGCCTGCTCGAGCGGCGTTATCGCAACGTCGTGCGTCAGCAGTTCGATTTCTCCTGCGGCGCGGCGGCGCTCGCGACGCTGCTCAAGCACGCCTATGGCCTGAACCTCGACGAGGCGACGGTGCTGGCCGGGATGTGGGGGGTTTCCGACCCCGAGCAGGTGCGTACCCGCGGTTTTTCGCTGCTGGAGATGAAGCACTACCTCGAGCGGCTGGGCTATCGCGGTCGCGGTTACGAAATCGACCTGTCGCGTCTGGGTCGGATCAACGTGCCGACGATCGTGTTGATGGACGTCAATGGCTACCAGCACTTCGTCGTCCTCAAGACGGCCGGCGACGGGTACGTGCACGTGGCCGATCCGGCGCTCGGCAACAAGCGTTACACCACCGAGGCATTCATCGAGGCCTGGCCCTCACGGACGGTGTTCGCGGTGATCGGTCCCGGATTCGATCGCCAGACGGTGCTGCTCGAACGCACCGACATTCCCAGCAGCGGCGACCTGCATCGACGCTCGGGGCAGGTGCCCACGGCCGACCTGCTCGATTTCGGTTTTCAGCATGCCGACCTGTTCTGAGGCCGGTGGCTTTACGAGGGTACTCCCATGAAACGCAAGCACTGCATCCGATCCATGCACTACTACAACCAGCCCGCGCCCAACCGTGAACGGCCCGCGCCGGGTCTGCCCACCAAGGCGCTCCTGGTCGGTGGTATCGCGGTCGGGCTGGCCTGCGCCGGCTTGCTGATCAGTGGGTCGGTGCTGGCGGCCAACCCCGCCATCGTGGCGCTTACCGACCCGGAACTTGCCGAGATGCGAGGCCGCTTCCTCGCCGCGGACAACCGCGTGATGTATTTCGGCGTCGAGATGATCACGCAGTGGCAGACCACGGGCGGCACGATGGCCGCCGGCCTGAGCGTCGGTATCGACCGGGCCGGTCGGACACCCTCCGTGACCTTTGCCCCGACCGTGTCGATCCAGGGTGATCCCGGGATCAACACCTCGGGGTCCCATGTCGTCCAGGGCAAGGCCACGGATCGCACCCGCGGGGTACGCCAGCAGATCCAGGTCGCCGGCAATGACAACCGGGCGGCTAACCAGTTCGACGTGCGGATCGAGCCGCATCGGCGGGGTGCCACCGGCTCGGAAGGCGGCTACAACGTAGAGGTGCGACAGGGCGGGGCGGTGGTTGCCGCGGGGCTTTCCAACGGCGGACGGCAGGCCGGGGTAAGCATGCAGCTGGGCAATTCGCGGGTCTTCCAGGGATTCCAGGCCGGCAACGCCGCCCAGGTGATCCAGTTGGCCGGCGATCACCAGGTGGTCAACAACCAGCTGCGTCTGGTGGTGGGCATCGACCCGAGCCGGATGAGCAGTCGAGAGCAATTGCAGCGCCAGGTCGGCCAATCGTTGGCCACGCTGCGAGGCGGCATCTGAAAACCGGTCGTTCACGTCCGGGACACCGCGTGAGCAGGACAACGAATGGCGAGCGAGGGGACAATCCCCAAGGAGTCGGGCCATGGATTTACCGGAAAGGGAACGGGCAGGGGGCGTCAGCCGCCTGCCGATTGGGTTGTCGACACTGACGGTCTGCCTGTCGCTGGGACTGGCGCCGATGGCCTGGGCGGCCAACGAGGCCGACAACGTCGAACAATTGCGGGCGGAGCTGGACGAACTCAAGCAGCGTTACGTCAACGAGGTGCGGCGATTGCGCGAAATTGACGCGCGCTTGATGGCCGTCCAGACGCGACTGTCCGAGGCGGGGGTGGAGCCCGAAGGGGATCTCGAACCGCGTCCGTCATTGGGGGCGCAGGCCGATACCGGCGAGGCCGCCGGCAGCGCCCCCACCGCCGAGGACAAGCGCCAGGCCACGCGCCGCAGCGTCGATGATTTCCTCCAGCAGGAACACGTCGCGTTCGACCGGCCGCTGGTACTCGAGGCGGGGTTCGAGTACAGCCGCTACGATCGCACGCAATTGACCTTGAACGGCTTTCTCGCTCTGGACGCGATCTTTCTCGGCAACATCGCCGTCGACAACGTCGCCTCGGACACCTTCAAGTACACCCTGGCGGCCCGCTATGGTCTGACGCCCCGCTGGAACATCGGCGTCTCCGCGCCGTTCATCCAGCGCTACACGACCTACCAGAAGGGTGGAGCCGGTGGATCGGCGGCCGCCTTCGCCGAGGTGGACCAGACCAGCGATCTCGCCATCGGCGACACCACCGTCAACATCAGTTACCGGTTACTGCCGGAGACGGCCAGTCGGCCCGACGTGGTCCTGACCGGCAGCGTGATCGCGCCCACCGGGCGCGAACCCTACGGGATCGACTGGCGCGTGATCGAGACCGGCGAGGATGCCGACGGCAACTCGTTTGTCCGCTTTGCCGTCCCCGAGGAGCAGGCGACCGGCAACGGGCTCTGGGGGGTGGGCGCCTCGGTGTCCGCGGTCAAGACCCTCGACCCGGCGCTGCTGTTCGCCAACTTCGGCTACACGCACTACATCTCGCGCAGCTTCGACGATCTCAACAACGATCCGGATACCGTCAATCCCGGCGAGGTAAGCCTGGGCGACAGCTGGAGTTGGGGACTGGGCCTGGCGTTCGCGTTGAACGATCGCGCCAGTCTGTCGATGTCGTACTCCCAGCAGATCAACGGCAAGGCCCGCACCAAGTACGACGGCGAGGAGTGGGTCGACCTGATCGGCAGCGATGCCAACTCCGCGATGTTCAATCTCGGGCTGACCTACGCGCTGGGCAAGAAGACCACCCTGGTCACCACGCTTGGCGTGGGCCTGACGCCCGATGCCCCGGATTTCACCCTCGGCATCCGTATCCCGTACGCGCTCTGACCGCCCGGCAACGGGCGGCGTCGACCGATCCTCCTGCGGTCTTTCCTCCGCCGCCCGAGTCAGGCCGGGAGCGGGGGATTTTTTAATGGAATGGCCTGCTCCCACCCTATTACGCTGTTTGGAGGAACAACCGAAC